>NZ_AP031421.1:0-2536697 GCF_042851345.1 Collinsella sp. i05-0019-G5
GGCGCAGGCCGGCTTGGTCATCAAGCATGGCCAGAAATACCATCTGACCGAACTCGGCGCCGCTCGCGTGCGAGCTCAGAGCTAAAGAACGGGAGAGACAGTGGACGAGGAAGCAAGCATCATCCTGGGGGATGCCATCGCCTTTTGCCAGCGCGACGGCCAAGATGCACGCCTCATCAACATGCTGGGGCAATCGCGGGCCATAAGCCTGACCGAAGATACGCTCACGATCGAGGCCCCCTCGCGCTTTGCCATCGCGCAGCTCAAAAAGCATCAGCCGACTATTGAGGCCTATCTGGAAGAAATCGCCTTTGCACCGATCGCGCTCGACATCGTGGCACCGCAAGGCGCCGCAACGGAATCCGCTGCCGCGACGGCGCCCGCCACGGCTCCCGCCGCTTCCCCGGCGGCACCGACCTCCGCAGGCGACGTGCCGACAATCGAGCACCAGCACAGCGATGTTTCCCGTGAAACCATGGCACCGTTGCCGACCGCGGCGGCGACGTCAACGAACGCACCCGTCACGCACATGCCTATCGCTCACGACGCAGCGGCGGGCGCGGATTCGGGCATTGCAATCAAGAACACGCTCTCGGCCGATGATTTTCGTCGCATGATGAACCAGATGAAGGGCGGAGCGCCGACTAAATCCACGCAAGCTGCGACCCCCGCTTCACCCATACCGGCGCCGACCGTGCCGGCCGAGCAGAATACGGATGGAGCCCCGCTCGCCGCGAACTCAAAATTTACCTTTGAGAACTTTGTCTACGGCCCCGAAAACAGCCATGCCTATCGCTCGGCACTCAAGTTTGCCGCCCTCGCGGACGAGCGCGGCACATGCACATCACTGTTCATCTACGGCAAATCGGGCCTGGGCAAGACGCACCTGCTGCTTGCCATCAAAAACGAGCTCGCCGAGAAGTCGCCCGAGATCAAGGTCAAGTATGCCAACTCCCAGGCATATCTGGACGACCTGATGACCGAGTTCGACCGCCAAAAGAAGAGCAACGCCCCCATCATGCAGGCGTACCACGGCGTGGACGTGCTCATCATCGATGACATCCAAAACATCATCGGCAAGCGCGCGAGCGTGGACTACTTTTTCCAGCTCATGGACGAGTTCATCCGCAACAACAAGAAGGTCGTCATCGCGGCAGACCGTGCCCCCAAGGACCTGAGCATGGACGAGCGTCTGACCAGCCGCTTCAACGCCGGCATGCTCTGCCTGGTCGCAGAGCCCAGCTACGAGATGAAATACAAGATCTTGCAGCGCTATTACGAGAACACCATCGTCGCCGCTCCCGAGGCAGGCGACGACTCGCTGCTGGCGGCCTATGGGGGCGACGGCGGACACCTGACCGACGAGCACTTTAAACACATGGCCGAGGTCTCGGGCACCAACATCCGCGAACTCGAGAGCTTTTGCGAGCGCTGCGCCGGCGAGGCGGGCGACCGCGAGCGCGAGGGCGGGGAGCTCACCTTTGACGATATCGACGCCATCGCCAGCCAGTACTTCGACACATCGGCCAAAAAGATCAACGTCCAGACGGTTCAGTCCGTCATCGAAGAGCAGTACGGCGTGACGCACGAGGAGCTCATCGGCCCGCGTCGCAACGCCAATATCGCCAAAGCACGCCATATCGCTATCTACCTGGCCATCGAGATGTGCGAGATGACGACCACGGCGGTGGGCGCCGAATTTGGCAACCGCAACCACTCGACCGTCAGCACGAGCTACAAAAAGGTCCAGAAGATGATCCAGGAAGACCGTACCGTCACCGAAGACCTCAAATCGCTGCGCGATAAAATTACACTGCGCTCGTAGGGAAATAGAGACACCTGTTGAAAACTTGTCGAAACCACGGGCATAAGGTGTCTAAAACCCAACCCGCGGTGATGAAAAGTTTTGCGCAGGTTTTGAACGTGGAAAACCACCCCTGTTGCACACAGGTTGCTGTCGATTCTCTTTCTGGGTCTGGCCTGCGTCTTTGGGAGTAATCAACAGTTTCGTCAGTGCTATTACTATTATTAAGATATTTATATCTATAGAAAGGTATTAAAAGATGAAGTTCACCGTCAGCCAGAGCTCGCTTACACAAGCCATCGGCGTCGTTATGAAGGGCGTCGCTTCGGCATCCACCCTTCCCATCCTGTCGGGCGTGCTCGTCAAGGCGCAAGACGGCATCTTGGAATTCCAGACCTCTAACTACACCATCTCGATCCGTCATCGCATCGCGGCACATGTCGAAGAAGAGGGCGAGATGGTTATCCCTTGTAAGATGCTCTCCAATATCACCAAGACCCTCCCCGATGCCCCGGTCACCTTTGAGCTGTCCGAGCGCCAGGTGCTGATTGGTTGTGAGAAGAGCTCTTTCCGCCTGAACACGCTCGATGCCAATGACTTCCCCGAGTTTCCGGCCTATGCCATCGAGAGCGCCGTGGAACTGCCGACCGATATCTTGTCCGAAATGGTCGGCCGCGTGTGGCGCGTCACCTCGACTGACAAGGCCCGCCCCATCCTGGGTGGCGTGCACATGAAGGTCGAGAACAACACCGTGCGCCTGGTGGCGACCGATTCCTTCCGCTTGGCCGTGTGCGATACGCAGGTCGAGACCTCAACCCTCGAGGGCTCCTTTGAACTCAACGTTCCGGCCGACGCCTTTAACGACGCGCTGAACATCATGGCCAGCCAGGCGACCATCATGATCGGGGCTACCGACACCCAGGTCGTCTTTGAGGCCGGCAACACCACCTACGTGTCGCGCCGCATCGAGGGCGTGTACCCCAACTACAAGCAGCTCATCCCCGATTCGTGCGTGACGAGCGTCAAGATCGACGTCGCCGCCTTTAACGCCGCCCTCAAGCGCGTGGCCGTTATCGCGAGCGCCAACCCCGCCGTCAAGTTCGAGATCGATGTCGAGAACGGGCAGATGGGCCTGTCCTCCATTTCCAATGACCAGGACCTTGCGCAGGAGACGATCGATGTCGAGGCCGAGGGCGAGTCGGGCACCATCGCCTTCAACTACCACTACATCTTCGGGTGCCTCAATGCCCTGTCCAAGGAGAAGGAGATCACGCTGGAGCTCAAGAGCTACTCGCAGGCGGGCATCTTCAAGTCCTACGACAAGATCAACTACCTGTACCTGGTCATGCCGGTCCGCATCTAGCAACTGCCCTATGACCATGTTCGCCCGCGATCTTTCCGTCGCGCACTACCGCAGCTTCGATAGCTATCGCCTTGCCCTGGACGAGGGCGTGACGATACTTGCGGGACCCAACGCGGCGGGAAAGACCAATCTCATAGAGGCGCTGCAGCTGCTGACGAGCGGCGCCTCGTTTAGGCATCCGACCGCCGCCGAGCTCGTCCATGACGGCGCGGACTCGTGCAAGGTTGAGCTGAGGCTCGAGGGCGACGGCCGCGTGCTTGATATGGGATTGAGCGCGGAGGACGGTAAGCGCTCGTTTAGCCGCAACGGCAAGAGATGCTCTGCCGCCGGTGTGCGCGGGGTCCTGCCGAGCGTGCTGTTTTGCCCCGACCATCTGGACATGGTTAAGCGAGGCGCCAGTGTGCGCCGTGCCGCCCTCGATGACTTTGGCATGCAACTGAGCGCACGCTATGCCGATCTTGCGAGCACCTATGGGCGCTGCGTGACCCAGCGTAACGCCTTGCTCAAGGAGGCCTGGTGCTGCCGCGAGATGCTCGGCGCGTGGAACGATTCGATTGCCCGCGCGGGCTCGGCCCTGCTCGTGCACCGGTTGGCCCTGCTCGACCGGCTGGCGGGCCATGTGCACACTGCCTACGGGCAAGTGGCGTCCGGCGAGGCCGCCAACGTGACCTATACGTCCACGCTGGGGGATTTGCCCCAGGTCGAGGATCGCGAAGAGCTGAAGGACTGGGCGTACGAGCGCATGCTGGCTGCCCTTGATGAGCACGCCGACGAGGAAATTCGCCGCGGCGTGACGTTGGTGGGACCGCATCGCGATGAGATTGAGTTTGCCGTGGCGGGTCGATCCGCCCGTTCATTTGCCAGCCAAGGTCAGCAGCGGACGTTGGTTTTGGCCTGGAAGGTGGCGGAGGTGGCCGTGGCTCGCGATGTCCTGGGCACCGCCCCACTGCTGCTTTTGGACGACGTGATGAGCGAGCTCGACGGCGAGCGTCGCGGCGCTTTTCTGCGGCTGATCGGCGATGATATCCAGACGGTCATAACCACGACCAACCTGGGGTATTTTACCGATGACCTGCTTGATCGAGCCAAGGTGGTGAGCATGGGTGAGACGTGCTAATTACGAGCGCGAGAGCGAAACGGTCGCCTTCAGTGGATTTTTAAACGCAGAGCGCCAGCGCATCCTGGCGGCCGCGACGCCTGAGCGCCGCGTGCAGATGGAGGCTGCAGAGGAATCTCGTGCGGTCTATCGCGCCTGGAATGCGGTGTGCTCGGGCACGCGCGAGGGGCGCCATGTGACGGGCCTGCGCTACCTGCCCGAGTCCAATGAGCTGCTGGTATATCTCGACTCGCCCTCGTGGACGCAGGAAATGACGCTGTTGCGCGAGATCATCCGCGCGCGCATGGAGCGCGCCGGTGCGCATGTGGACGGCCTGGTGTTCAAAACCACCGCGCCCGGTCACACGCCGCCCGCCGCCAAGGAGCGCCTGCGTCCGGCGACGACCGAGCGCCCGCCGGCTCCGCACGCCGACCTAAGTGAGGCCGAGCGCACCGAGATTGAGCGCCAAGTGGCGCCCATCGAAGACCAAAAACTGCGCGAGGCCCTCGAGAATGCCATGAGAGCCAGTGCCGAGTGGGCCAAGGGCGTGCAAAGCAAAAAAGAGCCTTAAATCGCATCTGGTGGCCTTGTAGAGCCAAATACCCTCGTTCCCGAGGGTATTTTTTTACGATAAACTAGTAAGGCTGTACACATTTTCTTGACTGAAGGAGGACGTGTGGCAAACGAAAACGATTACGATGGCGGCGAGATTAAGATTCTCGAAGGTCTCGAGGCCGTTCGTAAGCGCCCGGGCATGTATATCGGCTCGACGAGCGCCAGCGGTCTGCATCACCTGGTGTGGGAGATCGTTGACAACTCCGTCGACGAGGCCATGGCCGGTTTCTGCACCGAGATCCAGGTGACGGTCCACGCCGACAACTCCATCACGGTCGTCGACAACGGGCGCGGCATCCCCGTCGACGAGCACCCTGTTAAAAAGATCCCGACGCTCGAGGTCGTCATGACGATCTTGCACGCCGGCGGTAAGTTCGATAACTCGGCCTATAAGGTCTCGGGCGGCCTGCACGGCGTTGGCATCTCCGTCGTCAACGCACTGTCCAAGCGCGTGGTCGTTCAGGTTCGTCGCGACGGCAACACCTACGAGATGGAGTTCTCGCGCGGCAAGACCGTCAAGAAGATGGAGGTCGTGGGCACCTCGGATTCGACGGGCACCACCGTCACCTTCTGGCCCGACGACGAGATCTTCGAGACCTGCATCTACGATTTCGATACGCTGCACAACCGTCTGCAGGAGACGGCGTTCCTCAATAAGAACCTCAAAATCGTGCTGACCGACGAGCGCGAGGCGACTCCCCACGTGGAGGAGTTTTGCTACGAGGGCGGCATCATCGACTTCGTCAAGTTCCTCAACGAGGGCAAGGACGTCCCCGAGGCCTTTAAGGAGCCCATCTACATCGAGGGCAAATCGGACCCGGACGCGCCTGTGACCAAGATGGGCGAGGTCGAGGTTTCTCTGCAGTGGAATAGCGGTTACGGCGAGAACGTCATGTCGTTTGCCAACGACATCTACACCCCCGAGGGTGGCATGCACCTTGAGGGCTTCCGCACCGCGCTCACCCGCGTGATCAACGATTACGCGCGCAAGCAGAACCTGCTCAAGGAAAAAGACGCCAACCTGACCGGCGACGATGTGCGCGAGGGCCTTTCGGCCGTTATCTCGGTCAAGCTGCCCGATCCGCAGTTTGAGGGCCAGACCAAGGCCAAGCTCGGCAGCTCCTATATGCGCGCGCTCACACTCAAGATTGTGACCGACGGCCTTGCCGATTACCTCGAGGAGCATCCCAAGCCCGCTCGCGAGATCGTCAAGAAGGCGCAACAGGCCTGCAAGGCGCGCAATGCCGCCCGCAAGGCGCGCGAGGCGACCCGCCGCAAGAGCCTGCTCGAGACGGCGTCCCTGCCCGGTAAGCTCGCCGACTGCTCGGTGCGCGATGCCGAGCTGACCGAGCTCTTCATCGTAGAGGGCGACTCGGCAGGCGGTTCGGCCAAGGACGGCCGTCGCCGAGACATCCAGGCGATTTTGCCCCTGCGCGGCAAGATTTTGAACGTCGAACGCGTTGGTGACCATCGCGCGTTCTCGAGTGACACCATCCAGTCGCTGATTACCGCGATCGGTTGCGGCGTCACGACGAGTGCCGGCGACGGCGGCGACTTCGATATCACCAAGGCGCGCTACCACAAGATCATCATCATGACCGATGCAGACGTCGACGGTGCGCATATCCGCATCCTGCTACTGACGTTCTTCTACAAGTACATGCGTCCGCTGATCGATGCCGGCTACGTCTATGTTGCCTGCCCGCCCATCTTTGGCATTAAGGTGCGCAACAAGATTCACTACGTGTATCCCAACGGCCGCCAGCCCGAAGACGAGATCCTGCGCGACACCATCCAGAGTCTGGGCCTGAACCCCGACGATAACGACGAGGACGGCAAGGCCAAGGACGGCAAGATCACCAAAAAGCGCAAGGGCTATACCGTCCAGCGCTACAAGGGCCTGGGCGAGATGGACCCCAAACAGCTTGCCTCGACGACGATGGACCCAAAGACCCGCATTCTGCAGCGTGTGTCGATCGAGGACGCCGTGGTGGCGGACCGCGCCGTGCGCGAGCTGATGGGTTCCGAGGTCGGCTATCGCCGCGAGTACATCGAGAAGCATGCACATGATGCACGATTCCTTGACGCTTAAGAGGAGGTAACGTGGCAGACGATATCAACAATAACGAGGGTATGGACGAGGCCGGCGATGCCGGTATGCCCGATGATCTGAAGCGCCTGCTTGCCCGTGCTGAGCAGGGCGAGGACGGCGATCCGGACGCCTATAACCCCGATGCCGATGATGATGAGGAAGAGGACGACGACGGTGAGCTCGAGGAGAGCTTTGGCGAAGTCGATCGTGGCGCCTCGGCCGGCGAGGACATCAACGGCGGCCAGCTCCAGATTTCGGAGTTCGGTCGCGAGATGAAGCAGTCGTTCATCGAGTATTCGATGTCGGTTATCACAGCGCGTGCCCTGCCGGACGTGCGCGACGGCTTAAAGCCGGTACACCGCCGCATCCTGTACGCGATGAACGAGAGCGGCATCTACCCCAACCGCCCACACAAAAAGTCGGCCTGGACGGTCGGCGAAGTTATCGGTAAGTACCACCCGCACGGTGACTTTGCGGTCTACGAGGCCATGGTCCGCCTGGCGCAGTGGTTCTCCATGCGCACGCCGCTCATCGACGGTCACGGCAACTTCGGCAACATCGATGGCGACGGCGCGGCGGCCATGCGTTACACCGAGAGCCGCCTGGCCAAGCCCGCCATGGAACTGCTGCGTGACTTGCAGAAGGATACCGTCGACTGGCAGCCCAACTACGACGAATCGCTCGCCGAGCCCGTGGCACTGCCTGCGCGCTTCCCCAACCTGCTGGTCAACGGCAGCCAGGGCATCGCCGTCGGCATGGCCACCAACATCGCCCCGCATAACCTCACCGAGGCGATCGAGGCCACCTGCTACCTGATCGACAACCCCGACGCCACCGTCGACGAGCTCATGCAGATCATGCCCGGTCCGGACTTCCCCACCGGCGCCATCATCATGGGCAGCGCCGGCATTAAGCAGAGCTACGAGACCGGCCGCGGCTCCATTACCGTGCGTGCCAAGGCACATGTGGAGTCCACCAAGACCGGCCGCAGCCGCCTGGTCTTTACCGAGATTCCCTACATGGTCAACAAGGGCACCCTGCAGGAGAAGATCGCCCAACTCGTCAACGACAAGCGCATTGAGGGCATCTCGGATATGCGCGATGAGTCCAACCAGAAGGGCATCCGTCTGGTCATCGAGCTCAAGAAGGGCGTCATTCCGCAGGTCGTGCTCAACAACCTGTATAAGTACACCTCGCTGCAGACGACCTTTGGCGCCAACAACCTGGCACTCGTCAACGGCGTTCCCAAATGCCTGAGCCTGCGCGAGATGCTGCAGCACTACATCGACCACCAGGTCGACGTCGTCACCCGCCGCACCCGCTTCGACCTTAAGAAGGCCCAGGCCCGCGCGCATATCCTCGAGGGCTACCTGATGGCCCTTGACCATATCGACGAGGTCATCAGCATCATCCGCTCCTCGCAGACCGACTCCGAGGCCAGCAGCCGACTGATCGAACGCTTTGGCTTTACGCCCGAGCAGACCACGGCCATCCTCGAGATGAAGCTGCGCCGCCTGACCGGCCTGGAGCGCGACAAGATCCAAGAAGAGTTGGACGGCCTGCGCCGCGCCATCGCCTACTACGAGGAACTGCTAGCGCACGAGGAGAAGATTCTGGGCGTCATCAAGGAAGAGATGCGCGAGATCTCCAAGAAGTTTGGCGACAAGCGCCGTACCGAAATCAGCCAGGTTGAGAAGGACCTGGATGTCGAGGACCTCATCGCCGACGAGGACATGGTCGTGACCATCACCCACACCGGCTACGTTAAGCGTATCCCGGTGGCCGCCTACCGCGCCCAGAAGCGCGGCGGCAAGGGCGTGTCGGGCGTCAACCTCAAAGAGGACGACGTCATCGACGAGATGTTCATCGCGTCCACGCACGAGTACGTGCTGTTCTTCTCGAGCAAGGGCAAGGTCTATCGCCTGAAGGTGCACGAGCTGCCGGTGGGTACGCGCCAGGCGCGCGGTACCGCGATCGTCAACCTGTTGCCCTTCGAGGAGGGCGAGAAGATCGCGAGCGTCATCAGCTGCCGCGAGTTCCCGGCCGACGAGTACCTGATGTTTGCCACCAAGAGTGGCATGGTCAAGAAGACCGTGATGAGCGCTTACGATCGTAGCCGCCGTGATGGCCTGATCGCTATCAACCTGCGTGACGACGACGCGCTGCTGAACGTGCGCCGCGTGCGCGAGGGCGACAAGATTATCCTGGCCACCACCGCGGGCAAGGCGATCATGTTCTCCGAGGAGCAGGTGCGCGCCACCGGCCGCGATACCAGCGGCGTTCGCGGTATCGGTATGAAGGACGGCGTGAGCGTTCTGGGCATGGAAGTCACTAACGGCAACGGCGATCTGTTCGTTATCACCGAGCGCGGCTACGGCAAACGCACGCCGGTTGCGGACTACCCAGAGCAGAACCGCGGCGGTCAGGGCGTCTACACCATTCAGATGACCGAGCGTAAGGGCAACCTCGCGGCCATGAAGACGGTGGGCCCGCAACACGAGCTGTTCATCGTGACGGAAGGCGCGACGGTCATTCGCGTCAAGACCGACGAGATCAGCCAGACCGGCCGCGCCACCCAGGGCGTCAAAATGATGACCGTCGACGACAACGACCGCATCTGCGCCGTAGCTCGCATGACAGCCGCCAAAGAGAAGCCCGAGGGCGAAGGTGCAGAAGACGGCTCTGCCCCCGAAGAAACCCCTGTCGATTTAGGCGACGGCAACGACATGCCAGAAGATCTCCTCGACGAGTAAGAGGAACTAGCTGGTAGAAAATATCAGACCCCATATATCGGCGGTCGGCGCACCTGCGCGCCGACCGCTTTTTTGACAATTTTGGACCCACGTTCGCCCCGGCCGCGCGGCGGCATATGAAGTCGATCGCGAGTTCCGCACGAGCCGGAGAGCACTTAATGTGCTCTCCGTGCGAGTCGGGACTGTCCGAGCAGGCGACTTCATATGCCGCCGCGCGGCCGGGGCGAACCCCTCCCAAAGATTTTCAAAAAAGTTGTTGACGCGCGCATAACGACTCGTCTAATATATCCCTTGCGCGATGGACCTGTAGCTCAGTTGGTTAGAGCGTCCGGCTGATAACCGGGAGGTCACAAGTTCGAATCTTGTCAGGTCCACCACTTTCTTTCGCAATAAACACCCCAGCGAGAGCCGAGTCGCCGCTGGGGTGTTTATTACTGTCTCCGTGGGGGTTTAGCTCAGCTGGGAGAGCGCGGGCTTTGCAAGCCTGAGGTCAGGGGTTCGATCCCCCTAACCTCCACCATGATGGACCTGTAGCTCAGTTGGTTAGAGCGTCCGGCTGATAACCGGGAGGTCACAAGTTCGAATCTTGTCAGGTCCACCATCAAAACTGTTAAAAGCCTCGGGGCAATTGCCTCGAGGCTTTTTTCTTAGCCACAGAAGGTAGTCAAAAAAGCTCTGTCCCAAATTAACTACTTTGATTTTGTGTGCTACGCGAAAGTTTGGGTAGTATAGCTATTCAACGCGGCGGGCCGCCGCGTGTTAACCGCTACGTACCGGAGGTGTTCCATGGTTCGTGTCGACATAGAGACCATCGTCATGGCCGCCGGTCCCGTGCCATCGCTTATCGTGCTTCGCGAACGCTGCAGCAAGTCGGATTCCCCCGCGCCGCTGCGCTCCCTCTCCATCCAGACTGGCTCGTTTGAGGCTGCGGCAATCAGCCGCGGCATCGACAGCGGACGCGCCGATCGCCCGATTACCCATGACCTGTTGCTCGATACTGTTGGCGCCCTGGGCGCCAAGCTCGAGCGCATCGAGATCGTTCGCGCCGAGCCGCCGGTGTTCTACGCGACGATTGTCGTACTGGCCGATGGTGACGAGCGCAAGATCGATGCCCGTCCCAGTGATGCCATTGCCCTTGCCGTGCGCAGCAATGCCCCCATGTTTGTGGAGGACGACATCATGAATCGCCTGGGCACTGTTTCTGCCCATACCGAGGAAGTTGACGACGAGCAGGAGTTCGAGAAGTTCGACGAGTTCGTCCATACGCTCTCGCCCGATGACTTCTAAATGCGGGGCGGCCAGGATGCGGAGCGTTCGCTGATGGCCGGCGGTATGTCGGCTGAGGCGGCTGCGATCGCCCGCGAGGCCCAGATGCGCTCGGAGGCTTCTGAGGCGGCTCGCATTGCCTATGTGACGCAGGCCCGCACGCTCCGCGAGCGCCGCGGCTCGTTTATCAAGATGGTTGTCGTCTCCGCCCTTGTCGCGGCAATCTGCTCACGCCTTCGTGGTACAGTTGGTGCGCTTGGGTTTTCGATCTCTACGGGCCTGGTGATCTGGGGCGTGGTCGATGCAGTCATGCTGACCAGTCAGATCAAGGTGCTCGACAAGCGCGCGGCGGACATGATGCGCACCCGCGACGCTGCCGCCAAGATCGCCGCCGAGGCACAAGAACTGTAACGACGTCAGACTCGATGGGAAGGTCTAAAGATGGCACAGGATATGCAGGATGCCGGTAACGTCTCCGCCGAGCTCGACGCCATGGTGTGCGATCTGATCGGCGCGTTCTTGGACGACCTTGCCGCCGGTGAAAACCCTGGCGTGGTCGTGGCAATTGAGGATGCTGCTTCCAACCGTTATCTGGCGGCGCTCGACGAGGACGGCGAAGAGGCGTGCCTGGAGGCGGCCACCAACTTTATCTCCGAGCACAAGATGGGTCTTAAGGACGAGGGCCTGGGCCGTATCGTCCGCTATGCCATCGGCTACACCGGCTGCGTCGAGATCGATGGCGGCTACCATGACGCCCTGCTCGTGAGCTTTTTCGAGACGACGCTCGAGAGCGGTTTTTCGGCATATGTGCTGTATGAGGGCATGGGCGCCGGCGATGGTTTTATGTGGAGCGACCCTGAACCTGCAGGTGAGGAAACCCCTCTCATCTAAAATCGCTAAAATAAACGAGTTTTCGGTAAAAGGCTCAATATTCCCGCTGAGCGTTGTATCGCTGGGCGGGCCGCATACGCGTGCCGTTTGTATATGGATAGAAGATAGGGGAACTACATGCGCGTAGACAATCTGAGGAACATCGCCATCATCGCCCACGTCGACCACGGCAAGACGACGATGGTCGACAAGCTCCTGCGTGCCACGGACGCCTTCCGTGCCAACCAGCAGGTCGAGGACCGCGTCCTGGATTCCAACGACCAGGAGCGCGAGCGCGGCATTACGATTCTCGCCAAGAACATCTCTATCGAGTATAAGGACGTCAAGATCAACGTCATCGACACCCCGGGCCACGCCGACTTCGGCGGCGAGGTCGAGCGCGTGCTGCGTATGGCCGACGGCGCCCTGCTGCTGGTCGATGCTTTTGAGGGCCCCATGCCCCAGACCCGCTTCGTGCTGCGTCACGCTATCGACACCGGCCTTAAGATCATGATCGTCATCAACAAGATCGACCGTCCGGGCGCCAACCCCGAGAAGGCCTACAACGACTGCCTGGACCTCATGGCCGACCTGGGCGCCACCGACGACCAGCTTGAGTTCGCCATGGAGCACGTGGTCTACGCCAGCGCCATGAATGGCTTTGCCCGCCTTGATCCCAACGACGGCAACATGGACATGTATCCGTTGCTCGATATGATCATCGACGACATGCCCGCGCCCGAGGTTGACGAGAACGCTCCGCTGGCCATGCAGTGCGTGACCATCGACCACTCCAACTTCGTTGGCCGTATCGGCATCGGTCGCGTGTATTCCGGCGCCATCCATCAGGGCGACCAGATTCTGGTTGTGAAGAACGACGGCTCCAGCGCCACCGCTACCGTCAAGCAGCTCTTTACCTTCGACTACCTGGGCCGCACCGAGTGCCAGGAAGTCGGCGCCGGCGACATCGCCGCCGTCGTGGGCATCGACCGCACCGATATCGGCGATGTCTACACCGATCCCGAGAACCCCGTCGAGCTCGAGCCCATCGAGATCGACCCGCCGACCCTGTCCATCGTCTTCGAGGCTTCGACCTCCCCGCTCGTCGGTCGCGACGGAGACATCGTGGGCGCCCGTCAGCTCAAGGAGCGCCTGTTCAACGAGGCCGAGAACAACGTGACCATGAAGATCGAGGAGCTCGAGGACAAGAGCGGCGTCGAGGTCTCGGGCCGCGGCATTCTGCACCTGTCCGTTCTGATGGAGTCCATGCGCCGCGAGGGCTTTGAGTTCCAGGTCGGCCGTCCCCGCGTTCTGTTTAAGAAGGACGAGAACGGCAACAAGATGGAGCCTGTCGAGCAGGCCGTCGTTGAGTGCCCGGACGAGTACTCGGGCAAGGTCGTTGAGGTCTTCGGTACCTCCGGTGGCATCATGACGAGCATGGATACCTCGGGTATCGTGACGCACCTCGAGTTTAAGATCCCGACCCGCGGCATCATGGGCCTTAAGAACCGCATCATGAACGTCACCCACGGCGAGGGCGTGTTCTACCACACCTTCCTGGAGTACGGTCCCTACGCCGGCGAGATCGGCAACCGTCAGAACGGCGCAATGATCTCCATGACCACCGAGAAGGCCGTTGCCTATGCTCTGGGTACGCTGCAGGAGCGCGGCCAGCTTTTTGTTGAGCCGGGCACCGAGTGCTACGAGGGCATGATCGTGGGCGAGCGCAGCAAGGCTGGCGACATGGTCGTCAACATCGCCCGTACCAAGAACCTGGGCAACCAGCGTTCCTCGACCTCCGATATCTCCGTTCAGCTGGTGCCGCCCCGCACCTTCTCGCTGGAGGAGGCGCTGGAGTACATCGCCGACGACGAGCTGGTTGAGATTACCCCCAAGAACATCCGCCTGCGCAAGCGCCTGCTCAACGCCACCGACCGCAAGAAGGCCGCCGTCCGCGCCGGCCAGGTCAACAAATAAGCGCTGGACTTTATAGCGTCTAACAAGAAAGGGCGTCGACCGTAATGGTCGGCGCCCTTTTTGTGCATAGGGACTGAGCTGGTCTGCACCACCACAAAGGTGCCTGGTCCCTTTGTGGTGGTTGGTGGCTAAGCGGTGGGGAGTCCTGGCATGTTAGCCGGCTGCTGCGGCTTGAGGTGGGCGTTGCGCCAGATGATCTGGATAACGTAGCCGAGCATAAAGACAAAGGCTACGCCGCTGATGAAGTCACCTACGAGGGGAAGCCCCGTGAGGGCGCCTGCGATTACGCCGCCCACGGCTGCCATGGCGTAGCGGTTTTGGCTGTGTCCGACCATGCGGGCGATCGCACACCCCGCAAAGGCACTCGACACCAACGCGATGCCGATAACGCCGCACAAGAGGGCTCCGGCAAGCGACAGACCAGCGATAGAGATAATCAGCAGTAGGACGGCGGGGACGATAGCAATCGTGCTCAGAAGACCGCTCACCCACAGGGGCATGGGGCGCTGGTGGAGCATGCCGGCGGCGCTGGCGGTCGCGCGCGGAAAGACGAGCTCGAGCAGCAGGGCGACAAAGCAGGTCGAGAGTGCCGCGGCGACGATACCGCCGATGACATCGTTAACGGTGGAAGTATCCTCGTTCTCGGTGCGCTCGATCTTGAGCGCGCCTACCTCGGCGCCTGCGGCACGCTCGGGGTCCTCGGAGACGTGCGCGTTCACGGTGCCGGTGATGTGGGCGTTCTTGCCCAGGATGAGCTTGTCGGCCCAAACCTCGACATCGCCATTGACCGTGCCGTCGATAGTCACCGTGTCGCCCGCGAGCGCTGCCGACTTGACGGAGCCGCGCAGGGCGACCGTCTCGCCCACTGCGTAGAAGCAACTGGCAGTGCTATCGGTGTTGAGGATGATGTGCTGGCCGGCAACCGTAACGCTGCCGTCAACCGTGGTCTTGGCGATATCGATAGTGCGTGCCGCCAAGCGGACGGCGCCACCCACCGTGCAGTCGCGGATAGAGAGGGTATCGCCCGCGGCGATGATATCGCGGTCGATGGACACATCATCCAAGTTGAGGGCCTGACCGGCCCAGTACAGGTCACCCTCAACGCCGGACGGATTGGCGTCATTGTCGGTCGCAAGTACGTTGCCTGCGGTGTCCGTGCCGGCGAACGACGCCGTGGGAAGCACGGTGATCGCCAGCGCGATGAGCGCGAATAGGATGGTGATGCGGCCCCATGCTTTACGGCGCTGGGTCAACGGGAATTGATTGCAGGGCATAGTGAATCCTTCGTTAGATACTCGGCATATATCTAACAGGGTACCCAACGCGTGGGCGCTCTAAAAGAACCTCTCGGTTGCATTTCGAAGGGTCGTGCCGTGCTGTCTACTTTTTACGGTGCAAGAAGCGCGCGATATCTTCTTCGGTGGGGCTTTTGATGTCAAAGCGCAGCGAGAGCCAGCGCAGACCCATGGTCACGACAACGCATACGACCAGCGCGGCGACATTGCTCATGATGCCGCTCATAACGAGACACACATAGCTTGTCGATCCGGCGATGGCGGCGATGGCATAAAAGTTAGTACGTTGGAAAATACCCGGAACCACGCCCATAAAGCCGTCGCGCAGCATGCCGCCGCCCACCGCGGTGAAAAAGCCCATCATGATGCACACCGCCGGCGCAAAGCCGTAGACAAGCGCCTTGTCCGCTCCGGTGGCGGCGTAGATGCCGACCGAGATGATATCGAGCAGGGGAATGAGTTTTTCGGGCTTGTCGACGATTGCCGGGAAAATATAGATGATGGCTGCCGTGGCAATGGAAAGCGGCAGCGCCATCGGCTGGTTGAGGATGTAGACGTTGCCGACCTGGAGCGTCATATCGCGCAAAAGACCGCCGCCCAGACCGCAGACCACCGCGAGCGCGACCGCGCCCACCAGGTCGAGCTTGTGCTCGCGCGCAACCAGCACACCCGAGATCGATGCAGCGACAACAGCGAACATCTCGAGCCAAAACGGGATGGCAACCATGGCATCCGAGGCGTGTGCGGTAACGATCATAGCGGCGGCAACGGGCAAGATGGGGTCCTTTGAGTTACGGGTTTAGACAATGCCCGTACATAGTACATGGTTGGCGGGCCTGGCGACCCTATTGCTCGGTAAACGGTCGGGACTGGATGCGGGCGTAGGCACCAAACGTGTACATCAGCCTCCAAAGATGTCAAATAATGTCGGTTTTGGAGGGTGGTGTACATGTTTTGGTTGGGGTGTGCTGGGAAGACGCTACTCGGAAGGTGTGTCTTCGCCCTGCGCGCTCTTCCAGTTGCGGATAAGTGCCTTGCGCAGTTCGTTTTGCTTTCGCTGGTACTCGGCGTCCGTGCAGCGGGGCATACCGAGTGCTTCGCGAATGCTGTTCATGGCGCGATGAAAGGCAAGTTGACTTGCGAACTGTGCCGAGGTGAGCGTAACGATTCGATATCCCATTTGGACGAGTACGGCCTCTCGTTCCGCATCTGCGCCCTTGCGCTCGGTCTCGTCGTGAAAACCGCCCTTATATTCGATGCCGAGTTCTCTGCGCTGATAAGTAACAAGAGCGTCGATTTTGAGCGATCGGGCTTTTGTGCAATGCCAGAGACGTTGAGGGATTTCGAGCGGTTTGTTGAGTTCGATACCTCGGATGCCAACGCCGCCTTCGCTTGTTGGGAGCGAGAGGGCGATGGACGATGCGGTCTCCATGGGCGAGGCTGAGTGGTCGTAGATGTGTCTGAGCGCGAGTCTGGCGCGTGTGGCGCAGGGTTTGCCAGGGTGCCGATCGAGTAGCTCGACAATTTCGTCCTTGGAGGTGGTGGCTGGTTGCTCGGTGTAAGGGTCAGAGGGATTGAGCCCCATGCGATAGTCGCCGCAAACTTCGTAACCATACTCGAGGTATTCGATCCTATCCATCCACTCGGCAGCGAGCACGAAGGTGAAGGCTTCGTCGGTGATAAAGATGCCGGGCGTAAGCTCGTCAATATGGTCGTAGGGTAGGTTTTGGCCGAGAACGTGGCAAGTGACACCGTTGGTGCGAATTCGCTCGAAAGCAAATACTACGGAGATGTCGATAGTCTTGAGCATGGTGGACGGAATGCCGCAGTCGGTAAGTGCCTGCCGAATGCGCGCGATGCGTTGCTGGGTAGAGAGGCCCCGCACGCCTATCTGGTAGTCGCGTTGTGCGACGGCTTGAACCAGGTTCCGCGGTGCATGATGGACGAGCCATGCCGTTTTATGCGAAATGAGAACAGGAGTATCCATTAGGGACCTCTCGCTTTATGCCGATATGCAGTCCTTATGTCCGTTGAAGTGAGGAAATATACCGAATGCTGGCAAAATGGCCAATCGTGCGCCGAGCGCGATATGCAAAGGTGTATATCAGCCTCCAAAGATGTCGAAAAATGTCGTTTTTGGAGGGTGATGTACATGGTTGGTTGGGACGTGCGGCCAAGAGAGGATTCGATAACAAAAAAGCCCCCAATACCGGGAGCTTTCTCAATCTAAATGGCGGAGGAGGAGGGATTCGAACCCTCGTGACCTTATACAGGCCAAACGGTTTTCGAGACCGCCGCATTCAACCACTCTGCCACCCCTCCGCGTGGGGTAAAAACAAAGCAGGCTCGAAGGCCTGCTTTGGAATTAACTGGCGGAGAGTCAGGGATTTGAACCCTGGAGACGCTTTTGACGCCTACACGATTTCCAATCGTGCTCCTTCGGCCACTCGGACAACTCTCCGTTAAATGCGAAAGTCAGTATACACGAGGAATCGCAAAGTGCAAACAGAAAAGTTGGCATTTTTTAAAACGCTCGGCCGCGCTTGGCGTTGCAGTGGGGTTTGAGGTGCCAAAAAAACGGCTTCCGACCAGCGTGGTTGATCAACTCAATTGTTCAAAAGGGGTATTCATAAGCGACTTGGCAATGAATTTAAAAATCTTTGGGTGGTGCTGTGGACCGCTGGTATGCATTTTGCGACCACAGCCTTGTGCCCGTTGACCTGCGGCTTGGCTCAGCTCGTCCCCACGGCACCGTATCGTGTCCACAGATTCGTCAAGCTTTTGGTAAGCATTTGGTTGGAATGCGCATGAAACGTCGTGCGAGTATGGGCATATGTGGAGGTCATGAGGTTGTAGCTGCAAATTCTTGCAGCCTAGGAGGTTGAAAGATATTATTACCAAGTCTTTTCCTGCTTCAGGCGCACCTTCACGACCTGAAGCCACATTTGCCCAGAGGAGGTGACAATATGAAGGCTTATGAACTGCTGTTCTTTGTTGACCCGTCGCTCGACCCCGAGACTCGTCTCGCTGTTATGAAGCGTATCGATACCACGATCGCTGAGGGCGCTGGCAAGGTCGACTCCGTTGACGAGTGGGGCAAGCGCAAGCTCGCCTACGAGATCAACGACCTCACCGATGGTGACTACACCCTCATCAACTTCCACGCAGATCCTACCCAGATCGCCGAGCTTGATCGCGTCCTGCGCATCACCGACGCTGTGGTCCGCCACATGATCGTCCGTCGCGACGACCAGGAGTAAGACTGTCGTTTTGGACTGGGCTTGTGCCCCAAGAGGAAGTAGTGAGTTATGAGCATCAATCGAGTGAACATCACCGGTAACCTCACCCGCGATCCCGAGCTGCGCGCCACCGCCGGCGGAACCCAGGTTCTGTCCTTTGGCGTCGCCGTGAACGATCGTCGCCGCAACGCGCAGACTGGCGAGTGGGAGGACTATCCCAACTTTGTCGACTGCACCATGTTCGGCACCCGCGCCGAGGCCGTGAGCCGTTTCCTGGCAAAGGGAAACAAGGTCACGATCGAGGGCAAGCTGCGCTACAGCTCTTGGGAGCGCGACGGCCAGCGCCGGAGCAAACTTGAGGTCATCGTCGATGAGATCGAGTTTATGAGCTCCCGTGGTGGCCAGGGTGGCTACGATCAGGGCGGTTACGCCCCCGCAGCTCCCGCGCCCGCAGCACGTCCTGCCGCACCGGTGGCCACGCCGCCCGCGGTCGACGTCTACGATGAGGACATCCCGTTCTAAGGGTTGTTCACCTATTTTTGAGTGAGAGGCGGCTTCGGTTCGCCGAAGTTGCCAAATGAAAGGTATTTTGACATGGCTAATGATTTTTCTGCACGTCAGCCGCGTCGTAAGTACTGCCAGTTCTGCAAGGAGAACACTGAGTTCATTGACTATAAGGACACTCAGCTTCTCCGTAAGTACATGACCGACCGTGGCAAGATCAAGCCCCGTCGCGTCACTGGCGCTTGCACGCAGCATCAGCATGACATCGCCAACGCCATCAAGCGCGCCCGCGAGATGGCTCTCCTGCCGTACACCGTCCCCGTGGTTTCCTCTCGTGGCAACCGCGACCGCGGCTAAGAAGGGAGACGCATCATGAAGGTTATTCTTCTCGATGAGATCAAGGGCAAGGGCGGCGAGGGTGACGTCGTAGAGGTCGCTCAGGGTTACGCTGAGAACTTCCTGTTCCCCAAGAAGCTCGCTGTTGCCGCCACCAAGGGCAACCTCAAGCAGCTTGACGAGCGTCGCAACAACATCGCCAAGCGCGAGGCCGTCCGTCTGGCTACCGCCAACGAGACCAAGGCTGCCTTCGAGGGCAAGACGGTCACCGTTGACGTCAAGGTCGGCGACGAGGGCATCCTCTTTGGCTCCGTTACCGCCGCTATGATCGCTGATGCCATCAAGGCTCAGCTCGGTATGGACATCGACCGCAAGCGCGTCGAGCTCGGTAAGCCCATCAAGGTTGCCGGTGCCCACACCGTTGCCATCTCGCTGTACCGCGAGATCAAGGCCGAGGTTGTCGTTCTCGTCGGCGTTACCGCCGAGGAGCTCGCTGCCGAGGCTGAGGTCGAGGAGGCCGCTGAGGTCGCCGAGGCCGAGACCGCCGAGGTCGAGACTGAGGCTGCTGCCGAGTAGCATTTGCTGCAACGCAACAATCTTGTTCTAAGAAGGGCGCTCTGGGAAACCAGGGCGCCCTTTTTGCTTTTTAGCGCGATGCGAGCGCCATAGAGGGCGTTGCGGTGAGGTCTATTCGTGGGACCGTTCATCCGTTTGGTTCGGTGATGATTGGCCGCGCGCGGCGCGTTTTGGGACCGTGGCTGATACTATGGATGCTCGCAAGCGATATGAATGAGGATGCTCATGGCATATGACGATAGGGAGATCGGGCTGACGGTCGAGGACCGCGGCTCAAAGTTGGGTCTTCCCCAAAACCAAGATGCAGAGGCCAATGTACTGGCCGCTATGCTGCTATCGCCCGAGGTGGTCGAAGAGGCCCAGGTCGAGCT
The DNA here is from genome assembly GCF_042851345.1 of Collinsella sp. i05-0019-G5. Taxonomy (NCBI): domain Bacteria; kingdom Bacillati; phylum Actinomycetota; class Coriobacteriia; order Coriobacteriales; family Coriobacteriaceae; genus Collinsella; species Collinsella sp. i05-0019-G5. The sequence goes on from NZ_AP031421.1 coordinate 20,158, forward strand.
GCAGCCCGATGACTTCTACCGGCCCATTCATAAGACCATCTATACTGCGATGGTCGATATGTACAACAGCCGCATTCCCATCGACTCCATCTCGCTGATCGATTACCTGCGCAGCATCAACAAGCTCGATGCCGTGGGCGGCGAGGCGTACATTTTGGAGTTGATGGGTCAGACCCTGTCGCTCGTCAACTGGCAGCACCATGCCGCCATCGTTCGCCGCGACTCGATGCTGCGCGAGCTGATCGGCGCCACTAACGAGATCAACGCGCTGGCATATAACGCCCCCACCGACACCAAAGAGGTTGTCGAGCTGGCCGAGAGCAAGCTGCTCAAGGTTACGGCGCGCGAGGTCAAGTCGAGCTACAAGACGTTGACCGAGTTTATGGTCGAGGCCTATAACGAGGCCGAGGAAGTGTGCCAGGCCGGTGGCCAGGCTGCGGGCGTGCCCACGGGCTTTCCGTCACTCGACCGCATGCTCATGGGTTTTCGCGAGGGCCAGCTCATCATCATCGGCGCCCGTCCTGCTGTAGGTAAGACGTCGTTCGCTCTGAACCTGGCGCTCAACGCTGCCGCTGCTGGTTATACCGTCGGCTTCTTCTCGCTGGAGATGTCGGGCAAGGAAATTGCCCAGCGTCTGATTTGCGCCTACGCCATGATCTCGATCAGTGACTTCCGCATGGGCCGCATTAGCCCCGAGCAGTGGGCCAATATCAACGAGGCCACGCAGACCTTGTCTAAGCTCGATATTCTGATTGACGATACGCCCGGCACCACAGTGACCGAGATTCGCGCCAAGAGCCGCCGTATGCTCCATAACAAGGAGAAGGCAATTATCATCCTGGACTACCTGCAGCTGGTGAGTCCTCCGCCGGGCCGTCGTTCCGAGAGCCGTACCGTCGAGGTTTCGGAGATGTCGCGTGGTCTGAAGATCATGGCCAAGGAGCTCAAGATCCCGCTCATCGCGCTGTCGCAGCTCTCGCGTCAGGTCGAATCCCGTACCGGCAAGCGCCCGCAGCTTTCCGACCTTCGTGAATCGGGCTCCATCGAGCAGGACGCCGATATCGTTATGTTCTTGGACCGCTCCGCCGACGAGGCCGAAGCCTCGCGTGACGATCGACCCGACGAGGGCGTTACGCGTATCGTCGTGGCCAAGAACCGTTCGGGCCCGATCGGCGACGTCGACCTGATGTTCCTGCCGGCATCCACCAAGTTCTATGAGCTTGATGGGGCACATGCCGAGGAGTAGGACAGGCGCCCGTTGCACGGGTATACTGGGAATGTTTTGTGCTTCTGCGTGCCGGCGTGGCGCGTAGACAGTCCATGAATGTAAGGAGTAAACATGCCGTCAACCGTTTTGGTCGGTGCCCAGTGGGGCGATGAGGGCAAGGGTAAGATTTGCGACCTGGTCGCCGGCGACTTCGATGCCGTCGTGCGCTACTCGGGCGGCAACAACGCCGGTCACACCATCGTCGTCAACGGCAAGAAGTACGGCCTGCACCAGGTGCCCTCCGGCATCATGTATTCCGACCACGTGTCGGTGATCGGTAACGGCTGCGTCGTCAACCCCAAGGTTGTCCTTGAGGAGATCGATATGTTCGAGGCCGACGGCATCACCACCAAGAACCTCAAGATTAGCGGCAACGCGCATGTCATCATGCCGTACCACATCGATCTGGATGGCGCCTTTGAGCAGAAGCTCGGCAAGAAGAACATCGGTACCACCAAGCGCGGCATCGGTCCGTGCTATCAGGACAAGATGGCTCGCATCGGCCTGCGCATGCAGGACATGCTGGACGAGGCACTGTTCCGCGACAAGCTGGAGACCGCTCTCGCCCGCGTGAACCCCGAGCTCGAGCTCATCTACAACCTGCCCACCTACACCGTGGACCAGATTTGCGACGAGTACCTGCCGATGGCCGAGCGCCTGCGTCCCTACATCACCGAGACGAGCCTGCTGCTCAACAACATGATCGACGAGGGCAAGGACCTGCTGTTTGAGGGCGCCCAGGCGACGCTGCTCGACATCGACCACGGCACCTATCCGTACGTGACGTCCTCCAACTGCACCGCCGGCGGTGCCATCACCGGATCCGGCGTCGGTATGAAGAATGTCGACCGCGTGCTGGGCGTCATGAAGGCCTATATCACCCGCGTCGGTTCGGGCCCCATGCCCACCGAGCTTTCCTATGAGTCCGAGGCCGGTCACACGCTGACCGAGGAGGGCTACGAGTACGGCGTGACCACCGGTCGCCGTCGTCGCTGCGGCTGGTTCGACGGCCCCATCGCCAACTACGCCTCGCGCGTCAACGGCCTCACCGATATCGCCATGACCAAGCTCGACGTGCTTTCGGCTTTCGACACCATCAAGGTGTGCGTGGCCTACGACGTCGATGGCGAGCGCTATACCAGCGTGCCCGAGCATCAGGTTCGCTTTGAGCACGCCAAGCCCATCTACGAGGAGCTTCCTGGCTGGAAGTGCGATATCACCGGCTGCCGCAGCTTTGAGGAGCTGCCGCAGGAGGCTCAGGACTACGTGGCGTTTATCGAGGATCTGGCACACACCCGCGTGACGTTCATTGGCGTTGGCGCTGGTCGCGAGCAGATCATCAACCGATTCTGGAAGTAATCGGGACTATTTGGTTATTGCGATATACCCCTTTGCAGCCCGGACGGGCGGCCGAGGGGTATATTTGCTTGCAAAGGGCTCGCGCGGAGCGGGCCATTCATCCATAGAGGAGGCACCCTTGAAGGCGGACACTCAAACCATCGACATCCTGTTGTTGGGCAGCGGCGGCCGTGAGCATGCTTTGGCAGCTAAGCTCGCAGCATCACCGCGCGCCGGCAAGCTCTACATCGCGCCGGGCAACGGCGGCACCGCGAGCTGCGGCGAGAACGTTGTTCTCGACGACTGCGATCCTGCGGCCGTGGCGGCGTTTGCTCAGAGCCACGGATGCGGACTCGTGGTAATTGGCCCCGAGGCTCCGCTCGTGGCGGGCGTGGCCGACGCCGTGCGCGCGGCGGGTATTCCCTGCTTTGGCCCGGGTGCCGAGGGTGCCCGTATGGAGGGCTCCAAGCTATTCTCCAAGCAGCTCATGGAGCGTGCCGGCATTCCGACGGCCGCCTACGGCTCGTTCACCGACGAGGCTTCGGCTCTCGCCTACGTGCGCGAGCAGGGCGCACCGCTGGTCGTGAAGGCTGACGGCCTGGCCGCAGGCAAGGGCGTCATCGTGGCGACCGAGCTCGAGCAGGCCGAGGAGGCCGTGCGCGAGTGCTTTGGCGGCACCTTCGGCGATGCCGGCAACACCGTGGTCATCGAGGAGATGCTGACCGGCCCCGAGTGCTCGCTGCTGGCCTTTACCGACGGCAAGACCGTGCGCCCCATGGCCACCTCGCAGGACCACAAGCGCGCGCTCGAGGGCGACAAGGGTCCCAACACCGGCGGCATGGGCGTCTACAGCCCGGTGCCCATCGTGACTGACGAGGAGCACGCCACCATGGTGGCGGTCATGGAGCAGACCGTGGCCGAGCTCGCTGCCGAGGGCATCGACTACCGCGGCTGCCTGTACGGCGGCTTTATGCTCACACCCGCCGGCCCCAAGGTGCTGGAGTTCAACGCCCGCTTTGGCGACCCCGAGACGCAGGTCGTGCTTCCGCGCCTTAAGAACGACCTGGTCGAGGTCATGCTGGCTTGTGCCAACTGCGAGCTCGATCAGATTGAACTCGACTGGCGTGACGAGTGGGCCGTGGCCGTTGTCCTGACGAGCGCGGGCTACCCCGGCAGCTACGAGAAGGGCAAGGTCATCACCGGTATCGCCGATGCCGAGGCCATGGAGAACGTGACCGTGTACCACGCGGGCACTGCCGTGGTGGACGGCCAGCTCGTGACCAATGGTGGCCGCGTGCTTGCCGTGACCGCTCTGGGCGACACGTTCGAGAACGCTCGCAACCTTGCCTACGAGGCCTGCGAGAAGATTGATTTTGAGGGCAAGACCCTGCGTCACGACATCGGCCTGCGCGCGCTGCGCGGCCGCGACGCCTGGGATGCCTAAAGTCCGAGAGGAATGAGACGGATGGACGAGAAGAACGAAGAGCTCGTGGACGCGCAGATCGTCGAAGAGGACAGCCGCATGTATGGGCACGCCGAGGGCGAGCCTGGTGGCGAGGTCTCTGACGAGCCGGCGCTGGTGCTGGGCGATGACGACCCGCACGATGCCGAGCTGCACGAGAAGATTCTTTCGGAGGAATGCGCCTGGAAGGGCAAGATCCTCGACGTCCACCGTCTTGAGGTTGAGCTGCCCAACGGTCACCGCAGCGCCCGCGATATCGTTCGCCATCCGGGTGCGGCGGCCGTTGTGGCACTGACCGAGAGCGGCAAGATCGTACTGGTGCGTCAGTACCGCACCGCCATCGACCGCGTGACGGTCGAGATTCCCGCCGGCAAGCTCGATCCAGGCGAGGACCCGCTCGATTGCGCCAAACGCGAACTGCACGAGGAGACGGGCTTTAGGGCCGGTCGTATTCGCTTTTTGACGTCGATTGTCACGTCCTGCGGTTTTTGCGATGAGATCATCCACATCTACTTGGCTACCAAGCTCGAGTTTGATGCGCCCAACCCCGATGATGACGAGTTTGTCAACGTGGACCTGGTGCCGCTGCACGAGCTGATCGATGCCGTGCTCGACGGCAAGATCGAAGACGCCAAGACCGTCGTGGGCGCCTTGGCATGCGATAGCATCGCGCACCGACTAGGCGGAGCGGAGCTTTAACGAGCGGGGATGATCCCGCAGGTTTGTGTAAGTCAGCGAAAGTGCTCCATTTGAGACAAGGTGGCCTAAAAGAGGAGGGAAGCGTATGGATATACGCGACCGACGATTGAAGGCCAGATTGTCCAAATGGAGCACTTGCAGCGTCGAGACGAAACGCGGTTTGGTAAAACCGCGTAAGGTGATTATGTTTAAGAGGTTTCTTTCGTATTACGAGCCCCAGATGGGGCTTTTTGTTGCTGATACTGTTTGTGCTCTGGTGCTTGCCGCCATTGACCTTGCTTTTCCTATTATTCTGCGTAATTTGACCGGTGGGCTATTTACTCAGGGTCAGGCTGCCATTATGCAGGCGCTCGGCATGATCGCGGTGGGCTTGGTGCTGATGTATGCCGTCCGCTGCGCCTGCCGCTACTTTGTGAGCTATTGGGGTCACGTGATGGGCGCGCGCATGGAGTCCAAGATGCGCGAGGACCTGTTCGACCAGTATGAGCGCTTTAGCTTTGCGTACTTCGACCGCAACAGCTCGGGCGACATGATGAGCCGCGTGGTCAACGACCTGTTCGATATCTGCGAGGCGGCGCATCACGTGCCCGAGTGGATCATCATCTGCGGCATCGAGATCATCGGCTCGTTTGTGATCCTCTTTACCATCGCCCCGGTCCTGGCGCTCGCCATGGCCGTGGTGACGGCGGCGTTTGCGGTCATCATGTTTTGGCAGAACATGCGCATGCGCGAGGTCTTCAGCGACAACCGCAAAAAAATCAGCGGCATCAATGCGCAGCTGCAGGATTCGCTGGCGGGCATGCGCGTGGTCAAGAGCTTTGCCAATGAGGAGACCGAACGCTTCAAGTTCCGCGCCTCCAACAATCGCTATCTTTCGTCCAAGGAGAACATGTATCACGCCATGGGCGTCTATACCGCGACGTATGGCCTGCTCTCGGGTGTGCTCTATGTGATCGTGGTGCTGCTGGGCGGCTGGCTGGTCGCCAAGGGACAGCTGCAGGCGGTCGATATGGCGACCTTTGCACTCTATATTTCGCTGTTCTGCACGCCGCTCGAGACACTCGTTAATTCGGCCGAAACGTATCAGAAGGCTATCGCCGGCTTTAAGCGTATGGACGAGGTGCTCTCGACCGCGCCGGATATCCAGGACAAGCCGGGCGCTACGGATCTGCAGGTGACTGCCGGCGCCGTGGAGTATCACGATGTGTGCTTTAACTACGAGGATGTCGAGCTGGGCGAGGGCGATGCCGACGAGCGTCCCGTTATCGACCATATGGACCTGTCCATCAAGCCCGGGCAGACCATCGCTTTGGTTGGCCCTTCGGGCGGCGGCAAGTCCACGACCTGTTCGCTGCTGCCGCGCTTTTATGACGTGGCTACCGGATCCATTAGCATCGACGGCCAGGACGTGCGTGATGTGACGCAGCAGAGCCTGCGTCGCGCCATCGGCCTGGTGCAGCAGGATGTCTATCTGTTTGACGGTACGATTGGCGAGAACATCGCCTACGGCAAGCCGAGCGCTACGGCGGAAGAGATCGCCGACGCCGCCCGTCGCGCCAATATCGATACCTTTATCGAATCGCTTCCACAGGGCTACGACACCGTGGTGGGCGAGCGCGGCAGCCGTCTTTCGGGCGGACAGAAGCAGCGCGTTGCCATCGCGCGCGTGTTTCTCAAGAACCCCAAGATCCTGATCTTGGACGAGGCGACGAGTGCTTTGGATAACGAGAGCGAGGAGGCGGTGCAGGAGTCGCTCGAAGAGCTGGCACGCGGCCGTACCACAATCATCATCGCCCACCGTCTCTCGACCATTAAACACGCCGATGAGATTGCGACCGTTGAGCATGGTCGCGTTGTGGAACGTGGCACGCACGAGGAGCTTCTCGCCCGTGGCGGCACCTATGCCCGTTACTATCGAATGCAGTTCGAAGGTGCGCGTGCGCACGAGCTCGACTGATTGATATGACAGGAAGTTTATGGCTGACAAGAACCCTTTGACTCCGGAAGAAGTGACGGAGTTATTCTCCGAAATCGATGCATCCGGCGTCTTGGATCCTACGCTTGCCAAAAAGCGTACCGAGCGCATGCGTGAGAAGGAGGCTGCGGCCAAGCGCGGTGACAAAGCGGCGCTAGCACAGCTGCGCAGCGAGGACCGCGCGAGCCAGGCAAAACATATCGACCCGCTGTCCGAGGACGATCCTTCGGGCTCGCAGGTGAGCCATACCATTACGAAGACCGCGATGGCCGTGGTTATCGGTATTTTGGTGCTGATCGTGGGCATGCAGATCGGCTACGGCGTGATGCGCCGTCTGAATACCGCCAACCTGTCCGAGAGCGTTTCGGTTGATACCGTTTCTACAGCACTCAAGGGTGGACTCGAGTGGGGCAACGGCTTTACGCAGTTCCCGCTCGACTTTACCGTCGATGAAGCCGATGAGCGTACGGGCACGGTCGAGGTGACGGTGTTGGACACATCGTCTGCCAACGAGCTCGAGCTGCTGTCCAACGGGCAGATCCAGGCCGCGGCGCTTGCGACCAACGCGCTGCTCAACGACAAGATCGACCGCGTGGTGTATAACGTTCACGCCTATATCGACGAGGATAGCAACATTCAGCACGATTCCTTCTTTGGCATGTTCCCCGCGCGGGGCCACCAGAGCGCCATTTTGACGTTCGTGTGGACCAAGAGCTCATCCAACGCCACGAGTATCGACTGGAAGATGCGCATCGTGAGTATGGATGACACCATCGCCGAGCGCATTCAGAAGCAGGTGAACTCGGTGTCGTCGTTGATTGAGGACCCGGTGGTGAGCCAGACCAAGATTGACGAGGAAAAGGCCGAGCGTGACCTGGAACATCGTCTGCATGGCCGCGAGATTTTCCGCGGCGGCAAGCCCGATCGCACACCGTCCGAACTGCTGGAGCAGGACAAGAAAAAATAAGAGACCATCATCCCGCGTGAGCCACAAGCCCCGCGGGATGATTTTTTAATCCCCGTCCCAGAGAAATCATTATGCATAGAAAGTCATAATTATCATTTCGTAAACATTTCGATGAAATTAACGCCATGAGGCATGCTTGCGGTTACAATACCGCGAGGCCTAACTACACACCTTTAAGCCGGTCCTGTGAGACCGGGAAGGAGAATTATGGCGAACAACCATACCGCGGGCGCTGCCGCCCGCACCTTCGCGCCCAGCGAGCTTTGCCAGCGCATGCTGGCCAAAACCAGCAAGGGCACCTGCGGTCCCTGCATCCTGTATCTTGAGGATGGGACCATTTTTTATGGACGTGCATGCGGCGCCGAGGGCACCGCGACCGGCGAAGTCTGCTTCAACACCTCGCTCGAGGGCTACTTTGAGGTCATGACCGACCCGAGTTATGCCGGCCAAATCGTAACCATGACCTATCCGCAGATCGGCAACTACGGTATCGACGAGACCGACGTCCAGTCGGCCTTCCCCGGCGACGCCGTGCGCCCTGCGAGCGCTCCGGCCATGCGCGGCATGATCGTTCGCGACATGTGCGCCACGCCTTCTAACTGGCGCTCGGCCGTTAGCGTGCCGGAGTACCTGCGCGCTCACGGCATCGTCGCTATCGAGGGCGTCGACACCCGCGCTCTGGTGCGCCATCTGCGCGACAATGGTTCCAAAATGGGCATTATCTCGACCGAGATCTTCGACGTCGACGAGCTTGCCGAGCGTCTGGCCGCAGCGCCCACGCTGGTAGGCGAGAACCTGGTCAAGACCGTAAGCTGCCCCGCGCCTCACGAGTTTGTGGCCGCCGACCTGCCTGCCACGCATGACTTTGCGCTTTCGGCTGCCGCTCCTGCCCGTCACAAAGTGGTCGCCTACGACTGCGGTGTGAAGCGCGGCATTCTGGAGGGCCTCGTCCGCGCCGGCTGCGACCTTACTGTCGTGCCGTGGGATACGCCTGCGAGTGAGGTGCTCGACATGAATCCCGATGGCGTCTTTTTGTCCAACGGCCCCGGCGACCCCGACGCCGTGGTGGAGACCTACGAGCAGGTGCAGCAGCTGATCGGCAAGGTGCCGGTCTTTGGTATTTGTCTTGGTCACCAGATGATCAGCCTGGCCTGCGGCGCCCAGATGGAAAAGCTTAAGTTCGGTCACCGCGGCGGCAACCAGCCGGTCATGAACCTGGTAAGCCGTCGCGTGGAGATCACCGCGCAAAACCATGGCTTTGGCCTGCTGTTCCCCAGCTTGGGCAAGCTTGTCCCCGAGCTTTCCGGCGGCGAGACCGAGCATGCGGCCGATGGAGATCTGCGCGTCTGGGTGCGCCGCGGAATCGCGCCGGTCGTGATGAACGAGCGCTTTGGCCGCATTCGCCTGACACATGTGAACCTCAACGACGGCACCGCCGAGGGCATCCAGCTGCTCGACGCCCCGTGCTTCTCGGTCCAGTACCACCCCGAGGCCTCGCCTGGCCCCACCGATGCCCACTATCTCTTTACCGCCTTTACGCGACTCATGGACGGCGAGGAGAACTACCTGGACATCGACACCGCGAAGGACCGCCTGGCTGGCTGGAACTTTGCTGAGTCCGAGACCGCTGAGACCGAGGAGAACTAACATGCCTAAACGTACTGACATCAAGCGCATCCTCGTCATTGGTTCGGGCCCCATCGTCATCGGCCAGGCCTGCGAGTTCGACTACTCCGGCGCCCAGGCCTGCAAGGTGCTCAAGGAGGATGGCTTTGAGGTCATCCTGGTCAACTCCAACCCGGCGACCATCATGACCGACCCGGGTCTTGCCGACCGCACCTATGTCGAGCCCATCACCGCCGAATTTATCGAGCGCGTAATCAAGAAAGAGCGCCCGGACGTGCTGCTGCCCACGCTGGGCGGCCAGACCGGTCTGAACGCCGCCGTCGAGCTGGCGAAAGACGGCACGCTCGACAAGTACGGCGTCGAGATGATCGGCTGCGACCTGGCCGCCATCGAGCGCGGCGAGGACCGCAAGCTCTTTAACGAGGCCATGGCCGAGATCGGCCTGGAGGTCGCGCGCTCGGGCTATGCCTACAGCGTGGCCGACGCCGAGGCCATCGCCGAGCGCGTGGGATATCCCTGCGTACTGCGCCCGAGCTTTACCCTCGGCGGCGCCGGCGGCGGCATCGCTCACACCCACGAGGAGCTCGTCTCCATCGTGAGCCAGGGCCTTGAACTCTCGCCTGCCCACGAGGTGCTGGTCGAGGAGTCCATCGAGGGTTGGAAAGAGTACGAGATGGAGGTTATGCGTGACCACGCCGGCAACGGCATCATCGTGTGCTCCATCGAGAACCTCGACCCCATGGGCGTGCACACCGGCGACTCCATCACTGTGGCGCCGGCGCAGACGCTCTCCGACCTTGAGTATCAGCGCATGCGCGTGGCCTCGCTCGCCATTCTGGAGAAGATTGGCGTCGAGACCGGCGGCTCTAACGTGCAGTTTGCCGTGAACCCCCAGACCGGCCGCCTGATCGTCATCGAGATGAACCCGCGCGTGAGCCGCTCGTCCGCCCTCGCTTCCAAGGCCACGGGTTTCCCCATCGCCAAGGCCGCCGCGCGTCTGGCTGTGGGCTACACGCTCGACGAGATCGTCAACGACATCACCAAGGCTACGCCCGCCTGCTTTGAGCCCACAATCGACTACTGTGTGGTCAAGGTGCCGCGCTTTGCCTTCGAGAAGTTCAAGGGAACCGACCCCACGCTCACCACGCGCATGAAGGCCGTGGGCGAGATCATGGCGATCGGCCGCACCTTTGAGGAGGCCTTTGGCAAGGCCATGCGCTCGCTGGAGGACGGCCACCAGGGCATTTGCGCCGGTGGCAAAGAGGGTGCCGATAAGCTGAGCGACGACGAGCTTGCTCAGGCCGTGGCCACCCCGACCGAGCATCGCATCTTCTTTGTGGTCGAGGCCCTGCGCCGTGGCTGGGACATTGCTCGCATCCATGCCATCTGCGGTATCGATCCGTGGTACCTCAACCGTATCAACGATATGGTTGAGGTCCAGGAGAGCATCCGCGGCCTGCGTGTGGAGGATATCGACGCCGACGCGATGCGCCTGCTCAAGCAGTACGGTACGAGCGACGCCGAGATCGCCGCGCTGACCGGCTCGGACGAGCGCTTTGTGCGCGCCTATCGCAAGGGTCTGGGCGTGGTTCCCAGCATGAAGACGGTCGATACCTGCGCTGCGGAGTTCTCGAGCGCCACGGAGTACCACTACAAGACGTACGAGAACATCTACCGCACGAGCCCGGATGCCAAGAAGTGCGTGGCTCCCGACGAGACCACGCCGGCGGACAAGCCCAAGGCGATGATCCTGGGCGCCGGCCCCAACCGTATTGGCCAGGGCATCGAGTTCGATTACTGCTGCGTGCATGCGAGCTATGCGCTGGCGGCCCGCGGCTTTGAGACCATCATGGTCAACTGCAATCCCGAGACCGTCTCGACCGACTACGACACGTCCGACCGCCTGTACTTTGAGCCGCTCACCTACGAGGACGTCATGGACGTTATCGACGTTGAGCGCCCCGATGGCGTCGTGGTGACGCTTGGCGGCCAGACCCCGCTTAAGCTGGCGCGCATGCTCGAGGAGAGCGGCGTGAACATCATGGGCACCAAGCCCGATGCCATCGACTTTGCCGAGGACCGCGAGCGCTTCGCCGCTCTGCTCGACAAGCTGGGCATCATGTACCCGCCGGCGGGCCAGGCCACCTCGTTTGAGGAGGCCGAGGTCGTAGCCGCGCATATTGGCTACCCGCTGCTGGTGCGTCCGAGCTACGTGCTGGGCGGCCGCGGCATGATGATCGCCTACGATGCCGAGCATCTGCGCGATTACATGGCCGAGGCTGCGCGCATTAGCCCCGACTACCCGGTGTATCTGGACCGCTTCCTGGAGGGCGCGATCGAGTCCGATGTCGACGCCCTGTGCGATGGCGAAGAGGTCTACATCGGCGGCATTCTGGAGCATATCGAGGAGGCCGGTATTCACTCCGGCGACTCTGCGACCTGCATTCCGCCGTTCAGCTTTAGCGAGAGCCTGCAGGCAAAGCTTCGCGAGACCACGCGCCGCATCGCGATGGCGCTGGGCGTACGCGGCCTGGTTAACGTGCAGTACGCCATTAAGGGCGAGACCGTCTACGTGATCGAGGCCAACCCGCGTGCCAGCCGTACCGTGCCGTTCATCTCCAAGGCCACCGGCGTGCCGCTGGCCAAGTGCGCGGCGCGTATCATGGCAGGCGATTCCATCGCCAGCCTGGGCCTGCCGAGCGACGAGCGTCAGCTCGATTGGTTCTGCATGAAGGAAGCCGTTATGCCCTGGGGTCGTTTCCCGGGCGCTGACGTTATCCTGGGGCCCGAGATGAAGTCGACGGGCGAGGTCATGGGTATCGCCAAGAGCTATCCCGAGGCATACGCCAAGACGCAGCTGGCGATTGATTACAAGCTGCCCGACCCGAGCGCCGGTAAGGTGTTCATTAGCGTGTGCGACCGCGACAAGCGTCATATCCTTTCGGTCGCGCGTATCCTTCGCTACCTGGGCTTTGATATCTGCTCCACCGAGGGTACGGCGCGCGTGCTGCGCGGCGGCAACGTGACGTGTGAGGTCGTGGAGAAGATTAGCGGCCCGCACGATGGCGAGCGTCCCAACATCGGCGACCTGATCGCCGACGGCAAGATTGCGGTGATCGTCAATACGCCGTATGGCCCGGGTTCTCGTGGCGACGGCTATCTACTGCGCACCGAGGCCGTCCGTCGTGGCGTGACCTGCGTGACGGCGATGTCTGCCGCCAACACGTACGTGAGTGCCATCGAGGCGGTGCGTGAGGACCAGCAGGGTCACGGTAGCGCCAACGACATGGGCATGGACGTCATCGCCCTGCAGGACCTGCCGCAGCACACGGTGTAGTTGACCTGGCCGGCCGGGGCGGCAGCCGGACACTTTCTCTCGGAAACTGGGCTTCGCGAAGTTTTCCGAGAGAAAGGACCGCCTCCCGCCCCGGCCTGCGGTGACTCGGTGGCACCGTGTGCTGCCGAAGGGGCTTTGAGCGATGACTAGGGCTGATAAACTGGTAGCCGCTGAGCGCCACGGGGTCCTCGCGCTGGGAGTAGGTGTGGATGAGGGCAGACGAGACAGCGTAGGAGACAGCGGCAATAAGGATGAAGCCCTCGCCTGTGAGCGTGACGGCGCCGCCGCTATCGCCACCAGTGAGGTTGACGATAACGACTCCGGTAAAACCTATAGCGCAGCCGAGGACTTTGCGCGCAGTGAGCCGTTCTTGCCGGAACACGAGCGCTGCCATCAACACGCAGAGAAACGTGTTCATAGCGTTGACGATTGAGCCGCGCACACCCGAAGCGTTTGAAACGCCGATATAAAAGAAGGCGTACTGCACGATAGTTTGGGCAAGCGAGAGTCTGATAACGAGTGGCCATCCCGTGCGTGAGACACGAGGCAAGCGACGTCTTGTTATGACTGCAGCGGCAAGTGCGATAGCGCCGGCAAGCATAAAGCGCACGCCAGCGAAGAGAAACTCCGATGGTACGTCGCCGTTTTGGATGCCGAGAAGCTCGTAGCCGATCTTGATGCAGGGGATCGCACTGCCCCAGAGCGCGCAGCAGATGAGGGCGAGCGCAGCTACGCACCATGTGCGCGTGAGAGGGTGGCGCGCGGAGTCGGCGTAAACATCGCAAGAGCTGGCGTCGAGTGCGGATGAGGGTTTGGACATACATCTCCCAAACGAGGCGAAGCAGAAAACGCCTCTATGGTACGCGCAATTTTGTGTCCGCACGCGTTGATAGCATAGAACGCGTCATGGAACACAAGTTCGTAAGAAGAGGAGAACGCCATGATGTCAGAGATTACGGGCTATCGTGAGGAAGTTCAGACCATCAAGACGGCGATATTGCGTGCGCAGTATGCTGCGGCGAAGAGCGCCAACGCTCAGCAGCTGCAGCTCTATTTCGCCGTGGGAGGCTACGTCTCCGCCAACACGCGCAATGGCACGTGGGGAACCAACGCGCTCAAAACCATCAGCGAACAATTGCGGAAGGAGCTGCCAGGACTCAGGGGCTTCTCCACAACAAGTCTCAAATATATGCGAATCTTCTTTGAAGCTTGGTCTGCTCCGGGCGATGAACAGGCGTTTCTCGATTCGTCACTCGTGAGTGACGAATCTTCAGACGGTGGCCTTCTGCAAATTCGTCACTTGCAAGTGCCGAATTCAAACACATGTTCTCTCGATGATTTTTTAGCGATTGGGTTTACCCATCATCGGTATATCCTTGCAGGTGCTAAGACCCTTGACGAGCGGCTCTTCTACATTCACAAGTGCGCATTTGAGCACTTAAGTGTGGAGGCGCTCAAACGCTCGCTGAAGGCGGACGACTTTCATCATCAAGGAGAGGTCTCCAACAACTTCCTCTCAACGCTGCCAAAGGGTCAGCAGGCGCTGCGCGCTATCGCCACGTTCAAGGACGAGTATCTGCTCGACTTTATCAATGTTGAGGAACTCGGGGTGCGCGATGCGGAGGATGTCGACGAGCGCGTGTTAGAGCAAGGCATCGTGCAGAATATCAAGCAGTTCATCATGACGTTCGGTCGAGCCTTCGCGTTTGTGGGAAACCAGTACCATCTCGACGCCTTTGGCATCGATCAGTACATCGACCTCCTGTTCTTCAACCGCGACCTCAACTGTTTAGTTGCAGTCGAGCTCAAGAGCGGCCCCTTCAAGCCGGCCTATCTCGGCCAGCTCTCTGGCTATCTACGCATCCTGGACGACTTTGAGCGTCGCGAGCACGAGAATCCCTCCATAGGCCTTGTGCTTTGCAAAGACATGGACAAGGGATTTGTTGACTATGTGATCCAAGACTTCACAAAACCCATGGGTGTGGCCACCTATAAGACGTCGAAGGATATGCCACGAGAGTTGCTCGATGCTCTGCCGCCCATCGATGACTTACGGATGTTGCTGGAGAGGTCTGATGGGTAGCGGTAGGAATTGTTCGGTGTTAGAAGCTTATTTCGCTTATGGCCTTGAGCTTTGCCGATGAGCATGGGGTGGGGAACGTATCAAGGCAGAGTTTGTCATGCAATGAGTATGACAAACTCTGCCTGGAGGAGAGGATACTTCCATGGCAATTGTCCACCGCAATGCTCTCAAGCATGGTTTGTCTGAGAGGGAGGTTCTAGATAATGACTGAGTACAAACTAGCTGATGGATCGGTCCTGACAGACGAAGATATCGAGCGCGAGAGCGTAGAGTTTGAGCAAGAGATTTGGACGGGTCGTCTTGAGCGCATCCATGTCAGGCCTAGCGTTGTTGCTGATGAGCCGCTTGTTGCAGTTACCGTGCGCTTTTCGGCATCCATGGTGGTGGCAATCGACCGAAAGACGGGGGATCGATCCGATTTTATTCGGCGGGCCGTTTTCCCTGCGCTGTAGTAACGTTGCGTCTCCTAAATCGACCTTGGTTTCGTCGAGGAGGTAGATCTTGAGGATGAGGTGTCCTGCTTCGGTGAACCCGTTCTCGAAGACGGGCAGCACGCGCGACACGGACTACCGCGACCTCCTGACCTTCCGCGACGGGGAGTAGCGGCTTGGCGGTGTGCGGCGCCGGCACGTGACGGTGGCGGGCATGAGGCTTGGCCTTCGCGACGGCATGTTCTTTAGAGTTTGCGGTGCATGATGGCACGGCCGTTTTCAAATCGTGAAACATTGCCCGGGAATGAGTAACAGGCTTTGGTTCGTACATCCGTTATAACGGGAGTTGCAAGAAGTGACATCCGTGACGAGAGGTTGAACTCATGACTCAGCACCGGTTTCCCGAAGGTTTCCTCTGGGGTGCTTCCACCAGCGCTTTTCAGGTTGAGGGTGGGTATGATGAAGGAGGCAAAGGTCCGGCAACCACCGATCGCGGCCCGGGGCGTCCCGGCATCGCCGATAACAAGATCGCCTCGGACCACTATCATCACTGGCGTGAGGATGTCGACCTCATGGCCGAGCTCGGCATCAAGGTCTACCGGATGGGTTTCGCTTGGAGCCGCATCATGCCCGATGCCTCGGGGGATCCCAATCCTGAGGGCTTGGCGTTTTATGACCAGCTGATTGACTACCTGCTGGAGCGAGGGATCGAGCCCTTGGTCACCCTGTATCACTTCGAATGTCCGAGTGCGTTGGTCGAGGCCTTCGGCGGCTGGAAGAGCCGTAAGATGATCGACTTCTATGTGCGCTATGCCGAAATCTGCTTCACGCACTTCAAGGGGCGCGTCAAGCGCTGGGTTACCGTGAATGAACAGCTAATTGCGACCTCCGCGCCCAGCAACACGGGTGACACCGAAACCGATCCGCGCCAACGGCAGAAGAACGCCTACCAGATGAGCTATCATGTCGCTCTTGCCGAGCATCGCGCCATCGCGTGTCTGCGACAGATCGACCCCGATGCGCAGATCGGCCCCGTTGTCGCCATGCAGGTGGTCAACCCGCGGACGAGCGCTTCGGCGGATGTGCTTGCGGCCATGAACGCCGAGGAGATGATGCAGAACTACCTGCTCGACCTGAGTGTGCGCGGCGACATCTCGCCTTATGCGCGCTATTACCTGGAGCGCGAAGGTTTCTACCCTGTTGTTGAGTGCGGGGACCACGACATCCTGGTCGCGACGAGGCCCGATTTTCTTGGGGTGAACTACTATTTCAGCAATTGTGCGCATGAGCGCACGGAGCCCATCCGCTTCGACCGGTTCCCTCCGTGGTCGGGCGGGGATTTCGAACTCTGCGATAACCCTGCGATCGCGCCGACCGAGTGGATGTCGAACGGCATCGACCCCCTTGGGCTTCGCGTGGGCATGCGCAAGCTCTACGATCGCTACCAGCTTCCGATGATCGTCACGGAGAACGGCATGGCGCTTTCCGAGTCACTTGACGAGGAGAACAGGGTGCATGATGCCGTGCGCATCGAATACCTTTCACGACATTTGGGCGAGGTCGAGGAGCTCATTCGCGAAGGCTATCCCGTCTTCGGCTACTGCGTTTGGAGCCTCATGGATCTATGCTCAAGTCATCAGGGGTTCACTAAGCGCTACGGCCTTCTGTATGTCGATCGCACGGAAACCGATGCGAAGCAATGCGCTCGTTTCAGGAAGGACAGCTTCTTCTGGTATCAGGACGTGATTAGAGAAAACGGCTTGCCCTGCTGAGCGTCGGTGGTCCGACGAGATTACTCGCCAGTACCGGAATCGGCTCCATAACGCCTCAGGTATTCCATGACTATCAAGTCGATGGCGGCAAGCGCACCGAACTTGCCCGTGTCGATGTTGTTGGTCACTCCGCAGCTCAGTATGCAGGAGGCATGGTTCCAGTAGGCGCTTGAGGTGTTTTGTGTGATGGCGAGAAGACGACAGCCGGAGGCGGCGAGTGCGTTGACGATTTCTGGATAACGAATGGGGTATGTTCCCCCTATGCTGCAAATGATGGCGAGGCTGGATTTGGTGAGCGATTGCGCGCAGGCGAGCTGCGATGAATAATCGAGGTAAAGCTCGATGGGGCGGTTCATGATGGTGAGCCTGCTTTGGAAGTAGCGGCCCACGTCCCAGAGGAAGTGGTGGGAGAAGAACGCGACATGCCCGCTGTCGTGCAAATCATCGACAATGGCGGGCAGTTTCGCGATGTTTGCCGCCGAGATGGTCGTTTCGATATTGAGCAGGATCGCCTCCCGGTAGGATGCCAGAGCGCCTTCCGTGTCGTTTGACAGCTGTTCTACAAAGGCATGTGGAAACAACCCGGTTTTGAGGACGTCATGTTCAAGCTGGTTGCGCAGGTCCTTGAAATCAGCGAAACCCATAAACCGGCAGAATCGCGACACTGAAGCCTTCGAGACGAAGCACATGTCGGCGATTTCTCCAATCGAGAGCTCGCTCAGCTTGCTGTAGTTTTTCACCAGCGTGGTCGCTATCTCGTAGTTGGTGTCGTGCTGCATTGCGGTGTCGATGTAGTCAAGCAACCGTTCGGCAACCGATCCCATCGAGATGGATTTTTCCATGATGGCTGTCCCCTTTATGCTCAGTGGCCCGAATAAGAGGGCCTCATTTGACCAAACTATAGCTCAAACATGCCGGTATTCCTGCGGAGTTTCACGTTATGAAACTCGCGTAGCCATCTCGCAACCTTGTGGCACAGCATGTAACCGATTTTGGATATAGCCGGCGTCATACTTAATGCAAGAAGAGACGACGAAGCTTGCCGCCCCGCCGGAACACGGCATCGGCTCTACACAGGGCATCGCTTCGTTGCTTTGCCGCTCGACGAGATATCGGTTGAGGAGGATCGGATGAAGCGGTTATTGCTGCGCGCCGACGATTTAGGTTACAGCGACGGTGTTAATTGCGGGATAGCGGCCGCGGTCCAAGCGGGGCTCATTCGCTCGGTGGGCGTCATGACCAACATGCCGCTTGCAGAAAGCGGTTTGGCGCGCCTGCAAATCAAGGATCTCTGCTTGGGCCAGCACACCAATATCTGCACGGGTAGGCCCCTCAGCGATTCCTCGCTCATCTCGAGCATCGTTGACGATGATGGCAATTTCAAGCGGAGCTCAGCATATCGCGCCGCCGCGCGGGCTGGGGAGGACTTCGTGGTGCTTGACGAGGTCATTATCGAAATCGAGGCGCAGTATCGGCGATTCCTTGAGCTCGTCGGGCGTGAGCCCGATTACTTCGAGGGACATGCGGTCGCAAGCCCCATGTTCTTCCGCGGCCTTGAGATCGTTGCCGAGCGTCACGGCCTGCCCTATTTCGCGATGGGTGCTCCGGGCGAGCCAGTCACCTTTCGCTCGACGCCGGTGCTTTCCTATGTTCCCAAGGATTTCTCGTCATATGAAGCGGATCCCTTTGCGGCGCTTCGAGAGGCGCTTGAAACGACACCGGAAGGGATATGCCGTCTCATGGTGTTTCACCCAGGTTATATCGACGCGTACTTGCGAGATAACTCGACCATGCTCGAGGCCCGCATCCGGGAAGCCGCGATGCTTGTCGACCCTGATGTCGCCGCATGGCTTGCAGAGCAGGACGTGGGGCTCGTGACGTACGCGGACCTGACGTAAGCGTCCGCTGGGGCAATCTCGCCAATTCACGCTGAATGGCGTACTGCCTGAAGCACGTCGTTGTGATTTTGAAGAGAGGTGGATGCGCTATCTAGAGGGGAAGATGCCGCACGCGGGCATCGATAGAGTTCACTGCAAAGATTGGAGCTGAAACATGGCGGTATTCGACAAGATCCAAAACATAATGGATAAGACAATCGCACCTGTGGCAAGCAAGGTTGCTGACAGCAAGATGCTCGACGCCCTCATGGGCGGCATGATGTGCACGCTGCCCATGACCCTTGGCGTCTCGGTTATCGCGATTCTCATCAACTTCCCCATTCCGGGGTTCTCCGATTGGGTGGTTTCGAGCGGTCTCATGGCGACCGGCAACTCCATCCTCACCGTTACCATGAACATGATGGGTATATACATCTCCTTCTTCATCGGTTTGAGGTGGGGTAAGGTATGCGGCCTTAGCGGTTATACCGGTGGCATCGTGAGCGGCGCGGTGTTTTTGGCATTCATGCCGCAGCAATCGTTCGAGGATATTCCCATGGCGAGTTTCATCAACACGTCGTACATGGGATCGAACGGCATCTTCGTCGCCATTCTGCTTGGCCTGATCGTGCCGAAGGTGACAGCCATTTTGATGAGCAAGCTTGAAATCAAGCTCCCCGATATGGTTCCGCCCATGGTTGCAGACTCGCTGTCGCCGATGTTTGCCGCCATCGTGCTATTCACTGCGGTGTGGTTTGCCAAGTGGGGTCTTTCTTTCACCCCGTGGGGCAACCTGTTCGATATGATCAACACCTTGATCGGCACGCCGGTCACGATGGTCGGTGCCTCTCCTTTGGCCTATATCATCGTGTGCTCGCTGCAGTCGATCTTCTGGTTCTTCGGTGTCCACCCCAACGTGATGCTCAACTTCTACGCTCCGGTAATCATGGCTTGCAGCGCTGCTAACACCGAGGCCATCATCGCGGGCGAGGCACTGCCCTATGGCGCTTGGGCCGTCGTCGCGCTCGGCACCGCCATCGGTGGCCAGGCTAACGCCCTGGGCATCAGCATCTCGCTGCTCTTCACCAAGTCCGAGCGCTTCAAGGCGATTCGCGGCATCGCGCTTGTTCCGTCGCTTTTCAATATCTCCGAGCCGCTCATGTTCGGTCTGCCGGTCGTGCTGAATCCCACGTACTTCATCCCGTTCGTGCTGAACATCCCGGTCTGCGCCATCGTGGTCCAGGCGCTTTACGCCCTCGGTCTTGGGGCTGCGTTCAATCCCACGATTCAGCTTCCCTGGGTGCTTCCCCAGCCGGTCATCGCATTCATGCAGGGCGGCATCGGGTGCCTGGTGATCTCGGTTGCGGTTTTGGCGGTGTCGGTGCTCATGTATACCCCCTTCACCCTTATGGCTGATCGCCAGGCGTTGCGAGAGGAGCAGGCCGCTCTCGAGGAATCGGCCGCATAGGGATTTTCATATTCACACCATCATTTTCCATGAGGTTGGGAGCGTAGGATGAAACATATCGTACTTATGTGCGCCGCGGGCGCTTCGACGAGCATGCTGGTACAGCGCATGCAACAGACGGCTGAAAAAGACGGTTTCGTGTGCACCATCGAGGCGCACCCTGTCAACCAAGCGGCGGAATATGCGGATAGCGACGTTATCCTGCTGGGACCGCAGGTTCGCTTTGAACTCAACAAGGTGAAGAATCAAGTGAACTGTCCGGTGGAGCCGATTGATATGACAGCGTATGGGACAATGAACGCCGAGGCCGTGCTCAAACAGGCTCGAAAGTTGCTGGGGGCATAGCCATGTCAGAGATCAAACAAGAAGCGATCGATCAGTTTGAAATGACGTGCTTCTCTATCGTCGCTCAGGTGGGGAGCGCGCGCAGCTGCTACCTCGAAGCGATAACCTGTGCCGAGAATGGTGATTTTGAGGCCGCCCGGAAACTTATCGACGAGGGCAACGTGGTGTTCAACGCAGGCCACGACGCTCACATGAAACTGCTTCAGCAAGAGGCCAGCGGCGAGGAGCTGCCGTTTCGCATCATCTTGCTGCATGCGGAGGATCAGCTCATGAGCGCTGAGGGCTTCCGTATCCTTGCCGAGCGCTTCATCACGGTCTATCAACGCATGGGTGCAAGCGCCTAACTGATTATCTGACGGGAAGCCGGGACTGCCATGCAGCCCGTCTTCCCGTTTCATGAAGATGTTTTCACGATCGAGGAGGTACCCAATGGCATTTCCGGAGGCTCTGTTAGACCAAGGTTGACATAAAAACGATGTCACCGCGAGGCGGTACCCTTCAATTAACGTCGAAGGAGCGCCCATGGATGCAGACGACCTGGTCATCACCCTCAAGAAGAGCCTGGCGAAGCTCAGCAGGACCGAGCGCCGTAAAGCCGTCGAGTTGGTCGGGGACGTCGTCCGCGCCGCCATGTTCGACGATGCGGCGGGAGATGGCTATGAGGTAGAGCGCTGCCCCCGTTGCGGCTCGGTCGCTATCGTCAAGAAGGGCAAGTCCAGGAACGGCGAGCAGCGCTACCTCTGCCGCGACTGCGGCAGGACGTTCTCCGGCTCCACCGACCGGATCCTCGGCACGAGCAAGTTGCCCCGCGAGACCTGGATGGCCTATGCCGAGTGCTTCGCCCTCATGCTCCCTCTCCGCGAGTGCGCCGGCCGCTGCGGTGTCTGCCTCAAGACCGCCTACACCATGCGCCACAGGCTCATTGAGTGCCTGAAGGAATACTCGCCCACGTTCCATGTGGGGCAGGGGCAGGCTTGCGAGCTCGACGAGACGTACTTCCCCGAGTCCTTCAAGGGCAACCATTCAAAAGGCTCCTTCACCCTGCCGAGAAAGGCTCGCCACCGCGGCAAGCAGGTCCACAGGCGCGGCCTCTCCCGCGAGCAGATCTGCGTCATGACGGGCGTTAGCGACACGGACGCCACCTTCTTCGAGGTCTCGGGCCGCGGCGTTGTCTCGCGCAAGCGTGCGGCGGAGGCCCTTCGCGACCGCATCGGCGCGGGCGCGGTCGTCGCCACGGACAAGGCGACCGCGTACATCGACGTGCTGCGCGACCTGAAGGTCGCCTCGCATGAATCCTATGATTCCAAGGACCGCTCGGAGGGCACCATCAACCGCATCAACGCCGTCCATTCGCTCCTCGGCTCGTTCATGGCCCGCTTCAAGGGAGTGTCCACCAAGCACTTGGGAGCCTACCTCGACTGGTTCCGCTGGTGCCGCACCTTCATGGCGGCGGGTTCGCGCGCGGCGGAGTCCACGGTCGCCCGCCAGCTCGCCAACGGCTCCTGCTCGACCCGCGTCCGCGACATGTTCGGCCTCGAGCCTCCCCTCATGGACTACTGGGACGGGCGGGCGGCCTAGCGAATTAAAATGGTGGCCACGGAGCAGCGACCGCGGAAGGAGCGGCAATGACATCGAACGTCCCGGCCACCACGATAAGAATCGATCCCGAGGTCAAAAGGGAGGCCGCAGCCGTGCTCGACGAGCTCGGGCTCTCCATGTCGGGCGCCATGAACATATTCCTCAGGGCGGTGATCCGCGAGGGCGGCCTGCCCTTCGACGTCAGGCTGGGATCTGAGGGGAAGGCTGACGGGGAGGGCGGGGACCGCGATGGACGGGGGTAGCCCGATTATTTTCCGGTTCGACGAACAGCCGATCGTGTCAAATTTGGTCTAACAGAGCCTTTCCGGAAGGTTTCCTGTGGGGTGGCGCCACCGCCGCCAACCAGTATGAGGGCGGCTGGGAAGAGGGCGGCAAAGGACCGAACACCTCGGACGCCATGACCAGCGGTAGCCATACGGTGTCACGGCAGATAACGTGGCGTAATACCGCGACAGGGGAAACCGGCGCGCTTCCCGTGTATGCGGTTTGCGAGGAGGGACTTCCTGAAGGGCTGGAGGTGGCGGTGGTTGATGGCTACTACTATCCCAGCCACACGGCCACCGACTTCTACCACCACTACGCCGAGGACATCGCCCTCATGGGCGAGATGGGCTTCAAGTGCTTCCGCCTGTCCATGAACTGGGCGCGCATCTTCCCCACGGGCGAGGAGGCTGAGCCCAACACCGAGGGTCTAGCGTTCTACGACGCCGTGTTTGACGAGTGCGCTAAGTACGGCATCGAACCGCTCGTGACGCTCTCGCACTACGAGACCCCGCTCGCGCTCGTGAACAAGTACGGCGGTTGGAAGAGCCGCGAGCTCATCGACCTGTTCGTGCGCTACGCCACCTGCGTCATGAAGCACTATCAGGGCAAGGTGAAGTACTGGCTCACCTTCAACGAGATCAACATGATGAGCATGGGGAGCTTCATGGCGGGCGGGCTTACGGATGGGAGCCCCCATGCGAAGGCCCAGGCGGCGCACAACCAGTTCGTGGCGTCTGCCCTTACGGTTCGGTCGGCGCACCAAATCTCCCCTAAGATCATGGTGGGTCAGATGCTCGCGTACAACCCCATCTACTCCTATTCCGCCGACCCCGCCGATCATCTGCTCGCCATGGAACGCGAGCGTGACGCGCTGTGGTATGCCGACGTGCAGGTGGGCGGCCACTATCCCGCCTATCGCTTGAGGGAGATGGAGCGCGCGGGCATCAAGCTGGAAATGGGCGAGAACGACCTCGAGCTTCTCGCAACCTATCCGGCAGATTTCCTGTCGTTCTCGTGCTACGGAGGCTCGACGGTATCGTTGCGCCAGAAGGAGCTCGAGGTCGCGTCCGGCAATCTCGCTTTCGGCATGGTGAAAAACCCCTACCTCGAGACCAACGCCTGGGGCTGGGCGACCGATCCGTATTGCCTGCGCATCGCCTTGAACGAGCTCTACGACCGCTATCACAAGCCGCTTTGGATCGTGGAGAACGGTATCGGCTGGAGCGACGAGGTGAAGGCCGACGGCTCCATCCATGACGGCTACCGCATCGACTACCTGCGCAAGAACATCCAGAGCATGGAGGATGCCGTGGAACTCGACGGCGTGGACCTCATGGGCTACACCATGTGGGGCTGCATCGACCTGGTCAGCGCCGGCACGGGCGAGATGCGCAAGCGCTACGGCTTCGTCTACGTCGACCGCGACGACGAGGGCAAGGGCACGCTCGCGCGCAGCCGCAAGGACAGCTTCTATTGGTACAAGAAGGTCATCGAGAGCAACGGCGAGGACCTGGACTAACCCTATGGGACAGGGGATAAGATTATGGACTGCTATTTCGGTATAGATGCGGGCGGCACTCAGGTGAAATGGGCGGTGGTGAACGCCGACTACCACATTGAGGAGCACGGAAGTATCCCAACATGCACCTCGCCCGCCGACCAGGTTATCGAAACGTTCCGCTCGGTGATCGAGCCCCATCGCGCCCGGGTGAGGGGTGTGGGAATAAGTATGCCCGGAGTCTTTTCCGAAGGCGATTCCGATGGCGTGGTTGGGGGAGGCGGCGCCCTTCACTGTTTGGACGGATATCCGCTCGGTCGCATCTTGCGCGAGAGCACGGGGCTTCCCGTAACCATCGAGAACGATGCGATGTGCGCGGCACTGGGAGAATATGCCGTCGGCGCGCTGAAGGGGGTCTCCCTGGGGTTGATGGTGGTGATCGGTACGGGTCTCGGCGGTGCCATCGTTGTTGACGGTCACATCTTGCGAGGCGCGCACAATCTCGCCGGCACCGTGTGCTTTGTGAGCAACGATGTGCGCAAGCCCGTGACCTTTGGGTCGGTGTACGGTGATGTCACCAGCTGGCGGGCGCTCCGAGACCAGGTGTGTGCGGCGAAGGGGATTGATCCGACCGATGATATCGACGGATATCGGATTTTCTCTTGGATTGAAGAGGGGGATGAGGACGCTCGTCGCGGTCTGGATGCATACGCGTTGGTCTTCGACAACATGCTGATGGGGTTGCAGTCGGTCATCGACCCTGAGGTCATCGTGGTCGGCGGCGGAATCAGCGCCCGTCCCGAGCTGTTTGAGGCATTTGAGCGCATGATGGATCAGGCTCACGTTCTTCCCATCATACCGAGGCCCTGCATCAAGCCAGCACAGAACGGCAACGATGCCAATTTGCTTGGCGCTGTGCGCACGCTGCGCCGCTCGCTTGGCGAGTGCGATTGATTGGCGGCTGGTGGCCCGACTCGCGGCCTCCTGTCCTAAAAAAAGAGTATGGGCTCCTTCGTTCATTCGAACGAAGGAGCCCACGTTTTGTAAGGGGCCTCCTGGCGAATTTTCATTCGCCAGGAGGCCTTTTGCTGTTGATCGAGAATGTCGCTGGACAGTTAGCTCAGATACGTATTTTTCAGAGGGTGTGTAAAGGCCGACCTGAGCCCGATTGGGCTGAATTTGACTTTCTGAACCGGTGGAGACGCTCATATAAGGGGGAGAAAGGTTGTCATGGGGCTCAAAGTGACTTCAAACCACTCTATTAGCGCCAAGAAGCACGGCCAAAAAATACGTATCTGAACTAACTGTCCACAACCCTCCGCAAACCTTTCATTCCAACCCAAATCAGCCAACGTACGTCATAGCAATCCCCGGTAGGTCGAGGGGTGCTTTGCGGGCGGGACAGGCTTTATCTGAACGACTTTGCAAAGCAACCGGAGTGAAGATAAAGCCTGGCCCGCCCGCAAAGCACCACGCAGACCGCAGGGACGGGAGAAGCTATACTACTCTCAGTAGTTAAGGGTCGCGGATCCGCCGCGTCGCCGCTCTCAACAGGAGGTCTTTGTTTATGGCAGATCAAAAGCCGGTCGTCGGGATCATCATGGGTTCCAAGTCCGATCTGGGCGTTATGGAAGGTTGCACCGCCGAGCTCGAGGCGCTGGGTGTGCCCTATGAGCTCGTCATTGCGAGCGCACACCGCACGCCGGCGAAGGTCCACGAGTGGGCCTCGACTGCCGCCGATCGCGGTATCAAAGTGATTATCGCCGCCGCCGGCAAGGCTGCTCACCTGGGTGGTGTCGTGGCTGCCTTTACGCCGCTGCCGGTTATCGGCGTGCCTATGAAGACAAGTGACCTGGGCGGTATGGATTCGCTGCTGTCGATGGTGCAGATGCCTTCGGGTGTGCCCGTGGCCTGCGTTGCCATCAACGGCGCCAAGAACGCCGCTATCTATGCTACGCAGATCCTGGGCGCCTGCGACCCCGAGTATCGCAAGGTTATCGAGAAGATGAAGCAGGAGATGGCCGACGCCTAGGCGTTCCGCCGTTTCACCGCAGTATAAGGAGAGCCATGTCCGACTATCAGGGAAAACGATTCAAGGCTTCTCAGATTCCCGATCCGTCGAAGCCAGGTGCTGCCCGTGCGGCACAGCAGGGTCGGACATCCTCTCCTCAGCAGCCGCGCGCGCCGCGTTCTGTAACGCCGACGTCCCATCGCCGTCAGGATACGCCGGCTGCGTATCGCCCTTCGTCTTATAGCACCGCTAAGAAGCCGCCCCGGTCTTCATCGCATGCCGCGCCGTCGGATTATACCGAGCCGCCGCGCAAAAAGCGCCGCTCCATCATTCCCATTCTGCTCATCATCATCGGTATCGGTCTGATTGTTGCCGCCGCTGCCATCTTTATCAATGCGCAGATCGGTTACAAGCAGGCGAGCGAGTCGTACCAAAAGATCGAAGAGCAATATGCGCCCGCTAAGGACGCCAGCGGCGTGCCGGTTATCGACTTTAATGCCCTTGCCCAGACAAATCCCGAGGTCGTCGGTTGGATTTACGCACCGGGCACCAACATTAACTATCCAGTAGTGCAGGCTACTGATAACTCCAAGTACCTCAACACGTTGTTCGATGGCACGTCCAACGCATCGGGTGCTATCTTCTTGGATTACGAGGACAATGCGCCCGGCATGGTGGATCAGCAGACTACGATCTATGGTCACCACATGAACGACGGATCGATGTTCAATGTGATCTCGGACACGACCGATCAGGCGACGTTCGACAGCATAGAGTACGTGTATTACATCACGCGCGACGCCACCTATAAGCTGCGTCCGCTGGCGACCAAAGTTGTCGAGGACACGTATGCCAAGGCGCGCATACCCAATTTTGAGGGCGACGACGGGCTCAAGAACTACCTGTCCGAGATGCTCGACGGTGCCTCTGCCGTGGCGAGCGATGCCACCGATCGTGCTGCTTCGGCAACCAAGGTCGTAACGCTTGTGACCTGTCGTTCGTTATCGCTGAGCAACACGCGTGCTGTCATGGTGCTCACGCCGGTCGAGGAATAAGTTGTTCGAGAGTAGCTAAAAAAGCCCCGTTCCAAATTGGCTACTCGACGACGGTAAGGGAGAAATGATGCTCGAGAACGGCAAATCGATGCCTTCGGTTGATGCTTGGCTGCGCGAAGCCAAGGCCGATGTTTCGGCGGCTGATTGTGGGATGTACCTGACACACAACGGTGTGGTGCGCGCGACGCCCAAGGCCGAAGTGCGCGGAGTCGAGACCGATGGCGTGGCGCCAGGCCACAAGGTGGGCGGCATGGTGTTTGGCTTCGATGCCGAAAAGGTGCAGGCCGCTATCGAGGCGACGCGCACGATGCCGGGTATCGGCTATGTGCGCGTGTGGCTGGCGAGCGGCGAGCTTACCGTGGGCGACGACATCATGCTCGTGCTCATTGGCGGAGACATTCGCCCGCATGTGGTCGATGCGCTGCAGTCGCTCGTCGGCACCATCAAGAACGAGTGCGTGAGCGAGGTCGAGCGCGAGGCGTAAGGCCTCGTCGGCAATCCGAGTCTGTCTATAGCGAAAGCCCGCCGGCAGTTCATGTAGATCTGCCAGCGGGCTTTGATGTGTTGGAGCTATTTTGCTCTGGCGTTTGCTACACGCGTGTGGCGTCCTTGGGGCTCATGGTCATACTCTGAAAACGGTTCTCCATATATTCGTTATCGAAATGCTTGTCATAGAACTGTGCGACGGGAATATTTCGAACGGTTCCGTTGACGCGCTGATACCAATAGTCGAGCGATTGCAACGTCATGACGCCGTCGATCAACATGACGGCGGTCAGGATGACGGTAGCAGAGTAGCGGCGTTTCCATGGAATCATATTGATGAGCTTAAGCAGGTGCGGCAGCAAGACCTTGATCCAGATGAGGCCACCCAGGCCCCACATGCAGGCAAACGGCGTGCATGTGCGTCCCCCGGTCAATACCGCGATGGGATCGGGCATGCCGAATAGCCTAATGTGTGAATAGCTCCACGACACCACGCCAAATGAGGTCTGCATAAACCAGCCTACAAACACCTCGAAAGCGCCGCCGATCAGGGCACTTACCAGGAAAATGATCAGAGGATTCTTTTTATAGAAGCGGTTGAGCGCCATGGTCATGAGCACCGCGCCAAATCCGTAGATGGGGCTAAAGGGGCCAAATAGCATACCGGCACGGTCCTGATAGACGCCGGGATCGACGACGACCATATGCCAGACTTCCTCGAGAATGAGACCTAACACGCTGCAGACGAAGAATACCCAGAACAGGTTGAAGTAGTTGAGCTTGATGTAGCCCTCGCCGGTTTCGTCGCGGCCGAGCATCCCCTCGGCGGCGGCATCGCGGTCGAGCATCTCTTGCAGACGGCGCTGCAGTTCGCGCTCCTGGCGTAGCGTGGGGTCGACGGTGGCCGACAGCGCAATGAGGATGACAAGCTGGACGGCGGGGCGCAGCAGGAAGGGTCCGATGCCCTGGAGCATCACGTCAACTAAAAGCTCGACGACGGTAAACGCGATAAGGATGTAGGAAAGACGGGCGGCGTTGCGGCGCTGGTTCTTGATGAGGTCCAGGCCAAAGATGATCAAGATGACGGCACTGGCAGCCGAGAGCATGATGCCGGCGACGATAAGGCCGACTGCGACGAGCGTGTTGTCGCCGAGGTTGGCGGCGGCGTTGCCGTTGATGAGCGCGGTGATGACCTGCCACATAAAGGCGCCGACCGACGGGAGCGTACCAACACCGGACAGGATGCACAGGACGGCATACACCTTAATGATGAGGGGGATCTTCTTGACCTCCGTGACGCTGGGGACGCTGGGGTCGAGTTCGTTTCGATCCATACATAACCTTTCTCGTTTTGCTGTAGGTACAAGGATACGCCGCCGACCTGCTAAAAGACAGGACAAACGACCCAATTGCAGCAATGTAAGCCCTAGCGGTGGACGAGACGCGTCGCGACGGAAGCATGCGGGATCGTCGGCCCCGAGGCGGTTGCCCAATAAAATGTTTGGCTGCAAAACGGATTATAAGCTCGGTGGGCTTTTAAAAAGCGCTGTTCATGCGCGGGAGTGCTTGTCTTGCCGTGCGTATAATAGGGCAGGTAACGCCAAATAACGAGGCTCTGAGGGGATGCCATGTCTCAAGAAACCATCCGCGCGGCCGAGCGTGCCGCGGGACAGGTGAAGACCATGTCGACGTATGATCCGGACTCCGACCAGCTGCATGAGGAATGCGGCATTTTTGGTGTGTGGGCACCCGATCGCGATGTGGCTCGACTGACGTACTTTGGTCTGCGCGCGCTACAGCATCGCGGCCAGGAATCGGCGGGAATCGCCGTGGGTGATGGCGGCACGGTTATGGTTCGCAAGGACCTGGGCCTGCTCGACCGCGTGTTCTCCAACGCCGACCTGTCGACACTCTCCGGCCAGCTGGCCGTGGGCCACGTGCGCTATGGCACTGCCGGTGCCAAGAGCTGGGAGGCCTCTCAGCCGCACCTCTCTACCATCAATAGCGTCATTATCGCGCTCGCGCACAACGGTACCCTCGTCAACACCGACGAGCTGCGCCGCCAGCTGATCGAGCTGGGCGTGCCGTTCCTTTCCAATTCGGATTCCGAGGTCGCGACTAAGCTTATCGGTTACTTTACTCAGCGTACAGGCCATCTACGCGAGGGCATTCGCAAGACCATGGAGCTCGTGCGCGGCGGCTATGCCATGACGCTCATCAACGAGCAGGCGCTCTACGCATTCCGCGATCCGCACGGCATTCGCCCGCTCGTGCTGGGCAAGCTGGTGGACGAGGGTCTGGACCAAGCCGATGCCGCATCCGTTTCGCAGCTGCCGTCGCAGGACGGCGCCGCGACGGTCGACGCCACCACCCATGTCACGCGCGCCGGCGGCTGGGTCGTTGCCTCCGAGACCTGCGCGCTCGATATCGTGGGCGCCGAGTACGTCCGCGACGTCCGTCCCGGTGAGATTTTGCGCATCAGCGCCGAGGGCCTTGTGTCCGAGCAGGGCGTGCCTGCCGCCGAAGAGCCTGCTAACTGCATTTTTGAGCAGGTCTACTTTGCTCGCCCCGATTCCATCATGAACGGCAAGAGCGTCTACGCCTGCCGTTATGACATGGGTCGTCAGCTGGCACATGAGGAGCCCGTCGAGGCCGACCTGGTCATCGGCGTGCCCGACTCCGGCCTGCCGCCCGCGGAGGGCTATTCGCACGAGAGTGGCATTCCCTTTGGCGAGGGCCTCATCAAGAACCGCTATGTGGGCCGTACGTTTATCGAGCCTACGCAGGAGCTGCGTGCCATGGGCGTGCGTATGAAGCTCAACCCGCTGCGTGACAACATCGAGGGCAAGCGCCTGGTCGTCATCGACGACTCCATCGTGCGCGGCACCACCATGGTGCAGCTCGTCAAGATGCTGCGCAATGCCGGCGCCAAGGAGATTCATATCCGCATCAACTCGCCCGAGGTCATCTGGCCGTGCTTCTACGGTATCGATACCGACGTGCAGTCGCAGCTTATCAGCGCCAACAAGACGGTCGACGAGATTTGCGAGTATATCGGCGCCGATTCGCTGGCCTTCCTTTCGGTCGAGGGCCTGCTTAAGGTCATGCCCAAGGGCGGTTACTGCGATGCGTGCTTTACCGGCCGCTACCCCGTGGCGATTCCCGAGAGTTTTGGCCGCGACAAGTTCATGGAGGGCTTTAAGCCCCGCAACCTGGACAAGCCGCTGCACTTTGATGACGACGCCGTGGTCGAGAAATACGACGACCGCAGCTGGGAAGAGGAGCACGGCGAGGCCTAAAACCTGCCAAAAAGGGACAGGTTTATTTTGGTAGGTTTTACCTGCTGTTTTGTTGATATGACGGCGCGCGTTGTTATGGCGCGCGCCGAAATGAACGCAACTATGAGCACCGTTTGGCGTCCGCGCGGCGCCACGGTAGTGGGAGAGGAAGGCTCAGATGAGCGACAGCAAGCATGTGACGTATGAGGATGCCGGCGTCGATACCGCCGAGGGCGGCCGCGCCGTCGACGCTATTAAGCAAATGGTTAAGGACACCAACCGTCCCGAGGTCATCGGCGGCATCGGTGGCTTTGGTGGCCTGTTCTCGGCCGCCGCGCTTAAGGATATGGAAGACCCGATTCTGATTAGCGGTACCGACGGCGTGGGCACCAAGCTCGTGCTCGCCCAGATCATGGATCGCCACGAGACGGTGGGCCAGGACCTGGTCGCTATGTGCGTCAACGACATTCTGGCTTCGGGCGCCGAGCCGCTGTTCTTCCTGGACTACGTTGCCATCGGCCACATCGAGGCCGAGCACATGGCAAAGATCATCAAGGGCGTGGCCGATGGCTGTAAGCTCGCGGGCTGCGCGCTCGTGGGCGGTGAGATGGCCGAGCACCCCGGCGTCATGGCTCCGGCCGACTACGACCTTGCCGGCTTTACCGTGGGCGTCGTCGACCGTCCCAAGATGCTCGACCCCGCAAACGTCCGCCCGGGCGATGTGATCCTGGGCCTGCCTTCCACCGGCGTGCACTCCAACGGCTACTCGCTCGTGCGCAAGGTCATCGGCGTCGACGGCATTAAGCCGGGCACGCCCGAGGCCGCCGCTAAGGCGGAGGAGCTGAGCCGTCCGCTCGAGGAGCTCGGCGGTGCTTCGCTGGCAGACGCCCTGCTGGCTCCCACGCGCATCTACGTCAAGCCGATTCTGGAGCTGCTGCGCGGCGGCGCTCCGGTGCACGCCATTGCCCACATCACTGGCGGCGGTATTACCGAGAACCTCAACCGCGCGCTCGCCGACGACGTCGACGCCGTGGTCACCCGCAACGGTGCCGAGATGGGCTGGGACGTTCCTCCCGTCATCACCTACGTGTCGCGCCAGGCCGAGCTCGCGCCCAACGAGGCATGCAAGACCTTCAACATGGGCGTCGGCCTGTGCCTGATCGTCGCTCCCGAGGACGAGGCCGCGGTGACCGAGGCCCTGGTCGCGCTGGGCGAGAAGCCGTTCCGCGTGGGCGAGTGCGTCGAGGGCTCCGGTAAGGTCGTGTACTCCGATGAGCGCTAACGAGCAGATGGCTGCTGCCGAGGGCCTGGGCTTTGTGCCCTACACCCGTCCGACCGGCACCGATACGGCCGAGCCGCTCAAGATCGGTGTGCTCATCAGCGGTTCGGGTACCAACCTGCAGGCGCTGATCGATCTGATCGCCGCCGGCAAGCTCAACGCTTCGATTGAGCTTGTGGTGTCGAGCCGTCCTTCGGCTAAGGGTTTGCAGCGCGCTGAGCGCGCGGGCATCCAGACGCTCACGCTGTCCAAGGATGTCTATGCCGACCCCATCGCCGCCGACGAGATCATCGCGCACGAGCTGCTCGAGCGCGGCTGCGAATATGTGGTCATGGCCGGTTACATGCGCATGGTGCACACGCCGCTGCTGGCGGCGTTTCCCAACCGCGTGGTCAACTTGCATCCGGCACTGCTGCCGAGCTTTACCGGCGCGCATGCGATCGACGATGCCTTTGCGCGCGGCGTCAAGGTAACCGGTGTGACCGTGCACTTTGCCAACGAGATCTACGACAACGGCCCCATCATCGCCCAGCGCGCGCTGGCTGTCGAGGAAGGTTGGGATGTCGACACGCTCGAGGAGCACATCCACGCGATTGAGCACGTGCTGTATCCCGAGGTTGTTCAGATGCTCGCCGACGGCCGCGTCCACGTGCTGGAGAGCGGCAAGGTCGCAATTGACGCGCCTCGCGGCTAGCGGCGCACAGTACAATTTAGCCGAGTAGTCAGGGTGGTCATTGGCGCCAAGGCGCGCGTGGCCACCTTTTGTTTTGGGTAGTCATCGGGAACGGGCTTTAACGACTGGTCATTCAAGAACGTCGCAGGTGACTAGGTGAGAGAGGTGAGCGCATGGCGGATAACGAAGCGCTGTTTACGCCTGAGCTGGTGTTTTTTGATTGGGAGTGTGCGACGCCGGATGAGGTGTTCGCGCGGCTCGAGGGCGAGCTTGCACCACGTGGCTACATTGCATCCGGTTGGCTCGACGCCGTTCGCACGCGCGAGGATGCCTATCCCACGGGTCTTGCCATGCCGGCGGCAAACATTGCCATTCCGCATACCGATCCGGGGTTTGTGGCCAAGCCCTATATCGCGGTGGTGAAGCCCGCCGCGCCCGTGACATTTAACGCTATGGCTGGCATGGGCGCTCCGGTGTCGGCGCAGATCGTCATTAATCTGGGCATCGCCGAGCCGGGAGGCCAGGTCGAAGCCCTGCAGGCGCTCATGAACATCTTTATGGACGCCGATGCCGCAGCCGACGTGCTCGGCCAGACCACGTCCCAGGGCATGGTCGACGCCATCCGCCGCCACTTCTAAGGTGGGGCTGAGTCGGCACTTGGGGACTGTCCCTAACTGCCGGCTGCCAGAGCTGTCCCCTTTGCACCAAAATGGTGCAGATTAATCTGTCCCCAATGCACCAAGCGTGCCGCGGGGGCTGCGTTGTGACACAATGGCGTTTGTTCGATTCGTTATGCGAAAGGCCAACTATGGCAAATAAGAAAAAGAACTCCGAGGCCGCGCCGACGCCCGAGCAGCAGGCCCGCGCTGCCTCCAGCTCTCGCAAGAAGCAGCGCAAGACGTACGTGTCTAAGACCGTCAAGATCGTTCTGGTGGTCATCGGCGTGCTGGCGATGCTGCTTTCCGTCTCGGCGATGGCGTGCTCCGGCCTTATGTCGCAGGCTGAGGACACCTCGGGCTACAAGCTGACCGGCGGTGTTGCTGCCACTATCAACGGCACCAACCTTACCGAGGACACCGTGACCAAGCAGATCATGAGCATGCGCACGTCCTACGGCTACACCAAGGATGAGGATTGGGCGCAGTATCTGGTTGACAACGACCTCACGCCCAAGAAGTACCGCAAGCAACTCATCGACTCCTACACGCAGCAGATTCTGCTTCAGCAGGCACAGAAGGAGAACGGCGTGACGGTGTCGGACGAGGAGGTCGAGAAGGCTTGGAAGGACGCGTGCAAGAGCGCGGGCGGTGCCAAGGCCTTTAAGAAGACCCTCAAGACCTACGGCTATACCGAGGACACCTACAAGGACTCGCTCAAGGAGAGCCTGGCGCAGCAGAAACTCAAGGATGCCGTGGCGCCCACCAGCAAGCCCAAGGACAGCGAGATCGTCGATTACATCAACGAGAATCTGTCTAACTACAACGATGCTCGCCGCTCGTCGAACATCCTGATCAAGGTCGATTCCGATGCTTCCGACGAGGACAAGGCCGCTGCCAAGGCCAAGGCGCAGGAGTGTTTGGACAAGATCAACTCCGGCGAGCTGAGCTTTGAGGACGCCGTGGAGCAGTATTCCGATGACACCGGCTCCAAGGAGAAGAAGGGCAATGTGGGTTGGGATAAGCTCACTACCTTCGTCGACAGCTACCAGACGGCGCTCGAGGGGCTCAACAAGGGCGATGTGAGCGACGTGGTCGAGTCGACGTACGGCTACCACGTCATCAAGTGCACCGACTACTTCCATGTCGATAATCAGGTTGATGACATCAACCAGGTGCCCAAGGCCATCAAGAAGTACGTCTCCAACGTGGTGAAGACGCAGGCGGCCAGTACTGCATACAGTGAGTGGCTGGAGCAGTACAAGAAGGACGCCGACATCACCGTTAACCCCATGCCCAAGGACGTGCCGTACAACGTCAGCCTGAAGGGCGTCACCAAGAGTTCGACCGACGATTCGTCGACGACTGAGTAATCATGGGGCGGTGCTCGCGCGAGTGCCGCCCACGCTATTAGAGAGGATTTGCAGATGACCAACGAAGAGCTGCAGAAGGAAATGATCGCCGCCATGAAGGCCAAGGACAAGGTTCGCCTGTCCATCATTCGCCAGGTCAAGGCCGAGGTGAAGAATATCGAGGTCAACGAGCGCCGCGATGTGACCGAGGAAGACGTCAACAGCATGATCAAGCGTCTGATTAAGCAGACGAGCGAGACGCTGGAGATGTCCATCAAGGCCGGCACCGACCAGGAGCGTACCGACAACCTGACCGAGCAGGTCAAGATTCTGGAGAGCCTGCTGCCCGCGCAGGTTTCGGGCGAGGAGCTCGAGGCTCTGATCGAGCAGGTTATCGCCGAGCTGGGCGCCACGTCCAAGAAGCAGATGGGCCAGGTCATGGGTGCACTCGGCAAGGCCACCGGCGGCAACTTCGATAAGCCGGCCGCGGCAAAGATTGTCGGAGCCAAACTCGCGTAGGGGCCGAGCGGCATATAGTTGATGTTGAGGGGGCGTGGCCATTGCGGTCACGCCCTTTTTGCTGGGCGGTGCTCATTGGGGACAGACTTAAATGAGTACCCAATGAGCGGGTACTCATTTAAGTCTGTCCCCAATGACTAGGTGGAAGGTTGCGGGTTCTTTACGGGAATGTAGTGTGGGCTGCGGAAACGCGGTTCTTTCCGTACAATAGTTCAACTCGTGTAAACGCAGGGAAGGGACATTCATGGCAGACATGATCGAGATCAAGCATCTCAACAAGTACTTTGGCGACCTGCATGTGCTCAAAGATATCAATCTCACCGTCAAGCGCGGCGAGAAGCTCGTAATGATCGGGCCTTCCGGTTCGGGTAAGTCGACGCTCATCCGTTGCGTCGATTATCTGGAGGAGCCCACGTCGGGCGAGGTCGTCATCGACGGTACGCCGCTCACCAAAAAGAATCACCTGGAGATGGCTCGCAAGTATAGTTCCATGGTGTTTCAGCAGTTCAACCTGTATCCCAACATGACGGTGCTCGGCAACCTGACGCTCGCGCCCATCAAGCTTCAAAAGAAGAGCAAGGAGGAGGCGACCGAGATCGCTGTTGCCGCGCTCAAGCGTGTTGGCATGGCGCATAAGGCCGGCGAGTATCCGCAGAATCTCTCGGGCGGTCAGCAGCAGCGCATCGCCATCGCCCGTGCCCTGTGCACCAAGCAGCCCATCATCCTGTTTGACGAGCCGACCTCGGCGCTCGACCCCGAGATGGTCCAGGAGGTTCTGGACGTTATGATTGAGCTCGCGCAGGAGGACATTACCATGATCTGCGTGACGCACGAGATGGGCTTTGCGCGCCAGGTGGCCGACCGCGTCATCTTTATGGAGGACGGCCGCATTCTGGAGGAGGGCACGCCCGAGCACTTCTTCGATAACCCCGAGAACCCGCGCTGCCGCGAGTTCCTGTCCAAGATTCTGCACTAGGCGCGGTGATGGACATGACGGATATGACGAGGGCGGCCGTGTCGCGCCGTCACTTTTTGCAGCTGGCGGGCGCCGGCATGCTTGCGCTGACGGGGACCGCGCTTACCGGTTGCGGCAACTCCACCAGCGGCGAGGGCTCCGACAAGGGCTCCAAGCTTGCGGCCATCAAGTCGCGTGGCCATCTGAATGCCGGCGTTAAGAAGGACGTTCCCGGCTATGGCTATTACGACACCGCCAAGGGCCGCTTTGAGGGCATGGAAGTCGATTTGTGCTACCAGATCGCCGCTGCCGTCTTTGGCGTGAGCTACAAGGAGGCCCGTGCTCAGGAGCTTGTCGAGTTTACCGACGTAACGCCCAAGACGCGCGGTCCGCTGATCGATAACGGCCAGCTCGACGTGGTCGCAGCGACCTACACCATCACCGACGAGCGCAAGAAGAGCTGGGATTTCTCGACGCCGTACCGCACCGACTACGTGGGACTCATGGTCAAGAAGCGTTCGGGCTTTACCTCGATTGAGGATCTGGACGGCAAGGTCATTG
This sequence comes from Collinsella sp. i05-0019-G5, assembly GCF_042851345.1. Lineage (NCBI taxonomy): Bacteria > Bacillati > Actinomycetota > Coriobacteriia > Coriobacteriales > Coriobacteriaceae > Collinsella > Collinsella sp. i05-0019-G5. The sequence continues at coordinate 56,991 of NZ_AP031421.1, forward strand.
GCGTGAGCCAGGGTGCTACCACGCAGGGCCTGATCGAGCAGATGATCAAGGACAACGGCTTTAGCTGCAAGCCCGAGTTTAGGGCCTTTAGTGGCTACCCCATCATCAAGAGTTCGCTCGACGCCGGCAATATCGATGTCTTTGCCATGGACCGCTCCACGCTGGCCGGTTACATGAACGAGACCGTTGAGCTGCTGCAGCCCGAGGTCAAGTTTGGCGAGCAGGGCTACGGTGTGGCGACCAAGAAGGGCTGCGACCTTTCGGCCGTGGTCGATCAGGTGATTTGCGATCGCCTGGCCGATGGCTGGCTCGACCAAGAGGTCAAGACCTGGGGTCTTGTATAGGCGCATCGTCCAAGGAAGGAATCAAATGCTCGAAGGATTATTTGACGCCGACCGTTGGTCGACGACATTTCAAAACATGGGGCCCTTCTGGGAGGGCTTTGGCGTGACGCTGCAGGTGGTCGTTGCCGGTCTGCTGCTGTCGCTGGTGCTGGGCACGCTGCTGGGCGTGTTCTCTACCACTCGCTCGCGCGTGCTGCGCGCCATAAGCCGCGTGTACGTGGAGTTTTACCAGAACACCCCGTTGCCCGTGCAGGTGCTCTTTATGTACATGGCCGGTCCGCAGTTTTTGCAGGCCATAACCGGTGCCGACCAGCCGGTGCGCATTGCGCCGTTCGTGCTGGGCTTCTTGGGTGTGGGTCTGTATCACGCAGCCTACATTTCGGAGGTCATCCGCACCGGTATCGAGGCGGTTCCGCGCGGTCAGATGGAGGCGGCCCAGAGCCAGGGCTTCACCCGTGCGCAGGCATACTGGTACATCGTGCTGCCCCAGACATTCAAGATCATTCTGCCGCCGCTGTGTAACCAGGCGCTCAACCTGGTCAAGAACACGTCGGTGCTGGCGCTCGTGGCCGGCGGCGACCTTATGTACCGTTCCGACAACTTTGTGAGTCTGTACGGTTACCTGCAGGGATACATCGTCTGCTGCCTTATGTACTTCATCATCTGCTTTCCGCTCGCCATGCTGGTGCAGTGGCTCGAGCGCCGCTCCAAGGAGCGTCCGCGCGGCGTGAGCCTGGCCGAGCTGGGGCTCGACAACGTAGAGGAGGCCTAGCGCATGGAAATCTTTAACGCGACCAACCTGCTCTACATTTGGGGCGGCTTTGTTAAGACGATCGAGATCTCGGCGCTGTCGATCTTTTTCTCGCTCATCTTTGGCACGGTGCTGGCGCTCGTTAAAAGCTATGCGCCACGCCCGTTCCGTATTTTGGTGAGCGCCTATATCGAGCTGTTCCGTTGCACGCCAAACCTGCTGTGGATCCTGTTTATCTACTTTACGGTGCAGGGTTTGGACATTGTGATTTCGACCATCGCTTTTACGCTGTTTACCAGCGCTGTTATGGCCGAGATTGTGCGCGGCGGCCTCAACTCGATTCCGCGTGGCCAGTTTGAGGCGGCGCAGAGCCAGGGCTTCGGCTTCTTTGCCACCATGCGCTACATCATTCTGCCGCAGACGTTTAAGACGATCATTCCGGCGCTGTTTAGCCAGTGCACGACCGTCATCAAGGACAGCTCGTATCTTTCGGGCATTAACGTGGCCGAGCTCATGTACACGGCAAACGTCGTGATGGCCCACGCGATCGATCTGTCGCAGGTGCTTATGCTCTACGGCCTGGTGTTTGCGATGTACTTTGTGCTCAACTTTGGCATCTCGCTGTTGGTTCGCGCATATCAGAGGCGAATGGTGGCAGCGTAGCCTGGCTTTCCCTGGCACCCAACCTTGGCCTTCAAACCGTCGCTCGCGTACCAAAGTACGCGTCGCTCCTCTTTCAGGCCAATCTTGGGCACCAGGAAAACCCAGGTACGCTATCGTGGGAAAAGGCGATAAACAACCTTTTTTCTCATTTGTTAGAAAGGAATCGCGATGAGCGATCTGGAGAACAAGAAGAGTCCTGTGGTCATTACCATCGCGCGCGACTTTGGCGCCGAGGGCCACGAGATCGGTCGTATCCTCGCCAATGAGCTGGGGATTCCGCTGTACGATAACGAGCTGCTGGTGCGTGCGTCGCTGCGCGCGGGCGAGTCGCTCGATAAGATGGCCGCCTATGACGAGCGTCTGGCTGTGGAGAACATGGCGTTTCTGCCCGACCGCTACGATGCGCGTTCGTACTCGGACAAGTTGTTCCAAAAGATGAGCCAGGTGATTTTGGATCTGGGCGAGACCGAGAGCTGCATTATCGAAGGCCGCCTGTCCGATTACCTGCTGCGTAATAACCCCAATCACATTGCCGTGTTGGTGACCGCACCCTTTGAGGACCGCGTCGAGATCGTGCGCAAGAAGCGTGGCCTTAACAAAAAGAAGGGCGCCAAGCTGGTCAAGCAGCAGCAGAAGGCGCGCGAGGCGTTCTATAAGCGCTACAGTGCCGGAAAGTGGAAGATGACGAGCGGCAAAGACATCGTCGTCAACCGCGCCAAGCTGGGCCGCGAGGGTTGCAAAGACGTTATCGCCGCTGCCTACCGCTACAAAGTAGCGCAGCTCGAAGGCTAGCCGACCAAAACCACCACAAAGGGGACAGGCACCTTTGTGGTGGTTTTTGTTTTAGGCGGAGAAAGTCAACTGGTTCTGCCGGGAGCCGATCGCTCAAAGAACTCAAGGATACTCAAAAAACTCAAAGATACTCAAATAACTTAAAGATTGTAGGGGCATAATTAAGTTGTATGAGTTCAAGGGAGGCTTTATGGCGGCACCGACGGCGTACAGGCAGACAAATCCATTCACTCCGATGTTCGGACGTGTACCGGCGTATATGGCCGGCCGTGAGCAAATCATCGATGATATGGTGCTGGCGTTTGAAAATGACGATTCCGATCCCAATCTTTGCTCGGTTTTCTATGGTGCGCGTGGTACAGGTAAAACGGCGCTTTTGGCATATCTGTCGTATCGCGCCCAGCAAGAGGGTTGGATTACAGCGAATGTGACGGCCTCGGAGGGGATGCTCGAAGACATTTTGCAGCGCCTCAACGAATCAGCCGCCCATCTGATCGAAAAGCCCGCTTCTAGGCGTGTGAACAGTGTCGGCATTGCCCCCGTAGGAAGCATGAGCTGGGAAAACATCGATATTGAATTTGAGGGCGCTAACTGGCGTACTAAGATGAACGCTTTGTTTGCTCAGCTTGAAGCGACTGACACCGGGGTGCTTATCGCCGTTGACGAAGTGGATGCATCATTTGCGCAAATGACGGAGCTTGTTACTACCTACCAGCACTTTGTAAGCGAGAATAAAAAGGTAGCTTTGCTTATGGCGGGACTGCCGTTTCGCGTGCTGGCGCTGCTGACGGGGAGATCGACATCGTTTCTTCGTCGTGCGGCTCAACATTCACTGGGATCAATTTCACCGACTGAGGTAAAAGAAGCGTTTCGACTAACGATTGAGGACGGCGGCAAGACGATTTCTGATGAGGCGATCGACCTCGCTGCCAAGGCGATCGATGGCTTTCCGTTTATGTTCCAGTTGGTGGGGTATCGGGCATGGAATGCTTCGCGCCAAGCCTCCGAGGTTTCTATTGAGGATGTCGAACGAGGCGCGAAACTTGCGCAAGAGGAGCTGGAATCGCGAGTTTTCGCTTCAACAGCGGCGGAACTTTCACGAGGGGACCTGGATTTTCTTCGTGCAATGAATCCGGTTGGGACGACGACCAGGCAAGAGCTGGCAGCGAGGCTTAAGAAGAGTTCCGGTTCGATTTCAACGTATAAAAAGCGTCTAGTAGAGGCTGGGGTAATTGAAGAACCTCTGCAAGGACGTTTTGAGTTTGCATTGCCAGGCTTCGGCCGATATATGGCATCGCTTTACTAGAGGGGCGTTGCTGCGAAAGATCGCTTCGTGTCCCTTTGCCGTCTCGATCTGTAACAATAAGCCTGCTTTTAGGGGCCTATCTGTTACAGACTGAGACAAGCTGGCAGAGTGACCTTCTGCTCCGCTCAAACCACCGCAAAGGGGCCTTTGTGGTGGTTTTTGTTTTAGGCCGAGGGGAAGGCTTTGGTGAGACCGGCGCGCGTTTGCGTGTCGGTCTTTTGGTAGATAGAGCTCAGGTGGCGCTGTACCATGCGCATCGAGATACCGAGTTCCTCGGCAACCTGCTTGAGCGGGCGTTCATCCTGGGTCACGGCTATGAGCACGTCGACTTCGCGCGGGGTGAGAGCGTGGTTGGCGATGAAGGTCTGGCGTTGTTCCTCGATACTCGGTGCTGCCAATGCCTCCTCGGCAAGCTGTTGATGTTCGCGCTCCTGCTCGGTTTGAGGCAGGCGGAATAGGCCCGCGGCAACGAACGCAACGCTGGCTGCTACGAGCAGCACGAGCGCGCCGATCATGATGAGGGCGACGTTGCCCGAGGTCACAAGCGCAAGCGAGACGCCCGACGTGGTGAACGCGCACACGTTATTGGCCGCACGGCCCATGCCAGCCCACAGTGCGGGCGTGTGCACGCGCGGCGCCAGCTGCGTAAACGTGGCGGTAAAGAACGTGACAAAAAAGCCCGAACTCAGATAAAAGACGATGAGGCCCAAGTTGGGGTCGGCGCCGGCCTCCACGGCCAAGATCGAGATGGTGGAAAGTACCGTGACGCCGAGCATGATGAGACCCATGTAGCGACGCTCGGCAAGATCAAAGACGATACCGGCGACGAGACCGCTCGCCGCCAAAAAGAGGCGCGGCCAGGTCTGTACGGCGATGGTGCCGTGGGCGTTGGAGAACGTGACCACGTTGTCGAGTGTTGAGAACAAGCAGGCAAGAATCATGACGAGCACGATGCTCCAACACGCCTGCTTGGCGAGGACGTGCGATGGCTCGGCAAAGGGATTGGCGAGGTCGCTGGAGCTTTTGGCGGCCTTTTGGGGAACGACGCTGAGGACGGAGATGGCGATAGTCGCTGTGCCAAGGACGATGAGCTCTGCGATGCCGCCGCAATCGAGCAGGTTGATGGCGAACTGCATCAGGATGCCCGCGGCATAGGCTGCTCCCGCACCGGTGGCAAGCTTGGGGTCATCCTGGAATGCCAACGAAAAGGCGTGGTGAGCGGCGGCGCCCAGCAGGCCGAGCCCGAGGAATGCGAGGCACCCCAGAATCTCGAGCGCAAGCGGGCTCGTGGGGGACTGAATCTGGGTCAACCCCAAGATGGCGATGGGGACGGCGGCGGTGGCAACTGCCTGGGGCTGGCCTTTGCGCTGGGCGAGGGACAGCAGCGGCGCGTATCCGATAAAGCCGATGACGCTGGCGCCCAGGATAAAGCCCTGTGCAATTACAACGCGCTCGGCACCGGCGAGCAGCCCGACATTGATGTCGAAGCGAAACTCGCCGGCAAGAAAGACGAAGGTAAAGAGCGCGAGTGCCAAAAGCGCACTGATTTTAGGCTTGCTCAGGTTCAAGAACGGTCCTTTGGGTGGACGGAACAATCGTGCCCTCGATTGTAGACCATGACGGTAGGGGGTGGGCCTTTCGGGGGGGCGGGGCGCGCTTGGCAATAGCGTGCTCGTTGCCTTTTGCGCTGGCAGATGCGCCGCATATGAATTTGTGCCCCGGGATCCGGATATCTTCCCGTAACATGGTGTTATAGAAGCACCCCTTACGACAAGGAGGCTCACATGCGAACGCAAATCCATGACAACCCAATCGACCACGGCCACTCGTGCACGCTCTCCCACGGAACATGGCGCCGCGTGGGTGCAAAACTCGCCTGCGCGGGGGCCTGCGCGCTCATGGCCGGCCAGCTGCTGCTGCCGAGCGTGGCGCTCGCCGCCGACTGGGTCAACGTGGGCGGCACGCAGTACGACGCGGGCACTGCCGCCGGCGACGAGGCAGGGACCTGGTCCTGGGACGGCGCCGACGACATGAAGCTCAACGGCTACGACGGCGGCTCCATCGGCGCCAAGGGCAACCTCACCATCGGCGTGACGGGCACCAACACCGTCACGGCCGACGCCGGGCAGAGCGCCATTGCTGTTAAGAACGGTAACCTTGCCATTGCCGGCGACGGCGCCCTGAATGCGACGGCCCAGAACGATGTAATTACAGCGATAGGCGACGGCAGGACCGGCGGCGATGTGACCATTGATGGCGCTGACGTTAACGTGACAGCCACAGGCGGAGCATATGAATCTATTGGTATCCATGCGGCAGCGGGCGACATAGCCATAAAGAATGGTGCCGACGTCCATGTCGAGGCAAAGTCGAACGCCGATGTCTTTGCAGTCCTTGCCGAAAATGTTCCTCCCAGGCATTCTGCCATCGAGGGTGCACAGGCCGAAGAGGCAGACTACAGCGCCAAACATGGTGGCTGTATCATGGTGGACAACGCTAAATTAAAGGCTCTGTTAGACCAAGGTTGACATAAAAACGATGTCACCGCGAGGCGGTACCCTTCAATTAACGTCGAAGGAGCGCCCATGGATGCAGACGACCTGGTCATCACCCTCAAGAAGAGCCTGGCGAAGCTCAGCAGGACCGAGCGCCGTAAAGCCGTCGAGTTGGTCGGGGACGTCGTCCGCGCCGCCATGTTCGACGATGCGGCGGGAGATGGCTATGAGGTAGAGCGCTGCCCCCGTTGCGGCTCGGTCGCTATCGTCAAGAAGGGCAAGTCCAGGAACGGCGAGCAGCGCTACCTCTGCCGCGACTGCGGCAGGACGTTCTCCGGCTCCACCGACCGGATCCTCGGCACGAGCAAGTTGCCCCGCGAGACCTGGATGGCCTATGCCGAGTGCTTCGCCCTCATGCTCCCTCTCCGCGAGTGCGCCGGCCGCTGCGGTGTCTGCCTCAAGACCGCCTACACCATGCGCCACAGGCTCATTGAGTGCCTGAAGGAATACTCGCCCACGTTCCATGTGGGGCAGGGGCAGGCTTGCGAGCTCGACGAGACGTACTTCCCCGAGTCCTTCAAGGGCAACCATTCAAAAGGCTCCTTCACCCTGCCGAGAAAGGCTCGCCACCGCGGCAAGCAGGTCCACAGGCGCGGCCTCTCCCGCGAGCAGATCTGCGTCATGACGGGCGTTAGCGACACGGACGCCACCTTCTTCGAGGTCTCGGGCCGCGGCGTTGTCTCGCGCAAGCGTGCGGCGGAGGCCCTTCGCGACCGCATCGGCGCGGGCGCGGTCGTCGCCACGGACAAGGCGACCGCGTACATCGACGTGCTGCGCGACCTGAAGGTCGCCTCGCATGAATCCTATGATTCCAAGGACCGCTCGGAGGGCACCATCAACCGCATCAACGCCGTCCATTCGCTCCTCGGCTCGTTCATGGCCCGCTTCAAGGGAGTGTCCACCAAGCACTTGGGAGCCTACCTCGACTGGTTCCGCTGGTGCCGCACCTTCATGGCGGCGGGTTCGCGCGCGGCGGAGTCCACGGTCGCCCGCCAGCTCGCCAACGGCTCCTGCTCGACCCGCGTCCGCGACATGTTCGGCCTCGAGCCTCCCCTCATGGACTACTGGGACGGGCGGGCGGCCTAGCGAATTAAAATGGTGGCCACGGAGCAGCGACCGCGGAAGGAGCGGCAATGACATCGAACGTCCCGGCCACCACGATAAGAATCGATCCCGAGGTCAAAAGGGAGGCCGCAGCCGTGCTCGACGAGCTCGGGCTCTCCATGTCGGGCGCCATGAACATATTCCTCAGGGCGGTGATCCGCGAGGGCGGCCTGCCCTTCGACGTCAGGCTGGGATCTGAGGGGAAGGCTGACGGGGAGGGCGGGGACCGCGATGGACGGGGGTAGCCCGATTATTTTCCGGTTCGACGAACAGCCGATCGTGTCAAATTTGGTCTAACAGAGCCAAATTAAATGCGACGGCGGGTAATGCAGGGGCATGTCGGTCGCTCTGTATTCGTTTGGTATTAAGACGGAAACATATTTGAAGATTGCCAACGGGGCGGATGTTTCGCTCGCGACAGGGAGCGCAGGAAAAATCTCGGCTGGTGTTTGGATACGCGTGCAAGACGGGGCGTCATGGATACGCGTCAGTCGCTCGAACCTCACGGCTCAAGGTGATGCCGGGACTGATGAGCTTGTAGGGGCAAATCGCAAAGATGTCTATGGAATTTTTTACAGTCTGGCTCCCCGTCGGCTACCCCTCGAATTAGCTTCTTTCAATCAAATGTTGTGGCGTCGGGCTCGACGGCGGCAGTCTATGCCGTCAATATGGGGTCCTTCAGGGCCCCCTATATCAAACTTGAGGGAGGGTTAAAGATTGCGATTCCCGACGGAGGTACCGTGCGCGACACCGTTGGAAGTGGGCGTGTCATCGGCGTTCCCGGGTCGTCTGTCATCCAGGACATTAGAACTTCCGACGAGGTCGCCCGTAACGTGGTAATCAGATCTGGAGATGCGGCCGAGCCCGAACCCACGCCGCAGCCTGAGCCCACCCCGGCTCCTGCGCCGCAGCCAGGCGGTGGAAGTGAGACGGGCACGCCGTCCGTGACGCCGACTCAGGCGAGTTCCACGGCTGCTGCCTCCAAGCCGGCCGCGAAGGCAGTTGCGACTCAGAAGTCCGTGGGCACTCTGGCCGCCACGGGCGATAGCGCCGCGACGGCGGCAGCGGCCCTCGGAATTGCCGGTGCGTCCGTCATCGGCGCCGGCTTCGTTGCGTCCAAGCGCCGCAACCGCTAGCGCAAGCTTCCGCAACATAAGACAGCGGAAGCACCCCTTACGACAAGGAGGCTCACATGCGAAAGCAAATCCATGACAACCCAATCGACCACGGCCGCGCGTGCTCGCTCTCTCATGGAACGTGGCGCCGCGTGGGTGCAAAACTCGCCTGCGCGGGGGCCTGCGCGCTCATGGCCGGCCAGCTGCTGCTGCCGAGCGTGGCGCTCGCCGCCGACTGGGTCAACGTGGGCGGCACGCAGTACGACGCGGGCACTGCCGCCGGCGACGAGGCAGGGACCTGGTCCTGGGACGGCGCCGACGACATGAAGCTCAACGGCTACGACGGCGGCTCCATCGGCGCCAAGGGCAACCTCACCATCGGCGTGACGGGCACCAACACCGTCACGGCCGACGCCGGGCAGAGCGCCATTGCTGTTAAGAACGGTAACCTTGCCATTGCCGGCGACGGCGCCCTGAATGCGACGGCCCAGAACGATGTAATTACAGCGATAGGCGACGGCAATGCCGGTGGCGATGTGACCATCAGCGGCGTCATCGTCAACGCGACGGCTTCGGGTGCAGCGGAAAACGTGGCGGGCATTCGCGCGACGGCCGGCAGCGTGACAATCGATAAGGGCGCTGATGTCAAAATCGAGGCGAAATCGGCTGAAGGATCTTGGCGTCCAATGGAGATCATCTGCGGTATCCATGCTGATAACATTCCAAACAGACACGCTGTCCAGGAAGGCGAGCAGGAAGAGCCGGATTCCGCTTATGAGCACGGCGGCGATGTCACCGTCGATGGCGCCAGTCTGTCGATTAAGACTGGCGATGCCTCGTGGGCTTCCATGTGCATCAATACGTTTGGTATCAAGAAGAATACCCTCATGAAAATCGTCAACGGAGCCGATGTCACGCTTTCGGCTGGTAGTGCGGCTTCGCTCTCGGCGGGTATCAGCGCACGCTCGCAAGCCGGTGCGGTGCGGATGCTTGTCGAGAAGTCGAACCTCACGTCTCGAAGCTTGTCTGCCGCAAGCGGCATTGACGCCGATCGCAATCAAAGTTTTGGAATCATGGCAGAGGCAAATACCAGGTTTGAAACGCCTCGTATCCAGATTTTCAAATCGAAGATTGAGGCTTCGGGCGCGACTGCGGGAATCTATGCGATCAACCGCAACGGCGCGAATGCGACACTGTTCCGTGCCGCGATGATCGATTTACAAGGGAACGCGATGATTACGACTCCGACGGACGGTGCCGTGCGCGATGTGAAGAAGGTTGTCGATACGGGGCAATGGCCTAGTTCCCAGAGCGGGCAGGTCATCGGTGTTGCCGGTTCGTCTGCGATTTCGGATATCGTCGGTTCTGCCGAGGTCGCCCATGATGTGGCGATTGATTTTGGAGACGGGCAGGAGCCGGACCCAACGCCGGACCCCGAGCCGGCTCCGGAGCCCGATCCCATGCCCAATCCCGAGCAGAAGCCTGACCTCAAGCCCGTAGATAAGGACGCAAAGACCACCACGGCGGTTACCAAGACCGTTACGACCAAGACTGCCGCCGGCGCCAAAAGCGCTTCCGGTGTTCTGGCCGCCACGGGCGACAACGCCGCGACGGCGGCGGCCGCCCCCGGCATCGCCGGTGCGTCCGTCATCGGCGCCGGCTTTGTCGCGTCCAAGCACCGCAACCGCTAGCGCAAGCTTCCGCAACATAAGACAGCGGAGGTACCCCTTACGACAAGGAGGCTCACATGCGAAAGCAAATCCATGACAACCCAATCGACCACGGCCGCGCGTGCGCGCTCTCTCATGGAACGTGGCGCCGCGTGGGCGCAAAACTTGCTTGCGCGGGGGCCAGTGTGCTCATGGCCGGCCAGCTGCTGCTGCCGAGCGTGGCGCTCGCCGCCGACTGGGTCAGCGTGGGCGGCACGCAGTACGACGCGGGAACCGCTGCCGGCGACGAGGCGGGAACCTGGTCCTGGGATGGCGCCGACGACATGAAGCTCAACGGCTACGACGGCGGCTCCATCGGCGCCAAGGGCAACCTCACCATCGGCGTGACGGGCATCAACACCGTAACGGCCGACGCCGGGCAGAGCGCCATCGAGGTCAAGGACGGCAATCTCGCCATCACGGGGGAGGGGACCCTCAACGCGACGGCTCAGGATAATGTGCTTACTGCGTCGGGCGATGGTGTCACGAATGGAGACATCACTATAAGTGGATCCAGTGTTAACGTGATATCTACGGGTAGCTTTTATTGCTCAAACGGTATTCGCGCGAAATCGGGCAACGTGAAAATCGACAAGGGCGCCGACGTTAAAATAGAGGCAAAGAAGGCGGATGGGCTACACCGGCCGCCGCAAAGCGCCTATGGCATCTTTGCCGATGGGAAGCCAGGCGGTCGCGTTGCTCGGGAAAGCGGTCAGGAAGAACCGGATTATGTCTCCGTGCACGGGGGCGACGTCACGATCGATGGCGCCAAGGTTGCAATTAAGACGGCGGACGGCCCGTATTATTCTGCAGGCATCCATACGCTTGGCATCAACAAGAACACGCTCTTGCAGATCGTCAACGGAGCTGATGTCGAGATACTTGCCGGCGATGCGGTGCTGTCTTCGAGGGGCATTGACGCGCAGGCGGAGGGCGGTTCGACGTGGATGCTTGTCCAAAAATCGAACCTCACAGTGCGTACTGGCGGAAATGTGAGCGAACCCAACCCTGGGCCTCGTCGAGAGGACTACGGAATCATCGCCGCAGGATATGACGATCTGGAAAGGCCCCAGATTAGGATTTTCAAATCGAATGTTGAGGCGTCGGGCCTGACAGCGGGGATCTATGTTGTCAACCGAAAGACCACGGGCGGAGGACCGTCTATGAATCCCGCACTCGATATCATGTACGGGTCGGTGATTACGACTCCCGCCGGCGGCACCGTGCGAGAAACTGCCGGAAACGGACTTGACTACGACACCGCCGGAAACGGACTCGTCATCGGCACCGCCGGGTCGTCCACTATCCAGGATATTAAGACCTCCAACGAGGTCGCCCGCAACGTGGTGATCAGCTACGGGGATGCGGGCGAGCCCGAACCCACGCCGCAGCCCGATCCCGCGCCCGAGCCCACGCCGCAGCCTGAGTCCACCCCGGCTCCTGCGCCGCAGCCAGGCGGTGGAAGTGAGACGGGCACGCCGTCCGTGACGCCGACTCAGGTGAGTTTCACGGCTGCTGCCTCCAAGCCGGCCGCGAAGGCAGTTGCGGCTCAGAAGTCCGTGGGCACTCTGGCCGCCACGGGCGACAACGCCGCGACGGCGGCGGCCGCCCTCGGCATCGCGGGCGCGTCCGTCATCGGCGCCGGCTTTGTCGCGTCCAAGCGCCGCAACCGCTAACGCAAGCTTTCATAGCCATTTTCAGCCGCCGCGTGAGTACAAATGCCCTTGCGGCGGCTCTTTGTATTTCCGCAGGTAGAGGCCTAGGTTCGCATCTACGAACCTAGGCGTATAGAGTCATTTGGCGCATCTTGGTTGTACAGGACCACCACAAAGGGGACAGGCGCCTTTGTGGTGGTATGTCCCTACGACCAAGGAGGCCGTTATGTACGGAAGCCACTTTGATAAGGAGGCCCAGCGCGAACGCACTTGCTCGCTGGTTCATGGTACTTGGCGCTGCGTGGGTGTGAGGATTGCGAGCGTCGGTGCGTGTGCGCTTATGGTTGGTCAGCTGCTACTGCCGAGTTTGGCGCTTGCGACCGAGTGTGCGGATCCCGCCGCTGCGACTGGTGAGGTTGCCGCGGCTCCGGTGACACCGGCGGTTGCGGAGGATGCGGCTCCGGCGACCGCGCCTGCAACTGATGCTGCTCCGACGGCACAAACCGTCGCTGAACCTCAGCAGACGGCCCCGACTGGCGCCACCGATGAATCCAACGATGCGGCACCCGCTGAACAAAATACTCCCAGCGACAACGCCGCCACGCCGGCGAATGACGCCATCATGCCCTGCGGTGTGACCGATGTTGTTGGCGGCAGCGACGTTAGGGTCAATATTACGGTGTGGAACAATTACACCGACATCAAGAAAGAAGAAACGATTGAGTATGTGAAGGGGATTGCCCTTGTAGATGGAGACCAGTCTGCTCTCGATGGTAGCGCTTTGACTTTTATCGGCCTGGGGGACTTGATCGTCCATGCGGCGTATGACAGTGCGAGCAATAAAACAACGCTTACCCTGGATATCAGCAAGATTCAGAGACAGAAGGAGGAGCAGAAGTACTTTACGGAGTACAGGGAGAATAAGTCCAAGATGACGACCACCTATGATGGATCCAAGCTTACGTATACGGGTACAGAGCCCGGGAATATCATCATCGGTGATCCGGACGACGCCTTTAAAGGAGATACCGAGGCGACCGGGAAACCCACTATTAACGAGATCCGGGATGACTACTACACCCGCACCCATGTCTACGAGAGGGCGTGCCTTGTTATCCCGGCAGCGGAATCAGAATCGGAATCCATCTCCTTTGCCAATGTTCAGAATACGGACTTCAATTGGCAGCTGGCTACTGGTCCGCAGGTGACGGCAGGTGTCCCTAACTACGATGCAGATAAATACGAAATCGCTTATGAATGCTGGCAGGAATTTGAAAACAACGAACCCGTTGCTGCCTGGTATTCCGATAACGGCTCACATGGTTCCCTGCCGACTATTACAAAGTTTAAAAGCGGGAAAGAGTACGTGTATTCTCTTATGCTGAAGCCAAAAGACGGATATTCCTTCAGCGATGAAACCGTTGTTACCGTAAACGGGGAAACCGTAAAGTCGAGTCTAAGCGGAGAATTCCTGTATGTCCCTGCTATTAAAACAATTACGATGCCTGCTTCGTCGGAAAACGAAGCTCTTGAGAATCTAAACGTCAACGATGTGAAAACCGACTATGCGCCCGGCGAGGCGCCGCGTGCGACCGCGACGATTCCTGCCGCCGATGCCGATAAGTATGAGATCGCCTATGAGTGCTGGGAAGAGATGGATGGCAGCGACCCTGCGGAGCTCAAGCCCGTTGCCTTCTGGTATTCCGACCCCGCAAAGTACACGCCGGGCATGAAGAAGATTGAACACTTCGAGGAGGGCAAGTTCTACATGTACTCCGTTGAGCTGAGGCTCAAGGGCGACAATACCGTGGCCGATGACTGCATGATGTACGTCAACGGCCATTGGACGCACCACATCAAGACCGCCAACGGTGTCTTCGCGCCAAATGCTGACAATATGCTGTGCGAGCAGCCAATCGACGAATGGCGTGCCATCGACGTTATAGAGATCGACGGCGCCACGACCACCTTCAAGGCGGGCGATAAGCCGGTCTTTACGGCGAATGTTCCGACGGGCTCCAACTCCCTTCCTCAGTGTGAGTACTGGACGGGTAGCGACGGCAGCGAAGTGAACTCTCAGAAGTTCTGGGATCAGAACATCACGAACCACATCGACGCCTTTAAGCCTGGCGTGACCTATCGCTACGGTATCTACCTCAAGCCCGCGCGCGGCTTCTACTTCACGCCCGACACCAAGCTGAAGATCAATGGGGTTGAGTGTGGCTATCAGGTGGGTGAGGCAAGTGTGGTTGATCCCGAGAGTGGCTGGATCTACACCCTGTGGCTCAACACCGATCTGACGTTTACGCCCGAAGCCACGCCGACTCCCGACCCGCAGCCTACGCCGGATCCCAAGCCGACACCGCAGCCTGAGGTGAAGCCCGACACGAAGCCCGAGCAGAAACCGGAGGCTAAGCCTGAGGCGAAACCCGAAGCCAAGCCAGTTGCAACGACAACCACCACGACCAAGACGGTAGAGAAAACCACGCCTGCCAAGAAGGGCGATGCTGTCCTGGCCGCCACGGGTGACGCCACCGCATTGACGGTCGCTGCTCTGGGCATCGCCGGTGCAACCGTTGCCGCTGCCGGCCTCGCCGCGACCAAGCGCCGCAAGCGCTAGGTTTTGGTGGCAGCGCCCATCCTCGGCTTTTGCAAGATCTCAATCTGTAACACCGAGCCAAATATTTGGGCTCCAGGTGTTACAGATTGAGATGAACCGAATGGCCGCCAATCTAATGTCTCGATCTGTAACACCAGGCGGGGAATTTGACCTCTAACTGTTACAGATCGAGACAAACTGGCCGGCCAAGTCCAGAACCGCCACAAAGGTGCCTGTCCCCTTTGTGGTGGTTTGCGCAGGTAGAACGGTAGGTTCGCATATATGAACCTACCGTTCGCTTTGTTTTTGGACAACGATTACGCTGGATGACTTTTGGTTTCAGGAAAGGAACGACCATGAGGTGGACTACTGTTCGAGCGCTTTGCCGCCGCCTGACCATTGCCGCGGTGACCCTCACCATGGTGACGGGCTCGTTGCCTGTGGGCGCGTTTGCTGAGGCGCTCACCACCGATAGCACCTTTGTGCAGACGGATAACGGCCAAGCAGCCGACGCCGCTCCCGCCGATTCGGCTGATGCCCAAACGTCAGACTCTGCTTCCGCCGACCCCGCGCCCGATGCCGGCGCTGCCGACCCCACAGCGCTCGATGTCGGTGACACCCCTACGCCCCCGGCCTCCGAGATTGCATCGGCGGCGGGCCTGACGGGCGCCGGGCAGACCGAGAGCACACCTGCGGGTACGCTTGCCACCGATCTTGTCGAGGGCAAGGAGCTCGCCGAGCAGCAAAAGCAAGAGGAGGCTTCCGGCACCGAGGCGACCTGGAACGAGGAACTTGAACTCTGGGCAACCTCGAAGGGCGCCACGGGCGTAAAGGACGAATACGACGATGGCTACGTGGCCGGCGAGCAGACCCCCGCGCAGTACTACTTCTCGATCGATAGCCTCACCAACGATATTTCTATCGAGTATGGCGACGAGGGCATTACCACGTTGGAGGTGCCCTCGGCCATCGACGGCAAGCATGTCGTGAGTCTTAAGGGCATGGGAAACGCTGCGCTCACATCAATTACGTTTGCCCCCGATTCGCATATCCGCTCTGTGGGCGGTTTGGGCGGCAGCATCATCAAGGAAATCGCACTGCCCGATTCGGTTGAGGAGTTGGGCTGGAATGCGTTTACCGGAAGCAAGACACTTCACACGGTGACCTGGCCCAACAACGCGGCCTTTACCACGATTCCCGAGCAGGCCTTTGAGGGCTGCGAACAACTTGACGACAATGTGGTGGCAACGCTGCCGCCTTCGGTTAAGACTATCGACTATCGTGCCTTCGCCAATTGCGGCGTACCGCAGTTCTATGTCTCGGACACAACGGTACTCACCTTTACGCAGATCAACGTGCCGGGCACGGTGGAGCGGATTGAGCGCTATGCCTTTGACGGGTGCTCGCACGTGTCGTCGGTGACGATTGGCGATGGTGTCAAATCTATCGGGGCGCTCGCGTTCGCCTCTCTTGATCCTGCGATTGCCGGCAAAGAGATTGTGCTACCCAAAAGCGTGGAAATGATAGAGTGGGGAGCTTTTGAGAACACGAGATACGGAAACGAGACGAACCATAATGCCGTTGCCCTGCGCGTGATGAACCCCGATCTTCAGTTTGGTGAGGCGGGCTATCCGGGCGACTATAATGAGCGCGTGACAATCGATGGCGTAACGTATGCGATTCCCTTTGGTGAAGGCCAGACCATCTATGCCTATGCGACCGATTCGGCTGGCAACCCCTCGATGGTCAAAAAGCTTGCCGATGCCGTGGCCGATCACAAGGACTCCGTCGATTCCTCGAAGCCTGCCTACACGTTTGAGTGGATGGGCGAGGCGGCCCAGGTGACGGGCAAACTTCCCCAGAGCGCGACGGCTACACTCGTGCAGGCGGGGCAGTCCACGCCGCTGGCGGTTGGCGATGACGGCAGCTTTACAGCGGACGTTCTCTCCAAGACAGCAGCAACGCTGCGCATTTCGCTCAGCGGTTACTATGACATGGTGCTGGCGCGCCCGGGCGACCAGATGACGGGCACATGGAATATCGGAGAGATTAAGGCTGAGGACTTTACCAAGATTCCGGCTTCGCGCGCGATTGAACTCAACGTGAGCTATCTTGAACCGATTGTGGGCCAGGATAAGACCGAACGCATTGAGCTCGATAGTCTCGATAACATCGATCTGACGGTGAAGAGCGGCGGCAAGACGCTTAAGCCTGCCAAGGGTGACAAAGAAAACGACTTCCGTATCCAGGGCACAGCACTCGTGGTGTCGCAGGCCATTGCCGACGCGGACCAGGATCTGGAGATAACGCTCGAGCCCAAAGACAGCCTCAAGCTGGGTGGGGCGACGGCGACGGTGAAGCCTTCGGCCGGCAAGGTCGATATCGACTTGAAGCCCTGGGGCACGGCGACGGTCACGACCAAGGGCGACTACCAGGGCGCCAACCGCGTGCTGGTGTTCCGTACGTCCGACGGCAAGCTAGTCGCCGACGGCGTCACCTATTTGATGGGTTACGAAGACGATGGCACCACGCCTATCATGAAGGCCGAGACGCCGCGCCTTAAGGCCGGTTCGTACACCATCGTCGCCTTTAACAAGACGAGCTACGACATCCAAGCGACGAGCTATTCCACGTTTAGCCGCCTAGGGCTGACCGTGGGTAAGCATATCGCGCAAAAGCAGGTGAAGATTGAGGACGGCAAACAGCTCGACGTGACGCTCGACGTCCCCACGTTTGACGTGGAGACGTATCGTGCCGAGCGTGGGCTGACGGCGGGCTCGGTTATCGCTGATTCGTCCGCGGTCGTTGGCGTGGAGACCGAGCTGCGCATTCATTACGAGCTCAAGGACAGCCAGGCTGCCAAGATTGAGATTCCGCTGGCCAAGGATGCCGTCGAGGATGTGTCCGCCGGCGCTCGCGAAGCCGGCGCCAGCTCCGATGCCATGTGGGCTGACACAACTTGGGAGGGCGACAACCTCGTTCTCAATATGAAGAAGGGCATGGGCGCCGATGTGTTTGTGCGCTTTAAGCCCAAGGCCGCGGGCATCTATGCCATCTCGCCGCTTATTACGCTGGGTGAGGTGACATTGCCGCTGGGAAGCACCACACTCGAGGCTAGCGGATCGCGCATCGAGGTCGACAGCACCGACGTTCACAGCCTACTGGGCAATGTGGCCTACGTTTATGCGGCACCGGGCAAGAGCGTGCAGCTCACCGTGGGGACGGGCTCGTCGGCTGCAAAGTACACCGGTAAGACCAACAAGCTGGGCCGTGCCAAGATTGAATACGACCTGCCGCAGGATACGCTTGCCGCCGAGCGTGTGACGCTCGAGGCGCGCGTGGGCTCGACCGATGTTGCCGCCGCTGCCGCAGAGGTGACGGCTCGCAACTATGTGCGCTATGTTCCGGGTGCTTCGGTCTGGAACTTTGATGTGACGTATCGTGGCGGTACGCAAAACTTGGTCAAGGACGGCAAGGACACCGGCAAGAGTCTGTGGACCTTCCATCATCTGCCGCAAAAGAAGAACGCCTACTGGACGTTCGATATCACGCTCGAGGTGGGAAACGAAGAGGCCGCCGACACGCTCGACCTGTACGTGGACTGCGTGGATGGCAAGACGGTGACGATTCCTCTGACTCAAAAGTCGCGCGAGGGCACCCGTGTTCGCTATGTGGCGGAGTATGTGGACGAGGGTTACCTTAAGCTGCTCGATGAGTTTAACAAGACGAATGACTCGACCTATGTGAACTGCGGCAACTTTGAGCAAATCTTTATGCCGCAGACCTACCGCATCTCCAATGCCCAGCTTATGACCATGCTGAGTTTTGACGCCAAAGCCGCGGCCAAAAAGCATTCCGCCGCGGCCGAGGAGCGCCAGCAGGAGTTCTCGAATGCTGTGCAGCAGTGGCACGAGTATATGATGGATAACTCGTTTAATGATGTCGACGAGGCCTTTAACGACGCGATTGACCAGATGGTTGCCGATGCGTTTGCCGAGGAGGACGAGAACGGTAAAGAGGACGAAGCCCAAGGTGGAGCTGCCCGTAAGGCTCGTCGCGCCCCTGCCGCCAGCGACGGCGAGGGTGATGATGCTGGCAACGACGAGGCCGCGCAGTTTGCGGCTGAGCTCAAGGCCGCGGTCGGCGGGTCGGCGGCGCTGCTGACCCAGCAGGGCGACAGCTATGGCGTCAATGTGGACAAGATGATCTTTGAGGATGCTTACGGCACCAGCGAAGATTGGTATCAGGAACTCGCGGCGGCCCAGGGCGCGAACGCTGCGGATGCGGCCGCCATCAAGGAGCTCGTCGACCATGCATCGCGAGCGGAGTTTATTGCCCAGCGGGCCGAGGATCTGGTGGGCCAGTCGATGGGTATCGGTCAGCTCAACTAATACGGAAGCTGGAATGACGCAACCGCTGCGGCGCTCAACAAGTGTGCGGGCATTAAGGCCAGTGAGTACAACGGCCAGTCGACGAGCGGGTTTAACGATTTGGGCCAGGCGCTCGGCAGCTCGCTGAGCTACAAGGCGGCTGACGACGATACCGTTAAGGGCTTTAAGGTCGCCGCGCCCGATGGCGAGCAGACGGCCTATATAGAGTCGGAGTTTATCGAGAACTCCAATAACAACAAGAACCAGGCGCTTCTGTTTAACTCGATCGCCATGCAGTGCGACATTCTGGACAACCTGTACGACAACTGGAATGTGGTCCATAGCCTCAACAACTCCAAGGTGCGCGGATGGCTCATGGCCTGGAAGCTCAACGGCGACGTGAGCGCCCATATGAAGCTCATCCGCACGATCCGTTCGCTCAAGAGCTATAAGATCGAGTGCGAGATGTTCGGACAGGTCTTTAAGACCGATGCGTGGAAGGCGGCCGGCCAGGCGTTTCCCGCGGCGACCCAGGGCATCGGCATCTTTACCGGCATTTACGGCGTGAACGATGCCAGCAAGAACTGGGAGAACGTGAACGTCCGTATGCAGAAGGTGAAGGGCGAGCGCGAGGGCTATGAGCTTCAGCATACGCGCTTGCTTGCCAAGCCCGAGAAGACCGAGGACGATTGGAAGTGCATTTACGCGCTGCGTGACGCCATGGAGAAGGCGCGTGCGTTTGAGGATCTGCTGTATCGCCAGCTCTGCCACGACAGTACCGATGTGGCAGTGGGCTCCATTATGACAATCGCCGGCGTGCTGACGGCCGGTTCGGCGGGTACCGTGGTGGGCGCTGCCTATGACGCGGCTTCGACCAGCGTAGGTTCGGAGCGCGCGATTAAGCTGACCAATGCCGAATGCGCCTACGATGTTGCCTGCGAGCAGGTGGAGCGCGCGTGCCAGAACCGTATTACGGTCAACTGGGGCGAGCTGACCGATGCCGAGGTCTACAAGGCCAACAAGGACGGCTTGATCTCGGACGAGAAGATGCAGTCGATCTTCGAGGCGCGTTATCGCAATGTGGCTGCCAAGGCTGCACCCGACCCTGCGGGCGTGGTGTACGAGGGCCTGCTGTCCAATACGGTTGAAGGCGCGACGGTTGAGCTGTGGAGCGCCGACGATGCGGCCGGTACCAATGCGGTGCGTTGGGATGCCGAGGAGTATGAGCAGGACAATCCGCTTGCAACGGGTGCGGACGGTGCGTACAACTGGAATACGCCGACCGGATGGTATCAGGTGCACGTGACCAAGGACGGGTATGAGGAGGCGCGTTCGGCTTGGCTGCGCGTGCCGCCGATTCAGACTGAGGTGAACATTGGCTTGGTGTCGACGGCGGCGCCCGAGGTTGCTTCGGCCCATGCCTATACCGATTGCATCGAGGTTGAGTTTACGCAGTATATGGATGCGAGCGACGATGCCCTGGTCGCATTGTGCGCGCAGGGCTTCGGCGACGTGACGTATACGTGGCTCGACAAGCAGGACGATCCCAACGGCAAGCCGCTGTCGCGCGTACTGCGTATTCGCTATGCCGATGCGTGTGAGGCGGGCTCGACGGTGGCGTTTGAGCTCGACGGTGCTCGCAACTACGCCGGTACAGCCATGGCGCGCTGGGCAAGTGGCGAGCTTGTCGTGGGCGTTCGTGCCGACAAGCTCAAGCTCAACGTGGAGCAGGCCGTGACCATGCTTGAGGGCAGTGATTTTGGGCTGGTGGCGCACGTGACCGATAAGGCGGGCAAGCCGTTTGCGGGCGCCAAGGTTAGTGTTGGGCTGGAGTCCTCGGCTATCTGCTCTGTCGATGCTACCCAGGCTGTGACGGGCGAGGACGGCGCGGCGACGTTTGTGCTGCATGGTGCTCTGCCCGGTTTGACGACGTCGACGGCGGCGGTGGACGGCACGGCGCTGTCCAAGCAGGTCGACGTTCGCGTGTCTGCCGAGGCAGTGCGACCGGCGCGACCGGTGGCGACGATTGGTGCGACGACGTTTGGTGCGTGGTCGCCCAAGTAGAACTACATTACGGTGCCCAAGGGCACGAAGCTGGAGCTTTCGGCCGAGGATGGCACGACGATTTGGTACACGACTAACGACACCTGCCCCTGCCGTGACGAAGGCCGCGTAAAGTACACCGAGCCTATTGCGCTCGATAGCAACATGTATGTGCGCATTGCGGCACAGCGCCCTGGCATGTCATACAGTGAGTATTCCGAGCGTCTGAACATTACGATTACGGTGACCGATGAGGCGGCGCCTGAGCCGACGCCTGACGGTGGCGAGCAGGGCGGCGGTACGGATGGCTCTGGTGGCGCCGGGGTTCCTGCGGGCAGTTCGACTTCGACGACGACCACGGTGACGACGGACAAGTCCAAGGGTAAGGGCGAGAACGGCAAGAAGTCTGGCGGCACGGAGCTCGCCAGCACGGGTGACTCCGCCGCGATGACGGTCGCTGCTCTGGGCATCGCCGGCGCAACCGTTGCCGCGGCCGGCATCGCCGCTACCAAGCGTCGCAAGCGCTAGGTTTTGGTGGTGGCGTCCGTCCTCGGCTTTAGCAAAATCTCAATCTGTAACACCAAACTGCCCAAAACGGCTCTAGATGTTACAGATTGAGATGAACTGTTTAGCCGCCAACCTAACGTCTCGATCTGTAACACGTAGCGAGGAATTTGGTCTCTAACTGTTACAGATTGAGACAAACGTCGGAATTGGTTCGCCGGTCAAGTCCCCGACCACCACGAAGGCGCCGCCCCTTTATGGTGGTCGGGCGGCCGGTATAAAAAAGTCCCCGCCGGGCGCGTGCTCGACGGGGACTTTGCCGTTTGATGGCTAACGCTGTAGGTGATTACTCGCCCAGCAGGCTCTTGGTGATGGAAGCGGCGGCCTTCTTGCCGGCGCCCATCGCCAGAATGACCGTAGCGGCACCGGTGACGATGTCGCCGCCGGCCCAGATGCGGGGATCGGTGGTCTGGCCGGTCTCCTCGTCGGCGACGATGTAGCCCCACTTGTTGAGCTCCATCTTGCCGCCGATCTTCTTTGCGAAGGGGTTGGCGTTGGTACCGATAGCCGAGATTGCGACGTCGCAGGGAATCTCCTCGATGGCGCCCTCGATGGGCACCGGGCGACGACGGCCGGACTCGTCGGGCTCGCCGAGCTCCATCTTCTGGACCTTGACGGCGCACACGGAGCCGTCCTCGCCAGCGACAAACTCGAGCGGGGAGACGAGCGGCAGAACCTCGACGCCCTCGGCCTTAGCATGGTGCAGCTCGGCGCGACGGCAGGGCATCTCGTCCTCGGTACGACGGTAGGCGATGATGGCATGCTCGGCGCCCAGGCGCTTGGCGGTACGGACGGCGTCCATGGCCACGTTGCCGCCGCCAAAGACGACGACGTTCTTGCCGTGCTTGGTGGGGGTGTCGTACTCGGGGAACTTGTTGGCCTTCATCAGGTTCACGCGGGTGAGGTACTCGTTGGCGAAGAAGACGTTGGGCAGGTTCTCGCCGGGGACGTTGAGGAACTTGGGCAGGCCAGCGCCGGTCGCCACGTAGATGGCGTCGAAGCCCTGCTCGAACAGCTCCTCGGCCGTGGCCATGTTGCCCACGACGGAGTTGTACTCAAACTTGACGCCCATGTCCTCCAGGCCGTCGATCTCGCGCTTGACGACTGCCTTGGGCAGACGGAACTCGGGGATGCCGTAGACCAGCACGCCGCCGCCGGTGAAGAAGGCCTCAAAGACGGTGACGTCAAAGCCGTTACGGGCGAGCTCGCCGGCGCAGGTGATGCCGGACGGGCCGGAGCCGACGACGGCGACCTTCTTGCCGTTCTTGGGGGCCATCTTGGGCGTGGAGGCGAGCTCGGGGCGGTCACCCAGGAAGCGCTCGAGCTGGCCGATGGCCACGGGCTCGGACTTCTTACCACGGATGCACTTGCCCTCGCACTGGTTCTCCTGCGGGCAGACACGGCCGCAGATGGCGGGAAGCATGGAGTCCTCGCGGATGGTATCGAGAGCGCCGCCGAAGTCCTTCGCGCGGATCTGCTCGATAAAGCGGGGGATGTTGATGTTGACGGGGCAACCCTCAACACAGAACGGCTTCTTGCAGTTGAGGCAGCGCTCGGCCTCGGCCAGCGCCATCTCCTCGGTGAAGCCCTTGTCGACGGGGCGGAAGTCGCAGGCGCGCTCGGCAGCCGGCTCCTCGTTATCGGGGGTGCGGGGCGACTTCATATCGGCAACGAAACGACCGTTAACTAGTGGCATGCGCAGCTCTTTTCCTCATAGGCCTTGAGGGACTCGCCCTCTTCGGAACGGTAAGCGGCCTGGCGGGCACGAAGGTCATCCCAGTCGACCAGGGTGGCATCGAAGTCGGGGCCGTCGACGCAAGCGAACTTGGTCACGCCGCCCACCTCGACGCGGCAGCAGCCGCACATGCCGGTGCCGTCAACCATGATGGGGTTGAGCGACGCGGTGATGGGGGTGTCGTACTTCTGGGCGGTGAGGGTCGAGAACTTCATCATCGGAACGGGGCCGACGCAGAAGACCTGGCTCACGGCCTTGTCCTGCAGCAGGCGCTCCAGCGGAGCGGTAACAACGCCCTGCTCGCCGTAGGAGCCGTCGTCGGTGGTGATGTGGATGTGGTCCTCGTCGAGGAGCTCGCGGAACTGGTCCTCCATGAGCAGGAGGTCCTTGGTGCGGGCGCCCATGATGGCGTGGACCTCGTGACCGGTCTCGACCAAGTGCTTGGCGACCGGGAAGGCAATTGCCAGGCCGACGCCGCCGCCAATGACGGCGCAGGGGCCCTCGGCCATCTCGGTAGGAACGCCCAGCGGGCCCACGACGTCGCGCAGCGACTCGCCGGCCTCGTAGGTGGACAGCATCTCGGTGGTCTTGCCGATCACCATGAAGATGAACTCGACCCAGCCCTCGTCACCGTTCCAGCCGGCCAGGGTAAACGGGACGCGCTCGCCCGTCTCGTTGGCGCGGACCATGAGGAACTGTCCAGCGTGCGCATGCTTGGCGATTGCAGGCGCCTCGATGCGGAACTTGAACACCTTCTCCGAGAACTGCGTCTTCTCCAGGATCTTATACATAGAACCCCTCTCTTGTTAGGGCTGCCGAACCGTGCCTCCACGGAAATGGACGGTAGCCCGAATAAAACCGTACGCGCACAGGCGATGTGCAGACATACGGTGCAAATTATACCCTCATGGCAATGTCGCTTACGTGTATCTTTGGCAGGTGGGAAAAGGGTTTACCCACTTCGACCTACCTAATAGGGACAGGTTTATTTTGTTCGGTTTTATCAGGCAAAACGGCAAAGGGGGTCGGCCTCGCGCTTCGTTGAGGCCGGCCCCCTTTGGGGTGTTATGCATGTATGGTGGCAGCGTGTTTATTGCGATGTGCCGACTGCGGTGTTTTCGCAGATAAAACCTGCCAAAATAAACCTGTCCCTAAATGGTAGGTTTTAGTGCTTGCCGTTGGCGGAAGCAGCGCCGTTTACGTGATCGCGGGCGTAGATTACGCCGTGGACGATGGCCAGACCGGCGGCATCTGCGGCGCGGGCGCAGGTGTCCTGGAAGTCCTCGGCCTCGCGGGCGCGCAGCTGCTTGAGCACATAGTCTGCCACGGCCATCTTGCCGGGAGGGTTGCCGATGCCGGTGCGGATGCGACTGAAGTCGCGGCTGCCCATCTTGTCGATGATGGAGCGCAGGCCGTTGTGGCCGGCGTGGCCACCGCCCACCTTGACGCGTACGTCGCCGGCGGGAATGTCGAGCTCATCGTGAATCACGAGCAGCTCCTCGGCCTTGATCTTGTACTCGCGGCAGAGCTTGGAGATGGGACCACCCGAGGTATTCATATACGACTGCGGCTTGACCAGCACAATCTGGCGCTTGCCGTTCTCTTCCTCTGCATCGTTGATATTGATGAGCGCGACCTCGGCGCCTGCCTGGTTTTTCCAGTATGTGACGCCGGCCTGACGGGCCAGCTCGTCGATTGCTTTGAAACCAGCGTTGTGGCGGGTCTCGGCATATTCCTCGCCGGGGTTGCCAAGTCCGGCAACCATGCGAATCTTAAGCGGCTGTGCAGCTGCCATGTTCATCCTTTCGTTACACAAAAGTTCAATCAACGACAAAGGCTACCACGCCCGCTGAAGGCGAGGAAAGGTTGCAGCAAAGTCATTTCAGAAAACAGCTGCCCCGAGACAGCAGGAAGCCCCGGACACGCCGGGAGGGGTTATCAAAGCGAACATCCCGCAGCCGCAAAGCGGCGAGGACGTTCGCGTGATAACCCCGCAGGCGTGTCCGGGGCTTCCGGAGGGATGCGAGGGTCGAGCGACTACAGTGCGAAGTCGCCGCCGACGAGCGTGGAGACGGGCTCCTCGTGGTAAACGGCGGAGATGGCCTGAGCGAACTCCTCGGCGACCGAGATGGTCTTGATCTTGCCGCCGACCTCGACAGGAATGGCGTCGGTGACGAGGCACTCGACGATCGGGGCGTCGTTCAGACGCTCGATGGCCGGACCGGAGAAGATGCCGTGGGTGGCGCAGACGTAGATGTCGCCAGCGCCCATAGCCTTGAGCTCCTTGACGTTGGCGCACAGGGTGCCAGCGGTGTCGATCATGTCGTCGTTGATGATGCAGGTCTTGCCCTTGATGTCACCGATGATGCCCATGACCTCGGCGGCGTTGTGGCGCGGACGGCCCTTGTGGGCGATGGCCAGGTCGCAGCCGAGCATGTCGGACAGCTTCTTGGCGGCCTTGGCACGACCCACGTCGGGGGAGACGACAACCAGGTTGTCGGTGTCGAAGTGCATGTCGTTGTAGTACTGGCCAAACAGCGGCAGCGCGGACAGGTGGTTAACCGGGATATCAAAGAAGCCCTGGATCTGGCCCTGGTGCAGGTCGAGGGTGATGATGCGGTTGACGCCGGCGCGCTCGAGCAGGTTGGCGACGAGGCGGGCGGTGATGGGCTCACGCGGGCCGGCCTTGCGGTCCTGACGGGCATAGCCGTAGTGGGTGATAACGGCGGTGATGGAGCGGGCGGATGCACGCTTAGCAGCGTCGGTGGCGATGAGCAGCTCCATGAGCATGTCGTTGACGTTGCCGCCGGCCACGGACTGAATCAGGAAGACGTCGGCGCCGCGGACGGTCTCGTCGTAGCGGGCGTAAATCTCACCATTGGCGAACTGCTTTAGCGTAAGGCCCGAAAGCTCGACCCCAAGGTACTCAGCAATCTTCTGAGCGAGGGGACGGTTGGAGGAACCGGAATACACGCGGATGGACTTGCGCATATTCTCCGACTTCTCGGGATCATTAATCGGCATTACCCTTCTCCTTTATATATCGAATGCCATATAGATGCCTTGTTGCATTGTAACCGCGCGGCGGGGTTTATCGGGTCTTGATAACGTCTTTACCGTCAACGGACACGAACCGACCACTCATTCGGCCGCGCAGGTCAACATAGAAAAAGGAGCCGTCCCCACGGAAGCGGCTCCTTTTGTGCTTGGTAAAACGTTATACCTCGTCGTCCTCGTGCAGACGGCGGCGATAATCGGCGGCCCAGCCCTCAATATTTACCTGACGGGCGCGGCCCAGACCGAGTGCGTCGGCCGGGACCGGCTCGGTGATGACGGAGCCGGCGGCCACGAGTGCGCCGTCGCCAATCTGGGCGGGCGCGACCATCATGGTGTCGGAACCGATGAAGGCATCCTTGCCGATGACGGTCTTGTGCTTGTGGACGCCGTCGTAGTTGCAGGTGATGGAGCCGGCGCCCACGTTGACGCCAGAGCCCATGGTGGTGTCGCCGATGTAGGACAGGTGCGGAACCTTGGAGCCCTCGCCGATCGTGGACTTCTTGATCTCCACGTGCGTGCCGGCCTTGGAGCCGTCGAGCATGTGGGTGCCCGGGCGCAGGTAGGCCCGCGGGCCGCAGTCGACGCCGTTCTCGATGACGGCCTCGATGGCGATGGTCTCGTCGATGACGCAGCCGCTGCCGACGGTGGTGTCGGTGAGGCGGCTGTTGGGGCCGAGCTGGCACTCCTCGCCCACGGTAACGTTGCCGATCAGGTGCGTCTGCGGCCACACGATAGTGTCGCGGCCGATGACGGCGTCGGGGCCGATCCAAGCCTGTGTGGGGTCGATGAAGGTGACGCCTTCGGCCATCCAGTGCTCGTTGATGCGGTCGCGCGCGATGGCGGTGAGCTGTGCGAGCTGGATGCGGCTGTTGACGCCCAGGCCGTCGCGGTAGTCATCGCAGTGGAAGATGGAGACCGCCTGACCGTGGCGTTTAAGGATCTCGAGCATGTCGGGCAGGTAGTACTCGGACTGCGCGTTGTCGTTACCGATCTCGTCAATGTGGGCGGCGAGCTGCGCGCCGTCGAAGGCGTAGCAGCCGGCGTTGCACTCCAGCAGCGTGGCGGCCTGCTCGGGCGTGCAGTCCTTCTGCTCGATGATGCGTTCGATCTGGCCGTCGGCGCCCAGCTTGATGCGGCCGTAGCCGAAGGGGTCGGGCGGGGTCATGGTCATGACGGTGCAGGCGAGCTCGCCGGTGGCGACGGTCTGCGCGAACTTGGCGACGGTGTCGGCGGTGATGAGCGGCAGGTCGCCGTTGAGCACGACGACGGGGCCTTGCGTGATGCCGCAGGCCTCGAGCGCGACCTTCACGGCGTGACCGGTGCCCAGGCGCTCGGTCTGCTCGACGCACTCGACCTTGGTGGCGCTGTTGGCGTAGGCGCCGTCGATAAGGGCACGCATCTCGTCGGCGTGGCTGCCGATGACGACCACGACGCGGCTGCAGCCGGCCTTGATGGTGGCGTCGACGATCCACTGAACCATGGGCTTACCCAGGATCTTGTGCGAAACCTTGCAGTGGTTCGACTTCATGCGTGTGCCCTCGCCGGCGGCGAGGATAATTGCGGTTGCATCCATGTGATCTCCTGTTACGTTATAGAGACGTGTGTTTGGAAACGATACACGGCGCAATATGATACCGCAGGCATATGATGAGCGCGTAGCTATTGACGCGTAGCGGTCGAGGTCTGTGCCGCCATCGCGGTGTTTGCGATGCCTGCGCACGGCGTTGGCGGCGCCGTGGCGTTGGCGTTTGAGCGAGGGGACGGGGTGCCCGTGGACATCATGCGAGAGGAATCGGGCAACGAGCCCGTTGCGGCATTCTCGATGTCGCACCCGGCGGTGCCTGCGCTCTACACGGCGCTAACGCTGGGGCTCACTATGTTCTCGATGCAACCGGTGCTGATCGCGCTGTCGCTCACGGGCGGGCTGGCATACGGCTTTGCGACCCGCGGGACTGCTCGCACGCTGGGCGCGCTTCGCTGGCAGCTGCCGGTGATTTTGATTATCGCGCTGGTGAATCCGCTGTTTAGCGCCTCGGGCTCGACGGAGGTGTTCCGCATCGGCATGCGCGCAGTGTATTTGGAGAGCATGGTATACGGCCTGTGTATGGGCGGGCTGTTTGTGGCTAGCGTGCTGTGGTTTGAGGCTGCGGCGTCGATGCTCGGCTACGACAAAGTGCTCGCGCTTTTGGGTAATGCCGCGCCGGTGACTGCGCTCATGATTTCGATGTGCATGCGGCTTATCCCACAGTTTTTGCGTCGCGGTCGCACGGTGCTGGCGGCGCAGGATGCGATTGATGTGCCGGGGCGCGCACCGGCCGACCCCGTGCGCTCGCGTCTGCGGACGTCGAGCGTGCTGATGGGTTGGGGCATGGAAGATTCGCTGGAGCGCGCGGACGCCATGCGCTCTCGCGGGTGGGGCGCCGCGGCGCGCCGTACGACGTACGCGCGGTATCGGCTGGGGCGCGGCGACGTTGCCGCGCTGGTTGGGCTTGCGATGTTTGGCGCTGCCGCGGTGGCGGTGGCGTGGATTGCGACGACGCAGTATTCGTTTTACCCGCAGCTTTCGGTGCCGGCGCCGTGGCCGGGTTATGCTGTGTACGCGGTCTGGATGGCGCTGCCCTGCGCATTGCACGCGATTGACGAGAAGAGGTTTGGCTGATGGCTCGGTTGGACGGGAGCAAGATGGCGGGCACGGTGTGCGGCTCGGATGCGCCGGCGATTGAAGTGCAGGGTCTGCGTTTTGCCTACCCCGGGGCTGGCGCACCGGTGCTCGAGGCACTTGATTGGCGCGTTCCCCAAGGAGCATTTGCACTGCTTGTTGGTGGTACCGGGTCGGGTAAGTCGACGCTGCTCTCGCTGCTCAAACCCGAGATCGCGCCGACGGGCGAATGTACTGGCGAGTTGCGCGTGCTGGGCGAGAACGTTGCCGACATGGACGTTCGGGCGTCTGCGGAGCGCGTGGGCTATGTGTTTCAAGACCCCGAGAACCAGATCGTATGCGAAAGCGTGTGGCACGAGATGTCGTTTGGCTTGGAAAACTTGGGGCTAGCGCGCGACGAAATGCGCCGCCGCGTAGCCGAGACCAGCTATTTCTTTGGAATTGAGGATTGGCTCCACCGCGATACCGATACGCTTTCGGGCGGACGCAAGCAGCTGCTGTCGTTGGCGGCCGTGCTGGCGCTGCGCCCACGCGTGCTGTTGCTCGACGAGCCCACATCTCAGCTGGATCCTGTTGCCGAGAAAAATTTTCTGCATGCTTTGTTTCGCGTGAATCGCGAGCTGGGCTGCACAGTAGTTGTGGCGACGCACCAGCCGCGCCCGATGCTTGAATACGCGACGTGCGCGTATCGGATTGAGGGCGGTCGCGTGCGCGAGGTGGCGGATATGGCTTCTTTGGGACGCCGAGAATCGCTGTTTTCCGACGACATGTTGGGGTGGGGTGCCATCCGATGTGCAAAAAACGGAGTATTCAGCAGGCGTGAGGACAATTTGGGCTCTCTGGAGCCGCCCGGGGACGTATCGAGCGCGAAAAAAAGTTCGGAATTGGACAAATCGTCCAATTTTGTGGCGCAAACGTCGCTCGAGAACGGCTCGGAAGCCTTTCCGCGCACGGATGGAAGCAGAATACTCCAAAAAATGCACGGCGGGTCGGCTACCACCCTGTCGGAAGGCTGGTTTCGCTACAATCGCGCGGGCGGTTGGGTGCTGCGTGGGCTCGACGTGGCGTTTTCGGCCGGTGCGGTGCATGCGGTTGTTGGCGGTAACGGCTGCGGCAAGTCGACAATGCTTTCGGTGCTGGCGAAGACCGCCAAGCTGCAGCGCGGCCGCATGGTGCGCGGAGCGGCCTCGGCGGCGCTGCTGCCTCAGAATCCCAAAGCATTGCTGGTTGCCGAGACGGTTCGCGATGAGCTGATGGAATGGGCCTCGACCTGCGGATATGACGAGAACTTGGCGCGGGAGCGCGCGGCGAGCTTGGGGTTGTCGGGTCTGGATGGACGCCATCCGTACGATCTTTCGGGCGGGCAGCGTCAACTGCTTGCATTGGCAAAACTGCTGCTAATCGGCCCCGAACTGCTATTGCTCGATGAGCCCACCAAGGGTCTAGACCTGTTCAGCCGCCGCATTATCGCCCGCGCCCTGCGTGACCATGCGAAGGCTGGCGGCACCGTCATCATGGCTACGCACGATTTGGACTTTGCCGAGCAGGTAGCCGACGACGTCGCCATGATGTTTGACGGCGAGATTGCCTGCATGGAGCCGCCGGCCGACTTCTTTGCCGACAACGTGTTCTATAGGGCGTGATGGAATGGCGGATTATCGCGGCTTGCGCCTGCTTGCAAAACTGGAGATCCCGCTGTTGTTGGCGGTGCCGGCGGTGATGGCTGCCGCGTTGCTGGCGGGTGTTGAGCAGGCAGCGTTGGCCATGCTGGTTGTGGTGGCGTTGGTGCTTGCGCTGTTCTTTGCGGGCTATGAGGCATCGCGTCCAGGCCTGCGCCAGATTATGCCCACGCTGGTGCTAGCGGCGCTGGCGGCGGCGGGGCGCATCCTGTTTGGGCCCATTCCCGACTTTAAACCGGTGAGCGCTATCGCCATTATCGCGGGGGCGACGCTTGGTCGCCGCAATGGTTTTATGGTTGGCGCGCTGGCGGCGCTGACCAGCAATTTCTTTTTTGGGCAGGGCATGTGGACGCCGTGGCAGATGTATGCCTGGGGGCTCGTGGGATACGTTGGCGGTGCGCTGGCGCATGCCGGCGCTTTTGATCGCGCCGATGGCACCGTGCGTATGCCGGCGCTGCTGACCTACGGCTTTGCGTCGGGCTTGCTCTATGGCGTCGTGATTAACGCGTATGACATCATTGGATTTGTACAGCCGCTTACTTGGGCGGGTGCCGTGGCGCGTCTTGCCACGGCAGTGCCGTTCGATATCACACACGGCCTCGCGACCTGCGTGTTCTTGGCCGCCCTGTACAAGCCCTGGTGTCGCCGCATCAACCGAGTCGTCGTGAAATACGGGCTGTAAGGCTGGTTGCGCCGACGCGGGAATCAATACTGCCAAAGTGCCATTTTAAAACTATGCCGGTTTACGGGGCTAGATTGGCGCAGGCAGACCATACCGGCTTTTTCCGAAATAGAACAAGCCGTTTACCTGCACTGATAATTGTTCTCGGGGGAAGCGGGCACTGCGGGGCGCGGCAACGGCGCGCGATTTCCGCGTCGCAGCGCTACCCTGATGCTGAATGCCGGGACGATGACCCACTGACCTGCTGACGCCTCTTCGGCCGTCCTCAAATCCGACCTGTCTCGCCCCGGCATCCGCGTCCCGGAGTCCTGCCATGACCTAATAGGAGCATGAGCGCGGACAATCGGACAAGCCAATTGGATTGTAGCGCTCCCGTCAGTGCAATGTCTGGGAGACCCGGGCGCGGAGCAGGCGGCAGACCGAGGGGAGCGAAAATGGAAGGCGAAACGGTCATCGCGGGCGTCGACACGCACAAGGACGTGCATGTTCTGTGCCTGCTCGACGGCCTCGGGAGGAAGATCTGGAGCGGGAGCTTCGGGGCCGACCCCGAGGGCTACGACAGGCTGGCGGAGGCGATAGGCGACCCGGGGAGCTGCATGGTCGTCGGCGTCGAGGGCACGGCATCGTACGGGGCCGGGCTGACAAGGAGGCTCGTGGAGCTCGGGTACAACGTCGTCGAGGTGCTCAGGCCCAAGAGGGACAAGGTGAGGCCCGGCGAGGGGAAGAGCGACCCGCTGGACGCCGAGCGCGCGGCGCGCAAGGCGGCGTCCGGGAAGGGCTGCTCCGTGCCGAAGTCGCAGGACGGCTGGGTCGAGGCGGTGCGCCAGCTCTACGTCGCGCGCAGGCTGGCCGTCGCGACGTCCACGTCCTGCGTGGCCTGCGCGAAGTCGATGCTCACGACGGCCCCGAGCGCCCTGAGGGAGCGGTTCAGGGGCCGCGAGCGGCCGAAGGACCTCATGCCGCTGCTCGCGCGCGGGAGGAAGGCGGGCGACGCGCTCGAGGAGAGCGTGCTGGCCTCGCTGCGGTCCGTCGCGGCGGTCTGGAAGGAGGCCCGCAGCCAGGTCGAGTCCCTCGACGAGCGCATCCGCGCGCTGCTGGAGGCGAACGCGCCCGCGCTGCTCGGCGTCGAGGGCTGCGGCACCACGACCGCCGCCGCCCTGGTCGTGGCCGCCGGCGACAACCCCGGCAGGCTGAAGGGCGAGGCGGCGTTCTCGATGATGTGCGGCGCCTCCCCGATCCCCGCGTCGAGCGGGAAGACGGACCGGCACAGGCTCAACCGCGGCGGCAACCGGCAGGCGAACTGGGCGCTCTACGAGATCGCGATCAAGCGCATGGCGTACGACGAGAGGACGAGGAGGTACGTGGCGAGGCGGACCTCCGAGGGGAAGTCCCGGCGGGAGGCGGTCCGCTGCCTGAAGCGCTACATAGCGCGGGAGGTGTACCACGTGCTCATGGACCCGAACCCCGACGGCGCCGCGCCGGAAGGCCCCGAGCTCGCGAAGATGCGCAAGGCGATGCGGGTGACTCAGAAGAAAGCCGCCGCGGAGCTCGGCCTGTCCGCAGCCACACTCGGGCACTTGGAACGGGGGAAACGGCGGTCGACGAAACTGGAGAGGAGGTATTACGAGCTCCTGTGCGAATTGGAGAGAGCGCTCCCGCAAACTGCCTCTTGACAACTTATAGGAGCGTCGGTTTTGTTTTTGCGTTGTTCGCTGTGGTTGAGGGTAGTGGCTTAAACGTAGTGGATGGGCCAGTTTCGTGGCAAGCGGGCCGCGTTGATGCCCTCGCGAGGTGAAGATGATCCCTTCCCCCGCCTCCAAGGGACCGATCGGGACTAGAGCTCCAGCGTGAGGGTGACGGGGCAGTGGTCGCTGCCAAAGATGTCGCCGCGGATGCCGGTGTCGCGTACGTTGGCGGCAATTGCGTTGCTCACTAGGAAGTAGTCGATGCGCCAGCCGGCGTTGTTCTTACGCGCATTAAAGCGGTAGCTCCATCAGCTGTAGACGCCCTCGACGTCGGGATTTGCCGCACGCCAGGTATCGGTAAGCCCGGCGTTGAGCAGCTCGGTAAACTTGCCGCGTTCCTCGTCCGAAAAGCCCGCGTTGCCGCGGTTGGACTTGGGGTTCTTAAGGTCGATTTCCTCGTGCGCTACGTTAAAGTCGCCGCAGGTCACCACGGGTTTACCGGTCTCGTGCTCAAGCGCGCTCAAAAAGCGGCGGTAGGCATCGTCCCATGCCATGCGCACATCGATACGCGCGAGCTCGTTTTGGGCGTTGGGCGTGTATACGTCGACAAACCAAAACTTGGCGAATTCCAACGCGCAGACGCGGCCCTCGGTTGCGGCTTGGGCAACGAGCTCAGCAGCCTTGCCCTCGCCGGCGTAGGGCAGCAGCGCGTCGGCGTGCAGTACGCGTATCGGTTCCTGGCGGCTAAAGACTGCGGTTCCCGAATAGCCTTTGCGCTCGGCGTAGCTCCATGTTTGGTGATAGCCGGGCAGGTCGATATCGACCTGGCCCTCCTGCAGCTTGGTCTCCTGCAGCGCCAGGATATCGACGTCGAGTTCTTGCGCGATCTGGATAAAGCTCGGGTCCTTTTTGAGCACGGCGCGCAGGCCGTTGACGTTCCACGAGGCAAAGGTGTAAGTCTGAGGCATGGTGTCCTTTCGACGGGGTTGGCAGGCTTAAGATTAGCGCAACAGGGGCGGGGTGGGCTCCGCGCATGCTGACTCAAAGGCCGTATGCCGGGATGTCGCCCGATGCTGCCCGACCAACAAGGACGGAGGACTCATATGACGCAGGCGATAACGGACCCCAAGCAGGCCTCCGCCGCACTGGCGGAGCTGTTCAGTACCCACAAGCGTGTGGTGTTCTTTGGCGGCGCCGGTGTTTCCACGGCGAGCGGCATCCCCGATTTCCGCAGCGTGGACGGCCTGTATCACCAGCAGTTTGCCTACCCGCCCGAGACTATGCTCTCGCATAGCTTTTACGAGGCACATCCGGCCGAGTTCTTCGACTTCTACCGCACCAAGATGATCGCGCTTGGCGCCAAGCCCAATCGCTGCCACACTAAGCTGGCCGAGCTGGAGCGCGCCGGCAAGCTCAGCGCTGTGGTAACGCAAAATATCGACGGCTTGCATCAGATGGCCGGCTCGAAGCACGTATTTGAGCTACACGGTTCGGTCCACCGCAACATTTGCCAGTCGTGCGGCGCGGTCTATAGCGCCGAGTGGATTTGCTCGCGCGAGCACGAGGACGCCGCGGGCGTGCCCGTGTGTCCTGCGTGCGGTGGGCGCATCAAGCCCGATGTGGTGCTCTACGAGGAGCCGCTCGACGAGCACGTGCTGACTGGCGCCGTTACCGCCATCGCCGCGGCCGATGCCCTCATTGTGGGCGGGACCTCGCTCGTGGTGTATCCGGCGGCGGGCCTTACGCGTTACTTTACCGGCGATACGCTGGCCATTTGCAATCTTGCCCCCACCGATCAAGATGCAAATGCCGACCTGCTGATTTCTTGCGACATCGCGGCCGCGTTTGCGTTCTAGCCGGCGCGCGCGGATACAATAGAAAGACTAATTGCAAAGCGACCCCGCCGTTAGCGCTCAGGCGCGGCGGCGCGGGCATTTTAGGAGGATGTTCATGGCGAACGATAGCAAGACATGGCGGTGCGGAAAGTACGAGCTCAGCTTTGACCGTCCGCGCATCATGGGCGTCCTCAACGTGACGCCCGATTCGTTTAGCGACGGCGGGGAGCACTTCGACCCGGATGCCGCCATCGAGTACGGCCTGGCGATGCTCGACGCCGGCGCCGACATCATCGACGTGGGCGGTGAGTCCACGCGCCCCGGCTTTACCCCGGTCAACCCCGACGAGGAGGCTCGCCGCGTGCTACCCGTGGTGCGCGCGCTGGCCAAAGAGGGCGCCATCGTCTCGATCGACACGCGCCATGTGGCGGTTGCCAAGGCGGCCGTGCGCTGCGGCGCCTCGATCGTCAACGACGTGACGGGCTTCACCGACCCCAAGATGGTCGAGTTTGTCGCGGCGAGCACCTGCGGCGTTATCGTAATGCACGCCGGCGAGGTCGCTGCGCCCGCTCGTACGCACGCGACGGTGCAGCTCGATACCTCTGCCGCGGCGTTTGTTGCCGAGAAGGCGCGCGAGGCGGCTGCCGAGGCCGCGCGCGAGGCCGAGAAGCCTGCCCGCCGTCGCCGTGGCAAGCTGCTGGGCGAGCCCAAGACGGAGGCCAAGCTGCCGGGTGGCGTGGTGCAGCCCTCGCTGCCGTTTGGCGATCCGGAGTCCGCACCCGAGCCTACGGGCGAGCAGAAGCAGGAGGCGCCTGCCGCCGAAGAGGCCGCCCCTGTCACCGAGTCTGCCGCAACCCCTGAGCCCGCGCCGGAGCCCAGCGATCACCTGGCCGCCATGATGCGCCGCAGCGCCCGCCGCGAGGAGGCCTACGTTCCCACCTCGCAGCTCCGCCGCTTTACCCTGCCCGATTCGGCGCCCATCATGCGCCGCGTCATGGGCTTTCTGTCCGATCAGGCCCGCGCGCTCATCCACGCTGGCGTGTCGCGCGACCGCATCTGCATCGATCCAGGCCCGGGGTTTGGCAAGACGGCCAACGAGGACATCGTCATCCAGCGCGAGACCGCCAAGATGGCGTCGCTGGGCTATCCACTCATGTGCGCCGTGTCGCGCAAGCGCTTTGTGGGCGCTGTCTCGGGCGTGACCGAGGCCGCCGAGCGCGATGCCGCCACGTTTGGCGTGTGCCTGGGCGCCATCCAGGCCGGCGCCAACATCGTGCGCGTGCACGACGTCGCGGGCTTTGCACAGTTCCTGAACGGTTACTGGGCTGTTGCCAAGCCGCAGCCGCGTCGCGCGTTTGTGGCCGTGGGCTCCAACCTGGGACATCGTTGCGATAACATCCGCGCCGCGCGCGACATGATTGCCGAGATCCCGCTCACCTGCGTGTCCAACTGCTCTCGCATCTACGAGAGCGAACCGGCCTACGAGACGCGCCAGGACGCCTTCGCCAATGCCGTCATCGAGATCAAGACCGAGCTGGCGCCGTTGGTGCTGCTCGATGAGCTTATGGAGATCGAGGCCGAGCTGGGCCGCGACCGTTCCAAAAAGGCCAAGGTCAATGGCCCACGCACCATCGATTTGGACCTGCTGTGGATGGATGGCGAGACCCACGGTGGCAAAAAGCTGCGCCTGCCGCATCCGTTGATCGGCGAGCGCGACTTTGTGCTGGTGCCGCTCGAGGACCTGATGCACGACCCGGCGCGGTTCTTCCGCTACAACGGCGTCGAGGTCAAGGAACCCGAGGATCGCGTGGGCCATATCGTGGGCGAATTGGGGCGTATGTAGATGATCGAGATGAATGTTGTAGCCGTCGGTGCCGAGCTCGACACCGCGCGCGACGCTGGTCGCGAAGGCGCATCCGCGGGCTGGTGCGCTTGGAGCGCGGGCGATGCATCGTTGACATTTTCGCTGGTCGTTCGCCCCGACGTGAACATGCATGCCTTCCACGGCCTGCCGTTTGTGGCTGCGATGGGCATGATGGATGCGCTTGTGGGAACGGCTGCGGCACCGGGACTGGGCCTTGCCGGCAAGGTGGGCATTCAATGGCCGAGCGACATTGTGTGCGGCGCGCCTACGTTTGAGACGCCGTTTGCACGCGTCGCCGTCAACGGTGGCGCCGGTGCCGCAGGCATGTTCGGTGCCGTGACGGTGGATATTGAGCGCGCGGCGCTGGGCGAGCTTGGCGTGGATGTGGCTGACGAAGCGCTGGTCGAGGCGTTGGCCACCGCCGTGCTGACCCGCGTGGACGCCTGGGCGGTTGTTGCCAACACACCGCAGGGCGCCGCCGGTCCGCTGGCTCCCGTGCTGGGCGAGTACTTCGACATGGTGCCGCTGCTCGGTCGCCAAGTTGCGGCGGTGTCGCCCAACGGCCTGCCGCTCGCGGTGGGCGTGTTCGCGGGCCTGGACATCTGGGGTCGCGCGACCATCAAGACCGATGCCGGTGAGCAGGAGTTTCCACCCGAGGCCGTACGGATTCGCGGACTGTAGCGCGAGGCGCTAGCGCTCAAAGACAACGATGACACCAAGACCCTCCTCGGCCTGCGCCGGGGAGGGTTTCGCCTATCTGGGGAATGGGTTGCCAGCGCCCTATTCCTCAAAACTGAAAATTTTTCGATTTTGAGGAATAGGCTTGGCGAGCCTTTGCGGGGACTGTGGCATCGGGCGTGCTCGACTTAAGCCCCTGTCCTACCCTAGCTCCTGCATGCGGCGGTAGATTTCGCAGATGCCTTTGATGGTGAGCTGTCCGTCGACCACATCGAAGGCATCGGTCGAATCGGCGACGATGCTGGCGAGACCGCCCGTGGCGATAACGGTGGCATCCTCGCGGCCCAGCTCGCGCTTCATGCGCGCGACCAGGCCCTCGGCCATGGCGGCGGCGCCCGTTACGGCGCCGACCTTGATGCATTCCTCGGTGTCGCGGCCGATGGCGTGCTCGGGTGCCTCGAGCGGCACGCTGGCGAGCTTGGCGGCACGGGCGGCAAGCGCGTCCATGGAGATGCGGATGCCCGGCGCGATCGCTCCGCCAATGTAATAACCGTCCTCATCGATGACGTCGATATTGGTCGCGGTGCCAAAGTCCACCACGATTGCCGGCGCGCCGTAGAAAGTCTCGGCCGCAACGGCGTTGGCGACGCGATCGGCACCTACGGCCTGGGGGCGCGCCGCGCGCAGCTTGGTCACCGCGGCCGTCTGCGGCCCGATAACGATGGCGTCCGCGGCAATGCGGTCGGCCACGGCGTGCCACTCGCGCGAGAGCTGCGGCACCACGCCCGCAAAGGCGATTGCGTCGACCGCATCGAGCGAAAGGCCGTACATCTTAAAGAAACCCATCAGGCGCACGTGGATCTCGTCGGCGGTATAGGAGCGGTCGGTGGGCATACGCCACGACTGCACCAGCTCGTCTCCGTCAAACAGGCCCATGGCCGTCTGCGTGTTTCCCATATCGATAGCGAGCAGCATGTCTACTCCCAGTGTTGGCATAAAAGGACGCGCACCATTGTATACGCGCCGTCGACGGCGCTCGGCTGCGATTCGTTTACGGTGATAGGGGCTGAGAGGTTTAAATATGAAGGAATTATGCTCTACGAGATTTTCCTTGCCGTTTACCGAACTCCCGCGTAATATTCTTTCTTGCGCACATGAGGCGCCCAGACATTGCGGGGTGGAGCAGTCTGGTAGCTCGCCGGGCTCATAACCCGGAGGTCGTAGGTTCAAATCCTGCCCCCGCGACCAAGAACTTGCAGCTCGTCGGCCTAGCCGGCGAGCTTTTTTGTTATTCCGGGACCGTGTTCTCGGTCCAATTCTTGGCCTCTCAAACAAAATCTCGATCTGTAACATCTAGACCCGATTTAGGCGGCTAGGTGTTACAGATCGAGAAAAACCCGCTGTTGGGCTCATCCCATCCACCTGCCGGCACCTGATATTCGCCGATTTCCGTTGCGCTGCTGTATTCCCATGCCATATCCTCTAGACAACTACGTGGCATCATCGCCGCCGCGCCTACAAGAGAGGAATGTCCATGACCACACCTGCATCCAAGCTGCTCCAGCCCATTACGGTTGGCCCCCTTGAGCTCAAGAACCGCATTATGTTTCCGCCGCTGACCACCGGCTACGAGGAGCGTGACGGTTCCATCGGCGAGCGCAGCCTGGCTTTTTACGAGCGCTTGGCCCGTGGCGGCGTGAGCTACATCGTCATCGGCGACGTCGCTCCCGTCATGACCGCAAGCCCCACGCCCAAGCTGGCAACCGACGCCCAGATCCCCACGTTTAAGGCGCTGGCCGACGCCGTCCACAAGCACGGCGCCAAGGTCGCGCTGCAGCTGTTCCACCCCGAGTACGATGTGCCCGGTGTCGGCCGCATGGTCATGGGATCCATGGCCGCCGCCAAGGCCGCGCAGGAGGCCAAGGCCGCCGGCGACGAGGAGACCTTTGCCGCCAAGATGGCCGAGTCCAACGAGATCCGCAACCAGGCCTACGCCAAGCTGCATCACGACATGCAGCACTTTGTGAACGAGGCGAGCGTAGAGCAGCTCACCCAGATCAAGGAGGCCATCGCTGCCTCGGCCGCTCGCGCACAGCAGGCCGGGATCGACGCCATCGAGGTCCACGGCGACCGCTTGGTGGGTTCGCTGTGCTCGGCCATCCTCAACCAGCGCGCCGACGAGTACGGCGGCTCGTTCGAGAACCGCGTCCGCTACGCGCTGGAGGTCGTCGCCGCCATTAAGGAAGCCGCGCCGCAGCTGATGGTGGAGTACAAGCTCCCCGTGATCATGGAGAACCCCGACGGCACGCCGCGCGGCAAGGGTGGCCTGCAGCCCGACGAGGCCTGCGAGTTTGCCAAGCTGCTCGAGGGCGCGGGCATCGATATGATTCAGGTCGCACAGGCCAACCACACCGGCAACATGGGCGACACCATTCCGCCCATGGGCGCCATGCCCTACAACTGGACGCTGCCCGTGGCCGAGCGCGTCAAGGCCCTGGTCTCCGTGCCGGTGGCAACCGTCGGCCGCGTTGTCTCGGTTGAGGCCGGCGAGAAGATTCTGGAAGACGGCGCGGCCGATATCATCGCCTATGGCCGCTCGCTCATGTGCGACCCCGACATTGCGCTGAAGGCCGCCACGGGTGAGCCCATCCGCGAGTGCCTCAACTGCAACAAGGGCTGCGTCGACGCGATTCAAAATCGCAAGTACATCTCGTGCGTGCTCAATGCCGAGAACGGCGACGAGGCGACCATCGCCATTAAGCCGGGCGAGGGCGACAAGAAGATCGCCGTGGTGGGCGGCGGCATCGCCGGCCTGGAGGCCGCACGCGTGGCGGCCAAGCGCGGCTACGACGTGACCATCTACGAGGCGAGCGATCACTTGGGCGGCCAGATTGTGCTGGCGGCTGCGCCTCCGCGCAAGGACGAGATCATGCGCTCGGTCGAGTACTACGAGAAGATTCTGCCTGGCCTGGGCGTGAAGGTCGAGCTCAACCACGTCGCTAGCCCCGCGGACCTCAACGCCGCCGATGCCGCGATTGTGGCTGTGGGCGCGCACGACGTGGTCATCCCCGTTCCGGGTGGCGACTCGGACAAGGTCGTCTCGAGCTGGGACGTGCTGGCCGGCAAGGTGGAGCTCAGCGGCCGCGTCGCCGTCATTGGCGGTGGCCTGGTGGGCACCGAGACCGCCGAGTATCTGCTGCAGCACGGCTGCGAGGTGGCGATCGTGGAGATGCTCGACAAGATTGCCGCGGGCGAGTCCGAGACCATTCTGCCGCTGATTATGAGCGACTTTGCCGAGCACAACGTGGAGCAGCACGTGAAGACCCGCCTGACCGCCATTACCGACGAGGGCGTGGAGGCTGTTCGCACCACCGAGGACGGCGCCGAGGAGCCGGTGAAGATCGCCTGCGATTACGTGGTGATGGCCGTGGGCTCCAAGGCCAACGCGTTTGACCTGGATGGCGTGACGGTGCCCGTGACCTGCGTGGGCGACTGCTCGGGTGAGCGCACCGCCGACATTGCGAGCGCCATTCGCACGGCGTATCACGCGGCCAACGAGCTGTAGTTGAACATCGCGGCCAGGCGGGGCGGTAGCACGGATCCGTCTCGCCCGGCTGTGCCCCGTCGGGTGTCAACCGGTGCGGGGCCTGCAAGCGCAGCAGGTCCCGCCCTTTTTGTTTTGCTCCGGTGGATGGCAATGCGCGGTAACCATGAGGAGTGAGGACGTCTACTGCCTCGCAGATCACTCAAAATTATTGGGGGAGGGGTTAATAACTATATCCTCTATATCAAAGGACATAAAGAGATGCCAATTTTGTTGACAAGCGAATGACGATTAGCTGCGAGTCAGCTACCAGCGTAAATAATCGATAAAGAAATGTCGTAATTTGGTGCCAAATGCCCAGATAACGCCGCGTCTATTTTAATTAACTGCTTTGAGCAAACAGTAAAATGCTACTATCTAACTTGCACGTAAGAAAGCAGATTAACGGTTAAGGCTAAGAAGTGGCAGGTATGTCGGAAGCAACTAGGACTCGCACGCATGCGCCCGAGGTTAGGCAGCGCGCCGTCGAGATCCTCCAAGAGGGGGTCGGTCATCGCGCCCTCGCCGCGGAGCTTGGCATTCCCCAGGCCACGGCTCGTCAGTGGGCCCGCGCGTATGCCGTGGGCGGTGCCGACGCCGTTCTCAATGCCGGTTCGCATCATCACACCTACTCGTACGACGTAAAGCTCGCTGTGGTTAAGGACCGTCTGGAAAACGGCTTGACGGTTCGCGAGGCCATGATCAAGCACAAGATTCCCAGCGAGTCTTCGGTCAAGGCTTGGTGCCGTCAGTACCGCGAGAGCGGTGAGGCCGCACTGGTCGATAAGCCGCGCGGTCGCAAGCCGCGCGTTAAAAAGGCGGAATAGCAAACGGGATGGTGCGCCCATAGGGGCGCATTTTTCTTGCCGCGCCAACTTTTTGGACCGGCGCGAGCCTGTCGGGACATCCTCCAACGTGGCCAATAAACCGCGCGCAGTGGCCCGCGCGCCTGTCGCTGCGATAGGGGAGCGTCGCCCCACTGCTCCAAAGCGGACGTGCCCTTACCCCGTACGCCTAAAACTCCCCAGTTGACCGAAAACCTGCCGCCGCTGCTCCTCAATTGAGCTATAACGTTAAACAATTGCAGCGTTTTTGCATGGGGGAGTGATGGTATGACGCTACTGTATTTCCTTACCCTGTTTCCGCTGGTACCGGCGCTGAGCATGCTGCTCGCGCGCGGTGACCGCGCCCGCGATGCGGTGGGGCTCATAGGTTCCGGCATTATTATGGCGGTGACGGTTGTAGTCGCCGTCATGTTTTTTGGCACGGGTCCGCAGAGCTTTGAGGTTGCCCCCGGTACCTCGCATGTGCTCTCGATCATCAGCTCCGTCATCGACGTCATCCTGTGCGCCGTCATCCTATACAACGCGTACAAATATAGGAACGCGCTCACCACGGTGCTCGGCATAGTCCAACTGGTGGGCTCGCTCGCCTTTGCAGCCATGACGCTGCCCGCGACCGAAGCCGTCACCGCAACCCCGCTCTACCTGGACTACATGAGTGTGATCATGGTGCTCGCCGTTGGCATTGTCGGCAGCCTTATCTGCGTGTATGCCCTGGGCTACATGAAGGACTTCCAGGCCCATGACGAGCACGAGGCCGCGCTGCGCGGGCAGACCGCGCCCGACCGTCGCCCGCAGTTCCTGGCGCTCATGTTCCTGTTCCTCTCGGCCATGTTCGTCATCGTGACGAGCGACAACCTTGAGTGGCTGTTCTGCGGCTGGGAAATCACCACCGTGTGCTCGTTCCTCATGATTGGCTACACGCGCACGCCCGAGGCCATCAAAAACGCCTTCACCCAGATCATCCTCAACATGCTGGGCGGCATCGCGTTTTTGGCGGGCCTTATGTTTCTGCACGTCAACGGCATGCCGCTGACCATCTCGGGCATGATCGAGCTTTCCGGCGCCGGTACCGCGCAGTCCGCACTGCTGGTGATGCCGGTCGTCCTGCTATCGCTCGCCGCCCTTACCAAGGCCGCACAGATGCCGTTCCACACTTGGCTGCTGGGCGCCATGGTTGCCCCCACGCCCACGAGCGCCCTGCTGCACTCGTCAACCATGGTCAAAGCCGGCGTGTTCCTGATGGTCAAGCTGAGCCCGCTCTATGCCATCTATCCCGTGACCGGCTTTATGGTCACGAGTGTGGGCGCCATCACGTTTTTGCTCGCTGCCCTCATGGCCATCTCGCAGAGCAACGCCAAGCGTGTGCTCGCGTACTCCACCATTTCCAACTTGGGCCTCATCAGTGCCTGCT
Source organism: Collinsella sp. i05-0019-G5 (assembly GCF_042851345.1). Lineage (NCBI taxonomy): Bacteria > Bacillati > Actinomycetota > Coriobacteriia > Coriobacteriales > Coriobacteriaceae > Collinsella > Collinsella sp. i05-0019-G5. The sequence goes on from NZ_AP031421.1 coordinate 100,274, forward strand.
TGGGTGTCGGCGCGCCCGAGGCCGTATGGGCGGCCATCTTCCTGATCCTGTTCCACACGGTGGCAAAGTCGTTGCTGTTCCTGTGCGTGGGCACGGCCGAGCATCATATCGGCAGCCGCAATATCGAGGACATGGACGGTATGTTCAGCCGCATGCCGCACCTGACGCGCCTGATGATGCTGGGCATCATGGGCATGTTTGTGGCGCCGTTTGGCATGCTCGTGTCCAAGTGGGGCGCCCTGGTGGCGTTTGCCCAGACCGGCAACGTGCTCATGATCATGGTTCTGGCCTTTGGCTCGGCCGCGACGTTTTACTTCTGGGGCAAGTGGCTTGCCAAGCTTTCGGGCGTCGACCCCACGGCTCAAAACGTTGAGGTCAATGTTCATAAGACCGAATGGATGGCCCTCAACACCATCGCCGCGCTGCTGATTCTGTGCTGCGTGGCGTTCCCGGTTATCTCGAGCGGTCTGGTGTCGCCTTACTTGGCCATGGTGTTTGGCCGCGTGCCGTACGTTATCGGCAAGGACGCCATGTATCTGATGGTGGTTATCGTGGCGTTTATCGCCGTGGTGCTGCTGACTTCATTCCGCGTGAGCAATAAGCCGCACGTCAACGTGTACCTTTCGGGCGTGGGAACCGATAAATATCGCCATTTCCGCGGCTCGATGGGACACGAGGTAAAGGCTGAAAAGCGCAATTGGTACTCGGAGGACGCCCTTGGCGAGAAGCGTATTGGTCCCGCGGGTAGCGTCGTGTGCTGCAGTATTATCTTGTTTGCGCTGCTGTGTTGCGCGTGGATTGGGCCCGAGCGGCTTGCCATGAGTGCGCCCTCGGTGCTGCGCGGCAAGTATTTTGAAGGCTCGGGCGTCGTGGGCATATTTATTGGTACCGTGGTGTTTGCCCTGCTGGCGCCTTTGGTTGGTGGCCTGATCGACGGCGTTGACCGCAAACTTTCGGCCCGTATGCAGGGCCGCGTGGGCCCGCGCCTGCTCCAGCCTTTCTACGACGTTGCCAAGCTGCTGCGCAAAGCCCCTGCCAGCGTAAACACCATGGACGATACCTATATGGCGTGCGCGCTCATCTTTACCGTCGTGGGCGGCGGCATCTTTGTGTCGGGCTCTAACACGCTACTGTGCGCTTTTATGGTGACGCTCGCCGCGATCTTTGTGGTGTTGGCGTCCGCCTCGACGCAAAGCCCGTTTGCCCAGGTTGGCGCCGATCGTGAGTTACTGCAGGTTATGAGTTACGAGCCCGCCGTTTTGCTGATGAGCGTGGGCCTGTACCTTGCCACCGACAGCTTTGATTCCATCGCCGTGACGGGGCAGTCGGCCCCCATCATCGTGTACAGCGCGCCCATTTTCCTGGCGCTGCTCGCGGTGCTTACCATCAAGCTGCGCAAGTCGCCGTTTGACCTTTCGTACTCGCATCACGCGCATCAGGAGATCGTCCAGGGCGTCGCCACCGAGATGAGCGGCGGCACGCTGGCCAAGATGACCCTTATGCACTGGTGCGAGACCGTGCTGTTTTTGATGTGGGTGGGCATGTTCTTTGTTTGGGACAACCCCGTGAGCTGGGTTGTAGCCCTGGTCGTGATGGCCGCGACGTATTTTGTCGAGGTCCTGATCGACAACACCTTCGCACGCAGCACCTGGCGCAGCTGCTTTAGGCTCGGATGGGGCGTGGCGCTGGTGTTTGGCCTGCTCAACCTTATGCCCATCCTCGTTGACGTGTTTATTTAGGAGGCGGCATCCATGGATCATAAAATGTCGCGCTCGCCGTGGGTCATTCATTACGACGGCTCGAGCTGCAACGGATGCGATATCGAGGTGCTGGCCTCGCTCACGCCGCTGTTCGATGCGGAGCGCTTTGGCGTGGTCAACACCGGCAACCCCAAGCATGCGGACATCTTTTTGGTGACGGGGTCGGTCAATGCCCAGAACCTGCCCGTCGTGCGCCAGATCTACAGCCAGATGCTCGAGCCCAAGTGCGTGGTGGCGTGCGGCATTTGCGCGTGTTCGGGCGGCGTATTCCGCGATGCCTATAACGTGATCGGCGGCGTGGACCGCGCGATTCCCGTGGACGTGTATGCGCCCGGGTGCGCCATTCGTCCCGAGACCGTGATCGATGCCATCGTGGAGGCGTGCGGCATCCTTGATCAGAAGGAGGCCGTGATGCGCGCCGGCGGTGACCCGCTTACCGTGGGCGGCGCTGCTACCTGGGATGGCGGCGTCGAGTTGGGCGAGGACGGGTTCGTGGCTGCAGCTGGGGCCGGGGCTGACGGTGCCGGTGGCGCGCCTGCCGAGAAACCCGCAGCGCCTGCCGCTGGTGACGCACCTGCTGAGACGCCCGTCGCTGCAAAGGAGGCCGAGTAATGCAAAAGGCTATCTATACCACCGTCGGGCTCGACGAGCTCCTGCCGCATGTGCAGGCGCTCAAGGGCGTCGGCGCGCGCTTTGTGCAAATGCACGCCGAGCGCTGTGTGGACGACGGGTCGTATCGCCTGGTCTATACGTTTATCAACGTCCGTGCTGCTCAGGAGCAGATTGCGCAGGACGGCAGCTATGCGATCGAGAACCTGGTGGTTGAGGGAATTAATCAGTACCAGGAGATTCCGTCCATCAGCTCGTACTATCCGGCAGTATTCCCGTTTGAAAACGAAGCGCACGACCTGTTTGGTCTTGCCATTACCGATATGCAGATTGACTTTAAGGGCTTTTTCTACCAGGTCTCGACTGCCGAGCCCATGAGCGTTATCACGCCCGAGGTGAAGGCCGCGCGCGAGAAAGCCATGAAGGTCCGTGCCGCTGCCGAGGCCAAGGCGCGCAAGGCCGCGGCCGAGAAGGCTGCTACTGCCACGGCCGCTGCGGGGGAGGGCACTGCGGGCGCTGGCGATGCTGCGGGCGCTGCCGTCGCTCAGCCCGCTGCGGCTGCCGGCTCCGATGCTCAGCACGATGAAACTGCTGCGAAGGCCGCGCTCAAGGCTGCCGAGATGGAGGCAAAGCTCGCCGCCATGGATCCCGAGAAAGCGGCCAAGGTCCGCGCGGCGCTTGCCGCCAAGGCCGCCCGCGACAAGCAGAAAAAGGAGGCGTAAGGTCCATGGCACATCGCTCCGTTATTCCGTTTGGCCCGCAGCACCCGGTGCTGCCCGAGCCGCTTCATCTGGACCTGGTAATCGAGGACGACCGCGTCATCGAGGCAATTCCGCAGATCGGCTTTGTGCACCGCGGGCTCGAGAAGCTCACCGAAAAGCGCGACATGCACCAGTTTGGCTACATCGCCGAGCGCATCTGTGGCATCTGCGCCGTGGGCCACAGCTACGGTTATGCCAGCGCCTGCGAGCGCATGCTCGACATCGAGGTGCCCGGCCGCGTGCAGTATATCCGCACCATTTTGCACGAGCTTTCGCGTATTCATTCGCACCTGTTGTGGCTGGGTCTGCTCGCCGACGCCTTTGGCTTCGAGGCACTGTTCTATCGTTCGTGGACCCTGCGCGAGCAGATTCTCAAGATCTTCGAGAGCACGTGCGGTGGCCGCGTGATTCTGTCGATTAACGAGATCGGCGGCCTTAAGCACGATATCGAGGACTCCGAGCTGGCCGGAATTGTCCAGACGCTCGATGCCATGCGTCCCGACTACGAGGCCCTGGTGCATACGTTTTTGGACGATGACAGCTGCGGCGAGCGCTTGCATGGCGTGGGTGTGATCAGCAAGAAAGATGCGCTGGATCTGTCGATGGTCGGCCCGTTTGGGCGCGCCTCGGGCGTGGATTACGACGTGCGCATGTTTGACGACGGTGCCTATGCGGATCTGGTTGCGTTTGAGCCCATCGTTGCTACCGATGGCGATTGCTATGCCCGCTGCCAGGTGCGCTGTGCCGAGGTCACGCAGGCCATGGACATCATTAAGGAGCTTGTGGGCAAGATTCCGCACGACGGGATAGGCGGGCGCACCAAGCTTACACCGGCCGACGGCGCACGCGGCGAGGTTGTGATTGAGCAGCCGCGCGGCGAGGCGTATTACTATGTGCGCGGTAACGGCACCAAGAACCTGGACCGCTTCCGCGTGCGCACGCCGACGTCGCAGAACCTGGCGGGTCTGACACATGCGCTGCAGGGCGTGCTCCTTGCCAACGTGCCCATGATTATCCTGACCATCGACCCCTGCATTAGCTGCACGGAAAGGTAGGCGCGGCATGAGTTTACTGACATTTGCCAAGACGGCCTTAGGTTCTATGGTCAAGCAGCCGGTCACGGTGCGCTATCCGCAGGAGAAGCTGACGGCACCCGAGCGCTTGCGCGGGCATATCGTCAACGACATGGACGTGTGCATCTGCTGCGGCATGTGCGCGCGCCGCTGCCCGGCGGGCGCGCTCGCGGTCGATCGCAAGGGCGGTACCTGGTCGATCGACCCGTACGCTTGCGTGGTGTGCGGCGAGTGCATCGAGAGCTGTCCTAAACACTGCCTGACTATGGACACTGCCCGCACTCCAGTCGCGGCGGACAAGACTCCCACGGTAGAAACCAAGCCGGAGTAACGCTGGGATAGAACTGGAATAGGGGCCGGTGGGGCAATTTTGCCCCACCGGCCCCGCACTTAAACGCGCGGTTGGGCCGCCACGAACAAAACTATGCCGGATTACGGGGCTGGATAGCGGACCCTCGGCCATACCGAAAATCGCAAAAACAAAACCGACGCTCCTATAAGTTGTCAAGAGGCAGTTTGCGGGAGCGCTCTCTCCAATTCGCACAGGAGCTCGTAATACCTCCTCTCCAGTTTCGTCGACCGCCGTTTCCCCCGTTCCAAGTGCCCGAGTGTGGCTGCGGACAGGCCGAGCTCCGCGGCGGCTTTCTTCTGAGTCACCCGCATCGCCTTGCGCATCTTCGCGAGCTCGGGGCCTTCCGGCGCGGCGCCGTCGGGGTTCGGGTCCATGAGCACGTGGTACACCTCCCGCGCTATGTAGCGCTTCAGGCAGCGGACCGCCTCCCGCCGGGACTTCCCCTCGGAGGTCCGCCTCGCCACGTACCTCCTCGTCCTCTCGTCGTACGCCATGCGCTTGATCGCGATCTCGTAGAGCGCCCAGTTCGCCTGCCGGTTGCCGCCGCGGTTGAGCCTGTGCCGGTCCGTCTTCCCGCTCGACGCGGGGATCGGGGAGGCGCCGCACATCATCGAGAACGCCGCCTCGCCCTTCAGCCTGCCGGGGTTGTCGCCGGCGGCCACGACCAGGGCGGCGGCGGTCGTGGTGCCGCAGCCCTCGACGCCGAGCAGCGCGGGCGCGTTCGCCTCCAGCAGCGCGCGGATGCGCTCGTCGAGGGACTCGACCTGGCTGCGGGCCTCCTTCCAGACCGCCGCGACGGACCGCAGCGAGGCCAGCACGCTCTCCTCGAGCGCGTCGCCCGCCTTCCTCCCGCGCGCGAGCAGCGGCATGAGGTCCTTCGGCCGCTCGCGGCCCCTGAACCGCTCCCTCAGGGCGCTCGGGGCCGTCGTGAGCATCGACTTCGCGCAGGCCACGCAGGACGTGGACGTCGCGACGGCCAGCCTGCGCGCGACGTAGAGCTGGCGCACCGCCTCGACCCAGCCGTCCTGCGACTTCGGCACGGAGCAGCCCTTCCCGGACGCCGCCTTGCGCGCCGCGCGCTCGGCGTCCAGCGGGTCGCTCTTCCCCTCGCCGGGCCTCACCTTGTCCCTCTTGGGCCTGAGCACCTCGACGACGTTGTACCCGAGCTCCACGAGCCTCCTTGTCAGCCCGGCCCCGTACGATGCCGTGCCCTCGACGCCGACGACCATGCAGCTCCCCGGGTCGCCTATCGCCTCCGCCAGCCTGTCGTAGCCCTCGGGGTCGGCCCCGAAGCTCCCGCTCCAGATCTTCCTCCCGAGGCCGTCGAGCAGGCACAGAACATGCACGTCCTTGTGCGTGTCGACGCCCGCGATGACCGTTTCGCCTTCCATTTTCGCTCCCCTCGGTCTGCCGCCTGCTCCGCGCCCGGGTCTCCCAGACATTGCACTGACGGGAGCGCTACAATCCAATTGGCTTGTCCGATTGTCCGCGCTCATGCTCCTATTAGGTCATGGCAGGACTCCGGGACGCGGATGCCGGGGCGAGACAGGTCGGATTTGAGGACGGCCGAAGAGGCGTCAGCAGGTCAGTGGGTCATCGTCCCGGCATTCAGCATCAGGGTAGCGCTGCGACGCGGAAATCGCGCGCCGTTGCCGCGCCCCGCAGTGCCCGCTTCCCCCGAGAACAATTATCAGTGCAGGTAGATAGCCTGCCGTTTTTCAAAAAATGAGGGTATGGATGAGGGTTCCGACTTTAGCCCCGTAATCCGGCATAGTTTTGAAATGGCACCATATCCGTAACAGCCCTTGATCTCCCGGGGACGGAGGAAAACGGGTCATTTTGGCCTTGCGAGGGCTGCCACGTGACCCGTTTGCCACGAAATGGGCCCATCTACTACGTTTAGGCTGCTACCCTCAACCATGGCGAACAACGCAAAAAACAAAACCGCAGGTAAATTGCCCGCGGTTTTTCATGAAACGCGGCTATGGTCAGGGGTATCGGGTCAAACGTAGTAGACGGGCCGGTTTCGTGGCGAGCGCCATCGACTGCCCCCTTTGGGGACGGAGGAAAGCGGATCATTTTTGCCTGATGGCTCCGAGTCGCACCCGTTTTCCTGCGAAAACGCCGTGTCTCAACTTTGGTGAGACATTTGTCTCACGCCCAAAACAGAATCTGGAACATGTGTCACCTGCCCAAATTGTGTCTCATTTCGTAACTTTAGGCTGTTGCAAGGTCTGAGACCGCGAGAAGGGAGACGCGATGAGTAAGTACACGAGGGGTCTCTTGGCGGTGATACTGGCCGTGGTGCTGGTGTTGCCGGCTGCAGCATTTGCCATGCTGCCCGAGGCCAACGCCAGGTCCAGCACAGGAATGGACGGACCGATAATGACCGGAAAGGTCGCCGACCCCGACACCAGCGGTCGCTGGGAAATCTGGGCGGCAGGCCACGGTGGCAATAAGGTAACGACCCAAAACGTCGGTCGAATCTGGACCGACAAGACGGTCAAGGCAACCGAGGAAAACGAAGAGTCGGACTTTTTGACCACGCTTTCGGCGATGTCCTCGACGTCTAATTCAACCGTGACGGTTACCACGCCGCTCGACATCGTGATGGTGCTGGATGCCTCTGGCTCGATGGATCATGAGATGGGCGGTGGAGATCCCACCAGGCGCATCGATGCGCTGGAGAGCGCTGCCAGCAGCTTCATCGACGCCATTGCCAAACAAAACGAGGGCATCGAGGGCGTGGATAGGCAGCATAAGGTTGCTATCGTTAAGTTTGCGGGCAAGACGTCCAACAATATCGGCAACGAGACGTATCGTGACGGAGGATACACCTACAATTACACACAGGTTATGAAAGACCTGACCGATTGCTCCGGCGGCAACGTGAAAGCTCTTAAGCATAGGATTGCCCAGATTACACCCGCTGGTGCAACGCGCGCCGACAATGGTCTGCAGCTGGCAGAGGGTATCACTTCTGGTCGCGCGGACGCCAAGAAGATTGTTGTGTTCTTTACCGACGGCACGCCAACGAAAATTGACAAGTTTGATCCTACGGTTGCTAACGCTGCCGTGGCGGCTGCCAAGAACATGAAGGACAGCAAGGCCACCGTTTATACTATCGGCATCTTTGATGGCGCGGATCCCAGCGCTGGTATCCAGGATTCGGGAAAAAGCCAAAAAGAGAACAAGTTCATGCAGGCCGTTTCTAGTAACTACCCCAATGCCACGGCGTGGAATACTCATGGCACACGCGCGGAAAACTCCGACTACTATAAGTCGGCGACCAATGCAGAAGAACTCAAGAAGGTTTTCGACGACATCTCGCAGGCCATTACGTCGGAGCCGCCTTATCCGACCGAAATCCACAAGGGCTACGACGAGACCAAGTCCGGCTACATCACGTTTACCGATGAGCTGGGCGACTTTATGCAGGTCGACAGCTTCACCGAGGTCGTCATCAACGGCACGCCGTTTACCAAGGCGAGCAAGACGGTCAACAAAGAAACCAAGACCGATACGTACGAGTTCGATGGCAAGGCAAAAGACCTGCTCATTACCGTGCAGCGTGCCGGCGACGACAATCCCCAGAAGGGCGATATCGTAACGGTCAACATTCCCGCGTCGTTGATTCCGCTGAGTCACTTTAAGACCGTAGACGGCAAGCTTTCGGTCGATACCGTTAAGCCCATCCAGGTGAAGTATGCCTCGAGCGTGAAGAAGGTCGCACTCGACAACCTGTTTACGCCCGAGAAGGTAGCGGGGCTCAAGGATTACATCGAGCATAATACGACCGTCGTTGACGGCACCAAGACCGTGAACTTCTTTGCGAACAAGTGGAGCGACGGTGCGATGGGCGATACGGTTGCGACCTTTGAACCCGCCGACACCAACCGCTACTACTACTTCCAGAAGCAGACTCCTATTTACACGGATAAGGAATGCACGCAGCCCGCAAAGAATTCGCTGGCAGATACCGGCACCTATTACTACAAGGATAAGTTTGAAGAGCAGGGCGAGAACGGCGAGGCCAAGCCCGCCACCGCCGTCATCGAGTTTATCGGCGGCGACGCCGCGAAGTTCGGCGGCGCGATTGTTCCCGATGAGAACGGTAACTTGGTGTTTACTGTGGGAACCGCACGCCTGGCCTTTATCGATGAGCTCCACACCACCAAGGAGAGCGTGGGCGGCAACAAAACCGATACCGCGGCCGACGTTCTCAACCCCAAGTGGAACAACACGTCCGCCAAGGCGACCGCGACGCATGTCAATTCCTACCTGGGCAACAACGGCAAGATTAGCTTTGCGTACAACATGACGCCGGCGACGGCGGAGACCAAGGCTAGCTTTGGCCTGACCAAGGTGCTCGAGGGTCGCGACTGGACGAATGCTGACGCGTTTGAGTTTGGCCTGACATCCGAGAGCGGCGCCCCGATGCCTGCGGCTAGGACTGCGACCGTGCGCAAGGCTGACCTGGACCAGGGCAAGGCTGCCATCGACTTCGGCACGATCGAATACACCGAACCTGGCACGTACGTCTACAAGGTCAGTGAAAAGCATGCCGGGACCACGATTGACGGCATCGCCTACAGCAAGAACGTCGCGGAGGTCACCGTGACGGTAACGCCCAACAAGAGGGGCGAGCTCAGCGCCGCTGTGAAGGTGACTTGGAGCGAAGCCGACGAGACCGAGTTCAAGAACGTCTACACTGCGGAGCCTGTTGAGTCCAGCGTTACCGACAAGATTGACGTGACCAAGTCTCTGACCGGGCGCGACCTTACGGCCGGTGAGTTCAGCTTTGAGCTGCGCGAGATTAAGGGTGAGGACTCTGATCTTATCGAGACCGTTAAGAACGCCGCCGACGGCATGGTGACGTTCAGTGCCATCAAGTACACCGAGATCGGCCAGCACACCTACAAGCTGCATGAGGTTAAGGGCAACGCCGGCGGTATTGACTACGATGACGCGGTCTACACCATCGTGACGATCATCGCCGATAACGGCAAGGGCCAGCTGGTTGCCACGCACGAGCTGAAGGACGCCAAGGACGTCAAGAGCATCGAGTTCAAGAACGTCTACACCACGAATACTGCCGAGGTATCACTTGTGGGCAAGAAGAACCTGCAGGTCGCCGACGGCTTGACCCCGGCTGACATTGCCGGCAAGTTCACCTTTACCGTGACCGGTGAAGATGGTGCACCCATGCCCGCGAACGCGAGCGTGACCAATCATGCCAAGGGCAAGGTCGACTTTGGCAAGATCACCTTTACGCTCGACGACCTTAACAAGGCTCTGGGCGAGAAGCCCGAGAAGCGCGAGCACACCTTTACCTACACCGTGACCGAGTCCGGCGAGGTCGCTGGCGTGACCAACGACGCCAAGCTGTCGCGCGAGGTTTCCTTCACCGTGACTGATGACGGCAAGGGCAATCTGAAAGTATCCCACAAGCCGGACGGCGATGTGGCATTTACGTTCACCAATACCTATAACGTGACGCCTGCCGAGACGAGCGTCACCGACCAGATCACCGCGACCAAGTCCCTGACCGGCCGCGACCTCAAGGACGGCGAGTTCTCCTTCGAGCTCGTCGAGGGCGAGGACGAGGACGCCAAGGTCGTCGCCACCGGCACCAATGCCGCCGATGGCAAGATCACGATGAACGCCGTGAAGTACACCGAGGCCGGCAAGCACGCCTACACGCTGCGCGAGATCAAGGGCGGAACCACCAGCAAGGGCATCACCTACAGTGACGCCAAGTACACCATCGAGACCACCATCACGGACAACGGCGACGGCACCCTCAAGGCCGAGCATGTCCTGAAGGACGCCACGGCTGCGACTTTCAAGAACACCTACAGCGTGGCCCCGCTCGATGCGGAGCTCGACTTTGACCTGGGCAAGGTCATCAGCGGCCGCGACTGGACGGATGGGGACGAGTTCAGCTTTACCATCACCGCCCCCGAAGACGCCCCACTGCCCGATCCCGCAACCGTAACCGTGAGCAAGAAGGACGCGAAGGACGGCATTGCCGCCATCAAGTTCGGCAAGATTCACTACGCTGCCGCCGGAACCTATAAGTACGAGATTCGCGAGAACGCGGGCAGCACGGTCGGCTTGACGTATGACGCGCATGTCGCAACCGCCGAAGTGACCGTGACCGAGAACGGCGATGGCAGCCTGACCGCCAACGTCACCAAGAAGGAAAACGGACGCTTTACCAACACGTACCGCACTGAGCTTAACTACACCGCTGCCGGCGGTCTGTGGCTCAGCAAGTATCTGGATGGCCGCCCCATGACCGAGGGTCAGTTCACCTTTACCGTGACACCTGCTGACGACGCTTCGGCTCGCGCGCTCGGTCTGCTGCCCGGGGCTAATAGCTTCAAGTCCCCCGCAGCGGCAGAGGCAACGGTCGGACTGATCGACATTCTGGCTGGTCATGAGGTTATATTTACGCAGGCTGACGCCGGCAAGACCTTTACGTACACCGTGGCCGAGAAGAACGACGGCCAGCCCGGTTACACCTACGACGACGCCGTGCGCACGGTGACGATCGCCATCGCCGACGACACCGCCGGCACGCTCGCTGCTACGACGACCGTTTCCGGCGGTCCCGAGGGCACGCATGAGACGGTCCACAAGAGTGGCGAGAACAAGGTCGAGAAGGCCCTGGTGCCGTTCCACAACAGTTACAGCGCTACGACCAACACGCCTGGCGGCACCGCCGCTCAGGTCGTTGCCACCAAGACTCTGACCGGCCGCCCGATGGCCGACGGCGAGTTCTGGTTCGGCATCGCCTATCAGGGTGAGCTTGTGGCATACGAAAACCTCAAGCCCAATATCGGCGGGCACGTGAGCTTTGATACGCTGCACTACGACACTAAGATGCTTGCTAATCTTGAGGCTGCTGGGCTTGCCCATCGTACCGATAAGGACGGTAAGCTTGCCTGGACCATTAACTACACGGCCTACGAAGATTTATTCGGGCTGCCGAATGGCGTTTCCGCTACAACGTGGAGCTTTGGCTTTAAGGTTATCGTCGTCGACAACGGTGACGGTACCCTGACGGCAACGGTCGACTACGGCGGCGTCGAGCCCTTGTTCGAGAACGTCTACGGCGCCGAAGCCGTCGATGCCGCGCTCACCGGCACTAAGAAGCTCCAAGCTGCCGAGGGCCTGACCCCGGTTGACATCACGGGCAAGTTCACCTTTACCGTGACCGCCGACGAGGCTGGTGCCCCGATGCCCGAGCGCACGACCGCAACCAACGACGCGGCTGGCAACGTGGGCTTTGGCAAGATCCACTTTACGCTCGAGGACCTCAACCGCGCTCTGGGCGTGACGGACGATGCGACCGATAAGGCCGAGGCAGACGAAGCTGACGAAGCCGAGGCCAACGCCGGCGAGGCCGAGGTTGACGCCGACGCTGCCGACACCGACGAGTCCAACGACGAGTCCGAGCCCGCAGCCCCCACCGCTCCGCGCTCGCACACCTTTACCTACACGGTGACCGAGTCCGGTAGTGCCCCTGGTGTGACCAACGACGCCAACGCCATGCGCAAGGTTTCCTACACCGTGACTGACGACGGTACCGGACATCTGCGTGTCGTGCGCGAGGGCGACGACGGTGCTGCCTTCACGTTCACCAACACCTACGGCGTGGCACCTACCGATTCTTCCGTGACCGATCAGGTCAAGACGGTCAAGCGTCTGACCGGACGCGACCTTGCAGCTGGCGAGTTCACGTTTGAGCTGCTCGAGGACGGCGTGGTTGTCGCGAGCGGCACCAATGACGTCGACGGTAACGTTACGCTGAGCCCGATCCGCTACGAGGCGCCCGGCACGCACACGTACATGCTGCGCGAGGCTTGCCCCAACGCGCTCGGCCTGCACAAGGGCGTCACCTATGACGGCGCGACCTACACCGTCGTGACCACCGTCTCCGACAACGGCGGCGGCACGCTGACCGCGACGCACAAGCTCGAGGGAACCACCGAGTCGGCTGGCTTTACCAACAAGTATCACGCCATGCCCACGCAGGTTTCCATCGGGGCCATCAAGGTGCTCGAGGGACGTGAGCTCAAGAAGGACGAGTTTAGCTTTAAGCTCGTTGGCGAGGACATCGAGTCTACGGTTACCAACGATGCCGACGGCAAGATCAACTTCGACAAGTTCGAGTACGACGAGCCTGGTACGTACGTCTACACCGTCAGCGAGGTCAAGGGCGACGAGGCCGGTATGACCTACGACAAGTCCGTCTTTACCGCGACCGTCAACGTGGTCGACGACGGTGAGGGTAACCTCAAGGCGAGCGTTACCTATACCAAGGGCGACAAAAGCGTCGAGGGTATCGTGTTCAACAACACGTACAAGAAGCCCGAGACTCCTACGCCGACACCCGATCCCGGCACGCCCAAGACCGTGACGAACATCGTCAAGACGGTCAAGGGTTTCCTGCCCACCACGGGCGACCAGCAGGCTGCCGCTCTGCTTATGGCATTTGTCATCGCCATGGCCGGCGTCGGAGCCCTGGTCTGGGGTATCCGTAAGCGCTAGGCACGCTGGCAGCGCCCGGGGCCAGAAGGCCCCGGGCGGCCGGCGGGGAGCCAGAACATAGCCCCACCCCCAGCCCCAGCCGCCACGGAGGTATCTCCCTCCTCCGTGGCGGCGCTTTTGTGCGTAGGCGAGAAGGGTTCGCCACGAAACCGGCCCATCTACTACGTTTAGCCCCTTACCCCCAACCATGCCGAAAAGCGCAAAAACAAAACCGCAGGTAGAACGCCTGCGGTTTTCCGGAAAACGGGGGTATGGTCGGGGGTATCGAGTCAAACGTAGTAGATGGGCAGGTTTCGTGGCGAGCGGTTCCAGCTGATCCCTTGGGAACGGAGGAAAACGGATCATTTTGGTCTCGCGAGGCTTGCGGAGGCGCTCGTGCAGGGCCGCCCGAACAAAACTATGCCGGTTTACTACGATGAACTCGACATTCCCGACCATGACTGCATTTTTCTAAATATCGCAAGCGTTCTACCTGCGGTTTTGGAAGCGCGCAATTTGCCGTGGTCGAAGGTGGGCGATTCATCGTAGTAAACCGACATAGTTTTGAAATGGCATTAAATCGATAGCAGCCATTTTGCTATGCCGGGGTGGTCGGTTGTTGGGTAATTACCCTCGCAGGTAGGCGATGGCGATCTGCGTGCGGTTGCGTAGGCCCATTTTGGCAAGGATCGAGCTGATGTGGTTGCGCACCGTGCCTTCGCCCATGTAAGCGGCGGCGGCAATCTCCTTGTTATCGAGGCCGCGGGCGATGAGCTCGGCGACTTCGAACTCACGGTCGGTCAGGCTGGCAAAGGCGGCGGGTCGGCGAGGCGTGCTGGCATCGGCGCCTGTCCCGTCAAAATCGATGTCCTCGATCGCCTTGCCCTCGAGCACGCGTTTGCCGTCCATGACCTGCGCCAACGCCGGTGGAATAGCGGCGACATCGGTTTTGATCAGGTAGCCGCGGGCGCCCAGCTTGAGCGCCGACACAATGTACTCGTCATCCGAGAATGTTGTCAGAAACACCACGCGCGCCGCAGGGTCGCGCTCGAGGATCTCGCGCGCCGCCGATAGGCCGTCGCGTCCCGGCATCTGAATGTCGAGCAGTGCAATATCGGGTGCGTGTTCGGCATAGAGCGAAACCGCGTCGTTGCCGTTGGCGCCGGTGCCCACTACCTCGATCTGCGGCTGGGCGCCCAGGATAATCTTGAGCGAATCGACCACTAGGCGGTCGTCGTCGACAACAATGAGCCTCATCGGGCCTCATCTCCTTGCTGTTTGGGGACGGTGGCAAACACGCGCCAGCCGCCGACGCCGGCGCGCGGGCCGGCGGTGAAGGTGCCGCCAAGCGCCTCGACGCGCTCGCGCATGGAGCCGAGCCCCATGCCCTCGGCGGCGCCGCGACCGCCCGTCTGGGTCCCGCCCATGCCATCGTCGGTAACGATGAGCTGGTAAAACGATGGATGCTCCATGCATCGCACAGCAACGTTTTGCGCGCGGGCGTGGCGCATGGTGTTGGATAGCGCCTCGCGCAGGACCGCCGCAAAGCAGTTGGCGACGTTTGCGGGCGCATGTTCGGTCATAACTTCAAGCTCAATCTGCGGGCCGCCGTCCGAGCGTGCGCCTTCAACAATGCGTTCGAGCTGCACGGAAAGATCGACGGCGTTGTCGTTGAGCGCGTGGACGCTGGTGCGCACAAGCTGGAGCGCCTCGTCAACGGTGTGCTTGACGTCGGCGAAATCGGCGGCGACGCCGGGTTCATCGGCGTGGACTATGCACAGGGCCTCGGTCTGCAGCGAGGTACGCGTGAGCTGGTGCCCGACGTTATCGTGGATCTCGCGCGCGATGCGGGCGCGTTCGGCGAGCGTCGCGAGCTCGACTTCGTAGTCCTGGCGATCGGCAAGATCGCGGTTGCGCGCTTCGAGCGCGAGGGCTCGTTCCTGCAGCTCGTCGCGGGTGCGGCGCATGCGCTGCTGCTCGCGTTCCAACTGGGCGGTGCGCAGCGATAGCAAGGTAGCGGCAACCGAAAGGATGGCAGTCAGCAGGAGCGTTCGGGCGGTGAGCGCGTCGGTGCGAAGGTCCGCGACAAGCGCAAAGACAAAGGTGGCGCCAATGCCCAGCGCGGCCCAGGCGTGCTCACGGCGCACCCGCCGCGCGATGTCATAGAGGGCGAGAGGCGCAAACGGCACAAACGGCGGCACGAAGACAGCCGCGATGATGTAAGCGCAGCTCGCGGTCTCGCTCGCGCGCCGGGCGCTTTTCCCCTGCGCGAGCTCAGCCAGCGAGGTGGCAATAACGCCAAGGCAAAACGCCGCGACCAGGCGAGCGTCCACAGCAAGGCCCAGAGCGGCTGCGATACAGCACGCCAGCACAATCGATTTGTCGAAAAGCCTGTTCATACGGGTATTGTACGCGAAGCCGCGCGTGGTGGAGGGGCCGCCCGGGGCAACCGTGACATTCCTCCCGCGCGGCAAATCGGCGTCGATCGCTCGCGCGAGCGGGGGTTTCGCCTCCGCCCCCCTCACTCGTGACAAAGCTCACTGGTGCGCGCCGCCCGCTCCTGCGATGATGAAATCGTACCGGGCCACGACCAACAGAAGGGCCGCCTCATGACAGACATCGTCCATGTCGAAAACCTCGTCAAGCGCTATGACGATCTTATTGCGCTCGACCACTTTAACCTGAGCATCGCCCCCGGCGAGATCTTTGGCCTGCTGGGCCCCAACGGCTCGGGCAAGACCACGTCCATCAACTGTATCCTGCAGCTGCTCGCCTACGACAAAGGCACCATCGAGCTGTTCGGCGAGCCCATGACGCCCGCCCGCTACGACCTCAAGCGCCGCATCGGCGTGGTGCCGCAGCAGGTGGCGGTGTTTGACGAGCTCACGGTGCGCGAGAACATCGACTATTTCTGCAGCCTCTACGTTAACGACCGCAAGCGCCGCCGCGCGCTGGTGGACGAGGCGATCGACTTTGTCGGGCTGGGCGACTTTACCAAGTTTCGTCCCGGCAAGCTTTCGGGCGGACTGGCGCGCCGCCTCAACATTGCCTGCGGCATCGCACACAAGCCCGAGCTCATCTTCTTTGACGAGCCCACGGTGGCGGTCGACCCCCAGAGCCGCAACGCCATCCTGGAGGGCATCTGCCGCCTGCGCGACGAGGGCGCTACGGTGGTGTATACCAGCCATTACATGGAGGAGGTCGAGCAGATCTGCAGCCGCATCATGATCATGGACGGCGGCCGCGTGCTGGCGCAGGGCACCAACGACGAGCTTAAGCGCATGATCCAGATGGGCGAGCGCGTGACTGTTGAGGTCGGTGCCGTCGAGGCCGCCACGGTCGAGCGACTGCGGGCCCTCGAGCACGTGCTTTCGGTCGAGCTGTCCGGCGGCGAGCTCGTCTGCACCTGCGAGGCGAGCCCGCACAATCTGGTCGACATCCTCGACACGCTGCGTGCTGCCGACGTGGCGCTCGGCCGCGTGTGGAGCGAACCGCCGACCCTCAACGACGTGTTCCTCGAGATCACCGGCCGCAAGCTGCGCGACTAGGGGGCAGCCATGTTCAACACCATCATCACTACGGTCAAGACGCTGCTGCGCCGGCCGAGCACGTGGGTCTGGGGTGCTCTCTTTCCCGTCGCACTTTCCACGATGTTCATGTTTATGTTTGCTAACCTCAGCTCCGACGGCAAGATCGACCCGGTGCCGGTTGCCGTCGTGGCGGACGAGGCTTGGGACGCTTCGACCTTTAAGGGCGTGGCGACGTCGCTTGCCAAGGAAGACAACGATCAGCTGCTCGAGATCCACGAGTGCGAGGATGTGGACGCCGCGAACCGTGCGCTCAAGTCCGGCGAGGTCGCGGGCATCTATACGGTTGATGCCGCGGGCACGCCCAGGCTCACGCTGCTGTCGAGTTACGACAGCTCGCGCGCCTCGTCGGTGCTCACCGACCGCAGCATCCTTGAAACGGTGGCAAGCTCGTATACGCAAAATGTCGAGCTCATGCGCCAGATTGCCCAGGACAACCCGGCGGCGCTCGCCGATCCGGCGGCGGTTGCGCACGCCCTGTCGCTCGAGGGCGGAACCCGCCGCATGAGCCTGACTCGTGCCACGCCCGATGGCACGGTCATCTACTATTACGCGCTTTTTGGCCTGGTCGCG
The DNA here is from genome assembly GCF_042851345.1 of Collinsella sp. i05-0019-G5. NCBI lineage: Bacteria > Bacillati > Actinomycetota > Coriobacteriia > Coriobacteriales > Coriobacteriaceae > Collinsella > Collinsella sp. i05-0019-G5. The sequence goes on from NZ_AP031421.1 coordinate 117,527, forward strand.
ATGATGTCTGCCGAGTTTGCCGCCTTGAGCGTCGTCGATTTGCAGCCTAATCTGTCGGGCCTTGGCGCGCGCCGCTGCGTGGGCGGTCTTTCCAAGACGGCGTCGCTGGCCGGCATTTTTGTCGGCTCGTGGCTGGTTTCCTTTGCATCGATGGCGGTTGCGATCGGCTACGTGCGCCTGGTCGTGGGCGTCGACTTTGGCGGGCGCGAGGGGTTGTGCCTGCTGGGCGGGGCTGCATCCGCGCTTGCCGCCACGGGCCTGGGGCTTTTTGTGGGCACGCTTCCCGTTAAGGGCGGCAAGGCATCCAAGTCGGGCATCCTCACGGGCTTTGCCACCACGTGCGCCCTGTTTGCCGGCCTCTACGGCGAGCCGGCGATGGCGCTTGCCGACGACGTCGCCCGCGCTTGTCCGGTCGAGTGCTGGCTCAACCCCGTCAAGCTCATCTGCGACATGTTCAATCGCCTGTATTTCTTTGAGGACCTGGGGCCCTTCGCTGTTCGCGCCGGCGCGCTCGTCCTGATGGCCCTGGTGTTTGTCGCCGCCGCTACGCTGATCTTTGGAAGGAGCCGCTATGAGCACCTTTAAGACCGCGCTTCGCATGGCGCTGGCGCACCCGTTCTACCTGCTCATCTATACGGTGTTCATCTCGCTCATGGGCGTATTCATCGCGGCTTCGGTGAGCTGGAACTCGTCGCAGCTTACCGAGTACAAGCCCTACGACACCAACGTGATCGTGGTCGACCGCGACAATAGCGACCTTTCGCGGGCGCTTACCAAGCACCTGGGCTCACGCTTTGACCTGGTCACGGGCGTCGGCGACGACACATACGACCTTGCCGACGCGCTCTCCAAGAGCAACAGCGCCAAGGGCAGTGCCGATTGCGTGTTCTTTATCCCGGAGGGGTTTGAGGACCATCTTGTTGCAGCCGCCCGTGCGGGGGAGGCCCTGCCCAAGCTCGACGTGACCTATGGTTCCGGCACCATGGCGGCGGCGCTTTCGTCCGCCGAGGCCTCGCGCTGGATCTCGCTCGCGGGCGCTGCGGCGGCGCTTGAACCCGCTGCCTCCAACGGTGACGTCGCAAGGGCCGCCGAGCACGCGGCCGCAAAGCGCGCGGAGGTCCAGATCGAGCAGGTCAAGGTCGACTCGACTGCTGCTACCACGCTCGAGTCGTACTTCAACTTTGGCGCGTACGCGATCATCTCGTCGGTCATCGTGTCGGTGGGACTGGTGTTTTCGGGCATGAACGAGCCCGAGCGCGTGCGCCGCATGGATGCCAGCCCGGTCTCTGAGCGCCAGCGTTCGCTCGCTGTGTTCGCGGCCGCCGCCGTGCTCGCCGTCTGCATCTGGCTCGTGTCGAGCATGATGGGCGTCGTGGGCTTTGCCAGCGCGGTTGCCGAGGTCGGCGTGGGTCGCGTGTGCCTAGCGCTGGCGGCAACGTTTGCCCTGGCGTGCACGCCGCTGGCTGTTGGCTTTATGCTGTCGAGCCTGGGTGCGCGCGAGGAGCTGCTCAACGGTGTGGGCAACTTACTCGGCATGCTCATGACGTTTTTGGGTGGCGCCTGGATGCCGCTGTCGCTGATGGGTTCGGCCGTGCAGACGGTGGCGCACTTTGTGCCGACGTATTGGGTGAACGACGCGATCGGCAAGGCGCTTACCTCTGACCTGACGTCTGCCGCGCTGGACGACATCGCCTGCGACCTGGGCGTCACGGTGCTCTTCGCCGCCGCCATCGCCGCCGTAGGCCTAGCCCTCGCCCACAACAAATCCAGCGTCTAGCCACCTAGTCATTGGGGACAATCTTTGCCGATCCGCCGGCAGGGCTGGCAGGGACTGTCCCAATATGTCGGCACTTGGGGACGGGACTGCGGACGATTTCTTGGACCGCTACGCGGCCCTTCCCAGCGCGGCGCGGAACTCGGCCGGCGTGCGGCCGCCGAGCGCATCGCTGCGCCTCTCCGTATTGTAGCGGCCGATCCAGGCCCCGAGCTCCTCGATGAAGCGGGCGGGGGCCCAGCCCGACCAGTCCCTGCCGTGCCAGAACTCCCTCTTGAGCAGGCCGAAGAAGCCCTCCATCGCGGCGTTGTCCGGGCTGCAGCCCTTGGCGGACATGCTCCTGGTGAGGTCGTTGTCCTCGCAGATCGAGATCCAGCCGGGCCAGCGGTAGTGGCCGCCGCGGTCGGAGTGGATGACGGGGCGCTCGCCGGGCGCCAGCCGGGCGCAGGCGTCCTCGAGCGTCGAGTTGGCGAGCGCGGCGTCCGGTCTCTCGCCGGCCCTCCACGCCACGACCGAGGAGTCGAAGCAGTCCCTGATGGCCGACAGGTAGACCTTCCTGCCGGAGGGCAGCCTGAACTCGGTGATGTCGGTGAGCCACAGGAAGTTCGGCAGGGCCGAGCGGAAGTCGCGGCGCACGAGGTTCGGCGGGGCCGGCGTCGGCTCGCCCGCATAGGAGCTGTAGGGCCTCCTCTTCCTCCTCATCCACCTGGGGACCAGGCCCTCCTCGCGCATGATGCGGAGGACGACCTTCTCCGAGGCGCGCACGGGCTCGTCGAGCTCGCGCAGGCGCGCCGTCACGAAGCGGTACCCCCGCGCCCCCTCACCGTCCTCGGTGAAGATCCTGCGCACGAGCGCGCGCAGGGGCGCGAGCCGGTCGGGCCTCGCGATCGCGCGGCGCTGGTACTCATAGGAGCTCTTTGATATCCCCAAGGAACTCGTGAGTTCTCTCAAGGACCACTTCCCGCACGGCCTCAGGCGGTCTATCACCAGGGTCTTCTCCCTGTTCGACATCCCGTCGAGGCTCGCGGCTTTTAAAACGTCGTTCACCGCCCTGAGGACGGCGTTCTCCAGGACGAGGCGCTCTATGTTAGCGTCAATATATTTTTCACCATTTTCACCAACGTATTTTCGCCAATCGCGCCAACGCGGATGCGCCGCTTTCGGCGTCTAGGCTCCCTCCTCCTTCCCTTCCTCGCCGCCGATGGATACGTCCTTCAGGCGGTACGACCGTCCCGTTATCTTGATCATCGCGCAATGGTGGCACAGCCTGTCGGCCACCGCCGAGGCCGTGACGTTGCTGCCGAACACGTCGCCCCACCTGCCCACCGGCACGTTGGTCGTGACGATGGTCGACCGCTTGAGCGCGTAGCGCCTGTTGACCAGCTGGAACAGCAGGTCCGCGCCCTCCTTGCCGATGTCGAGGTAGCCGAGCTCGTCTATTATCAGCAGGCTGCAGTGCTCGTAGAACCGCATCCTGCGCGCCAGCGCCTCCTTCGCCGAGGCGTGCTTGAGGTCCTCGACCAGCCTCGAGCAGTCGGCGAAGTACACCTGCTTGCGGGCCATCACCGCCTCGTGGCCTATGGCTATCGACAGGTGGGTCTTGCCGACGCCCGGGCTGCCGACGAGCACGACGTTGTCGCCGCGGTCGACGAACTCGAGCGTGGCCAGCTGCTCGACCAGCCCGCGGGGCACGCTCGGCTGGAAGCCCCAGTCGAAGTCGGCCAGCGTCTTTATGTAGGGGAAGTTGGCCATCCTCAAGCGGCGCTCGTCGTCGGCGCGCCGCTTGAGGGCTATCTGGGCGTCGGTGAGCTCGAGCATGGCGTCGACCAGGCCCTTCCTCCCGTCGGCGACGAGCCTGACGTACTCGGGCACCGACGACGCCATGCCCTCGAGCCCCAGCTCCTCGAGGTTGGCCGCCAGGCGGTTGAGGGGGCTGGCCTGCACGGCGGCGCTCACAGCGAGCCCCCTATCGAGTCGAGCAGGCCGAGGTTGGCCGCGGCGGCCGCCTCGATGTCGCCGGCGGCGTCGCCGAACCACCGCTTCCCGGCCATGGCCTCGGCGTAGTGCGCCGGGTCGTAGGCCGGCCCGCCCGCCACGTGCGTGGCCACCAGCTCGCCGCCGACGTAGCAGTCCATCGCGCCGCCGGGCATGCAGACGATGCGGGCGGGCCTGCCGATGCAGCGCCTGGGCACCGACATGGGCTCGCCGTGCGCGCTCACCAGCATCGTGGCCGGCACCCTGGCCACGCGCACCACGTCGCCCATCGCCTCCTCGAGGGCGCGCAGGTTGCCGACGGGCAGCAGCGCGTCCTTCTCCTCCATGAACAGCGCGGAGGGCGGCAGCCCCGTGGTCTCGTTGGGCTCGGAGTTGCTGGCGTCCTCGATCCGCGCGACGATCTCGTCGATGTCGTCCCAGCCGTCGAAGTCGCCCTGGTAGGCCGCGAGCCGCGACAGGAAGCGGTTCGACGACTCGACCTTGCCCTTCGTCTGGGGGCTGCGCGGGCGGCACAGCTTCAGCTCGAAGCCGGCGGCCTTGGCGAACTCGTATGCGCGCTGGACCTTGAGGCGCCTGCCGCCCTTGACCGTCACCAGGGCGGACATGTTGTCCGTGACCCACTCGCGCGGCACGCCGCCGAGCCTCGCGATCGTGGCGTACATGCACCTGACCAGGTCGTCGGTCGTCCTGGTCCCCGACCGGATGAATATGTGCCTGCGGGAATGGCCCAGCGTCGCCGCGAACACGTTGAACTCGAACAGCTCGCCGTCGCGGTTCGCCATCTTGACGGACTCCTTCCAGTCGAACTGCAGCTGCAGTCCGGGCGGCGTCTCGAAGCGCGGGTGCGGCTCCGGGCCGCCGGAGGCCCCGACGGCGATGCCGTTCTTGCGCATGAACTGGGTGAAGGCGTTGTAGCCGGCCAGGTCCTCGCCGGGATACCTGTGCAGCAGCCACTCGTGGATGCCCTTCTTGGTGACTCCCGGCAGCTGCGCCTTGGCGGCCACCTCCTCGATGTGCGCGTCGAACGAGCCCGCCCTGTCGCCGCGCCCGTCGCGGGGCCGCCCGCCCTCGGCCCTCCAGTACGACGCCACGGTGTGCCTGTCCTTGCCGTAGCGCTTCGCTATGTCGCTGAAGTTGGGCTTTATGCCCGCTTCCCTGTACATGTCCAACTCTCCGATCAGGCTCTTCTCCGCCACGGCCCGCTCCTCCCGAAAGCATCGTCCGCTCGTCGATCGAAGCGTAAGCCCCGGCGTTGGTGGAAATGGTGAAAATGCGTTGGCGCAAATGGCGGGATTGCGTTGGCATGATTGGTTGTTGAGCGTTGGTCAAAATGGTTGTTTTTACAGTAGCGCTAACACTCTATCAGGGCGTCCTTGTCGTCCGGGTCGATGTCGGGGTACACCGGACCGTCCCCGACGACCTTCGGCAGATCCATCTTCGCGACCGCCCTCCCGACGGTTCCGCCCGCGGCCCCGGCCCTCGTCCAGCGCGCGACGGCGCTCTTGCTCGGCCCGTCGAGCTCCCGGGCTATCTCCCTGCACGAGAGCCCGGAGCGGCGTAGCTCCCCGGCCCTCTCCACTACGGCTCTACTGTATGTCATGCGGACTCCAAACCGGACCTGATGGTCCAACTTTTTGTCCGCAGTCCCGACCACTCATTGGGGACAGACTTAAATGAGCGATTTCACTCATTTAAGTCTGTCCCCAATGAGTAGGTTGGAAAATAGTTCGCGCACGTCGCTTAAAAATAGTTCGCCCGGGTTTACTATTAGCCTAGAAAAGTAGCAGAAGGCTAACAATGGGGGATAGCATGGCGACGAAGCAAGCCTACGTCCAGGTCAAGGGGCTCAAGAAGCACTACGGCGATGGAGATGCGCGCCTGACGGTGCTCGACGGCATCGACACGTCCATCAATCGCGGTGAGATCTGCGTCATGCTGGGGCCCTCGGGTTCGGGCAAGTCGACGTTTCTTAACCTGATCGGCGGCCTGGAGGATGCCGACGCCGGCTCTATTCTGGTGGACGGCTGCGACCTCACCACGCTCAAGCCCGCCGACCTGGGTGAGTACCGCCGCCGCGAGCTGGGCTTTGTCTTCCAGTTCTACAACCTGGTGCCCGATCTCACCATCAAGGAGAACATCGAGGTCACGGCGCACCTGTCCAAAAACCCGCTCAATGTCGACGACCTGCTGCGTTCGCTGGGTCTCTACGAGCACCGCAACAAGTTCCCGCGCCAGGTCTCGGGCGGCCAGCAGCAGCGCTGTGCCATCGGCCGCGCACTCGTCAAAAACCCGGGCCTGCTGCTGTGCGACGAGCCCACGGGCGCGCTTGACTACAAGACGTCCAAGGAAATCTTGCAGCTCATGGAGGATGTCAACCGCACCTACGGCTGCACCATCATCATTGTCACCCACAATGCCGCCATCGCGCGCATGGCCAATCGCGTGCTGCGCCTGCGCGACGGGCGCATCGTCGAGGATGAGCTCAACGAGTCGCCCGTCGCGGCCGCCGAGCTCGATTGGTAGGCGGCGCCATGACACCTCTCACAAAACGTCTCCCGCGCGAGCTGCGCCGCAATATCGGCAAGTACCTGGGCATCTTTTTGCTTATGTGCGGAAGCATCGCCCTTACCTCGGGCTTTTTGCTCGCAGCGCATTCCATCGGTTGCCTTATCGACGACATGCGCGATGCGTACACGATTGAGGACGGCCGCGTGACCACCTCTTTCGAGGCCACCAAAGACCAGCTCAAGGCAGCCGAGGGTGCAGCCGGCGACGTCGGCGGCGTCACGCTCTACAAGAACTTCTCCATCGACGCCATCATCAAAAAGGCGTCCGGCGACGACGGCACCAAGCGCACGCTGCGCACCTATGCGCACCGCACCAAGGTCGATATCGCGTCCTACTGTGAGGGCAAGGAGCCCAAGACGGACGATGAGGTGGCAATCGACCGTGTCTTTGCCACCAATAACAACCTGTCCGTGGGCGATAAGGTCGAGCTCGAGGGTCGCACCTACACCATCTGCGGCATCATGACTCAACCCGATAGCCAGGCGCTGTTCCTCAACAACTCCGACTTTACGGTGAACACCATCACCTATGGCGTGGCCGAGGTCACCGACGCTGGCTTTGCCGCGCTCGAGGACGTCGGCGGCGCGCCCGCCTACACCTACTCCTTTACCTTTACCGATCGCGACCTCTCCACTGCGGACCGCATCGATGCGGAGCAGGATATGGTCGAGGCGCTGACCGATGCCGATACGCGCGTGGACGATCTGATCGACGCCGATTCCAACCAGGGTATTGGCTACGCGCGCGACGACGTGGACGGCGACTCTATGATGTGGATGACGCTGCTCGACATCATCATCGTGATCATGGCGTTCGTCTTTGTGGTCCTTACCGACGCCACCATCGAGGAGGAGAGCGCCATCATTGGCACACTGCTCGCCAGCGGCTATCGCCGTCGCGAGATCGTGCTGCACTACCTTGCGCTTCCCGCCATCGTGGGCGTGCTCGCAGCGCTTTTGGGCACTGCGCTCGGCGTTGTGTTCTTTACCGAGCCCATGCGCAGCCTCTATTACGGTTCGTATAGCCTGCCGCCCTTCCAGGTGTACTGGAGCTGGGAGATCTTTGTGAAGTGCGCCGTGGTTCCCGCCGCCGCGCTCATCCTCATCACGCTGGTGGGCCTGCTTCGCAAAATGGGCAAGACGCCGTTGCAATTCCTTCGTCACGAGGCGAGCGGCAAATCGGGTACCAAGTGCGGCCTGCAGCTGCCGGAGCGCATGGGTTTTGTCTCGCGCTTCCGCCTGCGTATCTTCCTGCGCAACCTGGGCAACTTCGCCACGCTCTTCGTGGGCATTGCATTTGCGTCGCTGCTGATGCTTTTTGGCCTGGCGATTCTGCCCACGATGACGCACTACGCGGACAACCTGAAGACGAGCCTGGTCGCCGAGCACCAGTACACGCTCAAGGCGCCGCTGGAGCTCGAGGGCACCGCCGAGGAGCGCGAGCAGTGGTCGGCACTCGAGCGCTTGCAGTCGGTTGACGGCGCGCTGCTAACCGCTGCCCAGGATGCCGATGACGAGCTTGACGACGCGGCCGATGCGGCGCAGACGGCAGCCGATGCCGCGACCGCATCTCCGTCTGCCGAGAGCCTGACTGCGGCGCAGGATGCGCTTGCCAAGGTCCAGGACAAGAAGGATGCGCTTTATGCGCGCCTCGATGATCTTGCCGATGCCCTCGGCTGCAACCGTGATGAGGCTATCGACCTGATCGACAAAGCCTCCAAGATTGACACTGACAACGACGATATCCACCCGGTCAATACGACCGACAACGGCGCGGGCGCAATCGCACAGGCTGAGAAATACGCCGTTTACCAGCTGCAATACGACCGCGGCGATGGAAATGGCGAGGAGACGATTTCCGTCTACGGCATTTCAACCGATTCGCGCTATTGGAAAGACCTCAACGTCGGCGATGGGCGCATCGTCTTTGGCGGCGGTCTGCTCGATAAGTTTGGCTGGAGCGAGGGTCAGAAGGTCATGCTCGGCGACAAGTACGAGGGCGAGCATTATTCCCTTGAGTACGCGGGCAAGGATTGTACCTGGGGCTCCAAGTCGGACATGAATATCTATATGAGTATCGATGACTTTAACGAGCTGTTCGACAACGACGCCGCCTACTTTAACGGCTATGTGAGCGACGAGAAGCTCGATCTCGATGCTCGTTACTTTGCCGGCGACACCACGCCCGACGACATGCGCGCCGTGGGCGACCAGTTTATCGGCATGATGAGCAAAATGATCGGCATGATGGTTGGGCTCGCGGTGTTTATTTTCCTGCTGTTTATGTACCTGTTGACCAAGGCTGTGATCGACCACGGCGCCCGTTCGATCAGCTACATGAAAGTCTTTGGCTATCGCGATAGCGAGATCTCGCATCTGTACATCCGCTCGATCACGCTGTGCGTGGTGGCGTCGCTTGTGCTGAGCCTGCCGGTCATTATTGGCTCGCTTACGGCCATCTTCCGCTCGATGCTGCTCGCCTACAACGGCAATATCGAGATCTACGTGCCCGCTTGGTCCATGACGGCGTGCGTGGGCATTGGCTTTGCGACCTACCTGGTCGTGGCGCTGCTACACACGCGTTCTATCAAGCGCGTCAGCCTAGCCGAGGCCCTTAAAGTCCAAGAGTAGTCGTTTAAGAACCTCCCCAACGACTAGGTTTCGCGCTTGACTTTGACCCTACTTCAACGGGTACCATCCTCTATGTCTGTAACGCCATATAGACCGAGGGGATATAACTATGACCGCAACTGCACCCGCAGCACCCGCTAAGGTGTACTTCACCAACCTGCGCACGCATGCTCGCGAGAGCCAGCTCGACAAGCTCAAGCGCCTCATCCGTCACGCCGGTATTGAGCAGATCGACTTTGAGAACAAGTTCGTCGCCATCAAGATTCACTTTGGCGAGCTGGGCAACCTGAGCTTTTTGCGTCCCAACTACGCCCGCGCCGTCGCGGATGTCGTCAAGGAGCTGGGCGGCAAGCCCTTCCTCACCGACTGCAACACGCTCTACGTCGGTAGCCGCAAAAACGCGCTCGAGCACATCGATACCGCCTATCAGAACGGCTTTACCCCGTATGCCACGGGTTGCCAGATCATCATCGCCGACGGCCTCAAGGGTACCGACGAGGCGCTCGTCCCGGTCGAGGGCGGCGAGTACGTGCACGAGGCCAAGATCGGTCAGGCACTCATGGATGCCGATATCGTGATCAGCCTCACCCACTTTAAGGGCCATGAGCAGGCCGGCTTTGGCGGTGCCATGAAGAACCTGGGTATGGGTGGCGGCAGCCGTGCCGGCAAGATGGAACAGCATGCCGCCGGCAAGCCGAATGTCGCGACCGATCACTGCGTTGGCTGCCATGCCTGCGAAAAGATCTGCGCGCACAACGCTATCTCGTTCGACGACACCCGCGAGCGCGAGCTTGCCAACGGCAACACCAGCACGGTGCACGTGGCTGCCATCGACCACGATCGCTGCGTGGGCTGCGGACGCTGTATTGCGGCATGCAACCAGGACTGCATCAAGCCCGGCTATGACGCCGCGGCCGACGTGCTCAACTGCAAGATCGCCGAGTACACCAAGGCCGTCGTCGACGGCCGTCCGAGCTTCCACATCTCGCTCGCCATGGACATCAGCCCCAACTGCGATTGCCATCCCGAAAACGACACGCCCATCGTCAACGATATCGGCATGTTCGCGAGCTTCGACCCGGTTGCCATCGACCAGGCCTGCGCCGATGCCGTCATGGCATCCGAGCCGCTGCCCAACACCGAGCTCACCGATAGCGCGGCCAAGATGGAGCATAACCACGAGCATCTGGAGGGCGAGCAGGCGCGTGACCCCTTCTGCATCACGCATCCTGACACCGACTGGCGCGCGTGCATCGCGCATGCCGAGAAGATCGGCTTGGGCACGAGCAAGTACGAGCTCATCGAGGTTAAATAGCGTCGTCCTATTGGACAAAGAACGCGATTTTGTTGCGTAACTCAATCAAAAACCGCCTGTGAGCACGGTGCTCGCAGGCGGTTTTTCGGAAGTATGCGGCAAATACTGAGACTGCCGAGCGCACGACGTTTTTTGGCAACAAAACCCCTGATAAATTGTTGGTAAAACTGCGGTCCGGTTGGCAGTTCCGGATTTTGCCGCATACTTCCGAAAATAGGGGGTTAGATAAATCCCCAGACGCCGCTTTTTCCCTAAAAATTCCTATCGAGGAAGTCGTCGACCGTATTCCAGTAGAGCTTGGGGTCAACTTGCGCACTCTTGGCGTGGGTGGCGCCATGGATGGTGAGCTTTTGCTTGACCTTGCTGGCGCACGCGTCGTAGTTTTGGTCGAGCATGTCGTACGGCACAAAGGTGTCCTGATCGCCGTGGATAAACAGCATGGGAACCGTCGCGTGTTTGAGTTGCTCCACACTGCTTGCCTTATGAAAGTCGTAGCCTGCGCGCACGTTGCACACCAAGTTTGCCACATCGAGCAAGGGAAAGCTGGGCAGGCCGAACACGTCCTTGAGCTGCAGAGAAAACTCGTCCCAAACACTCGTATAACCGCAGTCCTCGATAATGCATTTCACGTTTGCGGGCAGAGATTCCCCCGCGACGTTCATGGCGGTTGCCGCACCCATCGACTCGCCAAAGACCAGGATGCGCGCCTCGGGGTCAGCTGCGACGATCCGCCCAATCCATGCGACGATGTCGAGGCGCTCGGGCCAGCCCATGCCGATATAGTCGCCGCCGGAGCGCTCGTGGGCGCGGGCGGCGGGTGCGAGTACGTTCATGCCGCGGTCATGGAATCGTTTGGCGTATCGGGCCATGCCGATGGGCTCGTTGGTATATCCATGTAGGCAGATAGCGTAATCGTGCGTGCTCTCTGGGGCGGCAAAATACCAAGCGGCGAGCTCGGTTCCGTCATCTGCGGTAAGGCTGCTGCTCTTGCGGTTGTCCTTAAACCACGCCCGCGCCTCGGTGTCCTCGGCATCCATCTGTTCGCCCTTTTCGGCGTCCTTGCCATCCTGCATCATCTTCATGGTGTATGGCGCGCGGGGATTCAGCGCGAAGTCAAACAGAAAGTTGCCGGCAAATCCGAGCAGCGCAACGACAGCCACCAGCGCAACGATGCCGGCTATCTTGAGCTTTCGATGGGAACGTGCGTTTTGAGCCATGCGGTATTCTCCTATAAGATGTTAATACATCAACATTTAATGCAAGCGCATTATGGACGTTCGCCGTTGATGCGTCAACAAGCAAAGAATGGGTAAACAAAGGGTCACGTATGGTGCAAATTTCGCACGTACCTAGACGCTTTGATATAGTGTTGAGAACTCTTTACGTTGGAGGATGTAACCGGCATGTCCGATTCGAGTGACAGTTCTAAGCCGCGACCCAAGACCGCGGCCGTTCCACACTACACGGTGGGCGAGGAGATCATGAACTCCGTCACCCATGGTGTCGGCTGCCTGCTGGGTATCGCGGGCCTGGTGCTCCTGATCGTATTCGCCGCCCTGCGCGGCGGGGGCCCGGCCCACATGGCCGCGGCAATTGTCTATGGCGTCAGCATTATCCTCGAATACCTAGCCTCTACGCTCTACCATGCGATTCAGCCCGCGGGCGCTAAACGCGTGTTCCGCATTATCGACCACAGCTGCATCTACCTGCTCATAGCCGGCAGCTATACGCCGTTTTGCCTCATCACGCTCGCAAACGACGGCGGCGCTGTGCTGTTCTTTGCCGTGTGGGCCATCGCCATCATCGGCATCGCCCTCGAGTGTTTTATGCGTGAGCGTCAACCGCACTGGGTAAGCGGCCTGGTCTACCTGCTGATGGGCTGGCTCGTCGTCTTTAAGCTGCCCGAGCTCGTGTCGCTGCTCAACCCCGTGGCACTTGCCCTGCTCGCCGTCGGCGGCGTGTGCTACACCGCGGGCGTGCCGTTCTATATCGCCAAAAACGTGCGCTATCTGCACAGCGTGTTTCACCTGTGGGTGCTCGCCGGCAGCATCTTCCAGTTCATGGCGGTGATCCTCTTCGTAATCTAGCGACCATGCCTGCGCGTCCGCGTCCTCGTTTGGGCGCCAGTGCAATTGCTGTATCTGTCATCAACGTTTTACCCTAACGTCCCGAATCTTGGAGGTTCGAGAAACTCCCGATGGACATAACCATCTCCCTTATCACCACCCTCGTTTTGACCCTCATCAACGGCTACTTCTCCATGTCCGAGATGGCGCTCACCACGGCTAAGCGCGCCGTGCTGGAGCACGAGGCCGAGGAGGGCGACAAGCGCGCCGAGCGCGCCATTAAGCTGGCCGCCGATTCCGACCAGCTGCTCGCCACCATCCAGGTCGCCATCACGCTCGTGGGCTTTGCCTCGTCTGCCGTCGCCTCGACGAGCCTGTCCGACCCGCTTGCCACATGGCTCACGAGCTTTGGCATCGCGCCGCTCTCCGCCATCGCGCGTGGCCTGGCGCCGGTTATCATCACCGTCGCGGTCGCCTTCGTGTCTATCGTGATCGGCGAGCTGGTTCCCAAGCGCATTGGACTGGCCAACGCCGAGGGCGTATCCAAGCAGGTCGTGGGCCCGCTGTCGTTTTTCCAAAAGATCGCCCACCCGCTCGTGTGGCTGACCGGCGCCTGCTCCGATGGCCTGGCCCGCATCCTGCGCATCAAGAGCGCCGATGACCGTCAAAACGTCTCGGAGGAAGAGATCAAGTACATGGTCTCGGAGCAGGACGACCTGCTCGACGAGGAAAAGCGTATGATCCACGAGATCTTTGACTTGGGCGACACCGTTGCCCGCGAGGTCATGGTGCCGCGCGTGGACACCACCATGTGCGAGGATGACGAGACGGTCGCCAGCGTGCTATCCACCATGCGCCAGACCGGCTTTAGCCGCATTCCCGTCTATCACGAGGACCCCGACAACGTCGCGGGCATCGCGCACATCAAGGACCTGATCCAGCCCGCGCTCGACGGCAAGGGCGACCAGCCCATCGCCGGCTTTTTGCGCGACGCCACCTTTGTGCCCGACACCAAGGACATCCTGCCGCTGCTGTCCGAGATGCAGACCTCGCACGACCAGATCGTGGTGGTCGTGGACGAGTACGGCGGCACGGCCGGCATCATCACCATCGAGGACATCGTCGAGGAGATCGTCGGCGAGATCGAGGACGAGTTCGATCCCGACAACAAGTATCTCACGCGCCTTTCGCGCCGCGAGTGGCTCGTTGATGGGCGTTTTTCGTGCGATGACGCGATTGAGCTTGGTTGGCCGCTCGAGGAAAGCGATGATTATGAGACCATCGCCGGCTGGATCTTGGAGCTTTGCGACTCGGTGCCCGACATCGGTGAGGTGTTTGAGGTCGCGGGGTACAAGTTTAAAGTGCAGTCGATGCGTGGCCAGCGCATCTCGCTCATTCGCGTGATCGCTCCGGCCGAAACCGATAAGAAGGATTCCGAGTCTTCGGCAGAGAAGCCGGCGGCGTCGGGTGCGGGCTCTGCGGACCCGCACGACGGCGACGAGTAGGGCAAGGACGAGTAGGGGAGAGTTATGGCAGGCCTGTTCAACATCCTTAAGGTCACCGTCAGCGAGGACAAGATCTGCGCGCATGTGCTGGTGAACCCCGGCATGCCGCTTATGACTTCGGAGGACATCGAGGCCACGGCGCGCGTGTACTACCTGGTGCCGGCGATTGCCAAGCATCTGTGCCTGGGCGATTCCGGCCGCGAGTTCCAGGACTGCATGGGTCAGACCGAGCTCTGCCATCTGCTGGAGCACGTGACGGTCGAGCTCATGAACGAGACCGGTCTTGCCGGTAGCATCTCGTGCGGCCGCACACGCGTAAGCGAGCATGACGAGCGTGTCTTTGAGGTCGAGCTTTCGTGCCCCGACGACGCACTGGCCATCGGTGCGCTGTCGTCGGCCACCTTTATGATGGATTGGGCCTATCTGCACGCCGACCAGCCCGCCCCCGATGTGGACGGCACGGTCGCGGGCCTGCGCAACCTGGTGCTGGGCATGCGTGCCGAGGCCGAGGGCAAGGACCCGCACGAGGCCGTTGCCGCTGCGAACGGCGAAGATACTGCCGAGGACGAGGGCGCTGACGAGGGCGATGTGCCGGTTGACGCCGAGCCCGTTGCCGATGCGACCGCCGAGCCCGTTTCCACCGAGCCCCAGGGCGTCCCCAACTTTGACGACGAGCCCCAGGTGGCGATTGATACCGAGGGCGCGGTTGCCGAGAACCACGAGGCCTCCGCTGCCGTCTTTGGCGGTGCGGCGACGGTTCCGGCGGGACCTGCGCATGAGGGCGGCCTGCCGCTCGTGGACGGCGCCGGCGAGGACCCGGGTGCCACGGTGGCCATGCCGGCTATGCCTCAGGAGTAGGCCTACGCGTTTATCACCATCACGTACCTGCGCCTTTGCCGTACGCAGATGAGCGGAGCGGCAAGTGATGCGCTGCGGGTATAATGGACAGCATTCAAACGGTGGGCACCGACGTGCCCGCAGGAGAGGAATGATCATGGGTAAGACTTTCAGCTTTGTCTCCGGCGCACTTTTTGGTGCTGCTGCTGGCGCTATTATCGGCGTTGCTCTGGCCCCGCGCTCGGGCGCCGAAACCCGCGCCATGGCTGCCGATATCGCCAACGACGCCTGGGACAATATGCGCGACACCTACGAGCACGGCGCCGAGGAGGCCCGTGCTGCGGTGAATGACTTTGGCCCGATGGTCGACGCCAAGACCGACGACCTGCGCGCCAAGGTCGACCTGGCCCGCGAGCGCATGGACCAGCTGCGCGAGCAGCTCAACGACGCCATTTCGGGTGGCAACGTGACGCCTGCCGCCGACGTCGTGGTCGAGAACGCCGTCGAGGCTGATGCCGGGGCTGCGGAACCCTCGACCGAGGCATAATGCGCGCTGGGGATTTTGTCGGCGCCAAGATCTATCGCAAGCCTACCGAGGACAAGCGCACCAAAAAGGACGGCACGCCGCGCAGCCCCAAAAAGCTCGGAAAGATTCACTTTCCGGTCTTTACCCCGGGCGGTACGCGCGTGGTGGGCTTTATGGTGCGCCAGTCCGATATCGCGGGCATGATCGAGCGCCCCGACCGATTTGTGGCGCTCGACGCCATTGGTGTCTACGAGGGCGCCATCGCGGTTGACGACGTCAAGGGCACCTACGATACCGCTGCGGCCAAGCGCCTCGACATCAACCTGGACGATTGCATCATCTGGGTCGGTATGGACGTGCGCACGGAATCGGGCGACGTCGTGGGCTATTGCTCGGACGTTGAGTTCAAGCCGCGCTCGGGCATCGTGCAGGCATTCTATGTGACCGCCGGCGCTGCTTCGAGTGTTTTGGTTGGTGACACGCAGGTGCCGCCGACGATGCTGCGCGGCTACGAGAACGGCGCGATGGTCGTCTCGGACGAGGTCAAGTCGCTCGGGTATTCGGGCGGTGCGGCTGCCAAGGCCGCCGAGGCCAGCGTCGTGGTGGGCGACAAGGTCAAAAAGGGCGCCAAGGTGCTCGATGACAAGGGATCGGTCGCCGTGGACAAGGGCAGCCGCGCACTGGGCAAGCAGCTCGGCAAGACGCGCGGTATGTTCAAGGCCTTTAAGGACGAATACCAAAAGGCGAGCGGAGGCTCGTCAAAAGCTACATAATAGCGACGTACCAAATGATGGGAGGCAAGCCGGAGACCTGTTGCTCCGGCTTGCTGTGTTTATGGGGGAGGGCACATGCGCCAAAACGGATCCAACTTAAACGGGCGTTCGGGTACGCGTCCGACGGCGCGCCGCGATCTGGGGCAGCTGCCCAGCGGTCAGCGCAAGCGTCACCGTAAGCCCGGCGCGATGTACCTCAACCATAGCCGCGGCTTTAGCGATCGCAGCGCGCGCATCGGCAACAGCCGTACGCCCCGTCGTTCGTCTCGCCTGCCCTATGCGCTCATCGCCGTGGGTTGCGCACTCGTGTTGTTTATCGCTGCCGTCGTGGGCTACGTCAACCGCAGCGTGGACGTGGAACTCAACGGCCAGAAGACCGCGGTGCGCGTGGGCTCTACGCTGCAGAATCTCATAGACGACCAGGAGTTGACTGACACCTACGACGCAGGCGACCTACTGGCCGTCGATGACAGCGTGCTCAAGCGCCATGGGGGCGAAAAGCTGTCGGTGAAGGTCGACGGCAAGCGCGTGAAGCAGGGCAAATGGGATAGCCGCGAACTTGAGGGCGGCGAGAAGGTGACGGTCAAGGATGGCCGTAACACCTACGAGAAGCACGAGGTTCAGGCTACGGTTATCGAGCCCAAGCTCAAGGTCGAGGGTACGGGCGCTATCGAGTATGTGCAGACGTGGGGTGTCCAGGGCCGCTCCGAGGTGTGGGTCGGCGAGCAATCGGGCAAGACACAGGACCGCGGCGAGGTCGTGCTCGCCACCGATTGCGTCGTTGCGTGCGCCAGCGTGGCGCCCAAGGGCAACAAAAAGTACGTGGCGCTGACGTTTGACGAGGGTCCGAGCAGCGCTACCAAGCAGATCTTGCAGGTACTCAAGGAAAAGGGCGTCACCGCGACGTTCTTCCTGTCGGGCGATGCGGCCGAGGCATCGCCTGCCACGGCCAAGGCGATTGTCGATGCCGGGTGCGAGATCGGATCCAACAGCTACAGCGACGATTCGCTCAAGGGTCAGGACCGTGAGGCGGTACGCGAACAGATCACGAAAGGCACCGATGCGATTAAGTCGGCGACCGGCGTGAAGACGATGCTGCTGCGTGCTCCCTATGCTGCCTTTGACGAGCAAAACTGGATTGATGCGATGGACTTGGTCTCCGCCGTGGTCTCGTGGAATATTGACTCGGGCGACTGGCTGCTCAACGGTGCCGACGAGCAGGTCTCGACGGTGCTCGATTCGGTGACGCCGGGCAATATCGTGCTGCTCACCGATAGAGACGAATGCGCCGAGCAGACGCTCGAGGCGCTGCCGCAGATTATCGACGGCCTCATTGCCGACGGCTACAAGATCGTGACGCTCAGCGACCTGGTCAAGACGGACACGTCGCTGAGAAAAAAGCTCACCTCGCTGACGAAGGTCACCATGCCCAAGGATGCCGTGTTCCCCCAACTTGCCGAGGACAACGACACCGCAGAGTAGTTATTGGGTAGTCATTTAAGAACGTCCCCAATGACTATGTCACGGATGCGTCAGCCTTTGGTATGCCTGCGATGTGCAGCGCAAAAATTTGGCGCCACAGCGCGATGCTGATGCTATAGTTACTGCGGATAATAAGGGTCAAGAGAAAGGTTACAGGTGAAATCCAAACCTCGACCATACAGTCGATGACCCCATGCAGGTGCTTTCTGCGCATGCACGGGGTGTGAGCGCCGAGCGGCGTGCCGCCCGCGCATGCGTATACATATCTAAAAGTCCACGGATGGCGCGCCGGCATGGCCGCGTCCGGAGGAATAATGATGGGGAGCACCATTGAATTATCTGAGTGAGATGCTCAAATTGCCGGTCTTGGACGTCGACGGCGAAAAGCTCGGCGTGGTCAACGATTTTGGTATTGCTACCGGCGAAGTTTTTCCGCACGTGACGTCGCTCGCGTTCCGCGGACCCGGCAAGACGCCGTTTATGATCAGTTGGCGCAAATGGGTCGACCGTATCGACGAGACGGGCGTGTACCTTAAGGCGTCGGCCACCGAAATCCGTTTTTCGTACCTGCAGCCGACCGAGCTCTTGCTCGCACGCGACGTGCTCAACAAGCAGATCGTCGACACGCAGGGCATGAAGGTCGTGCGCGTAAACGACATCAAGTTTTCCATGTCGGGCGAAAACCAGCTGCGCCTGCTGGGTGCCGAGGTCGGTGCCCGCGGTCTGCTACGCGCCATCAGCCCCGCGCTCGAGCATATCGTCGAAGGCTTTATGAAGCACCTGGGTAAGCCGCTCAGTGAGGACATCATCGCTTGGTCCTACATGGACCTGCTCGATCGCTCGACTAAGAACATCCAGCTCTCGGTGTCGCACAAGACGCTCGGCGAGCTGCACCCTGCCGACATCGCCGACATTATCGAGCAGCTCGACCCACGTCTGCGTGCGCAGGTGTTTGCGCAGCTCGATACTGCCCAGGCCGCCGAGGCCATCTCGGAGTTCGATGACGACGAGCTTATGACCGAGATGCTCGAGGGCCTGTCCGACACCGACGCATCGTCGATGCTGGCCATGATGGACCCGGACGACGCTGCCGACCTGATCGACGAGCTCGATTACGAGAAGGCCGAGAAGCTCCTGCGCCTGATGGGCGTCAAGGAGGAGAAGGCGATTCGTAATCTGCTGGGGTATGAGGACAACACCGCCGGCCGCATCATGACCTCGGAGTTTGTCTCCCTGCCCGCGACGGCAACGGTCGGTGACGCCATCGAGGCGATTCGCGAGCTCGACGAGGACTTCGAAAGCGTCTACTACGTCTATACCGAGGATCCGAGCGGCATGCTGACTGGCGTGCTTTCGCTGCGCACGCTGATCGTGGCCGATCGCGACGCCACGCTGGGCCAGCTGGCCTATCGCGACCTGGTTTATGTGTCGCCCGACGACGACCAGGAAGACGTAACGGACGAGATGACCAAGTATGACCTGGTCGCTATCCCCGTCTGCGACGAGAACCGTCATATCCTGGGTATCGTAACCTTCGACGACGCCATGGACGTTATCGCCGAGGAGCATCAGGAGGACCTGCAGATCGCCGGTGTCGGCTCGGGCGACAGCGCGTCGGACGACTCGACGAACGTGCTCAGCTGGTTCGTGCATCGCCAGTACTGGGTTGTTGTATGGGGCATCGCGTCGTGCATCATGGCGACCGTGCTGGGGACGGCGCTCGGCTCCGCGCATCTGGTGGTGTTCCCCATGTGCGCCATGCCGCTCGTGCTGCTGGCGGCCTCGCGCATGGTGTCGTTCGTCAAGAACTACTTCCTGGAGTATGACGGTCACGACGACGAGCCCAAGCCGTATCTGGGATTCTTCTTCCAGAGCACGGGCATGGGCCTGATTCTGTCACTCGTGACCTACCTGTGCGCCCAGCTGGTGCGCACCGCCGCGTTCCCCGATGCGCCCATGTTTGAGGAGCAACTCTTTACCGGGTGCTTTAATATCGCTGCCATCATTTGCCTGGTTGGCAACATGAGCGCCGTGATTTACCTGATGGTGCTGTTCTGGCGTGACGAGCATGACCTCAACACGTCGGGCACCGCCATGAACGTCATTGCCGTCATGATCTCGTGTGTGGCGTATTGCATCGCCGCGGTGCTGCTCGCCATGTCAGTCATGGGTTAGGTGGTCGCGTGCAAAATACCAAGCAAAAGTCGGGCACCAAGCAAAAGCTGACCATCGCGGCCATCTTTGGCGCTATGGGTCCCGGTCTGCTGGCGGCGCTTTCGGGCAATGACGCCGGCGGCATTGCAACGTATTCCAGTGCGGGCGCCAGCTATGGCTACAAGATGCTCTGGATGCTTCCCGTCATGACTGTGCTGCTCATCGTGACGCAGGAGACTGCGGCGCGCTGCGGCTGCGTCACGGGTAAGGGCCTGGCATCGCTCATTCGCGAGCGCTTTGGCGTGCGCAAGAGTGTACTTGCTATGGCGGCGCTGTTGATCGCCAACACGGCTGTGACCATTTCGGAGTTTGCGGGCATCGCCAGCGGTCTTGCTCTCTTTGGCGTGCCGGCGAGCATCTCGGTGCCGTTGGTGGCGCTGCTGGTATGGATGCTTACCATGTCGGGTAGTTTCCAGCGCATCGAGAAGATTCTACTGCTGGTGAGCTGCGTGTTCGTGACCTATATCGTCGCCGCGTTTATGGCTGGCCCCAACTGGGGTGAGGTCGCGGTCGACCTGGTCGTGCCTAACATTCAAAATGACCCCAGCTACGTGTCGCTCGTGGTCGCAACGATCGGTACCACCATCGCGCCGTGGATGATTTTCTTGGCGCAGAACAACGTGGTCGATAAGAACGCGGGCGAGGACGATATCGTGCTGCAGCGCATCGATACCGTGAGCGGCTCGCTTGCCGCTGATGTCATTGCCGGCTTTATTATCATTACGACCGGTACGGTGCTGTTCCCGGCGGGTATTCAGATTAGCGATGCTGCCGATGCTGCCCGCGCGCTGGAGCCTATTGCGGGTCAGTGGTCTACGGTACTGTTTGCCTCGGGCCTGGTCGCGGCGAGTTTCTTGGCTGCCTGCGTGCTGCCGGGCGTTACGTCGAGCGCTATCTGCGAGGCATTTGGCTGGGAGCGCGGTGCCGATCGCAGCTGGGACGAGGCCCCGGTCTATCGCGGCATCATTACGGCCATCATCGGCATCTCTGCCGTGCTGGTGCTTATGCCCGGCGTCGATCTGTTCCAGATTATGATGACCTCGCAGGTCATCAATGGCGTGCTGCTGCCCGTGGTTCTGGTGTTCCAGGTGGTTATTGCCGCTGACCGTCACATTATGGGCACTAACCGCAACGGCCGCGTGTGGAATGTGCTCACTTGGGCGACTATCGGTGTGATTACGGTGCTGACGGTCGTCATGTTTGTTCTGCAGGCGATGGGTTACAGCGCTTAGCGCCTCTTTTGGGTTTCGAGCGGCCGCTGCCATGGGCCGCGGCCTCTTTTTTGCCCGCTATAGGGGGTTAGTTATATGGCAGTGGACAAAAAATGCCAAATATGAGTACTGTTGCTAAGTGAATAGCATTTACATCCAAGAAGATAATGGACATAGCCGATAGTATGTTCATTAAAATTGGCTCCAATATGTCTTAAACCAGTCAGGTTGGCTGCTTTAGGGGGTTGTAGGGGTCGCTCGGACGTCATTTTGGGTGGTTTTGCCTGCTACTAAAATGGTAACAGTACTCATATTTGCCCCTTTTTGTCCATGACCTCTTGGAGTCGGCTCGAAAAGAGTGATTTTGGGTTGTTTGCTGCGGGTGTGGGCTTGGAAACAACGTTCGGGGTGGCGAGGCGCCCAGAATTTGGTCGCAAGGAGGGCGTTCCTCGGCTGTGTCAGGAGTGTCCCTGGGTGCCGGCATATAAGGAACGTCCCTAACTGTCGGAGGGGGTGCCTGCCGTGGCGGGCACCCCTCCGGATGTGGGAAGTTTGCGCTGCAGGTTACTTGTCGGTGCCCAGCTTGTGCGGCTTGAGAGCGAGCGCATTGACGGGCGCGTCGGTGGCAGACTTGACGGCCGCCGGCTGCGGATCGTTGACGTGATCCTCGGGATGCACGGGCAGGTCCTTCTTGACTGCATCGTGGATCAAGTTGAGGTACTCAGTCACGCCAGTGGTCGACAGGTGCGTGCCATCGCCATCGAACAGGTCGTTGCGATTGGCACTGTATCCGTACCAGTCGATAACGCGCACGTTCTTGTAGCGCGTAGCAGCGTTGGCGATGGCCTGGTTGGTAGAGCCAACCCACGGCTGCGGGCTGCGCGTGTTCACAAACACCACAATACGCTTATCTCCCGCATCGGTCATGATGGCGTCGATCTGGTCGTCGGTTACCAAGCCGTTGGTGCCCAGTGCAAAGACCACGATCTTGCCGGCAAGGTTCTGTTGGAGATAGCCCTCAAATGTCGCGCGGCCCGCATCAAACTGGCGGCCCTTTTCGGCATCGATATGGCTGTGCGGGAACACGCCGTCAAAGGAATCAACGGCGCGCAGCGACACGGAGTCACCGATCATCAACAGGTCGTAGGAGCCATCGGGGAAGCCGTCGTTGTCCTTGTCGGTGTCGTCGGCCGCCTGTTGGTCTGTGGGCGCGGTGTTTTTGGCTTCCTTGTTGAGGACTTCGGCGCCCTCACCGCTCAGTGCGGAGGTCTCCGGCACAAAGATCAGGCCGCCCAGTGCAACGACCAACACGACAGCGCAGGCTGCGCAGACAGGGACGTGTGCGCGCACCCAGTTGGCGGGCGCGGTGGTGCCGTCGCGGAACTCGGATACGGTGCGCCCAAAGGCGCCCTTTCTAAACGGCGTCTCGATAAAGCGATATGAACATTCGGCTACGGCGACCACCAACAACACCTGCAAAATGTACTGCCACCACGGCGTATCGTTGATGTTGGCGACCGGGTTCATGAGCAACAGTAGCGGATAGTGCCACAGGTAGATGCTGTACGAGCGCTTGCCAACCCACACGAGCGGCTCGGCGGACAGTGCGCGGGCAACCATTCCCTGGGGCTGCACGCAGGCCGCGATGACCATGAGCGTGAGGATGGAGCATAGCAGCGTGCCGCCGCGATACTGGAACGCGGTGTAGCCGTTGGTGAGCGCGACCATGGCGGCAAGGCCAACCAGACCCACGACGCCCAACACATCGATGGATGCGGGCGAGGACCAAAAGCGCACGAGGGCGCTCGGCTGTGCCGGGACGGTCTCGGCTGCGTTGTCGGCCTTCTCGCCAGGCTTGCCCTCGGCGTTCTTGCCGTGCTTGGCGGCGCCAGCCAGGCGATTGAGCCCCAAACGATGAGCGAGACGCACCGGCGCCAGGTCGCGATCGGGGATAAAGGCCATCCAGGCGCCCAGCAGCAGCGAGAAGACGCGGGTGTCGGTGCCGTAGTACACGCGGCTGGGGTCGGCGGCGGGGTTATAGAGCACCATCATGGCGATGGCGGAGACAGCAGCCAGGCCCAGAACCATGCGGCGCGTGTTGGGCTTGCTCATGTGCATGGATACCATAGCGAGCAGCAGCGGGGGCCAAACCAGGTAGAACTGTTCCTCGATGGCGAGCGACCAAAAGTGCGTAAGCGGCGAGGGATCGCCCAGAGCATTGAAGTACGAGACGTCCTGCATAATCTGCCACCAGTTGTTAAAGAACAGCAGCGACGGCAGAATGTCGGGACGCATCTTGGTGAGCATCACGTGGTTAAAGATGGTGCACAGCGCGCAGGTCACGAACACTACCGTTACCACGGCGGGGACCAGGCGACGGATGCGGCGAATCCAGAAGCTCTTAAGGTCGATGCGACCGGTCTTAGCGACTTCGTTGAGCAGCAAGCGCGTGATCAGATAGCCCGAAAGCACAAAGAAGATCGTGACGCCAAGCAGGCCGCCCTGAGCCCACGTGAGGTTGAGGTGATAGAGCACCACCGCGACGACGGCAAGCGTGCGCAGGCCGTCAAGGGCAGGGATGTAGCGGGACTTGGGGCGAGCAGGCGTCTGCTCCGCGGCGGGAGTGTTGGCGCGGCCCGCGTTGTTGGCAGAAGCGCGATGGGGGCTCGCGGTGCGTCGCGGCTCGTTGGCACGGCGCTCGCCCTTCACGCGTTCGTGCGGCGCCGGCTCGTTGCCCGTGCGGCGTCGACCGCGCGAGCCCGATTGCGAGAATTGTTCCATAAAACATCATCCAATGACGAGAATAATCAGCACGTCTTCATTGTAACCGCCTGCTCCTGTGAATGCTTGCTGCCGGCGCAAGCTCAAGCGCGCGTCCACATCAAAGTGAACTAAAGTTATAGAGGCGCGAGAGCGCACGATTGACGGCCAACGGCGGGTGCAGAGCCCGCGGACGAGGAGGTTTCCATGGCAGATAGCGGCATCGTTGCGGTGTTCGGCAGCATGAACATGGACCTTTCGGTGGCGTGCGAGCGCATGCCGCGTGCGGGCGAGACCGTTGGCGGCAGCGGGTTTATCACCAACGCCGGCGGCAAAGGCGCCAACCAGGCCGTAGCTGCTGCGCGCATGGGCGCGCACACGCATATGATCGGCGCGGTCGGCTGCGACGCATTTGGCACGTCGCTCGTGGCGGGGCTCCAAGACGCCGGCGTGGACTGTGCCTTTGTAGCGCGTCGCGATGACGTGGAGACGGGAACGGCGACCATCATTCGCTGCGAGGGTGACAACCGCATCGTGCTGTCGCCGGGTGCCAACCATGCGCTCGCGGGCGAGGATGTTGCCCGCGCGCTGAGGCGTCTGGTAGCCGATGAGCTCGACGGAGACGCCAGCGATATTGCCCCGGCTGCCGGAAGCGTCTTTATCGCCCAGGGCGAATGTGACCTTGCGACGACGGCCGAGGCGCTTGTTTGCGCTCACGAGCTCGGGTTCTATACGGTCTTTAATCCGGCGCCTGCCTGCGAGTTGCCTGCGGAGGCCTGGCCTGCGGTCGACCTGGTCTGTCCCAACGAGACTGAGTGCCAGGTGCTGACGGGCATCTTGCCCGCGGATGATGCGAGCTGCGTCGCGGCGCTCAATGCCCTGCTCGCCAAGGGTGCCGGAGCTGCGGTCATCACGTTGGGCGGCGCCGGGTCGGTTACGCTCGGCGATGACGGCGAGCCGCTGCGCATGCCGGCGCTCTCGAGCACGTTGGTCGATACGACGGCCGCGGGCGATACATTTATCGGTGCGCTTGCCGCGGCTCGCCTGGAGGGCCTGCCGCTCTTTGAGTGCATGGCGGCGGGCGCTCGCGCCTCGGCGGTGACGGTGTCGCGCCTGGGCGCTCAGCAATCAATTCCCACGCGTGCGGAAGTCGAGCACAAGTTTGGTTTAGACGGTTTGGATGTAGACGGAGAAGCGGAGTAGAACAATGGCAACCAAGAAGCTGATCCTTGATCTGGATATGGGTGTGGATGATGCGATGGCGCTTGCCTATGCCATCGCGAGCCCCGAGGTGGAGCTCGTCGGCATCACCACGTGCTTTGGCAACGTGCGCGTCGAGCAGTCGGCGCACAACTGCTTGGCGGTGCTCGACCTGTTGGGTCGTCCCGAGGTGCCGGTGTACCTGGGCGCCGATCGTCCCGTGAAGGCGACCGAACCCTACACGCCGCCGGCGTCCACCACGCTTATCCACGGCAAGAACGGCATCGGCGGCGCAAGCGTGCCCGCCTCGCCGTACGAGCCGGTGGGCGCGACGTCGGCCGATGGCAATGCGGCGGTCGATTACCTGATTGATGCCGCGCGTACCTATGGTCCCGATCTGGTCTACGTTGCGACCGGCCCGCTCACCAATCTGGCGCTTGCCCTGGAGCGCGATGCGGCGGCGATGATGTCTATCGGCCGCGTGGTGGTGATGGGTGGCGCCCTGACCGTGCCCGGCAACGTGAGCGCCGGTGCCGAGGCCAACATGGCGAGCGACCCCGAGGCCGCTGACGCCGTGCTGCGCTCGGGCCGCAAACTCACCATGGTTGGTCTTGACGTGACGCATCGCGTGGTGCTGACGCGCCGCGACATTGCCGGTTGGACGGGCTCGGGCACCATGGCGGGCTGCGCATTTGCGAGTATGGTCGAGCACTACATTGGCTCGTACGAGATGAACGCACCCTACCTGGGTGGTTGTGCGCTGCACGATCCGTTGGCCGTTGCCGTGGCGATCGACCCCACGCTCGTAGGTGCACTCGGCTGCAATCTGCGTGTTGATCTGCTGGGCGAGTATCGCGGTCGCACCATTTGCGATGAGCACCGCCTGTCCGACCCCGACAAGAGCGCGCTTGTGGCACTCACCGTGGACGCCCCGCGCTTTCTGTCCGAGTTCAAGGCGCGCATGGCCCGCATCCTAGGCTAGGCTCGGGATCGAAGCACGCCCATCTGCTCGATGTGGCCGCTGGCGGGCCGACATCTACCGTTCGCCAGCCCGATGGTCCCCGGGGCGGGGAGAGCGCTATAATGCATTCTGCATCTTGGATTGTTACTCCTGTGTGGAGGCATGCCCAAGAGCAATACAACACGGATTGTTACGTAAGGCATGACCGCAATAGCACTGCTATTGGCTATCATGCCTTTTTCTGTGAGTGTTCTTGAAAGGAGGTTCACCATGCTTGCAATTAAAAAGCTTAACAACAACGCGGTTCTTTGCCGTGACGGACAGGGGCGAGATGTCATCGCCATGGGCAGGGGCGTCGGTTTCGGCGGAGATTTTCCTCGAGAGCTCCCTCTTTCTAAAATCGAGCATACGTTTTACGACATTGATCCTAAAGGACAAGATGTCATGAGGGATCTTCCCTCGGATATCGTGATGTTTGCGGCGAAAGTTATGGACATCGTTGCCAACGAACTGCCCTACGACCTCTCGACCAATGCGACGCTGTTCATGGCTGATCACCTGTCGTTTGCCGTTGCGCGAGCCCAAAAGGGGGTCCGCATCGCGATGCCTCTTGCCTATGAAGTGCGGGAGACGTATCCGAAGGAATACAAGGCTGCCCAGTTTATCGTCATGCGACTCGAGAAGGAGCTCGGAGAGCGGCTTCCCAAGGATGAGATTGCCAGTATTGCGATGAATCTCGTCAATGCGCGGGTTGTTCAGGCCATCGAGACCGCGAGCAAACCCACCAAGCAGTTTGACGATATGCTAGAAGATGTCACTGAGATCGTCGAGAGTGATTTTCGCATCATCGTTGACCGCGATTCCTACGATTTCACTCGCTATGCCACGCATCTGCGGTACCTGTTCAAGCGCATTCAAGCCGGCGAGTCGCTGAACAGCGCCAACATGCAGATGTACAAGAACTTTCGTGAGGAGTTTCCGCAGTTGGCAGAGTGCGTGAAGCATATCGGTTCCTATTGTCGTGAAACGTGGGACGCCACGCTCTCCGAGGAGGAGGAACTCTATCTGATGATCCATCTCAACCGGATCATCTCCAAAAAAGGATTGTAACCCGTAGCCATTCGGGGCATGACCTTTGCCGATTCGAACAGTAAGCCAAGATTGTGCAAAGGAGCCAATGATGGCAAATTACAAAAAGGTGGCAGAGCAGATTCTCTCCACTGTGGGCGGGGCGGAAAACGTGGCTTCGGTTACGCATTGCATGACGCGCCTGCGCTTCAACCTCAAGGATGAAAGCCTCTCGAATGATGAGAAGCTTGAGGACATCTCGTCTATCATCAGCGTCGTGCACGCCGGAGGGCAGGTGCAGCTGGTGGTCGGGCCCACGGTCGACAAGGTCTACGACGAGGTTTGTAAGCAGGGCGGATTCGAGGTCACGGTATCGATTGACGAGGAACTCGATGGCCCTCAGCTTAGCTGGAAGGAGCGCTTGGCGCCCAAGCACCTCTTCAATCAGCTGCTCGATGCCGTGAGCGGCGCTATCACCCCGATCCTTCCGATCTTTTGTGTCGCCGGTATCTTCAAGATGCTCGTTATTCTGTTTGGGCCCGAAGGCGCCGGTTTTATGTCCGAAACGAGCGACCTGTATCGGATCCTTTCCCTGGTGGGCGATGCGGCGTATTACTACTTCCCGGTGTTTGCCGCCTATAGCTCGGCTAAGAAGTTCAAAACGAGTCCTGTGCTGGCACTGCTCATCGCTGTTGTGATGATTTATCCCGACATGCTCGCTATTGTTGAGGACGGAAAGCCTTTCAGCGTCTTCGGCATCCCCATGCAGCTCGTCAACTACACCCAGGCTGTTCTTCCGGTCATCTTGATCACCTGGGCCCAGTCCTATGTTGAGCGCTTCTTTAAGAAGATCTCGCCTGATATGTTGCGCATTCTGATCGTACCCGTGGGTACGGTGCTCGTGATGTTGCCGGTCGCGCTGTGCCTCTGCGGCCCTGCCGTCCAATTTGTCATGGGCCTTGTGGCCGATTTCATCATTTGGCTCGCCTCTGTTGCCGGTCCCGCTGCGACCGCGGTTATCGGCGCATTCTGGAATCTGATCATCGCCACCGGCATGCACGTGCCGATCTATACCGCCATATTGCCCGCCGCGCTCCAGAACGGTTACGACGCCATCTTATACCCCGGCACCGCGGTTGTAGCCTACACCACGCTTGCCATCGCGCTCGCCTATGGCCTGCGCGCTAAGGGCAAGGAGAGTCGAGCCACGGGCTGGAACTTGTTCATCACCTATGCCTTCGGTCGCGTGAGTGAGCCCATCATCTACGGCATCCTGTTTCGCGACAAGAAGGCTCTTGCCTGGAACATGATTGGTGGTGCTGTCGGTGGTCTGCTGGTAAGCCTTCTTCATGCCAACGTCTATATCTTCACTGGCGTTGGTTTCCCATGGATGAACGTGCTCATGTTTGCTCAGGATATCATCCCTGGCACCATCGGGTGTCTTGCTGGCGGTGCCGTGACGTTTGCGTTGGCGATGATTTTTGGATTTGAAGGACAGGAGAAGATGCCGTTGAAGTCCAAGAGCGGCGATTCTGAGGCCGTTGAATCCGTCGAGGCATAAGAGGCTACTACACAAATATGCTCCCCAGCCGTTGCGCGGTCCGACCCCTTGGCCGCGCAACGGTACTGTGCTGTTGCGCGGCACTTGCCGAGTCCGTTGCGTTCGACAGTGTGGGCCGGGAATTTGATAGAAAGGACGACACCATAATGTTTAGAGAAGATTTTTTATGGGGCGGGGCTCTGGCTGCAAACCAGTGCGAGGGAGGATGGAACGAAGGCGGTCGCGGTTTAGCCAATTCCGACATGCTGCCGTTTGGCGATCAACGCATGGACGTCATGCGGGGAGACCTTGATCCGCGTGCGTTGGCACCCGACAGCTTCTATCCCGCTCGCAAGGGCATTGATTTTTACCATAGGTACAAGCAGGATATTGAACTGTTTGCCCAGATGGGTTTTAAATGCCTGCGCTTATCAATCGCCTGGAGCCGCATTTTTCCCAAAGGAGACGAAGCCGAGCCCAATGAAGAAGGCCTTGCCTTTTACGAGGATGTTTTTAGGACGTGTCGCGCGCATGACATTGAGCCTTTGGTGACGCTCAACCACTATGATGTCCCCATGCATCTCGTCGATGCGTATGGCGGATGGCGCGATCGCAGGTTGGTCGACCTGTTCGAGCGATATTCGCGTACCGTGTTCGAGCGCTATCGGGGATTGGTCAATTATTGGCTGACCTTTAACGAGATCAACATCATGACGCAGGCGTGCTTTATGGCGGCGGGGATCATCTTCGAGCAAGGGGAGAATCGCTATGCAACGGTTCACACGGCCGTGCACCATGTATTGGTTGCGAGCGCCCGTGCGGTCGGGGCGTGTCATGAACTGTGCCCTGGGGCGAAGATCGGTTGCATGCTCAACGCAGGTGTCTTCTATCCGGCTACATGTGATCCGGACGATGTGCTGGCTGCGCAGGCTGAGAATCGCAGCCATTACATGTTTACCGACGTCCAGGTGCGCGGTGCGTACCCGAGCTATGTTCTCAAGGAATACGCCCGCCATGGTTTTGAGGTGCCCTATCGGGATGATGACCGCGAAGTACTGGCTGCAAACCTGGTCGATTTCGTCTCGTTTTCGTATTACTCGACGCGCGTCGCAAAAGCGCATGCGGAAGGTCAGTTCGATTCGAACCTTCTTCGCTCGGCGCCTAATCCGTATCTAAAACAGGAGCCTTGGGGGAGGTTTATCGACCCCAAAGGGCTGCGCGTCACCATGAATGAAATCTGGGATCGCTATCAAAAGCCGCTGTTCATCGTCGAAAACGGTTTGGGTGCTCCTGATGTGCCGGAAGATTCGGGTGAAATAGAAGACGACTATCGAGTTGAATACCTGCGGGCCCACATCGAGGCGATGAGGGAGACCGTCGAGCTCGACGGGGTGGAACTCATGGGATATACCTGTTGGGGCCCGATCGATTTGGTTTCGGTCGCCACAGGACAGATGCGTAAGCGCTACGGGTTTATCTATGTCGATCGAGACGATAGCGGTGCGGGCTCGTTTGAGAGACGTAAAAAGAAAAGCTTCGAATGGTACCGACGCGTAATAGCAAGCAATGGCGAAGACCTTGCGTAATAACGTTAAGATGGACAAATGCGCCCGTTGGGGGAATAGTCGTGCCACTTCGCTTGACAACAGGCTAAACTAGCTATTAAACATTTACTATTCTGTTTAGATTGAATTTGCGGTCGTTTATTTGCCGAGCCATCGAGTTGCGATGCTCCGCCACGGCCGTTGCTAGGGGGAACAATGGCCAAAGCAAGTGTTCGCGAGATCAGCCGCATCACCGGTTTTTCGCCTGCGACCGTGTCCAACGCGCTCAACCGCAAGCGCAGCGTGAGTGAGGAGACCGCCAAGGTCATCCTGGAGTGCGCGCAATCGCTTGGCTACCAGCAGTCGACGCAGCTCGAGAGCATTCAGTTTGTGCTCGCGCGCAAGACGGGCGCCATTTTGGACGAGAGCACCTTTCATCCCGCGGTTATTGAGGGCGTGGAGCGCCAGGCGCGTCGTCACGGTATGAGCACGAGCTTTGTCTCGCTCGACTTTAGCGACTTGGACGCCGTGCGTCCGCAGGTCGAGGGCCTGATCGCCGATCCATCCGCCGCTATCGTGCTGATGGGTACCGAGCTGGGTGAGGAAGACTATGCCTTGTTCGCCAACGCTGCCGCCCACTTGATCGTGCTCGATGGCTGGAGCGATCGTCAGTACTTCGATGCCGTAGTCATTGCCAACACCGACTCGGTGCTGCGCGCCGTGGACTACCTTATCGAGAAGGGTCACAAGCAAATCGGCTATCTGGCAGGCGACCTTCGCATCCGCAACTTTAAGGATCGCGAGCGCGGCTATCGCCAAGCGCTTGAGGATGCGGACCTTGAGGCCAACCCGACATGGCGCGTCACACTGGGCACCACGCTCGAAGGTGCTTATCGCGACATGGGCGCATGGCTCGACAGCGTCTCGCGCGACGACCTGCCGACGGCTTTCTTTGCCGAAAACGACGTGCTCGCCGTAGGCGCCATGCGCGCGCTGAACGAGCACGGCATACGTGTCCCCGAGGATGTCTCAATCATCGGCTTTGACGATCTGTCTTTGGGCGCCTTCTCCAATCCGCCGCTCACCACGGTGCACGTTCCCAAGCACGAGGTGGGCGAGATCGCGGTGCGCCGCCTGGTGGGCAACATCCGCAATCCCAAGAGCTATACCTGCAAGACGGCCGTGTCGACCTATTTTGTCGAGCGCCAAAGCGTGCGCGAAATCTAGGCAAAGGCAACGCTAGGCCGTAGGGAGGCAAAGCTCGCTAAGGCAGCCATACATAACGCTACTAAGAGAGGGTCCTTCGGGGCCCTCTTTTTGATGCCCTTGTATGTTCAGTTTGTTTACATACCGTTTAGGCTGATTTCTCTACCGTCTACGGGTATTTCGCGTTAAACTTCTAAACAGTAGAGTAAAACATTTAGTAAACAGAACAAAACGAAACATGCGTCTGTTTACTGAACATGTGATTAGGGGAGGACGTACATGGACAAGATCAAGCTCGGCTTTGTGCCCACGCGCCGCAGTATCTTTAGCGCGCCGGACGCAATCAAGTATCGCGGCCTGACGGCTGATCGCCTGCGCGAGATCGGCGTCGACATCGTGGATATCGACGACATCAATGACGAGGGCCTGCTGTTCGACGACAGCCATATCGAGCCTATCGTGAAGAAGTTCCGCGCCGAGGGCGTCGATGGCATTATGCTGTGCCACGCCAACTTTGGCACCGAGTACGTTTGCGCTCGCCTTGCCCGCGAGCTCGGTCTACCCGTACTGCTGTGGGGTCCGCGCGACGAGCGCCCCGAGCCCGACGGCACACGCCTGCGCGATAGCCAGTGCGGCCTGTTCGCCACCGGCAAGGTCCTGCGCCGCTTCCAGGTTCCCTTCACCTACATGACCAACTGCCGCCTGACCGACCCCGAGTTCGAGCGCGGCGTTTGGGACTTTTTGGCCGTTTGCAACGTGGTCAAGACCTTCAAGCACACCCGCATCCTGCAGATGGCCACCCGTCCATTCGACTTCTGGTCGACCATGTGCAACGAGGGCGAGCTGCTCGAGAAGTTCAACATCCAGCTTTCGCCTATCCCCATGACCGAACTTGTCCAGGCTGTGCGCGACGCCCAGGCCGACGAGCAGGCCATGGCCGCCATGCTTGCCCACATCAACGACAGCTTTGAGATCTGCATCCCCGAGGACAAGGTCCCCGCGGTCGCCGGTCTTGCCATCGCCATGAAGCGCTTGGTCGAGAAGTATGGCTGCAACGCCGGTGCCATTCAGTGCTGGAACGCTCTGCAGGACGAGCTGGGCATTATGCCCTGCGCCGCCAACGCCATCCTCAACGAGATGGGCATTCCTATCGTATGCGAGACCGATATCCACGGCGCCATCACCGCGCTGATGGTCGAGGCCGCCGACCTGGGCCGTCACCGCGGCATGTTCGCCGACTGGACCGTGCGCCATCCCGATAACGAGAACGGCGAGCTGCTGCAGCATTGCGGCCCCTGGCCCTGCAGCTGCGCGGCCGTCAAGCCCAAGCTCACCTACCCGCTGGCTTTCGATCACCCCGGCGCGCTGACGGCCGAGGCCAAGCACGGCGACCTCACCCTTGCCCGCTTTGACGGTGACAACGGCGAGTACTCGCTGCTACTGGGCAACGCCCGCGGCATCGACGGCCCGGCCGGCATGGGCACCTACCTGTGGGTCGAGGTCGACAACCTCAAGCGCCTCGAAGCCAAGATCGTCGAGGGCCCCTACATCCACCACTGCGTCGCTATTCACGCCAACGTGGTGCCGGTGCTCTACGAGGCGTGCAAGTACATCGGCATTGCCCCCGACCTGTACGACCCCATCGAAGAAGACGTTAAAGCCTACCTGCGAGGAGAGTAGAAATGGCAACTATCGAAGAGCTTGAGTCCCTGCGTTGGGACCTTCGCCGCGATTGCGTCGATATCATCATGGCTGGCGCCGGCGGCCACATCGGCGGCGACATGTCGGTGATCGACGCCCTCATGACCCTCTATGCCAACCACCTCAACATTTCGCCCGAGACCGTCGACGATCCCAACCGCGACCGCTTCGTGCTTTCCAAGGGCCACGCCATGGAAGCCTACTACGCGGTGCTCTGCCACGAGGGCTATCTTGACCTCGACGACGTCAAGGCCCGCTTCTCCAAGTTCGGCAGCCCCTACATCGGCCACCCCAACAACAAGCTCAAGGGCATCGAAATGAACTCGGGCTCGCTGGGTCACGGCCTGCCCGTGGCCGTGGGCATGGCGCTCGCCGGCAAGATGGACGGCCGCGATTACCGCGTCTACACCATCATGGGCGATGGTGAGCTTGCCGAGGGCTCGGTCTGGGAGGGCGCCATGAGCGGCGGCAACTACCAGCTCGATAATCTGTGCGCGCTCGTGGACCGCAACCGCCTGCAGATCAGCGGCAGCACCGAGGACGTTATGAAGCAGGACTCGCAGGAGGAGCGCTGGGCCGCCTTCGGCTGGAACGTGCTCTCTATTCCGGGCAACGACGTCCGGGCCATCGACGCCGCGCTGACGCTTGCGGCCGAGACCTGCGGCAAGCCCACGGTCATCATCCTCAACACGGTGAAGGGCTACGGCTCGCCCGTTATGGAGGACAAGGCCGCCTGGCATCATCACCTGCCCAATGATGAGGAATATGCCCAGATCATCGCCGATTTCGCTGCCCATAAGGAGGCCATCAATGGCTAACAAGATCGCCAATCGCAAGGTTATCTGCGACACGCTGCTCGAGGCCGCGAAGACCGATAAGGACATCGTCGTCCTGTGCTCCGACTCCCGTGGCTCCGCATCGCTCACGCCGTTCTTTGATCAGTATCCCCAGCAGTCCGTCGAGGTCGGCATCGCCGAGCAGGACCTGGTGAGCATCGCCGCCGGCATGGCTTCGTGCGGCAAGAAGGCCTGGGCCGCTTCGCCGGCGTCCTTTGTGACCACGCGCTCGTATGAGCAGTGCAAGGTCGACGTCTCGTACTCCAACACCAATGTCAAGCTCATCGGCATCTCTGGCGGCGTGTCCTATGGCGCCTTGGGCATGAGCCATCACTCCGCGCAGGATATCGCCGCCATGAGCGCACTTCCCAACATGCGCGTGTACCTGCCGAGCGACCGCTTCCAGACCGCCAAGCTCGTACGGGCCTTGGTCGCCGACAACAAGCCGGCCTACATCCGCGTGGGCCGCAACCCGGTCGAGGACGTGTACACCGAGGACGAGTGCCCGTTCCAGATGGATCGCGCCACCTGGGTGCGCCGCGGCACCGATGTGACGCTCGTCGCTACCGGCGAGATGGTCCGCCATGCCGTGGACGCCGCCGACCTGCTGGCCGAGCAGGGCATCTCGGCAACGGTGCTCGACATGTATTGCGTCAAGCCGCTCGACGCCGAGGCCGTGATTGAGGCCGCCGGTGCCACGCGCGCCGTCGTGACCGTCGAGGAGCACAGCCCCTTCGGCGGCTTGGGCTCTATGGTCGCGCAGGTGGTGGGCGAGCATTGCCCGCGTCCGGTCAAGTGTCTCTCCCTGCCCGACGCGCCGGTCATCACTGGCACGAGCCCCGAGGTCTTTGCACACTACGGCCTGACGGGTGTCGGAATCGCCAAGACCGTTGCCGAATTCCTGCCCGCAGAGTAATTGGAATGTGACAAAGGGACCGTCCCTTTGTCACATTCGTTTTGAAAGGGGTGGCCATGGGCCGCTACATCATCGGAATCGATCAATCCACGCAGGGCACCAAGGCGCTGCTGGTAGACGAGGGCGGCCATCTGATTCATCGTGCCGACCGCTCGCATCGCCAGATTGTCAACGAAGCCGGCTGGGTGAGCCATGATCCGGCCGAGATTGCCACCAATGTGCTGGCCGTGGCGCGTGCCGTGGTGGAGGAGACCGGGGTCGATCCGGCCGACGTCGCCGGCATCGGCATCTCCAGCCAGCGCGAGACCACCGTTGCATGGAACCGCACGACGGGCGAGCCACTGTGCGACGCCGTGGTGTGGCAGTGCGCCCGCGCCCGCGAGCTGTGCGACGAGCTGACCGCGCGCGAGGGTGTGGCCGAGCTGGTGCGCGACACGACGGGCCTGGTGCTCTCGCCCTACTATCCGGCGGGCAAGATGGCCTGGATCCTTGCGAACGTTCCCGCTGCTGCCGAGGCCGCGGCGGCAGGCGAGCTGTGCCTGGGCACCATCGATGCCTGGGTGGTCTGGACGCTCACGGGCGGCGCGGAGTTCCGCTGCGACTGGTCTAACGCCAGCCGCACACAGCTCTTTGACCTGCGCCGTGGCTGCTGGAGCGAGCCGGTGTGCGAGGCCTTTGGCGTCGACGTGGCCTGTCTGCCACAGGTGACCGATTCCGATGGCCTGTTCGGCACGACGGATCTGGGCGGCTTTTTGCCGGCGCCCGTGCCCATTCACGGCGTGCTGGGCGACAGCCACGCGGCCTTGTTTGCCCAGGGCTGCCATAGCCGCGGCATGGCCAAGGCGACCTATGGCACCGGCAGCTCGGTCATGACGAACGTCGGCGACGAGTTCGTTGCCAGCTCGCACGGGCTTTCGAGCTCGCTCGCATGGCGCATGGACGGCGTGACCGAGTACGTGCTCGAGGGCAACGTGAGCTACGCCGGCGCCGTCAAGACGTGGCTGCGCGACGATCTTGAGCTCATCAATAACCCCGAGGAGGTTACCGACCTGTGCTACGCCGCCAATCCGGCGAGCCACGTCTACTTTGTGCCGGCGTTTACCGGTTTGGGCGCGCCGCACTGGGCGAGTGACGCCGAGGGCTGCGTCTTTGGCATGACGCGCACCACGGGTCGCGCGGAGTTCGTGAAGGCCGCCGACGAGTCGATCGCCTATCAGATCTTTGACGTGATCGATGCGATGGTCGAGGATTCAGGCGCGGCGCTGGCCGAGCTTCGCGTTGACGGCGGTCCCACGCGCGACGCGTACCTGATGCAGTTTGAGAGCGATTTGGTTGGCTCGCCCATCCGCATCGCGAGCAACGACGAGATGAGCGGCCTGGGTGCGGCCTGGGCCTGCGGCATTGCGCTGGGCATGTACACGCGCGGTGTCGTCGACGTTTACGGCGCCCGCGGCATCGTGGAGCCGTCGATGCCCGCCGACGAGCGCGCTAAAATGATCGCCGGCTGGCGCCACGCCGTCGACGCGACCATCGCCTACACTGCCTAGGCGGCTGCGCGGCGCCCGCAGGCTATTCCCGGGTAGCTCATTTGGGACGGGGCTTTTTTGACTGGTATGATTGGTGCGATCATTCGAACCAGCTAAAAGAGCCCCGTCCTAAATTGACTACCGAGAGGAACTGCCATGGAGCGTATCGCGAGTTTTTCCGTTGACCATCTGCTGCTCGAGCCCGGCGTGTATGTGAGCCGCATCGACCGCGATCCGGCGACCGGCGCCGCCGTCACCACCTTTGATCTGCGCCTGACCACGCCCAACAAGGAGCCGGTCATGAACACGGCCGAGTGCCACACCATCGAGCACCTGGGCGCGACGTTCCTTCGCAACCATGCCGAGTGGTCGAGCCGCATTGTCTACTTTGGTCCCATGGGCTGCCGCACGGGCTTTTACCTCGTCGTGTTTGGCGAGGTGACGAGCGAGGAGATCCTGCCGCTCGTGCGTGAGCTGTTCGAGTTTGTCGCCGGCTTTGAGGGCGATGTCCCCGGTGCCGCTCCCGAGGAGTGCGGTAACTATCTGGACCAGAACCTCCCCATGGCAAACTGGCTCGCGCGTCGCTATCTCGACCGCGACCTGGCCGATATCGATGAGAAGCACCTGCATTATCAGCAGGCGTAAGGGCTTTATCGCCCAAAGCGCGCGCATTGGGCGCCTTCGCTTATGCGGGGGCGCCTTTTTGTTGAGTGGTCGGGACGAGCGTTCAAAATCGCTCATGTTTGTTCTAGAATGTTCATATAGTCACATTTACGAACAGGAGCGAACATGCACATCTATTCTGTCAACGATCCCGAGTTCAAATCCTATGGCAACGTTTGGGATGACGTTCCGTCCGAGCTCACGTTGCTCGTGCTCGAGGCGCTCTCTGCCACGCCCATCCCCGAAGGCAGCAAGTACGTAGCAAGCGCGCCGGAGCTCGAGAGCGTCAAGGGTGCCGATAAACTGGGCTTTCTCATGTTTGGCGGCCGCTCCTTCCAGCTCGGCTGGTGCAACGGGCACAACACACGCCTCAACTGCCTGGAGTATCACCGCGCCAGCGAGTTTAACCTGGGCGCCCGCGACTTTATCCTGCTCGTGGCGCATCGCTGGGAGATTGAGGGCGGCAAGCTCGACACCGCGTGCGTCAAGGCGTTCCGCGTGCCGGCGGGTACGGTCGTCGAAGTCTTCAACACCACGCTCCACTACACGCCCTGCATGGTCGACGACGGCGGCTTCCAGGTGATGGTGGCGCTGCCGGCGGGCACCAATGGCCCGCGCCCCGAGGCCGCAGCCGACATGCCTGCCGCCGGTGACAGCTACTGCTACTGGAAGGCCGACAAGTGGGTTCTCTGCCACGCAGATAGTCCCAAGGCTGCCGAGGGCGGCTACGTGGGCCTCGTCGGCAAGAACCTCGACATCGCCTGTGACTAGCATCTTCCGTCTCGATTTGTAACATCTAGCGGGCTAAATCGTCTCTACCTGTTACAGATTTAGACAAACTGCGGGGGGCTGCCCGAAAATCTCGATCTGTAACACCAAGCCCGGTTTTGGCTGCCTACCTGTTACAGATCGAGACAAACCGCCCCAAACCACCACAAAGGTGCCTGTCCCCTTTGTGGTGGTTTGGGGCGGCGGTATCAGAAAGTGTCAGGCAGGGGCGGCTGCCGGGCCGCCGTGTGCGAAAAGAAGTGTCGGCCTGCGTCGTTGCCGTTGAGTAGCGCGCTGCTTACGGGGATACTGAAACCACGACAAACAGCGTGTGAAAGGATTGATGCATGGCTTTCCGTAAAGACTTCCTGTGGGGCGGCGCGACGGCTGCCAACCAGTGCGAGGGCGCTTACGACGTGGATGGCCGCGGCCTGGCCAACGTGGACGTGGCGCCGCACGGCCCCGAGCGCTATGCGGTGGTCTCCGGCCAGCGCAAGATGCTCGACTTCGAGGACGGCTATTACTACCCCGCGCAGACCGGCATCGATTTCTATCACCACTACAAGGAGGACATCGCCCTCTTTGCCGAGATGGGCTTTAAGACCTTCCGCATGAGCCTGGCCTGGACCCGCATCTTCCCCAACGGCGACGAGACTGAGCCCAACGAGGCCGGCCTGGCTTTCTACGAGGATGTGTTCCGCGAGTGTCAGGCGCACGGCATCGAGCCGCTCGTGACCATCACGCACTTCGACTGCCCGATCCACCTCATCAAGGAGTACGGCGGCTGGCGCAACCGCAAGCTCATCGACTTCTACAAGAACCTCGCGACCACGATCTTTACCCGCTACAAGGGTCTGGTGAAGTACTGGCTCACCTTCAACGAGATCAATATGATCTTGCACCTGCCGTTTATGGGTGCCGGTCTGGTCTTTGAGGAGGGCGAGAACAAGGAGGCCGTCGAGTACCTGGCCGCCCACAACGAGCTCGTCGCCAGCGCTTGGGCAACCAAGATCGCTCACGAGATCGACCCTGAGGTCAAGATCGGTTGCATGCTTGCCGCAGGTAGCTACTACCCCTACAGCTGCCGTCCGGGCGATGTGCGCCAAGCGCAGATTGACAACCAGAGCAACTATTTCTTCGTCGACGTTCAGAGCCGCGGCTACTACCCGGCCTATGCCGTCAAGAAGCTCGAGCGTTTGGGCATCGATGTGGGCATGACGGATGAGGACCGCGAGATCCTGGCCGCCAACACCGTCGACTTCATCAGCTTTAGCTATTACAGCACCCGTTGCTCCGCCGGTGCCGATAACCCCGATGTCGAGCGCACCCAGGGCAACGCCTTCGCCGGCGCCAAGAACCCCTACCTGCAGGAGAGCCAGTGGGGCTGGGCCATCGATCCGCTGGGCTTCCGCATCACCCTCAACGACCTGTACGACCGTTATCAGAAGCCGCTGTTTGTGGTCGAGAACGGTCTGGGCGCCAAGGATGTTGTCGAGGAGGATGGCTCCATCAACGACGACTACCGTATCGACTACCTGCGCCAGCATATCGCCGCGATGCGCGATGCGGTGACCGAGGACGGCGTTGACCTGCTGGGCTACACCACCTGGGGCCCGATCGACCTGGTGTCTGCCGGCACGGGCGAGATGTCCAAGCGCTACGGCTTTATCTATGTGGACCGCGACGACGCCGGCAACGGCACCCTCAAGCGTTCCAAAAAGAAGAGCTTTCACTGGTACAAGCATGTCATTGAAACGAATGGTGAGGATCTGTCCTAAGGAAGCCGAGACACTCAACTTCAGAGTTTCCTAACCAATACGCCCGGCGAGCAGTTAATGCCCGCCGGGCGTTTTGTTAAAAGAAGTGAAAGCACTCATTGGGGACGTTCTTAAACGACTAGTCGCTGGCGACGTCCCTCGCCGTCGGCGGATTTTGGGACATGTGGCCCGCTTTTTGGGCCCGCCTGTCGGTACACTAAAAGCACTATGGGTACCCGCGAGCGACATATCGGCCACGCGGCCGCCCGATCCGCGCCCGTGGCGGATCTTAGGGGCGGCAAGCTCTTTGCCATGCCGCGATTCCTTGTCGGCATATCGCATCGTGTATACCGCCGCCGCGTCTTCGCTCTCGCCGGCGCCATTACCGCGCTGTTCCTTATACTTTTGGCAGTCTTGCCGGCGTTGTTCGCCTTCGACCCCAAACTTTCTAACGCCGTGCCCGCCTATAGCGAGGTGTCCGAAGAGGTCGTGGATGCGCTCGTCCACTCGAGCTCTCTCCCGTTGCTTGTCGCCGCAATTATATTTTCGATCTGGGGTGTATCGGTCTATCTGCGCTGTTTGGACTATGTGTTGCGCCGCCGCCTTGTTGCCGTCGCCACCATCTGCGCCCTCTGGATGATTGAGGTCATCCTCAAGTACAAGTCGTTCACGCCGTTCTATGCCACCGTGCTGTGGTACCTGTACTACGTGCCCATGACGCTCATTCCGCTGCTCTACCAGTTGTGTGGTCTGCGCCTTGCGGGTCTGGAGCAACACCGCCTGGGTCGCCGCTATTGCGCCGCGCTGTGGATTGTGGCCATCTTGCTTATCGGATTTGTGCTCACCAACGATTTTCACCAGCAGGTATTCCACTTTGACCGTGCAAGCGACACCTGGAGCAACGATTATACGTATGGCTGGGGTTATTTCGCTGTCCTCCTGTGGACGGCCTTTAACTTCGTGGCCTTTTTTATCCTGGTGGGTCGGTCCTCGTCCTTTCGCATTCAGCGCTTTTCGGGCACGGCGGCGCTTGTTTTGTTGGGCGGTGCGTTCTTTGCCATCTCGTATGCTCTGCGCGTGCCCTGGGCATGGAGGCTCAACTTTTCGCTCGTCTATTGCGTCCTGTGCGTGGTAGCGATGGAAATCTGTCTCGATTGCGGTGTCATTCCGTCGTATCACGACATCGCCGGCATCTTCGACACCTTGCCGCTCGACCTCAAAGTTCTAACGCGCGACCTGCAGGAAGTCTATGCCACACCGGTGTCAAAGCCAATGCCGGCGGGCGTGTGCGAAGAGCTGCGGGCCCAGGAACACGGGCATGCCCATGCCTTTGCCGTGGCGTCCGATCCCGATGTGATGTACCGAGCCTTTCCACTGCTGGGCGGATCGGCCCTGCTTGCCCAAGACGTGTCGGAGCTCAACGAGCTTAACCGTGAACTGGCACATCGTCGCATGGAGCTGCAGCGCCAAAATGAGCTGCTCACGGCCGACTA
The DNA here is from genome assembly GCF_042851345.1 of Collinsella sp. i05-0019-G5. Taxonomy (NCBI): domain Bacteria; kingdom Bacillati; phylum Actinomycetota; class Coriobacteriia; order Coriobacteriales; family Coriobacteriaceae; genus Collinsella; species Collinsella sp. i05-0019-G5. Next base: position 158,362 of record NZ_AP031421.1, read on the forward strand.
CGATCTTAAGACGCATTTGGCAGATCAAGAGGCCGAGACCTTGCTGGTCCAAGACGTGGACCAGGCGATTGCCCGCGCGCTCGAAGGGATGTACGACCTGCTGAGCTCGCTGCCGCCGTTGACCGACGAGGCGTCTTCGCACGAGCGTTACCGCATACTGCAGCGCGCCAAGATGCTCGTCGCCTATTGCAAGCGCAAGGGGTCGCTCACGTTGGCACAGCATGGGGAGAGCGGTTTTGATCGCGACCGCATTCAGCTCATTGCCAACGAGCTCGCGAGCGACCTGCGCACCATCGATATCGATTGCGCCTCGATTATCGCCATACGGCGCCCGATGCACGCCAGTACGGTAAGCGCCCTGTACGACTGCGTGTATGACTTTGCGTTTTTTGCCTACACCACCGACCATCCGGCGCTTATGTATCACTTGGGCGACCATGACCGATGCAGTGTCGAGCTGCGCGCCACGCTTTTTTCCAACGATGATGCAGATCTTTCGCAGACGCCCGCTGCGCAAGAGCTCGAAAGCGCTTTGCAAGGGCGCAACGTGGCATACCGCCTTGAGGGCGAGCCCGGCCAGCTGCGCATGATCGTGTTGATGCCGCGGGCGGGTGAGTGACGATGCAGATCCCGCTCATCCTTCCCCAAATCGTTGCGCTCGATGGTGTCTTTGCCCTGGCTGCGTGTCTACAGACGATCCACGTCCCGCTCATCGCATCGCGCCGCTCGTCCTATAACCGTAAGGTGATTTGCGCCTACGAGGCGAGCCTTGTGCTTCACTTGGTCATCTCGGCTGTCATTTTGTTCGCGTCGTCTGGCTCATATCTGGTGGCGCCGCTTGACGTTTGCGCCAGGGCAATGGGCGGAGCGCTGTGGCTCAATGCCGCGATCTTTGCCTACGGCGTAGTGCTTATGGTGCACTATCGTCGCCCCGTCATGCTGGCCGAGCTGCTGCTTGTTGTCGCCGTTACACCGCCAGTGGTTGTTGTTATGGGCTCGGCGTGGACCGTTGTCCTTATCGCAGAGGGAGCGTTCTTCCTGTTCCGTTCCATCGCGGCGCTCTTGATGGACGTCCGTAACCGCCAGGAGGATATCACCGCGTTCTCGACGATCGAAACCATCAACGTGATTCCCGTGGGCATCCTGTATCTGGACCCGAGGGGCCGTCCGCTGCTCATGAACCGCTGCATGCGCAAAAACCTGGTGGAGTTTCATATGCCCACCGATCTAGGTGACATGAGCAGCACATGGAACGACCTGCGTAAACTCAGCATGCAAATGCCCGAAAGCAGCCAGAACCGCGTGCGCATTAATCTGGACCGCTTTGGTGAGGCGCGCGTTGTGGTCGAGGTTTCTCCCGCCGAGATTCGCTTGTTTGTGCACGATGACGTTATGGTTTCGGGCCGCCTCTTCGAGCGCATTATCGGTCTGGATGTAACAGAGTATGCGCATGCTCACGATCGCCTGGCGCAAGCCAACCACCTGCTTGAGCTTGCGGGCCAAGAGCTTCAAGCCCAGATCGAAGAAGTCAAAAAAGTTGCTGACAACGCGGCCTATCTGCGTATACGCGCTCGCGTGCACGACGTGATCGGGCAGGCCTGTCCATCCTCCATCGTTATTTGGAGGAGGGGCGCCTGGATGACGTGTCACTCGAGCGGATCGACCCGCTGCTGCGCTCAATCGCTGCCGATCTGCGCAGCGGGGGCGACACCGAACCGGCAGAGCAACTGGGCGATATCGTCCATGCCTTTGGTCTGGTGAGCGTGCAGATCGATGTGGAGGGCGAGCTGCCAAGCGACGCACGTGTCGCCGCGGCCTTTCTGCAGATTATCCGCGAAGCCTCGACCAATGCCACCAAGCATGCGCAGGCCCATCAGGTCCATGTGCGCCTGCGGCAGGAGACGTCGGAAGACGGCGCTGTTGCGTGGATGACCGTTTCTAACGACGGCACGCCTGCATCCGTATCGTATCGCGAGGGAACGGGTATCCCTGGTATGAGGCATGTCGCACAGAATCTGGGCGGCAGCCTGGAAGTCCACACCGCCCCGCCCTTTACACTTGCGGTGTCCATCCCGCTCGCCTCCAACGCCACGGTCCAAAGGAGAAGCTCATGATCCGCGTCCTTATAGTCGAAGACCAGGCTATCTTGCGCGAGAGCCTGGCGCGTTCCGTGGGCGACCAGCCCGACATGACCGTTGTCGCCGCGATTGCCGACGCCTCGGATGCCTTGGACGTTGTGCTCAAGGAGCGTCCGGACATGATACTGATGGATGTGTGCACCGAGCACGATTCCAACGGCATCATGGCGGCGGCGCGCATCAAAGAACGGCTGCCCGAGTGCCGCGTCATTATCATGACGGGTATGCCCGAGATCACCTTTGTGGACCAGGCACGCGAGGCGGGCGTCGACAGCTTTGTGTACAAGAACGTCGGTATCGATGAACTGTTCGCCGTGATGCGTTCCACGCTGGCGGGTTACTGCACGTTTCCCAAGCCTCCCGAGAGCATCTTCTCGGGCACGGCGGCCCTCGACGATGTCGAGCTGTCGATTTTGCGCCTTGCCTGCGAGGGTAAAAGCCGCCGCGAGATTGCGGCCGAGCTGTTTATGAGTGAGGGCACCATCAAGCGTCGCATCTCGGAGATCCTGAGCAAGACCGGCTACGACAACATCATGCGTCTTGCCGTGCATGCGGTGACCGAAGGCAGCATCGTCCCCAATATGGAGCGCTAGCGCTCGTTGCGCATCGGCATAAAAGCGACGGGGCCGCAGGATCATCTCCTGCGGCCCCGTCTGGTGTGCGCGGATGTGTCCGCCAATCCGCGGCTGTCGTGGTCTACCGCTACGCGATGGTTGCGCTGTAGGAGGCGACGTCCTCGTAGGAATCGGTCAGGTAGGCGTCGATGCCGATGGTCGTGTTGACCAGGTCGTCAAGGCTATCGAGCGTGCCGTTCGAGAACGTGAATTCCTCAGTGGCGTTGGTGCCGGGCATCAGGTGAGCCGAGAACCAGGGTTCCTTCATGGTGCCGTTGACGTTGGTCTTGCCGCTGGGGGCGTAGAAGGTCAGGTCCTTGTCGCTCTTGTTGGTGATGTTGACGACAAAACCGATGTCGCCCCACTCGTCCTTGAACTTCTCGGTGATGGTAATGGTGCACAGGTCGTCATCGGCAACGGTGACGGCGGGGGAGATTTCAATCTTCTGGACGTCGTCGTCTTCGACGGCCTCGTCGATCTCTTCTTCCTTCTCGGCCGCCTCGCGATCCTTCTTCACCGTGCCGGACAGGTCCTTGTCGGACTTGGTAAAGACAAGATTGCCGTCATCCTCTTCGAGGATGAGCTTGCCGTCCTTGAGCTTCATGTCATGCGACTCGTCTTCGGCGGTGATGGTTACGGTGGTGGCGTCTTTTGCCTCCCATTTAAGGTCGACGACTTCAAGGAACAGGTCGAGGGCACCTGTACCGTCCTCATCGAGAATCAGGACGCAGTGCACACCCCAATCCTCGAGCATCTTCATGTACTCATCGGTCAGCTCTTCGCCCTCCATGGTTCCACCCGAGAGTTCCCAGCTGCCGACGAAGTTGGCCTTGGGGTCTTTGCCGCCGCCGCTGCAGCCCGTCAGGGCAAAGGCGAGCGCAAGGACGCATGTCAGAAATGCGAGTACGGACTTTTTGAACGTTGTCTTCATGGTGTCCTCCTTTATCGAACGAAAGCCATAGAAGCAAATGCGGGGGTGGCGGATCCCCCGCCAATTACCAGATAGAGGGGCTAGGGCCTGGGCGTTCCGCAGTTGCTGCAGAACTTGCCGCCGTTTTCGCTGCCGCAGTTGGGGCAGAACCACTTGGCCGGTGCCGGGGCGGGTGCGGGACTGCCACACTCGGAGCAGAACTTGCCGGTGTTGGTGGCGCCGCAGCTGCAGGTCCATGTGCCGGCCGCGGGAGCAGCGGCAGGAGCCGGTGCGGGAGCGGGTGCCGGAGCCGGCTGCGGGACGGCCTGCTGCTGTGCCTGGCCGGCGGCGAACAGCTGGCTGGCGTTCATGCCGCCCATGCCACCTGCCATGCCCATGCCCATAAAGCCGGCCATCGCGCCGTTGGGGTTGGCCGCTGCGGCGCGCATCGCATCGCTCTGGGCGCTGGCGATGTTGGCGGCCGCCATGGTGGGATCGCGCATGACCGCGGCCTTCTGCAGGTCCTTGATCATCTGCTCGTCTTCTTGCGAGGCGGCGATGGAGTTGACGCCAAAGCTCACAATCTCGACGCCGCGCAGGTCGCGCCAGTCGGCCGAGAGGACCTCGTTGAGCGCGCGGGCGAGCTCGGTGGTGTGGCCGGGAATGGCGCTGTAGCGAATGCCCATCTCCGAGATCTTGGCAAAGGCGGGCTGCAGAGCGGTGAGCAGCTCGGACTTAAGCTGGCTGTCGATCTTATCGCGCGTGTAGCTATCGGTCACGTTGCCGCACACGTTGGTGTAGAACAGCAGCGGGTTGGTGATGCGGTACGAATACTCGCCGTTGCAGCGAACGGAGATGTCGACGTCCAGGCCAATGTTGTTATCGACCACGCGGAAGGGCACGGGCGAGGCGGTGCCGTACTTGTTACCGATGATCTCCTTGGTGTTGATGAAGTAGACACGCTGGTCCTTGCCTGCGTCGCCGCCAAAGGTAAAGCGGCTGCCGATATTGGCGAACGTCTCCTTGATGGAATCGCCCAGGTTGCCGCTAAAGACGCTCGGCTCGCTGCCGGTGTCAAAGACTAACTCACCGGGCTCCAGCGCGACCTCGATGATCTTGCCGTTTTGCACCACGAGCATGCCCTGGCCGTCGTTGACGGCGATGACGGAGCCGTTGGAGATGACGTTGTCCTCGCCGCGCGTGTTGGAGCTGCGGCCGCCGGTGCGCTTGCTGCCCTTGCAGGCCAAGACGTCAGCGGGCATCGATTCGCAATAGATAAATTCTTTCCACTGGTCGGCCATGACGCCGCCGGCAGCACCCAATCCAGCTTTCAAGAGTCCCATGGTGATCTTCCTTTCTCGTCAAAGGCCGGGTGGTATTGGTCAGAATGGCTAATCGTCCTTGTTGTCCTTCATGACAACGGTGGTCTCGGTGTGGCTGAAGGTGTCGTGCTTCTCGGTCAGGTCGAGCTCGCCGCAGTAACAATCGGCGTGGATGGCCTCGTTGGCCGTCTTGAGCTGGCCCACCAGCAGCACGTCCGCGATGATTACGATGATCAGCGGCGCGACGATGTTGATGAGGATGCCCTCGACATCAAAGGCGAGGTAGTCCGGATCGAAGGCGTTCTCTCCCATAAAGAGAATCTGGGAGAGGACAAACCCGATCACAAAGAACAGCACCGAGGCGATGGCGAGCTTGGGCTTGGAGCAGGGGAGCTCGCCGACCATGCGACCGGTCTGTCCGTTCATGGCAAACAGATAGCTCTTGCCGTTCCACGAGGTAGAGAGCATCCACACGGGGAACAGGGCATAATCGCTTTCTTCCCAGGTGTAGTCGAGCTGCTTGTTTTCGACCGTGGCGTCGTCGTACTCGTCGACGACGGTCTCGCGCAGGGCCGAAATCGTGCTCTCCTCCATGCGGCGCTCGGCACGCGCCTTGCAGGTCTCGCAATCCTCGTCGTAGCGGTTGGCGATGTAGCCGGGCATATACGCGACCGAGAACGGGCGCAGCGCGTCGTAGTCAAACGGCTCGATGGCGTCCATATGGCCGTCGGGCATCTTGGACGATCCGTCGACGGGCACGCGCTCAAACGAGATATTGCCCTTACGGTAGGCGTCGTAGTGGTCGGTGGTCGTGACGGTGCGGTCGGATTCCTCGGTTACGGTCTCGTTGGTCGCGTCAAAGCACACTTCGCCGTCAACGCGGGCGCCGTAGAGCCAAAACGGCACGTAGACACCTTGGACTTCGTCGATATGGTTGCCGGTGACAAAGCTCTTGGGCAGCAGGATCTTGCCCTTGTAGTGGTCTTTGAGCGCGGCCATGACATCGTCGCGCCCGAGCTTAAACGGAATCACCAGGTCGGGTGAGAAGTCGCCCGAGAGCTGGCCGGGTGCCACGGCGGAGTTGCCGCAGTATGGGCAGGTGGTAACGGCGACAGTGCCGTCCGAGACCAGCTCGGCACCGCACGATGAGCAGATGTAGCCGGCGTTTTGAGCCAGCTCCTGCACGGCATCGTCGACAGCAGGCTTGGGGGCCGCGGCTGCGGCATCGGCTTTGGCATCTGCCTTGTCCTGGCGCTCGCGATAGAGGGCCTCGACTTCTTCGACTTCAAAACGCGAATCGCAGTAGTCGCAGACGAGCTTTTGCTCGGCACTGGCAAAGTGAAGGGGGCCGCCACACGCGGGGCACTGATAGTTGACACTCTCGAAGGCCATGATCGGTCCTTTCGCTGCCGGAGGCTATGCGCCGATGGCGCCGCCGCAGTATTCGCAGCGCCCGCTGGCATCGGGAATGGTGGTGGCTCCGCAGAAGGGGCAGGTGACCGCGGTCTTGGGGGCCTTGGCGGCCACGACGCTGTCGCGCGTCTCCTGGCGCAGCTGCACCAGCGCGTCGCGGACCTCGGTTGCCTGCCGCTTGGCCTCGCGGTATTCGATGGAACCGCGCTGATCGATGGTGGAGTCGTTCACGCGCAGGTTGATCTCGGTAAAGTACGGCGTGTTGACGTGGATGGTCAGATTGAAGTCGTAATCCAGGTCGTAGCGCGGTGGGTTGTAGCTCTCGCGCTCGCCGTCCTTGGTCTCGCGATAGATTTCGGTGCGATGCTCGTCGATATCCATATCGCAGCCGAGTACCTGTGAGAACTCGATGATGTCGGGATTGGCGTCGCGCCAGCGGCTCTGCGAAGTGATGATCAACAGGCCCGCGTCCTCATCGAGCATAATATTGGTGCGCCCGGCAGAAAGCGTGCGCGTGGGGTTGAACGAGGCCAGGCGCTCGGCGTTGGCCTCGCGGTAGGCGAGTTGCTCGCGGATGTCGTCCGCGGTGCTGGAGCGATAGCCGTGAAAGTAGGGGGAGAGCTTGCCGGCGCACTCTTTGCACAGGTAGCCTTCATTGATTTTGGCTCTGTTAGACCAAGGTTGACATAAAAACGATGTCACCGCGAGGCGGTACCCTTCAATTAACGTCGAAGGAGCGCCCATGGATGCAGACGACCTGGTCATCACCCTCAAGAAGAGCCTGGCGAAGCTCAGCAGGACCGAGCGCCGTAAAGCCGTCGAGTTGGTCGGGGACGTCGTCCGCGCCGCCATGTTCGACGATGCGGCGGGAGATGGCTATGAGGTAGAGCGCTGCCCCCGTTGCGGCTCGGTCGCTATCGTCAAGAAGGGCAAGTCCAGGAACGGCGAGCAGCGCTACCTCTGCCGCGACTGCGGCAGGACGTTCTCCGGCTCCACCGACCGGATCCTCGGCACGAGCAAGTTGCCCCGCGAGACCTGGATGGCCTATGCCGAGTGCTTCGCCCTCATGCTCCCTCTCCGCGAGTGCGCCGGCCGCTGCGGTGTCTGCCTCAAGACCGCCTACACCATGCGCCACAGGCTCATTGAGTGCCTGAAGGAATACTCGCCCACGTTCCATGTGGGGCAGGGGCAGGCTTGCGAGCTCGACGAGACGTACTTCCCCGAGTCCTTCAAGGGCAACCATTCAAAAGGCTCCTTCACCCTGCCGAGAAAGGCTCGCCACCGCGGCAAGCAGGTCCACAGGCGCGGCCTCTCCCGCGAGCAGATCTGCGTCATGACGGGCGTTAGCGACACGGACGCCACCTTCTTCGAGGTCTCGGGCCGCGGCGTTGTCTCGCGCAAGCGTGCGGCGGAGGCCCTTCGCGACCGCATCGGCGCGGGCGCGGTCGTCGCCACGGACAAGGCGACCGCGTACATCGACGTGCTGCGCGACCTGAAGGTCGCCTCGCATGAATCCTATGATTCCAAGGACCGCTCGGAGGGCACCATCAACCGCATCAACGCCGTCCATTCGCTCCTCGGCTCGTTCATGGCCCGCTTCAAGGGAGTGTCCACCAAGCACTTGGGAGCCTACCTCGACTGGTTCCGCTGGTGCCGCACCTTCATGGCGGCGGGTTCGCGCGCGGCGGAGTCCACGGTCGCCCGCCAGCTCGCCAACGGCTCCTGCTCGACCCGCGTCCGCGACATGTTCGGCCTCGAGCCTCCCCTCATGGACTACTGGGACGGGCGGGCGGCCTAGCGAATTAAAATGGTGGCCACGGAGCAGCGACCGCGGAAGGAGCGGCAATGACATCGAACGTCCCGGCCACCACGATAAGAATCGATCCCGAGGTCAAAAGGGAGGCCGCAGCCGTGCTCGACGAGCTCGGGCTCTCCATGTCGGGCGCCATGAACATATTCCTCAGGGCGGTGATCCGCGAGGGCGGCCTGCCCTTCGACGTCAGGCTGGGATCTGAGGGGAAGGCTGACGGGGAGGGCGGGGACCGCGATGGACGGGGGTAGCCCGATTATTTTCCGGTTCGACGAACAGCCGATCGTGTCAAATTTGGTCTAACAGAGCCTTGATTTTTGTCTTACCTAGAAGTCCCAGCTCGGTACCGCAAATCGCGCACTCTTTCTTCTCGAACATCTTGTCAAAGAAGCCCATGGCTGCCTCCCATCAACTGGTAGCGTGTGTCACTTTTGATGATGGGGGAGTGCGCAGCCTTTCACGATACCCAGACGGCTCAACGAGTCTCCACAACTGGGACACATGGCTCATTTTTCCTACTCATTGGGGACACTCTTTGTCGAATGCGGCGGCTGCCGAATGTGGGCGCCGTTCTTGCTATGCCACGGTCACGGCGATCTGGGCGTAGCGGGTGCAGGGGCGCTCGGCGCGCGTCTGCACGGTAAGCGTGAGTACGAAGCGGTCACCGGGCTGCGCGTCGGCGGGCACGATGAAAGCGGTGTCCACCGTGCATTCTTGCCACATCGACAGATCCTGGACGCCTGCATAGCTCGATGGGTCTACGGCCACATCCCAATGTGCATCGAAGCCCTTGTCGTCGGGGTCGACGATGGTTGCCGCAAGGGCGACGCGCTCGCCGGCTGCGGCGCTACGGTCGGCCGTGACCTCGACAACATGTGCCGGATGCGAGCAGATGGCCGGATCATGGGCGCACCATTGCGCGCGGGCGGCAAAGTTTTCCTGATAGGCACGCAGATAGGGATTGAGATTGTCGTCTGCGGGCGTGCCGATGGAGGCAAAACCGGCGGGCGCGCTCGCATCGGGGTGTCCATCAAGAAACATGCGGCCCAGCAGCGTATCGAAGTCGCGGTCGTCGATGCCGCGCAGGCCAAACGGCAGCAGTGGAATATAGGTCATGCTGTCGCCTTCGGCCATAAAGTCGCCGCGCTCAAACTGCACCGCGGGCATGCCTTCCAGGCCCCAATCCAGGCGGGCATGCTTGCCAAACTGAAAGCGCTCGGGTTCGTTTTCGTAGACCTTACCATCGCCATAGAGCATATAGCGTGCCATGAGGGGGCCGTTGCCCTGCGTGAGATTCTGCTCGGGCCAGGGAGCCTTAAACAGCGGCAGCGTATCGGGCTGAGCTGTTTTGGCGTCGAAATAGTTGCCATACATATAGGGCGTACGCCAAAAGATGAGCTCGGGAAAGAGCTCGCGCCCATGGTCGAGCCACGAGTTGTCCTGTCCCACGCCATCGGCAACGCCCATCACGCGCACCTTCTGATAGACCTGCTGCTGCACGGCGGGCCACTCGGGCGTGGCGCGATAGCGCTCGGCAATACTCATGAGGGCGCGAACGATCGTATTCATACCACCCCAGCTGAGCAACCATAACGTACGCGGATCATCATCCAGAATCGCCTGCGCAATTACGCGAGACCCCTCAGTTTCCTCAGTCACATCACCTTCAAAGGCAACATTTCCCACAAAGGTGCGCTCGATCATCTGGGCGGGCGTGGGAAACGGCGGCTCACCGGCAGCGGCCGCATTTGCTTGCAACTGCGGCCAAGCCTGGGCATATTCATTACTCCAGAGACTCTCAATCCAATGCTCGGGAAACGGCCGATACTCACGAAGCTCGCCGGCTAGCGGATCGGGCTCATGAGGCACAACAGCCCACTCATAAGAGCGCCGCCCTTTGGTCCGCCAATGCGAATTCACCTCGCCGAGCGTATGAACCCCATCCCCAAGAAAGTGATACTGCGAAGCCGTATACACCACAGCCTGAACATCAAGCAAGTTGAGATACAGAGCCAAATGAACAAGCGAGTTCATATCATCGACTTCCATATCAGTGGTAACAATCACCCGAGTCAACTTCTGGGACATAGGAACAGCTCCAATCAAAATCAATTCAGCCAGTTACGCGCAAGGCAAGACGGGACCCATACCCCCATCGCCACCGACCCGGCGGCCCGCTAGAAGCGGCCGGCCAGGGTCACAGCAACGTCAACGCAGCGGAGACCGGGGTTTAGTCTTGCAAACATTCCGCAGGGGGCATGGGCAGGCGCAGCGCGAAGCGCAAAGCGCCAGCCCATGCATGCCCGAGGACGTTTGCAAGACTAAACCCCGGTCCCCGCGATGGGAGGGCTTAGCGGTCGACCCTGGCCGACCACTCCCAGCAGCCCACCGGCTCGCCGTCGATGAGTACGTTGCCCCCGTCGAAGTCTTGATAACACAGGTCGTTGAATTGGTGGATCCACACGCCGTGGTTGAACGTCTTCTTGGCCGAGCCGTCGGCCTCGCGATACACGCCGGTCAGGTCCTCGACATGGCTAAAGTAGGTGAGATGCACGTTGGCGCCGGCATCGCGCAGGCGCGCGAACAGCGGCAGCACGGTCTGTTGCGGGTGCACGAGCTCGTCGCCCTTGGAGTGCGTAAACCACAGCGGCGTCTTGGCGAGCGCGGCTACGTCCTCGTCCGTGGCGTTGTACCACGGGGCGCAGCAGGGAAGGCCCGCGGCGAAGAAATCGGGGTAGTCGGCGCACAGGCGCAGGGTCATAAAGCCGCCGTTGGAAAGACCGGCGACCACGATGCGGTCGGTGTCGATGCGGTCGGCATGCTCGGCGACAAACTCATCGATAAGTGCCTTGAGCACGGGGGAGTAGATGCTCTGGTTGGAGTGACCAAGCTGCTCGACGCCGTTGTCCATCCAAAACGTGGGCGACTGCGGCACGAGCACCCAGGCAAAGCCGCCAAAGTAGCGCTGGATCTGCGCCTGGCTGATGGCCGTCACGCGGTTGCCGATATAGGCGCGCGTGGCGCCTTCGCCCTGCGTGGCGCCCTTGCCCTCGCCGGCGCCGTGCAGATACACCACGAGCGGTGCCTTTTGGGGCATGGCCGTGGCCTCGGGCGCAAAGGGGTTGAAGCATGCCGAGTCCTCGGCCTTAAAGCTGGGCTCAAAGAAGCCGTATTCGAGCGCGATACCGTCGACGGCGGTCTTTTGCGTGGCGTTGCTCCAGCCTTTGAGCGCGGGGCAGATATCGCCACGGCAGGTGTCGAAGACCAGGCCGCAGGTGGGATCGTCGCCGTCGTTGCCGGGAAGAGCTGTGAGCTGCGTGATGCGCAGCTGGTCATCGAGCATGCGCGAGCCCATGACGCCGCCTTCGATGGTCTTGGTCAGGCGCTGCTCGGCGACCTCGAGTGCCACATGGGTGCCCACGGCGAGCTTACGTCCGTTCTCGTCGCACGGATATGCGGCGAGAATGTCGATGTAACCCACGGAGGGCGCGGCATGGTCGGCGCCGCGCTCCTTGCGCATCAGAACCTCGCCCGAGCGCTCGTGACGCTCTACATATATATTGAAGGTGTTCGTGTCGATGTCGTTGGCGCGCACGGTGCAGGGCAGGTCGAGTACGACCTTGCTGATCCAGGGGCCAAAGTCGCCCAAGGTGGTGACGGTTGCGTAGGTACACAATTTGAGTTCCATGAGCTGCCTCCCTTGCGCCGCGAATGCCTGGCATCTGCGGCAATACAAACTAAACATGTTTAGTGTAATCTAGAATTGAAGAATAACCAGATGAACTCGGTAAACGGCAAAATTGAACACGTCGTGAACTACTAAACGTATGTTTACTAGCTTCTAGCAGGGATTCTGTTGATGAGTTAACAGATCAGTGAGGTGTTCATCAAAATAAAATCCCACGTAAATGGCTATATATCAATAGAGGGTCAAAGAGACCATCTCCCGCCATTCAAATACGCTCACCCCCGATTTCCTACCGTTCACCGGACTGTAGACGGCAAAATTGCCATAAATTCGGCGCTCCGTGTAAACTAAAGCCCGTAAACGTTCAGTAAACACCTTGTTTACAAAAGCGTATCCAAGGGTTCGGTAACCGTAAGGGGTTATAGTCGCCGGGCCAAAGGCGTGCCTACGCCCAAGCGGGTAGGCACACGAAGATATGGGGAGGGGTCCCATGGCAGTAGATAACAAACAGATTGCCACCGATGTCCTCGAGCTCGTGGGCGGCGCGGAGAACGTTACCGTCGCCACCAACTGCATGACGCGCCTGCGTCTGACGCTCAAGGATAACAGCAAGGCCGACGTGGAGAAGATCAAGAAGGTGAAGGGTGTTCTGGGTTGCCAGTTCGCCGGCAGCCAGCTCCAGGTCATCATCGGCCAGAACGTGCCCAAGGTACTCGCCGAGTTCGTCGCCATTTCCGGCGTCAAGCAGGGTGAGGCCGTTGACGAGAACCTCGATGCTCCCAAGGAGAAGTTCGAGCTCAAGAACCTGCCTAACATCATCCTCGACTATCTGTCCGGCTCCATGACCCAGCTCATCCCGCTGCTCATGGCTGGCGGTCTGTTCCGCACCATCGCGGCCGTCCTCGGCCCCACCATGCTCGGTGTGCTCTCGGCCGACGACCCGACCTATACGTTCCTCTACACCACGCTGTACGAGGCAACGTTTACCTTTATCCCCATCTACCTGGGCTATGCCGCCGCTAAGAAGCTCGGCGCCTCTCCGGTTCTGGGCATGCTCCTCGGCGGCGCTCTCATGGCCCCGTCCGTCGTGAGTGTCGCGACTCAGGAGGGTGGCGGCATCATCTCCGTCTACGGCATCCAGATCGCCGCTGCCAACTATCAGCAGTCCGTCCTGCCGATTATCCTTTCGGTGCCTGTCCTCTACTTCGTCGAGAAGTTCTTTAAGAAGGTCATGCCCGACGTGCTCTCCACGGTCTTCACGCCGTTCTGCACCATGATCGTTACCATCCCCATCGCCTTCATCGTCCTCGCCCCCATCGGCAACGAGATCGGTACGCTGATCGCTAACGCGCTCTTCGGCCTTGCTGACCTTGGCGGCATCGGTATCCTGATCGTCATGGCCGTCCTCGGCGCCTTCTGGCAGCTCTTCGTGGTCTGCGGCATGCACATGCCCGTCATCCTGCTCGCTCAGGTTCAGATCATCGCTGCCGGCTACGATCCCTTCGTCTTCGTTTCCACCAACTGCGCTATGGCCGCTGTCTGGGGCTGCGCCTTCGGTGCCTTCCTCAAGATGAAGAACCCCGACGAGAAGTCCCTTGCCATCGGCTACGTCATCTCCGCTATCGCCGGCGGCGTCACCGAGCCCGCGCTCTTCGGTATCCTCATGCGCTTCCATCGTACCATGTTCGGCATGTTCATCGGCGGTGCCATCGGCGCTGTGTTCTCCGGCCTCATGGGCGTCACCTACTACCTCGCAGGCGGTGCTTCCAACTTCCTGGTCTTCACCAACTACCTGCAGGGTGGCCAGATGAACACCGTCTGGGCTATCGTTGGTATGGCAATCTCCTTTGTCATCGCCGCTGCCGTCGTCTTTGTCTCCGGCTTCTCCAAGGAGGAGCTCGCCGAGATGGAGGCCTAAGGCCAAGCCATTCGGTCACATATGACCTCACCTACACGACAGGGCCCCGTCAGGCGTAAGCCCGGCGGGGCCCTTCTTGCAAGGTAGACTGATGGGGCGGGTGAGCTTCGCCCGCGAGGGTTTGCCAAGCGGCGGAGGCTTTCGCGCGGGGTTATCGCGAAAGCCCCCGGCGGTTCGCAAATCCTTTATCAAACGAAAGGACACGCAGATGAGTTTGGGAAAGCTGACCGTCAACGGTCGTGAGGACGGGTTTCTCTGCGACGGCAAGCCGTTCTTTTGGTTTGCCGACACGTGCTGGAGCGCATTCACGAGTATCACCGAGGCGGACTGGGACTACTATCTGACCCGCCGCGCCGAGCAGGGCATGAACGTGCTGCAGGTCAATACCCTGCCGCAGTGGGACCGCTGCCTGCCCGACCTGGGCATCTGGCCCTACGCGAGCGAGGACGGCGTGCACTTTGACTGGAGCGCGCCCAACCAGGAATACTGGGACCGCGCCCGCCGCATGTGCCAGGCGGCCGTGGAGCACGGCATTCGCCCGGCGCTCGTGCTTATGTGGTGCAACTACGTGCCCGGTACCTGGGGTGCCAAGATCGCCGAGCGTTGCGGCGCCGAGGTTATGCCGCGTGAGGAGGTCCGTGCCCACGTTGCCCGCGTCGTCGAGAACCTGGGCGAGTTCGACCCCGTCTACGTAGTGACGGGCGATACCGACTTTGCCGGTGACGAGGCGATCGTCTATTACGAGGACGCGCTCGACGAGGTCGTCAAGCGCGCGCCCGAGGCACTGCGCACCATGCATATCAACCGCGGCAATCGTACCATTCCGGCGCAGTATCTGGGCCGTCTGGACTTTTACATGTTCCAGCCCGGCCACAACTACGAGGGCCAGCCCGAGGCATGGCGTCTGCCGCAGGACTTTATCGCCAACTATCCCAAAAAGCCGATGGTCAACTCCGAGCCTTGCTACGAGCAGATGGGTGCGTCGCGCAACGTCTACTGGCGTTTTACCGCGCAGGATTGCCGCGCGAGCGTATGGTCGTCGATTCTTGCCGGCGCCAGTGCCGGCGTGACCTATGGCGCGCACGGCGTTTGGAACTGGCAGACATCGCGCAGCCAGGGTTCGGTCCTGGGCGAGGGCTTTGACATGCCCTTCCGCTGGCAAGAGTGCCTGCAGTTTGCGGGTGTGTGGGACTTTGGCGCGATCGAGCATGTGCTTGCCAGCCTAGGCGCTACTGCCGGTGACGATGCGCTTGCCGTGGTTCCGGCGCAGGAGCTGCTCGATGACGCGCGCGAGGCCATCCGTGTGGCGCGCGTTGGCGATCGCGTCGTCACGTACCTGCCGCGCACCACGGCGCTCAAGTTTAAGCTCGACGGCGCGCGTGGCTGGACGGCGACGGTCCTCGACATGGAGGACAAGCGCATCGCAAAACTGCCCGTCCGTGACAACGGTGACGGCACCGTGCGCGTGGCGCAGCATCCCTTTGAGCACGACGCTCTGGTGATCCTGACACCCGAGCGCTAACGGCTCTTCTCCAACATTTACAACCCAGTCCCTTTCATAAGGCTGCGACGGAATGGTTCCTGCATGACGGCTTTAAGCTGTCAAGGGGAGCCATTCCGCCGCACTCATTGGGGACGTACTTAAATGAGTGGTTTAACTTGAGACGGGACTTTTTGACCGCCTGATGGGTCGCGCGCCACGATTCGGGCGTCACAGCAGCTCGCCGTGGCGGGCAATGTAGCGGCGCTTTGCCAGCTGAGTGAGCGCGATGTAGGCGGTGACGATGCCGATGAGCAGCGCGAAGAAGCTCGCCGGCAGCGGCAAGAGGCCGAGCGCATCGGCGATGGGGCTTGCCGGCAGCCAGGTGACGAGCGCCAGGCCCAGTACGGTGAGAACGCACAGCGCGGGCGCGGCGTGGTCGCGCGGGCTCGGCAGGCGCGGGGAGCGCAGCATGTGGATCACGAGCGTCTGCGGCCACATGGACTCGACAAACCAGCCGCTCTGGAAGAGCGCCACAAAGGCCGCCATGCCTGCGGCGTTGCCCGTCCCGGCGAGCTCGGACCAGCTTGCGCCTACGGTGGCAGGGCACACCACAAAGAAGAGCGCGGCGAAGGTTACGATGTCAAACAGCGAGCTCACGGGACCCAACTCGAGCATAAAGCCCTTAATGGACGCGGCGTCCCAGGCGCGCGGACGGGCGGTCCAGGCGTCATCGACGGTGTCCCACGGCAGCGCGATACACACGATCTCGTAGACCAGCGACAGCAACACCAGCTGCAGGGCGCTCATGGGCAAAAACGGCAGGAACAGGCTCGCGACGGTCACGGACAGCACGTTGCCAAAGTTGGAGCTCACCGTGGTCTTGAGGTACTTGAGCAGGTTGCCGTAGGTGCGGCGGCCTTCGATGATGCCGCGCTCGAGCACGCCCAGGTCCTTCTGGAGCAAAATGATATCGGCGGATTCCTTGGCGATGTCGACGGCGGAATCGACCGAGATGCCGCAGTCGCTCGCTCGCATAGCGGCGGCGTCGTTGATGCCGTCGCCCATAAAGCCCACGGTGTGACCGAGCGGCTCGCGCATGACGCGCACCAGACGCGCCTTCTGCAGCGGCGAGAGCTTGGCAAAGAGATGGGTTTTCTCGGCGCGCTCGGCAAGCTCGGCGTCATCGAGCGCATCGATCTCGGAGCCCAGCAAGACATTGCTCGCGTCGATACCAATCTGCTCGCAGACGGTTGCGGCGACGCGATCGCTGTCGCCGGTCAGAACCTTGACCGCTACGCCCTTGGCCTCGAGGGTGGCGACGGCGCCCGCGGTACTTGCTTTGGGTGGATCGAGGAAGGCCAAAAAGCCCATCAGCACCATGTCGCACTCGTCAGCGATGCCAAACTCGCCCACGCAGCGCGGACTGGTCTTCTGCGCCACGGCAATTACGCGCAGGCCCTCGGCGTTGAGCCCGGCGACCTGCTTACGAATCTGGGCGAGCTTATCTTCGGTGAGAGGCTGGGCGATACCGTTGACCTCGACAAAGGAGCAGATCTCGAGCATCTCCTCGGCAGCTCCCTTGGTAACCATCTGGGTTTTGCCTTGGGCGTCGGCGACAACTACGCTCAGGCGACGGCGCGAGAAATCGAAGGGAACCTCGTCGACCTTGGTATAGCGGTCGCGCAGACTCTGGCCCAGCATAGAATCGGGCACGATGGTCGAGGGCGTCACATCGGCACGGTCGATGACGGCCAGGTCGATAAGGTTCTTGAGACCGGTCTGGAAGAAGCTGTTCAAAAATGCATGGCGCAGTACGCGTGCGTCCTCGTTGCCGTCGGTGTTGAGGTAGCGCTCGAGCACGATGCGGTCCTCGGTGAGGGTGCCGGTTTTGTCGCAGCACAGGACGTCCATCGCGCCGAGGTTTTGGATCGCCGGCAGCTCCTTGACGATAACCTGGCGACGGGCAAGGTCCTTGGCGCCCTGCGACAGACTCGTGGTCACGATGACGGGAAGCATCTGCGGCGTGACACCCACGGCCACGCTCGTGGCGAACAGCAGCGCGTCGATGACGCTGCCCTTTGTCGCGGCGTTGATGGCAAAGACGGCTGGCGCCATGACGAGCATGAGGCGTACGAGCAGCATGGAGACGCTCGCGACACCGCGGTCAAACGCGCTCTTCTCGCCGCGCCCGTTGAGCATCTTGGCGATGCCGCCCAGGTAGGTGTCCGAGCCGGTGGCAACGACAAGTGCCATGGCGGTGCCGTTTTGCACGGAGGTGCCGGTAAAGACGATGTTCTTGCAGGCAGAGAGCGGTAGCGCGGAGCTGTCGGCACCCTCGACAACCGTGGCGGCAGCGGTCTTCTCGACGGCCTCGCTCTCGCCCGTGAGCGCGGACTCGATCGCAAATAGGTCGCGCGCGGTGATGACGCGGGCATCGGCCGGCACCATATCTCCGGCAGAGAGGCGGATCACATCACCGGAGACGAGCTCGTCGAAGGGGATCTCGACGCGCTCACCGTCGCGCAGGGCGGTGCAAGTGTTGGAGGCCAGGTCCTTGAGAGCCTCTGCCGCATTGCCGCTGCGGGCTTCCTGGATAAACTTCATGCCGCCCGATACCAGCAGCATGATGCCGATGACGATGACCGTGGAGGGGTCGCGCTGCGGCTCGGGTACGGCGAGCACATCGATGTAGAGCGAGACCAGCGCGAGCGCGGCGAGGATGCCGGCGAAGGGATCGATGAAGGCGTCGGCGATGCGGCGGGCGAGCGTCTTGGTCGGTGCCTCGATGGTGTTGGGGCCGGTGGCGTCTAGGCGCTCGGCGGCGTGCTCGGCAGTGAGCCCGTCGGCTGTGGTGTCGAGCAGCACGAGGGCGTCCTCGGCGCTATGGGTAGCGGCGAGTATGGTGTTCTTGGGCATGCCGGTGTGAGCGGCGGGGCGCGCCGTGCGGCGGCGCTTGGAGATGGCTTCGAGTACCGTGGCGGTTTTGAGCATCAGCATAGGGTCCTCCTTGTTGAAGGGAGTTAGCGTACGTGTCGTATTTGCTTTAAAAAACATAGATGTCGCTCACGTCATACTCGCGAACCACCACAAAGGGGACAGGCACCTTTGTGGTGGTTTTGACGATCGGTTCGTGACGCTTATGCGAATACGGAATCCTCGCGGCGTGCCGAGGGCGACATACAGGTTTTTCGACTAGGACTGCCTTCCATGGCACACCTCCTAAAGGCTGAGCGCAGCGCGCTTTGGGTATCTCGTACCCCTTTTTAATCCGCCCGTATTCTTGATGAGGGGGTTTGCCATGTCAACCCCATTGTTCGGAAAACCATTGCCCCTGACAAAGCCTTTACAGAATGCCGTGGCCTCAAAGCGCGCCCGCATCGACGCTTCGCCTGCGCTAAACTGGAAGGCACGTACGCGATTACGAGAGGAGCCCGCATGGAGGCTTACAAGCAAGAGTTCATCAAGTTTATGGTTGAGTCCGACGTTCTTAAGTTCGGCAGCTTTACGCTCAAGAGCGGCCGTCGGTCCCCGTTCTTTATGAACGCCGGCGCCTATGTGACGGGCTATCAGCTCAAGAAGCTGGGCGAGTATTACGCCCAGGCCATCCACGATAACTTTGGCGACGACTTTGACGTGCTGTTTGGACCGGCCTACAAGGGTATTCCGCTGGCCGTCGTGACCGCAATTGCCTACCACGAGCTGTACGGCAAGGAGGTCAAGTACTGCTGCGATCGCAAGGAGGCCAAGGACCACGGCGCCGACAAGGGCAACCTGCTGGGCTACGAGCCCCAGGACGGCGACCGCGTGGTCATGGTCGAGGACGTCACCACCAGCGGTAAGTCCATCGACGAGACCTATCCCAAGGTCAAGGCTGCTGCCGATGTCGAGATCAAGGGCCTGATTGTGTCCCTCAACCGCATGGAGGTCGGCAAGGGTGGCGTGACCACCGCGCAGAAGGAGATCGAGGCCAAGTACGGTTTCCCCGTCGCGAGCATCGTCTCCATGGCCGAGGTCGTCGAGACCCTCTACAACCACGAGATCGACGGCAAGGTCGTCATCGATGACGAGCTCAAGGCCGCTATCGACGCCTACTACGAGCAGTACGGAGTTAAGTAGGTTACGGCGTTTTACCAAACGCCGTAACCGGCCGACGCTGCGCGGGCCGCATTTGGACAATCTGACGTTCAACTTCAAGGGCGCGACCAGAAGGTCAGCGCCCTTTCGTTTCACGTCACCTTGTCTCAAATGCGGCCCGCTCGCTCATATGACCCAATCCACTGTCAAGGGCCACAATGGCCCCGCCGACCGCTTGCAATCGGTCGGCGGGGCCTGCCGTTAAACCCGTCCCGGTCCGCCCCCGGCATGTCATCGACGCCTTCGGCTCAGTCTCATATCCGCGGATACCGCTCCGGCGGCCCGCAATCCTCTCCTTCGGCGGGGTTCCCCTAGTCTGTCTTCGCGCATGCGGCGGCCGCCGCGCGCACAGCGAGAACGGGGGTGTCCCCGAAGGCTGCCCGGCTCGCCGGGACGGGGGCTTATGTCTATTCCGCGCCCTCCCGGCACATCGTGCCGAGGGCCCACAGCCACCTCACGAGCTCGGCCGCGGTGGCCGCGTTCGCCTTCGCCTGCGGCATCCCGCGGGCGATCATCTCCTCGCGGCGGCGCAGGAGCCTCTCGGACCCCTTCCTCCCGTGCATCCTTATCTCGAGGGGCACGCCGGAGCCCTTGGGCATCAGCTTCGGCTGGTGGCCGGCCTGGGCATAGCACCAGGACCCCTCGACAGCCAGCTTCCTGACGAGCGCGTTGCCGGCCCCGCTGATTCCGCCGAGGCGCACGGAGTCCGCGCTCGACCTCTGCTTCGGGGCGAGGCCGAAGTAGGCCGTCACCTGCCTGCCGGAGCGGAACCTCGAGAAGTCGCCGACCTCGGACGCGAAGGCGGCGGCGAGCGCGAACCCGCACCCCTTGATCGACTGGAGCGCCTCGACCTCGGCCGAGAGGGGGCCCGCCGCGACGGCGGCCCTGTATTCGGCGAGGAGGGCCTCCCTCGTCTCGTCGGCCGCCTCGACCTCGTTCCTCAGCGCCGCAAGCGCCCGGATGCCTCCGTCGTCGGCGGGGTGTATGCCGTCGAGCCACCTGAGGAAGCCGTACGTCCAGTACTTCCGGGGGTTGCCGGCCGGCGTCGTGCCGCCGTAGACATAGCCGCGGCGGGCTAGGAACGCCAGGAGCCGCTGCTTCGCCGCCGCGAGCCTCGCGGTCGCCGCGTCGTGGGCGGCGGCGAGGTCCCTGAGCCCCTCGATCTCGGGGGACGGCACCCATACCGGGGTGACGTCGTGCGACAGTATCGCCTTGGCCATCCTGGCCGCGTCGTTGCGGTCGTTCTTGGACGAGAGGTCGGCAGCCGACCTCGGGACCTTGGAGACGGCCGCGACGACGCAGTCGACGCCGAGCCCGGAGAGCTCCCTTTGCGGGGCGAAGCCGAGGTAGCCGCTCTCGTAGGCGGCGAGCGACGGGCCGGGGAAGCCCGACATCCACTCCGCGACCTCGCCCCAGGGGTTGCCGCGGAACCTCCTCGTCACGGCCTCGCCCGTCTCCGCGTCGAGCGCGCAGACGGTGGTGGACCTGAGGTGCACGTCCATTCCGAAGGCGGTAGAATATCTAGGCACGGGAGCCTCCCAACCTCGTTGCGGCGCGGCTGCGCCTCTGGCACTTCAACAACATTGTCGCAGTCCCGACCCGCGGTCACGAGCGGGGGCTCCTGTCGTTTCCGTGCCCCTGGATTGGGTCATAGTGTCTGTCGTTGCCAAGACATCGGCACTCCCGTTGCTGGCGATGCGGCATCTGGGGACACTCCTGATGTAGTCATTGGGGACGTTCTTAAATGACTACTTAGGATGAGCGTCCAAAATCCGCGCTCGTTCGATTGGCGCATGTCTACGCAGCGTAGGTTGTCGAGCCTGGCCTTCAAATGGATACTGACTGTCGAACCGGTTCACTCCATTTCTTCAATTTGATTGGACAGCCCATGAACCAGACACGGCAAACCAATGCCTCCCATACTTTTTTGGCAGCGCATGCCATTAAGCAGCTGCGCGAAGAGCGCGGCCTCACCCAGCGCGCCCTGGCGGAAAGCCTTGGTGTGACCGATAAAGCCGTCAGCAAGTGGGAATCCGGCCGCGGCCTTCCCGACATTTCCCTCGTTGAGCCTTTGGCCCAGAGACTCGGCATAAGCGTGGCTGAGCTTTTGGCTGGTGACATTCGGGCCAACGCCAACCGTGCAGGCAATATGCTCAAAGGCGTCTTTTACGTTTGCCCTATCTGCGGAAACGTTGTGCACGCGCTCGGAGAAGGCAGCTTTAGCTGCTGTGGCTCCACGATGTTTCCCCAGGAGGCCGAAGAGCCGGACGCGGACCACGCCTTTTCCATCGAGCGCATCGAGGACGATTGGTACGTCACGCTCGATCATCCCATGACCAAGGATCACTACATTAGCTTTGTGGCATATGCGACTATGGACGGCGTCTGCTTTAAGAAGCTCTATCCAGAGCAATCGGTGCAGCCGCGCTTCCATATTACCGGGCGCGGCAGGATATATCTTTACTGCAACCAACACGGGCTCTTTACGTCGCTGACGCCTCGCAAATAACGGCTGTCTATCCGCCCTCCTCATGCGTTTCCCAGGGGACCCAAAATGAGCGTGGATAATCTCCCGGTTTTGGCCTGTGTGCGGGCTCAAAGTGGGAGATTATCCACGCTCGTTATCTGAGTGTCCAAAAATCCACGCTCGTCGTTACTTGAGCCCGGGCAGGCGGGTGTAGGGAAACGACCGCTCGAGGAACTCGGAACAGCGGGCGTAATCTTTGGCAAAGTAGCTGCTGTAGAGCGAATCGAGCACGTATTGCACGGCGATGTGGCTGGCGAACTGCGTGATGCGGTGCGTCATACTCTCGTGGTCGCTCACCATGAGATAGGCGGCAAAGCCGGGGTGAATGCGGGCGCAGTACGGTGTGCCGATGACGATGACCGGGACGCGTCGACTGCTGAGGATCGGCAAGATCTCCCTGAGGTTGGGGGCAAGGCCGCTGTAGGAGATGACAATCGCCACATGGTCGGGGCCCGAGGCGAGCGCCGTACGCACCTGCGCCTCGACGCTGCCGTAGCACGTCGCGCTTTTACCGGCGGAAAGCAAGCGATCGCGGAACATTCCCGCTGGATACAGGTTATGCGAGCCCGTGTAGATGTCCACGGTGTCGGCGCGCATGACGAGCTTGGCGGCGTAGTCGAGCTGTGCGGGGTCGAGCAGTTCCTGCGTTTCGGCCAAGGTGGTCTGGTAGAGCCCCTCCATGCGCTCCATTACCTGTGCGGGGGTGGAGGTGGCATCGAAGGGAAAGTTGATGTCCACGTCGCGCCGATTGCCCGCCTCGGTCGCCTGGCGGATGAGCTCGACCTTGAGGTCTTTGAATCCCTCGAGGCCGAGCTTTTTGCAAAAGCGGTGCACGCTCGCGACCGAAACGTTGGCGCACGCGGCAAATTCCTTAATGGAAAGCCCGCGCACATCCTCGCCCATGGCGAGGGCCGTTTGCCCAAGTTGTTGCTCGGTGGGGGTGAGGCTTTTGCCCTGCGTGATCTTTCGCCTGATATCCATATGGCTCCTATGCGTTTGCGTCGCGATAAACCAATCATAACGATAAATAAAACGTTCGGCTTGGCTGGGAGTTTTGGTCCGCCGGTCTATGAACGACGGACCGCTCGACGCCGTGCGGGCTCAACATGGGGGCACTGTCCTTGTTGGGCCGTTTGCGCCCGGGGCGTTACCCGAGCACACGTACGGGCCCCAAGAGGCCGCTGGGCTCGGAGGGCTCGGTCATGCCGAATATGTCGGGGACGGCGTGATCGAGGGTGTTGATGATGTCGATCGTAAGCGCGTGCTCACCGGCCAAAAGCGCGCCGACCTCAAAGCGGTAAGGCGGACAGATACGGGTGCCGAGGGATTTGCCGTCGAGGGCGACGGTTGCGGTCTCAAAGACCTCGCCAAGGTCGATGACGGTGCTGGTGACCGCTTCGCCCAGGACAAAGGAGGCCTGGTAGCGGAATGTGCCGGCCTTGCCGGGGAACTCGGCCGAGGAAAGGTCGTGCAGGTCTGCAAGCTCAACAGGCTCGCCAAAGGCATCGGTGCCAGGGGCAGAGAAGGCAACCGCCCAGGGCCCGTCGATGCATGCGGCTTCGTCTCCAACGGTTGCCGCGCCGGCGGAACCTGTAGCCCCAAGGACCACGATGCAGCTCTCGTAGGGAGCCAACTCGAGCGTGCCGTCAAAGGCGGCGGGCTCGGTGCCGTTGAGCAGGTCGAGGCGCGCGCCTGCAACGGGTGTGCCGTCGGCAAGCGCAACCTGAGTGGAGATACCCTGCTTGGGATGCTCGTTGACGAGCATCAGATAGCTCTCGCCCGCCCGCTCGTAGCGCAGTGCGCGCAGCCAGGGCTGGGGCTCGGCGCAAACCACGGTCTGCATGCCGGTATTGGCAAGTGTGCCTGCGAGCCCGGTGGTCGCCAGGAGTTTGATGCCGGCGAGCGCGGTTGCATCCAGGGAGGCAAAGCCCTCGCGGCCTGCAGTGTCGCCGTCGTAGCGCTTGTTCGGCAACTTATCCAGCGCGTACACGGCAACGCCCGCGGCTGCGGCGCGCGCGGCAAAGTCGAGCACGGCTCCGCCGACAAACTCGGCTCCGGGCATCACCAGGCAGCGGTATGCCTGGCCGTTCACGCTAAAGCCGCTACCGTCTGCGGCAATTTCAACGGCATAGCGCCCTGCGTCCTCAAATGCCTCTGCTGGCACGATGTCAAAGTCGACCTGCGCGCGCATAAGCTCGGAGGCGGCATGCTGCATAAAGTTCGCCTCGCCTGCCCACTCGGCGTCCGCATGGTAGAGAAGCGCCGCCGGGGTCGTTGCACGCCCGCCGCTCAGCAGACTCGCCGTACGGTTCATGTAGCTCATGAGCTGCCCAAAGTGTGCAAACTGGGGGTTTTGGCCATGCGCATAGAAATGCGGCGGGCAGTCCCAGTCGGGGAAGGCGGCCATGCTAAAGGCATGCGGCACAAACCAATTGACGCCGCGCACCAAAAAATGATCGGCGATCCACTTCATCTCGCGCAGGCCTTCGTGCCATCCAAATGCGCCAAAGACCTCGGCCATGCAGCGCCCCTGCTTTTTGGGGTCGAGGTGTGCTGCCGAGGAGCCCAGCTTGGGCAGCACGTAGTTATAGAACTCGAGGTCCCATACGCCGCGTCCGTAGCTGTGAAGGCCGCGGTCCATGCCGGGTACCAGCTGGTTGATCACGATGTCGACGCCCGCCATGTCCTGACCGCCCACGGCGCGGAAGTAGTGCCCGGCGCCCACGCCCAGGCGCGCGTGGCAGTCCTTGTCCTCGATAACGTGGCCGATGTACTGCACGCCGCGCGCGCGGCACCAGTCTCCGAGCTGGTCGCAGAAGCACTCCTTATAGAGGGTGCTCGCGATGTCCATATAGACGTGGCGTACGTGCGCGCCGGCCGGCTCGCGGTCCCACAGGTGCGGGAGCTCGGCCAGGTAGCGCTCGCCCAGTGCAGCGCGTAGGCGACGCTCAAGCTCGGCCGACCAGGGTAGGGGCGCGGTGGCCTTGCCGATGAGCGTGTCCGAGATGCCATCGGGGCCCGTGGTGCCCTTCTCGTTGGCAAATCCGGGCTCATCGGAGAAAAAGCCCAGGATCGTCTTGCCAAACTCATCGCCCAGATGCTCAAAATGCGGCTCGTAGACAGCATCGATGAGCTGCGCCACCGAGGCGCGGTCGACCATATTGATGTAGTCCTCGTTGTAGGAGGTCTTGCCGCTCGTGAACATCACGCATGCCTGCGTGAGGCCCGCAGGTGCATCGAAGACCAGGCGGCTGGGGTTGCCGTCTGCATCGTCGATTACTCGGTAAGCGACGTCGACGGGGCTGCCGTCCTGCATAAATGTCACGCCGTAGAAGCGCTCCGTTTTGTCGAGCATGTTGGCGAGCGCGATGCTCGCGGCGGACGTGGGGCCCACGATGTCGAACGTGCGGTGCGTGAGCACGATCTTGCGGAGCTCGGGCACGGCCTCCTCGACGGCGCCGTTGGCAAAGCCCGTGGGGAAGTGCGCATCGTCCAAGATCCAGAGCTTAAGGCCCAGCTGCTTGCACTCGTCAATGACAAAGCGCAAGTCGCGCCACCAGCCCTCGCCGCAAAAATCGGGGTGTGGGCGGCTTTCGAGACAGACCTCGTGGATGTCGGCGCCGGCGATCTTTTCCAGATACTCGGCAATGGTCTTATGGCTCTCGCCCTTCATCCACAAAAACGGAAGCACGTGGTTGTCGTATGTGCCCTCGAGCACCTGCTGATAGTACGCGGTCATGGATCCTCCTTGGCTCGATCGGTCTGCTGCATAGCACAGATTATGGACGCGTCGGCGCGTTCTGCTAATATCTGAATCACGACGAACTATGACCAAATCAACGATTGGCAAGCCATGGAGATCGACGAGCTCGAGCGTAGGCTCAGCGAACTGAGCACCAGTGAGATCGCTTATAAAGACGGCATGGCATTTGATTGGTCGATTATGACCGAGCATGTCGAAATCGACGGATGCCCAGTGCGCAAGATTGGGCAGCCAGGGTTTGCCTATGCCCAGCCCGGCATGCCGCGTGGCCTGACGATAAGGAAAAACTCGCGCTTTAATGCAGTTCCCGAGCACGTGCATGATTACGTGGAGATGAGCTATGTGTATCGCGGGCGCTGCCCGCAGACGGTGGCGGGGGAGAGGCTCGAGTTGCGCCGCAACGAGGTGCTTTTGCTCGACGCCCTTTGCCCTCATGCCGTGGCGGCGCTCGGCGAGGACGACATCATGCTGAGCATGACCGTTTCACGCTCTTTTTTGCGCCGGAGTCTCGAGTCGAGCCTCTCGCGCGAGAGCGCGGTCTCGCGGTTTTTGTTCAACGCGCTCAACAGCGAGACGGACCATCGGGGCCATGTCCGTTTTCATTGCGGCGAGAGCCGTCGGATTCGGCGCTACATGCAGGAGATGCTCTGCGAGCTGTACGACCCGAGCCCCAACGGTTCCGAGATCGTCCTGCGTCTGTTTCAGCTGTTTTTGGCCGAGCTCATGGATTGCTACGAGCGCGAGCTGGTGCGCGGCGCGGCGGACGGCGCGGCGGGGCCCACTGCCCTGGTGACGGGAATGCTTGGCTATATCGATCGCGAATTCGCTGCATGCTCCCTCGAGGGGATGGCGGCGGAGTTTGGCTTGAGCCCTAATTATGCGACGGCGCTCCTCAAGCGACATGTGGGCAAGACCTTTAGGCAACTTGTGCAGGAGCGACGCCTGGTGCGTGCGGCCGAGCTTCTGCGCGGTGGCGCCACGGCCGGGGCGGCTGCGCATGCGGTGGGCTATGAAAACATGAGCTTCTTCTACCGTAAGTTTCACGACAAGTATGGCTGTACCCCCGCGGCATACCGCCGGTAAGCGCGGGGCGGATCGTCTTCGCTCCTTCGGTGTCAAAAAGTTTCAGCTGCAGCGCTGTTGCAGCGCGCGTCTGCGAAAAGAAGTGTCCAAATCGGCGCCTTCGCCCTGGCCTGGAGCGACTCGGCGGCATACTCGTTTCATCAGCAACACGCATGAGCGAGGAGACACTTATGGGATTCCCCGAGGGTTTCTATTGGGGTGGCGCTACCGCCGCCAATCAGTTTGAGGGCGCTTGGAACGTGGACGGCCGCGGTCCGTCGGTCGACGACCACTTCTTGGGCGGCAGCTACAAGGAGCCGCGCCAGATTACGATCGACATCGACCCTAATCGCTTCTACCCCAACCATGACGGTATCGACTTTTACCATCACTACGAGGAGGACATCGCGCTGTTCGCCGAGATGGGCTTTACCATGTTCCGCATGTCCATCTCTTGGAGCCGCATCTTCCCCAACGGCGACGACGCCGAGCCCAACGAGGCCGGCCTCGCCTTCTACGACCGCGTCTTCGACTGCCTGCGCGCTCACAATATCGAGCCGCTCGTGACCCTGTCGCACTACGAGATGCCCTATCACCTGGTCGAGAAATACAACGGCTGGGCGAGCCGCGAGCTCATCGGCTTCTTTGAGAAGTACTGCCAGACCGTCTTCGACCGCTATCAGGACAAGGTCAAGTTCTGGCTCACCTTCAACGAGATCAACTGCGGCACTCAGGACATGGGCAACCTCTTTGAGACCAGCATGATTCAGGGCTTTGAGGGCCCGGCTTCGGCGGTCCATGCTACGCCGCAGGCTCGTATGCAGGCGCTGCATCACCAGTTTGTCGCCAGCGGCCGCGTCGTGCGCTATGCCCACGAGCATTACCCGCAGTTTAAGATGGGCAACATGGACTGCTTCATCCTCTCCTATGCCGCCACGTGCGATCCGGCCGACGTGTTCGCCACGCAGCAGGAGATGAATACCATGAACTGGTACTGCTCCGACGTGCAGGTGCGCGGCAAGTATCCGTTCTATGCCAAGCGCTTCTGGGCCGAGAACGATGTCGAGCTTGTGATGGAGGACGGTGACCTGCAGGATATCGCCGACGGCAAGGTCGACTTCTACACCTTTAGCTACTACATGTCCGGCACCGTGGGCACCCACAAGGATCACGAGATGACCGAGGGCAACATGACCTTTGGCGGCAAGAATCCCTATCTGGAGTCCACCGACTGGGGCTGGCAGATCGATCCGCTGGGTCTGCGCATCGCCCTCAACGAGATTTACGCCCGCTACGAGATTCCGCTGATGGTGGTCGAGAATGGCATGGGCGCCTACGATGAGGTCGAGGAGGACGGTTCCATCCACGACCCGTACCGCATCGCCTACTTGCAGAGCCACATCAAGGCCATGGGCGAGGCCATTGCCGACGGCGTCGACCTGATCGCCTACACCTGGTGGGGTCCCATCGACCTGGTGTCCGCCGGCACCGGCGAGATGCGCAAGCGCTATGGCTTCATCCACGTCGATAAGTACGACGACGGCACCGGTACCTACGAGCGCCGCCGCAAGGACAGCTTCTACGCCTACCAGAAGATCATCAAGTCCAACGGTGCCGAGGGCCTGGATTAATCGACAATATGAGCGCCACTGGGGAAAAGGTTTTGGGAAGGGCTTGGAAGGGCTTGCGATTCGAACCCTCACCTTAGTATTTTGGCCATTTGGCACTATAATCACCATAGGCATGCGCAAAACGTTGCGCTTAATCAAGAGGAGAAATCGTATGGGTCTGTTTGACATGTTCAAGAAGAAGGCTGAGCCCGCGGCTGCCGCTGCTCCGGCCTCCATCTCTGCTTCTGCCGGCGCCGACGTGCTGTGCTCGCCCGTCAAGGGCAAGGTCATCAAGATGGCCGACGTGCCCGATCCCGTCTTTGGTGGCGAGGTCCTGGGCAAGGGCTGTGCCGTGTGGCCCGAGGACGATCTGGTCTACGCTCCCTGCGACGGCAAGGTGACCGTCACCATGGGTCACGCCGTGGGCCTACAGTCCGATAGCGGCATCGAGGTTCTGGTGCACGTTGGCGTCGATACCGTCAACATGAACGGCGATGGCTTCGAGGGCTTCGTCAAGGCCGACGACGTCGTGAAGGCCGGCCAGCCCATGCTCAAGATCGACCGCGCCAAGATCGCCGCCGCCGGCTACAAGGACTGCGTCGTCGTGGCCGTGTCCAACACCGCCGAGTTTGCCGATGTCGAGCTCGCCGTCGAGGCCGACTCCGCTGTCGCCGCCGGTGACGCCATCGTTAAGGTCGTCCGCAAGTAAACTGCGGCATCATAAGGATGTGCAAGGGTGGTCGGGTTGTCCGGCCACCTTTTTTATTGCACCGCGGGGAAGCGTTTTATTGCACGTTGGGCGGGCTCGCAAACCGTTCGGACGCTAAAACGAACCGACCGCGCCTTCGTGCCGTCGAGGGTGTTAATAAGTTGATAGTATGGGCTTACTTTTTACAACGTGCGCCGCGTCTGGGAAGCGCGGTGCCGCTCATTGGGAGGAACAACATGAAAAAGAAGCTGCTGCTTGCGCCCCTCATGGCCGTCTTGGTTGCATGCGTGGTCGTGCTTTCCGGCTGTGGAGGTCCTTCGGTCGAGGAACTCATCACCGAGGATCTTACGACGCAGTTTGACGAGGTCAAGAACGGTGGCGACGACTTCCTCTCTGGTCTGGAGGAGGCTTCGGGCGACGAGTTCGAGCAGCTGGGTATCGATCCCAAGGAGTACGCCAAGACCTATCTCGAGGGCTTTGACTACAAGATCGGCGACGTGACGGTCGACGAGGACAAGGGTGTCGCGACCGCCGAGGTCTCTATCACCTGCAAGTCTATGAACAAGATCGTCGAGGACTTCTCCACTCAGTATCAGGAGAAGGTCGCTGCGCTTGACACGGTTCCTTCCGATGACGAGCTGTACAAGATGGCCGGTCAGGTTATGGTCGATGTGACCAAGGCCACCGAGCCCAGGAAGACCACGGTTATCTTCAAGTACACCTGCAACGACGACGGCGAGTGGCCTGCCGATGACTCCGTCAACTCCGAGATGATGGATGCAATGCTGAGCTAGTTTGTTGCGGCGTTTTACCAAACGCCGCAACTGCTCGACGCTGCGCGGGCACCAGAGCGACAACTTGTCATTCAAAGAGGACGGCATGACCAGAAGGTCTATGCCGTCCTCTTTTCATGCCAATTTGTTCGCTCTGGTGCCCGCTCGCTGTCCGTCCTCTACCTGCGGCGTTGTCATGGTAGTCATTGGGGCGGCACTTGGGGACGTTCCTTTTAATATGAGCAGGACATTGTCAAGAGGCAAAATCGGGCCTGGCCCCAACGATATGGGGTCAGGCCCTCTCCCTATATCAACCCGTCCGCGGCGACCTTGGCGTGTCTTACCGACGCTCGTCTTTGCAGTTTAATATCCGCCCGTGGCGATCTCTCGCTGGGCAATCCGTTGCTACGGCTGAGGCTTCTACGTCGAACCGACAGTCTGTGCACGCGTGTGGCGCCCTGGGCGCTCGCAGAAAAGGGACCTGAGGTTCGCCTCAACGGCTTCGGATCGAACCGCTTCCGGGGTGACTGGCTTATGTTCGGGGGACCGCCCCCCTATGCCTCCTCGGCCATGAGGCCGACCGCCCACACCCAGCAGGCGAGCTCGCGCGCCGTGGCCACGTTCGCCTTGTTGCCGTGCACCCCGCGCGCGAGCAGCGCCTCCCGCCTCTCGACCAGCCTCCGCACGCCCTTGGCGGCATGCCTCCGGGCGGCCGGGTCCGGGGCCTGGCCCTTGGCGAGGTCCTTCGGCCGCCCGGAGCACGTCAGGTAGTGCCACGCGGCCTCGACCAGCGTCTTTCTCAGGTGCTTGTTGCCGGCCTTGGTGATCGCGCCCCTGCGGTCGCTCTCCCCGCTGGAGTGCTCGGAGGGCGTCAGGCCGACCCACGCGGCGAACGAGCGGGCGTTCCTGAACCTGGAGAACTCGCCGGCCTCGAACACGAGGTGGTGTTAGCGTCAATATATTTTTCACCATTTTCACCAACGTATTTTCGCCAATCGCGCCAACGCGGATGCGCCGGATTCGCCAACGCGGATGCGCCGCTTTCGGTGTCTAGGCGCCCTCCTCCTTCCCTTCCTCGCCGCCGATGGACACGTCCTTCAGGCGGTACGACCGTCCCGTTATCTTGATCATCGCGCAATGGTGGCAAAGCCTGTCGGCCACCGCCGAGGCCGTGACGTTGCTGCCGAACACGTCGCCCCACCTGCCCACCGGCACGTTGGTCGTGACGATGGTCGACCGCTTGAGCGCGTAGCGCCTGTTGACCAGCTGGAACAGCAGGTCCGCACCCTCCTTGCCGATGTCGAGGTAGCCGAGCTCGTCTATTATCAGCAGGCTGCAGTGCTCGTAGAACCGCATCCTGCGCGCCAGCGCCTCCTTCGCCGAGGCGTGCTTGAGGTCCTCGACCAGCCTCGAGCAGTCGGCGAAGTACACCTGCTTGCGGGCCATCACCGCCTCGTGGCCTATGGCTATCGACAGGTGGGTCTTGCCGACGCCCGGGCTGCCGACGAGCACGACGTTGTCGCCGCGGTCGATGAACTCGAGCGTGGCCAGCTGCTCGACCAGCCCGCGCGGCACGCTCGGCTGGAAGCCCCAGTCGAAGTCGGCCAGCGTCTTTATGTAGGGGAAGTTGGCCATCCTCGTGCGGCGCTCGTCGTCGGCGCGCCGCTTGAGGGCTATCTGGGCGTCGGTGAGCTCGAGCATGGCGTCGACCAGGCCCTTCCTCCCGTCGGCGACGAGCCTGACGTACTCGGGCACCGACGACGCCATGCCCTCGAGCCCCAGCTCCTCGAGGTTGGCCGCCAGGCGGTTGAGGGGGCTGGCCTGCACGGCGGCGCTCACAGCGAGCCCCCTATCGAGTCGAGCAGGCCGAGGTTGGCCGCGGCGGCCGCCTCGATGTCGCCGGCGGCGTCGCCGAACCACCGCTTGCCGGCCATGGCCTCGGCGTAGTGCGCCGGGTCGTAGGCCGGCCCGCCCGCCACGTGCGTGGCCACCAGCTCGCCGCCGACGTAGCAGTCCATCGCGCCGCCGGGCATGCAGACGATGCGGGCGGGCCTGCCGATGCAGCGCCTGGGCACCGACATGGGCTCGCCGTGCGCGCTCACCAGCATCGTGGCCGGCACCCTGGCCACGCGCACCACGTCGCCCATCGCCTCCTCGAGGGCGCGCAGGTTGCCGACGGGCAGCAGCGCGTCCTTCTCCTCCATGAACAGCGCGGAGGGCGGCAGCCCCGTGGTCTCGTTGGGCTCGGAGTTGCTGGCGTCCTCGATCCGCGCGATGATCTCGTCGATGTCGTCCCAGCCGTCGAAGTCGCCCTGGTAGGCCGCGAGCCGCGACAGGAAGCGGTTCGACGACTCGACCTTGCCCTTGGTCTGGGGGCTGCGCGGGCGGCACAGCTTCAGCTCGAAGCCGGCGGCCTTGGCGAACTCGTATGCGCGCTGGACCTTGAGGCGCCTGCCGCCCTTGACCGTCACCAGGGCGGACATGTTGTCCGTGACCCACTCGCGGGGCACGCCGCCGAGCCTCGCGATCGTGGCGTACATGCACCTGACCAGGTCGTCGGTCGTCCTGGTCCCCGACCGGATGAATATGTGCCTGCGGGAATGGCCCAGCGTCGCCGCGAACACGTTGAACTCGAACAGCTCGCCGTCGCGGTTCGCCATCTTGACGGACTCCTTCCAGTCGAACTGCAGCTGCAGTCCGGGCGGCGTCTCGAAGCGCGGGTGCGGCTCCGGGCCGCCGGAGGCCCCGACGGCGATGCCGTTCTTGCGCATGAACTGGGTGAAGGCGTTGTAGCCGGCCAGGTCCTCGCCGGGATACCTGTGCAGCAGCCACTCGTGGATGCCCTTCTTGGTGACTCCCGGCAGCTGCGCCTTGGCGGCCACCTCCTCGATGTGCGCGTCGAACGAGCCCGCCCTGTCGCCGCGCCCGTCGCGGGGCCGCCCGCCCTCGGCCCTCCAGTACGACGCCACGGTGTGCCTGTCCTTGCCGTAGCGCTTCGCTATGTCGCTGAAGTTGGGCTTTATGCCCGCTTCCCTGTACATGTCCAACTCTCCGATCAGGTTCTTCTCCGCCACGGCCCGCTCCTCCCGAAAGCATCGTCCGCTCGTCGATCGAAGCGTAAGCCCCGGCGTTGGTGGAAATGGTGAAAATGCGTTGGCGCAAATGGCGGGATTGCGTTGGCATGATTGGTTGTTGAGCGTTGGTCAAAATGGTTGTTTTTACAGTAGCGCTAACAGTCGGCGGCGGTCGCGGTGTCGACGCCCTTGAGGCAGCGCAGGGAGTCGACCCTCCTCCTCCACCTGGGCTTGCGGGCCTCGGCCCCGACGAGCCCCTCGAGCCTCGACTTCTCCTCCGCCGCCCGCCTGACCGCCTCGACGTAGTAGGCCAGCACCTCGTTGTCGGCCCCCTCCGCGAACCTTATCGACTCGATCCAGGACCAGTGCGCCCGGGTCCAGTTCCCCTTCCTGTGGATTGGCTACACTGATGTGGACAGTTCCGGGAGGGGCGCGAGAGACGGGAGGGCCGTATATGAGGGACCCCAGGCACCCGAGGCATTTCACCGACGAGTTCAAGAGGCAGATAGTCGACCTCTACAACGCCGGAAAGCCCAAGCGCGAGATCATGGACGAGTACGACCTCGGCAAGAGCACCGTGGAGAGGTGGATCAAGTCGATAAACGCGACCGGCTCGCCGCGCGCCGCGTGCAACCGCACGCCCGAGCAGAACCGGATCCTGGAGCTCGAGCGCGAGAACCGCAGGCTCCGGATGGAGGTCGACGTCTTAAAACAAGCGGCGCTGATATACGCTCGAAAGTGAGGGCCATAGCGGCCAACGAGGGCCGCTACCCCATATCAGCGCAGTGCAGGCTCCTCGGCGTCGCGAGGTCGACGTACTACTCCATGCGCTCGCGGGCCGACCGGCCCGCCGCGCCGGACCCCGCCGCGCCGGCCGTGGTCGCGGCCCACGCCGCCAGCAAGGGCCGGTACGGCTCGCGCAAGATAAAGGCGTCGCTCGAGAGGTCGGGCGTCACCGTCAGCCGGCGCCGGGTCTGCCGCATCATGAGGGAGAACGGCCTGGTCAGCGCATACGGCAGGAAGAGGTTCAAGGTGCACCCCGGGGCGGTCAACGAGGCCGACGTGCCCAACGTCGTCGCGCGCGGCTTCGGCGGCAGGGCGCCGCGCACCCATATATGCAGCGACCTGACCTACGTGCGCGTCGGGGCCTCGTGGAACTACGTCTGCCTGCTCGTCGACCTCTACAACAGGGAGATCGTCGGCCACTCCGCCGGGCCCAGGAAGGACGCCCGGCTGGTCAAGTCGGCGTTCGCGACGCTCTCCTTCCCCATCTCGGACATCGAGGTCTTCCACACGGACCGCGGCAGCGAGTTCGACAACGCCGAGATCGACCTGATGCTCGAGGCCTTCGGCATAGAGAGGTCGCTGTCGGCCAAGGGCTGCCCCTACGACAACGCCGTCGACGAGTCGACCAACAGGATACTGAAGGCCGAGCTCGTCCACCGCGAGACGTTCGGCACGACGCGCGAGCTACGGGCCAAGCTCTCGGACTACGTGAACTGGTACAACAACTTCAGGATCCACTCGACGCTGGGCTACATGTCGCCGGTCGAGTTCAGGGAAGCGGGGCTGTCCCTCCCGGAATCGTCCAAATAGGTGTTGCCAATCCACTGCGGCCGGTGGGCGTTCTCTCGTCGAAGACGAGCCCGTGCCTGAGCAGGAACTTGGAGAGCCGCTGCTTCGAGCGCGAGAGGTCGTCCCTCGCGTCCTCGAGCGCCCTGGTCAGGTCGCGGGCGGCCTCGCACTCGTCGTCGGGGACCCACACCTCGACCACGTTGCCGACCGACAGCATGCGGGCGAGGAACTCGGCGTCGTTGCGGTCGTTCTTCCTGCGCCTGTCCGCGCTGGGCTTGATCATCTTCGAGACGGCGCCGACCACGCAGTCGACCCCCAGGCCGGAGAGCCTCTTCTGCAGGTCGAACCCCGTGACCCCGGACTCGTACACGCACCTGGCCCTGGGGTCCACGGACCGGACCCACGCCGCGACGGCCCCGGCGTCGTAGCCGAAGGTCGCGCAGCGCACCTCCCCGGTCATGACGTCGAGGGAGACGGCCTTTATCGAGCGGGCGTGGACGTCGAGGCCGACGAAGGTGGTAGTATCGAGCATGGGAGCCCCTTCCATGAATGCGGCGTGGCCGCCACGGCTGGATTAGACACTCACCATTGTCGGCCTGATCCGCGGACTTTCATGCCGGGGGCTCCCAATGTTTTTATGTCCTGCTCATATCGTCTCTGCCGGCAGTCGGGGACACTCCTTGCGCCAGCGTTGCATCGAATGCTCGGGAAAATACGAGCCGGTATTTGGCCGAATAGTGGGTCGCGGTTTCCGGATGGGGTGGGTTGCGGAAAGCGCGACCCGGAATATTGCTCTGAAACGGGATGCCGTTTCCCGACAAGGCTCAACCGGAAAGCGCATCCCATTCTGAGGCGGCAAAACGGGATGCGCTTTCCGCGCGACAGAATCTATGCAGCCGTGTTGAGCGACAGCCCCGCTACTCGCCCAGGATTAGCGCCGCGAGCTCGTCCTGGGTGTCCACCACGTAGTCGGCGCCAGCGGCTTCCAGCTCTGCGCGGCCGCGGAAGCCCCAGGTGACACCCGCGCTCTTGAGGCCGGCGTTGTGACCGGTCAGGATATCGACATTGGAATCGCCTACATAGAGTGTGGTTGCCGGGTCGGCGCCTAGCTCTTTCATCACGTGCAGCGTAACAGGTGCCTCGGGCTTGGGAGGAAACGCATCGACGCGGCCCTGCACCAGCGCAAAGCGCTCGGAACCAAAGTATTTCTCGATAAGCGGAACCGCCGAGACGTGGTCCTTGTTAGTGAGCACGGCAAGCTGCACACCCGCGGTGCGCAGGCGGTCGAGCATCTCGATCGTACCGGCGTACGGTGCGGTGTGGTCTTCCTTGTGCTCGCCGTAATAAGCCCTAAACTCGGCAAGCGTCTGCTCAAACATACGGCCGTCGCCCGCATACTCGGCGGGCATAAAGCGCTCGACCAGCTTGAGCATGCCGTTTCCCACCTTGTAGCGGTACTCGTCTACGGCAAACGTGGGCCAGCCGTGCATCTCGCAGGTATGGTTGCCGGCGGCTGCCAGGTCCTCGAGCGTGTTGAGGATGGTGCCGTCTAAATCAAAAATCACATGGGAAAAAGCTGCTGCCATGGGTGCTCCCGCCGTTTGGGTTATAGGACGCACCCATGATAACGGGCTGGCGTGTCGGGCATGTTTGAAATCTGAACAACTTTGACTGCCGTGTATCGGGCCGCGCTGCCCGACCATCTCTGTCGTTAGCAAATTCTCGGCAGCTGCTCTCCTACGAGCATGTCGAGGATGCGGGTCGAGCCCCAACCGGTACGTACGCGCACGGCGGGGCGGGCGTCCTCGGCAAGCGGCAGCACGCGACCGATAATGGCGGCATTCTCGCCGTAGCGCGCGGCGCGCATGGCGGCCAGCACGGCATCGGCCCGCTCGGCCGGCACCACGGCAACCATCTTGCCCTCGTTTGCCACCTGCAGAACGTCGTAGCCGAGCATCTCGCAGGCGGCCTGCACGTCGGGGCGCACGGGCACGGCATCCTCGTCGATCTCCATGGCAACACCGCTGGCCTGGGCAAACTCGTTAAGCGTCGAGGCCAGGCCACCGCGCGTGGGGTCGCGGAAGCAGCGTGTGTCGGGTGCTGCGGCAAGCACATCGGCAATCAGGTGGTTGAGCGGCGCGGCATCGCTTTCGATGGCGCTCGAAAACGCCAAGCCCTCGCGTTGGCTCATGATGGCGATGCCGTGGTCGCCGAGTGTGCCCGACACCAGGATGACGTCGCCGGGCCGGCAGTTGGCACCGCTGAGCGTCACGCCTGCGGGCACCTCGCCTACGCCAGCGGTATTGATGTAGACGCCGTCGGCACCGCCACGCTCGACCACCTTGGTGTCGCCGGTGATAATCTTCACGCCTGCCTCATGTGCCGTTTCGGCCATGGTCTGCACAATCTGGCGCAGCTTGTCCATGGGATAGCCCTCTTCGAGGATAAAGCCGCATGAGAGGTAGCGCACGTTAGCGCCCGAGGTCGCGACGTCGTTGACGGTTCCGCACACGGCGAGTCGGCCGATATTGCCGCCGGGGAAGAACTGCGGCGAGACTACAAAGCTGTCGGTCGACATGGCGATGCGCCCGCTCGCGGGCAGCGCAGCGACGCCGGCATCGTTGCCCTCGAGCAGTTCGGGCGACCCAAAGGCATCCAAAAAGACCTCATCGATGATGCGTTTCATCATCTGGCCGCCAGAGCCGTGGCCCAACAGGACAGTGCTATCGGTGGCAGTACGGGACATATCGAAAACTCCAATCGTGGGGGGTCGGCAATAGCTGAGTGTGGCAGAATCGATGTTAAGTAAAAGTCAGCGAGCGCCATTCAGGCGAAGTGAGTTGCCTTGAAAGAGGAGGCTGCTGGGCTTTTGCCCGCAGCCGACGATTGAAAGGCAAATCGCTCGCCTGAATGGCGCGCAGCGTCGACCGGCCCGCCGTTCGTTAGAGCGGCGGAACCCATTAGCCTCGGTAGCGGAAATATGCTGCACAGCTGCCCTCGGAACTCACCATGCAGGGGCCGATGGGATGCTCGGGTGTACAAGCGCGGCCGAACAGAGGGC
This sequence comes from Collinsella sp. i05-0019-G5, assembly GCF_042851345.1. NCBI lineage: Bacteria > Bacillati > Actinomycetota > Coriobacteriia > Coriobacteriales > Coriobacteriaceae > Collinsella > Collinsella sp. i05-0019-G5. Next base: position 195,946 of record NZ_AP031421.1, read on the forward strand.
AGTCGCTCGGCGTAATGGCCCCGCGCAGCACGTCGCCGCAGCGGCACCCACGCGGCTCGACCGTCGTCTCAACGGGCACGTCAAAGCGAGTGCGGGCATCAAAGCGCGAGAACTCGGGGCGGATGGAAAGGCCCGAGTTGGCAATCGGCCCCAGCCCGCGCCACGTGGTGTCGCATGGCTCAAACACCTGCTCGACCAGCTGGCGCGCCACGGGGTTGCCGTCTGCGTTGACGCCACGGCGGTAGGCGTTGTCGATTGCGGGCTGCCCCTCAACAACCATCTGGACCAGCATGCAGATGCCCTGCAGAATATCGACCGGCTCAAATCCGGTGACTACGCCTGGGGTCTCGAACTCATCGACCAAAAAGTCAAAGGGGGCTAAGCCCGTGATGGTGGCGACGTGTCCCGGAAGGATAAAGCCGTCGATAGTGGTCTCGGGATCGTTGGCGATGGCGCGCAGCGCCGGCGGCGTGGTCTTGTGGGCGCAATAGACCGAGAAGTTCTGGAGTCCGCGTGCATCGGCCTCCAAAATGGCGGCGGCGATGGTGGGCGTCGTGGTCTCAAAGCCGACGCCCATAAAGATGACCGGGCGATCGGGGTTGTGTTCGGCGATATCGAGTGCATCGAGCGGGGAGTACACAATGCGAATATCGCGCCCCGCCGCCTTTTGCGCGGCGAGCGAGGTAGACGACCCGGGCACGCGCATCATGTCGCCAAAGGTGGTGATGATGGCGCCGTCCATCTTGGCGAGCGCGATTGCATGGTCGATATCGCGGTTGGCGGTAACACAGACGGGGCAACCCGGACCGCTCAGCAGTTTGAGCCCGGCAGGCATAATGGAGCGAAAGCCATAGCGACCGATGCTCACGGTGTGCGTGCCGCAGACTTCCATAAGGTTGATGGTGCGGTCGCCGACGAGTTCACGGATGCGCTCGATGAGCTCGCGAGCCAGCTTGGGATCGCGGAATGCCGAGAAGTCGATACCGGAGCGAGCCGGCTGTCCGGCCGCCACTAGTAAGCCTCGGCCGGGTTGGTGGCCAGCTGGTCTTCTTCGACCAGTTCGGTCATGGTGTTGACCAGGTCGAGCGTCTCCTGCGCCTCCTGCTCGTCGACAATCTGAATGCCAAAGCCGGCGTGCACGAGAATATAGTCGCCTACCTGTGCCGTCGGCACGAGGCGCAGCGAAACGGGGCGCTCGATGCCCATCATGTCGACGGTCGCCTTAAGGTCGTCGTCGCGTTTGACCACTTTACCGGGAACGGCAAGGCACATAATGTTCCCCTTTTATACGTTTTGCGCTGGATAGGCGCCTAATTACCCATCAGTTGATGGTAGCGCTCGCAGGAGTCACGAGCAAACGCGTTACACCTGTGAGACGGCGGCGCGCAGGCTGGCAAAACAGCCTATCGCGATGCTGTCTGCGCGAGGCGAGCGCGAGCGATGACGGCCTGACCGTAGGCGATACAGCCGTCGTTGACGGGCACGGAGCGGGGAATCAAGACAGTGAGACCCATGCTTTTGAGCTCGCGGGTGAGGAGCTGAAGCAAAAGTCGGTTCATGAACACGCCGCCCGAGAGCGCGACGGTGTCGAGGCCTTCACGGGCGCAGATTTCGCGTGCGATTCGTGCCGAGGAGCGCGCGATGGTGACGTGGAAGTCGAGCGCGAGCTTGCCGGTGGGCACGCCGGTCCTGATTCCCTCCAAAAGCGCCTCAAAAAGCGGTCTGGAGTTCAGAACATGGCAGTCGTCCGGACGGGATGATTCGGTTACGGAAAAGCTGACCATATTGCCGGTGGGGCAGGCACTTTCACTGCTGAACGCGCGCCAGGCGGCGGCTTCGAGTTCTATGGCGGGTTCGCCCTCGTAGGTTGCCTTGTCGCAGATGCCCAGAATTGCTGCCGCGGCATCAAAGAGACGTCCCATGCTGCTGGTACGCGGGCTGTTGATGCCGCGCTCGATCATGGTGGCTGTCACGCTACGCGTTTGCTCGTCGAGGCTGTCCAAAAGCTGAGCGGCGCCTGGGTGCTCGAGTAGGCCGAGTTCGCTGAGCAGGGCAAAGGCGTTGCGTCGAGCGTCGCGTACGGAGGCCGCCCCGCCGGGGAGCGCCCAGGTGAGCAAATGCGCGGTGCGCTCAAAGCCGTCAAGGCTGGCAACAAGAAACTCGCCGCCCCAAATGGTCCCATCGGTGCCGGCGCCGGTGCCGTCGAAGGCGATGCCAAGGACACGCGTGTCGGTTGTAAGCTGGCCCGCGGCGATGGCCTCGGCCATTACGCTCGCGATATGCGCATGATGGTGCTGCACTTCGACGAGCGGCAGATTGCATTTTCGCGCCTGCTCGCGCGCCCACTGGTCCGATAGATAGCTGGGGTGTAAATCGCAGGCCAAGGCGGCGGGCGCCAAGTCAAAGAGATCTTCCAAGCGCGTGCGCGCGGCGTTCCAGGCATCGAAGGTCCCGCCGTTTTCAACATCGCCGATATGCTGCGACACAAAACAGGTTGCCTCGCCGTTCGTCCCTTCGCGCGTGAGCGCAATCGTGGCCTTTTGTTGTGGCCCGCAGGCGAGCACGCAGGACGGAGCGCCGTCGAGCGCCGGCAACGGCAGCGGCTGGGGTGCATATCCGCGGGCACGGCGCACGGGCATAATGGCGCCGTTGACCACGCGCACCACGGAGTCGTCGTAGCGCGAGAGGATCGCGCGGTCGTTGCCGAGTAGCGCATCAGCAATGCCGGCGGCAACGAGGCGCTCCCAGGCAAGGTCGTCATCGGTCTCGATGGGCTCTTCGCTCAGGTTTCCGCTGGTCATGACGAGTGCATGCACACCGCGGGCTTCTGCTGCGGCAAGCAACAGATGCTGAAGCGGGGTGTAGGGGAGCATAACGCCGAGCTCGGGAAGGTCGTGCGCGACGGACGGCGCGAGCGCGAGGGCGTCGGGGGAGCCGCCGCTCTCGCAAACAGCACGTCGGCGCAGCAGCACAATGGGGCGAATGCTGCCGGCCAGCAAGCCGCGCTCAACGTCGTTGACATGGCACAGGCGTTCAACGTCGGCAAGGTCGCGCACCATAACGGCAAGCGGCTTGTTGCTGCGGCGTTTGCGACGACGAAGCTCGGCTACCGCCTGCTCGTTGGAGGCGTCACATGCCAAGTGAAATCCGCCCAGGCCCTTGATGGCGACGATGCCACCGCCGGCCAGCAGCTCAATGCAGCGCTCGATGATAGCGTCGCTGGCTTCGCGTGTGGTGCCGACGGCCGGCAACGCGGCGGCTTCGCCCGGCTCACCGCCCACGCTCGCTTCGCGCCACGTGATATGCGGCCCGCAATCAAAGCAGGCATCGGGCTGCGCGTGAAAACGCCGGTCGAGTGGGTCGGCATACTCCGCGGCACACTCAGGACACATGGGAAAACAATTCATCGACGTGGCCGCTCGGTCATAAGGCAGCGACCGGATGATGGTAAAGCGCGGTCCGCAGTTGGTACAGTTGATAAAAGGGTAGTGATAGCGCCGATCGGCGGGGTCGAACAACTCGCGCAGACAATCATCGCAGGTGGCGATATCGGGCGAGACGAGCGTCGTGTGCGCGGTCTGGTCCTGCGATGCCACAATACGAAAGCCCTGCTCATCGGCAGCGCTCCAGCCGCTAGGCTTCAAATCCGCAATATCGACTCGCTCAACGCGAGCCGCCGCGGGCGCATGCTCAGAAAGAGCAGCGACAAATCCGTCAACCGCCTCGGCACGGGCGTGCGCCTCGATATGCACGCCGTCGCCCGCGTTGAGCACCCATCCGCAAATGCCATGCGCCATGGCCTCGCGATACACAAACGGCCGCATGCCAACGCCCTGCACAATGCCCGTCACATGAATATGCACATGTCGCATGCGACACCCCTCATCAAAACCGACCAAATAGGGACAGGTGCGCTACAGCCCCAGGCTCTGCTTGGTGGCGGCGCACGTGAGCTCACCGTGCTTAACGCCGCGCAGGCCCAGCAGGCGGTCGGCTAGTTCGTAGACGCGCTCGCCGCGACCCTTGAGCGCCAGAATCTCTAAGCAGTTGTGGTGATCCAGATGCACGTGCATGGTCGATACGATCTCGTCGGTGTAGTCGTGCTGCACTTCGTCCAGACGGCGCGTCAGGTCGCCGGTATGGTGGTCGTAGATCATGGTGAGCGACCCGATAACATGCTCGTCGGGCGTGCGCATCTGCTCCTTGGCGATCGAGGCGCGAATCAGATCGCGTACGGCCTCGGATCGGTTAGCCACGTCACCGCGGCGCGCGATCTGCTCGTCAAAGCGGCGCAGCAGGTCGTCGGGCGCGGTGACCGAAAAGCGGACCAGCTCGGAGCTGGAGCCGCTGTAGCGGCAGCTTGCATCGTCGTCCGCACCGTGATTGTGCGCGTGCTCGTGCTCGGCCACGTTACACCAGTTTCACAGAGCCGACGGAGTTGTGGTCGGCCTCGATGGCCTCCTCGTAGCCCTCGAGCGCATCGTGCGCCTCGTGGAGTGCCGCCATGGCGGCCTCGAGCTTGGCGCCAATGCGCTCCATGTCAAAGTTCTCGGTCGCATGCAGCAGCTGATGGCTCCACTCGTGAGCGAGCTCAATGGTGTCGTCGACCTGCTTGACGCTCATGGCAAGCTGGCTCATGTTCATTCCGACGTCATGCATGGGGAGTCTCCTTTTGTACGGGGCGATATGGTGGTTCAGATTCTACTACGCCCGCCTTGAGCGCCGCCGCATAAGAAAACGGGTGCGAGTCCGTCTGACCCGCACCCGTTCACTGGGGGCTGTTTGTATCTACCATACTATCCGTGGTCGCATACCTTGCGTTTGGCACTCCGGCGAGCGGTGCGAAACCGCTCATGGACGGCAGATGGGTAACAAGCGTATTACAGATGTTTCTCCAGCAGTGCCTGAAGTCTTGCCTTGGGCAAGGCGCCGACCGAGCGGTCGACCTCCTCGCCGTTCTTAAAGACGATCAGCGTGGGGATGCTCATGACGCCAAACTTCATGGCCAGGTCCTGGTTGTCGTCGACGTTGCACTTGGCCACAGCCAACTTGCCGGCCAGCTCGTCGGCAACCTCGTCTACGATGGGCGAGAGCGAGCGGCAGGGGCCGCACCACGGGGCCCAAAAATCAACCAGTACGGGCAGGCTGTCGTTAACGATGGAATCGAAGTTCTCGGGGGTAATCTGCTTAATGTCAGCCATGGTGACCTCCATAATACGACGCGGCTCGGCCGCGTAAAACTCAGTACGACCGTGCTTATACCCAGCGGCCCGCAAAGCAACCACTCGCGGGCGGCTCTTTTATATAATGGTGGGCACGCAAACGATTGGAGAGCGCATGCCCACGTCACAAAGCCAGAAAAAAGAAGCCATCGCTCAGGCGACCGAGCAGGAGCTCGCGTCGCTTGCAGGTCGCGGTGTGCGTATCGCGGGCAACGCGTGCTCGCCGATTGTGCTGGTCAAAGGCGATTTGGATGAAGCCGAGTGCTCGGGCGGCGAGCTGGCTGCCGGCGCGGATGGCGCCGCGTTGCGCAAGGCGCTCGGCGCCATCGGATATGCCCCCGAGGACTTTTGCGTGCTGGCAAGCGTCGCCGGCGCGGGTGACGGAGCGGTCGCGGTGGGCGAGACTCTGCCGTGCGACCTGTTCCGCGAGGCGCTGGAGGCTCTGGACCCCGAGGCGGTGCTGCTGCTCGACAACAGTGCGGCCGATGTCATGCGCGAAACCTACGCCGATATGCTCGTGGCGATTGATGACTTCGACACCGCCATGCTCAAGCCCGGCCTGGTCGCCCATGTGCAGGGCCGCCGCGTGCTCGCGCTCGATGGCTTTGAGGCGGCGCTGACCGACAAAGCGGCCAAGCAGCGTATGTGGGCCTACATCAAGCAGCTGACCCCGGCGGTCGCTCCACTGTAGCGGATCGGCACCGGCGAGCGATTGCCTGGCGGGCGAGGCGCGCCGCGAGATCGGCGCCGTACTTCTACATCACAGCGCGCAGCTCAAACCGATCGCCGTTAATGCGGAACTGGCAGTTGCCGTTCATGCGCTCCACGGCAAGTTTGATGCTCTTGGTTCCAAAGCCGTGGCCCGCATGCCGGGTCACGGGCATGCCGTCGACCATGCGCGGCGCGCGGTCAAACGTGTTGGAAACTAACAGCAACAGCTGGCCGTCCTCAAGTCGCAGGTCAAGGTCGACGAATCGCTTTCCTTGGGGTGCGGCGCTTGCGGCGGTGATAGCGTTTTCCAAGGCATTTGAGAGCACGCTAAACAGGTCGGCGTCACCTACGTGGACGGTTTCGGGTACGGCGGCGCGCAGGTTGGCGGTAATGCCGTTTCTATTGATATCTGAGTTGAATGACGAAAGCGCGATGTTTACGGTCTCGTTGGCGCAGAAGCGGCGTACGGCGGTGCGGTCGCCGGCTTCGCAGAGTTCGTCGATGCGGTTGAGCGCCTCGTCGGTGTGGCCCTCCTCAATTAAAGTGGCCAGGCCGCGTAGGAAGTGGCGCATATCGTGGCGAAGAATCGACAGCTCGCGCCCAGATTGACGCCAAGCCTCGAGCTCTTTGATGGCGGCGCTGTCGCGGGTTTCGAGCATCCAACGCTCTCGCTCGGCGGTTTCCTTTTCTTCGTATTCGCGCAGGTAAACGGCAAGAAACATAAGATAGAAGGCACAGAGCGCAAATGCCAAAAACTCAACTGTCACCACCGAGCCCGAGTGGAACAGCGTGGTGTAGACGTTGGTGGCGTAGTCAAAGATGTAATAGACGAGCGGCAGGATTAAAAGGATGCCCAGCTCGGTGGGGCTTTTAATCGCCAGGCGGGGTCCAATGTCGCCGGCCCAATGCAGCAGGACGGCAAAGACGCCGAGCGTGGTAGCGATGCGTGCCAGATAGTACGCGATCTGAGAATCGGTTGCGGCAAATGCGGCGATGCCCATCCAATTGCTGAACTGGCAGCTCAGATAGGCGCTGGTGACGCCCAACGTCGCGAGTAGCGGACTCAAGTGGTAGCGCGCGCATAGGTAGACGGTAAGCGGCAAGTGCACGACGAGCGGATAGACCTGACGGGCAAAAAGCTCTCCGCCAACGACATTGGCGATCGAAAAGGCAGCGCCGGTTGCGGCTCCGACCCCCACCAACTCGAGTGCATGGCGTCGATTGATTTCGATACCGCACAGCGCCGCCGAGGCAAAGACGCCAAAGAGCAGCGTCGTGGCGTGGTGGATTGCCCAAAGGACCATTTCGACCGAGGAGATCATCAGCGCCTCCCGCCCTCAAAGCGCACCGCAAAGTAGGCGTCTTGGAACCCCTGCTTGCTGCTGCGCGACAGCGGAATGCACGCGCCCGAGCGCATGACGATGTCCGTGCGGTCAAAGTGGTCGATGTTGCGCAAGTTGACCTGGTAGCTACGGTGGCATTTAAAGAAGGTGGCATTTTGCGCCAAACGGTCCTCGACGCTGCGGAACGATTCGAGTGCCTCGATATCGCGTCCGTCGCGCAGATGGAAGACCACGTGCTTGTTGCGCGCCTCGGCATATTCGATGTCGGACAGGCGCAGGGCGTGGTGGCCAAAGGACGTTTTGATCACGAGCTCGTCGGTTGCCGCCGGGCGCATGCTCGAAAGTTCGTCGAGTAACTGCGCCAGGCGTTCGTAAGTCACGGGCTTGAGCAGATAGTCGAAGGCGCGGACCTCGTAGGACTCCAGTGCAAACTCGGGCGACGAGGTGAGGAACACCAGGCGCACGGCGGTGTCGGCCTGGCGCAATTCGCGTGCGGTGTCCATGCCGTTGACGAGCGGCATGATCATGTCGAGCAGGATGATGTCGGCGCGCGACGCGGCATGGCGCGCCAGCAGGTCCTCGCCGCGCGTGACGAGCGCAACATCGACCGCCGTGCCCGTCTCGATCGACCAACGGTCGATCATCCGGTGCAGTCTATCTAGAAAAGCGGCGTCATCGTCGCAGGCAATAATCTTGAGCATTCTGAGCCCCCTTAGTAGTTCGATTTTGCCACATTGGGCGCGGACCACTCGCGGGGGAGCGCCCGTTCGTGCCTCACGGTGCGCAACTCGCGCCGAGCGGTATTGCGGTGGCGAAAGATGCCTCCTGCGCTATCGAGAGCTCGGCTATCCTCAGCTTGCCAGTTCGAAAATGGACCTGCCGCATGATTGAATCTTTATTTCAACCTTACACCTAGGTTTACAGCTGTCTTGTCAGCTGTAAACCTAGGTGTCATACTAAAGCCCCAAGATTCGCCAAAAGAGAGGGGCCTTGATGGCACAGAGCGCGAACATGGATGCGTCGGAGCTTGCACGCGATATCGCGGCCGGCCTAGCATCGGCAACGACGGCAACGGAGCGCGCGGCACTGGTGCCCGCAGAGCTTGTCGAGGCCATTCAGCAACTAAAAACCCAACGTGACGCGGTGATCCTGGCGCACTACTATGTGGCGCCCGAGGTTCAGGCTGTGGCCGATTACGTCGGCGACAGCTTCTACCTGGCAAAGCTCGCCAAAAGCCTACCGCAGCAGACTATCGTGCTGTGCGGCGTGGAGTTTATGGGCGAGAGCGCCAAGCTGCTCAATCCCACCAAGACCGTGCTGCTGCCCGAGCCGGGCGCGGACTGTCCCATGGCGCACATGGTCAAGCGCGAGACGGTCGACGCGGCGCGCGCCGAGTATGGCGACGACCTGGCCGTGGTGTGCTACGTCAACTCGACGGTCGAGATCAAGAGCTGGAGTGACGTGTGCGTTACCAGCTCAAACGCCGTCAAGATCGTCTCCGAGCTGCCGCAGCAGCACATCTTGTTCATTCCCGACCAGAACCTGGGCCGCTTCGTAGCCGAGCAGGTGCCCCAAAAGCACGTCATCCCCAACAACGGCTACTGCCCGCGCCATCACATCATCACCGTCGAGCAGATCGTCGACGCGACGGAGGCCCACCCCGACGCGCTCGTGCTGGCGCATCCTGAGTGCAAGGCTGACGTCCTGGCTGAGGCCGACTACATCGGCTCCACCGCCGGCATCATCAAGTATGCCGAGGAGTCCGACGCGAGCGAGTTCATTATCGTGACGGTCCGCGGCGTACTCTACGAGCTCGAGCGCCGCTGCCAGGGCACCGGCAAGAAGTTCTACTTCCCCGCGGTGCAGCCCACCTGCGTCAACATGGATCTCATCACGCTCGAAAAGCTTGTGCGCTGCCTGGAGACGGGCGAGGGCGAGGTGCAGATCGGCGTCTCGGACGAGGCGGCAGACCAGGCCAAGCTCACGCTCGACCGCATGCTCGAGTACGCAGCACGCTAGAACAATGTGGCATGAGGGATGGTTCCTTATGTCACATTCAAGGGAGAGGATTCCTGTGGAAACCAAGCAATACCCCGATATGGAGTGCGACGTCGTCATTGCCGGCTGCGGCGTAGCGGGCCTGTACGCGGCGCTCAACCTGCCGACGAGTACGCGCGTGATCATGCTCTCCAAGGGCGCGGTCGACGAGTGCGATTCGATGCTCGCGCAGGGCGGCATCTGCGTGCTGCCCGAGGGCTCGGACTACGATGCCTTCTTTGAGGACACCATGCACGCCGGCCATTACGAGAACCGCCGCGAGAGCGTCGACATCATGATCCGCTCGAGCCGCTCGGTCATCAACGACCTGCTAGCGATGGGCGTGGATTTTGAGCGCAAGGCCGATGGCGGCCTCGACTTTACCCGCGAGGGCGCGCACAGCCGTCCGCGCATTGCCTTCCATGCCGACATTACGGGCAAGGAGATTACGACCAAGCTGCTTCAGGCCGTCCGTAAGCTGGACAACGTGCAGATTCTCGAACACGTTGCCATGACCGACATCCTGACGGCCGAGCGCGATGGGGCCACGGTGTGCACTGGTGTCGTCGCTGTTGCCGTGGACGAGGACGATTCAGCTCGCCCCGCCGACGAGCTGGCAAATGCCGCTGAGGGCGTGCATGTCGGTAAGCCGTTTAAGATCCATGCCCGCCATACGCTGTGGGCGACGGGCGGCATCGGTGGCGTATACGACCATTCGACCAACTACCCGCAGCTCACGGGCGACGCCTGCTACATCGCGCAGGAGCACGGCATTAAGATGGAGCACCTGGACTACGTGCAGATCCATCCCACGGGCCTGTTCTCGCCGCAGCCAGGCCGTACGTTCCTGATCAGCGAGAGCTGCCGCGGTGAGGGCGCGATTCTGCTCAATGCCGCCAGCGAGCGTTTTACCGACGAGTTGCAGCCGCGCGACGTTGTCGCTGCCGCCATCCGCGAGCAGATGAAGCAGGACGGCACCGAGCACGAGTGGCTGAGCTTTGCCCCCGTCGAGCGCGACGTGGTGACTGGGCACTTTGCCAACATTCGCGCGCGCTGCCTTGAGGACGGCCGCGACATCTTGGACGAGCCCATCCCCGTTACGCCCACGCAGCACTACTTTATGGGCGGCGTATGGGTCGATAAGGACGGCCGCACTTCGATGCCCGAGCTCTACGCCGCGGGCGAGACGGCTTGCAACGGCGTTCACGGCAAGAATCGCCTTGCATCAAATAGTCTGCTCGAGGCGCTGGTCTGGGGTCGTCGCGCCGCGTGGTACATGCGCACCGGCGAGTCGCTGGCCGTGGAGCAGGCCGGTGAGCCCGCGCTTGACGGGCGTCACCGCGCCCTGAGTGCCCATACCCTTGCAATCGATGATTTGGCTCGTGCCGCCGGCACGCAGGCCGTGGAGGAGTAGACCATGAATCCCATTACCATGAAACTCGTCGTCGATGATCTGATTCTGCAGGCTCTGCGCGAGGACATTACCTTTGAGGACGTGAGCACGGCGAGCGTGTGCCCCACGGCGCGTCCCGCCACGGTGGAGCTTATCGCCAAGGCCGATGGCATCATCGCCGGCCTGGATGTGTTCGCTCGCACCTTTGAGCTGCTGGATTCGCAGAGCTCGGTGCTGTTTGATGTTGCCGACGGTGACGAGGTGCACGCCGGCGACCACGTGGGCCAGGTGCGCGGCGATGCGCGCGTGCTGCTTTCGGGCGAGCGCGTGGCGCTCAACTACCTGCAGCGCATGAGCGGTATCGCTACCTATACGCACAGAATGGCTGCGGTGCTCGAGGGCACCAAGACCGTGCTTGTCGACACACGTAAGACCACGCCGGGCATGCGCGTCTTCGAGAAGGCCGCGGTTGAGATTGGCGGCGGCAGCAACCACCGCTACAACCTGTCGACGGCCGTCATGCTCAAGGACAACCACATCGATGCCGCCGGTGGCGTGACGCGCGCGATCGAGATGGCGCGCGCCCATGCGTCGTTTACCACGACAGTTGAGATTGAGTGCGAGAACCTGGACATGGTGCGCGAAGCCGTGGAGGCCGGTGCCGACATTATCATGCTCGACAACATGACCCATGACGACATGGCCGCCGCCATCGAGCTTATCGCCGGTCGCGCCAAGACCGAGTGCTCGGGCAACGTGGACGCCAGCAACATTCGCGCCCTGGCCGATCTGGGTGTCGACTATATTAGCTCGGGCGCCCTGACGCACTCTGCGCCGATCCTCGACCTCTCGCTTAAGCACCTGCGTCTGCTGGACGGTAAATAATGAACGCCCGCGAGCGTCGCCGTGCCATCATGGCCGTGCTCGAAGGAGCCAAGGAGCCCGTTTCGGGCAGCGCACTTGCCCGCGAGGTTGGCGTGAGCCGTCAGGTCGTGGTTCAGGATATTGCCCTGTTGCGTGCCGATGGGCACGATATCGTGGCGACCAACCGCGGCTACGTGCTGCAGGAAGCCGCGAGTAGCCCCGCCGTGCCCACGCGTCTTGTTAAGGTGCGCCACGGCGTGGAGCAGGCGGGCGACGAGCTTACGAGTATCGTCGACGCGGGTGGCGCCGTGCTCAACGTGATCGTCAACCATCGTGTGTACGGCAAGATCACGGCCGACCTGGACATCCGCAATCGTCGCGATGTTGAGCGCTACCTGCACGATATCGAGAGCGGCAAGAGCTTTCCACTACTAACGGTGACGAGCGGCTACCACTTCCATCGCATCGCGGCGGAGGACGAGCAGACCCTCGACGAGATCGAGGCCATACTCAAGGAGAAGGGCTACCTTGCCGATTTAATGCCCTACGAGGATGATTTGTCCTAACCCGATACTGTATTTATAAGTTGCGGTGAAATAGTTCCTACAATCGGCACCTAAGCAATGAGCCAGGAACTATTCCACCGCAACTGCCAAGGTAGCCCCGTCCCCAATTAGCTGCCTATACAAACAAAAGGAGGCCTCCGCGGCGATGCGGAAGCCTCCTTTTTTGTGCACGGTGTACTTTTGAGTGTGCAAGTGGGGGAGTTGTTACTCCTCGACGATCTCGGTGATCGCGCCAGCGGGGCAAGCGTCCTGGCAAGCGCCACAGGCGACGCAGGAGTCCTCGTCGGCGACGGTAGCGACGTCCTGGAGCTCCAGAACGCCAGCGGGGCAGGAGTCGACGCAAACGCCACAAGCGATGCACTCGTCGGCATCAATTACGGGATGAGCCATGGTAGTTTCCTCTCTGTTGACCGACGCTACAGGCGATGCGCGCCGGTTTGATTCGGGCAAAAACATACCACGGGAGCGACCGTTTGCAATACCCTCTGGCCGGCATCTTCATACCGTTCGCCGAGTATGCCAAGGTTTACTAAAAAACGCGCAGGTGGGGCCGTTGAGCTGCGCAAATGTTAGCTAAAGGTGACTTGTAATATTGAGCTATTGAGCGCGCCTGCGGAAAGGGCATCCCGTTATTTGGCCGAAAACCGGGTCGCAGTTTCCGGTTAGGCCCGCTAGCGGAAACTGCGAGCCGGCATCAGCTCTCAAAACGGGACGAGCTTTCCGCAAGGCAGCTCCAGACACCTTCGGACCCAAGCCTCAGCCATCTCTACATAGATCTCAATAGATTTGCCGAGAACTCAATCAGCGCATCTACCTGCGCATTTAAGAACCTAAACTCTCAGCAATAAGAAATCTTATATGAATTGACTTAGATTTTGTATATTCCGGCCCATAAGGGGATACACTACATCCTGAAAGACAAGCCGAAGCGCCGCGCGACAGATCGTCGAGGCGGCGCGAACGCAAAAGAGAGAGGGAATTTCTAATGAGTAAGATTCTTGGTATCGACCTTGGTACTACTAACTCCGCAATGGCCGTTCTCGAGGGCGGTTCTCCGACCATTATCGTGAACGCCGAGGGCGACCGCACCACCCCGTCCGTCGTGGGCTTCCGTGCCGACGGCGACCGCGTCGTGGGTAAGGCCGCTAAGAACCAGGCTGTCACCAACCCCAAGAACACCGTGTTCTCCATCAAGCGCTTCATGGGCCGCAAGTACTCCGAGTGCACCTCCGAGATCAAGACCGTGCCGTATGAGGTCAAGGAGGGCCAGGGTGGCCGTGCCGTCGTCGATATCGAGGGCAAGGATTACACCGCCGAGCAGGTGAGCGCCATGACGCTCGCCAAGATGAAGGCTGACGCCGAGAAGTATCTGGGCGAGACCGTCACCGACGCCGTCATCACCGTCCCGGCCTACTTCAACGACGCCCAGCGTCAGGCCACCAAGGACGCCGGTAAGATCGCCGGCCTCAACGTCAAGCGTATCGTCAACGAGCCGACTGCTGCTGCTCTTGCCTATGGCCTGGACAAGCAGGGCACCGACCAGCGCATCCTGGTCTTCGACCTGGGCGGCGGCACCTTCGACGTCTCCATCCTCGACCTCGCCGACGGCGTGTTTGAGGTTCTGTCCACCTCGGGCGACAACCACCTGGGCGGCGACGACTGGGATCAGCGCGTCATCGACTGGATGGCCGATAAGTTCCAGCAGGAGAACGGTGTCGACCTGCGTCAGGACCCCATGGCCCTGCAGCGTCTGAAGGAGGCCGCCGAGAACGCCAAGAAGGAGCTCTCCGCAGCCCAGCAGTCCACCATCAACCTGCCGTTCATCACCATGAACCAGTCTGGCCCGCTGCACCTCAACTACACGCTGACCCGCGCCGAGTTCGAGAAGATCACCCGCGACCTGCTCGAGCGCTGCAAGCAGCCTGTCACCAACGCTCTGCGCGACGCTAAGCTCAAGCTCTCCGATCTGACCGAGGTCATCCTCGTCGGCGGCTCCACCCGTATGCCCGCCGTCCAGGAGCTCGTCAAGACCATGACCGGCAAGCAGCCCAACATGTCCGTGAACCCCGACGAGGTCGTTGCCGACGGCGCTGCCGTCCAGGGCGGCGTGCTCACCGGCGACGTCGAGGGCATCCTGCTGCTCGACGTTACCCCGCTGTCGCTGGGCGTCGAGACCATGGGCGGCATCATGACCAAGATGATCGACCGCAACACCACGATCCCGACCTCCAAGACCGAGGTCTACTCCACCGCTGCCGACAACCAGACCAGCGTCGAGATCAACGTGCTCCAGGGCGAGCGCGAGCTTGCCCGCGACAACAAGTCGCTCGGTAAGTTCCAGCTGACCGGTATCCCGGCTGCCCGTCGCGGCGTGCCGCAGATCGAGGTCACCTTCGACATCGACGCCAACGGCATCGTCAAGGTCTCCGCTAAGGACAAGGGCACCGGCAAGGAGCAGCAGATCACCATCTCCGGCTCCACCGCCCTGTCCGACGACGAAGTCGATCGTATGGTCAAGGACGCCGAGGCTCATGCCGAGGAGGACAAGAAGCAGAAGGAAGAGGTCGAGGTCCGTAACCAGACCGATAGCCTGTGCTACTCCACCGAGCAGACCCTCAACGAGCTGGGCGACAAGGTTTCCGCCGACGTGAAGTCCAAGGCCGAGGCCGCTATCGCCGACGCCAAGAAGGCGCTCGAGGGTTCTGACGTCGAGGCTATCAAGGCCGCCGGCGAGTCCCTGCAGTCCGTGGCCTACGAGCTGGCCCAGGTTGTCTACGCCGACGCTCAGCAGCAGACCGACGGTGCCGCCGGCGCCCAGCCTGCCGACGATGACGTTGTCGACGCCGACTACGAGGTTGTGGACGACGAGGACAAATAATCATGTCCGCCCGTAAAGCTCGCACGGAGGCGGCCGCCGCTGGCGCCGCCCCCGTTGACTCTGAGGAGAAGGACGTGAAGATTCCCGTAGAGGCCGTTGACGATACCGTGGCCAACGAGGCCCCGGCCGCCGAGGCTGCCGAGAACCAGGTAGAGGATTCCAACAAGGAGGCGACGATGACCGAGGACGAGATGGTGGAAGCCGCTATCCGCGCCGGTGAGGAAGCCGCCGACAACGACTTTAAGCTCAAGTTCGAGCAGGCTCAGAAAGAGCTTGCCGACGTGCGCAATGAGCTCGATGCTGCGGCAGAGGCTCAGAAGGCCGCCGAGGACAAGGCAAAGGACGCCACCGAGCGTACCGCCCGTCTGCAGGCCGACTGGGAGAACTTCCGTCGCCGCACCGCCAATGAGCGTATCGCCGAGCGCGAGCGCGCGACCGAGAAGCTTGTTACCGCGCTGTTGCCGGTGATTGACGATATCGAGCGCGCGATCGACCATGCCCGTAGCCAGGAGCTTTCCGACGACTTTAAGCAGTTCGTCGATGGCGTCGATGCGGTGCATGCCAAGCTGCTCGATGTGTTTGCGCACGAGGGCGTTGAGCCCATCGACCCCAAGGGCGAGGCGTTCGATCCGCTCGAGCACCAGGCCGTGGGGCGTGTCGAGGACGCATCGCAGTACGACGAGACTGTCAACGACGTGTACCAGAAGGGCTACCGCATGGCGGATCGCATCCTGCGTTCCGCGATGGTGACGGTGACCTACGGTGGCGAGAAGCGCCCCGCACCGGAGCCCGAAGCGGCGCCCGAGGATGCTACGGCCGATACGGCCGAGAGCACCGAGGAGTAATTGAGAAGGGCCCCGGGGCAACACCCGGGGCCCTTTCTGGCCTAGTGCCATATGAAAGCATGAGCCGCCGCCCGCTGGGCGGCGGATGAAACAGGAGAGGAGCTACGATGGCTGCAGGCAAAACCTTCTATGACATCCTGGGCGTATCCAAGAGCGCCTCCGACAAAGAGATCAAGAGCGCGTTTCGCAAGCTCGCGCAAAAATATCACCCCGATGCCGGAGGCGACGAGGCCAAGTTCAAGGAGATTAGCGAGGCCTACGAGACGCTTTCGGACGAGAAGAAGCGCAAAGAGTACGACCAGATGCTCATGTTTGGCGGCATGCCGGGCGCGGGCGGCGCGTATGGCGGCGGCTACGGTGCCGGCGCTGGTGCCAGCGGCTGGGGCGACATCTTCGACAGCATCTTTAGCGGCAACGGCGCCTGGGGCAGCGATTGGGGCTCGGGCTTTGCCGGGGCTGCGGGCGCTGCCGGTGCCGGCGCTGGCCGCAGCCGCGCTCGCAAGGGCGGCGACCTGTCGCTGACCGTCGATGTGACGGCCGAGGACGCGTTTCGCGGTGTGACGCACAAGGTCACCTACCGCATTCCCTCGACAGGCGAGCAGCAGACCATTACGGTCTCGGTGCCTGCAGGCGCGGTCGACGGCGGCAAGCTGCGTTACAAACGTCGCGGCGAGTATGGCGTTGCCGGCGGCGAGCGCGGCGACCTGGTCGTGACCACGCATGTGGAGGAGCATCCGCTGTTTAGGCGCAAAGGCGCCGACGTGACCATGGAGGTACCGGTCTCGGTCTACGAGGCGGCGCTCGGCTGCACGGTGGACGTGCCCACGCCCGGCGGTGCGACGGTCCGTTTGAAAGTGCCCGCGGGTACCCAGACGGGCAAGAAGTTCCGCTTTAAGGAGATGGGCGCGCCCGATGTTAAGCACCGTGGCCGCACGGGCGCGCTGCTCGTCGAGATCAAGGTGCAGGTTCCCACGAACCTGTCCGACGATGAGCGCGATGCCATGACCAAGCTGCGCGAGGCCGACACGCGCGACTATCGCGAGAAGGTCAATCGTTACAAGGCGACGTACTAGGGCGGTCGCGGCGCACGCCCACGCCCGCGGGCTTATGATGGACGATAACGAGACGGAAAGGGGTCAGGTAGCATGGCCGAGGACAATAGGAACAAACCGCTGTACATGATCAGCGTGGCGGCCGAGCTGACCGGCATGCACCCGCAGACTCTGCGCGTCTACGAGTCCAAGGGCCTGGTGAATCCTCAGCGCTCGGGCGGTAACACGCGCCTGTATTCGCGTGCCGATATCGAGCGTCTGGAACTCATCAACCAACTGACCGACGAGGGCATCAACCTTGCCGGCGTGGTGCGCATCCTCGATATGAAGGAGCGTTCCGAGGAGCGCGAGCGCGAGAACGAGAAGCTCCGCGCTCGCGTGCGCCAGCTCGAGGACGAGCTGCACGAGTATAAGATGCAGAAGAAGATCACCGCCCTGGCCCCGCGCGACGGCTCAGTCAACCCCGAGCAAGTCATGCGCAAGCTGCTAGGTACGGGTAGCGACCTATAGCTCCGCCGACGCTGCCGGGCACTCATTGGGGACAGACTTAAATGAGTGCCCGCAGAATGAGAGTGGATAATCTCCCGTTTTTGGCCTGTTTGCAGGCTCAAAGTGGGAGATTATCCACTCTCGTCATTTCGGCGTCTAAGTCTGCCCCCGGCACCCAACTCGTTCTTTGCTTTACTGAGATAAAGTGAACGTGCAGATTCGTAACCCACTCGCAACCGTTCTATGGCACGATATTGAACGAATGTATGCTATGCGCCCAAATCGTTTTGGGCAGAGTGGGAGACAGTATGGTCAAGCTGTACGAGGACGGCATCTACCTGCGCGGCGGCAGCGAGGTTGTGCCTGCGGCCGAGGCTGCCGAGCGCGGTATTACGCAGACGCCCGAGGATGCCAAGCGCGGCACCATCGCGTATTCGATCCTCCAGGCACACAATACGTCCGGAGATCCCGAGGCACTCAAGATTCGCTTCGACGCCATGGCGAGCCACGACATCACCTTTGTCGGCATCATCCAGACGGCGCGCGCCTCGGGCATGGAGCAGTTCCCGCTGCCTTACGTGCTCACCAACTGCCATAATTCGCTGTGCGCCGTGGGCGGCACCATCAACGAGGACGACCACGTCTTTGGCCTCTCGGCCGCCAAGAAGTACGGTGGCATCTTCGTTCCGCCGCATATCGCCGTTATCCACTCCTTTATGCGTGAGAACTTCGCGGGCTGCGGCAAGATGATCCTGGGTTCCGACTCGCACACCCGCTACGGCGCTCTGGGCACTATGGCCGTGGGCGAGGGCGGTGGCGAGCTGGCAAAGCAACTGCTGCGCGACACCTACGACGTCGCCTATCCCGGCGTCGTCGCCATCTACCTCACGGGTGCCCCGCGCCCCGGCGTCGGCCCGCACGATGTGGCGCTCGCCATCATCCGCGCTGTCTTTGCCAAGGGCTACGTCAAGAACAAGGTCATGGAGTTTGTGGGCCCCGGCATCGCGAGCATGACGACCGACTACCGCAACGGCGTCGACGTCATGACCACCGAGACCACCTGCCTGTCGAGCATCTGGGCCACCGACGAGGACACGCACGCGTTTTTGACCATGCACGGCCGCGGCGACGACTATCGCGAGCTCAAGCCCGCCGATGTCGCCTACTACGACGGTTGCGTCGAGGTCGACCTGTCGAGCATCAAGCCCATGATCGCACTGCCGTTCCATCCTTCCAACGGCTTTGAGATCGACGAGCTCAACGAGAACCTCGAGGACATCCTGCACGAGGTGGAGCTCGAGGCCGCCAAGATCGGCGAGGGCAAGACGCACTTTAGCCTGCTCGACAAGATCGTCGACGGCAAGCTGCACGTGCAGCAGGGCGTTATCGCCGGCTGCTCGGGCGGCAACTATGACTCCGTGGTCCAGGCTGCCCGCGTGCTCAAGGGCGCCAATACCGGCTGCGGCGAGTTCTCGCTGTCGGTCTATCCCACGAGCCAGCCCGTGGCGCTCGAACTTACACGCCGCGGCTACATCTACGACCTCATGGAGGCCGGCGCAATCGTGCGCACGGCATTCTGCGGCCCGTGCTTCGGCGCCGGCGACACGCCCGCCAACAACGGCCTTTCGATCCGTCACACCACGCGCAACTTCCCCAACCGCGAGGGTTCCAAGCCGGGTAATGGCCAGCTGAGCGCCGTGGCCCTGATGGACGCCCGCTCCATTGCGGCAACGGCTGCCAACGGCGGCGTCCTGACGCCGGCGACCGACCTGCCCGAGGACACTTGGGACGAGGCCTGCGAGTACACCTTTGACGACGCGCCGTACAAGAAGCGCGTGTACTGGGGCTTTGGCAAGGCGGAGCCTGCCGACGAGCTGGTCGAAGGCCCCAACATCAAGCCGTGGCCCGCGATGGAGCCGCTCGGCGACGACATCCTGCTCAAGGTTTGCTCCAAGATCATGGACCCGGTCACCACGACCGACGAGCTCATTCCCTCGGGCGAGACGAGCTCCTTCCGCTCCAACCCGCTGGGCCTGGCTGAGTTTACGCTGAGCCGCCGCGACCCGGCCTACGTGGGTCGCTCCAAGGAGGTCGACGCTGTGGAGAAGCGTCGCGTTGCCGGCGAGTCCGCGGGCGACCTGGCGGCGTTCGATGCCGAGCTTGCCGGTGTGTTTGAGGCGCTGGCCGGCGCGGGTGTCGCGGCCGATGCCAAGGCGACCGAGTTCGGTTCCATGATTTACGCCAAGAAGCCTGGCGACGGCAGCGCCCGCGAGCAGGCCGCGAGCTGCCAGCGCGTAATTGGCGGCCTGGCCAACATCGTCCACGAGTACGCCACCAAGCGCTATCGCTCCAACGTGATGAACTGGGGCATGGTGCCCTTCCAGATGGAGGCCGAGCCCAACTTTGAGGTGGGCGATTACGTCTTTGTGCCGGGTATCCGTGCCGCGCTCGATGGCGACCTGAAGGACATCGCCGCCTACGTGGTGCGCGCCGATGGTGCGGTCGAGCAGATTGAGCTCTACATTGCCGATATGACGGCAGAGGAGCGTGCCATCGTCAAGGCCGGCTGCCTGATCAACTACAACAAGTTCAAGGCCGCTGCCGAGTAGCGCACTTAATTGTCCGCCCGGGGCTTACCCTTTCCCGCCCGCTCACGCGCTTCACGAGGGCCGCGTTCGGGAAAGGGTAAGCCCCGGGCTACATTTCTGCGTTCTCGTTGGGTCTTGAGGGACGCTAATAAATAGACTTGCTTGATGCCGCCTCTGTTATCGGGGCGGCTTCTTTTTGTTGAAAACCACCACAAAGGGGGCAGGCACCTTTGTGGTGGTGGGGACGAGCTCGATGCTGTTGTGATCGTTGAGCGGCATGTTAATGGGCGGCTCTACAGAATTTCATCTGGGCTGGCGGGTTTGGTTGTTTTGGGGATGCCGAGTTTGGATGACGCGAAATCGTCAACATTGTCCTTAATTCCGTCTTTGGTGTAGACAGTGACCATATAGGTGCTGTGTCCGAATTCGCCCTTGTCGCGTGTTGCCCAGGCATCCCAGTAGGCGGCCCCGTTTCGCCCTTTGATTTTTCCGACACGGCGGAGTTCTGTTCGCTTTAATTTCTGGTTGCTATAGATGGTTCGACCGGCCTCCTCGGTGAGCCCGCACTGTCCAAGCATCTTGTCGAGGACTTGGTTCATGTGGCGCTCATCGGTGTTTGGTGCGTAGTCGTAGGCGAGGGTGATGAAGTCGAGTGGCTGGTCGTCGATTAGATAGTTTAGCGTCTGAGGTCCAAGGCAGAAATAGGGGGAGCATCCGTCGATCTGACCGAGCAGTGGCAACTTTGACTGCCAACTTCCGGTGGGAATTCCATCTTCGTAAAACACGCCGCGACAGATAAAGGAGAGCGAGGTGGCACGCGAGCTGGCGTCGACCATTCCGCATAAATCGAAGGGCGAGGTGATACCAAGGGAAAAGGGCGTGATGACGATAAGGAAGAGCATCACGATGGGTATGGCGAGAATGGCGATGACGTTGCGACCGGTGGAATGAGGCGGCTTCATATGCGCTCCTCGAGACAAAGATCTGTTGAGGATAGGCAGAAATGGATATGTTCAGAGAGCAATTCAAGTTTAATCTCATTGCGCGAGATGGTCGACCGTTAGCGTCGAAAACCACCACAAAGGTGCCTGTCCCCTTTGTGGTGGTGAGGAGCGCGCGGCTTCTTTTGGTAATAGTGTTAGCTGGCGGTATCATTAGTGCAGGTGGCGAAGGTTTGCATTGTGGGGTGTTTTGCCGTGAGCCGTTCTGCCCGTATTGGATTGATTGTCTTGGCGCTTGCGATCGCTGTGGTTGGCGCGGGCGCTGTCGGTATGGCATTTCTACCTGCTGCGGTGACGGAGCCGGTGGTCAAGCCTGTGACTCAATCTGTCGAACTTCTGACCGGCGACGACAAGCCCGAGACCATTACCGTTGATTTTGATGAGCAGCCGGCTGTGCTGGGTATTAGTAATTATCCGCGTATTCAGCTTGGGGCCATGCGCTATACCACGGATACAAGCCTGATCGATAGGGCGTCCGAGCTACTCAAGGGCAAAACATTTAAGCGTTGGTACGGATATGCGTCCTATCGGGCAAAAGCGAACGACATGGTTGGCGGATGCCACTCGTCCATCGAGCTGGACACTGCAAACGGCGCAAAGTTATGTGATGTCTCGTACGATCCGGGCTACGAGGGCAATGAGGGTCCGGGCATCTACATCATGGACGGCGATGTCGCCTATGTCATGGAGGGCGACCAGAGCGAGCTCAACGATTTTATGGGTCAGTGTATCCAAGATGCCTATAAACAGACCTGCTTGCCTGACCCGCAGACTGCACGCGATAGTGGGTCTGCCCGTACATGGCTGTTCGAGGATGAGATGCCCTGGACCGTCGAATCGGGAAGTACGGGTTCGGCGAAGGAGTAGAGACCGCGACCACCACAAAGGTGCCTGTCCTCTTTGTGGTGGTTTTCGGTCTGTCTCGATCTGTAACATCTAGGATCAAAAATGGCTGCTAGATGTTACAGATCGAGACGGTAGCGCGCCTGGGCAGCGGCGGGCTGACATCTCAGTACCCTATCCGTAATTCACTCAGAAAATCTTATATATAGAGACTTAGATTTGTGTATAAGATCGCGTAAAGCTGGCAACAATACTTCTCGAACAACGTGAAGCCGCCCCGTAGGGCGGCCGCCCCAAGAGAGGTGATTCCATGAGAATCGATAAGCTAGCAATGACGTCGCGCGAGGCGCTGCAGACCGCCATGAGCACGGCTGCCGATGCACAGGCCGGCGCGGTGGAGCCGATCCACCTGCTGTCTGCCCTGCTCGGTGCCGGCGAGCGCAATATCTCCGTGATCATCGAGCGCATCGGTGCCGACCCGGCTCAGCTCGCACGCTCCACACAAGATGCCATCGACCATGCGCCCAAGGTGTCGGGCGAGGGTCAGCAGATGGGCCTGTCCAACGTGCTCGTTCGCGTGATCGAGAAGGCCGAGAAAAAGGCCACCAAGATGGGCGACAGCTTTGTGGTGACCGAGCATCTGCTGATGGCACTTGCCGAGGACAAGGGTGAGGCGGGTCGCGTGCTGCGTGACGCCGGCGTGACCAAGGAGCGCATCGAGCAAGTCTACGAGGAACTGCGCGGCGATGACCGCGTGACGTCTGCCGAGGACAAGACGCAGTTTGAGGCGTTGGAGCAGTACGGTCGCAACATCTGCGATCTGGCTCGCGCCGGCAAGCTCGACCCGGTCATCGGCCGTACCGACGAGATCCGTCGTACTATTCAGGTTCTGTCCCGCCGCACCAAGAACAACCCCGTGCTTATCGGCGAGCCGGGCGTCGGCAAGACGGCCATCGTCGAGGGCATTGCTCAGCGAATCGTGGCCGGCGACGTACCGAGCACCCTGCGCGACCGCGACCTCATCGAGCTCGACATGAGCGCGCTGGTCGCCGGCGCCAAGTACCGCGGCGAGTTCGAGGACCGCTTGAAGGCCGTGCTCAAGGAAGTGCAAAAATCCGAAGGCAAGGTCATCCTGTTCATCGATGAGCTCCATACCATCGTGGGCGCGGGTGCCACCGAGGGCTCCATGGACGCCGGCAACATCCTCAAACCGGCGCTCGCTCGTGGCGACCTGCACGCGATCGGCGCGACCACGCTCGACGAGTACCGCAAGTACATCGAGAAGGACGCGGCGCTCGCCCGTCGTTTCCAGACCGTGATGGTCAGCGAGCCTACCGTCGAGGACACCATTTCAATCCTGCGTGGCCTGAAGGAGAAGTACGAGATCTTCCACGGCGTACACATCACCGATAGCGCGCTCGTGGCTGCCGCCGACCTCTCCGACCGCTACATCGCCGACCGCTTCCTGCCCGACAAGGCTATCGACCTGGTCGATGAGGCCGCGAGCCGCCTGCGCATGGAACTCGACAGCATGCCGGTCGAGATCGACGCCACCACGCGTCAGCTCACCCAGCTGCAGATCGAGGAACAGGCGCTCATGAAAGAGACCGACGACGCCTCTAAGGAGCGTTTGGAGGCTCTGCGCCAAGAGATTGCCGAAGTCCAGGAAAAGCTCAACGTGCAAAAGGCCGGCTGGCTCAACCAAAAGAACGCCATCGACCACGTGCAGGAGCTTAAGGGCCAGCTTGACGCGGCCAAGAGCGAAGAGGAGCGCGCGACGCGCAACGGCGATCTGGGCCGTGCGTCCGAGCTTCGCTATTCTGTGATCCCGGGTCTGCAGCAGCAGATTCAGGATTCCGAGGCTGCGCTCGAGGCGCAAAAGCAGCAGGACGGCGAGGGCCTCAACGAACAGGTGACCTCCGACGAGATCGCCGAGGTCGTGAGCGCCTGGACCGGTGTGCCCGTGTCCAAGATGATGCAGGGCGAGCTCGACAAGTTGAAGGGCTTGGAGGGCGAGCTGCATAAGCGCGTTATCGGTCAGGACGAGGCCGTCTCCGCTGTAGCCGCGGCCGTGCGTCGCAGCCGTGCGGGTCTCTCCGACCCAGACAAGCCCATCGGCAGCTTCTTCTTCCTGGGCCCCACCGGCGTAGGCAAGACCGAGCTCGCCAAGGCGCTGGCCGAGTGCCTGTTCGATGACGAGCGCGCGCTCGTGCGTATCGACATGTCCGAGTATATGGAGAAGTTCAGCGTCCAGCGTCTGATCGGTGCGCCCCCGGGATACGTGGGCTATGACGAGGGCGGCCAGCTCACCGAGGCCGTGCGCCGTCGTCCCTACTCCGTGATCTTGCTCGACGAGATGGAGAAGGCTCATCCGGATGTCTTTAACGTGCTGCTGCAGGTGCTCGACGACGGCCGTTTGACCGACGGTCAGGGTCGCCAAGTGTCCTTCAAGAACACGATTATCATCATGACGTCCAACGTGGGCTCCAAGGCTATCGCCGATCTGTCCGGCAAGGACGAGGAGGAGATGCGCCATCAGGTTGACGGGGCCATGGCTCAAACCTTCCGCCCCGAGTTCCTCAACCGTATCGACGATATCGTGGTGTTCCATCCGCTCGGCATGGCGCAGATCGAGAAGATCGTCGACATCCAGCTCGCCGACGTCCGCGCGCGTCTGGCCAAGGAGCGCATGACGCTGGCCATCACCCCGGCGGCCAAGCAGATGCTCGCCGTGGGCGGCCTGGACCCGGTCTTTGGTGCCCGTCCGCTCAAGCGTCTCGTGCAGCGCGAGGTCGTGGATGCCATTGCCGCCGCTATCATCGACGGTACGGTGCGCGAGGGCGATCAGGTGACGGTCGATGTCGACAAGGACGGCGGTTTTACCGTCGTGTGCGACAACACGCCGACGCCGATATACGAGGCGCCCGAGGAATAGCTGAGCTCAAGCAAAGGGGCGGCGGGATTTACCCGTCGCCCCTTTTTCATGCTGCGTCGAATGTGCCGGGCAGTCTAGGCGTAGATGATCTCCAAGTTGGGGGCAAGCTCGGCAAGTCGCTGCCTCGTGTCCGCATCGACACCGGTGTCGGTGATCAGGCAGTTAATCTCATTGAGGTCAAGGGCGTGAACCAAGCCGATGACGCCGATTTTCGATGAGTCCATGAGGGTTATGCGTCGGTCGGCAGCGTTCGCGATGGCGCTCACCATGTTCGCCTGCTCCAATCGATGCGCCATAAATCCTTTTGAAAACGAGAAGGTATTGGTTCCCATGAAAGCAGTGGGAACAAAGTACTCGTTAAGCAGCCGGATAGTCTCGTTGCCCTGTGTGTAGTGATAGCCAAATCTCAGTTGTCCGCCCAGGAGAATGACCTCGCTGTCCACCAGCAATTCTTCGGCAAGTATCGCGTGAGATAGGTCGTTCGTGAGAACCGTGAGATTCTTGCGGCCCTTGAGAGCGCGTAGCATGCAGCCCGTTGTTGTTCCCGATTGAAGAAAGAACGTGTCGCCGTCGCGCACCATTTTCGCCGCAGCGTAACCGATGCGGCGTTTTTCGTCTTGGGCCGTCGAAGAAGCGTCTTCAAACGAAAGTTCGCGAGAATTGGGGTTCGGTAAGATCGCGCCGCCATGGGTTCGCCTGAGAAGTCCTCTGCCTTCGAGAGCCCGCATATCCTTTCGAATGGTCGCTTCCGAAACACCGAAGCGCTCGCTGAGGTCAACAATGCGAACAGTGCTGTTCGCATTGAGTAAGTCGAGTATTTCTTCCTGCCGTTCTTCCAGGTAATAGGGACGCGGTTCACTCATAAGAACTCCCAGGGCTTGTTGTGGGACAAGGCTTGTTACCTTCAGTTTTACCAGAACAACAATTCCTGAAATGAAATAAAACAACTCTAAACAAAACATATCGAACGTTCGGGGCAGGTTTTCGACCGTTCGCGGTAGCAGACGTCAATTCCGAAACAAAGCAAAACAAAACGCAATATAATGAACTCGCAAAATGTTGCGTTTGGAGAAAGCCAAACAGCGATGGTCTGCCTGAGGAAAGGAGAACAGATGCTCGTCAGTATGAGAGATATCTGCAACATCGCCGAACAGAACAATATGGCGGTCGCTGCAGTAAATTCCGCGAGTCTTGAGGCCGTCCGCGCCGCTGTGGACGTGGCGGAGGAAACAGGTTATCCGATTATCATCCAGCATGCCGAGGTTCACGAGTCGCTGGTGCCGATTGACGTGGTGGCTCCGCTGGTTACAGCACTGGCTGAGCGCTCGAGTGCGCATATCTGCCTGAATCTGGATCATTGTGAGAATCTATCCTATGCTCGTCGTGCGTTGGAGCTCGGTTTCACGGGCGTCATGTTCGACGGTTCTGCACTTTCCTACGAACGTAATGTTGAGCTTTCCCAGTACGCTGCCCAGATGTGCGCCGACTTTGGTGCAGGCCTTGAGTGCGAACTTGGTTCTATGGGGTCGCGTGAGGGTGGCGATCCTGATGCTGGGTCCACGGCGGAAGAGGCGGGCGCCATCTATACCGATCCTGACCAGGCGCGTGACTTCGTTGAGTCCACGGGGCTCGATATCCTGGCCTGCTCGTTCGGAACGGTGCACGGCCTGTATAAGGGCGAGCCCCATTTGAACATTGACGTTCTGACCGACATTCGCAGCTGTGTGAACGTGCCACTTGTCATGCACGGTGGCTCCGGTGTTTCCGACGAGGATTACGCTCGTGCCATCAATGCCGGCATCCGCAAGATTAACTACTACACGTATGGCGTTAAATATGCCGGCGATGCCGTGCGCGCCATGGTTGATGAAAAGACTGAGGGACATCCGGATGCTCCGATCTATTGGCACGATATGACGGCAGTCGCGTTCGAGAGCCTGCGCAGCACATTCGAGCATGTCGTGCGAGTATTCGCCAATGGCGCGGCTCCTTTGGCTTAAGGGGTGTGCTATGAAGAAAATTTTAGTTGCAACCCACGGACGCCTAGCAAGTGGCGTCAAAAGTGTGGCTGAGGTGCTGCTTCATGATGATAGCGCCATAACCGTCGTTGATTGCTATGTGGACGAATCGGATCCCAATGAGCAGATCGCAGAGTTTATCGATGGCGTGAGGCCAGAGGACGATGCGTTGATCGTTACCGATCTTTTGGGCGGGAGCGTCTGCAACATGGTTACGGCCATGCAGCCGGAAAAGCACGGCATCGTACATGTGACCGGTTTCAACATCGCGTTAATTCTCGAATGCCTGATTACGGGCGAGGCGTTCACGCCCGAGTATATCGACAGCGTAATCGCGCAGGCATCGACCTCCATGCGGCGTGTGGTCCTGCGGGCAGGCGGGGCGACAGATACCGATGACGATTTCTTTGGATAGGAAGTGGTCCGCTTTGGCGGGCGGAGCGAAGACGAAAGGAGAACGAAATGATCGTTCAGCTGCGAGTGGATGACCGCCTGGTTCACGGACAGGTCACGCTCATGTGGGGAAAGGAGCTGAGCACCAAGGGTATTTTAGTCGCGAATGACGCTGCGGCCCAAAATGAAACCCAGTCGTCGACGCTCAAGATGGCTTGCCCGAGTGGGCAGAAGCTTCTCATCCGTACAATAGACGACGCTATCAAGATTGCTAACGATCCGCGTGCGGGCGAGATGCGCATCTTCGCCCTTACTGGGAACATCGCCGATGCACTCAAACTAGTGAAAGGGGCTCCCGGTAGGATCGGCAGCGTGAACGTTGCGAATGTCGGCCGCTTCGATCGAAGCGACGATGCAGCCAAGGTGCTGCTGACAACGGGTGTAACGCTCAATCCAGACGAGGTGGCTGCAGCGCGCGAGCTGTGTGAGCAAGATCTGCCGGTGTTTCATCAGGTCGGCGTTACAGACGGTAAGGTCAAGGTTTCCGACCTGCTGGCAAAGCTCTAAGGAGGGATTGATATGCTGACGACTGCGCTCTTGGCATATTTGGCAGCTTTTATCTGCTATTTCGTCCAATGGACGTTTGGACAGCCCATGATTGACCAGCCCCTGGGCGTGGGTCTTGTGGCGGGCATTATCTTTGGCGATGTTACCGCAGGCATTATCATCGGTGCTGCGCTCCAGGCTATTTTCATCGGAAGCGTCAACGTGGGCGGTGCGACTTCGGCTGATACGGTGGCAGGAACGGTGCTCGCTGTGTGCTTCGTGGTCGTGTCTGGCATGGAGCAGGGCGTAGCGATTCCGCTCGCGGTGGCTGCGGCTATTTTTGCGAACATCATCTACTCGCTCGTTCTCAACGTGCTCATGTCTTTCTGGGCTCCTGTTATTGATTGGGCCGCGAACTCGGGTGACAGTAAGAAGCTCTTCATCTGCCATTTTGGCGGCGCCGTAGTCATGAACGGTCTATTCGCCATCCCGACGTTTTTGGCGGTGTGGGTCGGTGCCGAGCCGGCATCGCAGCTTATGAATATGGTGCCGCAGGCGGTCCTGAACGGGTTCAATGCTGCATCCGGCCTGCTTCCCGCCGTGGGCATGGCGCTACTTCTGCGCATGCTCTGGGATAACAAGATTGCAATTTATTTCCTGCTCGGCTTCGTGCTCTTCCAATATCTCAACATGCCCATGGTCGCAATTGCCGCCGTCGGTGCAGTGATCTTGGTCGTTACGGCCCTGCGTGACCTTGAAAATCTCGACCTGCGCAACCAGATTAAGGCCTTGCGCGAATCGGGCGTCGCAGCTGGTGCCCAGTCCGTCGCCGAGCTCGAAGAGGAGGATTTCTTCGCATGAGTACCACCGATACCGCAAGCGAGAAGATCAGCATCTCCACTAAGGATCTTTCCGCTGAAGACCGTAAGATGCTGCGCGGCATCTTCTTCCACTCGTTCAACGTCTTTGCCCATTACGGCGGCGGCGCTCGCGGAGGCGCTTCAGGCTTCATGTGGTCCATCTGGCCTGCCATCGAGCGTTTCTACCCGGATAAAGAACAGCGTCGCGATGCCCTGGTACGCCATTCGACCTGGTATAACATCACGTCAAATGTCGGTACGTTCTGCATGGGCCTTGTTGCCTCGATGGAGAAGGAGAACGCGGCCGAGCCTGATTTCGATACGCATTCGATCGACTCGGTCAAAGCTTCGCTCATGGGTCCCATGTCGGGCATCGGCGATGCAATCTTCTGGGGCGTTATCCGTGTTATCGCGGCCTCGGTCGGTATGGCGCTGTGCTCTCAGAACGGATCGCTTCTGGGTCCGATCGCGTTTCTGCTCATTTACAACATTCCGTCGTGGATTACGCGTTGGGTGCTGACGGTTCTTGGGTATCGCGTCGGTTCGAGCTTCATCACCAAGATCTACGAGAGCGGCTTGATGGGTATTGTAACCAAACTCTCAAGCACGCTCGGCCTGCTGATGATCGGCGCCATGGCTGCCTCGTTCGTTAAGTTCAACTGCGCGATCTCAATTCCGATGCCCGAGGGCGATCCGGTCATGATCCAGACGTATCTCGATACGATCTTCATCGGCCTGATTCCGCTGCTGTACACCCTGGGTTGTTTCAAGCTGCTCAAGAAGAACACCAACGTGAACTGGATCATTATCGGCACCATGGTCATTGGCCTGGTGCTTGGCCTGACGGGGATTTGCTAGTTGCTGCAAGTTTCAAGACGATGTTTACCCGCCCGAGTGTGCCTAAGGTGCGCTCGGGCGGGCTTGCGTTGGGTTTAAAGCAATGTATACACTGTCTGCGCCGATACGCGTAGACGATTCGTAAGCACGTGTGCGCTCTGGATACCGCATCCCGCGGTATCCATGCATTACGATGGCCGTAATCAGTCATAGTGTAAGAATGGAATTCAAGCCACACGGAAAGGTGCATGCCATGGATAGCAAGGACGAGTGCAAGCAGCCCCTGCGCGAGAAGAGGGAGACGAAAAAGCCCACCGATCCCTACATTCGTGCCGAGAACGAGGATGACGACGGCTACGATCCTTATAGCGATCGTCGCCCCGAGCGCGAGCCCCTCTTCGAAGCCGACCCCTGGCGTTAAGTAGCTGATTTGGGACGGGGCTTTTTTAGCTACTTTGTTTTCGGCTAGAGGCGTTCATGCCTGCCCCCTCGGCCGCTCGATATCCTCCGGGAGGGGCCACTAATAGAAAACTTGCTTATCCATTAATCAAGATACGCATAATCTTGCTCTCCTGCTAATCAAGAATCGTTATAATCTTGATTAGCAGGAGAGCAAGATTGGAGAATTATGGCATTCAACGACTTGGTGGCTCAAAAAATAAAGGACTTTGAGCAACAGGGGATTCCGCAGGTCTTTGAGCGCGACCTTGATCTGGGCAACCCGCAGGAGCCAAAGCGCGACAACATCGTATATGTGATTGTGGGCGCCCGTCGTTGTGGAAAGACGTATCGCCTGTATCAGGAGATACGGCGGCTTCAGGGCCAAGGCGTCGAGCTTGACCGGATGCTATATTTCAATTTTGAGGATGAGCGCTTGCGTCCGTATGAGCCATCGCTACTAGCGGACGTGCTCGATACATTCTATGCACTATATCCTGCTGCTCGAGGCGAGGGCGCCTACCTTTTCTTTGACGAGATCCAGGAAATACCCGAATGGGGTGCGTTTCTGCGACGCGTGGTCGATACGGAGAAGGCGACCGTTTACGTGACGGGATCTTCTTCTAAGATGCTGTCCTCAGAACTTAAGAGCGAGTTCAGGGGCCGTTCTCTTGTGCGAGAGCTTTTTCCGTTGAGTTTTTCGGAATACGTCCGATATAAGACGGGGAGCGTTCCTGAGTCGAACGCGCCCTTCTCCTCAAGCGCTGCAGCGTTGCTCCGACACCATCTGGTCGGATATCTCGAGCGAGGGGGATTCATCGCGACACTTGAGCAGACGCCCGCAGACGCGATTCAGCTGCTACAGGAATATGCGTCGCGAACGGTCGCTATGGACGTTGTGGAGCGTTACGACGTCAAGAGCCCTCGTTTGGCCTCACTGTTTCTGACGCGGTGTATGGCATCTTCGGGACGAGAGCTGTCGGTGAACAAGGTGTACAACGAGTTCAAGAGCAGGCAGATACCCGTCAGTCGTAATTCGCTCAGCGACTTACTTGAGTATTACGAGGACGCCTACCTGCTGTTTTCTGTGCCGGAGTTTACGCGTTCACTTGCAAATAATACGCGGTCTGCGTCTAAAGTCTACGCTGTCGATCCTGCGATGTTTGGAGCATTCTCTCCCGCATCGGCATTGGACCAGGGCCAGAGGCTCGAGACTGCGGTGTTCAATGCGCTCAGAAGAAGGACTCCTGCGGTGCGGGTCGGTTCGGTCTGCCGCCTACTGGTCAAGGAGAAGAATAAAAGCCATGAGGTTGACTTTGTGGCTGGGGATGCACTTCTCATGCAGGCTTATAGCCTGACTCAGGTGAGTGTGGATATGGCAAGCGAGAAAACGCGCGAACGCGAAATTGCAGCCCTCGATGCCTCGATGGCCCAGTTTGATCTTGGCGAGTCGGTAATCGTTACTATGGATGAACAGGCCGATATTCCATGTGAACACGGTGTGGTACACGCTGTGCCCGCATGGAAGTGGCTCCTTGCCTAATCATCTACGGATCTGTGGGGCCAGGACCTCCTGGCCCCTTCATCACGGTTGGGGAGTACCATGATGCGCCCGGCTAGTCCTGGGCCTTGATGCTCGGCAGCAGAATCTGGGCGATGTAGTCGCATTCGAGCTTGGTGGCAGCGTCGGCCTTGCCGTCTTTGCCGACCAGCACGCTCTTGATCTGGCTGTAGGTGTAGCGGTTGCCGGTCGTAAGCTCGACAAGCTCAATGGCTGTGTCCATGGGATAGGTCGACACGGGGTTCTGCGTGCGCCCGTTGATGGTCTGGGGCACCACGTACGGATAGACGGGGCCGCTGGCGTAGACGGTATAACCGTTGCCTAGATTGGCCGCACCCAAAACCGTATCGCCCTCATCGGGCGTAAAGCTCTCGCCCTCGCGCACCGCGACGAGCGTCACAATCGGCGTATCGCTGTCGCCGGCAAGATAGATGCATAGCGTGCTGCCATTTTGCCAAGTCTCGACCTTGCCGTACCATTCGACGGGGATATCGAGCTGGTAGAGGTCGGTTGCCTTGTGACGGGCGTCGGCATCACGGGCTGCCTGTGCCTTTTGCGCGCTCAGGGCATTGACGGCGGCGTCGCGCCGCGCGGTTGCCGCCTGCTGGAGCACCTTGGCGGTGGCGGCGGAGCTCGCGCCTCCCTCCTCGGCATATTTGGCGGCGGCATCGATCTGGTCGTCGGTTACCGTGTCGGCCGAAGGCACCTTGAGTTTAAAGGCAGCCTGGGCACTTAAATCCTGTCCATCGCTCTTAACGGTGACCTGCGTCTTGGTGGTCGGGACGGTATAGATGGTGCCGTCGGCCGCGATGGGGGAGGCAGCGATGGAGAGCGTGTAATCGCCGGGCAGCAGTTTGATGCCGCGGCCGTGCTCGTCAACGTAGAGCGTTTCGCTCACAGAAGAGCCGTCGGAGTCCTGGCCACTCACCTGCACGGGGATCTTTGAGCCGGTGGAGCAGTCGAGTCCCGCGGCATGTACGCCAATTTGCACCGACATCATGGTATGGGCGTTTGCGGCAACTACGGCGGCCTGCTCTTGCTGGTATCCGTTCCAAGCCGCATAGCCCGCGCCGCCGGCGACGAGCGCGACGGCCACGACACCGGCGACCATCAGATTGCGGCGCTTGGGCGACATCTTACGATGACGAACCTCGGCTTCGTGTGCCGAGGGAGCGGACGGCAGGGGAATATCTCCCATGGCGATGGTCTCGTCGACGACTGGCGCAGAGCCCAAGCCGGGGAGCTCGCGGGTGAGCGATTCGTCGACGGGCAAGTCGCCAAGCAGGGAGGTCTCATCTCCCGCGTTGGGTTCCGGTTGGCCATTGCCCTCGTCATCGCCTTTTTCGACATCGGCTTCATCGCGAGCATCCTCGACGTCGTCGCCCGTATCCGGTATGCCATCGCCCGCCGCGTCCTGCATGTCGACGATTGTCTCGTCAAACGCAACTTCGTCCAGCGAAAACCGGTCTAGGCTCTCCAAGGCCTCGGCGCACGCCGCTGCATCTTGGGCCGCGTCCTCTTGGCCCCTCGTCTCATTTTCCATATATCCCCCAAGCTCAATATCGGGACAACAATGTACCCAAAATTAAGGTCACATAGAGCTGGCGTGCAGTCGGAAATTCGATTTTATCTGCGCGATACATTGTGAATATGTGCATGAATGCACGCGCGACAGCAAAAAGCCCCCGGAAAGCAAACGAATTGCTTTCCGGGGGCTGCGCATAACGCGAGATTACGGAGCCAAAGAGACGCGCCTACATCCAAATGCGGACGGCAGCGAGCGCGTTACTCGGCGTGTGCGTAATCAACCTTGGCGCGGCGAGCGGTAGCCTTCTCCCAATCGCTGGTGCCCTCAAAGACATCCTGCTTGTAGGGATTGCGGCCGAGCTTCTTGGCGCGGTAGGCGATGTAGATGATTGCGGCGACGTTGGCGACCAGCGCGGCGATCGAGACCGCGGTGGCGGCGCCGGGGTCGAGCGTGGAGTGGGTCACAAAGATGGACTCCTCCTGGAAGTATGGGAACACCTGGGCAAACATGCACCAAATTGCCAGCGTAAAGGCGCGGTTCTGGATCCAGCCGCCCTTGTTCCAGATAAAGGCGGCGACGGTTGGCGCCAGCAGCAGCGCAAAGCCGCAGAACCAGGAGTGGGTGGGCAGGCAGTTGTAGGTGTAGCAGAAGTTCCAGATATCGTAGGCGATGATGTAGACCCAGGTCATGTCGGGCCACAGCATATCGGTCTGATCCTCGGAGGCGTAGACGCTCCACCAGCCGGTCATGCAGAAGATATTGATGATACCGGCGATGCCGTTGAACACGTTGTTCCAGCCGGCCAGCTGTGTAGCACCTTCGGAGGTGACCCAGGTGGACTGGCCCAGGACAAAGAAGTGATAGGCGCTCTCAAAGTCGGACACGACGGCGATCATGATGTTGATGGCGACGATCACAAACGGCCACGCGCGGAACCAATGCGCCTTGCCGATCTTGCCCCACTGGTACTTAATGGCAATGAAGCCCCAGCAACCGGCCAGCGCCGCGTATACCTTGGCGTAGTGGAACCAGCTGTTCTGGTACACGTGGGTGGGGTTGGTGAGCGCCCACTCGGCACCCTGCGAAACGCCCACGGCGATAGCGACGCAGTAAATGGTCATGGCCAGCGGAGCCACGCCAAAGATGATGGCCGCGCCCAGCTTGGTGCGGCGGCCGACCTCGTTGAGCACGATCAGGCCAATAAAGACCATGGCCCAGCCAGCCCAGTGGATAAGGGTATCGCTACCCCAAACGTCGAACAGCATGCTGCTCTCCTTTCACACGCCCGCGGCCCCTCTTCTGATCGCGGGCAGTTTGGCCAAATGTCGTCAGTTCTGGGGCTTGCGCTCCGGATACTTGGCGGTATAGCCCTCGATGTGGAGTGTCGAGGCGATGATTTCCTTGACCGTCTCGTCGGGCACATCGGGGTGTGTGCGGATATACATCAACAACCCCATGATGAGGGTGTAGAACGTCTCGTAGACATGGTCGATGCGTAGCTCATGATGGGCGACAAAATCCACCACGGTGGTGTCGCAGATATACTGCGCCACGCGCTGGACCACGTTGTGCAAAAAGCCGCCGTAGAGCGCACCGCTGCTCGAGGTGAGCGTGCTCGGCAGCTCGTGGCCGCTCACGACCAGACGCTTAAAGAGCGGGGCGACGGTGTCGAGTGCGCCCTCGATATCACCGACGATGCGGCCGGCGTTCCACCGCTCGAGCTCGGCGATAAAACCGTCGATCGCTTCGTCCATGACGGCGGTGACGGCGGCGTCCATATCGGCGAAGTAGTGGTAGAACAGCGAGCGCGTGCAGCCGGCTCGCTTGGTCACGGCCGACACCGAAAGATGAGACACGCCCAGCTCGGAGCTCACGGTGCGCACGGCATCGAGGATCTCGCGACGGCGTTCGTCGCCCGTCAAGCGCTTTGCCGTGCTGTCGGGCGCGGGGACGGCGTCGGCCACAGAGGTGTTCGCTGCGTTACTGCTCATGTGCTTGCCGCCTTTCATCCGTTTGAGCCTGACCGTTCGCCTAACAGTCTTGAATATTGTTGACGGTTCGTCAATACTGTTTTTGACACAATGTCAACAATAACGGGTGAACGGTGTGGGGGCATGTCGAGCCCGTAAAAAGAGGGGCGCTGCGTGCCTGCCAGGCTGCGGCAAGAGAAGGGACGACTATGATTCTCAACGGACCGGGGATTAGCTACACCGAGCCCGATATCGGTGCGGAGTTTGTGCCGCCGCTGCCGGAGCATCCGCGCGAGGCCATCGTCAAACTGTGCGAGCACTGCACTAACCGCCTGCTGCATCGCGACGAGCTGCTGGGCTACGAGTACTGGTCGTTTGCCGAGGCCGCGACTGACGAGCAGGCCGAGGTACTCTGCAAGATGAAGATGCGCCGTCCCTACACGCTGCCCGAGATGGTCAAGCTCACCGGCATGCCCGAGGCCCAGATCGAGAAGATGCTCGACGACATGAGCTGCACGGGCTTGCTCGAGTACAACTGGGAAAATCCCGAGCGCGCCAAGCAGTGGGTGCTGCCCATGCTGGTACCGGGTTCCGCCGAGTTCCTCAACATGCGCGTGAGCCAGCTCGAAGAGCATCCGGTCTATGCCAAGTTTTTTGAGCAGGCGTCCAAGGGGCCGCTGTCCAAGGCCACGCCGATGGTGCCGCCCGGAGGCGCCGGCATCGGCATGCACGTCATTCCGGTCGAGAAGGCCATCGACGCCACGAGCACCTCGGTGCCGATCGAGCATATCGAGCATTGGCTCGACAAATACGAGGGTAAGTATGCCGCCAGCACCTGCAGCTGCCGCGCGAGCCGTCGCGTGATGGGCGAGGGCTGCGCCGATGACCCCGCCGACTGGTGCATCGCCGTGGGCGATATGGCCGACTACGTGGTTGAGACCGATCGTGGCCATTACGTGACCCGCGACGAGGTTTACGACATCCTGCGCCAGGCCGAGGACAACGGCTTTGTGCACCAGATCACCAATATCGACGGCGAGAACAAGATCTTCGCTATCTGCAACTGCAACGTCAACGTGTGTTATGCCCTGCGCACCTCTCAGCTGTTCAACACGCCCAACCTGTCGCGCTCGGCCTATGTCGCCAAGGTCGAGAAGGACAAGTGCGTTGCCTGCGGTCGCTGCGTTGAGGTGTGCCCGGCCGGCGCCGCCAAGCTCGGCCAGAAGCTCTGCAGCAAAAAGGCCGGCGGACAGGTGTCCGAGTATCCGCGCCAGGAGCTGCCCGACGCCACCAAATGGGATCACACCAAGTGGTCGCCCAACTACCGCAACGACAACCGCATCGAGACGCATGAGTCCGGCACCGCTCCCTGCAAGACGGCCTGCCCCGCGCACGTTGCCGTTCAGGGCTATTTGAAGCTCGCGGCTCAGGGTCGCTATGACGAGGCCCTAGCACTCATCAAGCGCGAGAACCCGCTGCCCGCTATCTGCGGCCGTGTGTGCAACCGCCGCTGTGAGGATGCCTGCACCCGCGGCCGTGTGGACGCCGCCGTGGCCATCGACGAGGTCAAGAAGTTCATCGCCCAGCGCGATCTGGATGCCGCGACCCGCTACGTCCCGCCCGTGGTGACCCCGACGCGTGCCGGCGGCTTCGACCAGAAGATCGCCATCATCGGTGCCGGTCCGGCCGGCCTGTCCTGCGCTTTCTACCTGGCCGAGAAGGGCTACAAACCTGTCGTGTTCGAGAAGAATGAGTGCCCGGGCGGCATGCTCACCTACGGCATTCCCAGCTTTAAGCTGCAGAAGGATGTTATCGAGGCCGAGGTCGAGATCATTCGCCTGATGGGTGCCGAGTTCCGCTATGGCGTGGAAGTCGGTCGCGACGTGACGCTCGACGAGCTGCGCGCACAGGGCTTTAAGGCCTTCTACGTTGCCATTGGCTGCCAGGGCGGCCGCCTCGCCGGTATTCCGGGTGAGGATGCCGAGGACGTGGCCGTGGCCGTCGACTTTTTGCGCGAGGTCAACAGTGGCAAGATCGACGCGCTGCCCGGCCGCACCATCGTGGTGGGCGGCGGCAACGTGGCTATCGACGTCGCGCGCAACGCCTGCCGTCTGGGCTCCGAGCACGTTGAGGTGTTCTGCCTGGAGAGCGAGGCCCAGATGCCCGCCAGCGAGGAGGAGCGTCGCGAGGCCGTTGAGGACGGCGCCCACATCAGCTGCGGCTGGGGTCCCAAGGAGGTTCACCTGGACGAGACCGGTCGTGTGTGCGGTATCACCTTCAAGCGCTGCACGCGTGTCTTTGACGACGAGGGCCGTTTTGCGCCCGAGTACGACGAGAACGATCTGCGCCGTGTCGATGCCGACCGTGTCGTCATGTCGATTGGCCAGTCCATTGTGTGGGGCGACTTGCTAGCTGGCTCCAAGGTGGAGCTCGGCCGCGGCCAGGGTGCCCTTGCCGATCCTCAGACCTATCAGACCGCCGAGCCCGACATCTTTGTAGGCGGCGACGTCTACACCGGTCCGAGCTTTGCCATCGACGCCATTGCCGCCGGTCACGAGGCCGCCGTGTCCATCCATCGCTTTGTGCAGCCAGGCTCCACGCTCACCATCGGCCGCAACCAGCGCCACTACACCGCGCTCGACCGCGACGATGTCGTGATCGAGAGCTACGACAACGCGAGCCGCGAGGTTGCCCACGTGGACCGCGAGCGCGAGAAGGCCGCGCCGTTTAGCGAGTACGTTGAGACCTTTACCGAGGAGCAGGTGCGCGCCGAGACCGCCCGCTGCCTGGGCTGCGGTGCCTCGATCGTCGATCCCAACAAGTGCATCGGCTGCGGCCTGTGCACCACCAAGTGCGCGTTCGACGCCATCCATCTGGATCGCGACCGCCCCGAGTGCTCCACGATGGTCAAATACGAGCAAAAGCTCCCAAGCCTCGGCAAGTATGCGCTTAAGCGTGCTATCAAGATCAAATTTGGTCGCAAGTAAGTAGCCATAACGGGAACGGCGGAAGGAATTAAAAGTGCACGAGCTCGGAATCGTCTATCACATCATTCGCGATGTCGAGAACGTGGCGCGCGCCAATGGCGTGCGTCGCGTTTCGAGCGTCACGCTGCTGCTGGGCGAGGTCTCGGGCGTCGTTCCCGACTTGCTGCTCGACGCTTGGCGCTGGGCGGCAGATAAAAAGCCTATCACGCTGGGCGCGGAGCTTATTGTGGAGCCCGTCGAGGCCGTGACGCATTGCGCGGCATGCGGTCGCGACTACGCGACGGTCGAGCACGGCAAGACCTGCCCCCATTGCGGTAGCGGCGAAACATACCTGCTGCAGGGCCAGGAGGTCATGATCAAGCAGATCGAGACCCCCGACGAGGAACCGGCAGACGCTGCCCCCGACGGCCCTTCCGACGTCCTCGACGCCGTCGATGCCGCTCACCCCCTCCACATCGTCTAACCCCTAGTCGTTGGGGACGTCACCAACGACTACTTGCGCTAGAACATAAGTCACGAAAATAGTCAAGTCATGTCTGTTTAAACAAAATAGCAGTAGTACAAGTACATTCGCACTTGCTAAAAATCGTTATTAATGAACAGCCTGCTTGTATCTGTAAAGTACATGGCTTGATGAGTGACGCCTTGGCGTGTAATGAGTCAAAAAGCAGCAACGTAATCAATTTGTAACAAACTTAGGCGTTTAAACAAATAATGCAACCTTTTACGAATTTAGCTATAATTCCACAAACCAAACAGGTATACTTCCTTCATGTCATGTAGGAAATACGTAGTAAAAAAGGAGGTTATGTGATGGTAAGTATTGTTCTTGCTAGCCACGGGGACTTGGCAGCTGGAATCAAGCAGACGGGCTCGATGGTCTTTGGCGATCAGCCGTCTGTTGCCGTGGTCTCGCTCGAGCCGAGCATGGGCCCCGACGACTTCCGTGCTAAGGTCGAGGAAGCAATCGCTTCCTTCGAGGACCAGGAGCAGGTGCTCTTCCTCGTTGATCTGTGGGGCGGCACGCCGTTCAACCAGATCAGCGGGCTCATCGAGGGCCATGATTCCTGGGCTATCGTCACCGGTGTCAACCTGCCTATGCTCATCGAGGCATATTCGCAGCGCTTTGATGCAAAGAACACTGCACATGCGATCGCAAAACATCTCGTGACTGAGGCTAAGGCTGGCGTGCGCGTCAAGCCCGAGTCTCTGGAGCCCGAGGAGAAAAAGCCGGCTGCGGCCGCCGCTGCTCCTGCAGGCGCCATCCCTCCGGGAACGGTCATCGGCGACGGGCACATCAAGATTGCCCACGTCCGTATCGACACCCGTCTGCTGCATGGTCAGGTGGCCACCACGTGGACCAAGCAGATCAACCCCAACCGCATCATCGTGGTTTCCGACGGCGTTGCTCACGACGAGCTCCGCAAGACCATGATCGAGCAGGCTGCCCCTCCGGGAGTCCATGCCAACGTCGTGCCTATCAAGAAGATGGCCGAGGTCGTCAAGGACACGCGTTTTGGTGACACCAAGGCCATGCTGCTCTTCGAGAACCCGCAGGATCCGCTCAAGGCCATCGAGGCCGGCGTCGACATCAAGGAAGTCAACATCGGTTCCATGGCTCACTCCAAGGGCAAGGTCGTCGTCACCAACGCCGTCGCTATGGGCGATGACGACGTTAAGACCCTCGAGGCCCTCAAGGCCAAGGGCGTCAAGTTCGAGGTCCGCAAGGTTCCTTCGGATGCCTCCGAGGATCTCGACGCCATGTTGAAGAAAGCTAAGGCCGAACTGGCCGCTCAAGCATAGTAAAGGAGGGTCCGATACATGTCTGCAATCACTATTCTGCTTGTTGCGATTGTCGCGTTGCTTGCCGGTATGGAAGGCATTCTGGATGAGTTCCAGTTCCATCAGCCGCTCGTGGCATGCACGCTTATCGGTCTCGTAACCGGTCACCTTCAGGAGGGCATCCTCCTGGGCGGTTCGCTCCAGATGATGGCCCTTGGCTGGGCTAACGTCGGCGCCGCCGTCGCGCCTGACGCCGCTCTGGCCTCGGTCGCTTCTTCGATCATCATGGTGCTCGCCCTCAACGGCGGCGCCACTGATTCGGCCAAGGCCGTTACCGCGGCCATCGCCGTCGCCGTCCCGCTGTCGGTCGCTGGTCTGTTCCTGACCATGATCTGCCGTACCATTGCTACCGCTATCGCTCACGCCATGGACGGTTGCGCCGAGAAGGGCGACTTCTCCGGCATCGAGCGCTGGCAGTACGCTGCCATCCTCATGCAGGGCCTTCGTATCGCCATCCCGGCAGTACTTCTGTGCGTTATCCCGGCCGAGGCTGTTACCAACGCGCTTAACGCTATGCCCGACTGGCTGTCCGGCGGCATGGCCGTCGGCGGCGGCATGGTCGCTTCCGTCGGTTACGCCATGGTCATCAACATGATGGCCACCAAGGAGACCTGGCCGTTCTTCATCCTCGGCTTTGTCCTTGCTGCCATCCCTCAGCTCACGCTGATCGCCCTTGGCCTCATCGGCATCTCCCTTGCCCTCATCTACCTTGGCCTTAAGGATCTGGCCAAGCAGGGTGGCGGCACGGGCGGTGGCTCCGGCGACCCGCTCGGCGACATTCTGAACGATTACGAGTAGGAGGGGAGTGATACATATGGCAGAGAACAAGATTCAGCTCACCAAGGCTGACCGTAAGAAGGTTTGCTTCCGTCATCAGTTCCTTCAGGGCTCGTGGAACTACGAGCGTATGCAGAACGGCGGCTGGTGCTTCGCAATGATCCCTGCGATCAAGAAGCTCTACACCAGCAAGGATGACCAGATTGCCGCTCTTAAGCGCCACCTGGAGTTCTATAACACCCACCCCTATGTTTCCGCCCCCGTCATTGGCGTTACCCTCGCCCTCGAGGAGGAGCGCGCCAAC
This sequence comes from Collinsella sp. i05-0019-G5, assembly GCF_042851345.1. Classification (NCBI taxonomy): domain Bacteria; kingdom Bacillati; phylum Actinomycetota; class Coriobacteriia; order Coriobacteriales; family Coriobacteriaceae; genus Collinsella; species Collinsella sp. i05-0019-G5. Next base: position 236,774 of record NZ_AP031421.1, read on the forward strand.
GGTGCTCCGATTGACGACGTCGCCATTCAGGGCGTCAAGGTCGGTATGATGGGCCCGCTCGCCGGCGTCGGCGACCCCGCCTTCTGGTTCACCCTTCGCCCGATTCTGGGTGCACTGGGCGCTTCCCTGGCCCTGTCCGGCAGCATCGCCGGTCCGCTGCTGTTCTTCTTCGCGTGGAACATCATCCGTTACGCCTTCCTGTGGTACACGCAGGAGTTTGGCTACAAGGTCGGCTCCTCCATCGCCAAGGACCTCTCCGGCGGTCTGATGGGCAAGGTCACCGAGGGTGCTTCCATCCTGGGTATGTTCATCATCGGCGCCCTGGTCGAGCGCTGGGTGTCCATCTCCTTCACCCCGGTCGTCTCCAAGGTCACGCAGTCCGCTGGCGCCTATATCGACTGGGCCAACCTGCCCGCCGGTTCTGAGGGCATCAAGCAGGCATTGACGATGTACAGCTCTGTCGGTGCCAACGCACTCGACCCGGTGAAGGTCACCACGCTTCAGGCCAACCTCGATCAGCTCATCCCCGGCCTTGCCGCCGTGTGCCTGACCCTTCTGGTCTGCAAGCTCCTCAAGAAGAAGGTCAGCCCGATCGTCATCATCCTGGCTCTCTTCGCCGTCGGCATCATCGGTCGCGTCTGCGGCTTCATGTAAGCACGCTTCGGCTTAAGACCGAGAGTTGCTAGGCAAGGGCTTTTGAGCCATTGAAACGGACCGCACCCGGTGGGTACACTGGATGCGGTCCGATTGTTTTTATTGGAGGGCGAGGCGCGTATGGCGCAATCTCAGAACAGCACGGTCGATCTGGCAACGCCGGCAACCTGCCTGATGGGGCTTACCAGTCACGGTAACGTGATGGTGGGCAATAAGGCGTTTGAGTACTATAACGAGCGTAATCCCGAGGATTATATCCAAATCCCGTGGGACGAGGTCGACTATATTGCCGCCGAGGTTTTGCGCGGCACCAAGAAAATTACGCGTTTTGCCATCTTTACCAAAGAGAATGGCCACTTTACGTTTTCGACGCGCAATGACAAGGAAACGCTTCGCGCGGTGCGTAAGTACATTGACGAGGACAAGCTCGTTCGTTCGCCCGACTTTATCGATGTGACGGCCAAGGGCGCCAAGAGCATCCCCTCCGTTATCAAAAACCTTTTCCACAAAGGCAAGTAGTCATTAAAGAGCGCCCCCTCAAAGTGGGGCGCAGTCTCCCATGTGGCTCGATCGGGAAAGTGCATCCCAGTTCGAGCGTCGATTCCGGGATGTAGTTTCCGGAACGGGGTCGTTTGGGAAACCGTGTCCCGTTTCGAGCCGAAATTCTGGGTCACAGTTTCCCAGCGAGGTCTCATGGGGAAAGTCTGACCCAGAATTTGCCTGGATAGTGGGACGCACTTTCCGGAGGGCTGTTCCACCGCAACTTCGAAGAGTGGCTATACGTTGCATTACAGCGGCGTAAATCTGCTACACTAGTACAGCATGCCTCCGTAGCTCAGGGGATAGAGCACCGCTCTCCTAAAGCGGGTGTCGACGGTTCGAATCCGCCCGGGGGCACCAGAAGTAAATGCAGGTCAGACGGTATAAATCGTCTGACCTGCTTTCTTATATGAGGGCATCGTTAACGTCAGTTGGGTAGAATTTGGGTAGAAAGTTTTTTTGTGAAGGGCTATGCCCAAAGTCCGGTTTCCAACCCTTCCCACAGCCTACGGGCTTATAAGAAGCCCTTCGGCCATGGAAAGCGTTGAAAACCTAGGGTGACGTTGCTGTGAGATGGGCGAGTTTCCAACAGCCCCCGGCGTCTTCGGGTTTCGCCTGGGACCCTGCGACACCGTGGACCGTTGAAAACTCGCCCTTCCGCTTGGAAGAGGGCTTTTACCCCTTAAAATTGTCCGAAAGTGACAACGACGCAGGAGGTCCGGTATGCCTGCCAGCAAGAAAGAGGCAAAGGAGTTCGTCAAGCGGTGGCAGAAGCGCCTTGCCGCCATCCCCGCGGGCTCCAACAACGAGCAACAGGACACGCAAAAGTTCTGGGTAGATCTGCTCATCAACGTCCTGGGCATCCCGTCCAACACCATAGACAGCTTCGTCGACTTCGAGCGGAAGGTGAGAGGCCGCCGCATCGACGTGTTCGTCTCCGACCACAACTTCCTGTGTGAGCAGAAGTCGTGGGGTATCGACCTCGACAAACCCGAGCCCAGAAACGGCGGCATGGAGACGCCGCTCCAGCAGGCCATGTGGTACGCGCGGCACCTGCCGTACTCCGAGCGCCCCCGCTGGGTGATGACGTGCAACTTCGGGATCTTCCGCCTCTACGACCTCGACAACGAGCGGCCCGAGGACACCGTGCAGGAGTTCTCCCTCGAAGAGCTCCAGGACAGCCTGTACCTTCTCTCCTTCCTGACCTCCAACGAGACGAGCCGCCTGCACAAGGAGCAGCAGCTCTCCATCGAGGCCGGGGCCTACGTCTCCAGGCTCTACGATGCCCTCGCCAAGCAGTACCACCACATCGAGGAGAAGGACGAGCGCGCGCAGGAGGAGCAGCGCTCGCTCAACGTGCTCATCACCCGAATCATCTTCCTGCTTTACGCCGAGGACGCCGACCTCCTGCAATCGCACCAGGCGTTCGGTAGGTACTGCGAGGGTGACCCTGCCAAGCTCCGCCGCAAGCTGGTGGACCTGTTCGAGGCGATCGACACGCCCCTGGACAAGCGGGACGAGTACATGGACGAGGACCTCGCGGCCTTCCCGTACGTGAACGGCGGTCTGTTCGCCGACTCCTCCATCATCGTCCCGCAGATGACCCCGGAGATTCTCGAGGCCATCACCGACGCGTCCCAGGACTTCGATTGGCGTGAGATCTCGGGCGTCATCTTTGGCGGCGTGTTCGAGGGGACGCTGAACCCCGAGACCCGCCATGCCGGGGGCATGCACTACACGAGCGTGGAGAACATCGAGCGCTGCCTCAAGCCGCTCTTCCTCGACGAGCTGTGGGACGAGCTGCACGAGGCCGAGGGCGAGAGGACGGCGACGAAACGCAAGCAGGCCCTGGCGAGGCTGCACGACAAGGTTGCCTCCATCACCATCGGTGACCCCGCGTGCGGCTCGGGCAACTTCCTTACCGAGGCGTACCGGCAGCTGCGTACCATCGAGAACCGAATCATCGAGGACGAGCTCAGCGAGGAGACCGGCAACGCGGGGCAGACGTCCCTCGTCATTGCGCAGGACAGCCCCGTCCGCGTATCTCTCGATCAACTGTACGGCATCGAGATAAACGACTTCGCCGTCTCGGTCGCCAAGACCGCCCTTTGGATCACCGAGGAGCAGATGCTCCGAAAGACGCAGGAGATATACGTCGGTTATGACTTCGACTTCCTGCCGCTCAGGAGCCTCAGTAACCTCCATGAGGGCAACGCCCTCAAGACCGATTGGTCCGAAGTGTTCCCCGATGACCTTACTTATCTTGTGGGCAACCCGCCGTTCCTGGGTGCTCGCAACCAATCCAAGGAGCAGAAGGCAGAGCTCCTTGAGGTCTTCGATGGCGCGAAGAACGCGGGCAACATCGACTACTGCGGGGCCTGGTACATGAAGGCCGCGAGGTTCACGCAAGGGAAGCGCACGCGCTGCGCCCTGGTCTCGACCAACTCCATCTGCCAGGGGGAGCAGGTCGCCAACCTCTGGAAACCCCTGTACGACCTGGGAGTCCATATCGACTTCGCGCACAACACCTTCCGCTGGGACAACGAGGCGGCAGACAAGGCACACGTGTTCTGCGTCATCGTGGGCTTCTCGCGCGAGGTTGGGGCCAAGACGCTCTTCTATCACGCAACGCCCGATTCTGACGAAGAGCAGATTTCCGTGGACCGAATCAATGCTTATCTTAAAGACGCTCCGGACGTTTCTGTCTACAGCAGAAGTAAGCCATTATCAGATGTTCCAGAAATGGGAATAGGCTCCCAGCCTATAGACGACGGCAATTACCTTTTCACTGATGAGCAGAAAATCGAATTTTTGCAAATTGAACCTGGTGCAGAGAAATTCTTTCACAAGTGGCTTGGATCACAAGAATTTATCCGTGGCAAAAGCCGTTGGTGTTTATGGCTTGGGAACGCAAATTGGGATGAGCTAAAGAATCTGCCTAAATGCAGGGAAAGGGTTGAAGCGGTGCGCCGGTATCGGCTCAAGAGCAAGAGAAGTCAGACCGTTAAGGCTGCAGAGTGTCCTGCCCATTTTGGAACTGAAATCCTGTCGGATACAGATTCAATCTTGATACCAGAGGTTTCATCAAGCCGAAGGCGATACATCCCAATGGGGTTCGTCGATGCTGAGGTCTTTTGTAGCAATAAAGTTCGTCTTATCCCAAATGCAACTCTCTATCAATATGGGGTGTTGCAGTCCCAATTTCATAATGCATGGGTTAGGGTCGTGACCGGAAGACTGAAAGATGATTATCAGTACTCGGCTGGTATTGACTACAACAACTTCGTCTGGCCCGAGCCCACGGAATCCCAACGCGAAGAAGTTGAGCGTTGCGCCCAAGCCGTGCTCGACGCCCGGGATGCCCAAGAAGGTGCGACGCTCGCGGACATGTACGATCCCAAGAACGAAACGTTCTTCCCCGAGCTGATGTCTGCGCATAAGGCGCTCGACGCTGCTGTCGAAGCTGCCTATGGCGTCGACTTCGGTGGGGACGAGGAGAAGATAGTCGCCCATCTTTTCAACCTGTACGCCAAGAAGGTCGGTGAACTATAGTGCCAAATTCCATCTATAACCCCATATCGCTGGAGGTTGGTAACATCCTGAAGGACGTTCAGACGGGCAAGATCGGTCTGCCCGACCTGCAACGACCCTTCGTGTGGGGCAACGAAAAGGTCCGCGACCTGCTTGATTCCATGCTCCGCGGATACCCTATCGGCTATGTGATGCTGTGGGACTCTCCGAGCGACAACGCGGGCAAGAAGTCTGCCATAGGCTCGAACCAAAAGGTGTATGCCGTCCCCAAGTCCCTTGTCATCGACGGACAGCAGAGACTCACTGCCCTTCTGAGCTCCCTGTACGGCGTGTCCGTGCGAGACAAGAACTTCAGGGAGCGTACGGTGAAGGTCGCCTACGACCCCATCGCACGCTCATTCAAGAATGCCGACGCCTCGACCGAGAAGGATTCGCGCTATGTGCCGGACGTATCCGAGGCCTTCGCGGCGAACCACGACAACAAGCTGAGCGCCTATCGCAGGGCGTTCATCAAGCGCCTTAACGAGGCGAATGCCAAAAAGGGAGAACCCGAACTCGACGATGACGGCGAGGATGCCGTCGAGAGCGGGCTCAACGCATTACTCGGGCTTGAGCGTTATCTTCTGCCGACGCTGGAGATTTCCGAATCGGCTGACGAGGAGACCGTATCGGACATCTTCGTGCGTGTGAACTCGCAAGGGCAGGCGCTTAAGCAGGATGACTTCATCATGACCCTGCTTTCGGTCTACGAACCTGCCATGAGGGAGCGTATAGAGGAGTTCTGCGCCATGAGCCATGCGCCCGTAAAGGGCACCTCGTACAACCCGCTCATGACCGTCTCGCCGACGCATATCATTCGCGCCACGGTGGGCGTGGGGTTCAAGAGGGGTCGCCTGCGTTATGCCTACCAGATTCTTCGCGGGCGAGATCTCAAGACAAAGGAAACGACGCCCGAGACGCGGGCCGAGAACTTTGCCACGTTCGGTCGCGCCCTCGATCTCGTGCTCGACTTGAACAACTGGCATGCCTTCATCAACACGCTGGCGGAGGCGGGCTACGTCTGCTCTGACCAGGTGGGGTCGGGCAACGCGCTCATGTTCTGCTATGCGTTCTACCTTATCGGGCGCTATGAGTTCGACATGGAGCCACTGGCTGTGCGCGGGCTCGTGCGGCGCTGGTATTTCGCCGCAGCCATAACGGGGCTCTATGTGGGGTCCTTCGAATCCGAGTTCGAGCAGCAGCTTAACGACGTCTCGCGCCTTGAGACCGCCGATGAGTTCCGGGCGTACTTCGACCGTAGGCTCGCTGCCATCATGACGGACGATTATTTCTCCATCACGCTGCCCAGCTCCCTCGACGCAAACGAGGCGACGGGCCCGACCTGGTGGGGCTTCGTCGCGGCTCAGGTCGTGCTCGGTGCCAAGGCGCTGTTCAGCACGGCCCCTCTTTCTCAACTGCTGCTTACCGGCTCATCAGGTTCCAAAAAGGCTCTGGACAAGCATCATCTGTTCCCAGATAACTACCTGAAGGCCAAGGGCTACCTTTCACAGCGCAGCAACCGAGGCAACTTCACCCTCGTTGACTACCAGAACAACATCTACATCTCGGATGATGCCCCGAATGAGTACGTTCGTAGGTATCGCGCCGCGCTGGGGGAGGACGAGTATCGCCGCAACTGCGAGGAGCATGCCCTGCCTGTTGGGTTTGAGGACCTCGATTACGAGGAGTTCCTAGGCAAGCGAAGGCAGCTTATGGGCGAGCTGGTGAAGGGGGCGTACGAGCGGCTTTAGGTCTCCGTTGTGGATCGGGGAGAGGTTACTGCCGACTCCTCCCCGACGCGCAGGTCGAGAGGGCCGAGGCGCGGCAATCGGCCTTGCGGCCGATGGGTCCCGCTTATGGGCGGGACCCCCGCGACGCACGGCGTCGCTCTCGCTGCGGCTCCCTGGCAACGCTCCCCAGGGTCGCGTTTCGTCCGCCTCCGCTCACGCCGGCCCAGCCCGCCGAACGGCTGCGCTCGATGGCTTCCAGAAGTCGCCATCGCTCCGCCGTGGTCGCCGGGCTGGGCCTCTCGCGCCGGGTCGCCGAGCGCCGTCGTGCGACGCTCCCCCAGGGTCGCGTCTCCTCGGCGTCGGTTCAACCGGCGCTCACCTGCCCGGGCTCGCGTTGCCTTGGGCAACCGGCTCGCTCCGTGCAGGCAAGATATGGATTCCGTTGCACGGAATCATCTTGCCCGCCTGCGGCGGGACGGCGAACCGCTCCGAGGTCGCTCTCACCGAAGGGCAAAAGAAGGGGCCGGGACGCCTGTTGCGTCCCGGCCCAAATGCTCAGTCGTCTCGGCCGTTCTGGTTCTCCAGCGCCCTGCGCTCAAGCTCCCAGAACGCCCGCATCGCCGTCGCTATCCCGCGCAGCGTGAAGCGGACGGCGATGCCAGTCGAGCGGTCGACGGCAAAGCCGAGCCTTCCGCCGTTGACCTTCCTCATGCCCCCGAGAGACTTCGAGGGGAAGCGGTACTGGAGGCTCCCGCCCTTCGACCTGGCGAGCTCGATGCCGTCCCGCTTGAGCCGCCGCTCAAGCTCGCCCATCCGGTCGGGGCAGTCGCGCATGCGCCCGACCTCCTCGATTCGGCGGGCGACCGCGACGCGGACGCGGGCGTTCTCCGAGCGCTCGGCCTGTCCCTTTCGGGCCATGTCGCGCTCTTCCGTGCCGGGTTGCCTCGCGTGGACGCGCGAGTTGGCCTTGCCGCGCTCAAGCTGCCTGAGGCCGTACCTTTCGTCCAGGGTACGGACGGTCTTCACGCGTGATGCCGCCGCCTTTCGGGCGGGGCCCTCGTCGAGCCTTCGGCCGGTTTCCAGATCACTGCGGTTGATGCCGAGGTGCACGGCGTAGCGGTCGGTGGCGTCCGCGCGGCAGCGCTCGCGGTGCAGCACCATCACGACTTCCTGGTTGGGGTAGCGCTCGGCCACGTACTCCCTCGCATAGCGCATGCACAGCTCCGGCGTCATCTTCCCGCCGTTGAGGTCGCACTCGTCTGGGAGGAACCCGAGTATCTGGTGCTGCATGTAGGTACACTTGGCACCGGCCTTGCCGGGCCTGTCGTGACCCATGGCCGCCCTCGTGTCTGCCATCTCCTGAAACCAGCGGTCATCGTCGATAATGTTCTGCGTGCCGTGGGCGAGCGCCTTGTCGCGGTCCCAGGAGAGGTAATCCCTGAGTCTCGCGAGGTGCTTCTCGCTGCAGACGCTCGTCTGCTTTATCGCCGTCATGGTCGCCTCCCTAGTCGAGCGAGAGCCCGCTGAATTTGCCGCCCGGCTTGCTCCCGTTCTTCTTCTCCGGCTCGGGCCACTTTGGGCACCAGGTCGAGGCCTCCTCGCGCATCTTCCCAGCAGCTGACTCGTCGAGGCGGCGCTGGTAGGCGCGACGGTTCTCCGCCTCGTGCTCGGGGGTCCCGAGGTCGAAGTGCTCCCTTGTGGGCGTGTTGGTGCAGTCGGTGACGGGGGAGCGGAAGACGCCGGCTCGACATGCGGGCATACCGTTGTCCGCGTGCTTCACGACGATGATCCCGTCCCGGTCCGGGGCCATGTCGCGCCACTCCCAGGGGTGTATCACGTCGTCGGCGCTCTCGCTGTAGGACGTCGAGGAGGACGTGCCTGACGCGGCCCTGCCGTTGCTCGTGCCTTGCGTGTGGCGCGTGGTCTTGCCGATGAGCTCGGTGAAGTACCGGCGGTCCTCCTCCTCGGCGAGCTTCATCGCGACCTTGATGCCGCAGTTCGCGAGGATCTTCCTGCGGCCGTCTTTCTCGCCGTACTTGTTGAGCTGGGATACGTCCTGCGTCGCGCCGACCCAGAAACAACCGTAGCTGCGTCCTAGGCTGAGGAGCGCGGGCAGGCACTCGACGCGGGGGAGGTTGCCCCACTCGTCGCCGAGTATCTGCACGGGGCGGGGGAGTTTTCCGCCGTTCACGTCCGCGACCGCCTGGACCGAAGCCCAGAGCTGCGAGAGGAATATCGCCGCTATGCAGTTGTAGGGGGAGCCCTCGTCGAGCACGTGGAGGAAGACGGCACTCTTCTCCGTGAGCACCGTTCGCGGGTCGATGTCGGAGCCAGAGGTCATCCATGTAACCGGCGCGGACGAGAACGGGCGGAGTGCCACCTTGAGCGTCGAGAGGATGCTCCTGAGCTCGTTGCCGCCCGAGGAGACGAACTGCGACGCCCTGCCCTTGGCGGGGTGACCGCTCGGCAGGGAGCGGAAGACGGCCTTCAGAGGCTCGGCCGGGTCGTCGCCCTCGGCCTCGGTGCCACGGTCCAAGACCTCGCAGACGGTCGCGAGGTGCCTCGATCCCTCGGGACACTCGTCAGACATGGAGACCAGCAGGACCAGGGCCGAGAGCAGGCCCCTGGCCGATGCCGTCCAGTGCGAACCCTTGCCCTTCTCGTCATCCTGCACCACGAGCTCCGCGATGGCGTCCGCCGCCTGCTCGGCCTCCTGGTCGCGCCCCTCGGCATGGAGGTCGAGAACCTGCTTGAGCGGGTTGAACCTCTGGCCGCGATAGGGGTGCTGCGTATCGAGCAGGAGGACGCGGTAGCCACGACGGGCAAGCTCATCGCCCGTGAGCTCTATGAGCTCGTTCTTCACGTCTGAGACGACGAGGGTCGCGGGCTCGGAGCCGTTGGAGGCGTCGCCGTAGCTGAGCAGGTCGATTGAGGGGAGGTAGAGGAAGCGTGATTTACCTGACCCAGTGGCCCCTGATACGAAAATCATCTTCTTCGGCTCGTAGAAATAGCAGGGCTTACCGCGATATTTGGTGAAACCGTAGACGAACCCGCGCGACGAGGGGTTCGTCGAGCCGCCCCATGTCATGGACCCCTTCACGACCTCGCGGCCCGTCTTGACGTGGGCGTCGCCGAGCACGCCGCCGTCCTCGGCTCGTGATTTGAGGGCGCTTGAGTAGGCGATGAGGGCGCAGGCGCAGAGTGCAAGGAGGAAGACGAACAAGGCCCCGAGGGGATGGGTGACGAACCCGTCCGAGAGCCACCAGCCGAGGACGGTCTCCGCGTCGAACGTTGTGGGAATTGCCGATGCGTCGAGTCCGTACCCGGCGACGAGCATGTCGATGGGGGCGGCGAGTACGGGGCATGCGAGGATCGCTAGGAAAAGGGATGATAGGAGCGCTGTGAGCATCTTGGTTTTCATGATAGTTCTCGATTCTTGGAGATGAGGTTTGAAAGCTGCGAGGCCGTGCTCGACACCAGTCGGACGGCCTCCGTGAGCTGTCGGGCCGTCTGCGCATCCACGCCATAGGCGTTTGCGGCATGGACGGCCTGGTTGAGGTTTCCGCCCTGTTTCTTCATCTGGTGGAGGATTTGCCGCAAGGTCGCCTCGTCGGCGACCTTGACGGGCTTCTGCCCGATGCGGAGGGCAGCTTCGCGCATGAACGTCGATGGGGCCATGTCAAAAGAGGAGGAGCGCGCCATGATGATGGCACGCTCCTCCTCGGTCATTCGGACGTTGATATGCGCAGTCTTGCTGTTGCCGCGCATGGCCTAGCCCTCCTGGTCATAGAAGGTGGCATGGGGCGCGTCGAAGGTGAGCTTGGCGCTCCCAAGCGTGCCATAGCGTGCCTTAAGGACGCGAACGAGCAGGGGACGAACATCTAGCTCTGAGTTGTACCTCCGCTCCTTCTTGTCCCTGCCGTCGACCTGCAGGAAGAGAGCGTTGTCGGAGCCGTAGTCGATACCCTGCGAGCCAGCGAAGACGTTGAGCTCGGTGTTCGCATCGTTGTACTTATCGCGCGCGACGCTGCTTATCAGGAAAACGGGGACGTCATACGTCCGGGCGATGTTGCCCAGGGCTTGGACGCAAGCGGTGATGACAACGCGTTCTTCCGCGCGAACATTGAAATTGGTTGCTGCAATGAGCTGAAGGTAATCCACAAAAACGGCAGGGCGCTGCCCACGTTCGTGAATGCAATCACCGATGCAACGCCCGAGATCTTCCATGGACGTTTGGCTGTCCATGATGCACGAGTTAGGTGCTACGGTCTCGGCGTAGATGGCGCAGGCGTGCTCAAATGCCTCCCTCTTCTCGGGGATGGTCCCGGTCGCCTCGGAAAGGCTGAAGTCTCCATTGCCGAGGCGCGTGATGCCCTTCTGGGCGATGCGATACGCGGGGAGTTCCGCGGAATAGAAGACGGTGGGCGCGCCTTGGGATGCGAGGTCGTCGGAGATGGTCTTGAGGAGCGTCGTCTTGCCGGCAGCGGGTGCCGCTCCGACTATGGTCAGGATTCCGGGTACGACGCCTCCGATGAGCTTGTCGAGAGAGGGGAGGCTGCGTATATGAGCCATGGGCTTACGCCCGTTCATTTCCTCGATATAGGTCTTGAGCTGATCGGCTTCGACGTTGAATGAGCTGTTGGCTACAGGCTGCACGGATCCGACACCTCCAACTCGTGAAGGTACTCAAAAAAGCTGGACTCGATGACGAAGAGGCGGCTATGAAGCTTGAGGCAGCGACCGCTCTCTTTCATGAGCGATGCGGCGGCAACCTCCCCAAGCCCGGTCAACTCACGAATCTCGGTGACGCCGAGCAGACGCTCGCGTCCCAGAACGACGCGAGGAGAAGCGGGTACGATACCCGCTTTGGGAACAGCGGAATCTACCATGGTAGAATCTCCTTTGGTCTGCTCACTCCTCCCCACCTCAGTTTGGCGACTAGAGGGGAGGGGTGGGCGGCTTTTTGTTTCTATGGCCTTCTTCGGGCACCTCCATTCCGGCATTCGCTTATCTGTGCAATTCGATGATACTGCTTCTGGCAATCGAGGCGCTGAAGATTCAGAAAAGATTCTGAAAAGTTTCGGATAAGCGCTTTTACCTCGAAAAACAGGGTTATACTTGCAATGAAAATCGATTGGAGGATGAAATGGAACGTTCCAGGAAACCGAAAAAACGAAAGTTTGGGACGACCGTCCTTGAACAGACCGATGACAACATCAGCATGTTCAAGGAACAACATCCGCAAGAGTTTAAGACTCCGGGGGAAGTGGTCGACCTTCTCGCGAGTCTCTGTCTCCGCGTCAACAAGGGTGCGGCTGCAGAGCTGAGTGCTTTTTGTGCGCAGCGGGTCAAGTCTATTCAGGATGAGCTTAGTGGATATGGCGATGCTGAGTCCCTGTCGCTCGCTGCCGACGATTTAAATGACAAGCTCTCTTATTACAAGGCTCTTCGTAACCATATGCTGCGATTTGTTCCGCAAGACAGCCTTGTTGATAAGGGGCCGTCAATGAAACGCGTGGACCTGCGAGGTGGCTCGTATCTCGTTGTCCCTGACGATTGGCCTGTGGTCAATGAGCCAAACGCCTCATCATGCGACTATGCTTTCGTCCTTGAAGTGCGGAACGCAAGCGATGCAATTCCGCACTATGTTTATCTTTCCTCAAAGGAAGCCTGTCCTACGGATGAGGTGCTTAACGCAATAGCTGATAAATGGCCGGGGATTCGTGATGTCCAGAGTTCTCAGGTCGAGCCGATCTATGACAAGGACGGCGCGATTCTGAATACCGACGAATGGACGAAGGCACCTATAATCGGCGTCTTCCCCATTCGCGACGCCTCATCGTTTTCCTGGGAGGATAAAGCTCCATATGGAGCGATGGTCTATCGCCATTAGTCCATCTATGTTCAAAGCAAGGGAAGGGCCGGGTATATCTCGGCCCTTCCTTTATGAATTGCTCTCTTGGGAAATGAGCTCGCCGAAGGCATCTGCTGCCTTACGATCGTTTGCCTCGATGGCGTGGGAGTAGATGGAGAGCGTCGTACTTGGAGATGCGTGTCCAAGTCTTGCCTGGACAGTCTTCACGTCTGCGCCTTCTCCGATTAGGAGCGTCGCTTGCGTGTGCCGCAGGGCGTGGGGGACGAGCCCACTGTATCCCGTGCCCCTCACGTGCTCTTTGCCGTTTCGCTGGAATCTTCTGGTGATATTGTTGTAACTCCCAAAGCCGTTATCGACGCAGAAGTCGCGGAACCATCGGTCGAAGTTGTGGCCGTCTACGTTGACGACTGTGGCGTATATGTCATCCTCGATCGTGACGACCTTTATGCCGTTAACGATAGGCGTCTTGTCGTCCTGATCGAGAGTGTATCGGTTGAGCTGCGCCCGCTGTTCCAGCTTCCATTTGCTGAGATAGCAGGCCAGGGAGTCGTTGATTGCTATGGTGCGTCGGCTCATCTTCGATTTTGGCGGTCGGAGAGTCTTGTCATTGGTGAACTGCTTCGACACGCTCAACGTGCGCTGCCCAAGATCGATGTCGCCCCAAGTCAAGCCGAGCATTTCGCCGCGTCGGAGACCACATTGGAGCAAGAGCATGGTGCCCGTTGCCTTGGCCGACAGTGGTTCATCCATGAGGCAAGACAGAAATCGTGAAGCCTCGTCTGCCGTAAGCGGAGTTCTTTCCCTGTAAGTTGGTTTGGGAAGCTTGATTGGCGTGCATGGGTTACGAAGGATGAGCTCGTTGTCTACGGCGTCTTGGAGAATCTGTCGCAGTTTGACATGTGTCCCGTGTAGCTCGGCTTCGGACATTCCCTTTTTGCGGGCGTTTGCGTAGATGTGCCGTATATCGTCAGGGTGGAGGTCAGTAAGTCGAATATGGCCGAACATTTCTTGAATGTGGCTAATATAGTTGCCCTCACGGGCATAGGCGAGCGGTGACTTCTTGAAGCCCTCTTCCCTTAGGCTGTGGAAGTTCTCGGCGTACTTTGCGACGGTGAGGTTTCCGTTGTCACGGACGACACCGGAGTTCAACTCCTCCTTGTATTCTTCCAAGGCTTTGCGGAGCATTGCCTGTTGTGTGCGTCTACTCACACCTTCGCAGTGCAGTGTTCTCTTGGATGAGTAGGCGTATTTGCCAGTCTTGGGGTCCTTGCCGAGGTTGAAGCGGTATTGGAACACCCCCTCTTTAACTTGATATACGCTGCCGTTTCCGACGACTCGTGGTTTGGTGCTCATGGTGGGATTCCTTGGGATTAGGCTAGGGGCAAGCCCTTAAAGGCTTGCCCCTAGCCTAATCCCAAAAATCTACCCAAGCAAGAGTATCTGGGTAGAATTAGGGTAGAAAGTTTTTGAAGCCTATATCTCGCGATTCTTGAAACATGCCGTTTTACATGCGGTTATATGAAGTTGTATAAAATTATAAAACACCAGCTCAAATAGAAATACAAGACCTCCTAAAGCGGGTGTCGACGGTTCGAATCCGCCCGGGGGCACCAGAGATTTGTCGAGCCCGGTACACCGCCACGGTGCCGGGCTCTTCTGGTTCATGCCATGTCAAAAACGAAGCGCCCGCTTGCTGGGGGAGCAAGCGGGCGCCTGTGAGCGAATATGTTTGCGGCGAGAGCCGTAATGAGCGGTTGGGTTGCGACTAGTTGGTCGTACCGGAATCGTCGCCCGTGCTCGTGCCTGAACCCGAACCCGAGCCAGAAAGTGCAACCGTCAGCGTAATCGTGCTGTCGGTGGACTGTTTGCCGGTGGGGGAGACGCCCGTAACGGTGGCGTTTTCATTGCCGCTCACGGGGTTGCCGTTCTGATCGCAGAATGCGATGTTGTAGAACCCGGCGTTGTTGAGCGCGGTGACGGCCGCGGAGATGCTCTTGCCGTACAGGTTGCCCGGAACGCTGGCCTTGCCGGACTTCTTGGCAATGACGACGGTAATCGTGGCGCCAGGCTTCTGCTTGCCGCTGGGGTTCCAGCTAATCACGGTGCCCTCGGTAACCGAATCGTTCTCCTGGTAGCTCACGTCGACGCCAAAGCCTGCCATATCGAGGGCGTTGCGCGCCTGGGCCTCGGTCATGTCGGTCAGATCGGGGACGGAGGTGGTGTCAGGACCGCTGGAGACCTTGTACGAGATGGTCGTGCCCTTCTCGACTTCCTTACCGGCTTCGGTGCCCTGCTCAAAGACCTGGCCCTCATCGGCCTCGTTGGCCTCCTCGGAGGCGTTGCCCTTCAGGCCAACGCTTGCCAGCGCGGCTTCTGCCTGGTCCTTGGTCAGGCCGACCAGCCGGGGAACCTCGACCTTCTCGGAGGGCTTGGGGCCCTTGGAGATTACCAGGTTCACCTTGGTGCCCTTGGCCTTCTTGGTGTTGCCGTTGGGCGTCTGCTCGGCGACCTTGCTCTCGTCGACATCATCGTTGTAGCTTTGGTCGATGGTGCCGACCTCGAGGCCGGCTTCCTTGATCTGCTCGACGGCAGTCTGCTGGTCCTTGCCTAGCACATCGGGCACGGTGACCTGCTCGCCGCCAAAGAGTCCTGTGGCAAAGGCCACCACGATACCGATGACGGCAACGGCTGCCACCACGGCGGCGATGATCTTGTTCTTGTTGGATTTGGGCTTTTCGACCTCGTAGGAGCCGGTGGAGCCCGAAACCGAGCTACGGGCGGTATTCTGGCCGCTCACGCCCGAGACGGGACGCACCATGGCGCGCGTCTGATCGGAAAGCTCGCGAGTCTTGGTGGCGCCCAGCTCACCGGGGGCACCGATGATGCGCGTGGGCTCCGAGATGTTGACGGCACGGCCCGACAGGTAGCTGTTGAGCACCTGACGCAGCTCGTCGGCGGTCTGGAAGCGGTTTGCCGGGTCCTTCTCCATGCACTTGAGGATGATGCGCTCAAGGTCGGCGTCGACACCGGAGTTGATCTGGCTCGGCGGAATAGGCAGCTCGTTGACCTGCTTGAGTGCGACCGAGATAGCGTCGTCACCGTCAAAGGGAACGCGGCCGGTGGCGCACTCATACATCACGACGCCCAGCGAGTAGATATCCGAGGTGGGGCCGAGGTCCTGACCACGGGTCTGCTCGGGGCTGACGTAGTGGGCGGTTCCCAGCACGTTGTTGTCTTGCGTGAGGTGGCTGTTCTTGGCGCGCGCGATGCCAAAGTCCATCACCTTGATGTTGCCGTCGGGCAGCACCATGATGTTCTGCGGCTTAATGTCGCGGTGGATGATCTCGTGCTTGTGAGCGACCGAAAGCGCGGAGCTGATCTGCGAGCCGATCTGGGCGACCTTCTTGGGGTCGAGGGCGCCGTGGCTCTTGATGCCGCTCTTAAGGTCGGTACCGCGCAGGTACTCCATGACGATGTAATAGGTGTCGCCGTCCTTGCCCCAATCGTAGACGCCCACGATATAGGGGGAGGAGAGACCGGCTGCTGCCTGGGCCTCCTGCTTAAAGCGTGCGGCGAAGGTTGCGTCGCCAGCATACTGCGGCAGCATGATCTTGACGGCTACCGTGCGGTCGAGGACCTGGTCCTGTGCACGGTAGACGGTCGCCATGCCGCCTGTCCCCACCTTATCCTTGAGGAGGTATCTTCCCCCGAGGACCCTCTGTTCCATTCCTGCTCCTAACATAACTATTCGCTCAACGATGTGTGTAGTACCTACGATGTGGCCGCTGGGGCCGTGTGGCGCGTTGCCGCTAACTCTTCGGCCGCGGCGCGCCTCGGGTGTCCGATTCGATCATGGGCATCACGCTCCCTGTGCGGCGAGCGCCGCGGTCAGGACGATGCCGGCAATCTTGGCCGCCTTGACGTCGTGTTTGTCGTAATCCTCCAAGGCCACCGAGATGGCGACCGTGGGTGAATCGTAAGGTGCAAAGCCAACGAACATCGAGTTGACGTTGGTGCCGCCGGTCTCGGCCGAGCCGGTCTTGCCGGCGACCTTGACGCCGGGGACCTGGGCATCGGTGCCGGTACCGGACTGGACGACGGCGAGCATGGCCTGCTTGACCTGGTCGGCCGTGGCGGAGCTGACGGCCTGACCCAGCGAGCGGGACTGCGTGGTCTTGACCACAGTTCCGTCCGGGGCGAGTACCTGGGCTACAAAGTACGGGTCCATGACCACGCCACTGTTAGCGATGGCGGCGGCAATCACGGCGTTTTGCATGACGGTGGTCTGCGGGCCGGGCGTGTGGTCCATGCCGACAGGCTGGCCGGCGCCGGCCCAGGCGGTCTCCCACTCGGTCATGAGCGACGGGTCGGCCATGATGGAGGCTGTGGAGGTCAGGTCCTGGCCGAGCTTTTGGCCGTAGCCAAAGGCGTTGGCAAACTGCACGAGCGTGTTTGCGCCAACTTCGTTTGCCACCTGGCCAAAGACGACGTTGGAGGACACGGCAAAGGCCTGCTGCAGGCTGATGGTGCCGTAGCTCTCGTTGGCATAGTTGGTGACCGGCGCGTTGCCGATGTCCATGGAGCTGGGCGCCTGGTAGGTGCTGGTAAGGCTGGCGGTGCCGGTCTCGAGTGCCGCGGAAAGCGTAACGACCTTAAACGTGGAGCCCGGCGTGTACAGCGCGTCCATGGCGCGATTGTACATAGAGCCGTCCTCGCCGCCGCCCGTCTGCAGTAGGGCGTCGATGTTGGTGTTGTCGTAGGTGGGCGAGCTGGCACATGCGAGCACCGCGCCGGTACGCGGGTCGATGACCACTACAGCGCCCTTAAAGCCCTTGAGTGCCTGCTCGGCCGCCGTCTGGATGCGCGAGTCGATGGTGAGCTTGGCGGTGTTGCCCGGCTGGGTCTGGCCCGCGAGCGACGCGATGGCGTTGTTCCAGCTGGAGTAGTCCTTAGAACCGGTGAGCGTGTCGTTCATGACACTCTCGATGGCGGTGGTGCCATACTGCTGGCTCACGTAGCCAACCACGTGCGCTGCCAGGTTGCCGTTGGGGTAGGAGCGTACGTAGGTGCCGTCCTCCTGCTGCAGCGACTCGGCCAGCGTCACGCCGTCGGACGTGATGATGGAACCGCGCTGGATGTACTTGGAGCGGGCGATAGTGTGGTTGTTGGTCGGCATATCCTGATAGTCCTTGGCCTTGATGACCTGGACATAGGTGAGGTTGCCGATAAGGATGGCGAACAGCGCCGTAAAGGCGAGCACCGCACGGGTTAGACGGTTGGCGAGCGCAACGCGGCCGAGCACACCGGATTCAGGCGTGTCGAGCAGGCGACGGCGCATGCGCGAGCCGACGGAATGGCTGCCGCTGCCGTAGGAAGACGAGGTGGCAAAGCGCGTGCCCGTCGGGGCGGCGGCAGATGCGACCTGATCATCGGTGATGGCAGCCATGGTGCCGGTGCCGGTAAGCTCGGCCTCGCGTCCGGTCGCCTCGTCACCGGCGCGCAGCAGGAGCGCGACGATGATAAAGCTCGCCAGCAGCGAGGAACCGCCCTGGCTCATAAAGGGCAGGGTGACGCCGGTCAGCGGGATCAGGCGGGTAACGCCGCCCACGATCAAAAAGGCCTGGAAGCTGATGGCGGCCGTAAGGCCCGTGGCGCTAAAGGCGGCGAGGTCGGATTTAGCGCGGGCAGCCGTGGTGAGGCCACGCACGGCAAAGAGCATAAACAGGATGAGCACGGCGCCGCCGCCCAAAAGGCCCATCTCCTCGCCGATGGCAGAGAAGATAAAGTCGGACTCGACGACAGGGATGTTGTTGGCCATGCCGTTGCCGATGCCAACACCGACCAGACCGCCATCGGCAAGCGAGAAGAGCGACTGGACGATCTGGTAGCCCTGGCCCTGGGCGTCCTTAAACGGATCGACCCAAACTTGGAAGCGCACCTGAACGTGCGACAGGAACTTGTAGGCGCCCACGGCGCCGACGGCCAAGAGCGCAAGGCCGATAACGACATACGAGAATCGACCCGTGGCAACGTAGAGCATCAGCAAGAAGATGGTGTAGAACAGCACGGCCGAACCCAGGTCGCGTTCGAAGACGACAACGAGTAGGCACACGCCCCACACGGCAAACAGCGGCAGCAGCAGTCGCAGGCGAGGGATCTTAAAGCCTAGGATCTTGCGGTTGGAGATGGAGAGCAGCTCGCGGTTCTCGGCCAGGTACCCGGCCAGGAACAGCACGATAAAGACTTTGGCGAACTCGCCGGGCTGGATGGTAAAGCCCGCGATGCGAATCCACAGCTTGGAGCCCGAGATCGTGGTGCCGATAAAGATAGGCAGCATCAGCAGAATGATGCCGATAATGCCAAAGGTGTACTTGTAGCGCATGACTACGTCGAGGTTCTTAACCAACGCGAGCGTTCCCACCATGAGCGCCACCGAGACAAACAGGATGATGAGCTGTGAGATGGCGAGAGCGGGGGCGAGACGCGTCACGAACGTGATGCCGATGCCCGAAAGCACAAAGACAATGGGCAGGATAGCGGGGTCGGCACCGGGCGCCAAGATGCGCACGGCAATGTGGGCCGCGGCAAAGGCGGCAAAGAGGCCGATCGGTACGGCGAGCGTCTCAAAGGAGATGGCAGCGCCCGCGGTGAGGACGTACATCGCATACAGTAGGATGACGGGGAACGCCGAGGCGATGAGCAAGAGCAGCTCGGTGTTGCGGCGACTCATAAGCGGCACTCCCTTTCTAGTTCTTTTCGGAGGCTTCGGCCTCGGCGGACTGTTCGGCGGTTTTCTCGGAATCTGATTCGGAGGTCGATCCCTGATTGGTGTTGTCGCGAATCGTTTGCGCGTCGATCACCTGGCGGGTCTGCTCCTCGTCGATCTGGTGGCGGTACTTGGATATCGTGTCCTGCGCATCGTCGACACTTGTTTGCGGAATGCCCGCCTTGAGGCGGTTTTGCGTGTCTTCGGGCAGGTCGGACAGCTTAATACTGGTTTCGCTTTCGAGCCAGTGAAGCTTGAGTCCGAGCGGCTTGCCGGGCAGGCCGCGCCAGACGGCGACATTGCCCTGGTGGGTACCCAGGTAGTACGAGCCGGTGACACCCGTGTAGGCCCAGATGCCAGCTGCCAGCACAAAGACGAGGGCCAGGATGGCGGCGATAGTAATGTTGCGGCGACGCACGCGTTGCGCCTCGCGCATAACGCCATCGTCAACCAGGTCAACGACTACTACGGTCACGTTGTCGTGGCCGCCGGCGGCAAGCGCCGCGTCCACTAGGTTGTCGACGCAGATTTGCGCGGTTGAGGACTGCGTGGCGATGTTCTCGATATCGCTATCGGGAATCATGCTCGAAAGGCCGTCAGAGCACAGGATCAGGCGGTCGCCTTCCTCGATATGCAGAGTGAAGTGGTCGGCATACATGGCGGGGTCTGAGCCCAGCGCACGGGTGATGACCGAACGGTTGGGGTGGACGCGAGCCTCGTCTGCCGTGATCTCGCCGGCGTCCACGAGCTCCTCCACGTAGGAGTGGTCGCGGGTCACGCGGATGAGCGTGCCCTCGTGGAGCAGGTAGGCGCGAGAGTCGCCCACGTGGGCGATGGCGAGCGTGTCGTTTTCGATATAGGCGCAAGTGGCTGTGCAACCCATGCCGGGCTTGCCTAGGCCGTTCAGGGCCGCCTCGATTACGGCGGCGTTAGCTGCCTCGACGGCTGCCGCCAGGCGTGCTGCGTCGGCGGACTGCGGGGCCGTCTTGGCAATAGTCTCAACGGCGATGGAAGAGGCCACCTCGCCGGCAGCGTGACCACCCATGCCGTCGCATACGCAAAAGAGCGGCGACTGCACCAGGTAGGAATCCTCATTGTGCGGGCGTACGCAGCCAACGTCGGAGCGGGCGCCCCACATGAGTTGCGTGGTGGTGCCGGCATCATAGGTCGAGTCGGTCTCGATGCGCTCCTCGGTCAGGGGCTCAAAGCTCATGGTCGAGCCGGGGTCTTTGAGCTTGGCCTCAACGGCGGCAACGTCGATTTCGGCTGTGTCACCGGGAGAGACGGTGTCGGTCTCGGCGTTTGATTCGGAATCGCCGGTGTCCGGGGAGTCGGGCTCCTCGGACACGCGGGCGGTCGACTCGTCGTCTTGCGGGCTGACGTCTATAGGCTCGGGCGCCGGCGTAGACGCGGGCGCAACCTCGGATGCCGGGGCTATGGGAAACGCCGGCGCGGCGGGCTCGGGTGCCGCAAACACCGCAGCGCTCTCGTTAATTGCCGCGGCGACGGGCTCTGCAAAGTGAGCCGGCGCCGGGGCTGCTTCGGGCGCTGTGGGCTGTTCCGCAGCATGTGCGCCGATGGGCGCCGCTACGGCATCCTCTTCGTCCTCGTTATCGGCGAGATCCGAAATATCATGCGTTACATGCGAAAGAGGCAGGGAGAACACGGTGTCCTCGGGCTCCGCGGGTGCGGAGCCCGCCGGAGCGGCGTGGGCCGGCGCAGCTGTGGCGGCGGCCGGTGCCTCGGTCATAGTTGCGGACTTGTTCTCCTCGTCGATCATCGACGGTTCACCTTCATGACCACATCGCCAATCTGGACTTCGTCGCCCTCGCGCAGCGTCGCGGGCTCCACGAGCTGTCGGCCGTTGACGAGCGTGCCGTTAAGCGAGTTGAGGTCCTCGATGATGAGCGCCGGGCCCTGCAGCGAAAAGCGCGCATGCGAGGCCGAGACGAACGGTTCGTTGATGCAGATGTCCGAAGATGGCGAGCGACCGACGATGACGGGGCCGAGCATGTCTACGTGGATGCCACGGATGCCGCGCGGGCCCTTGTCCACATCGATCGTCCAGATAGCCGAGTCGCGGCGCTGTCCGCGCACAAGTCCCACGCCGGTCTTCATGACGGCGAACAGGAAGATATAGAGCAGGGCGACCAGGACGATGCGGCCTGCAAAAAGGACGATATCGATGTTCATAAGCGACTATCCCCTAAATTCAAAGGTGCTCAGGCCAAACGTCAGCAGATCGCCGTTGCGCAGCGGGCAGCGCGTAATGCGGCGGTTGTTGACGAGCGTGCCGTTGGTGGAATTGAGGTCCTCGATCGACCAATCCGAGCCCGTAAAGGTGAGCTGGGCGTGGCGGCGCGACACGTTGGGGTCGCGCAGGGCAATATCGGAAACCGAGCGCTCGCGACCGATAGTCACCTGTGCGGAGGTGATGCTATGGCTCTCGCCGCTCACGACGTCGACGAGCTGGGCGAGCGGGCGCTGCGGGGCGCGAGTGCTCGCCATGTTGGAGGCGATGCCGGCTGCGGCGCCTAGGCCCACGGCGGCACCGGTCGCGGCGGCTCCGCCCATGCCGGCAAGCGCGTCGCGCGAGACGGTCTGCGGCACCGGGATGGGTGCTGCGGCGGGGTCGGGGACGCTAGGCGCGAAGGGGTCTGCCACGGCAAGCGGGTCGGGAGCGGCGGCGCGAGGCGTCGGCTGCTGCTGGGGCATGGCGGCGGGGCGCTGCTGCTGCGGGGCAGCAAACTGCTGCTGGCCGGCGCGCGGGGCGCTGGCGGCACGGCTTGCCGCGGAGTTGTTTTGGCCCAGACCGTTTTGATAGGCGCGCTCTTCTTCGTACAGGCGGCCGAGCGTGGGGGCATCGACGTTCTCGGCAAAGACCGAGAACTTGCCGGCGCGCAGCTGCGGGTCGATCATAAAGCGCACGAGGGGCTCGCCGACAAAGACATAGCGGCGCTTTTCGGCCTGCGCCTTCACAAACTCGCGGACCTCGCGCGAAAGCTCGGGGTAGAACGGGGCGAGCATGGGATCGTCGTCGGCGGCGATCAGGATGGTATAGAGTGCCGGCGCCGTGTTGACGCCGTTGATCACCAGAGTCTGATCCTCCATGTCGCGAGCGGCCTGCTTGGCAAGCTTCTTAAAGGAGAACGGGGCACGGGTGGCACCGAAGATGCCGGCCACGTGGTCCTCGAAGATGTTCAGGAAGTTCACGAAAGATCACTCTCCGTATAGGTTCTTTGGTATCCGAGCAAATATAGGCATATCCCAACGATTATAGAGGATAGGGTTCCCGCAACCGCCGCCTTGGCGACGACCGCGGCTGCAAGGCTGGCAATTTCCATATGGTGTGCAAGACAGGACGCCGCTGCGCAGCCGATGCCGGCGACAGCGATGGCGGCGATTACGGCAAGGTTTGAGCCCTGATCGGCACGCTTGGCATGGGCGTTGAGCAGCGCAGATGACGCCGCGGCAGTTGCCGCTACCAGCACAAAGGCAGCCCAAAGGAGTGGGTCTCCCAGCGCTGCGGCAACGTTACCGAGCCCCAGCACGCCTCCGGCTGAAAGCGCGACCGTGGCCAGACGGGCAAAAAGTGCGCCCATGCCCGTTGCCGCGGCGGCGCTTGCCGGGCCGAGCCAAAATGACGCGACGCCGGCGGTGACCCCAGCTGCCAGGAAGGTATTGCCGGTCAGACAGCCAAGCGCGAGTGCACAGGTGAGTGCGGCGCTCGCGGCAGCCTCGGTGCGACCCCAGGCGATCCACCAACCGGACATGGCGGCGGCAAAGATCACCGCGACGGGCAACATCGACAGGACGCCCTGTGCCTGCATGGTGGCGTTTGCCATGAGCACCAAAAAGCCCACAGCCGAGATGGCCGAGCCAATCTGGGGGGCCAGGCCGGCCGCCGCTCCGATCGCGATAGCCGCAATGACCAGGCCGGGAAGCGCCGCGACGCCGGCCGTCTGCATCAGCAAAAAGCTAAAGGCGCCGCACGTTAGCGCCGAGATAGCGTGCATGGCGTAGTCGCGCGCATGGCTCCAGCGCGTGCCTGCCCAGCCGAGTGCGGGGTCGACTTCGATGGTGTCGTCCTCGTAGTGCGACGGCTCGATATCGTCGAGCTCCTGCTCGTCATCCGAAAGTTCGCCAACCATTTGCTCCAGGCTGCGACGGCCTTCGCGCACGCTGCCCAGACCGGCAAGGAGCTGGTCGCAAAATGCCTCGATGCTGTTGGGGCGGTCCTGCGGCATGGGGGAGAGCGCGCTCATGAGCGCGGCCTCGGCTCCCGGGGGAAAGTGTGGTATCAGCTCGCTGGGATAGGTGGCGCCGCCGATGATGCGGCCGAGCGAGTCGGCGGGCGTGGCCGCCATAAAAGGAGCGCTGCCGCACAGGCCCTCGTAGATCACACAGGCGAGGGCAAAGACATCGGCGCGCTCGTCGACCGTGCCGGTCTCGATATCGAGCTGCTCGGGCGGCATGTAGCCGATGGTGCCGCCGCGTGAGCCGCCAAAGCCACCGGCGGACGACAGCCGCGCCATGCCAAAGTCGGTGAGCTTTACATTGCCCGAGTGGTCGATGAGCACGTTGGCGGGCTTAATGTCCAGGTGGAGTACGCCATTACTGTGGGCGAAGGTGAGCGCCTGGCCCAGGGCATCGGCAATGGCCGCGGCCTCGTCAAAGGTAAGTGAGTGGCCGTCCGCGCGGTGCAAAAACTCGGCCAGCGACATGCCATCGACATATTCCATAACCAGGTAGGCATAGGCTGTGTCGTGCGTAAAGTCGATGACCTGCACGATGTTGGGATGTTGAAGCATGGCGGCAGTGTGCGCCTCGCGCAGGACATCCATGATGTCGCTAGCGGGCATGCCGGCACCGTTGATAAGGGGGATGCGTTTAATGGCGACGCGGCGGCGCAGGTGCGTGTCGCGGCAGATCTCGATGGAGCCAAAACCGCCGGTCGCAAGTGTCTCGAGCGGCTGGTACCGCTTGAGCAGCTCGCGAGAGCTGGTGCCCTCCAAAGGAACGTCCGGCGAGAACCGGGCGGTATGTTGCGAGAAAAGCGGCATGGCCAACCCTCGTGCGTTTAAAGTTCGTTTGCGAGCGGCGGGCGCGGGGCCGAGCCGTTCGCGGTGGCATAGATGCTGCTAGTGTAGCACGCTCGGGCAGATGGCGAGGATAGCGGGATGCGAGGTGGCCCGATCGATTCGGCCCGTTTCGGCTCGTTTGGAAAGCGCATCTCAGTTTTCAGCCAAATTATGGGATGCGCTTTCCAAATGGGGTGGGCTGCGGAAACTGCATCCCAGAATATTGCCCTGGAACGGGATGCGCTTTCCGAACCGGCGTCCAAAAGGAAACCGCATCCCGCTTTGATGTGGGGACTGCGAACAAAAGCCGGACCGTGATCTGGCGCGGATTGGAGTTCGCCTGAATCATTGATGCTGGCTGGTGTGAGAACAGAGATAAACGAGCGGCTCGAGCGATATAATGACACGCTATGGAGGCCGTATGCTCTTTTCCCGCCGTTCTGCTACATTTGCCTGCGCCATTGCGCTTGTCGTAATGGCGGTCACCCCTTATCACCGGTTTTCATCTTCAATCGGCCTAGCGTCAGGTGCAATGACCTGGCTCGTTATCCTGGGCGCATGCCTCGCGGCGTTTGTTCATGGTGCTGCGCTATGCAAGGGGGGAATGAGAAGGCCGAGGCATCTCGGTGCCATCGGTGTTTTCCTTGGTGTTATTGCAACGGTTCCCGAATGGGCCGACCTGGCTTTCTATGCTCGCGGAGACTCTATTCCAATCGTGTTTGCACCGATTTGGTTGTTACATGGCGTTTCGTGTGTCTCGTGCTTTGTTGGGTCGCTGCTTCTCTCATATGTTATTTGGGGCACGGCGGACTCTCCTTTGACGCAGAGGTCGACACGGACTGACGAAAGGGAAACTCGTCACCCGCAGGACGCGATTTTTACAGAAACAATAGCCGTCATGTCTTGCCTGCTGTTTTGCTGTCGAGTTTCATGGAGAGTCGTTCCCGAGCCATGGGGGATGCCCCCTGTAACGGCCGCGTCAATTGGCCTTGCGCTTTTAATTCCGTTGGTCTATCTCGCATTGACTGTGGCCCCGCCGTTTTGCCGCCCTCGTGCCTTTGGCCATGGGCGGCGCGACGTGTTTGCCTGTTCTGTGCTCGTAGCAGTTCCTATTGGTCTTATTCCGGCTGTTGAGGCGGCATACTTCGCAAGCGATGCCGTGGTCATTGCATTGCTGGCGATGGGGTCCGTTATCGCTGCTGCCTTCGTATGCATGTTGCTAAGGGGGAAACGGGACAACAATTCGGATATCGCCTGTGCGTCCGACACATTCGATGCGGGGGTGTTTTCCCCTGCCCTGTCGCCTAGAGAAGAGCAGTTTGTTCGACTGCTGCTCAAAGGGAAAACGCCGGCGGAAATTGCCAAGGAGACGGATACGAAGCCATCGACGGTGAGAACAACGCTTCACCGAGCATACGGGAAGGCGTCGGTTGCGGGCTCACGCGAGCTCGTGGCGCTGTTTGCGGGTGAGGGCGATACTGTAGGGCATGAGCTACCGCAGCGGCATGCTGACGATATAGTGGCATCAGCTCGAACGCGCCGGCTGTTTCGATACCTGCTCACATTATTCTTTATCCTCCTTGCGGCGGGGCCCTTGGTAATGGCGGATAGCGATTGGGGGTCCGGTGTTTCGCGGGCTGTCGCCTTTTCCCTCTTAAGCTACGCATTGGGTCTCGGACTGCTTCTGTCGCTACGCTACGCGGGTGGAAAAGCGAATCGTGGCGCTGCGCTGGATAGAGCGGGTGAAGCGATTTGGCTCGGAAGCCCGTACGTATGGGCGGTGCTATCTGCTGTGGAATGGTCTTTTATCTATATCGCGGCATTGATGTGCATACGCGTTCCGTTGATGGCTGTGCCGGTCCTGTTTTGCGGCGTGGCGTCTACGGCTTCGCTCGCTGTTGGGCTGCGTCCGTTTAAGGTGCATGCCCATGCTCGGGCTATCGTGCCGTTGGTGTCAATGGGCATGGTTGCCTTAATCTATGCGGTCGCTAGGGGGCGAATCCATGGACTTGCGGTGCTGACGGGGGTGCTGCTCACATATATAGTGATGCGAAGCTGTCCGCAGCGCAAAATGCTTGGGATATGGATGCTTTGCTTCGGGGCGACGGCTCCTGTTTGGGCTGTCTTGCTCAATATGGTGCAGGATCTGACGGTTTTCGAGCCGTTGTTCCTCGCGTCGTTGTTGGGGCAAAGTTCGGCTGTCAATGTCGTCGTGGCAACGGTGATTGTTTGCTGGTCTGTGCCCATGTTCGTTACGCACATCGCGCTCGCCCGCTCGGTTGAGGACGAGAAGGCCGTCTTGGAGTACCGGGCGAACGGGTCCACCGAAACGGCCCGCGTGCGCCAGCTGGCCCTGCTTACGTCGCGCTCCCTTTCTGATGTTCAGTCGCAAATTTTGCTGATGACGGCAGAGGGGGCAACGACAAAGGCCATTGCGGAGGATGTCGGTTACGCTGCATCTACGGTGCAAGCGCTGCGATCCGCGTCCTATCGCCAGTTGAAGATCAAGAACAAAGCAGAGCTTATTTCATTGTTATCGCAGGTAGATAACGTGTAAACGCCTGGATTATCAACTCAATAGCGAGTGTTTACAGACATCTTTCTCCATTCATGCAAAGGTTGCTGTGCGTCGACGCATTGTTAGCCGCTTTTGATTGGAGAAGGCCATGATTAAGCCAAGGAGCGCTATTACTCGAATCGGAGTCGGGTTGGCGATTGCTGCGGGTCTGTCCCTAGGGGTTCCCGCTGCATCGTTCGCGCAAGAGGAGTTTGACACCTCTCAGGTTTCTAGCATTACTCAAAACGCCGATACGGGAATTACGACCTGTACGAACAATGCCGATAGGGCATTTAGTTTTCAATGTGCCGGGACGAGTGCAACTGGCTACCGTCAAAAGGATGATTCCTCATCGCTCTATCTGGATATCCAAGGTTATACGGGAAATCCGCTTCGGTTATATACAGACGGTGCGTATAACACAAGCGGTAGCGGCAGCATGAATTGTACTCAGGGAACGTATCGTTCGAATCACAAGGGACAGTGGGAAATGTATAACCTCGTCCGTGAGAACGGGCGATCTGCGGCGCGACTGACTGCATGGGCGGAGTCTGGCTACGGCACTGTTATTGGTGTATGGAGCCCCGACTGCGTCGGGCATTTCCGCAAGCTTCCCGCATAGTTGTTTGAATTGGCTCCCTTCCGGCTTTCTGGGTCGGAAGGGGGAGGAGGACGTATGAACCAAAGGCTCGTAAGATATGAGCTGTCGAAAACGATAAGACGCCCAGCTTTTATCTTTGCTCTCTTGATTGCAGTCGCAGTTGCAATAGCTGCTGCGCTGGAGCCGTGGGCAAATTTGGAAAAAGAACGTCACAACCTTCTTTCTTTTGGTTACGGCGTTGGCATGCAAGCCAAAAACTATCTCGGTCAAACACGTGAAAGCAGCTTCGGTAACTGGATTGTTGTGAGCGCGAACGCGCCACTGTCTGCGTCGGTGTTTTTCTATGCACTGCCCCTGCTTGCAATGTTGGCCGGATCTTGGTCGTGCCTCTTTGAGCGTTTGAGTGGTTATGACATGCAGATATGCACGCGCGTTTCCAGAAAGGCATACGTGAACGTAAAGGTGCTGTCTGCTTTCCTCTCCGCGTTTACAGTGACTGCCATTCCTCTGCTCGTCAATTTCCTGATTGTCTCGATGCTTTTTCCTGCGTATCTTCCTCGGGTCGATGAGTCGACCTACGTAGGGCTTTACCTACATAGCTATTTCTCCGGTCTATTTTATTCACATCCTTTGTTATATGTGCTTGCATACACGCTGTTCGATGCGGTCACGCTCGGGACTTTATCCATGGCTGTAACTGGCTTCTCAATTTTGTTTCGTAGCAGAATCAAAGCGATAATTGTCCCGTATCTGCTAATGGTTGCGTGGCATTTTGCAAATGGCTGGATCTTCGGCGTAATGGCTTGTGTGGGGTTTAACTGCAATATCTTCAACAGCATCAGGTCGGAATCGCTGAATAACTGGCCAGACATTCGAGCCGGTTTTGCGGAAATCATATTATTGACCCTTGCTTCGTTGGCTTTTTCTGGGGCGTGGAAAAGGCGGGAGATGGTCTGATGCTGTTTAGGCTGGTCGCCGCGGACCTGAGGACCGTTTTGAAGAAGAACATCATTACCTTTATTGCGATTGCGGCAGTGACCGTTGCGAACCTGGTGTACGCCTACGGTTTGTCTTCTGTGTATGGGGTCAGGACGGATGCCTTGGGGTTTGCGGACAATCTTGCGCTCGTGTTTGCCGGATCTGCTCCGTTTGAGCCTAGGCCCGGGGTCATGTTTGTGCCTCCGCTAGGATGGCTATTTCTCATTCTGCTTATTCTCTATACAACACTCGATTATCCCGCCGAATCGTTGCACGGGTTTGGTTTGCAAACGCTTGTCCGATGCCGGGCGAGAACCCTTTGGTGGGTCTCGCGTTTTATCTCAGTGGCGGCGATAACAGCATTTTCGCTGCTCGTGGTGGTTTGCTCTGTTGTGATTTGGAGCTTGATGGTGAGTGCCTCGTTCAGCGCGGTCATCCATGGCGAGTCGCTTCAGCTGGCTAATTTGGCGCCGTGGTTTCTCAAGGCGAGCGAAGCAGGTGCACTGCCGTTTTTCGCAGGTCTCTTTCTTGCTTTTGAGGCGCTTGCGTTTGTGCAGGCAACGGTTGGGTTTGTGCTTGGGCCGTCAGTTTCATTTGCGGTTGTAATGAGCTACCTGATCTGTTCGGCATATGCGCGGCATTGGGCGCTACTGGGAAATGCCTTGATGCTGTTGCGCTGGGGTGGAATCGTCAAAGAAGGAATTGCGACGGGCTCGAGTGGCTTGTTTTCAATTGTGATTATGTCGTTATGCCTATCGTTGGGTGGACTGTGGTTTCGAAGGGCCGACCTTATCGAAAAGAGGGACAAGATATGAGTGTGATCGTTAGGGACGTATCGAAGCGCATGGGCAAAAACGATGTCCTGCGCAACGTGTCTATCGAGGTTGACCCTGGGACTGTGGTCGGGCTTCAGGGGATAAACGGTTCGGGTAAGACCATGCTCATGCGAGCGGTCTGCGGATTGATTAGACCCACCGAGGGCGAGATTATTATCGATGGCCAAAGACTTGGGGCGGATATCTCGTTTCCGCCGAGTCTGGGGATGTTGATAGAGGCGCCTTCCTTTTTAGGATATCTGTCTGGTTACGACAATCTGGAGCTCATAGCTCAAATCAATGGCGTTGCCACCCCCGAGGACATTCGCTCTGCCCTGCGGCTCGTGGGGCTCGATGCAGACGAAAAAAAGAAGTTTCGAGCATACTCGCTTGGGATGAAGCAGCGTCTGGGAATAGCTGCGGCAATTATGGAAAAGCCGAAGCTGCTTGTTCTCGATGAGCCAACGAATGCCCTCGACGAAGCGGGCGTGGAAATGCTCAAGCGCGTTGTGGCGATGGCGGCATCAACGGGTCGCGAGGTTCTTCTGTCTAGCCATGACGGAGAGGTGCTCGAGGAGCTAGCCGATCGTGTTTACTGCATGCGCGACGGTGCCGTTGTGAAAGTTCGGGAAAGGTCGTGAGCGCGATGAAGAAGGCCCTGTTGACGAGAAGGTCGATGCTCGCGCTTTTTGGCTGTGCTGTTACCGGCCTTGCGGGCATGAGGGTGAGCGTCGTTAACGGGAACCGGACAGTCATTCCTGAAAAATATTACGCGGAGGGCGAATGGCTCTCGATGGATGGGGCGTTTCTGGGGTCGAAGGATGTGGCGACTGACGGGTATTCGTTTTGCATAGACGGGGCAGAGCTGCTCACGCCGCGCGAGTATCTCAAGCGTGCGCATGATGATTATTCAAAATATGGCATCGTAGATACGAAAACGAAATTGAAGGACGCCGACATCACGTGTGTTATCGCCGTAAAGATGCGTGTCAGGAATAAGGACAATGTCGAAGGCGGAATTAAAGCGTATGTTTGGCATTTGGTGCCGGAGTCTGCGCCAAACTATGACTTTGTGGTCAATACCGATCTGATAACGCAGGCAATGCCGGTGCTGGGCGGTTCTGCTGCGTTTGCTGTACAGGTTGGGGCGGAGAACGAGTTACTCGTCCCATTCATGATGCAAAACACCAACGACTATTTCGAAGGTTACGAGACCGTCCGTTTTGAGAAAGCGTTTCCCGGGACCTATACGATGAAGATGACCGATCTGCCGGAGCGAAGGCTCTTCAGGTTTGAAGTTAAATAGCTCGAAGGCCCTGTTGGGGGAGCCTCATCCTACGCTGAAGCGGGATGAGATTCCCTTCGCAGTGGCGCTCGGCCCTAGCGCTTCTTCTTGCTCTTCTTCTGCTTGCGCCGCTTGCCCTTGTTATCCTGGGGCTTGTCGGCCTTGTCGCTCCGCTTGGCCTCGGCGGCAGCCTTCTCGGCCTTCATTTTCTTCTTCTTGGTCTCGATGCGGAGCTTTTTGTTAATGCGCGCCTTAAGGAAGGTGCCAAACTGCTCGGCATTGCCGCGGACAAAGGTGTCCTTAGGGATCGTCACGCCCTGGTCGGCGAACATGGCTACAAAGATGCGCTCGCCGTCGAGCACGTGGTCGAGCTTTTCAAACGGGAAGAACTGCGACTTGCCGCTCGTGCCCCAAACCATCAGGCCGTCCTCGTTGGCGGCGACGCGGCGATAGCGGCCACCCATGGACTCGTCGGCCTCAACGGCGTCGATAAAGTCGCGGGCGAGGGTGTGGTGCAGGTTTTTGCTCCACCAGGCCAAAAAGGCGCCGAATACGATCAAGACGACGCCAAACTTGATCCAGTTGCCGCCGGCCACCAGCATGCCGATGCCGATGAGCGCGGCAATTGCCGCGGCGACATACAGCGAGCCGCGACGCCTGGGCGAGGCGACCAGGCGGGCGAAGTCGGTGACGAGGTCGTTTTCGTATTGGTACTCGTTGAGGTACAGGATGCCGTCGTCGGCTGCGGCCTGCTCCTCGAGCGCGACCTCGACCTGGTCGGCTGCTTCGGAGGGAACGAGGTTGCTCTCTGCGTCTGCCATGCTCTTTGGACTCCTATCGCGGCGGGCTCGCCGTACGGGTTATTATGGAATGCAGTATGCCGTGCGACCGCATGGCCGCCGCGGCAACAAGACTCAGTATACCCGGGGGAGCACCCATGGAATCGTTGTACCGAAAGTATCGCCCGCTCACCTTTGACTCCGTGGTGGGCCAGCAGCATATCGTCTCGACGCTCGAGCACGCTATCACCGAGGGGCGCCTGTCCCACGCCTACCTGTTCTGCGGACCGCGCGGCACGGGCAAGACCACCATGGCGCGCATTCTGGCCAAGGCGCTACTGTGTCGCAATGCCGAGGCGGCGCGCGCCGAGGGTGCAAGCGGCTGCATGCCCGACGGTACTTGCGAGGAGTGCGAGCTCATTGCCGAGGGTAACCACCCCGATGTCTACGAGCTCGATGCCGCCTCCCGCACGGGCGTGGACAATGTGCGCGAGGAAATCATCAACTCCGTCAACTTTGCCCCGGTGCGCGGCAAGTACAAGATCTATATCATCGACGAGGTCCACATGCTCACGACGGCGGCGTTCAACGCGCTGCTCAAGACGCTCGAGGAGCCGCCGGCACACGTGATCTTTGTGCTGTGCACCACCGACCCGCAAAAGATTCTGGAGACCATCCTCTCGCGCTGCCAGCGTTTCGATTTCCATCGCATCGGCAACGAGGATATCGAGCGTCGCCTGGCATACGTGTGCGAGCAGGAGGGCTTCGATTACGACGATGAGGCGCTGGCTATCGTGGCGCGCCATGCCAAGGGCGGTATGCGCGACGCGTTGTCCACGCTGGAGCAGCTGAGCGTCTTTGGCAACGGTTCTGTGCATGCGGACGACGCCCGCTCGCTTTTAGGCGAGGTTTCGGACCAGATTCTGGGCGAGTTTTCCCGCGCCATTGCCGATCGCGATGTTGCCGAGCTCTATGGACTGATCCGTGCGCAGGTCGAGGAAGGAAACGACCTGCTGGAGCTGACGCGCGACCTGGTGGCGCATGTGCGTGACGTGTACGTTGCCTGCGTTGCCGGTGCCCGTGCCGAGCTGTTTGAGGGCGGCTCCGAGCAGGCCGAGGCGCTTGCTGCCGAGGCCGCTGCCTTTGGCGAGCATCCTGCCGACCGCCTGGCCCGTGTGCTGACGGTGCTCGACGATGCCGCACTGGAGATGAGGGGCGCGAGCGACGTGCGCCTGGTGCTCGAGATCGCCTGCACGCGCCTGGCACGTCCCGAGGCCGATTTAACGATTGAGGCATTGGCCGAGCGCGTGGCCCGCTTGGAGGCCATGGTTGCCAACGGCGCCGTGCCGGCGAGCGTGGCTGCTGCTCAGGCCGCCGCGCCTGCAGCATCCGTACCCGCTGCTGCCCAACAGCCGACGCTAATTTCGGGCGCTCGTGCTGCCGCTCCGGCGGCATCCGCTGCCCCCGCTGCTACGTCCGCGCGCCAGGGCGGTATGCCTTGGGACCGTGGTGCTGCTGTTCCGGCTGCCCAGCCTGCGTCCCGTTCTGCGTCCGTGTCAGCTTCCAAGCCTGCAGCGCCTGCACCTCAGCCTGCGCCGACTCCGACGCCTCAGCCCGTTGCGGCTCCCGCGCCTGCCACCGCTCCGGCACCTAAGCCCCAGTCCAACAATGCCGCCCAGGTTGCCGCCGCCGGTACTGCCGAGACGCCCGCGGTCGAGGATGCCGGAGAGCTGCAGCGCAAATGGGCCGAGGTTGTCGAGCGTGTCAAGGCGCGTCAGGCTTCCTACGCGGGGCTTTTGCTCAATGCCCGCGCCACGGCTGACGACGGCTCCAGGCTCACGGTCTCGTTCCCCGCGGGCTCGACCTTTGCCATCAAGATGCTTGGACGCGCCGACACGCAGTCGGTGGTCCTGCCGACAGTCAGTGCGGTCTTCGGTCGTCGTACCGTCGACTATGTCCTGGATGGGGGTGGCACGCCGGCTCCTCAACATGAGGAGCATTCTCCATCTGCACGGGCTGCGGTATCTGCGGACCCGCAACCCGTGTCCTCGGCGGCCCCTGCATCCTCGAGCGCCAGCGCGACGCAGCCAAAAGCAGCACCGATAGCGGCGCCGACCCCGTCGGCGCCTAAGCCCGTCATGGCCAAACCGGCTGCTCCGACACCCGCGCCCAAGCCTGCCTCGCCCGCGCCCAAGTCGTCTGACCTGGGCAAAGCCCCCTGGCTGCGCTCCGACAACCCCGCCGGCGCTCCTGCCACGGGCAAGCTCCCGACCGAGCCCGCGCCCCGAGCGCCCGAGCGTGCGTCCGCTCCCAAGGCTCAGCCCGCCGCGCCGTCTGCGCCATGGGAATCCGAGCAGGTTCCCTACGACGATGCCATGGTTGGCGGTTTTGTTGCCGATGCTGGTGGGGACGATCTGCCTCCGTTCGACGTGCCGGGTGCGGCGTCCGCGCCCAAGTCCGCTGCAACTGCCCCCAAAGAGGAGGACGCTCCTGCAGCTCCCTGGGAGTCCAACTCCGGTGCGGGCGGCCCCTTCGGCCATCAGGGTGCAGCCCCGAGCATCCCGCAGACCGAGGACGAGGCCAAAGCCCTCATCCGCAGCGTCTTCGGCCAGTCCACCATCTTCAAGCCGGTGGAGTAGCTGCGCAGGCGGGTATACTGCTCAAGAA
Organism: Collinsella sp. i05-0019-G5; assembly: GCF_042851345.1. Taxonomy (NCBI): domain Bacteria; kingdom Bacillati; phylum Actinomycetota; class Coriobacteriia; order Coriobacteriales; family Coriobacteriaceae; genus Collinsella; species Collinsella sp. i05-0019-G5. Next base: position 270,672 of record NZ_AP031421.1, read on the forward strand.
GAGAACCCCTTGCCCGGGCGCATCTGTATTTCGGACATGTGCAACGTGGTGCCGCGTATATCGCATTCGAGCAGACAGGCGCGTGACGGTCGGCCTAGGATGCTGAGGTCGATACGATACGTCGCATGGCTGTCCGTGTACTCGACTTGCTCGGCGTTGACGGTTGCTCCGATTGTAAATAAAGAGCCCAGTTCGGCATCGACAATCTTGGAGTCCTTTATCTTGACCTTGAACTCTTGGTAGAGGGACGGGCTGTTGTAGTAAATGGTTCGGGTTCCGTCGGTGCATTCATCGGTCGTCTCCCATTTGACGACGGGCTGGTCCGAGCTGGCTATCAGCAGTTCTGCTCCAAAAGCTATGGCATGGGTGATGATAACCAGTAATACCCAGACGACAAAGAGATAGAGAACCACATATGCAACGGGGTGTTTTGAGCGGATGTTTTGGAGTACGGCTGGGACATTCACGAGGGCACCTCCAAATCGTCATCTATGACAATCAAATTATACCCAGCCGCCATGCGTGCCGCCTCGAGCAGCGGCTCGGCATTTTGCCATGTAGCCTTGTAGCCCTACGCATAAACTGCCTGGTTCCAGCTCTGCTAGATGTAGCTTGAGATAATTATGCAACCTTGCATAATTCGACCTTGCATAATCTTGGGCGTGCGTCACGCTCAAGGACATGTATATCGACTGAGGTAGCGTGTCCGCCCCGCTTGCTTGCCCCGCGCCGTGGTACGATTTTTGAGTTTGAAAGTCCCGTCGCGCTCCGGCTGCCCTTGCAGCTTGTCGCGCGGCCGCACGTAAAGGAGCCATCATGGCCGGTATGAACATGCAGCAAATGATGAAGCAGGCTCGCAAGATGCAGGAGCAGCTTGCCGCCGCGCAGGAAAACCTTAAGTCCCAGACCGTCGACGCCTCTGCCGGCGGCGGCATGGTCAAGGTGACCGTTAACGGCGAGATGGAGCTCGTCAACCTCACCATCGACCCCGATGCCCTCGATCCCGAGGACGTCGATATGCTGCAGGACATGATCATGGCTGCCGTCAACGAGGCCGTCCGCGGTGTCAACGAGCTCGCCAACAAGCAGATGGGCGCCATCACCGGCGGCCTCAACATCCCGGGCATGCCGTTCTAAGACACGCATATATATGAGTGCCAACCATAGTCTGCAAAAATTGCTCGATGAGCTGGGCCGTCTGCCGGGCATTGGTCCCAAGTCGGCCCAGCGCATCGCCTATTACCTGCTCGAGGCCGATGCCGAGGAGGCGCGCCGCCTGGCCGAGGCTATCCTGGAGGTTAAGCAGGAGGTTCACTTTTGCAGCCGCTGCTTTAACTACGCCACGGCCGACGAGTGCTCCATCTGCCAGGATTCGATGCGCGATACCACTCGCATTTGCGTGGTGGGCGAGCCGCGCGATGTCCAGGCGATTGAGCGCACGGGCAGCTACCACGGTCTCTACCACGTATTGGGCGGCGTGATCAGTCCCATGGACAAGATTGGTCCCGAGCAGTTGCACATTCGTGAGCTGCTGGCACGCTTGGGCCACGAGGACATCCACGAGGTCATCATCGCCACCAACCCCAATATCGAGGGCGAGACCACGGCGAGCTACCTGGCCCGCACTATCAAGCCGCTGGGCGTTGAGGTATCGCGTCTGGCGAGCGGCCTTCCCGTGGGCGGCGACCTGGAGTATGCCGACGAGCTTACGCTTGGGCGCGCCATCGAGGCCCGTCGCACGATTTAGGTGGCGAGCCTGCTCCTGCCGTATGTCTTCATCGCGACGCACGGGGTAGCCATAATTTCCCCGTGCGACTGTAAGTTTGTTGTGCAACAAAGATGCTTTGTATCCGCTTATCGCATGGATGCTTCCACTCGCATCCTTAATTTGCCCATTCGTTGCGCAACCTTTTGGGTTCGCTGATACACTCAAATATGGATTCGAATGAATGCGCCGCTCCCGAGCGGCGTGTTTTTGTTGGAGGAGAACGCATGCGGCCCGGTGGCACTCAGACAAAGCGCGGCGCCGCGGTGCGCATGCGACGCCGACTGGGCTTGGCGCCGCGGGCGTACGCACTGCTGTCTTGCTCGCTGGTGCTGGTCATAGCTGGCGTTTCTGCCTATGGCATGACCGTGCCGTCCATGATGCAGGCACATGCCGCACGCGAACCGCGCGTGGGGCATGAGGTCAAAAGTGACCTGGGGACCACGACTGGATATGCTTGGGCAAGTGTGGTCGCGCATATTGTGTTTGGCACCGGCGACGCGGACGGCGCCGAGGCCCCGGACAACGAAGTCACGCTTGCCAATGGCAAAACCATCGTGCTCACCAACACCAAGATCATCGATCGGTTGTCCAACAATAGCGTGGCGGCAACGGTGAATAAGGTCGAGCAGCAGAAGGAGCAGGACGCCCAGCAGTCCGGAAAGCCCGGTAGCTCGGATACTTCTGGCTCCGGCTCGGATTCGTCGAGTTCGGGCGGTGGCTCTGGGTCGGGTTCCTCTGCCGGAGGGTCTGGAAACGGCGGCTCGACGGGCGGCAACACTGACAACGATGCAAACTCCGGTGGCCTTTCCGCTGCTGAGGAAGAGAGCATTCACAGCTGGCTTGTGACCAAGTACAACATGCTCGACGGCTATGTTTCTCGTGCCAATGACGTGGTCTCGACCTATAACTCTACGGGAGATCCCAGGCCGTGCGACAGCCTGGTCGGGGAGATGTTTGTCATTCGAGCCGAGTTCGGTCGTCAGACATTCTCGCCCCGGTCAAAGTGGTATCAGCAGTATGCCAATCTGTGGGGCTGTTACACCAACCTATGTCAATGGGTCGGCCATTACGGCGATGATGACGTCGCGCTCGGTAACTTCAACAATAACGTGGCGGCGCTTGCCCTATGATGACCGATCTTGCATCCACCACACCACAATCGCTCGGTCGCGATCCCATGGTCGGCCTGCGCCTGGCGCGTGTCGACGGGTTTGAGCCGGCCATTGCGCTCGGTCAGGGCGAACTGCCTGCCTATCTGCGTCGTTTTACGATGCTGTTTGCCGACGATGCCACCATGCGCCGTGGCGGTATCGGCCGCGTGACGCGTGCCGTCAACGCCCAAGGCGAGGCCGTGGCACTCAAACAGCTCATCTTGCCGACGCGCGATGAGTTTGACGACGATGCCGCTCACGAGGCGCTGGTCGCCAAGTTCAAGGCGGCGTTTCGCGAGGAATACGAATGCCATCGCGCCCTTTCGGGCCTTAAGGGCTTTCCCCGCCTCTATGGCTGGGGCGAGGTCGACGGTGTGCCTGCAATTGTCATGGAATGGGTCGAGGGCGAGACGCTCGCCCGCTTGCGCTCGCGCTTTGCCGTGGACGATGCCGGCCGCCTATCGCCGCTTGTGGCGGCGCGTCTGGGTCGCGACCTGTTCGATCTGCTCTGCCGTATGAGCCTGGTGGGCGAGGGCTTTGTCCATCGCGATATCTCGCCCGCTAATATTATGGTGCGTACGGCGCGTCTACCGCTTGACCGGCAGCTTGCCGAGGGCACCTTTGACCTGTGCCTGATCGACTTTGGCCCGTCGCTGGCGCTTGAGCCTGCGTCGGCCGTGGCCGGTACCGGCGGCAAGGCGTCGTTTACGGAGCGTTATGCCACGCTGCGTCGCGCGACGGTTGCCTATGCCCCGCCCGAGATGCTCACCGACGATATTCCCGACCTGCGCGCTTTGCGTATGTCGCCGGCGATTGACGTCTATGCCGCGGCAAGCACGGTTTACGAGCTCATTGCCGGCGTCGTGCCATACGAAGCCGCGCCGAGCACTTCGGGCACCTCGGGTTCGCGCAAAAAGACGCGCGACATTGCCAGCCCCTACCGTCTCAAGACGGACACACGGCCCGACTATCCCATTGGTGCCCATGCGCCCGGTTGTGATTTGACTCAGCTGCTTCGTCGTGAGCCCGATGTGGCGCTCGCCGCGGCCGAGCAGGCCCAGCAGCTGGGGCTTGAGCCGGATTCCGAAGAGCTACGCGATGCGCTGGCGTTTGTCGATGCCCAGCTGTTCGACGTGGTGATGGCCTGTCTGTCCAGTCATCAAAAAGATCGTCCCGAGCCGGCGGCGGTCGAGGCGGCGCTCTCGGCGTTTTGTGACCACTATGCGCAAAATGTCGGTCGTTCGCTTCGCGGCGAGCCGCTCACGCCGTGCCCCATGGATGCGTCTGGCCGCGCGGTTCGTCGCGCGCTGATGGTCGGCGCGACGGTCGTCTGTGGCGTGGTTTGGGCTGTGGTCGTGGTTTCGGCCGCGCTGCTGGCGTCGGGCGCCCGCGTGACGGCGACTTTGGGATCGCTCGTGTGGTCTGGGTCGCTACCGAGTATTATTGCCGCACTGGCGTTGGCGCTGCCAGGCATAGCCGGCGTTACCGCGGGGGCACTTGCGCGCAATCGGCGCTCGGGGTTCCTGCAGGGTGTGCTTGCGCTTTCTGCCTGCGAGGTTCCGGTGCTGGTTGTGGCTGCATGTAGCGTATTTTCCCAACGCGCCGTGATGGGCGGCCTTGTTGCCGCTCTGGTTGCAACCTATACGCTTACGTGGTTTTTGCTTGCGATGGGCTTTGCCTTTGAACTTCCCGTTTCGGCACCACGACGCACAAAAGCCCAGATGGCGACTCCGCTTGCCGGTGGAGCCGCAGCTGCCCGTACTTTTGGCGGACCTGTCGAAGTATCGTCCGATTCTATTTCTACGACCAAGGAGGCCTAGGTCATGGCATCTCAAGTTGAGCTCACCCCATGCGGGGCCATGTTTGACATCTTTAAGCGCGCGGCGCATCTGAGCCATATCGAGCTGTGCGGCTTGGTGCTTTCGTCCCGTCCGCTCGCCGACGGCCGCAGCCCGCAGAGCCGAGCCGCCGATCGCTCTTGGGTTTCCCGCTTTATCGTTCGCGCGCCGGTCGGCACGCTTCAGCAGCGCTACTTTGCCGAATACGGTACCTCGGCTGCGCGTATTATGTCGCAACTGGCCCTGCGCCAGCGCAATCCCATGGACTCCACGGCTGTGATCAATATGGTGTGCGGTCCTGCAGGTGAACCGATGGTACGCGCGCTCGAAGAGTGCCACCAGGACACGAATCTCTATCGCAACGCGCTCGATCGCCTGTCCCAGGCGGCGGAACTCATGCCCGCCGAGCGCGCCGAGGCCGTGCTGGTGCTGTTTGTCGCCGTCGGTTGTTCGGCGGATGTGCGGTCCTCGGTGAACTATGCCATCGACTACGCGCACGCGACCTGTGGCGGAGGCACCTCCATGCCGCGTTCGCTTGGCATGTCGATGACCGCAGGCGAGCGCGAACCCGCCCCGGCGCACCCCTTGGGCTTGCTGCGCGTGCAAAACAGTTTTGTCGTGAGCGCCCCGCGCTGGATTCAGCCGAGTGAGCAGGGTGTTGAGATTGGCGCGCTGGCCACTGGTGAGGGCGATATTACCGACGTCGGCGACGATGTCTCGGCCCGCCATGCCCATATCTGGTGCGATGCTCAAAATATCTGGCACGTCGAGGACTTGTCGTCCACCAACGGAACCGTGGTGGTAAACGGGGCCACGCGCGTCTGCATTCAGGTCGAGCCCGGCCGTTCCGCCCAACTCAATCCCGGCGACGAGCTCAAGCTCGGCGAATCCACTACCTACGCCATCCTCTTCGGTGCCCTCTAGCCGGCAGATAGGGACGTTCCTTTTCTGCCGGCACTTGGGGACACTCCTCGGCGCGCCAGAGCCGGTCGCCTGGGGATGGAGAGGCCATTTTGGCCCTTGGCAGTCACCCAAGGTAAACCTTTACCGCCCGCCTATATTTGCCGAAATTACACTTGAAGGCGGGGTACAATAAACCCGCATGCGGATTTCCGTTGCGGGCGCTTCCCATCGCCGGGGCGTGCCCGGGAGCATCCGGCATGCGGCCTTTGCGGCGCTCGGTCATGTGCAAGACGGGCGGTCGGGCCTGTAGGGCGCATCAGCTGCCCCTCGCCTCGGCATGTCTTCTCTCCACGCCATGTACCTGCTGCTGAGCCTGCCTGCCAGATGATTGGAAGCAACAGCGTAAATCCCATCACGCCAACATCCCGGCGATCGCCGGGGCCTGTATACCTATATGAGAGGAGAGGGGTATATGGCGCGTAAGTTTAAGTCTATGGACGGCAACGAGGCGGCCGCATATGTTTCGTATGCGTACACCGAGGTAGCGGGAATCTATCCCATTACGCCGTCCAGCCCGATGGCCGACCATGTCGACCAGTGGGCGGCCCAGGGTCGCAAGAACATCTTCGGCACCCCGGTCAAGGTCGTCGAGATGGAGTCCGAGGCAGGTGCAGCCGGTACCGTTCACGGTTCGCTGGGCGCCGGTGCTCTGACCACCACCTACACGGCTTCCCAGGGCCTGCTCCTGATGATCCCGAACATGTACAAGATCGCGGGCGAGCAGCTCCCGGGCGTCTTCCACGTCTCCGCGCGTTGCGTCGCTTCGCACGCCCTGAACATCTTTGGTGATCACTCCGACGTCATGGCCTGCCGCCAGACCGGTTTCGCCATGCTCGCCGAGGGCAACGTCCAGGAGGTCATGGACCTCTCGCCGGTGGCTCACCTTGCCGCCATCGAGGGTAAGACCCCGTTCCTCAACTTCTTCGACGGCTTCCGCACCAGCCACGAGATCCAGAAGGTCGCCATGTGGGACTACAAGGATCTGGCCGAGATGTGCGACATGGACGCCGTCCAGGCTTTCCGCGACCACGCGCTCAACCCTGAGCACCCGCACACCCGCGGCAGCCACGAGAACGGCGATATCTTCTTCCAGAACCGTGAGGCCTGCAACAAGGTCTACGACGAGCTTCCCGCCGTCGTCGAGGGCTACATGAAGAAGATCAACGAGAAGCTCGGCACCGATTACGGCCTGTTCAACTACTACGGCGCTCCCGATGCCGACCGCGTCGTCGTGTGCATGGGCTCCTTCTGCGACGTGCTCGAGGAAGTCATCGACTACCTCAACGCTCACGGCGAGAAGGTCGGCCTGGTCAAGGTTCGTCTGTTCCGTCCGTTCTCCATCAAGCACTTCGTCGACGTTCTTCCCGAGACCGTCCAGAAGATCGCCGTCATGGACCGCACCAAGGAGCCGGGTTCCATCGGCGAGCCGCTCTACCAGGACGTCGTCTCCGCTCTCTACGAGGCCGGCAAGACGGGCATCAAGGTCGTCGGCGGCCGTTATGGCCTGGGCAGCAAGGACACGCCTCCCGCGTCCGCGTTCGCTGTCTTCGAGGAGCTCAAGAAGGACGAGCCCAAGCGCGAGTTCACCATCGGCATTGTCGATGACGTGACCAACCTGAGCCTGCCCGAGGCCGAGGATGCGCCCAACACCGCAGCCCCCGGCACCATCGAGTGCAAGTTCTGGGGTCTGGGTGGCGACGGTACCGTCGGCGCCAACAAGAACTCGATCAAGATCATCGGCGACCACACCGACAAGTACGTCCAGGCCTACTTCCAGTACGACTCCAAGAAGACCGGCGGCGTCACCGTCTCGCACCTGCGTTTTGGCGATTCCCCGATTCGCTCGCCGTACTACGTGACCAAGGCCGACTTTGTCGCTTGCCACAACCCCAGCTACATCGTTAAGGGCTTCAAGATGGTCCGCGACGTCAAGCCGGGCGGCACCTTCCTGGTCAACTGCCAGTGGAGCGACGAGGAGTTCGCCGAGCACATGCCCGCCGTGGCCAAGCGCTACATCGCGAACAACAACGTCAACGTCTACCTGATCGACGCTATCGACCTGGCCGCTAAGGTCGGCATGGGCAAGCGCACCAACACGGTGCTCCAGTCCGCCTTCTTCGCGCTGGCCAAGGTCCTGCCCGCCGAGGACGCCCTGCAGTACATGAAGGACGCGGCTACCAAGTCCTACATGAAGAAGGGCCAGGCTATCGTCGACGCCAACCACAAGGCCATCGATGCCGGCGCTACCGCTTTCCGTAAGTTCGAGGTTCCGGCCGACTGGGCTACCGCCGAGGACGCCGCTCCCGTCGAGCTCTCCGAGGAGACCAAGTCCGCCATCGCCCAGCAGGTCAAGAACCTGCTCGAGCCCATCGATCGCATGGATGGCGACAGCCTGCCCGTTTCCGCCTTCGTCGGCTGCGCCGACGGCCAGTTTGAGCTGGGCGCCTCCGCATACGAGAAGCGCGGCGTCGCCGTGGTCGTTCCTCACTGGGACGAGACCAAGTGCATCCAGTGCAACCAGTGCGCCTATGTGTGCCCGCATGCCACCATCCGTCCGTTCGCGATGACCGAGGACGAGGCTGCCGCCGCGCCCGAGGCTACCCGCACGCTCGACGCCATGGGCCCCAAGGCCAAGGGCATGAAGTTCACCATGGCCGTGTCCCCGCTCGACTGCATGGGTTGCACCAACTGCGTCAAGGTCTGCCCCAAGGGCGCCCTCGAGATGGTTCCCACCGAGCAGGAGATGGACCAGCAGCCCGTTTGGGACTACATGGTCGAGAACGTCTCCGAGAAGAAGGAGCTCATCGCGGCCAACGTCAAGGGCAGCCAGTTTAAGCAGCCCTACCTGGAGTTCTCGGGTTCCTGCGCCGGCTGCGCCGAGACCGCCTATGCACGTCTGGTGACCCAGGTCGCCGGCGACCGCATGTTCATCTCCAACGCCACCGGCTGCTCCTCCATTTGGGGCAACCCCGCTGCCACCGCTCCTTACTGCAAGGACAAGGACGGTCACGGCCCGGCGTGGAACAACTCCCTGTTCGAGGATAATGCCGAGCATGGTCTGGGCATGGCCGTTGGCTATGAGGCCGTTCAGCACAAGCTGATCGCCGCTACCCAGGACATCATCGCTGCCGATGGTCCGTCCGATGAGCTCAAGGCCGCCGGCCAGGCTTGGCTCGACTCCGTCAACGACGCCGAGGCTTCCAAGACCGCTGCCGCTGCCTACATTGCCGAGCTCGAGAAGTGCGGCTGCGACGCTTCCAAGGCGATCCTCGCCGACAAGGCTTACCTCACCAAGAAGTCCTTCTGGATCTTCGGCGGCGACGGTTGGGCCTACGACATCGGCTTCGGTGGCCTGGACCACGTCCTGGCTTCCGGCCACAACGTCAACGTCTTCGTCTTCGACACCGAGGTTTACTCCAACACCGGTGGTCAGGCCTCCAAGGCCTCGAACCTGGGCCAGGTCGCTCAGTTCGCCGCTGCCGGTAAGGTGACCAAGAAGAAGTCCCTGGCCGAGATTGCCATGAGCTATGGCTACGTCTACGTGGCGCAGGTCGCCATGGGCGCCAACCCGGCTCAGACCCTCAAGGCCATCCACGAGGCCGAGGCCTACGACGGCCCGTCCCTCATCATCGGCTACAGCCCCTGCGAGATGCACTCCATCAAGAAGGGCGGCATGCAGAACTGCCAGGCCGAGATGAAGAAGGCTGTCGAGTGCGGTTACTGGAACCTCTTCCGCTTCAACCCCGAGGCTGCTGCCGGCAAGAAGTTCTCGCTCGATTCCAAGGAGCCCGCGGGCGGTTATCAGGAGTTCCTGATGAACGAGGCCCGTTACGCTTCGCTGACGCGTTCCTTCCCCGAGCGCGCCGAGGAGCTCTTCAAGGAGAACGAGCAGGCCGCTATGGACCGCTACGCTCACCTGCTGAAGCTCAAGACGGTGTACAACGAGGCCTAGGTCTCTCACCGCAGGATCTGAGGGCTGACCTTCGCGGACGTCCTCGGACATGAAAGAACCCCCGCTGCGCACTACGTGCGGCGGGGGTTCTTTCGTCCTGCGGAGTGTCCGCGAAGGTCAGCCCTCAGATCCTGCTGCGACTACGTCCTCGGATTGTGTGGGCGGATGAAGGACGTAGTTGGTCGGGTATTCCGTCCCCTTCGCTGTTTCGCGGCTTTACCGCGAAAGGCGCGTTACTTTGGGGATGGATGGGGGGGCGTGGCTGTTGCAACGCCTTATCCCTTTGCTTTTTCGCGCCTTTGGCGCGAAACGCGCAGCACCTTGGGAAATGCATTGATGTGTGGACGGGGCTGGATTGCGGATTCAAATGGCTAGAGAGATATGGGTGCGAACGAGAAATCGTTATTGGGGTCATCCTTTTCCATAAACTCATCGAGACAAAACGTCATGTAGATTGGAACGTACAGAACCTTGCCCTCTTTGCTGAGATTCTCGTGGCTTAGTACAACGGCTTCGGGAATTTTGTACTCGCCCACACTCATCAGACGATCGAGGGCCGCGTGCGCTCGAACTTTCTTGCCCGATTTGACCTCGATTGGGACAACATGACCGTGGACGCCTTCGATCACAAAGTCAACTTCACCGACCTCACGCGTTTGGTAGTACCATGCATCCGCCCCGAGGGCAACGAGTTCCTGCGCGACCACGTTCTCATAGAGACCACCAAGGTTGGGAGTTTTCATATCAAGATAGACAGCGCGTGCGGTGCTGCCGGGGTATCGCGATGCGAGCATGCCTGTATCAGACTCGTATAGTTTGAAGGCTGTCGTTTTCTCCGTCCTCTTGAGAGGACTCCGTGGCTCCGTCACCCTGGCGACCATCAATCCAACACCTGCGTTAACAAGCCACAGGAAATCCTGCTCATATTTTTTAAGGCGAGCTCCCTCACCCAGAGACGAAACAACAAAGCGATGAGACTCCGCCTCAAGCTGAACGGGAATTTGCTCAAAAATCGACCGAACGTTAAACGCTCGAGTCGATGCATATTTTGAGATATCGCTTTTGTACTGATCGACCAGCTGAGTTTGAAGCTCACGTGTGCTCACGAGCGAATAACCCGAATCAATATAATTCTGAACGACCTCCGGCATGCCGCCGCAAACGATATAGGCTCTATAGTTCTTGAGCATCGCCTCATGAATATAGTTTTCGACAGGATGTTTCTCGACAAGGCAGCTGCGAATGCCTGCAAGCACATTCTCGCTTACGCTGTTTGCCCAACAAAACTCTTCAAAATCCATCGGGCGCATAACAATGTGCTCTACATACCCCACCGGAAAAGAAGAGATCCCCTTAAACTCAGTCCCAAGCATAGACCCCGAGAAGACATAGCTAAAGCGCCCGTCCTCGACCAACGCCTTCATGAGTGTGACGATCTGCGGATACTCCTGTATTTCATCGACAAAGATAAGCGTATCTCCCTCAACAAGCGGTGCATCCGCAAGAAGGGCCACGCGGTTGATAAAGTCAACGGCGTTCTTAGCGCCAATGAGCACATCTCTTGCCTCGGCATCGAGCAGCAAATTGGCCTCAAAATACGACGTGTAGTTGTCTTTACCAAACGCGCGAATCGCATAGCTCTTGCCAATCTGACGCGCACCAGTAACAAGCAACGCTTTATTGGAGTTGTTCTTCCAGCTCAAAAGCCTGTCAGTGACCTTACGGCGTAGCATAAAACCCCTCAATGACAAAAATTGGCAAATAGATTTGCCCATAATCATACAAAAATTGGCAGATAGGAATGACCCAAATCATACAAAAATTGTCAGATAGCAAAGATTCGCTTAGGTCTCAAAGCCATCGAGTCGGCGCGGTGCCATGCGAAAACGCTGGGGACGCCGTTAGCGTTCTCGGCTGCTTGGGTGGGCAGGAGCGAAAGGGCATCAGCGGCGTTCATGCAGTATCCGACGGTAAAGTTCCATACTGCGAACTCACAATCGCTTGCCGCAAAGTGAAGCGCGTTCGGCTATCCCTTTTGTTGGATGAAAAGCCCCGTGTTATTGCAGGGGTGCATACTTGTCTTGCAAGTGCATAGAATCTCGTATAGTGCGAGTAAATAATTGCAGTGTCCGTTATGTGTTTAGCAAAGATATAGTTTGCATAATCTGGCCCAATCACTGCTCTAATTAAATAAAGTCGCACGTAGATGACGTAAACATGTGTGAGCTGGGCTTCTTTACGCTGAGCGGGTAAAAACGACCGTTCACCGTTAAACTATTTTCAAAATGAATAAAATGAGCGATAAAGAGAATATAAACCTTAATAAACTCGCGTATTGCACGGACGCGGGTTATTAATGGGTTGTAGGCCTTTTACAGAAAGGATTCCAGCAATGTCTAAGCCTCTTGGCAAGCCCGATCGTATTGTCGTCGCCCTCGGCGGCAACGCCCTCGGCAACAACCCCGTCGAGCAGATCGAGGCCGTGAGCAACACCGCCCACGCTCTCCTCGGCCTCATCGAGCAGGGCAACGAGATCATCATCACCCACGGCAACGGCCCGCAGGTCGGCATGATCCAGAACGCCTTCGCCGCTGCCCACGACGCCATCGGCACCCCCGAGATGCCGCTGCCCGAGTGCGGCGCCATGTCCCAGGGCTACATCGGCTACCACCTGCAGCAGGGCATCGGCCGCGAGATGCACAAGCGCTATAAGCGTTGGCACGCCGCCACCGTCGTCACCCAGATCGAGTGCGACCCGGACGATCCCGCGTTCAAGAACCCGACCAAGCCGATCGGCCCCTTCTACACCGAGGAGCAGGCCAAGGAGTTCATGGCCGAGGACCCCTCCAAGGTCTTCGTCGAGGACTCCGGCCGCGGCTGGCGTCGCGTCGTCGCCTCCCCCGATCCCAAGAAGATCGTCGAGGCTGACTCCATCCTCAACCTGCTCGACAACGAGTTCATCGTCATCGCCTGCGGTGGCGGCGGCATCCCCGTCGTCCGCGACTACGAGAACAAGGGCTGCTACAAGGGCGTTCCCGCCGTTATCGACAAGGATCTGGGCGGCGAGCTGCTGGCCGAGGACTGCGACGCCGACGTCCTGTTCCTGCTGACCGCCGTTGAGCATGTCGCCATCAACTTTGGCAAGCCCAACCAGGAGGAGCTCGAGGACCTCACCGCCGACGAGGCCGAGCGCCTGGCCGACGAGGGCCAGTTCGGCAAGGGTTCCATGGAGCCCAAGGTCCGCGCCGCCATCAAGTTCGCCCGCTCCCGCAAGGGCCGCACCTGCATCATCGGCGCCCTGGACAAGGCCGCCGAGACCATGGCCGGCCTCTCCGGTACCCGCATCCACGAGTAGTCCCTACTCCGTTGCATCTCTCGTGGGCGCCAGGCAAAGCGCCCACAGACTAGCCTCTCTTCATGAGCCCCGCAGTCCGCTCCGACTGCGGGGCTTTTGCTGTTTGAGATGTGTGCAGGGGGTAAACAAGAGCAAATTTGGTTAGATGCTCAGATCATGGGATGCCTGAAACCAGACGATGATTCCCAGAATCCTAATTCGGCGTTTGTCCAGCACGATATCCGGTTCCGCTGTGCGATATGAGTAGGATGAGAGCATCACGGTGTTCGTACCGGTGCTATAACGACGTATGACGATTCTTGAATTATCGGCCAAAGCGAGGACGGAGCATCCGTTCCAGGGTTTCAGGTTTGGATCCACGAGGAGAAGGGATCCAATCGGATAGCATTTGGACATGGCGGACGTGTCCATTTGAACAAAGAAGCACCCGCGATGTTTCTTGAATACGGATGAGGGAAGCGCGGTTATTCCGGTTTGTTTAAGTCCCGTTCTGCCTCCATTCTTCAAGATTTTAAATACATCGCAAAGGGAATCAGTAGTAACTTCTTTGGATTCCCCCTTCCGCCCCTCGTGGTCGAGCTTTGCGGCAAGCCCTGCGGTTTCAGATGTGAGGTCGTCGAGCTGCAGGTTAAATTTCGATACTATCTTGAGCAACGTTGAGCGGCGGATTGTATAGCGGTCCTTTTCCCAGCGGCATACCGTTTCTTTGGAGACGCCGATGAGTGCCGCGAATTCCTCCTGTGTCAGCTGGTCGCGCTTGCGAAGCGCCTTTATGTTTTGACCCGTTCCCATGTTATGAAGTGCGGACGAGGGGGAGGCAGAGGCAGTTGGGGCCGCCAAAGCCGTTTGTCAGCTCAAAGATAGAGATGGGAATAAGGTCAATACCGGCCTGCTCCAGCGCTTTGTTGGTTTCGGCGTTTTCTTCGTATACGCAGACCTTGCCTGGCTCCAAACAAAGGGTGCTTGTGGCATTGTTGGTCCTTTCGACCTCTGCTGCTCCGGGATTTGAGCCACCGCAAAGGATAAACTGCAACGAACTTGAACCTAGGGCTAATCGCAACGCTTCTTTCAGTCCGCCTGCGACATGACACGCACGGGTTGTCCCTTCCGATCTGCCCCGCGTAATGCGGTAGACTCGCGCTTGGTCGAGAAGCTCCCGAGCAACGAGGAATGTCTCGTAGTCAACGCGAGTGAAATATGTGTCGAGATGAATGCAGAGGTCATCGTAGGGGACCTGAATGGCCCATACGGACTCAATAGTCGAGTTCTCATCCCACAGCAAGTTATTTGCTAAAGTGTCTATCGCCGCCGGCTCGGTTCGTTGCGAGATTCCAGCGGCTATGTTTTCGCTGTTGAGGTTGTGCAGGTCGCCGCCTTCAATGTGGTAAGTCGATTCATGCTTGAAGAACTGAGGGGTCTCGCGGAAATCTGGGTGATAGGTAAAAATCGTTTTGTAGGCGATAACCTCACGGTTGCGCTCTGGCCAGTACATGTGGTTGAGCGTAACGCCTTCGCCGATGACGCTCGCCGGATCGCGTGTGAACCACATGGTGTTAAGGGGGCTTACGAGAAGATCGTCAGGTGAGTATGCGTCTGCCGTCAGTTTCGTGAGGCTGAACACCTCTTTATCTGTGTTGAAGACCTGGGAGTAGCGGATGCCGTTGACTGCTGCTTGAGCAAGGGCGCGGGAGCCTTCGATGCGCTCGAGATACTCGCGAATGGCAGACTCGAGCTCAATGCCCCGCGCGCCGCATTCTGAAATGTAGCTATCGATAAAAGAGCGACGCGCTTGCTCTGTCGCATCAAGGGCTTCGGTAAGAAGGTTTTCAAGATAGAGAATCTCTACCCCTTCGTGCTCGAGCATCGCCGAGTAAGCATGATGCTCCCTAAGGGCTTTATCAAGATCGAATGAGCTGCTAGACGGACGCAACGTAAAGACCCGATTGAACTGCCCGTCGGGGTAGTTGCGCGTTTCGGGGCCGGGACAGTGCAGAAGCACCTTTTTTAGCTTTCCTATTTCATTTTGAACATGCAATGCGGACATGTGACCTCGCTTTGGCGGTGAGTATTTATTGCTTCCATAGTGGCACATTACGAGTTTGATTAAATTTACATCATATCTGTCACAGGTGAATGGCACGAACCGGCTTAGTAATTGATGTTAAACATCAATTTAGATAGCAAATTGACAAATTACATCAATCTGAAATCCGTTTACGGGTTGATGCGCTTCGTTGGCGGGCGAAGAGACGGAAGGGTGTTTTGCGCGATGACACAATGGCTTTGCCGGCAACGAAAAACCCCTGAATTAAGGAGGAGAGATGGCAGAGACAGAAAAGAAGCGCACTCCTCGAGTCCCGCACGTGTACACCATCATTCTCGTCTTGATGGCCGTATTTGCCGTTCTGACCTGGGTCGTGCCTTCGGGTTCGTTTGAGCGCCAGGAGGTTAACGGTCGCGAGGTAACGGTCTCGGGCACCTATGAGCCTGTCGATAAGGTCTATACGGACGAGGACGGCAACGAGGTCGATCTTCGCCAAGGCATCTTCGAAGTACTTGAGGCCCCTGCGATCGGCATCCAGCAAGCGGTCGAGGTCGTTGCATTCATTATGATCGTGGGAGGTTCCTTCCAGGTCATCACGGCGACCGGAGCCATCACGAGCGGCGTCGCCCGAGTGGTGAAGAAGTTCAAGAGCAAGGACGTCCTCATCATTCCGATCCTAATGGTGCTTTTTGCCTTGGGCGGCAGCACCTTTGGTATGGCAGAGGAGACGCTTCCGTTCTTTGCGATTCTTATGCCGATCATGATGGCCATGGGCTTCGACTCAATTACAGCGTTCATGACGGTGTTTGTGGGTGCCCGTATCGGATACATCGCATCTACCGTCAATCCGTTCAACGTCCTGATTTCCCAGGGCATCCTCGGTATCCAGGGCAACCCCCAGCTTTGGTTGCGTACTATTGCCCTTGCCGTGCTCACGGCGGTTGCCGTCGCATGGGTTGTAATGTATGCCCTCAAGGTTAAGAAAAACCCCGAAGCGTCCCCCGCTTTCCACGATGATATCGAGAAACGCAAAGAGTTTGGCGCGGATGAGAACCTCCTCGATAGCGAGTTCACCGCTAAGCAAAAAGCCGTCATGGTTATTTTCGTGCTTGGACTTGGCGCTATCATTTGGGGCCTGGTAGCCCAGGGCTGGTACATGAACGAAATCTCTGCGATTTTCTTGGCCATGGCCCTTCTTTCTGGTGTTGTTTCCGGGATGAATGAGAAGGAGATCGCTGGCGAGTTCGTTAAGGGAATTGCAGATTTCGCGTTCTCTGCCATCGTTGTTGGACTTGCCCGCGGAATCCTCGTAATCGCCAATGACGGCCTCATCATCGATACGATTCTCAATACGCTCGCCACGGCTCTCACTGGAGTTCCAGCCGTTATCTTTACGAGCATCCTCTATGTCGTGGATAACCTTCTGTCGATCCTCGTTCCGAGCTCTTCGGGTATCGCTGCTCTTACGATTCCAATTTTTGGCCCGCTTGTTGAGCTGATGGGCTTAAACCCCGAGGCTGCAGTTACGGGTCTTTCCATGGGCAGCGCGGCCATGTCTCTCATTTCGCCAACAAGCGCGATGCTCGTTGCCGGTCTTGGCGTCTGCAAGATTCCGCTTGGCCAGTGGTGGAAGGTTGCTTGGAAATTCTTCCTGGTCGTGAGCGTTATCTGCATGGCATTCACTGCGGTTTCGGGCCTTATCCCCTTGCCGTAAAAGCAAAACCTTACATACAGTTGTAAGAAAGAAGGATAGAGATGAACAAAGGACTGAACGTTCATAGCGAGATTGGCGCCCTTAAGAAGGTGTGCGTCCATCGCCCCGGTATGGATCTTGTAAACATGAAGGCGGAGGATTTCGACCGCGTTTGGATTCACGACGCGTTCTATCTGGACTATGCCCAGAAAGAGCACGATCAGTTTACCGACCTTCTTCGCGGCGCTGGCGCCGAGGTCGTCTATATGGAAGACCTGGTTGCCGAGACGTTTGATAAGGTCGAGGGCGCGCGTGCGGAGTTCATGGGAAAGTTCATGAACGAGTCGGGTATCAAGAACGCCGCTCTTCGCCAGGCGGTTGTCGAGAAGCTCGATTCCATCAAGGACAACAAGGAATTTGTCCTCACAGCTATGGGCGGACTGTATGTGCGCGACCTCGAGATCCCGCATGTCGGCGGCTCTCTTGCCAGCCTGGACGGCGACGAGCTGAAGGGCGACGATATGGTGCTGTTCCCCATGCCGGCCTCGTATTTCTCCCGTGACCCTCTGGCTGTCGTGGGCAAGGGCGCTACCATGAACCGCATGTACTGGAATCAGCGCAATCGCGAGGTAATCTTCTACGAAACGGTGCTGCGTAACCATCCTGATTACGCTGGTAGCCCCATTTGGTATGACCACAACAGCGAGTGGCATATCGAGGGCGGCGATATCCTCAACATCAACGCCAAGACGCTCGCCATCGGTATTTCCGAGCGCACCCAGACTGCAGCCATCGATGAGCTCGCCAAGAATATGTTCTGGGGTTCCGATGAGGCCGAGATCGAGAACATCTATGCCATCAAGATTCCGCACGGCTATGCCTACATGCACCTCGACACCGTCTGCACGCAGGTCGATCGCGATAAGTTCACGGTCTATCCCGGCATCTACCAGACGCTTCGTGCCTACCGCCTGACCAAGGGCGATTCGGAGGGGGAGGTGCATATCGAGGAACTCGAGGGCACCCTGCAGCATATCCTCGAGCTTGCGACGGGTATGGACCATATCACCATGATTGAGTGCGGTGGTGGCGATCCGATCGAGGCTTCCCGTGAGCAGTGGAACGATGGTTCCAACACTCTTGCGGTCGCACCGGGCAAGGTCTGCGTGTATGAGCGCAACGTTGTAACCAACGATGCTCTTTACAAGGCTGGCGTCGAGCTGCTCGTCGCCCCCTCCGAGGAGCTTTCTCGCGGTCGCGGCGGCCCGCGTTGCATGACCATGCCGTTCTGGCGTGAGGAAATCTAGTCAGCGTTAGCGTATCTGGGCGGCGCGTGTGGTCTGCGCCGCCCATCCCTCCTTGTGTGTTCCAACAACCGAAAGGACTCAAATCATGGCTCTTAATCTTTCTGGTCGAAGCGTTCTTACCCTGCTTGACTTTACGTCCGAGGAAATCGAGTACATGCTCGACCTCTCAAAGAACTTCAAGGATATGAAGCGCGCCGGTTATCCGCACCGCTTTCTCGAGGGCAAGAACATTGTCCTGCTGTTTGAGAAGACCTCAACGCGCACGCGCTGTGCCTTCGAGGTCGGCGGTATGGACCTGGGTATGGGCGTGACCTACCTCGACCCCGGCTCGTCGCAGATGGGCAAGAAAGAGTCCATCGAGGATACCGCCCGCGTGCTCGGTCGCATGTATGACGGTATTGAGTATCGCGGCTCCGACCAGTCAATCGTCGAGGAGCTTGCCGCCAAGGCTGGCGTTCCCGTCTGGAACGGTCTGACCAACGAGTACCATCCCACCCAGGCCCTTGCCGACATTCTTACCATGCGTGAGGAGTTTGGCGACACGCGCGGCATGAAGCTCACCTATATGGGCAAGGAGCAGGGCAACGTCAGCGACTCCCTGATGGTTATCTGCGCCAAGCTCGGCATTAACTTCTGCTCCTGCGGACCCAAGGGCGATGTCGAGGGCGCCACGCACTTCGATCCCGAGCTTCTTGAGCGCTGCCAGGAGATCGCCGCTCAGAATGGCTGCACGATCCAGCTCACTGAGGATATCGACGAGGGCGTCAAGGATGCAGACGTGATCTATACGGACGTTTGGGTCGGTATGGGCCAGGCTGAGGAGCTGTGGAAGAGCCGAATCGATCTTCTCTCTCCCTATCGAGTAACGCCCGAGGTCATGGCCAAGGCAAACCCCGGCGCCATCTTTATGCACTGCCTGCCGAGCTTCCACGATACGCAGACCACCATCGGCGCCGAGATTGCCGAGAAGTTCGGCGTGACCGAGATGGAGGTTTCCGACGAGGTCTTTGAGAGCGCGCAGTCTCGCGTGTTCCAGGAGGCCGAGAACCGCATGCATACCATTAAGGCCATGATGTACGCGACGCTTCGCTAGTAGCTGGGAAGTGAACGAACACTATGAGTAAACCGTACGGAAAGCCCGATCGTATTGTCGTCGCCCTCGGCGGCAACGCCCTCGGCAACAACCCCGTCGAGCAGATCGAGGCCGTGAGCAACACCGCCCACGCTCTCCTCGGCCTCATCGAGCAGGGCAACGAGATCATCATCACCCACGGCAACGGCCCGCAGGTCGGCATGATCCAGAACGCCTTCGCCGCTGCCCACGACGCCATCGGCACCCCCGAGATGCCGCTGCCCGAGTGCGGCGCCATGTCCCAGGGCTACATCGGCTACCACCTGCAGCAGGGCATCGGCCGCGAGATGCACAAGCGCTATAAGCGTTGGCACGCCGCCACCGTCGTCACCCAGATCGAGTGCGACCCGGACGATCCCGCGTTCAAGAACCCGACCAAGCCGATCGGCCCCTTCTACACCGAGGAGCAGGCCAAGGAGTTCATGGCCGAGGACCCCTCCAAGGTCTTCGTCGAGGACTCCGGCCGCGGCTGGCGTCGCGTCGTCGCCTCCCCCGATCCCAAGAAGATCGTCGAGGCTGACTCCATCCTCAACCTGCTCGACAACGAGTTCATCGTCATCGCCTGCGGTGGCGGCGGCATCCCCGTCGTCCGCGACTACGAGAACAAGGGCTGCTACAAGGGCGTTCCCGCCGTTATCGACAAGGATCTGGGCGGCGAGCTGCTGGCCGAGGACTGCGACGCCGACGTCCTGTTCCTGCTGACCGCCGTTGAGCATGTCGCCATCAACTTTGGCAAGCCCAACCAGGAGGAGCTCGAGGACCTCACCGCCGACGAGGCCGAGCGCCTGGCCGACGAGGGCCAGTTCGGCAAGGGTTCCATGGAGCCCAAGGTCCGCGCCGCCATCAAGTTCGCCCGCTCCCGCAAGGGCCGCACCTGCATCATCGGCGCCCTGGACAAGGCCGCCGAGACCATGGCCGGCCTCTCCGGTACCCGCATCCACGAGTAGTCCCTACTCCGTTGCATCTCTCGTGGGCGCCAGGCAAAGCGCCCACAGACTAGCCTCTCTTCATGAGCCCCGCAGTCCGCTCCGACTGCGGGGCTTTTGCTATCGGTAGTCATTGGGGACAGACTTAAATGAGTAGCACCAATCAACTGCGGAAAGTGCATCTCACAATGAGCGTCCAAAATGGGGCACAGTTTCCCCGGGGCCTTCAACCGGAAAATACATCCCGGAATTTGCCCGAAAAATGGCCCCCAGTTTCCCAAACAGGCCGCTAACGGAAAGCGCATCCCGCTATCGAACTTCAAAGCGGGGTGCGCTTTCCGTGCCAGCAGTTCCGGGCATCCAGAGACCACTCATTTAAGTCTGTCCCCAGTGACTAGTAGTAGGCCCACATGGCTTCGACTTCGTTGAGGACCTCTACGACGCCCCAGCGGCGGGCGCTGCGGCTGGCCGAGTTGGGATCGAAGACTTCAATCTGGTCGGCGTCGTCAATACCGTAAAGTACAATGTAGTGGCCCACGTTGGTAAAGGTGCCCGGCCGAACGGCGGCGATGACGGGCGCTCCCGAACGCAGCGCCTGAGTCATCGAGTCGCGATCGTTATGAAGCTCCGTTCCGTTAAGTCCCAACTGCCACGCACCGCTCGTCATAAACGACCATTCGGTTGCACCGGTGGGGGCGTAATTGCCTGCCTCGGAAAGCGCGCACATATTGACGGGGGTCATATCGGTGCGTCCCGTCTTAAAGATATAGACCATGGTGAGGCACGTAGGCCCGCAGGCATTTTGGCGGATGGTACCGCCGGCGTAAGGCAGCTCCGACCATGCAGGGTCGATCTGATAGATATGGGGCATCGTGCCGGCTTGCCATTGCGAGCGCGGGGTCGAAAAGGCGAAAGAATAACCGGGCGCGACGGGGGCCCTGAGCAGCTTGTCCTCGGCGGTGGGCTCGAGACCGGCCGAGCCGTGGGACATACAGGAGCTCATAAGCACAAAGACCAGACAGATGAGGATAGAGCACAGTGCGAGGCAAAGCCGACGAGCCGGCAGGGCGGGGGCATTCACGTACGATGTCGAGCGGTAGGGCTTGCCGTCGCGTCCGCCTTGGGGATGCGAAAAGAAGCGGTTGATATGGCTGCCGGGCTGACGTGCGCCGTTGCGGCGCAGTTGCGGAACCTCGGCTTGGCGCTGTCGAGTGCGCGCGCCCAAGCGGCTATCTTGCTGTGCGCTTGTGCCCGTGCTCGGACGGCCACTCTGCCGTGTTCTGTTTGTCTGCTGCCGAGACGAAGGCCTGGGTTGCTCTTGAGGGCGTTGCGGATTGCTGCTCGTGGCACTTCTGGGCGTCGGCGTGGTGCGGCCAGCAAGGCGAACGCTTTGTCGCCGTTGATCACCGTCGTTGTATCCGTATGCCATTCGTACCGCCTTGTCTCATGTATAACCTGTCTATCCTACAAAAAAGATGTGCAACAAATGGGTCCGCGCGTCAAAAGCTCGGTAAACGGTACGAAAGGCGCAAAACACACGGCCTCAAAAACATCTCTATATGCGTCCGATGAGCGTACGCCCGTCGGACGGGCGACAACAATGAGCGGCAAACCGTGCCGTTCATCCCAAAAACGGCGCCGCTCGTTTTGCAGTTCTGCCTTCGGTCGAGCCGCAAGCGGCGCTGCTGTGCCAAGGCCGTATTGTAAAGCCACGAAATAAAAGCGTGCGGCAAAACAGGCCGCGCAAGGGGTGACGTCAAAGAGGCGTCAATAAGGAAAGGAGGGGAATAATGGCGGACAAGAACGCAGAAGTTGCAGTCGAGGGTAACGGTGGCATGAAGAAAACGCTTTCGCTCTGGAACTTCTTCACCATCGGTTTCGGTGCCATCATCGGTACCGGTTGGGTTCTGCAGGTCGGCGACTGGATGGTCGTGGGCGGCGGTCCCGTTCCCGCTATGATCGCATTCCTCTTGGGTGCAATCTTTCTCGTGCCCGTCGGAGCTGTTTTCGGTGAGCTCACGGCTGCTATCCCCATCTCGGGCGGCATCGTCGAGTATGTCGATCGTAGCTTTGGCCGTACGCTGAGCTATATCACCGGTTGGCTCCTGGCCCTGGGCAACGGCATCCTGTGCCCGTGGGAGGCAATCGCTATCTCGACCCTCGTGTCCGAGATGTTCGGCAGCCTACCCGGTCTTGAGTGGCTGCGTGCCGTCAAGCTCTATACCATCCTGGGCGCCGACGTTTACCTGTTCCCGACGTTGATCGCGCTCGGCTTTGCAACCTACGTCATCTTCCTCAACTTCCGCGGTGCCAGCTCGGCCGCCAAGCTGCAGGCCTTCCTGACCAAGGCCCTGCTCTGCGGCATGCTGCTCGCCATGGGCGTCTCGCTGTTCACCGGCTCGCCGGACAACGCCATGCCCGTGTTCTCCCAGGTCACCGGTGCTGGCGGCGGCAAGCCTGCTACCGAGGGCACCAGCCTGTTCGCAGGCATCGTTTCGGTCCTGGTTCTGACCCCGTTCTTCTACGCCGGCTTCGACACCATTCCTCAGCAGGCTGAGGAAGCAGCCGAGGGCCTCAACTGGAACAAGTTCGGCAAGATCATCTCCCTGGCCCTGCTGGCCGCAGGCGGCTTCTACATGGTCTGCATCTACTCGTTCGGCACCATCCTCGACTGGCATGAGTTCGTTAAGAGCCCGGTTCCCGCGCTTGCCTGCCTCAAGGGCATCAACATGCTCCTGTACCTGGCCATGCTCGTCATCGCCACGCTTGGACCCATGGGCCCGATGAACTCCTTCTACGGCGCCACGAGCCGCATCATGCTCGCCATGGGCCGAAAGGGCCAGCTGCCCGAGAAGTTCGCCGAGGTCGATCCCAAGTCCGGCGCTCCCAAGCTCGCCTGCGTCGTTCTGGGCGTCATCACTGTCGTCGGTCCGTTCCTGGGCAAGAACATGCTCATCCCTCTGACCAACGTGTCGGCTCTCGCCTTCATCTTCTCCTGCGGCATGGTCGCCCTCGCTTGCCTGCGCATGCGCTTCACCGAGCCCGACCTGCCTCGTCCCTACGAGGTGCCCGGCGGCAAGTTTGGCATCAGCCTCGCTATCGTTGCCTGCGGCACCATCATTGGCCTGCTCGTGATCCCGTTCTCTCCCGCCTCCCTCAACATGGTGGAGTGGAGCATCGTGATCGGCTGGTTGGCTATTGGCCTGGCCCTCATGGCTTTCACCAATTCCCGCAAAAAGTAACGCCTAGCCGGGGCGGATCGGGTGCGCGGAATCCTCTCTCCCGCGCACCGAACCCGGCACCACTTGGGTAGCTTTGTGAGGCCTTAACCCAACACGGCCTCGCCCACTATATGGATCCATAAGGAGGAACCATGTCCACTAAGTACGCAATCGTTGGCGGCAAGCTCATCGACGGTACCGGTGCCGAGCCGGTCGAGAACTCCCTCGTTCTCGTCGACGACAACGGCAAGATCGAGTATGCCGGTGCTATGCAGGACCTTCCCGAGGGCGTTGAGGTTATCGACGCCGCCGGCAAGACCGTCCTTCCCGGCCTGATCGACACCCACCTGCACTTCTCGGGCAACCTGACCGACGATGACACCGATTGGGTTATGCAGCCGCTCCTCGAGAAGCAGGCCGTCGCCGTCAAGCAGGCCTACGACTGCCTCACCCACGGCCTCACCACCGTCTGCGAGATTGGCCGCTTTGGTATCCAGATCCGTGACTGCATCGACAAGGGCGTCTTTAAGGGCCCGCGCGTTCTGGCCACCGGACTCGGCTTCTGCCGTGTTGCCGGTCACGGTGACTCCCACCACTGCAGCCAGGAGCTCAACAAGGAATCGCACCCCTGGGGCGATCAGGTCGACGGTCCTTGGGATCTGCGCAAGGCCGTCCGTCGTCGCCTGCGCGAGAACCCCGATGCCATCAAGATCTGGGCTACCGGTGGCGGCATCTGGCGCTGGGACTCCGGTCGCGACCAGCACTACTGCTCCGAGGAGATCCAGGCCGTGATCGAAGAGGCCAAGTTGGTCGGCATCCCCGTGTGGAGCCACTGCTACAACAACCACGCCGCTGCCTACGATTCCGTCCGCTTTGGCTGCGAGCAGCTGATTCACGGCTTCGATATCGATGAGCGCACCATGGACCTCATGGCCGAGCAGGGCACCTTCTTCACCCCGACGATCGCCTTCCTGCCCACCTGGTACGCCACCTATCCGCCCGTCTACGTCCCCGAGCTGCACGACAAGTACGAGGGCACCCTGGTCGAGAAGGAGCTGCAGCGCAACTACGACTGCCTGCGCGAGGCCAAGAAGCGCGGCGTCGTCATGACGATCGGCTCCGACTCCTTCTCCTTCGTCACCCCGTACGGCACCTGCTCCATCGAGGAGATGTACGAGTTTGTCGACAAGATCGGCTTCACCCCGGTCGAGACCATCACCTGCGCCACCCTCAACGGTGCCAAGATGTGCCACATCGAGGACGAGACCGGTTCCATCGAGGCCGGCAAGTGCGCCGACCTGCTGGTCGTCAACGGTGACGTCGCCGCCGACATCCACGTGCTCAACACCGACAACATGGACGTCATCATGAAGGACGGCTGGATCGTCGAGGCTGGCACCTTTGGCGAGGCCAACAAATACAGCGCCTAAGATACCGTTTGTCGATGGCTGGATGTAAAACACAGTTTTTGATTGCATAATGCAATGGAGAGGGTCGCTTGCGGCCCTCTTTATTGCTATGGGTGCTACGGACAAGAGGGGATGACGGTGGATTTAAACAGGCTGATTCTGGGCAAGAGCTACAACTCTACCAAGGTCTTTCGTACGGCCCAGCATGTGGTTCAGGCCATCCTGCTCGGTGTCGTCGTTCCGGCGCTTATCCTGCTACTTATCTGGGATTTAACCGATAATCCCAATCCCGTTCCGGGCGTTGTCGTTATTGCCGGCCTGGTCATGCTGTGCTTCTTTTTCTCGTATGTCTTTGTGGTCCCCGACGACCTCACATCGAGCGCAACCGACCGTACGCTCGCCATCGCATCAAAAATATTCGCCTACACATCGCGTGGCCTTACGCCCGAAGCTGCCCTGGGCGCCTCCAAAATCATTCTGTCCGAAACTATCGCCTCGGCCATCTGCTTTACCGACGGCAAGCAGGTGCTGGCAAGCTGGGGCGAGGACTCGGCAAAGTGCCCTGCCGGCACCCCGGTGGTGCTCGAGACCACGCTCAACGTGATCAACAGCGGTGAGCAAAGCGTGTTTTCGCGCGATGCCTCGTACGAGACGGGCGGTTATTTTCCCCGCCTGCGCGCCGGCATTGTCGCGCCGCTTACCGTGCGCGGGCATTGCGTGGGCACGCTCGAGTTGTATTACCCCCGCCTGAGCAGCATCGATATGCGTCAGACGGCGTTGGCCTCGGGTTTTGCCGATCTCATTTCCACGCAGCTCGCCAGCTTTGAGCTCGAGCGCCAGGACGAGCTTACGGCCCGCGTGGAGCTGCGCGCCCTGCAGTCGCAGGTCGACCCGCATTTTCTGTTCAATACCATCAGCACTATCGTATCGCTCGTGCGAGCCGAGCCCGACAAGGCGCGATCGCTGCTGATCGACTTTTCCAATTACTATCGTCAGACGCTTTCTGACTCCGATACGCTCACCACACTCGAGCACGAGGTGGAACAGGGCACTCGTTATATCAATCTTATGCAGGCCCGGTATGGCGACGGCCGTCTGCGCGTTTCGGTCGACATCGACTTTGAGGTGCGCGACAGCATGGTGCCGCCGTTTATCTTGCAGCCGCTGCTCGAAAACTGCATCAAGCATGCCCAGCGCGAGACCGAGCCGCTTTCTATTCGTGTTGGGGCTTTTGAGACCGATGACGGCTTGGAGATCATCGTCGAAGATGACGGCATCGGTATGAGCGAAGAAGTCTGCGCGCATCTGTTTGAGCAGCATCGCCGAGAGGAGCCCGAGAGCATTACTGCCGACGGCTCCGTCAAGCGAGGTTGCGGCCTGGCGCTCTTTAACGTACTTCAGCGCATCCATTTCTTTTACGGAGAAGATTCTGGCATGCGCGTGAAGTCTCAGGAGGGCGTGGGAACGCAGGTCATCGTAGAGTTGAACGGCGAGCCGCATGAGCCGGCGCCGCTGACGGTGTAGCACGCGGTTGGATTGAGAGAAAAAGAGGGGAAGCGCATATGTCCGAAGGCTGGAACATCTTGGTGGTTGATGACGAGCCTCCTATTAGGGCCGAGCTACGCTATCTGTTGGAAAAGGATGCGCGTGTGGGCCAGATTGCCGAGGCGGGCAATGTCACCGAGGCCGTGGAGTCGATCCTGTCGAACAAGCCCGACGTGCTGTTTTTGGATATCACGATGCCCGGTCGCTCGGGAATTGAGCTTGCCGAGACGCTGCAGAACCTAAAAACGCCGCCGGTCGTGGTGTTTGTGACGGCATTTGCCGAGTATGCGGCTGATGCCTATAACCTCGATGCTGTCGATTACGTCGTCAAGCCGGTCGAGGACGCCCGCTTGTCAAAGGCGCTCGACAAGATCGAGACCGCCCTGGGTGTTCGCCGCACTGTCCATACCCCGCGCCAGCCCCTTCGCCTGACGGTGGACCGCGGGGGTAAAAAGGTGTTCATCCCCGTGGCGGATGTCTGCTACTTTGAGGCGCGCGCCGACTTTTGCAATGCGGTCTGTGCCGAGGGGACATACCTGATCAATGAGTCGATTTCCTCGCTCGAGCGTCGCTTGGCCTCCGAGGGCTTTATCCGCGTCCATCGCAGCTATCTGGTCAATTTGGAAGACGTGCATAATGTCGAGATCGGTTCCACGGGTCTTATGGAGCTCAGGCTCGATCGCGTAACCTCGACGGTGCCGGTGTCCCGTCGTCGCGCTGCCGAGGTTAAGGCGCACTTGGGGCTTGCGTAGGCGGTTCGCATGCCAACGTTTACCGGCGTAGGTTTGGCATGGCCGTGCGGTGGGCATAATGGGTGACATCGAATGAAATCGAAAGGAACAATATGCCCGCGCTCATTACGCATCATCTGTTTGGCGAGGAAAGCATCGACCGTCTTCCGCAGGGCGTCATCGCGTCCGACGAGGAGCGCATCGCTTTTATCCTGGGCAACCAAGGCCCCGACCCGTTTTTCTTTCACATTCTGACACCGCGTGTTTCCGACTGCACGCTGCTGGCGCAGGTCATGCACCGCTCGCGCATGTCGCGCCAGTTCTCATGCCTGCGCGATGGCGTGTCGCACCTGCAGCCGCGCGATGCCAATCTGGGTCGCGCGTTTGCGCTGGGCCTGCTGTCGCACTATGTGCTCGACCGCAATGCCCACCCCTTTGTCTACGAGCAGCAGTTTGGCATTGTTGAGTCCGACCCCGAGCTCGAGGCTTCGGGCGGTCAAGTTCACGCCGTGCTCGAAAGCGACTTGGACGTGCTGATGCTGCAGCTCAAGCGCGATGGGGCAACGGTCGAGGATTATCCGCCGGCGGGCGAGATCGTCACTACCGACCGCATCAATCGTGTTGCCGGCGTGCTGATGAGCTACGTCGCCGGGCGCGTGTACGGTATCGACATCCCGGCGGGGGAGTACGCCGGCGCCGTAGCCGACATGCAGCTGCTCTACCGCACTATCGAGCCGGCCGGTTCGGCCAAGACGCGCGCGATTGCCCTGCTCGAGGGCTTGGTGCACGATTATTCGCTGCTCGACGGCCTTGCGCACCGCGTGACGACCGAGCTGCCCGAGCGTACCGGCAACCTGGGCCACTTGGCATGGAAGAACCCCTTTACCGATGAAGTCTCGACCGAGAGCTTCCCCGAGGTCTTTGACCGCGCGCTGCTCGATTACGAGTGCACGGTTGCCCGCTTTATCGAGACCGGCGATATGGAAGCCGTGACCAACCATGTCAATTACAGCGGTCGCGTGCTCAATGCCGATGAGGAGTTCGACCGCGAGGAATAGGGCTCATGCGTGCCCCTTTGCCGAATCCTTACCGGTGCTTCTGGACAATTGGGGTACGATGAACTAACTGCATATCGGGCAAATACGAAGGGTCCCTGTCCATGAAATACACCAAGCTCGAGCGTAACTGGGTTATGTACGATGTGGGCAATTCGGCCCTCGTGCTGCTCAATACCTCGGTGGTGCCCATTTACTTTAACGCCATCAATACCGGCGCTTCCTCGGCCGACCTGGTGGTCGCTTGGGGCAATGCGCAGACGATCGCCTCGCTGGTCATCGCCATGCTCATGCCCATTCTGGGCGCACTTGCCGACTACGCCGGCAACAAG
This sequence comes from Collinsella sp. i05-0019-G5, assembly GCF_042851345.1. Classification (NCBI taxonomy): domain Bacteria; kingdom Bacillati; phylum Actinomycetota; class Coriobacteriia; order Coriobacteriales; family Coriobacteriaceae; genus Collinsella; species Collinsella sp. i05-0019-G5. Next base: position 299,094 of record NZ_AP031421.1, read on the forward strand.
ATCAAGTTCTTCTTGGGCTTCTTCCTCACGGGCCTGGTGCTTTGCCTGGCGCAGGCTATCCCAATGTCCGCCATGGCATTTTTGACCGTGTACGTGCTGTGCACCATCGGCCTTAACTCTTCTATGACGTTCTACGACGCCATGCTGCCTGACATTACCACCGACGAGCGCATGGACGCCGTGTCCAGCTCGGGTTATGCCTGGGGCTACATCGGTTCCACCGTGCCGTTCGTCATCTGCCTGGCGCTCATCATGGGTGGCCCCGCTCTTGGCATCCCCACCATGCTGGCAACGCGTCTGTCGTTTATCATCACTGGTGCCTGGTGGCTCATCTTTACCCTGCCGCTCATTCGCACCTATAAGCAAAAGTACGGTCGCGAGCGCGGTCCCGAGGACACCATCGGCCACATCGTGGGCGGTGTGTTCTCCGAGGTCGGACACACCATGCGCGAGATTGCCCACAATAAGACCGTGCTGGTCTACATGATCGCGTTCTTCTTCTATATCGACGGTGTGCACACGGTCATTTCCATGGCCACCAGTTACGGATCGGCCTTGGGCATCGATTCGACGCAGCTGGTGCTGGCGCTGCTCGTTACGCAGTTCGTGGCCTTTCCGTCCGCCATCATCTACGGCAAGCTCGCCGGACGCGTGGGCACGCTCAACATGATCCTGGTGGCGGTCGCCGCCTACATGGGGATTGTGCTGTTCGCCGCGTTCTTCCTAAAGACCGCCTTTGAATTCTGGGTGCTTGCCATTATGGTCGGCCTGTTCCAAGGCGGCGTGCAGGCGCTCAGCCGCAGCTATTTTGGCCGCATCATCCCCAAGGAAAAGTCCAACGAGTACTACGGCTTCTTCGATATCTTTGGCCGTTACGCAAGCGTTATGGGCACCTTCCTGGTGTCGGTTGTCACCTCGCTGACCGGCAACCCGTCCCTGGGCGTCCTTTCTATTGGCGTTCTGCTGGTTGTTGGCTTTGTGCTGCTGGTCCGTCTGTCCCGCATGGCTCAGACGGCGGCGTAAGGCAACCGGGCTCAGTACAGCAATTGTGCCTATCTGCAGTACTCTTTTGGAAGTAGCCGCATAAATCATTCTGACTTTCGAACAATGTTTAGCCCAAGTGGGTATGATGGAACCAGCTAGGTCGCGGGGCGTCGCCTGTGTTTGGCGGCGCCCCGTTTTTGTGTTGCAAGGAGGGTAAAGGTATGAACGCCACGGTTGTGATCCCAACATATTGGGCGGGCGATGATACCCAAGCAAACGCTCCCGGCACCTACGATCACTCGACGTCGCTCAATGCCGCCAACTCGGAACTCGATCGCTGCCTGACTTCGCTCGAACAGGTGCGCGACATTCCGCGCATCATTCTCTTGGTGGTCTGTCCGGTTTCTGCCACGGCCGACGTATCCCATCGCGTGCACGAAATCGTTAATGCGCATCCCTCACTTAAGGTCACCATCGTTACCAATACTCAGGCTTCGCGTGTTGCCGACCGCGTGGCGCAGATTGCGCCCAAAGGCTCGGGCGAGTGCGTGAGCCTGCGCGGCTACGGCGCCATCCGCAACATGGGTCTTGCTTGCGCGGCGGTGCTGGGGCACGACGCGGTTGTGTTTTTGGATGACGACGAGACCGTCATCGATGCCGACTTTATGAAACGTGCGACCTATGCACTGGGCCAACAGACGCGTCAGGGCCTGCCGATTTTAGTCAAGAGCGGATACTTTTACGATCGCGACGGGTCGCCGCTGGCTCCCACGGACAAAGCGGGCATTTGCCATCGCTGGTGGACCAAGCGTATCGAGTTCAATCGCTGGATGAAAAAGGCGCTCTCGGGCACCCGCATCTCGCGTTCCAATTACGTGTGCGGCGGCCTGATGGCCCTGCATGCCCGTGCGTTTACCCGCGTGGCGTTCGACCCGTTTATTACCCGCGGCGAGGATCTGGACTATCTCTTTAACATGCGCATGTTTGGCTACGACGTGTGGTTCGACAACGAGTGGACCGTGCGCCACCTGCCGCCCGAGTCCGAGAAGCGCTCGCCGCGCTTTATGCAGGACGTGTACCGTTGGTACTACGAGCGGGCCAAGCTGACGTTCGCTGCGCACCAAAAGGAGCTCATTCCGGTTACGGCCGCATCACTCATGCCCTATCCGGGTCCGTGGATCTCGCGCGAGCTCGACGACCGCGTGCGCAAGACCGCCATGGTTCGCAGTATGTTTACCCGCGAGCACGAGGGATATCTGCGCATCTGGCGTCATGGTATTGACGAGGCCAAGACCTATGCCCGCCAAAACGCCGCAAGCTACCTGCGTTTTCAGAGTTTCTGGCCCAAGATCATGGACGAACTTTGGCGCGACGCACAACTGATTAGCATCCTGGAGGGGCTGAATGATCGACCGCCGCGCCCAGCGCGATAATTCAATTTCAATCTTTCGCATCATCGCCGTTGTCTGCGCCGTTTGCGTGTTGGTGTACTTTATCTTTGCCCTGGCGACTGGCATTGAGCCGATTGCCACGGTGATCGCCTGTGCGCTGCTGTGCATCTTCCTGTGCATCTTTATCTATTTGACGCTCAATCCCGATTCGGTACGCTCCCAGTACACCGAGGAGACGCTCTCGGTTGCCTCGGCCATGCTCGAGGACATTAAGGGCGGCCTGACGCAGGAATCGGCGCTTTTGGTGTGCCGGCGTATCCTGCCCGAGACACGTGCCATGACCGTTGCCATCACCGATGAGAGCAACGTGCTGGCCTGCGCGGGCGAGTTCGAGGAAAAGCTGCTGCCCGATTCGCCCATCCATACGCTTGCCACGCGCTACGTCATTGAGCACGGCATCGTGCAGTCGTTCAACCGCGTAGTGGACGTGGTGGGTTCGGATGGCTCGCACAACCATGTTCCCGCCGGCATCATCGCGCCCATCAAGGTGGGCGACCGCACCGTCGGCACGCTCAAGTTCTACTACAAGACCCCGCGTGCTGTCGACCGTACCCAGTATGCGCTCGCCTCGGGTTTTGCCGAGATCCTGTCCACGCAGCTCGCCATCCACGAGCTCGAGGTGCAAAAGGAACTGACGGCACGTGCCGAGGTGCGTGCCCTGCAGGCGCAGATCAACCCGCACTTTCTGTTCAACACGCTCAACACCATCGCGTCGTTTACGCGTACCGACCCGCTGCGTGCCCGCGAGCTGCTGCGCGAGTTCTCCTCGTTCTATCGCGCCACGCTCGACAACTCGGGGTCGCTTATCCCGGTCTCGCGCGAGGTTGCCCAGACCAAGCGCTACCTGACGTTTGAGAAGGCGCGTTTTGGCGAGGACCGCGTACTGGCGACCTTCGATGTCTCCGAGGATGTCGAGGACACGTTGGTCCCGGCCTTTGTAATCCAGCCCATTGTCGAGAACGCCGTGCGGCATGGCATGGGCGATGGCGATGCCCTGCAGATCGATGTGACCGTCCATCAAGACGGCGACGACGCAATCCTGATTGCCGTGGCCGACAACGGCGTGGGCATGGACGAGGGCACCGCCGCCAGGCTGTTTGATGAGCGCTCCGCCCGCCCCGATGCCAGTTCCCCGCAAGGCGGCGGCGCCGGCGTGGCCATGCACAATATTTCTGAGCGCATCCATCGCTTTTATGGACCGCACTCTTATACGCGCGTCGAATCGGCGCCGGGCAAGGGCACCAAAGTGCTCCTGCATCTTGATTTGTCAGAGAGCATCTTTGACATTCAAGAGTAAAATAAAAGGCTATGGGCTCAACGCCGAGCGGCGGATGCCCAGCGTAGTTTGTTGACGAAAGGTTTAATCCCTATGCTGCGTGCGATGATTGTGGATGATGAGGCCCCGGCCCGTTCGGAACTTCGCTTCTTGCTCGAGCAGACGGGCAAGATCGGCACGATCACTGAGGCGTCGAGCGTCCGCTCCGCCATTGAGATGTTGATGGAAAGCCGCGTCGATGTCGTATTTCTCGATATCTCGATGCCCGGTGCTTCTGGTCTGCAGCTTGCCGAGGCGCTGCATAAGCTTAAGAATCCGCCGGCGATTGTGTTTGTGACCGCGTATAGCGATCATGCCGTCGAGGCGTTCGACGTAGATGCCGTCGATTACCTCATGAAGCCGGTTGAGGAGGCACGCCTGGATCGCGCGATCGAGAAGGTCATGCAGCACGCCAAGCCCGTCACGGACAGCAAAGCCACCATCGAGCGCATTCCGGTGGAAAAGGGCGGCCGCAAGGTCCTCATCCCCGTGGATGACATTCGCTTCATCATGGCCAAGGACGATTACTCCTGTATCTATACCGTCGATGATCGTTTTCTTTCGACGACTTCGCTGGCGCAGTTCGAGGCCAAGCTTTGCGACTTTGGCTTCTTTCGCGTTCATCGCCGCTATATCGTCAACTTGGCGTGCGTCACAGATGTCGAGACGGTGCCCTCGGGCGCTATCCAACTGGGCATTACAGGCGTCGACGAACGCGTGCCGGTCTCGCGCCGCCGCGTTGTGCCGCTCAAGAAGGCCCTGAGTCTCTAGCACACTGGCCCCGCAGCCCTGTAGACCAATTGTCTGCGGAGCCGTGGGGCTTTTTGTATATACGTCGAATCGGTTTTGCAGAAGGGATCCCATGAACAGTGCAAGCGCCAAGCGCATCGACATCATCTCGGACACCCACGGCTATCTTTCGCCCACGCTTCTGGACGAGCTCAAGGGCGCAGATCTGATCATCCACGCCGGAGACCTCACCTCAGAGATGGATTACGAGCATCTATGCACCATCGCCCCCGTGCGAGCGGTCCTAGGAAACAACGACTACTACCGCGACTACGGCCCGGATGTAGACCGTCTGGCCATCTTCACCTACGAAGGCCTCAAATTCGCCGTAGCCCACTACCGTGAAGATCTGCCCGTGGGATCCGTAGACGTAGCCATCAACGGTCACACCCACGTAACCAAAGAAGCCCAAGTAGGCCGCTGCCTAGTCCTCAATCCTGGCAGCGCCAGCTACCCCAGAGGCACCCGAGGCCCCACCATGGCCAGAATGCTCGTCAAGGAAGGCAAGATCCTGAGCACCAAATTTATTGACTTAGACTAACCGCAACAAAAACGGGGGATGCAGATGCGTCCCCCGTTTTCTTTGAGCCAAAGGTCAAAGTTCAACAAAATCCATCAGACCAATCCCGCCGAGGAGCACGCGGGCTAGCCGCGCAGCGGCGCACGCCCGCAAAACTGGTTGAATAATGTTACGGCAGGGAGGGTCTCCGGGGCTGAGGGCGGGGGTTAAGTTTGTCGCGAGTTCCGCACGCAAAGGAAAGCACTTAATGTGCTTTCCGTCTTGCGCAGGACTGTAGAGCAGCAAACTTAACCCCCGCCCTCAGCCCCGGAGACCCTCCCGGACAGCCAAAAAATTTTTTCAAAAAAGTTGTTGCGCGGCGGACAGACTTCTGTGTATACTAATCACCGCAGCGCACGCGAGCGGAAACAAACGCGAACGTCTGCCTGGGGAGTTAGCTCAGTTTGGTTAGAGCGCCGGCCTGTCACGTCGGAGGTCGCGGGTTCGAGCCCCGTACTTCCCGCCAACGTAATTAAAGCCACGTCTTCGGATGTGGCTTTTTGCGTTTGATAGGACCTTGATCCCATCGGTACCTTTCGCCCAAAACTAAATCCTTCCAATTCCCGGACAAGCTCCGTTTAAGACATGTGCTCAAACAAGACGTTTGTTGCGCAACACCTGTTCAACGAAGCAGGGGGTTAGGTTATACTGAATTGCACTGTGGGCCGTTTTTGATGCAAGAGGCTTCAAACGCGGCATTCAGTGGACACCCGTTTTGCTATTTGGGCGTCCATACGGTCATTGACGTCTCGACGTAAGCTCGGCCCCGGAGCTCGTTCGAGCTGTTCCTATTCCTTGAAAGGGGAAAAATGGACATATCGAGGAAGACTGATTACGCCCTTCGTATGTTGGCGATGCTTGCCGAGGATCCGGAGCGTTTGCTTTCTGTTCGCACCGCTGCCGAAGAGGTCAATGTCCCGTATTCGTTTGCCCGCTCGATTCAGCACGGTTTGGTCCAGGCCGGTATTGTGGAGAGCCTGCGTGGCGTTCACGGTGGCATGCGTCTCAAGGTCAGTCCGGACGATGTCACCATCCGCCAGGTCGTCGAGGCTGTTCAGGGCCCCATGGTTATGAACGACTGCACCGCGCCTGACGGCGACTGTGCGCGCATGGGCACGTGCTGCTATCATCCCCTGTGGGCCGGAGCCCAGGCGTTGATGCGCGACTATCTCGATTCCGTTTCGCTCGGCGATATTGTCGCCCATCGCCAGTTCCCGGCTGTTGATCCCAAGTTCGCCGACCGCGATGCGTTTCCCGAGTACGCCACCTGCGCGTGCGCTTGCCGGGAGGAATAGCGCAGCATAAGGAGCATTGCCATGATTCAGGACCCCTTTCGTTCGATGATTCGTTCGGAAGGGGTCCTGCGTTATCGCGACCTTCCGTGGCGCCGCACGCGCGACCCGTATATCATCTGGCTTTCCGAGGTCATGCTGCAACAGACGCAGGTGCCGCGCGTGGAGACGCGCATGCCGGCGTGGCTCGATCGCTTTCCGACCGTTCTGGCGCTCGCTCAGGCCGCTCCTTCCGATGTTTTGGACGCTTGGCAGGGGATGGGCTACAACCGACGCGCTCTGGCGCTCCACAAGGCCGCTCAGCGCGTTGTAGAGGACTGGGACGGGGAGTTTCCGCGTGAGACGCGTGACTTGGTCGCTCTTCCTGGTATTGGCCCGGCGACGGCGCAGGGCATCCGTGCGTTTGCGTTTGATCTTCCGGGTGTGTATCTGGAGACCAACGTGCGCACGGTCTTTCTGCATCATTTCTTTCCCGACGTGCCGGCTGTTCCCGATCGCGAGCTGGTGCCGCTGATTCAGGCGGCCTGTCCGGCGGCCCCCGGTGCGTCGGCGGACGAGATCGCTCCCTTTGCCGTGCCGCTCGATGATGCCGACACGCCGCGCGCGTGGTATTACGCGTTGCTAGATTACGGCGCATATCTAAAAAAGACGTTGCCCAATCCGTCCAGGCGGTCGGCGGGCTATAGCCGTCAGTCCAAGTTTGAGGGCTCGCGTCGCCAAAAGCGCGCCCACATCGTGCGCATGCTGCTGGCGGCGCGCGATGGACAACCGGCAGGTATTACGCTCGATGAAGCCGTTGCAGGCGTTAACGAGATGGAGACGGCAGCCGGCCGAGAGCCGGTCGAGCGCGAGCTGGTCGCAAGCATTCTTGCCGATCTGGAGCGCGAGGGCTTTTGCGGCTCCGAGGGCGATCGTTGGCTGAGTGTGTAGCTCACTCGAATCTGAAGAACGGGATTGTAAGGTTTAAATTCTCGGCATGAGGGCATCCTTAAAGCAAGGCCGCTCAAAGTCTGTGGGCGGCATGCGTTGAAGGGAAGTACACCTATGGATTTTGAGAATTCCCAAACCAAGAAGAACCTCGAGACCGCTTTTGCCGGTGAGTCCCAGGCACACACCAAGTATCGCTACTATGCATCCAAGGCCAAAAAGGACGGCTACGTTCAGATCTCGAATATTTTTGCCGAGACGGCGGGCAACGAGTCCGAGCACGCCAAGCTGTGGTTTAAGTATCTGCACGACGGCGCCGTTCCGGGCACTCTGGACAACCTGCGCGACGCCGCTGCGGGCGAGAACTACGAGTGGACCACGATGTACGACGAGTTCGCCAAGACCGCCGAGGAGGAGGGCTTTGTCGAGATCGCCGAGAAGTTCCGTGGCGTCGCCGCCGTCGAGAAGGCCCACGAGGAGCGCTACAACAAACTCGTCGAGCGCATCGAGTCGGGCGAGGTGTTTGAGCGTGAGGGCGTGAAGGTGTGGAAGTGCCTGAACTGCGGGCACCTGCACGTTGGTGCCGAGGCGCCTGAGGTGTGCCCGGTGTGTAACCACCCGAAGGCGTACTTTGAGGAGCAGGTGGTGAACTACTAGCGCCGATACGAACGTGGACTGCGGGGCGCAGGGCGGGGAAATACCTTTCCCTCTCGCTCACGGCTCCGCAGGGTCGCGCGAGGCAAAGGTATTTCCCCGCCCTGCGCCCCGGCGTTGGGTCGTTGCGTGCTCGCTACAGAAAAGCTGATATTAAAGTTTGTGTGCCGCCCCTTTTGGGGCGGCACGTTTTGTGTGGGGATTGGTTGGGACGGTACCGTTCTTGGGTGGGGTACACTAGGTAGCGTTGGCTATTCGTTTCCTCTTGTGAGGTGTTGGTTATGGGTAAGAAGTCTCGGGCTCGGGTTGCTGCGGCGGGGACTCGCAAGGATCCTGGTCGTCGGGTCCCTGAGGGCAAAAAGGCCGATCGTGCCGAGAAGGACAAGAAGGTCGGCGCACATGCTCATCCTGAGTGGGCGCCTCATTTGAATACGGCGAGCGAAGACCTGACTGCCAAACTGTTTACGATGGTCGAGGTCATCTTGGGCGTGGTGCCTGTTGTAGTCATTGGTCTGTTCCTGGCCTCTAAGGATGCCACGAGTGTGGATAAGCTCACCGATGTCTTTTCTCAAGACCCCTCGATGGTGGTTGCGTTTATCTCTGCGTGCCTACAGCCGTTTGTGGCGTACATGCTGTACATGATTTATCGCAAATACTGCGAGGGCGATGCGGGCTTTGCCACCGGCAACCTGATCGGCCTCTTGTGCTCCGAGATTTTGTTGCTCAATATCCCGGGCGTTATCGGCATGGGCATCTTGCTGTGGCGTGTTTGGCGCAATGTCGTCCCGCACTTTGAGAGCTGGCTGTTTGAGCGTCGTTTTACGGGCGTGGTGGCCGACATTGCCGGTTCGCTCGTGATTCTAGTCTTGGCGTTTTTGTGTGCCACCGCTGCTCGCGGTCTTTCGGGCATGTAATCTGCCCCCACCGACCACGGAGCGCAGGGCAACTGCCGGCCTTACCGCTCCGGGCGTCAGACCCGCGGCGCATCCCTTTCCCTCTCGCTCACGGCTTCGCAGAGTCGCGCGAGGCAAAGGCATACGCCGCGGGTCTGACGGCGCGGGCTTGCCAGCGAGTTTTGGCTCATAGATTGGTTTGTGTGCCGCCCCTTATGGGGCGGCACGTTTTGTTTGGGGTCCCGGTCTCCACAATTTCCGTCAAGCTTTTGGTCAGCTTTTGGTTAGTTGGCGGGTTGGTGGAAGGGCAAAAGATCATTCGGTAAAAAAGCTCAGAGAAAGTGCTGGTAGGGGAGTTGTTGAGCTTTTCGACAGCTTTTGAGCAAAAGAAACTTTGTGGCTATTGCCGGCGATTGCGTTGTCGCGGTCATGGCGGTGCGGGATGCTGGTCGTAAGCGTCGAACGCTCCGATTTTGGAGGCCAACATGGACCTGTTTCTTGAGACCCCACAGCAACAAGCCGAGCGCATGCTGCGGCAGCAGCGGCGGCTTATAGAGATGCAAATGCAAGGGGTTGCCAACCAGGCGCCCGTGCAAAACGTCGTGCCCGCTGCTGTACCTGCAGCCGTGCCCGGGTGCGAATCGGCACCAGAGGCCTATTCCGTACAGCAAGATTCATATGCGCAGGAGCTCGCGTTCGACAAGCGTCGTGCGCGTCGTCGCCGCGTGGGCCAGCGCCTGCGCACATTGGCGATGATCGTGCTCATTCCGCTAGGACTTGCGGCAATCTTCTTGGCCTCATATGCCCTCACGTGCATTCTCAACGGTGCCTCGCCCAATGAGGTGCTCCAGCATCTAGCGGCCCTGGGCCAGCGCCTAGGCGATGTCGCAACAACCATCCGCGCCGGCTGGGAGAGTTAGCGTTTGTCACATTAGGACTTCCAGGGTGTACGAATTATCGCCACGAGCAGAATTCTTGCATCCTGTGGGTCCTGTCGTGCGACTGAATAGTATTATTGAAGATAAATAATAATAGGATTTGCTATGTATAAGCAGGATTTAGAGCAGACTCTTTTGGGCATTGACGAAGAGGCGGAGCTGGAAATAGGTCCAAGAGACGACAGGCCGAACGTTGTATTGGTGGGAGGAAGCGCCTTCATGCTAAACGATGTGACGGATCGTTCGGTTACACATGACATTGATGTGTTTGAGGCAGATAGGTGCCTCCGCGAGATCATAGCTCGATACCCCGAGGTGAATGGTATGGCGGTGGCATATTGTAATCAGATGCCGTTCAATTACGAAGATCGTTTGATTCCCTTGGATATTGGGGCGCGCTTTATCAGGTACTTTACGCCATCCTTGGAGGACCTGGCGGTAATGAAGCTCTATGCCTGTCGTCCGAACGACATCATCGATCTTCATAGCCAGGCATTCGTCGACCGACTTGATTGGGGACTGCTCGAACGGCTTATATTCGACGAGGGCGAGGCGCTGGCGTCGTCGCCTTCGGAGCGGAGTTATCAAGAGATGGTCTGCGCATACAGCCAATACAAAAAGGAGGTGCTCGGTTGAATCTGACCTTTGAGGGATTCTTAAAAGGCTATTGCCGAGAGCTATCCGGACAGCAGTCGCTCAGTTTTAGAAAACTGGTTAAGCAAGCGACGACGGTTGCGCCGCGCGTGGCGGAGCCCCTGTTTTTGCTCGCTTTGGCACAGGGTAAAGCCGAATACGTTCTGGGCTTATCCGAGGGTTCGTGGATGGAAGAGGGTTACCGAGGCGTTTTGTCCTTGTACGCCCAAACGGGTAGCCTGGCATCTCTATGCGCCGAGGACAAACTTCCTAATCGTTATGCCAACGTTTGGCGTGCGTATAGAGCGGTGAAGGAAAAGCCAGTGGCGGACAGAAGAATCAACGCCCTGATGCGAAAAAGAACGTTGGGAGCGCTAGAGGAATCGGGTGTAACGCGCTACGGTCTCTGCCGCGATTTGAATCTGAATAAGGGAAACGTGTACGCATATTTAGCCGGTGATGACTCAAAGGTGAGCAGGGAGACGGCGCGCCGCATTATGGAATATGCGGAGGAGAGGGGCGCCCAAGAAGGGGCCGGGCGCCCGGTGCGTGTGGCGGGGTAAGATTGATCGCGGTTTTGATTGATGATCGATTGGGTTTGTTGGGCGGAGTTTATGTCTGCAATTGATATTGCACTTATTGTGATTGCTTTGGTGGCGGTGGGGGTCGCTGCGGCCTGTGCCCTGCAGCTCAAGGGCCTTCGCGTCGAGCTGCAGGAGCGCGGCGATAGCGGGGCAGAGATGCTGGCTGCGCTCGAGCAGGCCAACAATGCGCTCGACACCCTGAACGTCGCTTTGGCCGAAACCCGCCGCACGGCAAATGCCATCGCGCAGCAGCAGACGACCGATGCGGCCGTAGAGCAGCAGCGCTACCTGACCATCGCGCGTGAGTTCTCGCAGGCCGGCGACCGTATGGATGACCTGCGCCGCGAGACAGCCCAACAGCTTGGCGCCAACCGCGAGGGTATCGAGCACCGCCTGGACAAGGTTCGCGAGACGGTCGATGCCCAGCTGAGCGCCATCCGCAAGGACAACAACGTGCAGCTCGATCAGATGCGCGCGACGGTGGACGAGAAACTCTCCCGTACGCTCAACGATCGCCTGTCCGCATCGTTTAAGCAGGTGAGCGACCAGCTCGAGGCTGTGTACAAGGGTTTGGGCGATATGCAGTCCATTGCCACCGGCGTAGGCGACCTCAAGCGCGTGCTGGGCAATGTAAAAGCGCGCGGCATTTTGGGCGAGGTACAGCTGGGTGCGATCCTGGCGGACATCCTTACGCCCGACCAGTATCTGGAAAACGTCGCCACCAAGCCCGGCGCCTCGGAGCGCGTTGAGTTTGCCGTCAAGCTGCCGGTGGACGAGGGCGATCCCGTGCTGCTGCCGATCGACTCCAAATTCCCGGGCGACGCGTACGAGCATCTGCTCGACGCGCAAGAGTCGGGTGATGCCGAAGCTGTGGCCACCGCGCGCAAGACACTCGATGCTATGGTGAAACGCGAGGCAAAGGACATCTGCGAAAAGTACCTGAGCGTGCCCGCGACCACCAATTTTGGCATTATGTTCGTGCCGTTTGAGGGCCTGTACGCCGAGGTCGTCAGCCGCCCCGGGCTTATCGAGACCCTGGGCCGCGACTATCACGTTAACGTTGCCGGCCCCAGCACCATGGCGGCCATCCTCAACAGCCTGCAGATGAGCTACCAGACGTTTAGGCTGCAAAAGCGCACCGACGACGTGCTGCGTGTGCTCTCTGCCGTCAAGGCCGAGCTGCCGCGCTATCAGGCGGCGCTGCGTCGTGCCCAGCAGCAGATCGAGACCGCGGGTAAAACGGTCGAGGGCATCATCACCACGCGCACCAACGTTATGGAGCGCAAGCTCAAGGACATCGACGCGCTGGAAGATGCCGAGGAGGCCGACGAGATCTTGGGGCTCACATCCGCGGAGCTGCTCGCAGACCAAAAAGACGAGGACTAGCTGCATCTGACGGCGGAGCGCCTGCGCAAGCGCGGGGCGCGGACGCTTTTCGCGTCGCACTTGCCTGAAGTGCGCTTTAGTGTGCAACAATGGCGTTTCGCCCTATCAGACGCGAAAGGAAGCCCATGTCTCAGAGAAACACCAGTCCGCTCAAACGCTCCACCGTGCGCCGCACGCTGCAGCGTTTTTGGGACGTCACGCGCACGCAGCCGCTGATTGTCTTTCTCTCGGTGTTCTCGTCGGCGGGCTACATCTTTTTGCTCACGTTTGCCAACACCTATGTGATGGCCCTCATCGTCGACCGTGTCCAAGCGGGTCCCGTGGCGGGCGATCAAGTATTCGAGGTCTTTGGTCCCTACATTCTGGCGCTCGTGCTCGTTAACCTGGTAGGCCAGATCCTCTCCAAGCTGCAGGACTACACCGTCTACAAGCTCGAGATTGCGGGCAACTATCACCTGGCGCGCTTGTGCTTCGACACGCTCTCCAATCAATCCATGACATTCCACACCAGCCGATTTGGCGGATCGCTCGTGAGCCAGACGAGTCGTTTTATGAGCGGCTACACGGGGCTGGTGGACGTGACGGTGTATTCGCTCATCCCCACTATCACCTCGGTTGTCTGCACGGTAGCGGCGCTCGCCCCGGTGGTGCCCACATTTACCGTGATCCTGGTGGGCATCATGGTCGTTTACATCGCGTTTGTCTGGCTTATGTACAAACGCATCATGCCGCTTTCGGCCGCGACGTCCGCCGCGCAGAACAAGCTATCGGGTGTGCTTTCCGATGCGGTCACGAATATCCTGGCCGTCAAGACTTGTGGGCGCGAGGACTTTGAGCGTGACCTATTCGATACCGCCGACCGTGCCGCGCGCGACGCCGAGACGGTTTCGATGCACGCCATGATGCAACGCAACTTTACGACCTCGGGCCTTATCGTTATCACCATGGCCGTGGTGAGTGTGTTCGTGGCGGGCGGCAACGCGTGGTTTGGCATCTCTGCCGGCGCGCTCGTCATGATCTTTACCTATACGTACAACCTCACCATGCGTCTGAACTATGTGAGCTCCATGATGCAGCGCATCAACCGCGCGCTCGGCGATGCGGCCGAGATGACGCGCGTGCTGGACGAGCCGCGTCTGGTGGCAGACGACGAGAACGCCCCCGAGCTCAAGGTGGGCGAGGGCGCGATTGATTTTGAGCACCTGAGCTTTGCATACCGTGACGCCGCGGCGGGCGAGAACGTGTTCGACGATCTGACGCTCCATGTGGCAGCGGGCCAGCGCGTGGGCCTGGTGGGCAAATCGGGCTCGGGCAAGACAACACTCACCAAGCTGTTGCTGCGCTTGGACGACGTACAGGGTGGCCGCGTGCTCGTGGACGGCCAAGACGTCTCGCGCTGCACGCAGCAGAGCCTGCGCCGCCAGGTTGCCTACGTGCCTCAGGAGGCGCTGCTGTTCCACCGCTCCATTCGCGAGAATATCGCCTACGGGCGTCCCGACGCCACCGACGAACAGATTCGCGAGGCGGCACGCCTGGCCAATGCCCTGGAGTTTATCGATCGCCTGCCCCATGGCTTTGACACCATGGTGGGCGAGCGCGGCGTTAAGCTTTCGGGTGGACAACGCCAGCGCGTGGCCATCGCCCGCGCTATCCTGACCGACGCGCCGATTTTGGTGCTCGACGAGGCGACCTCTGCCCTGGACAGCGAGTCCGAGGCGTTGGTGCAGGAGGCGCTCGAGAACCTGATGCGCGGTCGAACCTCTATTGTGGTGGCGCATCGCCTGTCCACCGTGGCGGCACTCGACCGCATCGTGGTGCTGGCGGACGGCGAGATTGTCGAGGACGGTACGCATGCACAGCTTGTCGAGGCGGGCGGCGAGTACGCAAGCCTGTGGGGCCGCCAGACCGGCGCATTTTTGGAGGTGTAAGCGCCCCGGACGTGGGACAATCGTGCCTGTAGTTTGTTGTGCCGCTGAGCTGAGGAGACGCTATGCCACGCGAGACCAATGCCGCCAAACGCGAGCGCGCCGTTGAGGTGTGCGAGCGCCTCAACCGTCGCTATGGCCCGGTCGAGTGCTTCTTGGACCACGAGAATCCCTTTAGGCTGCTCATCGCGGTACTGCTCTCGGCTCAGACGACCGATGCACAGGTCAACAAGGTGACGCCGCGGCTGTTTGCCCAGTGGCCCACGCCCGAGGCCATGGCGGGGGCGAGCGTGGCCGATGTGGCCGACACCATTAAGTCACTCGGCTTTTATAAGAGCAAGGCCAAGCACGCCGTGGAGGCCGCGCAGATGATCGTTGCCGATTACGGCGGCGAGGTGCCGGCCGACATGAAGGAGCTCGTCAAGCTACCGGGTGTGGGGCGCAAAACGGCGAACATCGTGCTCAACGTGGGGTTTGGCATTGTCGAGGGCATCGCGGTCGATACGCACGTCAACCGCATCGCGCACCGCCTGATGCTGAGCCCCAAGACGCATGCCAAAGAGCCGCTCAAGACCGAGCAAGATCTGCTCAAGATTTTGCCGCACGAGTATTGGGAGTCGGTCAACCACCAGTGGATCACCTTTGGCCGCGAGATCTGCGACGCTCGCAAACCTAAGTGCGACGAGTGCCCGCTGGCAGACCTTTGCCCCAGCGTGCGCGTGACGGGGTAGGGCCCGGCACGTTTTGCCGGCGTCCGAAGGCTTTGGCCAATGTTGCGCAACACATTTGGGTCGCGAGGGCTCAATATGATGACGGCAGATGCCGTTTGTTGTAAGGGGATGCCCGAATATGTTTTGCACCAAGTGTGGCTCCGAGATGCCCGACGGAACCGATTTTTGCACGAACTGCGGGGCACGCATGGGCGCTGCCTCTCCGGCGGCCGCGCCTGCTGAGCCCGCACCGATGCCGGCGGCAGGGATGCCTTCCGTGCAGAAGAAGTCGTATAAGCGCGCGGTGATTATCGGCATATGTATAGCGGGCGTGCTTGTGGCCGGTGGCGCTGCGCTGGCGCTGACCGGCGTGCTGGGTCCGCTTGGGCAGGGCAATTCATCGCAGATTACAGTACTTGGGTCCGACGAGGGTTCGGCCGAGCACAAGGACAAGGGAAGCGCCAAGGAGAAGCCTGCTGAAGAGCAAGAAGAGCCGGAAGAGCCCGAGCAGACGGGCGGCAGCGTAAAAGTCGACCTCAACGACCAGGCAACTTATGCCGCCGCAAACCTGTTCCTGTCGAACTTTACGGAGGAACACTTCGATCGGGACTGGTATCAGGCGGGCGGCTTCGATTCGACTGACGGACTTTCTGATGACGAGAAATACAAGCTGGTCAAGTTTATCTGGTGCCATTTTATTGACAACGCGCCGTATCGAATCGAGAAAGGCGACTATGACAACGGTCACTATCAGCGCATGGCGACCGATGTGATCAATAGGGAACTCAATCGCCTGACGGGTCTGACGCTCTCGGATGCTGACATGACCTTTGATAAAGGGTCGGGTGGGCAGATGCTTGCCGATTCGGCCGAAGCGCATGACGGGTACTTGTATCTGAAGCAGGAATACGGCCAGGGAAATTACAACCCATCGTGTGCCATCGTTACGGGCGCGACTGACCTTGGCGACAACATCTACGAGCTCACCTATGAGGTTTACAGTGCTGGCGGTGCGTTACTTCCTTCCGACATCCCCGAGAGCACCTACGGCCTGCCAAAGGACCAGTTCATCGCCGCAATTCAAGCGGATGCATCCAGGGGCCGTACCGAAACTTGCACGGTCCGCGTCGCACAGGGTGACGGCGCCCCGACCTTCACACTGCTTAAAATGGGCGTCTACGATTAGACTCGGCGTATAGCTCACTCTGATAACGCCAGGCGACTCGTCCGTCTGGCGTTTTTGTTGCGGGGCTGGGCATGCGCTTGAGCTGGAGTATTTGTCGCCTCCTGCCGCCTCATGCAAAAATGTGTTGCTAATTTAGAAGCCTATTCAAGCGCGCCGAAGTCGTGCGTGCTGGCGTAGCATGAGCAAAAAATCAAGCAATGGAGGGTAACGTGGCAACATTGAAGACGCGAGAGCTCGAAGATTATTTTGAACGCATCGTACGCACGCGCGAAGGTGACCTACCTGGTCGTCGCAAAGGCGACGAATACTTGTCTCAAACCCATGCGCTCTACCATGGTGATCCTGCGCCCTGGGCTCTGACGCCAAAGATATTCGACATGGATATGACGGCGCTTCTTAAGGAGGCCGCCGAGCGCATGTACGGCATTATGGACAAGGTGACGCGGGCGTTTTGTTCCGATGCCTCCGTGCGTGCGTGGTTTCGCATGGATCCGGCTTTTGCTGACCTGTGCGCTATGGATGCCGGCTATGATTGCCAAATTCCCCTTGCGCGTGTTGATATCTTTCTTGACGAAGATGCCGGTTCGTATACGTTTTGCGAGCTCAATACCGACGGCAGTGCCGGAATGGTAGTGACCGATGCGGTCTGTCAGGCGGTGCGAATGACGCCTTCCTTTGAGGAGTTTGCATCCGACCACCCCGGCTTTCGGCAGTACGATTTGTGCGGTAGCTGGATAGACGCATTGTTTGAGACCTATGCAGAGTGGAAGCTGGCCCATCCTCGCCGCACCGAGGATAGTGCACGATCGGACGACGGGACCCGCGTTGACGAGGGGCTCTATGCACCGCAATCAAAAATATATCCTGCTTCGGTGGCAATCGTCGACTATTCGGAAAGCATCGACTTGGAAGATGCGGCTCATTTTGTCGACCTTATGAGGCGACGGGGTGTGGTGGTGCGCTTTGCGGATGTGCGCGACCTGCGGATTGGCGAAGACGAGAGCGGTGCTAGGCGGCTGTGCGATGCCGCCGGTCCTATTGATTGCGTTTGGCGGCGCGCGGTGACCGGCGAGCTGTGGGATAAGCCGTGCGACGGACGCTCGGCCTTAATCGAGGCGGCTCAAGAAGGGCTCGCGTGCATCGTTGGTGGTTTTAGAACGTGGCCGTGTGCGACTAAGACCGTATTTGCATTTCTGTGGTCTCGGGCCGGTCAGTCCTTGTTGAGCCCGGAGGAGCAATCGTTTGTACGGGAGCATGTGCCCTATACCGAGATTTTGGACGAAAGCGCCCAGTTGTCGAGATTTGCCGAAAAGGATCGATGGATTGTCAAGCCGTGCGGCGGCTACAACGCGGTTGGCGTTGTTGCCGGCTTGGATGCCACGGAACGGGAATGGTCCCAGGTGCTTGCTCGCGCTGCGGCCGCTGGGGCGATTGTACAGGAGTATGCTCAGCAGTATCAGACTCCCTGCTTGCGCGGAACGCTTGTCAATGGGCCGCATCGAGGAGAGGCACCAAAAGGACTTGTGGATGATCTTGGTTTTGCGCCCGCTTCTAATATGGAAGGCCTGTACCTGTATCGCGGTCGTTTCGCGGGCGTGTACACACGCGTCGGCTTTGCCAACACCATAGGCGAGTGGACGAGCCGCTTGAACGTTGCGAGCTTTTTTGAGGAATAGCCGTTTCTTGGGGCACCTTCCGTGGTTGCGGCGTTCGAAGTGACGGGGAGATTTTGGCGAAGCCGATGAGCCCGGTTCTATCTGGCGTTTTTGTTGCGGGGCTGGGCGTACGCCTGAGCTGGAGTCCTCTTCATGCGCTACCATGACAGACAACGAATTTGACGAACGACCCGCCGAGCTTGCCCCGGCGGGCTTTTGGCGTTGCGATGCCGGAGGAACAGCATGCTCATTCACCGTATAGCCGCGCAGCTCTACACTGCCGAGGCACTGCAGACCGTCGAGGCCGGACTCGATGCCGGCGAGGACGTGACGTTGGCCGTGTCGCAGTCGGGTCGCACGCTTATGGCGGCCGCCCAGTTTGCGCGCCGTCCGCGTCCCACGGTCTATATCGTGAGCGGCGAGGACGCTGCCGATCGCGCCGCGCGCAGCCTGGCCGCCTATGTGGGCCTGGCGCACGTGTGCCGCTTTCCCGAGCGCAAGGACTACCCGTGGCGCGAGCAGGCGCCCGACGATGCCGTGGTGGCGCAGCGCTGCGAGGCCCTGGGACGCATCGTGCGCGGTGACAACTGCATTATGGTTGCCTCAGCCCGCGCGCTGCTGCGTTGCGTGCCGCCAGTCGAGAGCCGCTACTGGGAGTCCACGACCTTTGCGGTGGGCGAGGAGATCCCTTTTGACGAGGTGCCGCAGCGCCTGGTGGGCATGGGCTATACCAATGCCGGTGCCGCCGACGCACCCGGCCTGTTCCGCGTGCACGGTGATACCGTCGAGGTGTTCCCCGCGCAGGAGAAGGCACCCGTGCGCATTGAATTTTTCGGCGACGAGATCGACCGCATCCGCCGCATGGTGAGTTCCACGGGCCAGACCATCGGCAACGAGGACAGCATCGAGATCTTCCCCTGTCGCGAGCTCGCACTTACCGACGACGCCGTCCACAACATGCATGTGGCGCTCTGCCGTGCCAGCCAGGACGACAGTAAGCTGGCGGCGCTGCTCGAGATGGTGGATGCACGCATCGTCACGCCCGAGCTCGACCGCTTTTTGCCGGTGATGTACGGCCAGACCGTGAGCCCGCTGTCGCATGTGAGCGGCAAGGCGCTCGTGGTGCTGTCCGAGCCGCGCTCGCTGTTCGACGACTGCCTGCGCGCCTACGAGGATATCGAGGCGCGTGCCGGCGAGGCGGGGGTCGACCGTCTGGACGGCCTGTACGTGCGTGCCCAGCAACTCGACTTTGGTGCCCAGCAGCGCCTTAACTACGTGAGCTTGATTCGTGCCGGCGGTGCGGTGACGGCAGAGCTCAAGATTGAGCAGCCGGCCATCGCGGGCTCGGACAATCGCTTTATGACGCGCATCCAGGAGGTCGTGGGCAAGCGCTATGCCTGCGTATTTGCCATCCCCGACCGCGGTGCGCGCGAGTCGATGGAGCTCACCTTTGGCGATGAGGGTATTACTTTTGAGGAGTCGCTGACGGCCGCGCCCGAAAACGCGGGCGCTATTGGCGACCGTGTGCGCGTGGCAGCGGCGGATTCTGCCGATCGTGCTGTCCGCCAGGATGCTCATGCTGCAATTCGCGAACGCAAGGCCGACGCGCTCAACGCCCGCTCGCTCGAGGCAGGTGCCGCCCAGGCTGCCGCCGGCGCCACCGTGCCCACCATCTCGCGCGGACGCGTGACCTTTGTCGATGCCGCCTTGCCGCAGGGCGTGGTGGTGCCCGATGCCAACCTGGCCGTGTTCTCGATCGCCGACCTCAACGCCCGCATGGACGCCAACCGCGCGCGCAGCCGCCGCAAGGTGGACATTACGCAGATCACGTTTCCGTTTAAGCCGGGCGACTACGTGGTGCACGCCACTCACGGCATCGCGCTCTTTAGCGAGATCGCGCGCCAGGAAGTGGGCGGCAAGGAGCGCGACTACTTTTTGCTGGAATATGCCGACGGCGACAAGCTCTACGTGCCGCTCGAGCAGGTTGACCGCATCACACGCTATGTTGGCCCCGACGGCGACAAGCCGCGCCTGACCAGGCTCAACACCGCCGACTGGACGCGCGCCACCAACAAGGCGCGCAAGAACGCCAAAAAGCTGGCGTTTGACCTGGTCGATCTGTATACGCGCCGCTCTTCGATTACCGGTATCGCTTGCCCGCCCGACACGCCCGAGCAGATCGAGATGGAGCAGAGCTTCCCCTACGACGAGACGCGCGATCAGCTGGAGGCCATCGCTGACATTAAGGCCGATATGGAGGCGCCCAAGCCCATGGACCGCCTGCTGTGCGGAGACGTGGGCTTTGGCAAGACCGAGGTCGCCCTGCGCGCGGCGTTTAAGTGCGTGGACTCCGGTCGCCAGGTCATGGTGCTCTGCCCCACGACCATTCTGGCCCAGCAGCACTACGAGACGTTCTTTGAGCGTTTTGCCCCGTTTGGCCTTGAAGTCGAGGTACTCAGCCGCTTTCGCACGCCGGCGCAGCAAAAGCGCGCGCTCAAGGCATTTGCCGAGGGCACGATCGATGTGCTCATCGGCACGCATCGTCTGCTTTCGGCCGATGTGAACCCCAAGAACCTAGGCCTGGTAATCATCGACGAGGAGCAGCGCTTTGGCGTGCAGCACAAGGAGCAGCTCAAGAACCTGCGTGAGCAGATTGACGTGCTTACGCTTTCGGCAACGCCTATTCCGCGAACCATGCAGATGGCCACGAGCGGCGTGCGCGACATGAGCCTGATCACCACGCCGCCGACTGGGCGTCGTCCCGTGATCGTGCACGTGGGGGAGTACGACCCCGATGTGGTGAGCGCGGCGATTCGCCTGGAGGTGGGCCGCGGCGGCCAGGTGTACTACGTGTCCAACCGCGTCAAGACCATCGACGACGCCGTGGCGCGCGTGCACGAGGCCGCGCCCGAGGCGCGCGTGGGCGTGGCGCACGGAAAGATGAGCCCGCGCGAGGTCGAGGACGTGATGATTGAGTTCGCGACCAAAAAGATCGACGTGCTCATCGCCACGACCATCGTGGAGAGCGGCATCGACAACGCGACCGCCAACACGCTGATCATCGAGGACTCGCAGCGCTTGGGTCTGGCACAGCTCTACCAGCTCAAGGGCCGCGTGGGTCGCTCTGCCACGCAGGCCTACGCGTACTTTATGTTCCCGGGCGAGCTGCCGCTCACCGAGGAGGCCACGGCGCGCCTGACTGCACTTTCCGAGTTCCAGGACCTGGGCAGCGGCATGCGTATCGCCATGCGCGACCTGGAGATTCGCGGCGCCGGTTCGCTGATGGGCGCTGAGCAGCACGGCAACCTGTCGAGCGTGGGCTTTGATCTGTTTACGCAGATGTTGGGCCAGGCCGTGGCCGAGGCGCGCGGCGATGACGACGCCGGCGTGGAGGCGGCGAGCGTGGGTATTAATCTGCCGGCCGATTACTTCTTGTCCGAGGAGTACCTGCCGGCGGTGGACCAGCGCGTGCTCGTGTACCGCAAGCTCGCAGCGGCCGAGGACCTGGAGAGCATCGACGAGGTGCAGGAAGAGACCGAGGCCGCGCATGGCGAGCTGCCGTTGGCGGGACTCAATCTGTTCAACCGCGCGCGTATCCGTATCCGCGGCGAGCGCCTGGGGCTCGAGAGCGTCACGCTCAGCGGCGGACGCATCACGTTTTTGGGCGTCGACGTGCCCAAGAAGGTGGCCTTTGAGCTTAAGACCCGCTATGGCGCGGTGAACTTTCCCAAGAGCCGCAAGCTGTCGGTGCCCTACAAGGCGGGCGCCGGCGCGGGCAGTGGCCTGGGTCGCGGCCTCGACGCCAACGACGGCACCGGCCCGGTGGCCGCGGCACTCATGCTGCTGCAGCAATTAGGCACGAGCGACGATGACTAACAAGTAGGGGCGTGGCGGGGCATAGCTACCAGTTGTTCTTTGCCCCGCCACCTCGCAGGTTGATTCCAGCCCCATCGAAAGGAAAGCATGTTCGGATACATCTATAAGAAAGATGTCGCTATTATCGCGGCCGTCCTGTGCCTTTGTCTGGGCGTGGGCAGCTTCTTTGATTATCAGATCTCGAGTGCGCTGTTCAACATCGGCAGCATGTACGGTCGCTTTGTCGAGGCGGCCGGCGAGCTACCGTTCGAGCTGACGGCGAGCGTCGCGGGCGTTATGCTCGTGCGCGCGGTGCGTTCCGACTCCAAGGTGAGCAAGTGGCTCGCTGCGCTGGGCGTTTTGATCAACGTGGGTCTGGTCGGCTACGAGATTATCGGATCGCTGCGCGTCGGCGGCAAGCTTATTGCGTTTCAGCTGGTTCTGACGTTTGCGTTGGTCATCGCAGCCAACTTCATCGCCTACCGCCTCACGCGCACGACCGAGCCCGACGAGCTTACGCGCTGGGCGTTGATGGTGCTGGCCGTGTGGGTCGCTCAGGCCATCATCCTCAACGTCATTGTTAAGCCGTTATGGTCGCGCCCGCGCATGCGCGTGATCGAGGTCACGCCGGGGCTCAATTTTCAGCCGTGGTGGGTGATCGGCAACCCCGACAAGTGGGCCTATATCGCCGCCGGCGTGATCAAGGACGGGTTCAAGTCGTTTGCGAGCGGACACACGGCGCATGCGGCGATCGGCCTTATGCTCGCCGGGCTTCCCGCGGCAGCCTTTAAGGAAAAACCTTCGCGTCGCCGCGTGATCTTTTGGGCGGCGGTTGTTGTTGCAGCGTTCGTCGCCTTTGGGCGCATCGTGATCGGCGCGCACTTTTTGAGTGACGTGAGCTGCGGTTTTGCCCTGGTACTGGCACTTGAGTGCCTTGCCGCACGCATTGCCTATCCCAACGGCGTACAATAGCTCCGTTTGAATCATCTGGCCGATACCCGGTAAGAGAGGATTGCCATGCTCGCGTTTAACAACGATTATTCCCACGGCGCACATCCGGCAGTGCTGCAGGCGCTCGTCGACACCAATATGGAGCCGCAGCCCGGCTACGGTACCGATGCGCACACCGAGCGTGCCAAGCAGCTTATCCGCGAGGCCTGTCAGGCCCCCGATGCCGACGTGTTTTTTCTGGTGGGCGGCACGCAGGCCAACGCGACGGTGATTGACATGCTGCTCGCGCCGTACGAGGGCGTCGTTGCTGCCGAGACCGGCCACGTCGCCTGCCACGAGGCGGGCGCCATCGAGTTTGGCGGTCACAAGGTGCTCACCATCCCCGGCTACGAGGGCAAGATGCACGCCGAGGATCTGGAGAACTATATCCAGGTGTTCTACGAAAACGAGAGCTACGAGCACACGGTGTTCCCGGGCGCCGTGTACGTGAGCCTATCGACCGAGTACGGCACGCTGTACTCCAAGGCCGAGCTCGCGGCGATTCACGCAGTGTGCCAGAAGCGCGAGATTCCGCTGTTTGTGGACGGTGCCCGCCTGGCCTATGCGCTGGCGGCCGATGAGTGCGACATTACCCTGCCCGAGCTGGCGCAGCTGTGCGACGTGTTCTACATCGGCGGCACCAAGTGCGGCGCTCTGTGCGGCGAGGCTGTGGTGTTTTGCGGCATGCACACCCCGGCGCATCCCATTCCGCGTATTAAGCAGCACGGCGCGCTGCTTGCCAAGGGCCGCCTGACGGGTGTGCAGTTCGAGGCCCTTTTTACCGATGGCCTGTATTTTGAGATTGGTCGCCAGGCGATTGAGACCGCTCAGGCGCTGCGTCGCGTGCTGCACGAGCGCGGCTACCAGTTCTTCTTGGAGACGCCGACCAACCAGCAGTTTGTGATTCTGCCCAACGAGGACATGGCCCGCATTCGCGAGCATGCCTCGATCGAGTACTGGGAAAAGTACGACGATACTCACACGGTGGTGCGCTTTTGCACCAGCTGGGCCACGACGCAGGAGGATATCGACGCGTTGGCGGCTGTCCTGTAGCCTGATGTAATGACAAGGGGCCGCCCTGCGCCTGAGCTTGGCGCAGGGCGGCCTTTGCTTTTGGGGAGAAGGGTTGTATGACCGAGATGTCCGAGCCGACGATTCGCCTGGCGACGCCCGATGATGCGCCGGCGTTGCTTGCCATCTATGAGCCGTATGTGCGCCAGACGGCGATTACCTGCGAATACGAGGTGCCGAGCGTTGAGGAGTTCGCTGGGCGCATCGAGCGTACGCTCAAGCGCTATCCATATTTGGTGATGGAGTTGGACGGGCGTCCGGTAGGCTATGCCTACGTGAGTTCGCTTAACAGCCGCGAGGCGTACGACTGGTCGGTCGAGACATCGATCTACCTGGCGCGCGATGTGCGCCACGGCGGGCTGGGCCGCAAGCTGCACGACGCGCTCAAGCAATGTCTGATCGCGATGGGCATCACCAACATGTGCGCGCTCATTGCCGTGCCGCACGACAAGGACGACGAGTACCTGACGCACAACAGCCAGGATTTCCATGCCCATATGGGATATCGCCTGGTGGGCGCCTTCGACCGCTGCGCCCAAAAGTTCGGCCGCTGGTACGACATGTGCTGGATGGAGCTGGTCCTGGCCGAGCGCGTCCCTAACCAACCTAAGCCAACCTGGTTCCCCGACCTCCTCGCCTAAAACCACCACAAAGGTGCCTGTCCCCTTTGTGGTGGTTTTGGTGTTGGTTAGCCGATGGGTTCGGTGTATTTGGCACGGTCGGTGCGTTGGATGCGCTTGGAGACATGGAGCGGGCGGCCGTCGGTGTCGTAGACGTAGTCGGTGATCAGGATTAGTGCCTGCCCGCGCTCGACGTTGAGCAAAAACGCCTCGTTTTGCGAGGCGTAGCACACCTCAAAGGTCTTATGCCCCTGTGCCGGCGCGCGATGGAATTCTTGGCGCAGCGTCGCGTAGAGCGAACCGTTGATATCGCGATCGATGAGCGTCTCGAAGCTTGGCGGCAGGTAGGTGGTCTCCAGGCACAGCGGCACGTCGTCCAGGTAGCGCAGACGGACAAGTTTGACGAGCTTGCTGCCCACGGCGGCGTCAAAGAACTTAGCTATGCTGCCGGCCGCCTTGGCAAAGCCCGAGTCCACGGTGCGCGTGGTGGGCTTCATGCCCTGACCTTCGACCTGCTTGGTATAGCTCGAAAACACTAGGTTGTTCTCGTGGAGCGCGGGCGTGTCGGCCACAAAGGCGCCACGCCCGCGCTCGGTGCGCACCAGGCCCTCATCAACGAGAACCTTAAGGGCGTGGCGCACGGTGCTGCGCGACAGCCCCGATTCGTCCATGAGTTCCATCTCGGACGGCAGCTTGTCTCCGCGTGCGTAGATGCCGGCGGCGATGCGGTCACGCAACATGCCCGCCAAGCGCTCGTATTGGCTCAGTTTCTTTTTAGATGAGACGCTCATATTGCCAACCTATATCTAACTTGTATGCCTATCTAAGCAAGCATGTATTTAATACAACAACAAAACCGCTGGTAACGAGCAATCGAAAACCACAGCAGCAAAATTTCTAAGTCAAATATAGCATACAACTAGTCGACATCGTTAAAACATGTATGTAACTTGTATGCCATCGAGAGCATCAAACGAGAAGAAAGGCTGATGCACGATGACTACTCAGGAACAGGTTAAGGACGTCGTCTCCCAGGTTTTGGCTGACAAGGCAGACAAGGGCGGCATCAAGCGCGTCGTGTGGATTGGCGCTGGCGGATCCAACGGTGGCAACTATCCTGCTCAGTATTTTATGGAGCACGAGGCCACGCAGGTCGTGAGCTCCAGCTACACCAGCAACGAGTTCGTGCACGCCACCCCGGCCTACGTCAACGAGAACACCCTGGCCGTCGTCGTGTCCATGCGCGGCACCAAGGAGACCATCGTTGCCGCCCAGGTCGCCAAGGACCACGGCGCCAGTACCATCGCCATCTATGTTGACGAGTCCGGCCTCACCGAGGTCTGCGACTACAAGATCCAGTACGACAGCCTGGCCGTCGACGAGTCCTGCATGGGTCGCACCAACTCCGCCGTCGTGACCATGATCGCCATGGAGCTCACGCAGCAGACCGAGGGCTATGCCGAGTACGAGACCGCTATGGCCGCGTTTGACTTGGTCGACCCCATCTATCGTAAGGCCGTCGAGTACACCCGTCCGCTCGCTGCCAAGTGGGCCGAGCAGAACGCCGACAAGCCCTGCATCAACGTCATGGCCCAGGGCCCGCTCTTTGGTGCCGCCTACGTCTTTAGCATCTGCAACGTGCAGGAGATGCTGCAGATCGACTCTTGCACCATCAACACCTGCGATTTCTTCCATGGCCCCTTCGAGATCCTGGACAAGCGCACCTCGCTGTTCCAGCTCATCAGCGTCGGCCGCAGCCGCTGCAACGACGAGCGCGGCATCCGCTTCGTCAACCAGTACGGTGGCGAGCGCGTCTATCAGCTCGACGCCAAGGAGCTCGGCCTTAACGACATCAAGGACAGCGTGAGCGAGTACTTCAACCACCTGATCTTTGCCCCGATCCTCAACAACGTGTACATGCGCGCGCTCTCTGCCGTCACCCACAAGGACTACATGACGCGCCGCTACATGTGGAAGCTGGACTACTAAGAGCTACGCGGTTTTACCAAACCGCGTAACGGGCCGACGCTGCAAACCCACCTGAGCGGCAATCTGCCTTTCAGCTTCAGCGGCATGACCAGAAGGTCAATGCCGCTTCGCTTCAAGGCACCTTGCTCGCTCAGGTGGGTTTTCGCTGGCGTTGCCAAAGCATCGGCGTCGCCTTGGTCCAGATGTGGCACTTGGGGACAGTCCTAGTCGTTGGACGTTCTTAAATGACTAGTCATCCAAGGACGTCCCCAACGACTACTCATTTAAGTACGTCCCTAATGAGTACCCAATGAGTGTGTGGGCGAGCGGATTTTCCCGCTCGCCGATTTGTGTCTTGAAAAATGTATATAACGACTATAACGTAGTGTGAAACATATTGGAAACAATACCGAGGAGGCTGCGTTGAAGAAAAGCAATCTGGGCTATGTGCTGGTGCTGATCGCCGCGCTTATGTGGGGCAGCATCGGAATCTTTGTAAACGGCATCTCGGCCATGGGCGTTTCGTCCCAGAGCATGGCCGCCTTTCGCTTGTTGGTCGGAGCGCTTATCTTGGCACCGGTCCTGATGTTTATGGGCTGCCGTCCGGGTGAGGGGTCTACCGTGGCTCAGGGTCCGCTGGCCCTGTTCAAGGCAAGCCCTAAAGAGCTTGTTCCCTGCGCGCTTGTCGGTATCGTCGGTTTGGCCGCCGCCAACACCTGCTATTACGAGTGCATGGGCGAGGTGGGCATGTCCACGGCCTCGGTGCTGCTCTATACCTCGCCGGTGTTTGGCGTCGTGCTCGGCCGCGTGCTTTATCGCGAGGACGTGACCCCCAACAAGCTCGTTGCCATTGTCTTTAACATCGTTGGCTGTGTACTTGCAGTGACCAATGGCGACCTTTCCGGTTTCCATTTTTCGGTTTGGGGCGTCACGTCGGGCGTGATTGCAGGCCTTTGTGGTGCGTCGCTCGCGGTGTTTAGCCGAATAGCAACCAAGACGGTCCACCCGCTGGCTGTCACGTTTTGGGGTTTTGTTTTTGGCGGTGCGGTTATGGCGGCCATCGCGGCTCCGTGGCCGGATGTCGCTGCGGCAATGTCGCCACAGCTGTTGTTGTTGTTCCTTGGCTTTGGACTCATCCCCACAGCCGTGGCCTACATCTTATATATGCAGGGTCTGTCCATGGGGCTCGAGACGTCGAAAGTTCCCGTCGTAATGTCATTCGAGACGGTCGTCACCGTACTGGTGGGCATTGGTGTCTATGCCGAGTCCGCCGGCGCGATCAAGGTTCTGGGCATTGTGCTTGTGCTCGCATCCATCCTGATCATGAACACCGACTTCTCCAAGCTGCGCAACAGTGTGTTTGTCGGTCATGTCATTGAGAGCATGACCTTTAAGCCCAACGCGTGGTGGACCGAAAAATCTCAGGACATGGATCTGTTTAAGGAACGCACCGGCATCGCGCTGGAACCCACCGTGCAGGAAAGCCCCTGGTACTTCGTGCGATAGAGGATTGTGTGCGGCGTCTGACCTGGGGTTATCCAGCCAGCGCCGGCCTATCCAGCCCCAACGTTTCAAGTACGTTAAACCCGTCAACGGTCGATTTTCACCCGCGAACGGTCTTTATACTAATTAGCAATATAGGCAACGTATAAGACGTTATAATGACCATAACGAAAAGGAGGAGGCAAGATGAATCAGATCATTCTCGCATCTCATGGCGGCCTGGCCGCAGGCGCCAAAGACACGCTCGAGATGGTTCTCGGCGACGTGTCGAACGTCCACGTCGTGTCGCTTGCTCGTGACGACAAGGAGCCCATCACCAATAAGGTTGAGGCTATGATCGCCACGTTCAACGCGGACGACACCGTCTATGTGCTGACCGATATGCTCGGCAGCTCGGTCAACAACAACATGGTCGAGCTTTCCAAGAACGGCACGAAGTTCACGGTTGTCAGCGGTTTCAACATTCCGTTGGCACTGACGCTCGCTATGAGCCCCGTCCCCGTCAAGGGCGCCGAGCTCGCGGCCCTCATCAACGAGGCCCGCACCGGTCTGACCAACCCCAACGCACCGGTCGAGGCCGCCGCGGCTCCCGCCAAGAAAGCCAAGGCGTCCCGTCACAGCTCCGGTCCCGCCAAGATCGTCCTCGCACGTCTTGACTACCGTCTGCTGCACGGCCAGGTCGTCTTTACCTGGACCACCAAGGTTCAGGCCGAGCGCATCATCGTCGTCGACAACGCTGCCGCCAACGATGACATCAAGAAGGGCGCTCTTAAGCTGGCCAAGCCCCAGGGCGTGCGCCTGAACGTCTTCACCGTCGAGCGTGCCCTCGCCAAGATGGACAAGCTCAACACCCTCGGCGAGCGCGTCATGTTCGTCTTTGGCAACACGGCCGAGATGCTGCAGTTCTGCCAGGGCTACAAGCTCGACGCCATCAACCTGGGCGCCACCGCCAACCACGACGGTGCCGATCAGGTCGGCGGCAAGGACAGCTCCGTCTTCCTCGACGCCACCCAGAAGGCCGACGTCAACCAGCTGCTCGACATGGGCATTAAGCTCTATGTCCAGCAGACCCCTACGTATCAGAGCGTCGACATCGACGCCAAGCTGTAATCAACCAGGCTTTTGCCTGACTGAAAGGAGAAGGGTATGAATACGTTCATCAGTGCGGTGCTCGTCGGCCTCGTCGGCGTGTTCTGCATGTGGGACTCCCGCCTGCTCGGTCGTCTTAACTTCGAGCAGCCCCTCGTTGGCGCTACGCTCGTCGGTCTGCTGCTGGGCGATGTGCCCACCGGCCTTGCCGTCGGTGCCGCCGTCGAGCTCGTGTCCATGGGCCTGGTGCAGGTCGGCGCCGCCGTTCCGCCCGATATGGTCCTGGGCGGCATCGTGGCCGCTGCCTTTGCGTGCCTGACCGACGCTTCCGCCGAGACCGCCATGACGATCGCCATCCCGGTCGCCGTCCTGGGTCAGCTCCTCGGCATCGTGTTCCGTTCCATCATCGCCGTCCTCACCCATGTGGCAGATAACGCGATCGATAACGGAAAGTTCAAGACCGCCTACCGTATGCACATCTGCGCCGGCTCCGGTCTGTACGCCATCATGTACTTCCTGCCGATCTTCCTCGCCGTTTTTGTTGGCACCGACCTGGTTCAGGCCATCGTCAACATGGTTCCCGAGTGGCTGTCCACTGGTCTTAACGTTTCGACCAAGATCATGACCGCCTACGGCTTGGCCCTGCTGCTCACCATGATGATCAAGAAGGGTATGACTCCGTTCCTGTTCATCGGTTTCCTGCTCGCCGCTTACCTCAACCTGTCCGTCATCGCGGTCGCTCTGATCGGTGTGTGCCTGGCTGTCGTCTTCATGGGCTTCAAGTTCAACGGTTCCCATGCAGCCGCCGGTGTCGATTCCGACTACGATCCGCTCGAAGACGACGAAGACTAAGGAGGAACACACTATGGCAACCGCAACCAAGGACGTGTCCCTGAACAAGAAGGTCAGCCAGTTCTTCTGGCGCTCCTGGGCCATCCAGGCCTCTTGGAACTACGAGCGTCAGATGAACATGGGCTTCCTCTACGGTATGGTTCCCACGCTCGATCGCCTCTATCCGGACGAGTCCGACCCCAAGCAGCTTGCTGCTAAGAAAGAGGCTTACCACCGTCACATGGCGTTCTACAACTGCACCCCGCAGACGAGCGCTTTCATCCTGGGCCTCGCCGCCTCCATGGAGGAGGAGTACGCCAAGGATCCCGAGAACTTCAACCCCGATTCGATTAACGCGGTCAAGACCTCCCTTATGGGCCCGCTTTCCGGCATCGGTGACTCCTTCTTCCAGGGCACCATCCGCGTTATCGCCTTTGGCTTGGGCGTTCAGCTGGCTCAGCAGGGCTCCATCATGGGCCCGATCCTGGCCCTTCTCATCTCCATCGTCCCCTCCGTGCTGATTACTTGGTTCGCAGCCAAGATGGGCTATCAGGGCGGCCACGAGTACCTGAGCAAGCTTCAGGGCGGCGACCTCATGGAGAAGCTCATGTATGTCTGCGGCATCGTGGGTCTTATGTCCGTGGGCGGCATGATCGCCACGCTGATCGGCGCCACCACCCCGCTGCAGTTCGCTGAGGGCACCGTCGTTATCCAGGACATCCTGGACAGCATGATGCCCCAGATGATCTCCCTTGGCCTCACCGGCCTTATGTACTGGCTCATCAAGAAGAACGTCAACACCGGTTGGCTTCTCGTGATCGCCATTGTGGGCGGCATCGCCCTCTCCGCGGTCGGCATCCTGGCTTAGTCGCGACTAAGCGCCTAACCGCTTTCCCCCGGGGGCCTGCCTGGCATCCCATACCCCAGGCAGGCTTCCATCCCCAAAATGCGACAATGGGACAGTCCCTTTGTCGCATCCTCAACGGGCCGGCGACTCGGTCCAAACCACGGTAACCCTGCGAGCGCCCGGCAATGTGGCGCCGCAAAAATTGAAAGGAATGTGTCAGATGTACGAGATCGACCTTAACCTCCCTAAGCAGATCGTCGCTGACGTCCTGTCCAACCACGAGATCCACAGCGTCGCTTTCGTCGGCTGCGGCGCCTCCATGTCCGACCTTTACCCCGCCAAGTACTTCCTGGCCAACAACACGGACAAGCTGAACGTTCAGATCTTCACTGCTAACGAGTTCAACTACGACACGCCTTCCTGGGTCAACGAGCACACCTTCGTGATCACCTGCTCCCTCGGTGGCTCCACGCCCGAGACCGTCGAGGCCAACAAGACCGCCAAGAAGCACAACTGCCCGGTCGTCTCCCTCACCAACAAGGCTGGCTCCGCTCTGACCGTCGACGCTGACTACGTCATCGTTCACGGCTTCCACGCCAACTTCGCTGCCAAGTGCGAGAAGCCCGGCTACGCCATCGCTCTTGCTGTCGAGATCCTTCAGCAGACCGAGGGCTATGACCACTACGAGGACATGATCACCGGCCTCACCAACGTCTTCGATCTCTGCGAGAACGCTGCTCAGTCCTGCAAGAAGCTCGCCAAGAAGTTCGCCGAGGACTTCAAGGACGACAAGATGATCTACTTCATGGCTTCCGGTGCCTCCGAGAAGATGGCTTATTCTCACGCCGCCTTCCTGTTCACCGAGATGCAGTGGATCGACGCCGCCGCCTACAACACCGGTGAGTACTTCCACGGCCCGTTCGAGGTTTCCACCGAGGGTAAGCCCTACGTCTTCTTCATGTCCGATGGCGCTACCCGTCCGATGGACGCCCGCGCCCTCACCTTCCTTAAGCGCATGGGCGCCAAGGTCGCTCTGATCGACTCCAAGGACTACGGCCTGGCTGACGCCGTGCCCGCGAGCGTCGTCACCTACTTCAACCCGCTGCTGCACCTCGCCGTTATGCGCGAGTACGGCAACCAGATCGCCGAGGCCCGTCAGCACCCGCTGACCATGCGTCGCTACATGTGGAAGCTTTCCTACTAATCACAAGTAAGTAGACCTTACGGGTTGATTGAGAGGGGATGGGGTTTGCGCCCCGTCCCCTTTTTGCTTTGGGGGCGTGTCTGTCGCGTCGCAAAACACCAGATAAAACCTACCAAAATAAACCTGTCCCTTTTTGGCAGGTGGGAGGAGATGCGTATGATCAAGGCAGTGCTGTTTGATATGGACGGCGTGCTGGTCGATACCGAGTGGTTCTACAACCGTCGCCGCGTGGCGTTTATGGAGGAAAAGGGGTTCCACTTTGACGAGATCCCCGATCTTTCGGGGTCTAACGAGCCTGCCATCTGGAAGTCGCTGGTGCCCGACGATGTTGAGCTGCGCGAGCGCTTGCGCGTTGAGTACAAGCAGGTCTACAGCCCGGTTCACCCTGTTCCGTATGCCGAGCTGCTCAACGAGCAGACGGAGCCGGTGATGCGCGAGCTGCACGAGCGCGGCGTCAAGTGTGCCATCGCGAGCTCGTCCTATCGCGAGCTTATTGACGAGCTGGTGGAGATTGCCGGTATCGCCGACGTGCTGGACTACACCATCAGTGGTCACGAGTGCAGCGCGTTTAAGCCCGACCCCGAGATCTACCTGCGCGCCATGGAGGCGCTGGGGGTGGAGCCTGCCGAGTGCCTGGTTATCGAGGATTCGCCTTTGGGCATCGAGGCCGGCAAGCGCTCCGGCGCCCGCGTCCTGGCGCTGCGTCCGCACGAGGGTGTCAATCTGGATCAGTCCGCCGCCGACGTTGTCATCGACAACCTGACCGACATTTTGGCCGCTTTGTAGTGTCAATCCGCCGCGAGAAGCACGGGTTCAAACGTTTTTTGCGGTGGACTGGCTCAATTTGGTTTCGATTTTGATCCGTTTGGCTTCGATTCGGGCTAAGTGAGTAGACTTTTTGGCGCAGGCCGAGCACAAAGTGCATCTGCTCTAGTAAAACCGACGCTCCTATAAGTTGTCAAGAGGCAGTTTGCGGGAGCGCTCTCTCCAATTCGCACAGGAGCTCGTAATACCTCCTCTCCAGTTTCGTCGACCGCCGTTTCCCCCGTTCCAAGTGCCCGAGTGTGGCTGCGGACAGGCCGAGCTCCGCGGCGGCTTTCTTCTGAGTCACCCGCATCGCCTTGCGCATCTTCGCGAGCTCGGGGCCTTCCGGCGCGGCGCCGTCGGGGTTCGGGTCCATGAGCACGTGGTACACCTCCCGCGCTATGTAGCGCTTCAGGCAGCGGACCGCCTCCCGCCGGGACTTCCCCTCGGAGGTCCGCCTCGCCACGTACCTCCTCGTCCTCTCGTCGTACGCCATGCGCTTGATCGCGATCTCGTAGAGCGCCCAGTTCGCCTGCCGGTTGCCGCCGCGGTTGAGCCTGTGCCGGTCCGTCTTCCCGCTCGACGCGGGGATCGGGGAGGCGCCGCACATCATCGAGAACGCCGCCTCGCCCTTCAGCCTGCCGGGGTTGTCGCCGGCGGCCACGACCAGGGCGGCGGCGGTCGTGGTGCCGCAGCCCTCGACGCCGAGCAGCGCGGGCGCGTTCGCCTCCAGCAGCGCGCGGATGCGCTCGTCGAGGGACTCGACCTGGCTGCGGGCCTCCTTCCAGACCGCCGCGACGGACCGCAGCGAGGCCAGCACGCTCTCCTCGAGCGCGTCGCCCGCCTTCCTCCCGCGCGCGAGCAGCGGCATGAGGTCCTTCGGCCGCTCGCGGCCCCTGAACCGCTCCCTCAGGGCGCTCGGGGCCGTCGTGAGCATCGACTTCGCGCAGGCCACGCAGGACGTGGACGTCGCGACGGCCAGCCTGCGCGCGACGTAGAGCTGGCGCACCGCCTCGACCCAGCCGTCCTGCGACTTCGGCACGGAGCAGCCCTTCCCGGACGCCGCCTTGCGCGCCGCGCGCTCGGCGTCCAGCGGGTCGCTCTTCCCCTCGCCGGGCCTCACCTTGTCCCTCTTGGGCCTGAGCACCTCGACGACGTTGTACCCGAGCTCCACGAGCCTCCTTGTCAGCCCGGCCCCGTACGATGCCGTGCCCTCGACGCCGACGACCATGCAGCTCCCCGGGTCGCCTATCGCCTCCGCCAGCCTGTCGTAGCCCTCGGGGTCGGCCCCGAAGCTCCCGCTCCAGATCTTCCTCCCGAGGCCGTCGAGCAGGCACAGAACATGCACGTCCTTGTGCGTGTCGACGCCCGCGATGACCGTTTCGCCTTCCATTTTCGCTCCCCTCGGTCTGCCGCCTGCTCCGCGCCCGGGTCTCCCAGACATTGCACTGACGGGAGCGCTACAATCCAATTGGCTTGTCCGATTGTCCGCGCTCATGCTCCTATTAGGTCATGGCAGGACTCCGGGACGCGGATGCCGGGGCGAGACAGGTCGGATTTGAGGACGGCCGAAGAGGCGTCAGCAGGTCAGTGGGTCATCGTCCCGGCATTCAGCATCAGGGTAGCGCTGCGACGCGGAAATCGCGCGCCGTTGCCGCGCCCCGCAGTGCCCGCTTCCCCCGAGAACAATTATCAGTGCAGGTCACAGAGGTGGCTGTTTTGGGTGTGCTCGGCAGATCGTAAAAAGTCTACTCACTTGGAATTTAGCCCTTTGGTCGTGGGGGTTGCTGGTCCCGTTTTGGTTGTCGAGAGAGGGTGAATTGAAGCGCCCCCGCACGCTCCATGCTACAATCGCGGGCATGCCCCACAACTACATCTGCCTTCGAAGGGAGCCTACGTGGCGAACGCCATCGAACAGCTCACGGACCGCGTGCTCGTGCTCGGCCGCCTCACCATCGTCCGCCGCGCCATTACCGCCGTGGCGGTCACCATTTCTGCCGTTCTCCAGACATTTCTGATCCAGGCGTTCATTCAACCCGCCGACTTGCTTCCGAGCGGTCTCACCGGCGTCGCGGTCCTACTCGATCGCGTTACCTCGCTCGGCGGCGTTCACATCGACATTTCGCTCGGTATGCTCGCGCTCAACATCCCCGTGGCGCTCCTATGCTGGAGCGGCATTAGCAAGCGCTTCGTCATCTTCTCGATGATGCAGGTCGTGCTCTCGTCGCTGTTCCTCAACGTCTTTCACTTCGCTCCATTTTTGGGCGACAAGATCATGCTCATCATTTTTGGCGGCGTGGTCTCGGGTCTGGGCGCTGCCATCGCACTTAAATCCGGCGCATCCACCGGCGGCACCGACTTTATCGCGCTGTGGGTTTCCAACCACACGGGCAAGACCATCTGGGGCGTCATCTTTGGTTTCAACTGCTTTATCCTGGCGATCTTTGGCTTTATGTTTGGCTGGGACAAGGCGGCGTATTCCATCGTGTTCCAGTTTATTTCGACCAAGACCATCGACAGTTTCTATCGTCGCTACGATCGCGTGACGCTGCAGATTACGACGCGCAAGGCAGACGAGGTCATGACTGCCTACGTAAA
Organism: Collinsella sp. i05-0019-G5; assembly: GCF_042851345.1. NCBI lineage: Bacteria > Bacillati > Actinomycetota > Coriobacteriia > Coriobacteriales > Coriobacteriaceae > Collinsella > Collinsella sp. i05-0019-G5. Next base: position 334,355 of record NZ_AP031421.1, read on the forward strand.
CCATTTTCAGCACGGCATTAGCTGCGCCGAGGTCGTCGGCGGATACAGCCGCGAAAAGATGTACCTGCTGAACACCGTTGTTTCGACCTACGAGAGCCAGGACATTATCAAGTTGGTGTGCGACGTTGATCCCGGCGCCGTGATCAACGTGTTCCACACGCTCAACTTTGTGGGCGGCTGGTGGGGCGGTCATGTCGACGAGCCCATGCCCACGGCCGTTCCCGATCCCGACAAGCCCGCACGCATGGCCAGCAGGCAGGCGCGCCTCAGCGAACAGGACAGCCTGCAGCAGGACGACGGCAAGTAGGGTATTGGCATTTTGCCGGTCCTGCGCAACCCATCCGAACGAGCCCCCCCGAAAGCCCCGTTGCTTTCGAGGGCTCTCGTTTGCCCAGATAAAACCTACCAAAATGAAGCTGTCGCTTTTTGGTAGGGAGGGTGTATCGTTTTATCAATATGAGGTAACATGAAACTAGACGTTATATACGTATTAGAAATTTAGCTATTTTGATAAGAGTGATCAGATATGCCTGCGCCCAAAAATGCACCGCTTTACCAGCAGATTTATGACGAAATCAAGGATGCGATCGAGAAAGGTGTTTATGCACCCAAGGAGCGTATTCCGTCCGAGCTTGAACTAGCCGAGCAGTACGAGGTGAGCCGTATTACGGTGCGCCGCGCTGTCGAGGAGCTGTGCTCCGACGGCTACCTGGTTAAGCAGCAGGGCCGTGGCACCTTTGTCTCCACGCCGCACATCAATCGCCAGTTTCACGCCTCGACGCTGCAGACGTTTACCGCGCTGTGTGCCGGCAACGGCATGAAGGCCGGTGCGCACGTGATCGATCGCCAGATCGTTCCGGCGCGCCAAAACGAGATGGAGTTCTTTGGCCTGCAGAAGGATGCGCTGCTGCTGCATATCAAGCGCGTGCGTACGGCCGACGGCGAGCCCATCTTTGAGGAGAACATCTTTGTGCCGTTTGATGCCTACCGTGAGCTGTTGACGGCCGATCTTGAGGACAAGTCGATTTTTGCCGAGGTCGAGCGTGTTGGCGGAACGCCGATTGTTTCGGTTGGCTACCGCACGGTCGAGGCCGTTCGTGCCAATACCGAGCAGGCGGCCGAGCTGGGCATTGCTCCGCACGATCCGCTGCTCAACCTGCGTGCCGGCTTCACGGGCCCCAATGGCGAGCCGGTCCTGATGGGTAAGCAGTACTACGTGGGATCGCGCTACGTTATGGTCATGTAGCTCTAGTTGCGCGGTTTTCCAAACCGCGCAACGGCTCGACGCTGCAAGCCCGCCAGAGCGGCAATCTGCCTTTCAACTTCGGCGGCATGACCAGAAGGTCAATGCCGCCTCGTTTCAAGGCACCTTGCTCGCTCTGGCGGGCTTTCGCTGTCCGCGCCAAAACATCGGCGTTGCCGGGCCGGCACTTGGGGACGTTCCTTTTCTGTCGGCACCTGGGGACACTCCTTAGCCGTTGGGGGCGTTCTTAAACGACTAGTCTGGGCGGCGGCCGTGTGCTGCTGTCCGCGTGGCGGCGTATAATCGGCGGCAGATGACTTGGACGTTAGGAAACCATGACCGATAACATGCAGCAGATGGCGCTCGACACGCTCGGCGCCTATTTTGGCTACACCTCGTTTCGCCCGGGACAGGACCGCATGGTCGATGCGATCCTTGCCGGTCGCGATGCGCTGGGTGTTATGCCCACGGGCGCCGGCAAGTCCATTTGCTACCAGGTGCCCGCGCTCATGCTGCCCGGCATCACCTTTGTGGTGAGTCCGCTGCTGTCGCTTATGGAGGACCAGACCCGTGCGTTGCTTGCGGCGGGCGCGCGGCCCAGCTATCTCAACTCCAGTCTTACTCCGGCCCAGCAAAACACTGTGCTCAAGCGGGCGCGCGAGGGCCGCTACCAGCTTATGTACGTGGCGCCCGAGCGCTTGCTCGAGCCGCGCTTTTTAGCCTTTGCGCAGGAGGCCGCGAGTTCTGCCGGCATTGGCGTGCCGCTCGTGGCCATTGACGAGGCCCACTGCGTGAGTCAATGGGGCCAGGATTTCCGCCCCGCCTACCTGCAGATTCGCGAGTTCATCGATTCCCTGCCGCAGCGCCCCATCGTGGCGGCCTTTACCGCCACGGCGACCGAGCGCGTGCGTGCGGACATTCAGCAGATGCTCGGCCTGCAAAACCCCGCGACGGTGGTGACGGGCTTCGATCGCAAGAACCTCTACTTTGGCTGCGAGGAGATGGGCGACAAGGCCAAGGCCGCGTGGGTGCGCGACTATGTGATTGCGCATTCGAGCGAGAGCGGCATCGTGTATTGCTCGACCCGCAAGACGGTCGATGCGCTGGCAGGTGAGCTTGCCGAGGCGCTGGGCCCCAGCGGCATTCGCGTTGGCCGCTACCATGCCGGCATGGGCAACGACGCCCGTTGTCAAAGCCAGCGCGCCTTTATCGACGACGATACCCAGGTGATGGTTGCCACCAACGCCTTTGGCATGGGTATCGACAAGCCTAACGTGCGCTACGTGATCCATAACAACGTGCCCGAGAGCATCGAGGCCTACTACCAGGAGGCGGGCCGCGCCGGTCGCGATGGCGACCCGGCCAGCTGCCATTTGCTGTGGAACGGCAACGATTTTCGCATGCGCCGCTTTTTGATCGATCGCGGCGACGCTGCCGACGAGGCGCTTGACGATGAGCAGCGCGCGTGGGCACTCCAGAATCGATATCGCCTGCTCAGCCAGATGGAGGGCTACTGTAATACCACCGGCTGTCTGCGCGAATACATGCTGCGCTACTTTGGCGACGAGGCCGCGGCCGAGCATGCTGCTGCGGCTGGTGCGGGCGCCACCGCCACGGATGACGCCGAGGGCTGCGGCAACTGCAGCAATTGCCTCACGCAGTTCGAGGTCGAGGACGTCACCGACATGGCCCGCGCCGCCGTGCGCTATGTGGCCATGCGGCCCATGCGCTTCGGCAAGTCGCTCATCGCCGACGTGCTCCACGGCGGCAACACCGAGCGCATTCGCCAGATGCATTTGGACGAGGACCGCGGCTACGGTGAGCTGTCGAGCGAATCGGTCGGGCGCATCAAGGACATCATCGGCCAGCTGTGCGGGCGCGGCTATTTGGCTACCTCGCAGGGGCAGTACCCGGTCGTGGGACTGGGCCCGCGCGCCGGCGAGGTCGAGGACGAGGTGTTTGCCTTTACCGTTAAGCGTCGTGCGTCCAAGCGCAAGGCCTCGGCCCGCGCCCGCCGCGCCGTCGATCTGCTGCGCGAGGAGGCCGAGCTGGATCAGCGCCCGCGTGTTGGCGACGATGCCGAGCTGTTCGAGCGCCTGCGTGCCCTCCGCAAGGAGATCTCGACGGAGCTGGAGATGGCGCCGTACATGGTCTTTTCCGACAAGGCCCTGCGCGGCCTGTGCCGCCTACGCCCACAGACGCGCGACGAGCTTATCCAGGTCAACGGCATCGGCGAGAAAAAGGCCGACGCCTTTGGCGAGCAGTTTATGGCGGCGATTGAAGAGTTTGAGTCCGAGCATGCACGGAATGGAGCATAACGATGGCATTCGACGATAAAACCGACCGCTCTGGCGCATCCGCCGTGCCGCTGTATCAGCAGGTTATGGACGACCTGAAAGGCGAGATCGCACGCGGCGTGTACGCGGCCGGCTCGCGCATTCCTTCCGAGATGGAGCTCGCGAAGTCCTACGGCGTGGGGCGCATCACCGTGCGCCGTGCCATCGAGGAGCTGTCGCGCGCGGGGTATCTCAACCGCCAGCAGGGGAGGGGCACGTTTGTGTGCGCCCCCAAGCTCAAGCGCAAGATTCGCCAGAAGGGTGACGTCCAGAGCTTTACTGAGGGTTGTGCTGCCAACGACATGGTGCCGGGTGCGCGTCTGGTGTCGCGCACGGTGGTCGCGGCGACGCACGAGGATGCGGCGTTCTTTGGCGTGGAGCCCGGCTGCGAGCTTATCGTGGTCGAGCGCGTGCGCACGGCCGACGGCATCCCCGTCATGCTCGAGAACAACGCCTTTGTGCTCGCCGACCATCCCTACCTGCAGACGCTGGCCGACGAGGACCTCACCGATAACTCAATCTTTGCGCTCGTTGCCGAGCATTCGGGTCGCGCGCCGCTCAAGTCCGACCCCTGCACCGTGGAGATTGCGCTTGCCGATACTCAGACGGCCCCGCTGCTGGAGGTGCCGGTCGGCGAGCCTCTCTTCTATATGGAGGCCTACTTTACCGACGCCGGCGGGCGCCCTCTACTGCTCGGCCGCCAAAAGATCGTGGGCTCGCGCTACGTCTTCGACATCTAACGTCCATAGATAGAACAATATAGAACAAGTTTGGTGGAATGGCTTCACGGACGTCGTCGTGCGTGCTATAAATAGGACAACATAGAACGACTGCAGGTACGAGCTGCAGTCGTTCAAAACCGCCACACAAGAAGGGGCATCACCATGAACGCACACGATCTGATTCAGGAAATCATCGAGCGCAAGGGCAAGATTGAGAACGTCTTTTGGATCGCCTGCGGCGGTTCGATGATCGACCTGATGCCGGCCAACGAGCTGCTCAAGCGCGAGGCCACCACGTTTACCTCGACGGTCTACACGGCACGCGAGTTTTGCCTGATGGCCCCCAAGAGCCTAGGGCCGAAGTCGCTCGTTATTGCCTGCAGCCACAGCGGCAACACGCAAGAGGTCGTCGACGGCTGCGAGATGGCGCTGGCGGCCGGTGCCGAGGTCGTTGCCCTCACCGACTGCGAGGGCTCCAAGATCGATAACGGCAAGTGGACCACCTGGGTCTATCCGTGGGGCGAGGGCGTGTCACAGGTCGAGGTGCCGCAGGGCATCGGCGCTCTGATCGCCGCCGAGCTGCTCGACCAGCAGGAAGGCTACGAGGCACTCGCTGACATGTACGAGGGCCTTAAGCAGATGGATGCGCTGCTGCCCGCCGCCCGCGAGAAGGTCAACGCCGAGCTGGGCGATCGCTTTGCCGAGCTCTGCCAGCAGCACAAGTTCTTCTATATCCTTGGTTCCGGCCCCAACTTTAGCCAGACCTATGCCATGGCCATCTGCTCGCTCATGGAGATGCAGTGGCAGCACTGCTGCTACATCCACTCCGGCGAGTACTTCCACGGCCCCTTCGAGGCCACCGAGCCCGGCGTGTTCTACTTTGTGCAGCTCGGATCGGGCGAGTGCCGCCCCATGGAGGAGCGCGCGCTGGCGTTCCTCAACACGCATACCGATACGGTAATGGTGCTCGATGCACTCGAGTACGGCGTGGGCGAGGTGCCCGCCAGCGTGCGTTCGTACCTGGAGCCGATCTTCTTCTACAACATGAGCTGCGAGCTGCGCGCCGCCCGCGGAAAGGTGTTCGACCACAGCCCTGAGATTCGTCGCTACATGGGCATCGAGCAGTACTAAGTAACGGGAAAAGTATTCACCTTCGATTCGCAGGGGCACTGCGTGAGTCAAAAAGCGGGCCGCGCCGGTGGGTTTCCGGCGCGGCCCGCTTAGTATCGCGCATAGATTCGCAAGGTTGCGGCAGCCAGCGGCTTACTTGGCGTCGTAGGCCTCGGTATCCCACCAGTCGAGCTGGGCGATGTTGTCGCGGATGTGCTGGCAGCTCTTGTGGAAGCCCTCGAGCTCGTGCTCGGAAAGGTCGAGTGTGTAGACCTCCTCGACGCCCTCGGCACCGATCACGCACGGCAGGGAGGTAAAGATACCCTCCTCGCCATACTGGCCGGTCATAAGCGTAGAGGCCGAAAGCACGGCGTGCTCGTTGTGCAGCACGGCGGCGCAGACGCGCGCGGCGGAGTTGGCAACGGCGTACTCGGTGCACTGCTTGCCCTGGTAGGTCACATAGCCGCCCTTGCGTGCAAGCTCCTCGACCTCCATGTGGTCGAAGGCGTACTTGTCGGGGTTCTCGGCCTGAAGCTCGTTGAGGTTTTTGCCAGCGATGGTTGCGGCCTTAAAGGCAGCAAGCTGGCTAAAGCCGTGCTCGCCGATCATGTAGGCGTCGATGGACTTGGGGCTCACGCCGACCTTCTTGGAGATCTCGGTGCGCAAGCGGGCGGAGTCCAGACCGCAGCCCGAGCCGATGATCTTCTTGGGATCGTAGCCGGTCAGGTGCCACAGCTCGGTGCACACGACGTCGCAGGGGTTGGAGATGCTCACGAAGATGCCGTCAAAGCCGGCGTCGACGATGCGCTTGGCAAAGGAGCGGGCGGCGTCGGTGGTAAAGAACAGCTCGCCGTCGCGGTTGCCGGCGGCCAGCGCGACCTTGCCGGCAGCGTTGACGATGACGTCGCAGCAGGCAAGCTCCTCGTAGTGGTCGTAGCAGTTGACGATCTTGGTGTTGTACGGGACAAACGAAAGGGAGTCGCGCAGGTCCTGGACCTCGGACGTCACTTTGGCCTCGTTGATATCGCACAGGTACAGCTCATCGGCAATGCCCTGCATGAGCAGGCTGTTGGCGACATGTGCTCCTACGTGGCCCTGGCCGACCACACCGATCTTACGCGTCTGGTACATATACGTATCCTTTCGGCCGAGTTTTTCGCGTCGAACCATTGTAGCGTCCTGCTGCCACTTTGCTAGGCTAAAGCGCCGTAGATTTTTGGACATGCCTTAATCTCTACTTTTGGAGTGATTTGGGCCGCTGACGGCATCGCTGGGCGATGTGCTCGCGCGGATGGGGCCGGTCGTTGTACCATAGCTGCAACTGACTCGTAAGGAGCATCCATGCCCATTCGCATCCCCGACGCCCTCCCTGCCGCCGCGCAGCTCGAGAGCGAGAACATCTTTGTCATGACCGAGTACCGCGCGCTGCACCAGGACATCCGTCCGCTGCGCGTGCTCATCCTCAACCTCATGCCCACCAAGATTGCCACCGAGACGCAGATCATGCGCAAGCTCTCCAACACGCCGCTGCAGGTGGAGGTGGACCTGCTGCGCACCAAGACGCACGAGGCCACGCACGTGAGCGCCGGCCACTTGGAGACGTTCTACCGCACGTTCGACGACATCCGCGACATCCACTACGACGGCCTGATCATCACGGGCGCGCCGGTGGAGCAGATGCCGTTCGAAGAGGTCGACTACTGGCCCGAGCTCTGCCAGATCATGGATTGGTCCACCACGCACGTGCACTCTACGCTGCACATTTGTTGGGGCGCGCAGGCTGGCCTGTACCATCATTACGGTATCCAGAAGTACGACCTGCCGGCAAAGGCGAGCGGTGTGTTCGAGCATTATCTGGTGAAGCCGCAAAGCCCGCTGGTCCGCGGCTTCGACGACCGTTTCTATGCCGTGCATTCGCGCAACACCGATGTGCGCCGCGAGGACGTGGAGGCCGAGCCGCAGCTTGAGGTCGTGGCCGTGTCCGACGAGGTGGGCCTGTACATCGTCAAGTCGACCGACAGCCGTCGCTTCTTTGTCTTTGGCCATCCCGAGTACGACACCGATACGCTGCGCCTGGAGTACGAGCGCGATGTGAAGCGCGGGCTCAACCCGGAGGTGCCGGCGCATTACTTCCCGGGCGACGACCCCTCCGCCGAGCCGCGTAACGTCTGGCGCAGCCAAGCTCAGCTGTTCTACACCAACTGGCTCAACTACTACGTCTACCAGACCACGCCCTACGACCTGGCCCGCGCCGGCGAGGAGCACTAGGCTGCGATGGTACTGCTGTAGCCGTGGCTGATATGGCGGCGATTAGGCGCTGATGATGTGGGGTAGCGGCAGGTCGTGAGCGTCGGTGGGAACGCGGTCGACACGCTGCTCGTCAAAGGCGATGCCGATGATTTGGCATGCGGGCGAGAGCATGGGCAGGTAGCGGTCGTAGCAACCGCCGCCGTAGCCCAGGCGCGCGCCGGTTTGGTCGAAGGCCACGAGCGGCACGACGATCATGTCGAGAGCTTCGGCAGGCACGATAGGGAAGTGGTTGCTGTCGATGTCCGTGGCCGCAAAGGCCCGCGTAGGGTGGGCGATAAACGGAGCCGCGGACGCATCGTCGGCGGCAACTGCCCGCATACACATGCGCTGGCCACAAGCCACGGTGTCTGTTGCCGAGAGCATGCACGGATAGGCCACGCGCCAGCCGCGCGCGGCGGCCGCAGCGGCAAACGCGGCAGGGTCTGCCTCGGAACCCATCGCGGCATAGACGGCAACGATGCGCGGCGCCGCGGCATCTAAGCGGCCCAGCAGCTCAACCAGCCGCGCACAGATATCAGCAGACTTCGCCGCCCGCAAGTCCAAATCAAGAGCATCGCGCTGGGCAATCACCGCCCGCCGCAACTCAGCCTTGTCCATCCCAACCTCCTCTAGCAAACTTGCCAAAAAGGGACAGGTTTATTTTGGCGGGTTTTATCTGTGCTGTGATGGGCGTCTGCGGCGGTTTGTCTCGATCTGTAACAGTAACTCGGCAAAATTGGACCTAGTTGTTACAGATTGAGACAAAAGGTCGGCGTCGTCTGGAAACGTCTCGATCTGTAACATCTGGAGCCGATATTGCCGTCTAGATGTTACAGATTGAGACAAACCGCCGCGGTGGGCTGCGCCGCCCCGCTCATGCCGCAGAAAAAAGGTAGATTTTCGGGCATGTCCCAAAAATCTACCTTTAGTGCGTTAGCCCAGCAGGTCGATGACGTTGAAGCCGGCGTTGCTCTTGGCGATGACGTCTCGGCCGCCAAAAACACAGGTTGGCGATTCGGCCGCAATGCGCGTCACGTCGGCACCGAGCGAGCGAAGCTCACCGGGCGTGGCGGCGAGCATCTGGGCGCGGCGCTCCTCGCGTGCGTGCGGATCGAGCCCGGCCAGGTAGGTCGTGTTGCGGCGCTTGGTGAGCGCGTACGGCTTCACCGGCGCGTCCATGCCGCTCACGCAGCTTACGATAAAGCCCTCAAAGGCAGCCTCGTCGGGCTCAAAGCTGCCGAGCCATTCGCCTGCGCGCGCCACACGCTCAATCGAGGGGTCGATTGCTGGGTCGCGGTAGGTGTAGAACGCCGTCTGGCGCTCGCCGGCTGCGCGGAATCCGCAGCCGTACGCACCGCCCTTCACGCGAATCTCGTTCCACAGGTAGTCGTAGGAGAGCGCGTTGGCGGCAACCGCCCAGGCGCCCGTCACGTCGATGCCCAGGCGACGCGGGTCGGACGCGCTTGCCGCAAAGCAGATATCGCTGGGGATGACGAAAGCCTCGTGGCGGTCGCGCGGCGTCGGCACCACGAGAGCGTCGCGGCCGGCATCGGCACCATCGCCCGCACCCAGCCCCAGGTCGCCCGCGGCATCCCAGTATGCGTCAAAGTCCTCGTTGCTGCCGGTAAAGCTCGCCATGCAGCCATCGGCCACAAAGATGCGCTCCGCCAGCTCGGCAAGCTTGGTACGCAGCCCGTCCACGCGCTCGTCAAAGTGCTCGAGCAGATTGCGCAGGAACAGGTAGAAATCTACGCCCGAAAGCTGCTCGCGCACCACGGCCGAAGGCGAGCTGTAGCTCATCGCGCGACCCAGCGCCGCCGAGTGGCCGTTGTTGATAAAGCCCTGCTCAAGCCCAATGCGAATCTGCGTGAGCACGTCGCGAACGCGGTCGGCGTCGGCATCGAGCAAAAGCGTGCTCGACCACACCTCGCGCGGCAGGCTTGCCAGTGCGTCGATCTTTTCGGACAGGGCGCCGGCGCTCACCAGCAGGTAGGGGCGCACGTCGTCCACGTCGGGCTGCGTCATGACCTCGGTCGTAAAGCTCAAAAAGCCGAGCTTGCCGGCGAGCAAGTTGTCGAGTTCCTCGGCCGAGTGCTCGCGCGTGGGCAGCTGCTTGAGCAGGCGGCAGAGCAACGTCACGTAGGGCAGGTCCTCAAATGCGACGCAGCTCAGGTCGAAGTACTGCATGGCGTAGGCCAGGCGGTTAGTGGGGATGCCATGGCGCAGGCAGGGGATGGGCGCGGTTGTGTCCACAACGAGCGGCGGCTCGGGGCGCGCCTCGCCAATGTCGGACACGCGCAGGCGCGGCAGCGTGGCCTTGGCCTCGGGTGTGTCTTCCGCCTCCTGCGCGGCACGCAGCGCGGCCGTGCGCTCGACCACGTCGGTCAGCTCGGCATCGGTCATGGCATCGCGCTTGGCTGCCAGCTCGGCGGCCTCGGCACCCTCCGAACCCTCGGCGGCGTCCACCGGCACCAGCTCGACCAGTGCCATGTGGTCGTTTTCCAGCACCAGCTCGCGCAGCAGGTCCTCAAAATAGCTGCCGTCCAGCTCGCTACGCAGCTCCTCGTACACCGGGCCGTACTTGAGCGCCAGCGTCGCGGCGTCGTCATCGTAGAGCCAGGTGCTCAGCGCGTCGCACGCAATGGCCACGCCGTCGGCGATGCCATAGTCACGCTGGCGCAGGTCGTACTCGTTGCTGCTGATGATGGCTTCCAGACGCTCGCGCGGAACTCCGTGCTCGCACAGGTCGCGGCAGGCGTCCTGGAACACGCGACGCAGCTCGCGCGCCACACCGGGCTGTGCGTTTTGCAGCATGATGAGCTCGTAGGGCTGCAGGCTCTCGGCCGCGGTGTAGCTCACCACGTTGCCGCCCAGGCCGGCGGCCAGAATGGCCTTCTTAACCGGCGCTTCGTTGGAGCCCAGCAGCGCCTCGAACAGGATATCCGCCGCGATCGTGCGCTTGCGGTCGAGCGCGCTGCCCAGCACAAGGCCCAGGCCCACCAGGGCGTTCTCGGGTGTGGTGGCCATCTCGATGCGCTTGTACTCGCAGGTCACGGGCGCCTGCGCGTCCAACGGATTGGGCGCCAGCGTGGACGGGTCCTCGCCGGCGGCAACGGCAGCGTCCATGCGGCGGCTCGCGGCACTCGGCTGCGACAGATAGCGCTCGTCCAAAAAGGCCAGTGCGCGGTCCACGTCCAGGTCGCCGTAGAGCGTGATGTAGGAGTTGGAGGGATTGTAGTGTCGCGCGTGCGTGTCCAGGAACTGCTCGTAGGTGAGCGCGGGAATCGCGCGCGGGTCGCCGCCGCTCTCGTGCGCATAGGCGGTGTCGGGATAGAGCGCGGCGTTGACGGCATCGTCCAGCACGCTCATGGGATCGGACAGCGCGCCCTTCATCTCGTTGAACACCACGCCGTTATAACGCAGCGTGCCCTCGTGCAGGCTCGCGGCGCTGCTGTCGCCGTCGCCCTCCGGCAGGTCCAGTTCGTAGTGCCAGCCCTCCTGCTCAAAAATGGTGGGCTTGGTATAGATGGCCGGGTTGAACACCGCGTCCAGGTACACGTCCATCAGGTTGTACAGATCCTGCTCGTTGGTGGTGGCAACGGGGTAGATGGTCTTGTCGGGGTAGGTCATGGCGTTGAGGAACGTCTGCATGGAGCTCTTGATCAGGTCGACAAACGGCTCCTTGACGGGAAACTTGGCCGATCCGCACAGCACCGAGTGCTCAAGAATATGGAACACGCCGGTGGAATCGGCCGGCGGCGTTTTAAAGCCAATGGCAAAGGCCTTGTTTTCGTCGTCGCACGCCAGGTACAGCAGGCGAGCACCCGAGACAGTGTGGCGCAGCACGTAGGCGTCCGAATCGAGCTCGGGCACGGTCTCGCAACGCTCGATGGCAAAACCGTGGCAGGTGGTGCCGGGTACCAGCAGCGCGGCGGCAGCGGCGCGCGGGTCGGTTGAGGTGGTGGGCATATGCAGTCTCCTTTGACGCCCCAGCGGGGGCGAATCGAGTCGAATCCTCGAAAGTATACCCATATGGGGCTGCGACCCTGCGGCGAACTGAAGACGATGCAGCCGGATTGGGCATAGGCCCCGCGTGACCGCCGCACGAGCGTGGAAATTTGGACACTCGCCAAACGAGCGTGGACTTTCGGGCGAAATCGGCCGCCAAAAGCCCCAAAAACCGTCCAAATATCCACTCTCGATATCCGACCCTCCGAAAATCCTCGCTCGTCCATCACTCGCGTATCTCTCGTCTCTCATTCGTCTCTAATATGAGAGATGACAGGAAGATGAGAGAAAAATATGAGAGATAACTGAGCAGCAAAGAGACAGGCAATCATGGTATTGTCTCAATACCGATTGTTCTACCAGCAAAAATATGTATAAATGAAGCAAATGGTAGACATTCCATCTCTATCTATCTTTCTATCTCTAAGCCGAGAGATAGAAAGATAGATGAGAGATAATTACGAGAGATAACTGAGAGACGAGGGAAATCTATCCGTGGCATTCTCCGCAGGACCGAGCGAAAGGACGTGCAGATGAACGAAAACGAGCTGACCGGTCTGCTTGAGTCTTTAAGGCGTATGGGCTCGGATGACCTTAGCGTCGAAGTAAAAGAGAGCGCCATGACGCTTTCCCGCGACGTATGGGAAACGGTCAGCGCTTTCGCAAACACCGCCGGCGGCATCATCGTGCTCGGAGTGAGCGAGCGCGCGGGTTTTGTCCCAGTTGCAAACTTTGAGACCGAGAAGGTGCTCAACCAATTCGTGGCGGGCATGGGCGATGCTGGCGGTCGCGGAAAGCTGGCCAATCCGCCCAAATACACCATTGAGCGCGTGGGGCTTCGGGGGACCGTTGTTCTCGTTATCACGATTGAGGAGCTCGACCCGTCGAGCAAGCCTTGCTATGTCATAGAGCGGGGCGCTCAAGGTGGCAGCTACAAACGCATCGATGACAAAGATGTCCCGCTTTCGTCGACCGAGGTTTTGGCACTGTCGTCATACGAACGGACGAGTCCTAGCGATCGCGATGCGGTGCCCGGCACGAGTGTGGGCGATCTCGACGAGTCGCTGGTCGACCGCACGATAGAGCGTGCCTATTCGTTGACGCCTCGAGCGATGCGCGGTGCGGCGGACAAGAAGACAAAGATGGAGCGTCTGAATTTCCTCGACTTCCAGGGCAATGTTACCAAGGCCGGCCTCCTTGCCGCGGGCGTTTACCCTCAGCAGTTCTATCCCAAGCTCTTCATTGATGTGGCTGTCCACGTGGGAACTCAAAAGGGAGCTGCGGGGCCACTAAGGTTCATGGACCGCACAATCTGTGAGGGAACGTTGGGCGAGATGATCTCGGATGCCGTCGCAGCCGTCGCCAAGAATTTGCGGCGAACCTCGATCGTCCAAGGCGTCTCGCGTGTCGACTCGCTTGAGATTCCCGAGGAGGTTCTGCGCGAAGCAATCGCCAACGCCGTAATCCATCGAGAATACGGGGATCGGCTCTGTGGACAATCGATTGCCGTCGACGTCTTTGATGATCGTGTCGAGGTGACGAATCCTGGCGGCCTTTACGGGGGAAAGACTCGCGAGAACTTGTTTGACGGCAGCTCCCGATGCCGTAACGCGACGCTTGTGAAGCTCATGTCGATTGTCCCGCTGCCGGATGGCGCAGGTTCGCCGGCTGAGGGCAATGGCTCGGGCATCCCGATGATGATCGATGCCATGCGCGCGCATGGTCTGGCCGAGCCCCTGTTCTGCCCGGGATTCGATCGGTTCAAGGTCGTACTTTACCGTTCAAAGATCGAGTCGGTCGATCATGGCGGGGGCTTAATTGTGACGGCACTCAAACACTACGGCGAGCTGGGGACGCGCGAGCTGGCAGAGCGCACAGGGCTCACAATTTCCCAGGTTAGGTCGCGCGTCAACGCGCTCATTGCTCAAGGCGAGCTTGAGCCCACGGCGCCGGCGACGAGCCGCAACCGCAAGTATCGACTGTCGGAGTGCGTGGGATAGATGCGTTAGTGGACGAGGCGACCCAATAATCGACCCTCGATTGGCGTCCATTAAGGTAAAGCGGTTGTTGCCCAGTCGACGGTGATGCTCAAGACTCGGCTTACGCCGGCATGGCCCCGAACCCGTCTATCAAGAACAGCCTAAGAACCAGCTTGATGACATTTCCCGGTTTGACTTCTGCCGCGTCAAAGACGTGGCGCTCGGCGAGCTCGCTACAGTATGCATAGATGTCGCGGATAAGGTCCGCGCCCGAGAGCGTAAACATGTAGCCTGCGTCCGAAAGCGCATTGGGCGCGGCAGGCAACTTGGCCATGTGACAGAACGTTTGCAGGTCGGGCGCCATAACGTTCTGGTAGTCGAGGTGGCCGTTGGCATCCTGCGCGGCAAGCTCCAATTGGCGCACAAAATCCAGCGCCGCCGCTAACACAAAGCTCGGCGTAGGCGCATTGACGTCCTGAGTGGTCGCCACAAGCCTGCCCGCCGCCTGCGTGACAAGCCAAGCGACCTCGCGCTGGCAACGCACGGCCTTGCGCGTAACCGGCTTGATGGACGAAGAAGAAACGCTCCCCTTAGGCGGATTCGAGGCAGCCATAAGACCCTCCCATGAACGACCCGGCCCAACAAGCCCGGATGAAACACGTGCTACATCAGTATACAGGGAAGTGGGGTAGCGGGGTACAAGCGCGCCGGCGGCAAACCGAGAGCATCAACGATGCGCCGATCGCGGAATGAGATCTCGTAATAATTGACTCTCGGCCATATTATTGAGGGGCATGACTCGCGTTCGTATGGTTGTAGGTGCTGGCGATGAACGACATTGACCTTGCTGTTCCGTTGATGGATGGACCAAGCTATGACCGCGCCTGCAGTCTCGTGCCTTCCGAATACGTTGAGGCATGGGAGTGGTTTCTGGGTGAGGAGCAGCGCGGCGGCGTTTGGACCAGCCTTCCGCACCACACCAAGGAAGATAGCCCTCAGTATCAGTACCGTTTGAGAATTGGCTCGGACTTCTTTCCCGTAACGCGGGATTCAGGGATCTTCTGGCCGGGCCAGGATCGGGTGAAGCAAGATCCCAATAAGATCTTTGCGCTTTCGGTCCATAACTCTAAAAAGAGCTTCTACACCGATGTGCCTCCGCTCTATTTGGACGATGGTACGTGGGTCATTAAGTACTCGGTTCAAGCGCCGGGTACCGTTGGTTTTCGAGACCAGAATTACAACCGTAAAATGCTCAACTGCATGGAATGTGGCGTTCCAGTCGGAGTCATATTTGCAACCGAGGTGGGCTATAAGGTGCTCGGCCTTGCATTTGTTGAACGGTTCGAGCCCGAAAACGGATGGTTTGTTCTGCACGGTCCTGTTCATAAAGGCGGACCGGACCCTCGTTTTGCGCCCGACATGAGTTATCTGAAGCACATGCCCGTCGATATTGAGTTTGCCGGACAGGGTACGACCGACGACGAAAAGGTCCGCTATGCGTTAAGGCGCAAGCGATTGGGGCAGCAATGGTTCCGCAAGCAGCTCGTTGCCGCCTATGATGGCCGTTGCGCGGTGTCGGACTGCGGCGTCAGCGAAGCTCTGGAGGCTGCACATATCGAGAATTACTCGGGACCCAAATCGCAGGTTGCCAGCAACGGCATTCTGCTTCGGCGCGATCTTCATTCCCTATTTGATGCTCACCTGATTTCGTTTGAGCCTGTTTGCGGCGAATATCGGCTGTGCGGATCGTACCTGCTGGATAAGACCGACTACGTTTCCTTTGCGGGTGCGACGCTAAGGCAGCCGAATGAGCGTCAGTGGCGACCCAATACGGTGTTTCTTGAGGCCCATCGCATTGAGTTCGATCGCTCGGAAAAGAAGCGTGAAAAGGCGGGGCTTCTGCCGTATTAGCGTATTTGGCTTTGGCGGTCTTTTACGATCGTGTTGTTTGATCGGATCGCGTGGCGATGCAATCTCGCGCGCACTTGCTGGTGCATGCTCTTCCTGGTTTGAATAACGGGAAGGGAGCGAGCGTGAGCTGGCGAGGCGATATCGTGATGGGGAAGTACGGAAAACTGCCGCGTGCCCTTATCGACAACAATATGTTTCCGGGCGTAGAAGTTGATTGCGGGTCGTTTGCTGGCACCTGCCCTTGCTGCGGCTCGCAAATACCGTGTCTCGACATTCGGTTCATCGATGCGCGTGACAGACTCAGCGACGAAGTGAGAAAACAGACAGGCGTTCATATGCCGGTGTATCCGGAGAAATGCCCTGTTTGTGGCCTCGATATCGTGTATGACGCCGGCGACGAGGGATAGGTGATGCGGAGGAGCTGGCTGTGAAGGCATCTTCGTCTCTACAAATAAACCCCCTCACCGAGTTGCCTGTGGAACTCGGCGTGATGGTCGCGTGCCCAGGTAAAGAGCGCTTGGTCAAAGTCGGTGCGCGTGGCCGGGACGCCAAAGACGCCGGCAACTTCGACGCGTATAAACTCCAGTGCCGGCAGCTTGTTGATGGCAGTGAGGGCAAACGGGGACGAGGGCTCCTCGAACAGATAGCGGCTGCCTTGCAGCGCGTCGCAACTGGTGCACGTGTTGCCGAGCGACGGGGCTTTGGAAGCTCGCGCTCCTACGGGCTTGTAGCCGCAGCGCTTATGAAGATAGTCGCGGATCTCGCCCGGCACGCAGCCAAGAGCGGGCACGATGGCGAGTGCGTTGGCGTTGGCCGTGTCGATGGCAATGTGCCCGGCTTCGTTGGGCGCGTGCGCGATGACGATGCTCTCGTCGTTATCGGCTCGATAGGGAATGCCGAAGGCCGCGACCGAGGTCTCTTTGTGACATTTCCAGCACTCGCGCTTGCCCAGTACTAGATATATATACGGCGCCGAGGGGTCGGATCGGTCAACACCGGGCAGCCACTCGGCAAAGGGCTCGGGGTTGACGCCGCTGGGTACATACCAGATCTTCTTGGTCCGGTCCCATTTGGCGCCCAGCGCCTTGGCTTCTTCTTTGTGCGAAAAGGGGACATCGAGCTCAGTGCGCATGGCGGCTCCTTGGTGCTGCAGGTGCAAGTGGCTCAAGGATACCGCAGGGCGCAGACATCGCGGCGTTTTGCTGAGAAGTTGCGGTGCGGACTGATTGGTTATGCCGATGGATAGATTGGCAAGTAGATGGTCGGCTTTCGGCCAGTTGGGTGGCAACCTTGCCAAAAGCTTGACGGATTGCGGTTTAGATATCGGCGAATGAGCACTTTGGACGCACACGGCGAAAAGCCGCCGGTCGTTTACCGGAAACTTAACAGGACCGCCGGCCGCCGCCGGCGTGCGTGCTATCTTCGCGCCATGAGGTACTTTATCGTTTCACATAACGCCGCATTGGCGCTGTTGGCGCACATTTGGGCGGTTGGAACTGCCAGCGGATTTGGCGGCATAAAACAAAACAGCCCAGAGGACATAGCCTCTGAGCTGCGAACATTTGGTGGGCGTTAGAAGATTTGAACTTCTGACCTCTTCCGTGTCAGGGAAGCGCTCTCCCCCTGAGCTAAACGCCCGATCAAGGGTGCGCAAGCGCGCAAGGGATAATATAACGGAGCCTGAACTCGGTGGCAAGAACATTTTTAAAAATCGCTTACATTGTGGAATACGGGGGCTTTGTCATATCCATCTCAAAAGAGCCTGCTGCCGCGATTTGGCTGTCGCATAATGCAAGGCCATTGCGGTATCGAGCTATGGAAAGACGCCTGCGGAATTGTCCTACCGATAAGCGGACAAGCCTCCAGCTGGTGACTTCGCCGTGGTAAGGTAAGCCGAATTGTTTCCAGGCTGTTTCGGGGGAGTGGAATGAGCAAAGAGCGTGTCGAGCAGGTCGAAGGCACAGGGGCTTCGGTGCCGATGACCGATATATCGAACATTGATGTGCCCGAGGGCACCGACGAGCTCAGCCGTAGCACCCGCCGCGCCTGGCGCGAGCGCCTGAACAGCGCTTCGACGCGCAAGATGATCACGGGCGTCTTAGCCACGCTGGTGGGCGGTTCGTTTTGGGGTTTCTCGGGTACCAGCGCGAGTTTTTTGTTCGATACCTACCATGTCGATACGCTGTGGCTTATGAGCATACGACAGATTCTCGCCGGCCTGCTCTTTATGGCCGTGGTTGTTACGCGCGACCGCGAGCGCCTGATTAAGCTCTGGACCACACCCGCCGATCGCAAGCAGCTGCTGCTCTTTACCGCCTTTGGCCTGCTGTTCAACCAGTTTTGCTATCTTTCGGCCGTGCGCCTGACGAACGCCGGAACCGCGACGGTGCTCCAGTGCCTGCAGCTCGTTATCATCATGGGCTACGCCTGCGTGACCGATCGCCGCATGCCGCGTACTCGCGAAGTCATCGGCATTGGCCTGGCTCTGGGTGGAACCTTTTTAATCGCCACCGGCGGCGACCCCACCAGCCTGAATATCTCGCCGCTTGGCCTGGCAGCAGGTCTTATGTGTGCGGTCAGCGCCGCGTGTATGGCGGTGATTCCCGCCAAGATCCTGCCCGAATACGGCAGCCCCATCGTCACGGGTTCGGCAATGCTCACGGCGGGCGTGGTCTCATGTGCCTTCGTGCAGCCCTGGGCGCATATGCCGGCGCTCGACGCTGCCGGCATCGAGGCGCTCGCGGTGTTCGTGGTTATCGGCTCGTTTTTTGCTTACATGCTCTATATGCAGGGCGTTAAGGACATCGGCTCGGTGCGTGCGAGCCTCATCGGAACTGTGGAGCCGGTTTCGGCGACCATCACCAGCGCCGTTATGCTGGGCACGGTGTTTTTGCCGACCGACCTTATCGGCTTTGCCATGATCATCGTGATGATGTTCCTCACGGTGTAGCTGGCGCCGCCGCCAAGACGGAAAAGGTGTTGTGCCGCATTTTCGCCAATTGATGTCCGTGTCTGGAGTTTAGCTGTCGATGCTCAAAATGCCATAAACTAGTAACGTTATGGACTTTTTCATTGCGACTCAATTGCGAGGATTTCTTTATGGCTGGTAATCACTTTAAGGGCAGCGATAGCGGTCGCCCTGCAGTTCCGCCGCGTCCGAACGGGGCTGGTAAGGCCGGCACGCCGGGCGGCGCTGGACAGGGCGGTTCCGGTAAGCGCGTGTCCCCGGGCGAGACAGCGATGTTTACCGCTCTGTACGAGCAGTCTCAAAAGGCAAAAAAGACCGGCCGTGCAAGAGGGAATGTCTTTGCGGGCGGTGCAACCTCCACGTCGCAGCCGAGCGGGGCTCCTTCGGTACCCGCGAACAACGCAGATGCTGCCAACGCCGCGAATGCCGCCGGCAACGTTAATGCCGGCAAGGCCGCCAACAATACTCCCTCTGCCGGTGGCGCGGGGCTTACGGGTAACCTTGGCACGATTTACACCGGCGCCTCCGAGACTGGCACGTTCGCCCGCCTGGATGATAGCGGTGCCGAGTTTGCGGGCTCGGGTTCCAAGGAAGATTATTACGATTTTGGCTTGAACTACGGTAGCGACGCTTCGTCGAGTTCGACCTCTGACGGTCTGGTCCGTCATCGCCATCGCAAGGGCGAGCACAAAAAGCGTCACACCGGCGCCATTATTGCCGCTGTAGTCGCGGTGCTTCTCGTTGCGCTTGGCGCAAGCGGCTTTATGCTGCTTAACTCGGCAAAGACCGTAAAGAGCGAAGCGAAGGAGGCTGTCGAGATCGTCGGTGGCCTTAAGGACAAGGTCACGTCGGGCGATTTTTCGACGCTGCCTGACGACGCGAAGAAGATCGATGAGCTCTGCAACAGCATGAAGGCGGAGACCTCGAGCCCGCTGTGGGCGGCGGCTTCGTTTATCCCGGTGTATGGCAGCGATATCAATGCGGCCCGCACCATGATTGACGCCCTGTCCGATGTCTCGAGCGATGCGCTGGTTCCCATGGCCGATAACCTTTCGCAGGCTACGCCCGGCAAGCTGTTCCAGGACGGCATGATTAACGTGTCCGCGCTGCAGGCGGTCGCCGATTCGCTTTCCAGCAGCTCGAAGGTGTTCAAGAGCGCCAACGAGAAGGTCCAGGGCATTGGCGATACTCATATTTCCCAGGTGACCGAGCTGGTCGATAAGGCCAAGGACGGCTTTGCCACCCTCAACGGCGCGGTTGACGCGGCGGAGAAGGTTGCCCCCGTCCTTCCCCAGATGCTCGGCGCCAACGGCCAGACGCGCAATTACCTTATGTACGCCATGAACAACGTCGAGATTCGTGCCTGCGGCGGCTTTGGCGGTTCGCAGGGTCTGATTTCGGTCACCGACGGCCAGATGTCGATTGGCGAGTTTGTTCCCCGCATTGGACTCAGCGAGGATGAGGCAGTCGAGAGCGTCGACGAAGAGGATGAGGCGCTGTTCGGCAACCACAGTAACCTGTACAACTCGGGCAATACCTATTCGCCTGATTGGCCCCGCAACTCGCAGCGTGTCGCCGCGCTGTGGAAGTCCCAGTATGGACAGGACGTTGATGGCGTCATCGGTATCGACCCGGTGTTCCTGCAGTATCTGCTGGGCCTGGTCGGTAATGTCTCGCTGCCCGACGGAACGGTTGTCGACGGCACCAACGCCGCAAAGGTCCTCATGCACGATGTGTACTGGAACTATCCGGTCGAGGAGTCGGACGGCATCTTTGCATCCGTCGCCAGCGCTGCCTTCGACAAGATCCTTGGCGGTATCGGCGATGTCGATGTTACGAAGCTTGTCAGCGCCGTTGAGCGCGGTGCCGAAGAGGGCCGCCTGATCGCGTGGATGAGAAACGATGATGAGCAGAATGCCATCAAAGAGACGGGCATTGACGCTTCGCTGCCCAATCCGGATGACCCGAGTGCCGATCCTGTTGCCGGCGTTTACTTTAACAACCTGAGCTTCTCCAAGCTCGACTGGTACCTGAACGCTGATACGCAGATTGGCCAGGGCATCAAGAACGGTGACGGCACGTGCTCCTATCGCATCACCGTTACCCTGACGAACATCATGACGCAGGAGGAGGCTGGCAAGCTGCCCGACTACGTTGCGGCGAGCGCACCCGATGCCGCGCGTGACGACGAGCGTCTGAATGTCTCACTGTTTGCCCCGACGGGCGGCAACATTACTGATCTGACCGTCGAGGGCACCCAGTTTGGTCTCGGCGCCGCTACGTGGCATGGAATCCCCTTCTATTCGGGCACCGTTGACCTGCATGCTGGCGAGACGACGACGATCACGTATACGCTGACCACGTCGGCCGAGGCGGGGGACAAGCCGCTTACGCTGCGTCAGACTCCTACATGCCAGGCGGCTCGCGACAGCGCGTCGGCGTAGGGTTTTTCTGGTAGCGCAGATAATCGAGTACCATTTTGGGGCGGACAGGCAATCTGTTCGCCCCTATTTTGTAAGGAGAGCGCATGAAGTACTTTGGCACCGACGGCTTTCGCGGCGAGGCCAACGTTGGGCTGACGGTAGAGCACGCTTATAAGATTGGCCGTTTTGTGGGCTGGTATTACGGCGCCAACCGCGAGCGCAAGGCGCGCGTTATCGTGGGCAAGGACACACGTCGCTCGAGTTATATGTTCGAGGCGGCGCTGGTGAGCGGTCTGGTCGCGAGCGGTGCGGACGCCTATATGCTGCACGTGATCCCGACGCCGGGCGTGGCGCATCAGACCGTGGAGGGCTGCTTCGATTGCGGCATCATGATCAGCGCGAGCCACAACCCGTTTTGCGATAACGGCATTAAGCTCGTCAATAGCGACGGTTTTAAGATGGACGAGGACGTACTGGAGCTCATCGAGGACTACATCGATGGCAAGAGCGAAGTTCCGTTGGCCACGGGCAACCACATCGGTGCCACGGTGGACTACATGCAGGGCCGCAACCGCTACATTGCTTCGCTCATTGCAAGTGCGAACTTTTCGCTGCAGGGCGTCAAGATCGGTATCGACTGCGCCAACGGCTCGGCTTCCTCGGTGGCCAAGCCGGTGTTTGACGCGCTCGGTGCCGACGTGCGCGTGATCAATGCCGCGCCCGATGGCTTTAACATCAACGTCGACTGCGGCTCCACGCATATGGAGCGTCTGCAGCGCCATGTGGTGGAGCAGGGCCTGGACGTGGGTTTTGCCTACGATGGCGATGCCGACCGCTGCCTGGCCGTGGATGAGCGCGGTCGCGTGGTAGACGGCGACCAGATCCTGTACGTGTGCGGCGTGTATCTGAACAAGCACGGTCGCCTTTCGGGCGGTACCGTGGTGCCGACGATTGCCAGCAACTTTGGCCTGATCAAGTCGTTGGAGCTTGCCGGTCTGAGCGCCGTGACCAGCGGCGTGGGCGACCGTCACGTGTATGCCAAGATGCGCGAGGGCGGCTACAGCCTGGGCGGCGAGCAGACGGGCCATACGATCTTTGGCGATATCGAGCGCACGGGCGACGGCATTATGACCTCGCTGCGCGTGATGGAAGTGATTCGTGCCGAGCGCGAGACGCTCTCGCAGCTCACGGCTCCGTGCAAGCTGCTGCCGCAGGCGCAGGTGGCCGTGCGCGTGGCGGACAAGGACGCCGCGCTCGAGAACATGGGCGTGCAGAACGCCATCGCCGAGGCCGAGGTTGCGCTGGCAGGCGAGGGCCGCGTGCTCGTGCGCAAGAGCGGAACCGAGTCGGTTATCCGCGTGCTGGCCGAGGCGCCCGACCAAGCATCCGCCGATGCCGCCATGAAGCGCATCGCCAACGCGCTCGAGGCTCTGTAAGGTAGTCATTGGGGACGTTCTTAAACAACTAGGTGGAAAGGGGGCGCCGCGGATTGGTTCCGCGGCGTCCCCTTTGCGTTGACGTGTCGGTTATGCCTTACAGCTCGTAGAGCGTGGTGAACTTGTCCTGCAGGTAGCTGCAGTAGTAGCGGGCATCGAACGCCATGCCGCACGCGCCCTTGATGAGCTCCGGCGCGTCCTTGGCGCGGCCCCACTGCCAAATGTGCTCGCCCAGCCAGGCGCGGACGGGTGTCAGGTCGCCGCTCGCGCAGGCGCCGGTAAGGTCGACGCCGTCGCGGCACATGGCCGGCACAAACATGGCATCGTAGGCGCTACCCAGCGCATACGTGGGGAAGTAGCCAAACGAGCCGCCGCTCCAGTGCGTATCTTGCAGGCAGCCGCGTGTGTCGTCGGGAACGGGAATGCCCAGGTACTCGTCCATAAAGCGATTCCAAAGCGCGGGGATGTCCTTGGCCGTGGCCTCGCCGGCAAACAGCATGCGCTCAATCTCGTAACGCACCATGATATGCAGCGGGTAAGTGAGCTCGTCGGCCTCGGTACGGATCAGCGACGGCTGAGCGATGTTCACGGCGCGGTAGAGCGTGTCCTCGTCCACGTTGCCGTAGACCTCGGGCGCGTGGCGGCGCAGCACCTCGAGCAGCGGTCCCATAAAGGCGCGGCTGCGGCCCACGGTGTTCTCGAAAAAGCGGCTCTGGCTCTCGTGGATGCCCATGGAGGTGCCGCCCTCCAGGCACGTGCGCGCGTAGGCGGGGTTCACGCCCAGCTCGTACATGGCGTGGCCGGCCTCGTGGATGATGCTGTAGACGTTGGAGATGCAATCGTCCTCGTAGATGTGCGTGGCGATGCGCGCGTCGCCCACCGAGAAGCCCTCGCTAAACGGATGCTCGGTAAAGGCAAGCGTGGTGTCGTCCAGGTCCAGGCCGACAAGCTTCATCAGATCGAAGCTCATGGCGCGCTGGGCGGCCTCGGGCACGCGGGCGTGCAAAAAGTCTGCAGCGGGCTGCTGGCCGCGCTCGCCGATGGCGTGCACGAGCGGCACGACCGTGGCCTTAACCTCGTCGCAAAACGCATCGAAGCTCTCGGTGGAAAGGCCGCGCTCGTACTGGTCGAGCCACACGTCGTATGGGTCGCGCTTGGGGTCCATGAGCTCGGCCTGATGCTTGAGCTGGCTGACGATTTTGTCCACATAGGGCTCAAAGCTCGCCCAGTCGTTGGCCGCTTTGGCCTTGTGCCACACGGCGTCGGCCTCGCAGGTGAGCCTGGTCCAGGCCTCGGCCTCCTCGGTGGGGATGACGCTTGCCTCGCGCTGGTCGCGGCCGAGCACGCGAATCTCGTCAAGCAGCTGCGGGTCGTCGATCTTTCCGCCGGTGACGGTCTCGCGTGCCAGCGAACGTACAAGTTCGACAGACTTTTCGCTGGTCAGGAGCTTATGGTGCTCGCCGGCAAGGGTGCCCATGGTGTCGGCACGGGCGGCGGCACCGTTGGCGGGAGCAATGGTCGCGCCGTCAAACTCGGCAATCTTGAGCAGGTACTCGCGGGTCCACAGCTTGCCCTCGAGCTTGCGGAATTTTTTGACGGCCTTATCGACCTTCATGCCTTTGGGCGTCTTGCCCGCTGCGGGCTTGGCCTTCTTATCGTACTTCTTTCCCATACCATATCCTTAATCTCGCAGGCCGAGCGCCGCAGGCGGGTGCACGGCCAGTTTGCACAGCTACTTGCCTTGTACCCAGCGCGAACAAAACGGAACGCGGCGATGCGCTCGCGAAATGTGTTATCCTATAGCCCAATGCGTTGACGGAGAGGGTTTTGCCCGCCGCGTCGCCGGCGAGAGAGGGAAGGTCATGGGCTGCAAGCCTTCCTGCGGTGGCAAGGGCCAAGCGTTCACTCCCGAGCAGCGACCTCAACGGGCGCGCGGCCAGTGGCAGCAAAGCCCCAGTAGGGAAGCCGTGAGCCTCGCGACAAGAGGCGCAGAGTGGGCACGGCGGGCCAGACATCCGCCGGGTCAAACAAGGTGGTACCGCGGAATTCAACCGTCCTTGGGCAATGCACATGCCCGAGGGCGGTTTTTTGTTACCGAACCGGGCCGCGTTTTCGCAGTGCCAGACGGCGACAGTCGTCCCGGCAGGCGGAAAGCGCGAGAGACGAAAGGGAAGACATGAGTCTGATTGATGATCTGGTCAAACTCGAGGAAGAGGCCAAGGAGCTCGTCGCCGGTGCCGACGACGCCGCCAAGCTCGAGGCCGCGCGCGTTGAGCTGCTCGGCCGCAAGGGCCGCATCACCGGCCTGATGCGCATGATGGGCAAGCTCGCCCCCGAGGATCGTCCCATGATGGGCAAACGCGCCAACGAGATGCGCCAGCTGATCGAGGGCATGCTCGACGAGCGCACCACCGAGATGAAGGCCGCCGCCCTCAAGCACGCACTCGAGCACGAGGCCGTCGACATCACGCTGCCGGGTATCCGTCCGCAGATCGGTCACCAGCACCTGATCAAGCAGATCATCGAGGAGGCCGAGGACATCTTCTGCGGCATCGGCTACACCGTCGAGTCCGGCCCCATGGTCGATACCTCCTACTACAACTTCACCGCGCTCAACGCGCCCATGGATCACCCGAGCCGCTCGGCTCGCGACACGTTCTATGTGGTCGACAACAACCCCGGCAGCGTTGCGCATCCCGAGGCTCACGCTCACGGCGAGTCCGACGTGCTGCTGCGCACCCAGACCTCGGGCGTGCAGATCCACACCATGGAGTCGCAAAAGCCGCCCATCTACATGATCTGCCCGGGCACCGTCTATCGTCCCGACACGGCCGACGCCTGCCACCTGCCGCAGTTCAACCAGATCGAAGGCCTGGTCGTCGACGAGGGTATCACCTTTGGCGATCTTAAGGGCACGCTCGACTACTTTGTTAAGTGCATGTTTGGTGAGGATCGCAAGACGCGCTATCGCCCGCACTTCTTCCCCTTCACCGAGCCTTCCTGCGAGGTGGACGTGAGCTGCCACGTGTGCGGCGGCAAGGGCTGCAACTTCTGCAAGCACAGCGGCTGGATCGAGATTCTGGGCTGCGGCATGGTCGACCCCAACGTCCTGATCAACTGTGGCATCGACCCCGAGAAGTACACCGGCTTCGCCTTTGGTATTGGCGCCGAGCGCGTCGCGGCACTGCGCTACGACCTGCCCGACCTCAGAACTCTCATGACGGGTGATATGCGCTTCTTGAATCAGTTCTAGGCTGCGGCTTGCCCAAGCACGACACCTCGGCGCTCATTCGTCGCTTGCGTACCAAAGTACGCGGCGCTCCTCTTTCGGGCCGATCTGCCGCACTTGGACAACCCTCGCTTTGTAAGGAATGTTCACAAAGTTGAAGTTTCCACCTGCATCTCTTCGCAGGCTTTCAGTATGAAAGGAGAGCTAGATGCGTGTTTCTTACGACTGGCTCAAGACCATGATCGATATTCCGGAGGATCCCAAGACCCTTTCGGACGAATATATCCGTACCGGCACCGAGGTCGAGGCGATCGACACCGTGGGCGAGTCCTTCGACCACGTGGTGACCGCCCAGGTGCTCACCAAGACCCCGCACCCCGATAGCGACCACATGTATGTGTGCTCGGTCGACGTGGGTGACAAGAACCTCGACGCCGACGGCAACCCCGCTCCGCTGCAGATCGTCTGCGGCGCGCAGAACTTCGAGGCCGGTGACCACATCGTCGCGGCCATGATCGGCGCTGTCCTGCCCGGCGGCGTCAAGATCAAGAAGAGCAAGCTTCGCGGCGTCGTGTCCATGGGCATGAACTGCTCCGCGCGCGAGCTCGGCTTGGGCGGCGACCACTCCGGCATCATGATCCTGCCCGAGGATACGCCCTGCGGCATGCCGTTTGCCGAGTACGTGGGCTCGAGCGACACCGTGCTCGACTGCGAGATCACGCCCAACCGCCCCGACTGCCTGTCCATGATCGGCATGGCCCGCGAGACCGGCGCCATCTTCGACCGCGACTTCCACGTCGAGCTGCCCGCCATTAAGGTCGAGACCGGCCGCGCGACCGACGACGAGCTTTCCGTCGAGATCGCCGACGAGGGCCTGTGCGACCGCTATGTCGCCCGCATCGTGCGCAACGTGAAGGTCGGCCCCTCGCCCGACTGGATGGTCAAGCGCCTCAACGCCCTGGGCGTGCGCCCGCACAACAACATCGTCGACATCACCAACTATGTGATGATGCTCACCGGTCAGCCGTTGCACGCCTTTGACCTGGACACCTTTGCCGAGCGCGATGGCCACCGCCGCGTGGTGGTTCGTGCCGCCCAGCAAGACGAGAAGTTCACGACGCTCGACGGCGAGGAGCGCGTTCTCGACGCCGGCATGGGCCTTATCACCGACGGCGAGCGTCCCGTGGCATTGGCCGGCGTTATGGGCGGCATGGATTCCGAGATCGAGGACGACACCGTCGACGTGATGGTCGAGAGCGCCTGCTTCAACGCCGGTCGCACCTCGCACACCAGCCGCGATCTGTCGCTGATCTCCGACGCCTCCATTCGCTTTGAGCGCCAGGTCGACGAGACCGGCTGCGTGGACGTCGCCAACGTTACCTGCGCGCTCATCGAGGAGATCGCCGGCGGCGAGGTCGCTCCCGGCTATGTCGACGTGTTCCCCGCGCCCAAGACCATCGACAGCATTAAGCTGCGCCTGGCCCGCGTGCATGCCATCTGCGGTGCCGACATCGAGCCCGACTTTATCGAGCGTTCGCTCACCCGTCTGGGCTGCACCGTCGAGCGCGACGGCGAGGACTTTATGGTCACCCCGCCGAGCTTCCGTCCCGATCTGCTGCGCGAGATCGACCTGATCGAGGAGGTCCTGCGCCTGTGGGGCATGGGCCGCGTGACGGCGACCATCCCGGCTGCCAAGAACCACATCGGCGGCCTGACCCGCGAGCAGAAGCTCACCCGTAAGGTCGGCGAGATCCTGCGCGCCTGCGGCCTCAACGAGACCACGACTTTCGGCTTTGCCGCCCCGGGCGACCTGGAGAAGATCGGTATGTCCACCGAGGGTCGCGGTTGCCCCGTGGTGCTCATGAACCCGCTGGTAGCCGAGCAGACCGAGATGCGTCGTTCGCTGTTGCCGGGCCTGCTGCAGTCCGTGGCCTACAACGAGGCGCACGGTACGCCCAATGTGCACCTGTACGAGGTCGGCAGCCTGTTCCACGGTCGCGAGAACGCCAGCCTGCCCAAGGAGACCAAGTCCGTGGCGGGTGTGCTCTCGGGCCAGTGGAGCGAGCAGTCCTGGAGCATGAAGTACCGCAAGCTGCGTTTCTTCTTTGGCAAGGGCATTGTCGAGGAGCTGCTCGCCCAGCTGCGCATCGAGAAGGTTCGCTTCCGTCCCGTCGAGGGCGAGGGCTACGCTTTCTTGCAGCCGGGTCGTGCGGCCGAGGTTCTGTCCGGCGGCACCGTACTGGGCTGGGTCGGCGAGATTCACCCCGAGGCGCGCGAGGCGATGGGCATCGATGAGGTCGTCGTTGCCTTTGAGCTCGATCTGGACAAGCTGATCAAGGGCGCCCGCAACCAGGAGAACTACCGCGAGTTCTCGCAGTATCCTGCCGTTGAGCACGACCTTGCTATCGTGGTCGACAACGCTGTGACCTGCGAGGATCTTGAGCGCCGCATTACCAGCGCCGGCGGCAAGCTGCTCGAGGGCGTGCGCCTGTTCGATGTCTACCGCGATCCGGTCCGCATCGGCAAGGGCAAGAAATCCATGGCCTTTGCGCTTACGTATCGCTCCGACGACCACACGCTCACCAGCGAAGAGGTCGAAAAGGCGCACCAGAAGATCGTCACCAAGGTGTGCAAGGGCGTAAACGGCGAGGTCCGCGGCTAGGTCCTGCGCCGGATATAGACCAGCGTCGGCTGCCGCCGAGTCTTACGTGACTGCTGTTTTCGGTATAAGGCACCGTTGAGCCTTCATATATGACACGCGCATTACATAACGGCGTGCTGCTTTGTCGGCAGTGCGCCGTTTTGCTATGATAGCCCGCGGCGTGTTACGAATCTGACAATGCGTAACACTGACAAGGTGATTCAAGCGGCGTTGCAATTCTGTGCGTCGATAACCGGGAGGCGTATATGCACATTCCAGATAACTACCTGTCCCCGCAGACCGATGCCGTTATGGCGGTGGCGATGGTGCCCGTTTGGGTCCATTGCATCAAAAAGGTACGCGCCACGCTCGATCGCGAGCACATGGCTTTCCTGGGCATCTGCGCTGCGTTCTCCTTCTTGCTCATGATGTTTAACGTGCCGCTGCCCGGCGGCACCACGGGTCACGCCGTCGGCGGTGCACTCATCGCGCTGCTGCTGGGCCCCGAGGCCGCGGCCATTGCGGTTTCGGTCGCACTGGCACTGCAGGCGCTGCTGTTTGGCGACGGCGGCATCCTGTCCTTTGGAGCCAACTGCTTTAACATGGCATTTGTGCTGCCGTTTGTGGCAGCCATCGTGTTCCGTGCGCTTAACAGCCGTTTGCACGACAAGAGCTGGGGCACCTCGGTTTCGGCCATCGTAAGCGGCTGGGTCGGCCTGTGCCTGGCGGCCCTGTGCGCAGCAATCGAGTTTGGTATTCAGCCGATGCTTTTCACGAATGCTTCGGGCGCTCCGCTGTACTGCCCCTTCCCGCTGTCCATTGCCATTCCGGCCATGATGATCCCGCATATGTTGGTAGCCGGCGTGGTCGAGGGCGTGGCGACTGCCGCGATCTACGGCTTTATCAAGAAGACGGCGCCGAGCGTTATCGTCGGCCCCGAAGCCGCCGATGGACAGCTTGCTGCCGAGGGCGCTGCTGCAAAGAAGACCTCGCTGGTCCCCACGCTCATCTTGGTTGCCGTGCTTGTCGTGGCCACGCCGCTGGGCCTGCTGGCCACGGGTGACGCCTGGGGTGAGTGGGACGCCGAGGGCGCCGCGACCGCCGTTCAGGAGGCTGGCGACGACAGCCTGCAGGCTTCGGTCGGTCTCGACACCCCGACCTTTGCCGACGCTCTGCCTACGGGTGATTACCTGCAGGCCTATTCCGAGGAGCAGGGTCTCGGCTTTGCCGGTCAGGCTGCCATGTATATCTTGTCCGGCGTGATTGGCGTGGCGGTGCTCACCATCGCATTCCGTCTGATCTCGCTGACGGTCAAGGAAAGCGGAGCCCATGGCGATGGTCGAGCTGCCTAGCTGGCTTGCGGCCGAGGAGCGATACGAGCCCACGGGCGCTCGTCATCGCGTGATGCAAAAGAACGTCCTGCACCTGGCGAGCCTGCTTGAGCGGGTTCGCCTGGGTGGAGGCGCGCACGAGGGCGGGTCGATGGTCGACCGCGCCCTTTCTTGCGTTTCGGCTCCGGTGCGCCTGGTGGGGATGTTCGTTTGCGTCCTGTGCGTGTGTCTGACGCAGAGCCCTCTGTACCTCATGTTGATGGCGGCTATCGCGCTGGTGCTCGTTGCCGTGCGCCCCGTACGCGGGCTGCGGGCAACCTTTGTGCCGGCGCTTGGCGCTGCAGGGCTCGCGGTGGTTCTGGTACTGCTCGCCTTGCTGCTGGACACTTCTGCCGCGGGCGCCATGCTCAAGATCGCGCTCAAGACGTTTATTAATGTGTCGCTGGTGCTGGGTGTTTCGTGGACGCTCACCTGGAGCCGCATGTCGGCGGCGCTCAAAATGCTGCACCTGCCCGACGAGGTTATCTTTACGTTTGATATGGCGCTCAAGCATATTGAGGTGCTGGGACGCACGGCGCACGATCTGTGCGAATCGGTCATGCTGCGCAGCGTCGGTTCCGCGCCTGCGGGTTTTTCGCGCACCGATTCGCTGGCGGGTATCATGGGCATGACGTTTATCAAGGCGATGGAATGCAGCCGCGCGATGGACGAGGCCATGCTGTGTCGCGGCTTCGCCGGCGTGTATCCGGCGCTTGCACGGAGCGGCTTTGGCTGGCACGATGCGGTTTACGCGGCCGTTGTGGCGTTGCTCGCCGTGTTGTGCGCGGTGCTGTAGCGCGGACGGTCGAACCGTTGATGTGAGTAGGGAAGGGCGACGTTTTGGCAAACGATACGAATAACGCGATGGGTGCGAGCGGTGCTGCCGGCGCCGAGGTCACGCCGCTCATCGAGTTTCGCGACGTGGTGTTTTCCTATGCGGGTCATACGGTGGTCGATGGCGTTTCATTGCAGGTGAACCGTGGAGAGCTCGTTGCTCTGCTTGGTCCTAACGGCTGCGGCAAGACGACGATTATGCGTCTTATCAACGGCCTTGAGCTTGCGGACGCGGGTGCGTACCTGTTCGACGGGCATGCGGTCGATGCGGCGTTTCTAAAGGATTCTGCGGCCGCTCAGCGTTTTCATCAGCGCGTGGGCTTTGTGTTCCAGAATGCCGACGCCCAGCTGTTCTGCGCTACGGTGGGCGAGGAAGTTGCTTTTGGTCCCGCGCAGATGGGGCTGCCGGCAGACGAGCTCGAGCGCCGCGTGCGCGATGCCATGGAGCTGTTCCAGGTTGCCGACCTTGTCGACGTCTCTCCCTATCAGCTCTCGGGCGGGCAAAAGAAGCGCGTTGCGCTGGCTGCGGTGGTGTCGATGAACCCGGATATCCTGGTGCTCGATGAGCCCACCAATGGGCTCGACGAGGATTCATGCGACATCGTGGTCAACTTCTTGCTGGCCTACGTCGCGGCGGGTAAGACGGTCTTGATGAGCACGCATCACCAGGATTTGGTGCGACGCCTGGGTGCCCGTGCAATCTATATCGATCGATATCACCATGTGGTCGAGGCGTCTTCGTCGTCGTATGGAACTGAAAACGGTGCTACGGACTAGTTGCTGCGTAGAGCGTGCGTAGCCGTCCGCGCGGCTTTGCCGTGATGGTATAGTTATCCAGGTTTTTTATGGGGGTGGCTATGCCAAGCTGGAACATTCATATCGCTCAGACGGAGCGTTTGCTGGAGCGCACTGGTGCGCTTGCCAATAGCGTGCGCGACCGCAATGCCTTTTTGTTTGGCTGCGTGGTTCCGGATATCTTCGTGGGCTATATGGTCCCTGGCATCGCCGATCCCATCCCGTACCGCATTACGCACTTTGCAAAGCCCGAGCCTATCCCTAAGCCTCGTGAGCATGAGTTCTGGGATACCTATGTGGCACCGTTGCTTAAAAGTTCGCCCACCGGTGCGCCAGCCGCGGCGACCTCGATTATCGAGGAACGCGAGCGACTGAACCGCGTGCACTATCCCCAGCGCTACAAGGATGCCGAGCCGGTTGTCGGTCCCAGCGCTCGTGAGTTCTCGCTTGCGTCCGAGGACGTGGCGCAGTCGTTGCTTGATTTGACACTGGGTGTCTGGTCGCATCTGGTGGCCGATACCGTATGGAATACACGCGTGAATCAGTACCTGGAGGCGCACGGCGGCAAGCCGTGCGAGGAATTCCGCATTAAAAAGCAAGGCGACTTTGACTGGTTTGGCAAGACGCTCGGCATTGTTTCGATTCCGCGCGCGACCGATCGCCTGTATACCGCTGCGGCACGTTTTGGGCAGTATCCCATCCATAAGGAGTATGTGCTCAAGACCATCGGCGTTATGCACGAGATCGTGCGCGAAAACCCCGGCGAGCCCGATCATCCGCCGTATCGCCTGCTAACCGAGGAGTTTTTCGATGCAACGTTTACCGAGGTCATCGAGCTGACCGAGGCAGGATTTGCGGCTCGCGTTGCCGCTTCTGACATTCCCGCAGTCCCCCTGATCGCTAGCTGCTAGCCGGCCGGCTTAACGGTGAACAGTTCAACCCAATCGACCAACAGCTCCCGTCGCAGGGCATTTTCAGCGGTACGTTCCTGATCGGTCTTTGGGATGTAGGGGAGCCCCGCCTTTTTATGAATGAGCTCGGCGATGTTGTTAAAGCTCTTCTTGTCCTTGATCTGGTCGTAGGTAATTTGTATGACATCGTAGCCCATGCTGGTGAGCGCGGTGGTGCGTTCGGCATCGGAGAGGCTTGCGGCTTCGCCATCGTGGGCGGAGCGGCCTTGGCATTCCAAAATGACGCCCATGCTGTCGGTGGCGCTCTCGATGAGGATATCGGCGTAGCAGCAGGTTTTGTCATACAGCGAGCGCGCGGCGTCGCTGAGTGGGATGCGCACGTTGTTGGTGATGCCGATACCCAGGCCGCCCTCGTCACGGGGGAGTGAGACGAGTATGGATGTTTGGACTTCGAAAGGCGAGGCGGTCTGCCCCGTCATGTGCTCGGCCGCCCAGCGGAGCTGCTTAACGCCGCGCAGGCCTGCGGCCTGCTTAGCGAACGCGGCAATATCCGCCGCGCTGAGGAGCGGTTGGCGCTTCCACAGGTTGGTGTCATTGCCCTTGGTGTCGTTAACTCGCTCCCAGCCGCAGTTGGGTGGAATGAGCTTAAGCGAAATAGATTCATCGAGTTGTTGCTGCGTTCGCTCGCAGGGCTTAAACACTGCAAAGGAGCCGCACATCTCGTAGCAAGCCATGAGTAACTGGTTGCGTGAGACCTTCGCAGCAAGGTTGAGCAGCGTAAACTCGGGCGACGTGACATCAAATCCATGCTCAGTCTGCCTAAACGACCCAGGAGGTGGCTCTTGGGTCAGGAGATGCGATTTAAACAGGCTTCGCGACCCGGATTGTGCCCGGGTGAATACAAGCCTGTGAAGCGGTGCGTGAAGCAGGTCTTTTACAACCGCATGACTTCTGAGGCCGCAACATCTGCGATCCATATTGCCAAGGCTAATGGCAGGGTAAAGACCCAGTATTTGCGGCGGGATGCGGTGATAGTTAAAAGCAGTTTGGCCGCATAGCGTCAGATCCACGATGCCCTCCTGGCTGAAAAGCGTGCCTATGGATTAAGGAGTGCCAGCGTCAATTCGGAAGTATGCGGCAAAATCTGAACCCTGTGAGCAGACCTGGCTTTTGAGGCTAGTTTATCAGGCATTTTGTTGCGAAAAAACGGGGTGTGCTCGGAGGTCTCAGAATTTGCCGCATACTTCCGAAAACGTGGCTGATCTTGACCTTGCTAAAACGATATAGCAGCTCTGCACGGGGTGTGGGTTTGCCGCCGGGCGAACACTTTTGGAGCCAGGAGTCCTAGTTCTGGGCCTTGAAGGGCGGATTTCGCGCTTTTGGTAAAGAAATGGGCGCGTGTTTTGCCGTGCCCCGGCTTTAGCGCACAGAAAAAGGGCCCGGAAGGCGAAGCCTTCCGGGCCCTTTGCAATGCAAGTCTGCTTGCAAGTGCGATTTAGCGCACCTGAGCGACGTAAGCGACGTTGGTCGAGGAGACCTTGTCCTCGAGCTGGACGCTCATGCGGGGATCGCCGGCGGTAGCGACGGTCAGGTCGCCAGTCTCGACGTAGCCGAGCTCCTTAGCGGTCTCGATCGCCTTGACGATCGTGCCGTTGACGGTGCCCTGGGTGATCTCGGCCTGGTGCGGGATAACGCCCCAGTACATAATCATCTGCTGGACGGCCCACTCGTGGCGGGAGAACGCGCAGATCGGCATGTTGGGACGGAAGTGCGAGATCAGGCGAGCGGTACGACCGGTGGTCGTCGGCACGGTGATGCACTTGGCGCCAACGGTGGTAGCCATGTTCACAGCGGACATACCCACAACGTTGTTGACGACGCGGGTGCCGTGAGCGTCAGCCGGAACCTCGAGCGGAGCGTGAGCCGGGAGGTACTTCTCAGTCTCGAGAGCAATGCTGGCCTGCATCTTAACGGCCTCGACCGGGTACTTACCGGCAGCGGACTCGCCAGAGAGCATAACGGCGTCGGTGCCGTCGTAGATGGCGTTAGCAACGTCGGCAACCTCGGCGCGCGTCGGGCGCGGGTTCTGCTGCATGGAGTCGAGCATCTGCGTAGCGGTGATAACGGGCTTGTAGGCCGCGTTGCACTTGGCGATGATCTCCTTCTGGATGTGCGGAACGAGCTCGGGCTTGATCTCGATGCCCAGGTCGCCACGGGCGACCATGATGCCGTCGGAAGCCTCGAGAATCTCGTCGAAGTTCTCGACGCCCAGGGCGCACTCGATCTTCGGGAAGATCGTCACGTGCTCGCCGCCGTTCTCGCGGCAAAGCTCGCGGATGCCGCGGACGGACTCGCCGTCACGGATGAAGGAAGCGGCGATGTAGTCGATGTTCTCGGTCAGGCCAAAGAGGATGTCCTGACGATCGCGCTCGGTGATGGCGGGCAGCGAGATGTTGACGTTGGGCATGTTGACGCCCTTGCGCTCGCCGATCAGGCCGTCGTTCTTAACGACGCAGGTCATGTCCTGGCCGTCGACGGACTCGACCTCGAGGGCAACCAGACCGTCATCGATCAGGATAAGGGAGCCCTTCTCGACCTCGGAGGGCAGAGCCAGGTAGTCGAGGGAGATGTGCTCAGAGGTGCCGTGGAAATCTTCGGACGTGGGCTGAGCGGTGACGACGATCTTGTCGCCGGTCTTGACGGCAACCTTCTTGCCGTCGACCAAAAGGCCGGTGCGGACCTCGGGGCCCTTGGTGTCGAGCAGGATGCCGACGGGCATGCCGAGCTCCTTGGAAATACGACGGACGCGCTCGATGCGACCGTGGTGCTCGTCGTAGGATCCGTGCGAGAAGTTAAAACGGGCGACGTTCATGCCCGCCTTGATCATCTCGCGGATGGTCTCGTCGCTATCGCAGGCGGGACCCATGGTGCATACAATCTTGGTGCGCTTGTACATTCAGACCTCCATCTGACATCGTCTTGCGCTGATAGATAAACCATAAGAAATTAAACTGAGATGATTATAACGAAATGCCGACCGAATACCTCAAAAAATCGACCGTATGCCGAATTAGAAGTTCATTTTTTGCGGTAAAAACGGTATATGAAAAATCTTTACCAACCGTTCTGACCGCTGCTATCTGGGCGATATTTCAGTTTGATGATGCACCGAAGAAAAAACGTTTTATCAATGTTGAGCATCACACGGTCTGCATCGTTGCACTCGAGCCGTGTTTCCAATTGGAATGTTTTGGCTAGACGCGCCGCTTTGGGGTACCATAGCCCCACTATCAACTGCCGCTCAGCACGGCAGCCTTGATGAGCCCTTGCCCTTCTCCTGGGAATTATGATCGGGCATCAATCTGCTGAGTGGCCCGAATCCCAGGAGGGGACTCTATATGCAAAAGGAATACCTGTCCGCCGCGGCGGAGGTACTCAGCGACCAAGGTGTCGATGAGAACCTCGGCCTGAGCAACGACGAGGCGTCGTCGCGCCTCGCCAAGACAGGCCCTAACAAGCTCGAGGAAGCCGAGAAGACGCCGTTGTGGAAGCGCTTCTTTGAGCAGATGGCCGACCCCATGGTTATCATGCTGATCGTTGCCGCCGTCATCAGCGCGCTCACGGGCATGGTCAAGGGCGAGGCGGACTTTGCCGATGTCGCCATCATCATGTTCGTCGTTATCGTCAACTCGGTGCTGGGCGTGGTTCAGGAGGCTAAAAGCGAGGAGGCCCTCGAGGCCCTGCAGGAGATGAGCGCGGCGCAGTCCAAGGTGCTGCGCGACGGCAAGCTCGTGCACCTGCCGAGCGCCGAGCTCGTGCCCGGCGATGTGATCATGCTCGAGGCGGGCGACTCCGTCCCGGCCGACTGCCGTGTGCTCGAGAGCGCCACGATGAAGATCGAGGAGGCCGCCCTTACCGGCGAGTCCGTGCCCGTCGAGAAGCATGCCAACGTCATTGAGCTCGCCGCCGGCATCGACGACGTGCCGCTCGGCGACCGCAAGAACATGTGCTACATGGGTTCCACCGTGGTATACGGCCGCGGTCGCGCCGTCGTGGTCGGCACCGGTATGAACACCGAGATGGGCAAGATCGCCGGCGCCCTGGCCGAGGCCAAGGAAGAGCTCACGCCGCTGCAGGTGAAGCTCGCCGAGCTCAGCCGCATCCTTACCATCATGGTTATCGTCATCTGCGTCGTCATCTTTGGCGTCGACATCATCCGTCACGGCGTGGGCAACGTCCTCACCGACCCGACAGCCTTGCTCGATACCTTTATGGTCGCCGTCTCGCTCGCCGTCGCTGCCATCCCCGAGGGCCTGGTCGCCGTCGTGACCATCGTGCTGTCGCTTGGCGTGACCAAGATGGCCAAGCGCCAGGCAATCATCCGCAAGCTTTCCGCCGTCGAGACCCTTGGCTGCACACAGACCATCTGCTCCGACAAGACCGGTACCCTCACCCAGAACAAGATGACCGTCGTCAAGCACGAGCTCGCTGCGCCTAAGGAGAAGTTCCTGGCCGGCATGGCTCTGTGCTCCGACGCCCAGTGGGACGAGGAACTGGGCGAGGCTGTGGGTGAGCCGACCGAGTGTGCGCTCGTCAACGATGCCGGCAAGGCGGGGCTCACTGGCCTGACTGCCGAGCATCCGCGCGTGGGCGAGGCCCCGTTTGACTCGGGCCGCAAGATGATGTCCGTGGTCGTCGAGACCCTGGACGGCGAGTACGAGCAGTACACCAAGGGCGCGCCCGACGTGGTGATCGGCCTGTGTACCCATATCTACGAGGGCGACAAGGTTGTCCCCCTGACCGAGGAGCGTCGCGCCGAGCTCGTGGCCGCCAACAAGGCCATGGCCGACGAGGCCCTGCGCGTGCTGGCGCTGGCGAGCCGCACCTACACCGAGGTCCCGGCCGACTGCAGCCCCGCCGCGCTCGAGCATGACCTGGTCTTCTGCGGCCTGTCCGGCATGATTGACCCGGTCCGCCCCGAGGTCGCCGACGCCATCCGCGAGGCGCACGACGCCGGTATCCGCACCGTCATGATTACGGGCGACCACATCGACACCGCCGTGGCCATCGCCAAGCAGCTGGGCATCGTCACCGATCGCAGCCATGCCATCACCGGTGCCGACCTCGATCGCATGAGCGACGAGGAGCTCGACGCGCACATCGAGGACTACGGCGTGTACGCCCGCGTCCAGCCCGAGCACAAGACCCGCATCGTCGAGGCATGGAAGTCACGCGACCAGATCGTGGCCATGACGGGCGACGGCGTCAACGACGCCCCGTCCATCAAACGCGCCGACATCGGCGTGGGCATGGGCATCACCGGTACCGACGTCACCAAGAACGTCGCCGACATGGTACTTGCCGACGACAACTTCGCCACCATCATCGGTGCCTGCGAAGAGGGGCGCCGCATCTACGACAACATCCGCAAGGTCATCCAGTTCCTGCTTTCGGCCAACCTTGCCGAGGTGTTCTCGGTGTTTATCGCCACGCTCATCGGCTTTACCATCTTTCAGCCGGTGCAGCTGCTGTGGGTGAACCTGGTCACCGACTGCTTCCCCGCGCTCGCGCTGGGCATGGAGGATGCCGAGGGCGACATCATGAAGCGCAAGCCGCGCAACGCCAAGGACGGCGTCTTTGCCGGACATATGGGTCTGGACTGCGTGGTCCAGGGCCTGATCATCACCGTGCTGGTGCTGGCGAGCTTCTTTGTGGGCGTGTACTTTGACATGGGCTACATCCACATCGCCGATATGATCGCCGGCAATGCCGACGAGGAAGGCGTGATGATGGCGTTCATCACGCTCAACATGGTCGAGATTTTCCACTGCTTCAATATGCGCAGCCGTCGTGCGTCGCTGTTCACCATGAAGAAGCAGAACAAGTGGCTGTGGGCTTCCGCCGCGCTGGCACTGGTGCTGACGGTGATCGTGACCGTGCAGCCGACGCTTGCCGAGATGTTCTTCGGCCCTGTGACGCTTGAGCTCAAGGGCGTTCTTGCCGCGCTGGGTCTGGCCTTCCTGATCATCCCGCTTATGGAGATCTACAAGGCGATCATGCGCGCGGTCGAGAAGGAGTAACGTACCTGTCCGGGCCCGACCGCCTGCGGGGTTTCCACGGGCACGTCCTCGCCGCTTTGCGGCTGCGGGATGTGCCCTTAGGAAACCCCTCCCGGCGGGCGGGCCCTGCGGTATCCTTGCTGGCTTTTCTCCCGTGCGGATGAAAAGGGCTGAGGGAAAGTTTGTGAGCTGGTCGGGCTTTGCCCGGCCAGCTCTTTTTGATTTAAAATACCTGCTCAGTTGTGATTTATGGTGCTGGGAGGCGCTTGTGGGCAAGGCTAAGGCTAAAGCGAAGAAAAAGACGACGGGGGCGCGGGCTAAGCGCGATCGTCGTCGGAAGCTTGCGACCGAGGCCCCCGCATCAGCCGAGGAGCTGCTGGCAAACGTGCCGGGACTCGACGCGCTGCAGGATGTTCCGGCGTTCGATGACCTGCCGGTCGATGAAGCTCAGCAGGCGGCATTTGACGACTTTTGCGCACATGCCGAGGAGCCCGAGCAGATGCAGCTTGGCGCCGTGGTGCGCTTGGATCGCGGGTTTCCGCTGGTGGCGACTGCCGATGACGCCTTCCGCGCCGAGCATGCCGTGGGGTTTGCCAAGTCGCGCGGCGAGGACGAGGTCCTGCTGCCTGCCGTGGGCGACCGTGTGGCGGTGCGCCGCGCTCCCGGGCACGATATGGGCGTGATTGAGTGCGTGCTGCCACGCCGTACGAGCTTTGAGCGTTGGCGCGGCCGTGCCCGTGGAGAGCGCCAGGTGCTCTGCTCCAACGTGGATAGCGTGCTAATCGTGCAGGCGCTCGGTGCCGGTGAGGTGCTGCTCGACCGCGTGGCGCGCTCGCTGGTGTTGGCGCTCGACTGCGATGCCGAGCCGGTGGTGGTGCTCACCAAAGCTGACCGCTGCGATGCCGAGGAGCTCGAGCGCGATCTGGACCGCGTGCGCCGCCTAGTGGGCCCGGACGTGCGCGTGATCGTGACGTCTTCTGCCGAGGGCCGCGGCCTGGACGAGGTCCGTGCCTGCGTGCCTGCCGGGAGCTGCGCCATGATTCTGGGCGAGTCGGGTGCCGGCAAGTCGACGCTGCTCAATGCACTGCTGGGCCACGATACGTTGGCGACCGGCGGTGTGCGCGAACGCGACGACCAGGGCCGTCACACTACCGTCGCGCGCGTGATGGTGGCGCTGCCGGGCGACGCCGGCGTGATCGCCGATGCCCCGGGCCTGCGCAGCCTACCGCTCGTGGGTCACGAGCGGGGTCTGGCGTGCGCCTTCCCCGAGATTGTCGAGGCATCGCACGCGTGCCGGTTTGGCGATTGCACGCATACCCATGAGCCGGGCTGCGCCGTTCGCGAGGCCGAGGACGCCGGGCAGATCGACAGCCTGCGTCTGGAAACGTTCCAAAACCTGGCGTCATCCATGCGCGTGAGCGCTCAAATGCTCGATCCCGATGTCCATCTGTAATTGATTTTTCCTATGACAGCCGTCTCCCAACTGTTCGGGAGACGGCTTTTTTGCTGCGGAAAAGCCTCGAAACATGCAGTTTGCTGACGTGCTGACCAAAACCTTGCCACGAGCTTGACGGGCTGGTCAGCTTTTGGTCAGCGATTGGTTTGACATCGAAAACCAAGATCGCGATTGCGCCGCTTTGCACTCTGACCACCCAGACAATGGTGGTACGGGCATTCGCCCGGCACTGCCATGAGAGGAGCGGCCGTGAACAAGAGCAAGCGCATCGCCATCAGTCTGGTCGCGGGCGTGCTCGCTGCTCTGCTCTGCATGGTTTACGGCTCGTCGATCCGCTCGCAAGCCGAACAGGTCCAGGCTGAGACCTTGGCCAAGTACGGTGGCGATCGCGTCGAGGTATGCGTCGCGGCGCGCGATATCGATGTGGGCGAGACCCTCGATGAGACCAATGTCATAACCCAGGAATGGCTGACGAGTTTGCTGCCGCGTGACGCGGCGACCGAGCTGCGCCAGGTACGCGGCGACGTGACGACTTCACGTATTCCCAAAAACGCCGTGATCTGCAATGTCTACACCAAGGCCGAGAGCCACAAGCTCGAGGTGCCTAAGGGCAAGGTCGCCGTTTCGGTGGCGGTCGATGCCGAGCACTCGGTCGGCGGTGCCACGGGCGTGGGCAGCTATGTGGACGTGTACGTGCAAAAAGATGGCGTAACCGATCGACTGTGCGGCGCGCACGTGATCGATACCAGTGAGAATTCCGGTGCCACGCGCGAGGGCAAGATCGAATGGGTGACGCTGGCGGCTGACCCCGAAGACGTCAAGGAACTGCTGGGAGCCTCGGGCAAGGGAACGGTCAGCTTGACGATTCCCGCCACGGCGCGCGGCAAAAAGAGCGGAGGCGACGAGTGATGAAGGCGATCTGGCTTGCGTGCTGCGCGTGCGGCGATTACGGGCTGTTGCAGCAGGAAGTCGAGGGCCGTGATGCGGGTGCACAGGTGCTTCGCGTGGGTGACCTGGACGGGCTGGTTTCCATGGCGCGGGCGTTTCCGTCGCGCCGCGGGGCTGCCATCATCGCGGCGTCTCTGTTTGATATCGAAGATGTGCGCAAGACTGTTGCGCGCCTGACGGCCGAAGGCCGCGTGAGTCGCGTGGTCGTGTTGATAGAAGCGCTCGATCCGTCGGATATCGAGGGACTGTTTCGCGCGGGGGCGACCGAGGTCATCGCTGCGCACAGTATATGCGGCAACGGGCGCGCGGGCGAGGGAGCGGTTGATTCCGATCGGCGCATGACGATTGAGCCCGATGCTTTTGTTGATAGGGAACCCGGGGCGCCTCGCGCTACAAGAGGCCCGCGTGTTGATGATTATGGAAAAGCGGAAGCCGAGCATGGTCGGCGCCCCCGGAACCCCCTTGTATACGATGACGCTGGAGGGCCGGCACAGCATGCTGGCGACTCCCCGGCTGTAGATATGGGATACGTGCACGGCGTGAATCTGGCGGATGAACTCGACGAAGTTGAGGGCTTTGCCGGGTGCGGCGAGTTGTCGCTGATGCAGCATGAGCAGATTGCACAGAACGAGCCTGCCTTGCAGACCGAACAAGCTGCCATGCCGGCTTGGACGCAGCGTGTGGTTGCGGCGGGGGAGACGGGGACGCTGTCGCCGACGCCCGCCCCGCCGCCTCCGATGCCGCCGGCAGACGCTGCCGCTCCGCAGCATCGAGCTCCGGTCATCTGCGCCATTTCGGGTTCGGGCGGTTGCGGCAAGTCGACGATCGTTGCCACCATGGCACACACATCGTCGCTGTTGGGCTTGCGTGCCGCCGTGCTCGACCTGGACCTGATGTTTGGAAACCTTTACGACTTGTTAGGCGTCGATGCTCCGCGCGATATGGCGGCACTTATCGAGCCGGCGGCGGCGGGCGCGCTCACCGAGCCGGATATCGTAGCCACATCGATGCGCGTGGCGCCAGGCGTTACGCTCTGGGGTCCCGTTGCGGCGCCCGAGCAAGCCGAGCTCATGGCACGTCCGGTGGAGCTACTGCTTGATGTTTTGCGTCGCGAATCCGACGTAGTCTTTATCGATACCTCGGTCTTTTGGGGCGACGCCGTGGCGGCTGCGGTGGCGGCGAGCGACCGCTGCCTGATCGTTGGCGATGCTGCGGTGTCGTCCGCGACATCGGCGTCGCGCGTCATTGAACTGGCAAGTCGAGTAGGTGTGCCGCGCACGCGCATGAGCGCCGTGTTCAACCGGTTCGGTGCGCGCGGGGCAGACGAGGACGTCGCCATGCGCTTTGAGATTGCCTGTGCGCTGAGCTCCAAGATTCGTATCGCCGATGGCGGGCAGGATCTCGCCGCGCTCATGGCGTTTGGGCGCGCTGATGAGGCAGTGGGGCAGACCAGCGCTTTTGCGACCAGCGTGCGCGAGGCCACGCGCGAGATGCTCGTGGAACTGGGGTGCGCCGTCGGCCCTTGGAGCGATATGGTCGCCGACCGTGCAACGCGCACCGAACGCCCGCGTATCCGCCTTCCCTGGTCGCGCGAGGGTGATCAGCGATGAGCCTGCAAACGAGGATTAAGGCTGCCGGCGCTGCAGCGGGGGCAGCGCCTGTAGATGCGGGGCGTCGCCGCGCGGTGAAACGACGCACCAAGTGCGCCGTGATGGACCGCATGGGTTACGACGAAGTGGCGCGTATCAGCGCCTATATCGACCCGGCACTTGCCCGCTCGGAATTGCGTCCCGCGGTGGAGGCGGCGCTCAATGTTGAGGAACCGACCGATCTCGCGACGACCGAGCGCGAGACCATCATCGACGAGATTTTGGATGACGTAGTGGGCCTGGGGCCGTTGCAGCCGCTCATCGAGGACGACACCGTTACCGAGATCATGATCAACGGCTGCCGCTCGGCTTTCTTTGAACGCGGCGGCGTCTTGCACCCCATCGAGCATGCGTTTGAGGATGATGAACAGATCCGTGTGCTTATCGACCGCATCATCTCGCCACTTGGCCGCCGTATCGACGAGCGCAGCCCCATCGTCAACGCCCGCCTCAAAACGGGCTATCGCGTCAACGCGGTGATTCCGCCTGTGGCGATTGACGGACCGATTCTCACCATCCGAAAGTTCTCGGACCGCATCTGCTCGCTGGACGAGCTTGTGGGGCTGGGGTCGCTGCCGCTTTGGTATGCGCAGCTGTTGTCGTGC
Source organism: Collinsella sp. i05-0019-G5 (assembly GCF_042851345.1). Taxonomy (NCBI): domain Bacteria; kingdom Bacillati; phylum Actinomycetota; class Coriobacteriia; order Coriobacteriales; family Coriobacteriaceae; genus Collinsella; species Collinsella sp. i05-0019-G5. The sequence continues at coordinate 377,277 of NZ_AP031421.1, forward strand.
GCGGTGTCGCTGCGACAGGACCTGGCGGTTGCGGGAGGCACGGGATCTGGTAAGACCACCCTGCTCAACGCGTTGTCATGTGAGATTTCCACCGGCGAGCGCATCGTGACGATCGAGGACTCTGCCGAGCTCAAGTTTGCGCATCATCCGCACGTGGTGCGTCTAGAGGCGCGCGAGGCTTCAATTGAGGGCGAGGGCGCGGTGACGATCCGCGACCTGGTGACCAATGCCCTGCGCATGCGCCCCGACCGCATCGTGGTGGGCGAGGTGCGCGGTGCCGAGTGCTGCGACATGTTGCAGGCCATGAACACGGGCCACGACGGGTCGCTCACCACGCTTCATGCGGGTTCCGAGCAGGAGACCGTGGTGCGTCTGACGTTGCTTGCACGTTATGGCATCGATCTGCCGAGCGAGCTCATCGAAGAGCAGATTGCCATGGCGCTCGACGGCATCGTGATGTCCGAGCGCCACGCCGATGGCAGGCGCTTCGTCTCCTCGTATTCGGGGGTGCGTCGCGCCGCGTCGGGCGGCGTAGAGCTCGAGCGCTATGTGACTTTCGATGCCGCCGAGCGCACCTGGACGCTTGACCGCGAGCCGCCGTTTATCGCAGAAGGCCTGCGGTCGGGGACGCTCACACAAGAGGAGGTGGACGAATGGAGGTCGCTGTGCCCCTCGTCGTAGGGGGTTTGGCAGGGTTTTCTGTCGCGACGGCGTGCGGGGCGGAACCTCGTGTGCCGCAGGTGCCGCCGGCGGAGCTGGCGCGTCAGGCGTTCGAGACGGTGGCAGAGAAGCTGCCGCGTGAGTTGGTGGAAAACGATCTGCTGAAAAAGATTGCCCGTTCGTGGGCATCGCTGGCTCCGGCGCGTCGCCTTGGCCTCGTGATCGAAGATGCTTCGGGGCGTTTGGCGTTTCTGCTGCTATCGAGCGGTGTCTGCTGCGTTTTGCTAACGATGGTGTCGTTATCGCCCCTCGGGTTTGCCTTGGGACTTGTTGCTCCGATTGCCGCTGGCGCCGCTCGGGATGGCTTTGAGAGCCGGCGCGAGCAACACGATGCAGAAGAGGCCATGCCCGAGGCGTTTACCGCACTTTCCATGTCGCTTGCCTCGGGACATTCGCTGGCCCAGGGCATGCGCTTTGTGGGCGCTCATGCGCAAGAACCGGTGCATACCGAGTTTTTGCGGGTAGCGGCGGCGATCGATTGCGGCATCTCGGCGACCGACGCGCTCGATGACTTGCTCGTGCGCATCGACGCCCCCGGCCTTTCGCTTGTGACCTTGGCGCTTAAGGTGTCTCAGCGCACCGGTGCTCCGCTTGCCGACTTACTGTCCGAGGCGTCGAGCATGGTGGGGGAGCGCATTGAGCTCAAGCGCCGCCTGGATGTTAAGACGTCGCAGGCTCGCATGTCTGCGCATATGGTCGCGGCGATGCCGGCGGGCATGTGCGCGGTGTTGGCGCTGCTTTCGGCAGATTTTCGTCGCGGTCTTGCGACGCCTGCCGGTGCGGGCGCTGTGGTGCTGGGTCTAGCCCTCAACGTCGTTGCCCTGGTGGTTATCCGGCGCATTATGCGGGTGGAGCTATGAGCGCCCTGGTTGCAGTTGTGGCTTGCCTGTGTGCCCTGAGTGTATTTGTCGCGACGGGTTTGGATCGGGCGGATGCGCGCAAGATCGCAGGGGCCTGCAAGCGCGAGGCGGTGCTGGTCGCTGCCGCGGGTCGCTCGGTGGTCGATGCCCTGACCGCGCGAGTGAAGGGCGCGGTTGGAGCGGGCGGCCCGGCGCGAGTGTCGCTCGGCGAAGTGTCCGAGATGATCGATGTTGTGCGCTTGGGTCTTTCGGCCGGCCTTTCGTTTGATGCGGCGCTTGAGATTTTCTGCGCCAACCGCCGGTCAGTGCTGGCTCTTCGCCTTGAGCGGGCCTGCATGGCGTGGCAGGTGGGCGTGGGCACGCGTGAGGACGAGTTGTTGGCCGCCGCGCGCGACCTGGACGTGCGAGCGCTCGAGACCTTTGCCATTACGGTGGGGCAGGCACTCGCCCTGGGTGCCCCACTTGCCGAGACACTGGCCGCTCAAAGTCGCGAGATCCGTGCGGCTCATCGCGCCGCGGTCGAGCGCGAGATTGAGCGTGCGCCCGTCAAGCTGCTGATTCCCACCGGCACGCTCATCTTGCCGGCGTTGCTTCTGTCCATATTGGGCCCGCTGCTGGGAGCAGGCGGGATGATGTAGGGAGGAATACATGAACACGATGACTGACGCTGCTGGCAAGGTCCAGGGCTGGGCGTTTTGCCGGGCGGCACATGTTCGTCAGCGCGCCAAGGAGCTACTGCAGGAGGAGAGTGCACAGGGTACCACCGAGTATGCCATCTTGGTCGGCGTGCTCGTGGTGATCGCGATTATCGCCATCGTCGCATTTAAGGGCAAGGTCCAAGATCTATGGAACGCTATCAGCGAGGGCATCAACAGCCTGTAGAGGGCGAGCGCCCCATCGGGGTGCTGCTGGTGTTTGCTTGCCTGACCGTGGCGATAGCGGCGGTGCTTTGGGGGCTTAACGCCGCGCGGCAGCAGCGTCCTGGGGCCGCCTTCGATTCGGGCTCAGATTCGGCGGTGGCGTCTCAAAAAGATGAGATGCGAGATGCGGACGATTCGGATGTCGCTGTCACGGCGCAAACCTTTCTGCGGACGCTCGACAAGCGGTCTGGCACTGCGACGGATTCGCCTGGGGACAACGCGATTACGGTCCGGCTTGCATGGTCTGAGGACCGACCGATGACCGAGGCAGCGGCGGATATGTTACGCGCCTACCGCGAGGTGCCAACGGCCCAGCTCGCCCTGAGCGGCTATCTTGATATTAAGGGCAACGTATGGGGCGCCATCGTGCGCGATGGGCGCGGCTGGGTCGATATGGTGACGGTTGCCGCGGATGCCGGCGATGCCTCGTGCCGCCTGCGCGTGATCCGCCTGAGCCCGCAGGCATCGAACTCAAAGGAGGGGTCGTGAAATGCATGACGTCCTGCGCGAGGAATCTGCCCAAGCGACTGTGGAATACGCCATCGTCACGGTGGCGCTGTTATCGATCGTGCTGGCGATTGTGGGACTTTGGCGTGCTGGCACCGATGGACGCTTGGCGGCGCTGGTTGAGCGGGCGGCATCCCATGGCGTTGCCTCGACGTCGGTTATCGACGCCGCTGCGGGCGCTAAGGACATCGCGTTGTATTGATATCGCGCGCGAGGACTGGGCGCAGTCTACGGTCGAGGCCGCTTTTTTGCTGCCGACGTTTCTGACGCTCATCCTTCTCGCACTGCAACCGGTGTGCCTGCTTTATACGCGCGCGGTCATGGAGTCTGCCGCCGCCGAGACCGCGCGGCTCATGATCACGACGACGGCGGAGGACGACGATCTTAAGGAGTTCACCCGCCGCCGGCTTGCCGCAGTGCCCAACGTTTCGATCTTTCATGCCGGCGGGCCGTTGTCGTGGGATATTGAGCTTAGCCGGGCCGATGCGGGTGGCGTCTCGTCCGTGTCCGTTTCCGGCGAGGTCAAGCCGTTGCCTGTGATCGGTGCGTTTGCGCAGGCTATGGGTGGTACCGCCGAGGGTGGCTACGTTGAGCTCAAGGTCGATGTCTCGTATCAATCACGTCCCGAATGGCTGGAGGGAGATTATGATTCGTGGATTGCTGCATGGGATTAAGCGTTTCTGGTCTAGACGCGTTTTGACGCGCCGTCCGAGCTGCCATCGCAAGCGAGGCGGCTTTATGGGCCGCGCCGGTATCGACCTGTTTATCGAAGACGGTGCCTACACCACGCTTTCTTCTGCCGTGGTCATCCTAGTGGTGCTCACGTTGTTGTTTTCGTCGACCGCGGCGATATGGAGCATGTCGCGCGCGGGGGACACCCAGGTGGCGGCCGATAGCGGCGCGCTGGCGGGTGCCAACGTAGTGTCGTCCTATCACACGGCTGCCACGGTGGTTGATGCGAGCATCTTGAGTCTGGGGCTAGCGGGGTTTGCCACGATCGGGACGGGCCTGGTCGCCATCCTCATCCCGGGTGCCGAACCAGTTGCCGGCAATATGGTCGACACCGGGATTGAGATCATTAAAACGCGCAACAAGTTTGCCAAAAGCGCATCGGAAGGCTTGCAGAAAATCGAGACGGCTCTGCCGTATCTGATTGCCGCGCGTGCCACGCAGGCGGTGTCGGCGCAGGATACCGATAGTGTGACCTATACCGGTACGGCGCTTGCCGTGCCCAGGACGTCCGAGTCGGATTTCGTTGCGCTCGAGGGTTCTGAGATCTCGACCGATGCCATTAAAGACACATCGAAAGATCTGGAGCGCGCAGCAGATGAGCTGCAGAAGGCCTTGGAGGAGACGGCGAAAGCAAAAGAACGCGCCTGGCTTGCGGATTGCGGTGGATCGGTTCCGGCTTCGGTCGGTAGCTGTTCATGCATGTGGGAACGTACGAGGAGTTTGGCAAAGCTCTCGGGTGAGCAGAACCCGCATTATGCCTCGAGCATTTCGTGGGAGCCACAGGTGGCGCTCGACCGCGCGAAGACCTACTACCGTCAACGCCTGGCAGACGAAAAACCGCAGGGTTCAAGCGTCGAGACGAAGGCGGAGTCGGCGGCGCGCAAGGCGTTTTACACCTATGCGAGTACAGAGGTCAATCGTGCATATGTAACCGAGGACGGAGATGAAGTCGCTTCCTATATCCCGCTGTTGCCGCGCAACACTGACGAGGTGCGAGCGACGGAACTCTATACCGATACGGTGTGGCCAACCAGTGCCATCGATGGCAAGACGTATCTGCATTACGGAACGAGTTGCCCCAACTATAAGAAGGGGGCGCCATGCGGGCTGGCCTCGGTTGCTGCTTATGACGGGCAGGACAAATGCAATAGATGCCATTTTGGTGTTTCGTCGCTCGGTGCCGTTGCGGCTCCTTCGACTTCTATCGAAAACGGCTTTGAGTACCACTTTGATCGATTCAAAGAGGCTCTGGAAGACTACGTCGAATGCCGCAACAAAGAACTCGAACTTGAGCGTCAGACCGAGGATGAGGCCGACCGTGCGGGCAATGCGTTTGACCAGGCCATTAAAGCGCTTTCCGGCGAGCGCCCGCGTATCGCCCCACCTGGCCGCAACGGCGTGGTCGCCTTTGCAGTTTCGGGTGACATTACCAGCCCCGATCAACTTAACTCCTCGTTTAACGCGGCAGTCAGGCTTGGCGATCGCGGTGCTATCTCTGCCGCGGTGCTGGCGCCCGATGAGGCGACGGCGCAAAACAACGTGCTTTCGCGATTTTTCTCGACATTGAAGGAACGCTCGGGCGGCGTTGCCGGCGTGCTCGACGGCGTCATGGATGTTTGGGGACGGCTACTCGTGGGATACGGAGACATCCAAGGTTCGGCCGACGAACTTATGGACGAGATGATTAAAGACCTAGGAGGGGGCAGCGGTGCGTTGGGCTCCATTGCATCGTGGCTCGGCGATACCGTTTCGGCGTCCGTGGCGGCGCTGGGTTTGGAACCGTGCGACTTGCGCCTGCGAAAGCCGGTGCTGACCGATTCCGCCAACGTCATTAAGAGTCCGGGGTCTGACATTGCGGGTCTCTCTCAAACGCAAGACAAACTGCGAAGTATTCCGTTGGGCGTGACCGATCCCAAGGCGCTTTGCGAGGCGTTGGAATATCAAGTCGAACGCACCATTAGCGGTACGGTGTTCACACTTGCGGAGATTCCTCTGCCCGGCGGCGGCTCCATCCCGCTCACCGTCGATGTCGCCACGCTGGTTGGCGCTCTGGGCGGTGGGTCGTAATGAGTATCCGCATGCGTCTGCGCGAGGAGCGCGCCCAAGCGACGGTTGAGATGGCAGTGGTTACGCCCGTTTTGCTGGTGCTGGCACTCATCGTGTACAACGTCATGATCTTTGCCAGCGCTGTTGCGCGCTTCGACCGCGTGGTGCCCGACATCGTGTTGGCGCACGCCGTGGCGTCGGAGGGGGAGGGCGACGAAAGCTCTGCCGATGCCTCGGCGACGGTTCAGACTCAAATTCTGAATGCCATGGAAGGCTATGACTTGCAGATCGAAGTGTCGAGCGAGCAAGGCGCGGAGGCATCGGATGGTGGCCTGCTCTCCCTATCCGGTACGTTTAGGACCTACACCTGCACCATGCACTATGAGCCGTGGCCGACTTCTCTCAGCATCGCTGGCGTTCCGCTGGGGGCGCCGACAACGTTGTCGCACGAGCGTGCGGTGACGGTCGATCCATGGCGTCCGGGGGTGGTCATGTGACCGCGGTCTCGTCCTACATCGTCTACGCGCGGGCACTCAATAGGCTGGGTTGGACGCCGGCCGAGTTTGTGGTGGCGGAGTCGTTTGTCGTGCGCCTGCGCGGCATGCTGGGACGGCGTCCGGTTGCCGCCAACGGCCTGCCGCTCGTCATGGCGTTTCCACGCTGCTCTTCGGTCCATACGTGTTTTATGGCCTATCCCATCGACATCGCCTTCATCGATCGCGACGGCAATATCCTCGCGCGCTACGAAAACGTCCGCCCTTGGCGCATGTGCTCCTGCCCCGGCGCCTGGGCCGTACTAGAGCGTCCTTCAATCATTGTTTCGACCCCTGCTCTCCAACGCGTGCCGGCTTAAGAATTGGCGACAGTGGACTTTCGTCATACGAAATTGGGTAAGATGGAGGAGAAGATGCATGGATGTTGAGATTCATCCCAACGCTAAAAAGCACCTGACGGAAAAGCAGGTGCTTAGCGCTTGGCTTGCGGTTACTGAGTGCATTCGTCGCGAGTCGAAGGACGAGCCGCCGAGATGGCTTGCGATTGGATGGCTCCCAGACGGACGAAGCGTGGAGCTTGTCGCGGTCGAGCTTGTCCGTGGGTGGCTTATCATTCATGCCTTGTCTCCAGTCCAGAAGAAATTTTGGCAGGAGATTGAACAGGCTCGGCAAAGGGGTCGATGATGGGCAAGACGTATACGGCCGCTAATGGTCAGGTTGTAACGGATGAAATGATTGACGCGTGGTGCGAGTCGTACGAGCGCGGAGAGTTTCCGGATGGCGAACACACCGTTGGTGGGATCGTGCATGGACGGCCCCCGCTCTCAGGTGAGGGGACGGCAACGCTGTCGGTCAAGATTCCTCTGGGAATGAAGGAGGCCATTCGTCGACGGGCGGCTGCCGAGGGGATGACGCCAAGTGAGTTTGCCCGTGCGGCTCTGAGTGAAAAACTTCTTGCTGCCGGCTGATGCCTCTGACGTGCCGATTTATAGAACCGAGGCTGTGCTCAAAAACTTTTTTAAAATTCTCGGTTGACCGGAACGCGTCCTTGGTTATACTAATCAAGCCTTGAAACAAGGCACACCTCAAATGGCTGGGTAGCTCAGTTGGTAGAGCAGAGGACTGAAAATCCTCGTGTCAGGGGTTCGATTCCCTTCCCCGCCACCTTGAATTGACTAGGACCTCTGCAAAGGGGTCCTTTTCTTTTATGTAGCCCATGCACGGAATCGAACCCCGTGAGGGCGCGGAGCTGAGGAAACGCGCAAGCGTTTTCCAGCGTAGCTCGCAAGGCGCGCAAGCGCCGCAGCGGTCCGTCCGCGCAGCGCGCGGACGCGATTCCCTTCCCCGCCACCTTGAATTGACTAGGACCTCTGCAAAGGGGTCCTTTTCTTTTATTGAGGGCTCTGCGGAAATTGCGTCCCGGAATTTGGCTTCAGAGTGGGATGCGCTTTCCGGCGCTTACTTCCGACGTGCGTGCACATCTCGGGCCCGCCCGCTCAGACATTCCTCCCGCTTTTGCGCCACTTTACAGACCGTTCGGTCGTCTGTCCGCATGCGCGGGTATACTCAAAACGATACTTTTCCTATGCAATACGATGCAGGCTCGGCCTGCACGATCCGAAGGGGGCAGTGATGGAGAGGATACTCGGCGTTAATCTCTCTGGCTGGTTTATTCCCGAGCCTTGGGTGACCCCGTCGCTATACGCGGCGACCGGTGCATCCAACGCGGCCGAGCTGCAGGAGGCCATGGGCACCGCCGCCTATAACGAGCGCATGCGCCGTCATTACGAGACGTTTGTGAGCGAGGACGATTTCCGTCGCATGGCGCAGATCGGCCTCAACGCCGTGCGCCTGCCGGTGCCTTGGTATGCCTTTGGCTCACAGGAGTCCGATGCCTCCTACATCTCGGTTGTCGATTACATCGACCGCGCGATTGAGTGGGCTGCCAAGTACAACATTCGCGTGCTGCTTGACCTGGCGACTGTGCCCGGTGGCCAGGGCGATTCCAACGATTCGCCCGCCACGCCGGAGGCTGTTGCCGAGTGGCATTCGTCCACCAACGGTCGTCATGTCGCACTCGACGTGCTCGAGCGCTTGGCCGATCGCTACGGCGAGGCCGAGAGCCTGCTGGGTATTGAGCTGCTGGATACGCCGCAGATGAGTGTCCGCAAGAGCCTCTTCACCATGACGGATGGCATTCCTGCTCACTACCTGCGCAATTTCTATCGCGATGCTTACGAGCTCGTCCGTTCGTATATGCCCGAGGATAAGATCGTCGTTTTCTCGTCGTCGGGGCATCCCAGCGAGTGGAAGCATTTTATGCGCGGCGCCAAGTACAAGAACGTCTACATGGACCTTCACCTGTACCATTACCGCGACGAGCATGCGCTCGACATCACGAGCCCCCGCGGGCTGACGACGGCGATTTCGCGTAACAAGCGCGAGCTTAAAGAAGCGATTTCAACTGGGTTCCCCGTGCTGGTGGGCGAATGGTCGGGCGCGGCGATCTTTGCCAACTCGTCGGTTACGCCCGAGGGCCGCAATGCCTACGAGCGCGTGTTTATCGCCAATCAGCTGGCTTCGTTTGCGCCGGCTGCCGGTTGGTTCTTCCAAACGTGGAAGACCGAGAAGCGCATTGCAGCATGGGACGCCCGCGCGGCGCTCGGCACGCTCGAGCGCGGCATGATTGAATAGGTTGATATGACGCAAAACAGCGCCCATACGGGCAAACTCTATGTGGTCGGCACGCCCATCGGCAACCTGGGCGACCTGTCCCCGCGCGTTGGCGAAGCCTTTGCCGCTGCCGATGTCATCTGCTGCGAAGACACGCGTGTGACGTCAAAGCTGCTGATGCACCTGGGCATTTCCAAGCCGCTTGTCCGTTGCGACGAGAATGTGATCGCCAGCCGCGCCGCCGGCCTGGTCGACCGCCTGCTGGCGGGGGAGACCCTCGCCTTTGCCTCGGACGCCGGCATGCCGAGCGTGTCCGATCCCGGCCAGGCGCTGGTCGAGGCGGCGCGTGAGGCCGATGTGCCCGTCGAAGTTATTCCCGGGCCTTCTGCTTGCGTCACGGCGCTCGTTTCGTCCGGCATTCCCTGCGAGCATTTCTTCTTCGAAGGCTTTTTGGGTCGCAAGCACGGCGACCGCGTGCGCCGACTGCAGCGTCTTGCCGTGGTGCCCGGCGCACTCATCTTCTACGAGTCTCCACATCGCATCGTGGCGACGCTCGAGGCCGTGGCGGAGGTCTTTCCCCAACGTGAGGTTGCCGTCTGCCGCGAACTCACCAAGCTGCACGAGGAGGTCTTGCGCGGGCCCGCCGCCCAGCTCGCCGAGGAGCTGCGTGCTCGCGGCGAGGTAAAGGGCGAGATTGCGCTGGTCATCGCGCCGCCGTGTGAGGATGAGGAGGCCGGTATCGTGCCGGTTGGCGCCGCGGCAGAGGATCCCGACGAGGCCCTGCGCGAGGATATCCGCGCCGCGCTCGAGGAGGGGGAGCCCGCCTCTGCGGTGGCCAAGCGCCTGTCTCAGAAGTATTCGCGCCGCAAGCGCGATGTCTATGCCATGGTGCTCGATATGCAATAGATGGAGGATATCCAGCCCTTGCGCTAGAATCATCCTCTGTATGCAACGTTTTTCTGGAGGACAAACCCCATGGATCAAAGCAAGCCTTCGTTCTTTATCACGACGCCCATCTACTACGTCAACGCCGATCCGCACCTGGGCACGGCTTATTCCACCATCATCGCCGACGTTCAGGCTCGCTATCGCCGCTCCGCCGGCTATAACGTCAAGTTCCTGACCGGCATGGACGAGCACGGCGAGAAGGTCGCCGAGGCCGCAGCCAAGCACAACATGACGCCGCAGGAGTGGACCGACAGCCAGGCTCCGCACTTCAAGGAGCTTTGGAGCAAGCTCGAGATTTCCAACGACGACTTCATCCGCACCACCGAGCCGCGCCAGCATCATGCCGTGCAGTACCTGTGGGAGCGCATGAAGGAGTCCGGCTACCTGTATAAGGGCAGCTACGACGGTTGGTATTGCGTGCCTGACGAGACCTACTTCACTGATACGCAGGTCCAGAAGGGCGACGAGGAGTACGGCAGCGTCGGCCAGCACCTGTGCCCCGACTGCCACCGTCCGCTTGAGCGCGTGCAGGAGGAGTCCTACTTCTTTAAGCTTTCCGCCTTCCAGGACAAGCTGCTCAAGCTCTATGACGAGCACCCCGACTTTGTCGAGCCTGCGTTCCGCATGAACGAGGTTCGCAGCTTTGTCGAGGGCGGCCTTAACGACCTTTCCGTGAGCCGTACGAGCTTTGACTGGGGCATTCAGGTCCCGTTTGACGAGGGTCATGTGACCTACGTGTGGTTCGATGCGCTGCTCAACTATATGACGGCCGTCGGCTACGGTGTCGACACCGACGAGGCGCGTGCCGAGCTGGCCTATCGCTGGCCCGCGCAGTTCCACATCGTGGGTAAGGACATCATCCGCTTCCACTGTGTCATTTGGCCCGCCATGCTCATGGCCATCGGCGAGGCCCTGCCCGAGCACGTCTTTGCCCACGGCTTCCTGACCGTGCGCAATGCCGAGACCGGCAAGGCCGAGAAGATGTCCAAGAGCCGCGGCAACGCCATCGCTCCGCAGGACGTTATCGACATGCTGGGCGTCGAGGGCTATCGCTACTACTTCATGACCGACGTCGTCCCCGGCACCGACGGTGCCATCAGCTTCGATCGCATGGAGCAGGTCTACAACGCCGACCTGGCCAACAGCTGGGGCAACCTTATCTCGCGTTCGCTCAACATGAGCGGCAAGTACTTTGACGGTTGCGCGCCCGCCAAGCCCGCGTCGTTCGATGCGTTCGACAACCCGCTGGCAAAGATCGCCGATGGCCTGGTCGAGCGCTACATGGCCAAGATGGACGTGCTCGATTACGGCGGAGCCAAGGATGAGGTCATGGAGCTCATCCATGCCGCCAACCACTACATCGAGGACTCCGAGCCCTGGGCGCTTGCCAAGGACGAGGCCAAGGCTGACGAGCTGGCATTTGTGATCTACAACCTGCTCGAGGCCATCCGCATTGCCGCTCACCTGCTGATGCCGCTCATGCCCCAGACTTCTGCCGAGGCCCTGCGTCGCCTGTCCTGCGAGGAAGAGGCCGCGAGCGACGACCTCAAGGGCATTTGCACTTGGGGCCTGCTTGCCGGTGGTCAGTCCGTCGAGAAGGGCGATCCGCTGTTCCCGCGTCTGGCGTAGAGACCGCGCGAGCGCCATATCGGCAATTTGCTGTTTAGCTGTAAGGGCATGGCCGCCACGGTCCATGCCCTTTTGTTTCAAGACGCCGCCATCATGCTAAGGAGGCAACCATGACAACTTCGCCTTTGGCAAACCCCACGGCCACCAGGGAGCTGCTGGAGGAGTTTGGCCTTGCGACCAAGCATCGCCTGGGCCAGAACTTCCTGATCGACAACCATGTAATTGAGCGCATTTGCGAGCTTGCCGAGCTTGCAGGCGATGAGCGCGTGCTCGAGGTTGGTCCGGGCGTTGGTACGCTCACGCTTGCGCTGTTGCAGGAGGCGGCGTGCGTCACGTCGATCGAGGCCGATCCCGAGCTCGAGCCGGTGCTCGATGCTCACGCCGCCGACTACGCCAACTTCCGCTTTATCATGGGCGACGCGCTTAAGGTGACGCCGGAGCAGATTGAGCAGGCCGCCGGCGGTGAGCCGACGGTATTTGTCGCGAACTTGCCCTATAACGTGGCGGCGACAATCATCCTGCAGTTCTTCCAGACGATGCCCGCGCTCAAGCGCGCCGTCGTCATGGTGCAAAAGGAGGTTGCCGATCGCATTGCCGCAGTGCCGGGCAACAAGACCTATGGCGGCTATACGGCAAAGCTCGGCCTGTATGCGCAGGTGACGGGTCGCTTTGAGGTGCCGCCGCGTTGCTTTATGCCGGCGCCGCACGTGGACTCGGCCGTCGTGCGTATCGACCGTGTTGACGGCGTGGTGCCCGAAGGACTCGATCGCGAATTTGTGGCCCGCGTGATTGATGCTGCATTTGCTCAGCGTCGCAAGACCATCCGCAATTCCATGAGCGCCAACGGTTTTGCCAAGGACGTGCTCGATGCCGCTTTTGAGGTTTGCGGTATCGCACCCACCACGCGCGCCGAGACGCTCGATGTTGCCGACTTTGTCCGTCTGGCCCGGGAGCTAATCCATGACGCCTAATGCCGAACGCGTGACGTTTACCAAGAAAAAGAAGACGGTTGCTTGTCCCGTGCCCTTGGCGCCGCTTGCCGACACGCATGCACATCTGCTTTCGTTTTGGGGCAAGGATGTGCCCGAGACGCTCGTGCGCGCCAAAGCCGCGGGCGTCGACCTGTTGGTGACGATGTTCGACCCCATTGCCGACAAGCGCAGCGTGGCGGACTATAGCGACTGGCTGGTGCGCGAGATTCTTCCGATGCAGGATATCCCGCAGATCAAGTATCTTGCCGGCGTGCATCCGTATGGCGCGCCGGACTATACCGACGACGTTCATGCACAGGTCGTTGCCGCACTTGATGACCCCTTATGCGCCGGTATTGGCGAAATCGGCCTGGACTATCACATGGACTATGACGACGATATCGCGCCGGCACCCCATAACGTGCAGATTGATTGCATGGCGCGCCAGCTCGAGCTTGCCGTGCGCCGCAATGTGCCGGTGGAGCTGCACCTGCGTCACGAGGACTCGGATGGGGAGCGCACCTCGCACGTCGATGCGTACAACGTACTGCGCGAGGTGGGTGTGCCCCAGGCTGGTTGTGTGCTGCACTGTTTTGGCGAGGACCGCGCCACGATGGAGCGCTTTGTGGATTTGGGCTGCTATATCGCCTATGGCGGTGCGGCCACCTTTAAGCGCAACGACGATGTGCGCGAGGCATTTGCGGCAACCCCACTCGATCGAATTTTGTTCGAGACGGATTGCCCGTATATGGCTCCGGAGCCCATCCGCGGTCTTGAATGCGAGCCCGCAATGATCTCCATTACGGCAAACACGCTGGTCAACGACCGTGTCGATCGTACCGGCGAGGATGCTGAGGCAATCGCGCGAGCAGCTTGGGAAAATGCCTGCAAACTTTTTCAAAAATAGTTCTTGCGTTCGCGATGGCGCTCCGTTATTCTAATTCCTGCACGCGGGCGTGGCGGAATTGGCAGACGCGTACGGTTCAGGTCCGTATGGGGGCAACCCCATGAAGGTTCAAGTCCTTTCGCCCGCACCATTAAATTAAAGAGCTCCCAGCAATGGGAGCTTTTTTGTTATGGGCCCTTCACAGGGACTTGAACCTGTGAAGGAGCGAGCGTAAAGAAAACGCGGAGCGTTTTTAGCGAGCTGGCGAGGACGCCGGCAGGCGGCCGAAGCCGGTGCGGATCCGCGAAGCGGATACGCGGACGTCCTTTCGCCCGCACCATTAAATTAAAGAGCTCCCAGCAATGGGAGCTTTTTTGATATGCACGATCTCCTTGGACGGGTATCCTAGTCCCAACGTGTGCCTATCAGAGGAGAGACCATGCTGTTGTCCGGTATCATCGCCACCCTTACCAGCCTTTTGATTCCCATCATCATCCTGTTGCTGCTGCTTCCCAACGCCTGCTATGTCGTTGAACAACAGCATGCCGTGATCATCGAGCGCCTGGGCAAGTTTAACCGCATCGTCAACGCGGGCTTCCACATGAAGGTGCCCGTGATCGACCGCAAGGCCGCCACGGTGAGCCTGCGCACCATGAAAAACGGTTTTGGCATCGACGTTAAGACCCAGGACAACGTGACCATCGGCCTTGAGGTCTCTGCTCAGTACCACGTGAGCTATGACATGGGCGCCGGCCCGGCAGATTCGGGTATCTACAAGAGCTACTACATGCTGCAGGAGCCCGTCGACCAGATGCGTGACTTCATCACCGACGCCCTGCGCTCTTCGATCCCCGTCTACACACTTGATGAGGTCTTTGCCAAGAAGGATGACATCGCCAAGGATGTCAACGCTACCGTTTCCGAGCAGATGGCCGCCTACGGCTTCACCCTCGTGTCGACGCTCATCACCAAAATCGCACTGCCGACCGAGGTCGAGAACTCCATGAACGACATCAACGCCGCCCAGCGCAAGCGCGCTGCGGCACAGGAGCTCGCCGAGGCAGACCGTATCAAGCGCGTCACCGAGGCGACCGCCGAGGCCGAGGCTATGGAAAAGGCGGGCGAGGGCATCGCCAACCAGCGCAAGGCCATCGCGCTGGGCATCAAAGATTCACTCGAGATCATCCAGGAGACGGGCGTCGGCAACGACGAGGCCAACCAGCTGTTCATGTTTACGCAGTGGTCCGAGATGATGACGGAGTTCGCTCGCACGGGTAAAACTTCGACGGTCGTACTGCCGAGCGATTTCTCGCAGTCGGCCTCGATGTTCGAGCAGATGCTGACCGCCGGCAAAGTTCAAAACGGTTCGAAGGAGTAGGCGCGCGTGAAATACACCGTCGTTTGCGTCGGTAAGCTCAAGGAGCGCTTTTGGAAGGACGCGTGCGCTGAGTACACCAAGCGCTTAGGTGCCTATGCCAAGGTGGATATCCGCGAGGTGGCCGATATCGACCCGGCTAAGGCGGGCGGCGTGGATGCCGCGCGCGACAAGGAGGGGGCGGCAATTCTTGCTGCATTGCCGTCTCGGGCGCATGTGATCCTGCTGGCTATCGAGGGCAAGGAGCGTTCGAGTGAGGAGCTCTCGGCGCGGCTCGACGATCTTATGCTGCGAGGCAGCAGCGACATTGCCTTTGTAATCGGCGGTTCGGACGGCGTGAGTGATGAGGTGCGCGCCCGCGCCGACGAGATGCTCAGCTTTGGACGCATTACCTTGCCGCATAACCTGGCGCGTGTGGTGCTGCTAGAGCAGATTTACCGTGCCTGCAAGATCAGCCGTGGCGAGCCGTATCACAAATAGGTCGGCAATACGAAACAATGGCGTGGGACAATACCTTTCGTTTTGAGGAATGTGTCTGAAAGGACTATGAGATATGAAGATTGGATTTGTCGGTTTTGGCAATATGGCGAGCGCTATGGCCGATGGCTGGATCGCTGCCGGTGTAGCTGCGAGCGACATGTGCGCCTGCGCGGGTCGCTACGACGCACTGGTTGAGCGCTGCGAGGCGCGCGGCATGGTCGCCTGCCACGATGCCGCCGAGGTTGTCGCCGCATCCGATATCGTGGTCGCTGCGGTCAAACCGTACATGATCGAGAAGGTATTCGCCCCGCTCAAGGATGCTCTTGCCAAAAAGGTCGTTCTGTCGGTTGCCTGGACCTGGGACAGTGCCAAGTGGGAGCAGGTCCTGCCGGGCGTCGCGCATATCTCGACGGTGCCCAACACACCGGTTTCGGTGGGCGAGGGCGTCATCGCTTGCGAGAAGGCTTCCACGCTTAGTGATGAGCAGAGCGCCGTGGTGCTTGATCTGCTTGGCAAACTCGGTGCGGTGGTCGAGCTCGATACGAGTCTGCTGTTTGTGGGAGGCACGGTGGGTGGTTGCGCTCCGGCATTTGTCGCCATGGCAATCGAGGCCCTGGGCGATGCGGCGGTCAAGCACGGTATCCCGCGTGCCGATGCCTATCGCATTGTGAGCCAGATGGTGCTAGGTACGGCAAAGCTGCAGCTTGCAACTGGCCAGCATCCTGCGGCGATGAAGGATGCCGTATGCTCGCCCGGTGGTGCCACCATCAAGGGCGTCGTTGCGCTCGAGGACGCCGGCATGCGCAGCGCCCTGGTCAAGGCAATCGACGCCACCCTTCAGTAAAACCTTCCATTTAGGGACAGGTTTATTTTGGCTGGTTTTCCTGCGGTTTTATCTCTATAGCAAAAAGCGCCCCGCAACTGGCTCAATTCCAGTTGCGGGGCGCTTGCGTTTGCCCAGATAAAACCGACCAAAATAAACCTGTCCCTTTTTGGCAGGTTAGTCCCAGAAGCCGTCTTCCTCATCCTCGGACTTGGGTCCGCGGTCGACGTACATCTTATGGGTACGCTTCTCCATTACAAAGGCAAGAATCGCAAATAACAGGATGCCGCCGGCGAAAAGGATGGCAAAACCGGTGCGGGTGCCAAACAAAAAGGAAAAAACTGCGTCCATTGGGTGCCTTCTTGCGTAGTTGAGTTGGGTCGTAAACGCTCATAAGTATATACTTGCCCATACATGTACAAGGTTGCAACCTAAATGGAATGTATATCGCCGGAGGATCTAATGCTTGATATCAAGTTTGTTCGCGAGAATCCCGATGCCATCGATGTCGCCATGGCTAACCGCCAGACGTCTTGGGATCGCGAGAAGTTCTTTGAGCTCGACGACGAGCGCCGTGCCGTCATCACCGAGGTCGAGGAGCTCCAGGCTACGCGTAATGCCGAGTCCAAGAAGATCGGCGCCCTGATGAAGGAGGGCAAGAAGGACGAGGCCGAGGCTGCCAAGGAGGCCGTGCGCGCCGTCAACGAGAAGATTGACGGTCTGGCCGAGCGTCGTACTGCCCTCGAGCAGGAGCAGTACGACTTCATGGCTCACCTGCCCAACATTCCTTGCGAGGCCACGCCGTACGGCAAGGACGAGGACGAGAACATCGAGCGTCGCCGCTGGGGCACCCCGCGCGAGTTCGACTTCGACTTTAAGCCGCACTGGGATCTGGGCACCGATCTGGACATCCTCGACTTCGAGCGCGGCAACAAGCTCTCCGGCAGCCGTTTTACCGTTCTCGGTGGCGCTGGCGCCCGCCTGGAACGCGCCCTTATCAACTTCTTCCTCGATACGCACACCAGCCGTGGTTTTAAGGAGTGGTGGCCGCCCATCGTCGTCAAGCGTCAGACCATGTTTGGCACGGGTCAGCTGCCAAAGTTCGAGGACGACGCCTACCACGTCTCGGGCGACAACTTCCTGATCCCCACCGCCGAGGTCGTGCTTACCAACCTGCACGCCGGCGAGGTCCTCGACGCCGACACCCTGCCGCGCCGCTACACCGCCTTCACCCCCTGCTTCCGCGAGGAGGCCGGTTCCGCCGGTCGCGACACCCGCGGCATCATCCGTCAGCACGAGTTCGACAAGGTCGAGATGGTCAAGTTCGCTAAGCCGGAGGAGTCCGACGAGGAGCTCGAGAGCATGACCGCCGAGGCCGAGTACCTGCTGCAGCAGCTTGGCCTTCCGTATCGCGTGATTAGCCTGTGCACCGGCGACTTGGGCTTCTCTGCCCGTCAGACCTACGACGTCGAGGTCTGGCTGCCGAGCTACAACGCCTACAAGGAGATCAGCTCCTGCTCCAACTGCGGCGACTTCCAGGCCCGCCGCGCCAACATCAAGTACCGCGACCCCGAGAACTTCAAGGGCTCGCGTTACCTGCACACCCTTAACGGTTCCGGCCTGCCGGCTGGTCGTACCATGGCTGCCATTCTGGAGAACTACCAGAACGCCGACGGCACCATCACGATCCCCGAGGTTCTGCGTCCTTACATGGGCGGTCTCGAGAAGATCGAGCCGGTCGCGTAACTTGGCTGCATAGGGGATATGCAAGGGCGCTCCTTCGGGGGCGCCCTATTTCGCGCGCAGGTCCATACCATGCCGTGCGGACAGCTCAATAGAAAACACACGAACAACTGTTCTGTATACAGCTATCTACCTGTTATGCTTTTGCTAAATAAGAGCGAGAGAAAGGGGACGCGATGGAGCTGTTTGATGATCGGGTGGTTTTGTTTGAGAGCGACGAGGGTGGGGAGTACCTGCTTGTAACGTGTGAGCCGTCTGGCATGGGTGGCCTGGTGCTTCGGCAGACGAGTGAGGGTCCGTTGACACAATGGTGTTTTGAGGAGTCGCCGCATGTGGTCGAGACCTTTGTGACGCACGTGGGGCTTGTGGCGCTGGAGCACTTCTATGGAGTTGGGACTTCCAACCAGGTCGCGCGCATGCTGAGCATCTCGTTTGCCGATTATGATTGTGCCCAGCGGGTGAGATCGCTCCTGAGGGAACTTGATGCCAAGTTTGACGTGATCGAAAAGCCAATCGATCGTACGGGGAACGGCGGTATATGCGGAGCAGCATGACAAAACTGCGTTTCACAAAAAAGTTTGAGATTGAGCTTGACTCCAATAAGCTAAAGTGGTTTTATATGTCTTGCGCTGCGGCGTTACCTCAGCTGGATAGAGGGTCTGACTACGAATCAGAACGTCATAGGTTCGAATCCTATACGCCGCACCAATCGAACTTAAAGCCTCCGGCAACGGGGGCTTTTCTTTTATGCCGCCACCGCATGGATTCGAACCTCGGTCGAGGCGCGAGCGTCAAGAAAACGCGAAGCGTTTTTAGCGAGCGGGCGAGGACGCCGGCAGGCGGGCGAAGTCGGTGCGGATCCGCGAAGCGGATGCGCGGAATCCTATACGCCGCACCAATTGAACTTGAAGCCTCCGGCAACGGGGGCTTTTCTTTTACGCCGGCACCGCACGGATTCGAACCTCGGTCGAGGCGCGAGCATCTTAATCATCACTTCGTAAAATTTTTCCAAATTGTCGCTTGACCCATCGAGGGGTCACGTGCATAATAATCCGTGCGTTGCGGCGTTACCTCAGCTGGATAGAGGGTCTGACTACGAATCAGAACGTCATAGGTTCGAATCCTATACGCCGCACCAATTGATTTTAAAGCTCCCGGCAACGGGAGCTTTTCTTATATCGCGATGCGTCGAAGATCGCATCAAGTGGTCTAAATGAGTAAAAATCAAATTCAATAACTTTTTTCGAAAAATGCTTGACCTTTATTCAGTCGATGTGCATAATAATCAACAAGTCGCGGCGTTACCTCAGCTGGATAGAGGGTCTGACTACGAATCAGAACGTCATAGGTTCGAATCCTATACGCCGCACCAATTGAACTTGAAGCCTCCGGCAACGGGGGCTTTTCTTTTATGTCGCCGCTGCACGGATTCGAACCTCGGTCGAGGCGCGGGCGTAAAGAAAACGCGGAGCGTTTTTAGCCCGCGGGCGAGCGCGCCGGCAGGCGGGCGAAGCCGGTGCGGATCCGCGCAGCGGATGCGCGGAATCCTATACGCCGCACCAATTGAACTTGAAGCCTCCGGCAACGGGGGCTTTTCTTTTACGTAAGCACTGCATGGATTCGAACCTCGGTCGAGGCGCGGGCGTGAAGCGGACGATTTCTTATCGACTCGTGTAAGATTCCGAGTAGGTATCGCGGCCTATCCGCGACCACTCCTTCTCTCAACGACCGATCAGGGTGATACTTCGTGGCAGAGCGTCCGACATACAAGCTCAGGTTTCTCGATCCCAAGAAGCGCTTTCCGGCGATGCCCGAGCAGCCTGCGGGACGCTCATATGGCGTGGTCTGGAAACTCTTTGGCGAGGACCAGCATGAATCTTGTTATGTCGTCGAATTCGTTGGCAAAAGTCATGTGTCGCTTTTGGGCTACGTAAGCGTTTCGGGTGAGGTGTACAAGGTGGACCGCCCCGTTAGCGAGGCTCCGCTGCCCAACGATCCCGACATGGAACTGGTCCTTGACGAGTCGGATTCCAGTATTGGTGAGATTATGGTAAGGGAAGCCAGCGGTGCAATGCGTACGTGCGCGCGAACCGTCGGCTCTCCCGAAGGCCCCATGCGCGAGCAGTCCGATCACGATACATGGAATTCGGCCCGCTCCCTTCCTTACGGCGAGTTCATGGCATCGATGTTCCTGCGCTACGTGATATTTGCCAACTCCGAAAGCGCTGTTGCGAACACGGCGGACGCCGACGGTCTCGATGCGGACATGCAAAACGTTGTCGACAAGATCAAGCTCGTAAAGTTGCCCGAGCCGGTCGAGGTGTTTTTGGGCTTTAACACGGCACCGCTACCTGACGCTATCGAGACGCTGCTCTACCGCGTTGACCATGCCGAGAATCCGAGCGGTATCGAGCGTTATGCCGCCGCCCTTATGAGCGAGGTCGACTTGCCCCGTCTGCGCACCATTGCCGCCAAGTCCGAAATGAGCCTAGCGCGCATCGACCGGTCGAAGCTGTTCTATCTCAATTTTGATCGTAGCCTGCTGGACCAGGGCGAGATTGACATGCTGCTTGCCATCGAGTGCCGTCTCAACCGCCTCTCCGGCATCCTCGAGCGCATCGGGGCCGGATTGGCCCCTGCGGCATCCTCGCCGAGCCTTGAGGGCTGCGCGCTCTTTGATGCGTGGCATATCG
Source organism: Collinsella sp. i05-0019-G5 (assembly GCF_042851345.1). Lineage (NCBI taxonomy): Bacteria > Bacillati > Actinomycetota > Coriobacteriia > Coriobacteriales > Coriobacteriaceae > Collinsella > Collinsella sp. i05-0019-G5. The sequence continues at coordinate 397,777 of NZ_AP031421.1, forward strand.
CCAAGACGACCAACGATGTTCCCCGACTGCTCGATACGACCTCGAGCGATAACCCGTGGGGCAAACCGGGTACGGTGGCTTGCCAGCCGGGCGGTGAGTGGGATGTGCGTACCCGCTTCGCGCGTATTGTCGAGGCGCTCAACGTGGTCACGCGGCTCGACTATACCTATCGGGCAAATGTTGCCGAGGGGATTATGCTCGTTCGGTTTGGGCACTCTGTCGTGAATGCCATGCCGCAACGTGAATACGACGCTCAAGATGACGCCTGGCGCGAGCTGGAAGAGGACACGCGTGCGATCTGGGCCGCGGAGCACGATGCGCGCGTGGCACTCACGCTTGCGGCAGCGTGTTTTGCCGCGGGCACCTGCATCACGCGCTGCTATGTGCAGATTGCTGCTCCCGACAGTGAGCAGGGCGAGCGCGTTGTCGCAACGTATTTCTTTGGGCGCGCGGCCTATCTGGCCGATTGCGTGCCTGTCGCCAAGGATCTTGAGAGCATGGACATGGACGATATGCCGTGCAAGCGTGTGCTTGAGGCGTATGAGTCAACCGCTCCGGAGACGATTGAGCCTGCGGAGGTTCATGCTCGTCCGCGTGATGACCATCGCACACTGCCGCCGGCGCTGCGCGATCTGCTGCTCGCCGATAAGGCTGACGAGTTGGAGGTCATGGAAGAGGACGATGACCCATACGTGGCCCGTGTTGTTGAATTGCGCGAGCAGGCAAAAGTCGACCGTACAGGTGCTTTTGAAGGCTTTTCCCGTCTTGTCGAGGAGTTGGAGGCTAAGTGCGCCGTCGCCGAGCTTTTGGCGACAGGTCCGGTTCAAACGCAGTTTTGCGATAACCAGCTGGTGCGCATGGTGCTACCGGTGTTGGAAGAAGACCGCTCTGTGCGAATCCTTCGTGCGCCCGATGCGCTGTACTTTGCCCAGCACGAGATCTGCAGCTTTTACGCCGAGCAAGAGGACTTTGAACGAGCGCTGCCCGAGGTGCGCCATCTTTACGATCTGGCGCGCTCGTCCATGCAATCGCACTTTGCGCTCATCAACGTGCTTGCGCGTCTGGAGCGCTTTGACGAGATTATCGAGGTGGCGCGCCACGGCCTACGTATTGCCAGCGATCGTTCTGCAATCGGCTACCTGTTCTATCGCTTGGCGTTTGCCTATTGGAATTGCGATCAGCTCGACCTGGCGCTGGCTTGTTACCGTCTCGTGCCGCGCGGCGAGGAGTCGGGCAGTAGCGCGCTGGAAGAAATGCAGGGCCTTATGAACGAGATGGGCGTTAGCGAGCCTCCGACGTTCGAGGAAGCGGGCGAGACTATCCGCAAGGCTGGACTTGAGTTGCCGCCAGTGTCCGCCGTGACGAATCAGCTGGCAGATGCCGCTGTGCAACTGGTCGACAACGGCTTCTTTTTCCTGGCACGCGGTTGCATCTTCCAAATGTGGCGCACCATGGGCAACGACGAGCTCGGCTCCCTCAACCGCTCGCTGGGGTAGGGGCGATATAGAGGGGCCGCACCGCGCTATTTGTATCGGCGCGGGCGGGAGGACCCGGCAGGATTGGTAAGGCATAAAGCCGCCGAGCCTGCTAAAACTGTTAAACTCTGCTAAAGTTGCTAAACTTTGTTAAAGTTGTTAAAACTAGCAGAGGAGGGCAGAATGACGAAAGCTGTTAACCCCTTTAAGCCAACGGCGGGCATGAATCCGCCTGAGCTTATCGGACGGGACACTGTTTTGGATGACTTTGCCGAGGCTCTTGAGAATGGTCCTGGTGCCCCCGATCGACTCATGCGCATCTCGGGCGTCCGAGGCACAGGTAAAACGGTGCTCCTTAATGCATTGGGTGACCTTGCACGCAAAAAAGGATTCGAGGTCGTTGACGTTGCCTCCAATGCTGGTTTTTGCAATAGAATCCTCGAGGCTCTGCAGCGAAACGTTCGTCTTGAATCAATCTCGATTTCCCCATCGATTTTAGGGGTCAGCCTTGGCTCCATGGAGATGTCGAAGTCGGCCTCTCATCTGGGCGAGGCGATGTACGATGCTGCGAAGCGCGGTGGTCTGCTCATTACGCTCGACGAGATCCAGGATGCCTCAACTGAGGAAATGCGCGAGCTAGGCAATGAGATGCAGCTCTTGATCCGCCAAGGAGCGAATGTCGCTTTCGCTTTCGCCGGGCTGCCGACATCGGTAGATGGCGTGGTGGTGGATGATACGTTGACGTTCCTTCAGCGAGCCAAACATGTTGAACTTACTCGGCTTTCCGATTTTGAAGTTGGCGGATCGTTTGAGGATACGATGAGACGAGCGGGCAAGGAGCTCGACAAAGGTGCCGCTGAGCTATTAACAAAAGCTTCGGCAGGCTATCCCTTTATGGTCCAGCTGGTCGGATATTACGCTTGGCAGGTTGCTGCGCGCAGTGGGGCGGAGAGCGTGAGCGAAGAGGCGGCTCGTAAGGGTATCCAGGCGGCTCTTGATAGCTTTAATGCTATGGTGATTGCCCCAGCGCTGCGCAGGGTGTCGGAACGGCAGTTTCAGTATCTCGCGGCGATGGCTCAATGCGAGGGCGTCGATATCGCCAACGGCGATATCGCCAAGAAGATGGGTTTGTCGGCGAACAAAGTTGGGTCATATCGCAAGCGTCTGATCGATGCGGGGTTGATTGAGCCCGCGGGCTATGGCCGTGTTTCGTTTGCAATTCCATACATGCGCGATTATCTGTTGGAGACCGTTCGAGAGGACTAATAAAGAATGGGCTGTCCGCGCTGTCGCTGGGGCCGTCCTTGTATCTTTGTCTCAACCTGTAACATCTGGAGGGGATTACGGCCTGCAGATGTTACAGGTTGAGATGATTGACTGAGACGTTTACTGGTAAAAGAGAGGTAAAAGAGGAAACGCCTCAAAATTCCCCTTGCCCAACTTCGGCTGTTTGGTTACTATAGAACGGCTGTTACGGAGAGCTGACCGAGAGGCCGAAGGTGCTCGCCTGCTAAGCGAGTATGCCCCAAAAGGGCATCTGGGGTTCGAATCCCCAGCTCTCCGCCAGTATGACTTTGAAGAAGGGTCCCATTTGGGGCCCTTTTTTATTATCAAGAATGGCAGCTGGGGATTAGAGTCCGAAAGGGCGTGAACATTAGGCAAACACGGGGCGCTTGAAAACGGGGAGACCCAGGCGTGCTCGTGCACCCCGGTGTGGGGTTCCGAGGGGATGGAGTAGAAATATGGTAAAGGTCGGGCTGCGTAAGCCGAATCTAAAGACATCACTCAAGGCAAGAACGACCGGCAGAGCGAAGCGCGCGGTAAAGCGGGCGATAATCCCCGGCTATGGTAAGAAGGGCATGGGGTGGATCAAAAATCCGAAGAAGGCTGCTTACAATGCCGTATACAGCAGAACGACCGTCGGAGTTGGGGATGTCGCTCGCGCCGTTGCTAAATCAGGCGCTCGGAGCTCGGCGTCAAGGACGTCCTCAATTACTGTTTCATCGCATGAAATTACACCTTTGGCGAAGCCTGAACAGAAATCTCTCACTCGAGAGATTACGTCGGTTGACAGGGCAAACAAGGCGCTTTTGCTATGCTTCCTTCTTGGGTGGTCGGGCGCTCATAGGGCGTATGCACGGATGTGGGGTAGCTTCTTTCTATATCTCTTTACCTTTGGCCTTTTTGGATTTGGTTGGCTGTTTGATATTGTGACACTACTGATGAGACGCTCCGAGCTAAGGCGTCTCGGCGACAGTGATCAGACTCAACAGCAAGCGCCATGTTCCGTTGATTCTACATTCGATCGAAATGTCGCCGACTCCGGAAATTGGGAACAGCGTGGAGATGGGGAGGCTGCGGCTCGGCTAGAGCTTCAACGTAAAAACCGTGCCTATATGGAAGAAAACGGCATCGACGTGGAGATGTTTACCGAGGAAAAGGTCGCGGCGGACGCCTTGCGAACCATTGAGTCGGTATGCCCGTGCATGCTTAGGTTTGACCGAGGCATGAGCGAAGAGGAGCCAAGCATCAGCTTTTGCTCTCCAACAAAGACGGGGAAGATGCCCAAGAATGTCGTCGAGGCCCGCATTTACCATCAGGACGTGAAGCTATTGATGGATTCCCACGGCTTCGAATTGCCGGAGTATGGTGACAGCATCAATGTCATGATTAGTTATCTAGCTGATGGGCGCATAAATAAAGTCGATATCCATGGGTTCCATAATGGCCGCTCCGTTAGTGTCTCCATTCGCAGGCGGAGCGACGATCTTGTTATGACGAGTGCGGGCACCATCGGAGAAACGGGTGCCTGGCAATCGCTGTGTCCTGGGGCAGACCCCTCAGCTGGGGATCTTTTCAGGGCCTTGACCAAGGAGGTCGAAAGGATCTACTAGCATGCCCGGTGGACCCGTTTTCAAGGTCCGAAAAGACACAGCGAAGGTAAACGGCTAGCAATGTCGCTTTGGTGATTCTGACGCATCCCGTTTAAGAGGTATTCAAAAAGAGGCGCCCCGTTGGACGCCTCTCCAATCTCAAATGTAATGTTCCCCCAGCCCTACACCTCGGGCGCCTTGGCGATGGTCTCGCTTTCTGCCGTAAGTGGGCGGTTGTCGATGCGGCGGCCCAAGCGGTCGAGTTTTACAAGGAGCCACTCAATGGGATTCGGCCCCGAGTCTTCCTCGTCGGCAACCAAATCCATGACGGCGATCTTGGTGCCGTCTTGCTTGAGCGTCACGCTGCCCACCTTGTCGCCCACATGCACCGTGCCCGAAAGGTCATCGTAGGTAACCTTCTCGGTCACCTCTCCAGCAAGCGAAAAGACGGTTGCCTGAGCTGCGGGGTCGGCGAGCGTGGCATCGATCGTCTTGTCCGTCCAATCGGTCTGGCTAATGCGCGCGATGAGCGGATTGCCGTTGGTGGTCTTTTCCTGCGTGTTGGCGATCGCAACCGTCACCTTGTGGCCGTAGTACCAGTTGGCAAGGGCGGCCGTGTCGGCAAAGCGCTGGTCGGTGGTGCTGGAGTTCAAAACGACGGTGTAGGTCTCGTCGCCATCGCGGTTGTAGGCTCCCGTAAAGCAATAGCCAGCGTCGTCGGTGGTGCCGGTCTTGCCACCGATGTTGCCATCTTGGCCCAGCAAATAGTTATGCGTGTCCATGGAATGCGAATGGTCGGTGCCGTCGGCGCCCGTGACTTCGATCCAGGAATCCTCGCTCGCTACGACCTCGCGGATCGTGTCGTTTTTCATGGCCTCCTGCATCATCAGCGCTACGTCGTGTGCGGTTGAGTGCATATCGCCAGCCCACTCATCAAAGTCCAGACCATGCGGGTTTTCAAAAAGCGTACCGGTGCAGCCGAGCTTCTTAGCGCGCTCGTTCATGGCCTTCACAAATGTGGCCTCGGCGTCTTTGGTCTTAGGGTCGATTTTCTTGCCCACATATTCGGCGAGCACGATGGCGGCGTCGTTGCCCGAGGGAATCATCAGGCCGCGCAGTGCCTGCTCCACGGTAAGCTCGTCGCCTTCGAGCAAGCCGGCGGTCGAATTACCCACGGTGGCTGCGGCGTTGCTCACCGTGACCTTCTCGTCCATCTTGCAATTCTCGACGGTTAGGATTGCGGTCATGACCTTGGTGATCGAGGCGATTTTGACCTGCTCATCGGCGCCGCGCCCATAGTAGACGGTGCCGTCTTTGCCCATGACGAGGGCATTGGTCGCATCGATATCGGGCAGGTTTTCGGCCGTGATGCCGCGCGCATCGGCGGTTTTGCCGCAAACATTGTCGGTCGTAAGCACTTGGGCGCCGGCGACGGTGGGCACGCCAGCGGCAAGGGCGATAGCGCAGACAAAGCCGGCGGCAAGCTGGGCTAAGCGCTTTGCAAAAGAGGTGAGGGACTTCACGGATTTCGCTTTCGACGGGATGGTCTCTTCTGGAACAAGAGTATATCGTTTGCCGGCGTCGGCGATCATCGCGTGCGTGCGTGGCCCACATCCGCGCCCGAACGGGCGCAAGGGTGCTTAAGGCCGACTTAATCACCCACGCTTGTTGTGTGTGACGGGCACCCCCTCGGGCATAATGGAGCGCGAGAGGAGCACGCATGAACGAGCGCATTTTGGTAGTTGATGACGAAAAGGCCATCGCCGACTTGGTTGGTATCTACCTTACAACAGAGGGCTTTGATGTCCAGATTGCCTATAGCGGGGCCGATGCTGCCAAGGCAATCTTGGAGCAGGAGTTCGATCTGGCGCTGCTGGATGTCATGCTGTCCGATATCGATGGCTTTGAGCTGCTGCGTACGATCCGTTCCAGCCATACCTATCCCGTGATCATGCTGACGGCGCGCGATGCCCAGCAAGACAAGATCGAGGGCCTTTCGCTTGGCGCGGACGATTACGTGGTTAAGCCGTTCCGCCCGCTGGAGCTCATCGCGCGCGTGCACGCTCAGCTTCGCCGCTACACCAGTTACGGTAGCCGTGCACAGGCGGCCGAGTCGCCGACCATTCAGCTCGACGGCTTGGAGATCAACCGCGACGCTCGTTCCGTGACGGTGGACGGTGCACCGGTACGCCTCACACCCACCGAGTATTCAATCTTGCTGTATCTGGTCGAGCATCGCGGCAGCGTGGTGGCCGTGGAGGACCTGTTCCGTGCGGTGTGGAACGAGGATTTTATGCCCGGCTCCAACAATACGGTGATGGTGCACATTCGCCACCTGCGCGAAAAGATCGGCGACGACGCACAAAAGCCGCGCTTTATCAAAAACGTCTGGGGCGTCGGCTACATAATCGAATAACGCCTTTGATGGTGGGGAAGTGGATATGACAAAAGACGATAGGCAGGCATTCGAGGTACCCGATCGGCTCTTTGATTACGTGAGGTCGGTCGTCGACAACCGTGCGCTTGCAACGGTGCTGCTCTTTTTGCTGAGCCTGCTGCTGATTGGCATCGACAACATCGTCGGAATCTTGGCGGTGCTGCTTGTTGGCTTTTTGCTGATCGATCGATTTGAGATCGTGCGCCGCTGCGTGGTGATTGGCGGCGCCGCGTGGGCCATGACGTTGGCGATTGGCGCCATGGCGCTCGGCGGCATCGAAGGGCCGGTGCTGTTCGATGCCGGCTTTGTATTCAACATGCTTGGCTTTGTGCTGGCGCTTGCCGCGTGCGTGCTGTTCTTGTGCGGCCGTGCCCTGTACTACCAGGGCTACGAACAGGGCGAGCAGCATGCCGATTGTGTGCTGGCCGCTCGTATTCAAGATCGCCTGATCGATCACCCCGACACCTGGGACAACATCGACGGCGACTTCTTGGAGGCCGAGGGCGCCCTTAACCGCGTGCGTGACCGTGAGCGCAAGGTGCAGCAAGCTCTGCGTGACGAGTCGCATCGCAAGGACGATCTGGTTACGTACTTGGCACATGACCTACGCACCCCGCTTGCGAGCGTAGTGGGCTATCTTTCGCTGCTGCAAGAGGCTCCTGAGCTGCCGGTTGAGCAACGTGCGCACTTTACGGGCGTGGCTCTCGACAAGGCGCACCGGCTCGATGCGCTCATCGAAGAGTTCTTCGATATCACGCGCTTTGACTTCCACGATATCGTGCTCACGCGCGGCTATGTTGATCTGGGGTTGCTGCTGGCTCAGGTGGCTGACGAGTTCTATCCCATCCTCAACGAGCAGCATAAGGAAGTCCAAGTTGATATTCGCGAGGACCTGACGGTGCTCGTGGATGGCGACAAAATGGCTCGCGTGTTCAACAACATCATGAAAAACGCTATTGCCTATAGCTATGAGGGCTCGACTATCACGATTGAGGCCGGGCGCCAAGACGATGGCGGCGTGCGCGTTCGCTTTATCAATCAGGGCGATCCTATCCCTGCGGCTAAGCTCAAGGTGATCTTTGAGAAGTTCTATCGCCTGGATGCGGCGCGTGCGACCAATCGCGGTGGTGCCGGTCTGGGCCTTGCTATTGCCAAGGAGATCATCGCGGCACACGGCGGTACCGTTGCATGTGAATCGACGCCCGAACACACGATATTCACCATCGAGCTGCCCGCCGCATAGCCAGCGTGCCCTTACAAACACTTGACAATGCGCTCACGTGCATATGGGCCGCGATTTCTACTATCGATACTGCTGAATTGATATCGATGTGGAGGTATGCGGTATGACGGCTGCTGCGGCTGTGGAGCCCACGGAGCTTGAAGAACTCATGGAAGCGCAGGCCGAGGCCGCGCACGAGCGCGAGGTTGGGGATGCGACTCGCCCCACGGCAGAGGATCTTGCCGCCTCGCCGACGCGCATCGACGTCGAGGGCCTCGACCTGTTCTATGGCGACCATCATGCGCTCAAGGACGTGAATATCAAGATCCGCGACAAGCAGATCACCTCATTTATCGGGCCTTCGGGCTGCGGAAAGTCCACGTTGCTGCGCTGCTTTAACCGCATGAACGACGGCATCAAGGATTGCCGCATCGCGGGCAAGATTGCGCTCGATGGTCAAGATATCCTGGGCGATTACGACATCTGCCGTTTGCGCCAGCGCGTGGGCATGGTGTTCCAGCGCCCCAACCCGTTTCCCATGAGCATCTACGACAACGTCGCCTATGGGCCGCGCGGTATGGGTGTGCGCGACCGCGTCGTGCTCGACGAGCTGGTCGAGGACTCCCTTCGTCGCGCTGCGCTATGGGATGAGGTCAAGGACAAGCTCAAAGAGTCGGGTCTGGGTCTTTCGGGCGGCCAGCAGCAGCGTCTGTGCATCGCCCGCGCGCTGGCCGTGCGGCCCGACATTCTGCTGATGGACGAGCCGACCTCGGCACTCGACCCTGTGTCGACGCTGGTGGTGGAGCAGCTGGCCTGTGAGCTCAAAGAGACCTGCACGCTCGTGGTCGTTACGCACAATATGCAGCAGGCGGCGCGTATCTCCGATTCGGTCGCATTCTTTTTGCTGGGTGAGCTGGTGGAGCACGCGCCCACCGCGCAACTCTTCAAGAATCCGACCGATCCGCGCACGGCGGATTATTTGACGGGGCGTTTTGGCTGATACCATCTAGTAAAGGTACCTTTAGAGTTAAGATGCGGTCATGCCGGCCGCAAAGGGGTTCAACATGATCTATTACGTCGAGGACGATGACAACATCAGGGATTTGACGGTCTATGCGCTGCGCAAGCAGGGGATTGAGGCCGAAGGCTTTTCGTGCGACGGTGAGTTTAAGGCTGCCGTGGCGCGACGGGTACCCGATGCCGTCCTGCTCGACATCATGCTGCCCGATACCGATGGCTTGGCGATTATGCGTCGACTGCGTGCCGATCGCCTGACGGCGACGGTGCCCATCATGATGCTTACCGCCAAGGATACCGAGCTCGACAAGGTGATGGCGCTCGATGGCGGTGCCGACGATTACCTGACTAAGCCGTTTTCGCTCATGGAGCTTGCGAGCCGCTGCCGCGCACTGCTGCGTCGCGGCGGCATGGTCAAGCAGGCGAGCGATGTGCTCAGCGTGGGCGACATCGTGCTCTCGCCCAGCCATCGCGAGGTGACCGTTGCCGGCGAGCCGCTTAAGCTCACCCTGCGCGAGTTCGACCTGCTCGAGTACCTCATGCGCAAGCCCGGCGTGGTTTTTACCCGCGAGTCGTTGCTGCAGAGCGTGTGGGGCTGGGACTTCGACGGCGGTTCGCGCACCGTTGACGTGCACGTGCAGACGCTTCGCCAAAAACTGGGCGAGCATGCCAGCGCCATCGAGACCGTGCGCGGCGTGGGCTACCGCTTGGCCGAGCCTTCTGCCGGCGATGGTGCCAAAGGCGACGACACCGCGGCCACCGCATCGGAGGAGTAACCCGTGGTCTTCGCCCCCCAGGGAAAACATACGCTGTCGCACCGCGTTTTTGTGACGATCTTTGTCTGCGCCATGGCGGTTATCGTGGCGTTTACGGTGCTGGGTGCGTTCTTTGTGCAAAACACCTTGGCGGATGCCACGAGTGCCAATCTGGCGCAGGAAACCGAGCTCATTGCTGCCGCTCTCGACGAACAGCAGGAGCCCATCCCGTTCTTGCGTAGTCTCGATCGCGAGGACTTGCGCATCACGCTGATTAACAAGGATGGATCGGTTGCCTACGACAACGAGGCGTCGCCTTCCACACTGCCCAACCATGGCGATCGCCCCGAGGTCATCGAGGCCTTTGAGAGTGGTTTGGGTTCCGCGGAGCGCGCAAGCTCTACGCTCGACGAGATTATGCTGTATCGCGCCGTCGCCCTTGATAACGGCCAGGTTGTCCGCTTGGCGCAGGCCCAGCCTGGCGTTGCGGCGATTTTGCTGTCGATGGTGGCGCCGATGCTGCTTATCGCAGCAGCGGGTGCGGTACTCTCGTTTTTTATGGCGCGCCGCGAGTCCCGTGCCATCATCGCGCCGTTGCAAGAGGTGGATTTGGACCACCCACGCCGTAGCTATGAGCACGCCTATGCCGAGATGGTCCCCATGCTTGAGCGTATCGAGTCGCAGCGCCAGGAACTCAAGCGCCAAATGGCGGTGCTAGCGGACAACGACCGTATGCGCCGCGAGTTCACGGCGAATATCACCCATGAGCTCAAGACGCCGCTTACGGCGATTTCGGGCTATGCCGAGCTCATCGCAAACGGCATGGTCGAGGGCGAGGGCGACCTGCGCAACTTTGGCGGTCGCATCTATCGTGAGGCGGGCCGCTTGGCAGCGCTTGTCAACGATATCCTTACGCTGTCTAACTTGGACGAGGCCGAGCGTGCAGCTGAGGGCGAGGCGGTGCCCATTGGGTCCACGGAGCCTATTGAGCTCTCGCGTGCCATCTACGCGGTCGAGCAGCGTCTTGAACAGGTCGCCCGTCAGGCGAATGTGACGATAAGTCATGAGACCAAGCCTGTGGTCATCGAGGGCGTGTCGCGCTTGATTGACGAGCTCATCTATAATCTGGCAAGCAACGCCATCCGCTACAATCGACCCGGCGGTACGGTTACGCTGCAGTGCGGCACCAACGACGAAGGCCATCCGTTCCTTGCGGTCGCCGACACGGGAATCGGTATCGCGCCTGAAGAACAGGGCAAGGTATTTGAGCGGTTCTATCGCGTGGACAAGAGTAGGTCCAAGGCACGCGGCGGAACCGGTCTGGGGCTTGCCATTGTCAAGCATGCGGCCCTGTATCATCACGCCACGCTCGATCTGTCGAGCGAGTTGGGCGTGGGAACCACCATTACGGTGACGTTTCCCATACAGCAGGACGAGCCATTCGCATAGCGATACAACATAGATATTGATGTAGACGCCGCATTTGACTTTCGGGTGCGGCGTTGTTGTGCAATTTTACGATTGCTTCCGACATTTTTACAGGAGAGCCTGTTTCTTATGTATAGAGTTTGGTCTCGGTAAAAAGATGCGATAACATACGGACAGTTTTGTCAATCCGAACTGGGGAAATGAAAGGCAAGCTGCATGACCCTTCTCGAACTGTTCCAGCTGCTGAAGAAGCACCTTCAGCTGGTCATCACCCTTCCGGTGGTCTGCGCGATCGCCATGGGCATCGTGTCCTTCGTTGCGATGGACAACACCTATACCGCGACGACGAGCATGTACATTCTCGCCAAGACCGACGATAGCGGTCAGATGAGCTACAACGATCTCTCGGCGAGTCAGATGCTTTCCAACGATATCGCCACGCTGCTGGATAGCGATAGCGTTAAGAGCGGCGCAGCCAATGAACTGGGCCTCACCGATCTGGATGACTACAAGGTGTCTGTTTCCTCCGAGACCACCACGCGTGTCATTACGCTTTCGGTTACCGGCACCGATGCCAAGGAGACGGCTAAGGTCGCAAAGGCCATAGCTAGCTCGGTGAGTACGGTCGCTCAGAACGTCGGCGCTGCCCAGAGCATCAACGTTATCGACGAGGCTAAGACCCCCGAAGCCCCCAGCGGCCCCAAGCGTATGCTGTACGTTGCTGTCGCGTTCCTCGCGGGCATCTTTATCGCAGTTGCCTATGTCGTTTTGGCAGACATGCTCAACACCCGCATCCGCGGTGCCGAAGAGGCAGAAGAGCTCCTGGGCATTCCCGTTGTTGGCCGAATTCCGGCTATGAAAGGTGGTAAATAGGCATGGCTAAGGCAAAGAACACCGATAAGCTCGTTGTACAGAATGCCGCCAAGACCCTTCTGGCCAACATCCGCTTTGCGAGCGTGGACGACCCCATTCGCACCATCACCGTTACCTCCTCGATTCCCAACGAGGGCAAGTCTACGGTTTCCATTAACCTTGCTCAGGCAATTGCCACGAGTGGCAAGTCCGTGCTCCTGGTTGAGGCCGATATGCGCCGCAGGTCCCTTTCCGATATGCTCGGCGTTCGTTCGCGCGGCGGACTCTATGCGGTTCTTTCCGAGCAGATCTCCATTGACCAGGCAATTGTCGAGACGGGTCAGAAGAACTTCTACTTCCTTGATGCCGAGCCGCATATTCCCAATCCTGCCGACATCATCGTCTCTCACCGCTTTGCCAAGCTGGTAAAGGCACTGTCTGCTAAGTTCCAGTACGTCATCTTCGACGCTCCCCCGGTCGGCACCTTCATCGATGCTGCCGAGATTGCCAGCCTGACCGACGGCACGCTGTTCGTGGTGCGCGAGGACTTCACCAAGCGCGAGGAGGCGCTCAACGCCATCGGTCAGCTTAAGAAGTCCGAGAAGGTCAAGCTCATCGGTACCGTTATGAACTACTGCGAGACCGAGACCAGCGAGTACTACTACTCCTACTACACCAAGGACGGTAAGAAGGTGAAGAAGGGCTCCGACGATCAGGGGACTTCCAAAAAGGGCATCTTCACCAACCGAGCAAACGTTTAGTTGATTAAGGCTGACCTATGCGTGACATTCATTGCCATATCTTGCCGGGTGTAGACGACGGCGCCGCCGATCTCGATGAGAGCTTGGCGATGCTCGAGGCTGCCAAGCGGGCCGGTGTAACCAGAATCGTTTGCACTCCTCACTGCCGTGATCCCTATTTTGATTACGACAAGATGTGGGATGCCTTTGAGCTGCTGCGTGATAACGCTGACGGTTTTCCGCTCCAGATGGGCTTCGAGGTCAACCATCGAAAGCTCGTTGAGCTTGGTATCGATGCCGCGGAGCACTTGCATTTCGATGGAACCAACGAGTTTCTGCTCGAGCTTTCGACGCATGCCGATGCGTATGCGTTTAGAGAGTACGAGAACACGATTTACGATTTGCAGTGCCGTGGCTACCAGGTGATCATCGCTCATCCTGAGCGCTATCGTGCGGTTCAAAAGGATGTAAGCGTGGCGGAGCGCCTGGTCGATATGGGCTGCAAGCTGCAGGCTTCGGCGGACTTTATTGCCGGCGGTCGCTTTGGTCGCGAGAAAAAGCCGGCACAGCGCCTGTTCGATCAGAACCTGTACAGCTTCATCGCGAGCGATGCCCATAACGTGGGTCATTACGATTGCCTGGCGAAGGCTCGCGCGAAGTTTAGCGTGCGCGGAGCTCATTTTCGCTAAAATCTGTCCCTAACGTTCGCATTGAATGAAGGGGCAGCCATGGATATTCAACTTAAGACGGGATGCTTTGATGACGCGGCGTTGGTGCGCCGCGTCGTTTTTATGGACGAGCAGGGCTACGAGAATGAGTTCGACGCTATCGACGAGGATCCGAACTGCATTCATGTGACGCTCTATGTAGACGGCGAGCTTGCCGGTTGCTCGCGCGTGTTTCCCGAAGAGCTTGAGCGCGTGGCTGACGCAGAGGCCCCGGTGTTGCCGGCATGCGACATGGACGAAGGCGTTGCGGCGGGGGAGACCTACATTATGGGGCGCGTCGCAGTGCTGCCGGCTATGCGTCGTCGCGGATTGGCGAGTGCGATCGTCGAGGCCAGTGATGCGTGTGCACGCGATGCCGGCGCAAAGCTTATTAAGCTGCATGCACAGGAATACGTGCTGCCGCTCTATGTAAAGGCGGGCTACACGCAAATTGCCCCGGTAGATTACGAAGACGAGGGCCAACCCCATGCCTGGATGCCCAAGCGCGTAGATGGCAGATAGGGACGTTCCTTTTCTGCCGGCAGGGGGGGGCACTCCTTGGCAATTGGCGCATCGGAGCGTTTGGACATACAGTTTTTCGATTCCGTATGTATATATGCGCGCTAATGGGTTATAAAATCTAAGTCTGAACATAGCAGGTCTGCGATGCGGCTCGGGCAACCGGGCCGTTTTTGCGGACGGGGGTAGCGCGAAAGGACTGCACATGCGTCAATTTAAGACCGAGAGCAAAAAACTGCTCGACCTCATGATCAACTCCATCTACACCAATAAGGAAATCTTCCTGCGCGAGCTTATCTCTAACGCGAGCGACGCCGTCGACAAGCTCAACTTTAAGAGCCTGCAGGATCCGAGCGTTAAGCTCGACCAAGGTGACCTTGCCATCCGCGTCTCTTTCGACAAGGATGCCCGCACCATCACGATCTCGGATAACGGCATTGGCATGACCGCCGAGGAGCTCGAGCGCAACTTGGGCACCATCGCCCATTCCGGCTCCGAGGAGTTTAAGACCGAGAACGCCGAGCAGCAGGGTTCGGATGTCGACATCATCGGCCAGTTTGGCGTGGGCTTCTACTCGGCCTTTATGGTCGCCAGCCATGTGAAGGTCGTGAGCCGCGCCTATGGCGAGGATGTCGCCCATGTGTGGGAGTCGGACGGTCTTGAGGGCTACACCATCGAGGATGGCGAGCGCGCCGAGCACGGTACCGATGTCATTCTGACGCTGCGTGAGAACGAGAAGCTCGACGCCGATGGCGAGGCCGAGACCTACGATCGCTTCCTGACCGAGTGGGGCCTCAAGAGCCTGATTCAGCAGTACAGCAACTATGTGCGCTACCCGATTCGGATGATGGTGTCCAAGAGCCGCCAGAAACCCAAGCCCGAGGACGCCGGCGACGATTACAAGCCCGAGTATGAGGACTACCAGGAGCTCGAGACCATCAACTCCATGACGCCGATTTGGAAAAAGCGCAGCTCCGATGTTGAGCAGAAGGACTACGACGAGTTCTACAAGTCTACGTTCCACGACTTTGATAATCCTGCGCGCACCATCAGCTTCCACGCCGAGGGCACGCTCGAGTACGACGCCCTGCTGTTTGTGCCGGGTCGCGCCCCGTTCGATCTGTACAGCAAGGACTACGAGAAGGGTCTGGCGCTCTACAGCTCCAACGTGCTGATTATGGAGAAATGCGACGACCTGCTGCCCGACTACTACAACTTTGTGCGCGGTGTCGTGGATTCCGCCGACGTGTCGCTCAACATCTCGCGTGAGACGCTGCAGCAGAACCGTCAGCTCAAGGCCATCGCCAAGCGTGTGGAAAAGAAGATCACCGCTGACCTTGAGGATATGCGTGACAACGACCGCGAGGCCTACGAGAAGTTCTTTGAGAACTTTGGCCGCGGCCTTAAGTACGGCATCTACTCGAGCTATGGCATGAAGGCCGATGAGCTCGCCGACCTGCTGCTGTTCTGGTCTGCCAAGGAGCAGAAGATGATTACCCTAGCCGAGTATGCCAAGGGCATGCCCGAGGATCAGAAGGCCATCTACTACGCCGCCGGCGACTCGCGTGAGCGCTTGGCCAAGATGCCCGTGGTAAAGGGCGTGCTCGACCGCGGCTATGACGTGCTGCTACTGACGCAGGATGTGGATGAGTTCACCTTCCAGGCCATGCGTGAGTACATTGCCGCCGATATGCCCAAGATTTACGAGGACGACGCTGCCCGCGAGGCTGCCGAGAAGGCTGTGGCCGACGGTGCCGAGCCCGAGGTCGAGGATCGTCATCTGGAGCTCAAGAACGTCGCGACCGGTGATCTTGACCTGGCGACCGAGGACGAAAAGAAGGAGGCCGAGGACGCCACCAAGGAGAACGAGGACCTCTTTAGCGCCATGAAGGAGGCGCTCGGCGACAAGGTCGAGAAGGTCGCCGTCTCTGCGCGCCTGACCGATGCTCCCGCGTGCATCACCACCGAGGGCCCGCTTTCGCTCGAGATGGAGAAGGTGCTCCAGAAGGGTCCCGAGGGAGCGCCCGATGGTATGCCCAAGAGCCAGCGCGTGCTCGAGCTCAACGCCAAGCACCCGGTCTTTGCCAAGCTTGTCGCTGCCCAGAAGGCAGGCGACGCCGACAAGATCAAGCAGTACTCCGGTCTGCTCTACGATCAGGCCCTGCTGGTCGAGGGCATTTTGCCCGAGGACCCCGTTGCCTTCGCGGCAGCTGTCTGCAACTTGATGTAGTTCGGGGATACGGCACCGTAACTAGATTAGAACGAGAGTGGATAATCTCCCACTTTTGGCTCGAATGCGGGCTTGAAGTGGGAGATTTTCCACTCTCGTTTCCTTTTGAATGATCCCTTCGTCCCCAAGGGATCATTTATTTGTGCGGGTTGTGGTTTTGTGACCTGCTGAAATTTAGGATACTGTACATCTGTACGTTAACTCATCTTCGTAGTATATTGCTACCCGCAAAACTCAACACCATTGTGCTTTGAGACGTTAAAGCGCCTACTACAATGGTTGTCGATAGTACGATTCGATTTAACGACAGGATGGATGGTCCAAGCGTGAGTCTCGGCAGCAAACTATCCAATGCAAAGGTGTCCTTTGCGATATTTAAGCGCGACATTAAGCGACTGCTTGTGAACCCCGTCGCCCTGGTGGTTACCCTAGGCGTGTGCGTTATTCCCTCGCTGTATGCCTGGTATAACATCGTGGCAAACTGGGATCCGTATGGAAACACCCAAGGCATCAAGATTGCTATCGCCAACAACGATCGAGGCACCCAAAACGACTTGGTGGGTGAGCTCAACGCTGGCGACAAAGTGGTCGACCAGCTCAAGGAGAATCATCAGTTGGGCTGGACGTTCGTCGACTCGACGGCCGATGCCAAGGAGGGCGTCGAGAGCGGCGAGTACTATGCCGCTATCGTGATTCCCAAGAACTTCTCGGATAACCTGGTTTCGATGCTCGACGGCAACTACCATCAGCCCAAGCTCACGTACTACGTCAATGAGAAGAAGAGCGCCATTGCGCCCAAGGTTACCGATACCGGTGCAAACACCATCGAGGAGCAGATCAACTCGGAATTTGTCTCTACGGTAGGCAAGACTGTTGCCGGTATCGCCAAGGATGCCGGTGTCGATTTAAAGGACAAGGCAACCCAGACTCAGGACTCGCTGGCAAGTTCGGTGTCCGAGGCGTCCGACACCTTGGGCGAGGTGTGCGATTCGATTGGCGATATGAATGCCGCCATCGATAAGACGAGTGGCGCTATCGCCTCGGCTGATGCGGCACTTGCCGGCTTGCAAGGCCAGGCACCGTCGCTGACGCAGGCGATCTCCCAGGGCAACGACCTGCTGAGCGAAGCTCGCACCACGGCGGGCAACTCTGTCGCCTCGCTCTCCAAGGCGCTCTCGGAAGGCGGCCTTGCGCTCACCAAGACGTCGGCCTCTGCGAACGCTGCCATCGGCAAGCTGACGGGCGCGGTCACATCTACGACCACCCGTATCGACAACTCGCTCGAGTCTCTTCAAGCGACGATCGACCACAATAAGGCCGTTATCGGGCACTTGGAGATTCTCGCCAATGACACGTCGACAGGTTCCGAGGAAATTGACGCGCGCATTGTATCGACCATCGATTTGCTTCGAGAGCAGAATGAAAAGCTTCAGAGCATCAAGGACGGTCTGTCCGCGCAGTCGAGCGCCATGGCGAATGACGCAGCGGCTGTTTCGGGTGCCAGTGACGCTATCAATAACGCAATTCATACCGGTGCGACCAACCTTGGCCAAGCCCAGACGGACTTGGGCCAAAACGCGCTGCCGAAGGCCTCGAGCGCGCTCGACTCTTTTGCTGCCGTTTCGGGCGACCTGACCGGTATCGTCTCGGGTATGACACCTACACTTGCAAATGCGCGCGGCACGTTGGCGCAGCTTAGCGCTACGCTCGGCCAGGCCAAGACCACGCTGTCCCAGACCGATTCCTCGCTTGCCAAGGTCCAGGACAAGCTTGCAACCGCCGCCAATGACATCGCGGCGCTGCAGACCTCCGAGTCCATGGGCGAGCTGGCCGATCTGATGGGCGTCGATGTCAATGACGTGGCAGATTTCATGGCGTCTCCGGTTGAGTTGACGTCCAAGTCAATCTATCCGGTCAAGAGCTTTGGCTCGGGCATCGCTCCCTTCTACACCAATCTGGCGCTTTGGGTGGGCGGCTATGTGCTCATCGCTATCTATAAACTCGAGGTCGACCGCGAGGGCATCGGTAGCTTTACGGCGCGTCAGGGCTACTTTGGCCGCTGGCTGCTGCTGGTGATCCTGGGCGCGTTCCAGGCCATTATCGTTACGGTGGGAGATTTGGTCATTGGCGTACAGTGCGTTAACCCGCTGCTGTTCGTGCTGGGCGGCATCGCGATTTCATTCACCTACGTCAATATCATCTATGCGCTGTCCACCACGTTTAAGCATATCGGTAAAGCCATTGGCGTCATCCTCGTCATTGTGCAGATCCCCGGCTCGTCGGGCATGTATCCCATCGAGATGATGCCCGGCTTCTTCCAATGGCTGCATCCGCTGCTGCCCTTCACTTATGGCATCAACCTGCTGCGCGAGACCGTCGGTGGCATGTATTCGTTCAACTACCTGTTCAACCTGTGCGTCCTGGGCGTGTTCCTTGCCATCGCGCTCTTTATCGGTCTGCAGCTGCGCCCGTTGCTGCTCAACCTCAATCTGCTCTTTGATAAGCAGCTTTCCACGACGGGCCTAATGATCTGCGAGTCCAACGACCTACCGCGCCAGCGCTATTCGCTGCGCACGGCCATGCGCGTCATGCTCGATTCGGATTCGTACCGTCGCGAGCTGCTCGATCATGCCGTGGCGTTTGAGCATCGCTACCCGTACTACATCAAGGGCGGTTTTGCCGCCGTGGTAGGCGTGCAGGTTCTGCTCTTTGTGCTTTCGACGGTGCTCGATATCGACAATAACGGCAAGATCATCCTGCTCGTTATCTGGATCATTTCGGTTATCGCCATCTGCGGCTGGCTCATCAACATCGAATACATCCGTGCGAGCCTCAATACCCAGATGCGTATCTCGGCGCTTTCGGACGAGGACCTTCGCCGCGAGATGCGCGAGCACACGGCGGCGATCCCTGCCGCCCGTCGCATGTTTGGTCTCAACGCCAGCGAGCGTGGCGCCAAGGGAGGCGAACAGCCTACGAGCCGTCTGCCGCATATCGGTGCGCATCGTAAGGCTCAAGATGCCGACGGCGCTGACAACGTAAACGGAAACGACGGGGACACCACCCCGCTTGGCAAGCACTCTAAAGGAGGTGAGGCATAAATGAAAAACATCCTGCACCTGTTTAAGCGCGATGTCCAAAACGTGTCTCGCTCCGTGATCGGCATGGTCGTCGTGATGGGCCTGATCATCGTGCCATGTCTCTATGCATGGTTTAACATCGCCGGAAGCTGGGATCCCTACGGCAATACCGGCAACCTTAAGATTGCAGTGGTCAACACCGATGAGGGTTACGAGAGCGATCTGATTCCCGTCGAGGTCAACGTGGGCGAAAACGTAACCGCCACCCTGCGCGGCAACGAGAACTTCGACTGGGTCGTCCTCAACGACCGCGATAAGGCGATTGAGGGCGTTAAGTCGGGCGCGTACTACGCTGCCGTCGTTATCCCTAAAACGTTTAGCGCCGACATGATGACGCTTTTCTCGACCGAGGTGAAGCACGCCGATATCGAGTTCTATGAGAACCAGAAGGCCAACGCCATCGCACAGATCGTGACTGAAAAGGGTTCGAGCGCCGTCCAGAGTCAGGTCAACGAGACCTTTACCAAGACCATCACGACCATCGGTCTTAAAACCGTGTCCAGCCTGCTCGACTACATGAGCACCGACCAAGTGAGCAACTTTATCGCCAACCTGTCCTCGACGCTGGGCGATTCGGTCCAGGACCTGCAGGACGTTCAGGCCAGCGCGACGTCGCTGGCGGGCATTTTGAGTTCCACGTCCGATTCGCTGACGTCGGCGGGCGGTATGCTCAAGCAGACGGGCACGGTCGATGAGTCGACTAAGCAGCTGATGGAGCATGCCAAGAGCGGTATGAGCGATTCCAAGGAAGCGCTGAAGGACGCCAACGACGCCATCAACGCCGCGATTGACGGAAGCGCGGGCTCGTTTGACAATGTGTCCGCCGAGCTTGCGAAGGCATTCGATGCCGCGAATCAACATGTGGACCTTACGGTGTCCCAGCTCAACGATGCCGCGGCGGCGCTCAACACGCGTGCCGACGATATCGACGCCACTGCTGACCAGCTCCGCAGCTTTGCCGATCAGTTGACTGACGAAAAGCTCCAGGACAGCCTCAAGTCTGTGGCAACATCGCTGAGCAGAATCGCAGTGGAGTATCGCAATAACGCCAAGGACCTGACGGCAACCGCAAAGTCCCTTTCTGACGGCATGGCAGAAGTTAACAAGTCGCGTGCCGAGGTCGATCAGGCAATCGCGGATGCCAAGGCTGGTATCTCGGGCGCCAAGTCCGACTACGATTCCACGTTCTCGGTTAAGGCCAAGGAGCTCAAGAAGACCATTTCGGGCGTTTTGGATTCGCTGAACAGCATCTCGGGCGACCTGGATAGCGCCGTAGACGGCTTGACCGACGCATCTGGTTCGCTGGCAAAGGGTCTCTCTAAGGCCGCAAGGCTGGTCAACAAGGCTTCCGATCAGCTGGGCGAGGCGTCGGACAAGATCAGCGCCTTTAAGGACGACCTCGACGGTGCCCTTATGTCGGACGATCTGGCCACGATCAAGACAATGATCGGCAACGATCCCGAGGGTCTGGCCGTGTCGCTTTCCGGTCCCGTCGCGCTCGACCGCAAACCGGTCTATCCGATCCGCAACTACGGTTCGGCCATGGCACCGTTCTACACGATTCTGTCGCTTTGGGTCGGCTCGATTGTACTGGCGGCCATGATGAAGGTGTCGGTTGACGATGAGCTCATCAACGAGCTTATCCCCGTGCGCCTGCACGAGATCTACCTGGGCCGTTACCTGTTCTTTGGCGGTCTGGCGCTGCTGCAGGCAACGCTCGTGTGCGCGGGCGACATCCTGTTCTTTGGCATCCAGTGCGACAACCCGCTGCAATTTGTGCTGGCGGGCTGGATCGCGAGTCTCGTGTTCTCCAATATCGTCTACACGCTTACGGTGTCGTTTGGCGATATCGGTAAGGCACTCGCCGTCGTGTTGCTGGTCATGCAGGTCGGCGGTTCGGGCGGCACGTTCCCCATCGAGATGACCGGCCCCGTGTTCCAGGCGATCTACCCGTTCCTGCCGTTTACCCACGGCATCAACGCCATGCATGCCGCCATGGCCGGCGCCTACCATATGGAGTACTGGATTGAGTTGGGTATCTTGGCGAGTTACCTGATTCCGTCGCTGGCCCTTGGCGTCGTCTTCCGCCGCCCGGTCATCAAAGCCAACGACTGGATCATCGAAAAGCTTGAAAGCACGAAGCTTATTTAGTTACGCGGTTTTACCAAACCGCGTAACGGCTCGACGCTGCAAACGTCCCTAAGCGGCAATCTGACGTTCAATTTCAAGGGCGCGACCAGAAGGTCAGCGCCCTTCCATTTCACGTCACCTTGCTCGCTTAGGGGCGTTTTCGCTGACGTTGCCGGAACATCGAGGTTTTCTGTACCGACGCTTTAGCGTAGTGAATTGCGTGGGTTACTTGGTTGTTGCTACAGTAGCGGGGCGTACCGGGGGTCCGGTGCGCCCCGTTTTTATTTGACCATGAGGCGGCATGCGGTCACGCGCGTGCGGACACCACGCCCAGATTGAGCGCGAGGATGTTCCATGGCCCAATACGCTGCCAACGAAATCGAAAACATGCCCGATAGCCCTGTAGCCCGTGAGGATTTGGGCGCGGGTGGTATTCCCCGGGGTGCCGGCGCACGCTCGCCGTTGTTCTGGAAAGTTCTACTGCTTTCGGTGGCGATTATCTGGGGCTACTCCTTTACCACTATGAAGGACGCACTCGACACCATTCCGGTGTTCGAGCTGGTCTACGTTCGCTTTCTCCCGGCTTCGCTGGTTATGTTCGCCATCTTCCGCAAACGCATCATCGCACACTTTAATGTTCGCAACCTTATCGTCGGGCTTGGTATGGGCGCACTTATGTGGGGCGCGTACGGTTTGCAGACGATTGGCCTGGCACAGACCACGGCGGGCAAGAGCGCGTTTTTGACGGGTACCTATTGCATCCTCGTGCCGTTTGCGAGCTATGTCCTGAGCGGAGAAAGGCTTACCCGTTACAACTTGGGCGCTGCATTGCTGTGCCTGGCGGGCATTGGCCTGGTGGCACTCGATAGCGTCGAGTTCAATGCTGGAGATGCCATCACGCTGGGCGGCGCGGTCTTCTTTGCTATCCAGATGGCGGTGACCGCCAAGTATGGCCGCAAGATGGATATCAACGTCATCACGTTTTGGATGTTTGTGGGCAATGGCGTTTTGAGCTTAATCACGTCGCTACTATTCGAGACTCAGGCGCCTCTGTCCGTGTGGACGCCGAGTTTTATCGGCGTGATGGTCTTCCTCTCGGTGGGCTGCACGTGCGTGGCACTGCTCGTCCAAAACGTCGGTCTGGCGCACGTCCCGGCCTCGACGGGCTCGCTGCTTCTTTCGATGGAGTCGCCCTCGGGTGTGCTGTTCTCGGTGTTGTTGATGGGGGAGGCGCTCACCTCGCGCCTGCTTTCCGGCTTTGCGCTCATCTTTTTGTCGATTATCTTGAGCGAGACGCATTTCGATTTCTTGCGCCGAAAATCACACCCGCATTTGTAAACAACTTGTTGCGCCGCCCTCCCGGGGCGGCATTTTTTATGTCATGCCCTTACAGTTGTACCTTGCACTTTACGCTGTCAAAGTGCGTGCTGCAAAAACGTTACTGGAGGGCATCTATGGCATCAGCTCTGTCCGATCTTCAACCGCAACCAGCGCCTCAGGCTACCGCAGCGGCGCAGACCGCTATCGGCGATGGTCTGGTCAAAGAAGCCCAGGCATTTGCCGGTGAGCTTGCCGCATGGCGCCACGATCTCCATCAGACGCCCGAGCTCGGTAACAATCTTCCGCAGACGTCTGCCTATATCCAGGCACGTCTGGACGAGATGGACATTCCCCATACCACGCTTGTCGACGGCTCCTGTGTTGTTGGCCTGATCGGTGCCGGTGCGGCCGCGGCTGCTCAGGGCAATGGTACGTGCGCGGACGAGCAAACCGGTACGGTTATCATGCTTCGCGGCGACATGGATGCCCTGCCCGTTGTCGAGGAATCGGGCGAGCCTTTCGCTTCCACCAACGGGTGCATGCACGCTTGTGGCCACGATATGCATGCGACGGCGCTGCTCGGCGCGGCCCGTTTGCTCAAGGCCCGCGAGGCCGAGCTTGTCGACGCCAATGCCACCGTCAAACTGCTGTTCCAGCCGGGTGAGGAGACCTTTGAGGGAGCCCGCGCTGCCATCGCCGATGGCTTGCTGCAGAACCCGCGCCCCCAGGCTGCCTTTGCCATGCACGTCAACAGCCAATCGCCGCTCGGCCTGGTGCTCTATGGGAGCCCGGCGCTTTCGGGCGTGTACGGTTTCCGCATCACGCTGCAGGGCAAGGGCGGCCATGGCTCGAGCCCCGAGATCTGCATCGACCCCATCACGGCCGGCGTCCATGTGCACCTGGCGCTCCAGGAGCTTATCTCCCGCGAGGTGCCAGCGGCCAAGGAAGTCGCACTTACCGTTGGTAAGTTCGCTGGCGGCTTGGCGGCCAACGTCATCCCCGACACCTGTGTGCTCGAGGGAACGCTGCGCGGCTTCGATGTCGAGCTCATGACTCATCTCAAGGAGCGTATCGCGGAGGTCGTCAACGGCGTTGCCGCAACATATCGTACGCCGGCAGCCATCGAGACGCTTTCGGACGTTCCGCCGCTCGTGCTCGACAGCGATATGACCCAGGCGTCGCTTGGCTACGTGGGCGCGGTGCTGCCCAAGGCTGCCTTCCTGCCGCTGTTCCACGCCATGGCGAGCGAGGACTTCGCGTTGATCTCGAGCGAGATCCCGAGTGCGTACTTTACCGTGGGCGCTGCCGTGACTGATACGGACGAGCACTTTGCTCAGCATCATCCCAAGGCACGCTTTAGCGATACCGAGCTTCCCCTTGGCGCCGCGGCTTATGCCGCCGTCGCTCTCGGATACATTGCGGACCACAAGGAGTAATCCATGTCCCAGCAACGTAAGTTCTTCCCCGGCTGGCTCGTGGTGGCCTCCAGCTTTGTGATCATGGCCACGTGCTACACGATTTTCGTTAACTGCATGACTATTCCTTCCGCACCAAGCCTTCCGAGATCGGCCTGAAGCCGCTCGGCGAGAACCCGGGCGATCCGTCCGTCTCGACGGCTGGCGACAAGGACGAGCACACGGCGCCCGAGGTTAGCGTCGGCTGGTCTCGTATCAAGAAGAGCCCGGCATTTTGGCTGCTTGTCGTCGCCTTCCTCTTTATGGGCTTGGTCAATGGCGCCATCCTGCCCAACCAGGTTACCAACATGACGAGTGTTACCGTCAACGGTGCCAAGATTGTCACGGGCGGCCACGATCCCATGTGGGCGGGTACCGTACTTTCGGCCTACATGGTCACCGTCGTTATTGCCAAGATTTCGCTCGGTGCGATCTATGACCGCTTTGGCCTGCGCTTTGGCAATATCCTTGGCTCCGTTGCGTGCATTATCGCCTGCGTGGCGCTGTGTTTCCCGACGACGGACCTCGGTCCTATTGTCGCCGCTGTGAGCTTTGGTGTTGGAACGTGCATGGGCACCATCACGCCTACCATCGCCGCGTCCAAGCAGTTTGGCATGGCCGACCTGGGTAAGGTCACGGGCACCATTACCTCGCTCGAGATGGTCGGCGGCACCGTGGGCGCCATTGTCTCGGGCGTGCTGTTCGATGCCACGGGCTCCTTTGCGAGCACCTGGATTGTGTGCCTGGCGTGCTCCGTGGTCATGCTCGTGTTCCTGCTGGCATCCGAGCCCATCGCCGCCAAGCTGCGCGCAAGCGTGGCGGGGGAGTAGCGGGTCGCCGCCTATTCCTGTTTGCCTGTTCTGCCCGTGGCTGCCCTGGAAGCCGAATGGATGCCCGTACTGTCATTCGGTTTCCAGGGCAGCCACGGGTCTACGAAATGAGCTCTTTTCCTCCGTCCCCAAGGGATCACGTAATCCGAAGGGGACGGAGGAAAAGGGATCACAAACCGCGGCGGCGTGTCTGGCCGAACGAGTCCCCATACCCTCGTTCGGTCAGACACGCCGCCGCGTTGCTGCTTTGTGCCGTATAATGTCCACTACCTATGACGCGATACAAAAGAAAGGTGTTTGCCCATGCAGGCACAGAAGGCGGAGGGAACCCGCGACCTTATCGGCGCCGAGATGCGCGCTTGGCAAAAGATGCAGCAGATCGCTGCCGGCGTGTTCGAGCCGTTTGGTTTTAAACCCATCGAGACGCCCGCGATCGAGCAGGTGGACGTCTTTGTCCACGGCATCGGCCAGTCGACCGACGTCGTGCGCAAGGAGATGTTCCGCGTGTTTAGCGGCGCCAACCTGGAGCGCGTCTTTACCGAGGGCACCGATACCAAGCTCAAGCCCAAGCAGCGCCTGGCCCTTCGTCCCGAGGGCACAGCCGGTGTGGTGCGCGCCGTCGTGGAGAACAACCTGGTGCCCCAGGGCTCCACGCCGTTTAAGGCCTACTACGCCGAGGCCATGTTCCGCGGCGAGCGTCCCCAGAAGGGCCGCCTGCGCCAGTTCCATCAGGTGGGCATCGAGTGGCTCGGCGCTCCCGATCCGGCGGCAGACGCCGAGTGCATCATCATGCTCATGGAGTTCTACAAGCGCCTGGGCTTCGACCTTTCCAAGCTTCGCCTGCTTATTAACTCGATGGGCGATGCGCAGTGCCGTCCGGCTTACCGCGAGCAGGTCAAGCAGTTTATCCTCGATCACGCCGACGAGATGTGCGATGAGTGCCGCGAGCGCGCCGAGCTCAACCCGCTGCGCGCCTTCGACTGCAAGAACGACCACTGCCGCGAGATCATGGCCGACGCCCCGCTGATGGGCGACAACCTGTGCGACGAGTGCCGTGAGCACTACGAGCAGGTCAAGCGCTATTTGGATGCGGCGGGTATCGAGTATGTCGAGGATCCCACCTTGGTGCGCGGCCTGGACTACTACACCCGTACTGTCTTTGAGGTCGAGGCTCCCGGCGCCGGTGTCGGCTCCATCGGTGGCGGCGGTCGTTATGACGGCCTGGTCGAGCTCGAGGGTGGCAAGCCCACGGCAGGCGTCGGCTTCGCTGTCGGTTTTGAACGCGCCCTGCTGGCCTTGCAGGCCTTTGGCAGCGACCTGGGTGCCGAGGAGGTCCCGTGCGTCTACGTCGCCAATGCCGGCAAGGAGCTGCGCCAGAACGTCTTTGCCATTACGCAGGAGCTTCGCGCCGCAGGTATCGTGACCGAGGCCGACTATCAGGGCCGTTCCCTTAAGGCCCAGTTTAAGCAGGCCGACAAGGTGGGCGCTAAGCTCATCCTAGTCCTGGGTGGCGACGAGCTTGCCGCCGGCAAGGTCAAAGTGCGCGACATGCAGAGCCATGACGAGGTGCTCGCCGATCTGGACAACGTCGTCGAGGCGGTTCGCGAGCGCCTGTAGCGCATCTTTTTGAGCTTCGGGCCTGCTAACGTGCCCTGCTCATGGAGAGCGATTGTTACGGGGATGTTTCGCTTTTATGCGGAATGCCCCCGTTTACGTATGCCGCCCACCGAGAAATACGACCATTTAGGGCAAAAACCTTTGCAATGCAGAAAATACTTTTGTGTGGTAAAGCGCAATCAGTGTCGAAAGTATTTCTCAAGCGCCTATAATGAATACCGCATGTTACGTGCATAGAAGGAGGAATGGGAGGAAACGTGGCTGAGAACCTAAGCAACCAGTCTGTACCCGAAGCCGCGGCGCGCGTCGCTGCCGTGGTCAACCGCCTCGTTAACCGAATCGGCTCGAATGCCGAGTCCAGGGAGCGTCTCGCCGAGATCGAGATCCCCGAGGAGCTGCGCGACAATCTGGCGCTGTTCTTGCGCCTGGAGCGCCGTGTGCTTAGCGAGTATGATCCCGAGATCGCGGACCTGTTCGACAAGATTTTGACAGCCGAGATTGTGGTCAATGCCGGCAACCCCGGTACCTGCGCTGCCGACGAAGCCGTCGACGAGCAGGGCGTGCCCACCGCCGACGAGCCCACTGCCGTGGCATTTCGTGAGGTCGTCGATTTGATCGACAGCCTGCCGCTCGATAAGCAGCAGGTCATTGTCCGCGCCTTTACGAGCTTTTTCCATCTGGCAAACCTGTCGGAGGAGAACTACCGTGTGGCGCAGCTGCGCGAGCGCGAGGCCGGTGCGTCGACCGATACCGAGGTCGATCCTGCCAACGAGCTTACCGTTGCCTATCACCAGCTGGTGAATGAGCTGGGTGTCGAGGGTGCCAACGAGCTGCTCGACAAGCTCGAGTTCCACCCTGTCTTTACCGCACATCCCACCGAGGCCCGTCGTAAGGCCGTCGAGGGCAAGATCCGCCGTATCTCCAACCTGCTGGAGGAGCGTCCGCGTCTGGGCGGCTCCGACCTGGTGGAGAACGAGCGCCATATGCTGCAGGAGATCGACGCCCTGGTGCGTACGAGCCCCATCGCGCTCAAGAAGCCCACGCCGGTCGAGGAAGCCGATACCATCATCGACATCTTCGATAACACGCTGTTCGACGTTATCCCCGTTATCTATCGTCGTTTTGACGATTGGGTGCTGGGCGACAAGGCCGGTACTGTGCCGCCGCTGTGCCCGGCGTTCTTCCATCCCGGCAGCTGGATCGGTTCCGACCGCGACGGTAACCCCAACGTCACCGCCAAGGTGAGCCGTGAGGTCGCCGCCAAGTACTTTACGCACATGGTGCTCAAGCTCGAGGACAAGTGCCGCCACATCGGCCGCAACCTCACGCTCGAGGCCACCTACAGCAAGCCGTCGGCCGAGCTCATTAACCTGTGGAACCATCAGGTCGAGATGAGCCCTCGGTACACGGCCCGCGCCGAGCTGATCTCCGAGCACGAGCCGCATCGCGCCGTCATGCTCGTCATGGCCGACCGTCTGAACGCCACCGTGCGCCGTATCACCGACACCATGTACCACAGCGCCGATGAGTTCCTGGATGACCTGCGCGTCGTCCAGCGTTCGCTGGCCGCCTGCGGTGCCGTCCGTGCCGCCTACGGCCCGGTCCAGACCATCATCTGGCAAGTCGAGTCCTTCGGCTTCCATATGGTCGAGATGGAGTTCCGTCAGCACTCCGTGGTGCATGCCCGCGCCCTCAAGGATATCCACGAGAACGGTATCCATGGCGACCTGCAGCCCATGACGCGCGAAGTCATCGATACCTTCCGTGCTATCGGCTCCATCCAAAAGCGCTACGGCAAGAAGATGGCGCACCGCTACATCATCTCGTTTACCAAGAGCGCCCAGCATGTGGCTGACGTCTTCGAGCTGGCCCACCTGTCCTTCGCACACGAGGAAGATGTCCCCGAGCTCGACGTGATCCCGCTATTCGAGCAGCTCGAGGACCTCGAGGGCTGCGTCGACGTGCTCGACCAGATGCTTACGCTGCCCGTGGTGCAGAAGCGTCTTGCTCAGACCAACCGCCGCATGGAGGTTATGCTGGGCTATTCCGACTCCTCCAAGGACGCCGGTCCTACCACGGCCATGCTCGCGCTGCATTCCGCGCAGGAGCGCATTGCCAAGTGGGCCGAGAAGAACGATATCGACCTGGTGCTCATGCACGGTCGCGGCGGTGCCGTTGGCCGTGGCGGCGGCCCGGCCAACAAGGCCGTGCTGGCGCAGCCCAAGGGTTCGGTCAACTGCTTCTTTAAGCTCACCGAGCAGGGCGAGGTCATCTTTGCCCGTTACGGCAACCGCACGCTGGCTCAGCGCCATGTTGAGTCCGTTGCTGCTGCAACGCTTTTGCAGTCGGCCCCGAGTGTCGAGAAGACTAACACCGAGACCACTCAGAAGTTCTGGGATATGGCCGAGAAGCTCAACACCGCAAGCCACGAGCGTTATCTGGACCTGCTGAACACCGAGGACTTTACACCGTGGTTCTCGACCGTGACGCCGCTTACCGAGGTCGGTCTGCTGCCGATCGGCTCGCGTCCCGCCAAGCGCGGCCTGGGCGCCAAGTCGCTCGATGACCTGCGTACCATTCCGTGGATCTTCAGCTGGAGCCAGGCGCGCATTAACCTGGCCGCTTGGTACGGCCTGGGCACCGCCTGCGAGCAGCTGGGCGATCTTGACCAGCTCAAGGCTGCCTACCAGGAGTGGCCGTTCTTCCGCACCTTTATCGACAACATCGAGATGTCGATCGCCAAGACCGACCAGCGCATCGCCAAGATGTATTTGCACCTGGGCGACCGCGATGATTTGTCCGAGAAGGTCTTCACCGAGATGCAGCTCACGCGTAAGTGGGTCCTTGCCATCGTCGGTGATGAGTGGCCGCTGCAGCGTCGTCGCGTGCTCGGCTGCGCCGTTCGCGTGCGTAACCCCTACGTCGACGCTCTGTCCATCGCCCAGGTCCGCGCCCTTCGCGAGGTGCGCATGAATCAGGACGAGATGGCCGAGGAGAAGAAGGCCGAGTACATGAGCCTGATTCTTTCGACTGTGACCGGCGTCTCGGCAGGATTGCAGAACACGGGGTAATCGATAGCCCTGTAGTCGTCCGGGCCCGCCATTAGTTTACTTTTAGGCACGTCCTCGGACATGCAAGAAGCCCTCGCTGCGCACTTCGTGCGGCGAGGGCTTCTTGCGTCCTGCGGAATGTGCCTAAAAGTAAACTAATGGCGGGCCCTGCGATGTTCGGTCTTCGGCGGATTACTGGCTGGGAAAAGCTGGCGCGCTTCGCGCGTTTTGGATGGGGTCTATCCCGGTGGCGCATTTGGCGCTTCTCGCCTTACGACTGTAGCGGTCGCGGTCCCGTTTGGGGTCGCGGCCGTTTTGTTGTGGGTCAAATATGAACGTTGTGTTAATGAGTCGGTGGACGGTGGTGTTTTTCGGTGAGCGGCGTATCCTTCCAACGGTTAATCTAGTGTGTCAGTTGAAAGGAAGAGGGCGCTCGTCATTGTTTGAATGTGAACTACCGTTTGACCACAAGACGTTGCATCTGGAGCTCGAGGATAAGAATTTCGCGGGTGCGATGGAAGGTCATCAAAACGAGTTTAAGACCACGAAATCGCAGGAAGAGCTGGTAGAGGAGTCGCTTGCCAACCCTTATGGTTCGCCTTCGCTCGAGGAGCTTTGTGCTGGCAAGAAGGATATCGTCATTATTAGCTCCGATCATACGCGCCCCGTTCCCTCGCGTGTGACGATGCCTATTCTGCTGCATCACATCCATTCCGCTGCGCCCGAGGCTCGCCTGCGCATTCTGGTTGCTACGGGTATGCACCGTCCGTCGACGCACGAGGAGCTCGTCAACAAGTACGGCGAGGAGATCGTTGCCAACGAGGAAATCGTTATGCACGTCGCGACTGACGACAGCATGATGAAAAAGATTGGCACCCTGCCTTCTGGTGGCGAGTGCATCATCAACAAGATTGCCGCCGATTGTGATCTGCTGCTTGCCGAGGGCTTTATTGAGCCGCACTTCTTTGCCGGTTTCTCTGGTAGCCGCAAGTCCGTCCTGCCTGGCATCGCCAGCTACAAGACCATCATGTACAACCACAACGGTCAGTTTGTGAATGATTCCCACTCGCGTGCCGGCAACCTGTGCCACAACCACGTGAGCGAGGACATGTTTGCCGCTGCCGAGATGGCTCACCTTGCCTTTGTGCTTAACGTGGTGCTCAACGGCAAGCACGAGGTCATCGGCTCCTTTGCCGGCGACATTCACAAGGCGCACGAGGCCGGCTGTGAGTTCGTGAAGAGCCTTGCCGGCGTTGAGCCCGTCGAGTGCGAGATTGCCATCACCACCAACGGCGGCTACCCGCTCGACCAGAACATCTACCAGGCCGTGAAGGGCATGTGCTCTGCCGAGGCTACGCTTCCCGAGGGCGGTGTGATCATCGACGTCGCCGGCTGTGCCGACGGTCACGGTGGCGAGGGCTTCTATCACAACATCGCCGACAATGATCCGGCAGAGTTTGAGCGCGCCTGCATCGACCGTCCTAAGGACGAGACCCTGCCCGACCAGTGGACGAGCCAGATCTTTGCCCGCATCCTGGCGCATCACCCTGTGATCATGGTTACCGATCTGTGCAATCACCAGATGATCAAGGATATGCACATGACGCCGGTCAACACTATCGAGGAGGCGCTCAGGCTCGCCTTTGAGATGAAGGGTGCCGATGCCAAGGTGGCCGTCATTCCCGATGGCCTGGGCGTTGTCGTCGCTCAGCACTAGTACGCGGCCTAAACGAATCGTTTATAACCGACAAGAAAGATAAGGTTTTATGCTTACCAAACTCCTCTGCGAATTCGGCGCAACGGCCCTCATGATCATCTTTGGCGTGGGCGTGCACTGCGATACCGTGCTTAAGGGCACCAAGTATCAGGGCTCCGGTCACATGTTTGCCATCACCACCTGGTCTTTTGGCATCTCGGTCTGCCTGTTTGTCTTTGGCGGCGCCGTGTGCATGAACCCCGCCATGGTGCTTGCCCAGTGCATCGTAGGCCTGGTGCCGTGGAGCAGCTGCATCCCCTTCATGATTGCCGATATGCTCGGCGGCTTTGTGGGCGCTGTAATCGCTTGGCTTATGTATGCCGATGAGTTCAAGGCTTCTGAGGGCGTCGTCGACCCCATTGCCCAGCGCAACATTTTCTCGACCAACCCCACCACCGAGGGTACGAACTATGCCCGTAACTTCTTCTGCGAGGCTATCTGCACCTTTGTGTTCATCAGCGCCATCCTTGCTGCTGCTAGCCGCGCCGGCGAGAACGTTTTGATGCTCGCCATCTGCGTCGGTCTGATTGTTTGGGCTGTTGGCATGGGCATGGGCGGCATCACCGGCTTCGCCATGAACCAGGCTCGTGACCTTGGTCCTCGCATGGCTTACCAGGTACTGCCGATCAAGAACAAGGCTGACAACAACTGGAAGTACGGCCTGCTCGTTCCTGGCATCGCTCCGTTTGTCGGTGCCGCTCTGGCTGCACTGTTTGTGCATGGTTTCTTGGGCATGTTCTAGTCAAAGGACGGCTCTATAAGGTCCGGGCTCGGTAGGGGTTAACTTTCCAACGCGTCCTCGGACATGCAAAAAAGGCTCGCTGCGCACTTCGTGCGGCGAGCTTTTTTGCGTCCTGCGGAATGCGTTGGAAAGTTAACCCCTACCGAGCCCTGGGCACTCTTGGCTGTGTTCGAACAAGCAACCCAACATATATATCTGAATTTGGATGGGAGGGGCTTGTTGCTGTTGGGGGCGTTGGGCTTTTGCAGACACTTTGGGATGCGCAGTGTCTTAAGTCGGAGCGGGATTTTGGAATGGGATTCGCACTTTGGGAAGGGATAGTTACTTAGTTGAAGAGGGGCTTGATGGCTGATAGGTAGTCTTTGGCTACGTCCTCTTTTGG
Organism: Collinsella sp. i05-0019-G5; assembly: GCF_042851345.1. Lineage (NCBI taxonomy): Bacteria > Bacillati > Actinomycetota > Coriobacteriia > Coriobacteriales > Coriobacteriaceae > Collinsella > Collinsella sp. i05-0019-G5. The sequence continues at coordinate 430,453 of NZ_AP031421.1, forward strand.
GGCTTCGAAATTGTGCCAGGCCCACCATTGGACCATTCCTACGAAGCTTGAGGCTATGTGGTGTAGTAGGAAGCTGCGGTCCATGGTGGCGGCGGGGCCGTTTGGGTCGGTAGGGACGGTTTCGGCTGCTCGGGCCATGATGGTCTTGCGTAAGCAGTCGGCGAAGACGCGTGAGCCGGCGCCGGCTACCAGCGCTCGGACGCCTTGGCGACGTTCCCAGAGGTTGTTGAGGATATGCTCGACTTGTACGAGCGGATCATCGAGCGGTGTGCCATCGTCGTCGAGGGCATGGGTGCAGATATCGCGCACGAGCTCAGCGAGCAGGTCATCTTTGCTCTTGAAGAGCCCGTAGAACGTGGCCCGACCTACGTGGGCACGAGCGATGATGTCGCCGACGGTGATCTTGCCGTAATCTTCCTCGCACAGGAGCTCGGAGAACGCCGCAACGATGGCGGCACGGCTTTTTGCCTTGCGGGCATCCATGGCTATGCGTCCGCGTGAACGAGCAGGCAGCGGAGCGTGCCGGAGCAGCCCTCGTAGGGGCGTTTGCCGGAGCCGTAGCCGACGGCTTCGATGCGGTAGCGTGAGGGCAGTTGGTCGGACGTGCGCAGTGCGGTGACGATGGCGGCGCCCGTCGGCGTCACGAGCTCGCCGGCGACCGGTGCAGGCGTGAGGGCGATATTGCCCGCCTGACACAGGTTGACGACAGCGGGGACGGGAATGGGCATGAGGCCGTGGGCGCAACGGATGGTTCCGTGGCCCTCGGAGAGCGACTCGACCACAATTTCCTCAATACCCAGATCGTCGAGGCAGATGGCGACAGAGCAGACGTCGACGATGGAGTCGACGGCGCCCACCTCGTGAAACAGGACGGTGTCGGGCGTTTTGCCGTGAGCCTTTGCCTCGGCATCAGCGAGTACGGAAAAAATGGCGAGGGCACGACGCTTGGCGCCATCGCTTAGCTGCGAGCCGTCGATGATGGCGGTGACGTCCGCCAAAGAACGGTGGTGATGGTGATGGGCGTGATGGTGGTCCTCGTGGCCATGGCCATGGGCCTCATGGTCATGCTCGTGGCAGTGCTCGTGTTCGTGCTCGCTATGGTCATGATGGTGGTGCTCGTGCTCGTGCGTGTGCTCGGCAGCTGCTTCGTTGCCGTAGAGCCAGGCCATATCGCGATCGTGGTTCTCGAGCTCCTCTGCAAGCTGGACGTCGAAATCGCAGGCGTCGATGCCATGCTTGTTTGCACGCGTGACGGCGATCGAAAAGCCGTCGACCGGCAGCGTGGCGAGCTGTTCGCGCAGGTGCCCCTCGCTGGCGCCCAGGTCGAGCAGGGCCGCGACGGTCATATCGCCGCTGATGCCCGAGGTGCCGTCGATGATAAGCGTGTGCTGATGGTTGGACATGGAATGCTCCTTAACGGGCGCGGGGCGCGCCGGCGCTCAGATGATTGATAAGACTTGCCTGGTAGGCGGCGCCGAAGCCGTTGTCGATATTGACGACCGATACGCCGCTGGCACAGGAGTTGAGCATGGCGAGCAGCGCGGCTACGCCACCAAAACTTGCGCCGTAGCCCACGCTGGTGGGAACGGCGATGACCGGACAGCTCACCAGACCGCCGATAACGCTCGCCAACGCGCCCTCCATGCCGGCGATGGCAATGACCACCTGTGCCTGGGCGAGTTCCTCGGCATGCGCGAGCAGGCGGTGCAGGCCGGCAACACCCACGTCGTAGAGGCGGTCGACCTCGTTGCCATAGAACTCGGCCGTCAACGCGGCTTCTTCGGCGACGGGCAGGTCGCTCGTGCCGGCGCAGGCGACGACAACGCGTCCGTTGCCGGTGGGGGAGGGCTTGCCACCTACCAGGGCGAGCTGGGCGTCCGGGACATACCCCAGGTCGATGTCGTTGCCGAGAAGCTCAGCGGTGTGCGTGGCTTTTTCGGCATCCAGGCGCGTGACCAGGATGCGCTCCTGGCCGGCATCGCGCAGCGCTTCGATAATGGCGGCAATTTGCTCGGCGGTTTTACCGGCACCGTAGACAACCTCGCCGGCTCCCTGGCGCACTCCGCGCGAAAGATCGAGCTGTGCAAAGCCCAGGTCGGCGGTCGGCGCCGTCTGGATGCGCGTGAGGGCATCGGCCGGCGTAATGCTTCCGTCTGCCACGTCACTTAGCAATTGCTCAAGATCTCGTTTGTCCATATAAGTTCCCTTCGACGCAGAAAAGTTTAGCACGCGAAGGGTTGTTTCCGAACATTAGAGCATAATTGTTCGGGAATCTGACATGTCAGATTAGATGAAGTTGTGAAGCAAACTGACTAGTCGCGCAGGATGATGTCCATGGCGAGCATCAGGTTGCGCTCGTCGATGGCAAATGGGGCGGCCTCGCGCGTCTTGGGCTTGGCACAAAACGCGATGCCCGTGCCCGCGGCCTGAATCATAGGGATATCGTTTGCCCCGTCGCCGATCGCGACGGTGTGGGCCATATCGACACCGCACTCGACTGCCCAATCCAGCAGCCGGATGAGCTTGGACTCCTTGGTCACAATGTCTGCCGCCAACTTACCGGTGAGCTTGCCGTCCACGACCTCCAGGCGGTTAGCCAGGCAAAAATCGATGCCCGCGGCGGCTACGATCTTGTCGGCGACCTCGTGGAAGCCACCGCTTACCACGCCAACCTTCCAGCCCTTGCTGTGTGCCGAGCGCACAAGCTCCAGCGCGCCGGGGGTAAACGTCACGCGCTCAAAGGTGCGCTCGAACACACTCTCGTCCAAGCCGGCAAGCAACCCCACGCGCTCTTCAAGTGCCTGCTTAAAGTCCAGCTCGCCGCGCATAGCGCGCTCGGTGATCTGCGCCACCTGCTCGCCCACGCCGGCTTCCTCGCCCAACAGGTCGATGACCTCCTGGTTGATGAGCGTGGAGTCGATATCCATAACGATGAGGCGTGCAGTCATGGCGGGCCTTTCCGAGTGCAGTTGTATTGGGGGACATTGTCGCACGTGGCGCGCCTTGGCGACGGCCGCGGTGCGTCAATTGTTTCGTCTCCGTCAAGTCTTTGGGCAGGAGCCACTTTTCCGCGGCACATCGACACAGGTGCGATAAGATAGAACGCCATGTCTGGCTGCGCGGTTTACGCAGGCTGGGCAAATCTGTACGACGCCGCCCGGAACGACACGGGGCGGCACAGATCCATAAAGGAGGATCACTGGTATGAGCCAGACCCGTCCCATCGACGAGCATTCCATGCACACCCGTACCTGCGGCGAGCTTCGCCGCGGGAACGTGGGCGAAGAGGTCACCCTCACCGGTTGGGTGAGCCGTCGCCGCGACCACGGCGGCCTTATCTTCTGCGACCTTCGCGACCGCGAGGGCATCACGCAGCTCACCTTCGACCCCGAGCACTCCGACGGCGACGCCTTTAAGATCGCCGAGACCATGCGTCCCGAGTGGCCCATCAAGATCCACGGCGTCGTGCGCGCCCGTGGCGAGGAGACCACCAACGCCAAGCTCGCGACCGGCGAGATCGAGGTCCTGACCGACCACGCCGAGGTGCTCAACACGTCTGTCACCCCGCCGTTCCAGATCGAGGACGGCATCGAGACCAGCGAGGACACCCGTCTGCGCTATCGCTATCTGGACCTCCGCCGTCCCGAGATGATGGCCAACCTCAAGCTGCGCTCCGACTTTACCTTTGCCATTCGCGAGGCGCTGCACAACCGTGAGTTCATGGAGGTCGAGACGCCCTCCCTGTTTAAGTCCACGCCCGAGGGCGCCCGCGACTTCATCGTTCCCAGCCGTATTCAGCCGGGCAACTTCTACGCTCTACCGCAGTCCCCGCAGCTCCTGAAGCAGCTGCTCATGGTCGGTGGCGTCGAGCGCTACTACCAGGTTGCCAAGTGCTTCCGCGACGAGGACCTGCGTGCCGACCGTCAGCCCGAGTTCACCCAGGTCGATATCGAGATGTCCTTCGTGGACCAGAACGACGTCATGAGCGCGCTCGAGGAGGTCCTGGCCGACGCCTTCGGCCGCATGGGCGTCGAGATGCCCACGCCGCTGCGTCGTATGGACTACTGGGAGGCCATGGACACCTATGGCTCCGACAAGCCCGATACCCGCTATGGCATGCACCTGGTCGACCTGACCGACATCTTCGCCAACTCCAAGTTCAAGGTCTTTGCGACTGCCGCAAACGAGGAGGGCTCTGTCGTCAAGGCCATCAACGCCAAGGGCGCCGGTGCCTGGGCACGTGCCAAGATCGATAAGCTTGCCGGCGTGGCCTCCACGTTTGGCGCCAAGGGCCTGGCCTGGATTGCTTTCCGCGAGGACGGCTCTATCAACAGCCCCATCGTCAAGTTCTTCTCGGACGAGGAGATGGCGGCTCTGCGCGAGCGCATGGATGTCGAGCCCGGCGACCTTGTGATGTTCGCCGCCGGCCCGCGCCTGCTCTCTGACGAGATCCTGGGCGGCATGCGTTCCCACATGGCCAATGCGCTCGAGATCAAGCGCGAGGGCCACGACTTCCTGTGGGTCGTCAACTTCCCGCTGTTCCACTGGGACGAGGATCGCAAGGCCTATGCTGCCGAGCACCAGCCCTTTACCCTGCCGACCGAGACCGACATCGCCAAGATCGAGGCCGACCCGTTGGCAGCCGGTTCTTGCACCTACGACTTTGTCATGGACGGCTTTGAGGCCGGCGGCGGCGGTATGCGTATCCACAACGCCGAGATGCAGATGTCCATGCTCAAGCTCCTGGGCTTTACCGAGGAGCGTGCCGAGTCTCAGTTCGGCTTCCTCATGGAGGCCCTCAAGTTTGGTGCGCCCCCGATGGGCGGTTTCGCTCTGGGCCTGGACCGCGTGTGCATGCTGCTCACCGGTTCCGACTCCATCCGCGACGTCATGGCGTTCCCCAAGACGGCCAGCGGCTCCGACCTTATGTCGGGCGCTCCGAGTGCCGTTAGTGGCGCCCAGCTCAAGGACGTCAGCCTGCGCCTGATGTAGGCGAGCGGCTACATATTGCCTGCAACGAGGGAAGGACGCGGGCCTTCCCTCGTTTTTTATGCGCCGAGGTTGTGAGGGCATGGGGTGACCGGACGTCGAGGAAGCTGCGTCCCGGAATTTGCGTCCAGAATGGGATGTACTTTCCGCCAGGGTCGCTCAGCGGAAACTGCGTCCCAGAATCCAGCCAAATAACGGGTCGCACTTTCCGGTTGAGCCTTCTGGCGGAAACTGTGTCCCATCATTGACGCTCGAAATGGGATGCGATTTCCGTCCCGCCCTCAACAAGCATCTAACGCTACAATAACTACCACGTGGCTGGGTTTTGCCGGCCGATGTGCGATGTCGCGGGAGGGGACATGGTCGAGTTTACAAAGACGATTAAAGATCCGTTGGGATTACATGCCCGCCCGGTTGCGCTGCTCTATGACATCATTGCCAAGCACCGTAGTGACGTGTCGGTTTCGATTGGTGACCGCTACACCGATGGCCGCGACGTTATAGGGCTCATGGCACTCTGCGGCGAATGTGGCGAAGACGTCGTGTTCCGCGTTTCGGGCGTGGATGAGGCCTCCTGCGTCACGTCGATCAGAAACCTCTCGCTCTAAGCGCATCAATGTGACAAAGGGACAGTCCCCTTTGTTGCATAAATTGGTATGACAAGGCACCGCAAAGAGATGGTCTTTGTGGTGCTTCTTTTGTTTCGTATAGGAAACTTTTTCGAAATCTGAATAGGAACCCTTTCCAAAAAGTTAACCACGTGCTAGTTTACTATAGCGAACATAGACGTGGTTAACTTTTGCTGCGTCGATGTTGAGGACGAACTGACGTTAGGAGCTCACTCATGTCTTGCGGACCGCAGATGCCGGCTATGCCGCTTTCGATGGTAAAAGCGGGCGAAACCGTGCGCGTGTCTCGCGTAAAGGGCAATGAGGACATGAAGCACCATCTCAAGGACCTCGGCTTTGTCGAGGGCAACGAGATCCACGTGGTGAGCTCGAGTGGCGCCAATATCATCGTCACGGTGCTGGGCGCTCGCTTTGGCATCGATTCCAAGGTCGCCATGCACATCATGACCGTCGGTTAGTCCACAGCGTTCTGTAAAAACTGAAAGGGGGACAAGTAAATGAAGACGTTGGGTGACGTTAAGGTGGGCGAGAGCTCTACCATCGTCAAGCTTCACGGTGAGGGCGCACTTCGCCGTCACCTCATGGACCTGGGGCTCATCAAGGGCACTTCGTTCAAGGTCGTAAAGGTTGCACCGCTCGGTGATCCGGTCGAGATCAACGTGCGCGGCTACGAGCTTTCCATCCGTAAGGAGGAGGCCGCCGTCGTCGAGGTCCAGTAAGGGATCTTTGCGCGGTTATTTCTGCAGATAAAGTTAGGTTTTTCTAACTTAATGCAGCATCTTTGAAGCACATTATCCAGCCCGCGCGGAGAAAGCAGCGCAGGCACACAAGGAAGAAGGATTGAATGGCGGATTCTCAGATCCATGTCGCGCTGGCGGGTAACCCCAACTGCGGCAAGACCACGCTTTTCAACCTGATCACCGGCGCCAACGGCTACGTTGGCAACTGGCCCGGTGTCACGGTTGAGAAAAAGGAAGCCAAGCTCCTGAGCGACAAGAACGTTACCATCACGGACCTCCCCGGCATCTACTCGCTTTCCCCCTATAGCCCCGAGGAGCAGTGCTCGCGCGATTACCTCATGAGCGGCGAGCCCGATGTCGTCGTCCAGGTGGTCGACGCCACCAACTTGGAGCGCAACCTGTACCTGGCGCTTCAGGTTATCGAGACCGGCCTGCCCGTGGTCGTCGCCCTCAACATGGCCGACTTGGTCGAGAAGAACGGCGACAAGATCGACACGGACAAGCTCTCCAAGAAGCTCGGCTGCCCGGTCATGATGATCTCGGCCCTTAAGAACAAGGGCATCAACGAGCTGTTCGAGCAAGTCAAGAAGTCCGCTGCTTCCAAGGGCCAGGTGCCGGAGCACAAGTTCGATTCCTCCATCGAGGACGTTCTGGACCACATCGAGAACAATCTGCCGGCGAGCGTTCCCGCCAACAAGCGTCGCTACTACGCCGTCAAGCTGTTCGAGCGCGACGCGGACGCCTGCAAGCTCATCAACCTCACTAAGAAGAAGGCCGCTCGCGTCGAGCAGCTGGTCGCCCAGTGCGAGCAGGATTGCGACGACGACGCCGAGTCCATCATCACCGGCGAGCGCTACGGCGTGATCGCCCACATCATCGACGAGTGCCTCACCAAGGCTCCGGCCAAGATGAGCACCTCCGAGAAGATCGACCGTGTGGTTACCAACCGTATCTTGGGCCTGCCGATCTTTGTGGTCATCATGTTCTGCGTGTACTACATTGCCGTCTCTACCTTGGGCGGCACGGTGACCGACTTCACCAACGACCAACTCTTTGGCACCGACGGTTGGTATGTGCTCGGCCAGGGCCGCGACGCCTACGACGCAGCTGTCGAGGCTGCGGGTGACGCCGCCGACTCGGTCGACCCGGCACAGTACGGCCCCTATGTTCCGGGTATTACCACCGTGGTGCACGATGCCCTTGTGGCGGGCGGCACCGAGGACGGTGGCCTGGTCGATTCGCTGGTCTGTGACGGTATCGTCGGCGGTCTGGGCGCCATCTTCGGCTTCGTGCCGCAGATGTTCCTGCTGTTCGTGATGCTGTCTTTCTTGGAGGACTGCGGCTACATGGCCCGCGTCGCCTTCATCATGGACCGCGTGTTCCGCCGCTTTGGCCTGTCCGGCAAGTCCTTTATCCCCATGCTCGTGTCCTCGGGCTGCGGCGTCCCCGGCGTCATGGCCACCAAGACCATCGAGAACGAGAAGGACCGCCGCATGACGGTCATGACCACCACGTTTATTCCCTGTGGCGCCAAGCTGCCGATCATCGCTCTGCTCATGGGTTCCATCATCGGCGATTCTTCCACCACCGCCGCATGGATCAGCCCGCTGTTCTACTTCTTGGGCGTCTTTGCCGTCATCGCCTCGGGCCTCATGCTCAAGAAGACCAAGCTCTTCGCCGGTCGCCCGACGCCGTTCGTTATGGAGCTTCCCGCCTATCACTTCCCGGCAATCCGCTCTTGGGCGCTGCATGTATGGGAGCGCTGCTGGGCCTTTATCAAGAAGGCCGGCACGGTCATCTTCGCGTCCACCGTCGTGGTTTGGTTCCTCTCCAACTTTGGTAGCTACAACGGTTCCTTCGGCTTCCTGCCTGCGATGGACGGCATCCCCGAGGAGTTTATGGACTACTCCGTGCTCGCCATGCTGGGCAACCTGGTCGCTTGGATCTTCGCCCCGCTCGGCTTTAGCACCTGGCAGGCCACCGCGCTGACTGTCTCTGGACTTGTCGCCAAGGAGAACGTCGTCGCCACCGCCGGCTCGCTGCTGTCCGTTGCCGACGCCGCCGAGACCGACCCGAGCCTGTGGACCGCGTTCGCCGGCATGTTCCGGACTATGGGCGCTTGCGTTGCCTTTGGCGCCTTTAACCTGCTGTGCGCCCCGTGCTTTGCCGCCATGGGCACTATCCGCAACCAGATGGACTCCGGCAAGTGGACCGCGATTGCCATCGGCTACGAGTGCGCCTTCGCTTGGGTGATCGGCCTGTTCATCAACCAGTTCTACAACCTGTTTGTGTTGGGCCAGTTTGGTATTTGGACGATTGTAGCCATCGTGCTGCTGGTTGCGATGCTCTTCCAGATCTTCCGTCCCATGCCCAAGCATGCATGGACCGACGAGGACGAGACCAACACTGCTTCCGCCGCAGTTTCCGCTTAAGTCCGAATAAGGATTAGCCCCTTTCCACGAGCCCGGGTGTCCCAGCGACACTCGGGCTTTTTGGTGAGGGAGATGTGGCGTTTCCGCAGATAAAACCGACCAAAATATACCTGTCCCTTTTTGGCAGGTGGAGAATGGGGTAAAGTAAGTGGTGGTTAACTAGAGGAGGCTTGCTATGGCACCTATCGATATTGTTGTACTGGCTGTTATCGGCATTGCGTTTGTCGCCGTGTGCGTGCGCATTTATCGCAAGGGCACCTGCGCCGACTGCGCTCAAGGTGGCGTTTGCACAGGACATTGCTCCAACAAAAAGACCTGCGCCGCACTTAAGGGCGTAGACAAAATCGCCGAAGACTTGGGCCGCGGTATCAAATAAAGGTCCAGGCACCCAAGCGCCTCGCGAGCATCCGTTCGCGGGGCGCTTTGCACATTTGGGGGAGAGTGTGGCGAGTTGAAGAGTATTTTTGGGTATCGCTAACTATGTGGTCAACGGCCCGCTCACCGTGGTCCATGCCGTAGCGAGCGCCAATCTCGCCGTCGAAGGCATGACCAACTACCTGGGCCTCTAACTCCATCCCGCCCATCAGTTGCGGTGAAATACAGACTGTTTTGGCCGTCAAAGGCCTTATCTACTCCGTATTCCACCGCAACTTTTTTGTGGGGTGGGCTAGAGACGCTGCATGCGGTACCCGACACCCATGTGCGTCTGAATCATCTTGGGGTGAGAGGGGTCTGCCTCGATCTTCTTGCGCAGGGTGCGCATGAACACGCGCAGACTCGCCAGATCGCTGTCCCAGCTCGTGCCCCATATCTCGCGGGTGATGAAGGTGTGGGTGAGCACCTTGTCGACGTTTTTCGCCAGAAGGACGAGTAATTTGTACTCGGTTGGGGTGAGCGAGAGCTCGCGTCCGTCTTTCGTCGCGTATCCCGCGGCATAGTCGATATGCAGCGGACCGTTGTCGAATGTGCTCGCTTCTGTCGACTCGCTCGACGCCATCGAGGAGCGCCTCAAATTCGCACGGACGCGCGCGAGCAACTCATCCACAGAAAAGGGCTTGGTGAGGTAGTCGTCTGCCCCTGCGTCAAGTGCTGCAATCTTGTCGGAATCTTCGGTGCGCGCCGAAATGACGATAATGGGGACTGCCGACCAGCTTCGGATCTTCGTGATGACCTCGATACCGTCAATGTCGGGAAGGCCGAGGTCGAGCATGATGAGGCTGGGGCCGTGCGACACCGCATCCATGATGGCGGCCTGGCCGTTGCAAACCTTGCTCACGACATAGCCGTGGAGGTCAAGCGCGGTCGAAACGAGGTTTTGAACGGTCAGGTCATCTTCGACCAGGAGGATGCGTGGCTTAGCGGCATTATTCATGAATCTCGATCTCCTCGGCGGGCAGGGTAAAACGGAAGACGGCCCCATGGGGGTGGTTGTCACGAGCTTCGATGACGCCGTCATGCGCCTCCACGATGGAGCGGCAGAGCGACAGCCCAAGGCCGATGCTTCGACGCGAATCCACGGGCCGCGTATTGCTTGAGGTGAAGAAGCGCTCAAAGATATGAGGCTTGTCGCAGTCTGCCACACCTGGCCCATCGTCTGCGACGTCCACCACGACGAACGCACCCTCGCGACGTGCGCTGATGGTGACAGTCGAGTGCTCGGGTGTGTATTTGAAGGCGTTCATGATGAGATTCGTAAGCACCTGCATGATGAGATGGACGTCGATGCGTACCAGCAGGATGTCGTCAGTGTGCTCGATGGTGACGGTACGTCCATGCGATGCTTGGGCGACATGGCTGAGGGCGGCCTCGATGACCTCGTCGATGAGCTCGGATGTTAAGTTGAGGCGAATGGTGCCGTCCTCGACGCGTGTGATGGCGAGGAGGTTCTCCACGGTATCGATAAGCCAGAGGGAGTCGTCGTAGATGGCATCGGCAAGATCGCAGCGTTGTTCGAGGCTGAGCTTCTCGTCGCTCTTCCGAAGGATTGCCGCAGATCCGGATATAGCCGTGAGGGGTGTCCTCAAATCGTGGCCGATGGAGCGCAGAAGGTTGGCGCGCAGCTGCTCGTTTTTCGCCAAGACCGCAGCCTCTTCGCGCTCTTGCGCCGCCCGGTCGCTTTCGAGCGCCAAGGCGCATTCACCTACGATAGATAGGACGATCGAATACTCGAAGGCTTCGATCTCGCGCCCCTCCAGGGCGATGCCGATGACACCGAATACCTTGTCGCCGGTGCGAACCGCGAGGTAGAGGCAGCGCGCCTCGGGCAGGGTCCGCGTGCTTGCGCCCGCGCGCTTGTTGTTGGTGTAGGTCCAGGTTGCAACGGCGCGCTCGTAGTCGGTGAGCAGCGACGCGGATCGGTTTTCGGTGCCAGCGGACTCATAGAGCGTCTTGCCGAGCGTGCCGTGTTCGGCGGTGTAGAAGACCACGTCGAGTTTTAGCAGTTTAATGAGTTGGTTCATGGCGACGCGGGCGCACTCCTCCGCGCTATGGGCTTGCTGCAAGAGCTGGTTCGTTTCGAGGAGTACGCGCGTTTTGAATGCGTTCTCGGCGGAGGTACGGGCGTTGTCGGCGATGCGCGCAGTTAACTCGCCGGCGACCATAGCGGTAGCGAACATGATGCCGAACGTGACCAGATAGCTTCGGTCGTAGCTGGCGAGCGAAAACAGGGGCGTGACGAAGCAGAAGTTGTAAAGCACTACAGAGAGCACGCTCGATACGATCGTGCAGATACGCCCCGTCGTGGTGACGGCGGTCAGCAGAGCCGTGAGGATATAGAGGGATATGATGCTGGAATCGGCAAATCCCAGATGGCGGAAAGCCGTGCCGATCGACGTGGCGACAAGTGAGAAGGCCAGCGTGCGAAGCACGTCTCGGCTGCTGGGCGGCTGCAGGGCGAGCGCACGGCGGCGTCCTTTGGGCCGGGAGGGCGGAGTCGACTGGTCTGGAATGATGTAAATGTCGAGGTTCGGGGCGAATGTTATGAGCTGTTCTACGAGAGATTTGCGGCCGAAGAGGGCCTGACGGACGCTGCTGCGTTCGCCCGTGCGCCCCATGACGATCTTCGAAATACCCGACAGGCGTGCGAACTCGGAGATCTGAAACGCGATGTCGTCGCCATAGACGGTTTCCATCTGTGCTCCGAGCTGCTCGGCTAGGGCGATATTGGCTGCAAGCTTGGCGCGCTCATCATCGCTCATGGCTTGCGTGCGCGGGCTCTCTACGAACAGGGCGACGAGCTCGCTGCGAAACGCTTTCGCCATGCGTGCGGCGGCACGGACGATGCGGGGATTGGTCGGCGCCGGTGAGACACAGACTAAGATACGCTCCCTGGTGTAGTAGTCACGGTTTCCCAGCACGCGTGCGGCGTCTGTGAGGTGGCCGGTGCGGTCGGCGCAGCGGCGCAGCGCGATTTCTCGGAGTGCGGTGAGGTTCTCGACGGTAAAAAAATGCTGTTGCGCTCGCTCGGCTTGTGCGGGACGGTAGACGAGGCCGGCGCGAAGGCGCTCAAGTAGGTCTTCGGGCTCTATGTCAACGAGCTCGACCTGGTCGGCATCATCGAAGATGCGGTCGGGGATTCGTTCGCTCACGACAACGCCGGTGATGGATGCAACCATGTCGTTTAGGCTCTCGATATGCTGAACGTTCACAGTCGTATAGACGTCGATGCCTGCATGTAGAAGTTCCTCGACGTCTTGATAACGTTTGTCGTGGCGAGACCCCGGCGCATTCGTATGGGCGAGCTCGTCGACAAGGATGAGCTGAGGGGCGCGTTCGATAGCCGCATCTAGATCGAACTCGCTGAGCGCAATGCCGTTGTGCTCAGCGAGTTTACAGGGCACGTTCTCAAGCCCTTGTGCAAGATGGGCAGTTGCCGGACGTTCGTGCGGCTCGATGTATCCCGCGACGACGTCGACACCTCGCCGCTTGGCGGCGTGGGCGGCTTGAAGCATCGCATAGGTTTTGCCTGCACCAGCAGCGTAGCCAAAGAAAATCTTGAGGTGTCCCCGGCTGGTTCGAGCGTCATCGGCGACCTCGTCTTTCTCAATTGCCTTGAGGATGAGGTCTGGATTGACGCGAGTGTCCGATGCGTCGCGCTGCATAGCGTAGCCTTTCTGAAACGTTGTCCATGCGTGCATACGCGGTGAGGACGCCACTGTATGCTCGCGAGGTCGAGTATAGGCGCACTGCAGCCGCAATAGTGCTTTCTACCTGCATCTTTACGGCATCTTAAGGTCGTGAGCCCCGGCCCTCACGCCTCTTTAATCTCTAGAAGCGTTTACTGTCCCCAGGCGCTTGCGAGAGCAGGCGTCCGAGACATCGGACCGCGCGTGAAAGGGGCGGTAAATGAACATCCTCATTCCCATCATCGGAGTCGTCTGCATTGGACTCCTTATCTATTACATCTACATTCTGATGAGGAGTGATTCGTAAACTATGGACGCTGCGATTCAGTACATCTTGTACTTTGCCGTGCTCGTCGTCCTGGCCGTTCCGCTCGGTCGGTTCATGGCCCATATCATGGATGGTGAGCATACGTTCCTGTCGCCTGTGATTGCTCCTGTGGAGCGTGGCGTCTATCGTCTGCTTCGCATCGACGCGGCAGAGCAGATGGGGTGTAGGCGCTACCTGGCGAGCGTGCTGGTCTTTTCGGGGATCGGCCTCGTGGTCCTTGTGGCACTTCAAGCGCTTCAGTCCTTCTTGCCAGGCAATCCCCAGCACCTGCCGGGTGTGCCATGGGACCTGTCGTTCAATACGGCTGCTTCCTTCATAACCAACACCAACTGGCAGTCCTACTCCGGCGAGACCACCCTGTCCTACCTTGTGCAGTTCATGGGTCTCACCGTGCAGAACTTCGTTTCCGCTGGCACCGGTATCGCGGTCATGTTCGCGCTGATTCGCGGCTTCCGTCAGGTCAAGGAGCAGAGCTTGGGTTCCTTCTGGGTCGACCTCACCCGCACCGTCCTGTATGTGCTCATCCCGCTGAACCTCGTGTTCGGCATCTGCCTGGCTGCCGGTGGCGTCATCTCCAACTTCCAGCCGGCTCAGAAGGCTGAGCTCGTAGAGCCCGTCGCCGTCCAGCCTAATGCAGACGGCGGCTGGAGCGTCCTCGACGGCGCCCAGATCGAGGGCGACACGGTCAAGGTCGACGGCAAGGTTGTCGAGGGCGCGCGCGTGGTCACCGAGCAGTTCCTGCCCCAGGGTCCTGCGGCTCCTCAGGTCGCCATCAAGCAGTCCGGAACCAACGGCGGCGGCTTCTTCGGCGTGAACTCCGCCCATCCGTATGAGAACCCCAGTGCCTTCACCAACATCATCGAGATGACCAGCCTGCTGCTGATCCCGGCTGCCTGCTGCTTCACCTTCGGTATCGGCGTCAAGAACACCAAGCAGGGCAAGGCCATCTTTGCCGCCATGTTCATCCTGCTGGTGATCTTCACCGGCATCATCGCCGTCAACGAGCATGCGGGCACCCCGCAGCTGGCCGATGGCGGAGCGGTCAATATCGAGATGACCGACGGCCAAGCCGGCGGCAACATGGAGGGCAAGGAGAGCCGCTTCGGTATCGTCACCTCCTCCACGTGGTCGGCTTACACCACCGCCGCTTCCAACGGCTCGGTTAACTCCATGCACGACTCCTACACCCCGCTGGGCGGTTTTGTCCAGATGCTCCAGATGGCTCTGGGCGAGGTTGTCTTCGGCGGCGTGGGCTGCGGCCTGTACGGCATGATCGGCTTCGCCATCCTCACAGTGTTCATCGCCGGCCTTATGGTCGGCCGCACGCCCGAGTTCCTGGGCAAGAAGATCGAGCCGGGCGAGATGCGCTGGGCAGTTGTCCTGTGCCTGGCAACTCCGTTTGCCATTCTGGTGTGCTCGGCCATCGCCTGCATGGTGCCCGGTCTTGCCGACCAGCTCAACAATGGTGGCGCGCACGGCTTCTCCGAGGTGCTGTATGCCTTCACCTCATGCGGCGGCAACAACGGCTCGGCGTTTGCAGGTATGAACTGCAACATTCCCTGGATCAACGTCATGCTCGGCCTCGAGATGCTGTTCGCCCGCTTCATGCCCATCATCGGTACGCTGGCTATCGCCGGCTCGCTGGCCAAGAAGGGTAAGGTCGCCGAGAGCGCCGGTACCCTGTCTACCACCAACGGCATGTTCGTATTCCTGCTCGTGTTCATCGTTCTGCTGATCGGTGCCCTGAGCTTCTTCCCGGCCCTGGCGCTTGGCCCCGTTGCCGAGTTCTTCCAGATGATTGCGTAAAGGAGGGCGCAGATTTATGACTATGCAAAAAGACATGATGGGCCGCGCGGTCCGCGACTCGTTTGCCAAGCTGGACCCTCGCGTCCAGATTCAAAACCCGGTCATGTTCCTGGTGTGGCTTTCAGCCGTCATGACCTCCGTCCTGGTCGTCGCTTCCATCTTCGGTGTGCGGGACGCGGGTGTGCCCACCTACTATGTGGTCGCCATCGCGGTCATCCTGTGGCTCACCGACCTGTTCTCGAACTTCGCCGAGGCGCTTGCCGAGGGCCGCGGTAAGGCTCAGGCTGATTCTCTGCGTGCGGCCAAGAAGGATGTCGAGGCCCATCGCATCGAGTCCGTTGAGGACAAGGAGCACTTCACCGTCGTTCCCGGCACCGAGCTCACGCGCGGCGACCTGGTGATCGTACGCGCCGGCGAGCAGATTCCCGGCGACGGCGACGTCATCGAGGGCGCTGCCTCCGTTGACGAGTCTGCCATCACCGGCGAGTCCGCCCCCGTGGTCCGCGAGGCCGGCGGCGACCGCTCTGCCGTTACCGGCGGTACCACGGTGCTGTCCGACTGGATCATCGTCAAGATCTCCAGTGAGCCCGGCCAGAGCTTCCTGGACAAGATGATCGCGATGGTCGAGGGTGCCGCGCGCAAGAAGACCCCTAACGAGATCGCTCTGGAGATCTTCCTGGTGGCCCTTTCCATCGTCTTTATTCTGGTCACACTGGCCCTGTATTGTTACTCCTGCTTCTCGGTCGGTCTTAACGACATGGTCAACCCCACGGCCGTGACCACGCTCGTGGCGCTGCTCGTGTGCCTGGCTCCCACTACCATCGGCGCCCTTCTGTCCGCTATCGGCATCGCCGGCATGAGCCGTCTGAACGAGGCCAACGTGCTGGCCATGTCCGGCCGCGCCATCGAGGCCGCCGGCGACGTCGACATCCTCATGCTCGACAAGACCGGCACCATCACCCTGGGTAACCGCCAAGCCGCCGAGTTCATCCCGGTCGACGGCGTCGATCCCGCGGAGCTGGCCGATGCCGCCCAGCTTTCCTCGCTGGCCGACGAGACCCCCGAGGGCCGTTCCATCGTCGTGCTCGCCAAGGAGCAGTTCGGTCTGCGCGGCCGCACGCTCGAGGATAAGGGCATGGAGTTCATCCCGTTCACCGCGGCAACGCGTATGTCCGGCGTGAACTACGAGGGCAATGAGATCCGCAAGGGCGCTGTCGATTCCGTGCGCACCTATCTGGAGGCAGCCGGCGGCGTGTTCTCCCAGGAGTGCGAAGAGGCCGTCGAACGCATCGCCAAGGCCGGCGGCACCCCGCTGGTCGTGACCAAGAACTGCCGCGTGCTGGGCGTTGTGTACCTCAAGGACATCATCAAGTCCGGCGTTAAGGAGAAGTTCGCCGACCTGCGCAAGATGGGCATCAAGACCATCATGGTGACGGGCGACAATCCGCTCACCGCCGCGGCAATCGCCGCCGAGGCCGGCGTTGACGACTTCCTGGCCGAGGCCACCCCTGAAGGCAAACTCGAGAAGATCCGCGAGTTCCAGCGTGAGGGTCACCTGGTCGCCATGACCGGCGACGGCACCAACGACGCGCCCGCTCTGGCCCAGGCCGACGTCGCCGTGGCCATGAACACGGGCACCCAGGCTGCCAAGGAGGCCGGCAACATGGTCGACCTCGACTCCAGCCCCACCAAGCTCATCGAGGTCGTGCGTATTGGCAAGCAGCTGCTCATGACCCGCGGCTCGCTCACAACCTTCTCGGTGGCCAACGACGTGGCGAAGTACTTCGCTATCATCCCGGCCCTGTTCTCGCCGATCTATTCGGGACTGGGCGCCCTCAACATCCTGAGCCTCACCAACCCGTTGACGGCCGTGCTGTCCGCCATCATCTACAACGCGCTGGTCATCGTCGCGCTAATTCCGGCGGCTCTCAAGGGCGTCAAGTACCGCGAGGTTCCATCCGGCCAGCTGTTGACCCATAACCTGCTGGTGTGGGGTCTGGGCGGCATCGTGGCGCCGTTCGTATTCATCAAGATTATCGACATGCTGCTGGCCTTGTTCGGCATTGGCATGATGTAGACGGAGGTTTGTATGTTCAAAGGTATCGCATCGCGCGCACTTGGCGTGTTCGCGCTGTTTACCATCGTCTGCGGCCTGGGATACACGCTCGTGGTGACCGGCGTCGCGCAGCTTGCGTTTCCGTACCAGGCGAACGGATCGCTTATTACGGTCGACGGCAAGGTTGTGGGTTCCGAGCTCATCGGCCAGAACTTCGATGACGAAGCCCACATGTGGGGTCGTATCCAGAACGTGTCAATTGTCGAAGGCGAAGACGGCGAGCTCATGGCGTATGGTGCCCCGTCCAACCTGTCCCCGGCGAGTGAGAAGTATCGGCAGCTTGTGGATGCGCGCGTGAAGAAGATTCGCGCCGCCAACTCCGATGCCGATATGGACGCTGTGCCCGTCGACCTGGTGACGTGTTCGGGGTCCGGCCTCGACCCGGAGATCTCTCCGGATGCCGCCGAGTACCAGGTCCCGCGCCTTGCCAAGGCCACGGGCAAGAGCGAAGACGAGGTGCGCGAGATCATCGCCCAGTGCACCAAGGGCCGATTCCTGGGCGTCTTCGGCGAGCCCACGGTCAACGTGCTTAAGGTGAACCTTATGCTGGACGGCGCGCTGTAGGTGAGGAAGTGGCGGATGAGGGCATGACTGACTATCTGAGCCCTCAATTCCACCCCGCCCATCAGTTGCGGTGGAATACGGACTGTTTTGTCTGTCAAAAGCCTCATCTACTCCGTATCCCACCGCAACTTTTTGTGAGGGTCGGGATTGAAGGTGGAGAGTGCGAGCGAGTGCGGATACGGCAGTTGCTGGTACGATAAGTACGTTAGCAACTGCCGCCGAGCGGCTCAAACGAAAGGAAGCCTGCATGGAGTCCTCCTCCTACCCGATGCTCTTTAGCCCGATCAAGGTCGGAACGACCGAGGTCAAGAACCGCGTCTTTATGCCGCCGGTGTCTACCAACCTGGCCGATCACGGCTATGTGACCGACGATTTGGTCGATCATTACCGCGCCCGTGCCAAGGGCGGCGTGGGTCTGATCATCACCGAGGTCGTGACGGTCGAGCCCACCTATACCTATCTGCCGGGTGACATGTGCTGCTACGACGACACGTTTATCCCCGGCTGGGAAAAGCTCGCCGCCGCCGTCCACGAGTACGGCTGCAAGATCATGCCGCAGCTCTTCCACCCCGCCTACATGGCCTTTAACATTCCGGGCACGCCGCGCCTCATCGCCCCGTCTTTTGTGGGCCCGTCCTATGCCCGCGAGGCGCCGCGCCCCATCACGGTTGACGAGATCCACGAGCTCACGCATCAGTTCGGCGACGCTGCCGTGCGCATGCAGAAGGCCGGCGTCGATGGCGTCGAGGTGCATGCGGCTCACGCCCACGGCATGCTTGGCGGCTTTTTGACCCCGCTCTACAACAAGCGTACCGACGAGTATGGCGGCTCGCTCGACGCCCGCATGCGCTTCTTGCTCGAGGTCGTCGCCGAGATTCGCGAACGCTGCGGCAAGGACTTCATCATCGACGTCCGCATCTCGGGTGACGAGTACACCGATGGCGGCCTGACCCTCAACGACATGATCTATGTCTCGCGTCGCCTGGAGAAGGCCGGTGTCGACATGATTCACGTGTCGGGCGGCACCACCATCAAGCGCGGCTCCGCCATTCCCGCCGCCGGTACCCAGCAGGCCTCGCACGCCGCCTGTTCGCGCGAGATCAAGAAGCATGTGAACATTCCCGTCGCCACCGTCGGCCGCATCAACGAGGCATGGATTGCCGAGGAGCTGATCGAGGACGGCGCTGCCGACATCTGCATGATGGGCCGCGCCAATCTGTGCGATGCCGAGTTCTGCAACAAGGCGGCTGCCGGCAACGCCGACGAGATTCGTCCCTGCATCGGCTGCCTGCGCTGCCTGAACGGCATTATGTTCGGCAAGCGCATCTCCTGCACCGTCAACCCGGACGTGGAGCGCGACGAGGCCGGCTACGAGCCTGCCGCCGAGGCAAAGAACGTGCTCGTTGTGGGCGCCGGCCCCGCGGGCATGGAGGCAGCCTACATTGCCGCCAAGCGCGGTCACAACGTGGTGCTCGTGGATAAGCAGGACGAGCCGGGCGGCGAGATGCGCATCGCGGCCGTTCCGCCGGCAAAGCAGGAGCTCACCCGCGTGATCAAGTATCAGTATCGTCGCCTGTCCGAGGCCGGCGTCGCGTGCGTCTTTGGTACCGAGCTTTCGGCCGAGGGCATTCAGCGCGACTACGCGGGCTACGAGGTTGTCCTGGCCTATGGCGCCGAACCCATCGCTCCGGCATTCATGCAGGGCTTTAAGCAAGTTATGACGGCCGATGACCTGCTGGGCGGCAAGGCTTTCCCGGGCAAGAAGATCGTCATCGTGGGTGGCGGCACCGTCGGCTGCGAGACGGCCGATTACCTGGCCCCGTTGGTCAACGACCTGTCGCCGGCCAATCGCGATGTCACCGTTATCGAGATGACCAAGACGCTTGCCGCTAACGAGGGCGGCGCCGGTCGCGCGGTGCTCATCACGCGCATGCTCTCCAAGGGCGTTCACGTGCTGACCGAGGCCAAGGTGACCGAGATTACCGAGGACGCCATCAGCTACGAGAAGGACGGCGAGGTCCACACCATCGCCGATGCCGATACGCTGGTGCTCGCGATGGGCTATCGTCCCAACACCAAGCTGGCCGACGACCTTGCCGCTGCCGGCGTTGCCATCCACGTGCTGGGCGATGCCCAGAAGTGCGGCAATATCCGTGACGCCATCGGCGACGGCTACAAGGTTGCCTGCGAACTCTAGTCAACCCCTTGCTGCATGAGGAGGGGTGTCTCTGCGCCATCCGATAGCAAAACAGCGGTGGTGTCCCGGGTTTCGGGATGCCGCCGCTTGCTCTTGTGATCCTGGCGACGCGAGCGCGCCCTATTTCACCTCAACTGAGGGAATGGGGGATGCGATAGTATTACGGGTGATATTCGACAAACCGTGAGCTTCATACGAGGGCTTTATGGAACAACACCAGCATTATCAGAGCCTGCAAGATCAGGCATATAACGCATTGCGCTCCAAGATTATCTATGCCGAGCTCAAACCCGGCACGCGCCTTTCGGCGATTGGTCTGGAAAAGGAGACAGGAATCGGGCGCACGCCCATTCGCGAGTCTTTTGTGCGCCTGCGCGAGCAGGAGCTGGTGGAAACGCGTCCCAAAAGCGGCACCTATGTCTCAAAAATCAGCATGGAGCACGCCGAGAACGCCTGCTTCTTGCGCGAGAAACTCGAGAGAAGCGTGCTTATTAAATGCTGCTCTGCCGCCACGCCCGAGCAAAAGCAGCGGCTTGAGCAGATTCTTGCCGAGTCCGAATCGCTCGACCATCGCGAAACGCGTCGCTTTTTCGACTTGGATAACCTGTTTCATGAGACGTGTTTTGAGATTGCCGGCCGCCATATGTTGTGGGATTGGATGAAGAGCGTCAACACGCATTTTGAGCGATACAACTGGTTGCGTATGGTGTCGCAGGATCTGGATTGGGAACCGATTCGTCGGCAGCATCGCCGGATTCTCGAGGCCATTAAGAAGGGCGACACCGACACGGCGAGCTATTTGGCAGAGACGCACTTGCATCTGATGCCCGAGGAGCAGGGCCCGGTTATCGCCTTGCATCCCGACTATTTCGAGCTGCCCAAAGACTCGGCTATCTAACTCGCGCCCTTTATTAGCTGCGGTGAAATTAAGATCGTTCTGCGGGTCTGGTGGCGTAGGCAGTTCGCATAAATGCCTAAAATGGCCCAGACTGCCGACAATTAGGAAACGGGGTGCGCTATGGCGCAGATGAGGATTAAGGACATTGCCGCCGAGGCGGGCGTGAGCCCGGCCACGGTTTCGCGCTACCTCAATAACCGCCCCGGGCAGATGACCGAGGAAACTCGCGCCCGCATTGCTGAAGTTATCGAGCGCACCGGCTATCGCCCGCGTGCAGCCGCGCGCAATCTGCGCAGTTCGCGCACCAATCTCATCGGCGTGATCCTGGCAGACATCGCCAACCCGTTCTCCAGCGCCATGCTCGAGGGTCTTTCCGTCAGCGCCGCCACGCGCGGCTGCTCGCTCATGACGGCCATTAGCGGCAACGACCCCGCCAAGGAGGCAGAGTCGCTCACCAGACTTATCGATGCCGGCGTGGACGGCCTGGTCGTTAACACCTGTGGTGGCAACGACAAGGCGATTGCCGCGGCCGCGGGGCGCCTGCCCGTTGTGCTGCTCGACCGCGACGTTGCCGATGGCGGCATCGATCTGGTGACCTCTAACAACCGCGAGCTGGTTGCCGGCCTGGTAGACGCTCTTGTCGCCGCTGGCAGCGAGCGCCTGTGCCTGCTTACCGAAGCGAGCGACGACAGTCCCGTGCGCCGCGAGCGTGCCGAGGCCTTTGCCGACGAGCTCTCGTGTCGCGGCCTGGCCGGCGAGGTTGTTACCCTGGCAGACGGTGGCGCCACGGGCGTCGGCCGCTTGGACGAGACCATCCGCGAGTGCGCAGGTAAAAAGCTCGGCCTCATTGCCGTCAACGGCTTGGTCTTTCTGCGCCTAACCGAGGCGCTAGCACAGTTGGGACCCTCGTTGCCGGCGGGTCTCAAGATCGCAACGTTTGACGACTATCCCTGGAACCATGTGCTCTTTGGCGGCGTGACCACGGCTGCGCAGGACACCGTCACCATTGCCGAGCGCGTAGTCGAGCGTCTGTCCGAGCGCATCGATGTGGTCACCACCACGGTGGGCGATGCCGCAAGGCTCGCCCCCAAACGTATCGAGATTCCCGGTCACATCGAACACCGTGCTTCGACCTCACGTTAGTTTGTGTGATAATATATAGACAATGTCATACAGGAGGTATCCATGGCTGCGTCTGTACTGAGTGTACGAGTGGACTCGTCAATTAAAGATTCATTTGCCGAGCTATGCGAAGAACTCGGCATGACTTCGTCTGTAGCGGTCAATATGTTTATGAGGCAGATGCTGCGCGAGCGCTCGCTGCCGTTTGTTCCTTCACTTGGTAAAAACTCTGCGAGCGAAAACGTCGCCGCAGACATTTTGGATATTGCTCAGATTGAGTCCGCCGTCCGCGAGGCGGCCAGCTCGATTCCCGCCATCAAAACCGTGATTCTTTTTGGCTCGTATGCTCGTGGCGAGGCGCGTGCCGATAGCGATATCGACTTACGTCTCGAAGTCGATCGCGATCGGGGCTTTGGCCTTTTCGCGTTGTCGGCGTTTGGTGAGGCGGTGCGCAAAGAAACCGGGAGGCAGGTCGACCTCGTCTCGAGTGATCATCTTGATGACGATCTTGCCGCGGTAATCGAGCGCGAAGGAGTGATCCTTTATGATCGCGCGTAAGTCAGACGGCCTTCGCGCTCAAGAGGTTTTGGAAGCCATCTCTGAAACGAACGAGCGCATCAGGGCTTTTGATATCACCGAGGACCAGTTTCTGCATGCGAATGACGTGCGGACGAGGGCGTTGGCGGACTCCCTTTTGATGTGTGCGCTTAGGGTGACGGAAGAAGCGGGTAAGTTGTCGGAACGCTCGCAGCGGCTTCATCCCGAAATCGAATGGCGTGGAATTATCGGCATGAGAAATTATCTTGCGCATGATTACGGCAATGTCGACCGCTCGGTTGTATGGGATGCAGTGACGATGGAGTTCCCTACGCTGGAACGAGCTTGTAGACAAATTGTCTCCGAATCTGAACGCTAGCCACTCGTTCGCAACTGCCTGTTCGCGCACGTTTTTTGAGCGCTTGATACGCTTTAACCCTGCGGAAACATTTTTCTGCGATAGTATCTGCGATATAGACCAGTCGAAACCCGCCCGAAAGAAAGGGGAGCGACATGAACCAGCAGAACATCGATTACGTACTCCGCTCTGTAGAGCAGCGTGACATCCGCTTTGTGCGTCTGTGGTTTGTCGACATTCTCGGCCGCCTCAAGAACTTTGCCATTAGCCCCGAGGACCTCGAGGTCGCTTTTGAGGAGGGTATCGGCTTTGACGGCTCCGCCATCGAGGGCTTTGCCACGCCCGAGGAAGCCGACATGCTGGCGTTCCCCGATGCTTCGACCTTCCAGATCCTGCCGTGGCGCCCGAGCCACAACGGCGTCGCCCGCGTGTTCTGCGACGTGTGCACTCCCGATCGCAAACCGTTCGCCGGCGACCCGCGCGATGCCCTGCGCCGCATGTTCCGCAAGGCCGAGAAGGCTGGCTATCTGCTCAACGTGGGCGCCGAGCTGGAGTACTACTACTTCCCCGACGAGCACACGCCCGAGCCTCTCGACAACGTGGGCTACTTCGATCTTTCGGTGAGCGATGCCGCTCGCGACCTGCGTCGCAACACGGTCCTCACGCTCGAGAAGATGTCCGTGCCCGTGGAGTACACCTTCCACGCCGCCGGCCGCTCGCAGCACGGCATGAGCCTGCGCCACGCCGAGGCCCTGAGCATGTCCGACGCCATCACCACGGCCAAACTCATCATTAAGCAGCAGGCCTACGAGAGCGGTTGCCACGCCTCCTTTATGCCCAAGCCGTTGGCGGGCGAGGACGGCAGCGCCATGTTTTTGCATCAGTCGCTGTTCGACCACGACGGCAACAACGTCTTTTGGGGCGAGGGCGACGAGAAGTACCATCTCTCCGATATCGCCAAGCACTATATGGCCGGTATCTTGGCGCACGCGCGCGAGATCAGTGCTATCACCAACCCCACCGTCAATTCGTACAAGCGCATCACCACGGGCGGCGACTCCGTGCCGCAGTACGCCACGTGGGGCCTGCGCAACCGCGCAAGTATGATCCGCATCCCGGTCTACAAGCCCGGCAAGCAGCTGTCCACGCGTATCGAGCTTCGTAGCCCCGACCCCATGGCCAATCCGTACCTGGTCAACGCCGTCACGCTGGCGGCTGGTCTCGACGGTATCGAGCGCAAGCTGGAGCTCCCGCCCGAGGCAACGGCCGAGACGCTCAAGCTTACCGACCGTCAGATGGTCGAGGCCGGCTACGCGCCGCTGCCGCGCTCGCTCAAAGAGGCGCTCGACGTGTTTGAGGACTCGCAGTTTATGAAGGATGCCCTCGGCGAGCACATCCACAGCTTCTTCCTCAAAAAGAAGCGCGACGAGTGGCATAAGTTTGAGTCTACGATCACCGAGTGGGAGATCAAGCACTACCTGGCGAACTCCTAATCGCGCTGGCTTGTTTCAGTACGATTGAGCTCATTTCTTTGGAGGCCGATATGTCCGATAAGAGTGCCCTGTTCATGGCGCGCACGACGCGCTTCCACGAGTTTGCCCGCAGCTTGACGACCACCCTGGGTGTCGAGGTGAGCCTGGCAACCCCCGATTCGCCGACTGCGGCGCACGACTTTGACCTGCTGATTCTCGATTCCGATGGCATCCGCAGCGACCGCATCGATCAGATTGCCAAGTGGCTTGACGATCGCGGCGGTGTCCCCATGTTGGTGATCGTCGACGATGAGGCGCTCGGTACCCTGCGCCTGCCGAATCACGCGCATGCCGACTTTGTGTGCCCCACGGCGACGCCAAACGAGCTCAAGGCTCGCGCGCAGCGCCTGATGGGCGAGGAGGAGACCGTCACCGCCGACGATGTGCTCAACATCGATAACCTCGAGATTAATCTGGCTACCTACCAGGTGACACTCGATAACGAGCCCATCGACCTGACGCTGATGGAGTACTCGCTGCTGAGCTTTTTGGCGACGCATCCCAATCGCGCCTACAGCCGCGAGGTGCTGCTGCACCGCGTGTGGGGCTTTGAGTACTGCGGCGGCACGCGCACCGTCGACGTGCACATTCGACGCATCCGCTCCAAGGTGGGCCCGCAGATCGCGGCGCACATCACCACCGTCCGCGGCGTGGGCTATCTGTTTAAGGACTAGCAAGTAAATAGAGGAATGTGAGGGTACCGGAGATTTCTCCAGTACCCTTTTCTCGTTTAGGGCGAAAAGAAGACCTTTCACTGATTTAAAGTGTGTCAGTAAAAACAATATCAAACGTATAGCACTATCTCACGAATATCATTTAGTTACCGTATCTCCCTACTGCACGGATGGAGGAAGAAATGCGTTATTCGAGAAAGGTGATTGTCGGATTCATAGTATTGCTTGCCGCCCTGATGTCTCCAAGGTTGGTTTTTGGAGACGACGACTTGGTTCGTGTCACACCGCAAATAGCTGTGGAGCAAGCGCAAGCTTTCTTTGATGACGTATCGGATGAGCCGGTGACCGCTTGTGACCCAGTAAAAATGGTGAATTCCGATGGGGAATCAATCGGGTATATCGTTCGCGCGAAGCGGGATGACGTTAACTATGGCTACGTCGTATTTGATTCAGAGCGATCTTGGTGGATCAGCGAATACTGCTTGGCTCCGAACGCCCCTATGCCCATTGAGAATACAAGCGATGAAATAGCCCTTCTCGCATCCCAAGATGACATCGTTGCTTTGAAATTTGACGAGCTGTCTTTTGGTATTGCAGATCTGGATAATAACGTTGTTTTAGATGAGAAGGGATGCCGGTCAACAGCGGTGTTTTCTGTGGGAAATAGCCGCAGCGGATCTCCAGGCAGGTTCGAGGATGTTTTCGTATTGCCCAAAGACCTGTATAAACAAGGATATGTCATTGACGCAAGTAAAACTATTTCAGGGATGATAACGCCTACACAATCAGAGGTTATTAAAGAAACGGGGACCTATGCTTGCGATGTGTCTGCGATGTTTGCGGTAAGCAGCCACTATGTAACGCTAAACCGGCTCAAATTGCCAGACTTATATCATGAGCTTTGGCAGTTATCGGGAACATCCGGCAAACCAAATAAGTCATTCGATCAAGCTACGGGCCTTTACTTTACCCAAGGAGAGACTCCATCTCCAAATGCTGCCCCGGCTATTAAGGAGTTCTGTGCTAGGCGCGGGAAAAGGCTTGAGACATCATTTGCTTGGTATCCATCTTGGGATTCTTTCAGGGCAACTGCAGATTCTGGAAATCTCAGTATCTTTTCTGGGACTCTCAGTTCAAGCCATGACGCTCATGCGATGGCTGTTGCGGGATATGTGGCTATGCATAATACATATTCAAATGATAAGAAATATATGCTTGTTGTCTGGGATGGTTGGTTCAATCAGCTGCGTTTTCTTCCATATGACACAACGATTTATATATCGCATGAAGGGACGTATTGTGGAGAGTGACGGCGAAGATGATAGAAAGCGCATACGTAAAACGCTGGGGCTTCTTTGCGCATTTCTTGGGATATTGGTTGTCGCGGCCTATCAACCGAGCCCCTCGGTCGTCGGTGGAAAAGATGACGAACATATTTCAGTTGAAGTACAGACGCTGTCGGATATTCATAACGGACAATTTGAGGCTCTCGTGTCAAGTGGAGGGCGGAAAGAGATTGATATCCGTAGTTACTTTAATACCGGAACTGCTTCAGGGCTGAAGGCGGGAGAGAAATGGATTCTATTCTTTGCAAGTGATGCCAATTTAGAAGAGGAAACTTTGCATCCCTACTATATGGAAAAAGTTAACTAAATCGGTGAGGAGCGAGAGGAATGATCAACAGAAGACAGCTATTCGTCTTGGCATCAGGAGCTGTTATGTTTGCTGGGGCGAGAGGGGCCAACGCTGCGCAGCTTACGAATGCGCAAAAACGATTGACGCTTGTGACCGACATGATAGTTCGGAATGAGGCTGGGGTTATTGTGTCCTCGGCGCGAAGCAAAGATGTCTTGGGTGCCGGAAATAGAAAAATGGCTGTTGGCAGCATAAACAGGAATAATGACGGTGCAGCGTCCCTGACAAGAGCGGCAACTAAGAATTTGGTGACGGTTCATAGGGAGTCAGATGATTCACTGCCGGTGTTGGCAAAGATTGAGATTGTTGTTGAATATTCTGAAGATGGGCAAAGCATTGCAATTCGGTCAGGAAAATATTCGATAATTCAAACCGATCCGCTTGTGATGTATGCAAACGCTTGGTATGCGCTCATGCAGAAAGATAAATATGTGATGAACTACTTCACAGAAAGCGAAGCATCATATGAAACGGGGTGGGGGCCAACGCCATACGATGCGGAGAAGGATAAGTGGACGTGCGGATCGGGTATGGGCGCGACGATTACAGACTTTATTAACGATTCAACATATAGTTTTGCTATCGACTGCTATATCGAATAGACATGACGGCATAAAACGAATTGGCCTATAAGCATGTCATTACTTAAGCAAAGCTGAAATCTTGGCATCTAGTGCTCGGGACTGCCCAGCTTGGGGTACAACTCAACGTGAACAATGATGGCCCGCCACATGTTTGGCGGGCCTTTGGTTATTTGACGAAAGGATCGCAGCTATGAGCGAGAACGATTCCCAGCGTCCCCAGGATGCGGGCAACGCCGGCGAGACTCAGCAGCAGCCGCGCGTGCAGGTGGAGTCGACGCCTGCCGATGGCAACAACATTCCCTACGTGCAGGCCTACGACACGCAGACCGGTAAGCCGCTGGGTGGCCAGCAGGTTGTAAACAAGCACACGGTGGTCAAGACCAAGACCAAAAAGCTGCCGATCTTTATTACGGCACTCGCCGGCTGTGCCTGCGGCGCTCTGCTGGTCATTGCGCTCATTATGAGCGGCACGCTCAACATTGGCGGCGGAAAGAATGCCGTGACGGCGGGTGCTTCGGGTTCGTCGACGCAAAAGATCTCGATCGACTCCGAGGACACCACGCTGGCCGAGGCCGTTTCTGCCAAGGCGTTGCCCTCCGTGGTTTCCATTACCGCCACTTCGAGCGGCGGCCAGAATGGCTCGCTTTCGCAGTCTGCCGACGAGTCGGACGGCTCGGGCAGCGTCGGTTCGGGCGTTGTGCTCGATACCGAGGGCCACATCCTCACCAACAACCACGTGGTCGATGGCTATGACCAGTACGTGGTGACCATGGATGACGGCACCACATATGAGGCCGAGTTCGTGGGCAACGACGCCTCGAGCGACCTGGCCGTTATCAAGCTCAAGGACGCCGACGCCTCCAAGCTCACGCCGATTGAGATCGGTGATTCCTCCAAGCTCAACGTGGGCGAGTGGGTCATGGCCATCGGTTCGCCGTTTGGCAACGAGCAGTCTGTCTCCACGGGTATCGTCTCGGCGCTCTATCGCTCTACGGCCATGAGCTCTGCCAACGGTAACACCATCTATGCCAACATGATCCAGACCGATGCCGCCATCAACCCGGGCAACTCCGGCGGCGCGCTCGTTAACGATAACGGCGAGCTTGTGGGTATCAACTCGCTCATCGAGAGCTACTCGGGCTCCAGCTCGGGCGTGGGCTTTGCCATTCCGGTCAACTATGCCAAGAACATTGCCGACCAGATCATCGACGGCAAGACGCCGGTGCATCCGTACATGGGCGCTACGCTTTCGAGCGTCAACGCGCTCAACGCCCGCACCAACAAGCTGAGCACCGATAGCGGCGCGTATGTAGCGAGCGTCGTCGAGGATGGCCCCGCCGCCAAGGCTGGCATCCAGGAAGGCGATGTCATCACCAAGCTGGGCGACGACGAGATCACGAGCGCCGATGGCCTGATCATCGCGCTGCGCAGCCACGAGGTGGGCGAGAAGGTCGAGATCACGCTCATGCGCGGCAAGGAAGAGAAGACGGTCACCGTCGAGCTGGGCTCTGATGAGGAGTTACAGAACCAGCAGCAGAACGACAGCGCGACCGACACCGGCAACGGCGGCATTACCGATGAGCAGCTGCGCCAGTACCTGGAGGAGCTGCTGGGCCAGCAGGGCCAGGGTCAGGGCAACGGCCAGGGTTTCTAACGAGCTGTATCGTACATACCGATGCCAGAGGGGGGCTGTTCCGTCAACGCGGGACAGCCCCCCTCTTTTCCTATTGATCCTTTGGGGACGGGGAAACGGATCATTTTGGTTAGTCTTCGTCGCTGGGAAGACTTCCAAATGCCTCGACGTACTCTTCGTCCGACATCCAGTCGATGATGTCGCCGGGTTTGCAGTGAAGCGCCTCGCACATTGCGGTCAACGTCGAAAAGCGGATGCCCTTGAGCCGCCCCGTTTTAATGCGCGAAACGTTAACGGGCGAGATGCCGATAATGTCGGCAAGTTCTTGAGAGGACATTTTGCGATCCGCCATGACGCGATCGAGTCTCATGACGATTGGCATGCTGCCCTCCTTCTAAATAATGGCGTCAACGTCCGACTGCAAGAGTCGCCCGTACTCAAAGATAGCCGAAAGGGATAGCGCAAACAAAGCGAGAACCAGTGTCCAAGCGTTAAAACCAAAGATGCCAATTGCGGTAATACTGACGTCGTTGGGGAGCTGGATGGCACACAGGTTATCTAGGGTAATCGAGACAATTGAAGAAATGAGCAGCAGAAGTCCAACAACCAGAAGACGCCGGCATTGTTTTCGCGTGAATATCGACTGAGTGCTGACGACGTCAAGGCAGAAGTTCACGTAGACAATCAGGCATGCGATTGAAAGCGCCAGGGCCAGAACGTCGCGGATGGCAAGCGCGGTAAGGACGGCGCTCGGAATGGACTCACCGTTAATGTAGAGGGGAGTGGGTGCAAAGAGCACCTCCCGCGCCTCGTTGGCAACGCTGAACGCTGAGAAGGCCGCCATGATTGCTGCGACAGACAAAGTGGCGAGCAACATCACACTGCTAAAACGGCATCGTTTATCTGAGCTTTCCATAATTAACCCCAAAAAGGCTGCGGCAATGCCGCAGCCAAAAAATCCTAAGCATAGATGGTTCTTGCTTCAGAATGCCAACTGCCGTTGTAATAGTAAGTAACAGTTACGACGACGCTTCCGTTGCTGAGTCCGTATCTATAAGTCCAGCTGATGTTGCTTACTCGAGAATTGGAGGTCCAGTTCTTTATGGATTTGATGCCTGTTATCGTTCCATAGGTATCGTTAACGGTGTAAGTAACATGGAGCCTGACGCCGTTCGAATAGGCGAGGGTGGTTTCGGCGGTGTAGATTGAACGACTTTCGGCAACTGGCGAAATGATAGAGGAATGGGTTTCTGCTGCGAAGGCGGGCTGCGCGGTCATGCACGATAACCCAACAAGGCAGACGGCGAGTAAATAAGCAACCTTTTTCATCATTGGCTCCTAACTATCTGGTGATTATTTTTTAAACTCCTTTCTGACATCGAGCTATTCCTTTTGCGTAATCGTGATGGCTGTTGGCGTTATGAGGGCGGGCAGCTTTGTGGGATCGGGATCGCTGCTGGTGTTGACGGTGCAGGTTACGTCAACGTAGACGCCTTCTTTGATGGCTCCGACTTCTGCCTTCTTGCCATCCTGATCCTTAATGGGGATGGTTGAATTGATTTTGAAGTTGAGGTGCAGCGGTGCGGATTGGAATTGCTCACTTGCGATAACGAAGCGACCTTCACTCGCCCCGCTGGCGGAAGGGTGATACACAGCAACGACTTCGCCCCGCAAGGAAAGGTCCTTCGAAAAGGGAATGTCCTTCCAGAAAAAGCCGAGCAAAGCGGCTGCTATAAGGACAAGGGGGACGAGGATGGTTAGGAAACGTTTGGACTGATTCTTCATTTCAATCACCTCACGTTGATAATACCAAAATATATTGCAAACACAATATAAAATATTAACTACTATGAACTGAGTCGCATAATTTAGCATGTCGAACCCGCTGTCGCTCCAGTTTGACGGTTGCCGATTCGGTGCGGTTTGAGACCGCTATTCGGCCCCATCGTGACCGGTGGTACTCTAGTATCCGTTTGAAATCGAGCGAAGGAGTACCGCTATGGAGCAATCGAGCCTGTTTGGTGACGGTGTGGACATCGATACCGAAACGCCCGCGAGCGCGGATGCCGCCGCACCGACCGACGCCCGTGCCCAGGCGGCAGCGCGCGCGGCCGAGCTGCGCCACGAGCTCGATTACCACGCGTACCGCTACTACATGCTCGACGCACCCGAGATCACGGACGCCGCCTTCGACAAAATGCTCGTTGAGCTGCAGGAGATTGAGGCGGCCTATCCTGACCTGGTGACGCCCGACAGCTATACCCAGCGCGTGGGCGGATACGTGAGCGAGCAGTTTGCGCCGGTCACGCACATGGCCCGCTTGTATTCCATGGACGATGCCATGGACCTGGACGAACTTGACGCGTGGCTCATGCGCACCGAGGATGCGCTCGGCGCCGGTAGCGTCACCTATACCTGTGAGCTCAAGATCGACGGCTTGGGCGTCGCGCTTACCTACCAAAACGGCACCTTCGTACGCGCCGCCACGCGCGGCGACGGCACCACGGGCGAGGACGTGTCGCTTAACGTGCGCACCATCAAGGACGTGCCCATGCACCTGTCCGAGGCGGCGCTCACCCACATGGGTGCCGACCGCGAGCGTACCATCGAAGTACGCGGCGAGGTCTATATGCCCAAGGGCAGCTTTGTTCGTCTGAATGAAGAGGCCGATGCCGAGGGCCGCGACCCCTTCGCCAACCCGCGCAACGCCGCCGCCGGATCATTGCGCCAGAAGGATCCCAAGGTCACGGCACGTCGCGACTTGGCCACCTTCATCTACGCCATCGCCGATACCGATCCGCTGCACGTCCACAGCCAGCGCGAGTTTCTGGACTGGCTGCGCAGCGCCGGCTTTAGCGTCAATCCCAACGTGGCACGCTGCGCCACGCCGGCCGAGGTCCACGAGTTCTGTGCCCAGGCCCTCGAGCATCGCGGTGACCTGGACTACGACATCGACGGCGTGGTCGTAAAGGTCGACAGCTTCCAACAGCAGCTCGACCTGGGCTTTACTGCCCGTGCGCCGCGCTGGGCCATCGCCTTTAAGTTCCCGCCCGAGGAAAAACAGACGGTACTTCGCGAGATTCGCATCCAGGTGGGCCGCACCGGTGTGCTCACGCCGGTCGCCGAGTTCGATCCGGTGACGGTTGCTGGCTCCACCATCGCGCGCGCCACGCTGCACAACATCGATGAGATCCGTCGCAAAAACGTGCGCGAGGGCGATACCATCATCGTGCACAAGGCGGGCGACGTAATCCCCGAGGTTGTGGGCCCGGTGCTCGACAAGCGCCCGGCCGATTCGGTCGACTGGCACATGCCCGAGGTCTGCCCCGTGTGCGGCAGCCCCGTGGTCCACGAGGATGGCGAGGTGGCCTACCGCTGCGTGTCCATCGATTGCCCCGCACAGCTCAAGGAGCGCCTGCTCCACTGGGTGAGTCGCGGCTGCATGGACGTCGACGGCCTAGGCGACGAGATCGTCGACAAGATGATCGCCGCCGGCCTGATCCACGATGTCGCGGACTTCTACCAGCTCACGGTCGACGATATCGCCGGCCTGGACACGGGCCGCACCTATGCCAGCTCCAACAGCAAAAAGGGCGTCAAGAAGGGGGACCCCATCCCGGTGGGCCTCAAGACGGCCGAGAAAATCATCGCCGAGCTCAACAAGTCCAAGAGCCAGCCACTCGGTCGCGTGCTGTTTGCCCTGGGTATCCGCCACGTGGGCAAGAGTGTGGGCGAGGTCATCGCCGAGCGATTTCTGTCGATCGACAAGCTCATCTTGGCGAGCGAAGAGGACATCGCCGAGTGCGAGGGCATCGGTCCCAAGATTGCGGCGAGCGTCAAACAGTTCCTGGCCGTGTCCGAAAACCTTGCCGTGCTGGAGCGTTTGCGTCAGGCGGGCCTGTCGCTCGAGGTCGACTTGGGCGCCGTGCATGCACAAGCCGCAGCCGACGCGGGCGTGGCGGATGAGCTCGCCGATGCACAACCGCTCGCGGGTCTGACCTTCGTACTCACCGGCACGCTCGTCAACCGCACCCGCGACGAGGCGGGCGCGGCGCTCAAGGTGCTCGGCGCCAAGGTTTCGGGTAGCGTGTCAAAGAAGACGAGCTATCTGGTCGCCGGCCCCAAAGCGGGCTCCAAGCTCACCAAGGCCGAGCAGCTGGGTGTACCCGTGCTGGATGAGGCGGCACTTGAACAGATTTTGGCGACGGGTAGGGTCCCGGAGGCATAATGATTTGTTGAGAAACTGCGCAGAGGCTCAGTTCCTCAACATCTCCTTATAGTGTTTGCCTGTTCAATTTCGATATCGTTTCCCTCGTATGACCCAGATGCGTCTACCGACTCAAAGCGTGAGTAGGAAACTCTTGTCCCAACTTTGATTTGGGAAAGCTTGTCTTTGATTCGGCCAGATGAGGGGAATGTAATCCGGGTTTGCTTTCCAGCGTCGGTGTAGCGGGGACTGTTGTCTGTTTGGATTACGAGTTCCGTTCCCTCAATAGAATGAACGCTGCCGGCTCCAAAGACAAGGTAATCATCTCCTCCGCTATAGCGGGCTCTATCTGTGCATGAAGAAACGGATGCAAACATAGCGAAAATCACCAATATCGTAACCAGGGCAAAGGCCGTGGTGCCATAGCATTTTGATGGTGCCATCCGGTCTACCAAAAGACTGTTCCGTTCAATTTGACCATATTGGGCGTTGCATAGTTAATCGCTCGGGGATAAGTATTCCATCCGTCGAATACTTCGAGCCACTGCAGTTCGATGCCAGGGCTTCCATTATGCCCAGTAAAATAGCCAGTTACCGTGACTGTATGACCTGATAGCTCGACGGATCCTTTACTGTTTCGGCTGTTGATCCACATATGATACAAGCCGATATTCCCTTGATCGATAGTTGCTCTGTACTGAGCGAATTGAGGCTGATAACCGAAAAATTGAGTATTAAGTGCTCTACCCTTTTGAGCGGCAAGACTTTTAAACGGAACAATTCCATCTGGGATGATCGTGCTTCCGTACTCGACGCCCTGATCATTGGTCTTATACGTTGTTGTGCCAGTGACGTTCCATATTTCTTTATAATAATCGGGATTAAATTGATTAGCGTTTGAACTGGTGAGACCGTAATGCATTGATACAGCGTACAAGGCAGAAACGACGCATGCATACTTATTAGTGCGGGCTTCAACTAATGATTCCGAGACTCCTCGGAACGGTATTCCGTTTAAATCGTCTATTTGGAAATGCAACATCAAGTCATCTTCATTGATAATGACTGCATCCCATGAAGTTGGGTTATTGCTTTGAGGTGCTATACCCTTTTCGGTGACAATCGGGACAGACCGTATATTGTTATAGTTGGTTACACAGTCTCTAGTTCCTGGCACCAAAGTTCCATATTCAATATCGTTGTACGAAATTAGTACGGTTGGGTTTGTGGCCTGTCGGCCGGAATAAGTTGAAATGGCGTTTGATAGAGAAGCTGAAATCGGAAGAATGGTATCGCCGAGGGTTATCTCCTTCAGAAGCCCAGGATATGATGCGTCAAGTATTAAATAACCGTAAGGGCTTCCTTCCCTTGTGACACTGATTTCATAGCCACAGATAAGGCCGATTTGTTGGCATACGGGAACGATTTGCTCGATCTCTAAGTTCGCGGATCCGTCGACGATGGGCAACAGGGAAAGCGCGTAGTCTTGTGCTAGGTCTGATGTAAAAGCGACGGATGAGTTTGAGTCGGCAGCGAATACTCTTGTTGGGCGTGACGCGGATAAGCCGATGATCGAGGCTAGGCCGAGAAGAAACGAGCGACGTGATTGAACTCTGGGCATAATGTCTCCTGCCTATGGGGGGCAATATGCTGTCATTTTATTTGCTACAAAATACAATCTAATTCGGATTAAGGTAAATGGATGGAATTGCTCGATAAATGGTAGTGATTAGCGGATCGGTATCGCGATCCTCGTCACATACGCTCCCGGATCGTCGCTGATGATGTCATCGATCAGGGCAATCTCGCGCGAGGGGCCGGCGGGCGTCAGGTTGTGTTCGTGCATGTAGCTCAGCAGTTGCTCGTAGCGTGGGGCTGCTTGCCCGTGCGTGCCGCGGAAGCTTATGGTCAGGCAGCGCGCGGCGGGTCGCGTCTCAACATCGCCCAAGTACTCATCGGTATCGTCGAGCAGCAGAAAGACCTCGTCGTAGCCATCAAAGTCACCGGCGGCGAGGCGTTCGGGCGCGATGCCCACACCCAGATTGCCAAGATAGGCAAAGGTTTCGTGCTGTCCCTGCTGAAGCTGGCGGATATGCCATCCCAGCGAATAGGCGTCGGTGGGATTGACGCGCTCGTGAAGCACGGCGCAGCGAAGTTTGGGTTCCTCGATTTCGCTAATGGTGTCGAGATCAGCATTCAAAGCGCCATGAAGCAAGGCAAGTCGCTGGTCAATCTTGCGCGACATGCGCTCCAACTCACGCCGCCTGTGCTCAATTAACTCCTGTTGCTTGGTCAGTTGCCGTTGCATCAAATCCATATCGCGCGTAGTGACAAACTCGCGAATCTGGGCCAGCGGCAGATCGAGAACGCGCAGGTTGCCGATGGTGTTGAGGGTGGAGAGCTGCCGCGATCCGTAGTAGCGGTACCCACTCGCCGGATCGACATATGCCGGCTCCAATAGCCCCATCTGTTCGTAATGGCGCAGTGCGCCCACGCTCAAATTGAGCAGGCGCGCCACCTCGCCAATGCGGAGCAGGCCCTCGGTATGTTCAGTTGGCATGTCGGTCATGGGACCGCTCCTTTCGGTAAAAACAGAGGAGAGGTGCTAGGCATGCGTCGCCCCGCTACGCCGCCAGCTTGTCAAAAGTTCCGCGGCGGTTGAGCGCGGTAAAGGCAATCACGCAGATGACTGCCGACAGAATCGATCCGCACGGCGAGGCGATACCCATGGGGAACAGCGTGTCGGAATAGGCGTTCGACAGCAGCCACGCGCCCGGCACGCGAATGAGTGCCACAGCCAGCACGTTGTGCGCAAAGCCGATGTAGCTCTTGCCGTATGCAGCGAAAAAGCCGCTAAAGCAAATGTGGATGCCGGCAAAGATTGCATCGAAAATATAACTGTGCATATAGCCGGTACCGGCCGCGACCACCGCGGGGTCCTTGGCAAAAAAGCCAATAAACGCCGGCGCCACCAGCCACATCAGCACCGTGATCAGGCAGCCGTACACCACCGAGATCGTCATGGCGTCCTTGAGTACCTGACGCGCGCGGTCGCCCTTGCCCGCGCCGGCGTTTTGCGCCGTGAGTGCGCTGACGGTGGCACCCATGGAACTCGGCACAATGAACAAAAAGCTGATCATCTTCTCGACCAGGCCCACGGCGGCGGCGTCGACCAGACCGCGGTGGTTGGCGATGACGGTGATAAACATAAACGCCACCTGGATGCAGCCGTCCTGCACAGCCACGGGCACGCCGATTTTAAGAATGCTGCTGAGCACCTCGGGCTGGGGGCGCAGGTCGCTGCGCTTAACGTGGATGTTTGTGCGACGGCTCTTGAGCCACACGAGCGCGAGGGCAACGCTGGCCGTCTGCGCGGTCACCGTGCCGAGCGCTGCGCCCACGGGGCCGAGCCCCATGTGGCCGATAAACAGAAAGTCGAGCGCGATATTAATGATGCACGCCACGCCGATCACGTACATGGGCGAGCGCGAATCGCCCAGCCCGCGAAAGATGGCCGAAAGAATGTTGTACGCGGCGATAAAGGGAATGCCCATAAAGCAGATACGCAGGTAGGCGGCAGTGCCTTCGACGGCTTCGGCGGGAGTGCCAATGAGCGCCACGATCTGCGGGCACAGCGCGAGCAGGACAGCGGCCAGCACCACCGAGACACCCATAAAGAGCGTGATGGTGTTGCCGATGGCGGTCTCGGCGCGATCGAAGCGGCGCGAGCCCACGGCGTGGCCGACGATGACCGTCGTTCCCATGGCCAGGCCCACGAGCGTCACGGTAATGATATAGAGCGTCTGCGCGCCGTTGCCCACGGCGGTGATGCCGGCGGCGCCGCTAAACTGCCCCATCATGTACAGGTCGGCCATGCCGTAGAGCATCTGTAAAAAGTACGAGAGCATATAGGGCAGGGCAAAGACCGCGATGGTCTTGAGGACATTGCCGCGTGTGAGGTCGTGTTCCATGGGCGGGGCTTTCTGGCTGGGTTCGTTTACGTACCAGTGTAGTGAAAACCCTACAACGATTGTAGAGTCAAGGTTTGTGTTGACGCCGGAGCGAAAAAAGTCTCGCGCACCATTATTCCGAGTGAATATGGACACACATCACGAGAACTCGCCGCCGGCGCTAACCTTGCAGAAAACGATTTCGGAATACTTGACACCATTATTCGGCGCGCAATAATACGTGCGTTTGCGAACAACGTTTGATGGGGGTTGAACCTGCGTGCGCAATCTCAAAATACTGTTTTCCTATCTAGGGGCATACCGTCGCGATGCCATCCTCGGCGTGTTCTTTGTGTCGGTTGAGACGGTGCTCGAGCTGTTTATCCCGGTCATCATGGCCAACATCATCGATGTGGGCGTGCCTGCGTGTGATATCAACTACATGCTGCTACAGGGTGCGTACATGTTGGTGTGCGCTGCGCTTTCGCTGGTACTGGGCTTGGGTTATGCCCGCACGTCCGCCCGCGTTGCCTCGGGCCTAGGCGCCAACCTGCGCGAGGCCGAGTACAAAAAGATTCAAACGCTCGCCTTTGGCAACCTGGACAACTACGACGCCAGCTCGCTCGTCACCCGCATGACCACGGACATCACCGTTATCCAAAATGCTGTGGGCAACGGCTTTCGCCCTATGGTGCGCGGCCCGGTGACGCTTATCGTCGGCCTTATCTACGCGCTGATGCTGTCGCGCCCGCTCGCCACCGTCTTTGCGATCATCTTGCCCGTGCTGGCAATCGTGCTGGGCGTCATCACCTATCGCGTGAGTCCGCTCTACCGCCAACTCCAGACCTCGATGGACCACCTCAACGGCGTGGTACAGGAGGACCTCACCGCCGTGCGTGCCGTCAAGGCCTACGTTCGTACCGAGCACGAGGAGGCCAAGTTCGACACCGTCAATACCGAGCTCGCGCGCACTGCGACGAAGACCTTTGGCAACGCGGTGCTCAACCTGCCGGTGTTTCAGCTGTCGATGTACGTGGCTGCGCTCTCCATCCTGTGGATTGGCGGCCGCATGATTCTCGCCGGCAAGCTGGGCGTGGGCTCGCTCACGGGCTTTATGAGCTACGTGCTGCTGATCATGAACTCGCTTATGATGATTTCCAATGTGTTTTTGCTGCTCACGCGCGCTCTTACGAGTGTGGGCCGTATCGTCGAGGTGCTCGATGAGGAGCCCTTTATCGCCAACCCCGCGGGAGACCTCGCGATTGCGGCACCAGCGGACGGCAGTATCGAGTTTCGCGACGTTTCCTTTAAATACCGCGCGGATGCAGCCGAGGATGTGCTCGAGCATATCGACCTTCGCATCGAGAGCGGCTCGACGGTGGGCATCCTCGGCGGTACGGGATCGGGCAAGAGCTCGCTTGTGCAGCTGATTGCGCGCCTGTACGACGCTACCGAGGGCGCCGTGCTTGTGGGCGGACGTGACGTGCGTGACTACGACCTCGCGACCCTACGCGACGCCGTGGGCATTGTGCTGCAAAAGAACGTGCTGTTTACGGGCACCGTGCGCGAGAACCTGCAGTGGGGCAATCCGCAGGCGTCGGACGATGAGCTCCTCGCGGCTTGCCGCGCGGCGTGCGTGGACGAGTTCCTTGATCGCATCGGCGGGCTGGACGGCGAGTTGGGCCAAGGCGGCGCCGGTGTCTCGGGTGGCCAGAAGCAACGCCTGTGCATCGCGCGCACGCTGCTCAAGCATCCGCGCGTGCTCATTTTTGATGACTCCACCAGCGCGGTCGATATGGCGACCGACGCTAAGATTCGCGAGCACATCGCCCGGATTTCCGATACGACCGTGCTCATCATCGCCCAGCGCATCGCGAGTGTCATGGATGCCGATCGCATTGTGGTGTTGGACGACGGTCGTGTCCACGGCGTGGGCACGCACGAGGAGCTGCTGGCGGGCGACAACATCTACCAGGAGATTTACGCCTCGCAGATGGAGTTTGCGAGGAACGCGGAAGCCGGCGACGGCAGTGACGATGGTTGCGCGAATGATCCGTTTTCCTCCGTCGCATGCGGATCGCCCTTGGAAGGGGGTGAGCGCCATGCCTAAGACCGCAGCCCAAGCACGCCCGGCCGACCTCAAGCGCACTGTACGCCGCTTGCTCTCCTACATGGGGCATGCCAAGTTCTCGTTGCTCGCGGTGGGCGTGCTCGCCTCTGTCGCCGCCATCGCGAGCCTCGCCGGCACCTACATGGTGCGCCCCATCGTTAACGGTTTGGCCACGGGCGGGGAGGAACTGCTTGCCAGGCAGGTCATCCTGACGGCGATCATCTACGCCGCGGGCGTGCTCTCGGCCCTGGGCTACTCACAGATCATGGTGCGTGCGGCCCAACGCGTGGTGTCCGATATTCGCCGCGACCTGTTCGCGCACATCCAGACGCTGCCGCTCAGTTATTTTGACAGCACGCGCTCGGGCGACATCATGAGTTTTTTCACCAACGACGTCGACACCGTCTCCGAGGCGCTCAACAACAGCTTTGCCAACGTGATTCAGGCCGCCATTCAGGTCGTGGGCACCACGGCCATGCTCATCATCCTTAACTGGCAGCTCACGATTATCACGCTCGTGTGCGATGCAGCCATTGTGCTGTATGCGCGCTACTCGGGCGCGCGCTCTAAGCGCTTCTTTGCCGCCCAGCAGGCATCGCTTGGCGACCTGGACGGATATATCGAAGAAATGGTCTCGGGCCAAAAGGTCATCAAGGTCTTTAACCGTGAGGCAGCGAATGTCGCCGGCTTCACCTGCCGCAACGACGAGCTTCGCCGCACCGGTACCGCCGCCGTGAGCTATGCCAACTCCATGGTGCCCATGACCGTCGTGATTGGCTATGTCAACTATGCCATCGTCGCCGTGGCGGGCGGCATGCTCTGCATCAAGGGGCTCGCCGATGTGGGCGCACTTGCAAGCTACCTGGTCTTTGTGCGCCAGGCCGCCATGCCCATCAACCAATTTACGCAGCTCGGCAACTTCTTGCTCAACGCGTTGGCCGGTGCCGAGCGCCTGTTTGCGGCTATGGACCTTGAGCCCGAGGTGGACGAGGGCTGCGTGGAGCTGGTGCAGACGGGCGACGCCGCGTGGGCGTGGAAGATTCCCGAGGGCCAGGGCGTGGGCGCGTACGGGCACTTGCATGACGTGGCAGCCGTTGATGAGTCGGGCCGCGCGGTGGCCGCCGACGGCACCGAGCTCACGTGCGGCTTGGTCCCGCTTGCCGGCGACGTGCGCTTCCATGCCGTGGACTTTTCCTACGTGCCGGGCACCCGTGTGCTCACGGACCTCAACCTGTTTGCCAAGCCGGGGCAAAAGATCGCGTTTGTGGGCTCGACGGGTGCCGGAAAGACGACCATCACCAACCTCATCAACCGCTTCTACGAGGTTGATGACGGCGAGATCACGTACGACGGCATCGACGTCAAGCACATTGCCAAGGCCAGCCTGCGCGGGTCGCTCGGCATTGTGCTGCAGGACACGCACCTGTTTAGCGGCACCATTGCGCAGAACATCCGCTTTGGCAAGCTCGACGCGACCGACGAGGAGGTGCGCGCCGCTGCCGAGGCCGCCTGCGCCGACTCGTTTATCCGCCGCCTGCCGCGGGGCTACGACACACCGGTCACGGCCGACGGCGCCAACCTGTCGCAGGGTCAGCGTCAGCTGCTCGCCGTCGCGCGCGTGGCCGTCGCTGATCCGCCGGTGCTCATCCTGGACGAGGCCACGAGCTCCATTGACACGCGTACCGAAAAGCTCATCGAGCGCGGTATGGACCGCATCATGCGCGGTCGCACCACGTTTATGATCGCGCACCGCCTGTCCACTGTCCGCGACGCCGACGCCATCATGGTCCTCGAACACGGCCGCATCATCGAGCGCGGCACGCACGAAGAGCTGCTCGCCCAGCACGGCGAGTACTGGCAGCTGGCGCATGGCTTAAAAGAGCTGGATTAACCCGTTCGAGCACGATGCTTTGATCCCTCCGTGCCCCTCACCTCGCCTCAAACCATCACAACATTCGACGTTTTTTGCCAAAATCGGGAAAAGCATCGAATGTTGTGATGGTTTTTCTGCCACTCGATCGAGTGGAATCGCTTTCTTGCGCACGAAGGTGTGCGAACCCGTGAGCAGGGGAATAAGGTTGGTTATCCGACTCCATTGGAGGGCTCATGGATCTGCCGATCGTCCTGTCCCATAAGACTGCCTGGCTGTACCACAACGTGGCGCGCCCGTCCGAGCCGCTCTCGCGAGCAAGCAGTCTATACGATGAGGACTCGCTTGCCAACGAGGGGGAGCCGACCGCGAGCCTGCCCAAATTGGGACTCGATGCCAAGGGACTGAGGGCTTCAACGGCAGTTGGGATCGTTACCGACTATCTGGTTTCGCTTGGTATTCCGCGAGAAGAGCTCGATCATATCGACACGCTCGTCAACTTTGATTTTGAGCGCTCGACGCCGGCTGGATTTAGGTGCCACGTGTTTGGGGCGCCGATACCTCCAGGCCATCTTATCGAGGTGGCGGAGGGCCTTCTGGTGGTTGATGAGGCCATGTGCTTTGTCCAGGCGGGCTCGTGGATGAGCGAGTCCGAGCAGCTGGAATATGGCTACGAAATCTGTGCCCGATACCATTTGAATCATCTGTCGACAGGCGATTATATCGAGATGGGGCAGAGGTATACCGTTGCCGACTTGATTGCTTATTGCAATGAGAACCGATCTCGTCAGGGGGCTATACGCGCGGCCGCTGTGCTCAAGCGCGTGCACGATGGCGCGCGGTCGCCCATGGAGACGGCCACCGCAATCATGGTCGTAGCAAAACGTTCCCAGGGCGGGCTGGGATACGCCAAGATCGAGCTCAACCATCGGGTCGATGTTCCCAACGAGTTCAAGTATCTCGCAAAGGCCGGGTATTTCGAGATTGACGTATATGCGCCTGCAAGCGGTACAGGGATTGAATACAACGGCTCGGACCATCTTGATAAACAGCGCAGCGCGTCGGATGCGGAGCGTATGACCGTGCTGAGTGCGCTGGGCTTTAGGATGATCGTCCTCACCGGGACTCAGTTTGCCCACCAGCTGCAATTGCACCGGGCGATGAATGCCATCGCACTCGCTATGGGCCTTAAGTGCGACCGAAGCGAGGTGTTTCAGAAACGTCAAAACGACCTGCGAGAATTCGTGATTCGGCACTGGGACGGCGGCCTTTAGGGGTGCTTTGGTCCTTCTACGGGGCGCTGCGGCAGGCAGACCATCACAACATTCGACGTTTTTTGCCAAAAACGAGAAAAGCATCGAATGTTGTGATGGTTTGCGTGCTGAGGATGGGCTTGGAAAGTCCGTTTTGCTCGAAGCGACCTGTCCTGTCGTACGGGTGTCGGCATGATTCTCTCGTGGGGTATTATGTTTTCCGAAGAATAAAACGCCGCGTGAGAGGAGGGCTGCGTGGACGGGCACGTGCAACATGACGGCTTTGGCCGCGATATCAACTACCTGCGCATTGCCGTTACCGACAAGTGCAATTTCCGCTGCATCTATTGCATGCCGGCCGATGGCGTGGCGCCCCGTGCACACGACGAGCTGCTCAGCGCCGAGGAAATCGCCCGCTTTGTGCGCTTGGTGGCGGGGGAGGGCATTCGCCGCGTACGCCTGACGGGCGGCGAGCCGCTGGTCAGCCGCCGCATCATCCCGCTCATTCGTGACATCCGCGCAATCCCGCAGATCGAGGACATCTCGCTTACCACCAACGGTGCCCTGCTGCCCAAGTTGGCGCCGCAGCTCAAAGATGCCGGGCTTAACCGCGTCAACATCTCACTCGATACGCTTGACCCTACGCTCTTTGGAAAGATCACGCGTCTGGGCCGACTCGAGCAGACCATGACGGGCATCGACGCGGCGCTAGCTTGGGGCTTTGAGCCCGTTAAGGTCAACTGCGTTGTTGTGCGCCGGCTCAACCAGGATGTGGCGGCCCTTGCGCGGCTCACGCTCGACCGCCCCATCC
Organism: Collinsella sp. i05-0019-G5; assembly: GCF_042851345.1. NCBI lineage: Bacteria > Bacillati > Actinomycetota > Coriobacteriia > Coriobacteriales > Coriobacteriaceae > Collinsella > Collinsella sp. i05-0019-G5. The sequence goes on from NZ_AP031421.1 coordinate 473,612, forward strand.
ACCTGCGCTTTATCGAATACATGCCCATCGGCGACGAGCACACAAGCTCGCATTGCGCTGTGGACCCGCATGCGCCCGCGCTCAATCCCGAGCTGTGGGACGCGAGCGATACCGTGCCGAGCGACGAGCTGCGGGCGCGCATCAATGCCGGGGCCGCCGCGGCGGGACTGGGCGAGCTCGAGCCGCTCGACATCAACGACGCTCCTGCCGGCGCGGGCCCTGCGCGCTATTGGCACTTTCCGGGCGCGGCGGGAACGGTCGGCTTCATTAGCGCCATGTCCAATCATTTTTGTGCGTATTGCAACCGTCTGCGTCTGACGGCCGATGGCAACGTGCGTCCGTGCCTGTTCAGCGATGCCGAGTATTCGGTGCGCGACGCCCTGCGCCGTGGTGATGATATGCAGGTACTTTCGATTTGGCGCGATGCCGTCGCCCACAAACCGCAGGAACACGCGATAATTGAGGGCACGCAACGATTTATGTCCCAAATCGGAGGATGATCATATGGCCAAGAGCAGGTACGCCGATGCCACCAAGGCCGCTCGCAGGGCCGCGATGTCTGCCCATAAAGCCACGGCTGCGGCCGGCGATGTCGCCACGGTCGTGCAGCCGACTGCCAGCGCTGCCGCCGAGCCCGCCCGTGACGCGCGCCGCGACGAGCTGACGCACGTGGACGCCAAGGGCGAGGTGCGCATGGTCGACGTGTCCGACAAGGCCGAGACCCATCGCATTGCCATCGCCGAGGGCACCATCCTCATGCACCCCGAGACGCAAGCCATGGTGCTGCAGGACCGCGCCAAAAAGGGCGACGTGCTTGCCTGCGCGCGCGTGGCGGGCATTATGGCCATCAAGCGCACGAGCGACATCATCCCCATGTGCCATCCGCTGCTCATTACCAAGAGCAAGTGCGATATTGCGCCCATCGCTCCGGCGGGGACGCCGGCCGAGGACATGCCCGAGGGCTGGGTGCCGGCGCGCGCGGACGGGCAGGTCGGCTTTCACGTGCTGGTCACGGCGGGCGTGACGGGCAAGACGGGTATCGAGATGGAGGCGTTGACCGGCGCGAGTGCCGCATGTCTGACCATCTACGACATGTGCAAGGCGGTAGATCGCGGCATGGAGATCGTCGACGTGCGCCTGTTGCACAAGGAGGGCGGCCGCTCGGGCGTGTGGGATCGTGCCGAGCGTCAGGTTGCTGCTGCTAAGGCCGTGGCCGCTGACGGTGCCGCGCCCGCGAGCGCACCCGTCGCCGTCGCGCCCGCAGCTCCGGCCCCGGCTGTCCCCGCGATCGCGTTTATCGGCTACCAGAACTCGGGCAAGACCACACTCGTCGAGAAGGTTATCGCCGAGCTCACCCGCCGCGGCCTGCGCGTGGGTTCGCTCAAGCATCATGGGCATCACGGCTTTGATATCGATGTACCCGCTAAGGACACCTGGCGCCATCATCAGGCCGGATCCAAGCACGTGGGACTCATCTGCGCCACGCGCTGGGCGGAGTACGCCGACACGCGCGAGGAGGACGAGATGCCCGCACGCGAGCTGCTGTCGCGTTACAACGATGTCGACGTGGTGATCATCGAGGGCTACAAGACCGAGGGCTTCGACAACATCGTGGTCGCGCGCTCTGGTGTCGACCGTCTGCGCGGCAAGAGCTCGCTCGACCTGGTCGACGGTCACACGCTGGCCCTTGCCTGCAACGAAGCCCTGGCGCGTCAGGCCTTCGATGCTGGCTTTGCGACCCGAGCCATCAACATCAACGACGCCCGAGCCATCTGCGATCTCATCCAAGATCATCTAGCCTAAAACCTGCCAAAAAGGGACAGGTTTAATTTGGCAGGTTTTATCTGGGCAAACGTCATTTCCGCCACAAAGGGGCCAGACACCTTTGTGGTGGTTTTTGCTTTGGTAGATGCGTGGGACATGCCTTAAAATCTACCAAGTAGTTCATGACGGGCGAAAAACGGAGAGAAGGGGCTTGATGCGTCCTTAATGTTTCATGCGGATAGATTGATTTGACAGACGGTGGCGAATGCCCGCCGCCCGTATTCGTATGAAACAAGGAGTCTCCATGCTCGCCTTTCTTTTCTCAAAGCCTCGATCATCGCTGTCCGTGCAGGCCAAGCGCCTGGTGGCGATGCGCTTTCTCATCTACACCGGTTTTCAGACCAGCTACTTTATCGGCGTCATCGGAACGCTCACCTATGCAGACGACGCTTCGGTTGTGGCGACATCGCTGGCCGTCCTGTTTATGAACGTATTCGTGATCTTGGGATCCTTTGCGGGTGGCGCGGCGCTTGACGCCTGGGGCCCGCGCCGTCATTTCTTGCTGAGCATCGTGGGCACGTTGGCAACCGGCGCGGCGATCCTCGTTTTTGGCAGCGCGACCGGCATCGTCCTGCTCGGCGCGGTGCTCCTGGGCTTTGTGATGGGATTCGCCCAGCCCATCGCCACATCCTATCCAGCCTACCTCACTGACGATCCTGTCGAGCTCAAAGACATCAACTCCGCCATCGCCATGTTCTCCAACGTGAGCATTATCGTCGGCCCCACACTGGGCGGCTTTGTCGCAGCTGCTGCGTCGTCGCGTGCGGTGTTCGTGCTCATGATGATCTTTACCGTACTGGCGCTCGTCGCCGGTTGGGGCTTTAGACCGCAGACCAGCCATGTCGCCGGAGATGCGGATGCCGATTCGGCAGAGGAAGGGGGGCGTGCGGGACAAAGCTCCAACCCCAGCACATCCGCCCGCGTCACCTTCGCGACCAGTATCAAGACGGTCTTTACCAATAGCATCCTCGCCCTGCTGTTCTGCATTATTTTTCTTTCAAACTTTGGCTACGGCGCCTTCGATCCACTGGAGTCGTTCTTCTACCGCGATGTCCTACATGTCGGTGTCGAATGGATGGGCTGGCTCTCGTCGGCCAGCGGTTTGGGCGCGGTGCTGGGCGCCGTCCTCGCGCTCCGCTTGCCGCCGCACCTGGTCAACCTTAAAACCCTGCTCGTGGCGCTCATGTCCGTGGGCCTGGGAAGTTTGCTCTATGTGGGGACACCGTACGTGGGTGTAGCCCTCGTCGGCCAGATTGCCCTGGGCGTGGCCTGGGGCGTCGTCAACCCGCTCCACAACACGATCGTGCAAACGACGGCCCCGCTCGGACAGCTCGGCCGCGTCAACTCGGTCATGGGCTTTGGCAATATGTTCGCCGGCGTGGCGCCGCTGGCGATTGCCCCGTGGCTGGCGGCGACATTTGGCGTACAGCAGGCGCTCATCGGGGCGGGCATGGTCGTGACGGCGGTTCCCGCGGCGCTGCTGCTGTTTGGCCGCCGGCACTTTGATCGTGCCGCAAGGCAGTAAAAACCATCACAACATTCAGCGAAAATCGCGATTTTGCCGAAAAACGTCGAATGTTGTGATGGTTTGCGCCCCGGGTCCGGCCACCCTTCGAGTTCGGCCACCACAAAGGGGGACAGGCACCTTTGTGGCGATCGGGCCCCAACGGCCTGTGCCTTGGTATACCATGTACGCCGTTCACGAATACACCCCACACCGCCGCACAACCCAGAAAGGCCCTCATGGACACCACCTTCAGCCACATCAAAGCCGTGTTCTGCGATATCGACGGCGCGCTGCTCACGAGCCAGCATACGGTGTCCCCGCGCACCGTGGCGGCGATCCGCGCCCTGCGCGAGCGCGGCGTGCTCTTTGGCCTGTGCACCGGGCGCGACGCCCACGCGACCGAGGCCATGTACGAGCTCTGGGGCATCGAAGGCCTGGTGGACGTGCTGGTGGGCTGCGGTGGCGCCGAGGTCATCGACCGTGCGCACAACATCAACGAGCTGAGCTATCCGCTGCCGGGCGAGACCATCGCGCGCATCTGCAGGCACATGGCAGACCTTCCGGCAACGCCCGTCTGCCCCCGAGACGGCGTGTTCTGCGTGCCCGAGAGCAACGCATGCGTCGAGCACCTGTCGCGCGTCGACGGCGTGCCCTACCAGGTGGTCGATTTTGCCGAGTTTTTGCGCGAGCCGCAGCCCAAGGTGATGTTTACCATGGCACCCGAGGTAATGCCGCGGGTGATTGAGCGGGCGTCGACGTTTGCCGATGACACTGTTAAGGCGGCTGCCCTGCAAACCACGCAGCGGCTCTACGAGTTCATGGACCCGCGCGTGTCCAAGACGCGCGGCCTTGTGCGCGTGGCGGAGCTCAACGACATGGAGCTCCAGAACATCTGCGTGTTTGGCGATGACGATAACGACACCTGCATGGTGGCTGACGCCGGCGTGGGCGTGGCCATGGCAAACGGCAGCGACGCCACCCGTGCCGCCGCCGATTTTGTAACCGCCAGCAACGACGAAGACGGCATCGCGATCTTTATCGAGGAACATCTGCTATAGCGTCGGGGGAGAACCACCACGAAGGGGCAGGCACCTTTGTGGTGGCCTCAGGCGATTTGGGCGAATTGATGCCTAAAATCTGCGCGAAAATTCAAATTTAGTTGTCTGAACATTACGCTTCTAACCACCGATGGGTTAAAGATATTCTCATCAGTTTGGTAGGGTATTCCTCCCGGTTGATGACCTACCGCTCACGGTCGATTTTCGACCGTTCACAGGATGTTTGCTCTTGAGCAAAATGTTGTGCAAATAAATCTAATGCCATTAAAAAATAATACGCAACTAAATTACTAGCAGAAACAAAAAATAGATAGCGAATAAACGAAGGTAAATCTGAGCAAATGTCAAGAGAATTGAGAACTCGCTACAAAAATGTCGGTTTTGTTGCTCAGATGTTTAAACAATCGTTATAATTGCATTACTAAACGAGCGCAATTACAGATTGCGCAGATACGTTTGATGGTGAAAGAGCAAGATCGCGGTCTCTTGGGGAGGAGACATCGATGAAAGCGAATTCGGACAAATCTAAGCAGAGTAATAAAGCGACGCGCCGTGTACTGGCAGGCGTTTTGTGCGGAGCCTCCGTGTTGAGCCTGGTACTGTCGCTCGTCATGCCTCCGATCTCGCAGGCCATTGCCAACGATGCCGAGACAGCTTCTACCGAGGAAACTGTGACGGCGGGTGGTTCCTCAACTGAGTCTACTGATGTAGAAAAAACTACTAACGGGGATGCCGAAAACCAGGATAGCGGCGATGCTGCGGGCGACGACGATGCTCGGCCGGAGGAGCAGTCCAAGGACGAGTCGCAGGCGGAAGATAATGATGCGATGGATGTTAACGCTGTCGCGTCAGCCGAGGAGGCTGCAGAGAGCGAAGAGACAACCACAGCTATTACTAACATTACTAACGCCGATGATTTGTCAGCTAAGCTTCAAGGCGTTGGGGAAAACCAAACTGCCTGCTTCGAGCTTACAGCTGATATTGACTATCCCGGCGAAATCAAACTTGAGAAGAGCGGCAGCAATATAACGCTGGACTTAAGCGGCCATAAAATCACGCATTCGGGCGACAATTCAAATAAGCCGCTCTTCAACATCACCAATAACGCGGCGCTTACAGTTAAAGATTCTAACCAAGGGTCTGATCAAAAGCAGACTTCGGATGGCGGCAATAATGGGCGAGTTGCCTCGATGGACTACGACACCAGCTCTGGCATTCCGACCAAACTCACGTATTACGTGACCGAATCGACGCCGAACGGTACGGGGACAACCGAGACTCTCTATAGGCACGAGGTCAGCATCAACGGTGCCATCGTGGGTACCGCTGCCGGCTCCACGATGAGGCTCATCAACGTTTATGCGGGCGGTACGTTTAATCTTGATAGCGGTGTAATTACCCAACAGTATAATTGCAATGTTGGCAACCTCATCTATGCCGAGAACGGCTCTACCGTCAACATGAGCGGTGGCTATGTGTGTGGCGCTTCTAGCTCGGGCGCGGGCATTAAGGTGTCCAACGATAAAGGTAAGGCCTCGACCCTAAAACTGACCGGTGGCGTAATTGCCGGCAACAGCGCTCCTAGTGGCGGCGGTGTGTATGCTGGAGGTTCCACGGTCACCATAACTGGTGGCGTAATCTCCGGCAACAGCACACTTCCTTCTGGTATTGGTTTCGGCGGCGGCATCATGGCCGAAGGCGGCAGCGTCACTGTTTCCGGTGGCTACATCACTAACAATAAATATGCCAATTTCTGTGGCAAAGATGGTTATGGCGATCATGGCGGCGCTGGACTTGCCGCTAGAAACGGTACTCATGTCACCATTTCGGGCGGCCAGATTACCGGCAACTACTCCAAGGAAGCCGGCGGCGGTGTTTATGTCACGGATGTCGACCGTAATGAGCAATCCCGTACGGGTATGGCGTGGCTGAAAATCACGGGAGGAATTATTGCCTCTAACGTGAGCTACCGATCTGAAGGTGCTGGCATTCGAGTGGGCCAGATGGTTGACGCGATGATAAATGGGTCGTCAAACGATAGCCCAGTCTACATCACTAATAACTCTTGCATGTCTCGCTTTGACTGGGGCGGAGGCGGTATCTTTGTCCAGGGAAACTCGGATTTGGGCAAGGAGAAGACTGCTGGTAGGCTATTCATATATAACTCGTACATTAGCGCCAATACCGCTGGCGGCTATGGCGGTGGCGTTGCAGTCTGCCCTACGGGCAAGACGTTGGTAACGAACACTGAGGGCACAGCAATCTTTGGCAATTCGTCTGCCAAAGATCAGCAGGACGCAAAAGCTGATTATAATTCTGAAAAGAATAGCGGTAACGAAGGCACCCCTCACCTATCCGCTGGTGGCTACGAAGGCCTTGAACACAAAAAGAACCAGGATACTGACGCCTACAATGCCAAAGAGTTTCGCGAAAACGGCCACGCGGACTTCTTCCTTGCGGCGGAGGATCATAAGACCCCGATCGCGGCGGTGATTGGCAAAATGCTTGGCGGCGGTGACGCCAAATACAAGGGAAGTAAAGAGCTTACGCAAGCCATTACTATCCCCGCTAACGGTGGCGTGCAGGTATATAAAAGCATCGGCCTGAGCTCGGGTGTTACAGCTCAAGGCGAAGCCGCGATCAATGCGCAAAAAGTTGCGACAACGTTCATCACCGGCAACTATTCCTGGGACCATGGCGGCGGCATCATGTCGAACGGCGACCTGTACATGGGCGCGCCTGAGGACACGTATGTCTATCCGAGCCTCAAGCTCAAGGCGACCAAGGTACTACGTAATTCGCAGACAAATGTGAACGAGAAGCTCGAAGAGAATCAGTTTACCTTTAGGGTCTACCGCAAGGACTCAACCGACCCTTTGGCTAGCGCGACATTCAATCGTAACGTTTGCACCGAGGTTGGAACTGCAAAAAATGACGCAAGCGGTAACATCACGTTTGATCTTGATGAACAGTTCGCAACGAGTGGTACAGCTGACATAACCACTATCACATACTACTTGGTCGAAGATTCCGGCGCTGAACCTGGTATCACGTACGACTCCGCTGTGTATGAGATTGTGGTAAGCGCCAAGGATAACCCGACCGAGCTCATGACTGTTCCGAAAAAGAACGACCCGAACCAGCAGGTAGCTCTCAAGATCCATAACTACACAATTGAAAACGTCAGTGTGACCAAGCACAAACTCGACAAGTCTTCTGGGGAGTGGGACAACGTAGGACCGTGGGGCGTAGTGCAGGATAGCAACGGCTATTATTCGATTGCCAACCCCGATGGATCAAAGACCTTCACCAACAAGTACACTCCGTACGAATCTACCGGCTCCTGGACGCCTGCGGCGACCAAGGTCGTTAAGGGTGGCGAGATGAAGGAGTTTACGCTCGAGTTTGCTGATAACAAGAACTTTGAGAATGCTAAGACGGTTAAGACCGACCCCGACGGCAAGATTACCACCACTGCCGACGGCGGCAAGTCCCAGACTCTGAGCTTCGACAAGATCGAGTACAAACTCGATCAACTCAACAAACTTCCGGCTGACTCCACTGGCCGCGGTGCAAGCAAGACCTTTACTTATGGCTCTGTTAGACCAAATTTGACACGATCGGCTGTTCGTCGAACCGGAAAATAATCGGGCTACCCCCGTCCATCGCGGTCCCCGCCCTCCCCGTCAGCCTTCCCCTCAGATCCCAGCCTGACGTCGAAGGGCAGGCCGCCCTCGCGGATCACCGCCCTGAGGAATATGTTCATGGCGCCCGACATGGAGAGCCCGAGCTCGTCGAGCACGGCTGCGGCCTCCCTTTTGACCTCGGGATCGATTCTTATCGTGGTGGCCGGGACGTTCGATGTCATTGCCGCTCCTTCCGCGGTCGCTGCTCCGTGGCCACCATTTTAATTCGCTAGGCCGCCCGCCCGTCCCAGTAGTCCATGAGGGGAGGCTCGAGGCCGAACATGTCGCGGACGCGGGTCGAGCAGGAGCCGTTGGCGAGCTGGCGGGCGACCGTGGACTCCGCCGCGCGCGAACCCGCCGCCATGAAGGTGCGGCACCAGCGGAACCAGTCGAGGTAGGCTCCCAAGTGCTTGGTGGACACTCCCTTGAAGCGGGCCATGAACGAGCCGAGGAGCGAATGGACGGCGTTGATGCGGTTGATGGTGCCCTCCGAGCGGTCCTTGGAATCATAGGATTCATGCGAGGCGACCTTCAGGTCGCGCAGCACGTCGATGTACGCGGTCGCCTTGTCCGTGGCGACGACCGCGCCCGCGCCGATGCGGTCGCGAAGGGCCTCCGCCGCACGCTTGCGCGAGACAACGCCGCGGCCCGAGACCTCGAAGAAGGTGGCGTCCGTGTCGCTAACGCCCGTCATGACGCAGATCTGCTCGCGGGAGAGGCCGCGCCTGTGGACCTGCTTGCCGCGGTGGCGAGCCTTTCTCGGCAGGGTGAAGGAGCCTTTTGAATGGTTGCCCTTGAAGGACTCGGGGAAGTACGTCTCGTCGAGCTCGCAAGCCTGCCCCTGCCCCACATGGAACGTGGGCGAGTATTCCTTCAGGCACTCAATGAGCCTGTGGCGCATGGTGTAGGCGGTCTTGAGGCAGACACCGCAGCGGCCGGCGCACTCGCGGAGAGGGAGCATGAGGGCGAAGCACTCGGCATAGGCCATCCAGGTCTCGCGGGGCAACTTGCTCGTGCCGAGGATCCGGTCGGTGGAGCCGGAGAACGTCCTGCCGCAGTCGCGGCAGAGGTAGCGCTGCTCGCCGTTCCTGGACTTGCCCTTCTTGACGATAGCGACCGAGCCGCAACGGGGGCAGCGCTCTACCTCATAGCCATCTCCCGCCGCATCGTCGAACATGGCGGCGCGGACGACGTCCCCGACCAACTCGACGGCTTTACGGCGCTCGGTCCTGCTGAGCTTCGCCAGGCTCTTCTTGAGGGTGATGACCAGGTCGTCTGCATCCATGGGCGCTCCTTCGACGTTAATTGAAGGGTACCGCCTCGCGGTGACATCGTTTTTATGTCAACCTTGGTCTAACAGAGCCTTACTTATTACGTCCGCGAACAGCAGCCGAACACGCTGTTTGCGCACTATAAGTACGACCAGTCGGTCTATCAGATTACGGTCAACGCGGTTGACGACTCTCAAGGCAAGATTAACGTCAATGCTACCTACAAGCAGATTCAGGATCGTGACGGCAAGTCAGTGACCAACGGCACGACCTACGACCTCACCGACGAGTCCACCCCCACCTTCACCAACACCTACTCCACCACTCTGCCCCTTTCTGGTATGTCGGGCGTCACTCTGACGTACCTTGCCGGCGCGGCGATGCTTTGCGTCGCTGCAGCCTGGATGCACGTTCGTCGCAAGGCGAGCGCGAGGGGAGGTGAGCGTCGTGAATAAGAAAGTTTGCTCCTTCCCGATCTTGTTTGCGCTGCTTGCCCTCTTGATCGGCATCTGCGCGGTTGTGTTCCCCGCATCCGCGCAGGCCGCGCCGAGCGCGACCGGATTCATCACGGTGACAGGCACCGTGGCGCGCAGCTACGACACCTACCAGATCTTTGGCGCCAACGTCGTCGATGACGACAGCGACGCCAAGATCGCCACCGACCTTGTCTGGGCAAGCGATGCCGTGCGCGACGCCGCGCTGCCTGTGCTGCACAGCGCCGGCATGCCCAATTCCCAGACCACTGCGCAGGAAGCTGCCGAGTGGCTCAACACCGATTCCCACCTTACGAGCGCGCTGAGCGCACAGCTCGCTCGTTCCCTTCAGAGCTCTGGCGCCGTGTCCGTGGCCCTTAACGCGGGCACGACGGCCGAGCTGTCCTGCGGCTACTGGCTCATCGTCGCCGCCGACGACGCCATCGCCCAGGGCGAGGCCGGCACCGCGCCGATCATGGCCCTGGTCGGCGGTGGCGCCGTCACCGTCAAGCCCAAGGCGGCGACGCCCAAGGTCGCCAAGCACGTGCTGGAGGACAGCACCGCCGCATGGCAGAAGGCCGCCGACGCCACGGTCGCCGACGACCTGTACTGGCGCCTCTCTGCCACGGTCCCGGCGGGTCTTACCGCCTACGGCACCTATACGGTGCAGTTCGTCGACACCATGAGCGCGGGGCTCGACTCCTCCAAGGTGGCCGCGAGCATGCGCGTGTACGTGGCGGCGGGCGCGGACGGCGGCTTTGACGCCGTCTCGGCCGGCAAAGACGGGCGCGTCGGCACCGAGCCCGCGGAGGGCTGGACCGATATTACGGCCCAGTGCGGGGTCTCGGTCGACGGTAAGACCTTCACCGTGCGCACCGGCGACCTGATCGCCGCGCTCGGCGGGGCCGACGCCTTCGCCACGGGCGCCCGCGTGGTCGCCGTGTACGATGCGCCGCTCTCCGGCGGCTGCAACCACGGCATCGCGAAGGGCAACCCCAACGAGGTCTACCTGCGCTACCCGCGCTCTCCTCTTGCCGACCAGTCCGGCGACGCCGGCTTCACTCGCACGCCGAGCGATGATGCGTGCGCCTACACCTGGGATCTCGCGCTCACCAAGCGCGGCAGCGACGGCGACAAGCCGCTTGCCGGGGCGGTCCTGAGCATCGCCGACGACCGCGGCCGCACGCTAGCGGCCGATGGCACGTGGGATGCGCAAGGCAAGGCCACCGTTACCACGGGCGAGGACGGCCGCGTGACCGTCTCGGGCGTGGACTCGGGCAAGCTGGAGGTCCGCGAGCTCAAGGCGCCCAAGGGCTACACCGCCTTTGAGGGCATGCGCGGCGTGACGGTCAAGGCCGAGGGCCTGGACGTCGACCAGGTGGCGGCCGCCAAGCCCAAGCTCACCGTCACGGCCGAGTCGCCCCTGCGCGCCGACAGCGCGGACGGGTCGACGGGCAGCCTGGAGGCGTCGCTCATCAACACGCCCACCGGCACACCCCCTAGCATTACCACCGGAGGCTTTATGCCCACGACTGGCGATATGGCAATGTACGCCGCGGCCGCCGCAGCGGTCGCCGGAGCCGCGCTCATTGTGGTTGCGCTCCTGGTCAAGCGGGGAGGTGGCAGCCATAAAGAGTAGCTGGCAGCCCCACAGAGAGCGGGGCGAGACGTAGCGAAGTAGATGCTAAGACACAGACAAACAGATTTAGATCAAATGGAATTCAAGCAGAAAGCAGAGGAAAAGAAGATGAGCATGAGCAAGAACATCGCACGCCTGGCAGTAACCGCCGGCCTCACCGCGGCGCTGAGCTTCGGCGGCGTGATGGCCCCGGTGACCATGGCGTTTGCTGAGGGTGACAATACGATCACGATCACGCAGGCCGACAAGAACGGCACGACCAAGTTTAAGGCGTATCAGATCTTTAAGGCCAAGGTTGTGGACCAGAACGAATCCAAGGTCGCCTCGGACATTAAATGGGCGAACGATGAGACGGAGAAGGCCGTCATCGGTGTTCTCAAGCAGGTCGCGGCCCCCAATATCAACGACTCCTCGACCGCCGAGGACGTCGCGGACTACCTCGCCCAGAACGTGCGGGACACCACTGACAAGACCTGTGTGAAAAACAGCGACCTGCTCTACAAGATCGCGGACGCCGTGGCCAAGAATTCCACCCAGACGGGCACTTCTTTCGATGCCGGCACAACCTTTACCGCTCCGAACAACGGCTACTACCTCTTTGTGACCGACGTGCTGGACGCCTCTAAGCCCAACACCGGTACCTCGCCCATCTTTGCCCTCGTTGGTGGCAAGTCCGTGACCGTTACCGAGAAGACCAGCATTCCTACCGTGACCAAGAAGGTCAAGGACGACAGTCCGAACAGCAACTGGGCGGACAAGGCCGATTCGCAGATGGGCCAGAACGTGAACTACCAGCTTACCGGCACTGTTGCTGACAACGTTGCGTCCTTTAGCGCGTACAAGTATGAGTTCTACGACGAACTGTCCGCTGGCCTGACCGCAGACGAAGGCAGCATCAAGGTTTACGCCGGGACGGATCGTGATACTGCAGCTGTGATCATGGCAGACAACTACACTGCTGACGTCACCGCCGACGAAACCACCGGCAAGTCGACCCTGACTGTCAAGTTCACCGACCTCAAGACCGCCGTGGCCAATCTCTCCGCGCAGACGATGATTTATGTCGAGTATACCGCCAAGCTCGACCCCAAAAAGGACGCCAATATCGTCGTGGGCGGCAACGGCAACGAGAACACCGTCAAGCTCGTTTACTCCAACAACCCCATGGCAGAGGGTACCGGCACCTCCGTGCCCGACACCGTGCGCGACTACACCTACGCGCTCAAGCTCATCAAGGAGGATTCTGCCAAGGAAGCCATTAAGCTCGAGGGAGTAAAGTTCTCCATCCAAGCTACCGACCCCGACGATTCCAACTCCAAGGACCTGTACGTCCAAGAAGATGGCTCGCTTGGTTCCAACGAGCATGAGTTCACGACTGATAAAAACGGCGAGATTAACGTCAAGGGCCTTGACGCCGGCACCTACACCGTCAAGGAGACCCATGCCCTCGACGACTATAACACCCTGCCCAAATTTACCTTCATCATCTCCGCGTCCGGTCTCAACCAGGACGAGGGCAATAACACCCTGACCGTCAACGCGACCAAGGGCGAATCCGACCTCGTCCTCGATCCGGCCGTCAACGACGGCACCGTTATCCTTACCGTCAAGAACAAGAAGGGTTCCGGCCTCCCGCTCACCGGCCTTAACGGCGTGACGTTCACTTGGATCGCTGGTGGCGCGGTGCTGTGCATCGGCGTGGCGCACCTCATCCGCAGCCGTAAGCAGGCCGAGGAGTCCGAGCAGGGGTAACGCTCATCCACCTATCCCTCTGGCAGGCGAGATGTGATGGCCATGAGACTTGCGGACACTTTTCTCGTCTATTTACGTTCTTGCTTTGCCATTCTCTTTTCGGGGCAGACTCCGCACTGGAGTCTGCCCCGTTTTTTTGGGATAACGCAGCCAGCCTCCATCGTCCGATGCGGACTCGTTCGTCATCGCGTTTCTTGACTCGTATGAGGTTCGGTTTAAGGTCCGTAGGCGCACGCGCGGTGCGGACGGTAGAAGGCATTTGCGCCGCAACAAGCGCAAATAAGAATGCCCGGGGTTAGAGGCCCGGGCATTTAACAACGTCGGAAACTGGTCGCCCGCGCTCCTAAGTACTTACGCGGGGTGCGTCGTTTCCTGTAACGATTGTATCCCGAATCGCCTCGCCGATTCGGGACATTTTGAAAACTCAAATATGGGCTTAGGCGCGAACGGAATCTCGTTAATTCCGAAAATTATGTATAATTCCAATATAAAATGGAATCGAACGAAAACGATGGAAATGAACGAAGCGCTAATCTATTTTCAAGAAGCACTAGGACTCTCCGCCAAGACCAAAACTTGGCCTGGATCCGCACGCTTGCCGCTGCATCTGCGGGCGATTGAGGTCCGCGCGGTTGACGCAAACGGTTTTTCATTTTTGCTTGCAAGTTTGCCTACTGGCGTCGGGCTTCCCGAGGCTAAGAGGGTCTATAGTCAGCTAGCCTTGCGCGCGGAGACTCCTGTTGTCGTTTCGTTTCCTGATGCCGATGCACGTCAGCGCAAAGCATTGGTCGCACAAGGGATTCCCTTTGTCTGCCCAGGTAGACAGGCTTTTCTTCCATTTATGGGCGCAGCCTGCACGGAAAGGAGCGGTGCCCGGTTTCGCAATCACGCGACCAAGATGTCACCCAACGCGCAGGCTGCCGCAATCTGGGGAGCAGCCCAGGAGCCATATCGTCCCTATGACCTTTGTCGTGCGCTTGGGATTTCGGCAAGCCGCGCGAGTGAGGCCATAACCGAGCTTGTTGACAGGGGGCTCGCGAGGCGCGAGCGTCGCGAGCGACGTGTCGTCGTGTTCCCTGTTGCCGTCGATCTTCTGCTCAGCGAGCACATGGCAGAGCTCTCCTCGCCTGTCTCGAAGGTCTTTTTTGCAAGGAAGACGCCGCAGATCGACTATCTTGTTGACGCCGGGGAGACGGCGCTCGCTGCGCGTTCGATGCTCGCTGCGCCGGGCATGGAACAAAAGGCCGTCTTAAGAAGTGCATGGCGTCAACTGAGCGTCCTCGAAGTCGCAGACGGGGAGTTGCCGGATAACGAAACGGCGATGATCCAAGTGTGGCGCTATGCGCCCGTGTTTGCCGACTCCTCCCGTGTCGACAACATTTCGCTTGCGCTATCTTTGGCGGCAATCGACGATGAGCGAATTCAGCTCGAAGTCGATCGCATGTTTGGAAAGGAATATCCATGGCAAGAAGCGCTGTAGAAGGTCTCCAAGAATTCGGACCGTAGGCGGTGTTTCGGTCCTAGCTGCGTTGTCCGGCGTACGAGCTCGCGAATCGGCTATTATTTGTTTAGACAACTTGAGTTGTAGAGGAGTGACCGGCGATGGTGCAGGGCGCCAAACATATGAAGAGCAATAACGCTGCGGCCAACGGCGGCTCAAGCCCTCAGCCCAAACCTCAACCAAAGCCCAAGCGCCGCCGCAAGCGGCTGCCGCGCTGGGCCGACCGGCTCATCACCATCGTCATCATCCTTATCGGCGTGGGCCTTATGACCTGGCCGTGGATCTTGGACCGGCTCGAGGCCTCGGGCGTGTTCAACCAGATCAGCACCGTGTCCAGCACCGTGGACGCGCTGTCTGCCGAGGAGCGCGAGCGCATCCTGCTCCAGGCGCGCTCCTTTAACGAACAGCTGGCGGGCGAGGCCACCGAGCTTCCCGCCGACCAGATCGAGCCCTACGCCCAGCAGCTCATCTTTGACCGCGACCCTATGATGAGCTGGGTCGAGATCCCCTCCATCGACGTGAGCATGCCCATCTACCACGGTACGAGCGAGGAAGTCCTTATGGCGGGCGTCGGCCACCTGGAGGGCACGAGCCTGCCGGTGGGCGGCACCTCGACGCATTGCGTGCTCACCGCGCACTCGGGCATGCGCAACCTGAGCATGTTCGACGACATCCACTCGCTGGAGCCCGGCGACCTGGTGCTGCTGCACACCATGAACAAGACGCTCGCCTACAAGATGGTGGACTCCGAGGTGGTGCTGCCCGAGGAGATGGAGTCGCTGACCATCGAGCCCGGCGCCGACAAGGTGACGCTCGTCACCTGCACGCCCTACGGCGTGAACGACCATCGCCTGCTGGTGCATTGCGTGCGCACCAAGTACAACAAGAAGGACGTCGACAAGCAAAAGTCGCTGGCCGGCCGTCACTGGGGCAAGCGCGAGTTTGCCGTGCTCATCGTGGTCGTGGCCATTGTGCTGTTGCTGCTGGACATCGTGATCCACGCGGTCCGCAAGCGCCGCAAGGCCAAGGCCTCGGCATAGGACATTCTTCAGAACCACCACAATGGGGACAGGCACCTTTGTGGTGGTCGGGACTTCCAAACCATCACAACATTCGATGAAAATCGCGATTTTGGCGAAAAGCGTCGAATGTTGTGATGGTTATCGTTGTGGGCGGGACGGTTTTCGCTATGGACGGTGCGGTTTTGCTGCAGAACCGCCAGCCCGCCGCCTGCCAACCGCCGCCCTCGTTACGTTTTCGCTGCATTTGGGTAAAGCGCCTGCTCCAAGCGGCGTTGCCTTGTATACTAGAGCGGTTTATCTGTTATGCGGAAGGGAGCGCCTATGGCACTCAGCGAGAAAGACGTGCGCGGCATCGCCGAGTACGCAAAAATCGCACTGACCGATGACGAGCTCACCCAGATGACGTCCTACATGAACGACGCCGTCCAGATGCTCGAGCCCGTCTTGCAATATGACTTGCCCGACGTGGAGCCCACGTTCCATCCCATCGGAAGCCTGTCCAACGTGATGGGCGACGACCTGCGCGAGCCCGAGCGCGATCTGCCGCTCGACGTCGCGCTCGAAAACGCCGGCAGCGCGCGCGACCGCTACTTCCGCGTGCCGTCCATTTTGGGAGAGGGGGAGAGCGAGTAATGGCGCAGAGCTTCGATTCCCTTACCGCCGCCCAGATCGCCGCGGGCGTTGCCGCCGGCGACTTTACCGCTACCGAGGTGGCCCAGGCCTCCCTTGCCGCCATCGAGGCGCGCGAGGGCGGGGTCCAGGCATTCCTGCAGGTGGCGCCCGAGCTTGCGCTCGAGGCCGCCGCGCGCGTGGATGCCGACCGTGCCGCAGGCAAGCCGCTGCCCCCGCTCGCGGGCGTGCCGCTGGCCATTAAGGACAACATGAACCTCGTGGGCACGCGCACCACCTGCGCTTCCCGCATGCTCGGGGACTACCAGAGCGTCTACACCGCCACCTGCGTCCAGCGCATGCTCGACGCCGGCTGCCTGCCCATGGGCAAGGCCAACATGGACGAGTTCGCCTTTGGCAGCTCCACCGAGAGCTCGGCGTTCCACCGCACCAACAACCCTTGGGATACCGAGCGCGTGCCCGGCGGCTCCTCGGGCGGCTCCGCTGCCGCCGTCGCCGCGGGCGAGGTCGCGCTCTCGCTGGGCTCGGACACCGGCGGCTCCATTCGCCAGCCGGCGTCGCTGTGCGGCGTGGTGGGCTTTAAGCCCACGTATGGCGCCGTGAGCCGTTACGGCGTGGTTGCCTTTGGCTCGTCGCTCGACCAGGTGGGCCCCTTTGGCCGCACGGTCGAGGATGTCGCGCTGGCCATGAACGCGCTTACCGGCGCGGGCCACGATCCGTACGACTGCACCAGCCAGGATTGCGCCGTCGACTTTACCGAGCATCTCAACGACAGCATCGAGGGCAAGCGCGTGGGTATCATCCCCGCGTTTATGGAGGCCGATGGTCTGACGCCCGAGGTCAAGGCCGCTGTTCAGCGCGCCGCCCAGGAACTGCAGAACCAGGGCGCCGAGCTGGTCGAGGTCGACCTGCCGCACCTGGACGCCGCCATCGCCGCCTACTACGTCATCGGCCCGGCCGAGGCGTTCTCCAACCTGGCTCGCTTCGACGGCATTCGCTACGGCTACCAGGAGGAGGGCTGCGCCAACCTGTCCGACCAGAGCTCGCTTTCGCGCGCCCACGGCTTTGGCGCCGAGGCCAAGCGCCGTCAGATGCTCGGCGCCTACCTGCTGAGCTCGGGCGTGTACGACAAGTACTACTACGCCGCGCAAAAGGCCCGCACGCTCATCACGCAGGACTATGACGCCGCGTATGCCAAGGTGGACACCATCCTCATGCCCGCCTCGCCGCGCACGGCCTTTAAGTTTGGCGAGCTCAACGACCCTACGCAGATGTACCTCTCCGACCTGTACACCATCTCGCTCAACATTTGCGGCAACGGCGGTATCTCGGTGCCGCTGGGCCTGGGCGATGACAGCAAGCTGCCCGTTTCTGCCCAGCTGGTGGGACCTGCCTTTAGGGACCGTCAGCTGCTCACGTTTGCCCGCGCCCTGGAGCGCGGCTTTGCCGATGCCGCCACGGGTGCGCCCGCGCTTTCCGTCGCGCCCGATTTTGCCGGGAAGGGAGGCGAGCTGTAATGAAGGAGCTTTCCGAGGTCCTGCAGGATTGGGAGGCCGTGATCGGCCTGGAGATCCACACCGAGCTCACCGCACTCGATACCAAGATGTTCTGCAACTGCAAGCTCAGCCACGATGACGAGCCCAACGCCAACGTGTGCCCGGTGTGTCTGGGCCTGCCCGGCGCCCTGCCGGTGCCCAACAAGCGCGCCATCGAGAGCATCGTCAAGGCCGGTCTCGCCACCAGCTGCGAGATCCAGCGCCACTCGATGTTCTACCGCAAGCACTACTTTTATCCCGACATGGCCAAGAACTTCCAGACCACGCAGGGTCCGGTCGCCTTTGCCATGTACGGTCACCTGGATCTTGACGTGACAGGTCGCGGTGCCGCCGAGCGCCCCGACTGCGCGTTTGGTGAGGCCGAGGCGCAGAGTCTGGCGAGCGCCTCGGCCAACGCCGAGGGCCTGTCCACGTCCATGACGTCGACCATGCGCGAGGGCAACCAGCGCGCCGGCCACCTGGCCAGCTACGATGCGTCCAACTTGCAGATGCCTGAGCGTCGCGAGGACGGTTCCTACACGGTGCCCATCCGCATCCTGCGCATTCACATGGAGGAGGACGCCGCCAAGATGGTCCATGTGGGCGGCGCCGAGGGCCGCATTACCGCCGCGGCTGAGTCGCTCGTCGACTACAACCGCTGCGGCACGCCTTTGATTGAGCTCGTGACTGAGCCCGACTTGCGCACGCCCGAGGAGGCTCGCCTGTTTATGGAAAAGCTCCGTCGCATCTTTGTGACGCTGGGCATTTCGGACTGCTCCATGGAGAAGGGCTCCATGCGCTGCGACGGCAACGTGTCGCTGCGCCGCCGCGGCGAGACCAAGCTGGGCACCAAGACCGAGCTCAAGAACCTCAACTCGTTTAAGAGCCTGCACGATGGCCTTGCCTACGAGATCTGCCGCCAGGCCGAGGTGCTCGAGGAGGGCGGCATCATCTATCAGGAGACCCGCCACTGGGAGCCCAGTCGCAAGCGCACCGTGGTCATGCGTGTGAAGGAAACGGCAGACGACTATCGTCTGTTCCCCGACCCCGATCTGGCGCCGTTCGATCTGGACGACGAGTTCATCGACCGCTGCCGTGGCGAGATCCCCGAGCTGCCCGATGCCAAGCGCGTCCGTTTTGAGGCCGACTTTGGCATTAAGGCGGCCGACGCCGAGCAGATTGCCGGCGACCCCGAGTTTGCCGAGTTTTTTGAGGCCGCCGCTGCCGGTATGGCTGGCAAGGAGGCCCAGACGGTTGCAAACTTGCTGGTGAACGAGATGATCGCCTATCTTAAGGGCGCGGGCGTGTCGCTGACCGAGTCCGGTATCGCGCCGGCTCAGGTTGCGGCGCTGGCTAAGCTGCTGGCGACCGATGCTATCAGCTCCAACCAGGCGCACGAGGTCTTTGAGGCCATGGCCCAGACCGGCGACGACCCCAACAAGATCGTCGACGAGCGTGGTATGCGTCAGGTGAGCGATGCCGGTGCGCTGCAGCCGATTGTGGACGAGGTGCTGGCAAACTGTGCCGAGCAGGCGCAGCAGTATCGTGACGGCAACCAGAAGGTCATCGGCTTTTTGGTGGGCCAGTGCATGAAGGCGAGCCGCGGCAAGGGCAACCCGAAGCTCTTCAACGAGTTGCTGAGAACGTCGCTCTCGTAAGCGGGAACCGAGGGGCCGGGCGCAGGGCCTTGCCTCTCAATTTCGGACAGTCCTGACTCACGACGGAGGCGCCACTGGCGCCTCCTGTTCGTGCGGAACTCATTGAGAGGCAAGGCCCTGCGCTCGGCCCCTCGGTTCCGTGACGACTCGGCCGTTCGGGTCAGGCGGGCTGATAGGAAAGATGGTGACGGAGGCGCAAAATGCGCCTCCGCCTTTTGAATGTGATGAAAGTGTGGCGAAATGAGCTTAAAACTTCCGTAAATGTGATAAATGTCACGTTTTACCTAGGGTAAAATGTGGGAAATATCACGTTTACGGAAGATTCTTTGCGGGAGGTTCGGCCATGCAGCGAGATATCATTGCCAAGCTTAACGCTTGGAAAGCGTCAGAATATCGTAAGCCGCTTATCCTTAAGGGGGCGCGCCAGGTTGGAAAGACGTGGGCGCTTAAGGAGTTCGGTCGAACCTCGTACCGCAATTTTGTGTATCTGACGCTCGAGGAGCCGTCACCTGGGGTACAGAGCGAGTACGCTCAGTTTTTCGAAGGTACGCGCGATCCTCGACGGATCATCTCAAATCTTTCCCTGGCACTTGGACAGCCTATCGAGCCCGGCGAAACGCTGCTTATTATTGATGAGATCCAGGATTGTCCTTCTGCAGTCGGCGCCCTTAAATACTTCTGTGACGAGGCCCCCGAGTATCACGTCGCATGCGCAGGGTCTTTGTTGGGCGTTCGCTTGTCCCGTGAGACCAGCGCTTTTCCGGTGGGAAAGGTCGAGTTCATGGAGATGCGCCCCATGAGCTTTTCCGAGTTTCTGAAAGCCGAGGGCGCTGCAAACTACGACGAATACCTTGGCGGCCTGGATCAGATCGAGACAGTGCCCGATTTCTTCCATGTCCGTCTCGTCGAGCATCTTCGTCGTTATTTTGCATGCGGCGGCATGCCAGAGGCTCTTGGCCGGTGGGTGGAGACGGGCGATATCGTTCAGGTCGATAAGGTGTTGTCTGATCTCTTGGATTCCTACGAGCGCGATTTTGCCAAGCATGGTGGCCGTGCGCAGTTCGCCAAGCTTTCGCAAATATGGAACTCGATTCCAGCTCAGTTGGCGCGCGAGAACAAAAAGTTCGTTTGGGGTGCGGTGCGCGAGGGGGCTCGTGCTCGAGAATACGAGGATGCTCTGGAATGGCTTGCCGATGCTGGGCTCATCACGGCGGTTCGCCTTAATGCTGCCGGTGGTGTGCCGCTCTCTGCGTACGATGACCTCAAGGCATTTAAAGTCTACTGTCTTGATGTCGGCTTGCTGCGCCGCATGGCAAGGCTGGATGCGTCCGCTTTTGCCATCTCGGATGCGCTATTTTCGGAGTTCAAAGGTTCGTTCGCCGAGAACTATGTGCTTCAGGCATTACTTTCACAGTTAGATGCTGCTCCGCGTTATTGGACAAACGAGAAGCCGAAGCACGAAGTCGATTTTTTGATTCAGGTCGGAAACGAAATCGTTCCCGTCGAGGTCAAATCGGGAGAGGTCGTTCATTCCAAGAGCCTTAAGTACTATGCCGACAAGCATGCGGAGACGACTCCATTGAGGGTCCGCTACTCACTTAAGAACCTAAAGCTCGACGACGGGGTGCTCAACATTCCGTTGTATTTGGCTGATCGATCTGTCCCTCTTATCAAAAAGGCGCTTGATTGTGCGCATCTTGACGTTTAGATCCCGGGTGAGCTGACGGGCGGCGGCTAATTAATCGCTCCGTTACGGCCAGGGAGCTTGGGCCTTAGCGATGCTTGCTTCGCCAAGCCGTGGGTGTCATGCCGGTGTATTGCTTGAAGGCTTGGGCGAAGGCGGCCTGCTGAGGGTAGCCTAGACGCTCTGCCACCTGCGCTATCGTGAGCGCGCTATCTGCCAAAAGGTCCTGCGCTCGCTCCATACGGCGTCTGCGAATGTAGGCGCCCAGGGACTCGCCGGTTTGGGCCTTAAAGGTGGCGCATAGTTTGGAGCGGCTTGTGTAGAGCCTCTCGGCCACCTCGTTGATACCCACATGTCTGCCTTTGTCGAGCGTGCGCTCAATCATTGCCGTTGCTTCTTCGGCCATGGTTATGCTGACGCGTGTGTCTGCCGCCTGCCGCGCCTGCTTGTGGGCCGCGCGCGAACAGGCGAGCTCCGCGACCATGGTCTCCACGATGCCCTGCATATAGACGTGTCCGCCTACGGTTTGGGCACGGTCCTCGTTAATCCGGCGCAGCGTGTGATAGATGGCAGACGTCGCTTCCTCGTGCCATGGCTCGGCAAACGCCTCAAAGATTCCCGCGAACTCGGTGGGATAGCGGTGCTCCAGTTCGTCAAAATATCCAGGCAAAAAGAGCACCGAGCGCGAGTGATAAAGTTCCCCCGCAAACAGCGGGCTTAATTCCTCGCCACAGCTATCTTGGATAAAGCTGCAAACGGCATTGTTTGGCCACGGTCCATGCGATGGTTTGAGGTTCGCGGGCGTTATGCCAGTCTCGGGCATGCATGTAAGTGTGGGCGCGCTGACTTCGCTCACGCAGGCGTACGGCTCGGGTGTGTATTCGGCCAGGTACATATCGTGCGTCGGGGTGATGAAATGCTCCATGACAATGCAGGCAGGGGAGAGAGGCATGATCCATGCGCGTCCGTGCGCCCGATCGTTTGCCACCTCGCCGGTAAAGACAGCGCCCTTGCCGGAAAGCTCCAGGCCAAACTGCTCAAACTGTGGTGCGTAGAGCTCAGTTATGTCGGTCGCAGCCCGATGCATTTTCAAAAGCGTCCCCTTCCTTTGCGAAAACGTCCACGCCTGGCTCGATTGTGTGCCTTGGCTAACATATCAATGATAAGTTGAGAACGGTTAACTCTCAAGCCGTTAGAAAGGAATCTCATGGCAAAGGGATCAAAAAGGGAAGGTGGAGGCATCGGCGAGTTGCTCGCGTATGCCGGTGACCGCAAATTCCTAACGTATTTGGGCATGGCGCTCTCGGCGCTCTCGCAGCTGCTGAGCTTTGGCCCGTACGTGTGCATTTGGCTTGTCGCGCGCGATCTGATCGCCGTGGCGCCTAACTGGAGCGAAGCCTGCGACATCGCGATGTATGGCTGGTGGGCCGTGGGTTTTGCCCTGGCAAGCATCGTAGCTTATTTCGTGGGGCTCATGTGCACGCATCTGTCCGCGTTTCGCTGTGCGTCCAATATCCGCAAGACTACGAGCGAGCACCTGCTTAAGCTGCCGCTTGGCTACTTTGACACGCACGCCACCGGTGAGCTGCGTCGTGTTGTAGACGGATGTGCCGCCTCCACCGAGACTTTGCTCGCACACATGCTGCCCGATATCGCAGGCGCCGCCGCCATGGTCGTGGGCCTGCTCGTATTGCTTTTCGCCCTCGATTGGCGCTTGGGCGCGGCATGCCTCATCTCGGTGGCCATTTCGTTTGGCGCCATGGCCACCATGATGAGCGGCAAAGGCGCCGAGTTCATGAAGGCCTACATGGGAGCGCTGGTCAAGATGAACAAGACCGGCACCGAATACGTACGCGGTATTCCCGTGGTCAAGGTGTTTCAGCAGACGGTCTACTCCTTTAAGGCTTTCCACGATGCGATCGCCGAATACGCCGACATGGCACAAAACTATGCGGGCACGTTCTGCCGAGGTCCGCAGGTACTCAACCTTACCGCGCTCAATGGTCTTGTGGCATTCCTGTTGCCCGTGGCGTTGCTGTTGGCGCCGGGCGAGACGGACTTCGCACATTTTATGGCCAACTTCACGTTTTACGCGATATTTTCGGCCGTGGTACCGACGGCCCTGACCAAGCTCATGTTTGTGGGCGAGGCCTCTCAGATGAGTGCCGATTCGCTGGCTCGTATTCGAAGTATCATGGATTCCAAGCAGCTCTCCGTGCCCGCCCAACTCAAGCACCCTGCCGGCGGCGAAGTGCGATTTGAGGACGTAAGCTTTACGTACGAGGGTGCCGAAGCACCTGCCGTTAGCCATGTAAGTTTCAGTGTTCCCGCTGGTAGCACCCTCGCCCTAGTGGGTCCTTCGGGCGGCGGCAAGTCAACCTGCGCAAGCCTGATTCCTCGTTTTTGGGATGTCTCTTCGGGCCGAGTGCTTGTAGGCGGTGTGGACGTTTGCGATATGGATCCGCACGAGCTTATGGACCAGGTCGCTTTCGTGTTCCAGACTAACCAGCTGTTCCGGCAAACACTTGCCGATAATGTGCGCGCCTCCAAGCCTACGGCCACTGACGACGAAGTGCGTGCGGCCCTCTCCGCAGCTCAGTGCGACGACATTGTGGCCAAGCTCCCGCAGGGCATCAATACCATGCTCGGTGCCGGCGGAGCATATCTTTCGGGCGGCGAGGTCCAGCGCGTGGCGCTCGCCCGCGCGATCCTTAAAGACGCGCCTATCGTGGTGCTCGATGAGGCCACGGCGTTTGCCGACCCCGAGAACGAGGCGCTCATCCAGCGCGCCTTTAGCAAGCTGGCGGCGGGTCGCACGGTCATTATGATTGCTCATCGACTCTCGACTGTAGTGGGCGCAGATCAAATCGTGGTGCTCAACCAGGGCAGGGTGCAGGAGTCGGGTACTCATGCCGAGTTGCTGTCCCAAGAGGGTTTGTATGCCAAGATGTGGGCCGAATACGAACAGGCCGCGAGCTGGAAAATCACTGCAGCGACCGCGGATGCCGCCGTCACGAAGGGAGGCGAGGCCTAAATGTTCGCCTCATTCCAAAAGAAGTATTTCCTATCCGATAAAGGCGTCGCCGGCGTAAAGCGCGGCATTTTCTGGACCACGCTCACCAATCTTATTACCATGGCCGGCATGGGCTTTTTATTCCTGGTCATGGCCGGTTTTGTCGAACATCTCGCCACTGGCGCTGACCTGCCGGATGCCCTGCCGATCGTGGGCGGCCTCCTGGTCTTTTTCGTGTTGCTCTTTGCCTCTAACTGGCAACAGTATTACTACACCTACTGCATCTTTTACGAGGAGTGCGGCAAGCAGCGTATGGAGATCGCCGAACGCTTGCGCAAACTGCCGCTGTCGTTTTTCGGTCGTCGTGATCTGGCCGATTTAACCGAGACCATCATGGGCGATGTCCAGACCATGGAACATGCCTACAGCCACGTGTTGGGAGAGCTTTGGGGCGCCATTATCGCAAGCGCTATTGTGTTCGCAGCATCGCTGTTCTTTTGCTGGCAGTTGGCGATCACGGCGTTCTGGAGCGTTCCCGTGGCCTTTGCCGTGCTGTATTTGACGCGCGGCCCCATGGTCCCGGTGTTCGACCGTGTTCGCGCCGAGAAGGTCAAAGTCACCGAGGCGATCCAGGAGACGCTCGATTGTGTGCGCGAGATCCGCGCTACCAACCAGGAGGCCTATTATCTTGAGGGACTCGGTGCCGTGATCGATGACGAGGAGCGCGAGACCACTAAGGGAGAACTCGTTAACGGGCTTTTGGTCAACTCTGCCTTTGTCATTTTGCGTCTGGGGGTCGCTTCCACGCTGGTAACGGGTGCCGCGATGGTTGCCTCGGGGCGGGTCGACTATTTGGTGATGTTTGCCTTCTTGCTTATGGTGAGCCGTATCTATGCGCCCTTTGACCAGGCGTTAATGTTAATGTCCGAGCTGTTTGCCGCCGAGTCGTCTGCCAAGCGCATGCGTTCCATCATGGAAGAGCCTGTGGCGCGGGGCAGCGAGAAATTTGAGCCCGCGGGTCACGATGTGGTGTTCGATCACGTGGCATTTGGCTATGGTGCGGGCGAGGACGGCCGCGCCGGCGAGAAAGTTCTTACCGATGTGAGCTTTACCGCCAAGGAAGGCGAAGTTACGGCGCTGGTCGGTCCTTCGGGTTCCGGTAAGTCTACGGTGAGCCGCCTGGCCGCGCGCTTTTGGGATGCCACTGCGGGCAAGGTTACCGTGGGCGGTGTGGATGTTGCGGGCGTCGATCCCGAGGTACTCCTGCGCGACTACGCTATCGTGTTCCAAGACGTGCTGCTCTTTGACGACACGGTGATGGGAAACATCCGCCTCGGGCGTCGTGATGCCACCGATGAGGAAGTGCTTGCGGCCGCGCGTGCCGCCAACTGCGACGAGTTTGTGTGCCGCATGCCGCAGGGCTACGACACCATGATCGGCGAGAACGGCTCCAAGCTGTCCGGTGGCGAGCGCCAGCGCATCTCCATCGCCCGCGCGCTGCTCAAAGACGCACCCATCGTGCTGTTGGACGAGGCGACGGCAAGCTTGGATGTGGAGAACGAGACCGTGGTACAGCAGGCACTCTCCCGTCTGCTTGCAGGTAAGACGGTTATCGTTATTGCCCACCGTATGCGTACGGTGGAAAATGCCGACAAAATCGTTGTGCTCAAGAATGGAGTGGTTGCCGAACAGGGCACCCCGGCGCAGCTCAAGGCGGCAGGTGGAGAATTCGCCCGCATGGTTGCGCTGCAAAAGGAGGCGGCGGACTGGCAGCTGTAGGAATATGACAAAGGGGCAGTCCCTTTGTCATATTGAGTTCACCCCCATAGTTTCCAAAAAGTTAACCATTGTTGAACTTAATAGTTAGATAAACTAAACTATTTTCCAAAAGTGTGCTCGAGCAAACTTGTTTACTCGGGTGCTGAGGCACCGTGCCGCGTCCAATGCGGCAAAAGGGAGAAACAACATGAAGAAGTCGACGTTCAATACCCTGCTTGTCGGTGGCGGTTTTCTGCTTGGCACGGCCGGCATCAAGCTGCTTACCAGCGCTCCGGTCAAGAATGCCTGCGTGCAGGGCATCGCGTGCGGTATGCGCGTCAAGAACTGCTACCAGGACATGGTCGAGCAGGCCAAGGCCAATGTCGATGACATGGTTGCCGAGGCTGCCTACATCACCCAGAGCGAGGCCGCTGCTGACGAGGCAGCCGAGTAACGCTCCCAGGCACAAGCTATGAGATTCTCGATTATTAGCGAGATCCCCGGCAGGACCCGCCTTCAGTTGGCGGGTCCTGTGCCAGAGAGTGATCTCGATGCGCTTCTTAAGCTCAGCGGCGACATCGACGGCGTGCACAAGGTGCGCGTTTACGGCCGTATTGGCCAGATGGCGCTCGAATATGATGAGCAGTGTCGTGCGGGCGTGCTCGACGCTTTGTGTGCGCTCGATGCCCAGGCCATTGCCGACGCAAAGACGGGTTATGTGATGCAGCTTGAGCCACGCAAGCACAAGCTCGTCATGGATCTTGCCACACTTATCGGCGCCCACTACGCGCGCCGCTGGTTCTTGCCGACGCCTCTGCGTGCGGTGTTTGTCGTGGCCGGTTACATGGCATTTTTGCGCGCTGCCCTTCATGAGCTGGCGCAGCCGCGCCTAACCGTTCCTGTGCTTGACGCTTCGGCCATCGGCATTTCGTTCGTCAAACGTGATGTCGACACCGCGGGCCAGACGATGTTCCTGCTCAACGTGGGTGAGCTGCTCGAGGACTACACCCGCGCCATGAGCGAAAACGAACTCATCAACTCGCTGCTCGATGTGCCCGACAAGGCGCAAAAGGTCGTCGGCGACACCGAGGTAAGCGTTGCCGCCACCGAGCTTGAACCCGGCGATTTGGTCGCCGTGCGCACCGGCATGTCTATCTGTATCGACGGCGTGGTCGAGCAGGGGAGCGCTATGGTCAACCAGGCGACCCTGACCGGCGAACCGCTGGCCGTCGAGCGCAGCGTGGGCGACGACGTGTTCGCCGGCACCGTTGTGGAAGATGGCAGCATCTTGGTGCGTGTGCGCGCCAACACGGCTCAGACCAAGCTCCGCTCGATCGTCTCGCTCGTGCAGACGGCCGACTCGCTCAAGTCCGAGGGTCAGTCGCACATGGAGGACCTCGCCAACAAGATCGTCCCATGGAACTTCCTGCTCGCGGGCCTGGTTGCGCTCACCACGCGCAGCCTCATCAAGACCTCAGCGGCGCTGATGGTCGACTACTCGTGCGCACTCAAACTCACGGGTTCCGTCGCCGTCATGACTGCCATGAGCGATGCTGCCAAGATGGGCGTCATGGTCAAGGGTGCGAAGTACTTTGAGTCGTTTGCCAAGGCCGACACCATTGTGTTTGATAAGACCGGCACGCTCACCGAGGCACAGCCGCGTCTTGCCTGCGTGCTCACCACCGATGGCTGGAGCGAGGATGAGGTCCTGCGCCTTTCCGCTTGCTTGGAGGAGCATTTCCCGCATCCGGTGGCGCGTGCCGTGGTCAACGCCGCCCGCGAGCGCGGGCTCGAGCACCGCGAGCGCCATGCTGCCGTCGAGTACATCGTGGCACACGGCATCGCTTCGTCCATCGAAGGACGTCGCGCGATTATCGGCTCGGCACACTTTGTGTTTGAGGATGAGGGCGCGCAGCTCGAGTCCGACATAAAGGAGCGCATCGAGTCCCAGATGCAGGGCCTGTCGCCGCTGTATCTGGCGGTCGACGGCACCGTTGTGGGCGTGCTCGGTATCGAGGACCCGCTTAAGCCCGGGGTCCGCGAGGCCATCGCCGACTTGCACGCGTTGGGCGTTAAGCACGTGGTCATGCTCACGGGCGACTCGGAGCGCACGGCCGAGCGCATTGCTCGCGAGGCAGGTGTCGACGAGTTTAAGGCCGAGCTGCTGCCCGAGGACAAGTACGCGTATGTGGAGCGCATTAAGGGCGAGGGGCGCCACGTTGCCATGGTGGGCGACGGCGTCAACGACTCACCGGCGCTGGGTCTGGCCGATGTGGGTCTGGCCATGGGCGGTGGAAGCGACATCGCCAAGGAGGTCGCCGATATCATCCTGACCGATACAGATCTGGCCGCAATCGTGCGCCTGCGCCGCATGAGTCAGGGGCTTATCGACCGTCTGTCGAGTTCGTATTCCAAGGTGATGCTCACCAACTCGGCGCTGTTGGCATTGGGTATTACCGGCATGATCACTCCGCAGACGTCGTCACTGCTGCACAACGGCTCAACGATCGCCTACAGCCTGGGCAACGCAAAGGCGTACCTGCGTTAGCGTTTTCGATTGAGTATATGGCCTGCATTCGGGCGGCACCGCAGCCGTCAGGGTGCAGGCCTTCTTTTGTTTGACGATATGTTAGCTCGGATATATGCTCGTGCTAGCAATGCTAGTAAATGCTGAAGGTGAGGTTGAGATGGCTACCGTTGGCAGCATGGCACAGGTGAATGTTCGCGTAGATCGCTCGGTTAAAGAGCGCGCCGAGGAAGCGCTGCGGCTTTCGGGCGTCTCGCTGCCCGAGCTCATCAAAAAGGTCGTGGCCAAGGTCGCGCAGGGTGGCGGGCAGTGCGAGGAAGTGCTTGCGGCCGTCGACGACCGGCAGCAGACCGTCGCGCCCGATACTCCGTTCGCCGCGTCGTGGGCAGCGGCAGACCGGCTTTATGCAGATTTGGGCATCGCTACGTCGCCCGTATCCGACGATCGCGGTTGGGACACAATCTATTCCGAAGCCATGGACGAGCGCTATCGCCAAAAGGGGATGATCCTGTGAGCGGGGCTCCCCTCAAAATAATGGTGGACGCCAACGTATGGGTTGATTCGTTTTGCGTCGACCATGCCGAGTCGCTTGCCGCGCGTGCGTTTATTGGGCAGGCGGCGGAGACGGGGGCATTGCTGTTCTTTCCGGTGCATATCGCCAAGGACGTGCTGTACGTTGTCCAACACGAGCTGAAGCGTAGCGTTCTTGCCAGCGGGGGAGCGCTCGACGAGGCATCTGCCCGTGCAATTGGCGATGCGGCGTTGGCGTTTGTTCGGAACATGACCGAAAACGCTACGGCCGTGGGTGCAGACGCATCCGATCTGTGGCTAGCCGACAAATATCTGACGCTCCATCGCGATTACGAGGACAACTTGGTGCTCGCCGCGTGCAAGCGCGCACAGGTCGATTACTTAGTGACCAACGATCACAAGCTGCTCGAACATGCCGATCTTGCAGCGAAGACCCCGCGCCAAATGATGTCGATTCTTGCTTTGGCCGAACGCGGCGGCGCGGCTATCGGCTGACGCGAACTGTTTGCGGGCCTCTTGGACGACGATGCGCCAAGGGACTCGCGTCTGCTATTTACAAAAGCTCGGCCTTAATGGTGGGACTTTCTGCGAGCTGCTCGGCTGCCTTTTCGTCTGAGCTGTCGAGTGCTGCCAGACTGCGGTAGACCCACTCGTTGACCTGGGTGTTCTTGACGCCTGCAGTCTGCATAAGGGTACCTACCTCGCGGATTGCTGCGAGCAGATCGGCCTTGGGACCTGCGAGCTCTACCTCGATGCCGTGGTAGGCGGCCACGCCGCGGTTCTCACTCACGTGGTCGATAAAGCCCTCGACGGTCTCAAGCTGCTGGGCGAGAGCTGCATCATCGTCGGCGTCCAGCGCGACGAGTGCGTTCGATACCGTGAGGGCGGGATGTCCGCAGGGGACAAAGCCTTCGATGACATCCATAGCTTCGGTAATGGTTGAGCCCAGGCCTGCGAGGGCATTGACGAGTTGCTGCTTGGTATCCATGGCGGTCCTTTCGACGGGTCAATTTTGCTTGGCGAAAATATACGTGACGCGATCGGTAGCAAAAGTGCGAAGTGCGGCGCACATTGGGGTCTTCACAGCTCGTGCATAGAACAGCTGTCCGCTTTCAGAACGTGGTAAGATAACACTCCACAAGCGGGGCTCGCCCCGCATGTTCCTTGAAAAGTCGACGGGTGTTGGGTGCTCGTGCCCAATGCCATCCAGACTTTCCCGACATTCGGGGGCGACTGGTTTCGACACGATAGCTCTGAGAGAGGAAGCAAGCCGAGGTCTCCTCGCCTCGTTAAACAGGGGTACCGTCAAATTGAATTGACAACAACTCTTCTTTTGAGCCTATGGCTCTCGCTGCTTAGTTTATAGCGGCGCGTCAACCCGGTGATTTCCCCGACACCGGCGCGACGTCATGTTAGGGGAATGCTCCTGCGCACGTAATCGGTATGGCGCAGGCTAAGACCGAACCGGTTAGGACGCCGCGAGCGTGTCGCTGCGCGCAAAGCGTCCGAGACTAAACCAGCGACTGAGCTTGGAGATGCCAATCAGGGGGCTTTCGTGGACCGGAGTTCGATTCTCCGCGCCTCCACCAACTGTTCAGTAGGCGAACACATACGCGTGTTCGTCGTTAGGCGGGCGTTCGTATTGCTCGTCAGATAGAAAGAAGCCGCTCCATACGGGGCGGCTTCTTTGCGTTCTAGGCCTGCGGCATGATCTCCTGCTCGCCGTCCTCGTCCATGTACGGCATGAGGAACACGCCGCCCTGCTCGGTGGTAAGCAGCAGGTACTCGCGGTTGTGCTCGTCGCACACGATTTCCTGGCCGATGCCCTCGGGCAGGTCGTATATGGGGCCGTCCGTGCGGGCTGGCCTCACGGTCATGTCCTGCGCTCCCATGGCCTGCGACGCGCAGCTGGCGGCGGCCAGAACGATGAACAGCAGGACGACCGCCGCGAGGATGGGGCCGCACCCGCCGTTGCGCTCCTCGTCTGCGGGGCTCGGGTACGGCATGGCCTATCCCACCTTCACCAGATAGTCGTCGGCCTCTGGCTTGCCCGTGGCCTTGCCCACGGCGATGTAGCGCGTTGCGCCGCTGTAGCCCGTGTATCGGCCCCACACGTAGCCGTCGGCGATCTTGTACCAGTTATCCAGCGTCACGGTCTCGCCGCTGGAATAGTGCGCCACCTCGGTGCCGCCCAGGCCGGGGGCGTCGCGCACGCGCAGGTAGTCCACAGTGCAGCGGTAGGTGCCGCCGAAGTTCTCGGTCGTTTCCTGCTGCGCAGGCTGCGGCTGCGGGACGGCTGCGGGGGCGCTTCCAGCAGTGATGCCGAAGCATTCCAGGTAGATGCGCGCCAGCTCGTCCAGGTTGCCGTTGAACTTCTCGCGGTCGCCGTCGTTGTCGATGAAGCCGTTCTCGCACAGGCGGTAGTTGATGCCGCGCGCGGCGGCTCGGTTCGGGTTCGCGAGGTCGGAACGGCGCACCAGCTTCTCGGAGCGCCCGGGCATGAACGCCGCCAGCTTGTCGGCCAGCGCATTGTCGTACTCGTCAGGCTCAAAGCCCTCCTTGATGATGACGTGCGCGCCGTGGGCCGTGGCGATGCCGCTGGCGTCCATGTGCAGCTCCACCACTGGCGCGTCGGTGCTCAGGCGGTTAAGCCCGCCGTCGGCGTACCAGTTGCGGGACGTATCGCCCAGCTCGACCTCGGAACCGCCCAGTTCCTTGATTCGCTGGCCCAGGGCGCGAACGCGCTCGGCCTCGGTGTAGCCGCCTGCGCAGCAGCCGGGGTCGCCAGCGCCGTGGCCGCAGATGATGAACAGTTTAGCCATTGCCTACTCCTTCCCGCCTACGGTCACGCCCAGCAGGGCGTCGAGCCACTTGGATGTGATGCCTACCGACTTGAACAGCGTGTAGGCCGCCTGCACGCCGCCTACCACGGCGAAGGCGCACGTGACCCATGCGCCCGGGTCTGCGGGCACGCCGCCCACGAAGCCGGTCACGACGCCCGCCAGGAGCGAGCAGCCCAGCGCCAGGATGCGCGCGGCCTTGCCGGTCATGGCCTCGGTCTTGATCAGCTGCACCGCGAACGGCACGGCGAAAGACAGCACGATGGCTGCGATTGCTTGCATTTCTGTCATTTCGGATTCCTTTCTATCGAGCCGATTCCTTGTAGAGCAGGTCAACGCGGTCGGCGATGTGGTCGACCTTCGCCGCCATGCCCTGGCTGCGCGCCTGGCTGTTCGCCAGGTCGGCGTGCAGCACCTCGTTGGAGGTCACGACGGACTCCATGAGCGCCTTCATAGCCTCCATCAGCGCGTTGCTGCGCTCCATCTGCGCGGCGATGCGGCCCTCCATCTGGCTGCGCTCGCGGTCGCGCTGCGCCCGCTCGTCCACCTCGTCCTGCTTTCGCTCTTCGCGCTTGAGGTCGATGTTCGCCTTGCGCTCGTTCTGGGCCTTGAACTCTTCGAGGAACTGCTTGCCGAAGTACAGGACCACTAGGACGAGCAGCGCGCCGAAAAGCGACCCGGGGCCGTACGGCGCGAAGATTTCCAGCACGTCGGTCATTCGTTTTCTCACCTTCTCGAATCGCTGCCGCGATTGTCCGCGAGGTGTCGCCGGGCAAAAGAAAAGCGCCACCGAAGGGGCGCCCGCTACTCCTGCGGCGCTTCCGGCTGGTCGGGCTCCATGGCTTCCAGCTCGTTGATGCGGTCGCGCCACGTCTGGCGCTGCGAGATGATCTCGGCCACCTCCTTGGCAGCTGCGGCGATGGCCGAGAGCAGGTCGGTGATGGACGATGCGGAGAAGATGCGCTCCACCGCCTTCATGACCTTGTAGTCGCTCTGCTCAAGCTGCTGTTTGTAGCCGTTGATCTCCCCGGCGATTTCCTGTTCTGTCATGGGTCGCTCCTTCCGTTGCTAGGGTAGGGGCATGTTCCCATCCGTGTCGCCTCCAGGTTTGGATTGCATTGAGCAACCCCCCCCCCGCGGGATTTCCGAACAGGCTGCGGTACAGCGCGTCCATGGCCCGCACGCTGCGGTGCGCGTCCAGCCGCTTCATGCCTCCGCGCCAGCTCTGGTAGCTCTGCTCCACCTGCTCGGGGGTCATGATGCCATCGGCGACCATGCGGGCCATCTTCTTGAGCTTGCGGCGCTCCCGCGTTATGGAGTCTCGGCACGGCTTCACGACTATGCGGCCCGTCTCCGTGTAGAAGATGCGCTTCTTCAGCCACGTGAACCCGCGCGTGAGCTTCACCACGCGCGTCTTGCGCTGGTTCAGCTCGATGCCCAGCTCGGCGCATTTGCCCTCTATCAGCAGCAGGCACACCTGCAAGTAGTCCTTGGACTCGTGTATCAGGTAGAAGTCGTCCATGTAGCGCCCGTAAGACTCGGGGCGCAGCATCTCGGTCACATAGTGGTCGATGCGGTTGGGGTGGGCCACGGCGCATATCTGGTTCGGCTCGCTGCCCAGCCCCAGGCCCACATCGCCCTGCGCGTCTATCAGGCGGTGCTCCAAGGCGACCACGCGCGGATCTAGCAGCGCGGAGGCCACCTGGTCTTTGACGGGTTGGTGCGCTATGCGCGCGAAGTAGTCGGAGAAGTCGCCCAGGAGGATGTAACCCTCGCGGCCGTGCCGCCTCCAGTGGTCGGCCAGGTGGCGCTTGAGCAGCTTCAGGGCGTAGTCGGTGCCGCGCCCCTTGATGTTCGCGGAGTTCGCGGCTATGAGGGTGGGCACGATCGCGGGCACGAGCGCGTTCTGCGACAGCGACTTCTGCACCACGCGCTCGGGGAAGTGCACGGCGCTGATGTGGCGCAGCTTGCCGCGCTCCCATAGGTCGAAGCGGATGAAGCCCCGGCATATGTCGCGGCCCTCCAAAAGGTCGCGGCGGGACAGGACGGCGTTGCGCAGGTAGTCCTTCATGTACCGCTGCGTGGACGCCTTCCACATCACGCCGCGCGCGGCCTGCTTGGAAGCCTTGCACAGGCTGTTGAGGTCGGCCACGGTCTCAAGCGTGCACGCCTTGACGCGCTCGGCCTTTGCCTTGGCCCGCTTCTCCTCGCGGCGCTTGCGGCGTGCGGCCCTTCTTTGCTCTGAGTTCATAGAGAGCACCCCGCACGGCTTGCAATGTGGCTCTGGCAGCCGCTTGAGGTATGGCCATGAAACGCGGCGAAGCCACGGAGCGCCGCGCCATGCAAGCAGCGTCCGGCCACCCTCGCGGGGTGCGTATTTACGGGCGTGAGCCCGACGGTCGCGCCTTCCTTCCTCTTCGCGCTCTGCTTTCGGCTCTGGGGCCTACTCGGTCTGGCAGTAAGGGAATCCGGGGCGGGGGCGAACCCAGACGTTCGTCGCCGAGTTGTAGTTGGCATTGCCGTTGTTGTTGACGTAGCACACGTTGGACGACGAGCCACCCATGACGGAACGCAGCCACCAATTGTACCGATAAACAAGGCGCGACCGCCGCCCATTATAGCGAACGCAGGCGCTCTAGCTCGGCCTCGGCCTCGGCTATGCGCTCCTCGGCGGATTTCTTGCCGGTCACCCGCACGTTCTTGCGTGCGCCCTTCAGCAGCCTGATCTCCTCCTCGACCATGGCCGCCAGCTCCTCGAAGCGGTTGGCGTTCACCGGCAGGCCGATATCCATGAGGCACTGCATGTCCAGCATCAGCTGCTCGCAGTCCGCTATGGCCAGCGTCAGGTAGCGTTTCCTCTCCAGCGCGTTGAACGAGCTGTTGGGATAGAAGCAGTCGGCGCGGTTGACGTTGTACACGATGCTGCGCGCCGTCTCCACGGTCGGCACCGCGTTCAGCAGACGATAGGTCTTCGGAACCACGGAGGACGACGCCATCAGCTTGTTGACCTCCACGCGGATGGCGATGGCCTGCGTGAAGAACTTGTACTCGGAAACCTCGCGGTTGCGCTGGTAGACGCCGCTCACGTGCACCTCCTGGGGAAACTGGCGGAAAAACCGGCCCGCTTCGCGGGCGAGAGGCGACCGCGCAAGGCGGTCGCCTAAAAGCAGAGTATAGAGCACTCGGCTGGCTAGCCGACGAGGAAGCCGGGGCGGGGGCGAACCCAGACGTACGTCGCCGAGGTGTAGGTGGCATAGCCGCTGCCGCTGAAGTAGCACACGTTGGACGACGAGCCACCCATGACGGAACGCAGCCACCAAGCGTACCGAGTTCCGTTGATTCGGTGCGCGGTGTCCCTGAACAGGTCCCACTGGCAGTCAAAGCCGACGCTGTAGCCCTTGGTGCCCCACACTGGGCAGCCGTACACCTCCATCTCGGACAGCGAGAACACCTTGCCGATATCCTGCCAGCTCCACGAGTTGGAGTCGTTGAGCGCGCCGCTGGCGCTGTAACGCTCCTCAAGCAGGACGCGCTGGGTCAGCAGGTACTTGGTCAGCCCCTCGGGCAGGCACGCCTCGAAGGCCGTCTCCCACGCCTTGAGGTTGCTGTTGGGGTAGGGGCATTTCTGGTCGGCGGTGCCCTGGTTCGTGTTGGTCGTGTTCCACATCAGGAAGCTGTCGTTGGCAACGCCGGTCACGGTCTTGGCCACGGCGATGGGCGCGGAGGCCACGAAGGCGATGTGGTGGCCTTTGGAGCTGTCGCCGCAGCAGTAGTACGGGTCGAAGTGCGCCAGGAGGAAGCGCACGGACTGCTGGGCCGCCACGCCCGACGCGCTTACCAGCGGCACGTCGATGTAGTCTCCCACGCGCAGGCCCGCGAAGTTGCCGCTGGCGGCTCGCTTGTGCAGCGCGTCGTACACGCTGCCGCTGCCGGTCTCTCCCGCCAGGATGGTGGCGATGTTCTGCCCGCCGTACTTGCCGATTTGGCCCTGGCGGTTGTACTCGGCGTTGTTGAGCGCCGTCTGCGCGTTGCTGCGCGCGGTATCGTCGATGACCTCGTAGCCGATGCCGCCCACCGACAGGATTTTCGCTTGTGCCATTTCGTTGTCTTTCTACTTGAGGTTGAGGGTTGTGCCGGACGCCGTGCAGGTGCTCCCGAACGTGATGGTGCTGCCAGATGCACTGGCCTTGGAGGCGGGGCAGTACACGGTGCCGTCGTCGTAGATGAACGCGTCCGTGGCGTCGGCCAGCTTGCCGTACAGGTCGGCTATCTGCTGCCTCTGCTTGGCCATGTCCGAGCTGCCCGCGCTGCCCTGCGCCACGCTGTTGGCTATCTGCAGGGCGATGTTTGCCGCCGCGTCGGCGTTCGAGGCCGCGCCGTTTGCCGCAGCCGTGGCGGCTTGCGAGGCCGTCTTCAGCTGCGACGCCTCGGTCACGCGGTCGCTTTCCGCCGTGGCTCGCCCCTTCTCGGCCTCTGCGCGCTTGGTTTCGTCTGTCTGGCGTGCCTTCTCGTTCGTGGCGCGCTGGTTTTCCGCGCTCGCGCGGGAGGCCTCGGCCTTCTGCATCTGCGCGTTCAGCGCGCTCACGTCGGCTAGCTGCCCTTCGAGGTTCGCGATGATCGCCTCCACCGCATCGACGTACGGGCCGGATATCTCGCCCGACGCGCTCGCCGAGGGCAGCACGTTCACCAGGACGTTCTCGGTGGTGGCGTCCAGCCCTGCCGCGTTCCGCACGCGCACGTAGCACACCTTGAGCAGCCCGGCCACGCCGAAGACGGCGGGGTCGACCGTCACGGTGGCCACGTTGTCGCTGATGCCAGTGAACTGCTGCTCCACGTAGGTGTGGTCGGGCTTCGCAGCCATGAGGTGCACCTTGCAGCCCGTCAGGGCCGCCTTCTTGTCGCCGTCGTAGATGGCGGCCTTCAGGACCTCGGCGCTGTCGCCCTGGTGCACGGTGATGACGGGCGGCGCTATGTTGGTCTTCTTGAGGTTGAGCGTAAGCTCGTGCGTTGCCATGTCTCATTCCTTTCCTTCGGCCGCAAGTGTCCGCGATATGTCGCCGGGCTGCGCTCTGTGGACCCCGCATATCTCCTCGTCGGTGAGCGCCGAGAAGTCCACGGCGTTAGCCTCGCCGCCTTCCGCGTCCATGACGGCCACGGGGCTGGACACGAGCGTGAAGCCGCCCTTGCCGTCGAACTCGAACACGTCTTCCGATTCCACGATGGCCCGCGCCGTGGCCGGGTCGCTGATGCACTCGAACACCGGAAGCGCCTCGGGCGGCTTCGGCGCACCGTCGAGCGCCTGCGGCGCTTCGGGCTGCTGCACAAGGTGGTAGAACATTCCGTTTCCTCTCTCGCTGGTCTAGTTTCCCGTGATGCTGCTCATGCCGGTGATGATTCCGTTCACCACGTTGATGGTGCCCCACTTCCAGGTGTTGCCGTTGTTGGTGATGCACCCGATGAACTGCGTGGAGCCCGTGTACCCGTAGGTGCCGCCGCTGCTCGGACTGGTTCCTATGGCGAACTTCGGGGCGAGTATCCTGGCGGTGCCCGACGACCCAATGTCTGCGCGGCTGCTATCCAGGTACACGTAGTTGTTGGAGTTCTCCTGCAGCTTCACGTACGCCGAGCCGCCCGCGTTGCTGTTGCCGCTCCTCATGTACAGCTGCTCGTCGGGATGGCTCATGTAGCCCGCGTAGTAGGGGGTCGTCAGCCACGTCTGGCGGTAGTAGCGGTTGACTGCCAGGAAGCCGTAGCCGCAGGCGGATATGCCCACGCCGTCGGTCGAGCTCGCCGTGGGGCTGTCCTTCGCGTGGACGGCCTCGATGGTGCAGTACTCGGTCGAGCCGTTCACGAACGACGCTCCCGGGTGGTTGTTCGTCGTCGTGCCGGTGGTGATGTAGTTGGTTGACGACGTGCCGACCATGTTGCAGCGGAACATGGAGGTGCTGCCCACCAGCACGGTGCCCGCGATGATGGAGCCGTTCTTGTCGTATATCTGGAAGCCGTTGGTGGCGTTGATATAGACCCTGTTGCCGTTGCTGTCGGTCATGAAGATGGAGCCGTCGCGCAGGTAGAAGGCCCCGCTGTCGAGGTCCCAGTACGAGTTCCCGCCCTTGATGCGGCCCGTGGTCAGCTCGTCGGCGGTCACGCCGTCGCCGGTTATGGCCGTGCGCCACTTCCACGCGCCGCTGGAGTACTTGGAGTTGGCCACGCCGATGATTCCGCCGCCTATCTTGACGCACTTGGTGGCGCTCTCGGGCTTTTTGTCGTACACCAGGATGCCTTGGCCGGGCTCCTCGTACACCCAGCCACCCGTGGTGTTCACCTCGCTGTTGAGCATGTCAACGATCTTCTTGCGGATATCCGTCGGCAGCTGGTCGAGCTGTTTCTGCAGCCCATCCACCTCGCCCTCGGCGCTCGTCAGCCGTTCGTCCAACTTGCCCGTGACGCCTTCCAGGTACTCCTTGTTGGCCTCGTCTATCTGCTTGAGCACGCTCTCGCTTTGCTCTATCGACGTGTCGGTGTACAGGCGCAGCACCTCGTCCAGGGTCAGGTTGCCGTCGTCGGAGTACTTCTTCAGCGCCTCCTCCAGCGTGGTGTCCCCGTTGTCGGCGTACTCCTTGAGGGCCTTGTCCAGCTCGTCCCTTATCTGGTCGGTGTAGTCCTGGGCGGCGCCGCCGACCTCCTTGGCGTACGCCTTCTGGCGCTCCTCGGCGGCCGCCAGGCTCTCGCCCCATTTGCCGGTCGATGCCTTGTTCGAGGCGTTCACGGCCTCGGTCACGGTCGCCCGGATGGTCGAGGCGGTGGACTTGGCGGCCGACTTCTGCGCGGCCATCAGCTCGGCGACCGTCTGGTAGTTGCCGAACGTGTAGGTGACCTCGCCGGGGCGCAGCTGGTCCTCCACCACCTTGGTGATGCGCGTGCGCACGCGCAGCGGCGGGTCGTACACCTTGTCCACCACGGTCACCAGGTCGCCTTCGTCCGCGCCCTCGAAGCCCTCGCCGGCGCGCGCGAGCGCCACGGCGTCCACAGTGTAGGACACGGTGGGCACGCACGACTTCGCCAGCTGCGCCTCGGTGAGCTTCTTCAGCTCGGCGGCGTCCTCGCAGTCGGAGAACTCCACGTCGCCGAACACGTGCGCCTTGCCGCCCTTGCCGTCGGGCCGTCCCCAGCGCGCCAGCGCGTCGGCCGACCCCACCCAGTTCTGCCCGCCGTTCACGCCGCCGAAGGTCAGCTTGCGATCGTAGCCGCCCGTCAGGTTGCCGTCCTCGTCGGCGGTCTGCAGGGACTTGCCGTAGCCGTACAGGGCGGTGCACACGTTGCCCTCGTCCACGCTGCGCTTGACGCTCACGAGGTCCTTGGCGTAGGTGAAACGCTTGCCGTTGTCCTCGCCGACCTGCTTGGCCATGCACACGCGGCGTGCGGTCACCTTGGTGCCGCTCACCTGGATTTCGAACGACAGCTCGCCGCCCCAAGTGTCTGCCACGTCGTGGATGGCCGCCCATGCGTTGGTGTGGTAGAAGTTCGTGCCGGCCTGCCCGAGGTCGGCCACGGTTCCGACCTGCCAGCGCGAGGAGGACAGCGCCGAGGCCAGCGCGGCGTAGGCGCTCACGTCGTAGGGGCGCTTGTCCTCCAGGTAGTCGCCCAGGAGCTCGATTTGCGCCGAGGTCGGGCAGTAGTACGTGTAGAGGATGCCCGCGCTTGCGCGCTCCTCCTCCACGCCGTCCACGATGTTCTCGTGCCAGCGGCCCTTGAGGTCGCGCCACACCAGGCGGTCGCCCTTGTCCAGGCGCGCCAGCGTTGTGATGCTCAGGGCGTTCTCGCCGTTGACCTCGCGCGTGTCCTCGCACTCGAACAGCGTCTTGATGGGTCCCTTGTACGCCTCCCAGCGGTCGCATGCCCACAGAATCATCAGCCCACGTACCTTTCCGTCCACTGTACCGTCGCGGTGCCGCTGGACAGCTTGAGGCTGTTGGCCCCCGGCTCCAGCGGGAAGAAGTCACTCTCGAAGGTCACGGGCGCGGGGCTGCCGTCCACCGTGGCCTGCGGGGCGGCCATGTCGATGACCACCGCGCTCGATGCCGTCACCGCCTTGTCGATCTGCACGAACTCGCCCGTGCCCATGTTCGTCAGCCGCAGCGCCGACGTGCTGCCGCCGGGCCTGACGGTCACGGTGGGGTAGGTGCGGAACGTCCCGCCCACCTGCACGCCCGAGGTGCCCGACACGGTTGCTCGCCCCTCGGCCCCGTAGGCCACGGGGTCGTATGCCGTGAACGTCAGCGTGGCCTCGCCGGTGTGCCACAACGTGTCGAGCGCGCCCGGCGAGGTCAGCACGGCCATGTAGCGCAGGCCCAGGTGCCTCTCGTCGTCCAGCCACAGCTCGGCCTCCTTGAGGCACAGCAGGCGCGAGGCCATGAGGCGGCGAAGGGCCGCCATATCGTCGGCGGGGCGCGCCCTCCAGGCCGCCGCCACGTCTATCGTCAGGGGTTTCAGCTCTGCGCGCATGAAGCGCGAGCCGGGCTGCCCGGGCACGTCGCGCGTGGCGATTTCGTACTCGGGCAGCAGCGAGCGGGTCACGAGCCGGGTGTCGAACCACGGCGCGAAGTCGAAGCCGTTGTATATCATGCGAAGCACTCCTGCCGTTTGATTTCCTTGGCTATCTGGCGGGAGATTTTCTCGATGTCGGCCTCCTCCCGCACGGTCGCGTACAGGTTGATTGTCACGTTCGTGTCGCCATGGGCCGCGCCGCCCTTGCCGTCGAGCAGCTTGGCGATGCCCTCGGCCAGCGGGCGCGCGCCGCGCTCGTTGAACGGCACCACGCCCTCGGGGCCCGCCTCGCCGACGCCGATGACGCTGGGGCCGTTGAACACGCCGCCCTTGGCGTACCAGTCGATGCCGAAGTGCGGCACGCTCGGCGGGGCGATGCTGAAGCTGCCGGAGATGGACAGGTGCGGCAGCTTCAGGTGGGGCAGCGACCACGAGAAGTTGAAGAACCCCTTGATGGAGTCGATGACGTTGCGCACGGTGTCGCGGGCGTTCTGTATCGGCGTCTCGATGGCGCTCTTGATGGAGTTCCACACGCTGCTCACGGTGTCCTTGGCGGCGTTGAACACACTGGAGATCGTGTCGCGGATGCCGTTCACGATGCTGGATATGGTGGAGCTGATGCCGCCCCACACGCTCGACGCCGTGCTGCTCACGGCCCCCCATATGGAGTCCCACACCGCCTGAATTGCCGACAGCACCGCCGATATGGTGGAGCTGATGGCATTGATGGCCGCGCCTATCGCCGAGCTGATGGCATCCCATATGCTGGAGGCGGTGAAGCTCACCGCGCCCCACACCGTGTCCCACACGCCCTGGATGACCCAAAGGGCTGCGTCTATCACGTCGCTAACGTACTGGATGTATGCGCTCACCGCGCCGTAGATGGCCTCCCATATGGCGCTGGCGGTGCCGCTGATGCCTTCCCACGTCGCGCCCCACCATTCGGAGAGCGCCGTCACCACGTCGGTGATGACCTGGCTCACCGCGTCGATGTAGCTTCCCACCGCGCTGCAGATTGCGTCCCATGCCGCCGTCAGCTGCTCGCCGAAGTTCTCCCAGATGAAGTTCCAGGGTATGAGCAGCGTCTCGATGGCCAGGTTCAGAATCTCGCCCAGCAGCATCACGGCGACCTGCACCACGTTGCAGATGCCGTCCCAGATGGACGAGGCGGTGCCGGCCAGGCCTTGGAAGAACCCGGCTATGGCGTCGATGGCCCCCTGCACCGTGGAGCAGATGCCGTCCCACACGCCGCCCAGCGTCTCGCCGAGCTGCGAAAAGAACTCGCCGACGCTTTGGGCCACGTCGCCCGCCACCTGGGTGGCCACCTCGAACGCGGCGCACACGGCATCCCACGCGGCGGTCACCGCGTCGCGGAACTCCTCGCAGTTGTTCCACAGCAGCACCACGGCGGCGATGATGGCCGCTATGGCCGCTACCACGGGGTGCGCGGCTATGAGCCCCAGCGCGCCGGTGCCCAGCTTGCCGACCACCTGGAAGGCCGCTCCGATTTTCGGCACGGTGTCCACGACGGTGCCGACCGTCGACAGCACGGGGCCTATGGCGGCCGCTATCGTGGCGATCGCCAGCACGGCGGTCTGGCCGCCCTCGCCGATGCCGGCGAACCACTCGGAGAACGACTTGACGACACCCGCCACGTTGGTGGCGATGTTGAGCAGTGGCTCGCCAAGCGGCTCGATGGAGCCCTGCAGCTCGCGCATGGCCTCCTGCGATTTCACGGCGAAGCTGTCTGAGGCGGCCTCCTGGGCCTGCTGCGCAGCGCCCGCCACGTCGCCGAAGCTGTCCTGCACGCCCGCCAGGGACTCGATCATGCCCATGGCATTGTCCTCGCCCAGCGAGGACCACAGGGTGGAGGCCAGCGCGGCCTTGTCGTACTCGTTTGGCATCTGCGTGAGGTCGCCCAGCACCGCCTGCAGCATGTCCTCGGCGGTGGCGCTGCCGTTCTTGAAGTTCTCGAAGACCTCCTGCGTGCCCTCGCTGAACGAGCCGATGGATTCCTCCATGCGGCCGTCGGACAGCGCCGTCAGGAACTCGTTGAGATAGTCGCCCACCTTGTCCAGGTTGTACGCGCCGTTGGACGTGCCCGCTTCGAGCAGCGAGAAGTACTCGCTGGCGCTCATTCCCGCCTCGCCCCATCGCACGGAGTATTCGCTCAGGTTGTCGCCCAGCTCGTCGGTGTAGTTCAGGCCGCGCTGCATGCCCGC
This sequence comes from Collinsella sp. i05-0019-G5, assembly GCF_042851345.1. NCBI lineage: Bacteria > Bacillati > Actinomycetota > Coriobacteriia > Coriobacteriales > Coriobacteriaceae > Collinsella > Collinsella sp. i05-0019-G5. Next base: position 516,290 of record NZ_AP031421.1, read on the forward strand.
CGTCAGCAGGTCGCTGGCCTCGGTGGCGGACAGCCCGAAGCCCTCCATGAGGGCGTTGGTGCCGCGTATGGACTCGTTCACGTCTGCGCCGAAGGTGTCCGACAGCATGAGTGCGTTGGTGGTGACGGTCTGCAGGTCCTCGTCGGACACGTCGCGAAGGGTGGACTTGCACTGGATCAGCGCATCGTTGACCTCGTCCAGGGACTGGCCCCAGCCACCCTCGTATATGCGCTTGCCTATGCCGCTGAAACGCTCGGCCTCCTCGCCGGACACGCCGAACGCGGCGGCTATGCGGGCGTTGGCCTGCTCGTAGTCGCTGGCCACGCCGAATACGGCCTTGCCGGCGGCCACCACGGGCGCGGTCAGCGTCACCGTGGCGGCCGTGCCGGCCTTCTTGAACGAGGACGACAGCTTCGCGGCCTTCTCGTCGCCCTCGGTTATGTTCTTCCAGGAGATGCCCTGGAGGTCGCGTTCCAGGGCCTTGATGTTCTTGGATACGTCAACGGTGTCGAGCACCGCTTTGATGATGACGTTGCCGTCCATGCTCACCTCGTCGCTCTCTTGAGCGCGGCGAACACATCGCGCATCGCCGCGTCGCTTCCTTCCTCAGAGCCGTGTGAGCTGCGGCCTTTGCCGAGTTCGAACGCCTTGTGGGCGGCGTTCCAGGCCTCGACCTCCTGCCTGTTGTATTTGGTTGGTTTCGGCTTGGTCGCCGGGTTGCGGTAGTGGATGGCCGCGCCGAGCGGCGTGTCCTGCGGGCAGCCGCCCACGAGTGCCACGAACTCGGCGAAGCTGATGCGACCGCGCGCCTCGTCCCACTCGATGCCGTAGGCCTGGCGGAAGCTGGTGCGTATGCGCGCCGCGTCCTCCTCCAAGTCCCACAGCGGGGTCTCGTGCGGGCGGTCGCCGCTCAGGTCGAGTCCGCACATGTCCCATACCGCCGCGTCGCGCATCCGCACGAACTCGGCGGCGTCGTAGTCGCATGCGCACCACGCGTCCATCCAGTCCACGAAGAACAGCGCCAGGAACTCGTCCCGGCGTTGGTCGTCGGACTTGCCCTCGTCGGTCAGCACCTCGATGACGCGGATGATCGTGAGCGCGTCGTCGCGCACCAGCACCTCCTCGCCGTTCCACGGGTAGCGCGTGGCGCTCGTGCCATCGGGCAGCCGCACCCGCTCGGCCGTGAGCGCGGCTGGCAGCATTACTTGCCGCCCTTCTTCTTGCGCTTGGCCTTGGCGCGGCGCTGGGCGCGGTTGAGCGCCTGGACCTGATCGGCGCGCTCGCTGTATGCAAGGCCGCACGCCATCAGTTGCTCGCTGGTCGCGTGGCGCGCCAACATGTTGAGGAACGTGGCGAAGACCTCGCCCAGGATGCGGATGTTCTCCTCGGGCGCGATGGGGCCCTCGTCGCCGCCCATCCACGCGAGCAGCTGCTCCCAGCCCTCGGTGCCGATGAACGTCGAGATGGTGCGCTTCATGAGGCGGGCCTGTGCGGCGTTGGCCTCGGCCGCCTTCTCGGGGGTGTCGGCCTCGCGGGCCATCTGCTCGTTGGCCTGCGCGCGGTCGATGGCGTTGCCGACCTTGGCCAGGTACTCCTCGATGTGCTTGTCGTCGAACCACACGCGGAAGCGCGGCGTGTCGGGGTTCTCCTCGGGGTCCTCGAAGAACACGTCCTCGTACGCGCGGATGTTTTTCAGAAGTTCCATTTGTTGCCCCTTTCGTGAGCGGTGAGCGTCGGGCATAGAAAAGGGGCGCGGGCCGCTCACTAGCCCGCGCCCCCATGTCCAGGAGGTTATGTCTGGTGTCGCCTGCGGCTACTTCGCCGCCACGGTGACCTTCACCTGCGTGCAGATGCTCGGCTTGGACGCGCAGCGCACGGTGATGACCGCCTCGCCTGCGGCCACGCCCGTCACGTTGCCGTCGCTGTCGACGGTGGCCACGTCGGTGTTGCCCGATGCGAAGAAGCACTTGGCGTTCGCCTCGGCGGGCGTGACGGTCGGCGCGAGCTTCATGGACTTGCCCACGGCCGGGCCGGTCGGCGCGGTGCAGGTGACGCCCGTGGGCTGCTTGAGCTTGTTGGCGGGGATGTAGCGCATAGCGCCAGCGCCCGAGATTGTGCAGGAGAACGCGCCGGGGTCGGACGCCGCGCCCTGCTGCGAGCCGACGGTCAGGCCCAGGTAGGTGCAGTCGCCCTCAACCACGTCGCCGTTGGGGTCGGTGTGGCGGAAGTGGCCCGTGCGGCCCTCGCCGGTCTCAAGCGCCAGGCTGGCAACGAAGTCCTGCGCGGGGTCGCCGTAGCAGCGGTCGCCTGTGACCTCGTACTGCGGCTGCACGCTCTTTACCTTGTCGGTGGGAGTGCCGTAGCCGTCGTAGTAGTCCTTGGTCTCGGTGGTCTCGTTGGTGGTCGGCTTCACCTCGGTGATGCCGCGCGAGAAGATGGCCCACGTGGGGCTGGCCGCGTCTGGCGTGGTGTCGATCTCCAGCGCGCTCATGTAGTTGGGCGCGAAGCCCAGGTCTTGGTTCTTTGCCATCGTTATCCCTTCTCTATGGTTATGGTCGCTTTGATTCGGAACTCCCACAGGTACGGCCCGCCCTCGGGCGGCGTTATCTCCTGCGGCTCGGTGTACAGCGACGCGCTCGTGAAGCCGTAGGAGCCTGTGGGCGAGGACAGGTCGGCCCCGTCCAGCGCGTCGGCCAGGTCGTAGGCGTCGCCCATGGCCTTGGCCTCGGAGGTGTCCTTCACGATGACCTGCAGCACGTATCCCACGCGGCGGGTGCCGTCCATGTGGCGCACCACGTCGGTGGTGGGCATGGGCCGCAGCACCACCGCGTCGTCGTGGCCGCGCGATGCGGCCAGGCGGGTGAGGAGCACCGGGCCGTAGCCCAGGGCCTCTATGGCGGCCTTCGCCGCCTCCATCACGTCCGGGGCCATGTCACGCCCCCTCGGTCAGGAGGTCGACGGCCAGGCGCTCCCAGTCCTCGCCGTGCGCTTCCTTCGCGGCCTTCGGCCAGTCGGCCTTGGCCCTCGGGTTCTTGCCGTGCTTGATGGAGCTGTCGGGCAGGTCGCGCACGTAGGCGGCGTAGTCGGCGTCCCATATGACGAGGCCCTGCCTGAAGTCGGAGGCGGCCTGCATGGAGTTGTGCATGCGCTTGGTGTCCTCTGGCGTGAACGCGTTCATGTCCTCGGCCACGCTCATGGCGAACTTCACCTGCTTGGCCTCCAGCTCCTTCGCGCTGAAACGCTTCATGAGCTTGGTCAGGTCGACCGTAACTGCTGCGGGCATGGCTACCTCACCTCCAGTTCCCAGTGGTGGGGACGGGTGCCGAACGCGCGGCGGGGCGTGCACCTCGCCACGTTCATCCACTCGCCCCCGTCGATGCTCACGCGGCTGCCCACTGGCACGTCGAACATGCCGGGGCTGTCCGCGCCGTCCGCTATCACGAGGCCCTGCGCGCCGTCGCCCAGGGCGTACTCGCGCACGAGCCACGCCGAGACGGGCTCGAAGCGCACGCGGCGCACCTCGACGGGCTGCTCGAACTCGCCGCCGTAGCCGCCCTCCCTGGGCACCTTGACGGACATGGTGGAGGGCCGCGCCGAGCGCGGCACCCGCATCATCTGGTACCCCCGATGCCCGCGTAGAGCAGCGGCGTTCCAAGCAGCTCGCGGCGGACGGCGGCCTCCATGTCGCTGCGGTAGGTGCTGGCCCCTTCGGTACCGGGGTTCCACGAGAACGAGCCGACGGTGAAGCCGCCGCCCTCCATGATGCCGCCCGAGCATCCGTACGCGGCATCGACCTCGCAGGCCGCCATGACCGCGCGCGCCCACTCCTCGGAGCCGTCCGGCTCGTTGGGGAAGATCAGGTCGCGCACGGCTGCCGTGGCGTGGGGGAGCGCCGCCTTGAACTCCTCGGCGGACAGCTCCCCACGCCCGGCTGCCAGGTAGTCCTCGTGGGTCGGGGCTCTAGTTTCCATCGTCCTCGGCCGCCTCGGGCTTTTCCGTCTTGCCCTTGGCGGGCTGCTCGTCTGCGGCCTTCGCCTCGGGCTTTTCCGCCTTGCCCTTGGCGGGCTTGGCCTTCTTCGGGGCCTCCTTCTCGAAGGCCAGTCCAACGGTGCGCATGTCGCGCCTCCTTCCTACGCGGCCTTCATGCCTGCGGTAATGTAGTGCGCCAGGTTCTCGCGCACGCCGCACACGCCGTACTTGCGGTACTTGAACAGGTGGCCGAAGCCCTGCTGGTTGTCTTCGGCGTCGATGACCTTGCCGTGCGCGAAGTTCCAGCGCAGCACCACGGCGTCCTTGTGGACGATGAGGAAGTTCATGTCCACCGCGCCGGTGCCCTTCTTGTAGTGGCCGATCTCCTCGTCCTTGGTGGTGCCGTCCAGGAGGTCGATGGCGCTGTAGAAGCGGGACTGCGGCACCTTCACGATGGAGGAGAAGCCGTCCAGCGCCTCGCGGGACTTGGTGGTGTCCAGGTCCTTCACCATGCCGAGCAGGGTGGGGGTGATGAACAGCACGCGGCCCTCTTCCGGCACCTCTTTCTCGTCCATGTCGCACATGGCGGCGTTCAAGCCCTTGAGCATGTCCGCGCCGTCGGCGTAGGTCTTCTGCTCCTTGGTGATGCCGGTGCCTGCGCACAGCGTGGAGAACACGAACGCGTCTCCCTCGGGCACCACCTTGGTGCGGTTGAAGTGCGCGGCGGCGTTGCCGAACGCCAGGTTGAAGGACTGGGCGTCCACTTTCTGGTCGATTTCCAGGATGGTGCCGCGGTCGTAGTTGGCGCTGATGGGCTTCCAAGTCAGGGACGCGCCGCTGTTCTGCGGCAGTCGCCCGTTGGCCTGCACGTCGCCCAGGCCGCCCATGGAGTAGACGGGGTAGTAGAACTCGCCCAGCTGCTCCATCTGCGCGATGTTGCCCTGCGGCGCGGCGCTCTCAAGCACTGCGGTCAGGGATTCCTTGCGGTACGCCTCCATGAGCACGTTCTCGTAGCCCTTGGGCAGTTCGATGCTGTTTGGCATGATTTACTCCTTTGAAGGTTCGTCGGTGAGTCCGAAAGCTGCGCGGAAGTCGGCCAGGCCGTCGGAGCCTGCGCCGCCCTTGGGGTCGCCGCCCGCGCTCTCGCGGGGCTGGTCGGTGAACATGTAGGCGTTGTCCTTCTTCAGGGCCTCGAAGTCGATGCCCGTTAGGTTGCCCTGCTCGTCCAGCTTCGCGTCGGCGATGTTCGGGATGATCGCGCGCGCCGCCTTGGCGTTGCGCACCCCCATCTGCGCCAGCTTGGTGTCGATGGCGAAGTCGCGGCGCATGTCGGCCTCGCGCTTCTCGGCGTCAGCCTTGTACGCCTCGTTGTCGGCCTTGGCCTTGTCGAGCGCGGCCTGCAGCTCCTCGGCGTTGCCCGCCTTGGAGGTGAACTCCTCGATCTGCTTGTCGCGCTGCTCCAGCTCGGCCTTGAGGGCCTTCACCTGCTCCTGGTACTCGTCGGTTTCGCGCTTGTACTTCGCGTAGGACACGACCTCCTTCTGGGGCTCGGTCTGTTGGCCTTCGCCGCCCTCGTTTCCCTGGGGCTTGTTGTCTTCAGCCATCGCTTGCTCCTTCCGTGTTTGGTTGTCGCGCTTCCCTGCGCGCTTGGATGGCCCACCGTTGTCGCCGTGGTCGCGTGCGGGGCATGTTGTCGCCGCCCCATCGCGTGACCGCATCTTCCCCGAGGTGTCGCCAGGCAAAAGAAAAGGCCGCCCGTGATGGGCGGCCTGGTAGCCGTTCTGTATTTGGTTGTGGTTACAGGGCGGCGATGCTCGCCACCTCGTCGACGGGTATGTCCACGATGATGCCCGCGCCGTTGTCGATGCCTATGGTGTTCGGCTCGTCCAGCGATTCGGCATCGCTCTGGTAGTCGTCGAACTTGCCCGTGACCACTTGGCCGTCGGTGCACGTCACCTTGACCTGCTGGCGAAAATACTTCACCGCTTCCGATAGCTTCATTGCTGTGCCTCCTTCGGTTTCGCCGGGACGATATGCACGTCGCCATCGGCATAGTGGATGGTGAAACGCGTGGTCGGGATATGCTCTCCATTATCGCCGATTACGTATCCGATCACGCGCCCTGCGTCGCAAACTTCGCGTTTGTTCCAGCTTCCGGCGCGCGTCGCACGCGCCAGCCCCGTTCCCGCGTGCTTTGAAACGAGGTCTCGCACCTCTTCGAGCGTCGCGGTGATGCAGCTCGGCTCCTTGTACTCGCTGCCCTTGCGCTTCAGGTTCGCCACGTACTGCTCGTGCTGGCGGCTGCCCGCTATGTGCTTCGCCTGCTTGTCGTCGTGCACCGCCATCGCTGCGGCGTCGGCCACGCGCAGGTCGCGCGCCTTCTCGGCCTTGGCCTGGTTTATGGCGGTCCTGAGAACCTTGTCGCGCTCCGCCTTGGCCATGAGGCCGAAGCCATCGCCGCCCGCCTTGACCAGCTCGCCCACGCGCTTCTGGCTCACGCCCGCCTCGGCTATGGCCTCCTTGACGTCCGGCTGCGCCATGTAGGCCGTGCGGCTGGCCGTCTGACGGGTGAGGGCGCGCTTCTTGTTGCCCGTCTCGTAGGGGTTCTCTCGCGAGTAGTCGCGGGCGAGGTAGGGGTGAGCCGCTATGTGCTCGCGCTGGCGCTTCTGCAGCTTGCCCAGGCGCACGCGCTCCTTGGTGTCGTCGAGCCCCGCCGCCTTCAGGGCGACCGCCTCTCGCTTGGTCGCGCGTATGCCGCGCTCGATCTCGCGCTGCTTCTGCTCGGCCTGGTACCGCTCCTCGCGCTTCTCGTCGCCGCCATCTGGATCGCGCTCGTACCGCAGCTGCTGGCCCTCCACGTAGATGCCGAAGTCGTGCTTGCAGTTCGCGCCGCACAGGCCATCGACAGAGCCGTAGCCCGTCTCGCGGTAGAACGGCGGGTACTTCTTGGACTTGCCCGACAGACTGAACACGCGGCCCTGCCACTTGGCGTGGCTCTCGCGCGCCCCGCCGTGCGAGGAGGTCTGCACGAGGTCGTGCCCAGTCTCCTCAAGCAGCTCCAGCGTGTTGCGGCTGCCGGCCTGCACCGCCTGCGTGCGAATGTGGCGGCGCATGGCCACGTCCGCCTGCGCCCACGCCCCGCTCTTGTAGTCCACGACGGACACGCCGCGCCGCGCCAGCTTCAGCACGGCCTCGCGGGTGGCCTGCTCGTAGCCCGCCATGCCCGAGTTCACCCGAGCCACGGCCTGCGCCACGACTTCGAGGTAGGCGCGCTGCACGTTGGCGGTCATCTTCAGGTTGTCGCGGCTCACGACGTCCTGCACTCCCGCCGCCGTGGCCCGCGCTGAGTTGTGCAGCCTCCACTGCATCGTCTTGGACAGCGCGCCCATGGCCGTGCCCAGCGTGGCCAGGTCGGCCTCGGCGCTCTTGGCCACGGCCTCGGCCGCAGCCTTGGCAGCCTCGCGCGCGGCTCTGCGGCCCTCCTCGTTCATGGCCTTCTGCACGTCCTTGGCGGCAAGCGCCGCCTTGCGGGCGGCCTGCGAGTAGGCGCTGTCGCCCTCGAAGTCGATGGAGCCTATGAGCGCGGCGTAGATGCACACCAGGCGCAGGGTGTATTCGTCCATGGCCCCCTGCGCTGCGTCGGTGAAGTGCTCTATGTAGTCCGGCCCCAGCATCAGGCGAGCCCGTCGCCCAGCATGTCGAACGCGCCGCCCTGCTGCTCGGGCACGTTGGCCTTGGCCTCGTTGCTAGTCTCGCCGTAGAAGCGGCGGCGGTACTCCCACGGGGCCATGATGCCCGCGCCGACCTCGCTCATGGCCATCTCGCGCGCGCTCTGCGTGTCGCTGATGATGGAGTCGTCGAAGTCCACGGTGACGTCGCCGTAGGGCACGGCCTCGCCCTTGATGCTGCGGCACGCGTCGGCCATGCCGTTCACGAGGCGTACGATGGACTTGCGCAGGGCGTTCTCGTGCCGGTGGATGGATCGCATCAGCTGCGAGTTGTCGGCCGCCACCTCCTTGGCGGTCTTCAGGCCCGTGTGCGACTCCCAGGAGAAGTAGCCGTTGCCGAAGCCGCACGCCACCGACAGCAGGCGCAGGCCCGTGTTGATGGCGCTGGCGTTCTCGTCGGCCTTGAGGTCGCTCTGAACGGTCTGAATCTTGGCCGACCCCTCGTCGCCGGGGTTCATGCTGAAGATGGTGTCGTCGGCCTCGCCGAAGGCGTAGTAGGTCTTCGTGAGGCTGCCGTCCGGCCCCTTGTCGGTCTTGGACTCTATGAGGGTCTTGTCCACGAACGTGCGCGGGCGGCCCACGCGAATGTGGTCGAGCAGGGAGGTGGCGGCCTCGTCGACCACCTTCATGGCCCCCACGGCGTTGCAGTACACGCTCGCGCCCATCGCGCAGTAGTCGTAGAAGCGGTTCGACACGGCGGGGCGCACCAGCGCGAAAAGCGGGCGGGTGCAGCGCGTGTCCATGTCGGCGCTGATGCCCTCGACCGCCACCTGCTTGTGCGTCTTGGTGTCGAACAGCTGCGTGAGGATGTGGTAGGTGCCGCCCTTGAGCACGTGGGCCTGGCACTGGTCGTAGTCGCGCCCGGCGACCTCCACGCGGCCCACGAACGCGCACTGCGTGCAGTCGTCGGCGCTCCACGTGAGCGGGACTATCTGCGTGGCGTCGTAGCGCACGATGCGCAGCTCGGCGTCGGGCGTGTAGGCGCTGTCGGTCACGCCTCGCGGCTCGATGACCCACGCGCCCGTGCCCATGGCGAACGCGCGGGCTATGAAGTCGGCGTTGTCCATGGCGAACGATGTGGGCGCGTCGCCGTCCTCTGTCGGCTGCGGCGCGGCCTGGCCGTCCTCGTGCCCCTCGTCGCCGACGCCGCCCGTCGCCTTGGGGTTGGCAAAGTAGCGCGCCATCCAGGCGCGGCGCTCGTCGCTCGTGCTGGAGATGATCGTGCTCTCGTTCATGAGCAGACTGGCCCACTCGTCGGCCACGAGCGCCGCCGGGTGCAGGCTGGCGCGCTCGCGCTTGTACACGCGGAAGCCGCGCCGCTCGCTGTAGTGGTACCAGCTGTTGTTCGCCGCGAACCAGCCGAACCAGACGCCCACCATGCCCTGCATGCGGGTGTCCGGCTGGTATCCCATGCGGCGCAGCCACGCCTCGGCGTAGCCCGTGTTTCCCCGTTTCTCCATCAGAGGTTGCTCCTTATCCACAGTCCTGCGGCGTAGCCCGCCGCGTCTATCGCGTCGTCGTTCACCTTCGGCAGTGTCTCGGTTATGTCGCCCTGCCCGTTCGACACGTACTCGAACTCGGGGAACTCCTTGGCGGCGAGCGGGCAGCGGTCGGGGTCGATGACTATGCGCGTGAGGTTCTGCATCCACCTGATGCGGCTCTTGGGCGCGTTCAGGCCCTGCTTGAGCGACTTCTGCGCGCCGATGCCCTGCTCCTGGTAGTAGAGGATCATGCCGCGCGCCGCGCTGTCGCACCACACGTCGGCGGCGGGGTCCTCGGCTGCCTGCAGCTTGGCCGCCACCAGCTCGGCGGTCTTGACGTCGATGGCCTCGGTTCCCTGGCGGCTCTCCTCGTCCAGCAGGTAAAGCACGCGCTCGTTCTCGTCGTATCCCGCCTCCATGAACACCCACGGGTGCACGCTGCCCGCGTCCACGCCGAACGAGCGCAGGGCGATGGCCTCGCGTTCCTCTGCGGTGATGGGACGTATGTCCAGCAGCTCGTCGGGGAACACCTCGGAGCCCGTGCCGATGACCTCGCCGAGCCATTGCCAGCGGTAGGAGTCGGGCGTCTTGCGGCGGCTGCGCTCGGCCTCCGCCAGCGCCGCGGCGCTTATCCACTCGGGGTGCTCGTCTATGACGTCCAGGTACGTGGTGTGGCATATGAAGCGCCCGTCCTCGCCCGGGTGGGCCTCCAGGTCGCGCGCCTCCTTGTTCACCCAGTTGCGAGCCGAGCGGGGAGGGTTGTAGCTGTAGAACACCCAGAACATGTCGCCGCCGCGCAGGAACGTGGCCAGCACGCTGCGCACCTCGTCCATGCCGTCGAACTCGTCTACCTCCTCGAACCACACCACGGCGCAGTAGCCGGTGCGGAACTTCGCGGACTTCAGCTTCTTCGGCTTGTCGCATCCCACAAAGCGTATGACCTGCCCGGTGGGGCGGTACGTCACCTCCATGGGGGACAGGCCGAAGTCGAACAGGTGCGCCACGCCCAGCACGTCGCACGCCCAGCCTATCTGCTCGTACACGGACGTGCGCAGCGTGTTGCCGACCTTGCGCAGCACGACGGCGTTGGCCTCCGGGTTGAGCATGATCAGCAGCACGATGGCGATGGATATGAACGACGACTTGGTGGAGTTGCGCCCGCCCTTGAACCAGTAGTGCGTGAACTCGTGCGCCTTGATGGAGCGCCACACGCCGGCGAACACGGAGGCCACGACGTCCGAGAGCCTAACCGAGGTCGTCAACGATGGTCACCCCCGCCTCCGCCATGGCGGCCTTCGCGCCGTCCACGCCGAACATGTCGTTGAGCAGCTTCACGCTCTCGGTTATGGCCAGGCGCGCGTCGCCGTTGATGCTGCCCTCGGCCGCCTGGCGTCGGAAGATGGGCAGCGCGCCGTCCAGCACCTCGAACAGCGGGGCGGCCGCGTCCTGCAGCTCCCAGCGGCAGTCCTTGGCGGCCGCGTCGCGGATTTCCTGGATTCTGTGCGCGATTCGTGGGTCGCGCATCAGCTTGGAGGCGGCGCAGCTTATCGAGTTGTAGTTCATGCGCTTGCAGTCGTAGGCCGCGCGGTACGCGTCCTGCTGCTTGGCGCGGGGCTTGGCCATCTCGCGGGCGAACGCCTCCTGCTTCGCCGTGAGCGGCTTGTCCTTCTTGGGCACCTGCGGCCTCCTTCCTGATTAGTTTCGCGCTAGCCAAGCGACGCGATCACATCGCGCTCGCGCGGCGAAAGCGCGAAACGCTCTGCGGCTGCACGCTCTGCGGCTGCACGCTCTGCGGCTGCACGCTCTGCGGCTGCACGCTCTGCGGCTGCACGCTCTGCGGCTGCACGCTCTGCGGCTGCACGCTCTGCGGCTGCACGCTCTGCGGCTGCACGCTCTGCGGCTGCACGCTCTGCGGCTGCACGCTCTGCGGCTGCACGCTCTGATATGAGGTAGCCGCTGCCGTATATCGCCTTGTTCTGCACGCGCTGCGCGTCGAGCGCCCTCGTGAAGCTGCACTCCTGCGGCCCCACGCGGAAGTCGATGCCGTACTTGGAGTAGCGCGCCAGCATGGGCGCGGTCAGCACCTCGTCCGGGTACTCGTACTTCGGCAGCGCCTTGGCCTTCTCGCGGCGCAGGCGCTCTATCGCGGCATCCAGCTCGGAGCGCAGGTCGGGCGCGCTGCGAGCCTGAGCGGGGTCGAGGTTGGTCACGAACGACGTGTTGACGCTCGCGCCGTTGGCGTACGTCACGACGACGCCCGTCACGACCTTGCAGCAGTTGCGGATGCCCATGCACGTCAGGGTGGGGGCGAACAGGAAGAAGCCCACGCCGCGCTCCTGGTAGTGCTTGACGATCTTGCTCAGGATGGAGAACGGCGGGTTGTCCACCACCGTGCAGCCCTGCGGGTACTCCTCGCACTCGTAGTCGCCGCCCGGATAGAACGGGCGCGCCACCTTCGCCAGGCCGAACCCGTACTCCCGGTGCGCCCACCGCAGCACGCAGTCGTACACCTCGGGCGGGGTGTAGCAGTCGTCCGTCGTCCTCTTCGGCTCGAACTTTGCCGTGAACTCCTCGTATGTCTCGCCTCTCGCCATGCGTCTCCTATCTCTCGGCCCATATGGTCGCAAGCGTGTCGCCGGGCACGGAAAAGGCCGCCCCGAAGGACGGCCCTCTGCCTGTTTCCGTATTCGGTTGCCCCTATCCGCACGCCGCCACGGCCATGGCCATGAGCCCGAGCGCCAGCGCCCTTATGGCGTAGATGGCCGCCGCGTCTATGGCGATTGCCGCCGCTATGAACAGCAGGCACCCCCAGTTGCATCCCGGGCGGTTCATCGCTCCTCCCACTCGATGGCGCCGTCGTCGTACTCGGCCTTGAGCCATTCCAGGTAGTCGGCCTCCTCGCAGAAGCTGGCCAGCAGCCGCTTGCTGGTAGTGCAGCTGCTCATGCGGCTCGTCTCACACACGGCGATGAAGAAGGGCCACGAGTGGAACTCCGTCTCCGTGTGGATGGCCCGCTCGGGCGTGCCGAAAAGGTGCTCCCAGTTCGTCATCGCGCCCCCTCCTTCGCGCTCGGCCCGACCTTGCGGTAGGTGAAGTCCTCGAACAGGTGACCGCACCAGCGGCAGCGGTCGCCGCCCTTGGGCAGGTGGTGCCAGATCTCGCGCATGCCGCACTTCGGGCAGCGCACATCGATACTGGGTCGGCGCTTCGGCTTCTCGGTCTGCTGCTCCATGGCTACTCCACCGCCATCCGCATGGCCGGCTTCATGGCCTCGCGCAGGCTCTTGGCCAGCTCCTCGGCCGTTACCTCCACGTTCACGTCGGGCATCGCGAAGCCGTGCGCCTCTTCGGCCTTGAGGCAAGGCATGGCGGCGTCCTGGGCCGCGCCCTTGAGCGTCGGTGCCGCCGTCACCCTCGGCTCGCAGCGCCCCAGCCACAGCTCGCACTCGTCCAGCTTCGTGAGCGCCAGGGCGCGCTCGCGGCTCGCCTCGTAGGCCGTCTCGATGCCCTTGCGCAGGTTCTGCACGGCCGTCTCTTCGGTTCCGGCGTCCAGCTTTTCGCGCAGTCGGGCGTTCTCGAACCTCAGGTTGCGAGCCTCGCGACGCGGCACTGCTACCGTATGGCTTTGCTGCTCGCCCCAGCAGTCCTCGCACAGCGGCGCGTCTACGCCCATGTTGTCCTGCCCCAGGGCGTCGATATCGCGCCCGCAGGTATCGCAGATGATTCCCATGGCTACTCCCTTCCTTCCGGCTTCACCGCGCCTGCGAGGAACCACGCTCGCAGGCTCTCGGCGCACTCCGGGCACAAGGCCCTTGCCTTGCCGTCGATTCGCGCGCTGTTCCTCAGCACCATCTTGGCGTAACCCGCCAGGGTCGCCGGCACCTCCTTGCCGCAGCGTTCGCATGCGCACATGTACAGCCTCATGCCTGCTCGCCTCCCTTCGGCAGAGCGTCGGCGATTCGGTCCCAGTCGGTGGCCGACTTCTCGCTGGGGTACTCGTAGGCCCCCACGCACGGCACCGGCAGCACCGCCATGCCGTCGTGCTCGCCTGCGTACTCGTCTGCGTCCGATCTGCTCTCGAACGCCAGCACCACGTCGCTCTCCGTGGCCACCGCGTAGATCTTCTTCATCGTTTCGTCTCCTATTCGAACTCGAAGCACTCGCATGCCTCGCTTGTCTCGTCTACCGCCTCCACGTCGGGGCCGCCGCCCGTCATGGCGTCGCGGGCGCACACGGCCTCGCCGCCAGCGCCCTGCACGCGGCCGCAGAAGCGGCACTCCCGGCACGCGCGGCCCTCCCACGGGTCGGGCCGGTTCCACGGTGCCCTGGGGTCTGACTCGAAGCATCCGGGCGGGAGGTTCCACCCGCTTGAAGGCTCGTACCAGCTCACATGCACCGCCTACCCCTCGGCAGCCGCCCCCAGCCGTCCATGGCCAGGGCATCCGCGTACTTGGTCGGTTCCGGCAGCAGCAGGTACTCCCAGTGCCCCGAGCCCGGCGGGGCGGGGCGGTTGAACCTCTGCTCGGCCCTGACCCAGCGGAAGTGCAGCCGGTTGGCGTGCGCCAGCCCGTGGCAGCCGCTGCCGTTGCCGCTGCCGCACAGCATCACCGTGGGCTTGGGAACCTCGCGCCCGTCGCGGAACAGCTTGCCCGCCCCGCGCCTCACGATGTGGTGGCGGTTGAGCGGCCACGGCGCGCCACACACGGCGCACCTGGGCGTCTCGATGCTCGGCCCCTCCATGAGGGGGCGCAGGATCTCGGGCAGCGTGTCAACGTTTGCCATTCGATAGCCTCCTGTCCTTGCCTTGCAGCTCGTACTTGTCGCACATCTCCGACAGGCGGCTCACGATGGCCACCGCCGTCTCCTCGTCGCCGTTCTTGGCCAGGCGGCGTATGAGGTCGCTCTTGCCGTACTGCGTGGTCACGACCACGGGCCTCATGTTCTCGTACCTGTCGTTCACGACGCGGAACACCTGCCCCAGCGTCCAGTCGGTGGGGGACTCCTTGCCTAGGTCGTCCAGCACCAGGCACCCCACGCGGGAGAGCCTGGACAGCACGCCGTCCTCGGTGCCGTCGCCGCCGTAGGTGCCCTTGATGGCGGCCAGCACGCCCAGCATGTCGGTCACCCTCACGCTGGTGCCGCCGTCCACCAGGAGCCGCGCCACGGCGCTCGCCAGGTGGGTCTTGCCGGTTCCCACGGGGCCGCAGATGTACGCCCCGCGCCCTTGCTCAACCTTCGCGGCAATGCCCTCGGCCATGGGGGAGGCGGCTGTCATGAAGCGTGGCTTGATTCCGGCCCGCTCGTAGGCCCGGCGGCGTTTGGCTGCGGCCTCCTCGGCCTTGGCCCTGGCCTCAAGGCGCGAACGCTCGTCGCGCTCCGCCACGGCACCCGGGCAGCCGCACGGCTTCCAGCCGCAGAAGGTGCGGCGGCCAGCCAGCACCACGTAGCGGACCTCCAGCTGCGCCCCGCAGTGGGGGCACTCAGTCGTACTCGGCATAGCCGTCGGCCTCCTTCCGGGTCCTCGGGCCGCGGTTCACGTAGTCCTCGAACTTCGGCGAGAACAGCGTGGAGGGCCGCAGGTACTTGGCCATCTTCGGGTCGCCCGCCCACTCGGCCGTCATCGTGTCGATGACGGCCAGGAAGTCGGGGAGGCGGTAGCCCTCGGCCCAGCGGGCGTGTATCAGCCTGCGGGTCTTGGCGCTGCTTGAGCGGTAGCGGGTGCCGGCCGCCTCGTTGAGCGCATGCACGATTTCGTCAAAGGGGATTAAGGGGTTATCTATATACTCAACCTCAACCTCAACCTCTGCATTGCCGCAACTCGATGCGCCTGCATGTGCATCCGCATCTGCTTGCGCATGTGCGACTGCATCTGTATCCGCATATGCTCCCGCATGTGCTTGCGCATCGGATTGCGCCCGTGCCGCCGCATCGTCCACCGCGTCTTCCTTCCCCGGCCTGTTGCCCCAGCGGGCGTTGGCCGCCTTCCTTGCGCGCTCGCTCTTCTCGTCGCCCATGTCGAGCCTGCCCTTGAGCACCAGGAAGGTGGGCAGCCACGCGGGGCTGCCCTGCGGCTCCTTGCCCGTGAACCGGTACTCGACGATGGCGTAGATGAACGGCGCGCGCTGCTTCTCGGGCATGGCCTGCGCGGCCGCCCAGAAGTCGTCGTGTATAACCATGCCCATAGTGTCGCCGTCGCCTTCCCTAAAACGGGATATCCTCGTCGTACAGATCGGGCATGGCCTGCTGCTGCGGCGCGGGCTGCTGTGGCGCGTACGCCTGCTGAGTGGCCGGCTGCGGCGCGTAGGCGGGCTGCTGCGGCGCAGGTGCCGGGGCGGGGCGTCCCTGGCCGTACGTGCGGGCCTGCGGCGCTTGCGGGGCCGCCTGGGGCGCGTACTGCTGCGGCGCGTAGCCCTGCTGCTGTTGATGGCCGCTCATGAACTCCAGCTCGTCCACCACGACCTCCAGCGCGCTGCGCTTCTGGCCGGTCTGCTGGTCGTTCCAGCTGCGGTAGCGCAGCTTGCCCTCGATGGCCACCTTGCTGCCTTTGGCGAGGTACTGCGCCAGCTTCTCGCCGCGGGTGCCGAACAGCGTGCAGTCCACGAAGTTCGGGTAGTCCTCCCACTGCCCGGTCTGCTGGTTCTTGCGGCGGTCGTTGACGGCCACGCCCATGGACAGCACGGACATGCCGCCAGACGTGGAGCGCAGCACGGGGTCGCGGGTCAGGTTGCCGGATATGCACACGCGGTTGATGCTCATAGATACCCTCCTTGGGTTACGTCCCCGCTGTTCCAGATGCGGGTGATCTGCGCGTCTACCATGCGGATACGCAGCTTGATTACGTTGATGGCCTCCTGTGAGGCCTTGTAGATGGCCTCGGAGCAGTCGCGGCGGCGCTTGGCCTCCGCTATCTGCTCCTGGCCCCGGCACACGTCGCCGATGATGGTGACGGGCATGCCCTTCTGGCGCTCGTTCAGGATGGCGATGCGCAGGGCCTTGCGGTACTCGGCCTCGTTCTCGGCGTACTGGCAGCCCGACTCCTTGCAGGTCTTCAGCTCGGCCTCCAGCCTGTCGGTCAGCTCGTCCAGCTCCTCGGTGAGCGCCTGCATCTACTCCACCTGCCAGTCGGGGCGCGGGCAGCACGGGCTGTTAGCCACGAACTCCATGTACTGCGGCATGCTGGCGAACTGGTAGCGCGCCCCGCAGCTGCGGCAGTGGGCCGTGAAGGGGCCGTCTGCGGGCGGCTGCTTCTCCTCGGGCGCGGGCTGCTCCTCCATGGCGTCGGGATCGCTCTGCCCGTCGATGGCGAACGCGCCGCACAGCGCGTACTTGCGGGCGTAGCTCGACGCCATGCCGGTCACCTGGGCGTCGTCCGAGCCCTTCTTGTGCTCGTCCTCGCGGGCGTAGGCGCTCACCTGCAGCAGGCCCTCGCCGCCCTCGGCGGGGAACACGCACGCCGTGGACTTCACGTAGTAGCGGTCGCCTATCTGCACCAGCTCGTCGGTCATGAAGAACGCCAGGCCCTCCTTGGCGCACGGCTCCTTCAGCGCGGCCACTATGTCCTCGTAGCTGCGGTAGCTGAACTTGCCGAAAGCGTTGTACTTGGCCTTGGGCACCACCACGGCGCGCTGCACGCGGGCAACGGCCGCCATGAGGTCGATGGACTGCTGTTCCTGGGTCATGCTAGTAGCCTCCGTTCATTCGCTCGTAAACCTGGCCCACCGTGCCGTGCATGATGGTGCCCACGACGCCCTGCGCCTTGAGGGCCGCCGCGACGCCCTGCATCTGCTCGCGCGTGGCGCACGGCACCACGACCGTCCACGGGTCGCCCGCCATGGCCACGGGTGCCGGTGCGGGCGGCGCTGGCGGCACCGGGGCGGGCATGGGCGCGGGCTGCGGCTCGGGCATCTGCTCAAGCGGCTGCGGGAACTCTGCGGGCTGGCATTCCGCGGGCTCGGGCACCGCTTCGGGCTCGGGCTCGGGCTCTTCCACGGGTTCCGGCTCCATGGCCGCTTTCAGCTCGGCGATGCGCCGGCGCTCCTCCTCGGCCTTGTGCGCCGCCGTTATGGCCGCGCCCAGGTCCAGGGTGGCGAACAGCTCGCGCTCGGCCTCGTCGTAGAACGGCTCGCCCTGGAACTGCGCCTTGAGGGTTTCCCAGTCCTGGGCCAGGCGCTCCACCTTGGCCTCCAGGGCCTTGAATGCCTTCACCTCGCCGAAGGTCTTGTTGGTCCACTGCTTCTCGTGGAAACGCTCATAGGGCACGACGGGGGCCAGCAGCCCGGCGAACTCCTCGTAGTGCTCCCGCAGCTTGGCGTACGCGCGCAGCTGGCGCTCCTCCTCGGCCTCGTCAAGCTGCGCCTTGATGCCGTCGGCTGCCTGCTTCGCGATGCCCGCCACGGCCTTGCACCTGTCCTCGAACGCGGCCAGGGGCTTCGTGTACTCGCGGCTCACGGCCTTGCGGCGCTCGTCTATCTCCTTGGCGATGCCGTTGAGGTAGGCGCGGTCGCGCTTGGCGGCCTTCACGTTCTCGTCCTTGCCCATGTCGTAGGTCGCGCCCTCGTAGTCGGCCACCAGCCTGCGCACGTGCGCCTCCAGGGCGTCGAAGTTGGCCTCGATCACGGCGGGGGAGTACGCCACGGTCAGCTCCGAGGCCTCCTCGGGCTCGATGATCTCGGCCTCAACTGCTTCGCTCATTTACTCCTCGCTTCCCAGGCGCGCCATGCACGCCTCGTAGGTTTCCGTCTCGGCCGCGTTCGGCTCGTAGCCGTCGGCCTTCATGGCCTCGTAGATGATGGTCACGTTCTCGACCGTCGCTCGGTTGAAGCACACGGAGCCGCCGCCTTCCCTGAGGCTCCAGGCCGTCCAGCCGCTCATGTTCCACGCTGCCCGCCAGCCCATGGCCACGGCCAGCTCGGTGGGCGTGCGGTCGATGGGTCGGCCCAGCAGCTCCTCGAACGATTCCACGGCCTCGGCCTCCATGGCGAACGCGGTCAGCGCCAGGGCCGTGCGGCGCATCGACTTGAGGTCGCCCGCGTGGGCGGCGAGCCACTCGCGGCGGGCCTTCGCGCCGTCCTCGTAGGCGGCCTGGAAGTCGGCCTTGCGCTGGGCTGCGGCCTGTGCGGCCTCGTCGGCCCCCTCGGCCACCGGCGCCAGCAGGGTCACGCCGAACGACGTCTCCTCGGCCAGAAGCCCCGCGCCCGCGTTGTCGGCCACGTAGGCGTCCAGCGCCGCCAGGTCGGGGCGGTAGTCGGAAAACGTGCGGCATGCGGCGAAGCCCTCGGGGCATTCGTCGACGAACTCGACGCCCGCGTCGGCAAGCACCGCCACCACCTCGGCGCGGTTGCGCCTCCGCTCGGCCTCGGCCTTCAGGCCCGCGTACACGCGCTGCCATTCGGACTGCTTGCAGTCGCGCAGCTCGGCCACGGCCTCGTCGTCGCCCTCGAACTCGGCGATGGCGGCCAGGCGGTCGAGCGTCATGTCGTAGGCGGCGTCCTGCACCCTGCGGGCGGCGCGGCGCGCCTTGGCCACGGTGCCCGCGTCGGTGCGGGCGGCCACGGCCACCTCCTCGTCGGGAATGTCGAGCGCCAGCATGGTCTGCACGCCGCGCGACTTCTCCTCGGCGGTCAGCCCCAGCTTGGCGTCGGTCTCCACCATGGCCTTGGCGGCCTCCATGCGCGCCAGCTCGGCGTCGTCCAGGTCGTCGTAGACCTCGGCGAGGAAACGCTCGGTGCCGATGGCCCTCATGGCGCGCACGCGGCACTCGCCGTCGATGATCCAGTAGATGCCGCCCTCCTTGTACAGGATGGGCTTCATGACGGGCTGGCCGGGGTTGAGGCGGTTGGCTTTGAACTGCGCGGCCAGGCCCGCGATGTGCTCGGCGCTCTCCCTGGTGGTGAAGTCGCGCGGGTTCATCGGCTCGCCGTCGGCGCGCTCGTAGGGGTACACGTCGCAGATCGCGACCTCCTCTAGCGATTGCATGCGCGGGCCTCCTCGTCTACGACCACGCGGCACTCCATGCCCACCAGGCGGGCGCGGCACGCCACGCGGGCCACCTCGCCCATGAGCGCGATGCGCTTGGTGGGCACGGGGCCGTTCTTGATCTGCGCGGCCATGCAGGCGGCCCCCATGTTGAACGCCTGGCGCATGGCGGCGTCGAAGCCGCCGTCGCCCGGCTCGGGCACGGGGACGGCGCGCTCGATGCGCTTCAGGATGCTGTCCACCGTCTTGTCCGCGACGGTCTTGCTGATGATTTCCGTGAGCATTTGGGTCTCCTAACTGGGAAAACTAAAAGTGATAAAAACTTTTCAGGATTTCGGAACTTTTTTCTCTATGCGCTCCTTGCGCTTCTGCGCCGCCTTGACCCTGCGGTACAGGTAGCGGCACAGCCACCGCTCCATGGCCTCGTCGTGCGCCTCTGCTGCCTTGTCGGCGGCGTAGCGGCTCATGCCCGAGGTGTCCGGGGCCTGCGGCATGGGGTCGGCGCGGCTCTCTCGGCCGCACTCGGTGCGCTCGTAGGTGCGGCGCTCCTCTGCGGTCAGCCTCGGCAGCAGCTCGGCTATGCGGGCCTCTATGGCCTCAAGCTGCTGCTGGCGTCTGCACGGTTCGCAGATGCCGTCCTTGCCGAGGGTCGCCCTGCGGCACCCGCACGACGGGCACAGCTCCAGGCGGTGGCGGTAGCAGCGCAGGGACACGTGGCCGCCGCTGGCGTTGATCACGCGCCGCGCGTTATCCAACTGGTTCTTGGACAGCCGCAGCTCGCGGCGAATCTCGCGGGCGGGCACCTTTCCCGCCAGCTCAGCTATGCGGTCGAGGTCGGCCTTGCGCCACGCCCTGTGTGGCCTGCCCTTGTCTCGGCGGGTCACTCGTCGCTCACCTCCACGACCACGCGGGGGCGCGCCCTGTCGGTGAGCACCCTGTCGGGGCACTGCTCCACGTACTTGCGGGAGTCGTCCTTGATTACGCCCGCCGCCACCAGGCCGTCGAGCACGAACTTGCGCGCGAAGCCCACGTTGTCGGCGTCGCGGCGCATGTCGGGCTCGTAGAACGTGGTGCGCACGGTCACCCGGCGCTCGAAGCGCGGCGCGCGCTGCTGCATGGCCGCCGCCCTCACGCGCGCCGTCTCGCGCTTCTTCATGGCCGCCGCCTTGTAGCGGTTGGCGCGCTCGGCGCTGATGTAGTCGTTCAGGCTCGGCATTCGGCCCTCGACCGTGACGGTGCACCTCATTGCGCGCCCCTGTCGTAGATGCCTTGCGCCTCGGTTAGCGTGGAGGCGGCGAAAACGGCTGGGCCCACGATGGCCTCCCACGTGCCCACCAGGTCCACGGAGTCCACCGGCGTGCGGCGGAAGCTCACGGCGGCCAGCATGGAGGGGCGCTGCAGCACCATGTAGCGGGACAGCACGCTCCACAGGTTGTGGTCGCGCTTGAACTCGCTGGCCTCGCTCACGGTCATGCCGTTCTGGCACGCCAGGGTGTACACGTTGTCGCGCTGGATGACGTGGCCCTCCAGCATCAGGCGGTAGCAGATGCGGCGCAGCTTCGCCCATGTATCGGGGTTCGAGGCAACCCAGCCGCACGCCTTGGCCACGAGGGCCTGGGCCTTGGCGTCTACCTCGGCCATACTGTTGCCTCCAGCGCCCATGTGGCGGCGATGCACGCGCAGACGAACAGGGCGGCGAAAACGGCCTGCAGCCTCTCGCGGCGCTGCTCGGGTGTTACACTGGTCTCGGTTCGGAAGTGAACCGTTGCGGTGCGCGTCTTTCGCTTGCCGGCTGCGACGCGCACCCTCTTTCCCTTGATCTTTTCCATTCCTGGAACTTCCTCTCGTTCTCTGGGTCCTTGTAGAACTCGCGCATCATGGCGGCGCACTCGTCGCACATGGCGCGCTGTATCGGGGTCATTCGCCCGCGACGCCCGGCAGAAGCAGCGGGGCGTCCTCGTAGGCGACCTCACCGGTATCCCTATCCACGAACATCACCTCCTGGTCGTCGTACACGTGGATGTTGAGCATCCGACCGGTGAACTCCACCAGCTTCGGGATGGAGTCCCTGTGCGCCGGGTCGAGCTCGAACTGCAGCACGCACTTGCCGCCCTTGACGTTGAGGGCGGTGAACCCCCCCCGTACGGTCACCTCGTTCAACATGGCCGCCTCCTAGTTCTCTCGGTCGTCGAAGGCATCGTCGCGCGCGATGCTGCTGAAGTCGGTGCTCCAGCCCTTGCCGTTGACGCTGAACCGCACCGAGTCGTAGACGTTGAACTGCACGCCGCCCATCTCGAAGCACGTCATCATGTCGGCCTCCATCAGCTTGATGGACTCGAGCTCGAAGCCCCACGTGCGCGCGATGCGGCGCTTCAGGCTTCCCTTCGTCTCCTCCATGCAGCCGTTCTCCGCCTGCTCGAAGTCGATGGCCATGCGGTCATTGCCGTTTGCGATGATGCGCAGCAGCTCGCTGGCGGTATCCGCGTCGATGTTGGCCTGGTTGCTTGCGTTGGTCACGGTGTGTCTCCTTTTCTGATAGGTAAATCTAATTACAGTTTGAAGCGAAAAAAATTTCTTCGGGTTTGTAGCCCAAGAAGTCGGCGGCCTTTTTAGCTGTCTCGATGCGCATACGGTCGGGGTGGTCTTCATAAACATCGTATGTAGGTCCTGAAATGCCCAGATGTTCAGCCATTGCCTTCTTGGTTACGCCCTTGCTCATGCGCGCCTGCTTGAGTGACTTCATACTCCCTCCTTTCTGTCCATAACTGTAATTAATCTTCAGAACACGGTCAAGATTAATTTTGGTAAAATTGAAAATAAATTTAAGTCCTGGAAGGAGTTAAGATGCCGATATCCGACAACATAAAGAAGTTACGGCAGATTTTCGACGTTACACAGGATGAACTGGGTGAGATTGCAGGTGTGACAGGTAACGCCGTTTCGCAGTGGGAAAATGGCCGCTCCGAACCCCGTATGGGAGCTATTGAGCGCATGGCGGCCTGCTATCAGATTAGTAAGTCACACCTTATAGAAGACGGCGGAATGGATCAGATTGACCCCGTGACCAAAAAGCCCAAGGGCAGCTCCTATATGCCCGCCGGTGCCATGCCCGTGGTGGCCAGCAGCGCCACCGTGCCGCTGCTCACGTTGGGCCGCGTGCACGCAGGCGCGCTCGTGGACGAGGAGGAGGTGGCCCACCGCGTGGAGGTGCCCGCGTCCATATGCGCCTCGCACCCGCGCGCGTTCGCCCTCGAAGTCGAGGGCAACTGCATGGACCGCGTGATACCGGAGGGCAGCCACGTGCTGGTGGACCCCGACCGCCAGCCCGCCAACGGCTCCATCGCCGTGGTGGAGACTGAGGACTACCGCGCGGTCATGCGCCGCTGGTACAAGGGCAGCACCAAGCTGATGCTGTCGGCGGATAGCTTCGAGGACTACGAGGACATGATTTTCGGCATGGACGACGGCCCCGTGCGCGTGGTGGGCACGGTCGTGTGGTTCCAGGCCGCCAGCGAGATGGAGTAACCATGGGCTTGTTTGATTTCCTGCATGCGTCGAAAGCGGCGCGAGATGAAAAGCGCGCCATGCGCGAGTTCGCTGATGAGAAACGCAAGGCGGAGCAAAAGCGCCGCGCAGAGGAAGAAGCCCAGCGCGCCGAGGAGGCTCGTATCCTGCGTGAGCACGAGGTGCCGCCCGCCATGGTGTGTCCGGAATACGACTTGGGGCCGTTCCCGTTTGACAATAAGCCGTACCTATGCCATACGGTGGTCAAGTACGAGCGCGATACCGGTCAGGTGTTTGCCGACGAACGCTTTTATTATGGCGATGCGGATGCGGTTGCGGCTGTGAAGGCGAACGTGGCGAAGTTGGAACACATGCTCACGCCCGCTGTCACAGGCGTGCCGTCATTGCCGAGTCTCCGCACGAACTTCGCGCGAATTGAATCCGTTGATTCGGTCGTGAAGGTCCCGGAAAACCGTGTGATGTTGAGCCTTCACCCGTTGACGAAGACGGGGAAAAACGCCAAGTACCCGGTGGAGGTCTTCTTCAACTCGTACGGCAAGAACGATAATGGCTCGCACGGCACCGTGTCGTACATTCGCGACGGATCGATAGGGAAGGCCGTTATCCATTACTGGCGCAACCATGTGTACTATGGCGCGTATTTCAAGATTATCGACGGTGCTATAGCCTTGAATGTGCTGAATTACAGGGCAACGCCTAACGATGACCCCGTAGAGCTGTACAGGGCGTAGCCATGGGCGGACGTGCGGCGATATATGCCCGCTTCTCAAGCCACAACCAGCGCGGCGAGTCCATAGAGATACAGGTTGAGAAGTCGCGGGCGTACTGCGAGGCCAACGACCTGCGCGTGGTGGCCACGTACTGCGACTTCGCGCAGACGGGCACCAACACCGACCGTGCGGAGTTCCAGCGCATGATGGCAGACGCCAAGCGAGGGCTGTTCGACTTCGTGGTCATCTATAAGGTGACCCGCATCATGCGCAACCGCGACGAGATGGCCATGGCGCGCATCATGCTGCGCCGCTGCCGCGTCGAGATACTGTACGCGGGCGAGGACATTTCGGACGGCTCGGCGGGCGTGCTGCAGCTGGGCATGCTGGAGGTGCTGGCGGAGTACGAGAGCGCGCTCGACGGCGAGCGCATACGCGACGGCATACAGAAGAACGCCGAGCGGTGCATGGCCAACGGCTGCGTGCGCTACGGCTGGGACATAGTGGACGGGCGCTACGTGGTCAACGAGGAGGAGGCCGCCGCCATCCGCCTGGGCGTGCGCATGGTCTTGTCGGGCAAGTCGGTGGCCGACGTGGTGCGCGCCTGGGAGCCGTACCGCACCAAGCGCGGCGGCAAGTGGCGCTTCCAGACGGTGCGCCGCATACTGATGCGGCGGGAGAACGGCGGGGAGTACCGCTACGCGGGCGTGGTCGTGCCCGGCGGCATGCCCGCCATCGTTCCCATGGATGACGAGGAGAGGGTGATACGGATGCTTGAGGACTCGCACAGGCCCCGCGCCAAGACCGAAGCGTGGGACTTCCCGCTCACGGGCAAGCTCTACGACGGGCGAGACGGCGGGCTGATGACCGGCACCAGCGGAACGGGCAAGTCGGGCAGGCCCTATCACTACTACCGCTGCCGCAGCTGCGGGCGCACCGTGCGCCGCGATGTCGTGGAGAAGCGCGTGGCCGACGCCGTGCGCGAGGCCCTGGGCAGCGCCGACAGCCGCGAGCGCATCGCTCGCATGCTGGCCGACGCCGAGGAGGAGCGCGCCGACGAGAAGCCCTTGAGCGAGACCATAAAGGGCGAGCTGGCCAAGATCGAGACGGCGTTCTCCAACATATGGACGGCCATCGAGTCGGGCATCGCGCCGCCGGGCGGCAAGGAGCGCATAGACGCGCTGAAGCAGCGGCAGGCGCTCCTCAAGGACGAGCTGCGCACGGCCGAGGCCCTTGAGGCCGCCCGCCTTGACTACGACCGCGCGCTGTTCTGGCTTGAGGGCATGGCCGCCGCCGAGGTGGACGACGCGCAGCTCCTGCGCACGTTCGTGGCGCGCGTGGTGCTGGGCGGCCCCGACGATGACGACGGCCTGCGCGTGGCATTCACGTTTGACGATTCTGCTGGCTTGGGCGATAATCCGTCGCTGCCTGGCGCTATAGGTCCAGGTGGCGAGGTGTTCGACCGAATGAACGCCAGCTCCACCATAAGCAACAGACAGGTAGATATTCGTATCTGCCTGTCTTTTTATTTCTAGTCCGTACCGCGGAGAATCGAACTCTGTGCAGGGCGCGGGCGTAAAGAAAACGCGTAAGCGTTTTTAGCCCGCGGGCGAGGACGCCGGTAGGCGGCCGAAGCCGGTGCGTATTTGCGAAGTAAATACGCGGATTCTCCGCGCAATGCCTCAGCCCAAAACAGATGCGATGTCGATCGGATGACAGCCGACAATGCCCCCGCGCCAACGTCATCTCTACCCGCGGAGAATCGAACTCTATGCAGGGCGCGAGCGTAAAGAAAACGCCTTGGCAACGCAGACCGGGACGCGCTTTCCCAATGGCGGCCCAGGCGGAAAGCGTGTCCCGGAATCCGCGCTCAGACTGGGACGTAGTTTCCGGATGGCGCCTCAAGCGGAAACTGCGACCCGGAATCCCGCCGTAGAGTGGGACATGCTTTCCCAATGGCAGCTCAAGCGGAAAGCGCATCCCGGAATCTAAGCTCGGAATGGGATTCATTTTCCTGATGGTGGGCTCAGCGGAAAATGAGACCCGGAATTTGCTCTGAGAACGGGACACACTTTCCGCTTCACCTGCCGCCTCGAAAAACCTGCGCTCTCACCATCCCAAAACTGGGTAGAAGAAAGCCAAAACGCAATCGCAGGAGGTCAACATGACTGCAGAAGATAAGGCAAAGAACGCCGGCAAGGTCGCGCTCGTCCTGGAGGGCGGTAGCTTTCGCGGGCAATTTACCGCAGGCGTGCTCGACGTCCTCATGGAGGCTGGTGTCGAAATCCCGGCGGTGTACGGCGTCTCGGCCGGCGCCCTCAACGGCGTGAACTATAAGTCGCACCAGATCGGCCGTGCCAACCGCATCAACCTGGCTTTCTGCAACGACAGTCGCTTCATGGGCGCCGCATCGTTTGCGTCCACGGGCTCTATTGTGGGTTACGACTTTATCTTCAACGATGTCCAGGACCGCCTGGACCCCTTTGACAACGAGACGTTCGACGCGAGCCCCATCGAGATGTACGCCGTCGCGACGGACATGCTTTTTGGAACCGCCGCGTACCTGCCGGTCAAAAGCGCCGTGCTCGATCTCGACGCTGTGCGCGCATCGACGTCGCTGCCGCTGGTGACGCCGCCGGTCGAGATTGACGGGCACAAATACGTCGACGGCGGTGTGGCCGATTCGGTTCCTATCGAGCACGTGCTGGAGGAGGCGGGCTTCGATCGCGCGGTTGTCATTGTCACGCAGGACCGCTCGTACGAGAAAAAGCCCTACGAGTTTATGCCTGCCGCGCGCGCCCGCTATGCCGACTACCCCTATCTGCTCGAGGCTATCGAGACGCGCCACGACCGTTACAACATCCAGCGCATGCACCTGTGGAAGTATGAGCGCGAGGGCCGTGCGTTGGTCGTCGCTCCGCAAAAGCCGGTCGAGGTCGGCCATGTCGAGCACGATTCGGCAAAGCTTTTGGACCTGTATATCCAGGGCCGTCAGGAGGCAAAGCGTCTGCTCGCGGAAATCCAAGAGTTCGTTGAGCGCTAACGACGGCGAACCCTCAAAAAATGGCAACAGCTAAAGAGCTGGAAAATCACGGCTCGTGGATGACATGTGCAGAAACTCTGGTCGGAGCCAAAATACCTGTTGACTCGTACGGCGAGCGGGGTAATATGGACGGGTTACTTGCAGAGCCCCGTGAATCTCTGTAACAACACGTACTGTACATGGAGGAGTCTAAGTGATTTCGAAATCGACTCACTACGCCAAGCAGGGCGAGGTCCAGCGCAACTGGGTTCTCGTTGACGCCGATGGTGCTGTCCTGGGCCGTCTTGCCACCCAGATCGCAATGATCCTGCGCGGTAAGAACAAGCCCCAGTTCACGCCCAACAGCGACTGCGGCGACTTCGTTGTCGTCATCAACGCCGATAAGGTCCAGCTTACCGGTAACAAGGCCGATACGAAGACCTATTATCGCCACAGCGGCTACAACGGCGGCCTCAAGGCTGAGAGCTTCCGCCAGGCTATGGAGAAGCACCCGGAGAAGGTCATCGAGCGCGCCGTTCGCGGTATGCTGCCCAAGACCACCCTCGGCCGTGCCCAGATGACCAAGCTTAAGGTCTACGCTGGTGCCGAGCATCCGCATGCTGCCCAGAACCCCACGAAGATTGAGCTGGAGGCTTAAAGATGGCTGAGAACACCGTTGTCTACCAGGGTACCGGCCGTCGTAAGAACGCCGTCGCCCGCGTCCGTCTCGTCCCCGGCACCGGCAAGGTGACCATCAACAAGCGTGACGCCGAGCAGTATTTCGGCCGTCATCAGCTCGTTGAGAACGCCCTTGCTCCCTTCAAGGTGACCGACACCGCCGGTCAGTTCGACGTTATCGCTCTGTGCGATGGCGGCGGCATCTCCGGTCAGTCCGGCGCTCTGCGCCTGGGCATCGCTCGCGCTCTTCTGAACGCTGGCGACTACCGTGCTGACCTCAAGAAGGCCGGTTTCCTTACGCGCGATGCTCGCGTGGTCGAGCGCAAGAAGTACGGCCTCAAGAAGGCCCGCCGCGCTCCCCAGTTCTCCAAGCGCTAAGGTTTTATCTCCTTTCGAGATACAATGTACAAGCGGGGCCTGCCGATTCCTCGGCGGGTCCCGCTTTTCTTTTTCGACTAGGGTGGGCGGTTGCATATCGCCTACTAGGGAAGGAGCGATCCTATGCCCCAGAACATCTTCGGCACCGATGGCGTCCGTGGCGTCGCCAACGCCGATCTTTCGTGCGACCTCGCGTTTCGCCTGGGCCGCGCGGCGACCAAGTTTCTTGGTCCGGACATCTGCATCGGCCGTGACACGCGCCTTTCGGGCACCATGCTCGAGAGTGCTCTGACCGCCGGCATTATGGCCGAGGGCGGCCGCCCGCACTGCTGCGGCGTTATCCCTACGCCGGCCGTGGCGCTGCTCACCGTCCAAAACGAGCTCGATGGCGGCATCGTCATTTCTGCTTCGCATAATCCGCCGGAGTTCAACGGCATCAAGTTCTTTAGCCGCAAGGGCATGAAGCTTCCCGACGCGGTTGAGGAAGAGATCAGCGCCTGGGTCATGTCCGAGGAGGCCATGGCTGCCGACACGCTGCCGACCGGCGCCGGTGTGGGTCACATCATCAAGATGAAGGACGCCCGCAAGGCATATGTCGATCATGCCATCAGCACGCTCGACGGCCTTAAGCTCGACGGCCTGGTTGTTGCCGTCGACTGCGGTCACGGTGCTTCCTGCCAGACCACGCCCGCCGCGCTGCAGCGCCTGGGCGCCACGGTCCATGCCATCAACACCGATTACTGCGGCACTGACATTAACGTTGAGTGTGGCTCCACGCACCTTGAGCCCCTGCGCGAGCTCGTGCTGCGCACCCATGCTGACATCGGTCTGGCCCACGACGGCGACGCCGACCGCGTGCTGTTCGTGGACAGCGAGGGCAATGAGATCGACGGTGACTACATCCTGGCTATCTGCGGATCTGACCTCGCCGCTCGCGGCAAGCTCGCCAACTCCGAGATCGTCTCGACCGTCATGTGCAACCTGGGCTTCTCCATCGCTATGAAGGAGCAGGGCTTCGAGATGGTCCAGACCGCCGTGGGCGACCGCTACGTTCTGGAGCGCATGCTCGCGGACGGCGCCGTCATCGGCGGCGAACAGTCCGGCCACATCATCTTCCTGGAGCACAACACCACCGGTGACGGCCTGGTGACGGCTCTGCAGCTGCTGGCCGTGCTCAAGCGCACCGGTCGTACCCTCACCGACCTTGCCGGCATCATGAAGAAGTACCCGCAGGTGCTCGTCAACGTGCATTCCGACAACAAGGCTGGTCTGGACGATTGCCAGCCCATCTGGGATGCCGTCGCTGCTGCCGAGAAGGAGCTTGACGGCCGCGGCCGCATTCTGGTGCGCCCGAGCGGTACCGAGCCGCTGGTCCGCGTGATGGCCGAGGCCGAGACGCACGAGCTGACCCAGCGTGTTGTCGACGACATCGTCGAGGTTGTCAAGCGCGAACTTCCCTAATGGTCAAAAACGGGTGCCAAGTGGTAAACTGTTAAAGCTATTTTGGTTGATTGGTATGTCCGAGGGGGATCATGTTCACTAAAGTCCTAAGGTCTTTTGGTATGCGTGGTCGAGTCCTTACGCTGGATGCTCCCATCTCGGGCGACGTCATTCCGTTGTCCGAGGTCAATGACCAGACATTTGCCACCGGCCTTTTGGGCCAGGGCGTGGCGATTCAGCCTACGGGTACGCGCGTGATTGCGCCGGCAGACGCCAAGGTCGAGGCCATTTTTCCCACGGGACACGCCGTTGCGCTTAACACGGTCGATGGCTTGGACGTGCTTATTCACGTTGGTTTGGACACTGTTCAGCTCGAGGGCAAGCACTTTACCGTACATGCGCAAGTGGGTGACATCGTCCATAAGGGCGATGTACTCATCGAGTTCGATCGCGAGGCAATTGCTGCCGAGGGCTACGATGTGACGGTTCCCATCTTGGTGTGCAACTCCGTTGAGTTCTCGAGCATTAAGGGCTCCGTTGGAGAGCACGTCGAGGAGATGGACCAACTCATCGTCGCTCGCGAGCGCTAGTGAGCGCGCTCGGCCTTTAGCCTACAATTCAAACACGTTTACGGAGGGCGCCCTTGAAAGAGGGCGCCCTCCGTGGCAAGATGGGAAACGTCCGAGGCTAAACAGCTTTGGGTCACCGTGGACGGGCAGGGGCCTCGACGCGGCTAGACACGAGACACATACATTACGCGACCTCGCCCTGGTGGCCGCACACGTTGGTTGCGGCCGACGCGGGCCGCGGGCAAGTGCTTGTAAGGGGAGCCTTGCCTCTTTTGTACGAGAAAGGACGCGTAATGAAGATCATTAAAGCTAAAGACTACGAGGATATGAGCCGTAAGGCCGCCAATATCATCTCGGCCCAGGTTATCCTCAAGCCCGATTGCGTACTGGGTCTTGCCACCGGCTCCACCCCGATTGGCGCCTACAAGCAGCTCGCCGCTTGGTACGAGAAGGGCGACGTCGACTTTGCCGAGGTCAGCACCTACAACCTGGACGAGTATCGCGGTCTTTCGCACGACGATCCCCAGAGCTATCACTACTTTATGCGCGAGAACTTCTTCGATCACATCAATATTGATCTGAACAACACGCACGTGCCCGATGGCTCCAACCCCGATGCCGCTGCTGCCTGCTCCGAGTACGACAAGATCGTCGCTGCCGCCGGTTACCCGGATCTGCAGCTGCTCGGCATTGGTAATAACGGTCATATTGGCTTTAACGAGCCCGATGACCACTTCTCCAAGGGTACGCACTGCGTCGATCTGACCGAGAGCACCATTCAGGCCAACAGCCGCCTGTTCGACAGCATCGATGATGTGCCCCGTCAGGCTTACACCATGGGCACCCAGACCATCATGTATGCCCGCATGATCCTGGTTGTCGCCAACGGTGAGGCCAAGGCTCAGGCTGTGCACGATATGTGCTATGGCCCGGTTACGCCCGAGTGCCCCGCTTCGATCCTGCAGCTCCACACCAATTGCGTCGTCGTTGCTGACGAGGCCGCTCTTTCGCTCTGCGAGTAACGCGACCAAGCGATCTTACATAGCTTTCCAAAAGGCCCTCGCTTTGCGGGGGCCTTTTTAGTGGATGCGGGCCGTAATGTGTGCATGACGGAAACCTTGCCACATGCTTGGCGAGTGGGCTCTAAATCATGAGATTCATTCCGTACCAGATTCTATGCACATTTGCCACTATAGAGTCGCAAGCGGTAGCGAGGAATAGGCGAGTTGCGCAACTCAAATAAAAACAGACGACTGCGCTACACTGCAAATTGGATGGGACATGCTGGCAAGCGCATTGACCTGCGCAAAGACCTATTGGTCGGGGGATAAATTACCATCGGGCCTCGCTGTACAAAAACTTGCCAAACACGTACCGGCAGACAACCAAAAACTCTAAGTCGCGCTATTCACGGGGTGGCTCATATGGTCCTGCAGCTACGGTGTCCATATGGTCGAGTTGAGGAGCAGGCATGGTAAACGATCTGGGCAATACGGACGACCTCGAGTTGATGCCGACGGGCGGCGGCTATATGGTGCGGCGCGATCGCTTGATGAACGAGCTCATCGTTAAAGGGCGCAAGGCAGGAATCGTTCTGCTTTACGCGCCCGACGGGTTTGGTAAGACGTCGGTATTGCTGCAATACGTGCAGGAAGTTAAATCGGATCCCACGCGAGGGCCGGTTCGGATAATCGAGGCCGACCGCGCGATTGGACGCGAGCTCTTTATGCAGCTCGAGGTTGTCGCCGATGAGCTTAAGGACAAACCGCATTCGCTCGTTGCGATCGACAACGTGCCCAATCTCGAGCAGCGCGAAACAGAGGACCTCATCGATCGAATCCGCAGCTTACGTGCTACGGGGACGGGGGTCTTTATTACTTGCCGCCCCTCCAACCGATTGCTTATCCACGGGTTGGGCGATTCTGTAAAAGTCAATGCGCAGATGCTCAAGGTGCACGCCTATGAGTATTCGTCATGGGCTACGGCGTTTTCGATCAGTACATCGCTCGATTTTTATCGGCTCACGCAGGGTGTGCCAGAGCTGGTATCTGCCCTGCAGACGGGAATGTATGGACAGGGCGATGTTGCCGGGTTGCTCGAGAACGAAATCGTCAACGTGTACGGTGCGGCGCTGGCAGATCTCGCATCGCTCGAGAACAACCTGTTGTTTACCGTTGCCTGCTTGATGGTGCTGATGGGCGAGGGTCGCATTGCGGAGCTAGAGGCGTGCGGTGTAAGGCTTTCGATGATCGACCAGTCCATCTTTGTGCGCGATTATCCGTTTTTTGGCGTGGATCCGTCTGATCGCACCTTTAGGTGTTTGGGCGCTAAGGACAACGCGCGCCTGAGGCTGCGAAAGCTCGTTGCCGAGATCCGTCCCGAACTTGTATCGCGGGCTGCTCGCATTTTGATTAAGGCGGGCCGATGCGATTTGGCTATGGACCTGGCCGATGCGTTCTTGGACCGCCATGTGGTGTTGGAACTTGCCGGGCAGTATGGGGCCGATCTTGCCCTGACCGGGCACGGAGGGGACATTTGCCGCGCGGCGACGGCGATGGTCAATGCGGAAAAGCAGGAGAAAGAGCCGGCACCCGCCGAGGCGCTCGGCGTGTATCTGGCGGCTGTCAGCGTGTGCAATACAAAGCTCGCAAGGTATATGGCGTCCGTTATCGAACGTGCGGGCGATCAGGCGGCGCGCGAGCTCGACCCCGCTACCTGGAAAATAGCACAGGCGCTCACTATCGCCTTTTACGGCGACAATGACCTGGGGCTTCCCGCCAACCCTGTTGTGCAAGAACAGACATCCTGCGAGGTGCTCGACATGCTGTCCGCGCATATCGAGGTCAAGCGCCACCTAACCGAGCGAGCGAAAGACGGCAATGTTCTCGCGAAGCTCAAGGCGCGCAAAGCCTATGATTGCGAGCTCGACATCGCGGGGATTCTCATACAGGCCGACCATATGCTGGTGGAGCTGTTCGACGGCTCGTTTGCTAAACCCGACGAGCGCGATGACAAGATGGCGCAGATACTCGAGGCGCTCGATATCCGCGGGCTTAAGGCGCCATCCATTTGGCTGCGTATGGTGCTGGCGGCGCGGCGCCTGCTCGCGGGCTTGCCCGTGACCGACGATGTGGCGTTTGGCGAGCTCGACCGCTTTGCGGTGCGTGTTCGCGACAATCAAATTCAGCTGTTTGGGCTATTGCTGGAGGGCTGGCAATCGCTGGCGGAGGGGCGGCCAGTCAACGCAAAGTTCCGTGCGGTCCAGGTGCTCAAGCTCGCCGACGAATCGATTACGTACATGCGCGAAAACGCTTTGCTGCTGGAGCGCGTGGCGTATCTGCGCAATACGTCGCTGGTATCGGTTCGCGAAGAGGCGGAGCTGCTCGATATTAGCAAGACGCAGGTCGGTGGCTCAGAAGCCTGGGTCGTGGCGCTGCATTTGGCCTGTGCGGGCCGAGACAGCGACCTTGCGGCCTGGATGTCCATGAATCGTGCGGGGATTCTAGAGCCATCGTATCGGCTCTTTGCGCGCCTTGCCATGCATTGTCTGGGCGAGCCGGCGGGCAGGATACGCAAGAAGCTTCCCGTGCGCGAGCTGTCGCGGTACTCGCTGCGCGACGATTTGGAAGGGGAGGGCGAGCGTCTGTTCCAGGCTGGCGAGGTTGAAGCCGTTGATACCATCGACCATATCGAGATTCGCATGTTTGGTGCGTTTCGCGCCGAGCGCGACGGGTTTCCCATCACGGACAAAATGTGGCGCCGCAAGAAGGCGGCGACACTTGCCGAGCGGCTTGCGCTGGGCATGGATGCGCTCGTCGATCGTGAGACGCTGGCCATGGAGCTGTGGCCCCATGCCGAGTTCAATAGCGCCCGCAACAACCTGTACTCGACGATATCGCGCTTGCGGTCGGCCTTGGGGCCGACGCCAGACGGCAAGTCGTGCGTGCTCATCCAAAATGAATGCATCGGACTCAACGGCGACTACGTCAAGACCGATGTACGGCTGTTTGACCAGATAAGCCGCGAGGTTTTGGGAAATCGCACGGGTGCGCGCGGGCCCCATTTAGTTGAACTGTGCCTTAAGATTGAGCAGCTTTATGCCGGACCGCTGTATGTTCCCAATGGCTGTAATCCCACCTACTTTTTGCGTATGCGACGCATTATGCAGTCAAAGTACATCGATTGCATGATTAAGGGGGCCAATGCCGCTCTAGAAGAAAACGATCTGCAGTCGGCGATTTGGCTGGCGGAGTCGGGGCTTCGGCAGGAAACGGCGCGCGAGGATATGGTGCGCTGCGCCATGCGCGTCTACAGTGCGGCGGGGCGGCGGCGCGATATCGTCGAGCTATACAGCGGGCATATGCACCATCTGAGGGAGCAGGTCAATGGCGTGCCCGAGCCCGAGACGCGGCGTCTATACGAGCGCTTGGTGGAGGGGCGGCTCAATCGCGTGCTGGTCGAGCGATAAAAAACGGGCGCCCAAAGTACTTGGGCACCCGTAAGCTTGCTATGTGTTGGCTCGCCGGATCATTGGCTCTTAGACGAGCTTGATCTTCTCGATGTCCTTGCGTGAGGACTCGCGATACAGCGAGAACTTGCGGCCGATGACCTGGACGACCTCGGCGTGGCAGCGCTCAGCGAGCTCTTCGGCGGCCTCGCGGGCAGAAAGGCTGGAGCCGTCCAGCACGGAGCACTTAACGAGCTCGTGCTTCTCCAGGTAGGCAACCGTCTGCTCGACGGTGCCCTCGTTGACATCGGACTTACCGATGATGATGGCGGGGTTGAGGTGATGGGCCATGCTGCGAAGCTGCTTGACCTGGGCTCCTGTCAGTGCCATGGGTTCTCGCTTTCTATGTATGGGGCGCCCCGCAATGGGGCCTTAATCTACGTGAGCTGTCCCACGATAGCGCAGGAACGGCGCGGTGTGGAGCGCGTTTGCCCAGTTCGCAAAGAATGCGGATGCCGGGCGGGAAGACGATGCAAGCTTTAGATGGGCTACGGGCGGGGTATGGAGACCGGCTCCCATGCAATAAACGCCCAACGGACCTTGCGGACGTGGTCGAGCATGTAACGCCCCTGCGGTACGCCCTTGGACCCTGGCTCGCCGGCATGGGGATTCTCAATCATATGCTGAGCGACGTAGTCGCGTAGACGGTCAATCTTATCCTCGTTACCGTGCTCGAGCATGCGGGAGAAGTCCGCCACTCCCGCCTCAAGGCTATCGAAGGTATCGCGACGAGGCGATTCAAAGTACGTAACCTGCGGCAGGGCGCCCATCTGAATGAGGATATTGAAGGCATACACAAAGCCATTACTGCGGGTAACCGAGGCACCGATAGCGTTCATCAGGTGCAGGTCATAGCGCGGGCTGGAGTTGGCGACCATCGTGACAGCACAACGCCGACGAGCCGTACGATCAAGCTTGGCAAGCGCGCCTTTTAGGTTGGTCGTGGTGACAGAGCGACTGGCAAAGGCAACATCTACCGCTTTCGCGACCGGTCCAACCAAATTCCAGTCATCATCCCAAGCAAGCTCAAGCGGCGTAATAAGATCCTCGAGCCCGTAATACTCAATGCCGGCATCAAGCGTGCCCAGCATGGCGGGGGAGAAATCAGCCGCAATCACAGGATGCCCGTCTTGCGCAAGCGGAATAGCAATCGACCCAGCCCCACACCCCATATCAAGCACCGATTCACCAGGCTCAAGAGCCAGCAATTTCATAAAATCCCGGGCATACGGAGCAGTCTCAAGAGGTCGAAAATGTCGAGCCCGCTTATCCCATTCAAAAGAATCATCAGCCCGATGCCGAGCGGCCTGCAGACGCATCCACTCCTGATTCCAATCAGCAGAAAGAAGCTCAGAGCGAGCATCCCCATCAACCACGGGCTAACCTCCTAGCAACAAAAAAGCGACTCCCCCCCAAAAGAAGAGCCGCAACCAGCATATATCAGAAAGAACCGATCCAACGCCAAACCGTCGCACCAGCCTAGTGGTGCAGGAGCGAAGCAACTGCAACCGGGATAGAGCCCAACCGAGGTCCCGTTGTGCGGGAGCCCCGGGGAGGGCAAATATATAAGGTCGATCGCGAGTTCCGCACGAGCCGGAGAGCACTTAATGTGCTCTCCGTGCGAGTCAGGACTGTCCGAGCAGGCGACCTTATATATTTGCCCTCCCCGGGGCTCCTCGCCAGTCCCCCTCAGCTAGTTCTTCAGCGAGTTCAGCGGTGCCGGGAAGCGTCCACCACGGTGGGCAAGCACGGTGCCGGCGTTGGGGTTCACCGGCATGATGGGCGCACGGCCAAACAGGCCGCCGTACTCGACGCAGTCGCCCACGCCCTTGCCGATGGCGGGAATCACGCGCACGGCCGTGGTCTTATTGTTGATGACGCCGATGGCCATCTCGTCGGCGATGATGCCGGCGATGGTCTCGACCGGGGTGTCGCCGGGGATGGCGATCATGTCCAGGCCGACGGAGCACACGCAGGTCATGGCCTCGAGCTTCTCGAGCGAAAGCGCGCCGGCCTCGACGGCGGCGATCATGCCGGCGTCTTCGGACACGGGGATAAAGGCGCCCGAGAGGCCACCGACGCTGGAACTGGCCATGACGCCGCCCTTCTTGACGGCGTCGTTGAGCATGGCGAGCGCGCAGGTCGTGCCCGGGCCACCGCAGGTGCCCACGCCGATAATCTCGAGGATGCGAGCAACGGAGTCGCCAATGGCGGGCGTAGGCGCCAGCGACAGGTCGACGATGCCCTTCTCGACACCCAGTCGATGGGCGGCCTCGCGGCTCATGAGCTCGCCGGCACGGGTGATCTTAA
The DNA here is from genome assembly GCF_042851345.1 of Collinsella sp. i05-0019-G5. NCBI lineage: Bacteria > Bacillati > Actinomycetota > Coriobacteriia > Coriobacteriales > Coriobacteriaceae > Collinsella > Collinsella sp. i05-0019-G5. The sequence continues at coordinate 552,581 of NZ_AP031421.1, forward strand.
AGGCGGTCTGCTTAATCTTCTCGGCGACTTCCATCATCGAGGCGGAGTCGGGCAGCTTCTCCAGGGCTGCCGCCATAACGCCGGGGCCCGAGACGCCAACGTTGATGACGGCGTCGGCCTCGCCACCGCCGTGGACGGCGCCCGCCATAAACGGGGAGTCCTCGACCATGTTGGCAAAGCAGACAAACTTGGAGGCGCCAACGGAATCCTCATCTGCCGTAAGCTTGGCGGCATCGATGATGGTCTGGGCGGCCATGAGCACGGCGTCCATGTTGATGCCGGCACGCAGGCTGGCGACGTTGACGCTGGAGCAGACGCGGCTGGTGGTAGCGAGCGCCTGGGGGATGGACTGGATGACGCGGCGGTCGGCGTCGCCGATGCCCTTCTGAACGAGCGCGGAGAAGCCGCCCAGGTAATCGATGCCGAGCGTCTCGGCCGCGCGGTCGAGGGCATGCGCGATGGGGGTGAGGTCCTCATCCTTGCAGCATGCGGCGATCTGCGCCACCGGGGTGACGGAAACGCGCTTGTTGACGATGGGGATACCGTACTCGCGCTCGAGGTTCTCGGCGGTCTCGACCAAGTGCTCAGCCGTGTGCGTCACGTGGTCGTAGATCTTCGTGCACATGCGGTCGAGGCTCTCGTCGCCGCAACCCATGAGCGAAACACCCATGGTGATGGTCCTGATGTCGAGGTTCTGCTCCTCAACCATGCCGCGGGTTTCCGCGATTTCTGCGGGCGTGATCGCCATCCTTGCACTCCTATCTGCCAAAACGAGCATAGCCTTATCTATTCTAACGTGCCGCACGTGCCAAGTGGCGCGTGCGGCACGTTTTGGTGCTCGGTTGTTTCCGTTGTGTTACTGCCCAAAGACCTCTTCGGCGATGCGCGCGCTTTCGGCGGCATCCTTGGCGTAGTAGTCCGCGCCGATCTGCTTGGCGTATTCGGGGGTGAGCACGGCGCCACCTACGATGATCTTGACGCCCGGAACCTCGGCATGGAGCAACTTGATGGTCTCCTCCATAGCGACGACCGTGGTGGTCATAAGCGCCGAGAGGCCGACGAGCTTAATGTCGCGCTCCCGTACGGTCTTGAGTACCTCTTGCGGGTCGACGTCGCGGCCTAGGTCAAAGACGGTGTAGCCGTAGTTATCGAGCAGCATCTTGACGATGTTCTTACCGATGTCGTGGATATCGCCTTTAACGGTGGCCACGCAGATCTTGCCCTTGTCGGCAATCTCGCCGGCGGGCATCAGGCGCTTGATGGTGTCAAAGCCCACACGCGCGGCCTCGGCCGAGGCCATAAGCTGCGGCAAGAAGAACTTGCCCTGGTCAAAGAGGACGCCAACCTCGTCGAGGGCGGGGATAAAGTGATTGTTGATGAGGTCCATGGCGTCATGGTCTGCCAGCAGACGCTCGGTCTCGGCCGCGATTTCGCCCTTGCGGCCCGAGACGACCATGCGACGAATCGGGTCGTCGTTGCCGTCGGTGCCGGTGGTGCCAGCAGCGGGCGCGGCGTCGGTCGATACCGCCTGAGCCGCCGCCGGATTCGCGGCGATCTTGTACGGATCGGTCCAGCCGGCGTAGCGCTCGATGTATCCGGTCGAGCCCTCGTCCTCAACGCTCAGCACGCGATAGCTGTAGACGGTATCCATAAAGCGCTTGGAGCCCGGGTTCATGATGGGGGCGTCCAGGCCCGCGCCAAAAGCGGCAGCCAAAAAGACCGAGCCCAGCAGCGGGCGGGCAGGCAGACCAAAGCTGATGTTCGACACGCCGAGCGCGCATTTGACGCCCAGACGCTCCTTGCACAGGGACATGGCGCGCAGGATCTGTTCGGCCTGGCGTTGATTGGTCGAGGCGGTCATGACCAGACAGTCGATGAGGATGCGGTCCGGGCCGATACCGTAGCGGGCGGCCTCGGCCACGATGCGCTCGGCGATGGCGAAGCGAGCTTCGGCGGTATCGGGGATGCCGCCTTCATCGAGCGTGAGGCCGACGACGTTGGTGCCGTAATGGGCGACCAGCGGAAAGATCTCATCCATGATTTGCTGTTTGCCATTGACCGAGTTGATGATGGGCTTGCCGGCGTAGCGGCGCACGGCTGCCTCGACGGCTGCGGGGTCGGTGGAGTCGATCTGCAGCGGCAGCAGCGTGGAGCCCTGGAGCTGCTCGGTCGCCTGCTGGATGATCTTGACCTCGTCGATCTCGGGCAGGCCCACGTTGACGTCCAGGATGTCGGCGCCCTGTTCCTGCTGGCTGATGCCCTGGCTCACGACGTAGTCCAGGTCGCCGTCGCGCAGGGCCTGTTGCAGGCGCTTTTTGCCGGTGGGATTGATGCGCTCGCCGATGACGGCGATTTTGTGGCCGTCACAGGGAAGGTCCACGACCGTCTGGGCGCTCGTGGCCGACATGCTGGGCTTGCGGCGGCGCGGGCTGGGCGTGTGGTTGTCGATAAGCGTGCGCAAGGCCGCCATATGCGCCGGCGTGGTTCCGCAGCAGCCGCCCACGACGCTCACGCCGTCCTCGATCATGCCGGCGACGGCCTCGGCGTATTCGGGGGCCTGGATATCAAAGACGGTATTGCCGTCGTCGTCCACGCGGGGCAGTCCCGCGTTAGCCTGCACCATAACGGGCTTGTCGGTAACGGTGAGCATACGTGCGGCGAGCCCTCGGAGCTCGGCCGGGCCCTGGCTGCAGTTGATACCCAAAACGTCGGCGCCGATGGCGTCGAGCGTGATGGCGGCGACCTCGGGGCTCGTTCCCAAGAAGGTGCGACCGTCTTCCTCAAAGGTCATGGTGGCAAAGACGGGCAGGTCGGAGTTCTCGCGGCAGGCGAGGACGGCCGCCTTGATCTCGGCAAGGTCGGTCATGGTCTCGATAATAAAGAGGTCCACGCCCGCGTCGACGCCGGCGCGCACCTCCTCGGCAAAGAGGTCATAGGCCTCGTCGAAGCTCAGGGTGCCCAAGGGGCGAAGCAGCGCGCCGATGGGGCCGATATCGCCGGCGACGTAGCGGGCGCCGGCCTCGCGGGCGCAGGCGACAGCGGCGGCAAAGACATCTGCCACGGTGGCGGCGCCGTCGAGCTTGTGGGCGTTGGCGCCAAAGGTGTTGGCGGTGATCACGTCGCAGCCGGCCTCGACATACTGACGCTGGATATCGGTGATAACCTCGGGCTCCTCAAAGTTGAGCAGCTCGGGCAGGGCGCCGGCCTTCATGCCGGCAGCCTGCAGCATGGTGCCCATGCCGCCGTCAAACAGCAGGTGCCCCGTGCCCTCGATGGCGGCGCGCAGGCGATCGTCCTTAATGCGCAGGTCGTCGATCGTGCGTGGCTTGTACACAGCGCCGTTGCAGCGTGCGGCATTGACGGGCGCCGCCAGCGCGGCACCATCCGAATTATGAGTAATAAGCGGGGTGAACATCGGGGGCTCCTAGTGGCTGGAATAGCAGGTGGTGTGGGCGGCGCGGAAGCGGCAGTGCTCGCGCATGCGGCAGATATTGCAGGTGGGGCGACTCTGGGCGTCGTGGACTTTGCCGTCGAACAGACCGATCACCGCGGTCACGCTCTTGGTGGGCATGAGCAGGCTGGTGGGCGTGACGGTAAGGCCGATGAGCCGCGTGGCGTTGAGCGCATCGACGATCGAGCGCTGGGCCGAGAGCGGGCAGTCGCCGTAGCCGGGGCTAAAGCGCCAGTTGCCGGCGAGCCCGTGTGCGGCGGCCGCAGCCTTGGCCTGCTGGTCCATCTGCTCAACGGCGGCTTCTACATAGGCAGAGCACGCGGCGTCGAGCACGGCTCCCTCCAGGGGCTGCTGGGCTCCCGTGGTGCGCAGACGACGCTCGGCGTCCATGCCGAGGGTGCATGCCATGAGTGCGGCAAAGCGGGCGTCTTTGAGGTGGCGATAGATATCGCGACCGCGCAGCTCAACGTTGGTGCCGACCAAGCGAATGCAAGGCTCACTTTGTTCGTCCACGCCCGTGGCATCGACGGCAAACACGCGGCGCACGCCACGGGGCTCAATGTCCAGTTCCAGACGTTCAACGACAAGCTCAATACGTCGTGACAGTTCGGGCTCAATCTGCTGGCCGCCGTAACCCAGATACCGCAGCATCTCGGCACGGTCGACACGGGGATGGTGCGCGGCATCGACACGGTAAAGCGCCGGCGACGCAAGGTCGGCCGGCACTTCGACAGCGGTTGTATCGATGTGCGGTTTTTCCATTACCCCAGGCGCTCCATAATGGTCGCGGCGATCGCAGGACGGTTCATAGTGTACAGGTGCAGGCCGTCGGCGCCGTGCTCCTTGAGGTCGCAAAGTTGGCGGGCGGCATAATCTACACCGGCTGCCTGCAGGCTCTCGGGGTCGTTCTCGTACTTGGCGAGAATCTTGATGACGGGGGAGGGCAGCGACGCGCCGCACATAAAGACCATGCGGCTGATCTGGGACTTGCCCATAAACGGCATGATGCCCGCGGTAATGGGCACGGTGATGCCGACCTTGTCGGCAAGCTCGCGGAAGCGGTAGAAGCACTCGTTATCAAAGAAGAGCTGCGTCACAAAGAAGCTTGCGCCGGCGTCCTGTTTTTGCTTGAGGTGTTCGACCGAGAGGTTGAGATCCTCACAGGCAATGTGGCCCTCGGGGTAGGCTGCGGCGCCCACGCAAAAGCCGGCGTCGACGAGCTCGGGGATGAGGTCGCGGGCGTAGGCGTAGTCGGAGGCGGGCTTGTCGTCCTCGGTCGCGCCGGCAGGGAGATCGCCACGCAGGGCCAGAATGTTTTCAACGCCGGCGGTGCGATACTCGTCGATCTTGGCGGCGATGTCGGCGTGGGTGCGGCCCACGCAGGTGAGGTGTGCCACCGAGGGCGTGTCGAATTCGCTCGAAATCATATGCGCGATGGGGGCGGTGGTGGCACCGTTGCCCGAGCCGCCGGCCGAGCAGGTGACCGAGACAAAGCTCGGCGAAAGCTTGCACAGATTGCCTGCCACTTCGCGAGCCGTGTCGAGGGTGAGCTCGCCCTTGGGCGGGAACATCTCAAACGAAACGGGCGCGGTGCCCTGGGATGCTGCCTGCTTAAAAACCTCGTCGACGCGCATATCGTGCTCCTCTAGATACGTAATAGTGTGATGTGTTGTAAGGATTCTACAGCACCACTGTGTCACGGTGGAGTTTCACTCGTTATTCGGGGATACCAATCAAAGATGCCTTGCTATCGGCTTTCTCTATAACAGAGCGGCTAATCTAGGCACGGACTATAAAGACTGGTATCTGATGCAAAATACCAGTTAATAGAGCTCCATCCCAAATTGACTACCCTTAAACCATGGGGAGAGGTCTGCAATTTATGCAGTTGATTGGCTGTTGAGGGTGGCAACGCCGCCTCGATAGGGTAACCTCATTGATTGGTTTCGCGACAGCAACATAACGGTAATGTCGCGGAAACACGGCGAGTCTAAGCTATGACTCGTTCGTTAGTAATCAACACCGCTTCTCACGCGGTGCCGATACGAAGGGAGTTCCGTATGGCCGAACTTACTGACCGCTTCGGGACCATGGTGTTCTCTGAGGAAGTCATGAAGGACTACCTCCCCAAGGACATTTGGAAGCGCCTTGCTGCAACCCTCGAGGGCGGTGAGCCGCTCGACCTGGATGTGGCCAACGCCGTTGCCCATGCCATGAAGGTCTGGGCCATCTCCAAGGGCGCGACGCACTACGCGCACTGGTTCCAGCCGCTTTCGGGCATTACTTCCGAGAAGCACGACAGCTTCCTGGAGCCCAACCACGACGGCACCGCCATTACCAAGTTTACGGGCAAGAACCTCATCCAGGGCGAGCCCGATGCCTCCAGCTTCCCCAACGGCGGCCTGCGCGCCACCTTCGAGGCCCGTGGCTACACCGCTTGGGATCCCACTAGCCCCGCCTTTATCAAGGACGATGTCCTGTGCATCCCCACGGCTTTCTGCTCCTACACGGGCGAGGCCCTGGACAAGAAGACCCCGCTGCTGCGTTCCATGACCGCGCTCTCGCGTGAGTCTAAGCGCGTTTTGGCGCTGTTCGGTAAGACCCCCAAGAAGGTCGTTCCTTCCGTGGGCGACGAGCAGGAGTACTTCCTGATCAAGAAGGACGCCTACCGCAAGCGCAAGGACCTGGTCATTACCGGCCGCACCCTCTTTGGTGCTGCTCCATGCAAGGGTCAGGAGCTCGAGGAGCACTACTTTGGCGCTATCCGCCCCACCGTCTCGGCCTACATGAAGGACTTGGACGATGAGCTGTGGGCGCTCGGCATTCCCGCCAAGACCAAGCACAACGAGGTTGCTCCCTGCCAGCATGAGCTCGCCCCCGTCTATGGCGAAGTCAACGAGGCCATCGACCAGAACCTGGTCATGATGGAGAAAATGAAGCTCATCGCCTCCCGCCACGACTTGGTTTGCCTGCTGCACGAGAAACCCTTCGAGGGCATCAACGGTTCGGGCAAGCACAACAACTGGTCGCTTGGCACCGAGTCCGAGAATCTGCTCGATCCGGGCGACACCCCGCTCGACAACCTGCAGTTCATCGTCTTCCTCACCGCGGTGATCGAGGCCGTCGATAACTATCAGGAGCTCCTGCGTGCCTCCGTTGCCTCGGCCGGCAACGACCATCGTCTGGGCGCCAACGAGGCTCCTCCGGCGATTATGTCCATCTTCCTGGGCGACCAGCTTACCGAGGTCGTCGAGAAGATCATCGATGGCAAGGCTTCCGTCCATGCCACGCGCGGCGTGCTCGACCTGGGCGCCGATACCCTGCCCAAGCTGATGCAGGACAACACCGACCGCAACCGCACCTCCCCGTTTGCCTTCACCGGCAATAAGTTCGAGTTCCGTGCCTGCGGCTCCGAGCAGAACGTCTCCGACTCCAACCTGGTGCTGGATGCCGCCGTGGCCAAGTCGCTCAAGTCCTTCGCCGACGCGCTTGAGGGTACGCCCGAGGATGAGTTCCAGGACGCTGCGCTCGAGTACTGCAAGAAGGTCCTGACCGACCACCAGCGCATCCTGTTCTCCGGTGACGGCTACTCCGACGAGTGGCCCGTTGAGGCCGAGAAGCGTGGTCTTGCCAACAACAAGACCACGGCCGACGCCCTGCCCGCCTTTGTTTCCGATAAGGCCATTGCGCTCTTTGAGGAGACGGGTGTCCTGACCAAGGCCGAGGCTCAGTGCCGCTACGACTGCAAGCTCGAGAAGTACAACAAGCTCATGAACATCGAGGCCACCACGATGGTTCGCGAGGCGCGTCGTACCTATCGCCCGGTCATTACCGCCTATGCCACCAAGGTCGCTAAGGGCCTTGAGACTATACGTGCCGCCGGTGCTGAGGCCGCCATGCAGTGCGAGCAGAACACGCTCAACAAGCTCTGCAACGGTATCACCACCATCAACGACTCCATCAAGGCGCTCGACGCCGTGCATCAGAAGGCCGAGGGCCTCGATGGTCAGGAGCAGGCCAACGTGTACGCGCACGAGGTCGTTCCCGCTATGGATGCGCTGCGTGCTGCCGTGGACGCAATGGAGGAGATCGTGGCCGCCGACTACTGGCCGGTCCCGACCTACGACGACATCCTGTTCTACGTATAGAGCGTAACTGACATATCGTCACGGTATTGAGCCGGGGTCCGCATCATGCTGGCCCCGGTTTTTGTTTGCGAAGGGCGCTTTGAAGCCCGTTTTGCCGCCGATTCGCCTAGGTATAAAGGGTTGTGGGCAAAAAACGTCAAATATGAGTACTGTCACAAGTCCTGTAGCATTATTTATTTGCAAAATATGCAGTGTTACGCAACATATGTCCAAGTACTTAGCCGATAAACGTCTGCAATTTTTCCGCCGTAGGACCCCTGGCGTCTAAATCGCCTTCTGATGGCATGAAATCGCTGTAACTAAAATGGTAGCAGTACTCATATTTGCCATTTTTTGCCCACGGGCCTTGCGATGATGCCGGGCTCCGCACCCTGCCGGGTTCGAATCCCGGCATATCGGTAGCAAAAAGCCCGCTACCGAATTGGTAACGGGCTTCACATCTCAAATGGTGCCCCCAGCGGGATGTCCGCGTGCGGCTGGCGCCGCCCGCTTTCGCTGCGTCGCTTCGCTCCTTGCGTGCTGCGCTGGAAAACGCTTCGCGTTTCCTCAGCTCCGCACCCTGTCGGGTTCGAATCCCGGCGCATGGGTAGCAAAAAGCCCGCTACCGCGAGGGTAACGGGCTCTTCAATTCAAATGGTGCCCCCAGCGGGATTCGAACCCGCGATATCCACCTTGAAAGGGTGGCGTCCTTGGCCGCTAGACGATGGGGACAGCGGGAAAGAGTATAGCAGACTTTTTTAGCCGTTCACATATCGTTGGCAAACTGAAAAACCACCACAAAGGTGCCTTGATTATCGACTTTATCCGAACACCTCCCACATTCATCCGCACATGTGCGGATGAATGTGGGAACCCGATACCCTGAGGGCCGGACCGGCCGGCCCCGGGAGATCGGAGGACGGCATGTCCGGAAAGAAGAAGAGTGGCTCCGCGAGGGCGGTCCCGAGGGCCTACGGAAGGCTCACGAGGCACGAGCGGGACACGGTCCAGAGGATGCTGGAGCGCAGGGCGTCGTGCAGGGAGATCGCGAGGGAGCTGGGCAGGTCGCCCTCGACGGTGAGCGCCGAGGTGGCGTCGCACAGGTTCGCGACGGCGCCGAAGGCCAGGCGCGGCGAGCGCGTGGACGCCACCGCCGACCTGTCGGCGGCCTGCCCGCGCCTGGCCGCGTGGCCGCGCTGCTGCAACGGGTGCGGGCGGTACCGCGCGATCGGCTGCAAGCGCCGCCCCCACGTCTTCTACGAGGCCCGGGCCGCGCAGCTGTGCGCCGACTCGGTCCTCGTCTCGTCCAGGCGCGGGATAGACGCCGACGAGCCCGCCGCGGCGGCCAGGCTGGAGGCCATCAGGGACTGCCTGCGCCGGGGGCTGTCGCCCGAGCAGATGGCGGCGCGCAACGGCGGGCCCGTGGACCTGTCGCCGTCGACCATCTACCGCTGGGTCTCGGCGGGCTACGACGGCATGACCAACATGGAGCTCAGGCGCAAGGTCGGATACAGGCCGAGGAAGCGCGCCGCGGGCCGGGCGGCGACCCGCCACTCCGCCCGCAGGTCGCATGCCGCGTTCCTCGCCCTCGGGGAGGACGCGTGCGCCGCGGCCTGGGAGATGGACACCGTCGAGGGGGCCCGGGAGGACTCCGCCTGCCTGCTCACGCTGCTGCACCGCCCCAGCAGGCTCCAGCTCGCGCTGCCGCTGGCGGAGAAGACCGCCGGGCGCGTCGCGGACGCCCTTGAGGGCGTCCGGGCGGTCCTCGGCGCCGACGGGACGCGCCGCGTGTTCCGCGCCGTGCTCACCGACAACGGCGCTGAGTTCTCCGACGAGCGGGCGATCGCGGCGCTGCTCGGCGAGGGGCCGGGCGAGACGAGGCTGTTCTACTGCGATCCGAGGCGCAGCGACCAGAAGGGCGCCTGCGAGCGAAACCACGTCGAGATAAGAAAGCTGCTGCCCAAGGGCTCCGGGCTCAGGTTCGACCGGCTCGCCCCGGCCGACCTGGCGCTGGCCATGTCGCACGTGAACTCCGAGCCCCGCGGCGCGCTCGGCTTCTCGACGCCCGCGCGCGCCTTCAGGGCGATGCTCGGGGAGGACGCGGCGGCGCTGCTGGACGCCTACGGCGTGGGGGACGTGGCGCTCGTCGATCTCGACCTGACGCCGGGGCTCATCGAGAGGGCGCGCGCCGAGAGGGGCGATGCCCCGCTGGCCTAGCCTGGAAGAAAACGGAATAGACGGACCGACCGTCCGGCTGAGTCTGGGAAGAGGTGCCGGGCGGCGGGCGGAGCATGGCCACCGGACCCATCGAAACACATCTCCACCGTTCCTTCAACTGGGAAAACGGCGCCCCCGGACCCCAGGAGGGGCCGCGGGGGCGTTCGGCTAACTGCGGGAATGGCCTATCCGCTCAATGTGTTCGGCTGAGATCGGAAATCAACCCACCACAAAGGTGCCTGTCCCCTTTGTGGTGGTGAGGTGCTAGGGGAGGAGCTTCATGGCGGCGTCGTGGGCGGCGTGCTCGTAGGTGTCGTCGAGGGGCTTGAGCGGCAGCAGGGCGGCAGCCTGTGCATCGCCACGGCGCTCGAGGGCATGGGCGATCAACCAGTCGGCGAGCTCGGGGTTCTTGGGCAGCGCCGGGCCATGCAGGTACGTGCCGATGACGCCCTTGTAGATCAGGCCCTCAAAGCCATCGTCGCCGTTGTTGCCGGTGCCCGTGACGACGGACGTTCCGAGCGGCGTGGCATCGGCGTCCAAAAGCGTGCAGCCGCCATGGTTCTCGAATCCCACAAAGGGCTCAGGTGCCAGGTCGGTTTTGACGGCTACGTTGCCGATCAGGCGGTCGGAGCCGCGTACGGTTTCGGCGGCAATGACCCCCAGACCCTCAATGCGATCCTCGCCCATATAGTACGAACGGCCGAGCAGCTGATAGCTGCCACAGATGGCGAGCAGCGAGCCGCCATCCTCAACATAGGATGCGACCTTGTCTTTTTGGGCGAGCAGCTCGTGTGCCACGGCTAGCTGGTCGCGGTCGGAGCCGCCACCCATCATGACGATATCGGCATCGGTGAGATCGAGTGACTCGCCCATACGGACCTCGTCCACGCGAACGGGGATGCCGCGCCAGGCGCAGCGACGCTCGAGGGCGATAACGTTGCCGCCGTCGCCGTAGAGGTTGAGGGCATCGGGGTACAGGTAGACGATGCGCAGCGGGCGCGAAAGCTCGACTGGCGCGATACCGACAGGAAGAGCGCTGCCGTCGGCACGGGCTACGGCGCGCCCAGCAACAGCGTCGGCGGTGGCGCCTTTCAGCCCGTCGAGCTCCTTGACCAGCGGCGGGAAGGCCGTGTAGTTGGCGACGGCGTAGAAGGTGTCATCGGCGGCCTCGTCTGCCACGGCGCCAATTGCCTGCGCGACGTCCGAGATAATCGCGGCATCGATGCCGGCGTACTTGAGGCGCACCTGCATGTCGTGCGCGCGTGTGCCTCCGGCAAAGGCGACAAGACCCGGCGTGTCGGCGATGCGCTCAAAGTCGACGTCGTAGATCCACGATACATCGTGGCCGTCGGCGTCGTTGTCGTTGAGGAAGAAAGCGCAGAGTCTGCCGCCTGCCGTCTTGATGGACTGGATTTGTCGATCGAAGCCTACGGGATTTTTGGCCAGGTTTGCCTCGACGGTACGGCCGGCGATCTCCCAGCGGCCCATGCGTCCGCCGGCGGGGACATAGGCATCGAGCGTGGGCTGCAGATGCGCCGCGTCTACGCCCAGCTCGCGCGCCGCAAAGAAGGCGGCGGCAACGTTGTAGACCATGTACAGGCCGTTGTAGCGCGTGGCGATGTGTACGGCAGCTGCGTCGGACGCAGATCCAAAGACCAGGTCAAAGCCGTAGCCGTCGCAGCCGAGCTCCACGCCCGTCACACGGCGGACCAGTGCGGGGCGTGCCCAACCGCACGAGGGGCAATGGTAGGCGCCGAGTTGACCATACTGCACATAGTCGTACTCCAACGGCGCGTTGCACTGCGAGCAAAAACGCGAGTCGCTAATGCGATCGGACTCGGTGCCCGTGGCGCCGTCGATGCCAAAGGCGATGCTCGTGTTAGGGACGCGCGCGGCAATCGAGGCGCACAGCGGGTCGTCGGCGTTGTAGATAAGCGTTGTTGTCGGCGAGAGCTCCAACGCATGGGCGATGACCTCCTGGGTGTGATCGATCTCGCCGTAGCGGTCTAGCTGGTCGCGGAACAGGTTGAGTAGCACAAAGTACGTCGGCTTGAGCTTGGGCAGAACGCGTACGGTGTAGAGCTCGTCACACTCAAAAACGCCCACGCGCTTGCCGCTGCTGGTGTGCCTAAGGCCGCCGCGGGCCTCGAGCAGAGCACCCACCACACCAGGTTCCATATTGTTGCCGGCACGGTTGCACACCACGGTAGCACCGCTGGCAGCAACGGCATCGGCGATGAGGTTGGAGGTGGTGGTCTTGCCATTAGTGCCGGTGATCACCACGCTGCGGTCGACCAGGCTCGCGAGGTCGCTTAGCAGCTCGGGGTCGATTTTCATGGCGATGCGGCCGGGAAGCACGCCACCCTGGCGTTTGAGGACAGAGCGCAGTCCCCAGCGAGCGATATCGCTCGAGGTGCAGGCAAGAGATGAGCGGAAGTTCATGAAGCCGTTCCTAACATAGATGACATGGTCGGGGCGATCGCGTCGCTAAAAGCCGTAGCGGCGCGCAAATTCCTGGGCAAGCTGCGATACGTCTTCGCAGGCATTGGCCCAGGGGGCAAAGTCGGGGGTATCCGAGATAATGCCGTCCGCTTCCCAAACGGCCTGGTGCGAAAGATCCCAGGGATCGCGTGGCTCGGGCCGGCAGGGAAGGTACGGCGTCTGGTACATGGGGTTCAGCAAGAAGAACGCGCCGCCCTCGCAGCGGTTAGCAAACTCGCGCAGCGCGCGTGTCGCCGGGCGCATCTTGTTCGTTTTGAACAGCAGAATCGTGCGGGCGAGCAGATACCAAGGAGAGTTCTCGAGTGCGTCTGCCCCGATCTCTTCCTCGAGCTGGTGGGCTAGGGCAAAAAAGCCGTCCTGATCTTCCAGACGAGCGAGGGCGAGCAACACGGTGCCTGCGGCTCGGGTGGGATAGCCTTCTGCCTTAAGGACGCGGCGGGCGTAGTTGGCGGCAGCGCGGTAGCGGGCGCTCGCCATGCACAGCTGCGAGATGGCCTCGAGCGTATGAAGCCACCCGATAAGAGCCGGCTCGCTCACGGTGAGATCGGCCGCCGTCACGCTGTCTGTCAGCACTTTGTTGGCCCAGTAGTGCGGGGCTTCCATGTCGAACCCGGGCACGCTTTGCTGCAGGTAATCGGCCGTGGTCGCCTCGAGCTTCATCAGGTCGCCCAGGCAGGCGTCAACGGGCATGTCGGCCAGGATGATGGCGAGCAGCTGGGCATCGAGGACATGCGCATCGACGCGGACGATCTTGAGCAGTTCATCACGCATATCGTCGAACAGGCGGTTGCGCGTCTGCTCAAACTCCTCGTCGCTGCCCATGTCCTCGATGCGATGGAGCTCGTCGAGCAGGTGGCGATGAACACCGGCATAGGACAGCAGCGCTTGGGCATGCTCGGACTGCGCATACTTTTGAGGATTCGCGCTAATGTCGTTATGGACAAGCTCGCGTGCTGCATCGGTGAGCTCGGGGTGCGACGCCAGATAGGTGCGCTCCAGGTAGGCGGGGATGTAGACGCTCGGATCCATTAGAGGTCCCCTCCCTTAAATGGAAGTCCCTGCTCGGCTGCGCGCAGGATGCGCTCGTCGATCTGGGAACGCACGATATCGTTGGTGGCGACCCAGGCGGCAAAGCTGGCGTTGTCGGGGGCGCCCAGGCCCTCCTGCAGCACCGGCGTCGCCTCGGACAGCGCGAGGACAAGCTCGTCGGTGGAGCCTACGCCTACGTTGACGCGGGCATAGACGCCATCGGGAAACTCGGTTTGGAAGTAGAGTGCCTCGGCTGCGTGCGGACACGAGCGCACAAGGATACGCAGGTAGTGCTCGGCGCCCTCGTAGTCCAGTTCGCGCCAAGCCGTGCTCATCAGCGCGATGAGCGTCCACGGGTCCAAGTCGCGCTCCGCATCTTTGGGGCGGCGGCGCAGTGGGGTATTCGCGAGGTACGGCACGGAGTGTGCGGAGCGAAAGCGCTTGAGCTCCTCGGCGGGGTATTCGAGCTTTGCCATGGCGAGCATCGCGGTGTGGCGGACACCAGCGGGGTCGTTGGGCGCAAAGTCCAAGCTGCGATTCGCGGCTTCGAGCGACATGCGATAGCGGCCGCTAATGAGGGCGCGCGATGCCAAGGCGGCAAGCCAGCGCAGATAGGGGCGGCGCGTAAGGTCGCCTGCGGCCTCGCGCTCGTAGGGGTCCTGGGCCGAGGCGATTTTGAGCGCTAGGTCGTGCTCGACCTCATCGCACTTGGACACCAGGTACTGTACGTATTCCTCGTTGGATTCGGCGGTGAGGGCGGTCAGCATGCGCTGAGCGTCCCAGTTGGCCGGATCGAGTGCGGCCGCCTCGCGGAGCATGTTCTCGGCAGCTGTCTCTTCTTGCTCTGCCTGGGTATCGTCAGGGATAAAGGGAATGCGGTAGTCGACAGCCTCGACCACCTTGGCAATGAGGTGCCCGGCGCGGTCGCGGTCGTGCACGATGAGCGGTGCGGGGTTGCGGGTGAATTGTTCCATCAGACGCTCTACGGCGGCAGCGTCGGTGAGCGGGATATTGTCGCGGCGCAAGGCCTCAAGAACGAGGCGATGGCAATCCTCTTGAATGGGATCGAATGCCATGGGGCCTCCTTTGCTGCGGTTAGGGTTCAAATGTTTCTATATAAGGTTCTAGTTTACCCGCATGTGGCACACCGGGGGTGCCGCACTTGGACTTGCACCTTTGCACCACGAAGACGGATGTCGCACAAATGTCGGCACCTTGGACGACCGAGTGGTATCACGGTGCCGCAAACGGTCGATTTTTGGCGGCGAACGGTGCATATTTTGGAGGGGCACCGTCCTGCCCAGGATATGTAGTCAACCTTGATAAAACGTTTGCCCAGCTTGGGAGTATGAATGCCGCACAAGGGTCTTCAGGGATAGAAAAAACGTTTCATCATTGGCGGCTTTAGGTGAATAACTGACCAACCAGAACGGTAAAATAGTGTTTGTCTGAGCGTTGAGACGTTTAGACATCGCGCATTGTCATCGCCGGCAACGCGCAAACCGGTCCTAACGGAGCCAATTGGGTGCTCCGTTATATACGCAAGTCTAAGAGGGGCTTGTTTAGGAGGCACAGTATGGGACGTTTTACCAATCCTCGCGATCTGTACTTTGGTGAGGGCGCTCGCCACGAGGTGAAGAACCTCAAGGGCAAGAAGGCCATCATCGTTTCTGGCGGCAGCTCTATGCGTCGCGGCGGGTTCCTGCAGGACGTCGAGGCCGACCTCAAAGAGGGCGGCTTCGAGGTCAAGCTGTTCGAGGGCGTCGAGTCCGATCCGTCCATCGAGACGGTCATGAAGGGCGCCGAGGCCATGCGCGAGTTCGAGCCCGACTGGATTATCGCCATCGGCGGCGGCTCGCCCATCGATGCCGCTAAGGCCATGTGGGTCTTCTACGAGTATCCCGAGGAGTCCTTCGATAACATCATCCAGCCGTTCAGCTTCCCCGAGCTGCGTCAGAAGGCTCACTTCTGCGCCATCTCCTCTACCTCCGGTACCGCTACCGAGGTCACTGCCTTCTCCGTCATCACCGACTACGCCAAGGGCATCAAGTACCCGCTGGCCGACTTCAACATCACCCCTGATGTCGCCATCGTCGACCCCGAGCTCACCTACACCATGCCCGCCAAGCTGTGCGCTCACACCGGCATGGACGCTCTGACCCACTGCATGGAGGCCTACGTTTCCACCTGCGCCTCTATGTTCACCGATGCCAACGCTCTGCACGGCATCCGCGAGATCGTCGAGTGGCTGCCCAAGTCCTATGCTGGCGACCATGAGGCCCGTCAGCACATGCACGAGGCTCAGTGCATCGCCGGTATCGCCTTCTCCTCGGGCCTGCTCGGCATCGTTCACTCCATGGCTCACAAGACCGGTGCTGCCTTCGAGAACGGCCACATCATCCACGGTGCTGCTAACGCCATGTACCTGGGCAAGGTCATCCAGTGGAACTCCAAGGATCCCCGTGCTGCCGAGCGTTACGCTTACGTGGCCAAGGAGATCCTGCACCTTCCCGGCGAGACCAACGAGGAGCTCATCGCTGCACTCGTCCAGAAGATTCGCGACCTCAACGACCAGCTCAACATTCCGCAGTCCATCAAGGATTACGCGAATGGTGGCGTGAAGGTCGACGCCGAGAACCCGCAGATGGTTTCCGAGGAGGAGTTCCTCGCCAAGCTGCCCGAGATCGCCGCGAACGCCGAGCAGGACGCTTGCACGCCCGAGAACCCGCGTGAGACCAAGGCTGCCGACTTCGAGAAGATCCTCAAGGCCTGCTACTACGACACCGACATCGATTTCTAATCGACTCTTGTTATCGTAACGAGGGGCTCCGCACGTATCTGTACGGAGCCCCTTTCTTTTTTCTTTTAGAGAATGGGATAGTTATGGCTGCAATTTTCAATAGCCCCAGCAAGTACATCCAGGGTCCGGACGAGCTCGCCAAGCTCGGCTCCTATGTCGAGCCGCTCGGCGCTAAGGCCCTCGTCATCGTGACGCCTTCGGGCAAGAAGCGCGTCGGTGCCAAGATCGAGGGCGGCTTTGCCGAGGCCAAGGCCGAGCTGCTGTTTGAGGACTTTAACGGCGAGTGCTCCAAGGGCGAGGTCGATCGCCTGGTTGCGCTCGCTCGCGACAACGGTTGCGACATCATCGTCGGCGTCGGTGGCGGCAAGATCCTCGACACCGCGAAGGCCGTCGCCTATTACCTGGAGTCCCCGGTTATCATTTGCCCCACCATTGCCTCGACCGATGCACCGTGCTCGGCGCTTTCGGTGCTTTACACCGATGACGGCCAGTTCGATAAGTACCTCTTCCTTAAGGCAAACCCCAATATCGTCCTGATGGATACGACGGTTATCGCGGCGAGCCCGGTGCGCCTGACGGTTTCCGGTATGGGCGATGCGCTCGCAACCTACTTCGAGGCCCAGGCGACGCACGATGCCGACGGCGGCACCTGCGCTGGCGGCAAGGGCAGCATGGCTGGTCTGGCGCTCGCCAAGCTCTGCTACGAGACGCTTATGGCCGATGGCGTCAAGGCCAAGGTTGCGCTGGAGAAGGGTGCGCTCACGCCTGCCGTCGAGCACATCATCGAGGCCAATACGCTGCTTTCGGGCATTGGCTTTGAGAGCTCGGGCCTTGCTGCCGCTCATGCCATCCACAATGGCCTGACGATGCTGCCCGAGTGCCACAGCATGTATCACGGCGAGAAGGTCGCCTTCGGCACTATCGTCCAGCTGGTACTCGAGGATGCCCCGACCGAGAAGCTCGAGGAAGTCTTGGGCTTCTGCATTGAGCTGGGCCTGCCGGTCACGATGAAGGAACTTGGCGTTGCCGAGCTTACGCGCGAGCAGGCCATGATTGTTGCCGAGGCCGCGTGCGCGCCCGAGGACACCATGTGCAATATGCCGTTTGAGGTGACGCCCGAGATGGTCGCAAACGCCATCCTGGGTGCCGACGCACTGGGCCACTACTATCTCATGGATGAGTAAATCAAGCTAAGGAAGGGGCAAAGCCAACAGATGGCTTTGCCCCTTTTTGCTATGGTGCAAAGGGGTCAGGGTACTTTGCACCCATCGTTGTTTGATGAAGGGTGGATTCTCGTATGGCGCTTCCTATGGTTTATGGCGGCCCCGGTCGGTATGTTCAGGGACCGGGGGAGCTTTCGCGCCAGGGCAGGTATTTGTCATGGTTGGGCTGCGCTGCCTATGTCTTGTTTGACCAGGGCACCGAGGATCGGCTGTGCAGGCAGATCGTCGATGGATTTCTGGATGAAGATCTAAGCGAGCCGTTCTTTAAGATTTACAACGGTCCGTGTACGGAAGATGCCGTTGTCGAAATGGCCAAGGAAGCCCGGGCCGAGTATTGCGACATGGTGGTGGGCATTGGCGGCGGCAAGATGCTCGATATCGCCAAGGCCGTTGCGTTTTATGCCGAGTTGCCGTTGTGTGTATGTCCCACGGCGGCGTCGATGGACGGTCCGTGCAGCGCGATTTCGGTGCTGTATCACGAGGATGGGTCGTTCGACCGCTACCTGATGCTCGAGAAGAATCCAGACTTGGTCGTGGTCGATACCAACGTGGTCGCGGCGGCCCCGCTGCGTATGACGGTCGCTGGTATGGGCGATGCGCTGGCAACGTATTTCGAGGCGCGTTCGTGCGCCGCGGCGCACGGCGCCAACGAGCACGGTGGCGCGCCGGGACACTTGGCCTTGGTTGCGGCTCGTGCCTGCTATGACACACTCATGGAGTGCGGCGTCGCTGCCAAGCGCGATCTCAAAAAGGGCCGTACATCGCCAGCGGTTGAGCGCCTGATCGAGTGCAATATTCTGCTCTCGGGTGTTGGCTTTGAGAGTGGTGGCTTAGCGCTTGCCCATGCCATAGCCAACGGCCTGACGATTCTGCCCGAGTGCAAGGCCATGCATGGTGAGGCCGTGGCATTTGGCCTGGTGGTGCAGCTGCGCCTGGAGCGTGCGCCCGAGCTTGATCAGGTGCTCGAGTTTTGCCAGCGCGTTGGTCTACCGACGACGCTCGCGGAGCTGGGACTTGGCGAGATTTCCGATACCGACCTGATGAGCGTTGCGGATGCGGTCTTTAGAAACGAGCGCAATATGGCCAACGAGCAGGCCAAGGTGACCAGACAAAAGCTCGTGCAGCTCATGTGCGAGGCATAGCTTGGCACTTGATTGACCTTGTGCAATCGAGGCGGCGATAGGCCATGGGCTATTTGCCGCAAAGATGCTCCGCGTGTAATTTGCCCGAGGCGTGGGCCGATAGCGTATCATTATCTCTTGCTTGTTTGCACTGCTCAGGGAGGGGCCGCGCATGGCGCAGGAACACGATCTGTTTGATGACATTATCGAGATCAGCAAGGGTTTCGACTTTCTTAAAAACCCGCTTGGCGGCGTGACCGATGCACTCGATCCATCGGCGCCGCAGTGGAATCCTGCCGACTACAAGGAGCGCCCGCGCGGCAACACCATTCCGTGCTTGACCTGCAAAAACGAAAAGAGCGGCTGCACCGCGTGCATGGACGTGTGCCCGGTCAACGCTATCGAGGTCGAGGAAGACTCCATCGAGATCCTCGACTCCTGTCGCAAGTGCGGCCTGTGCGCCGCTACTTGCCCGACGGAGGCGATCATCTCTCCGCGCCTTGCACCCAAAAACGTCTACGACGACATTGTCTCGGCGGCTACGAGCCACGAGACCGCCTACGTTACCTGCACGCGTGCCCTTAAGCGCATGCCGCGCGAAAACGAAGTCGTCGTTGCCTGCGTGGGCGATATTACGGCGGAGACCTGGTTCTCGGTACTGGCCGACTATCCCAACGTGAGTGTGTACCTGCCGTTGGGCGTGTGCGATAAATGCCGCAACACCGGCGGTGAGGACATTCTTGGCGAGGCGATTGCGAAGGCCGAAGAGTGGTCTGGCACGGGTATGGGCCTAGAGGTCGACCCCAAGAGCCTCAAGTGCCATAAGCGCCGCGAGTACGAGCGCAAGGAGTACATGGAAAAGATTGCCCGCACCACGGGCCTAACGGTGACCAAGCTCAATCCGGCGACGGCGGCGCTGGCCTCGGTGACGCAAAAGCTCAAGGCTCATCGCCATCAGATTACCCAGCTCGAGCGTACGCTCAACACCATGTGCGGCACCACGACGACCAAGCGTCGCCGTTCGCTCACGCACGGGCGGCAGCTGGTGCTCTCGACGCTGCAGAACCACCCCGAGCTTGCCCAGAATATGCAGGTGAGCACACCGGAATGCGATTTTGACAAGTGCACGTCATGCGGCGAGTGCGTCAACGTGTGCCCCACGTTTGCCTGCGATTTGGTGGGAAGCGGTCGCTTTGCACTGGAGTCCACGTATTGCCTAGGTTGCGGAGCCTGCGTCAAGGTGTGCCCCGAGCATGCGCTCAAGCTGGTCGAGCACGATGCGTCCAATCTGGTCGTTGTCGACCCCGAGGCCGAGGAAAAGGCCGCTCAGAAGGCCAAGGCCCACGAAGAGGCCCAGAAGGTCAAGGCCGAGGCAAAGGCCAAGCTGGACAAGATGCTCGACCAGGTGGAGAAGCTCGCGGACTAGTCAGCGAGCTCTATCTCTGCTTCATTTGCGCCGCCGCGGTGTCCGGATTCGCCCGGATGCTGCGGCGGCGCTATACTTATACGGTTTGAAGTACCTGTACCAAAAGGAGCTGTCGTGTCCCTTTCCATCGGTATCGTGGGCCTGCCCAACGTGGGCAAGTCGACGCTGTTCACCGCGCTTACCAAAAAGACCGGCCTTGCCGCCAACTACCCGTTTGCCACGATCGACCCCAACGTGGGTATCGTCGACGTGCCCGATAGCCGCTTGCAAAAGCTTGCCGACATCGTTAACCCGGGTCGCATTGTGCCGGCGACGGTCGAGTTCGTCGACATCGCAGGTCTGGTGAAGGGCGCTAACGAGGGCGAGGGCCTGGGCAACCAGTTCCTGGCCAACATTCGCGAGACCGACGCCATCTGCGAGGTCGTGCGCTACTTTAAGGATCCCAACGTCATGCGCGAGGTGGGCCGCACCGGCGAGTTCGTCGATCCCGCCGGCGATGCCGACACCATCATGACCGAGCTCATCCTGGCCGACATGGGCACGCTCGAGAAGCAGCTGCCTAAGCTCGAGAAGGAGGCCAAGCGCGACAAGGAGCTCATGCCCAAGTTCGAGGTTGCCAAGCGCCTGCTTGCCTGGCTCAACGAGGGCAAGCGCGCCGCATCCATGGAGATGACCGACGAGGAGCGTGCCGCCGCCAAGGGGCTGTTCCTGCTCACCATGAAGCCCATCCTGTATGTGGCCAACGTGGACGAGGATATGCTCAACGACGATCTGGCGCCCATCGACGGCGTCAAGCCGCTGCCGATCTGCGCCAAGATCGAGGCCGAGCTTTCCGAGCTCGATCCCGAGGACGCCGCCGACTACCTGGAAAGCCTGGGCCTGGAACAGCCCGGTCTGGACGTGCTCGCGCAGGCGGCCTATAAGCTGCTCGGTCTGCAGTCGTTCTTTACGGCCGGCGAGATGGAGGTCAAGGCCTGGACGGTTCGTCAGGGCGCGACCGCTCCGCAGGCCGCCGGTGTTATCCATACCGACTTTGAGCGCGGCTTTATTAAGGCCGAGGTCATTGGCTACGACGACTACATCGAGCTCGGCGGCGAGCAGGGCGCCAAGGCCGCCGGCAAGCTGCGTATTGAGGGCAAGGACTATGTCATGGCCGATGGCGACGTCGTGCACTTCCGCTTTAACGTGTAAGGGCGACGCATATGTTTAAATACGGCAAAAAAGCTGGGTACATGGGTATTGCGCTGCTCGTACTTGCGGTGATCCCGCTGGTGGTTGCAGCGTGTGTTATCCCCAACATTGGCCCCGAGGTGGCAACGAAGTTTAACGCCGCCGGCGAGGTGACGCGCTGGGGCAAGAGCTACGAGCTGTTGGCGCTGCCGGTACTCAATCTGCTGCTGAGCGTGGCGACGTACTTTACGGCGGGACGCCAGGCAAAAAATAATGATGACTCCGCCGCCATGGCGCGCATCGTGTGCGAGCGCTACCTGCGCAACGGTTGCATCACGGGTGTGTTCCTCAACGTGATCAACGTTTACTTTATGTACTCGGCGATTACTGGAACGGGCTTTGGCTTTGGTTTCTAGCTTGTCCTTTTAGGCAACGAGCCTGCACGCATATTCAATGGCTGCTGCGAGGCCGCCGCTCGATCGTGGTTTAAAGACCATGTCGGCGGCGGCCTCGTTTTCGTATCCGGCGCCGCGAAGGGCGAGTGCGATACCGGCTTCCAGGAGAAGGGGCAGACCGCGTTGGCTGGTTGCGATCACGGCAGCCTGATTGAGCGAGCAGCTGTGCGCTTGGCATTGGATGGCAAGTTCACCTTGCGCCGGGCAAGGGACCAGAATGGCGGCGACGCGACTTGATAGCAATGCAAATGCCGTGCGCTCATCGGGCGAAAGGGCTTCTGCTTCAACGACGACGAGCTTGGGCGGTGCGCTGTTTGTGCGAAGCGTGGCTCGGTACATGCGGACCGAAGAACCCGACATAGAAAACTCCTGTGTATTCGGCAAAACGTAAACTATAGTTTACGTTTATGTTCGGCTCCATTTCAAACTCGGCTGCATGGACGAACGTGCGAAACAGATTCTTGGCAGGCGGGTCGAAGAGACACGCAGGGACCTTGGTATCTCCAAGGTTGATTTTTGTGTGGCGACAGGAATCAGCCGACCCTACCTCGATCGAATCGAAGATGGGACGGCAAATTTCACGCTCAAGGTTCTATTTAAGATCGCGCCCGCACTCGGCATGACGGTGTCAGAGCTTCTCGAGGGCATCGAATAGGGGATACCCGTCGACAACTGAATTACGCCATCGGGATACGGTCGTGGTTGACTTGGCTGTAGAACAGGCGCTGGATCTCGGCGGCATCGCGTGACTGGCCGAGCGCCCACATGGTTTTGGCCACGAGCGTCTCGGTGGTCATATCGTCGCCGCGCAAAATACCCGGATGATCGGCGTAAGCTCGGCCGACCTCATAAACACCCAGGTCAAGGCCCTCCTCGGGGACCTGCGTGGTCATAACGACGGTGCGACCCGAATCGACCCAGCGGAAAATTGCCTCTTGGAACGAATCGCCGGACTCGCCAAACTCGGGAATACCGCCAATGCCAAAGGTCTCAAGAATTACAGCATCGTAGCTATCGGCTAGGGCGTCCAGGATACCCGGGTTCACGCCGGGCGTCAGCTTAAGGACAAATACGCGCGGATTGATACTGTCGTAGAAACGCACCGGGCTCTCATTCTGATGAGTGCCGTGAAGCCCGTTGCGCACAATGCGGTCGTTGCGGATGTAGGCAATGGGCGGATAGTTGACGCTAATGAACGCGTTAAAGCTCATGGTGCGCTGCTTGCGGGCGCGCGTGCCAGCAATGGCGACGCCGCCAAACACGATCGAAACGTCGTGCGAATGCTCGTCGAGCGCATAGAGCAGGCTCTGGTACAGGTTGAGCTTGGCGTCGGTAAAGGGATTGCCCATGGGCTTTTGCGAGCCGGTGAGCACGATAGGCTTAGGGCTGTCCTGAATCAGATAGGAAAGCGCCGCCGCGGTGTAGCTCATGGTGTCGGTGCCGTGTAGAATCACGAATCCGTCGTGGTCGGCATAGCCCTTGACGATGACGTCGCGGATACACATCCAGTCGCTGGGGCGCATGTTGGTGCTGTCGATGTTCATGGGCTGCACGACGTCGAGCTCGCAGAGGCCCGAGATCTCGGGGACGCTCTGGGCGAGCTCCTCACCGGTCAGGGCGGGGGAGAGGCCGTTGCCGTCCTCGGTCGATGCGATGGTGCCGCCCGTGGCGATGAGAAGGATGCGCTTCATGCTGGTATTCCTATCGTATTTGCCGCCGCAGAGGCGGAGTCGTTCGGCAGTATTGTGGCACAGGGCGTCCAATGTTCAAACGTATTACATCATCTGTAACGTTTGAAAACACTTCAATTGCCGTCAAACAGGGGCCCAGGTCGTGCGTTTGCCGTGCGCTGATGGCTGCGAGGGGCGAGAAACCCCATATAACGTGTACACTATGAAGGCTATTTTCGTTCATTCACGCGGGTGGGCACCGGCTCCCCGCCAACAAGAGGGGGAACCATGGATCAAAAGGCTTCCGCAAAGGTCCTCGTACTCGACTTTGGTGCGCAGTACGGTCAGCTCATTGCCCGTCGCGTCCGCGACCTCAACGTGTATTCCGAGATTGTCCCCTGCGACATCTCGGCCGACGAGATTCGCGAGATGAACGCCTCTGCGCTCATCCTTTCCGGCGGTCCGGCTTCCGTGTATGCCGAGGACGCTCCGTCTATAGATCCCGCCATCTTTGACCTGGGCCTTCCCGTCCTGGGCTTCTGCTACGGCCATCAGATCACGGCCGTGACGCTCGGCGGCAAGGTCGGCCACTCCGAGGTGGGCGAGTACGGCCGCGCCACCATCACGCGCACGGCCGGCGCCAAGCTCTTTAACTCCACGCCCATGGAGCAGACCGTGTGGATGAGCCACCGCGACGCCGTTTCCGAGGTGCCCGAGGGCTTTACCGTTACCGCCAGCACTGACGTGTGCCCGGTTGCCGCCATGGAGTGCGTCGAGCGCAAGATTTTCACCACGCAGTTCCACCCCGAGGTCAAGCACTCCGAGTATGGTCAGCAGCTGCTGAGCAACTTCCTGTTTGAGATCTGCGGCCTGGAGCCCAACTGGAGCATGGACAACCTGGTCGAGACCATGACGGCCGAGTTCCGCGAGAAGGTCGGCGACGACCGCGTGATTCTGGCCCTGTCCGGTGGCGTCGACTCCTCCGTCGTGGCTGCGCTGGGTGCTCGCGCCGTGGGCAAGCAGATGACCTGCGTGTTCATCAACCACGGCCTGCTGCGCAAGGGCGAGCCTGAGCAGGTGGAGGAGGTCTTCACCAAGCAGTTTGACGTCGACTTTATCCACGTCCACGCCGAGGACCGTTATGCCGAGCTTCTGGCCGGTGTGACCGAGCCCGAGGAGAAGCGCCGCATCATCGGTACGCAGTTCTGGAAAGAGTTCTTCGCCGTGGCGCAGCAGCTCGAGACCGATGGCAAGCCGGTCAAGTACCTGGCTCAGGGCACCATCTACCCCGACATCATCGAGTCCGGCGCTCGCAAGACGGGCGGCAAGACGGCCACCATCAAGAGCCATCACAACCTGATCCCGTTCCCCGAGGGCGTGCACTTCGACCTCATCGAGCCGCTCGACCACTTCTTTAAGGACGAGGTCCGCGCGCTTGGTCTGGCACTGGGCCTGCCGGGTCACATCGTGTTCCGCCAGCCTTTCCCGGGCCCGGGTCTTGCCATCCGCATCATCGGTGCGGTCGACAAGGAGAAACTCGAGATCCTCAAGAACGCCGACGCTATCGTGCGCGAGGAGCTGGATGCCTACAACCAGCGCCTGTTTGAGCAGACCGGCGAGCGCAACTCCGAGCACAGCTGCTGGCAGTATTTCGCGGTCCTGCCCGACATTAAGTCTGTGGGCGTTATGGGCGACGAGCGTACCTACCAGCGCCCGATCATCCTGCGTGCCGTCGAGTCCAGCGATGCCATGACCGCCGACTGGGCCAAGCTGCCCTACGATGTACTGGCCCGCATCTCCGGCCGCATCGTTGCCGAGGTCCCCGGCGCCAACCGCGTGTGCTACGACATCACGTCCAAGCCGCCCGCGACCATCGAGTGGGAGTAAGCCGATAGGGCTTTGACCTGCACTTTTTAGTGCCGCACTGTGCCTCTGAGTTTCGTTTCGTACGAGGGTCACGGCAAAGCCACCAGCGACATTGGTGAGTAAAACCGATTATCGAGCCTCCGTTCCCGCGTTGGAACGGGGGCTTTTTCTTTGCCTTTTTACTCCCTTTCACCTGCGATTTCGCCATTTACTCCCTGTGTTTCAAGAGGACAAGGCACGGGGCGGTATTCGGAGGAGCGGGAGTAAAGATTCATCCCAAGTGAGTAGACGCGCGGTTTTTGTCCCCGAGGGCGAAACGGGGCCGTTTCGGGGCCTGTGAAACTCAAATCGAACTCAATAGGCTTTTCGGCGGTCTTCTCACAGCGTTTTCCCAGGTGGTTAATGGGGAGTAAGAATCTCGCCGCCTCAATGAAAACGGGAGTAACCAGGGGAAATGCCGCGGCGTACTGCCGCGTGCCGCCATGTAAGCCACCGCGTTATTTACTCCCCATGTACGCCGGAAATGCCTTGGCATGCAATGGGGAGTAAAAACTCAGCTTACGCAGGCCCGAGCGGCGCTCACCGCCTAACCTGGCGTTCTGATTTGGTTGCGTTGATTGCAAATAGCTAGGAGTCGCTACAGCGAGGCTTTCCAGTCCTCGTACTCGCTGTCGTCGAGCTCGCCGTTCTCGAGCTGCGCGCGCTTCTCTGCCCACAGCTTGATGGCCATCGCGGCTTTGGGTGCGTGCGGAGCCTTGGGGTTCAGGGAGAGCCCCGAGCCGTCGGCTGCGGGCACGATGCCGAAGGAGTCCTCGAGCCGCACGAGCAGCGACATGAGGTCGCCCGCGGTCTCGACGCCGTAATCCTTGAGGGCGTTGACGGACACGCCGAGCGCTGCGGCGATGGATTCGAGCAGCTCGGGCTTCACGGCGCGGATGCCGCTCTCGTAGTGGCGCACGGCCCCCTCGGTCAGACCGACCGCCTCGGCGAGCTGCACCTGCGTCATGCCGCGCAGCTTGCGGTACCGCCTTATGTTTTCGCCTACGGACATGCGCCCTCCTCCTGGAATTACGTACCCGCACATCTTATCAACGTACGCAAATGTACGCAATTATATTGACAGTACAGATATGTACGTTTACTCTGAATCTGTAAACCGTACGTATCTGTACGCTATTGATAGGAGGATCCATGGACGAGAAGGTGGCGAAGACGCCGAGGCCGCACATGCTGGACGCCGACGAGGTCGCGGAGCTGCTGAGGATCAAGAAAGGCAGCGCCTACGAGGTGATCAGGAAGATAAACGCCGAGCAGGAGGCGCGCGGGCGCGTGGTGATCCGCGGGCGCGTTCGAAGCGACGTCTTCGACGCCCTTTACTTCCCGGAGGTGGACTGACATGCCCGTGTACAAGGATGACAACAACGGCACGTTCTACGTGCAGTGCTACTACCGCGACGCTCGCGGCTCGAAGCGCCACAAGACGAAGCGCGGCTTCTCCTCCGAGGTGGAGGCCGCAGTGTGGGAGGGCCAGTTCAAGAGCCTTAACGGCGGGGCCATGGACATGACGTTCTCCGAGTTCGTCGAGGTGTACGCCTCCGAGGTGAAGCCTCGCATACGCGAGCACACGTGGATCACCAAGGAGTACATCATCAACGACAAGCTCGTGCCGTTCTTCGGGGACATGCGCATGTGCGACGTGAGGCCGATCGACGTCATCAGGTGGCAAAACGAGCTCACCGAACACAGGGATGCCGACGGGAAGCCCTGGGCGCCGACGTATCTGCGCACGGTGAACAACCAGCTCAACGCCATCTTCAACCACGCCGAGCGCTACTACGGCCTCACCGACAACCCGGTGCGCAGGGTCGACAAGATAGGTTCGAAGAAGGGCGGCGAGATGCAGTTCTGGACCAAGGACGAGTACCTGAGGTTCAGCGAGACCGTCATGGACAAGCCACTCTCGTTCCACGCCTTCGAGCTGCTCTACTGGACGGGCATCCGCTGCGGCGAGCTTCTGGCGCTCACGCCGTCCGATTTCATGCTGGAGAGCTCGCGGCTGCGCATCAACAAGTCGTACCAGAGCCTCCACGGCGTGGACACCGTGACCGACCCCAAGACGCCCAAGTCAGTGCGCACGATCGTCATGCCAGCCTTCCTGCGCGACGAGATGGCGGACTTCATCGAGATGCGCGACGACGTCGCCCCCGACGAGCGCCTGTTCGCCGTTACCAAGCACTTCCTGGCGCACGAGATGGAGCGCGGGTGCAAGGCGTCGGGCGTAAAGCGCATCCGCATACACGACATACGCCATAGCCATGTGAGCCTGCTGATCGAGATGGGCTTCTCCGCGCTGGCCATCGCCGAACGCATGGGACACGAGGCGGTGGACATCACCTACCGCTACGCGCACCTGTTCCCCACGAAGCAGGACGAGATGGCCGTCGCCCTTGACGGAGCGAGGGGGTAAGCAAGATGCCGTGCGAGAACAGCGCCCGCAAGCGCAGCAAGACGATGGCGTTCCGCTGCACGCCCGAAGAGCACAAGCTCATATGCGAGATGGCTGCTTGGAGCGGCATGCTCAGGCAGGACTATATCATCGCCAAGCTCACCGATACCCAGGTCGAGGTGAGGCCCTCAGTGAGCGTTCAGAAGGCGCTGAAGGACTCGATGGCGGAGTTGGCCAGGGAGGTGCGCCTGGCGGCCTCTTACGGCGAGCTGAGCGATTCTCTGCAGCAGAGGGTTGAGCTCGTAATGAAGTTCTTTCTGGCGCTCGGCGAGGAGGTTGACGCACCAGCGGAGGAAGAGGCGCAAATAAAGGCGCCCTTGGCTGTACCGAAGACGCCTGAAGCCGGCGCCGATGGCGACACGAGCATCTTCGGGATGGGGCGCGGGTAGCGTAATATCTGAAGCCACCCTTGAAGGGTTTGCGCAAAATTGGTTCTTGATCCATGCGCGCAAAAGGAGAAGATGGGGCACATACGCTGATGAAGGGTGATGAGGGAATCGATTGGCTTCAAGATCGACCCTACGAGTCGTTGCTCTTCGGCATCAATTGGTACAGCTAGAAACAAAGCAGCAAGGTCATTCGCGTTAATTGCCGGATAACTTGTTCCTGTGCAGTGCTCCAAAACGCAAGAGACGAATTGGTCTCGTTGTAAGGATGAAAATAAGAACCTCCCATCACAAAGCGGTCGAAGCTGTGCATAGCCCGTTGAGAAAACATAGTCCTCATCAGGCAGTTCATAAAAATAGTTGTTCTTCTGATACGGTCGCACGGTTTGATAAAAAATATCGCCAAAGCTGGCAAGTCGTTGGGCACGAGAGGGAGCAGTGAGTTTCTCTTCGCGGCGGTGCGAAATCATATCCGTACCGGCAACGGACTCTAGGTCAACATACTCAAATGAGTCTGGCAACACGGCCGTCGGATTCAATTCGCAGAGCTCGCCCAACTTACGCTGTTCCCAAGCGGGAGACTGATTGAATGGCGGCTTCCCGCACTCACGCTGATGAAGGGTGATGAGGGAGTCGAGCTTGGTAAAGTATTGGCCAAGCTGCTCCTGCTCTACCGCAGAAGGAACAGGAACGCTCAACTCCATCACCTTGTTTTTGGAGATGTTGAACCTAGAGATTCCCTGAGCCAGCAGAGTGAGATTGGAACGCACCGATCTTGACCTGAGCATATAGGCAAGGTAATGCGGGTCAAATGTTGAATCTTGCCTGTAACCAAAACAGAAGCTGTTGAGGTAAACATCTTCCTGGTCAGAGAGTCAAACAGAGGACATTCCGACTTCATCCGGCGTTTCAGATGACACAGTAAAGAACGCGTCACCATACGCAACTTGGTTTTGACTCGAATCAATTTCGACTGCCCCGAGCCGCTTCGTGTCCGTCAGTGGGTTATCGAAGACATTGGTATACGGGATGAACCTTGCGTTGCCGTGACCGAAATCCTCTTTGGTTTTGCCGGTCAAACCGCCATAGGTTGTCCCACAGTTGCCCAACTTACGCTGTTCCCAGGTAGAAGCATCAATGTCTTATAATGATTGTCAATAGTTAAGTGCTTAACTTTTTTCAATTTCGTAGATAGGTTTCTCCCATGGTTTTCGATAAAGAGGCTTCTTTCGAAGAAGCTGTCATCACCGTGCTGAAGCAGCATGGCTGGGACGACGCAGGGGGCGTGCTTCGCTATCCCACCGAGCAGGACCTAATCGACAACTGGGCGAAGATTCTGTTCCAGAACAACGCCGACATAGACCGCTTGAACGGCTATCCGCTCACCCAGGGCGAGATGGCACAGGTCATCGAACAAATCGAAACGCTCAAGACCCCGCTCGCGCTCAACGGGTTCATCAACGGAAAGACCGTCGCCATCACGCGCGACAACCCTGACGATGCACTTCACCTGGGCAAGGAGGTGAGCCTGAAGATCTATGATCGTCAGGAGATTGCAGCCGGCCAGAGCCGCTACCAGATAGCACAGCAGCCGGTCTATCCTGCGAAGAGCAAGATCTTAAACGACCGCCGCGGAGACCTGTGCCTGCTCATCAACGGCATGCCGGTTATCCATATCGAGCTCAAGCGCAGCGGCATCCCCGTCAGCCAGGCCACCGGTCAGATTGAGAAGTATGCCCACGAGGGCGTGTTCACCGGGCTCTTCCGCCTGGTGCAGATCTTCGTGGGGATGACCCCCGACGAGGCGCGCTATTTCGCCAACCCCGGCACGGGCGCGTTCAACCCGAACTTCTTCTTCCACTGGGAGGACTTCAACAACGAGCCCGTCTGCGCGGGCGACAAACCCGGAACAGACGAATGGAAGCGCTTCACCTCCACGCTGCTCTCCATCCCCATGGCGCACCAACTCATCGGCTTCTATACCGTGGCGGACAGCTCGGACGGCTGTTTGAAGGTCATGCGCAGCTACCAGTACTACGCGGCTGCCGCCATATCCGACAAGGTGCGCAGATGCAAGTGGGACGAGAGGCCCAAGAGCAGCGCCCCGGGGCATCCTGGCGGCTATATATGGCATACCACCGGCTCCGGCAAGACCATGACGAGCTTCAAGTCAGCCCAGCTCATAGCCGACTCGCACGACGCCGACAAGGTGGTCTTCCTCATGGACCGCATCGAGCTGGGCACGCAGTCGCTCTCCGAGTACCGCGCATTCGCCGACGACGCCGATGACGTGCAGGGGACCGAGAACACGCAGGTACTGAAGTCGAAGCTCGCGAGCGACGACCCCAAGAACCGCCTCATCGTGACCTCTATCCAGAAGATGAGCAACGTGAAGGCCGGCGAGGGCAGGATCACCCAGGCGGAACTCGATCGCCTGGCCGCCAAGCGGATCGTGTTCGTTATAGACGAGTGCCACCGCTCAACCTTCGGCGACATGCTCCAGGACATACGCCGGGCTTTCCCGAACGCGCTGTTCTTCGGCTTCACGGGTACGCCGATTCTCGACGAGAACCAGAAGAAGGGTTCCACCACCGCCATGGTGTTCGGCGAGTGCCTGCACCGCTACAGCATCGCCGATGGCATCCGTGACGGCAATGTGCTGGGCTTCGACCCGTACATGGTGACGACCTTCGACGATCGCGACGTGCGCGAGGCCGTGGCCCTCGAGCAGGCTAAGGCCTCGAGCGTCGGCGAGGCCATCTCCGACGAGCGCAAGAGCAAGGTCTTCTATCACTACATGGACCAGGCGAAGGTCCCCATGGGTCCCATGGTTGACGGCGCCGGCAACCACATCAAGGGCATCGAGGACTTCCTGACCCGCGCTCAGTACTGGCCCGACACACCGCACCACGGAAAGGTCGTAGAGGATATCCTGCGCCGTTTCCCGGTGCTCTCCCACGGCAACAAATTCCATGCAATCTTGGCGACGAGCTCCATCCCGGAGGCGATCGACTACTATCGAGCCTTCAAGGAATGCGCCCCGCAGATGAAGGTGACCGCCCTTTTCGACCCGAGCATCGACAATAACGCCGGCTCCACTGTGAAGGAGGACGCCCTGGTCGAGCTTATCGAGGACTACAACAAAACATATGGCCAGGAGTTCACTATTCCCACCTGGCCCGCCATGAAGAAGGACATCTCGGCGCGCCTTTCCCATAAGAAGCCCTACGTCAACGTCGACGCCAACCGCGAGAGCCGCATCGACCTGCTCATCGTGGTGGACCAGATGCTCACGGGCTTCGACTCCAAGTGGCTCAACACGCTCTATCTCGACAAGGTCATCGACTACGAGAGCATCATCCAGGCCTTCAGCCGCACCAACCGCCTGTTCGGCCCTGACAAGCCCTTCGGCACCATCCGCTACTACCGCCGTCCCCATACTATGAAGGGCTACATCGAGGCCGCGGTGAAGCTGTACTCGGGCGATCGCCCGCTCGACATGTTCGTGCAGAAGCTCCCGGACAATATCGCGCTGATGGACGCGCGGCTGCAGGAGATACTCATGGTGTTCGAGGCAGCGGGCGTTGGCGATCTCTCGAAACTTCCCGTATCGCAAGAGGCCAGGCGCAAGTTCGCCAAGGAGTTCGTCGAGCTCAACGAGTTCCTCGAAGCCGCGAAGGTACAGGGCTTCACATGGGAGCAGGACACCTATGAGTTTGAGGAGGAGCCGGAAGAAGGCGAGCTGAGCGGCAAGTCCTTCTTCGTGCAGCCGGTCATCGACGAGCGGACCTACCTCATCCTCGTGCAGCGCTACAAGGAGCTGTTCGCAGGAGGGGGCGGCCCTGGCGATGCGCCCGAAGCGCCCTATGAGCTTGATGGTCATATAACCGAGATCGACACGGGGCTCATAGACAGCGACTACATGAACGCGAACTTCGAGAAGTGGCTGAAATGCCTTGAGCAGGACGACGAGGGGCTCGCCGCCGCGCGCGAGGAGCTCCACCGATCGTTCGCGTCCCTGAGCCAGGATGACCAGCGCTTCGCCGAGCTGTTCCTTCATGACGTCGAGCGAGGGGACGCCGCCCTGGAAGACGGCATGACGCTGAGGGATTACATCACGACCTATGCCCGCAGGGCGAAAAACGCTCAGGTCGAGCGAGTCGTCGATGCACTCGGCATAGATGGCGATCTTCTTGCCACCATGGCTGCGCTCGACCTGACGGAATCGAACATTAACGAGTTCGGGCGCTTCGATGATTTGAAGGACTCGGTGGACAAGGCGCGCGCCAAGGCCTTCTTTGAGCAGAAGGAAGGCAAGATGCTCCCCCTGTTCAAGGTGAACACCCGTGCGGCGGCGCTGTTGAAGAAGTTCATCCTAGAAGGCGGCTTCGACATCGATGAATGAGCGGCGATTTTGAACAGGCGGAATCGAGAGTTTGTCAATCCGAGGGGACGTATGTGACCATGCGTCCCCTCGCTTCATCTTGGGAACAGCGTAAGTTGGGGGATTGCTTCGAGTTCCTGAAGAACAACACTCTTTCACGCGCCGACTTGAATGGCGAGAATGGCACTGCTCGCAATGTTCATTACGGAGATATTCTTATTAAGTTCGGAGATTGCCTCGATGGCGAACGAAGCGATCTTCCGTTCATTACCGACGATACAGTGCTTCCCAAATTTGCTGGGTCGATACTTCGCGAAGGCGATGTCATTTTCGCTGACACGGCAGAGGACGAAGCAGCTGGCAAGTGTGTTGAACTGCGAAAACTACCCAAAGAACCAACTATCTCAGGATTGCATACGATACCGGCGCGACCTCGGTTCCCCTTTGGGTCGGGCTACCTGGGGCACTACCTTAATTCCGATGCATACCACAGACAG
This sequence comes from Collinsella sp. i05-0019-G5, assembly GCF_042851345.1. Taxonomy (NCBI): domain Bacteria; kingdom Bacillati; phylum Actinomycetota; class Coriobacteriia; order Coriobacteriales; family Coriobacteriaceae; genus Collinsella; species Collinsella sp. i05-0019-G5. Next base: position 585,411 of record NZ_AP031421.1, read on the forward strand.
CTTCTTCCTTTAATGCAGGGAATCAAGGTGATTTCCGTTTCAAAGGCCGCACTGCAAGATACACAAGTAAGATTTCCTAGATTGTCGGAGCAAGCTGCCATAGGCGCGGCGTTGAGCGAGATCGACAACCTCATCACCCTTCATCAGCGTGAGCCACCTCACACGATGAAAGAGGGTAAAAATGCCAATCGGTATCAATGGAGAATCGCTTTTCTGCGATTACTACTCGCAATGGATTAGCGTCTACAAAGAAGGAGCCATCCGTGAGGTCACCATGGGAAAGTATCGGCTCACGCAGTCTTGGCTCGCCAAGCTGATTCCAGACCTCAAGATAAAAGATCTCGACCGGACCTCGTACCAGCAGCTCATCAATGCTTACGCAGAGCATCATGAGCGGCAGACAACCATGGACTTTCACCATCAGCTTAAAGGGGCGATCCTTGACGCAGTTGACGAAGGACTCATCCCCCGCGATCCTACGCGCAAGGCTATCATCAAAGGAAAACAGCCGCGTGCGAAAAAGATCAAGTATCTCAACCAGTTTGAGCTTCATGCCATGCTCGGCGACCTTGACTTATCAGGCGGGCCGAGTTGGGATTGGCTTATTCTCATAGTCGCTAAAACGGGCCTGCGCTTTTCCGAGGCCCTTGGGCTTACTCCCGAAGACTTCGACTTTGCTCATCAAACGCTCTCAGTGAACAAGACCTGGGATTACAAGAACGGCGGCGGATTCGTTCCCACGAAAAACGCCTCATCAGTGCGGAAGGTTCAACTTGACTGGCAACTCATCATGCAACTTTCTGGGCTGCTCAAAGACCTTCCGCCGACCGAGCCCATATTTGCGAAGGGAAAGGTCTATAACTCGACAGCTAACAGCGTTTTGGCGCGTCACTGCAGGAATGTTGGCGTGCCTGTCATATCCGTCCACGGGCTGCGGCATACGCATGCGTCACTTTTGCTGTTCGCCGGTGTCTCTATCGCCAGCGTATCCCGAAGGCTCGGCCACGCAAGCATGACCACCACTCAGGAAACCTATCTGCACGTCATTCAAGAGCTCGAGAACAAGGACATTGACATCGTCATGAGGGCTCTTTCGACTCTAATTTAACCTGCATCAGCAAACCGTGGCTCACGCTGATGAAGGGTGATGAGGGTGTCGAGATTCGCGAAGTATGCGCTGATTTCAGAGGCTTCCTCGTTAGATGGAACATCTAACGAAAACGATTTGACCTTATCAGCGTTAAGATTTCTTTGCGTTCCCGTAGAGATATAAGGCTCCCATTCAGAATCAGTTTCCGCCTTTTCAAGACGAGTGAAAACAAAATCTCTAAGTGCTTCGTTATCGAATACCATGTTGTAAAAAGCCTGACTCGTGGCTGTATCTTGCCTAATAATGCCGACTTTTCCGACGCTTGCATACATTGCAAGGCTAACAGCTCCGGACGGAACAATCCAAGCAGCGCTGTTCTGCAGACCCTCATCTGTCAGCGTTTTGGCTGTATTGGTAATGTCTCTTCCGTTAATGTCGGCAATGCTCAAAAACGGTATATCTCCACCGTAGTAGTCGGGATTATTTGCGGATGGGGTACCACCCGAGCCTCCTAGCTGAATAAGCTCGCCCAACTTACGCTGTTCCCAAGCGGTTATCCAGATTGAACGACTCCATCTTGGGAACAGCGTAAGTTCTCGGATATGTATGTGGTCAACAATGAGCGAAACGTCAATTGTGAGCTTGGATACGATAGGACACTTTCCATTGCGACGATGACTTTCAATGGCGGAAACGGCGCAGCCGACGATTCGCTAAGCAACTACAAAGTCATTCGAGTTGGAGATATCGCTTTTGAGGGCCATACCAACAAAGTGCACGCCTATGGACGCTTCGTTCTCAACGATGCAGGTGACGGGCTTATGTCGCCGCGATTTTCATGTTTGAGGCCCATCGTCGAGCAGCGTTATAGCTTCTGGAAATACTATATTCCGCGCGAAGAGTCTATGAGACCCATCCTCGTCAACGCTACAAAAAACGGAACCATGATGAACGAATTGGTTCCTGACGATCTCATGCACGAATCTATTTTGGTTCCGTGTCTAGCTGAGCAAGAGGTTATCGGGAACAGCTTCTCGCAGTTAGATCACGTCATCACCCTTCATCAGCGTAAGTGCCAATACCGTGGCTTATACGGGTATCTTTCTTGGGAACAGCGTAAGTGGTCGGAATACGTATCGATATCGACCGACATGGTTGACCCCCGCTCGGGCAATTACGACACCTTGCCCCACGTTGGACCTGGAAATATGGAATCTTTCACTGGACGTCTATATGACAACGTAAACACGGTAAAAGATGATGCCCTTATTAGCGGGAAATTCCATTTCAATCCTGGCGATATCATCTATGGGAAGATAAATCCTCAACTAGGAAAGTATACGTATGCCCAGTTCGAGGGGTTAGCCAGCGCAGATGCATATGTTCTCAATGGCAAGAATGGGCTAACGCAAGAATTCCTTTTTGGAATGTGAGCGTCAAAGCTAACGCGTCTTAACAACGTGGTCCCGTTGCCCCAAGATTGCCTGCAAATGCAATCGATTGGGAGGTTGTCCATGGAAGACGCGCAGCGCAGGGAGATGTGGGCGGGGCGCATAGAGAGGTGCCTGTCCGCCGACATGACCATCAAGCAATGGTGCGGGCTGAACAAGGTCTCGGAATCGGGGCTTTACAGGTGGATGGCGAGGTTCCGGGAGGAGGAACCGGGCCGGTTTCCCCGCAGGTCGAGCGGGGCGTCCAATTGGATAAAGGTCACCTCCGCCGGCATCGCCGACGCCAAGGCCATCGTCCCGGCCGCCGGCACGGCGCCCGCCGAACCCGCGCCGGCCGACGCCCCCGGGCATGTCGACGGCGTGAAGCCCGCTCCGGCCCTGCCCATACGCGTGCTGGTGGGCCGCGTGGAGCTGGCCATACCGGCCGGCTCGGCAGAATCCGACATAGCCGCGGCGATGAGGGCGGCGGCCTCGCTGTGAACCCGTTCACCACCCCCGACGCCATCTACATATCCAAAAAGCCCCAGGACATGCGCGCGGGCATCCAGAGGCTGGCCGCGATAGTGGCCGCCGACTTCGGGCGCGACCCCATGGACGGGGCGCTTTACTGCTTCGTGAGCCGCGACTGCGAGAAGGCCAAGCTCCTGCGCTTCGACGTCAACGGCTGGTGCCTCTATTACGTGCGGCTGGCCGAGGGCGGCTTCAAGTGGCGCCACGCCGAGGGCGGCGAGCTGCTGCCGCAGATGGAGCGCCGCCAGCTGCTCTGGCTGCTCGAGGGCCTGCCCGCCGAGCTGCCGCAGGCCATATCCCCGGTCGCCTCCGGCAGCGTCCTTTAGCCTAAAACAATACTTTGACCTGCTAAAACATGAGATAATATGCTCATGAGCGAACCTATGGACATACCAGCCGCCGAGCAGATCGCCCGCCTTCTGGCGCAGGTCGAGTCGCTCTCGCGCGACAACGAGCGGCTCGCCGCCGACAACGCGAAGCTCGCCCGCGCGGCCGCCGAGGCGGCCCGCGTCCCGGCCGAGCTTGAGCGCGAATTGCGCGATGAGCTTGCCGCCGTCAGGGCCGAGCGCGACAGGCTCGTAGAGATGGTTCTGCTGGCCAACCAGCGCTTCTTCGGCTGCAGGTCCGAGAAGGTCGTCCCCGACCAGCTGTCGCTGTTCAACGACATGGAGGCCGCGGCGGACCCCGGTGCGGCCGAGCCCGAGGCCGTCCCGGCCGAGCCCCGCCGCCGCGGCGGCAAGCGCGTGGTCGACTATTCCAAGCTCGAGCAGGTGGTCGTGCGCCACGAGCTGCCCGAGTCGGCGCGCGAATGCCCGGAATGCGGCTCCGAGCTGCAAGAATTCAAAATCGAGGTCACCTACGCGCTGCGCATGGTGCCGGCGCGCCTGGTGGCCGAGCGCCGCGAGCGGGCCGTCTACCGCTGCCCGGCCTGCTGCGCGGCAAACGCCGCCGGGGAGGACGCCGCCGCGGCCATCGTGCGCGCGCCGATGCCGGCCATGCCGATAAAGGGCTCGTTCGCGACCCCGTCGCTCATCGCCTACGTGCTCAACGGCAAGTACGTCAACGCGCTCCCCCTGTACCGCATGGAGTACGACTTCAAGTGCCTGGGCGCGCCGATATCGCGCCAGAACATGGCGAACTGGGCGATGCGCGCCTGGGAGCTGTGGCTCTCCAGGCTGCGAGCGCGAATGAAGGCGCTGCTGCTGGAGGGCGACATAGTCCACGCCGACGAGAGCGAGGTCCAGGTGCTCAAGGAGCCCGGGCGCGAGGCGAAATGCAAGTCGCGCATGTGGCTGTTCGCATCGCCGGCGTGCTCGAAGCCTATCTTCATCTACGAATACAATCCCACGAGAAGCGGCAAGGTGGCCGAGGGCTTCCTGCGCGGCTGGTCGGGGTGGCTCTGCACCGACGGCTATCGCCCATACTTCACGCTCGAGAACGGCGGGGAGGTGGTCAACGTGGCGTGCATGGTGCACATCCGGCGCAAGTTCGCGGAGATCGTGAAGTCGGTCGGCGGCGATGCCAAGGCCGAGGCGGCGTGCTCGGTGGCGCTGGCCGCCCGAAGGCGCATCGACGCCATGTTCGCGGCCGACTCGCGCTTCGACGGGATGGCCGCCGCGGGCGACTTCGAGGGCAGGCGGCTCGGGCGCGAGCGCGACCTGCGCCCGATGATGGAGGACTTCTTCACCTGGGCGCAGGCCAGGCGCATGGAGGCGTCGCCTCGCATGGCGCTGGACAACGCGCTGAAGTACGCGGTGGGCTACTGGCCCTACGCCATGAACGCGCTGGGCGACGGCAGGCTCGAGCTCGACAACAACCTGGCCGAGCGGGCGATAAAGCCGTTCGTGATAGGGAGGAAGAACTTCCTGTTCAGCGACACGCCGCGCGGGGCCGAGGCGTCGGCGGGCATCTACTCGGTGGTGGCGACCGCCAAGGCCAACGGCCTGAACCCCCGCAAGTACCTGGAATGGCTGCTGGAGGAGATGCCCAACGCGGCCGACCTCGGCGACCCGGCCTACCTCGACTCGCTGATGCCTTGGTCGGATTCCGTGCCGGAGGAGATCAGGTTGAAGCCGGAAGCCGCCGCGGAGGCCGCCAAGATGGCCGACGACCCCATCATCGACATCGACCCGTCGGCCTTCTCTGAAGACGGGGAATAGGAAACCTCTCAGAGTATTCTCAAAATGAAATGGGGAAACTCCGAGAGGTTTCTCAGTCTACGCGGTAGTTTTGACGCTTACTTTGGAATTCTGCAGACAAAGGCTTTCTTTGACTATTCCGTTTCTGTTTCCATGCGGTCAGGGATGCCGAAAATCAACAGAGACGAGCTCAACGCGTTTGAGTTTCTAGCGCCTAATGAGAGCGAACAGAGAGCTATCGGCGATATTCTTCTTAAGCTCGACGACCTCATCACCCTTCATCAGTGACAGTCTAATGGCAAGGCGCACAACATTATTATCCTCACTAAAACGAAAAACCGCCAACTCGACATAGCGAAATCGGCGGTTCTGGGGCTCGAAACTAGAGGCAACTCACGCAAGTTATTAAACGAACATCCTATCCAACAGCGATTTCTTGATATTCCTTAACAGCTCAAGCTTACGCTGATGAAGGGTGATGAGGGAGTCAAGCTGTGCGAAGTAACGTCCGATTTGCTGTTGCTCGACGCTACTTGGCATGCGCAAAAGCATGTCCTTGATCTTGCCAAAGTCTACACTTTCTACGGTTGTTCCAGTCTTGCCAAACTCAAGCAGCAATTCCTTGTTGCGCGAAATAAAGAACTGAAGTAGCCACCCTCCACAGCACGTGTCTTGGGGCAGAATGACGCGAATATCCTGGTTAACGGTTGAAGGTTTCCGCAGCTCAGCCACCGGAAGAGTATGGCGAAGAATCCCGCTCCTCGTTACCATTACTAAAGATCCGGCGGGATAAAGAGTTAGCTTTTTTGCGCCCTTCTCAGTTATCTGAGTCGTAGTTCTATCAAGGTAGCTAGATTTCACGTCCTGGGACGTAACCCACAGTACGCATCCATCTTCGTAGTTATCGGAATCTGCCATTGACGGAGTATGCCCGCCGCCAAACGTAGCTACTTCGCTCAGCTTACGCTGTTCCCAAGGGTCAGTGAAACCCTCGAAGCGGATTTCGGGTTCGGTCTCACCGGGTTTCGGAAACATCTTGTCGAGCATCGATTTCTTCAACGTGCACAGCTTGTCGTGCTTACGCTGATGAAGGGTGATGAGGGAGTCAAGCTGTGCGAAGTAACGTCCGATTTGCTGTTGCTCGACGCTACTTGGCATGCGCAAAAGCATGTCCTTGATCTTGCCAAAGTCTACACTTTCTACGGTTGTTCCAGTCTTGCCAAACTCAAGCAGCAATTCCTTGTTGCGCGAAATAAAGAACTGAAGTAGCCACCCTCCACAGCACGTGTCTTGGGGCAGAATGACGCGAATATCCTGGTTAACGGTTGAAGGTTTCCGCAGCTCAGCCACCGGAAGAGTATGGCGAAGAATCCCGCTCCTCGTTACCATTACTAAAGATCCGGCGGGATAAAGAGTTAGCTTTTTTGCGCCCTTCTCAGTTATCTGAGTCGTAGTTCTATCAAGGTAGCTAGATTTCACGTCCTGGGACGTAACCCACAGTACGCATCCATCTTCGTAGTTATCGGAATCTGCCATTGACGGAGTATGCCCGCCGCCAAACGTAGCTACTTCGCTCAGCTTACGCTGTTCCCAAGGGTCAGTGAATCCCTCGAAGCGGATTTCCGGGGTATTTTGTTTCTCTGCCATGCTACTCACCGCCCAACAGCTTTCGCAGCTCGGCAATGCCCGCCATGTCGTACTCGTTGCCCGTAAGCTGCCCCAACATGTCTGCCAGCTGGCTTTCTGCATCATCTATCTGGTTGCACACGTCCGAGTAAGTTGTCGCGTATTTGGCGTTGAGCGCAGCTACCTTCGCGATGAAGTCGCTCACAACGGTTTCGGGAAGGGCCAGAAGCTCGGCCTGCAACGGCTCTATCCACTTGGCGGCCAGCAGATCGTCGCACTGGTCGTTGGTCAGGCCCTCGATGACCTCCTTGGTCGTCTCCTCAAGGGCTACTCTCGCTTCCTTATTCGCCTTCTTGAGGCTTTTCTCCTCATCGAGCAGCGCCTGCGCACGAACCAGACCTTGCTCGAAATCGTTTTCAGGGTGCTTTCCGATAGCCTTCACAGCCTTCTTGAGCTCAGCTGCCACAAACGAACCTTCGTCGCTGACAGCAGCAGAGGATCCCTTGTCCTCCTCGTCGAAGCTCTCGAGAATCCCATCTACTTCCTGTGATATCTCGCCAAGGCGGGCATCACGGGAAGCAATCTTCTTGACGTCGTCGGCAAGCAGGTGCTCTTGAACAAGCTCAAACGGCAGGATGCGGCCAGCCCAGCCGTCCTGCACCTCGACGTCTTTACCGTTCTTCTTCTTGACAACCATATTCGGGTCCACCTTGCGCACAGCGCCTTTCCCCTCGGTCTGGATGACCTCCAGGTCGCCGGAAATTCCCACCCAGGCATCGTCGAGCGCCTGGTAGGCGTCGTAGCCGTCGATCAGGGCTGAACCCGCCAGCGCATCTTTCAAAAGCGCCGCGATGGCCTCTTCCTCCGCCACGGTATCGACTTCATCGGCAGCGTCCACCAAACGGCTTCGCAGCGTGGCCGGTAAATGGCTTGTCGCATCACGATAGCCGCCCAAGAAGGCGCGGACGTCGGCATTTTCCTTCGCTACTTGCGCAACGTCGTCGGTCGCGGGCGCAAGACACGAACCGTCGGCGTTGCGGTAGAGTTGCCCTTTGAGGCTCGGCCATACTTTCCAGTAGCGTTCGAGCGCGTCGACCTCGGCCTTCGGCACGCCGCCGAACATGGTGGCGTACACGTCCCAGCTTTCGGCGGCCGCGCTCGAGTCCACGTAGCGCGGGATGTTGAGGTTATAGTCGTTGGCACGGATCTCGTCGATGGGAACCAGGCGGCTGAACTTGTCGACGGTCGCGTTCGTTGTCACGGCGTCAACTATGCGCTTGATGTCACTTGCCCGCAGCTTGTTGTTCTTGCCCTCTTTCACGAAATGCTTGGAGGCGTCCACCACCAATACGTCGCTCGTCTCGCGCTGCTTGCGCAGCACCATGATGATGGTGGGGATGCCCGTGCCGAAGAAGATATTGGCAGGAAGCCCGATGATTGCCTGAATATGGCGGTTCTCCACCAGGTTCTTGCGAATGGCGCCCTCCTCGCCGCCGCGGAACAACACGCCGTGGGGCAGAACGATGCACATGATGCCGTCGGGGCGCAAGTGGTACAAATCATGCAAAAGGAAGGCGTAATCAGCTTTGGATTTAGGAGCAACGCCGAATTTGAAGCGAGGGTCGAGCTCCTTATCTTCCGAATCCCAGTTCTGGGAGTACGGCGGGTTCGACACCACGGCATCGACGAAGAGCGGATCATAGGTCTCATCCTTGTTCTCGACGGTGTCGAACCAGGGCCAGTCGTCTTCGAGCGTATCGCCATTGCGCGCCACTATGTTGTCGGGAAGAATTCCACGCATGACCAGATTCATACGCGTGAGGTTGTACGTGTTCTCCTTAAGCTCCTGCGCATAATACTTGATGGAGTCCGGGTCGCCGTTGCGTCGTGCCACGGCTTTGCCGATATTGATAAGCAGCGAGCCCGATCCGCTCGTGGGATCGTAGATGGTGATGTTCTCGCGTCCGGCCAGGTGCCACGAGACTATCTCGCTCATGAGCATGGAGACTTCGTGCGGCGTATAGAACTCGCCTGCTTTCTTACCGGCGTTGGCGGCGAAGTTGCTGATCAAGTACTCGTAGATGAAGCCAAGCACGTCGTAGTCCTGGCGACCGTCCATCGGGATGTCCTTGATGAGGTAGATGAGGTCGCGAGCGGCCTTGGACTGGCTCCGTGCGTCGGTGCCGAGCTTGGAGAGACCGGTCTGCAGCGTGTCGAAGATGCCGTCGAAGACGCGCTTGCGGGCAGGGTCGATGTTGCGGCTAAAAGCAGAGAGAGCGTCGCGAACGTTCGAAATCTCGAAGTCGCCGCCCTTGGCGACCCAGGTGGAGAAGAGGTTCTCGTAGGCGATAAAGTAGCCGCACTCGCCCTTGACGAACTCGACCGTTTCCTCATCGTCTTCCACGAGGCTCGGCAAATCCTCCTCGGCGAAATCACGTGCCTTCAGGCGAGCGACTTCAGTCTCGGAGAGGAACTTGTAGAAGATGAATCCCAGAATGTAGTCCTTGTACTCGTTAGCCTCGATCTTGGATCGCATCTTGTTGGCGGACTCCCATATCTTGGAGGCCAGCTGCTGCTTGTTCATCTAGTTTTCCTCGCTTCTATAGACTTGGTTGAGCGTTTCTCCGTCGTCGCTTGCCCATTCGGTCCAGCCGTTCTGGCTGCCGCCGAGCACGAACACCGCCGCGGCGCTGGGCGTCGGGAACTCGAGATCTTCGTCGAGCTCTGCGATACCGCCCGAATCGCCGAAGATCTCCCTGCGCGCGGCCGCGACGGCCGCGTTTTTCAGCACAGGTCTCGAGAGGTTCACTTTCGAGCCAGCGAGCACGGTGAAGTGCCCGGTGGCCTTGTCGTAGCGCCCCGCCCCGCGTATGCCGTTCTTCTTCGTGTGGAAGACCGCCGGCGCACCCGCCGGACCCTGGTCGACTCTGTCGAGGTCGTACCCCAGAGCTGCCATCCTGAAGAGGATCCTATCGTGCAGGCGCTCGACGGCCTCTTCCTTGTACGGGTCGACGTAGGGTTTGGGCGTCGCCGAGTTGTCGGTCTCGTACGAGCCGTGGGTACGCACGTAGTCGATGGCCTTCGCCTCTAGGACGTCCAGTGCGTCCTTGCTGATGTTCTGGTCGTCATCGAGGAACATAACGGCCTTGTTCCAGAACTCCTTCTTCGCCTTGTGTGCGTCGAGCCGGGCGATGCCCTGAGTCGTCTGCCCAGCGTAGACGCGGCTCACGTTGCCGTGGTCCTCGTCGAGCAGGTAGTAGACGCCGCGCTGCGGGATGTTCGGCAGCGACTTCGCCTCGGCGAGGTCTTCCCTCGGAACGACGACGGTCACAAGCGACTCGCCGTCGATGCGGCAGATGCGGATGCGGTCCGGCTTCGCGTCTATGAGCTGGACGGTGAGAGTCTTGACCCGGATCATGCTCACGCCCCCTTCTTCGCGAGCTCTTCGATCATGCAGGTGCGCACGAAAGCAGAGAAGCTCATGCCCCGCAGGGCCGCCTCCTCCTTCGCCGCGTCGCGCAGGGTGTCGGGGATGCGCAGGGTCACGGAGACCTGGTCGCCGTCCACCAGGAAGCTTCTGATCTCGGTCTCGTCGGGATTGCTCTTGATGAGCTCCTTGTAGCTGTCGGGCATCTGCGCTCCCATCGCTCGAAATGCAATACAAATGCGTTTGCAGCATTATAACGCGACGGCACGCGGCGGCACTGGGAATGCGAGGACAGCCGATGTCCAGGCTTTATATGAGCGCGGACGGCGATGGACGCCCTGATCGGGCTTGGATGGCCGCTTTCGTTCGGGTCCTCATCTCTCGTTTTCGCGAGGTTTGGCGTTTGCCCATTCCTCGGCGTAGAGAACCTCGTTCTGAGCCTCCAAGATTCGCGCGGCGTCGCCGATGCGCTCGGCGCACCTCTCACTTATCGACTTCAGGGCCAGAATCCCCTCGACGTCGAGCGGGTCCAGCTGGTCGGCATGCGCCAGGGACTCGAGCAGCTGGTCCAGGCCCCTCGCCAGCCTCCCGGCATCGCACACGGCATCGATGAGCTCGATGCGCTCCAACTTCTCTTCGTGGCTCAACATCAGCTCGCCTCCTTCTCTCAACGGACGTGTCGCGCAGCACCGTAGCCGTTCCATGCGGAGAACCATCTCGCCGCCCGCGGTCCCGTGCGCATATCGGCCGCAAGCGGCACGGGAAAGCCGTCCGTCCCGACTCATGCCGCGGCGCCGCGACTCGGGAACCCGCCTCCGTCCCCGCCACGACGTCGTCGTCAATCCCCGCGGGAGCCCAGCAACCGCCGATGGGCCGCATCCCATGCCCGGAGGGTCTCGGCGCCCACGCCGGATTCCATGCCGCACGCCTGCGCCCCTTTGATCCGAATACCCGCCCCGGCGCTCCTTGGACGCGCAGGGTCGCACGCCGGCAGGCGGCCAGCAAGGGCCGCGACACTTTTTCGGGTTCTTCGCCCCATGCGCTCCGCGCGCGAACAACGCGAAAAACTGCCGTCGGGAGACTTCTATTTCCATGCCCGACTTCGCTTCCTCCCTTGCAGGCACGCCCGCGCTGCATGCGACTCACGCGGCGCAAGGCACGCCACAGGGGCGGGCCTCAGAGTCTAAGGAGCAAGACATGAACGACATGAAGGAAAAGGCGATGGGCGCGGTCAAGGCCTTCCTCGAGCGCAAGGGCTACGAGATCGTCGACGAGGCCTGGCAGGGACCCGAGGGCATCGGCGGGATCGACCTCGTGGCGGTGGACGAGGACGGGACCCTGGTCTTCGTCGACGCCACGGTCCGGATCGGGACGGACGGCTTCCCCGAGGCCCACAGGGCGCGCGGGCTGCGCGAGGCGCTGGCGGCGAGGTGGCTCGCCGGCAACGGCGACGACTACGCCGACACCCCGGTCCGCTTCGACGAGGTGGCGATGATGGTCGTCAAGGAGAACCGCGCACTCCTTCGCCACCACATCAACTGCTTCGGCGAGATGGAGCCGCTCTCCTAGGCGGCGCGCCCGGCCCCGGGCTCCCGGGGCCGGGCTTTCCCCCGAAACCGGCCCCTGTACCACGAAAACGTACATATACGTACGTTTTCGTGGTACACTCCGCTTGTCGGACAAATCCGTACGGTTTTGTCCCGACGCTCCGAGACTCGGGGCGCGCCGGACCGGATGCGGCGAGGCGCGCCCCACGCTAGAGAGGACGCGACCCATGCGCACGATAGCCATTTCCAACTACAAGGGCGGCGTCGGCAAGACGACGACCGCCGTCAACCTGGCGGCCATCTTCGCCGCCAGGGGCCTTCGGACCCTGCTCGTCGACCTCGACCCGCAGGCGTCTGCCACCGACTTCTTCGGCCTCTACGACCGCGCCGCCTCCGAGCGCCGCACCTCGGTCGAGCTGCTCTACGGCGGCGCGCCCGTGGAAGAGGTCGCTTACGCCGCCGGGGAGGGCCTCGACGTGGTGGCCTCGACCATCGACCTCGTCGACCAGAACGAGATGCTCCTGCGCGAGCAGCGCCTCAAGTTCGCCCTCGACGACGCCTCGGGCTCCTACGACGTCTGCCTCATCGACTGCAGCCCCGTGATGCGCAGGCTCGCCTTCAACGCCTACCTCGCCGCAACGGAGGGCGGCATGGTCGTCATCCCCGTGAAGCTCGACTCCACCGTGATGCGCGGCACGGCGCTCACCGTGGAGGCGACGCGCTCCATCGCGGACGCTCTGCGCATGCCCACGCCCAGATGGAAGATACTGCGCACCTGCGTGCCCGGCCGCATGACCAACGCCGAGGCCACGGGCGCGGCCGTGCTCGACGGGTTCTTCCCGGGCGAGCAGTTCGAGACGGTCATCCACGCGAGCAGCAAGGTCTGCGAGGGCAGCTGGCAATGGAAGCCGGTGGCGGCCTTCGAGCCGGGGAGCCGCCCCGCACGCGACTACGAAGCTCTCGCCGACGAGGTGTCCCGTGAGCTCGCCTAGCCAGGTGGCCGCGGGCTTCACCATCACGGGGCTTCTCGACGGCGCGTCGCGCACCCGCGGGCGCTACCCGGTGTCCGAGATAGCGGTGGCCGACATCGCCGACCACCCGGCGAACGCCGCCTACTCCATGGACCCAACGGGGATAGCCGAGCTCGCCGAGTCCATACGCGAGGACGGCCTCACCGACCTGCCGCTCGTGCGCAAGGTCGGCGACGGCTCGTGGCAGATGGTCTCCGGGCACCGGCGCAAGGCCGCCTACGCGCTGCTCGCCAAGGACGACCCCGCCTACGAGAAGATGCCCTGCCGCGTGATAGAGGGCATCGACGACGAGCGGGCGGTGACGCTGCTCCACGCCGCGAACTACTTCACCCGCGCGCTCACCGTGACCGAGCGCGCCGCAGCGACCGAGGCGCTCAGGGGCGACGCCGTGCGCCTGCGCTCCGAGGACCCGTCGCTTTCCGGCATGCGCGTCGACGACGTGAAGGCCGCCATCATCGAGCGGCAGACGGGCCGCAAGGTCTCCGGCAAGACCATCGCGCGCGAGGAGAGGCTTGCCCGCCGCATCGCCGAGGACCTCTCGCCCGAGTGGGCCGCCGAGGCCGACCGCGGCAACCTCAGCGCCGAGGCGGTGCGCACGCTCGCGGGCATGCCGAAGGAGCGCCAGGCGGAGATGCACGCCGCGATGGAGCCCTGGCGGCGCACCAAGCGCGAGCTCTCCGACTACGTGAGGAGCGAGGGCAAGACGCAGGCAGGCCCCGACGGCCGCATCGCGAAGGCCGCGAGGCTCGTCGCCGACTTCCTGGAGAGCCCGCCCGAGAGCCCGAGCCCGGCCGACCTCTCGCTGCTGCGGGAGATGGCGCTCATGACCGCGCCCTACACGGATGCGGGCACCGATGCCCGAAAGCGCCGCAGAAGGGCCTCAGGCCCGAAATCCAGCAAGTAGCCTATGGCGTCCGACATCGCGTCGGGCGTCCATAGCACTTGGGGACCGGGCGGCCTCGGACCCGTCATGCCGCGGGCCGTTGGGGAGCCCGCTTACGCGAGGCCCGGTCCCAGAGGCGGCGCCCGGGCCGGGCCGCCGCCTGCGGGGGATCCCCCGCGCCCCTAGAGAGACGCGCCCGCCGCGCGGCGGGCCCGAGGAAAGGAATCCGCCATGGAAGAGGAAGCCGGCGTCGCCAAAGGCAAGGAGCGCCGCGTCACGTTCCGCATGGAGGGAGGCGACTACGACGCGCTCTGCGAGCGGTGCGAGCGCGCCGGCCTCAGCAAGTCGGAGTACCTGCGTTACCTCGTGCGCATACCGTTGTCGACGGAGGCCAACGCGGGAGACGAGCACCGCATACTCGTGGACCGCAGGGCCCTGTGGGCGATGTCGCGCGAGCTCACGAAGTGGGGCTACCACTACAACCAGGCCGTGCACGCGATGAACCTCATCAACTTCCACGCCCGCCATGGGCGCGTCGACCGCGACCTCGTGGCGGAGAGCGTCCCTACGATCGAGCGCGAGCTCGCCGACGTGAACGCCGCGGCCCGCGAGATGGCGGCCGAGCTCGGGCGCATCGGAGCCGACTCGCTCGTGGAGGGGTCGCCATGCCGATCCTGAAGCCGATAAGCGGCCACGGCGCGACCGGAGGCATCCGCCGCTACCTCGAGAAGGGAGGCCGCGCCCTCGCGCGCGACCTGTTCAACCTGAGCTACGACGAGCGCGACGCCGGCGCGCTGGGAGACGAGGCCAAGGAGGCCTGCGCCTGGGACGCCGAGATGGACGCCACTCGCGCCGCCTTCGGCACGGACGCACCCTGGAGGGGAAAGCCCGCGCGCACGTTCAAGCACTTCGTGCTCTCGCCGGACCCCGGCGACGACATCGACCTGGCTGCGCTGCGCGAGCTCGCGTGCTCGTGGGCGCTCAAGCACTTCGGCGACCACGAGATCGCCATCGTCTACCACGACGACAACGCCCGCGGCATACCGCACGCGCACATCGTAGTGAACAACGCGAACCTCCGCACGGGCTACCGCATGCAGACCCAGCACCCCGAGGACCTCAACCGAGACCTTCAGGACATGGCCCGCGAGCGCGGGCTGTCGGGCCTCTCCAACGACCGGGCGCCAGAATCGCCGTCGAAGGCGCGAGGGCGCGCCGGCGCGGGCGGGCCCAGGAGTCGCAGGAGCGTCTACCTGGGCCGTGCCGAGAAGGAGATCATGCGCTCTGGCGGCTACTCGTGGGTCGGCGACATCCGCGCCCGCGTCGCGCTCGCCAAGACCACGGCGCGCGACGAGGCGGAGTTCCTCGGCATCCTCGACGCCCTGGGCGTGCACGTCGCCGACAACTCGGCCAAGGCGAGGCGGGACGACTGGGTGTTCAGCCTGGCAGAGGAGCCGTCCAAGAAGGTCAGCGGCGAGCGCCTGGGGTTCGTCTACGGCAAGGAGATGCTCCGCCGGCGGTTCGAGCGCGAAGGCGCCTACCGCCCCACGGACGCGAGCACCGCGCGCATCCGCGAGGCCGCCGAGCGGGCCCTCGAGCTCAACGACCTCTCGGAGCTGAGCAGGCTCTCCTCGGCGCTCGAGACCTGCGCGAAGTTCGACGTCGAGTCGATCGAGGAGTTCGGTCTCAGGATGGCGACGCTCGAGCGCCGCGGCCAGGCGGGCGGCGAGGGGTACCGCCGCCTCGAGGCTGCGCGAGCCTACATAGCGGAGAACGGCCTCATGCCCCTCAAGACCCGCTACGGGAACGGCGACAAGCGCGGCGAAGCCGGCGACAACCAGCGCGGCAGCCGGCATGAGGACGAGCAGCAGCGCATCCTCGCCGCCGAGCGGCAGCGGGCCCAGCAGGACCAGCGCAGGGAGAGGGGCCGGAGATGATGGTGAGGATAGAGTACGAGGGCGGCAGGACGACGCTGTTCGACACGCTCTCGTTCACGGAGGGGTCGCCGTTCTCCGGCGCGAACATGCTCACGGAGTTCGAGCTCGAGATGCGTGAGGTGCCCGAGAAGGGGCTTTGGCTCACGGCGAACTGGCACCAGGTGCGCGACGACTGGCGCGCCGACGCGCCCGCGGACGGCATCCCGGCCGCACGCAGGTCCCGCGGATGGCGCTTCATGCTTGCCTCGGAGGCCGAGCTCGGGCGAGCCCGGCGCGTCCTGCTCGACGGCGACGAGGCGTTCGCCCGGGTGCGGGGATACCTGTGCGACGCGGCCGCGATCGGCGCCTGCTACCGCGAGCACGTGGGTCCTCCCTCAAAACCGCTGAAGTCGCAGATAAAGGAGCTGCAGCGCGCGCTGGGGAGGGCGGAGGTCCCGGGCGTGCCCGACGAGCTGGCGAGGCTGCTCGCGCAAGAGAAGGAAGAGGGCGCCGAGGATGGTGCCCGCAAGGTCAAGGAAGATTGGGGTGACGTCGATGAAGAGGCTTGGTAGGTTCCTCAAGGCGGCGCTTAAGGTCACGCTGGGCTTTTTCGTCTGGCTGTTCCGCGCCGTGTTCAAGTGGGTGATGTAGTAAGAGGCGGGCAATTGCCCGCCTCTTTGTCTTTCCTAATCTGTCTGATCGTCGATGAGCCAGCAGTCGGTCCCATCAGTGAGCAGCGTCCTGGCTGACCGGGATACCGCCGCGATGCGTTGGATTTTGCCTTTTCGATCTTCGGCCTCGGACCTCAGCTTCGACTCTCCGGAGCGTAGGCTCGCGCGCATCTCAACCTTAGCTTCGAGGAGTTGCTCTTTTGCAGCGGCTCTGGGGGTCTGAGAGACCAGCCTCTTGAGGGCGTTTCCCTGGGCTCCGCGAGGAAGCGCGATGGGCGTCCCTTTCATGCCCCCGATCTTCATCTCCATGAGCGCTGCGAGGACCTGCCTCTTTTTCAGAAAGCCCTGAGATTTGTCCAGGATCCGCTGTTCTTCGATGAGGGCGCTGCGGTCGTCCATGCTGCCGTCGTAGTACATGCGCGTCATGGCGAGCGCCGACAGGGCCTGGAGGCACCCCCCCTTCGAGGCCTTTTGTCTCCATTCTGGGAATATATCCTGCTCATTTAGGGTTATTCGCGCTGAAAGATTTTGACTAGCTTGGTGTCCTTTATTTCGTAAATAATGTCTGCGACGTTCTCGACCAGCCTCTTATCGTGGGAGACGAACACTATCGTTCCGGCATAGGCGCTCATCATCTGCTCGAGGGCTTCGGCGCTCTTGATGTCCAGGTAATTTCCAGGCTCGTCCATGAGCAAGATGTTGTATCTGCCCAGCAGCATCTTCGCGAGCAGCAGCTTGATGACTTCGCCTCCCGAGAGAACGCCAACGTCCTTTGCCAGGTCACGCGGTCCGATTCCCATAGAGGCGAGGACGCTTCGGATTTCGGTCATGCTGTACTCGCAACCATCCTGCATGAACGAGATCGCAGACTGACGGGCGTCGAACTTGTAGCCTGTTTGCTCGAAGTAACCGATCTCTGCCTTGGGAGAGATGTTGATACCGTCGGCGCGTCGAGCGATTGCCTTCAGCAAGCTGGTCTTTCCTGTACCGTTGCCACCGGTGATGGCCACTTTGGCACCGAGCGGTATCTCGAATTTCGCGTGGTCATAGAGCATGCAGTTGCCGAAGCTCAAGCTGAAATCGTCTGCCGAGATGGGAAATTTACTATGCAGTTCCAGGGCCTTGCTCTGGCGGAACCGCACGGTGCGAATGCTGTCGGGGGCCTCAATCCCTTCGAGCGCTTCGAGGCGCTTCTCCATGTCCTTAGCCGCCTGGTACATCCTCTTCTGTTTGGTGCCGGTTGCTTTCTGATGCCCCAATCGACCTGCATACTCGTTGCTTTTCTTTGCGCCCTTCTGCTTGGCGTCGACCTGCCGTGCTTTTTTCCGTTGTTTTTCGATGGCGGCTTCAAGGCGCTCGCGCTCGCGCATCGCCTCTTCGTATCGAGCCGCCTGAACTTTGCGCTCTTCTTCTTTCTGTCGCAGATAGTCGGTGTAGTCACCCCAGAATTCGGAAATACCGCCGTCTTTGAGCTCCCAGATCTTGTCCACTACCTGATCGAGAAAATAACGGTCATGGCTCACAATGAGAAGGGCTCCATCAAATGCCTTGAGTTGTCCGACGAGAAGGCTGATGCCGTCTTGGTCGAGGTGGCTCGTAGGCTCATCAGCAAAGATCGCGCTTGCATGCTGGGAGAGCGCAGAGGCAATCTTGGCGCGTGTTTCCTCTCCGCCGCTCATCGTCTCTTGCGCCACTCCGGCGACGTTGAGACGGGAGAGCATCTCACCACTGTCCTGAGCCGCATCAAGGTCGAGTTCATCGAGTTGGCCGATGAGGGCAATGCTGCCGAAGCGCCTGACGTCGGCGTCCGCAATGGTAAGATTGCCGCTCAGAATTTTAAGCAGGCTGGTTTTGCCTGCGCCATTGTCTCCCACCAAGCCGATGCGATCGTAGGAGTAGATTTCCAACTCTTCGATATCCAGGATATCGCGGCCGGCATATTCCAAAAAGATGTCTTTAGCTTTGACTATGAGTTCCATAGGTTGAACCGCCTTTTGTGTATTAGCCTTTTACTGGAAGCGCAGCCATGCCAAAAAAGATTGCTCACGTCGATTTTTCGCCTTTGCCCAATTGCCGGCGCGAGCGTTTTGACCTTGCGCAAGCCGGCAAATCCGAAAATGATAGTTGGCGACGAATAAGGAGCGCGATGTGGGATGTCGGTGCAATACCTCGTCGTCGCAAGGGCTTGAAGGCTGACGCGTGAACCGATGGCTGCTGCCTCTTTTTTTCGAATACTTGGGCTATTGAATCCGCCCGGTATCTCTTTTCCCCACGTTTCGGACGCTCGGAGCAAGCAGCATAGCCATCGCAAGCAGTACCATGGTCGCTCCAGAGCCGACAAACCATAACGGAGCTCCAAGCAGATCCGCAAAAACGGAGGGGGCCGCGAGGCCCATGGGCATGGCCCACGCCATGATGGTTCCGTAGAGGCCGAAAACGCGGCCTAGGTACTCAGGAGGTATCTGCTCCTGCATAAGGGCAGTCTGGGTTCCCGCGTACAACGGGGAGCATGCGCCCATAAGAAAGCTCACCGGCAGGAAAGCAGCGAACAATGACGGGCCGAGCGATCCGGATACGATTGCGGCAATGCCGAAGCCGGCAATCGCGGCGACCATGGTGAACGACCTATTGCGGAACCCTCCCGTAACTGCCAAGATGCCGGACCCAGCCAGCATGCCTGCAGAAAAAAGGATTTCCACCAAAGCAGCATCCCCCGTGCTACCGCCAAAATGCCCCAAGGTCATTATTGGGAACAATGCCGCGAGCGGAGAGAACGCGAAAGCGAAGACGAACCCGCACCAAAGAAGGGCGAACAACCCCCTGTACCCCCTAGTCAGCTTGTAGCCGTCCGAAATCTCAGAGAAGAGCTCTCGAACCTTATTGGAAAAGGACAAGCTGCGGTCGGCTTCGTCGAGTCCTCCTGCGTCTATCCGCGCGGCGAGGACAGCTAGAGAAGCGAAAAGCGCTCCCAGCACGTCGAGGGCAATCATGGCGGTAATGCCCGCCACGGGATAAATCACTGCTGCAAGCGCGGCGCCAAGAATGTATCCGCCGGACTGAATCGCCTGAGTCACCCCCGATAGGCGAACGAGATGCTCTGGCGGGGCGAGATGGGGCGTGAGAGATTGGGAGGCCGGCGTGTAGAACGAAGTGCCAACTGCGCGGAGAAACAGGGCGATGAGAATTAGCCATGCAGGTAAGCCGCCGGCCAACGAGGCAATCGCCAAGGCGGCACCCACCGCGGCAATGAAGAGGTCGGCGCCGATGAGGACACGTTTCAAAGGCAGTCTGTCGACAACGGCGCCCGCAAGGATTTCGAACAAAGCAATCGGCAGAAAGCCTGCCAGCGATGCTAAGGAGAGGAGAGAAGACGACCCTGTCGTGAGGGCGAGATGCCAAATAAGACCCATTTGGAGAATCGAACTCGTCAATGTCGAAACGAGCTCCCCGCCCCATACGAAACAAAGCTTGAATTGCCATGAATGGCACAGCAGAGCAAACCTGCCCCGAGAGGTTTCAAACATCATGGTTATGTCCAATCGTGGAATGGCGTGCAGAAACAGCGCGACGCCACAACAGCGCCGCTTTCTAGGCGCTCATCCACGTGCGGAAAAGACCAACCACGACACCCCTCCTTTGTTAATTCGGTCTGGCAAACCATGTAATAATAACGAGGCTTGAGTTTGCCTGTCAAGAATCGACCATCGGTAAGGGCAATCCTCTCCGGCCATTCGATTCCTTTTGTATCTTTGGTTGCGTTTACGTTATGCGGTTATTTATTTCGTTAGAATTCCCAAGCAAAACGCTTTTATGCACCATGTCTGCGCAAGCGAGAAAAGCCATTTCTAAGCCTCGGTCCACGAAAATGTCAACTTGGCTTTTCATTGAGCCGATACTTCCAACACCGCTGAAAACGAACCAAACGCGTAGCTCTTGCGTGTCCGCAACTCGCACCATCAAAGTATGCAAGCATCCTGATGAGCAGGATAGCCTCTGATCGTCTGTATCTCAATTCGGAACAAAGATCCTGGGAAAAAGGGGATGCGGCGCCGAACGCGAACAATGTGTGTACGCTGTCGAGAAATGAGGCGCGCGCCGAGAAACCGGTGGTCCATACTCCACGCCGCACCCCCAACTGAGCCTCGTAGGATTGGACCTCTTTAAGCAACGGTTCGAGGTCTTTTTCGCGCTCAGCGGCGTCCCTGGCCTTGTCTTCGATGCCGGCGAGTTGCTCGGTAATCCAATCGATTACCTGACCGACGTCGTTGTACCTGCCCTCGATCTCGTTTCTTGCCGCCTGTCGTGCCTCGGCGGGCTTTTGGAGGTAATCGTCATGAAGGGCTGCGTAGGTCCTAGCGATGTCCAGGGCGTTTTTGACCTTCGCCCTCTGGTCGCCGGCGATCATGGAGGCGATCGATTCCAGCTTGGCGTCGATGCACTGGAGGCTGTCGCTGATTTCGGTCATGTACGCCTGACCGACAACCATCGCCGCTGCGGCAAGGCCGACGCTGGCGATCTGTGCGGGGCTGACCCCAGCGGCTTTGAGGGAGACGTCGCCGCTCAGGCGACCTTTCGGGTCTCGGACGAGGGCCCTTACCGCTTCCGGATCCTTCTTCGAGGCGACGAGGTCCTTAAAGCTGTAGCCTTCGGGAACCTCGACTTTGTAGAGCTGTTTTCCTCGACGAGGTCTATGACGTCCGAGGCGAGGCCGAGAATGGCGTCCGCCCGCTCTCCGATGCCGACGTTGTTCTCTTTGCCCGCATCGGCGTTCGCGACGAGCCTGATGTTCTCCAAGTCCTCGACGGGAACGACCTCGACGCTGATTGGCGCAAGTTCTTTGTCGCTCATGCTCTTAGCGCCTATCTCGCCTCATCGGAACGCGCCAGGACGTCCCATTTGTTGTACGAGCCCTCGGCCTGAAGATCCCTGACGAGGGCCTCATAGCGGGTCTCGAGGTCTTTCTCCTCACACGGGAAGAGCAGAATCATCATTGGTCTTTTGAACTTGAAGTCAGCGTAGACGTCGATGTTGCCGAAACCGCAAAGCTGTGTGTATATGCTGAAGCCCATGGATTTGCCGCAACCGACATAGACGTCCTCGTAGGCGGAAGGGTCTTTCTCTCGTGCCGATTTCATCGTGACGACGGCGTAGCAGCCGGCGATCGCCATGTACCCATCGCTGAGGTCGGCTTCGCTGGAGACGTTGTTCTCGAAGTTCTCGAAGAAATCTTTTGCGGAGATCGGCGGAAGCGAGCTTGCCACGGCCTTCTTGCGGGATGCCTCGAGTGACTTTTGCTGCTCCTTCTTGTCTTTGATTGCCCGACCCTTTGAAAGGAATGAGTCCCTGGCTTCTCCCAGGCTATCTGCCGCCTGCTTCCCCCTTTGCTGCCCCCAGTCGATCAGAGCGGGCCCGTATTTGTTCACAGCGGGCTCAACGAAGGGCAGAACGTCTTTTCCGATGTCGATGGCCCTTTTGACGTCTTGCAGCTTAATCTTTCCCAATTGCGTACCTCTATTCATGGACAACCGGAAGCTTATCGAGAAGCAGCCGGCAGCGTCTTGTTTCTATCAAGTGCGTAAATTATCTCACCACATGCAAGACCCCTTGCCGAGATATAGCGGCAAGGGGTCGAAGGGCCATATTCGGTTGTAGTTTCGATCTGCAAGTCCTAGTCTCGGTCGTCGTCGCCGGCTGCGCAGCAGGCGTAGGCCGTGAGCGTGAGGAGCCCCATGAGGAGCCCTATTCCGAAGGGCGCGAATCCCATGTTTCCACCTCCTTCGCGTAGACCACGGTGCGGGAGTTGCTCGTCTGGTAGCTGCACGTCACGAAGGCCCAGGCATGCGCGATGTCCGCCGAATCTTCCAGGACGACCTCGCACTGGGACAATTTGTCCCCGAGGTAGGCGTCGAGCTCCGCAGCGCCGGCGAAGTTGGTCCGCTTGCCCTCTGAGCTCGCGTCGACCACGTCAGCCGCGAAGACCTCGAGCTCGATCGCATTCTCGCGGGTGTAGACCCGGATGGTGCGGTGCCCCTCGGCGAAACCGCGCGACGAGTATTGCGCGAGCGGCGCGAACATAGTGCCGTCGGACATGTGGTGCCCGTAGACGATGACGAGCGGGCTCTCGGCGCCCTGCGCGCACCCGGCGTCGATGTAGGGAGCGCCCCACGCTGATCTTTCGCCGCCGGCGTCGTGCGTGAGGTAGAAGTCGGGCGATTCGGGCCGGCCCTGGACGATCGGGTAGTCGACGGTCGTGCCCGGCACGTGCACCCAAGCGACGACGGAGGCGGGAAGGGCGTCCCAGTCGATGCCGCCTCCCGTCTCTTGAGCCTCCATTGCCGCATCCTTTTCCGCAGCAGGCGCCTCGTGCACCCCGTACGGGTTCCTCTCGGGCAGCGGCAGGACGGCGAGCGCCGCCAGCGCCAGCAACGCCACGGCAATGGCGAGTGCCGTGGCGGCTTTCCCTTTGTTCATGTCCTCCCCCGTTCGCAGGGGAGGCCCCGGGCGGGCGCCCAGGGCCTCCGGTTCGGTATCGATGCGGCGCCGCTACTCTTCCGGCTCTTCGGCAGGCTCTTCGGCTGCCGCGTCCTTGCTTGCGCCGGCCGTCTTGCGCTTGCGGTACGCGAGCGCCCCGCCCGCGCCCGCCGCAGCTGCTAGAGCGATGCCTGCGGCCACGGCGTAGCCGGTGGCGTCGGGGGCGTCGGCCCCGGTCTTGGCGTAGGGCTCCTCGGGCACCTCGGGCGTGTCGGGGTTGTCCACGACGACGCTCTGCTCGGCGGAGTCGATGTCCTCGTGGGCCGCCACGACGTTGCCGGCGGAGTCCAGGACCTTCTCGAAGACGACGAGCTCGTCTCCCTCGGCCAGGCCCTCGGTGTCGAACTCGAAGGTCACCTCGACGGTGCCGGAGGGCGCCTCTGGCTCGAAGGGCGTGCGCGCGGTCACCTCGTTGCCGTCCTTGTCGAGGAACGGCTCTCCGGTGCCCTTGTCCATGAGCGTGCCCACGGCGATGTAGGTCTCGCCGGGGACGAGGCCCTTGTAGGCCACCGTGTCGACGACCTTTGCCTTGCCGGCCTCGATGACCTGGTCGCCGTCGGCGGCGTCGGCCGCCTGGGTGCCCACCTCGACGGCGACGTGGACGGTCTGGCCCTCGTCGGAGAGGTCCGCGTGCGACGCCACCTCGGCGCCGTCCTTGCGAAGGCTCTCGAACGCGACCAGGTCGCGGCCGCCGAGCAGGCTCGCGTCGAAGGAGATCTCGACCTCCTGGCTGCCCGTCGAGAGCGCGGGCGCGAACTCTGCCTTGGCCCCCACGGGCTTGCCCGAGGCGTCGGCCACGGGCTCGCCGGTCGCCTTGTCGACGAGGGTTGCCGAGAGCTCGTACGCCTCGCCGGCCTTCAGGCCCTCGTAGGCGACCGCGTCGACGACCTTGGCCTCGGCGTCGGCCGAGACGTCCTTGTCGCCGTCCGCCCCGTCCTTTGCGGTGGTGGAGATGCGCGGGCCCTCCTGGTCGTCGAGGCCCATCCACACGGCCTTGGCCATCGTCGAGTCGCGCTCGATCCAGAAGCTCCTGGTGATGAGCTCTAGGCCCTCGTTGGCCTCGCAGCGCAGCTCGGTCATGGTGTAGGCGCCGTACGGCAGTGCCGCCAGCGAGTCGTCGACCGGCGCCGAGGAGCCGTCCTCGCCGAGCGAGAACCAGATGCCGGCCTTCGGGTCCATGTCTGCGGCGGCAATCGGGCCCTCATGGCCGAGCAGGGCGTCGTTGGCGTTGGTGTCCCTCGAGTGCCTGTTCCAGCTGCTCGCGGTCGACGCGTCGCCGTTGCGGTCCGTCACCAGCACGTGAGTCTCGCCGGTGGCCGCGTTCTCGATGGCGAACGGGACCATGAGGCCGGCGTTGTCGGACTCGCTCTTCTTGGAGAGCTCGAGGTCGTTGCGCACCACCTGGTCGCGGAACTCGAGCGCGGCGCCGTCCGCGGAGGCGCTCACGATCTCGCCGCCGGCGCGGACCTCGAAGGTGCGGGGCTCGCCGTCGGTCAGCAGGTAGCTCCCGTTCGTCGCCGTCTCCCGCACGTCGTAGGTTCCGTACGGCAGTGCGTCGGCCGCGGTCTGCGCGGTGTAGGCGCCGGCCTCGTCGTTCCATGCGGTGGTCAGCGTGGCCACGGCTTCGCCCGGCTCGCGCCATTCGCCGTCAACGAGGACCTTGTGCGCCGAGCGGTTCGTGACGGTGAACTCGATCCCGTCGAGGCCGGGGTGCTCGCCAGGCGCCTCCTTGTGGCCGCTGCCCGCGAGCGCCTCGGACGCCTGCAGCTCCTTGTCGGACTTGGTCACCTGCACGCCGCCGCGGAAGACCTCGTCGGTCACGGGGTCGCCCGTGAGGTCGCGCACCTCGCCGGCCTTCACGGTGAACGCGACGGAGGCGTCGCTGGCGTCGTAGCCCTCGGGCGCTCCGGACTCGACGATGCGGTAATTGCCTGCGGGAAGTGCGTCGGCGCCGGTCGCGGCGACGTGCGATCCGTTCTCGGGCGCGGTCTTGATCGTGGCGCAGACCTCTCCGTCGGCGTAGTACTTGCCGCCGACCAGCACGTACCGGCCGGTCTCGTTAACGACGGAGAAGCTCGCGCCGTCGAGCGAGGCGTCGCCCTGGGGCTCTGCGCCCGCCTCGGAGTCCTCTTTGGCGACCTTGACGCCGCCTGCGGACCAGCTGAAGCTCACGAGCGTCTGTGAGCCGCCGCCGGTCCTGACGCAGAATGCCTCGAACCCGGCGGATACCTTGCCGGCGCCCGCCTTCATCTTGGCGAAGGTCCCGCCGATCAGCTCGGATTTCGCCCAGGAGGCGAACTCGGCGCTCGTGCCGTGCGTGGCAGCCGACTCGGACCCAGAGTAGGCGTAGGCGATGAGCACATGGCTCGCCGCGGCGTACTTCGCGTCGTCCCAGCCGCCGCCGTCGTACCAGCTGCCCGGGAACATCGACGCGTCGAAGCCGGGAGAGCCGAACGAGTACCAGATCGCCGCTGTCACGTCGTCGCTCGGCACGGGGCTCGTCGAGTAGGAGCCCGGCGCGGGCGTCGGGGACGAGGGCTCGGCGCAGTAGGCGATGTTCCCGTCGGCGCTCATCCACGTGGTGGCGAAGCCGCCGTAGGGGATCTTGCCGCCGACGGACACGTCTACCGTGCTCGGCGCGGCGTAGGCGGGCGAGGCCGCCACGGAGGCGAGCAGCGCCCCCGCCGCCAGGATGAGCGCCATGGCGCATCGGAGGAGCTTTTCCTGCAGGGTGCAGTCTTTCGCTGCGTTCATCTTTCCGCCTCCCTATCTCTCGACGCTTCGCTGTGCGCGGGGCGCCTCGTGCTCGGCGGCGCGGCTCGCCTGGCGGGCGTGCTCGGCGCGCTCCGCGAGGTAGCGCGAGCGCCCTGCGTCAACGGCCTCCTTGAGCTGCGCCGGCATGACCTTCACGGTGTCCTTGACCGCGCGTCCGCCCTCGTCGAGCTCGGGCTGGCCGTCCGGGCCCATCACCGTCTTCCTCAGCCACACCTCGCGGTTCGCGAGCAGCGGTATGTCCCGGAAGTCGGCCCCCTTGAAGCGGCTCTCGTTAACGAACATGGGGCTGAACTCGTAGCCTCCCACGTCCATGCCGTCGACGACGGTGCCCTTGGGAAGGGTCGCCGAGTTGAAGGTCCTGGCCTCGCCGGTCGCGCGGTCGGTGTACTCGATGCCCTCGCGCACGAAGCTCTTGTGCAGCGAGAGGTACACGTTCTTCCTCTCTTCCATGTCTTTCCTCCTTTTCGTTTTCAATCGGTCCTTGTCTTCATCCGCCGGGACGCGTGCCCCGGCGCGGCGCCCCTATCTCATGGCGACCGCCCCCTTCCTCGCTTTTCCGCTAGAAGCCGCTCACGATGTCGCGCGCCCAGGAGCCGCTTTTCACGAGGGCCAGGATGAGCAGCACGCACATGGCCAGGTACTGCAGCGCGTAGGTGAGCCCGTTCGCGACCGCGTCGGCCGGGGTGCCCGTCCCGGGGTTCGCCCCGGTGAGCCCGCCGAGCACGAGCGGGAACGATATGAGCAGCACGAGGATGATGACGCCGGCGATGCAGACCGCCCCGAAGCTCTTCAGGTAGCCAAGGCCTATCTGGCGCGTGGCGTCCATGCCGAGGAACGCCAGCGGGATCGGGGCGAACGCGGCCATGATGTAGAGCTGGAGCGCGCGGGCCCAGCAGACCACGAGGGCGACGACGTAGGCCGCCAGCACCACGACCCAGCTGATGAGGCTCACGACGAGCATGGCGATGAGCGACGGGATGTCGTCGTCGGTGGTGACGACTGACACCTCGGGCAGGTCGAGCGCGCCACCGGCGCCGAAGAGCGCCTCGACTCGGTCGATGGCGAGCCCGCAGACCTCGTAGATCGACGCCATCAGGTCGAAGCTGTTCTGTATGAGGAACAGGAACACGGCGAAGAACACGAGGAGGAACACGACCTCCTTGACGCCGGGGAGGCTCTGGCTGCCGTCCATGCGCTGGGATATCTCGATGAGCTTCAGGGTGAAGACCAGGCCGAGCACCCCGCACCCGATCGGCAGGATGGCAACCTGCCATACGCCCCGGGCGACGTCGTGCATGGTCAGGTCGCTCGAGCTCGTGAGCATGTGCGCGAAGTCGGCCGAGAGGATCCCGTTCGCGCCGATCGACCCGAGCACGCCCGTCTGCGCCTTGAACATCCAGTTGCAGCAGTCGCGCAGAAGGCCGCACAGCCAATCGTTGACGTCCCCGGCTATGTCGGCGTATGCCGGCTGCGCGGGGACGAGCAGGAGCGCGCAGAGGGCGAACGCCGCCGCGGCGGAGACGGCGAAGACCCTTCGGCGTCGCGATTCAAGCGCCCGCACGGCTACATCGCCTCCAGCGAGCCGCTGCGCGAGACCACGGTGACCACCGTCGAGGCGGGGTCGTCGAGCGTGAAGGTCGTCGACGCGACGTTCCAGGCGTAGTCGAGCCACACCTCCTTGTCCCAGGTGGCTCCCGTCGCCTGCGGGGACACCTTCGCCGCCTTCCCGGCGACGGCCTCCTCGATGGCGGCGGCATCCGCGCCCAGCGCCTCGGAGAGGCGGTCGTCGGTGCCGGTCACGGAGAACGCTCCGTCTTGCGCCTTCTGGGGCACGTAGGCCTGCGTCAGGAGGTCGCAGGCCAGGGTGCGGGCGTCCCCGCCGCCCGAGACCTGGATGAGCGAGAGCCCTCCCGCCTTGTCGCCGGTTCCCTTGACCTCGATGGGCACGCTGAGCACGCCGCCGGCCTCGGAGGGCTCCTCGGCCGAGAAGAACCAGGCGCGCTCGGTGCCGTCCGCGCTCTCCACCATGGCGCCCTCGACGATCCGCAGCGTGGCGGTCGGGTCGTCGGCGCCCGTCCACGCGGTGTTCCAGAGCGCCTCGGCGCCCGATGTCGCCTTTCCAGTCTCCGAGCCAGTGCCTTCAGGGGCGCCGGCCATCGCGGGCGGCGCCAGCTCCTGGGGGCTTTCCTGCGGGGCGATGGCGCAGCGCGCCGCGCCCGCGCCGAGCGCCACGGTGAGCGCGCCTGCCGCGACGGCGGCCATGACCCTTGACTTTCCCTGCATTGGTTTCTCCTATCTCGCGGTGAGCGCGCAGCTGAAGCTGCCGATGCCGCTCGCTATGCGGCACACGTCGCCCGTTCGCGGCTCGTGTATGTACCTGTCGTCGCCGATGTAGATGGCAACGTGGCCCGAGCGGTAGAGGATGTCGCCGGGCTTCGCCTCCGAGAGCGGTATGCGCCTGAGCTCCTCGTACTGGGAACCCGTGTAGTGGCTTATGCGGATGCCCGCCTGCGCGTAGCAGTACTGCGTGAGCCCGCTGCAGTCGAGCGCCTTGCCGGGGGTCGAGCCTCCCCACACGTAGGGCACGCCGAGCTGGCTGTACGCCGCCTCGACGATCGCGTTCCCGTTCGCGGCCGGGTCCTTCAGGTCCTCGACCGTCATGGAGTCGAGCCTGTAGAGGCCCCATTGCGCCATGATCGACTTCAGGGACTCGACGTAGGACGAGTCGGTCGCCCAGCCGGCGTCCTTGAGCCCCTCGGCCATCCTGTCCGAGTCGTGCCTCTCGATCGCCTCGCGGATGAGGGCGTTGCCCGAGTAGCGCTCCGCCTGCAGGAAGACCCTGCTGCGGAAGCGGATGCACTCGGCGTCGCCGGCGAAGCGGATGAAGCTCGCCGTGATCTGGGTGTGCTCGCCGGGCACGTACTCCTCGCTGGTGGCCCAGTTCGCCTTGCCGGCCACCTCGGGGCAGCCCGCGTAGCCCGACCACCACTTCATGCCGAAGAGGTTGTGGTCGCGCTCTGCGAGCTGGCTCATGCGGTCGCCCTGGCCGGACTCCTGGATGATCTGCGCGATGGTGCAGCCCGCCGGGTGCCCGTACTCCTCCTGGCACTCGAGCGCCGCCTCGACCATCTCGTAGGTGATGTAGGGCGGCAGCCCCTCGAGGCCCTGCTTGGAGGCTGCGTCGTCCCAGAAGCCGAACAGCGCGCTCAGCAGCTGCGCGACGGCGAGCGCGCAGGCGACGAAGGCCACGATGCCGGCCACCGCCCCGAGCAGGGCGGGCGCCGCGCCCGAGACCGCGCCCGCGATCGCGGAGGCGGCGCCCTTCGACCCCGCGGCTCGGGCCGCCTCGCCCGACGCCTGCGCGGCCGCCTGGGCCGCCTGGTGCTTGGCCGGGGCGGTCGCGCCGGCTGCCTCGGGGCCGCGCGCGCCTCCCTTTGGGGCGCCGAGGGCGGTCGCCGCCTTGCGGCTGCCTTGGGCGGCTTTCTTCGCCTTCCTCTGCCGCAGCCTTCCCGCGGCCTTCTTGGCCGCATGCCCCGCGTCGTACATGCCCGAGGCGCCCTCGAGCTCCTCCGAGTCGTCGAGCTGGGAGACTGCCTCCCGGGCGATCGCCAGCTTCGCCGCCTCGACGCGCGAGCGCATCGCTGCCGCCGCGCGCCGGTCTCCGGCGGGTTGGGACAATTTGTCCCCGAGCCCGCCTTCCGGCGCGTCGGGCCTGGAAGGGCGCCCCTTCGCCGTTGCGGCGGGGCCTCCCGCCTGGTCGAGCGGGCCGGCTCCCTCCGAGACGTTTCCCAGGGCGTCGCGCTCGGTCTCCGCGACGTCGCCCGCGGTGAGCACGTCGCGGCGCTGCGCCGCGACCACCTCGAGCATCCCGCCGCCCTCGCTCGGGCCGGCCATTCCTATTCCTCCGCCTCTCGCGCCGCCCGGCGCATCTCGCGCTCGGCGACCTCTGCGGGCTTGGTGTTCCACAGGTCGTAGAGCGGGCCTTTCGGGAAGTCGTCGGTGATGGGCACGCGGATCCCGGCGCTGATGAGCAGCCCCTCGCCGGGCTTGACGGCGTCTCCGATGTAGCCGCGCTCCGTGGCGGAGAGCTGGAGCATCTCCGCCCACGCGTCGAGGTCGGCGGTGGACTGCTTGTGCAGCAGGAAGAACTCGGAGTTGAGCACCATGTCGCGGGCCTCGGCGTTGGCCAGCATGTGGCTCGTGTTCTGGCTGATGCCGGTGCAGATGAGGCCGAACTTGCGCCCCTCGCGCCAAAGGCGGGCGAAGTACTCGACCACCGTCGGGTGCGCGAAGAGGCTCTGCACCTCGTCGATGTAGAGCCACGTGTAGTTGGGGCGCGGCGGCGTGACCATCACGCGGTTGCGCACCATCTCGAGCGCCGTGATCATGCCGAACACGCGCATGTTCTGGCCGAGGCCGTGCATGTCGATGTTGGTGATGCGGTTGTCGAGCGCCACGTTGCTCTGGCCGTTGAAGAAGGAGAACGCGCCCTTCACGTAGCGCTCGTAGCGCAGCGCGATGTCGGCGGCCTCGGGCTCGGGCTGAGCGAGCAGCGCCGCGTGGAAGTCGCCGAGCGTGGGCAGGCGGCCGTCCTTCGCGCACTCCCGGTACGCCTCGCCGACGCAGCGGGCGATGATCGAGCGGTCGCGCTCCGGCAGGCCCTCGCGGCCCTCGGCCATGAGCGCGCTCGAGAGCGCGAGCACCGCGTCGGTCTTGTACGCGAGCTTGGCGGCGTCGGCGCGGTCCGCGACGTCGGCGGTGTCGAGGGGGTTGAGCACCGCCGAGCATCCCGGGGCGAGCTCGACGTTCGCGCCGCCGAGCGCGCCGACGAGGTTGCCGTACTCGCCGGCCGGGTCGAAGATCACGACCTCGTCCTCGGGGTGCGCGAGCACGGTGTTGGTTATCTCGCGCTTGACCGAGAAGCTCTTGCCCGAGCCGGGCTTGCCGCACACGAAGCCCATGGGGCTCGCCAGGCGCTTGCGGTCGCACAGCACCAGGTTCCCGCTCTCCTTGGACTGCCCGTAGTAGCCTCCGCCCGCCTCGTCGAGGCTCTGGCTCGCGAAGGGCATCTGCATCGCCACCTGCCCCGTGGTGAGGTAGCGGCTCACGGTGACGTGGTTGTTCCCGAGCGGGAGCACCGAGTTGAGCGCCTGGCGCTGGCGGAAGTGGAGCGGCTCGAGGCCGATCGTGCAGCCCTGCGCGACGCTCGTCACCTGCTGGACGCGGCGGTCGAGCTCCTCGAGGCTGTCGGCCCAGGTGTAGACGAGGCCCGTGTAGACGAACAGGCGCTCGGACTTGTTGCGCAGGAAGTCGAGCAGCTCCTCGGCCTCCTCCTTCGAGAAGCGCAGCTCGGGCGGCAGGATCTGGTAGTCGTAGCCCTTCTTCACGGCGCTCATCTGCTCGTCGATGATCTCCTTGTCCATCCAGTCGATCTGGCGCTTCACGAGCGCGAGCGCCTCGCTCTGCGCGATGGGCTGCACGTGCAGCGTCACGTTGAGCGGCAGCGGCAGGTCGATGATGGAGGCGAGGTAGGTCTCCTCGATGACCGACCCGAAGCTGCGCACGGCGAGCACCGCGCCGTAGCGCCCGTCGCTGCGGAAGCAGTCGGACCTGCCCTCGGGCTTGAAGTCGAGCGTGGAGGGCATGACGAAGTCCTTCGTGCGCGCTCCCGACGTCGGGGACAATTTGTCCCAGGAGAACTCGAAGCGCGACCCCGGGCGCAGCTGCCCCTGCAGGAGCTCGAGCCTCTCGGCGCCGTCGAGGGCGCGCGACGAGCAGCGTATGCGCGCGAGGGTCTGCTCCACGTCGCCCCGGATGCGCGCGAGCTTGGGCACCGCGGCGTCGACGTCGTCGGCGCCCACGGCGTAGGTCAGGTAGCGGTGGCGCACGAGGTTCGAGACGCCCTCGCGCATCTTGTCGTTGAGGATCCGGTTGTACTCTTCGGCGAGCCCGGCGGTGGCGCGTTCCCCGGGCTCGAAGAAGACCTTGCGGCCGACCTCGTCGGCTGGGATGGGCGCGTTCACGACCTGGAGCTGCACGTGGGAGTCCGCCGGGAAGTAGTTGAACAGCGAGCTCATCACGGTGAAGGCCGTCTCGCGCGCCTCCTTGCGCGCGGACTGGTAGCTGATGTCGGAGAACTCGACCGTCTGGCTGAACACCCCGGGCATCACCTGGGCGATGCCGTCCTTGTACATGGCGTCGTAGCCGACGTAGGCGGCCATCTCGCGCGAGCGGTCGCGCTCCCGGCGGCGCCTCTGCCGCTCGGCCTCCGCGCCCTTCGAGGCGTCCTTGCGCCCGCCCGTGCCGCCGAGGAGCAGCTCGAGGGTGCTCGGGCGCTTCGGCCTATTCTTCTTGTTGCTTCTTGCTCGGCTCATAGAGCTCGGCTCCTTTCTTCCTTGCCCTGCGCCTCGCGCGACGTCCCGGGCGGCCCGGGCGCGGCGAGCCCTCGGGGAGGCTCCCGGCGAGGCAGGGCTCGTACGCGAGCAGCTGCGGGGAGAGCTCGTGTGCCGCCAAAAGCGGCAGCAGCTCCTCGGCGCGCATGCCGAAGGGCCGCCAGAACCCGGCGAGCCAGAACGGCATGCTGCAGAGCATGATCGGGAAGGCCGCGTCCGCGACGTCTGCGCGCAGGCCCAGGTGGACGAAGGCCGCCGCCCCGACCGCGCTGCCGAAGCCGAGCGACACGCATGCGAGCGTGCGCAGGCTCATCTTCCCGACGATCTTCTCCTCGTACTCGCCGATGTCCTTCTGCACCGGTATCCGGAGCGCCATCCGCGACGCCCCCTATGCCGGCAGCCAGGACGTGTCCAGCTGCCCGAAGTAGACCGACGCGGCGATGATGATCGCGCCGCCGGCGATGGTGGAAATGGCGGTCGCGATCTGCGGGCCGCCCTGCTGCTCCCTGATGGCCAGGCCGAGCGAGACCGCTCCCCACACGACCAGGAAGCCGCCGAGGAAGGTCACGCAGCCCGACACGAGCTTGATGACGTTTGCGAGCATGCTGCTCTCCTTTGCTTTCGGTTGGCGATGTTCCTTGCTGCTCCTCCCCCGCGGCGGGGGAGGCCCGCGCCCTTCGCGGCCCCGTCACGAGAGGCCGTCCTTCCGCCTGCGGTACTCCGCGAAGTCGAACGGGCCGCGGCGCGCCGCCTCCTCGAGCAGGCGCGAGCGCGGGTGGCGCTCGAGCCGGTACTTCCGGTCCATGAGCGGCATGCACCCGTTCACGAGCACGAGCGCGTCCTCGCGCGGCATGCGCGCCACCTCGGCGGGCTGTATGAGGTCGCGCTCGGAGATGCCGCGGTTCACGGTCCGGGTCCAGCCGGCGCCCCGCGAGTCGCTCTGCGTCTCGCTCGCCACCGTCTGCTTGCCGGCCATCTTGCTGATCTCCTCGTTGGTCTCGTTCGCCTTGCCGCCCAGGTAGAGCAGCGTGTCGCAGGCGTTCACGATGGTCTCGGCGTTGTTGTCGCCGTAGGTCTCCTTCAGCTGCGAGAGCGACTGGGCGATCATCGAGACGGCGATGTTCCTGCTGCGGGTGACGGCGATGGTGCGCTCGAAGTCGGGTATGCGCCCGATGTTGGCGAACTCGTCGAAGACGAAGTGCACCGTCGTGGGCAGCGAGCCGCCGTGCGCCTCGAGCGCCTCGGCGCAAAGCGCGCTCACGGCCGTGTCCATGAGCAGGGCGAACAGGAAGTCGAAGGTCGAGTCGGTGTCGCTCATCGACGCGAAGAGCGCGACCTTGGCGCCCTCGTCGCCCATGTGGGCGAGGTCGAGCTCGTCTTTGGAGGTGAGGTCGCGCACGGCGCGGATGGACAGCGGCTTCAGGCGGACGTTGCAGCTCGAGAGCATCGACTTCATGGTGTCGCCGGCGGCGACGCGGAACTCGCGGTAGCTCGCGAGCGCGAAGTCGTCGGGCGGCGCCGGCTCGCGGACCTTGACCCACTCCCACGCGCCGTCCTCCTCGGAAAAGCCGCGCAGCGATCCGCCCTCCGCCGAGGCGCCGCCGCGCCTGACGTAGCGCTCGCCGGTCTCCAGCTCGCGGAACACCATGTCGAGCGGGCTCATGTAGCCCGGGTCGTCGCGGGCGTCGGCGAGCGAGAGCAGCGTGAGCAGCCCGTCGAGGTTCCGGTCGGCGGGCTCGCAGTGCATGACGAGGTAGGCCGTGAGCGCGGTGTAGACCAGGCGCTCGGCCTTCTCCCAGTAGGGGTCGCCCTTGTGGTCGGCCTCTCCCTCGGTGTTGGCGACGATGCCGCGGGCGAAGCGGATGACGCCCGCCTCGTCGCGTATGTAGGCTATGGGGTTGAAGCGCATGGAGCGCGAGAAGTCGATGGTGTCGAACGCGCGGATCTCGTAGCCGAGCTCCGCCAGCGCGCCGCCCATCTCGCGGATGAGCGTGCCCTTCGGGTCGGTCACGAAGAAGCTGGCGTTGGCCTGCAGGAGGTTCGGCTTGACGTAGTAGCGCGTCTTGCCGGTGCCGGGTCCTCCCACCACGAGCACGTTGTCGTTGGTGTCGGTGGAGAGGTCGAACCTGCGGCTCACGAGGCGGATGCGCGCGTTGTCGGTGAGGATGATGTTGTTGTCGGGGTCCTTGGGGTCGCCGAAGGGCGCGATGTCCTTGCGCGTGGCCCACCTGGAGCTACCGTGCTCCTCGCCGTCGCGCCGGGCCCCCTTGGTCCCCAGTGAGCGGTCCCAGGCGAGGAGCGCGCCGCACGCGCAGGCGGTCCCGGCGCACAGGGGAAGCGCCTCCGCAGAGAAGACGCGCCCCGCGCGGAGCGCCGCGGGGATCGCCGCCATGGCGGCCTCCGGGTCGAGGATCGGGCTCGTGCCCGACGCCGCGATTGCCGCGGCCGCGAAGTCTCCCGCGGCGAACGCCGCCGCGGCCAGCGCGGCCGCCGCCTGCCACCTCATCTCTCGGGCCCCTCGATCTGGCGCGGGCCGCGGTCCCGGCCGATGCCCTGGCTGTGGGCCCTCGACGCCTCGCGCGCCCGCTCGGCGCGCTCCGCCAGCCGCTCGGGCGCCCGGCGCCTCTCGGCGATCTCGGCGAGGCGCTCCCTTGCGCGATCGGCGGCCTTTCCCGTCTCTTGCTCCAGCTGGCGGAAGGCCTCGTCGACCTCGGGGGCGTCCTCCACCTTGAAGAGCAGCCAGTCGCGGCCCTCGCCGGGGATGATGTGGTGCTCGACCGACGCGGCGCGCAGCTTGTCGGAGACGACCTCCTTGATCGTCGCGTACTCGGGAAGCCCCGAGAGCTCCTCGAGGCTGAGCTTCGCGTAGGTCGGCACGCCCTCGGCCTCAATGGCCTCGGCGCGCCCGCCGGCGATGGTCCCGCGGATTCCCGCGAGGCGCTCGGAGAGCTCCCTCGCGCTGCGCTCCATTGCCTCGGCGCCGGCCTCCTGGCCGATCCTCAGCATCCAGTCGAGCAGCTTGCCGCCCGCCTCGTCCCCGTAGTCGCTCGCCATCCCGCGCCTCCCTTCCAGTCGAGATGAAAAAGGGGCGCCTTCGCGCCCCGGTCGTCCCTATTCGGCCCCGACGGCCCTCTCGCGCGCCATTGGGACGCGGGCTTCCTGCCCGGCGTGCGCGCGGCTCGCCTCGCGGGCGGACGCGGCGCGCTGCGCCAGCGGCTCGGGCGCCTTCTCGTGCAGATGGGCCCACTCGCCGCTGCGGCACTGCTCCGGCGTCGCCTCGCACATGTCGCGCATGGCGCGCTCGAAGCGCTCGGGCTCCTGGGCGATGGCGCCGAAGCTCCAGCTCTCGAAGCCGGTCCACGCGTCGCCGTCGCGCTTGAGCGTCCACCACTCGTCGCCGCCGTTCACCTGCTGGATGAACGCGAGGTCGCGGTAGCAGAACCCCTGGCGTATGGCCCAGTTGCCCGAGCCGAGCGCCTCGCGGAGCCTGTCGACGCTGTCCGTGCGGGAGAACTCGTAGGGGTACTCCTCGAGGAACGGGTCGTCCTGCCAGTCGAAGCCGCCGACCTTGAGCCAGCCGTTCTCCTGGCACTTCTCCACGAGCCCGTCGTGCTCGCGGCCGGTTATCCTCTCGAAGCCGTCCATGGGCCCTCCGCCTTTCGTTTGTCGCTTGGCGGGCGGCGTCCTCGCGATGGGGGCACGGTGCGAGTCGGAGCAGGCGTGCGTGCCGGCGCGTCGGCGCCGCCCAAGACGTGTATAGCGATTTCGATTG
This sequence comes from Collinsella sp. i05-0019-G5, assembly GCF_042851345.1. Classification (NCBI taxonomy): domain Bacteria; kingdom Bacillati; phylum Actinomycetota; class Coriobacteriia; order Coriobacteriales; family Coriobacteriaceae; genus Collinsella; species Collinsella sp. i05-0019-G5. The sequence goes on from NZ_AP031421.1 coordinate 621,171, forward strand.
CGGTAGAGGGCGGGGCCGCCCGCGATGGGTCGAGCCGGGTCGAGCCGTCCGCGCCTCCACGGGAAGCGCACAAGCTAGCCGAGGCGGCGCCTGTCCCTTCCGCCCAGGTAGACGGTCCTGCAGGTCTGGGAGATCCTGCTCGCGATCGCCTCTGCCGTTACGCGCTCGCCGCGCCTCGCGAGCCTGTCCGCCAGCGCGCCCGGCGCGTAGTTCGACGTGACGATGGTCGGGCGCATGTCCTCGTAGCGCGCGTCGAGCACGCTGAACACGGTGCCGACGGACCACTCGGTCGCGTCCTCCTTGCCGAGGTCGTCGAGCACGAGCACGTCGCACTTGGCGTACCGCGCGACGGCGGCCTCGGTGCCGCCCTCGTCGAACGTCGCCTTCACGCGCTCGAGCATGCCCTTGGCCGTCGTGAAGGCGACGTCGTAGCCGGCCTCGGCGAACAGCCTGGCCATGGCGGAGGCGGCGTGCGTCTTGCCGGCGCCGACGCCCCCGTGTATGTAGAGCCCGGCGCCCCCGTTGCCCGCGAACGAGGCGATGTACTCGGCGAACTCGGGGCGGTCGGCCTCGGCGGCCCAGTAGCGCCTGGGGATGCCCGCGCGCGAGAGCGCCTTCTCCCGGCGGGCGGCCTCCTCCTTGGCGGCGAGGGCCGCGCGCCTTCGCGCCTCGGCCTCCCGCTCGCGAGCCGCGCCCTCGCACGGGCAGGGGGCGGCGGAGACCCAGGCGACCCTGCCCGCCAGCGCCGCGCCGAGCGGATCGAGGGCGGCGCCGCAGTGCGGGCACGCCCTCGGCTCCGGCTCGTCGAAGGAGAGCCCGGCCGCACGGGCCTGCTCCAGGGTGATGAGTCCCGCTCGGTCCATCGGGCGCCCCTTCCTTATCTTCTGAAGTCCTTGTTGTCCCTTTTGCTTATTGGGTGGCATATCGTCAGGGGTTTCCCTGTCATCTCGTCAGGGGTTCGGGCTGCGAACCCTGACGGTTCGTCACCCTTGTTCTCGGCGAGCCCTGTCATTTCGTCACCCTTTCGCGCCGGGAACCCTGACGAACCGTCAGGGGTTGCCAGTGGATTGGCTACACTGGTGTGGACAGTTCCGGGAGGGGCGCAGGAGACGGGAGGGCCGTATATGAGGGACCCCAGGCACCCGAGGCATTTCACCGACGAGTTCAAGAGGCAGATAGTCGACCTCTACAACGCCGGCAAGCCCAAGCGCGAGATCATGGACGAGTACGACCTCGGCAAGAGCACCGTGGAGAGGTGGATCAAGTCGATAAACGCGACCGGCTCGCCGCGCGCCGCGTGCAACCGCACGCCCGAGCAGAACCGGATCCTGGAGCTCGAGCGCGAGAACCGCAGGCTCCGGATGGAGGTCGACGTCTTAAAACAAGCGGCGCTGATATACGCTCGAAAGTGAGGGCCATAGCGGCCAACGAGGGCCGCTACCCCATATCAGCGCAGTGCAGGCTCCTCGGCGTCGCGAGGTCGACGTACTACTCCATGCGCTCGCGGCCCGGCCGGCCCGCCGCGCCGGACCCCGCCGCGCCGGCCGTGGTCGCGGCCCACGCCGCCAGCAAGGGCCGGTACGGCTCGCGCAAGATAAAGGCGTCGCTCGAGCGGTCGGGCGTCACCGTCAGCCGGCGCCGGGTCTGCCGCATCATGAGGGAGAACGGCCTGGTCAGCGCATACGGCAGGAAGAGGTTCAAGGTGCACCCCGGGGCGGTCAACGAGGCCGACGTGCCCAACGTCGTCGCGCGCGGCTTCGGCGGCAGGGCGCCGCGCACCCATATATGCAGCGACCTGACCTACGTGCGCGTCGGGGCCTCGTGGAACTACGTCTGCCTGCTCGTCGACCTCTACAACAGGGAGATCGTCGGCCACTCCGCCGGGCCCAGGAAGGACGCCCGGCTGGTCAAGTCGGCGTTCGCGACGCTCTCCTTCCCCATCTCGGACATCGAGGTCTTCCACACGGACCGCGGCAGCGAGTTCGACAACGCCGAGATCGACCTGATGCTCGAGGCCTTCGGCATAGAGAGGTCGCTGTCGGCCAAGGGCTGCCCCTACGACAACGCCGTCGACGAGTCGACCAACAGGATACTGAAGGCCGAGCTCGTCCACCGCGAGACGTTCGGCACGACGCGCGAGCTCCGGGCCAAGCTCTCGGACTACGTGCACTGGTACAACAACTTCAGGATCCACTCGACGCTGGGCTACATGTCGCCGGTCGAGTTCAGGGAGGCGGGGCTGTCCCTCCCGGAATCGTCCAAATAGGTGTTGCCAATCCACAGCGCTCCGGGCGGCAGCCTCTCGCGCACGATGCGGTACCGCTTGGTGGCGTGCCCGCGCGCCGGGGCGTGCACGCCGCATTCCTCGATGAGGCCCCGGTCGAGCAGGTCGCGGATGGCGCGGTGGACGCTGCGCTCCTGCACGTTGAGGAATCGGGCCAGGCCGCCCTTGCTCTCGAAGTAGCAGCACCCGGCGTCGCAGAAGCCGAAGATGCGCGCGTAGACGAGCAGGGGAAGGCCGGAGAGGCCCAGGTCCGCCATCATGAAGTGCCGTACCGCCGTGAACTCGCGCGGGGAGGGGCCGTCGCGCCCCCTCGGGCCTGCGGCCGCCATCGGCGCTAGCCCCTTCTGGGCGAGCCGACGATGCTGTTTCGCTCGACCCATGCGACGAGCTCGTCGTGCAGCACGATGCCGTCGCGCGTCTTGCCGCCGATGTAGCGGATCGGGAACGGGTCGTCGGGGTCCTTGGCGAGCCGGTACATGGCGTCGCGGCTTATGCGCAGCATCGCGCACGCCTCGTCGGCGCCGAATATCGCGTTGGTCGATGCGATGAGCCTCACCTGGCTCCTGCTAGTGCTCTTGGTCATGGTCGTCCTCGAGCTCCTTTCGTCTCGAGGCTCCCTCGCGTGCCCGGCCGCGGGCGGCTCCCGGGGCGGTCGCCGCCGTCATTTCCTGCCGCTCCTCGACTCGATGTAGGCGTCCACGGACGCCCTTGAAACCAGGAGCTTCCTGCCGAGCCTGTACGAGTCGATCTCTCCCGACCAGATGAGGTCGTACGCCTTGTTTCTGCTCGCCCTCATGTACTCCTGCATCTCGATCACCGTCATCCATTCGTCGCGGTCCTGGTTGCCCTCGGGCGTGGCGCATTCGGCTGTGCGTGCCATGGCTCCTCCAATCTTCCCGTGCGGCACCGTGCGTGCACGCCGCGCGGCACAGTGTCCCTTTTCGTCTGCGCGACGATTGAACCGCCTGATGGCGCTTGGCGCGCACGACGGGAGCGGAGACGGGTCGAGGTGGGTCGAGCTGGTCGGGCCTCCACGAAACGGCCATGAGCCGTGCGCCTTAGCTGCCAGCTAATGCGCAGAAAAGTAAAAGGCGCCCATGCGGGCGCCTGCCTAGGATCGAAGATTGTTCGGTTGTGGTCGGAATGCTCGTCTTCCGCGGTGCTGTCGTCCGGGGTCCGGCATCTGTCGTTCGCCTCTTCTGTCGTGTTTGATGTTGCGTGTTCTGCGAGCGACCTTGCGCTGGCCTGCCGGCCCGTTGCCCCAGGTGCACCCTGATAAATGGTACCCATCCGTTGGGACACGGACATTGCGGGAGGGCTTTCTGGGCAAGCTGGGATGGACGAGCGGCGGGGTTCTAAATGTAATAATTCGAGCTAGAGGGCCTTGTGCTCTATTTTGCAAAACGCGAGGTACGCAATCAACTCGACGATTTCCCCGAACCCTTTCTGAACCAATGGGGAGCGAATGCGGAAGCCATTAAGGCATGCAAGAAATAGGGGCAAAAAAATAGGGCAGAATCGCTCTCACGATCCCGCTCCGCAAACCCGAGGGTTTCTAACTGGAACCTATTATGCAGCTAAGTGGCGTCTTATCAACCCCCCGCGTAACAGACTCCATTGTCGGTAAACGCTCCGCCAAGGGCTGATCGCCTCCCTAGACGAGCTTCTTGCGCGTCTCCTTCAGTATGCCCTTCTTGAAATCGGACCACTTGCCGAAGAACTTCTCGTCCGTCGCGGTGGCGGTGTGCTCGGCGTATTTGATCGCGGTGAGTTCCATGGTGCAGATGTAGTCCGCCGCCTGCGAAAGCCGGTACTCGGAGGGCTGCGCCGATCGGTAGACGACGGCGTCCTTCGACAGCGCGTACTCGACCGCGCGATGGAGTGACTCGGCGATGGAGCGCTGGCCGTTGTCGTAATAGACCTTGACCATATCGTAGGATTGCAGCTCCGCGAGGTTGTCGAACAGGAAGTTCACGATATCCCTTCGCATCGCCCCCGCGAGCTTGTCGAGCGAGGCGAACTGCTTGGTCGCGTATGCGAAGGTGTGGTACTTTACGGGCATGTGGCGGAAGAAGACGCGGAACGAGCCGAGCATCATCTTGCGCGTCCTCAGGTCGAGCCCCGAGTACTGGTCCTTGCCGTTCATGAGCGGCGACGCATGGAAGGGTATGTCCGGGAGCCCCTTGGCGCGAAGGGCGCCCTCATATGCCGCGATCGAATTCGCGATGTTTTCGGATTGGTCGTGCATGACGACGGTGAGCAGGTAGTGGCGGTCGGAGAGGCCGTCGCTTCCCGACTCGTCGACGAAGATGCTGAGTTCTCGCATTGTTCTCCTGGATAAGAAAAAAGCCGGGGAAAACGTCCCCGGCACTTGGAAGCCTTCCTAACGGAAAACCAATTACCTTATATCATGTACTGTCCGGAAATTCAAGGGAGCTCGAAGCGTTTCCAGACGTCGGCGGAATCTCAAAGCCCGCTCGCCAACTCATGGGCAAGCCACCTGAGACTACTCACTTTACCTGCGGACGACGAAGAGCTGCGACCTGCGGTTTTTCAACCAGCATGAAAGCCGCCCGCGTTGATTCACTTGCGATTGCAGCTGGCGGCTTGCGGGCAAAAGGGCGATTGAGTTTCAAAACGGGCGTTTTCGGCAATATTGAGCTTGCAAAGGCGTCCCGCCGCGCCCTTTGGGACAAAAACAAAAACTCAAAGCCCTGAGTTTGAAAAAAGTTTTTAAAGTTGTCCCAGCTTTTGTCCCCAAAGCCGACGAAACGCGACATGGTGTCACCTGGCGGCACTCGGCTCGAGGCGGCACCGAAAACTGGGTGCAACTGGAGTGACGGAACGCTAGAATCGAAGCCATCGAGTGGGAATAGAACAGACGTTCGATTCTGTGTTATAATATCCTGCAATGGGCGCGGCCTCTTCCGAAGCCGCGCCCATTGCTATATTTGGTCGGATATCGACGGAAACCCAAGCTCAGGGAGGTTTGTTGCGATGGCATACGATTTCAAGAAGGAGTTCAGGGAGCTCTACAAGCCGTCCGGCAAGCCGAGCGTCGTAACCGTTCCGCCTATGAGCTACGTCGCCGTGCGGGGCAAGGGCAATCCCAATGCCGAAGGCGGCGAGTACCAGAACGCGTTGCCGCTGCTCTACGGCGTCGCTTATACCATCAAGATGTCGAAGAAGGGCCCGCGAGAGATCGAAGGCTATTTCGACTTCGTCGTGCCTCCGCTCGAGGGCTTCTGGTGGCAAGACCGCACCGATGGCGAGATTGATTATGCGCGGAAGGATGACTTCAACTTCATCTCGTGCATCCGTCTGCCCGATTTCGTCACTCGCGAGGACTTCGACTGGGCAGTTTCGGAAGCTGCCGCCAAGAAGAAGCTGGACTTCTCGGCGGTCGAGCTGCTGAGGGTCGACGAGGGCCTTTGCGTTCAGTGCATGCATACCGGGCCTTACGACGACGAGCCGGCGACCATAGACGCCATGCGCACATTCGCGGCGGAACGGGGCTACGCCCCCGACTTCTCCGAAGCTCGTCTGCATCACGAGATTTACCTCTCCGACCCGCGCAAGTGCGCGCCGGAGAAGCTCAAGACCGTGATCCGTCATCCCATAAAGTTGATTTAGCGAAACGAGTGACGCCGATTGCTTCGGCTTTTTGGGCGCTCGCCGTGGCGTGGGCGGCAACGGGGCGCGCGCTGCGACCGGTGGCGGAGGCCGAGGCGCGGGAGTGCGCGTTCATTTGCACCGCCTTGCACGACCTCGTCACCCTGCTCATGGCGGTGACTGCGAACTGCGACGTGCTTGAGGCGGAGGCATCCGATCAGGCCGGCCATGCGTCCTGGGTCGCCAACATCCGTGCGGCGGTGGACGAGATGGCGACTCGCATCGTCGACATGCTCATGCGCATGGGCGGCGACTAGCCAGGGCGATCCCTGCAACGGGTATTATTATCCGGGAAGCGTTTGATTGCGAGGCACGCCGGTGTGAGGGCCTGAGTCGTCAGGCCCCGCACAGGGGGACCGCGATGGTGGCCACCGCGCCGCCCGAGGGGCTGTTGGCGAGCGAGATGGAGCCCCCGTGGGCGCTCGCGGCCTCGGAGGCGGCGTGGAGGCCGAGCCCGTAGTGGCGGCCTCCGTCGCGCGAGGAGCGGGAGGAGTCGTCTGTGAAGAGGCGCTCGCAGCCGCGTTCGAGGGCGGCGGGAGAGAAGCCCGGTCCGTCGTCGGACACCTCGATGACGAGGAGTCCGCCCGCGACGTCGCAGGAGACCGCCACGCGCGAACGCGCGTGCTCGGCGGCGTTGGCCACGAGGTTCGCGGCGGCTCGCGCCAGGGCGGTTCGGTCGAGCGGGGCCTCGGGCGCGCCCACGACAGCGGGGCCCGTGGCCGCGTCGAGTGTCACGCCTCGCGCCCGGGCGATCTGGGCGGCCTCGGCGAGGACCTGCTCGCAGAGCTCGGCCGGCCGCATGGGGACCCTCTCCGCCCCGTCGGACCCGCGCGAGGCATCGATGAGCAGGCGCACGTAGCCGTCGAGCCTTTCGACACCGCCGGCTATGTCGCGCGCGGCGGCCGCGAGGTCGGCGTCTTTCTCGTCTTCCAGCTCCTCCGCCACGAAGTCGGCGTTGGCGCGCAGCACGGTGAGCGGCGTCTTGAGGTCGTGGGCGAGCGACGCCACCTGCTCGCGCTGCCCCCGCTCCGCGGCCCAGCGGGCCTCGAGCGACTCGGCGAGGGAGGCCCGCATGGCGTCCATCGCGGCGAGGACGTCGTTCACCTCGCGCACGTTGCTGCTGCCGACCGCGAAGTCGAGCTCCCCCGCGCCGACGCGCCCCGCCGCCTCCGCGAGCGGCGCCATCTTGCGTGAGATCACGCGGCTCGCGCGGCGCGCCACGAGCGCGAGCGCGAGCGCGCTTCCCGCCGCGGCGCCGACGAGCATGAGGTTCTGCGGGTTGGGAAGCAGGCCGGCGAGGTCGCGCGAGGCCCACTGCGGCAGGTACTCACTGACGAGTGCGCAGGCCCCGCCGCCCTTGAGCGGGAACGCGGCGTAGGTGAGGCCCGAGCCCCCGCCCTCGATCTCCACTGTGCCCGGATCCGCGGCGAGTGCCGCACGGGCCATTTCCGTCGCGCCCTCGAGCCGCGTGCCCTCGAGGTCTGTCATCAGCACGTGTCCGTCCTTGTTCAGGATGAGGTAGCGGTACGCCGTCGGCACGTCCTGCTGCCCGCAGACGCCGTCGCGTGCCAGGCCCTCCGCGACCTCGCGCGCATTGGCCGGCCCCCAGCTTGCCTCGTAGACGAAGCCCGCGTTGATCGCCGCGGAGAGCGCCATGAACGAGGCGAGCCACGCCGTAGCGACCGCCGCGAACGCGTAGGCGAAGTAGCGCGCGATGACGAAGGAGAGCGGCATGCCCCTGCGACCTCGCGCCCCGGTCCTCAGAGCTGCCACTTGTACCCCATCCCCCAGACGGTCGCGATCGGATCGGCGCCGGCCTCGGAGAGTTTCCTCCGGGCGCGGCTGACCTGCATGGATATGGCCGCGTCGTCGGCGTCGCTCTCCCAGCCGAGCACCGCCTCGCGTATCTGCGCGCGGCTCATGACCTGCCCGGGGTGGCGGGCGAGGTACTCGCAGATGGCGTACTGGATTGGCTACACTGGTGTGGACAGTTCCGGGAGGGGCGCAGGAGACGGGAGGGCCGTATATGAGGGACCCCAGGCACCCGAGGCATTTCACCGACGAGTTCAAGAGGCAGATAGTCGACCTCTACAACGCCGGCAAGCCCAAGCGCGAGATCATGGACGAGTACGACCTCGGCAAGAGCACCGTGGAGAGGTGGATCAAGTCGATAAACGCGACCGGCTCGCCGCGCGCCGCGGACAACCGCACGCCCGAGCAGAACCGGATCCTGGAGCTCGAGCGCGAGAACCGCAGGCTCCGGATGGAGGTCGACGTCTTAAAACAAGCGGCGCTGATATACGCTCGAAAGTGAGGGCCATAGCGGCCAACGAGGGCCGCTACCCCATATCAGCGCAGTGCAGGCTCCTCGGCGTCGCGAGGTCGACGTACTACTCCATGCGCTCGCGGCCCGGCCGGCCCGCCGCGCCGGACCCCGCCGCGCCGGCCGTGGTCGCGGCCCACGCCGCCAGCAAGGGCCGGTACGGCTCGCGCAAGATAAAGGCGTCGCTCGAGCGGTCGGGCGTCACCGTCAGCCGGCGCCGGGTCTGCCGCATCATGAGGGAGAACGGCCTGGTCAGCGCATACGGCAGGAAGAGGTTCAAGGTGCACCCCGGGGCGGTCAACGAGGCCGACGTGCCGAACGTCGTCGCGCGCGGCTTCTGCGGCAGGGCGCCGCGCACCCATATATGCAGCGACCTGACCTACGTGCGCGTGGGGGCGTCGTGGAACTACGTCTGCCTGCTCGTCGACCTCTACAACAGGGAGATCGTCGGCCACTCCGCCGGGCCCAGGAAGGACGCCCGGCTGGTCAAGTCGGCGTTCGCGACGCTCTCCTTCCCGATCTCGGACATCGAGGTGTTCCACACGGACCGCGGCAGCGAGTTCGACAACGCCGAGATCGACCTGATGCTCGAGGCCTTCGGCATAGAGAGGTCGCTGTCGGCCAAGGGCTGCCCCTACGACAACGCCGTCGACGAGTCGACCAACAGGATACTGAAGGCCGAGCTCGTCCACCGCGAGACGTTCGGCACGACGCGCGAGCTCCGGGCCAAGCTCTCGGACTACGTGCACTGGTACAACAACTTCAGGATCCACTCGACGCTGGGCTACATGTCGCCGGTCGAGTTCAGGGAGGCGGGGCTGTCCCTCCCGGAATCGTCCAAATAGGTGTTGCCAATCCATACTCGGTGGGCGTGAGCGGCACGGCCTCGCCACCCACGGCGAGGCCGTGCGCCCCGAGGTCGATCCGCACCTCCCCGAAGGAGAGGGCGTGCGAGTGCGGTCGGCGCTCACGGCGTAGATGGGCCGCGACCTTGGCGCGCAGCTCCGCGGCCCCGAAGGGCTTGCGGACGTAGTCGTCGGCGCCCAGGCCGTAGCCGGCCACGGCGTCCTCCTCGGCCACGCGCGCGGTCAGGAAGATGATGGGCCCGTCGAAGTCCGGGCGGATCTGCCGCACGAGCTCGAAGCCGTCGAGCCCCGGCATCATGACGTCGCAGAGCACGAGGTCGAAGCGCGAGAGGTCCGTCCCCGGGACCGCCGTCGGGTCCGCTGCCTTGACGACCTCATGGCCGTCGCAGCCGAGGACGCGCGCGAGCGCGTCGAGGATCGCCCGTTCATCATCCACTGCCAGTATCCTTGCCATGTTCGACCTCCTGAAACTCCCGTCGGCATTGTACTTGCGCCGCGCTCAGCGGTCCAGAGCCCCGCGCGCAGCCGCGGGTGCCTCGGCCGCGTTGCACGCGCGGTAGCGCACGCCCGAGCCGCCGTGCGCCTCGATCTCGAGCCAGCCCTCGCCGTCCGACTCCCGCCCGAAGAAGATGAGCTGGAGCTCTCGGACATCGCCCCTGTCGTCCGCCGCGTCCACCAGGTAGACGTAGTTCGCCCCCGCCCCGGTAGCGTCGGCGTAGGAGCTCGCGTGGCTGCCGGGCTCGGGCGCGGGCGCCCACATGGTGATCTCAGGGTTGGGCAGCACGCGGTCGGCGATCGAGCGCAGCGCCGACCCCCAGCCGGCGTCGAGCAGGGCATTCCCGCCCAGGACGAGCGCTGCGGAGAGGAGGGCGAGCACGGCGGCGAGCGGTTTCCTACGCATCTGCCCTCCCGTCCTCGAAGCGGCAGAACCAGGCGATAAGGACGGCGGCGGTTGCCAGGGTGAGCACGAGGCCAGCGAGCGCAGTCGTGAGGAGAGGGCCCGTCGCGCGTGCGGCGTCGATGAAGGCCTCAACCCCGAGCGACCCCAGGCGCGCGGGCCAGGCGAGCGGCACCCAGCTCAGGGGCGTCGCCAGGGCACCGGTGAGCTCGCCGGTCATGAGGCCGTGCGCAAGTCCGCCCACTGAGAAGAACGCGAGGAGCATCCCCGTCGCGCCGGCGCCGATGACGGCGTTGCGGCCGAGGCGCAGGGCCACGCCGAGCCCCAGCGCGTAGAGGGGCAGGCTGCCCAGTACGATGCCCGCCCAGGCGGCCGCAAGCGGAGCGGGCCCGAGCGGCAGGCGCCCGGCAACGGCGAGCACGGCCCCGAACACGCCGAGCGCCACGGCCAGCGCGCCCGCGCCGAGCGCCGCAAGGGCGAGCAGCTTCGCCGCGACGGCGCGCCCGCGCGAGGGGACCGCTGTGAGGTTGGCGAGGCGCCCGGCAGCGCGCTCCTCGTCCACGGCGAGCCCGCAGACGATGGCGGACATGAGCGGCATGAGGGCGCCGAGGAACTGGGCGTAGGCGTCCGCGCCCAGCGCCGGGTCCCATCGGGTTATGGAGAAGTACTCGCCGCAGGCAAGACCGGCTGCCAGGCCGCAGACGAGGTGCACCGCCGTGAGCGGGGAGCGCGCCAGGCGCAGGGCCTCGGAGAGCAGGGCCCGCGGGAGAGTCATGCGCGGCGTCGGGTCGGAGAGTCGTGTCATGGCCATCACCTCTCCTCGGAGCGCGCGAACCAGGCCGCGCCCGCCGCCGTGAGCGCGGCGAACGCGAGCGCGCAGACCGCAAGGCCCGCCAGTGTGAGCATGCCGTCCGCCGCGAGCGCCCCGCCGAGCGCCATGTCCGCCGCGAGTGGCTCACCGCTCGGCAGCACGGGGATGAAGCTCGTGGGGATGACCATGCTCGCCGACGGCGGAAAGAGCTGCGGCAGCGGCATCAGCGACCAGGCGAACCCACCCACGAGCTGCGTGGCGAGCGGGCAGAAGATGCCCGCGAGCATGCCGAGCCGCGCCGTGAGGAAGAGCCCTGCGGGGATCATCCACGCCGCGGTCACCGTGTTGGCGAGCGCGCAGAGGAGCATCGTGAACGTGCCCGCGGCCGTGAGGCCCTGCGAGGAGAACGCCGAGCCCGCGAGGTAGATGCCGAAGACCACGAGGTTTGAGAGCGTGCAGAGCGCGAGGCACCAGAGCGCCTTGGCCCACCAGGCGCGCCCGAGCGGGAAGCCCAGGCCCAGAAGCCCCCGCATCCGCGTGCGCGCGTCCGCCCGCGCGACGCACGCCACCACGAGCGAGAGAGACACGGGCAGGAAGAGCGCGTACCAGTAGTTCCACGCGCTGAAGATCTGCACGCCTCGGTAGGGCATCGCGCCGAGCAGCGGCATCGGCAGCGCCATGAGCACGGCCAGGCGAACCGGTGCCGCGTGGCGCGACTTCAGGGCCTCGGCGCGCAGGCCCGCGAGCAGGCCGCCTTTCTCGCCCGTCATGCCGCCACCTCCCCGCGCGCTCGACGCCCCTCCCGGCAGACGCTCATGAAGAGTTCCTCGAGGTCCTGCCCGGGCCGAAGCGCATCCTCGTAGGCGAGGCGCCCTCCGCAGATGATGCCGATGGTGTCCGCCATCTGCTGCACCTCGGAGAGGATGTGGCTCGAGACGATCACCGTCGTGCCCGCCGCCGCGAAGCCGCGGATCTGGTCGCGCAGCTCCTCGATGCCGATGGGGTCGAGGCCGTTGGTGGGCTCGTCGAGCACGAGCAGGCGTGGCCGGGCGATCAGCGCCAGCGCGAGCCCCAGGCGCTGCCGCATGCCCATCGAGAAGCGCCCGGCGCGCTTCTTCCCGGTGTCCGCGAGGTCCACGGCGGCGAGCACCTCATCTATGCGGCTCTCGGGAAGGCCCAGCAGCGTGGTGCGCACGCGCAGGTTCTCGCGCGCGGTGAGGTTGGGGTAGAGCGGCGCCTCCTCGATGAGGCTGCCGATTGCGTAGAGGTCCTCGCGGCGCCAGGCGTGCCCGGCAAAGAGGATCTCCCCGGCCGTCGGCCGCAGCATCCCGCAGATCATCTTGAGCGTTGTCGACTTGCCGGCGCCGTTGGGGCCGAGCAGCCCGTACACCTCGCCCTCGCGGATATGAAGGCTCACGTCGGCCACGGCGTCCTGCGCCTGGTCGCCGCGGCCGAAGCGCTTGGTGAGCCCGCGCGTCTCGAGCATGTAATCCATGGGCTTATCCTTTCTCTTCCGGGCGCGCGGGCCGAGCCACCGTGCCCGCGCGCCTTACCTTTCGGGTTCACCATCCATGGTGGGGCGCGTTTCTAACGAAGCCGTAACGGCCGTTGGGCTCTTTTGGCGCCAGCCCTTCTCGACCCGTACGCCACTCATGGTATGTTTATCGCGATAACAAGGACGGAGGTGCCCGTGGCACGCAATAAGTACCCGGAGGAGACGGTCGAGAAGATCAGGGGTGACGGCCCAGCGAGTGTTATTTTGCGAGCTAGGTGCATCGAAAGCGACCTTTCGTGGTATAAACTACTTGCCGGAAGCCGCGGCTTTCAGAGTACGGCTTACGTGTACGTTTAACCTCCGTGGGCGACGGGGTGCCGCAAGGCGTAGAATATCGCCCACCTGTAGGGGCCTGCAGCGATGCGGGCCCCGCTTCGTATGAAGGGGGCGCAACCGATGAAGATCGTATCCATCTCCCAGGACTTCTTCGACCTCGTCGATGGCGACCGTGAGCTCATGCTTAAGCACAATCGCCCCTGCATCGTGGTGGTGAGGCTGCGTTTCCGCGGAAAGCGCAGGGACTTCGCCGTGCCGCTGCGTTCCAACATCGCCCCTAACGTGCCCAAAGACCAGTACTTTGCGTTGCCACCCCGCCCCACGACGCGCCCCGGCTGCCGCCACGGCATCCACTACATCAAGATGTTCCCCATAACCAAGGCCTACCAGCGCCGCTTCAGGACCGAGGGCTCGGCCTACTACGAGACGCTCCAGCGCATCATCGATGGCAACACCAAACGCATTGTCTCCGAGTGCCAGGCGTACCTTGACCTCTATGAGCGCGAGGGAAGGCCCCGCTTTGCCGTCGACATCGATCGCATCGTGGGCCTGCTGGAAGGCGAGAAGTAGGGCACCTCGGCTCAGTCTCGAGCCATGCGGAGTCGCTCCGCATTTTCGAACGCCGCGTGTGCGTCCCAAATACTTGAGAAACAAGCTGTGAAGTGCGGTGGCGCGCCCGTGCCCGTGCATAGCCGTCACCATCAGCGTCTACGCGGCGTCGGCTTCAAGTGGAACTGGCGCCGCTGCTGTATATGGTTTGCCTTGCTGCAAATGGCAATCAATGCCCACGATGCTTCTGTTTGCGCTTCAGCTTTCGCTGCTCGAAGCGCGCATCAGCCTCTTCCGCGCGGCGTCGGCTTCTTGCATGAGCTGACTCCTGTTTCATCGCTTCTCTCTGTGCTGCGAGCGCCTGCTGCGCCTTGGTGCTCATCGCGGGCCGCTTAAGGGCTTTCGCCGCCTCACGGGCGCGCCGCTTGGGGTTCTTCGCGGGTTTGCTCGTCTCGACCGGGTCGTCACCGAAGAACGAGAGTTTCTCCCATTTGCCGACAACGAACTGCAGGATCTCCTCATCGGACGGCTCCGCGCCGAAGACGATGCGGGCGACGCCGTACCTTCCGTCCTCGACATGCTCCGCCATCCCGACCCAGAATTGACCGTCGTGATATACGGTCAGGGTGGACGACACGCTGATCTGCATGGTTGGTTCCTCCTTTATGTAGATGACCATGCAGAGAAGGGACAACCAAGGAGGCAGGTTACTGATGCGGACTAGCGCACGCCCACGACTACCCGACGGGGACTGTGTTTTCATCTCTGGTGCCCGCATTGTAGCACGCGCGGACGCGCCCTTCATCGCTGCCGACATGACGTGGCTGGGATTCGTTCCTCGACACATCCTTTTGTATATTGCCTTCCCGGTTTCGAAACTTTAAATCAATTCGAGTTTCGAAACCGGGAAGGAGAGCGTATGTGAGAGGCGATATGAGCATCAACTTGATGCTTGAGGGGGAGCTCGCGTCGCTTCTGCCCATCGGGGACGTGTTCCCGAAGGTCCTCATCTCCCGCATAGGGCATGAGCCCTGTACCCGGGAAGGCGTACTCGTGCTGGACCTCGCGCGGTGCTGCTCGGTGAGCAGGGATTCTGAACACTGCGTAGGGATATAGCGCGACAGGGGGGTGCAGCACCGTTTGCGCCTTGTCTAGAGAGCACGAACGAGAGATGTGGTCTGCGGACGACTGAATAGCTTCATCTGTTTTGGTTACAACGAAATGTGTGCCGCGCGCCTGCGGCATGAAGGAGGGAGATTTCTATGAATATCGTTGTATTGAGTGGTAGCCCGCGCAAGGGTGCCAATACCGACACCATGGTCGAGGCCTTTGCCGAGACCGCGCGCGAGGCCGGCCATACGGTCGAGGTCATCCGCGTTGCCGGCAAAAAGATCGCTGGTTGTCTGGGATGCCAGTACTGCTTTACCCATGAGGGCACCTGTGTGCAGAAGGATGACATGGCCGACGTGATCGAGCCGCTGAAAGACGCAGACATGGTCGTCTTTGCCTCGCCTATCTACTGGTTCGATATCACCGCGCAGGAGAAGGCCGCCATCGACCGCCTGTACGCCTTCGGTGCTACGGGCTTCCCGTTCACCAAGACGGCCCTTTTGCTCGATAGCCATAGCGAGGGCGTCTATGATGCGGCGATCGCTATGTACAAGTCGACCTGCGCGTACTGCAAGTGGGAGGACCAGGGCATTGTCACCATCAGCGGTATGACCGAGCGCGACAGCATGGCATCGTCGCCCAAACTGGAAGAGGTGCGAGAGCTCGCTCGCAAGGTCGCCTAGCGCGCATCTCCAATAACGAGCAAGGCCCGAAAGGTTCATTTGAACCATTCGGGCCTTGCTGCGTTTCAAGGGGGCTGGGCTGTCGGAACCGGCCAGACGGCTGTTAGTCAAACAGACTCGGCATGTCGTTTTCTTTCATGAGGGCACCGGCGGAGGGCAGACTCTGCGCGGTGAACTTCTCGGCCGAGACGCCGGCGCCAAGGATCTCCTCGGTCGTGCCGACGGTGGTGACCGAGCGGCCCTTCTTGGCCGTAAAGGCTTGGACGCCCTGCGTGTTGGTGGTCGTCTTGGTCTTGAGCAGCGACGTGTTGAAGTTCATCAAACGATAGTCGCTCGAGACCAGCGCGATGTCGCGATCTGTGTTGAGCACCTGGGCATACAGCAGCTTGCTGCCGCCGTAGATGGCGTTCTTGAGGCGCTTGCGGTTGGTCTTGGTGACGTATCCGGAAAGTGCGACGCGCACCACGCGGCCGTTCTCAAAGACAAACAGCACGTCGGCCTTGTAATCCTCGGGGTCGATGACCCAGATGACGCTCTCGTCGGGTTCCATCTCAAGATCGGTCGGCAGGTACGAGCCCAGCTGGGCCGACTTGGTGTCCTCAAACGCTGCAACCTTGCACTTGTACACCTGGCTCTTGTTGGTAAAGACCAGCAGCTCGTGGGTGTTGGAGGACGGGAACTCGATAAAGGGTTTGTCGCCGTCCTTGTACTTGAGTGTGGTCGCCTTCTTGAGCACGCGGTCCGTCATCTTCTTAAGGTAGCCATCGCGCGAGAGCATGATGGTGACCGGGTACTCCTCGACCTCGGGCTCCAAGCTTACTTCGATAACCTCATGGGGCTCGATCCTGCCCGTGCGGCGCGGCATCACATACTTCTTGTTGACCGCGGCCAGCTCGTCGCTGATGACCTTCTTGATGTTCTCCTCGCTGGAGAGGATCTCCTCAAGCTCGGCAATCTCGCCCTCAAGCTTAGCGATGTCCTTGGTGCGGTTGAGGATGTACTCCTCGTTGATGTTGCGGAGCTTGAGCTCGGCAACAAATTCGGCCTGGGTCTCGTCGATGTCGAAGCCGCGCATAAGGTTGGGCACGACCTCGGCCTCGAGCTTGGTGCCACGGATGATGGCGATCGCCTTGTCGATGTCGAGCAAGATCGCCTCGAGGCCGTGCAGCAGGTGCAGGCGCTCGGACTTTTTGCCCAGGTCAAAGTTAATGCGGCGACGCGTGGACTCAATACGCCACTTGACCCACTCGTGCAGGATCTGGCGCACGCCCATGACACGGGGATAGCCGTCGACGAGCACGTTGAAGTTGCACGAGAACGAATCCTGCAGCGTGGTCGAGCGATAGAGCTTGGCCATAAGCTTGTCGGGGTCGACGCCGCGCTTAAGGTCGATGGCGATGCGCAAACCCGAGAGGTCGGTTTCGTCGCGGATGTCGGCAATCTCCTTGACCTTGCCCTCTTTGGAAAGCTTGACGATGCGCTCGATGATGACATCGGTCTTGGTGGTGTAGGGGATCTCGTAGACCTCGATGATGCGCTCTTCGGGAATCCAGCGCCAGCGGGAGCGGATCTGGAAGCTGCCAAGGCCGGTCTCGACGATCTTCTCCATCTCCTCGCGGCGGTAGATAATTTCGCCGCCGGTCGAGAAGTCAGGCATGGGCATGTACTCGAGCAGGTCGCAGTCGGGATCCTGCAGGTAGTGCATCGTGGCGGTGCAGACCTCGTTGAGGTTGAAGCCGCAGATGTCGGACGCCATGGCGACGCCGATGCCCTTATTGGCCGAGACAAGGATGTTGGGGAACGTGGTGGGCAGCAAGCGCGGCTCCTTCATAGCGCCGTCGTAGCTGTCGACGAAGTCGACCGGGTCCTTGTCGATATCTTTGAAGATCTCGGCGCTGATGGGGGAGAGCTTGGCCTCGGTATAACGCGAGGCGGCGTAGCTCAGATCGCCCGAATAATACTTGCCAAAGTTGCCCTTCGACTCAACGAACGGCGCGAGCAACGCCTCGTTGCCGGTTGCCAGACGCACCATCGTCTCGTAGATCGCGGCATCGCCGTGCGGGTTGAGCTTCATGGTCTGGCCCACAATGTTGGCGCTCTTCTGGCGCTCGCCCTTGAGCAGACCCATCTTGTACATGGTGTAGAGCAGCTTGCGGTGCGAGGGCTTAAAGCCGTCGATCTCGGGGAACGCACGCGAGACGTTGACGCTCATGGCGTAGGGCATGTAGTTGACCTCGAGCGTCTGCGTGATCGGCTGGTCGGTGACCTCGGAGTGCAGGCCGATGACGTTCTCGGCGTTGACCTGCTTTTTCTTTGGCTGGTTCTTCGTCTTCTTCTTTGCCACGATTTCCTCTTGAACTTCTTATGGGCCGTCGTTATCGATTTGCTGCTACTGCAGGTCCAGCTGGTCCAGGTATTCCTTGCCGTGCTCGGAGATATGGCGCTTGCGGCCTGCCTCGTCGTTGCCAAGCAAAAGGTTGAACATGGTTTCCATCTTGGTGACGTCCTCGGGCTCCACCTTGATCAGGCGGCGCGTCTCGGGGTTCATGGTGGTGAGCCACATCATGTCCGGATCGTTCTCACCAAGACCCTTGGAGCGGTTGATGGAACACTTCTGGTCGCCGATCTCTTTGAGGATGCCGTTCTTCTCGAGCTCGGTGTAGGCAAAGTAGGTCTTCTCTTTGCAGTTGATCTCGTAGAGCGGCGACTCGGCGATATACACGTAACCCTCGTCGATAAGTGTGGGCACCAGGCGGTAGAGCATGGTGAGCACGAGCGTGCGGATGTGATAACCGTCGACGTCGGCGTCCGTACAGATGATGACCTTGTTCCAGTTGAGGTTGTCCAGGTCAAAGGCGCCCAGGTTCTTGATGCGCTTGTCCTTGATCTCCACACCGCAGCCCAGCACGCGCATAAGGTCCATGATGATGTCGGACTTAAAGATGCGCGGATAGTCCTCCTTCAGGCAGTTGAGAATCTTGCCGCGGACGGGCATAACGCCCTGGAACTCGGCATCGCGCGAGGTGCGAATGGCGCCCGCTGCCGAGTCGCCCTCTACGATGTAGATCTCGCGACGGCTCTTGTCCTTGGAGCGGCAGTCGATGAATTTCTGCACGCGGTTGGCCATGTCGGTCTTCTGCTGCAGGTTGGTCTTGATGCTCTGACGCGTCTTCTCGGCATTCTCACGCGAGCGCTTGTTGATGAGCACCTGCTCCATGATCTTGTTGGCGGCATCTTTGTTCTCAATCAAGTAGGTCGAGAGGCGCTCCTTAAAGAATGCCGTCATGGCCTGCTGGATAAAGCGGTTATTGATGGCCTTCTTGGTCTGGTTTTCGTAAGACGTCTGGGTGGAGAAGCAGTTGGTCACCAGCACCAGGCAGTCCTGGACGTCCTGCCACTTAATGCCGCTCTCGTTTTTGTTGTACTTGCCTTGTTGCTTAATGTAAGCATCGATGGCGCTAGTGAGGGCGCTGCGGGCAGCCTTCTCGGGCGAGCCGCCGTTCTCGAGCCAGGAGGAGTTGTGGTAGTACTCCTGCATCGTGAAGGTGCGCGAGAAGCACATGCACGCGGTGATCTTTACATTGTAGTCGGGCAGGTCCTCACGATCGCGACCACGGCGGTCGGCCTCGATAAAGAAAGGCTCGGTAAGGTAGTCGGCACCGACCTTCTCGAGCACGTAGTCCTCGATACCCTTGGGATAGCAAAAATCCTCTTCGGTAAACTCGCCGTCGTCGCCCTCGATGCGCAGGCGGAAGGTCACGTTGGCGTTGACCACGGCCTGGCGGCGCATGGTCTCGCGATACCAATCGTGGGGGATGCTGATGGAGGTAAAGACCTCAAGATCGGGGCGCCATTTGATGGTGGTGCCGGTACGGTCCTCGTCGCTGGGCTCAATCTCGAGTGCCTTCTTTTTGGCGCCAACGACCTTGCCCTTTTTAAAGTGCAGGGAGTACTTGTTGCCGTCGCGCCAAACCGTGACGTCCATGTATTCGGAGGCGTACTGGGTCGCGCACGAGCCCAGGCCGTTGGTACCGAGCGAGAAGTCGTAGTCGCCGCCCTGGTTGTTGTTGTATTTGCCACCTGCGTAGAGCTCGCAAAAGACGAGCTCCCAGTTAAAGCGCTTCTCGGAGGGGTTCCAGTCGAGCGGGCAGCCGCGGCCGTTGTCCTCTACCTGAATGGAACCATCGCGAAAGGCGGTAAGGGTGATGAGCTTGCCGTAGCCCTGGCGCGCCTCGTCAACGGCGTTGGACAGGATCTCGAAGGCGGCATGCGCGCAGCCGTCGAGTCCGTCCGAGCCAAAGATGACGGCGGGGCGCAGGCGTACGCGCTCCTCGTCCTTGAGCTGGCGGATACTGTCGTTACCATAGTTTGCGGTGTTTTTTGCCATACTCGCTCTCTCGGTGCTCCTTTGCTGCGTTTAAGTCATATAGATAGTCAAGGTAGCATAGCCCAGCCCACAGACGATTCCAACCAACACGAAATCCATCGAACAACCGTTCGATTAGATAATGAATGCTTGGAATGCGGGAGGGACCTGTCCTGTCCTATCCAAACATCTGCGGCAGGTCGATGAAGACGGTTCGATCGCTTTCGCCAGCTTCGAAGCCCGAACGGGAGAAGAATCCATAGCGATGGCACTTGAGTCCCGTTGCCTCGACTTGGGCGATTTCCTCGTCGACCATTTTTTGCGTGATGGGGGATTTGCGGAACTTTGCTTCGTAGAATGCGTAGCCCTCGGGGTCTTGCGTTACCACATCGAATTCGCCGCTCGTTTTGTTTGCGGGGTCGTCGTACCAGTACTTGCCTATGGCGTCGAAAGCCGGTTCGATCTTGCCGGTCCTGTTCTGCCGCACGAGGTATTGACGGCAGATCTCCTCGAACATATGAGGAACGTAGTTTTCCTCGAAGTCTTGGAAGACGTGACGATCATAGAAGACTTCCGGGTCGAGCAGCTGACGCGCTGAGGCATTGCGGAAAACATAGCGATAGTAAAAGAGCGAAAGCGGATCCACTACAAAGTAGCCAGACTTGCGCTTGTTCGTAGGGTCGTTGATGGGTGCACGCTTTTGGACGATTTCGAGTGACATGAGCTTGTCGAGCACGTCTGCCATGGCCGGACCGCTCGAGACGTGCGACTGTGCCAGCACGTCCCCCCAACGGGAGTAGCCTTGTGCGAGAGCCCCGAAAACTTCGTTGGCGTTGGTCATCTTCGAGATCTCGGCGTTGAGATAGGACGGCACCTCGCTTTCTAAGCGGGCGCCAGGTTCCGTGACGAGCTCGATGATGTTGTCGCGTACGCTTTGGGATTGATCGATGAGGCGATTGTAAAAGGGGATACCGCCAAAAACGCTATAGAGCCGCACCTTGTCCTCGGGCGAGAACGCGGGATAGAACTTCGCAGCGTCAAAGTAATCCATGGGCTTAAGCTCAAGCGCGAGATCAATTCGCCCGTAGAGGGGGCTTTCATGCTCGATGAGGGATTTCATAATCTCAACGTAGGAGCCGCACAGGACAATGTTTAAACGTGAGTCTTCCCTGTGGGCGTCGATTGAGGTCTGAAGAATGCTGTCTAAGCCTTTAACCGCATCTCTCAAGTAGGGGTATTCGTCGAGAACGAGGGTAATGTTCTTGTCTTTAGCTTGGGCAAACAGAAATTCGATGAGCTCGCGGATGCCTGTGAAGGCGAGCGGAGGAAAGCTCAGCGCTTCAGCAACAAGGACGGACAGACTCTCGAGGTTGTCTGCCTCGGAGGTTTGGCGGCACTCGTAATAGACCGTTGCGACGTCCGACAAATCGGTTAGCGCCTGCTTGATGAGCTCACTTTTTCCGACGCGACGCCTGCCGTAAATGAGAACATTGCGCTGCTCGGGTGCTTTGAGCGTTTTCTTAATACGGGCGAGCTCACGCTCCCTGCCAATAAATTCCACTTACTCGGTTCCTTCCGACTCGGTTTTGTCCGAGTTAATTGTATCGCATGGATCAGTTTATGCTCGAGTTTACTCGGACAAAACCGAGTCGGTTCTGCCCGAGTAAATTTGAAGGCGGCCGAATGCGTCTTGCTGCGTTTGCGGTTGGATACGTTGTCGAAAACGTGTCGTGCGGATTGTTGCATCGAATCGAACATTGGGACAGACGTCTCGTTTTATGGGCCGGGGGCGTGCATGTGCGAGTTCTTTTGGCCCATAAGGAACGCTGGTGGGTCGTTATTTGGGCCACGGGTCACTTCGCCGGCGCCGTGTTTCGTCATACGCTCATAGTGGAAGCCGATGCCACGGGGTCGACTTGGGACTCGGGCAATGGATGAGCTGCAAGCCGAAAGGAGCGGTGAGAATGATGAGGCCCATGACAAAGAAACTGCTGTTAGGAATTCCCACCGTGACGCTTTCGGCCGTGCTGGCGTGTACAGTGGCCGGCTGTGGCGGTAGTGCTCCGAGCGGCTCGCCTGGCGGTTCGGGCGGCAGCGCGCCTGTGCAGGAAAAGCCCAGGGCCTATGATTCGCAGACGGTCGAGGTGGCAGGCATTACCTATGAGTCGGTGGCTCACGGTACGTTCTATCGCGGCGATGCCAAGCTGCAGGACGGCTTTTACCTGCACATCAAGATCACCAACAACAACACAAAGAACAGGACGTTCAGTTCCTTTAACGTGCATGCTGCCCAGGGCGATCTTGAGGCAGGCGACCCGTTGTTTACTTCCGGCAAGGCGGCCGTGCTCGACTACGTTGCAAGCGAGGCTCCCGATGAGCTGCACGAGGGCATCGACCTTTCCGAGAGGCCAGATATCGGCCCGGGCGAGACCGTTGAGTACGTGTATTTCTGGGCGCCCAAGACGGCGTACTACGGGCCCATCACTGTCGAGTTCGTAGACGCTTATGCCCCCGCCAAGAATCATGAGGCCATGCACTTTGACACCACGGGATGCGAGACCAAGGAGTTCAAGGCGGCCGGCGGCGTGGCCGATTCTGGCGAGAAGGCAGATTTAACGGGCATCGACTGCGCATCGTACAGCATCGAGGCCGCCGATGGGTACACGCTGGATTCGTCCGACGAAGAGCGCGAAAAGGCAAACTTCTTCCACGACGAGACTGGAGGACGCCTGAACATCAGCATCTTCCCGCGCTCGCCGGAGGAAGAGGTTGCAAGCCTAGAGCAGGTCTACGAAGGCAAGGAGACAACAACCGACCAGGTCGAGTACAACGGCATAACGTGGCTGCGCTTTACCGGTCCCGACAACGGCCATACGCTGTTTGCGACGGCTCCCGCGACGGGCGAGACCGTCCGCGTGTCGATTGGCTGGAAGATCGATTGGGACGCCGCCGCGCCCATGATGGAGGCATTGAAGCTCAAGTAGCGGGTTGCGATTCCCATGTCAGGCGACTCAGGGCTGGCTCCGAGTTATCGGGGCCAGCCCCTTTTGGTGTTCGATGAGCCGAGTCGGCGTCTCTCACAAAAGTAACTAGGAGCTAGCGAGGCTTATCAGAATTGACCTCATCGGCGGTGTCTTTTTCGAGCGCCGTGCGGCGGGCGCTGTAGGCGATGAGGCCGGCGCCTGCCGCGGCGAGTGCTGCAGCGGCTGCCGTAAGGGGAGCATTGACATCGCCCGTGCCAGCGAGCGCGCCCGCTTTTCCGGAGCGCTTGTTAGTGCCGTGGTCCTTGCCACTGCTGGAGCTGCTTCCGCCGGAGCCGCCGCCCTTGTCAGTACCGCCGCCACTCGTGCCGCCATCGCCGTCGACCGTCATCGGGGCGTCGTGAAGTTCCGTCGTATCCGCGTTGTCGCATACGCCGACCTGAACTTCTGAGCGTTCGCATGCCGCGTCGGGCACATGAAGCTCGTGCAGCACGGCACCCAGCGCCGAGTTTGCGCCCGGTCGAATTTCCTCGAGCGTTACGGGATCGAGCGCCACCAGCTTACGCGCCTTCGCATATAGCGTTACGCGTTTGCCCACCTCGTCGCTCCAACTCTCGGGGATGGCGAAGCTCATGCGGAACTGTGCCGTGCAACCCGGTGCCAGCACGGCGTTGCCACTGTCGGCTACCAGCGGGTGCGTTGCAAAATGTGCGCCCAGCGTCTCGAGCGTGTACTTCACGTGTGTCATGTCGTTGGCCGAAGCGTCCTCGGCAAGCTCTGGATCGTAGATCGATGCCATGCGTGCGTTCACTCCGAACCCGATGGATGCGCTGGAGAACGGCTGACTGGAGCCCTCTCGGTACAGATCGATCGTGCCGGCGGTCAGCAAGGTGTTGCCGTCGTTTCGCACCGTGACCATGAAGGATTCGCCTGCTGCTCCGGGCACCACCGCGCCCGAGGTGGCGACCGCGCCCGTCGGAGTGGCACATGCCACCAAGGGCACTTCGATGCCGTGCAGCTCCGCCTTGCTCTGCTCCGCGCTCACAATGTGCGTGGCGAGCGCGGAGAGCATGCCTCCCGACGTCAAAAATGTCGTTATCTGATCGACGGGATGGTCCAGCTCGCACATCACAAACGGCTCCGTGAACAGATCGCCCGCCAAGGTACTGGCGAAGATGCGGAAGTGCTTGCCCATCACTGCTACCGGGTTGCCTTCTTCGTCGTAGGTTTGTCCCACCTTGCCATCGGTGTTCTCTACATAGAGCACGCACCTGCCGTTGTTGCTTACGCTAAACGATGCCGGGCCACAGCCTGCGGCACCCACGGGCTGCGTTGCAAATGCCGATGCGCCTCGCGTCCAAGTAATATGCTGCAGTTGCTCGTTGACGGTTGCCAAAAAGCCCGAATGTTGTGGCCACGGCACCGCGTGGGGTACTGTGGCATCTGGCGACATAACGCCCCAGCCCGCAATGGACTGGCCGATCACGGCGTACGATGCGCAGCCACAACCGCCTGCAGTCTCGTATGCAACGGGTACCACCATTTTGCCGTTGATATTCTCGGGCGCGCCTAGCTCGATGCTCGACGGTGCCTGCGGAAAGCGGAGGACCTGACGGAACGTGAGACTGTCGCCCAAATCATCCGACCACAGGGCAAAGCATTCCAGCGCAACCTCGGCCTCGCTGCCGAGCGCCTTTTCTGCGGTGGTTCCGTGGCGGCGGAGGTAGGCGCCCGACAGACGTCCGTCGACAAGCGTCTTGCCCACCGTGATGCGTGGGCACTGCAGGCAATGGTAGCCATCCTCCTGAAGGCGGCCGCGCGAGATGCTGCGCCACGACGTGTGCGACATCACGCGAACTCCGTCGTTGCTTATGCGCAGGCGCACAACGGACAGTATGCCGGCTGTGCTTGCCGTATCGAAAAGGGTGTTGTCGCCGTCGGGGCGCTCGCCCGAGACCAGCAGCACGTAAGCGTCCTGGTTTTCTCTTCCGTCCGTATATTCCACTACGTCGAAGTCGTAATCGAATATGCCGTCGCGCTCCACGTCGCCCTCGCCAAAGCCAAGGGGGAAGTCCACGGGCATGGGGGCAGACCACGTGCCGTTTGCCTTTGTGTGCACCACCAGGCGCGAGCGGCCATTGTCGCCGTAGCGCACCGAGGCGATACGGAACAGGCATTCTACGCCGGCGATCATTGCCAGCTTCATGTGAGCTTCGCTGAGCACGCCGGAAAACAGCACGTTGTCGCTCGAGGGCTTGATGCCGCCACGCTCGTCCTCCGATACACCAGCAGAATTGGCGTTGGGGTCCGCAACAGCGTTCGTCGCCTGCCCGATATAGGTGTACTCGTACATCGGCGCGGCGTTTTCGTCGTTCCCTATCAGTGCATGGACGAAATGCTCGATCTGTCCCGTGTCGTCGCTTTCTGCATCCGCCTCAAGCTCAATGCACGTGACCGCTTGATCCCAATCGCGCACGA
The DNA here is from genome assembly GCF_042851345.1 of Collinsella sp. i05-0019-G5. Classification (NCBI taxonomy): domain Bacteria; kingdom Bacillati; phylum Actinomycetota; class Coriobacteriia; order Coriobacteriales; family Coriobacteriaceae; genus Collinsella; species Collinsella sp. i05-0019-G5. The sequence continues at coordinate 646,023 of NZ_AP031421.1, forward strand.
CAGGCGCGGCGTTTACGGCAGTGGCCTTAACCTCGGCGCGTGCGAGCAGCTCGGCGTTGCTGACGATGGTGGCCGATGCGATAAATTGCGGCACGCCGCCCGCCTCGATGTTGCCGGGCATGCCGAAGCGGGCATCCAGCGTGTAAGGCGTATCTCCACCCAATGCGAGCTCAGAGCGCTGGAGCACATACTGGTTGCCACTGTTCACCGACATATTCCACGAATCGAGGAGTGTGGGCCACGACCCCGACCAAGCCTTGGTGGTCCACTTGAACATTACAAACTGGAGTATCACATCGACATCGACGTCTGCACCTACGCGCAGTCGCGGAAGCTGGTGTCCATCTGCCTTCTCATACCCAATGAACAGCGTGAGGGATGCGGCGCCGCGCACGGCAGACGAAGCGACGCCTGCAACGCCGGCGCCAAAGGTGACGGCAAGCCCGATCTGGATGGTGAACGAGCCCGACGTGTTTGAATAGTCGAGCGAAATGTTTTTAAAAAACGCCGCGCCGCTGCCGTGCGTGTGGGCACCCACGGCGAGCGCCAGCTTCGCCAGCACCCAGGGGTTGACGTTTAGGAAAAACGGCACCGGTCCTAGGGTAAACTGCTCGGTCCAATTGAGGTCGGTTCTTACCTGGAAGAGGGCCTTAATATTGCCGTATGCGGGATCGTTGTTGTTGCCCCAGGTTTTGCCCACCCAGTCGTAGGCGAGCGATCCGTACAGCTGCGTGGCGATATCCACCGTAAACAGCAGCGTGCAGTGGTGACGAAGCAGCTTGGTGTTTCTTGGATCGGTGCCCGAACCGGCACTCATACTCTTATATTGATTCCACTTCCCCTCCATCTCGTCGAGGTAGCGGTTTGCCTGCTTGGCGCCCGACTCGCGCGGCGATTTCTTCCAGTATTCCGGATCAGGGTTGCCCGAATCGTTCATATAGCTGGCTGGTTTGTATCCTCCGCCAAACAGCACGTATCCAGCAAACGAGAAATCGAACAGAATGGGAAATGTGGGCATCCAACACGTGAACTTATTGCCGCCGATACCGGGAAACGCTGCGGGGAAATCAAACGGAGTGATCTCTTGGTCCATGGTGGTGGGAATGATGGTGGTCGAGCCCGATTCCGCCTTTGCGGCCGGCGCGGTGACAACGGCCATGGGGGAGGAGAGCGTGTAGGTTTTGCCCTGATAGTCGAGCGCAAAGCGCAACTTGCAACCTTCCTCCAGAAGGCTTGACGCTGCATCGAGGAACTTGTCTTCGAGTGTGAACGTTGCCAGATTATCCGCGCCCGATGCGCTGGCCTTGACTTGGCCGATCTGCGTGACGGTTTCGGATGAGCTGCCCGCGGCGGGCGTCACTTTGTTGATGCGCAGCGTTGCCTGTCCACCCTGTGGCAGATGCGCCTGCACGGTAAAGGCGTGCGTGTCGGGTTGGTCGTTTCCGGCGTCGTCCTTCGGCAGTGCCATGAATGTAGCGTCGGCGTACTGGATGTCCCATTCGTCGAATGTGAGCTGGCGAAAGTACGGCTCGCCATCGGAGAGCGGACGCGTGGGCGCGGTTATGGCGGTGCCGCCCTGGATACGCGCAAGGGGAATCTCGACATCACGGTAGCCCGCCATGCTAATGGAGATGCCGCCGTTAAAGTCGTACGCGTCAAGGAGCGTCGCCTCGTCCACGTAGCCTTCCGAAAGCGGCGCGACCTCAAAGATGGCCGTGCCCTCGTCGTCGGTAGTGGCGGAGAGCTGCTTGCCCGCGGCATAACGCGACGCGAGCGTGACCTGGGCTCCCTTGATGGGCGTATTCTTGTTGGCGACGTCGACCACGACCACACCAAACATGGTGCGCGAGAGAACGAGCACCCTGAAGGGGTCTTCTTCGTCGGCATAGGCTTCGGTGGGCGCGAACGGCAATATGAAGGCGCTTGCGCTTCCCGGCACGCGCGGCAACATAATGCTCGTCAGCGAGGATGCTCCGGCAACAAGTAACGAACGGCGATCAAGCATCTTTGGCTCCCATCCCGCAGGTATCGGTGGAAATAATCCAATTTTGCGAGAAGGTGCCCCGTGGCGGTAGTGCCGTTCGATGGCCAAAGTGTCCAATTTAAGCGCGCGAAAGCGTCAAGCCTCCGGAGTGCTTTCGATACGCCGGGCAGCCCGGTCGCTAACGCAACATATGCGCGACCAGCTCGGCGCGTGTGCCGATGCCAAGCTTTGCGTATACGCCGGATAGGCGGTTTTTGACGGTGCCCGGCGATACTCCCATATGGCGTGCGATTTCGGCGTTGGTCCACCCACGACAGGCGAGCATGGCCATGGTGAATTCCGTGGTCGTTAGATCGTCGGCCACGTCCTCGCCCGAATCGGGGTTGTGGATGCGCCGCCAGCCGTAGCTGAATCGATACGTAATCTCGATGATGCGTGCGAAATCGTCAGGGTATTGCGATTTTAGGCATGCCTCGATGAGCCCCTGCAAAAGGCCGTGGTGCTCGCCAATGAGCTCGATAAGGCCGTCGGGGCGCGCAATGTTCCAAGCAGCTCCGAAGTGCGTTTTTGCGGCGTCGACGTCTTTGAGACTCATGAGGGCCATAGAAGCCGACAAGTGCAGGAACAGCTCCGAGATGGGATAACTTCCCTGTTTCATAATCAGGGCGTTTTCCGCCATGCCCAGACTGCGGCCATATTCGCCGCGCAGGTACAGGGCATGCGCCATCACGTAGCTGGCGAACAGGCGCAGGCCTTCGGGCAGATGCGCCGCAAGCGGATAAAACTCTTCGGCAGAATACGGGGAAGACAAGTGCAGCAGGACGCTTGCGGCCGAGGCGAACAGGATATGCGTGGCGTGGATAGCGGATGATTCCTCGTCGGCCGGCGTATCGAGGATGCCAGCAAGGCACCGGCGGGCGTCGGCGATACGGTTGAGCGACAGACTGGCGTATCCGCAGATAAAGCATGCGGAATAGCGCAGTGCGGGATTGGTGGCGTCAAGATGGGGGCGCGCCGTCTTGGCAGCGAGGGCGGCCTGTCCGCGAAAGTACAGCGCTTCTGCCGTGGCAATGGCGCGCGAATTGGGGTCGGAAATGCCTGCAACCGCAGCGTCAATCTGCCCCGGCACAAAGGCGGTGCACATCAACGGCATGGGAACGCATGGGTAGCCATCGCAGTCCATCTTCCATCTCCCAACAGCTGGCAACAATAGCAGCAATTGTACTCCTGTTGCTCGGGACCCCTTTCGTTTTACTGTTCGGTTAACGCTGCAGATCGTTTTGGAAGGCTTACGAGCATGGTGGTCCCGTTCTCGGAACTTTCTTCGACCTCTACCGTGCCACCGTGAAGCGCTGCAATCTCCCAAACGAGCGCTAGTCCGAGTCCTGCGCCGCCATATGCCCTGCTGCGGGATTTGTCTAGACGAAAGAACGGCTGGAAGATGCTCTCTCGGTATTGCTTGGGTATTCCCGGGCCCTCATCTTTGACTCGTAGGAGCACGTGGCTGTCGCTGTCGCTGATGGAGACGTTGACAGTCGAGCCGGAGCGGCTGTAACGGATGGCGTTTTCGACCAGATTAAACACCAGTCGATAGAGGAGCGTATCACTTCCGATTACTAAAGCGTCTCCAGCACAATTGAGGGCTATGCCCTTATTCTCGGCAAGTGGCGCAAGGTCGGTGAGGACCTCTTCGGACAAGGGACCGAGTTCAACATCGTCCTCGCAAGGAACGCTGCGGAGCTCGCTCATCTCGAGCAATACCTTGGTCATTCGAGACATGCGCTCGGTTTGTTCTTGTAGCAGGCCGAGCAGCTCGGCTGTTTCGGGTTGCAAACCGGAGTGCTCGGAGATGAAAAGTTCAATCTGTGCTTGCATAAGGGCGAGCGGGGTGCGCAGTTCGTGTGCGGCGTTGCCGGTAAACTGACGTTGTGCAGAGAACCCTTCGCCAAGACGGGTGATCATGTCGTTGAAAGAGGCGCTGCATCGTTGTAGCTCGGTGGGCACATCTTCATTGAGTCTGATTTCGCTTAGGTTGTCAGGCTGCACACGCTCAACCTGGGCTGCAAAAGCCCGTAGCGGTTTGAGCGCACGGCCGCTCACAAAGTATGCCAGCACGCCGCCAAGGAGTGTGACTCCAGCCGTGATGCACCAGGTTGTCGTGCCAAAAGACTCCTGTGCGTCGTTTACGACGATCGTGACCTTGTCATCGGGGGTCGCTTTCGTTGGGTCGAACGCCTGGGACGAATCTTCGCCGGTTGCGTTAAAGGCCGAGATGTTGCTGCCGATGGCATCCATGTAGCGCATGCCCGTATAGCCGACCAGGCAGTTCGTCAGCACGCATGCCGCACACGTCAGCAGTGCCGTCATAATCGTTATGCGCCATTGCAGCGAAAGCCTTTTCATTCGCTATCCTCCATAACGTAGCCCTCTCCAATCCGATTGCGAATCGGGTCGTATCCCAAAGCGCTGCGCAACTTTTTTCGGAGCGACGAGATGTGAACGCGGGTTGCGTTGCTAAAGCTGTTCACGCTGCTATCCCAAACGTGCTCTATAAGCTCCTCTTGGCTTACCGGTCGCCCCTGATTAAGCATCAGGTATTCCAAGATTCCCGTTTCCTTGCGCGTAAGAGATAAAGCCTCGCTGTCCACGGAAGCGATGCGCGCCTTGGTGTCAAAGCGGAGCTTTCCGCAGGTTAAAACTATGTCGCTTTGTGTAAAGCGTCTGAGGGTAAGGCTGCGAATCCTTGCCGCAAGCTCGTCCAGATGAAACGGCTTGGTGAGGTAATCGTTGGCGCCGGCATCGAGTCCGGCGACTTTATCGGATACTCCGCCACGTGCGGACAGAATCAGTACCTTGGTCTCGCAGTCGGTTTTCCTAAGTTCCCTGAGCACAGTCATGCCGTCGATACGGGGAAGGTTGAGGTCGAGTACCACGAGGTCGAAGGCCTCAACGTCCAGTAGGTCGAGCGCCTCCTGTCCGTCGTGACAGCAGTCGACGCTGTATGCCAGGTTTCGCAAGCTGCGCGCGATTGCGTCACACAGCGCCCGCTCGTCCTCGACGATCAAAATACGCATAACGGTCTCCTTGCACATTTCAAATCGCACTTAACACGGATTTTATAGTCGATATGGTCCAATGGTCGCGTAACGAAAGGAGTGGTCGAGTTGTTCAAAGCGGTAAAACCCATGGTACAGGTCGCTTTGTTGATCGTCGGAATTGCCATGGTGTGCTTTGGTGTTATGCGCGGCGAGGCGGATGCCGTGCTGGCCAAAGCGATTAGGCTGTGCTTGGAGTGTATCGGAATTGGATAAAAGAAAAAACACTGCGTCGCATGTTTTGGCCCGATTTCGCGGATTCATTCAGGCGGCGGCGACGCTGGTCACCAATATTCACCTGCCAAACTTTGCCAAAGGAAGCATCTATCAGGGCGCGGGAAAAACAGTCTGCGTACCTGGACTTAATTGCTATTCGTGCCCCGCGGCATCGGGTGCGTGCCCCATCGGGTCGTTCCAGTCGGTGGTAGGTTCATCCAAGTTCAACTTTTCTTACTATGTTACCGGTACGCTCATTTTGCTCGGCGTGCTGCTGGGACGCTTTGTATGCGGCTTTCTGTGCCCGTTTGGCTGGCTTCAGGAACTGCTTCACAAGATTCCCGGCAAAAAGTTCTCCACGAAAAAGCTTAAGCCGCTCACGTACGTCAAGTACGTCGTGCTGCTGTTTGCCGTGGTGCTGCTGCCCGTCTTGGTGGTTAACGACGTGGGCATGGGCGACCCGTTCTTTTGTAAGTACATCTGTCCGCAGGGCGTGCTCGAGGGCGCCATTCCGCTGGCCATTGCTAATGCCGGCATTCGATCTGCGCTGGGGCAGCTCTTTACTTGGAAACTTGCCGTTCTCATTGCCGTGGTAGTGCTGAGCGTTTTGTTCTACCGCCCCTTCTGCAAATGGATTTGCCCGCTCGGCGCATTCTATGCGCTCATGAATAGGGTGTCCCTACTGGGGATTCGGGTTGACGCGTGCAAATGCGTCTCGTGCGGCAAGTGCTCAAAGGTTTGTCAGATGGACGTTGATGTGGTCCGCGCGCCCAATCATGCCGAATGCATCCGGTGTGGAAAGTGCATTGGGGCCTGCCCTGTCGATGCCATCAGCTATCGCTATGGCCTGGATGTGTCGGCGGAAAAGCTTCCCTTGACCGCCGATAAAAAGTAAACAAGCTTCGACAAAACGGAGGAATGACCATGAAGCTTTCTAAGATTGCGGCCCTGTTTATGGTGCCAGTATTGGCCTTGTGCCTTGTGGCGTGTTCGGCGCCCAGTGGCAATGCGAGCGAATCTGCGAGCTCCGATCCTAAGATCGCAGAACTCACTGCGCAGAAGCCGACCAATGCCGATGAGGCCGCCGAGCTGTATACAAAACTCATGCAGAAGGAGAACGATATCTTTTCGAGTGATAACGCGCTGTGGGAAAAGGTATTCAATGCGGCAAATAAAGACTCGGCAATGGTTGAGAACGGCAGCAATTACGGCGATTTCCTGCTCAAGACCATCGACGGCGCCAAGGATGAGTTCACGGCGGATGAGCTCAAGACGCTCAAGGCCGGTGCGCAGCAGATCAAGGAGATCGAGGACAAGCTCGAGAGCTTGGAGAAGGAGTTCCCCGGCTGTGGAAGCACGCCGAGCTCAGGCGAGAGCGTCGACGCTTCGACCGCTGGCATGACGGCTGGTGCCAATGCTTCGAGCGAGGCGACGAAGTTCCCCAGCTTTACGGGCAAGGACCTGGATGGCAACGACGTGAACAGCGACGAGCTGTTCTCTAAGAACAAGGTCACCGTCATGAACTTCTGGTTCACCACTTGCAAGCCGTGCGTGGGTGAGTTGGGCGACCTTGAGGACCTGAATAAGGAGCTTGCCAAGAAGGGCGGCCAGGTCGTGGGCGTCAATTCCTTTACGCTCGATGGCAACAAGGGCGAGATTGCAGATGCCAAGGACGTACTGAGCAAGAAGGGCGTGACATATAAGAATATCTGGTTCAAGTCGGATAGCGAGGCCGGTAAGTTTACGTCAAATTTGTTCTCGTTCCCGACAACGTATGTCATCGATCAGAATGGCAACATCGTAGGGGAGCCCATCGTGGGCGCCATCAGCTCCGCTGAGCAGCGCGCAGCGCTCGACAAGCTTATCGACCAGGCGATTGCGAATAGCGAGCAGTAGAAAACGCGTAAAGCATGGCGATGATCGTGCACCGCTGTGCGAAGTAGTCCGCTACCTTTCAAGATAAGCTCCACCACATAGAGGTCCCGCTCGGGACCTCTTCTTTTGGGCGCCGTCCCGTTCGTTTTTTGGCGCGGTTTGTTACATTCCTCACTGGCGTCGGCAAAAAATGGGGATAGAGTAGGACAAACGCGTCGAATACGAACGGCGGAGGAGAGCGGGCAGGGTGCCTGCGCAGGAGAGGTTGCCGTCCATGCTGGAGCTCAAAGGTATTTGCAAAAGGTACGTTACGCAGTCGTTTACGCAGGTAGCGCTCGACAGCGTAAGCCTGTCTTTTCGCGATAACGAGTTTGTAGCCATCCTGGGTCCTTCGGGCTCGGGTAAAACTACGATGCTCAACGTCATTGGTGGACTCGACCATTTCGATTCCGGCGACCTGCTGATCGATGGCATCTCGACCAAGGACTTCAGCGACCGCGATTGGGATGCCTACAGAAACAATCGCATTGGCTTTGTGTTTCAGAGCTACAACCTCATTCCGCATCAGAGCATTTTGGAAAACGTGGAATTGGCGCTTACACTCACGGGCGTGGGACATGCCGAGCGCCGCCAGCGTGCGCGTAAGGCGCTCGAGGCGGTTGGTCTGGGCGAGCACGTTGACAAACGCCCGAACCAGCTTTCGGGCGGGCAGATGCAGCGCGTGGCCATTGCCCGCGCCTTGATCAACGATCCCGAGATTGTGCTGGCTGACGAGCCGACCGGCGCCTTGGACTCAACGACATCCGTGCAGGTTATGGATTTGCTCAAGGACGTTGCGCGCGATCGTCTGGTCATCATGGTCACGCACAATCCCGAGCTGGCGTACCAGTACGCCACGCGCATCGTCAGCCTGGCGGACGGCAAGGTCACCGACGATTCAGATCCCTTTGATGCTACCGAGGCCGCGCGTCGCGAGGCCAAGCCCACGCGCAAAACCTCGATGAGCTTTGTGACGGCGCTGGGGCTTTCTGCCCGAAACCTCATGACCAAGAAGGGCCGTACGGCCATGACTGCCTTCGCAGGTTCGATTGGCATTATTGGTATCGCAGCGATTCTGGCGCTCTCCAACGGCGTAAACGGCTACATCAAAAAGGTCGAGGAGGACACGCTCTCAAGCTACCCGCTTACGATTTCCAAACAAGATTACGACCTGTCGTCCATGATGGGCGGACAGGGGGCTACCGATGAGGAGGTATCCAAGGGCGAGGCCTCGTCCGATGACGCTACCGGTGGCAAGGCTAAGGGAACGGATAAGATTCCCGTGGTCACGGCCGTAAAGGATATGTTCGCAAGCGTTAAATCTAACGATATGACGAGCTTTAAGGCATGGCTTGACGGTGGCGGCGACGGTATCGACAAAGAGGTCAACGCTATCCAGTACGGCTACGGCGTGACGCCGGTTGTCTATCGTTTGAGCAAGGGCGACGAGAGGCCCGTTCGGCTTGTTCCCAACGCTATGACCGAGGCCATGAGCGGAGGCGCAAGCTCGGCGGCAACGGTGAGCATGGAATCCATGGGAACCTCGGTCTTTAACGAGATGATTGACGACCAGAGCCTGCTCGACAGCCAGTACGATGTCGTCGCCGGTCATTGGCCCACGTCTGCCGACGAAGCCGTAATGGTGCTTTCGAGCCGCGGCACGGTGGGCGACTACACGCTCTACAGCATCGGTGCGCTGGATATCGATGAGCTCAACGATCTGGTAAACAGCGCTATGACGGCTGACGGTGGGGTCGAAACGCCCGAGACCGGCACCGACTTTACCTACGACGATGCGCTGTCTACCACGTTTAAGGTGCTGTCGCCGGCTGATGCGTATCGCAAAAACGAAGAGACTGGCATGTGGACTGACATGTCTGACGATGCCGACTTTATGACGGCCAAGGTTGCCGACGGTATTGACGTGCGCATTGTGGGCGTGGTGCGACCTAACGAGACGGCCAACGCGAGCGCATTGACCCCGGGCATTGCCTATACGCATGCGCTGACTCGCCAGCTTATGGAGCGCGCCGCCGATTCGCAGATTGTGCAAGAACAGCTTGCCCATCCCGAGACGGATGTCTTTACGGGCAAGTCTTTCGATGAACTGCAGGGCGAGGCCAAACAAGGAGTTGATCTAGGCAGCATGTTCAGTGTGGACGAGGCAGCGCTGAAGAGCGCGTTCTCGTTCGATGCATCTGCGCTCTCGGGTGTTGCCGGCGGTATGGACCTTTCTGGTATCGACTTATCCGGGCTGGACATTGACCTTTCGGGCGTTGGGAAGGATATTGACTTCAGTGACATCATGGCCAAAGCGCCAACCCCAGATTTCTCGGGTATCTTTGACGGTCTGGAACTCACGCCCGAGCAAATGCAGCAGGTGGGAACACTAGCCAACCAGCTGTTTGAGGGCTTTTTGCAGTCTGATCAGTTTAAGGCGCTGTCGCCCGATGATCTTAAGGACGCGTCAAAGCTCTCTGCCGCATTCTCGACGTATCTTGAGAATGATGCCACGGCCCAGCAAATCCTTGCCCAGCTCAAGGCGCTCGGCGGCGATGCCCTGGCCGAGCGCCTGCAGCAGGTGATGACCGACTATGTGCAAAAGCAGCTGGCTCCGTATCTGCAGCGGGCTATGGATCAGATGATGAAGACAATTAGCGAGCAGATAGCGTCGACGGTATCGTCCCAGCTCAAGGCGGGCGCAGCGGGGCTCATGGGCCAGATGGCGACGCAGATGTCATCGGGTTTTGCCAACCTGGCGAGCGCTATGCGCGTGGATGCGAGCGCCTTTGCCAATGCCATTCACTTCAACATGGACGCCGAGGATCTGAGCTCGCTCATGATGAGCTATGCGAAGGCGTCGAAGCTCACCTACGACAACAATCTGACCACGTTGGGCTATGCGGACGAGGCAGACCCCATCTCGGTCAAGATTTTCCCGCGTGACTTTGAGGCCAAGGAGCGCGTGCTCGATCACATCGACGCGTACAACAAGCAGGTCAAAGCCTCTGGCCACGATGAACAGGCAATCTCGTACACCGACTACATGGGCATCATCATGGGTTCGGTGACCGACATCGTGAACACCATCAGCTTGGTGCTCATCGCATTCGTGAGTATCAGCCTGGTGGTGAGCTCCATCATGATCGGCATCATCACCTACATCAGCGTGCTGGAACGCAAAAAGGAGATTGGCATCCTGCGTGCGATCGGCGCGTCGAAGCGTAACGTGGCCAACGTATTCAATGCCGAGACCTTTATCGAGGGCCTCATTGCCGGCGTCTTTGCTGTTGTCGTCGTGGTGGCCGTGAGCTTTCCGGTTAATGCCTGGGCGCTTACTGCCAAACAGGTACCCAATCTGATGAGCCTGCCCGTGCAGGATGCGCTGGTGCTCATTGCAATTTCGGTGCTGCTGACGGTTGTCGCTGGCCTGCTGCCGGCCCGTAGCGCATCCAAAAAGGATCCCGTGGAAGCCCTGCGCTCCGAATAATGCGACAAAAGGGTTGTTCCTTCGTCACATTGAGACCATTGCGAAATCGGGGTCTAATACTTTTCCGAGAAGTGAGCGAGTCAAAATGGACCCCCGAAGCGCTAACACTTATTGAAGGCGGTTTCCTGCGGTTTTGATTGTTAAATCCTGCGGTTTTGGCGTCAGAAAATGTCGATGTTTCGGGGGTCAAAAAACGGTCGTTCACTTCTTGGAAAAGTATTAGACCTCGAGATATAGACGATGTTTGCGAGCGGCAATTAGAGCGTAAGCCTTTAGTTCTTCTTTGCAGAGAGCATGAGCCTAATTTCCGGATGGGTGTATTCGTCGAACTCTTCTTTGGGCTCGGTGTCAAAGGTGTAGTACGACCTGATAGATTCGTCTTCCGTCTTGATGCTGATTTCTTCATATAGGGAGCCGGCTAAAAATGCCTGCTTAAATTCATCCGACAGGCTGCACGGCGTGAGGAGGCCCGGTGTGGCAACGGAAACGTCCAGCCCATTGAGCGGGGCATAGAGCGTCGCGATATCCTGCTCGGCGCGGGCGAGGTTGTCTGCAAGGCTTGCCTCGGGGTCGATCTGACTGATGTAATCGACGTCCGTGAGCATGCCGTCTGCATCAAAAGAAAGGTAGATATAGGCTGCTTGAGCGCCGAGGTCATTATCGCGTAGATAGCCGATTATGCGGTAGCCGTAGTCGTGATACGACTCGTATGGGTTGTCTGCTGCGACGCGTTCGCACACGGGCTCCAAGGCATCTTGCGCGATGGCGAGCTGCTCGGCGGCTGCAGCCTTTCTTACCTGAAGCGCGTTATTTCCCTGGACAAACTGCGGGATGTAGACGCCAAGCAGCACAATGGCGGGCACCACCGCGAGAGCTATGATCTGCTTCTTGACGCTTGGAATCGTCACGCCGTATGCGTTTGCCATGGCCTCGGCATTGCTCGAGGTTTCGGCTAGCACGTCTGCCGCCGTGGCGACTGCCCCTACGGCGCCGGCGACCTCGGCGGCACCGCCCAGGTTGCGCGCGAGATCGTTATCGCTGTTCTTGAGCAGGCGGCCGGCAGCTTGCGTGGCAAGCACGCCGGCGACCTCCGCGGAACGGTCCTTGTTGGTCTGGGCTACCGCAAGCCTGCTCTGCAGCTCCTTCCACTGTTTGCCCTGCATTCCAAAGCGCGGCGCAAGAGCGCAATAGCAAAAGATGGCGAGTTCGATAACGGTGAGTGCGATGGCGGTATATATGCCCGCGGGTTGGAATTCTTTTTGGTGGAACGCGATATCGTTAATCATTTGGAGCGGCAACATCAACAGGCATGCCACGAACGACATGACGAGTGCGGTCGCTGCGATCTTGGGGTATGTGCAGTACCGCTGGATGCGTTTCTTTTCTTGCTCGGTGAGCTGCTGCATGGGGCCTCGACTCTCATCGTTTTTCGGGGGCGATGTGCACACGCTCTTGAGTATAGATGAGTGGAGGGTGTCTGTTGTTCAAACGTAGTGTCAACGGCATGGTGTTGGTGGTTGTCGTGATCATGAACGTCGTTTTTGGAGCATGGAGTCGCTGTCGTGGGGCGAATGACGCGCAAGGGGGTTGCCGTGGGACAGTCTCTCACTGTTTGTGAGCGCCAGCAAATCGAAGGTGAATGGTTTTCCGAGAAGTGAGCGACCTATTCTGGACCCCTGTAGCATTCGCACTTTTGGATGCAAAAACCGCAGGATTTGAGCGACAAAACCGCAGGAAATGGCTCTCCAAAAGTGTCGATGTTTCGGGGGCTCGATTTCACTCGTTCACTTCGCGGAAAAGCATTCACCTTCGTTGCGTGAGGCGACGGATGGAAGGGTGATTATCGTCAAGTAGCCACCTCTGCCTTGTGAATCATCTGAAGCACAAGGCATAATGCATGTGACAAAGGGACGGCCCCTTTGCCGCATTGATCTGAGAGTAGATGTTGATGATTCTTTCGCTTGCCCCCATGGAGGGGATTACCGGGCATGTGTTCCGTCGTGTGCATGCGGAGTGCTTCGGTGCGCTCGATTGCTATTACACGCCGTTTTTGCCGCCGCCGCGGGTGGGAAACCGCTTTGGGGGCAAGGCGTTTAAGGAGATCGATCCTGCCAATAACCAGGGGCTCAACGTAGTGCCTCAGCTGATGTCCAAGAACGCAGACGAGTTTGTGTGGGCGGCACAGGTGCTCGCCGACATGGGCTACCGCGAGGTCAATCTCAACTTGGGTTGCCCCTCGGGAACGGTTGTCGCCAAGGGCAAGGGCTCGGGTTTCTTGCGTAATCTCGACGAGCTCGAGGTATTCTTGAGTGACGTGTGCGAGCGATCGCCGTTGCCGGTGTCGGTCAAGACCAGGCTGGGTCTGGAGAGCGATGACGAGTATGAGCGCGTGCTCGACCTTTACTGTCGCATGCCGCTGGCAGAGCTAATCGTGCATCCGCGTGTGCAAAAGGACCGCTATACGGGCTCGCCGCGCAAGGAGTTCTATGGCGAGACGCTGGAGCGTGCGCCGTTCCCGGTTGCCTATAACGGCGATATTTTTGATCTTGAGGATATGGATGCGCTGGTGGAGGCCTATCCCGGCACACGCCATGTGATGCTGGGGCGTGGCTTGCTCGCGAACCCTGCGCTGGCACGCATGGTCAACGGCGGTCCTGCTGCCACAGCAGCCGAACTGCAGCGCTTCCACGACACGCTGTTTGCGGCCTATGCAGAAGAGATCGGCGGCAACGCGGTCTTTCGCATGAAGGAGTGGTGGTTCTATGCCAAATGCGCCTTCGCCGACCCCGCTACCGTTCACAAGCTCGTGCGTAAGACCAAAAAGGTCGACGAATACCGCGCCGCCGTCGAGCGCGTCTTTCGCGAACAGCCACTTGCGCCCATAGCCCGCTTCCACGGCTAGTTAGTCGTTGGGGACGCACTTTAACGACTAGTCATTTAAAAGAACGTCCCGAATGACTATGTTGCAAAATACCGTACGCCAGCATCCAAAGATGTTGAAAAATGTCGACTTTGGATGCTGGCGTACGTCTTTGGGCTCGGTGGATAACTAGGCAATCATTGCATCGATCGTGATGAGCTCCCTGAGTCGCTCTGTGCGTGTCTGCCCATGGCGCTTTGCTTTTGCATCAAACGCATCAAGAACCGACTCACCCACACGTGCCGATAAAACAACGCTTGGCTCATCAGAGATCGGCGGTCTTCCCAGCTTGATGGTGCGACCCTTCGGCCACTCATCTTTTTCGTATGCCTCCGCGGCTTTCTCCAACTCTCCGGGGGCAAATCCCATCATCTTTTCGAGCTGCTTAGCGTCCATAGCGCTTCCTATCGATTGACATAATGTCGAGCGCTGGTTCTCGGAATCTCTTTTTGTATACAGTTTTGTAGACAAAAATACAAGCAGTTTATCAAACTAATTAGCGTGTATTGACTAGTTTTTTCGATAGGAAATGAGCATCGATGGCTTCGCTATTTCTTCGCTTTCCAGTCTGGAACATGAGCGCTCATTGAACCTGCAGAGGGGGCACTTTAACAAACTATCGAGATTCTGGCCAGGAGCTTTCACCGGTCTTCGGTGGTGAGAACAGCTCAATTCGCGACACAGTGTGTCGCGAATTGGAGTAGTCGCTGAGTGTTCTTTAACAACTAGTCATTCAAGAAGAGAGCGTCTAAGTGCCGGAATTGCCATTTTGAGTCGTCCCTAACGACTATTCTGGAGGTCTGTGTGCAAAAAAGGGCAAATATGAGTACTGTTGCCATTATGGTTGCATTTATTTTGTTCAAAAATGAGGTCCCTGATGAGATTTAATACCATTAGGCGTCTCTTTTATTGAACATATGGGGAGGAATAACGCCGTCTGCGGGCGCTTGGGGCGTTGAATGATCCCTGAAATGATTAAAATCGCTGTTACTAAACAAGTAGCAGTACTCATATTTGCCATTTTTTGAGCACGGTCCTCTAAGGAGCCCTTTCCAGAGATGTCAGATGGCCTCAAACAGCCATAATCCAAAGGCCGTCTCAAACAACGAGTCATTTAAGAACGTCCCCAATGACTACCCCTGCAAAAACTGTACACCAGCATCCAAAGATGTCGAAAAATGTCGATTTTGGATGCTGGTGTACATGTTTGGGTCGTATGGGTTGGGGCCAGCCGACCGCAATAGAACGCTAGAGCAGGTTCTTCTGTGCCCACGCGATGATATCGCTCGACTCGTAGAGTGGCTTGCCGTCGATGAACAGGCAGGGAACCTGGCGTTTTCCGCCGACGGCGATGAGCGTCTGCTCGGCTTCGGTATCGGTCGAGATATTGCGCTCGGGAATGGTCACGCCGTTATCGGCAAGGAAACGCTTGACCTTTATGCAGTACGGGCAGCCGGTCATAACGTACAGCGTGAGCTCAGGATCAGTAGCCATAGGTCTCCAATCGGTTGAGGTTTTGATTGAAATACCCAAAGCCGCCGCGGTCTATGCGCGGGCCAGCGACGACTCGATGGCCTGGACCAGAAACGCCGTGGCTCCGGTGCCGCAGGGCTTGTCGTAGTAGTCAACAAAGCGCTGGTCGGCAAGATAGCCGTGGGCGAGGCCCAGATACGCTTCGTCTTGGGGCTCGCATCCCCAGTTGAGAGCAATCCAGCGACGATGCATCGCGACAAGCTTGCGAGCCTCGCTTCCGTCCGCATCGCCGTCGCCCATGGCAATCGAGAGCTGGCCCAGAATAGCGCGTTCAAGTTCCTTCATGTCGTTCCATGCCTCGGGGTCCATGTCCAGCAGCGCTTCGTTTGCTGCATCGATAGCCTCATCGCCATAGCGCGCCCGAGCCTCGGCGCCGTAGCGTTCCTCGTTTTCCTGCACGGTGCGCCAGCGCTCCAGTTGCGGCAGGACGGCGCCCATGAGCGAGACGGCTTCGTCGAGCGACATGCCGGTGTTTTGCGCCAGGCGCGGGGCACAGTCCTCGATCATTGCCTCCATCGTGGTGTCGTAGGTGTACTGGCCGTGGTCGTAGCACCACTTGCAGTAATGATCGGTCGTGGCGCCCGTGGCATCGGTGCCGCAGTCGCCGGGCGTGAGTATCATGCCGCAGCTCTGGCAATAGTGCTCGGGCATTTCGAGCAGGTGAGACAGGGGCTCGCCGGTCACGGCGGCGATGAGCTTCATCATGTCGATGCCCGGTGTGACCTCGCCACGCTCCCAACGGCTGACGGCTTGGCGTGTGACGAAGAGCTTGGCGGCGAGTTGCTCTTGGGTGAGGTGATGAGCGCGACGGACAGCGATGAGCTTTTCTGCAAAGGCCATAACGGCTCCTTTCTGCTGGTTGATGGCTTAAGCATACGCGGCAGCAGGCGCCCTTCCAAGCAACCGTTGGTTGCACGACGGGGGACCGCGGCGAAGAATTGCACGCAACGCCCCACACCTCCATGCCGTACAATGACCGGCATGGAACCTATCGCACACATACATACCGACCTGCCGCAGAAGTTCGGCATTCCGCGCAACAGCTTTTTGGCGCCCCATCTGCAGGGACGCATCGTTTTTGAGCCGGAATTTGCCTCCAATGTAGCGGTTGAGGGTCTGGACTCCTTCTCTCACCTATGGCTGCTGTGGCGCTTCGAAAACGGAACGCCCGGTGGCACGGCTAAGGACATAGCTGCCGATGCCAGGTCGCAGGACAGGTCCGGCACCAACGTCAAGTGGTCGAAGACTGTGCGCCCGCCGCGTCTGGGCGGAGCCGAGCGCGTGGGCGTGTTTGCCACGCGGAGTCCGTTTCGCCCTAATCCCATCGGTCTTACCTGCGTCAAGCTCGACCGTGTCGAGCTCACCGACGATGGCCCCATCATCCATGTGCTGGGGGCCGATCTGCGCGACGGCACGCCCATCTACGACATTAAGCCCTACATTCCATTTGCCGACTGTCACCCGGATGCGACGGGCGGCTGGATTGAAGACGCGCCGTGGCAAGAGCTCGACGTCGAGTTCCCGCAAGCACTGCAAGACAAAGTTCCAAGCGCAAAGCTCCCTGGCTTGGTCGAGGTCCTGCGCCAAGATCCGCGCCGTGCGGGCAGCAAGCACGAGCCAAACCGCGTTTACCACTTGGCTTACGCCGGACTCGACATATCGTTTACGGTTGACGGAGCCAGGTTGACGGTAGTCGCCGTCAACGACGCGCAAGACTAACCAGCCATTCGTCCGCACCCGTCAAATTAAGCGCTAAACCTCATGCCAAAATCGCCCGTGCTGGTGGACAATAGCGCCTACCAAAACAATCAACTTTGCACGGGAGCTCAGCATGAAATACGACTTTACCTCACTTATCAATCGACACAACATGGACGCCATCGCCGTTGACTCTTGGGGTGAGATTCCCGGTATGGCTCCGAACGCACCCGACGAGGGTTTCGACCGCATTCCCATGTGGGTGGCCGACATGAACTTTGCCACGGTGCCCACGGTCCAAGAACACATCATTCAGCGCGCGCAGCATCCCATGTTTGGCTATTTCAATCCGAGCGACGAGTACTTTGACCGCATCATCGAATGGCAGAGCCGCCGCAATGGTGTCGAGGACCTGCTCCCTGGGCATATCGGCTACGAAAACGGCGTGCTGGGCGGTGTCGTGTCGACGTTGCGCGCGTATGTCCAGCCGGGCGATGCGGTGCTGGTCCACAGCCCCACCTACATCGGCTTTACCAAGTCCATCGAGGCCGCGGGCTATCGCATTGTCCACAGCCCACTTAAACTCGACGACCAGGGCGTGTGGCGCATGGACTTTGAGGACATGGAGCGCAAACTCGCCCAAAACCACATTCATGCCGCAGTGTTCTGCTCGCCGCACAATCCCTGCGGCCGCGTATGGGAGCGCGATGAGATCGAGCGCGCCATGGACATCTACCGCCAACACGATTGCGTGGTGATCTCGGACGAGATTTGGTCCGATATCATTCTGCCGGGTCACAAGCATATCCCGACGCAGTCGGTGAGCGAGGATGCCCGCATGCGCACGGTTGCCCTCTATGCGCCGAGCAAGACGTTTAACCTAGCGGGTCTGGTCGGCAGCTACCACATCATCTACAACGAGACGCTGTGCGACCGCATGTGCGCCGTGTCTAACAAGACTCACTACAATGAAATGAATGTCCTCTCCATGCATGCGCTTATCGGTGCCTACCAGCCGCAGGGCTACGAGTGGGTGGACGAGCTCAACCAGGTGCTTGCCGGCAATATCGAGTACTTCTGCGATTACGTGGACGAGCATTTTGGGGGCGTGTCCTATTCGCGTCCGCAGGGCACGTACATGGTGTTTCTGGACTGCACCGAGTGGTGTCGCGAGCATGGCCGTGATATTCAGTGGCTGCTCGACGAGGGCGCCCGCGTGGGCGTGGGGTATCAGGATGGCCGTCCGTTCCACGGGCCCTGCCACATTCGCGTGAATCTGGCGCTGCCGCTTTCGCGCGTAAAGGAGGCGTGCGACCGCCTAGACCGTTACGTTTTTAATGCACGGTAAGTGTGCCCTGCATGCGGGGCCTTCTGCCAAGTCGGCTGGAAGGCCCCGTGTGGTAAGGCATCTGTAACCATTGGGCGCAGACCTGCTGCGGAGGTTTATTTTTCCTGAATCTGCTTACCGCAGAGATGCTCAATCGTAATCTCGTAGAGCTGGACGCCCTTAATGTCCTTGGCGATTTCCTCCTCGACTTCTTCGGCAGAAGGGTAGTACTTAAGCGCGAGCTGGCGGACTTTGTCCTCGATAAACGCGGGGGTGTCATTCGCCAGGCGACAACGGCCAAAGACCACGGTACTCATAACGTAGGGAGCCCAGTCACCGTCCTGGTACCACTCGTTGCCGTAAACGGTAAAGCAGACCTTGTCATCGCGCTTGAGTGCGTCGACCTTGTGGCCAGCCTTGGCGCCATGGAAATAAATCTTGTCGTGCTCGTCGTCAAAGAAGTAGTTGACGGGAATGGCGTACGGGTAGCCATCGTCGCCGTTGACGGCAAAGACGCCGCGCTTGCAGGTAGCGAGCAGTTCGCGCGCTTCCTCGTCGGTGATGGCACGTTTCTTTCGACGTAAGGGCCTAAACATCGTTGGCTTCCTTTCTGGTCGTGCGTGGTGGTTGAGCACAAACTATAGCGAAACGGATCCGTTTTTCTTGATGCGGGCGAGTATGTTTTTGAGCTTGTTAAAGTCGAGCGGTTTGGACAGATGGGCGTTCATGCCGGCATCGTGTGCCGCCTTGGCGTCCTCGGCAAAGGCGTTGGCGGTGAGCGCGATGATGGGGATATCGGCTGCATCGACCTTCTCGCTCAGACGAATCGCGCGGGTTGCCTCATAGCCGTCCATGCCCGGCATCATGATGTCCATCAGAATCGCATCGAAGCTGCCGGCGGGACGACTAACGTATAGGTCGACTGCTTTGTTGCCGTCGGCGGCGCGAGTCACGACGATGCCTTCGCTTTCGAGCAGAGCTTGGGCAATCTCGGCATTGAGTTCGTTATCTTCTGCCAAAAGGACGTTCATGCCGGCGAGCGAGCAGCTGCTTACCTGCGTGTCTGCGCATTCTTTTATCTGAGGGTCCTTGTCGATATCGAGCGGAATCCGGACGTCAAACGTACTCCCCACGCCAACCTCACTCGAAATCTCAATCGTGCCGCCCATCATATCGATGAGCGATTTGACGATAGACATGCCAATGCCGGTTCCTTGGAACTTGCTGCGCGCATCGTCGCCTTCCTGGGCAAACGGCTCGTAAATGTGTGCCAAAAACTCGGATGTCATACCAATGCCGGTATCCGAGACGCTAAAGCAAAACACGGCGTGCTCGTCGTCGACCGGTTTGATGGTCGATGAGAACGTGACGGTGCCTCCGTGCTTGTTGTACTTGATGCTGTTGTCGAGCAGGTTGACAAGGATCTGCCGAATATGGGTGGGGCTGCCGATCATATATTGGTCGACAGCGTAGGGCTCGCTGGTGTCGAGCATGGTTATGCCGCGGTCCGATGCGCGGAGCTTGCACAGTACGAGCGCATTGTCGCACAGCTCTTTAAGGTTGAATGATTCGTGCTCGAGCGTCACTTTGCGCTCCTCGATCCTGCCCATCTCGAGGATGTCGTTAATCAGTGACAGCAGGTGATTGGCAGCAACGCGCGCCTTGGCGCGGCTTTCGCGGGCGACCTGCATGTCGCCTTCTCTCAATTCCTCAATTTCGATAAGGCCCAGGATGCCGTTGAGCGGCGTGCGGATGTCGTGGCTCATGCGCGTGAGGAAAGCGGTTTTGGCGGCGTTGGCGGCATCGGCTTTCTGCCGTTCCTCCTGTGCGCGGTAAAGCGACCAGACAAGGATGACGATGCCGGTGAACAAAATGCAGATGACGACTGCCGCAATGACGATGCGGTTGCGGTAGAGAAGTCGGAACGCATCCGATTCTTGCGCCGAGTACGATGTGGGGAAATAGCTGTTTGCAGAGAGCGATTCACCTGCATTGACGATGCCCTTATTGATGATTCCCAGCAGCTCGGGCTTGCCGCGCGAAATTAAACACGATAGTTGCGCCGTGTTGGTGAGTTCCTGTGTTTCGAAATCCTCGATGTCGTAGATGTCGCGGAGAGTTTCCAGGCGCGTGCTGGGGACAATGATGCAACGTGCCTTCCCCTCATTGAGGGCTTTGAGCACCTCGCCGTCATTCGAATACTCGGTTACCGTTGCGTTCGGAAAGAGACTTTCGAGCTCAAAACGGTTAACGATTGTGCTCTTTGTACAAGCGATGTTCTTAAGGTCGCTGTTCAGGTTTTTGCCACTGTGAATGGCGGTCAGCGAAACCGTTCCCATCGAGTTTGACTGGATGACCCCTGTCTGCTCGGCGAGCCAGTAGTCGCGAAACAACGGCAGGGCGACATCGATGGTTCCGTTGGAAAGGGCTTTGATCATTTGCTTGTTGTTCGAGAGTGCGATTGTTTTGACCGTAATGTCAAACTTGTCGTGCAACGTCGTTGCAAGCGAGGCGAGCGACCCTTCCATCTCGCCGTCGTCATTTTGCGTACAGTAGGGAAGTTGGTTTTTAAGATAGCCGAGCGTGATGGTATTGCCGTTTTCTTTGAGCCAGGTGGTCTCGGTGCCGGTGAGCGATGACGAGCCACTGTTTTGGGTCGAGTAACTCGATTTGACTTCCTCGTTATAGCGCGGGTTATCGCGGGCGATGGTCGTCATGGCGGCGTTGATGTCGTTCATCAGGTCAGGGCGGCTTTTAGGAACGGCAAAATAGTAGTCGCTCGAGCCTACGTAGAACATGGGTGACGCATCGGGCGACGAAATGGTGTCGTTCATGATGACGGCGTCGACCTCGCCGTCTGCAAGCGCCTCAAAGAGGGCGCTGCCGGTGTCGATTTCTTTATAGGTGCAGGTAACGTCTTCGTTGGCGAGCCACTGCTGGCCGACGATAGTTTGCATAACGCCAGAGTTGCAGCCGATGGTGAGGCCTTGGAGCGCCTGAGGGTCACCCTTGGCCAGATCGTCGCGGTCGGGCCTGGCGTAGATATAGTAGCGCTCGGTGCCCTCGGGATTTGAGGAAAAGAGCAGCTTCTGCTCGCGTTCTGCCGAATACGAGATGTTGGGCATGAGGTCGATTTCGCCTGCCTCGAGCATGTCCATAAGCTCGGAGAAGGTGCCGCTAACGTATTCGTATTGCCAGCCCTTTGTGTAATACGAGAGGGTCTGGAGGTACTCGTAGCCCCATCCCGAGAGGCGCTCGCCCGGCGTGCCTTCCTGGAAGCCTTTGTTGTTGACGAGCCAGCCAACGCGGACCGTCTTGACCTGCTGGTCGGAGTCGGCGGCAAAGGCGGGGGCAGGCATGACGGCGCTCAGCACGGTGAGTGCGGCAAGCGCGACAGCCAGGGTGCGGCGTAGGGCTAAGCGAAGGACGGCGGAAGGTTTCACATGAAATCCTATCGAGTTGAGACAGTTTCGCATAAGGATACCAGCTCAGCCTGCCCAGTCGGCCGCCGCACCGCTAAACGGTCCCGTCCGGCAGTTGGGGACAGTCCCTTTCTGCCGGCACAAAAGGAACGTCCCTAACTGCCGGTTGCCTAACTGCCGGTTGTGGGACAATACCGAGCGAATGTGATTGGGCGTCTGGGAAAAGGGGTCGCGATGAACAAGTTGAGGACGCTTGCCGATGTTTTGCGCCAGGCTGGCTTTGCGCGCATCACGGGCCTGTTTCTCGTCTTCTATCTGCTGTGCTCGACGGCCGTCTGGCTGTCCGAGCCCACGACCCTTACGTTTGGCGATGGTCTCTGGTTTAGCTTTGAGACGGTCTCGACCATCGGCTTTGGCGATATCCCGGCCGAAACGCCGGTCGCCCGCGCTATTACCGTCGTCCTGAGCGTCATCAGCATCTTCTACATCGCCATGCTCACGGGTGTGGCGGTGAACTACTGCAATACGCTCATTAAACTGCGCCAAAAGGACACCATGGCGCGCTTTATGGACGATCTTGAGCATTTGGAAGAGCTCGATCGTGACGAGCTCGCTGACCTGTCGCGCCGCGTGCGCGAGTACCGTCGCCGGCAACGATAGAACGGGTGCCGCGCGTCACGACGAGGGGGATTGCATATGAACATCACGGTGTACCTGGGCGCGAGCGTCGGCAACGACCCGGCGTTTCTGCCTGCAGTGCGAGAGCTCGGCACGTGGATTGGCTCCAACGGCCACGCGCTGGTATACGGCGGCTCCAAGTCGGGCCTGATGGGCGCGCTTGCCGATAGCGTGCTCGAGGCGGGTGGACACGTGACGGGTGTTGAGCCGAGCTTTTTTATCGAGGCAGAGTTTCAACACGACGGTATTGACGACCTCATCGTGACGAGTGACATGGCCGAGCGTAAGGCCAAGATGATCGAGCTCGGCGACGCGTTCATCGCTTTCCCGGGCGGTACGGGCACGCTCGAGGAGATTGCCGAGGTCATGTCCGCCGTGTCGTTGGGGCACTTGAGTGCGCCGTGCATCCTGTACAACCTCGGGGGCTACTACAACGATCTTAAGGCGCTGCTCGAGCACATGATTGATAAAGGGCTTTCGAGCCCGAGACGGCAGCACGGAATCTACTTTGCCGACGATTTGCGCGAGATTGCCTCGATTATCAACGGATAAGTCTTGAGCCTGCCCCACTATGACTCCCAATGGTGCCGTTTGCAGCGCAGACGGTTGGCTCGTTCGGGCAACGCTCGCTCTACAATAAAACGTATCTATGCCGACTTTGACCACGGGAGGCCCCGATGGATAGCCTTGCAAAGCCCAAAAACCGAGCACTGTTTTTAGTTAGCGTTGCCGTGACCGGTGCGTTCGCAGGCGCCGCGGTCTGGCTGTTCTTTTTTGCGATGGAGCACGGTATCGACTATCTATGGACCGAGATTCCGCACGCGCTGGGCGTCACTTCGCCCGAGCTTGCCAGCGGCCCGTTTGGCTTTCTGCCGTACCCGTTTTTCGTCTGCTTACTGGGCGGCCTGTTAATCGGTCTGTACGAAAAGCTTACGGGCACCAAGACCGACGACCTCAACCAGGTGATGGCAAAGGTTAAGCAAGACGGGCGCTACCCGTACGACAACCTGGGCAAGCTTTCGCTCGCGGCATTGCTGCCGCTGCTGTTTGGCGGAAGTATTGGACCGGAAGCCGGCCTGACCGGCGTTATCGCGGGCCTGTGCAGCTGGGTCGGCGACCGCATGCGCCGCTTTGGCGCCGAGTTTAGGGAGCTCACGCTGCTGGGCACCCAGGCCGCGCTGACGGCGCTCTTTACCGCGCCCGTCTTTGGCTTTGTGGCGCCGCTTGCCGGTAGCGCCGACGGCCAGGGTGCCAATGACGATGAGTCCGCGTCCGACGAGATCACCATCAAGCTTCCCAAGGCACAGAAGACCATGGTCTACGGCATTGCGATTGCCGGCGGTCTGGGCACCTATCTGCTGCTCGGCCAGCTCATGGGCGGCGGCATGGGCATGCCCAGGTTCGAGTCCGCCGAGGTGGGCAGCCTGGAACTTGTCTGGCTCATTCCGCTGGCGTTGGTCGGCACCGTATGCGGTTGGCTGTACTTTGTCTCTGAGCATGCGAGCGAGGCCCTAGCGCACGCGATGGGGGAGCGTCCTGTCGTTAAGGCAATGCTGGCCGGTCTAGCGCTCGCCATCTGCGGCACGGTCCTGCCCTACACCATGTTTGCCGGTGAGACCCAGGCCGATGTACTTATGGAGACCTACCTCACCATTCCCGTCGGCGTGCTTATCGCGACCGGTCTGGTCAAGGCCATGCTGACGCCCGCCCTTATCAACCTTGGCTGGCGCGGCGGCCATTTCTTCCCCGTCATCTTCTCGGGCGTAAGCCTGGGCTACGGCTTTGCCATTCTTACCGGCGCCGATCCGGTCTTTTGCGTCGCCGTCTGCACGGCCTCGACGATGGGCGCCGTTATGCGTCAGCCGGTCATGGTCGTGGGCCTGCTGCTTATGTGTTTCCCGCTCAAGGGTATCGTCTGCATGATCATCGCCGCAGCCATCGCCGCCGGCATTCCGCTGCCCAAGCCGCTGCGCAAGTAGCACGGCAGCGCGCGGTCAGTACAAACATCTCAAGTCCGGTGCGGGCGCTGTGTCACGGATTTGCGGGTGGACTGGATTTCGTTCGGTATCGGCGCTACTTCCAAATTGCAAGCGCGGCGGTGCCCAGTACGATGAGGGCGAGACCGATGGCGCTGCGGCGGGAGAGTTTTTCGTTGAATGCCAGGCGCGCAAATAGCATCGATACGACAATCGATAGTTTGTCGATCTGCACCACGACACTCACCTGGCCTGCAGCGATGGCATAGTAATAGAGCAGCCACGATGCTCCAGTCGCGATGCCCGATGTTGCGAGAAATGTGAGTTCGCGCCGGTCAACGTGCGCGACCTGCTCCAGTTTTCCCTTGGCTGCCACGATTGCGCATGCCATAACCAGTACCACGCAGGTGCGGATTGCCGTGGCCAGGTTTGACTCAACGCCTTCGATGCCGATCTTGGCGAGGACGGAGGTGAGTGCCGCGAACACGGCGGCGCCGAGGGCGTAAGCGAGCCAGGTTCGGTCTTGCTGCTGCTCGGGTTCGGCGGACTGCTTCTTCTCGATCATTAAAAACGTGCCGAGGGTGATGACAGCGGTTCCCACGAGCTTAACCGCAAGGTTGCTCGTCTCGTCAAAAAGCGCGATGGCGACCAGTGCGGCGAGCACGGTGCTCATCTTGTCGACCGGTACGACCTTATTGACATTTCCGATGCTCAACGCCTTAAAGTAACAGATCCACGAAGCACCGGTAGCGAGTCCCGAGAGGACGAGAAAGAGCCAGGATCTGGGTTCGATGCTGCCGATGGTTCCAATGGATCCAGAAATGCCCGCCATTGCCCAGGCGAAAACGAGCACCACGCAGGTGCGAATGGTCGTCGCGACATCGGAGTCGGTCTGCTTGATGCCGCATTTGGCCAAGATGGATGTGATGCCGGCAAAGAATGCTGACGCAAATGCTGCGACAACCCACGACACGGGTGCGGTACCTCCTTGGATAATGGGTTTATCCTGCGAGTTTTATGGACATGAGGATACCGCCCCACCATGAAGGTTTGATATGGCCGCGGCGAGACGGGGGCCATGTTCCGGGGAACCATTTGGTTAAGGCTCGAATTGAAGGTGAATGTTTTTCCGAGAAGTGAACGAGTAAATATGGACCCCTGGAGCATGCACACTTTTTTCGAATAAAACCGCAGGATTTTTAGGCAAAAACCGCAGGAATTAAGTCCTTAAAAATGTCGATGATACGGGGCGCTGATTTTACTCGTTCACTTCGCGGAAAACCATTCACCTTCAATATGCCGTCGGTCTTTCTTTGGTTGCCAAGAGCTAAACGGCATGCCGTGAAGGGCGGTAGCGACGTTGTTGCTGCTTCGTCTTATCTAGTAAATGAGGTGGCGTGCAGCCCAAGCCCTTTGGCTGTCGATTACAGGTCGCGTGCCCGATAGACCTTGGTGCTGACGGCGCAGCTGATTGCACATAGCGCGAGGGCAAGTGCGGCGATGCCTGCACACAGACAGCCCAGAACGGCAGGGTCGGGATTCGCTCCGGCAATCGACATGAGCCAGTTGCTGATGGGGTTGGAGGAGCTCAGCGTGGCCATGGCAAGGCATCCGAGCATGGCAAACAGGCCAACGGATAGGCGCAGCGCCTCCATGTGTCCAAATCGAAAGAACAGCGGCTGTGCCAAAAACACCATCATGAGGGAGATGAGCATCGATGCTGCCGAGGCGATTGCGATTTCAAAGACCGTCTGTCCCGTCGAAGGAATGCCCGCGCCATTGAAGAGCGGGATGGAGGCGATGCTCAAAAGCGTAGCTGCACATGCCATGAGGGCGGAGAAGACAATAACGCTCAGGTAGCGTGCGCGGATGATGTCTTTGCGCGAGAAGGGCAGCGTTGCCCGGTAGCGCTCCCAACCGTTTTGATTGTCGAAACCGGCCAGTGAGTTCATGACCATGATGGGCGACATGGCACTGACGGCGCAGGCGCCGGCGCTCATACCGGAATCGCCATCCGACGCGTTGACGAGCGTCAGCACGACGAATATGAACAGGCCGACGCCCGCGATGCTCGGGACGAGCGTGCGAACGATAGCGAGCTCGGACATAAAGGCGCGTTTCATTTCGAAGCCCCTTTCAGCATGAGGCGCAGATAGTCGTCAATGGTTGCCCGATCGCAGGGAATCTCGGGGAAGGCCTCGAGCGTTTCGCGACGGTTGGGCACGAGCACGTCCACGCTATAGGCGTGGTGGGCGGCACGGGCACCTTCGACGCAAGCCATAAGCTCGGCGGCCTGTGCTTGGGTGCAGTGGGCGATGCCGGCGCGGTCGGTAATGTCCTCGCGCGGCAGATCAAACACAATCGATCCGTTATCGATGCAGATGATGCGGTCGGCGGCACGATCGAGGTCGGACGTAATGTGGCTCGAGAGCAGCACGCTGTGCTGGCCGTCGGCGACAAAGGCAAGCAGCTCATCGAGCAGCTCCTCGCGTGCCATGGGATCGAGGCCCGCGGTGGCTTCGTCCAAAACGAGCAGCTTGGCATTGTGGCTGAGTGCACAGGCAAGCTGCAGTTTCATGCCCATGCCGCGGGAGAGGTCCTTGACCTTTGTCTTGGGATCGAGGCCAAATCGGTTGATGAATCCGGCGAACGTTTCGCGGTCCCATGTGGGGTACGTCGGGCCTACGAGCGACTCGATCTGGCCCACCCTGAGCGTGGAGGGGAAGGGGCACGTGTCCAGGACAAGACCGACGCGGGAGCGTAGATGGCGTTGCGATTCATCGGGCGCGTCGGCGCCACAGCGCTGCCCAAACAGGTGCACCTCGCCGGCATCGAGCTTTATAAGCCCGAGCGCGGCGCGAATGGTCGTTGTCTTGCCGGCGCCGTTTGCGCCTACAAAGCCAACGATCTGGCCGGGCTCCACAGCGAGCGTGACGTCGCGTAGTGAAAAGCGGTCGCTCACACGGCGTGAGATGCCTTTGAGTTCTAAAAGGTTTTGCATGGTATAGCCTTTCTTTCAGATGGCTACTGCATGGTTTCGGGGGCTACCAGGTCGAGCATCTCGTGCAGTTTGTCGCGCGTGACGCCCAGGGTTTCGGCTTGGCTCGCCGCTTTCGCAAGTAGCTCTTCGATATGGCAGAGCTGGTTTTCGCGCAAGAGTTCCTGGTTGCCCTCGGCGACAAAGCAGCCCTTGCCCTGCACGGTGCAGATAAACCCGAGTTGCTCTAGGTCGGCGTAGGCGCGCTTGGTGGTGATGACGCTCACGCCAAGATCGCTCGCGAGCGCACGGATGCTGGGGAGTTTGGCTCCCGCAGTGAGCGTGCCCGAAAGGATTTGAGCTTTGACCTGCGAGGATATCTGTTCGTAGATGGGCTTATCGCTCGAATTGGATAGGATGATGTCCACAGCGGCTCCTTAGCTGTTGGGCTACACGTGTATATAACCGGTAAGCACAGTATATATACACTATGCACAGTTATGCAAGAGCTAAATGTGGAATAGACCATCGGCGCCGCGCTTGCTCCAAAACAATCTCAATCTGTAACATCTGGGTCCGTTTTTGGTCGCCAGCTGTTACAGATTGAGATGTTATTTTCCCGCCTGCCTATTTGTCTCAATCTGTAACAGTAAGAGTCGATTTGCGCGGCTAGATGTTACAGAACGAGACATTGGCCACCCGTCTATCCTTATATCTCAATCTGTAACATCTGGAACCGATTTGGACGGCTACCTGTTACAGATCGAGATCTTTCTGGGACGCCCACCTGTTTGTCTAAATCTGTAACAGGTAGAGGTTCAAAAACCGTCTAGATGTTACAGATCGAGACAAACTACTGCGGAGTGCCGCCATCGACTGCTACCCTAGGCCCCAACTGATGAATTTGTCCTGATAGGCGCCCTAGAGCGAGATTTCGCGGCTACAATAGTGCGGTTACAACGACGTAATGCACTCAATGCAAGAAAGGATCCGCATGGCAAGCCTGTCGGATGAAATCTCGTCGCGCCGCACATTCGCGATCATCAGCCACCCGGACGCCGGTAAGACCACGCTTACCGAGAAGCTGCTGCTCTATACCGGCAGCATCCAGACCGCCGGCTCGGTCAAGGGCAAGAGCTCGGCTAAGCATGCCGTCTCGGACTGGATGGACATCGAGAAGGAGCGCGGCATTTCCGTTACCTCCTCGGTGCTGCAGTTCACCTACAACGGCGCCTGCGTCAACATTCTCGATACCCCCGGCCACCAGGACTTCTCGGAGGATACCTACCGTACGCTTATGGCCGCCGACGCCGCGGTCATGGTTATCGACGGCGCCAAGGGCGTCGAGGCCCAGACCAAAAAGCTCTTTAAGGTCTGTACGCTGCGCCATATTCCCATCTTTACCTTTGTGAACAAGCTCGACCACGAGGCTCGCGACCCCTTTGAGCTCATGGAAGAGATCGAGAACGTCCTGGGCATCAATACGTATCCCATGAACTGGCCGATCGGCAGCGGCCGCAACTTCCGCGGCGTGTTCGACCGCCAGACCCGTCGCGTTATCGCGTTTGAGGGCGACGGCCACGCCAACGCCACCAAGAAGGTCGCCGAGGTCGAGGCCGAGCTGGGCGATCCGTCCATGGACGAGCTCATTGGCGAGGAGAACCATAAGAACCTGATGGACGACATCGAGTTGCTCGATGGCGCCGGTGACGAGCTCGACCTGGATGCCGTGGCCTGCGGCAAGCTGAGCCCGGCGTTCTTTGGCTCGGCGCTCACCAACTTTGGCGTGGAGCCCTTCCTTAAGGAGTTCCTGCGTCTGGCCCCGACGCCGCGCGCCTATACCGATACGCTCACCAGCGAGCCGGTCGCGCCCGCCGAGAACGACTTTAGCGGCTTCGTGTTTAAGATCCAGGCCAACATGGACAAGAACCACCGCGACCGCATTGCCTTCGTGCGCATTTGCTCGGGCAAGTTCGAGCGCGGTATGGACGCCTTCCACATGCAGGGTAACCGCAAGCTCAAGCTGGCGACGGGCACCTCGATGATGGCCGACGACCGCGCCATCGTGGACGAGGCCTATGCGGGCGATATCGTGGGCCTGTTCGACCCGGGTATCTTTAGCATCGGCGACACCGTGTGCTCCGGCAAGCGCCACGTTCAGTATCCGCAGATCCCGACGTTTGCCCCCGAGATGTTCGCTCGCATTACGCAGGTCGACACGCTCAAGCGCAAGCAGTTCGTCAAGGGTATGGAGGAGCTTGCCCAGGAGGGCGCCATCCAGATCTTCCGCGAGCTTGGTGCCGGCATGGAGAGCGTCATCGTGGGCGTGGTCGGCGTACTGCAGTTTGAGGTGCTCGAGCGCCGCCTCAAGGCCGAATATCGTGTTGAGGTTCGTCGCCAGCCGCTGCCCTATACGGACATTCGCTGGATCCAGAACGACCCTGATACCATTGACATTCCGGCTCTTTCGCTCACGCGCGACACCCTGCGCGTCGAGGACATGCGCGGCGGTAAGCTGCTGCTGTTCACGAGCCCGTGGAACGTGGATTGGGCAACTGACCACAACCCCGACCTTATCCTGTCGGAGTTTGGCAACGTAGCCTTTTAACGCACCAGTGCGGTGGCCCTGCGGGGCCGCCGCGCCGATTGCTTGCCTGATGCCGCGTGAGCGGCTATCATACCCACCGTCGTCTCAAGACCGAGACGTTCGAGCAGTTCGGGTCCGATATCCTGCTCGTTAAACCTAAAACCAAAGGAGCACATAATGATCAAGAAGGTCATGGAGGACTACAAGGTCCTGTTGCGGAGCATTCCCGCGGCAACGGTTTCGCTGTTTATCGTGAGCGTTATCATGATGAATCTGCTGGCCAACAAAGAGCTTATCAGCCTGCCGTATCTGGCACTCGACTGCGGCTTTGTGGTGAGCTGGGTCTCGTTTTTGTGCCAGGACATGATCTGCAAGCGCTTTGGCGCCAAGGCATCCATCAAAATCTCTATCCTCGCGTTGGCGGTCAACCTGGCCGTAAGCCTGTGCTTTTGGCTGTGCTCGCTCACGCCCGGCATGTGGGGCGCCTACTATGACACGGGCATGATCGAGGTCAACACTGCCCTTAACGCCACCATCGGCGGCACCTGGTACGTGGTGTTTGGATCTTCGCTCGCCATGCTCGTTTCTGCCGTGGTTAACTCCACGCTCAACCAGTCGCTCGGCCGCATGCTCAAAAAGAATAACTTTGCGAGCTTTGCCTTCCGTTCCTATGTGTCCACGGGTGTTGGCCAGTTTATCGACAACCTGGTCTTTGCCATTGTGGTGAGCCACACGTTCTTCGGCTGGACCTGGGTGCAGGTCCTCATGTGCTCCCTGACGGGCGCTGTTGCCGAGCTGCTGTGCGAGGTTTTCCTGAGCCCCGTGGGCTACAAGGTCGTGCGCGGCTGGGAGCGCGAGAATGTGGGCTCCGAGTACCTCGAGCGCCACGCAACCGCCTAAGGAGCAAGTATGCGGGTTTTGATCACGGGTGCTTCGGGCGGTATCGGAGCCGCATGCGTGCAACGATTTTTGGACGAGGGCCACGAGGTCGTGGGCTTTGATCTGCTGCCGGCGGCGGTCGAACACGAGCGCTACCGCCATCTGATCGTTGATGTCCGCGAGCCGGGCTCGTTTCCAGGCGACCTTGAACCCCAGGTGATCGTGAACGTTGCCGGTACGCAGGATTCGGCCGATGACATCGCCGCCAACCTGTATGGCACCATCAACGTGACCGAGCGCTACGCCTTTGCGGGGGAGGGGCTTGCCGCCAAGCCGGTGCCGGCTATCCAATCCGTGGTCAATGTGGGGTCGGCGAGCGGGCATACGGGATCGGAGTTTCCTGCCTATGCTGCCAGCAAGGGCGGCGTTATCGCGTACACCAAGAACCTTGCAAACCGCCTGGCGCCGCAGGCCATCGCCAACAGTGTGGACCCAGGCGGCGTTATCACGCCGCTCAACCGTTGCGTGATGGAAGACGAGCGCCTGTGGAATCAGATTATGGAGCTCACGCCGCTTAAACGCTGGGCCACCGCCCAAGAGATCGCCGAGTGGATCTACTTTGTGGGCGTGACCAACCGGTTTATGACCGGACAGAGTCTGTTGATCGATGGCGGCGAGGCCGGCCGCACGCAATTTATTTGGCCCGAATAGGAAACGCGCCCGATGGAAAGCCGTCGGGCGCGTTTTTGATGTATCGATTTTTAGCCGAGGCAAGTCCAGTTGACGGGGGTCGAGCCGTGCTGTTCGAGTAGCCGATTGGCTGCCGAGAAGGGACGCGACCCCATAAAGGCGGGGAGTTCTGCCGTGGCACGATTGGCCGAAAGCGGCGAGGGGTGCGTGGAGGCCAGACAGAACTTGTCGGTTGCCTTGCCCGCGTCAGTTGCGACGAGCTTGCCCTCGACCATCTGCTGGGCAAAGCGGCCCCATGCCAAAAAGACAACCGGTTGAGGCAGCTGGCAGCAGCGTTCGATAACGTAGTCGGTGAGCGTGCTCCAGCCCAGCTTGGCGTGCGAGTTCGCGGCATGCTCGCGCACGGTGAGCGTAGTGTTGAGAAGCAGGACGCCCTGTTGTGCCCATGGCGTTAAATCTCCTGTGGCGGGAATGGGACAACCCAGATCGGCATTGAGTTCCTTGTAGATGTTGCGCAGGCTCGGCGGCAACTTGGTTTGCGTCGCGGGGACCGAGAACGACAGCCCCATGGCCTGGTTGGGTCCGTGATAGGGGTCTTGACCCAAGATGACAACCTTGACCTGGTCGGCCGGCGTGTAGGCGAGGGCATTGAGGATGTCGTCTTGTGCCGGGTAGATAGTCTGCTCGGCACGCAAAAGGGCGATGCGCTCGAGCAGCTGGTTCGTAGTGTCACGTACCGGCTGCGGTGCATCGCCCAACCAAGTTGCTATGTTGCGGTCGCGGGTCGCGGCGTCCATGGGGCTCCTTTACGTCAGATGCTCTGTTGGCATCTATTGTAAAGGCGCACCGGTTGCCTTTATGCCGCGGCTGTATGAAGAGCGGGGTCTACGAGACGTGCTCGGGCGCTCCTGCCATGCGAGCCTGTCCATGTGCGCGGAGGCGCGGAAGCTCGACGGTTGCCACCATGACGCCGGTGAGGATGAGGGCGGCGCCAAAGAAGGCGATGGCGCTCAGGACCTCGCCGACCAGGAAGAACGAGAAGACGGCGGAGCAGACCGGCTCGAGCGAGAAGGCGAAGCCGGTGGTCTCGGCAGGTACGTGGGGCTGCACGAGCGTCTGGGTGATAAAGCCGTAGGCAGAGCAGATGAGTGCGAGCGCAACGACAACGACGATCTCGTTCGGCGTGCTGGGAAGCGTAAAGCCGCCAAAGGCGCATGCGGCGATGCCCGAGAACAAGCCACCGAAGCCCAGCTGCCAAACGCCCAGAGCCAGCGGATCGACTTCTTCGACAAAGCGCTTGGCTACGATAATGTGGCCGGCATAGATAAAGGCCGAGAGCAGCATGATGATCGCGCCTGGATTCAGGCTGGTAAAGTCGGCGCCCGAGAGTAAAAGCATGCCGCAGGTGACGATGGCGGTGCCGATGAGCACCTTGCGCTCGGGGGCGCGACGCAGCAGGGCCGCGTTGGCAAACGGTACGATCACGACCGTCAGGCTCTGCAAAAAGCCGGCGGTGGAAGCCGAGGTGAGGCTGGAGCCCAGGCACATGCAGGTGAGCTCGGTTGCCATGATGGCGCCGATGATGGCGGCACGGACCATAAGGTCGCGGTTGATGCGGAAAGCGCGCTTGTGGAAGAGCACCAGGCAGGCCGCAAAGGCGATGATGCAGCGCAGCGCAACGATACTCGTGGCGTTCATGCTGTCCATGCCGATCTTCATGAGGGGGTACGAAAAGCCCCATGCGAAGGGAACGGAAAATGAGAGTGCGATTGCTTTTTTGCGATCCATGGGACTCCTTTGTTACAGAACGGTTTCGTAAAAAGGATTCTGCTCCCAGATATGGATGTAGTAAAGCGAATGTATCTTCAGTATGATTAAGAAATACTAATGTTAGAAGAAAAAGCCCTGGCAAAACGTTTTAAGGCTATATCGATGTGGAGGCACGATGGCATCGCGGTATCAGATTGTGTGTATGGTGGTCGATTGCGGTAGCCTGAAACGCGCGGCGGACGAGCTGGGCTATACGCAAAGTGCGGTGAGCCAGGCCGTCAAGGCGCTCGAGCGCGAGCTGGGTACCACGCTTATCGAGCGCGGCAAGCAGGGCGTTTCGCTTACGCGCGACGGCAAACAGTACCTGCCGTATCTGCGACAGATCGTAACTGCCGAGGCCGAGCTTGAGGGCAAACGCCAGGAGTTGCTGGGGCTCTCCTCGACTGATATTCGTATCGCGACGTTTACTAACGTGAGCCGCACCGTACTGCCGCGCGTGATTCGCGACTTTGGGGCTCTACACCCTGGCGTACGCTTTACTCTCAAGCAGGGCGATTACACGTGCAACGCTCAATGGGTACACGATGGCGTGGTTGATTTTTGTTTTACGGCGCGCGGATTTACCGCTGGGCTCGAGAAGCGCGTGGTCTATCACGACGAGTTGGTGGCACTGTTGCCGTCCGCCCATCCGCTGACGGCAAAGGAAAAGGTGACGCTTGCCGACCTGGCGTCCGAACCGTTTGTGCTGCTGGATGAGGGCGAACAGAGCCTGGTGCTCGATGCATTCGCGGCGCACGGGCTGTCGCCGCACGTGACGAGTGAGGTGACCGACGACTACACCATTATGGCGATGGTGGAGGAGGGCCTAGGAGTGAGCATGCTCTACCGTCGTACTGTGGAGGGCATGCGAGCCGATATTTGTGTGCGGCCCATCGTGCATGCCCCCTCGCGCGACGTGGTGGCCGCCTGGCGCAGCTGGGACACCATGCCCATCGCCACGAGGCGCTTTATCGACTATATGAGCTCTCATATTGTCAATTAATGACTGGCGTGACGTTGAGTGCGGTGTTTAGCGGGCAGTCGCTTTGACTTGGGCGGCGCGATAGGTGCGTGCTGGGTGGCAGAGCAATACCGCCACGACCATAAAGAATGCCGTGGTGCCCAGGCTGATGGGGTAGACCATCATGATGTTCGCAAAGGTGCGGAAGTGCGGGAACACGCAGAATACCCAGTAGAAGCGGATGCCGCAGACACAGATCATGGTGATGAGGGCGGGCATGAGCGAGATGCCAAAGCCGCGCAGGTAGCCGGACATATTCTCGTAGAACATGCTAAAGGCGTATGCCGGGAAGATCGAGCACACACGGATATAGCCGATCGAGACGATGTTGGGGTCGCTATTAAACAGCGCTAGGATCTCGCGCCCCAGACCGACGATGATAACGATGGTAGTGAGCGCGACGATGCCGCCTTCGACCAGGCAGACCTTAAGGGTCTTGGTGCAACGGTCGATCTGGCGGGCACCGTGGTTTTGCCCCACAAAGGTGGTGCAAGCCTGGCTAAAGCTGTTGAGCAGGTTGTAGCACACGTACTCCAGGCTCATGGCGGCGCTCGATGCCGCCATGACCTCGGTGCCCAAGCTGTTGATGGCGGACTGGATGATGATGTTGGCGACGGCAAAGACGGCGCTCTGGATGCCGGCGGGCAGGCCGATTTTGACGATGCGCCTGAGGGCGACGGGGTCTAAGCCTAAGTCGCGTGGAGTGACGCGGACGACGGAGTCAGTCTTGAGCAGACGGATAAAGAGCGTAGCGGCGCTGACGGTGTAGGCGATGGCGGTGGCGATGGCGACGCCCGCGACGCCCCAGTGGAGTACGGGGACAAAGATGAGGTCCAGGCCAATGTTGAGGACGGTGGACACGGCAAGCGCCTGCAGCGGCATGCGGGTGATGCCGACGGAGCGGAAGATCGCGGCCTCAAAGTTGTAGAGCAAGATCGAGGGCATGCTGAGCAAAAAGACGCGCAGGTAGAGCGAGGCGAGCGGCATGGTTTCGGCGGGAACGTTGAGCGCGGCGAGCATGGGCTCGGCAAAGATCTCGCCCAGCGCGATGACGACAAAGCCCACAAGCGCCATGAGAATCGAGGTGTGGACGGCGCGGCTGACCATGTTCTGATCGTTGCGGCCGATAGCGTTGGCGATGACCACGTTGGAGCCAAGCGACAGGCCAATAAATAGGTTGATCATAAGGCTGGTAAGCGGAACATTGGAGCCAACCGCCGCCATGGCGAGGGTTCCCTGGTCGCCTGAGAAGTTACCGATGATGACCGTGGCGATGAGGTTCGATAGCTGCTCCAAGATGCTCGTGGCGGCCACGGGGAAGGCGAACAGGGGAATATTGCGCCACAGCGATCCGGTGGTCATGTCAATGTGCTTAGATACGGTATCAGCCATGCGCTCTCAATCTCTAACATGCTATATCGTGCTTATTTGCGCAGACGATGATACTCCTAATCGACTAGTCATTGGGGGCGTTCTTAAACGACTAGTCATTCAAGAACGTCCCCAATGACTAGGCGGGGAAGGCGTGCGACAATGGTGGGCGTTGTGTTGTTCGCGCTAAGGAGTTGCCATGTTGTTGTGTCCCGTTTGCCATGAGCCGTTGGTAGACGACGAGCGCGGTGCTGCATGCGCGGGCGGACACCGGTTTGACCGTGCGCGCGAGGGCTATCTGTATCTGCTGCGCTCGTCCAAGAGCGGCGACTCCATGGGCGATCCCAAGTCGCAGGCGCGCAGCCGTCGCGACTTTCTTAACCGCGGTTACTATGCGCCGTTGCGCGATGCGATGGTCGAGCTGGTGCGCGAGCAGGCGTCTGAGCGTGCGGCGTCTACGGACATCCCCATGACCTTGCTCGATATTTGCTGTGGCGAGGGCTACTACACGAGCGCCATGGGTGCGGTGCCGGGCGTGGATGCTTACGGGTTCGACTTGGGCAAAGAGATGGTGCGTCTGGCCGCCAAGTGCGGCGATGCGACCTATTTCGTGGCCAATATGAAGGATATCCCCGTGGCCGATGGTGCCTTCGATATGGTGACCGAGCTTTTTGCCCCCTTTAACGAGCGCGAGTTTGCCCGCGTGCTGGCGCCCGAGGGCTCGCTCTACACCGTGGTGCCGGGTGCCCGTCATCTGTTTGGGCTCAAAGAGGTGCTCTACGACACGCCATATCTCAATGACGAGAAGCTGCCGAAGACTACCGAGCTCGAGTTGGTCGGAACGCAGCGGGTATCTGCGAATATTACGCTCCAGACCCAGGCCGACATCGAGGCGGTGTTCCAGATGACACCGTACTACTACCGCACGCGCCCCGCCGACAAAGAGCGCCTGGCAAACCTGGACAACCTTCAAACCGACATCGACTTCATCATCGCCGAGTACCGCCACTAACCTACCAAAAAGGGACAGGTTTATTTTGGCAGGTTTTATCTGGGCAAATGCAAAGGGCCGACCGCGGAGATGTGCGATCGGCCCTTTTTAGTTGCTTGGCTGCAGAGGCTATGAGAAGCGAGCGCTTACAGGCGGTCCTTGTTCTCGGCCTTGACGGCGTGCGCCTGCTGAACAAAGAACAGGTCGTACACCACGATGACAAAGGCGCCAAAGTTGATGGCGTCGCCGCCAAACGCGGGAAGCGTGAGCACCGCCTGGGCAAGCGTGGCGACTGCAGCAACGATACCGAGCTTAAACGCGCCGTCAACCTGCGAAGGCTTGTTGGCACCCTTGATGCCCGCAACGCCCGCGGCAAGATCGATGAGGCCCTTGGCGACCAGCACGACCGCGGCGAGCATGGCGTTCGATCCGTAGGTGGACTCGAACTTGCCGGTCGCGATGCCGGCGATTCCCATGACGAGACTGGCGATGCCCAGAACAAAATAAATCAGGGCAAGGATTTTGAGTGTCTTGCGAGTGAAGCTCATGGCTGGTCCTTTCGATACGAGTACGCCAACCTGGCGCACCCTATGTGCTGCACATATGGTGAAGCACATTGTAGTTCAACGCGGCGATGCATGCGCCTGAAAGCGTCTCTTGCCTGCACGGTTCAACCTTTCAAAAAGGAAAGCTGGACGTAAGTCAAATCGATGGCAGCGCATGCGCGGCGCTGCGATGATGAGGCCATGGTAAGAGCTGGACCGAAGGAGGAGCCATGATGTACGGAGCAGGGCAAGTGGATGAGCCGCGGTCGCTGGGAAGGCGCATGAGTGATTCTGTGATCGCTGCCGTGTGCACGGGATTGATGGCGGTGCTTTGCATTGGGATGCTGTGGACCATGTCGCATGTGGGACAATAGCGGACGGTTGGGTGCCGACATCAACGGCGCTCACGTATCCGTATTGCTTGTGAAGGAGTGCCCATGGGCGTCGTCGATCCCTTTTCTGTTGCTCGGGCCGCGGGGCTTGAGCTGATCGGGAAGCCCGAGGGCCTTACGCTCACCGATGGCTCGATGGAGTTGCGAGCCGATTTTGCCCGCATGCTTCCACGTCTCAAGCAGGGTCGTCTGCAGCAAGAGCTGCTGGTAAAGGCTGCGCGCGCAAAAGGCATCGAGCAGCCATGGGCGATTGACGCCACGGCAGGCTTTGGCGAGGATTCGCTGCTGCTGGCGGCCGCGGGCTTTACCGTCGATTTATATGAACAGGATTGCGTGATTGCGGCGCTCCTCAAGGATGCCTTGGATCGCGCGGCAGATGATCCGGCGCTTGCGGTTGCCGTGTCGCGTATGCGCTTACATGCGGGCGAGGACAGCATTGCTGGCCTTCGCCATACAGCTGAGCTGATCGGGCAGGGCGAGCTTGCCGCTCCCGACGTGGTGTATCTGGACCCCATGTTTCCCGAGCGCACCAAGAGCGCGGCGGTGAAAAAGAAGTTCCAACTCTTGCACCATTTGGAACAGCCGTGTGCCGATGAGGAGACGCTGGTTAAAGCTGCGCTTGCGGCGCGCCCGCGCAAGGTCGTTATCAAGCGGCCGGTAAAGGGACCGCTGCTTGCCGGCGTTAAGCCGAGCTATCAACTTGCGGGCAAGGCCGTTCGTTACGATGTTTTGGTGCCGCCGCGCCCGTAGCTTGCGCGCGATAGCTGGCGCTCCGTCAGTGCCGTGCCGAAGTGGCGCCTATTTCCAAGGGTGCGACGTCAGGTGCCATCCGCCGCAGTATTCGCATTTGTAGCAGGCCAAACCGCGCCGTCCGCGGTTTTCGCAGTCGGCCATAACTGCCTCGGCCTCGGCGCGCGTGTCGTAACGGTTTTTGCGCTCGCACGACTTGTAGCGCCAGGCTTCATCGCGCTCGGCGTCTAGTGCGTCGCGGCGCACGTCTTCGCGTGCAAACAGGTCGCTCATATCGCCGCCCGTGGCAGCGCCTAAAAACTCGCTTTTGGCTTTTGACCAGGCGGCTCGCTTTTTGCTACCCATCTGCTTCGCGCCCTTCTCAAAACGTTGGTATCATTGCCCAATCAATGTGATACCAATAAACGTGAGGTCGCCGCGTGATGATCAGAAAAACTCTCGATACCGACATTCCCGCCGTCATGGCTATCTATGACGCCGCCCGCGCGTTTATGCGCGCGCATGGTAACGCCACGCAGTGGCCCGAGGGCACGCCTTCGGCCGAGCAGCTGGCTGCCGATATTGCCGCTGGTGGCAGTTACGTGTGCGAAGTCGACGGCCGTGTGGTGGCGACGTTTGCCTTTTTGCCCGGCCCGGACGAGTGCTATGACGTAATTGAGGACGGTCAATGGCGCAGCGACACTCCATATGCCGTGCTGCATCGCGTGGCGTCCGATGGCACCGCGCACGGTATCGCGGCTGCGATGTTTGCCTTTGCCAAGGAGCGTGCCGATCACCTGCGCATCGACACGCATCAGGACAACCTGCCCATGCAGGGAGCCATCGCCAAGGCCGGGTTTAAGCGCGCCGGTATCGTATATGTGTCGGACGGTACGCCGCGCGTCGCGTTTGATTGGCTGCGCGAGGCATAAAGGCCGAGTCACATACCAGCGTTTCACCGAAATGAAAATGGCCCCGAGTGGGGCCATTTTTGGTAAAACGCGTTGTTGTGGGGCTCGCGTTGCTACCGTCCCAGATGACCCCGGGCAGACAAAAAAGGGAGGTGCCGGCTTTCGCAAGGCGCGAACCTACGAAAATCGCCGCGCGGCAACGCGGGGCGATGAGCTCGGTCGGGGGATAGGGCCCGCTTCGCCCGCCGGCCCGTAAATTGTATCATCCAGTGTGGAACGAGGATGCCCGTTGCCGCGTGCGATGGGCTTGCAATAAGAGGAGAGCCATGTCGAAGCAAGCGGTCGTTGGAATTGTGGCGCATGTCGATGCCGGCAAGACCACGCTGGCCGAGGCCATGCTGTTCAACGCGGGTCGCATTCGCAAGCGCGGCCGCGTGGACGATGGTGATTCGCATCTGGACACTGACGCGATCGAGCGCGAGCGTGGCATCACGATTTTCTCGTCGCAGGCCGTACTCGACCATGGCGATACCCACGTCATGCTCGTGGATGCGCCGGGGCATGTCGATTTTTCTGCCGAGGCGGAGCGCACGCTGCGCGCACTCGACTACGCGATTTTGGTTGTGGGCGCCAACGACGGCGTGCAGGGGCACACCGAAACCCTGTGGCGCCTGCTTGCGCGCTATGACATCCCGACGTTCATCTTCATCAACAAAATCGATTTGGAGAATCCCGGCCGCGATGTTTTGCTGGCACAACTTAGGCAACGTCTTTCCGAGGGCTGCCTGGATGCCAACGAACTGCTGGCGGGCGGCGCCGTTCAGGAGGACGCTGCTGCGTTGGACGAGGCGGCGCTCGAGGAGTTTTTTGAAGCGGGCGAGCTTTCTGTCGCAACGCTGTCGCGCATGGTTGCCGAGCGCAAGCTCTTTCCCTGCTTTGCCGGCTCGGCGCTCAAGGACCAAGGCGTGGACGAGCTGCTGGATGGCATATGCGCGCTGATGCGCGAACAGGCGTGGCTCCCGGAGTTTGCCGCGCGCGTCTATCGTGTCAGCCGCGGGGATCACGGCGAGCGTTTGGCTTGGGTTAAAGTGACCGGCGGCACGTTGCATGCCAAGCAGATGATTGACGGACGTTCCGGTGCCGAGGCATGGGAGCAAAAGATCGACCAGGTGCGCATCTATAACGGCGAGAAGTATGAGCTTGCCCAAGAAGTTGCTGCTGGCGGTATTTGTGCCGTGACGGGTCTTGCGCACGTTCGCCCGGGGGACGCCCTGGGCGCGGAGCCCGCGGGCGATGCGCCCGTCATTGCGCCGGTCCTCACCTATACGGTGCTGCCGGGCGAATACGACGTCCATGCGGTGTTCAAGGCGTTGACTGAGCTGGCGGACGAAGATCCCATGCTCGGCGTAAGCTGGAATACGCATCTCGAGCAGATTCACTTGCAGTTGATGGGCGCCGTGCAGCTCGAGGTCGTGCAGCGGGTGCTGGCCGATCGCTTCGGTCTTTCGATTGCGTTTGAGCCCGGCGGCATTCTCTATAAGGAGACCATTTCGCAGCCGGTCGAGGGCGTGGGCCACTTTGAGCCACTGCGCCACTATGCCGAGGTGCATCTGCGTCTGGAGCCGTTGCCGGCGGGTTCGGGCGTGCAGTTTGGCACCGTGACCTCGACCGACGAGCTCGATCTTAACTGGCAGCGTCTGGCACTCACCAACGCCATGGAGCGCGATCACCTGGGCGTGCTGACCGGCTCGCCCATGACCGATGCGCGCATTACGCTCACGGGCGGCCGTGCGCATGCCAAACACACCGAGGGCGGCGATTTTCGCCAGGCCACGTACCGCGCGATTCGTCAGGGGCTCATGCAGGCGCGTGAGGCTGGCGCGGCGGTGCTGTTGGAGCCGTGGTACCACTTTGAGGTTGAGGTGCCGGGGGAGTGCGTGGGCCGGGCGCTCTCGGATGCCACGCGCATGGGTGCCGAGTACGAGCCACCGGCGATGGCGGGAGACCGGGCGAAGCTTGTGGGTCGCGTGCCGGCATCCGAGGTGCAGGATTACGCGCTGGAGGTGGCTGCCTACACGAGCGGTCGCGGGCATCTGTACCTGGAGTTCGCCGGTTATGCGGCCTGTCATGATGCCGAGCGCGTTATAGAGGCGGCCGCCTATGAGCCCGAGGCCGATCTGCCCAACACGCCCGACTCGGTCTTTTGCTCTCACGGCGCCGGTTACACGGTCAAATGGTACGACGTACCCGCCGCGGCACACGTAAAGGTCGATCCCGCCACCTTCCGCCCCTGGCGTGCAGCAGACGCGGAGTTTTTCGGCCACATGTGACAAAGGGACAACCCCTTTGTCACATGCTATTGGTATAACTCGGTATAAGTTGGTATAACTATTACCAGGGTTTGCCAATCCGAGGAGGCCGACATGAATCCAAATCCCTTTAAGCCCACGGCTGGCAAGCGGCCTCCGATGCTCATCGGTCGCGAGTCGGTCGTCGAAGATTTCGAGGAAGGGCTCGATAACGGCGCCGGAGCGCCGGGTAGGCTCATGCTCATTACGGGAAACCGCGGCTGCGGCAAAACGGTTCTCCTGCGGGAGCTGCAACGTCTAGCCAGCGAGCGCGGATGGGCGGTTATCTCCGATTCCGCTTCGCTTGGCTTATGCGACCGCTTAGCCGACGCGCTTCGCTCGAATAAACCCGTTGTGACGTCAATGGAGTTCGGGCCGTCGTTTGGCCGGATGTCGGTCGAGGCGGCGCGAGCAAAGGGCGAGACGTTACGAGGGCTGGTCAAC
Source organism: Collinsella sp. i05-0019-G5 (assembly GCF_042851345.1). Lineage (NCBI taxonomy): Bacteria > Bacillati > Actinomycetota > Coriobacteriia > Coriobacteriales > Coriobacteriaceae > Collinsella > Collinsella sp. i05-0019-G5. Next base: position 687,970 of record NZ_AP031421.1, read on the forward strand.
GAGCGCCTCAAGAAGCTCGGTCCAGGCAAGGGCATACTGTTTGCGATTGACGAGGCGCAGTCTGCGTCTATCGAGGAGCTGGCGGCTCTTGCCGTTCTCTATCAGCAGGTGCTCGGAGACCAGGATGCCACGGGCTTGTCCGATAGCGATCAGCGCGGTCTTGCGCTGGTGCTCGCCGGCTTACCCAGCATGGTTGACGATCTGCTCGAAGAGCCGAGCGTAACGTTTTTGCGGCGTGCTCAGCAGCGTGCGCTGGGGGCGATATCTTTGCCCAAGGTGCGCGATTCATATATCCAGACGGTCAAAGACGCTGGTCTTTACGTTGACGCGGAGACGGCGGACCTTGCGGCACACAAGAGCATGGGGCATCCCTATATGGTTCAGTTGGTGGGCTATTACATGTGGCGCTCTGCCGTCCGGCGTGGCTCTCAGGTCATTGAAAGGTGCGATGTCGAGAATGGCCATGCGGATGCCGTCTCCGAGTTCTACGAAGCGGTCGACGCGCCCCTGTATTATGGATTGCGCAGTCCGCAACGCCTCTTTATCGAGGCCATGGCTGCTGACGAGGGTAAACCGACGCGTATGGCGGATATCATTGAGCGCTGCGACCGTACTCAGAGTTGGGCGAGCAAATATCGCGCAAGCCTGATTCGCGAGCGCGTCATCGAGGCTGCCGGATACGGCCTCGTCCGGTTTACCGTGCCCATGCTGGGCGAGTACATTCGAGATCGTGTTTTATGGCACGAGTAATGTGATAAAGGGACTGTCCCTTTGTCATATTCGATCAACAGGAAGGGAAGCGATGACGGTGTTGCAACAACCAAGTGCTATCGAGGTGCGCGGTGCACGTGTCCATAACCTCAAGGACATCGATATCGACATTCCGTTGGGAAGGCTCGTGGGCATTGCCGGTGTGTCGGGTTCGGGCAAGAGTTCGCTGGCACTGGGAGTTCTTTATGCCGAGGGCTCGCGCCGTTACCTGGAGGCGCTCAGCACCTATACCCGCCGTCGTCTGACGCAGGCCGAGCACGCCCAGGTGGACGAGGTGCTGCACGTGCCGGCGGCGCTCGCATTGCATCAGCGCCCCAGCGTGCCGGGCGTGCGTTCCACTTTTGGCACCATGACCGAGCTCAACAATAGCCTGCGTCTGCTCTTTAGCCGCTGCGCCCATCACGTCTGCCCGCATTGCGGGGCGCGCGTGGAGCCGAGCCTTAACGTGGCCGCGGGCCTGTCGCTCGCGTGTCCGACGTGCGGGCGCGAGTTCTATGCGCCGGGTGCCGAGGACCTTGCCTTTAACAGTGGCGGCGCGTGCCCTACCTGCGGCGGTACCGGCGTTATGCGCGAAGTGGACGAGGCGAGCCTGGTGCCCGACGAGTCAAAGACCATCGACGAGGGCGCGGTGCTTCCCTGGGGCACACTCATGTGGGATCTGATGAAGCAGGTGGCCGGCGAGATGGGTGTGCGCACTGACGTGCCGTTTAACCAGCTCACGCCCCAAGAGCGCAATATCGTGTTCCATGGCCCGGCGGTTAAGAAGCACATTCTCTACGTTCCCAAAAACGGCGAGGGCGCCACGCCGCTCGACTTTACCTATTACAACGCCGTCTATACTGTCGAGAATGCGCTCGCCAAGGTCAAGGACGATAAGGGGCTTAAGCGCGTGGCTCGCTTTTTGCGCGAGGGCCCATGCCGCGATTGCGGCGGCACGCGTCTCTGCGAGGCTGCGCGCCAGCCCCAGGTGCGCGGTATCAATCTGGCGCAGGCCGCGGCCATGACGCTGGGCGAGGCGATTGAGTGGGTGCGCGGGGTGCCCGCATCCTTGCCGGCCGAGATGCAGCCCATGGCGACGGATATCTGCGATTCATTTTTGGGCGCGGCCCGTCGCCTGGTCGATTTGGGTCTCGATTATCTTTCGCTCGACCGCGCCGGTGTCACGCTCTCCACGGGTGAGCGCCAGCGCGTGCAGCTCGCCCGCGTGGTGCGCAACCGATCGACGGGTGTGCTTTATGTGCTGGACGAGCCCTCAATTGGCCTGCATCCTGCCAATGTCGACGGCCTGGTGGGTGTGATGCGCGACCTAGTGGGCGACGGCAACACCGTGGTTGTTGTCGACCACGATACGCGCGTGTTGGCGGAGGCTGATTATCTGGTTGAGATGGGCCCCGTTGCCGGAGCAGGCGGCGGCAATGTGATCGCCGCTGGTACGGTGGACGAGGTCGAACAATCGCAGGGCAGCCGCATCGCACCGTTTTTGCGCGCAGACCCCAAGCGTTTGCGCCCGCGGGTGGCTGACGACGAAATGTTCGATCAAGGCCATATCCGCATGGCGACCGATGCCATCCATACCGTCAAACCGCTCGAAGTCGATATACCACGCGGTCGCCTTGTCACGGTGACGGGCGTTTCGGGTTCGGGCAAGACGACGTTGGTACTCGAGACGCTCATCCCGGCGCTTAAAGCGCAGGCAGCTGGCGAGCGCTTGCCACGCCACGTGCGCTGGATCGATGCCGAGGGCATCGCACGCGCCAACCTGATTGACGCCACGCCTATCGGCGCCAACGTGCGCTCGACGGTAGCGACCTATGCTGATATCCATGACGAGCTGCGTCGCGCCTTCGCCCGCACGCCCGAGGCCAAGGCAGCCGGCTACAAGGCAGGCGCATTTAGCTACAACACTGGCGCCTTGCGCTGCCCTACGTGCGATGGCACAGGATCGATATCACTCGACGTGCAGTTTTTGCCCGACGTCGAGATCGTCTGCCCGGCATGTCGCGGCTCACGTTATGCAGACGCGGCCTCGCATATCCATCGCGAGGGCAAGGACGGGAGCCTACTTACATTGCCGCAACTTATGGATATGAGTGTGGACGAGGCCATTGACGCCACGTTGGGACTCAAGAAAGTCCAGACGCGCTTGCAGACCTTGCACGACCTGGGCTTGGGCTATCTCACACTCGGTGAGCCCACGCCGGCGCTTTCGGGCGGCGAGGCGCAGCGTCTTAAGCTTGCGAGCGAGATGGGCCGCGTGCAGGACGATGCCGTATTCGTGTTCGACGAGCCCACGATCGGCCTACATCCGCTCGATGTTCAGGTGCTGCTGAGTGTGTTTGATGGCCTCGTTGCCAAGGGCGCCACGGTTATCGTGATCGAACACGACCTCGACCTTATCCGTAACGCCGATTACGTGATCGACATGGGTCCGGGTGGCGGCGACGCGGGCGGGCAAATCGTCTGCACCGGTACGCCGGGCGACATCGCTGCCTGCTCCGCAAGCATCACTGGCCATTACCTCTAGCAGAATGTGACAAAGGGACAGTCCCTTTGTCACATCCGATGCCTATTTCACGCATTGAGCGGCGAGATAGTCGCGGAAGAACGGTAATTCAAAAGCGACGATTCCGCGCCCGCGTTCTCCAATGATGCCGGCGTCTATCATGCGGCGTCGGTAGCGGGAGACCTGTTGCGGCGAACGCTTAAGGCGCTCGACAAGGTCAGCGGTGGTGGACTCTTCCTCGTCATCGAGCATGGCGATGAGGAATCGCTTGTCCTCTGCAGTGAGTTCCCGATAGGTTGCCGCGAGGATTCGGTCATCCATCTCGTCGCGTGCGATTTTGATTCCTAGGTCAAAGTCACGTGACGAGATTTCCTTCGAATCGCTTGTAAGATCCCAGGCACGGTAGCCTACGAGTTGCAATAGGAAGGGAAAACCAGAGATCGAGCGAACGGCTCTATCGATTCCCTCAGCATCTGCTAGGCGATCGTTTTCCTGGATTGTGCGAATTAGGGCCTCGCGCACGTCATAGTCGGCAATGCGACCCAGATGATATTGTTGGGCGCGGCGAAGGAACGAGACCGTCTTGTGGTTCAGTAGCGTCGATACGTTGTTGGGAAGTCCCGCCATGAGCAGGGCGACGCGTTTCCCATCGGTCACAAAGTGCTGATACGTCGCTGCGAGCTGAATCATCTCGTCGAGTGTCGGGTCCACCTCGTCAACCGTGACGAGCAGACCGGTGCCCGCCTCGTTGAGCTGGTCGATGATGTCGCTCATGCGATAACGCCAGGTTGAGACATCGTGAACGCGATTGACCTCGATGCTGCCGAGCGGTGCAATTCCGAGACCGGTGACTTCGAAGTTGTTAGACGGGTCGATAAGATGGCCTGCAGCACGTTTGGCCCCGAACTCGATTTCCTCAAGCATTCCCGAGAGCGCGGTCGTCTTTACGGCAATCCAGCCATGGGATTCCGCCCTTGTCGCGAGCGACGACATGAGAGCAGTTTTACCGGTTCCACGCGCGCCTGAGAAGATCGAGGTCAATTCCGGGCGTCTGCGCTGGCTCAAGAAGGCACGGTCCAAATCCCGAATAATCTGTTGTCTGCCAGCGAGATGGGCAGGGACCTCGCCAAAGCTAGGGGTAAACGGGTTTTCGAGGTATTCCACAATGCCCTCCTTTAGCGTCTCAGGTTAATTTCATTTTATTCTAGTTAATCTAAATTAAAAACGATTAATTTCATTTCAAAGTATAAGGTTGGCGCCGTGCGTTGTCGAAGCGGTGCTTGAATAGCTTACGTTGGAGCCCGAAAATGGGTTCAACCCATTCGCGAAATTTGCACGCCCTATTGTGAGTGGGCTCTCAGATGAGCTGAAGCTGCCATCGTGCGGCTGATAGGGGCAATCATGAAAAACAGAATCTATGGGTATGCTCGAGTTTCGTCAGCAGACCAGAACCTGGATCGCCAACTGGATGCGCTGGAGCGGTTTCCGGTCCAAACGAATTTGATCTATGCTGACAAAGCGAGTGGAAAGGACTTCAGGCGTCCTCAGTACCAGCGTCTTCTTCGTCGTCTGCGCGAAGGGGACGTTCTGGTGATTAAGAGTATCGACCGATTGGGTCGCGACTACCGTGAAGTTCTCGATGAATGGCGTCGCCTAACGACGGACAAACGCGTTGCCATCGTGGTGCTCGATATGCCATTGCTTGATACACGCGAACAACCCAATGGAATTACGGGGACTTTTATTGCCGACCTAGTGCTTCAGGTTTTGAGCTACGTGGCTCAGGTGGAGCGCGAAAACATAAAGCAGCGCCAGGCGGAGGGTATCGCGTCGGCGCGTCTGCGGGGTGTGAGGTTTGGGAGACCGACGCTCGAACGTCCGGATAGCTACCGCGATGTCATCAAATCATTCGAAGGAGGTGAGGTTACGAGGCAAGAGGCCGCAATGCTTTTGAACGTTAGCGCATCGACGTTTGATCGTTGGAGACGGGCGGACGTGAACGGATATGACCGTTCGCCGTCTGTCCGTCCTCTTTAGCTAGACATTTTGACGAGGGGAGTTTATTGCACAGGGCCCACTCCTTCCCTCGATGTTTATCCAGTTCACGCCCTTGAATCAAATAGTGCCACTGCGTCGCCAATTCGTCTGCTATTTGACGAGGGGGAGGTTAAACGACTACCAAGGGATATGTAATGAAGAAAAAGTTATTTACGGCAGTTCTGGCTTTTAGCGCGGCGGCGCTAATCGGCATTTCTCTACCACTCGGAATTACGGGTCGCGGCTGGAGTCCGACATGCGCATTTGCAGCGACTAAGAAAAGTGGAAAGAAGCCAAAGCCAGGTAAGAAGGATTCAGTAAAAATCGATCAACTAAACTGGAGTGTCTCAGAAGGCGTTGTTGATGGCGTCGAGATGATGACATTTGAATATGACAATAAATCGAGCTTCGATATTGCTCAGTTCACTATTCAGTTTGAGCCGAAAGGGGAGTTGACTGACGAACAGAAACTCCTGTTTACTGACGTTTTTGATGAGGAAGAGGCTGCGCACGATTATTCAACGCTGATAATGACGGCGAATAGCCAGCGAATCGTCGAGAAGCGAAAATCGGTTGATAGCGTTCCGTGCATTATTCATGGTGACTATGTCGCCAATGCCCAGCAGAATCAATATGACCTGATGGAGCCTTCAGTGGCGACTATTGCCTATCTAGGCGGCGATGGAAAGATATATCTCGAGTACTATAGTTTCAAGTCGAAAACCTATACGACTTCATCAAAGGGCGGTGTCAAGGCGTATGACTGGCCAACAAAAGCCCTTGCAAAATCCTTGCCGAAGCCTGATTGCCCTATCGTTTATACGTCGTTAGACGAAAAAGACTGCCTTTCGTTTGTCGCATTTGGCATCGATCATGATGGGTACGACAAATACATCAAAGCTTGCAAGAAAAAGGGATACAAGGACATCGAATATTCGTATGACAGCAGTTTTTGCGCAAAGGATAAAAAGGGACGGGAGCTGATGATCGGATATGGCGACCGAGATCAGCGGATGGGCGTCAGCGTTTCAGTTGATTAACGTGGGCGTATGATCGAATGATCAACGCGTTATGATGCCTATGTATGGATTGGGGTGCCGGCCTATGGTCTGTGCCCCAATCTTTCTAAAGTTACGTGCAGCAGAATAGGTATTAAATTAACGTATGAATGTGTATTTATATTATGTTGGATTTAAGTCCTTCCTTTCTGAATTGGTTGACATCAAAACCCAATATAAATGAATTGAGTCCGTAATTACCCTGAGGACAACTGGAGGACAAGGGCTAAATGAGCGTTTCCAATCCGTTTAAAACAATTGGCCAGAAGATAATTGTCGCCCTATTGGCGTTAGGCTTGATTGCAGCTTGCGGCGGCTGCGTGTACCTGTGGTTGACGCGCGATCAGACCGTTATAAGCGATGATTCGATTCGGGAAGAAATTAAGCCGGTAACGAAGTTGCTTACCTACGAATACGATTTTACTCAGGTTCTATATATTGACGACGCAGGGAATCCGTTTGGTTTTAACAATCCATTTACTACTAAGCGATATGTAGCGACCATCGATGGCAAGGCGGATATCGGCCTGAACGTAGACGATGAGAACCTGAAGGTCAAAGTCCATCGTTCGAAAAACAACGAGTCGGTAATAAAATCTGTTAATGTTACGCTTCCGCATTCCGAGATCGTGACGTTGTCAACGGATCCGAACTCGCTTAAAAAGTACGTTGAGGACAATGGTTTTCTTAATTGGAATCAGGTCAGTACGGACGATTTAAATAAATTGCTTCAGCAGGCTGATAAGGACCAGAGGCAAAAGGTTCAAGAAAGTGGCATGCTGGAAAAATCTGATGAACGTGCAGTAAAACTGGTGAAAAAGCAGGTGTCGACGTTCTGTGGTCCAGACGTAAGGGTCAATGTCGAATTCGAAGATTAATATCTACCTTTGAAATCAAATTACTGATTCAGCTGAACGCCCGCTATCGCGATGCCTTACGTTGCGATAGCGGGCAGCTCTGATTTCGTTTGAAGGGTGTCAATGTGACAATTGTCCGATATGACAACGAGACTGTCCCTTTGTCACATTCCCGGAAAGCCTGTTTGGCGCAGGGCCTCGTAGAGGACGATGGCGGCGCTGTTGGAGAGGTTGAGTGCGCTGATGCGGTAGTCGTTCGGGTCGACGAAGTTGCCGCAGATATCCTGCTGAAGGATGGCTTCGTGGCTATCTTCGGTATGCCCGAGCGCCTCCTCGTGGGCTTCCCAAGCCTCGGCGTTATCGAGCGAGTCGCAATCGCGCAGCATAGGGATGCGCTCACAGCGCTCGGGTGCCGCGGCGAGCAGTGGCTCGGGAATGCCCGAGCTCTCGCTGCCAAAGACCAAGTAGTCGCCATCGCGGTAGGTACTCTGCGCATAGGTGCGGCGTGCCTTTTTGGTCAACAGATGCAGGCGCTCGTCGGCGGGGGAGAGGCCGTTGCGCGCAAGGAAATCCTCCCAGCCGGTATAGGTCGTCACGTTCAAGTTTTGCCAGTAGCCCAGGCCGGCGCGACGCACCGTCTTGTCGTCGAGCGAAAACCCCAGCGGCTCCACCAGATGCAGGCGGGCACCGGTAACCACGCAGGTGCGGCCGATATTGCCCGTATTGGCCGGAATCTCGGGCGCGTACAGCACGATATTGAACATGAATCTCCTTGGCATAGAACGAAAAACCACCACGAAGGGGACAGTCACCTTCGTGGTGGTTTGGCGGTTGCATGGGCGATAATACCCGCTTCGATAGCCTAGGCGCGGTGCCAGTCGGTCAGGCAGGCATCGAGCGCGGCGATGAGCGCGTCTTTATCCATGTGACGGCCGATGACGCACAGGCTCGTCATGCGGTCGCCCGTCTCGTCGTCCCAAATTTGCATGATCTCGGGGTTCTCGTCGATGATCTTCTGCTTCTCGCCCTCGGGCGCCGAGTCGACAAACAGGCCGTTCTCCATCAGGCGCATCTGGTGGCCGGCCTGCTCAAACATGTAGCACATGTCCGGATCGCCGGTCTGCCACAGCGGGCCCTTGACGCGAATGACCTCGTCGGGCCACTCCTGCTCAACAAAATCGGTGAATTTCTGCAGGTCAAACGGCTTGCGGCGCGAGTACACAAAGGTCTCGATGTCGTACTCGAGCACCTCGGGGTCGTCATGCTCTTCGGGATGCTCCATGGCCTCGATCCAAGCGGCGGAGTTGTAGGCGCGCATAAAGTCGAAGCGATCGGTGTCGAGCAGCTCCTCCATGGGAACCTCGCCGTTTTGGGCCTCGACAATCACGGCGTCCTTCTGCAGGCTGCGCACGATGGCCTTGAGCTCGGCAATCTGCTCAGGCGTGACGGTATCGGTCTTGTTGAGGATCAGCGTGGAGCAAAACTCGATCTGCTGGATGAGCAGACTCTCGATGTCGTCCTCGTCGATATCCTCGGCCAGCAGGTCGCGACCGCCGTTGAACTCGTCGTACATGCGGGCGCAGTCGACCACGGCCACGATGTTGTCGAGCGCGAGCTTGGGCTCGCCGCCCACCTTGGCCTCATCGCAGAAGCTCGAGATGGTGTAGGCGATGGGGATAGGCTCGCAGATACCCGAGGCCTCGATGATGATGTAGTCGAACTTGCCCGAATCGGCGATACCCTGCAGCTGGTTGGCAAGGTCCTCAGAAAGCGTGCAGCAGATGCAGCCGTTGGTGAGCGGGATGAGGTCGTCGGTCTCGGAAAGGCCGCCGTCGGCGATGAGGCTGGCGTCGACGTTGATCTCGCCGATATCGTTGACGATCACGGCGGCGCGGATGCCGCCATCGTTAGCGAGGATGTGGTTGAGCAGTGTGGTCTTGCCAGCACCGAGGTATCCGGTAAGCATGATAATCTTCACGGGTTTGTTGGGCATGTGCCCTCCTTTGTTAGACATGGCTTACAGTTGAATCATATGCCAAACGCCTGCTCTTATACCCACGCGCTGGCAAATAACACAGGCTACTCCCAGGCTCCCCATACATCGGGGCAATAACCGACGGTGGCCTTTTTGCCGTTGCGCACGATGGGCTCGGCCAGAACCTGCTGGTTTTCGAGCAACTTGTCGAAGCGCTGGCTAGGGGTGAGGTGCTGGATAAGCGCGAGCGTCTCCTCGTCCTTGGCCTTGGGGTTGAGCAGCTTGTCGATACCGCCGACCGCTTGCATCACGCTCGTGAGTTCGCCCTTGCTCATCTCCTTTTCCTTAAGGTCAATAAACTGCACCTTAATGCGGCGCTCCTTAAAATAGCGCTGGGCCTTCTTGGTATCGAAGGACTTCTTAGTCCCGAAGATTTGCACGTTCATAGTATGTTCCGCCGTTCTCGTAGTTCCGTCGTTCTAACGAACGACGGTCACCTCGACGCTGCGAAGCCATCTGACGGGCAATCTGCCTTTCAATCGTCGGACGCGGGCAAAAGCCCAGCGTCCTCCTCTTTCAAGGCACCTTGCCTCGTCAGTTGGCTTCTCGCTGACATTGATAGAACATCGAGGTGACCACCGCTGGACTTATCGGATGAAGTTGGTGCGCTCGCGATCGGCTTCGGGGGCTTCGATGCCGGCAGCCTGTCCTGCCTCGATACAATGCAGGAGCCAAGCCATGTTCTTGCCGATGTTTCGCATGGTGGCCAGGCCCTCAGCGTCCTGGGCAGCTTCACCCGGCATGGCGCCAAACACGTTGTTCCAGTACGTGGAGGCGACCACAGGCATCTGGTTGATGGTGAAGTACTTGTTGAGCACGTCGAAAGTCGTCGACGTACCGCCGCGACGGGCGACGGCGATGGCAGCGCCCGGCTTGTGTGCAAAGGCTTTGCCTCCGGCATAGAAGGCGCGATCGAGGGCCGAAAGGATGCGTCCGCTGGGGTGCGCATAGTAGACGGGTGAGCCAAAGACAAAGCCATCTGCCTGCTCGGCGGCAGCGATCAGCTCGTTCACCACGTCGTCGTCAAAGGTGCAGCGACCGCCAAGCTTGCCGCACTGACCGCAGCCGATGCAGTCGCGAATGGGCTTGGCGCCCAGCTGAAACACCTCGGTATCAATGCCTTCTGCATTAAGCTGCCCTGCGACCTCGGCGAGTGCGCGGGCGGTATTGCCGTTTGCCTTGGGACTGCCATTGACCAAAAGAACCTTCATCGCAAACTCCCTCTGTTGTTGGTGACTTCTGCGGAGGATTATCGCACGAGCGGGCAGATGACGTGGGGCGCGATTCCAGCGACTGCCCATCATGCGCCCCGTCTCGATCGGTAGCTTCATCCGAGTGTTTCTCGGGACCGGGAAGCCGGCCCCGAGAGCCAACGGCGGGCTCGCTTACCAGGTACGAAAGGGACACGGTCCAGAGGATGTTGGAGCGCGGGGCCTCATGCAAGCCGATTGTGAGGAGTCTGGGCAGGTCGCCTTCGATGGCGAACTCTGAGGTCTTAGAAGGCGGGCTGCTGTGCGGCTTGAGGAATGACCTCGGCGGGCAGGAAGTGGACGGCGTGGCAGAACTGGCAGTTCGACAAATACGGAGATCGAGAACTCCGTAGAGGTTTCCCCGGAGGCCAATTGCTTTTCACGCTGCCGTCGCTTGCGGGTGTTTTCAAGCGGGTGAAGCTAGCGGGTCGTCGACTCCTTCATGTCCTGCACGATGTAGTTCATAGTGCGGTAAATTTGCATGCACAGTTTTATCGCGCAGATGAATTCATGATAGGTGAATCTGATCTGTGCCCCCCGTCCTGCGGTACGTGACGTAGCCCGGCCTCGCCCCGTTTATATTTCGACCTTAAGGCGAGTGCTGCATGTTTAAAACGTATTGGGAATACGTTTGTAAAAGAGCAAGCCAAAGGGTACAAATTCTCCGATTTCTTTCATATCGTCCTTTTTCTTTAAACAGACAAAGATGAGGCGAAAGATTGTCCTATAATAAAAATCAAATTGAGTTTTAGAGTGGGCTTATATAACGGTTTCCATGATTGGGGAATCTGCCATCTACTTTAGGTCCGAGGAAGTCGTCAATGTCTTTAATATGTAGGACTCAAACTTACAGCTTTTGAATCCATTACATATTCATTACAAATAATTAGAAATAAACGAGAATTGCTAGGTCCATAATTGCAATTAAGTATTTTGTAAGCACGAAAGAGGGCGGATTCTATATGAATTATCTTAGCTCGGCCTCAGTTGATGTGACCTATCGATGCAATTTGCGATGTCGGCATTGTTTTGATTTCGGCGGGGAATGTGTCTATGAGGAAATGAATGATGACGAACTAATCAGCGTTTTTCGACAGCTTGCCTTGATTGATCTTTCCTCGATTTGCATTTGTGGCGGAGAGCCCATTCTTAGGTTTGATTTGATTCGTCGCGCCGTGAGGTTAGTTAAGGAGCTTAATCGAGGCACTCTCGTGTCAATGGTCAGCAATGGCATTCTTTGGACAGATGAAATTGCTGACGCCCTAAAAAGAGATGGACTGGATTTAGTGCAGTTTAGTCTCGATGGGCTTTCAGATGCGTCTTATGACCATGTGAGGTTGAGTAACGGTAAGCTTCATCGAGTACTGGATGCGATTAAGATCGCACGAAGACACGGAATAAGGGTCGCAGTTGCTTCTCTTCCCCATGCTAGGAATATAAGGGAATACCCTTCAATAATTAGTTTTTGTGAAAAAGAAGGTGTAAGTGATTTTAGAGCACAGCCTTTGATGCCGCTCGGACGAGGTGAGCTGAATTATAAGGATCTGTGCCTAACGCCCGAGCAAAATGATGCGCTTGCTGCATATTTGAGCGCGCGCAATGCCGTTTCTCAAATGCAGATTACCTGGGGTGACCCCGTAGACCATTTGTATATGTATAGGGAGACAGGGAGAATTCCGCAAATATGCGTCAATGCGTATGGGGAGCTCTCGGTGTCTCCTTACCTGCCGATTACCATTTGGAATCTAAATCGAAATACTCTGCAGGACTATATTGATCTCGAAATAGATAGATATGCGTTACGGCACCCAATTGTCGAGAAGTGCTTAGCTCGTATAGAGGAGCTTTCGGACTTCACAAGTATCCAACAGGGGCTTCCTGTTCTTTTCAAAGAAAGGAACATAGATATATCTCAAGAATTGGAGGATGCTGCACGTGTGCACGGGGGTAAGTTGCGTAAAAGCAGTTAGGGCTAAAGAGAGCGACTGCAAAGAGGTTTTGTCTTTTGTTTATAGAGCCAATGAAAGCATGGATCAATATGTCGTGCTTGACCCATTCTCAACTATACAAAATGGAAAGATGAGAGGACGTCTAATTAGGCAGACTCTATTTGATGGGCGTTATCAGGTTTGCCTGATCAGGGCTGATTCCATCGAACCTTGCGGAATGCTGATTACGGCTAAGGGCGCTGCACTAAGAGGCAGGTCTAGCAGTTTGGTTTTATTTATATTGGAAAGGGGGATTCAAATTACGGAGTTGCGCTGGGAAGGTTCGGAAACGCCATGTCGAGTAGCCGCTATCACTGAGGATGGCTGCGAATCTGGGCTCGAGCAGTTTGGGTTTAAACGGTCGGTGTCGGTAGAACTTGCGAACGGAATCATGAATTACTATTTCCTAGAGGTAGGGTAAGGAAATATGAAGAAAAGAGAGATGCTGGGTGCTGTTCCGAGAATGCGGTATGCCGTACGCGTAAGGCACACTCAGACCGGTAGCGTTTTGACCGCGAACAGCTACTATATTCGTCTCAATGAAGATGCGCTCGCTATCGTTAATTTGATAGATGGAGGACGGTGCATTAAAGATATCGCTAACGAAATTTGCGCCAATAAGAAGTTGTCCGGCAGCGATAGGTCAATCGTTGCCGAAAAAGTTCTAAATACAATTTTGAAAATATGGAAAACAGGCTTATTTCTCGAGGGCGATTTAGACGATCTTGCACCTAGATTTCTGTATCAGCGTAACAATATCATGTATATTCCCTACTACGCGAAAGCCGCTCCACTGAGATGTTCGTATCTGTCTCCGATTGTTGATGGGTCTATAGTTCAAACGGTCAATGACATCTCGGATAACTTCGGCTCATCATCAGTCGTATTGGAGCTTCAGGACAACCAGCAAGAGTGTATGACGCAAATTGCTTTTGTAAGAACGATTGTTGAAGATGCCTACTTCCTATATTCAATATTTGGCGTAATTCCGAACTTGCAGCAATGGCAGGGAATTCGAGACTACATGTCGGTCTTTGAGCTTGTTTTTAAGAGCGAAACGACTCAAGAGGGTTTGAAAAGTGATGGAATGCGAGATCTGAATTACCTGATCTATTCGGTGAGCGAAACAGATCGGTGTCTTTTGCCGCCCACTCTCTTGAAGGGAGTGATACCTAATGAGTTAATGGAAGGTGATATGGAGATTAGAGAATTGCAGATTGATCTGTAGTTTTGGAGACTATTGCCAAGTTAGAAAGAAGGTAAAAAATGGATTTTGATCCGCGGGTTGGTCCAGTTAACTTAAATGGTGGCAGTCAAGATCCGGAGCCAGCGGTGGGAGTTGCTATATTCCCGGCTGCAGTTTGGGCAGTTGCAGTTTATGACATCGTAGTTGGTGTTAACTACGGCGCAGTCGTTAATGCTGCTGCAGCGGCTATGGTTTATACGAAGGCGGTTGCTATCGAGTAATTCACACCTGGTTTGATTCGATTGTGAATGCGTAACAAGGACGGAAAGCAAAGGAAGTTCTATGGAAACAGGGGATGCTGTCTGCTTGATGACTTCGATTGCCCTGATTATCCTTTCAATCCAATACAGAAGAGGAAGATGGCTCTGCTCAATTGCTGGATATGATGTCACAAAAAGGGAGAGCGGGATTGATATACGCCCTTACGCAAAGTTGATTTCTTCTGTGACGTTATGGATGGGGCTGCTGTTTTTTTTGTTGGCGGTAGAGGGCTGGGTACGCGATTGGAATACCAGTGTTTTTGAAGTTTTGTTTCTACTTCTGTTCAGCTTGGCCTCTTTGTCGTTCGTGCGGCTAGTTAGGTTTGTGTTTATGAGGCGATAGCCAGCGGAAGCGGGATGGACGACAAAATGGACCAATACAGTCGATTGTCAAAAGAATTTGATAGGGTTGGCTTAACAGATTTACTCGAGGGCATATCCGTGGCGGGGGATAGGTTTTATGTTGTTGAGCACTTATTTGCATCGGGTAAAGTAAACCAAGAATATCGCGGACTAGTGAGGCTTCTGTATCTTGGAGAGTCTGTAGCGCAAGCTGAAATGAAGCCATTTATTGAGCTGATTAAACTATTAGTGGACGCTGGCATCGTTGTTTTAGAGGACGGGATTGTCCGCTCAGCGGGTCTGGTTTTAAATCGATATAGAGGTGTCTGGATTGTCGCGGATGCTCCGCAGCCAAACCCTAAAAGATATTTCGGCCCAGATTCATTAGGACTTGCCAGGCGGCTATCTCCTCAGCTCGGGAAGAAGGGGCTTGATTTGTGTGCGGGCTCTGGGATTCAGTCGCTGATCATGGCAGCGGGTGGCATGACGGTTACATCGGTGGAGATAAACGCCGAAACTTGTGTAACTAACATGCTTAATTCCAAGTTGAATGGTCTGGACGGTGCGATAAAAACGGTTCAAGGGAATTTGTATGAGAAGCTCGAACCTGATAGTAAATACGACTATATTGTTGCAAATCCTCCGCTGGTCCCCATTCCCAATGGACTTGAATATCCTTTTGTCGGAGATGGGGGATTTGATGGATGCCGAGTTAGCAACGAGATTATCGAAAAGCTCCCTGATTATTTAAGCGATGATGGTACCGCGCTGATGGTGGGAATGATGGCTTGTGCTGATAAGGACAGTCTGGATGCAGTCTCAATAGTGCAAGACATAATGAGCAGCGAGTTGTCGGGAACGATGTCTTTGCTGGGATATGACGAGGTCTATCCATGCTCTTCGTTTGTTGAGGGTGTTGCATGGAGTGCGTATTTGGCTAATCCAACAAGGTGGACATCAGTAGATGAGGCAATTGATGATGTTTACGAACTCTATCGAAATGACCACACTGCAGGCGTTTATTACTATGTGTTACGGCTGCGAAAGGACAGTTCTTTGGATAGAGGGTTGAATATAATTGACAACTCAAATAAAAGGCCCTGTTCAGAGGCGTGGTTGATATAATGATGCAATTCAAATGGCGGAGAGACGAGTGCGCGTTGTTCTGGCATGTGGTCAAAACAACGATGTCATGCCGCGGTGCAAAGATGCTGATGGTCATGGTTCTGGTGAGCTATGCTCTGACATCGCTGTCACCGTATTTGAACGGACAGTTTGTTGATATGCTCGTTTACGGTCAGGACATGCATTCAATTTATATTTTAGCCTTTGCAATAGCATTATTGGGGATTATTTCGGCGGTCTTCTCTTACTTTGCAAAGATGCTCCAGACGTCAGTCCTGAACCTCTCGTATTTCAGTTTTTTAAAAGAAATCGTGTCAGACTTTCAACATTTGCCACTTACAGACATAGAGTCGACTTCCCCGTTGTACTCTGCTCAGAAAATAAACTCGGACACCTCTTCAATAACATCGTTTGTTGTCGTAAACATGATTCCATTGTTCATGAATGCGATTACAATGATTGCGGTTTTTCTGCTAATCGCTTCTCTCGATTTATCGATATGCACCGTCGGCATAACGCTTCTTGGGGCGTATTGCATTATGGTGCTTATGCTCCAGCCCTCACTACTTGCCGCTTCATTTCAAAAGAAAGAGGAAGATGGGTTCCTGTTCAGCTCCATAGCATCACCTATCGAACGGACGTTCGAGATTAAGCTGCTAGCCGGTTATGACAGCAGCTTCGAGCATGTAGAAAAACAGTTTGATGCTGCGTACTATCCTTCAGTTCTCGCACTCGCGAAAGTACAAAGTATAGTAAGTTCTAGCGATCGTATGGCGGCGGCGGGATTTCAAGCTGTTTTGTTGCTGGTTTCGGGAGCAAGAATAGCCACAGGAGCTATGACAATTGGGGAATTTACCATGATAAATTCTTATTATTCCCTATTGATGAGCTGTGGCAAGTACTATATCGGCGTCTTTCAGTCTTTGCAGGAAACGAGGGCATCAATAGCTAGGCTGAATGAAATAAAGGCGCGAAAACGGGATTGCCGAAATTGCCTTGCGCTTAATAATGTGGGCCGCATACAGGTCCTAGATTTAGACTTCAGTTTAATTCGCGATGAAGAGCTGGTTGATATAACATGCGGGGCGAATCTTCAATTTGACGTGGGCAGAACGTATGTAATTACAGGCCCTAATGGTGTTGGAAAAAGCACACTATTAAAGCTGCTCCTGGGTTTTTATGAGCATGCAAATGACAATATCGAGTACGATTGCACAAAGTTGACCGCTATCAATCTTGACCGAGTTCGGTCGGAGTGTTTCTCTGCTATGCAGCAAACGGCTTTCGTCCCCGGCGACACAGTTGAAGACTATTTGCATGAATACGGCATTAGCTATGAGTTAATGGCGTCGTTTCTCAAGGAATGCGGTTTCGAACCAATTGATAAAAAAAGATGGGAAAAATGTTCTAATCTATCTGGAGGAGAGCTGCAAAGGTTGCGCTTGGCTATGGCGTTATGCCGAAAAGCGGATTTTGTAATTCTCGATGAGCCGACCAATGATCTTGACGGATCGACATGTGGCTGCCTGATAGAGTACATTAAACAAAATAAGCGAGGTCAGGCCTTTTTGATCGTTTCGCATGATTCTAGATTGCTCGATGTCGCCGATCATATTTTGGTAATGAGCGGTGAGGGGGCTATTGAATTGGCCAAATAATGGATTCCTGGTTGTGCTGGAATGATATTGGGGCGTATATTTGGTTGTTTTTTAAGGCGGGCATAATAATCGGGTGATCAACTCTTTCGCGTTCCATATGAATTTAGCGCCTCTCGAACGAATGTAATGGGCGGCTCCGGAACCCCCGCTGTACTAGCCTAGGGGAAACGGAATAGGCGGACCGACCGTTCGACTTTGCCCGGGAAAAGATGTCGGGCGGTGGGCGGAGTATGGCCACCGGACACATCGAAACGCATCTCCACCATTCTTTTAACTGGGAAAACGGTGCCCCGGGCCCGCTAGGGACTGCGGGGGGCGTTCGGCTAACTGCGGGTACGACCTATTTGCCTGATGTGTTCGCCGAGATCGGAAATTAACCATCATGCGCCCCATAACGCTAGTCCAGCTTGGTGCCCGGTACCTGTGGCGCCTCTCTAATCAGCGCATTAAGTTCGTTCAAAATGGAAACGGGCTGTCGGTCGACGGCGTCCAGATGAAGCGTCGCCACGCGAAGGGGCGGCTGATATTCAAATGAGCCAAGGAGCACGGGCGATCCCAAGAACCGTTCGATTTCGTCTGCAACCGCGTCGGTCTCTTCGGGATCAAGCTCGTCAAAGAGCGCCACGAACATCGGTCCGGTCGAGCGGAACAGACGACCCTTGCCGCGCGAGCAATCCATGAGGCAGGCGGCGCTTTCTGCCAAAACGCGGTCGCCTGCATCAAAGCCAAAGCGGGCATTGACCTGTGCGATTTCGTCGATTTTAATGGCGATCAAGCCCGCGTTTCGTGCCACGCGACGCATTTCGCCAATGGCGTTGACCAGGGCGTGGATATCGCCCAGACCGGTCACGGAATCGGTCGTATCTGCCAAGCTTCGGTTGACGACAATGCCCACATACATGTTGGGCTCGGTATCGGTGCCGTCCAGGCGGTAACCCGTGCAGTCGCAAAGCGCGTATTTTCCGGCGGTATTCATGACGCGATACTGCATGCAGTGGAAGTGCCACGTGCCGTTTACCACCATATCGAGCTCGGCACGTACGTTGTCGCGGTCCTCGGGGTGAACACGGGCAAGCCATATATCGAGCGAGTTGTAGGGATGCTGGGAGGGTAGGTCAAAATCGCGCACGGCATTAACCGACCATTGCGATTCGCCGGTGTCGAGGTTAATGATGAACGGATAGCGTGTCTCGGAGCTCATGGAGATCGCTTGGAACACTCGGTCGTTGCAGGGGGGGGTTGTTCGGTGATCGGGCGTTGCAGCGCATCGCCTTCTTCCGGTTGTTGCACACGGTACATGAGCTTGTAGCGATACATTTTGCGGTCGGCGTCCTTTGTCATCTGGCGACGCGTATCGCCTGCAAGTGGGTCGACGCGCGAGCAGCCAAAGCTAAAGCTGGCGATCATGGGCGCCTTGCCGTCCGATGTTGCCTCGATAAGATTGGCACGCGTCCGCTCCAGGCGCTGCTCGAGCTCGGCTTCGTCTGTCGTGGGGGATATAAGTACAAATTCGTCTCCACCGATACGGAACAGCAACTCATCGTGCTCCATTGTCTCGGTGAGTGCGCGGCAGATGCTCAGAATGTAGCGATTGCCCTCGGCGTGGCCAAACTTATCGTTGCAATGCTTAAGGCGGTCGATATCGATATAGGCGCAGGTGAAGGGGGTGCCTTTGCGCCAGAGCTGATCGACATGGCGGTCGAGTCCGCCACGGTTGCCAAGATTGGTGAGCGAGTCGATATAGGCGCCGTGCTCAAGCAGCTCGCGTTCTTGTTGCAGGATGGCGAGCGTTTTCTGCAGTTGCTCACCGATGGCACGCAGCTCCGGGGGCAGCGCGGTAACATCGAGCTCGGCGGTCGAGACCCCGCTCGCAAGTCGCTGAAGATAGGAGATAATCGATTGCTCGCCCAAGCGATACGACTCGTTCATGATGGATAACCTCCTTGGGCACAACAGTGGTTTGTATCATATCCCCAATTTGGTTTGGATTGGGGATATAAGTTAGCCAATGGGGACAAAACACCCCTTCGGCGGTGGCGTTTTTGGGGCGTAGGCTGGCTCATGGGGACAAACGTCCCCCTCGGTGCCAGCGTTTTGCGCGCGAGCGTACTAGTCGCTGTCGCCACCATCGAGCAATGCCTCAAAATCCTTTGCCGGCATGGGGCGGTAGTAGAGAAAGCCCTGAGCGTAGCGGGCGCCCATTTGGCGTAGCATGTTTGCCTGCTCAGTTGTCTCGATGCCTTCGACCACAACGGGCAGATGGAGCGACTGCGCCATCTCGAGCATTGATGAAATGATTTGCACACTGCGGCCTTGATCGCCGTCGACGGGCACAAACGTGCGGTCGAGCTTGATGACGTCAACGTTGACGTTCTTGAGCATCGCGAGCGTGGACTGGCCGGTGCCAAAATCGTCCATGTAGGTCGAGAAGCCGCGGCTGTGCAGGTCGGCTGTCAGCTTATCCACAGCTTCGGACTCTCCCGTATAAGCCGTCTCGGTGATCTCGATGCGCATGAGCTCGGGCGGTAGGTTGTATTGCGCGGCGAGCGCTCCCATATGTTCGGCAACGTCGCAGGCAAGGATATCCACGCGCGACACGTTGAGCGAGATCGGAACCACGCGAAGCCCTCGATCGATGCGCCCGCGCAGCCACGAGGCAACGCCCTGCCAAACGTATTTGTCGAGCGTCACCACAAAACCACTTTCCTCGAGAGCGGGGATAAAGGTGACGGGTGAAATGAGGGAGCCATCCTTGTCAATCCAGCGCGTGAGCGCCTCGGCGCCAATAAT
Source organism: Collinsella sp. i05-0019-G5 (assembly GCF_042851345.1). NCBI lineage: Bacteria > Bacillati > Actinomycetota > Coriobacteriia > Coriobacteriales > Coriobacteriaceae > Collinsella > Collinsella sp. i05-0019-G5. Next base: position 707,890 of record NZ_AP031421.1, read on the forward strand.
CTCGCCGGTTTCCATGTCGACCTGGGGCTGCAAGTAGTAGGTGATGCGGCCGTTTGAGAGCGCGTACTGGAATTCGGTCAGCGTGCGGTGGAACGAGATTTCGCGCTCATACTCCTCGGGGCGGAAAATGGCAATGCGCTCCTTAAAGTCGTTTTTTGCGCGCCGATTGGTAAACATGGCCTTGGCCTGTGCATCGATGGTGATTTCCTCGTTGGAGTCGATAGGGCAAACGCCCATGGACGGCCAGAAGCCTACGCCGTCATCGTGCTTGGCCACGGTCTCGCGAATGCGACTATAGATTCGATGGACGGTGTCGCGCTCAAAGGGAATGAGTATGCAAAAGTCGTCTTGGCCCCAGTATCCTGCGACGCCCATGTCGGCATTTTCGATGTCCTTGAGGACCGTGCCCACGTCGGCGAGCACGCGGTCGCCCTCGGCCTGTCCGTGCCATTCGTTGAACAGTCGCATGTGTCCCATGTCGACGGTGGCGATACACCAAGCGCCGTCGCGCCTTGTCTGGAGAAATGCGTTGGCGCGCCGCATAAACTCGCTGGGTCGACAGAGGCCCGTGAGCATATCGATGCGCTCGGCGATAGCGCTTTTGCGCTCTATCTCGGGTATGGGGAGGCTGTCGTTGGGGACAAGTCCGCCGGCCGTGCGAAGGCGACGGTCGAGTTCGCCTAAAACGGCGGTCGCTTGATTGGTTAGGCGCTCGTAAAAGGCCGGAACGACTAGACAGACGGGAGTAATGGTATCGCCCGCGATTCGAACGGGAGCGAAAACGGCCTCTTTTAGATGACGGACCAGTTCCTCGAACGCCTTATGGTCCAAATCGTTGCTGAGCACGACAAACTGGACGCTTCGTGAGCGGTAGACGCGACTCCTGCCACGGGTGATCGACAACATGCGGCCTGCGTATTCGGCGAGCATGTTGTCGACAGCCTCGGCTCCGTAAAGCTCATTGAGCTTTGTCGTGCCGCGAACGCGCACCGCTATAAGCCCCGTCTCGCAACAGTCGCGACGGCAGGCATCGATAGCGTTGAGCAACATGCGCTGCGTTCCAAGGCCCGTGGCGGCGTCGACGGTCTCGGCAAGCGAGTGGTTGACGAGCTCGCCGACATAGAGCGAGGAGACACCTTCGTCGCCGTCGATACGAAACCCGCGAGCACGGCAGAGAACGTAGTCACCGGCGGCATTGCGCACGCGATACTGCAGGACGTGACGGTGTTTGGAGCCGTTATAGATCTGGTCGATATCGTCGCTATAGGCCTCGAGGTCATCGGGGTGGACACGCGTCTTCCAGTAATCGTGGCAGTTGTCTATATGCTCCGAAGGAAGGCCAAGATCGCGCATAGCGCCTTGTGACCAAAGGGTGCGATGTTTGTCCAGGTTCTCGATAAAGAAATAGCGGCCTTCGTTGAGCATCGAAAGGGCGTCGAAAATGCGATCGCTAACTTCGAAATCGTCGGCGTGGACTTGCGTGATATTGCGTCGATCAAGGTGCACGGCATGGCGCAGCTTGTAGTCGTACATGCGATGGTCGGCATCGAGCGTCATGCGATTGGAGGCTTCGCCCAGGGCGGGGTCGGCGTGTGACACTCCGTAGCTAAACGAGTGAGGCATCTCGGAATCGTTATTCTTGAGCAGGACCTCTCGACAGTGCTCCAGACGCTCGGCAAGGTCATCCTCGGTCGCAATCGTAGACAGGATGGCAAACTCGTCGCCTCCCAGACGAAATGCCGCCTCGTCCACCTTCATATATAGCTTGAGATAGAGGCTTACCTGCAAGATATAGCGGTTTCCCTCGTCATGCCCAAAGATATCGTTGCAATGCTTGAGATTGTCGATATCGATGAACGCCATGGTAACGGGGGCGTCCTGCTCCCAGAGCTCCTCGAGGGAGCGGGCAAAGCCGCCGCGGTTGCCAAGCCCGGTGAGCTCGTCGGTAAAGGCAGTCCTGATCAGATCGTCCTGACGCTCGAGAAGGTCGCGGATGGTCTTTTCGAGCGTCTCGGTGTAATTGCTGGCGATATCCATGCTGTAAGCGGCTTCCTGAGGTCGGGGTGTATTGCGTCGGGCGAGCTCGTTGTACACACGCGTTGCTGCTCAACGCTTTGCATGTATCCAGGCCTCCGCCTTGCTGCGTCGCTGGGATAATTTGTCGGTTCGTGTTCGCTGCTGATGATTGCTCAGCAGTATAAACAACAATATTGGATTGTATATGGCTGTTCATGCTGCGGGCGGCTATTATTCGCCAAATGGTGGCGCGACGATGTGATGTTCGATGGAAACGCGACCGAGGCGATATATGTTGGCGGGTATACTTGTTCCGCTTTAAAACACAGGAACGGAGATGGTCGCATGGCACAGCCAGACACGACGCGCACGGTGGGACTTGCGCTCGAGGGAGGCGGCTACCGCGGTATGTATACGGCGGGCGTGCTCGACGTATGGATGGAGCACGGCCTAACCTGCGACCATATGGTGGGTGTCTCGGCGGGCGCGGCCTTTGGCTACAACTTTAAATCGCGCCAGATCGGCCGCGCCATTCGCTACAACAAGGCCTATTGCGCCGACAAGCGCTATGCGAGCGTGACGAGTTGGTTGCGAACCGGCGATATGTTCAATGCCGAGTTTGCCTATCATGAGGTACCCATCGAGCGCGATCCCATCGATCTGGAGGCATATCGCGCCTGCCCCATGCGGTTTACGTGCGTATGTACCGATCTTAAGACGGGGCAGGCCGTCTACCATGACCTGCCCTATGGCGACGAGCGCGATATCGAGTGGATCCGTGCGTCGTCGGCGATTCCCGTGGCGACGCGTCCTGTTGCCATCGAGGGTCGTAAGTACTTGGATGGCGGTGTTGCCGATTCCATTCCCAGCGCTTGGCTGTTTGAGCAGGGTTATGACCGCAACGTGGTGGTGCTGACGCAGCCGGCGGGCTTTGTAAAGCAGCCCAATAGCGTGATGCCTATGCTGCGTCGCGTGTATCGTCACTATCCGGAGTTTGTTGCGGCGCTTGAGCATCGGCACGAGGCCTACAATGCCACGCTCGATGACCTGGCGCGTCGCGAAGCCGCTGACGAGATCTTTGTGGTGCGGCCGAGCGAATCGGTGAAGGTGCCGTCGCTGTGCCGCGAGCCCGATGAACTCGAGCGCATCTACCAGATCGGCCGCCGCGATGCGGAGGCGACGTTGCCCGCGCTGGAAGCGTATCTGGCGGGGTAGGGCAAGCTGCCGTGGACTCGGCGGAAAGCGCGTCCCAGAATGAGCGCTCAGAACGGGTTACAGTTTCCCAAGCGGTGGGGTTTCGGAAAGTACGTCCCGGAATATGAGTTCAGACTGGGATGCGGTTTCCCGTTGAGCCTCTATATGGAAAGCGCATCCCGGAATGGAGGTCCAAACTGGGATGCGCTTTCCATCGCTGAAGATATGAGGCTGCGAATCGGCTGCTCGGCTTGAGCCTATGCCTGCTGCCAGGTATCGACGAGCTCCTTGGCGGCGGCGTAGGGGTCGTCGGCACTGCAGACGGCGCTCACCACAAAGAAGCCATCGACGCCGGTGGCCTTGAGCTGTGGCAGGTCGGCCGTCTTGACGCCGCCGCCCACCACGATGGGCACGGGGCTTGCCGCGTGGAGTGCGGCCAAGTCCTCAAAGCTCTTGGTGATGATAGAGCCGTCGGCCGCGCGTCCGCAGTCGCGCTTGGTCTCGGTCTCGTGGAGCGGGCCGATGCCCAGGTAGTCGACCAGGCTCATGTCGGCGGTCTTGACGTACTCGAGCATCTCCTCGCAACGGGCCGAAAGGCCCACAATGGCATCGGGGCCCAAAAGTTTGCGGCAGACCTCGACGGGAATATCGCTCTGGCCAACGTGCACGCCGTCGACAGCGATGCCCTGCTCGCGCGCGGCGAGTACGCAGTCCAGGCGGTCGTCGATCAGCAGGGCGACCTGACCGGTCTTGCCGGCCTGTGCGATTGCCTGCGCGGCGTCGCCCGTCAGCGCGATGATCTCGCGGGCACTTGCCACCTTGGAGCGCACCTGGATGCAGGTAAAGCCTGCGTCGAGCGCCTGGGCCACCACATCGCCCACGGGACGCCCGAGCGTGTTTTCGGGGCCGAGTACCAGATAGGCCGAGATATCAAGGTTGTCGCGGATGCTCATCGTGCTTCCTCCTGCTTTTTGATCTGTGCTTCCATGCGCTCGAGCTTGCCGGTCATGGTGTCGGTAAATCCGGGTCGAATATCGGCTTTGAGCACGACTTCGGTGCGGATGCCCTTGCTCGCCAACACAAAGGTTGCGTCGCGCACGACCTGCATGACCTCGTCCCAGTCACCCTCGATCTCGGTGAACATCGAGGTGGTGCGGTTGGGAAGGCCGCTCTCGCGAATGACGCGCACGACCTCGGCGACCTCGGCGGACAGTTCATCGCCGGTGCCGCACGGGGCGATGGCCACGGCGACGAGTGTGTTCATGCCGGCATTGGTTGCGGGCTCGGACATGGCTTATGCCTCCTCGAGCTCGAGTCGGTTATCGGCGATGTCCTGGGCGGTCGCGCGGTAGAGCTCGTCGATAAAGGCGACCTTAAAGCTTGCCGGGGCGTCGGCGACGGCGGCGGCACGCGTGCCGGCAACGTTGTAGACGGCGGTGCCGCAGACGGCTGCCGTAAACGGGTCGGCGGCGCAGGCGTACACGGCCAGCACGCCGCCCTGCGAGCAGCCGCAGCCGGTGATCTTGGACATGAGCGGGCTGCCGCCGTGGGACTTGGCCACGGTCGTGCCGTCGGTAATCAGGTCGACTTCGCCCGAGACGACCACGGCGCCGCCGGTGTAGCGGGCGAGCGCCACGGCGGCATCGCGGGCGGCGTCGACCGTGTCGGTGGTATCGACGCCGCGTACGCGGCTCAGATCGGCCGCCTCGCCCTCAAGACCCCACAGGCCGGCGAGCGCAATGATCTCGGAGGCATTGCCGCGCACGATGGCGGGCTTGTACTGCTTGAGCTCGTTTACCAGCTGGGTGCGCAGGCTACCGATGCCCAGGCCCACCGGATCGAGCACCCAGGGCTTGCCGGCGTCGTGTGCCGCCTTGGCCGCTCGGGGAATCGTCTGCTCGTAGATGGGGAAGAGCGTGCCCATGTTGAGATAGATGGCGCCGCCGCCGGCAACGAGTGCCTCGCCTTCGTCGGGCAGATAGACCATGGCGGCCGATCCGCCCACGGCGAGCTGTGCGTTGGCGACAAAGTCGATCGTCACCGTGTTGGTGATGGAGCCGGCCATCGGATTGGTGGCGCGAATCTCCTCCACGGCCTTGACCATATGCTGCTTAAGCTGTTCCGAATCAATCACTGCACATGCCTCCTTGGCATAGAAAAGGGGCGCTGTGCATAGACAGCACCCCTGTAAAGGCGGCATGCTCCCTACGCCAGCATTAACTGACAGGTTCAAAGGATTGGGCCCCATGCCCTCTCAGCCTTGTGGTTTGCACCGCCGGCACTCCCGCATCGAATCTGTTGTTCCCTATACTAGCGCACCTGCCAAAAAGGGACAGGTTTATTTTGGCAGGTCGTTACAATAGGTAGGACCGATACGAATGGGGGCCTTATGATTAAACTTGTGCTGACCGATATGGACGATGCACTGATTCCAGCCGGGCATGACGGCGCCAGCGACTACGCCATTGAGGGTGTTCATGCCATGCAGGCGGCGGGTCTGCACTTTGGGCCGGTTTCGGGTCGTCAGCCGTCCGCGATGGGCTGGATGTTCAAAAACCGTTCCGAGTGTTTTTCGACCGGTGCGTTCTGTAACGGCCAGGTGATGTTTGTCGACGGCGAAGTAGTCGCTTCGCGCGCAATCGACAACGATGCTCTGATGCGTTTGGCTGACTATCTGGAGCAAGAGACCGACGATACATTTCTAAAAGTCTACAGCCTGGGCGATGACTTTTGGGGCAACGATGCCTATTGCGTGACGAGCAATCCCGAGCGTGTGCGTCGCGCTATGGAGTCGGGCGGCAATGCGTGGCTCAAAGGCGAAGAGGCCCCGTGTCGTCCCGTCGTCGATGGCGCGCCGGTGTTTAAGGCGAATATCTGGAGTGCCCGTTCGCGTGAGGAGCTCGCGGAGCTACGCGAGCGCGTTGCCGTTGAGGTGCCGGAACTCTCGCTTGTGTTTCCCAACAACCGAGTGCGCCTGTTCGACATCCTTCCGGATGGTTGGGACAAGGGCTGCGCTGCGCTGGAGCTGGCGCGCGCCTTGAGCCTGACGCCCGACGAGGTGGCCGTATTTGGCGATTCCGATAACGATCTGCCCATGATCGATGCCGTTCCCAACTCCGTTGCAGTCGCCAATGCCAACGAGGCCGTCACGGCTGCCGCGCGCTGGCATATCGGCGCCGCGGTGGATGATGCGGTCGCCGGAGTCCTGCATCAGATTGCCGCCTGCGCCGCGACGGGGGAGATGCCGCCGTTTATGCGCCTGCCGGGTACTGCCGACGCGAATCTCACTAACAGCTAAGGAGACAGCCATGAAGCTCCAGCAGCTCAGATATGTCGTCAAAGTTGCCGAATGCGGCAGCATTACCGAGGCCTCGCGCCGGCTCTTTGTGTCGCAGCCTTCGATTACCGCGTCGATTCGCGATCTCGAAAACGAGATGGGTGTGCACATCTTTGAGCGCACCAACAAGGGCGTCATTGTGTCCGAGGAAGGCGAGACCTTCTTGGGCTATGCGCGCCAGGTACTCGACCAGGCCGACCTGCTCGAGGGCAAGTACAAGGGCGCATCCGAGCAGGTGCCGCACTTTAGTGTGAGCTGCCAGCATTATTCCTTTGCCGTCAACGCGTTTGTCGACGTGATCCGCGAGTTCGATGCCGCGCGCTACGACTTTACCCTGCGCGAGGAACAGACCCACGAGATTATCGAGGATGTCGCGCACATGAAAAGCGAGCTGGGCATCCTATATCTGTCCGAGCACAACCGCGAGGTCATCGAGCGCATGCTGGTGGCCAACGAGCTCGTGTTCGAAGGACTCTTCTGCGCCACGCCGCATGTCTTCGTCTGCGCCGACCATCCGCTGGCGGACCGCTCCAGCGTGACGCTCGAGGATCTGGAAGACTACCCGTTCCTGTCCTACGAGCAGGGCAGCTACAACTCGTTTTACTATTCCGAGGAGCTGACCTCGACGTTCGAGCGTCGCAAAAATATCCGCGTGCGCGACCGTGCGACGTTGTTCAATTTGGCCATGGGCCTCAACGGCTACACGGTATGCTCGGGCGTGATCAGCCACGAGCTCAACGGCCCCGGCATTATCTCGATTCCGCTCGACGTGGACGAGTACATGGAGATTGGCATCATCACGCGCAAGAACACGACGCTTACGCGCTACGGTCGGGCCTATATCGACGCGATTCGTCAGCATATCTAGGCTGCTGTGCTCCGCACGGTTCAAGTCTCTTTATGACAGTCCAGACTGATATAGGAAACATCTATATCAAACTGTTATAAACGTATATTTTACGATGGTCATATGAGCGCTCATACTCTGTCCCGGTAAAGCAACCAATGCAAAGGGAGATATCTATGAGCACTTCGATTCAACCGAACGCGCCGTTTCGCGCCGATATCGTCGGCAGCTTTCTTCGTCCGCAGGCTGTAAAGGACGCCCGTGCCGCCTATGTCGCGGGTAAACTCGACGCTTCCGGCCTTAAGGCCGTCGAGGACGATGCCATTCGCGATTTGGTGGCCAAGCAGAAGGCCGCCGGCCTGCAGGTGATCACCGATGGCGAGTTCCGCCGCAGCTACTGGCACCTCGATTTTATGTGGGGCCTTAACGGCATTGAGCGCCGCACCTCACGCACGGGTTATATGTTCCATGATGAGGAGACGACGGCCGACACCGCCGTGGTTACTGGTCCCATTAGCGGCGAGAACCACCCGTTCGTCGAGCATTTTAAGTTCGTCAAGGCGCTTGAGGGGGAGGGCCAGGTCGCACGCCAGACCATTCCGGCGCCGATCCAGACGTTCTCTGAGGTCACGCTCGATCGCTGCGACGGCCAGCAGGAGAGCCTGCGCGCTGTCTATAAGACCGATGAGGAACTTGCCGACGCCATTGCGGCCGCTTATCGCACGGTGATCGCCGACCTGTACGCAGCAGGCTGCCGCAACATCCAATTTGATGACTGCACCTGGGGCATCTATTGCGATACCGACTTTGTGTCCAAGGCCGGCATGAGCCCGGTTGACCTGCAAAAGGTGAGCGAGCTGGGCGTGGCGCTCAACAATGCCGCCATCGCGGGCAAGCCCGACGATCTGGTTATCAACACGCACGTGTGCCGCGGCAACTATCACTCCACGTATGCCTTCGAGGGTGGTTACGATCCCATTGCGCCGTACCTGTTCGTACATGAGAACGTTGACGCGTTCTACCTTGAGTTCGATACGCCACGCGCCGGTGGCTTTGAGCCGCTCAAGTACGTTGCTCCCGGCAAGAAGGTCGTGCTGGGTCTGGTGACCACCAAGGCGGCTGAGCTTGAGGACGAGGACGTTATCGTCGAACGTATCCACGAGGCCGCAAAGTATGTGCCGCTCGAGAACCTGTACCTGTCGCCCCAGTGCGGCTTTGCCAGCTGCGAGATTGGCAACAAGCTGACCGAGGACGAACAGTGGGCAAAGATCGCGCTGGTCAAGCGCATTGCCGAGCGCGTTTGGAAGTAACGCTACCGCTTGCAGGTGACGGCGCGCGCGAGACATGACGTATCACGTACAATGGTCCGGATCGTATCGTTCGGGCAGGTTATCCGATATGCCTGATCGCCCTTCCATCATGAAAGGACTTCCATGTCCCAATCCTCGACGCCCGCCGTCACCGATGCCATCTACGATGCATCATCGCTCGGCCGCCCGCGCATGTTCGTGTTGGGTTTGCAACACATGTTTGCGATGTTCGGAGCCACGGTGCTCGTGCCCGTGCTCACCGGCCTTTCCGTTTCGGCGACGCTTCTGTTCGCCGGCATCGGCACGCTGCTGTTTCATTTTCTATCGCGTGGTAAGGTGCCCGCGTTTCTGGGCTCGTCGTTTGCCTTTATCGCGGGTTATGCCGCCATTGCACCCAACGGCGAGGCCGAGCTTTTGCCCTACGCTTGCCTGGGCGTTGCCTGCGCCGGCCTGCTCTATCCGGTGCTGGCGGCGCTGTTCCGCGCATTTGGCGCCAAACGTGTCATGCGCTTCTTTCCGCCGGTGGTGACCGGCCCCATCGTCATTTCCATCGGCCTGATCCTAGCGAGCTCTGCCATTGCCAACTGTCAGACCAACTGGCTTGTCGCCGTTATCGCTGTGGCCGTGATCATCATCTGCAACATCTGGGGCCGCGGCATGGTCAAGATCGTGCCGATTCTGCTGGGCGTGGTGGTGAGCTATGCCGTTGCGGCTGCGTTGGGTGAGGTCGACTTCTCTGGCGTCGCAGCTGCCCCCTGGGTTGGCTTGCCCGTCGTGTGGGACAACACCGTGTTTGCGCTCTTTGGACCGCAGTTCGATAGCGGTCTTGCCACGACGGCCATCATCACCATCATGCCGCTGGCCTTTGCAACTATGATCGAGCATATCGGCGATATCTCCGCCATTGGCTCTACCTGCGAACGCAATTACATTGCCGATCCCGGTCTGCACCGTACCTTGCTCGGCGATGGCCTGGCGACCATCTTGGCATCGCTTTTTGGCGCCCCCGCCAATACGACGTATGGCGAGAACACCGGCGTGCTTGCCCTGACGCGCGTGTTCGACCCGCGCGTGATTCGCATTGCCGCCTGCTGCGCCATCGTGCTTTCGTTCTGCCCCAAGTTTGCTGCTGTGATCGCTGCTATGCCGGCGTGTGTAATCGGCGGCGTGTCGCTCGTGCTCTACGGCATGATCAGTGCCGTGGGCGTTCGCAACCTTATCGAGAATCAGGTTGATTTCCAGAACAACCGCAATGTGCTGGTTGCGGCTTTGGTGCTCGTGCTTTCGCTCGGCATTGCCTACAGTACCGCCGGTGCCATCGTGCTGGAGCTGGGCGGCGTGACGATTTCGCTTTCGGGCCTTGCCGTGGGCTCGCTGGTGGGCATTGTGCTCAACGCCATCCTGCCCGGTAATGACTTTGAGTTCGATACTTCCGAGCTTGAGGAGACTGCCGAATAGTAGCTGCGTTCAGCCAAATTAAAAATGGCATCCATGCGTATGTACGCGTGGACGCCATTTTTAATGCGTCAGTATCCAGTGGATGCCGCGCGCCATGCGCAGGTCAGTTTGGGCAAAGTGGTTGCCGGGGTTGAGCTCCAGCGTTGTTGGAATGTCATGCTCGATAAACAGCTCTTCCATCGCACGCGTATCGTCGAGTACGTGCCGCATCATGCGGTTGGGCGTCTTGGTTTCCTTTTTACCGAGCGACAGATAGGCGGCGTCGGGCGTGGCTGTCATCGTGCGCTCTCGCGCGTAGTCGATAAAGCCGGGGAACCACAGCGACCCCGATGCACTTGCGGCGCGGTCAAAGGTACCGGTCTGCCAGAGGGCCCAAAGCGAAAAGAGGCCCGCCAACGAGTAGCCGGCAACGCCGCGCCAGGCGGGTGGTTGCGGGAGCGATGATTCGGCCTGGGGGATTATCTGCTTCAACAACTCGTCAAGAAAACCAGCAGCCTGTCCGCCAAAGGGCTCGGCATCTCGTATAGTTCCCTCACATTCCCAGGGGCTCAACTCGCGATTCCAATCGAGTCCTCCGATGGCGACAAGGGTGAACGGCGGGCAGTCGAGCTCTCGGCAGCGCTCGTAGACTTCACTACCGTCGCCCATAACCACGGGGAGGTAGATGACGGGCGCGCCTTCTGCACACTCTGAATAAACGGTTATCTGCTTCTGATGCACTTCCAAGGCAGGCTTCTCTCGGTGTTGTGATATTGACAGCCTCAATTGTCGCACGCTGGCACGGGGGCAGACGCTAAAAGAAAGGCGCGGAGCCGCTCGATGCGATTCCGCGCCTTGTTGTTTTGCTTTAGCAGACTATGCTGTTACGCCACGAAGAAGTAGACGAGGAAGGCAAGGGCTGCGATCCACATGAGCGGCTTGATCTTGGAAGCCTCGCCCTTAAAGAGCGCGACGATCACGTAGGCGATAAAGCCCAGGCCAATGCCGGCAGAGATGGAGTAGGTGAAGGGCACGCCGGCGACAATCATGAACGCCGGGAAACCCTGCGACACGTCGGACCAGTCGATCTCGGAGGCCTCGCTCATCATGAGGTAGCCGACGTAGACCAGGGCGCCGCAGGTGGCGGCGCTGGAAACGATGGTGACGATGGGGGAGAAGAACGCAGCGAGAATGAACAGCACGCCGGTGGTGACGGAGGTGAGGCCCGTGCGGCCACCGTCGGCAGCGCCAGAGGTGGACTCGACGAAGGTGGTGATGGAGGAGACGCCCATGAAACCGCCCACAGCGGCGGCGGCGGAGTCGACGATCAGGATCTCCTTGATATTCTCGACGTTGCCGTCGTCGGTGAGGAACTCGCCCTGCTTGGCCACGGCCATCGCGGTGCCCATGGTGTCGAAGAAGTCACTCATGAGCAGCGAGAACGAGATGACGAGGAGCGTGGGGTCGGTAAGGACCTTGACGATGGCGGGCACGCCGCCGGCGTCGGCGATGGGGCCACCGATGCTCGAGAAGTCGAGCGGGGCGATGATACCGGTCGGAGCCTGGGTCACACCTAGGGGGATACCGGCGATGACGGCGACGACGATGCCGATGAGCAGCGAGCCGGGGACGTTGCGGCAGGCGAGGGCGACCGTCACCAGGATGGAGATGATGCCGACGATGAAGGTGGGGGAGGTGATGTCGCCCAGACCGACGAGTGTACCGGCGCCAGCGGTGATAATGCCGGCATCGCACAGGCCAATCATGGCGATGAACAGGCCCAGGCCCACCGAGATAGCGTGGCGCAGAACCACGGGGATGGCGTCCATGATGGCCTCGCGCAGGCCACAAAGCACGAGCAGCAAGATGACGACGCCCTCAAGGAAGATGACGCTCATGGCCACGTGCCAGTCACCGCCGCAGACGGTGGTGGCGATTCCAGCGATCATCGCGTTGACGCCTAAGCCCGACGCGCAGGCGAGCGGGCGGTTGGCGAAGATGCCCATGCAGATGGTCATGATGCCGGCGCCCAGGCAGGTGGCGCAGGCGAGCGCTCCCGCATCGATGCCAGCGCCCGAGAGCACCGCGGGGTTGACGGCGATGATGTAGGCCATCGCCAGGAATGTTGTCAGTCCAGCGCGAAGTTCGGTCCCGATTGTGGACTTGCGCTCGCTGACGTGAAATAGTTCGTCCATGCATACCCTTTCCTTGTTCGGCCCCGAGTTTAGGCCGATTGACACGAACTCACTCACTATAGCCCCTTTACGACGCTGTTGTTCCTCGCATGTTGATGTTCGGCGCTTTGTAGCAGACGGACGGTATTTTTCGCATGAAAATGAGTGGGTACCGTATACTTAAGCAGTTACAACGACCCCTATGGAGGAACGTATGATTAAAGAGCTCTGCCGCGACGAGGCTATCCTGTCTCAGCGTTGCGAGGTTGCGACTGTCGAGGACGAGTCGGTCGCTCAGGATCTGATTGATACCATCAAGTCGCTCGATGATGCCGGCTGCTTGGCCGCCAACCAGATCGGCGTCACCAAGAAGGTCTGCGTCTATCTGGACGACGCCGGCGAGCCCCATGTGCTCTACAACCCCCGTCTGGTGTTTGGCCTGGGTGCCAGCAAGATGGAGGAGAGCTGCCTGACGCACGAGGAGGTCACCAAGTCCACGCGCTACATCAAGTGCAAGGTTGCCTTTGACCAGATCGTCGACGGCAAGATGAAGGAGTGCCGCCGCGACTACGCGGGCTTTGAGGCACAGATGATCCAGCATATGATCGATCACTGTCTAGGAAAGTTGGTCTAAGGGGTCAAAGCACCGCACCTTGCCGCTCAATCGTCGCTCGCGTACCTTAAGTACGCTTTGCTCCTCTTTCGTGGCAATCTGCGGCACTTTGACCCCTTAGACGACCTGCGGGGTTAACTTGGTTGAGTTTATCCTGCTTGAATAGTCCGGGCGTGACATTGTTGTCATGTCCGGGCTTTTGTGTTTAGCGCCTTTTTGTTTGGAGACAATGAAATTAGCAAGAACGTAAAGCTAGGAGGCGCTATGTGTACGAGTATTCGATTTACCGATAATTCTGGCCACATGTATCTGGGCCGCAATCTCGACTGGAGCTTTGACTACGGCCAACAGGTTCGCGTGATGCCGCGCGGGTTTCACATTCCGTATTCGTTTATCGACGACGCGACAGCGGCGCACGCGGTGATTGGTATGTGCATCGATTACAGGAACTACCCTATGTTCTTCGATTGCGGCAACGATGCGGGCCTCGCCGTGGCGGGTCTCAATTTCCCGGGTTATGCCGAGTATGCCGAGGACCCTGTCGACGGCAAGACCAATATCGCGGCCTATGAGTTCCCCCTGTGGGTGGCAGCGACGTTCTCGACGGTCGATGAGGTCGAGGCCGCGCTGCGCGACACGGTGATTGTCGCCAAATCTGCCGGAGAGGGGCTGGGCGTGTCGCTGCTCCATTGGATTATCGGCGACAGCCAGCGCAGCATCGTGGTCGAGATGATGGCTGACGGCCTGCATGTATACGACGATCCGGTCGACACCCTTGCCAACCAGCCGACCTTCCCGTGGCACATGGAAAACCTGCGCACCTATATCACCGCCACAAGCGATTTTCCGCAGACGGCGACATGGCGTGGCGCCGAGCTCAAGCCCTATGGAGCCGGTGCCGGCATGCGCGGCATTCCGGGCGATTGCTATTCGCCGAGCCGTTTTGTAAAGGCGGCGTACCTCAATGCCAATTACCCGCAAAAGGAGAGCGAGACCGAAAACGTCGTTCGCATGTTCCGCTCGCTCGAGGGCGTGGTAATGATCGAGGGAGCGTCCAGGATGGGCGATGGCAAGTTCGAGAAGACTATCTACACCGGATGCTTTAGCGCGCGCACGGGCAATTATTACTACGCGATGTATGGGGATCCGTCGATTCGCTACGTGAGCCTGATGGATGCCGAGGGCGCGAGCCCCGATAGGCTCGTGGTTCCCGAGCCGCGCCGTTCGTAGCCGATAGCTTTACCGCAATGCAAAACGGCCCTGCATCTCCCGTGAGGTGCAGGGCCGCTTTCGTTGATTTGTGACGTCGCTAGAAGTTGGCGTCGTTGAGTTGTTCACTTTCGAGGCCGTCGAGCAGTTGCTGTTCGGGCGTATCGGCGACGCTCTCGAGCAGCTCGGTGGGATCGACGTTCATGTCCCTACCGGCCTCGTTGCCGTTGACCAAGTCGTCCGAGAAGATGTCGACTTCCATTTCCTCGGCCTCTTCGATCTGAACCTCGAGCGGCACCTGGGTGCGCACGAGCTTAACGGCCGGGCGCATGCGGGCAAACAGCGGCACGTACTCGATGATGATGGCCGAGTTCTCAAGACCGTACCAGCGTGCCGGGCTTCCGCAGGCGCGGCGGACGGCGTACTTGATGGCCATCACGCGGTGGTCATTGCGGTTGATGTCCGTTTCGGGGGCAAGCATCTTGCGCAGCATACAAAAGCGGAAGTCACCCACGTTGCCGCGTGTCTCGTAGATGGAGTAGATGTGATGTTGCGGCGGCAGCTCGCCCGATGCCATCAAGTCGCCGACGATCTGACGCAGATAAGCGTTGACGCGCTGGTTGACTTTAAAGCCCAGGTCCAGGCGAACGCGGAAGAGGAAGTCCGTGCCAAAGGTCTCGACGGAATACTCGTGCGTATAGGGTTCGTCGGTAACGTGCACGTTAATGAACCAATATGCCTTGGCGCGCTTGGGATGCTTATCCAGGATGGAATAGAGCACGTCGCGGTCGAGCGTGAGCGGGTCGGGGCTGTTGGTGAGAAATACCAGATTGTCGGCGAGCACGGGATAGGTCTCGTCGTTGCGCAGGCGGTTGAGCTGATCGATGTACTTGGAGACGGGCAACAGAATCGTCTGCGTGCGCTCGATGGCGGTGCCGCGGCGCCACACGTACATAAGGCCAAACAGCAGTGCGGCCAGGAAGATCATGACGTAGCCGCCGTCAAAGAACATGGTGAGGCACGAGGCGAAGAAGCACAGCTCAATGGCACCAAAGAGCAGGGCGAAGACGCAGGCACCCAGCCTGTGCTTGAGGATGCCGGCGATGTAGCTCGTCAAAAGCGTCGTGGTCATGAGCATGGTCACGGTAATGGCGAGGCCGTAGGCGCTCTCCATGCGCTCGGAGTTTTGGAACAGCAGCACGATGAAGATGCAGCCGACCCACATGATGTTATTGACGAGCGGAATATAGAGCTGGCCCTTGGTATCGCTGGGGTAGTGGATGCGCAGATGCGGCATAAGGTTGAGACGCGTTGCCTCGGATACCAGCGAGAACGAGCCGGTGATGAGCGCCTGCGAGGCAATGATGGCCGCCACGGCCGAAAGCACGATGGCAAAGGGGCGCAGGGGCTCGGGGAGCATCATATAGAACGGGTTGACGATATCCATCGCGAGCATCTGGGGGTTGGAGTTATTGGCGAGTAGCCAAGCTCCCTGACCCAGATAGTTGAGGATAAGGGCCGCCTTAACAAATGGCCAGGATGCATAGATGTTTGCCTTGCCCACGTGGCCCATGTCCGAGTAGAGTGCCTCGGCACCGGTTGTCGACAGGAAGACAAAGCCGAGCACCATAATGCCCGAATGGTTGATGGGCGAGAACAGGAACATAATGCCGCGGATGGGGTTGAGCGCGCGCAAGATGGACAGGTTGCCGAGCATGTTGAACAGACCGGCGCCTGCCAGGAACAGGAACCACAGCGTCATGAGCGGGCCGAAGAGCTTGCCGATTGACGAGGTGCCGGCGCGCTGCATGGCAAATAGGCCGCAGATAATGATGATTGTGATGATGATGACGTTGGTCTGGCCGTCGCCCAGCAGCGCATGGCCCCATTCGATGGTGCGCAGACCCTCGATGGCTGTGGTGACCGTGACGGCGGGGGTGAGGATGCCGTCGGCAAGCAGTGCCGCACCGCCGATCATGGCGGGCAGAATCAGCCATGGTGCCACCTTGCGTACGAGGCTGAACAGGGCGAAGATGCCGCCTTCGTTGTGGTTGTCGGCCTTCATGGCGATTACTACGTACTTGACCGTGGTCACGAGCGTCATGGTCCAGATGACGAGCGAAAGCGCGCCCAGGATCATGTCCTCGCTGACGGTACCGATGCCGCCGTTGTTGGCGACGATTGATTTCATGGTGTACATGGGGCTCGTGCCGATGTCACCATAGACGACGCCGAGCGTTACGAGCAGCATGCCAGCGGAGAGGGGGATGGCTCCGTGCCCGCCTTGCCCGTGCTGGTCTTGGAGGTTTGCCTCCAGTTTATTGTGTGCCACGAGGACTCCCTTAGACATCCGGTTATCTGTCTAGGACAAAAAACTTTATGCCGTCTTTATACATACAAGAGCAGTTTGGCACATCGGGTTATTTTAGACAATAATCCTCAGCTGGGGATTATTTATCTACGCAGGTAGCATTTCAAAGCAGGGGCTTTAAGCACGTGCTGCCTGGGCGATGCCAGCCTTGGCGTTTGCGCGTTTGCCGGCGAGTTCGCAAAAGATCGCGCCGCCGATGATAAGCACGGCGCCCATCAGACGGACCGGTGTTATGGCTTCGCCCAAAAGGACGGCCGAGAACACGACCGCCGAAAGCGGCTCGAGGTAGCCGACGGCGGCGACGGTCTGGACGGGCAGTTTGGCGACGGCGCTAAAGTAGAGCAGGCAGCCGATGCCGGTGTTGACGACGCCGAGCATGACGACGGCGCGCCAATCAATACTGGTGGCGACGCCGGCGGACAGGAATGAGGGAGCGCCCTGCGTGATGAGCGTGAGGACCAGCGCGGTCACAAAGGCGGCGCTCACCTGGAGCGTGGAGTTCTCGAGGCCTTCGATGTGTGGCGCACCCTTGCTAGCGATGACCATCAGCGCATAGCAAAATGCCGAGGCGATACCGCAGACGATACCCGCAATGGGCATATTGCCGCCTAGACCTTGCGCTGCAATGAGAAAAGCACCACAAGCAACGGCGACAAAGCCGGCGATTTTGCCGCCGGTCAGCTTTTCGCCAAAGATGAGCGGGGAGAGCGCCATGACAATGATGGGGCCGCAGTAGTACAGCAGCGAGGATACGTCGACGCCGATCGTCTGGTAGGCGCGGAACAGAAAAATCCAGCTGGCGCCCAGCGCGGCTCCCGAAAGGAGGAGGGCTGCGGCTTCGCGGAGGCGAGATGGCGCCTGCAACTTATGGCGTTGGGTGATGGCAAGGATAGTGACAAGCGAGAGGGCGCCCAAAAACGTGCGCAGTAGCACGATATCGGAGCTCGGCAACGCGATGGCAGAGGCGATGATGCCGTTGGAGCCAAACAATAGCAATGCTGCTAAGTACGTAAACAGCCCGTTGTTCATGCGCTTCCATCCCCTCTATATCCGAGCATGTTCACTATGGGTGAACTGGCTTTAGAAGAAAAGCGAATATAATGCATAGATAACATGACAAAAGCTCATGCATAGGTGGAGGGGTGCCGTGGAAACGAATGTTCAAAAGATGCAGGTGCTGCTCGAGACCGTGCGCGCCGGAAGCTTTACGCGTGCTGCCGAGCGCCTGAGCTATTCGCAGTCGGGCGTGAGCCGTATGGTGGCCGATCTTGAGGCCGACTGGGGCTTTAAGGTGCTCGACCGCAGTCGCGAGGGCGTGGCTCTTTCTGCCGATGGGCGGCAGGTCATGCCGGCTGTCGAAGCGCTCTGTGAGGAATTCACTCGCTTGCAGCGACGGGTGGATGAGATGCGCGGGCTCATGCGCGGCAAAATCTGCATCGGTACGTTTTCGAGCGTGGCGACCCACGTGCTGCCGCCGGTGATTGCGCGCTTTCGCGCCGATCACCCGGACGTCGATTACGAGTTGCTGATGGGCGATTACTCAGAGATTGAACAATGGGTGGCAGAGGGCCGCTGCGATCTGGGCTTTATCCCGCGTGAACCCCGAGAAAACGGCATGGCATCGCGGTCTTTGGTGCGCGACGAGTTGATGGCGGTAGTGCCGGCGGACTCCTCGCTTGCCGCGGCGGAGGTCGTTCCCCTTGCCGATTTGGCAAACGAGCAGTTTATTCTGCTAGAACGCGGCACCGATGACGAGATTACGCCGCTGTTTCGTCGGACGGGACTGACAGTGCGCTCAAAACTGTCGACTTGGGATGACTATGCGATTATGGCTATGGTCGAGGACGGCCTGGGCGTGAGCATTCTACCCGCGCTCATCTTGCGCCGCTGTCAGTTCGATGTTGCCGTGCGCCCACTCGAGGGGCATCCCCATCGCCAGATCAACGCCATATATCGAACGGCCGATGTTTCGCTCGCGGCCGCTCGATTCCTTGAATACCTCTAAACGTGTACACGTCATTGTCCGCTTTGGGACAATTCTCGGGGTTCGGTACATTTTCTTGTGAAATTGAACTTCCGGATAATGCGCCGCGCTATACTGCTGCCTAAATTGAACTCAGGTTCAATTCGTGTTCTATAAATTGAACTTTGCCAGCAAGGAGGTTCTAGTGGCCCAAGAGACGTTTAGCGATCGCCTGCGACAGACTATGTCCGATCGCGACGTTCGCCAGTCGGACGTGATCCGCGCATCGGAGATGCTCGGCAAAAAACTCGGCAAGAGTCAGATGAGCCAATATGTGAGCGGCAAGACGATCCCGCGGCGCGATGTGGCCGAGCTGCTCGCCCGCATTTTGGAGGTCGATGTTACCTGGCTGCTTGCCGGTGACGCCGACCAAGGTGAGACCCCTCCGTCCCGTAAAGTTGCCAAATCCGAACCTAGTCCCTCAGCTCAAATTCCAAGGAGCACCACCATGCGTACTTTTTCTAAATCCACCAAGCTTGATAACGTCCTGTATGATGTGCGCGGTCCCGTCGTCGACGAGGCCGCCCGTATGGAGGACGAGGGCGAGCGCATCCTCAAGCTCAATATCGGCAACCCGGCGCCCTTCGGTTTCCGCACGCCCGACGAGGTCATCAAGGATATGCGTCAGCAGCTGCCCGACTGCGAAGGCTATTCCAACTCGCGCGGCCTGTTCTCTGCGCGCAAGGCGATCATGCAGTACTCCCAGATCAAAGGCCTGCCCAATGTTCAGATGGAGCATATCTACACGGGCAACGGCGTGTCCGAGCTCATTCAGCTTTCGATGAACGCGCTGCTCGACAATGGCGACGAGATTCTGATCCCCAGCCCCGACTATCCGCTCTGGACGGCGTGCGCAACCCTTGCCGGCGGCCATCCCGTGCACTATCTGTGCGATGAGCAGGCGGATTGGTATCCCGACCTGGAGGATATGGAGTCCAAGATCACGAGCGCGACCAAGGCCCTCGTCATCATCAACCCCAACAACCCCACGGGCTCGGTCTATCCGCGCGAGGTGCTCGAGGGCATCGTCGAGGTTGCGCGCAAGCACCAGCTCATGATCTTTGCCGATGAGATCTACGACCGCCTGTGCATGGACGGCTACGAGCACGTCTCGATTGCCTCGCTCGCTCCCGATCTGCCCTGCGTTACCTTTAGCGGCCTTTCCAAGTCGCACATGATCGCGGGCTATCGTATTGGCTGGATGGTGCTTTCGGGCAACCAGCGCTGCATGAGCGACTTCATCATGGGCATCAACATGCTCTCTAACATGCGCCTGTGCTCCAACGTGCCGGCTCAGTCGATCGTCCAGACGGCGCTCGGCGGCCATCAGTCGGTTAACGACTACATCCGTCCCGGCGGTCGTGTCTACGAGCAGCGCAACTTTGTGTATGAGGCGCTCAACAAGATCGACGGCATCTCGGTGGTCAAGCCGCGCGCGGCGTTCTACATCTTCCCCAAGATGGATGTTAAGAAGTTCAACATCACCGATGACGAGCAGTTTGCCCTCGACCTGCTGCACGAGAAGAAGATTCTGATCACGCGCGGCGGCGGCTTTAACTGGGCCGAGCCCGATCACTTCCGCATCGTGTACCTGCCGCGCATGGAAGTACTCAAAGAGTCCCTCGAAGACCTCGCCGACTTCTTTGATCATTACCGTCAGAGCTAGTGGGATAGAAGCTCCGCACTATGAAAAGCTCCCTGCAGTTGTTTTGCTGCAGGGAGCTTTCTTGAATCGGCGGAACTAAATCACTATCCCGTTGCAGTGGTCGATTTCGTGCTGGATGATTTCGGCGGTGTAGCCCGAGAAGTTTTTGATGCGGTGGATGAAGTTCTCGTCCAAATACTCAACCTTAATGCGGCGATAGCGGGTACAGGGACGCTCGCCGATCAGCGAGAGGCATCCTTCGCTCGTTTGATAGGCATTGACCTGCTCAAGAATTTGCGGGTTGTACATCAGGAGCGCCCTGTTGCCGTCCTTTACGCAGATGATGCGTTTGCGCACGCCGATCATGTTGGCGGCGAGGCCCACGCACTCGTGCTCATGCTCGTGGAGCGTATCCAGGAGGTCTTGCCCGATCACGGCGTCGTCGGGTCCCGCGTCTTCGGAAGGCAGGCGTAAAAAGAACTCGGATTTCATGATGGGCTTAATCATGGCGGGCTCCTCATGTCTCATGCTTTCGTGGACTTTTAATAATAGCGCGGAAGGAAAGCTGCGCGTCCGCGTTACAATCTTTCGACGTTGGACCATGTTGTCAGATTCGTCGTGTACGGCGTCTGGCGTAAGTCTAGGGCTCATTTTCGCCCTGGACCGTTCCTCTGGGGCGATGCGATTGTCGTTCTAAGAGGAAGGAATTTCATGGGGACCAAATCCCAAAAGCAAACTCAATCACCGTCGACAGCCTCGGCGATTCTCGTCGTAATGTATGCTGCAGCCTTTGTCGCCGCGTTTAACGAGAACATCATTAACGTGGCGTTGCACGACATTATGGCGGCCTTTTCGGTGAGTGCCACCACGGCGCAGTGGCTTGTTTCGGGCTACATGATCGTGACGTCGATCTTTACGGCCATCATGGCCTTCCTGTCCGGTCGTTTCTCGACACGCAATCTGCTGTTTTTCGCATGCGGATGCATGGTCGCCGGCGAAGTCCTGTGCCTGGTCGCTCCGTCGTTTAGCGTTTTACTGCCAAGCCGTATTTTGCAGGCTGCGGGATCGGGTATCTTGTTCCCGCTCATGATGAACGTAGTGCTGTCTTGCGCTCCGCGCGAGAAGCTCGGTCTGTATCTGAGCCTGGGCGGTGCCTGCATTACGCTGGGGCCGGCGTTTGGACCCGTGATCAGCGGTCTCATGTGCACGTTGTTTGGCTGGAGGGCGGTGTTCGTAGTGCCGCTGGTGGGCGGCATTGTGGTCGCTGCGGCGGGCGTAAAGCTCGTTCAGAATGTCGGAGAGCGTTCGAACGCCACGCTTGATATTCTGTCGGTTGTTTTGCTCGCCGCCGGTATTACGGCATTTGTGTATTCCGTAGGCGAGTTCTCGACCAATCTGATTGCCGGCATCGCGACGCTCTTCGCCGCCATTGTGCTGCTCGGCCTGTTTGCGGCCCACCAGCTCAAGCTCGAGCATCCGGTGCTTAACGTGCGTCCCATGGCGGGCGTTCGTTTTTGGCCTGCGTGTCTGCTTGTGGTGGTGTCGATGATGACGACGTTCTCGATGAGCGTTTTGTTGCCGCTCTATTTTGAGGGCGCATACGGCATGACCGCCCTTGTTGCGGGCTTGCTCATTTTGCCGGCGATTGCCTGCAATGCCGTGACCTCGATTGTGGGCGGACGCGTGATGGACGCCCGTGGCGCATGGCCGCTGCTGCCGGTCGGCTTTGCCCTGATCGCCGTGGGGCAGACTGCCATCTCGATGACGGCCGCAAGCATGAACATCGGCGTCGTCGTGGCGCTGACCGTTGTTGTGTATGCCGGAGTCGGTTTGGTGCTGAGCCCCTCGCAAACGGCCGGCTTGGAGACGCTGCCTGTCGCTGAGCATCCTCACGGAACAGCATTGCTCAACACGTGGAACATGATTGCCGCATCGTTTGGCCCGTCGCTGTTTATCGGCCTGCTCTCGAGTTCTGCGGCGACTGCCGGCGCCGCTGGCGTTGCGACCGACGTTGCCCAGGCGATTGGATTTGCGGCAGCCGTGCGTGTGGCGGCTGCAATTGCCGTGGTTGGGTTCGCGACGTCGCTGGTGTACGCTCGTCGCGAGTCGCACATGTCGCATTAATGTGTGCACATAGATTCTGCAGCTAGATTGAATGGCGACACCATAAACTAATGGACGTTTTGCCGAGAGGCATGAATGTTTAAAGCGCAAAGAGTGCGCGACGGGCCCCGCGAATGGGGCGATGATGCCCGAGAGGGCCAAGAAGGAGTCTCATGTCTGAGAACGAAGAGATCATGAACGAGACCGAGAACGAGACCATGGCTGCCGAGGTTGAGGCAGTCGAGACCGTGGAGACCGAAGCTGCCGAGGTTGAGGCTGCTGACGAGGTTTCCGCCGAGGAGGAGGCCGAGGTTGCCGAGGCCGCCGTTGATTACGATGACGAAGAGCTGATGGACAAGATGCAGAAGGCCGCCCGCCTGCTGCGTAGCCGTCGCTTTGCTATTTCCAAGGAGGAGGAGGCCAAGGCCGAGCGCATGGCGAACATCGAGCGCGCCATCAAGCTTCTTGACCTCAAGCCCAAGATGGAGCAGAAGGAAATGTCCGACCTACTGGGCATGCGCCTTCGTGAGCTCGATGGCCTGATGGCCGAGGCCGAGGCTGCCGATCTGGTCGGCCGCATCGACGACGCCGAGGGCGATATGCGCAAGATCGTCGTCTTCGCTGCCGAGGATGCCGCTGAGGGCCTGGTCGAGCTTGCCAACAAGAAGGAGAAGCTCCTGCCCGAGCTTTCTTACGAGGAGGCCACCGAGCTGATGGCCGCTCTCGATAAGGTTATCGCTCCGCTCGTCGCCATGGGCCTGGACGAGGACCGCGGTCCTCGCGGCGGCCGTGACGATCGCGGTGGCCGTGGCGGCGACCGTGGCGGTCGCGGCGGCTTTGGTGATCGCGGTGGCCGTGGCGGCGACCGTGGCGGTCGCGGTGGCGATCGCGGTGGCCGTGGCGGCTTTGGTGACCGTGGCGGCGACCGTGGCGGTCGCGGCGGCTTTGGCGGCAACCGTGGTGGCTATGGCGATCGCGGTGGCAACCGTGGCGGCTTCGGCGGCAACCGCGGTAACGACCGCGGCGGCCGCGGTGGCGATCGTGGCGGCCGCAACGGTGGCGGCTTCCGCGGCAATCGCTTTTAATTAGTTACGGCGTTTTACCAAACGCCGTAACCGCTTGACGCTGCAAACCCGCCAGAGCGGCAATCTGCCTTTCAACTTCGGCGGCATGACCAGAAGGTCAATGCCGCCTCGTTTCAAGGCACCTTGCTCGCTCTGGCGGGTTTTCGCTGTCGGTACCAAAACATCGGTGTTGTCGAAGTAGTCATTGGGGACGTTCTTAAATGACTGCATAGCATGAGAGTGGATAATCTCCCGGTTTGAGCCTGCATTCAAGCTCAAAGTGGGAGATTATCCACTCTCATTTGCTATGCGTCCGAAAATCCACGCTCGTTTGTTTTCTGCCTACATTTGTAGGAACAGTTCGTGGAGGCGGGTGTCTTCGTCGAGTTCGGGGTGGAAGGTTACGCCGAGCTGGTTGCCCTGGCGGGCGGCGACGATGCGCTCGTCGACTTTCGCTAAGGCCTTGGCGTCGCCGTGGACCTCGACGATGCGGGGCGCGCGGATAAACGTCAGCGGCACTTCACCGTCGATGCCGGCTACCTGCCCCTTGGTTCGAAAGCTGCCGAGCTGCCTGCCGTAGGCATTGCGCTCGACAAGTACATCCATGGTTGCCAGGCGCGGCGTCCCCTTATCGTCGTGGGCTGCAAGGTCGTGAGCCAGTAGAATCAGGCCGGCGCAGGTGCCCAGGACGGGCATGCCTTCAGCGATACGGGCACGAAGCTCCTCGAGCATGCCCAACTCATCAAGCAGCTTCCCTTGAACGGTAGACTCGCCGCCGGGAAGTACCAGACGGTCAAAGTCCTGCTTCAAATCAGCCGCCTGCCTCAGCTCAATACAGTGTGCGCCCAGCTCGGACAGCCTCGCTTCGTGCTCGGCAAAAGCACCTTGGACCGCCAGCACGGCGACCGTCTGGTCTGCGTAATCGCTCATGTGCGATCCTTTCTGCTGGACTAGCGCCCGCGCTCCTCCATGATGATCTCAATTTCGTCGGCGTTGATGCCCACCATGGCCTCGCCCAGGTCCTCCGAAAGCTCAGCGATGAGCTTGGCGTCGGTGAAGTTGGCCACGGCCTTGACGATGGCGGCGGCGCGCTTGGCCGGGTCGCCGCTCTTAAAGATGCCCGAGCCCACAAAGACGCCTTCGGCGCCCAGCTGCATCATCAGCGCGGCGTCGGCGGGGGTCGCTACGCCGCCGGCGGCAAAGTTCACGACGGGAAGCTTGCCCGTGGCATGGACCTCGCGCACCAGCTCGACCGGAACCTGCAGCTGCTTGGCTGCCTCAAAGAGCTCATCATCGCGCAGGGCAACAACGTCGCGGATCTGCTTTTGGATCTTGCGCATGTGGCGCACGGCCTGGACCACGTCGCCCGTGCCCGGCTCGCCCTTGGTGCGGATCATCGTGGCGCCCTCGGCAACACGGCGCAGCGCCTCGCCCAGGTCGCGGGCACCGCAGACAAACGGGACGTCAAACTGGGTCTTGTCGATGTGGTAGACATCGTCGGCGGGGGAGAGAACCTCGGATTCGTCGATGTAATCGATCTCGATGGCCTGCAGGACCTGCGCCTCGACAATGTGCCCGATGCGGCACTTGGCCATAACAGGGATGGAGACGGCCTCCTGGATGCCCTTGATCATCTTGGGGTCGCTCATGCGCGAGACGCCGCCCGCGGCACGGATATCGGCCGGAATGCGCTCGAGTGCCATGACGGCGCAGGCGCCTGCCTCCTCGGCGATGCGCGCCTGCTCGGGTGTGGTGACGTCCATGATGACGCCGCCCTTGAGCATCTGCGCGAGCTCGCGATTGAGTTTGACGCGATCGGCCTTGCTGGTCTGTTCTGCCATGGTTGCTCCCTTGGTTGGCATGTGCATTGCTTGACGGAACATCCTATCGGGGAGCTGGGTATGGCGAAATACTCAGTTTTCAAGATAATAACAAGGTCAGACTAATACCAGATTGAATGGCTTAATAAGGTCAGGTGATAGGCTCATGCTTGACTACAATTTGGAAAAACGCGGCGAAGCATCGCTTTATGAGTATGTTTACCAGAAAATTCGAGATGATATTGTTGCTGGACGTATTGCGGCGGGGGAGCATCTTCCGTCTAAGCGCGCCTTTGCCAGTCATCTGGGAATCAGTGTCATTACCATCGAGAATGCATATAGCCAGTTACTTGCCGAGGGCTATATTTGCTCAATGCCGCGTCGTGGCTACTACGCTTGCGAGCTTCCGGATGCACCGGTTTTGGCTTCGGCTGCGGAGGGCATCGACCGAGATGCCGCCTCTGCGGGTCCCAGCGCGCATGATGTCAACGGACAGGTCGAGCGATTCGATGCACTTTCTCCTTCCGCTTTGGAGGCGGCGCGGCTTTGGCAAAGCGCACTACGGGCGACGCTGGCATCCGAAGATGAGCGCGAAATCTTTTCGCCCGCACCGGCGCAGGGCACCGCTCGGCTGCGACGCGCAATTGCTCACCACCTGCGTGGGACAAGGGGCATGAATGTCGATCCCAATAACATTGTTATCGGCGCGGGCGCCCAGCTGCTCGATACCATGTTGGTTCAGTTGCTTGGCGCTGACAAGGTGTATGCCGTTGAGGACCCGGGCTATTTACGTCTGACGCGCATCTATCAGGCTATGGGCTGCAAAGTTCGACATATCCCGTTGGATGATGAGGGCGTGGACTTGAGCGCTCTGCAGAAAACCGGGACCGATGTACTTCATCTGATGCCGTCCCATCAGTATCCGACCGGCCTTGTGACGAGCATTGCGCGGCGCTATGCGCTTCTGAGCTGGGCCGCCGAGCGACCAGGTCGGTATCTCATCGAAGATGACTTTGATTGTGAGTTTCGCCTTGCCGGGAAGCCGATTCCCGCGCTCGCGTCGATCGATGCCGCCCAGTCGGTTATCTACACCAACACGTTTTCGAAGAGCCTTTCATCGGCGTTGCGTTTGGCGTACATGGTGTTGCCCGATGAGTTGATGGAGCGGTTTAGGCGCAACCTTGGTTTCTACGCCTCGTCGGTGAGCTCTGTTGATCAGGTCGCTTTGGCGCGTTTGCTGGAATCGGGTGATTACGAGCGACATGTGAACCGCGTGCGCGTTCGTGCTCGCGAGGCGCGTGATGGCCTGATGGCGCTTGTGCGGAAGGTATTTCCGGCAGGAGAGGTCTCGATCGAGCATGCAGACGCGGGCCTTTACTGTATCGTGGTTGCGGAGCGTGGAGCGGGCGGAAGCTCTTTTGTGCGGGCCCTCACGCGCTCGAGTATCCCTTTTGTCGATATCAGTGACTGTTATTGGTGTGCCGATGGCGCATCTGTCCCTGAAAACTCAAGTCAAATTCTTGTTCAGTATGACGATTTGAGTCCAAAAGCGCTAAATACCTTGGAATCGCAGCTAATGGGAGCACTCTGCAACCTAAGTGAGTAGGCTTTTGGAACTTTGGCGACCAGGCAGTTTTGTAACAAGCTATCTACCTGCGGTTTTGAAAAGCAGGATGACCGGGCTGCTCGGGATGTTCAAAAAAGTCTACTCACTTGTCGCGCAAAGTTTCTGCATGAGAAAAAAATGGGGTTTTCAACAGAACTTCGTCCAGCTCTCGGCAAGCTTTTGGCCAGTTGGGGAGGGCTGTTGAAAACTTGGCAGTCCGTTCGGCACCATTTTTGGCGCGTTCGCGCCAATGCGTGACTGACTGGGTTGAAATTCGTGTTTTCCTGTGCCTATGAAAGATCTACTTTGTGACATATCGGCTTTTAGGTACTGGCGTTTGCCCCCTCAGGTCCGCGCTCTGTGTCCGCCGCTTCCACGACCGGAAGAAGACCGGCAGCGATATGATCTCGCCCGCAACCCGACGGCTGCGGTCGCGCTCGGTTTTCCGTTGTATACATTGGTTCAGACGAGAAACAAACGGACTTGTCCTACCAGCATTAGGCAGCGGCTGTTCCTTGGTGAGCCCCCCAGGGAATCCGTGCTGGAAACGGAGCATGGATTTTTGATTACGTCTCCTCTACTGACGGCATTCATCATGTCGCGGCATCTGACGGATCTTCAGCTTCTTTTTGTGTTGGCGGAGATGTGCGGCCTGTTTGCGGTGTGTGCTCTGCCGGCGGCACTTGAGGCGGAGCTTACGCGTGCAATTGATTCGGGCGCGATTTCGACGACGTTGGGTTGGGTGCGCTGCCCGTCCGAGGACGGCACCGCTTCAAATTTATGGCGTCGAGACGCTTTGGTTTTGGGCAGAGACCTTGACCGTTTTTGTTCAGATGTTTGCGGGATGCGTTACGGCAATAGATTTATGGCGGTATCGCAATTCGTTCCATTGGGTGCCGCGTCGCCTTTTGAGGTCGAGGCGTATTTGCTACTTGCACTGCCGCGATCCCTGGGAGGCGAAGGTTTTTGCGACATAGAGCTTAATGTTGAAGTGATGCTAGGCACAAGTGCTCGAGCGATTGTGGGAAAGTCCCGTGTATATATCGACCTACTTCTTTCTTCACCGGACGGTAGGCGACAGGTGGCCATTGAATGTCAGGGAAAGGCCTCGCACGGACGCGCAGGGGATGGCTTGCGTGACGCTGACCGCATGACGGCCCTTCAGGCCATGGGCTACGATGTGCTTCTCCTGACATACAGACAGATATCGGATGAGGATAGATTCCGCGCGATCGTTAAGGCCGTATGCAGGATGCTCGATGCTGAATATCGTGATAAAAGCTCAGATGAGCAAAGGGCTGAGGCATTACTCCGGTCTGAACTATTCGTTGACTGGACAAAATTGGGAGTAATCGACGGAAAGATGCCCGCTAGACACAAAATGGCTCGATCGTGGACGGCTGCGGTTCTAAGTGAGTAGGCTTTTAGCACTTTGGCGACCAGGCCGTTTTGCAACAAGTCATTTACCTGCGGCTTTATAAAGCAATATGGGTGGTGTGCTCGGCAAGTTCCAAAAAGTCTACTCACTTAGTTTTTGACGAGAAGCCGATGCCGAAGGCGGTCCTATTTCAGGGCGTTAACAAGTTCGTGAGGCACGAAAAAGGCCCGAACCAATACGGTCCGGGCCTCATCGAGCTTGAGGTTATGTCTCAGGCGGTTGGCTTAGCCAAAGTAGCGCTTGAGCAGGCCGGCGAAAGCCTTGCCGTGGCGGGCCTCGTCGCGAGCCATCTCGTGCACGGTGTCGTGGATGGCATCGAGGCCGGCGGCCTTGGCACGCTTGGCAAGATCGGTCTTGCCGGCGGTGGCGCCGTTCTCGGCCTCAACGCGCATCTCGAGGTTCTTCTTGGTGGAGTCGGTCACGACCTCGCCCAGGAGCTCGGCGAACTTGGCGGCATGCTCGGCCTCCTCGTGGGCAGCCTTTTCCCAGTACAGGCCGATCTCGGGATAGCCCTCGCGATGAGCGACGCGAGCCATGGCCAGGTACATACCGACCTCAGAGCACTCGCCCTCAAAGTTGGCGCGCAGGTCGGCAACGATGTCCTCAGAGACACCCTCCATCTTGGCGACGCCCACGACGTGCTCGGCGGCCCACTCGAGCTGGCCCTCCTCCTGCTTCAGGAAACGAGAACCGGGAACGCCGCACTGGGGGCACTTAAAATCCTCGGGCAGCTGGTCGCCGTCGAACTCTTCCACATAACCGCAAACGGGGCAAACAAACTTCATGATTCGATCCTTTCGATCGATGGCGATTGCGCGCTCGTCCGGTCCCGTAAGGGCCCTCTCCGGACGTGCGTCTTGACGAGTTCTATTATCCATAAATGCAACCAAATGTGAAGCCTATTAGGAATGATTTTTAATAAAACAATTTTGAGATATGAAGATGTTGATTGATTAACGATTGGCAGGCCGTCTTTGACCGTCGCTGAGTACAATCGGTCGAGCAAATGTTGACCAATCAACAAATGAGGGAGTTTCCTTTATGCATCTAGCCCGTCGTGCCTGGTGCCGAACATATCAGACGGTTTTTCGCATTGCATTGCCGATCCTGCCCTATACCGAGCCGCACATTTTAGAGCATGCCGAGGATGTGCCCACAGTGCTTCAAAAGCGCTCGATCCAGAAGGTCCTTATCGTGACGGATCCCGGCATTGCCCGTCTGGGGCTCACGGCATCACTCGAGCGTGCGGTTACGGCTCAGGGGATTGGTGTTACGGTCTATGCCGAAACGCGTGCGAACCCTACGGTCTCAAACGTGGAGGAAGCGGCGTCCCTGTATCGAGAGAACGACTGCCAGGCCATTATCGGCTTTGGCGGAGGATCGGCCATGGACTGTGCCAAGGGCGTGGGGGCACGTATCGCGCAGCCAAACAAGCCCATCAACAAGATGCGTGGCCTGTTGCGCGTCCACCGTCTCCTGCCGCTGCTTATTGCGGTTCCCACTACCGCCGGTACGGGAAGCGAAGTCACGCTCGCGGCGGTTATCACCGATGACGAGACGCACTATAAATACCCCATTAACGACTTTGTGCTTATCCCGCGCCTTGCGGTGCGCGACCCCGAGTTTACGCGCGGCCTGCCCGCCTCCATTACGGGGCAGACGGGGATGGACGCCCTGACGCATGCCGTCGAGGCCTTTATCGGGCGAAGCACCACGCCCTATACGCGCAAGATGGCGCGACGGGCGGTTCAGCTCATCCACGACAATTTGCTCGAGGCCTATGAGCATGGCGACAACATGCACGCACGTCGCAATATGCTTGCGGCGGCGTATAAGGCGGGTGTTGCCTTTACGCGCTCCTATGTTGGATACGTTCATGCCATCGCACACAGCTTGGGCGGGCGTTACGGGATTCCGCACGGCTTGGCTAACGCCATTATCCTGCCGCATATGCTTCGCGCCTATGGCGAAGCTGCTGCTCCCAAGCTCGCCGATCTCGCCCGCATGGCCGGCATCGCGCCGGTTAACGCGCAGGACAGCCTGGCGGCCGAGGCCTTTATCGATTGGGTCGATCGAATGAACGCCGCCTTGGACATTCCCAAGTATGTGACGGGTATTCGCCGCTCCGATATTCCGCAAATGGCGGCACATGCCGATGCCGAGGCCAATCCGCTGTACCCCGTTCCGCTTTTGATGGACCGCCTGGAGCTCGAGCATATGTACGAAGTTGTTGCAGGTGGTATGTTTGAGGACGAGAACTAGGAGGGTCCATGAACACCGAGGAAATTGCGCGCATCGTCGGCGATCAGCGCACCTACTTTAAGACGCACGCTACGTTTGATGTCGATGCTCGCCGCCGCGCACTGGTGCGCCTGCGCGATGCGGTGCGGGCCCACGAGGCCGATATTGCCCATGCGCTCAAGACCGATTTGGGAAAGTCGCATGACGAGGCCTATATGTGCGAGATCGGCACGTCGCTTTCCGAGATTCGTCATCACATCGCTCATGTGGCTCGATGGAGTCGTCCGCGCCTGCGTCCGTGTGACCTCGCTAACGCCGTGAGCGTGTGCAAAACGCAAGCCGTGCCCTATGGCGTCACGCTTATCATGGCGCCCTGGAACTATCCGTTTTTGCTGACGCTCGAGCCACTCGCCGGGGCTCTTGCCGCGGGCAATACCGTGGTCATCAAGCCGAGTGCCTATGCTCCGGCATCGAGTGCGGTGCTCAAGCAAATCTGTGAAGAGGCATTTGATCCGCGCCTGGTGACGGTTGTCGAGGGCGGGCGCGCCGAAAACCAAGCGCTGCTCGATGAGTGCTGGGACAAGATCTTCTTTACCGGTAGTGTTCCGGTTGGCAAGCTCGTCATGGAGCGCGCGAGTAAAAACCTTACGCCCGTGACGCTTGAGCTGGGCGGAAAGAGCCCCTGTGTCGTGGATGCGACGGCAAACCTGAAGGTCGCGGCGCGGCGTATCGCATTTGGTAAATGGCTCAACGTGGGCCAGACCTGCGTGGCGCCCGACTACCTGCTGGTCGACGTGCGCGTGCACGATGAGCTGTTGGGTCTCATCAAGGAGGAGGTCCGTCGCATGTTTGGCGAGCACCCGCTCGACAACGAGGACTACGGTCATATTGTCAACGCCAAGCATTTTGCGCGCGTGCGCGGGCTGATCGACCCCGATAAGGTTGTGCTGGGAGGAACGGCGCGCGAGTCGTCGCTCAAAATTGAGCCGACGATCCTAGACGGCGTGGCGCCTGAGGACGCCGTGATGCAGGAGGAGATTTTCGGCCCCATCTTGCCGGTGCTGACGTTTGAGAGCCTAGACGAGGCCGAAGCGTTTATTACGGATCGTCCGACGCCGCTGGCCCTGTATATCTTTAGTCAGGATCGCGCGGTTCAGCAGCGCTTTGTGCGCTACGTGCCCTTTGGCGGCGGCTGCGTCAACGACACGATCATGCATCTGGCTACGAGCCATATGGGCTTTGGCGGCATGGGCGCGAGCGGCATGGGGCAGTACCATGGCCGCGAGAGCTTCGATACGTTTAGCCATAAGAAGAGCATCGTGAACAAGGCAACGTGGCTGGACGTGCCGTTTCGGTATGCGCCCTACGCAAGCTGGAAGCACAAATTTGTGCGCATGTTTGTGCATTAGGAAATGGCAGGTAATACGAACAAGTGTTCCTATTACCTGTCATTAACGTTAGACTACTGCTATGGGGTACGGATGGGCCAACTCCCTTTAGAAGGGAATTGGTATGAACGTAAGCGATGTTATTTCGTTACTGGCGTTGTTAATCGCGGCTATCGAACTCGGCCTGTTTATCGGCCGAATGAAATAGCCGCCCCCGCGTAAGCGAAGACGGCCACTTCTCACGATGAAAACGTGTATCGGAGTTGGCAAGACCCGCTGCCACGGGTGCCATCCGTACCCCTATCTTATCTGCAAGCGCTCTGTCTCGCAAGCGTTGCGGCAACTGGGTGAAAGGCGCGAGCGGGTGAATTCGTGTCCGCACGGGCCCGTAAACTTCTCAGTGAGGTTAAGCGTTGGTTTATCCGGCCGTTAGAGGAGTTGCCATGTACGAGCCTTCACGTGTTCTTCTGTCATTTCATATCGCAGGATTTCAATATGCCGACGGCGCTTTGGTCCTAGGCGATCTTAAAGTGGGCGATAAACTGACGCTGTGCGCCGAGCGCGATAATCCCCATGATCCCGAGGCGGTTGCGATTTACTGTGGCAACACCAAGCTTGGCTATGTTCCGGGAAACGAGGTCGGCCCGCTGTCCTTGATGATGTATTACGGCCATGAGGACGTATTTGAGGCCCGCGTGCAACAGGTTGCTCCCGAGCGCAGCCCGTGGCATCAGGTGCGTGTTGGACTCTACGTGGTGGATGCACGCTAATCGGTAAGGGAGACTGCCATGTTTGATGACGACGACCAGTTCGATCTGACAGACGATCCGTTTGAGTGGGATATGCTACTCGATGACGATGAGTTGGAGCGGGATTGTAAGAAGCGGCAGGATAAGAATACCCAGGGTGACGCTTCGAAAAAGCAAGACAAGCGCCGCCGCGGACTGTTCGGCGGGTTCTTTGGATAACCGCCGCATCGCTGCGTCTGTATACTTAGCACGAGTTGAACACGTTGCGAAATGAGGACAGAGACGATGATGTGGTTTACCGCCGATCTGCACCTGGGCGATACGAATATCTTGCACGACATGGACCGGCCGTTTGGCTCGGTCGAGGAGATGAATCGCAAGGTCATCGATGCCATCAATGAGTGCGTGGCTGTGGATGACCGTCTCTACATTCTGGGTGACTTTACCTATCGTTTGCCCCTGGCGGAGGCGGTGCGCCTGCGCGAGCGTATTGCCTGCCAAAACGTGACGCTCATCCGTGGTAACCATGACGGCGATTGGGAAGATCCCGACGTGCCGCAAATTTGGGAAGACGTGCGTGATTATCTGGAGATTGCCCCCGGCTATGCCAAGGGCCATCGTCTGGTTATGAGCCACTACCCCATGCTTAGCTGGAATGGCAAGGCGCGTGGCGCCATCATGCTGCACGGGCATATCCACAGCAGGGGAGACCGCACCAACGCGCGCAACCGCGATCGCGAGCGCCCCATTTACCGCTACGATGTGGGCCTCGACGCCAACGAGTACAAGCCCGTAAGCCGCGACCAGATTCTTAGCTTCTTTGGGCTATAGGGTGCCAGAACCACCACAAAGGGGACAGTGAACTTTTGTGGTGGTTTTCACATAGATTGGAGTCGTTATGAAGCAATTGCTTATTCGTGCCGATGATATCGGGTATTCGTATGCCGTTGACTTAGGGATTGCTCGCAGCGTCAACGAGGGCTTGGTGCGCTCGGCGGGCCTTATGCCAAATATGCCCGAGGCCGAGCGTGGGTGGTCGCTCGTGGCGGATGCCGATATTGCAGTGGGCCAGCATACCAACGTGTGCCTGGGCAAGCCGTGCGCCGATCCGGCGCTCATCCCGAGCATGCTCAACGAGAACGGCGAGTTCCATAGCAGCCGTACCTTCCGTGAGCATTTTAAGCGCGGTGAGGAGCTGATAGACTTCGACGAGGCCTGCATCGAGATCCGCGCACAGCACGACCGTTTTGTCGAGATTGTGGGCCGCGAGCCCGATTACTTTGAGGCCCATGCCGTCATGAGCGAAAACCTTAACCGAGCGATCTCGGCGGTTGCCCAGGAGCTGGGCCTTAAGGAGCAAAAGGCAAGCTTCGACCCCACGGCGGTGGTGCATTGCGGAGATACCGACCTGCGCATGGTGATGCATTCGATGGAGCCGGGCTACGAACCCAAGGACTCGATTATGCAGACGGTTCGCGAGATATCCGACGGCGAGACGGTCGTTTTTGTGTGTCACCCGGGCTATCTTGATCGCTTTATCCTCGAGAACAGCTCGCTTACGACTGATCGTACCAAGGAAGTCGATGCGCTGATCGATCCTGAGCTGCGCGCTTGGCTCGAGTCTCAACCCGATCTTCGCCTGATCGACTATCGCGACCTGTAAGAGCTCAAGCCAACACAAGGGGAACAGGCACCTTTGCGGTGGTTCTGGCGCCGTTGCCATTATGGTGGCGGCGCCTTTTTTGTCCGTGCGGCGCGGTAGAGTGTAGGCGGTTGAAATTTGCGTCCATCGAGGAGCTGTTATGAACGAGATCAAGTGCCCGCATTGCGGCGAAGTTTTTAAGGTCGATGCGTCCGGCTATGCGGACATCGTCAAACAGGTGCGCGATGCTGAGTTCTCGCGCGACCTGGACGAGCGTGTGAAGGCGGTCCAGCGCGAGGGCGAGCAGGCGCTGGAGCTTGAGCGCTCGCGTTCGACGGCTGCCCTGCAGGAGGCGGAGTCTCAGCGCGATGCACAACTCGTTGAGCAGAAGAATGCTGCGGCTCGGGAGTTGGCACAAGAGGTCGCCAAGCGCGATGCCGAGCTTGTCGAGCTGCGCGCCAAGCTCGAGGGCGCTGCCGCAGAGCGCGAGAGCGCAAGCCAGCGTGCGGCGGTTGAGGCCCGTGCCGATGCTCAGAAGGAGAATGCTGAGCTTCAGCGCGAGATCGACAATTTGCGTGCGCAGCTGGGGCGCAAAGATGACGAAGCCAAGCTTGCCGAGTCGGCGGCGCGCAACGCTGCTCAAAACGATTTAGCTGCACGTGATGCCCAGATTGCCGAGCTGCAGGCCAGGCTTGCCGCAGCGGACAAGGCTCAGGAGATGGCGCTTGCCGCTGCCGCGGCAGAGTCGCAGCGTGATCTCGATGCCGCTCGCAGCGAGGCCGAACGTGCACTTGCTGACTACCGCGCGACGGTACAGGAGAAGTTTTCCGCCGCAAAGGTACAATCTGAGCAAGAGGCTGAGGGTCTGCGTGCCCAGCTGCGCGAGCAGGAGCTGATGGCAAAAATGAACCTGTCGGAGGCAGTCGCCGCGGCGGAGCGAGAGCGCGACGAGGCACGTGCGAAACTGACGAGTGAGCTGGCAGTGCGCGATTCGCGCGAGGAACAGGCAAAGGCGGCACATGAGCTCGAGCTTGCTCAAGCCAAGCGTGCGAGCGATGAGCTGATCCGCTACAAGGATGAAGAGATTGAGCGCCTTAAGGACATGAAGGTCCGCCTGTCCACCAAGATGGTGGGCGAGTCGCTCGAGCAGCACTGCGAGACCGAGTTTAACCGTCTGCGCATGACGGCGTTTCCTAACGCGTACTTCGAGAAAGATAACGATGCGTCCGAGGGTACCAAGGGCGACTTTATCTTCCGCGAGTGCGACGCGAGCGGCAACGAGATCATCTCGATCATGTTCGAGATGAAAAACGAGAACGACGAGACCGCGACCAAGCACAAGAACGAGGACTTCTTTAAGAAGCTCGACCACGATCGCCGACAGAAGGGCTGTGAGTATGCAGTGCTCTGCACCCTGCTGGAGCCCGAGAGCGAGCTCTATAACGCGGGTATTGTCGACGTGAGTTACCGCTATGAGAAGATGTACGTGATCCGCCCGCAATTCTTCATTCCCATGATCACGCTGCTGCGCAACGCCGCCATGGGTTCGCTGCGCTATAAGCAGGAGCTGGCGGAGTACAAACAGCAGAATATCGATGTTACGAACTTCGAAGCCAAGATGGAGAAGTTCAAGGACGGCTTCTCGCGCAACTACAACCTGGCGAGTAAGCAGTTCGAGTCGGCGATTAAGGAGATCGATGCCGCCATTAAGCAGCTCGAGAAGACCAAGGACGACCTGCGTCGCAGTACCGAGAATCTGCGTCTGGCCCACAACAAAGCCGATGAACTCACCATTCGAAAGCTCACGTGGGGCAACAAGACCATGAAGGCTGCCTTTGACGAGGCACGTGAGGCTGCGCCGGAGACAGGTGATGAACCAGCCGAGGCGGATTCGTATGAGGTCGAGGATGCCGAGTAAGGCATAGCGTTTAGTGCAAAAGCGGGGCCGCTGGCGATATTGCCAACGGCCCCGCTTCGTTTCGTTCCAGTATGTTCGGTTAGTCCTCGAGCAGGTCCTCGATAAAACCGACGCGGTAGTTTTTGAAGATGACCTCGCCGCCGTCTTGCGTGGCGTCCAGATCGACATCGCCCATGATGCCAAAGTCGTGGTCGCCTTCCTCGTCGGCAAAGATCTGATGCACGTGCCACACGTGCGCGGTCTTCTCATCGGACTCATCGATGGAAAACATCGCGGCACTGCGGGCATCTCCGTCGGTGAGGATCTCCTCGTGCTGTTCGTGGTAGGCATCGAGCGCCTTTTGCCAGCGGATCTCGCTCATGCCCCAGTCGTCGTCGAGTTCGCCCAGGTCGCGAACGTGCTCGCGAGCGGCAAGGGTTACGCGGCGGAAGAGCGCATTACGCACCAGCAGCGTGCAGCCGCGGCGGTCCGCCACGACCTCGTCGATGCCCTGCGGCGGCGCGGCGTCGAGGGCAGCCGGATTGCCGGCGTTCTCCCACTCGTCCACCAGGCTCGAGTCCACCGAGCGCACCACAAAGCCCAGCCACGAGATAATGTCGCGCAGGCGCTCGTCGCGCTTCTCAATGGGTACGGTGCGGTCAAGCGAACGGT
Organism: Collinsella sp. i05-0019-G5; assembly: GCF_042851345.1. Classification (NCBI taxonomy): domain Bacteria; kingdom Bacillati; phylum Actinomycetota; class Coriobacteriia; order Coriobacteriales; family Coriobacteriaceae; genus Collinsella; species Collinsella sp. i05-0019-G5. Next base: position 744,686 of record NZ_AP031421.1, read on the forward strand.
AAGCCTCTGCCAGGTAGCGTAGCAAAATGCCCTCGGAGCGGGCGATGCCGAGCTTTTGGATATAGCCCTTAAAGTCGCTCGCGCTCTCCAGCATATCGCGCAGGACGCTCTTGGGAGAGAGCTGGTAGTCGTTTGCCCAGGGTACCTCCTGGCAGTACTTGTCAAAAGCGGCGTCGAGCAAATCCTCGAGCGGCTTTTCGTACGTGACGTCTTGAATGCGCTCCAGACGCTCCTCATATTCAATGCCGTCGGCCTTCATCTCGGCCATAGCGCGATCGCGTGCGGCGCGCTCCTGTGCGCGCAGCACCTGCTTGGGATCCTCGAGCGTTGCCTCGACCATCGAGATCAGGTCCATGGTATAGGTCTCGCTCTCGGGATCGAGCAGCTCCAATGCGGCAAGCAAGAACGGCGAGAGCGGCTGGTCGAGCGCAAAGTCCTCGGGCAGATCGACCGTCAGTGCATAGTCGATGTCCGGCGCGGCGTCAGTCGGGGCGTCGGGCGCGGGCGGCACCTCGGTGCGCACGACGACGCCGGAGTCGATGAGCGTGGCGAAGATTTCGTCGGCGCGAACCTCGAGCTTGGTCTTTTCCTCGGGGGTCTGCAGGCTTGTCTCGATGAGGTCGTGTACGCGGGCACGGGCATCGCCGCCCTGCTCGACCACGCTAATCACCATGGAGTGTGTGATGCGAAGGCGCGGCTTGAGCGTTTCGGGCTGCGTCTCGATCAGGCGCTCAAAGGTCTGCTTGTTCCAGGTGACAAAGCCCTCGGGGGCCTTCTTCTTTTTAATCTTACGGAGCTTTTTGGGGTCGTCGCCCGCTTTGGCCATAAGCTTGGCATTCTCGATCTCGTGCTCGGGTGCCTCGGCGATGACCATGCCCTCGGTATCGAAGCCCGAGCGGCCGGCGCGACCGGCAATCTGATGGAACTCGCGGGCGCGCAGGCGACGCATCTTGTAGCCATCGAACTTGGTGAGCGCGGTGAGCACCACGGTGTGGATGGGCACGTTGATACCGACGCCGAGTGTGTCGGTGCCGCAAATGACGGGCAGTAGGCCCTGCTGCGCCAGGCGTTCGACCAGTAGGCGATAGCGCGGCAGCATACCGGCGTGGTGCACGCCGACGCCGCAGCCAAGCAAACGCTTGAGGATCTTGCCGAAGGCCGTCGAGAAGCTCGTGCCCTTGGCCGCCTCCTTGATGGCCTCGCGCTGCTCCTTGCTGGCAATGCCAAAGTTGGCGAGCGACTGTGCCGTCGCAAGGGCGGCATCCTGGCTAAAGTGCACGATATAGAGCGGGGCCTCTCCGCCGCGCATCGCGAGCTCGACGGTGCCCTCGAGGGAGGTCGTCACGTAGTCGTAGCTCAGCGGCACGGGGCGTGGGGCATCGACGACCAGGTCGCAGGTAGCGCCGGTGTGTTCCTCGAGTGAGGCGGCGATGGCAGTGACATCGCCGAGCGTGGCGCTCATGAGCATGAATTGCGTGTGAGGCAGGGTGAGCAGTGGCACCTGCCAGGCCCAGCCGCGGTCGGGGTCGGCAAAATAGTGGAACTCGTCCATGGCGACGCAGCCCACGTCGGCGCCCTCGCCCTCGCGCAGTGCATCGTTGGCAAGGATTTCTGCCGTGCAGCAGATGACGGGCGCCTTGGTGTTGATATGCGTGTCGCCGGTGATCATGCCGACGTTATCGCGGCCGAGCACCTGCACAAGGTCGAAAAACTTTTCGCTGACCAGAGCCTTGATGGGGGCCGTGTAATAACAGCGCTTGCCCTGTGCCATGCCCATAAAGAGCATGCCTAGCGCGACAAGCGACTTGCCCGATCCGGTCGGTGTTCCCAAAATGACATGGTCACCGGCGGCTAGATCCATGAGGGCCTCTTCCTGGTGGTCCCACAGCTCAATACCGCGGTCGCTTGTCCATTCAAAGAAGCGTTCGAAGGCCTGATCGGGCGTGAGCCATGGTTCGGGCTCGCTACCATCCTCGGGCTCCCACCAGGTGGGGGAGAGCGCGCCGAGCGAGCCGAATTCGGCTTCGGTTCCCGTGCCGCCCGAGAACGAGCTGGCGGCGCCGGCGCCAGAAACGGTGCTGGCGGAAGTATCTGTCGTGGTCTGTGCCATGTGGTTGCTTTCTCTCGCCGTTTGTCCGCCAACTATTATGGCGTAGCAGCGGCGCGGGGTGCCAGCGCGCGAGAAAATGCAGGAAATGGGCGTTCTGCCCGGCCGTTTGGTGCGGTTGCCAGCTAAGTGAGTAGACTTTTTGCGATGTCGCGAGCACATGGCTTTTGCACAAGGGCTCTACCTGCGGTTTTATTTTTCGCTACGCGGGTTGTGCTTGGCTATTGCAAAAAAGTCTACTCACTTAGGCTTGAGGGTCGTTCGCCGGCGCCTATTCGCGCTTGTTTGCCGACGTCGCGACCATCAGAAGCCCCTAGGACTCTTGCGGCAGACGCTTCTTGCCCTTGCGGGCGCGGTTTTTAAAGTTCTCGACGGCCTCTTCCATGCCGAGGGGCACATAGGTAAGCTCATCGAGGTTATCGGGCAGGTAGCAGGCAAGGCTTTGCTCCTGCGCTCGGCCTGCTGCGAGTTGCTCTTCGGTAGGCTTCTCGCCGGGTGTGGCACAAATGCCGTAGGCGACAGCACCCATCTCGCGCGTGCGGCACTCGTACTCGGTCTCGGGATGCTCGGGATGGTCGCGGCGGACGTCGTCACTAACCCAAAGCGTGCCGTAGCCGGCCGCGGCAAACTGCCCCAGGGCGTAGTCGCGCAATGGCTTGCTGTCGGTTCGCAGCGTGACGGTGGCGCCGGCTGAAAAGAGCGGGCGATAGAGCATCAGATGGTCGACATGGACGAGTCGTTTTTTGGCGTACTTGGCCTTGGGCTGCGGCGTGGGAAAGTTAACGGTGATGGCATCGAGCTCGCCTGCGGCAAACAGCTGCGGCAGCGATGTGGCGCCTCGGGGCAGGACGAGTGCGTTGGTCAGTTCCTGCTCGCAGATTTTCTGTGCGGCATAGGCGATGCAGATGGGCTCCTGGTCCATACCGACAAAGAGCGTGTTCGGCTCGCGGGTGGCGCGCTCTACCAGGTACGTTCCCTTGCCACAGCCAAGATCCAGGTGAAGGTGTTCGAAGGGCTTGCTGCCAACTGGCGCGCAGGCCTCGCGCCAATCCCCGGCATATGCCTCGGGGTTCGTCTCAATCGCATCGGCGTAGCGCTCCAAGCGCTCCTCGAGCACAAAGTTCTTAGGCGTGCGAACGTGGACGGCTCCCATGAGGCTCCTTGGTCATAAGTATGGAACGCATAACTGCGCGTTCCGTCAATGGGTTGAAAAAAGGTGGGCATAGTTTGCCCGAAAGATGCGGTGCGGCTCGGCGGCGAGTCGTCGGTGCCTACAGACGCTTGAGAATCACATAGCGGTTGAGCTCGCCGCTACGACCGTCAGCATGGAAACGCTCAAGCTCGCGCACGGGGACCTCGCCGCTCTTGTAGAACGTACGCACGCCGCGCACCAGGTCGGTGATCTGCTGATCGTCAAAGTGATGACAATAGCGGTAGGCGTGGCGGTCGTTTTGCCAGCCAATGAGGTGGTCGCCGGCTTCAAACTGCACGGAATCGTAACCCTCAAACGGCGGGGTGAGCTCGGCGCGGGCTTCGGCTCGAACGGCCTTGCGCGCCATGCGCTCGTCGTTCATAAACTCCCAAAAGCTGATGGCGATGATGCCGCCTGGGCGCGTTTGCCGCACCAGGGCGTCGAGCACGCGTACGCGGTACTCGCACGACGGCACGTGGTGCATAAAGCCAAAGCAGACCGAGATATCGGCGAGCGGGGCGTCGAAAAGCACGTTGGGCGTCTCGGCGGGGTTGAGCTTCATGAGGGCGTCGAGCACGTCGAGTTCCTGGAAGTGCAGGTTGGGAATGCGCAGGGCGTGACCGTGCGCATCGATAGCCAAATCCTGACACGAGTCAACACCATAGAACTCAAACGGGCAGCTGGCATCTGCCGAGGGGTTTGCGCCGTCGACGCCCTTGGCGGCAAGTGCGCCGCCGGCGGCAAAGTTCTCGAATCGCATATTGCCGCAGGCAAGATCGAAGACGCGGACGGGATGCTCGATCGTGGCGACGTCGAGCTGTTCGAGCGCGATATCCATGGTGCGCACCCAGCCGGGCCACGGGGCCTGGCGCGTATCGGAAAAGGAAGCGGAGTGCTCGCGATAGAACGTATTGTTGAGCTGGATGAGCGATGAGGCGAAATCGCGGTTCACGGCGCGGAACTCCCTCCGTTGGCGGTGCGGAATAAACAGTACGACCATACTACCGTTAACGCCGCAACGGGGACAACCGAGCCGTGGGTCATTGCTTTGTTTGGACACATTTCCGCAGCTCATATGTGCCCGCAACCGCCGGTTGTCAAAAATCTCACTAGAATAGGTGGCATGCTTTTGGCGGTGGCGGATAGATTTTTAACTGTGCAAGGCGCCTTAAGAACAAAAACGGTCCGGCGGCACGGCTGGCATCACAAAGGAGGAACCATGAATGTAGAAACTGCGCAGCGGCTCGCCGACCTTCGCCGCAGCAAGGGCTTTAGCCAAGAAGGGCTGGCGCGAAAGCTGGGGCTGTCGCGCCAGGCGGTCAGTAAATGGGAGCGTGCGGAGAGCTCGCCCGATACCGAGAACCTGATCTCGCTCGCCAAGCTCTATGGTGTGAGTCTGGACGAGCTGCTCAATCCGAGCGATGAGATTGAGGACGATATCGAGTTTGAGAACGAGGACCGCGCTCGTCAGCGCGAGGCCGAGGCGGCAGAGCGCGCACGCACCCATGAGGCGGCGGCGCGCGCTACCGAGGCGGCAACGCAGGCGAGTGATGCTGCGGCCAAGGCGGCGCAAGCGGCAAGCTGGAGTGCGCAGGCCGCCAATGCCGCTACGGCGCAGGCGACGAGTGGCACCGCGGTTGGCTCGACTCCGGTGAAGGGCCCGTTCCAGTCGTTCCCGTATTGGGCCGTATGCTGGCTGCTGTTCTTTTTGCTGATGTTCCTGTTTGGTGCCGGCCCCTTTGCCGCGCTGATCTTCTTTACGATTCCCATCTATCACTGGGTAGCGCGTGCGCTCGATGGTGATTGGGCGCGCGGGGATATTCAGGTTGGTCCGGCACCGGCGGTCGCTAGGGCTCAGAATGTTTCCGCTCCGGTTGATACTGACGTGGCTACCGCGACTACCGCTGAGCCGATTGCCAAAGAGGGTGGTGAATGATGAAGCTTTCGCATGAATCCAAGGTGCGCTTGGGCATTGGCATAGGAGCGTTTGCGCTCATCATCGGACTTGTCTTTGGCACTTCGCGGCTATTGGCTCATTCCGATATGGTGCGTACGACCGGTATTCTATCTGGCCATTTGTCTGATTTTGGCGATATGTTTGACGATGACGATCTCTTGGACGACGGCAGCTATTCCGCTCGGCCTCAGCAACTTTCGAGCATGACTTTTGATGCCGATGAGTTCCGCTACCTCGATTTCGATATCAATGCGGCTTCGGTGGACGTCAAGGTTGTTGATGGCAACAAGGCTCGCGTTATCGAGCGGGGGCGCGTTGCCAAGGGTATGGATGCCTCCAAGGCCGCGACGCAAAACATCGCATCCGTCGAGGACTCGACGCTCAAGGTTTCCCAGTTTGGAAGTGATGACGGTAAGGCAATTGACCGCTCGGTTACGGTCGAGCTGCCGCGCCGTGTTGCCGAACATCTGAAGGGAGTCAACGCGCACGTGGGCTCGGGTGATCTGCAGATTGTCGGTGTCATCTGTGATGGTTTCGACCTTTTCCTGGGTGCGGGAGATGTAGAGTTTACGGGCAGCGTGACTGATGCGCTCAGCGCTGAGGTCGGTTCGGGCGATGTGACGTTCGAGCTCTATCAGGCCCCCGCGAAGTCGATGGACGTGAGTGTGGGCTCGGGCGATGTGGAGATGACGGTTCCGAACTCTACGGGCTTTAAGGCGAGCCTCACCTTGGGCAGCGGCGACTTCGAGAGCGATTTCCTTCCGCTTGGCTACGATGGCGAGACCATTTTGAATCTTGAATTCGATAACGGGGATAAGTCTGCTACGTATCGTTTTGAGGTCGGTTCGGGCGACATGTCGTTTGATTCGGAGTAGTGAGGCAGACGAAAGCCTAGGCGAAGATATAGACGCGCTGTTTGATGAAGGCGCCGAAGCCGAGAACGGCTCCGGCGCCTTTGCCTTTACAATGGGGGCATGGAACAGATTATCTTGAACATACTCGAGGCCCTGCGTCATGGCGAGAACGTGGACGACAAAGCGCTCGTCAAACTGATACATGCCGAGGCGCGCCGTGAGGGTGCCGACAAACGCGATTTGGCCAAGCGCCGTCTGCTGCCGTTTTACCAGCGGGTAAAACGTGAGGAGCCGGCTCGTTGGGCTGGGTGGAATGTCGATGCCGAGCTGGAACGTCGACTGCTGCAGGTGCTGCGTATGAAGCCTCGTCGCACGGCCTCGGGCGTGGCGACCATTACCGTCATCACCAAGCCCTGGCCGTGCTCGGGCGATTGCCTGTTTTGCCCCAACGATCTGCGCATGCCTAAAAGCTATCTGCATGCCGAGCCGGCGTGCGCCCGTGCGGAGCAAAACTGCTTCGACCCGTATCTGCAGGTGAGTGCCCGTTTGACGGCGCTTTCTCAAATGGGGCATGCGACCGATAAGATCGAGCTCATTGTGCTTGGCGGTACCTGGAGCGACTATCCGCAAGGGTATCAGGCATGGTTTATGTCGGAGCTCTTCCGTGCGCTCAATGACGATGCCGTGGCTGGTGTGGCGGCTAATCCCATGTTGGCGCGTCCGGGCATCAGCCGTGCCGAGGCGGGGCGCCTGCTCGATGACGCGCCCGCCGATGCGCTGCCGCCGGTGGTAGCGGAGCGCCGCGAGCGCTATCGGGCTGCCGGTATTGCGACCGACGAGGCCGAGCTCGCTACCGGCGTTGCCGACGAGCAAGGGCGTGTGGATGCTGCCGTGGGTGGCTATAACCGCGCGATGCGTCGTCTGTACGGTCCCGGTACGCCGTGGGGCCAGGTCGCCGAGTGGCAGACGGCCACGATGGAGGAGCTTGAACGTCAGCAGCGCATCAACGAGACGGCGAAGCATCGCGTGGTGGGCCTCGTTATCGAGACGCGTCCCGATGCCGTGACGCCACAGGCCCTCACGCTCATCCGCCGCCTGGGCTGCACCAAGATCCAGATGGGCATCCAGAGCCTCGACCAGCACCTGCTCGATATCAACGAGCGTCGCATTTCGGTGGCGCAGATTGAGCGGGCGTTTTCGCTTGCACGCCTGTTTGGCTTTAAGATCCACGCGCATTTTATGCTCAACTTGCTGGGCGCCACGCCCGAGGGGGACAAGCGTGACTACGAGTGCTTTATGACCGAGGGGGCCTTTATGCCCGACGAGGTCAAGGTCTACCCGTGTGCGCTCATCGAGGGCTCGCGTCTGGTGGGTTGCTATGAGCGCGGCGAGTGGCGTCCCTATACCGAGGAAGAGCTGCTCGATGTGCTGGCCGACGACATCGTGGTGACACCGGCGTTCTGCCGCATCAGTCGCATGATCCGCGACTTTAGCTCCGACGACATCATGGTGGGCAACAAGAAGCCCAACCTGCGCCAGCTCGTTGAGAACCGCCTGGCTGCTCGGGGTGATGGTGCGACGGTGCGTGAGATTCGCTATCGCGAGATCAGCACGGCGGGTGCCGACCTGGACGAGTTGACCCTTGACGAAGAAGTGGCGTACGAGACGCCGGTGACGCGCGAGCGCTTTTTGCAGTGGGTGACGCCGCAGGGCAAGATCGCGGGCTTTTTGCGGTTGTCGCTGCCCGATCGCGCTTTTGTTGCCGCACATGCGGACGAGTTGCCGACGATGCTGGACGAGGCGATGATTCGCGAGGTACACGTGTATGGCATGGCGGCGCGCGTGGGGGATCAAGGCCAGGCGGCCCAGCACCATGGATTGGGACGGTCGCTGGTGGAGCGTGCGTGCCATATTGCTCGGGACGCGGGCTATGCGCGCATCAACGTGATTAGCGCGATTGGCACACGCGAGTACTATCGCCATCTTGGATTTTATGACCATGGCCTTTATCTGCAAAAGGAGCTCTAGATGAACAAGCCGAGTGTTTCTGCCGGCGTCGTTGCCGGCGTTGCTCTGGGAGCCGCGGCGCTTGGTGCGGCTGCTGTCGCTGTTCGTGCTGCCTGTCTGCAGGTTGCGCGAACCCGCAATGGGTTGGCGCGTGTGAAACGCGTGCACAATGAGAGCGACGATGAGATTCGCGTCTTGGTGCAAGGCGGCGTCTACCAAAGCGCAAGCTACGTTGGCGAGCGTTGGGCGGAGCCGGTCTTTGCGTACTATCGCGCATTTGACGATGTGTTTGAGGCCGAGGACGCAATGCGTGATGCTTGCGGGCATGGTATCGACCGCATGCTTATGCTGGGCGGCGGCGGGTTTGCTTATCCTAAGTTCGCCCTGATGTCACACGCGGGCTTGCGCATGGACGTCATCGAGTATGACGGAGAGATTACGCGCCTGGCGCGCCGCTGGTTCTACCTGGACGAGCTGGAGCGCGCGGTGGGCGACCGCTTGCGGGTGATTACCGCTGAGGCTCGCTCGTATCTGGGTGTGACGAGCGTGGGCCATCGTCGCTACGATGTGGTCGTGAGTGATTGCTTTGGCGGTGCCGAGCCCGTACGCGAGCTGGCGACGGTTGAGGCGTTGCGTTTGGTGCGAGGCAGCCTGAACCCCGGGGGTATCTACGTTGCCAATATCGTGAGCGCGAACGAGGGGAGCGACGTGACGTTCCTGCGCGATTGCGCCGCCACGGCGCTCGAGGTGTTCGCCCACGCCTGGGTGGTCCCATGTGGCGATATGGAGTTCGGCGGCGAGGAGAACTACCTGCTCATCGCCAGCGACGGCGACTACGCCTTTGCCGAAGCCGTGCCCTTCGACGCTGAGTTCCTCGGCACCGTCCTTCACGACAAGTAAATCTCCCCGTCCCAAAAAGACTGGTCTTAGGCGTGGTCGCGCCAGCTGAGGACGCGCTGCTTCATACCCTCGATGTCGAGCACGCCTTCGGCAAAGCCCTTGCGCACGAGCTCTTCGGGAACGAACTCATCGTAACGATCAAAGTAAGGCACCTCGCCGGGATAGACGAGCTCGATGGGATCGAAGTCCTTCTCGGCCTCGGCGGCGAGCACCTCAAAGAACGTCTCCTCGTCGGCCTTCATCTTAAACTGCATAAAGTACGGGCGCGACGGATCGAGTCCGCGAAGGCCAAGCTCCGCGGCGCATTTAATCTTGAGCATGCGCTCGAGCGCCAAAAAGGCGTAGCTGCCCAACCAGGGGAAGAGCACCCAGGTGTCGCCACCCAGGTTGATGAGCGGCTTAGTTCCCGCGCCCGAAATCTCGGCGGTATGACGAGCCTGCGCCAAGCGAGCCCGTGCGTTACCCATAAGGTACGGATATGCTGCGTGCTCAGTGAGCGCTTGGCGCATGCGCTCGAGTACATGTGTGTTGATGTCACCGGGGCAGTCGCCAAAGTAGGCCGGCACACGGCCCTTGACCTGCGTGGCAAAGACGGTGTGACGCTTCCAGTCCACTTCTTCGACAATCCAGCAATGTCCGGCGATGGCGATGCGCTCACCGGGCGGTGGCGGGTTGACAATCGTGCCCAGCTCGGCCGATTCACTGCGAACGGTAAACTCCTCGTTTTCCTGGAACACAGCGTAGAACTTAAAGTTGTTAATGATGCGCTCGCCCGCGAGGCCCACGATCAGCCCGCCGCCCTCGGTGACCTGGATGTGGTCGATCTTGATGAGGTGGCGCAGCAGTACGCGATAGTCATCGGCTGAGACGCGGTGGAAATAACTGAGCGTGAGCACGCGTTGGGCAAGTTCGGCCGGCGTGAGCTCTCCGGTGCTGGCAAGCGTCGACATGGTCTGGTGATAGAGCAGACTGTAGGGGAGTCGATCGAGCTCGGGCGGCTCGACCCACTTCTCCTCGCGATAGAGTTGTACGAGCGCGATGCCCTGCAGGAGCTTCCACGGAATGGTCTCGGGCATCATCGTGCGCGGCTCGGGCTCTTCCTCGCGCATGACAAACCACATCTCGGGCGGAAGATCGCGGCGTCCCGTGCGCCCCATGCGCTGCAAAAAGGAGCTGACGGTAAACGGTGCATCGATCTGGAACGCGCGCTCCAGGCGACCGATGTCAATGCCGAGCTCCAGCGTGGAGGTGGTGACGGTTGTCTGTGCCTGTTCCTCGTCGCGCATGAGCTCCTCGGCGGTCTCGCGTAGCGATGCCGAGAGGTTGCCATGATGGATAAGGAAGCGGTCGGGCTCGTGCCGGCTTTCGCAGTAGCTGCGCAGCATGGAGCATACGGCCTCTGCCTCCTCGCGCGAGTTGGCAAAGACCAGGCACTTGCGGCCGCGGGTATGTTCAAAGATGTAGCTCATGCCGGGGTCGGCGTTGTCGGGTGCGGTGTCGGTGGGGTTGAGCAGTGCCTGTTCGGTTGCCTGCGGGATGTCGACTTCGCCCTCGGGGGCTGAGGAAGTGCGACTGTCCTTGGGGGCAGCCTTGCCCCGTGCCTGCTCGCGACGTTGGCGGCGTTCCTCCTGTGGGAGTTGCCCGCTAGGGCGCATGCCTTGGGTGCTGACGGGCAGTGCCGCGGGTGGTGCCGTCTCAATGCGCTCGCATGCGAGCACCTCAGCTTCCTGCGGACCTGTGCTCTCGAATCCTCGCTGCTGTGCCTGGGGACCCGAGTTGTAGAAGTGCTCCATGGAGATGCGCCACACGCGGCGCGGTTCCTCAAAACGGGGGATAACGCAGTCGCGTCCCGTTCCCTGTGAGAGAAAGGCACCCGTGCGTTCGGGGTCGCCGATGGTGGCCGAAAGGCCAATGCGACGGGGCTGCACGCCTGCCATGCGTGAGAGACGCTCGATAAGGCAGAGCGTCTGCCCGCCGCGGTCACCGCGCATGAGCGAGTGGACCTCGTCGATGACCACATAGCGCAGGTCGCAGAACATACGCGGGATTGCCATGTGCTTGTGGATCAGGAGTGCCTCGAGTGATTCGGGCGTAATCTGTAGGATACCGCTCGGCTTTTTGATGAGCTTTGCCTTGTGCGACTGCGAGACATCGCCGTGCCAGTGCCAGACGGGGATATCGGCCTCTTCGCACAGATCGTTGAGACGAACGAACTGGTCGTTGATGAGTGCCTTGAGGGGGCCAATATAGAGGGCGCCCACGCTCGCGGGCGGGTTCTCCCAAAACTCGGTCAGGATGGGAAAGAAGGCCGCCTCAGTTTTGCCTGATGCCGTGGATGCCGTCAGGAGCACATTGTCTTGCGTGTTGAAGATGGCATCTGCCGCCGCAACCTGGATGGAGCGCAGACTCTCCCAATCGTGGGAGTAAATGAAATCCTGGATAAACGGGGCATATCGGTCAAAAGCGTTCATGGGACCTCCTCTCATCAACGGGTCGATCAACGCAACGGGCAACGGCTCGATATCTTGCAACATCGGCGTTTGCCCAGATAAAACCTACCAAAATAAACCTGTCCCTTTTTGGCAGGCTAGATGGTGAATTCGGCGAAGTTGCGGTCGCCGTCTGCGGTGCCGGTGTCGCCTGTTGCGGCTGCCGGTGCCAACGCGTCGCCGCCGACGCTTTGCAGCAACTCGGCCACGTTGGCATCGGGGTTTTGACACAGGATATCGAGCAGCTCGATAAAGTCACGGATGACCTCACGCGGCGTCAAGTGCGTATCGGCTCCCACGCGGCCAAACTCAATCTTGAGGAAGTCCACCAAGTCGTTCTCGGTAAGCGTGGGCGTCCAGCCAAAGTAGCCGGCATGGATCTGCATGAGCTTTTCGATGAGCACCAGCAGCTCCTCGTAGGTGAGCGGCTGCAGGCGGATGATGGGCGCGAGCATGTCTTTGAGGTCATCGCGCGCAAAACGGCCCTGAGCGAGACGGCTCCGAAGGGCCTCGTAGGAAAAGACGCCGCGGCGGCGGTCTTCGATGGAGGTTGGCGTGCCGCCCATGATCATGCCCAGGTACTGCGCTTTGCCCTGGAGCGTGTCGTTGTACATGGTCAGGATCTTCTCGTAGTTATATTGGCGCGTGATCGCGTTGGGAATCTTGTACAGATTCACGAGCTCGTCGATGAGCACCAGCATGCCCTTGTAGCCGCTGCAGACCAAAAAGCGCGCAATGAGCTTAACGTAGTCGTACCAGTCGTCATCGCTGATGATGGTCGAGGAGCCTAGCTCGGCTCGCGCTTCGCTCTTGGTGCGGTATTCGCCGCGAATCCATTTGGTCACCCGACTCATAGCTTCTTCGTCGCCCTCGGATACTGCCGTGCGGTAGCGGCGGAGCATGCGGACGAAGTCGAAGCCGTGGACCATCTCTTCGAGTGGAGCGAGTTGGGCATTAACGGCAGTCTCGTCGGCGTCGGCACACGAGGCGACCCAGCGATCCAGGATAAGGTTGAGCGCGCCGCCCTCGGGGCGCGTCTTGGTCGATATGTTGCGGATGAGCTCGCGATAGGTAGCGAGGCCCTGGCCCTGGCCGCCCTGTAGGCGGCGCTCAGGGGAAAGGTCGGCATCGGCGACCACAAAGCCCTCGCCCATGGCATGCGTTCGGATGGTCTGGAGCAAAAAGCTCTTGCCGGCGCCGTAGCGACCGACTAGGAAACGGAAGCTTGCGCCGCCATCGGCGATGAGGCTCAGGTCGGTGAGCAGAGCACGGATCTCGACCTCTCGCCCCACGGTGATATAGGGAAGGCCGATGCGCGGGACAACGCCGCCCTTGAGCGAGTTGAGAATGACGGCGGCGACGCGCTTGGGCACGCGGGGTGCTGCGGATGCGGTATCACTCATGGTCTAGGTATCCTCTCACGTCTGCTTCGTAGTCCTCAATAATTTGCGGTCCTGCTGAGCCAAATTCAATAACGGTGTCGCCCACCAGGTCAAAGAGCGCCTCGTTGATGCTGTCGACGAGCATGTCCTCGCTCTGCTCCGATTGCACTACCGCCAATGTCGCTTGCGCTGCGTTTTGCTCGAGCAGCGCGCGAAGGAAGGCATCTGCGGCGGGCGCGAGTTCGGTTGCGGTGCCAGCGGGTGCAGTCGATACGACCGCTGGCGTCGGTGCGAGGAGCGGTGCCACGACGCCAAACTGTTCGGTGGAAATGGTTGGCTCGTCGGCTTTGTTGCGCTCCGTAGGCGCCGCGATCGGCTCGGCCATCACGTCGGTCGCAGGCTTGGCTTCCGGTTGCTCGGATTCCGCCGTATCGACCTCTGTGGGCACATCGTCCTCGCGCTCTTCGTCGATTAAAAGTGCTTCGCGCGTTTGCGCAGCGGCGCTCCGAATGTGCCCCAGCTGAGTCAGGTCGATATCGATCTTGACGGGCTGGTGTGCGGCGTCCCACGAAAGCCATGCCACAATCTCGTCATCGATAATCTTGGCCAGATATTTGGGGACCTTTTCTTCCTTAAGGGGATGGGCGGGGTCCAGCGCCAGGCGCAGGCGTTGGTCGCAGGCGCGCATCATTTCACCGAGCTTGCTGCTCTTTTGCCTACTACCATGGATACGCATACATTCCCAAAAGCCGTTTTGGCAACGGTAGATATGGATGGGATCCAGGCGGTATTCGCAGTCCTCGTGGCGCTCGGGCGCAAAGAATACGGCCGAGGCAAACATGGTGTAGGGCATGGCCGTCTCCTCCCCAAACAAGCTCGCTACGATGCCGGTCTTTCGGTGCGTGTCATAGTAGCGCGACATGCGGACATACACGGCGCATGCCACGTGGCGCAGATCGCGGTGGTGGCTGCGGTCGAGCCGCGAGTTACTTAGGTTGTACGTGGAGAGGGCGTTGATGGCGGCCATGAGTCGCTCCTCGCGCACCTCATCGGGCGGAAGGGGGAGCGTGGGCTCGGAGGTTTTGCGACGTTTGGGGGTCTGGTCGGACGGTGCCGGTGCCGGTACAAGGTCTCGTGCCGCGCGCCGCAGCTCGATAAGGGCGTTATCGAACATGACGGTTTTAGAATCACGAAGCAGCTTGGGGTCGAGCCCGTGGAACACGGCGTAGTCCTGCAACCACACGCGTGCAAACCGGTCGATGCCGGGCTCAAAGGCGCGGTAGGCATCCCAAAAGGCCTTGATCTTGTTAAAACCATCGAGCGGATTATCTACGCCGATGCCGCAAATCAGCTCATAGAGATACAGAAAGGCAAAGGACGTAGACGTTTCCTCGACGGTCCCGCGGCGCACTTGGGCGCGCCAGGTAAAGTAGCCGCGCAGCTGTCGGTCGCTCATGGCGTTGTAGGTGGGAAAGTACGACTTAAAGGTGCCGTTGTAGGGACAGTCGTCCTCAAAGTCGGCCATCAGCAGGCCCTGGCGGTAAAAAAGCTCGGCTTCCGAAAGCCAGCGGCCCGCACCGCCCTTGGGGTCATCCTGCCAACGCGATATCTCGCGCATTTTACGGTACTGGTCGGGGAGGAAATTCTGCATCTGTCGGCCGGTTTTGAGAATCGGCTCGTCTGCGTAGATTTCGTTTGAGAAGCGGGTGGACTGATGGGTCCGGGCCTCGGCCATAATGCGCTCGATGAGCATCTTGATGTCCTGGTCGGCCACCGCTTCTCCTCTCCTAACGCAGCTACGGTGACCTCATATCATAGCACAGCATCAAACAGATGTTCGAGATACCGCTGCGTTGATAGATTTAGAACAGGAGGGCGTAGATGACGGCGATGACGACGGAGGGGAGCATATTGGCCGTGCGGAAGGTCTGAGGACGGATGAGGTTGACGCCGACGCAGAAGATGAGCATGGAGCCTACGAGCGAAAGGCTGTCGAGGGCTGCCGTGGTCATGATGGGGGAGAGCGCGCCGGCAAACAACGTGATCGTCCCCTGGAACACGGCGACGGGCAGGGCGGAGAAAATGCAGCCGCGGCCAAGCGACGCCGTCATGGTGCAGACGATGATGCAGTCCAATGCGCCTTTCAAGGCAAGCGTTGACCAGTCACCGAGCAGACCGTCCTGAATCGAGCCCACGATGGCCATGGCGCCGATGCACACCGTGAGCGATGTCGAGACAAAGGCGTTGGTGAACTCGTTGTCACCCTCGCTGCCGGTTTTTCGCTTGAGCCATTCGCCAAGGTTCTCGATGGCGGCTTCCAAGTTGACGGCCTCGCCGATGAGCGAACCGAGCGCAAATGAGACGATGAGCATGGTGGTGCCGGTGGTCGCTAGCGCCTTCCCATCGATAAGGAGCATCTTTTGCATGGTGCCGCCAAGGCCGATAAACAGGACGCACAGCCCCGATGCTTTCATGAGCGTGTCTTGGATGCGCGGTGTGATGAAGCGGCCGCCCGCTAATCCCAAAAGACCGCCCGCAACTAAAAGCACAACGTTGATGATTGTTCCCAAGCCCGGCATGAGCCCTCCTGTATTGATGCCAACGTGGCAATCGTAGCAGAACGAAATGCGAGGCACATCGCGACTCATCTAATACGTTATATAAGTGGTGTTAGGAATGATGTGCAGCATTTAAGCCTCAGGTGGTTGTCGGGACATAGGGATAGTATTCAAAGCGCAGTGTCATAAGCCGCTGCGGGGATTCAATAGCCGCGGCGATGATATTGGCATCGCGGGCACGATCAAACCCTTCGAGTTCGATCTGATACGAGACGTCTTGCATAATGTCCAGACGTCGCCAAGCTAGGAGTGTGTCACCATCGAATTCCAAGGTCTTGCCTCCGTCTGGAGCAACGGCGTATAGACGCAGCTTGGCGGTGGTTGCAGGGTCGACAACCGTGACCTTTTTAATTTCGTTTCGAGTATTCTTGGCGCCCAACAAGGTGAGCAGTGTTGGGGCCACGACCTCGCCCGATGGCAAAAAGACGACTTCGATGGATTCAGGAAATGCGATGATAGCCGACTTGCGGACGGGCTGATTGGCGGCGGCAACTTCGATGTTCGCAGCGTCGATGACCTCCGTGTGGTCGAGCGCGGCAAGCACGCAGCAGTTACCTTCATCGATCTCTTGAGGATCAGCAAGCCCCAGACTGTCCGCGAACTCGGGATCGTTTGGATCGGCAGCGGGCCCATTCGGTGCTTCGAAAGAAGCTGGGACGCTGTTTGTCGGCGACGGCGTGTCGCCCGCACCTGCTTCTTTGTCCGCGCTCTCTTCTTGTATGGTTGCGTTGATGGGTTCGTCGTTTGAGGGGAGCGTCTTGGCGTCAAGCGCGGAAGGAAGAATTCCGATGGCTCCGGATCCGTTCCACTCCATTTCGAGAAGCGCCGGGTCGGCAAGAATGCGTTGCCTGCTTTGCGCGTGGGCATCGATTTCAATAGGGCCTGCCTCTATCCCTCGTGTAAGGCTGAGTGATCCGGCTGGCTTCTCGAAATGAGCGTCTGTGTCTTTGGTGCTGACGGCGTAGAACAGCAGGGACGCTTCTCCCGCCGCGATGGCATCGGTACCGGCTTTGGTCAGCCGCAACGATGCCGTGAATGAGAGGGTGGGCTGCGCATCATCTGCATTCGCGGCGGCGCAGCCCAGACATATACCGCCTCCTTTCTCAAAAAACGTACCGTCGAAGGCGACCTTCGCTCCGTTCGCCGAGTCATCGACCGAAGCGATGTCGATGCGCAGCTCTAAATTGCATGGATCGCCATCCGCATCGAGCACAACCGAGCGCCACGTGCAGACGGCGCACCCCGCCTGGGAGCCGTTTGCCTTGTTCGAACGCTTGATATCCACGACTATCGAGCCGTCCGTATTACGACGAAGGCATCCCGAGGTTGAGATTGCGGCTTGTGCGATCGAAAAACGCTTACACGCAATGGCGCTCGACGGATTTGGTGCGGAGCTTAGAGCTGCTGGTAAGGAGTCTGCCATGACGGGAGTCGCCCAAGCGGCGACGGGCGTTCCGGTTGCGAGCGCGCCGCAGAGTGCGACGACGGGCAAAAGGTTCTTTGATGCCATGGGGTCTCCTTAGCTAATTTAGTGCGGCCTGTCCGTGTTTTGTTTCTGGCTGCGTTTGATGTGCAGACCGAGGCCGGCGGTCCCCGCGCCTGCTGCTGTGGCGCCTGCTGCCAAGAGCCATCGTCTGTCGCCTGTCTGCGCCAACGGTTCCTCGCGGTCGCCGCGGTCGAGCTCCGAGAGGTCGACCGTCACTTGCGTGGCGGCCTGCGCCTGTTCTTGCTGGGCAAAGGCCATGGCTGGCCCAAACGCTAGGATGCTGACGGCGGCGGCCAGGGCGACAGCCTTATGCCGTGTGCGCACCGGGCTCGACCGTCCAGGTGATCGTTGCAACCTGATCGCCTTCGCCGGTTACGCGGAAGATGTCGCGCGTGACGCGGGCGACGTTTCCGCTTGTCTTGAGCTTAATTTTGTCCTTGCCGCCGGCAATGCCCTGGTAGCCCATGTCGAAGGCTGCATTCTTGGAAAGATCGAGGCCCGTCCCCTGCATTGCGGCGCTGGCGTTCTGGAGCGCGCCGTCGGGGCCAACCTTAAAGTCGATGGAGTTCTGTGCGGTTCCGGCTTTGGCGTCGGCAGCAATGGTCCAGGTGTTCATGGCGTCGATCTTCATGTTGGTGACATGGATGCCGTAGGCCGAATGATTGTCGATGGTGGTCGCGTCTTCTGAGGGGCCCTGAAGCGTGCCGTCGGCCTTGGCGACGAAGGGAATAACCGTCGGAACTTTGAACTCAACGTTGTCGATCTCGGTCCTGACCATTACTTTCGTGGTTCCAACGCGCCCGGCTGCCATAGCTGGCGTCGGGGCGGCGCCCATTGCGAGCGCGAGCGCGAGCCCTGCGCCCACGACGAGCGCTCTGGCTCCGTTCATGTTCCTGGTGATGTCCATGGTCGTTCCTTTCTATTCGCCGCGGGCCGTCCCCGCGATGATTGGACGAATGCTGGTGAATTGCGTGCGGTGCCGCGTCGGCCGGAAAAGCTAGTTCTCGGCTTGCTCAACCCGCACCTTGACACGTGTCGGATTGCCGTGGCTGTCGAGGGTCTTGGCATCGAGTGCCTGGATCTCGATGTACGCCTCGCCTTCTTTGATGTCGCCGGCGGGGCACGTTTCGATTGTCTTGCCGGTCTCGACCACACCGGATTCGTACATGGTCTCGTCGTTTTGGATGACGCGGAATCGCTGGGGAAATTTATTGTCTTGGACGTTTTGCACGTTGACGCGCAGCTTGCCGTCCTCCTGCAGCTGAGCGACCGGTGCGACCGAAATCGTCATCATGTTGTCGCGGACGATGGCGTCGAGCTCATCTTGGATTTCCTGACGCGTTTTGCCCTCGGCCGTCGTAACCGAAGCGCCCGCCTCGGGTACGGGCTGCGACTGCCAAGCGTATAGTCCTACGGCGACAAGGGCACAGACGATGGCCAAACAGGCAAGGATGAGCTTCTTGTGACGACCCAGGCCTGCAAAGTGGGGTGGCTTCTTCGCGCTCATGCGGCATCCTTGGCGGTATAGATGCGCGCAAAGGTGGACGGGTTCGCTCCAAAGAGCATGTGAAGCATCAGGCGGCGTGAGTAGACAAGCTCGTCGAAGTCGGGAGGGAGCTCGATGTCGTGGATATGCGCGATGCGGTGGGCGAGCGCCGAGAACGACTCGGGGTCGCAGATCACATCGGTGGTAACGTGGTAGACCGTCGTATCGGGGAATGCCTCTTCGTCGAAAGGCAGGAGATGGGGATCGTCGTCGACTTCGATGACGATGCCGTACTGGGGCCAGTAATATGCCATGGGAACCTCCCTGCTTCTGGGGCCAAAACTTCTGTCGGTTTTGGCTGTCGATGCCGACGGTATCAGCCACTACTTGACCAATTGCTGACCAAATGCTTGACGGATTGGTGTCTCCGCAGGTAAAAGGCGGCAAAAAATACTCCAACTTTTTTCAAGCGACAATCGCGCGGTCGGCGACGGCGGGGCCATATGTGTCAAAAGCATCGTCTGCCGAGGAAATCAAGCCGCTCGCCGAATTGCACGAACGTAAAAATCGCCAATTATGGAGACGGTCTCGAACACGTCGACGAAACGATGCGGTAACATCTCCCTGCAAACACTGTAGTTAGCTAAAGGGGGAGTTCGCGTGTCTGCAACCATCAAACCCTTCACCGACGAGTTCGAAGAGTATGGTCGCGATGAGTCTCGCGCATCGGGCGAGGCCTCGAGCATCTCGTTTCCGACAACGGAAGACGAGGTCCGTGCCATTTTGGAAAAGCTCCATGCCGAGCGTGTCCCGGTAACGGTTCAGGGCGCCCGAACCGGCCTTGCCGCCGGTGCCGTGCCCCACGGCGGGCATATCCTCAATACTTCCCGTATGAATCGCTACTTGGGCCTTCGCCGCGATGAACAAGGCCAATTTCTGCTGCGCGTGGAGCCGGGCGTTGTGCTCTCGGAGCTGCGCAAGCAGCTGAGCAAGAAGGTGCTGCCGACTGCTGGTTGGGACCAGGCATCGCTTGAGGCCTACGAGGAGTTCCAAGAGGCCCCCGAGCAGTTCTTTCCCACCGATCCCACCGAGGCATCTGCCTGTCTGGGCGGCATGGCGGCATGTAACGCCTCTGGTGCCCGCAGCTACGCCTACGGTCCCATGCGCCCACATATCACGGGACTCCACGTCGCGCTGGCTGATGGCGATTTGCTTGAGCTTCAGCGCGGCGAGGCTTTTGCCCAGGGCCGCCACCTGTCGCTCGTGACGGCAGTGGGCCGTACGCTCGAGCTCGATCTTCCCGGCTATACCATGCCCAAGACAAAAAATGCCTCAGGCTATTTCGTTGCGGACGAAATGGACGCCATCGACCTCTTTATCGGTGCTTGCGGCACGCTCGGCGTTATCACCGAGCTCGAGATTGCCCTGCAGGCGGCGCCTGCGGTCGTTTGGGGTGTGAGCTGCTTTTTCAATAGCGAAGACAAGGCCGTGTCCTTTACCGATTCCATGCGTCCCGTCCTGTCCCATGCGGCTGCCATCGAGTACTTCGACGCTGGCGCCCTGGATATTCTACGTCGCCAGCGCGAGCAGTCGACGGCGTTTGCCTCGCTGCCGGCGCTCGACAAAGAGGCCAAGGTCTGTGTCTACGTGGAGCTCGACTGCGATGACGAGGCCCAGGCGACCGAGGAACTGTACCACCTGGGATGGGTGCTCGAGTTTGCGGGTGGCCGCGACGATGCGACATGGGTCGCGCGCACCGAGGTTGATCGCGAGTGCCAGCGGTTCTTCCGCCATGCGGTCCCCGAGAGCGTCAACATGCTTATCGACGAGCGTCGCCGCACGGATCCCACCATCACCAAACTGGGTTCGGACATGTCGGTGCCCAATGCACGCCTTGCCGATGTCGTGGCCCTCTATCGCCGCACACTGGCCGAAAGCGGGCTTGAATCTGCTGCCTGGGGGCACATCGGTAACAACCATCTGCATGTGAACATCCTGCCGCGCGATGCGCAGGACTACCGTCGCGGTGGCGAGCTGTTTGCCCAGTGGGCTGCGGAGGTAACGGCTATGGGCGGTGCCGTTTCTGCCGAGCACGGCGTCGGCAAGATCAAGGCGGGCTTCTTAGAGACGATGTACGGTCACGAGGCCATGGTCGAGTCGGCGCGGCTCAAGCTCCAGCTCGATCCCGACGGGCAGCTGGGTCGCGGCAACCTGTTTTCGGAGAAGCTCTTGGATGAGCTCGTCCAGAAAGGGGGCGCGTGAAGATGAGCGATTTCCATATGGTGGTGTGCGTCAAGGCCGTGCCGGGCAGCACCGAGGTCAAGATGGACCCCAAGACCAATACCATCGTGCGCGATGGCAAGCAGGCGGTCATTAATCCCTTTGATGCGAGCGCTTTGGAATGCGCGCTGGCGCTGAAG
The DNA here is from genome assembly GCF_042851345.1 of Collinsella sp. i05-0019-G5. Classification (NCBI taxonomy): domain Bacteria; kingdom Bacillati; phylum Actinomycetota; class Coriobacteriia; order Coriobacteriales; family Coriobacteriaceae; genus Collinsella; species Collinsella sp. i05-0019-G5. The sequence goes on from NZ_AP031421.1 coordinate 765,584, forward strand.
GACGACTTTATCGGCTTTGGCATGGATGTGCGCGTGACGGTGGTGTCGATGGGCATCCCCGCGACCGAGTCGCTGCTGCGCGACTGCATCGCCCGAGGCGCCGACGACGCGCTGCTGCTGACCGATCGCGCCTTTGCAGGTGCCGATACCCTGGCGACCACCTATGCTCTCAAATGCGGCATCGAGGCGCTCGACGAGGACTTCGACCTGCTCATCTGCGGCAAGATGGCGGTGGATGGCGATACGGCCCAGATTGGTCCCGAGCTTGCCGGTGCCTTTGAGATTCCCTGCGTGACCGACGTGAGTTGCGTGCAGAGCGCGGGCTTTACGACCTGTGGCTCGCTGGCGCTCATTCACGGATGCGATGCCGGCGAGGAGACGGTGTATCTTGAGATGCCGTGCGCGATGACGACTGCCAAGGAGATTGGCCAGTTGCGTATGCCGAGTATTGCCGGTATTCGCGCGGCGGAGGAGGCGGACGTGCGCGTGGTCAGTGCCGCCGACGTGAACGCCGACCCCGCGCGTTGCGGTCTTGCCGGGTCGCCGACACAGGTCGTGCGCTCGTTTGTGCCCGACCGTGACCAAACGTGCGAGGCCGTTGAGGGAACGGCGTCCGAGCAGGCGGTAAAACTTGCCAAGATTATCGAGGGGATGGCATAGATGAGCGGACTGATTATCGATAGCGAAGCCTGTGTCGGCTGCGGTCGCTGCGTTCGCGCCTGTGCCTCGGGCGGCATCGTAGTGGAAGGCGAACGACCCAGCCGATGCGCCCGCGTAACCGACGGCTGCATCCTATGCGGTGGGTGCGTCGACGCCTGCCCTGTCAACGCTATCTCGATCGAGCGTGACGAGACCGCCGGCGCGGTTGACCTCGATGCGTATCGAGACATTTGGGTATTCGTGCAGACCGACGAGCACGATACGGTGACTCCCGTTGCCTATGAGCTTATGGGCAAGGGCCGCGAGCTTGCCGATGCTCGTGGCTGCCGTCTGGTGGCACTGGCCGGCATGGGCCCCGAGGGTTCTCTCGGTGACCTGGAGCATCTGGTTTGCGCGGGCGCCGACGAAGTCCTGGCCTGTCGCGACGAGCGCCTGCGCCAAAACGATGCGGAGGTCTACGCCAGCTTGATCTGCGATTTGGTAGCCGAACGCAAACCCGAGGCCATCCTATACGGTGCGACCGCTTTTGGCCGCGAACTGGCACCCGGCGTTGCCGTGCGTTTGCAGACGGGCCTTACGGCTGACTGCACCGTACTTTCGATGGATACGGAGACGGGACTGCTGCAACAGACGCGTCCGGCGTTTGGCGGCAACCTGATGGCCACCATTGTCTGCCCCAATCATCGTCCCCAGATGGCAACGGTGCGCCCCGGTATCTTTAAGGCTCCCGACTTCGACTACGGCCGTTCCGGCACGATCACCCAGGTGATGCTTGCGGAAGACGCCAGGGCTCGTGTCGAGATTTCGATTCCCGCCGAGGAGTGGGGGCAGCAGGCTTCGATCGCCGATGCCGAGCGCCTGGTCGTGGTGGGTCGCGGCATTGGTTCCAAGAAAAACCTGCCACTGATGCGAAGGCTTGCCGAGGCCCTGGGAGCCGAGCTTGGTTGCACGCGACCTGTCGTGGAGGCCGGCTGGTTGGAGTATCGCCATCAGATTGGCCAGACCGGCGTATCGGTTTCGCCCAAGCTTCTCGTGAGTATCGGTGTTTCGGGCGCCATCCAGCATCTTGCCGGCATCGGTGGGGCGGAGTGCATCATCGCCATCAACGAGGACCCGGATGCCCCCATTTTTGGTGCTGCCCAGTACGAGGTTGTTGGGGATGCCGTCGAGGTCGTCGAGGAGCTGCTGGCCCAGCTTGAGCGCTAGGCGCGCGCCAGCCAGTCGCGCATCTCGTCCTTTAGGCGGCTCCAGGTTGCCTGCGTGGCGGGGTCGGTAAAGGGCCGCGTGATGCCAAAGGGCGCGTCGAGCAGGCGGTGGATATCGCCCTGTTCGCGCGCCAGCGCGCGGCTTGCTGGATAGACGAGCTCAAACATAAAGCAGATGAGTCCCACCAAGAAGTCGGCGGGCTCGTTGCGTTCATCGCGTGCGACGCAGCGGTGCTCGTCAAAGGCGGCAAGTATCGGCGACGAGAAACGGCTGCCGAGAAACGTCTTCTCGTCCACCTTGAGGATGGTGTCGACGGTGCTGTCGGCGATGGTGCGCATAATGTCGATCTTGTCACCATCGCGCACGATATCGCAGAAGCTTCGCGTGCGCACGTCGAGCTGCGCGGGTAGACGGAAATCGCTGTGATAGGCAATGCTCGCTCGGATGAGCTCATCTTCTGCCGGGTCATCGATAAAGTCGCGGATGCTCGTTACGGCGGGTGCATCGGCGGGATTCTCGCCAAAGAGGACCTCGATGCCCAGCGCCGCATGGCTCATGCTCTCGGCGTCCTTAAAGGTGTCCCAGCGTCTCAGCTGCTCAAAGCGGCCCATATCGTGTAGCAGGCCGCAAAGCCATGCCAGGTCAATATCTTCTGACGACCAGCCCTGCTCGCGCGCTACGGCATCGCATGCCTCGGCCACGTGGTACGTATGCTCGATTTTGAGCGCGATGCGTGGGTTGGTGGCGTCGTAGGCATCGGTGTAGCTTTTGAAGGCCGCGCGCGCCCGGTCTCGATCGATAGCTGTCATAATGACTTCCTAAAAAGTTGTGTCTTTCGATCCGGTGGCAATTGTAGGTGAACTCGGTTGCTGCCGGATGATGATTCTGCCGTGTCGCTACATGCGGCTCGGAGACCTTGTCAGGATGAGAAACGTATGGTGCTCAAAATCGTTAGAACCGTCTGGCCGGTGATGCTTACCTATGTTGCAATAGGCGCGCCGTGCGGAATGATCATGGGGCAGACGGGAATGGAGCCCTGGATGGTCTTTGCTCTAAGCAGTACGTTTGTGACGGGCAGCGGCCAGTTTATGATCTGCAACCTGTGGCTGGCGGGTGTGCCTGCAGCATCGATCGTCGCGAGCGTTGCCGCCATCTCCTCGCGTTTTGCGCTTTACTCGGCATCGATCGCACCGCATCTGAGGGGTGCCTCGAAGCGTCAGACGCTGGCTGTTGCCGCGACACTTACCGAGGAGGCATATGGCATCTCGCTTGCCAAGTTGGTTGAAGGGGAGGATTGGGGCCCGCGCGAGTCCTTTGTGCTCAACGTGATCCTCATCGCAACATGGGGCGTTTCGTGTACGATGGGCGCCATCGTCGGCGCCGTTGTCGATGTTCCCACCGCTATTGCGGGTTTTGTCTGCACATCGCTCTTTATCTGCCTGCTCTTTTCGCAGCGACTGTCGCGCGGCAATATCGTAGCTGCCGTTTTGGCTGCGGTGTCCGTCGCCATATGCAAGCTCTTGGGGTGGACGAATATCGCCGTGCCGGTAAGCGTGCTCGTCGGCGTTGTCGCGGCGCTTGCGTGCGATGCTCTCGCCGAAGGAAGGGGCGCTTGCGATGCCCGTTAATGAGTTTTTGGTCCTGTGGCTGTCGTCATGGGCGGCTATCGCATTTTTCCGCATTGCCCCGGCGTTTGCTTTGCGCGGGAGAACGCTGTCGCCCCGCGTTACCGAGGCCTTGGGTTATATCCCGCCCGCCGCCTTCGCGGCACTGGTTGCTAACGATTTGATAAGCCCTGGCGCTTTTGACGCCGGCTTGTGGCAGGGCTTGATTCCCTGGATTGCGGCTGCCGGCGTCGTGGCGGTGGCAATCAAGACAAAGTCGATGCTATGGTGCTGTGTTTCGGGCATCGTGCTCTATATCGTTTTGAGCCTCGTATAAGAGCAGGACGCGTTTTCATTCCGGCCAACGAATCCAATTTCCCACCGAGGCGGTCTGCTTCTTCTGGTACCATGGTCAAACTTTACTGTAGCAAAGCGTGACGTGGGCTTTTGTTCTGCGTCAGCGGAAAAGGGGGTTTCATGGCACAGGGAGCGACCGCCAACGAGCAAAAGAAATTCAAGGTACCGCGCACCCCGGGTGACATCATGATCTACCCGATGATCGTCGGCCTTTTGCTCAATACCTTCTGCCCACAGGTCTTTGAGATCGGCGGCTTCTTTACGGCAGCCTGCCGCGGCGGCTCCAACACCATCGTTGCCGCGATCTTGCTGTTTGTGGGCGCCGGCATCAGCTTTAAGTCCACACCGGGTGCCATCAAGACCGGCATCGTCGTGCTGATTCCTAAGCTTGTGGTGGCAGCCGCGCTGGGCCTGGGCGTTGCGTATTTCTTTAACGACAACCTTTTGGGCCTGAGCTCGGTCTCAATCATCGGCGGCATTACGTTTTGCAACATGGCGCTCTACACGGGTATCATGGGCGAGTTCGGCGACGAGTCCGAGCAGGGCGCTGTCGGTATCCTGTTCTTTACGGCCGGCCCCGCCGTCACGATGATCATCCTTGGTGTTTCGGGTCTCGCCAACATCCCCGTCGGCACCATCATCGGATCCATCCTGCCGCTTGTTATCGGCATGGTCCTGGGCAACTTGTTCCCGTTTATCAAGAACCTGTTGGTTCCCGGCGCCAATCCCGCGATCGCTGTAATTGGTTTTCAGCTCGGTGCGTCCATGAGCCTTTCGAGCTTCATCGCCGGTGGCATTTCGGGCATCCTGCTGGGCCTCATCACGCTCTTTATCGTCGGTCCCATTACCTTTGCCTTCGAGCGCCTGTGTGGCGGCAATGGTAAGGCGGCTGTGGCATGTTCCACCATTGCCGGCACGGCCATGACCACGCCGGTCGCCCTCGCCGAGGTCGCTCCGCGCTATGCCGAGCTTGCGCCCACCGCGTATGCGCAGATCGCCACTGCCGTCATCATCACGGCAATCATGGCCCCGATTCTGACCGGCTGGGTCGATAAGAAGTTCTGCCAGGGCAAGGAAGACCTGTCGCCTGCCGGTGTCGAGGCCATCGAAGAGGCTGTCGCGACCGACATCGATGGCGAGTAGCAATCGATACCCATCAATGATTCCGGCGTGCAACTCGCGCCGTTTGAGCGCCCGAACGAGAGCTGTCTTGCAGTGACGTTCGGGCGCTCTGCTATTATTCCCCTTACCCCTGCGGAGAAAGGGGCGTTTATTGCCCAGACACGAATCGGGCGATTCTGACCACTTGGATATTGAAGGGAGGGCGTCTAGTGGTTAAGGCACTCAAGATTGAGATATTCCTGCTATGCATGATTGTTCTTATCGGGCTTGCCGTACGAAGCCGTCGCTCCCTGTTCTCGAGCACCCAGCAGCTTTTGTTTAGCATGCTGGGCTACACGTCTGCTGCCTACATTTTCTTCGATATGATCTGGACGCTTTCGGATGGTGCGGACGGCACGTTGGGCATTGCAGCCAACTGGATTTCCAACGCGGTTTCGTTTTCGCTCTTCGCCATCGCGTGTCTCATTTGGTTTATCTATTCCGAGACGATGCAAGGCTCTCACCTTGTGACCTCGCGCTATAGGGTGGTGCTTGTAACGTTGCCTACGGCTCTGGTGGTCGTGCTGGCTTTTACCAGTTACTGGACGCACGCCCTGTTCTATATCGATTCGCAGGGCGTGTATCGTCGCGGCTTTGCCTATATGATCCAGCCCATTGTCAGCTACTGTTACGTTATACATACGTCCCTGCATGCGTTTGTGCAATCTCGCAGGGTCGAGAGCCTGCAGACGAAGGCTGTCTATCGAACCTTGGCATTTTTCGCCATTCCGGCCCTGGTGGGCGGTACCTTTCAGATCGTATACTCGGTGCCTGGCCTTTGTGTCGGCATAATGATTAGCATGTTGCTGCTCTATATCATCTGCCAGGAGCAGCTCATCTCGACCGACCCGTTGACTGGCCTCAACAATCGCAACCGTTTTGAGACCTATATGCTGTCGCTCTTCTCAAATGTGGATCAGGCCGAAGATGTGTATCTGCTCATGATGGACGCCGACGGCTTTAAGCAGATTAACGATCAGTATGGACATGTGGAGGGCGACCATGCTCTTCAGGTTGTTTCCGCAGTACTCAAGGACGTCTGTTCGCCGTCCGGCGGCTTTATTGCGCGCTATGGCGGTGATGAGTTCGTCGTACTGCAGAAGGGGGTGACGGAGCACGACATTATCCGCCTGTGTTCGGCGATCAATAACGAGCTCTCGCGCGCCGAGACACCCTACTCGCTTCGAATGTCTATCGGCTACGCGCGCTACGGCGATGGGATCAACACGTGGCAAGAGCTTCTGCGCGCTGCCGATGCGGAGCTCTATCGCATCAAGGATGCCAAAAAGAAATCCGGCATCAAGGTTCGCTAGAAAAAGGGGCGCACGACCGTTGCGATGGTCGTGCGCCCCTTTTTGCGTTTGTGGGGGCCACCGGCCATAATGCCCAGGCGCGGTGCGGCAAGACGGGCGTCTGCAGCCGCGACTCGGTACGAAATCAACGAGAACCAGTGTGCTCCATTAAGCTAAAGTTTGCGAACATCCTCTCTAAAAAGGTGAACTCGCTAGGCTTTTTTGGGTTTGTTGACGATGATGATGCCGCCGCAGACCAACAGCAGGGCAACGATGACGGCAACGGGGCTCGTGCCAGCGCCCTCGCCGAGCAGCAGTGCGCTCAACAGCACGCCAAAGACCGGGTTCATAAAGCCAAAGACCGACACGCGGCTGACGGGGTTGACGGCGAGCAGGCGGGACCACAGCGAGTAGGCGACCGCGGAGATAAGCGCCATGTAGATGATGAGCGCGATGGCGGGGGCGATTTCGGTGGGGGACAACGTGCCGCCCATCAAAAACCCGATGGCGGTAAGGACCACGCCACCGACTAAAAACTGCCAGCCGGCGAGCAAGACGCCGTCATGCTCGCGCGAGAAGATGCCAATGAGGCAGGTCGACAGGGCGCCCGCAACAGTGGAGGCCAAGATAAATCCCTCGCCGTCGAGCGTAAAGCCAAAGGTGCCATCCGCGCCCGAAAGGTTGACGAGCGCGACACCGGCAAAGCCCAGTACGCAGCCGAGCACTTTGGCCGCATCGAGCTTTTCGGTGCGAAACGCCAGGGCGGCAAAGAGGATGGCTAGGAAGTTGGCGCTGGCCTCGATGATGGAGCTCGACATGGCGCTGGCGCGCGAGAGGCCCAGATAGAAAAAGAAGTACTGACCGATGGTCTGAAAGAGCGACAAGATAAAGATGGGCTTGATATCGCGTACCTGTGGGACGAGCGGGCGGCGCTGGGCCGCACTCATACCGGCGATAACCAGGATACCGGCAAGCGTGAAGCGCAAACCTGCAAAGAGCAGTTGCGAGGCGCTATCGTGCGCGGGGATGCCAAAGAGCTCGTAACCGATCTTGATGCAGGGGAAAGCCGACCCTCAGAGCGCACAGCAGACGAGGCAGCCCAGGACGAGTCCGGGCAGGGTGGCGAGATACGGCTTGCGGCTTTCCATGATGTCCTTCCTACATGCGCGAAGTAAAAAAGAACCCGCCACCGGATGTGTCGGTGGCGGGTGTTGTTACCCGAAGGGATTGTACCTGATGGGAAAGGTTTAAGCGAAGTAGGCCACGCCGCTCTCAAAGATCGGCATGAACTTATCGCCGGGGACATGCTCGGGCACGTTACGGTACAGGTTGTCGCCGCGACGCTCGGCATGGCCCATCTTGCCCAGGACGCGGCCGTCGGGGCTCGTGATGCCCTCGATGGCGAGTGCGGAGCCGTTGGGGTTGACGGAGAGATCCATGCTGGGCTTGCCGTTCTCGCCCACGTACTGCGTGGCGACCTGGCCGTTGGCGATCAGCTGGGTGAGCACTTCGTCATTGGCGACAAAGCGGCCCTCGCCGTGGCTGATGGCGACGGTATAGGGGTCGTCCAGGCTGCACTGCGACAGCCACGGGGACAGGTTGGACGAGATGCGGGTGCGCACCAGACGGCTCTGATGGCGACCGATGGTGTTGAACGTAAGCGTGGGCGCATCGGGCGTGGCGTCGACGATGTCGCCATAGGGCACCAGACCGAGCTTGACCAGGGCCTGGAAGCCGTTGCAGATGCCTAGCATCAGGCCGTCGCGGGCCTTGAGCAGGTCGCGAACTGCCTCGGTGACCTCGGGAGCGCGGAAGAACGCCGTGATGAACTTGGCAGAGCCGTCGGGCTCGTCGCCGCCCGAGAAGCCGCCGGGGATCATGACGATCTGGCTTGCACGGATGCGGCGGGCAAGCTCGTGGGTGCTCTCGGCGACGGCCTCGGGCGTGAGGTTGTTGATCACGAAGGTGTCGGCTTCGGCACCGGCTGCGCGGAAGGCACGTGCGCTGTCGTACTCACAGTTGTTGCCGGGGAACACGGGGATGATCACGCGCGGACGGGCGATCTTGGCGCCGCTGTACACGTGGATGTCCTTGGCACGGAAGTCGATGGTCTCGACCTCGGGGGTCTCGTCGGCGCTGCGGTAGGCAAAGACGCCCTCGATGCCGCTCTCCCAGGCCTCCTGGAGCTCGGAGAGCTCGATGACCTCGGAGCCGGTGTCGATGACATAGCCCTCGACGGTGGTGCCCAGGGGCTCGACGACAACGCCGTCGGCGACCTCGGGCAGCTCGGCATCCTCGGCGAGCTCGACGATAAAGCTGCCGTAGAGCGGGGTGAAGAGGCTCTCCACGTCTACATCCTCGGCAAGCTCGATACCGATCTGGTTACCGACGCACATCTTAAAGAGGCTCTCGGCGCCGCAGCCGTAGCCGGGCGTGGAGACGGCCAGGGCGTCGCCGGTGGCGGTGAGCGCCTCGACGGCGTCAAATGCGGCGAGAAGCTGCTGAGCATCGGGACGGTAGTCCTCGCCATAGGTGGCGGGGGCGATACGGACAACGCGGTGCGTCAGGCCCTTGAACTCGGGGGAGACGGCGCGCGCCGCGCGGCCCACGGCGACAGCGAAGCTGATCAGGGTCGGCGGAACGTTGAGCTCGCCGGCTTCGTCCTCAAACGAGCCGCTCATGGAATCCTTACCGCCGATGGCGCCGGCACCCAGGTCGACCTGGGCCATAAGGGCGCCCAGGACGGCTGCCATGGGCTTGCCCCAACGCTCGGCCTCGGTGCGCAGACGCTCGAAGTACTCTTGGAAGGAGAGGTAGGCGCGCTTGTGCTCAAAGCCGGCGGCAACGAGCTTGGCGATGGACTCGACCACGGACAGGTAGGCGCCCGCAAACTGGTCGGCCTCCATCAGGTAGGGGTTGAAGCCCCATGCCATAGCGCTCGCCGTGGTGGTCTCGCCGTCCACGGGGAACTTGGCGACCATGGCAGAGCTCGGAGTGAGCTGCGTCTTGCCACCAAAGGGCATGAGCACGGTCGCGGCACCGATGGTGGAGTCGAAGCGCTCGGAAAGGCCCTTGTTGGAGGCGACGTTAAGATCGGTGACAAGCGAGGTCATGCGCTCGCCGAGCGTGGTGCCGGCCCAGCTGGGCTGCCACACGCTACGGGCGCACACGTGGGCGACCTGGTGCTTGGGTGCGCCGTTGGAGTTGAGGAACTCGCGGGACAGGTCGACGATGGCGACGCCGTTCCAGGCCATGCGCATGCGCGGCTCGGCGGTAACCTCGGCGATAACGGTCGCCTCCAGGTTCTCCTCGGCGGCGTAGCCCATGAACTCCTCGACGTCACCGTCGGCGACGGCGCAGGCCATGCGCTCCTGGGACTCAGAGATAGCGAGCTCGGTGCCGTCCAGGCCGTCGTACTTCTTGGTCACGGTGTCCAGGTCGACATACAGGCCGTCGGCAAGCTCGCCCACGGCGACCGAGACGCCGCCGGCGCCAAAGTCGTTGCAGCGCTTGATCAGGCGGCAGGCGTCGCCGCGGCGGAAGAGGCGCTGCAGCTTGCGCTCGACCGGGGCGTTGCCCTTCTGGACCTCGGCGCCCGAGGTCTCGATGGACTCGGTGTTCTGGGTCTTGGAGGAGCCGGTGGCACCGCCGATGCCGTCACGGCCGGTGCGGCCGCCCAGCAGGATGATCTTGTCGGTGGGGGCGGGGCACTCGCGGCGCACGTGGTTTGCCGGGGTAGCGCCCACGACGGCGCCGACCTCCATGCGCTTGGCCACGTAGCCGGGGTGATAGAGCTCGTTGACCTGACCGGTGGCAAGGCCGATCTGGTTACCGTAGCTGGAGTAGCCGGCGGCGGCAGTAGTCACGAGCTTGCGCTGCGGCAGCTTGCCCTCGAGCGTCTCGGAAACCGGGACGGTGGGGTCGCCGGCGCCGGTGACGCGCATGGCCTGGTACACATAGCTGCGGCCCGAGAGCGGGTCACGGATAGCGCCGCCCACGCAGGTGGCGGCACCGCCGAAGGGCTCGATCTCGGTCGGGTGGTTGTGGGTCTCGTTCTTAAAGAGGAATAGCCAGTCCTGGTCCTCGCCATCGACATCGACCTTCACCTTGACGGTGCAGGCGTTGATCTCCTCGGACTCATCGACATCGGTCATGACGCCGGTCTTCTTAAGGTACTTGGCGCCGATGGTGCCCATGTCCATGAGGCAGACGGGCTTGGCGTCGCGACCGAGCTCATGGCGCATCTCCATGTAGCGGTCGAAGGCCTGCTGCACCACGGCGTCGTCGATCGTCACGTCGTCCAGGACGGTGCCGAAAGTGGTGTGGCGGCAGTGGTCGGACCAATAGGTGTCGATTACGCGGATCTCGGTGATGGTGGGGTCGCGGTCCTCATCGCGGAAGTACTGCTGGCAGAAGGCGATGTCTGCCTCGTCCATGGCAAGGCCGCGATCGGCGATAAAGGCGGCAAGGCCGGCCTCGTCGAGCTCGCGGAAGCCGTCGAGCACCTCGACGGGCTGGGGCTCGGGGGTCTCCATGTACAGCGTCTCGGGCAGGTCGAGCGAGGCGATGCGAGCCTCGACGGGGTTCACCACGTAGTGCTTGATGGCATCGATGGCGGCCTCGTCCAGAGCGCCCGAGATCATATAGACCTTGGCGGAGCGCACGGCGGGGCGCTCACCCTGGCTGATGAGCTGCACGCACTCGCTGGCGGAGTCGGCGCGCTGGTCAAACTGGCCAGGCAGGAACTCGACGGCAAAGACGGCGCCATCGCTTGCGGGGAGTTCGTCGTAGGTCACATCGACCTGGGGCTCGCTAAAGACGGTCGGCACGCAGGAGCGGAAAAGCTCCTCGTCGATGCCCTCGACGTCGTAGCGGTTGATGATCCTCAGGGCCTCGATGCCCTTGATGCCGAGAATTTCGGTCAGCTCGCCCTTGAGCTGCTGAGCCTCGACGTCGAACCCGGGTTTCTTCTCCACGTAGATACGAGAGACCATTGGTTCCTGCCTTCCTGATCGGTTGGGCGTACGGTACGGTATGCGGCAGCGGTCGGTTTGCGGGGTCTGCCCTGCGGTCGCCTTGAGCCACATGTTTGTAAACCTCACTATGATACGACAGCTCGCGGCGCGTTGAGGACGGCGAGGGTGCTACAGTGAAGCGCAAACAAGAGAAAGGCATCACATGGCATTCGTTTCGCTCGCCATCATCGCACTCGTGGCCTTTGCGAGTCCCTTCATCGCCTCGGCGATTCCCGGAAAACCTGTTCCCGAGACGGTCTTTTTGCTCGTGCTCGGCGCGGTGCTGGGACCCCATATGCTCGGCGTCATCCATGTAGATGCTGAGGTCTCGCTTGTGTCCGAGCTGGGCCTGGCCTTTTTGTTCCTGCTTGCCGGCTTTGAGATCGACCCCAAGAGCATCACGGGCGTCGAGGGGCGCTACGGCTTGGCGACGTGGGCCGTCACGTTTGGTATCGCCTGGCTTGCCGTGCGCTTTACCCCGTGGTTCTCGGTAAGTCATTTCGACGGTATCGCCGTGACGCTTGCCCTCACTTCGACGGCGCTCGGTACGCTCGTGCCCATCATGCGTGAGCGCTCGCTCACCGGCACGCGCGTGGGCGACTCGATTCTCGCGTATGGCACCTGGGGTGAGCTCGGCCCTGTGCTTGCCATGTCGGTGCTGCTGTCTGCCCGCACCGGCATCCAAACGCTTGTAATCCTTGGCTTGTTTGCGGTGGTCTGCGTGTTGCTGGCCGTGGTCCCGAGCCGCTCCAAGCGCGTCGGCAGCCGCTTCTTTGCGTTTGTCGAGGAACGCGCCGATACCACGTCGCAGACCTTCGTGCGCCTGACGGTGCTCATCCTGGTCACGCTCGTGGCGTTCTCGGCCGTCTTTGATCTCGACATCGTGTTGGGTTCTTTTGCCGCTGGCTTTGTCTTGCGCTACATCATCCCCGAGGGCAACCATACGCTCGAGACCAAGCTCGACGGCCTGGCCTACGGTTTTTTGATTCCGGTGTTCTTTACCGTATCGGGCGCAAAGATCGATCTGACGGCCGTGGCGTCGCGCCCGGGTCTGCTCGTGGGCTTTATCGTGGCGTTGCTGATTATTCGTGCCGTGCCCATTCTTATTTCTATGAGCATTTGTCCTGCGACGCGTGATGTGTCGGCGTATGGTCGCATTACCGTGGCCCTGTACTGCACCACGGCCCTGCCGATCATCGTTGCCGTGACAAGCGTTGCCGTCAACGCGGGCGCGCTGTCGCAAGATATTGCGTCGGTCATGGTTGCTGCCGGTGCCATCACGGTGTTCTTGATGCCGTTGCTCGCGCAGCTCTTCTACCGCGTGGTCGACGCCGCGCCGGTCGCCGCCGTGGCAGAAGTTGCCGAGCATCCATCCGATGCGCTCGACATCCTGCGCGCCCATCACGATTTGGCGAGCCTGCTCGCACGTGAGCACGAGCTGCTGACTTCGCATGGCCATGGTCGCGTATTCGAGGGCTTGCCTACGCTCGATACGATTGCCGAGCGTCTTTCCGCCGAGGCGGCGAGCGGCCACATCGATGCCCGCATCGTGGACGCGGCGCATCTTCTTGCCGATAAGACCTATGGTGATGAGGTCGACCCGTCCGAGCTGACCCCGCGCGAGCGTCGCCGCCTGGAGCGCGCCAAGCTCGCCGTGCGCGAATACCGCCGCCGCATGCTGGAGCTCTATGCAAGAGAAGAAGCCGAGGACGACGACGGCAAGTAGTCGATACTCTCTCGGGGAAGCCGCGTCCCGCTTTGAAGGCTCGGAACGGGATGTGGTTTCCGAAACGGGGGCCGTTGGGAAACTGTGTCCCGGAATGGGCGCTCAGAGTGGGATGCAGTTTCCGCGAGAGACCCGTTGCGGAAACGGTATCCCAGAATCGGCGTTCAAAACGGGGCGCTCTTTCCGAAACATGGCCCTGAGGGAAGCTGCGTCCCGGTCTGAGTCGGGACTGCGGGACACAGCTTCCCTTTCAAACAGAAGAAGGCGCGCTGCCTGCAGTTGATGCAGACGGCGCGCCTTCTTTGTTGGACTATGTTGAGGCTGGGAGCTGAGGCTTGTGGTCCCTTAGGAGCGGGCGGCTCCGTCGACGGGGAGCACGGCGCCCGTGACATAGGATGACATGTCGCTCGCTAGGAAAACGAAGGCGTTGGCGATGTCCTCGGGCTCGCCCATGCGGCCGAGCGGAATAGTGGCGATGATGGGCTTGATGACCTCTTCGGGCAGGTTAGCGACCATGTCGGTCTTAGTCACGCCAGGGGCAACGGCGTTGACGCGGATGCCCATGGGGGCGAGCTCGCGCGAGAGCGACTGGACCATGCCGTTGACGGCAAACTTGGACGTGGGGTAACCGACGCCGGTAGGCTGGCCGTACTTGGCGACCATTGAGCTTGTGGTAGTGATGGTGCCGCCGTGGCCGGCCTCGGTCATGATCTTGGCAGCAGCCTGGTGGCCGTTAAAGACGGCGACGACGTTGAGGTCCATAACTTTGGCGAACTCCTCGGCTGTATAGTCCAAAAGGGGCGAGCGCTGGGAGATGCCGGCGTTGTTGACGACCGTATCGAGACCGCCCATGTCGGCTGCAGCCTGGGTAAAGGCCTCGGTCACGGCCTCGAGCGAGGTGAGGTCGCAGGAACGGCCCCAGACCTTGGCGTCGGGATAGACGGCTGTCAGCTTCTCAACGGCTGCATCGGCAGTCTCCTGGCGCGAGCCAAAGACGGTGACGGCGGCACCCTCCTCGATAAAACGGCAGGCGATGGCATAGCCGATACCGCGCGTGCCTCCGGTGACGATTGCTTTCTTGCCCTCGAGCAACATGGTGCCTCCATTCTTCGGGGGTGGACGTACGCAGCACAGCGTAGCGGTAGCCGGAATCGGCCGCGTTTGCATATCGGTGAACGGTAGCCCGCGTTACCGATGAGCGGCTCGCGCAAATGTGCTCTGCCGTTGTGCTTAGGGCAGGAGACAAAAGGGCTCCCGTCCCACATCGGACGGGAGCCCTCAAAGCGCGTATTGCTAGGCGATTGATGAGTTAGTTGGCCATGACGCCTTCGGTCCAGGCCTCGACGTCCTCGATGCACAGGACGTTGGCGACCTCGGCCACGCAGTCGACGCTGGCAAGCTCGGCGGCGGCAGCCTGGACGTCCTTCTCGAGCGCGCGGTGCGTTAGGAAGATGACCGAGCAGGCATCGCTGACGCCCGACTTGCCGTCCTCGACCTGGTTGATGAGCGAGATCGAGATGTTGTGCTTGGCAAAGATATCGACCGTCTCGGACAGGGCGCCCACGCGGTCGGCGACCTTCAGGCGCACATAGTACTTGGTCTGGAGCTCGTCCATGGGCTTAAAGGCGAGGTTGTGACCATAGGGCTCAATCTCGGGCAGCGGAGTCACGCCGCGGCTGATCTGCTCGGAGAGCGACAGGATATCGCCTACGACGGCGCTCGCGGTGGGGAAGGAGCCTGCGCCGGCACCGTAGAACATGGTTTCGCCCACGGCGTCACCCACCACGTAGACGGCGTTCATGGCGCCGTTGACCTTGGCGAGCATGTGGTCGGCGGGGATCAGCGTGGGATGCACGCGGACGTCGACGCCGGCGTCGGTGTTGCGGGCGATGCCGAGCAGCTTAATGGTGTAGCCGAGTTCGCGTGCCTGGGCGATGTCCTCGGCGCCGATGGTACGGATGCCCTGCTGGTATACGTCGTCGGTGGTCACACGGGTGCCAAAGCCGATGGAGGCGAGGATCGCCGTTTTGCTGGCGGCGTCGAAGCCGTCGACGTCGGCGGACGGGTCGGCCTCGGCATAGCCCTTGGCCTGCGCGTCGGCGAGCACGTCGGCGTAATCGGCACCCTCGGCGTCCATGCGCGACAGGATGTAGTTGGTGGTACCGTTGAGAATACCGGCGATGGTCAGGATCTTGTTGCCCACCAGGTCGTGCTCAAGCGTGCTCACGATGGGGATGCCGCCGCCGCAGCTGGCCTCGCACTTAATCTGCACGCCGCACGCGCGTGCCTTCTCGGCAAGCGTCTCGACGTGACGGCCCAGTAGGGCTTTGTTGGCAGAGACGACGTGCTTGCCGTGCTCAAAGGCAGTGGTGAAGATCTCGGTTGCGGGATGCTCACCGCCGATCAGCTCGACGACGATGTCGACGGCGGGGTCGCTGACGACGTCGTGCCAGTCACTCGTAAAGGCCTCGCGCTCAATGCCTGCCGCCTCGGCCTGCTCCCAAGCAAGCGCGCAGGCGCGGGTCAGCTTAAGGTCGATGCCGTAGGCTGCCAGGTACTCATCGTGGTGGCTCTTGATCAGACGGGCCACGCCGCCGCCGACGGTTCCCAGACCGATCAGACCGACGTTCACGGTGCGCAGGGGTTCGCTCATAGATAGCTCCTTCGTGCATCTTATGGATGGATTAACCGCTTAAAGGTTGAGTGCATTCTAGCGTGAACCGAGGGCGCGTGCTCGCCAGGCAACAGGAGTCGCACAAAACGGCACCCCCGAAACGCTGCGGAAACATTGGAAACATGCTCGCTACAAACGGAACTCCGTAACAAACTGTCAACGTTTGCACCATGAGGTTTGCCCCGTACCGCAAGACGGCCGCACTGCGGCCAGCGAAGAGGGGGGCACCATGCTTAGCATCAACAACGTACTTAACCGCAGGAGTTTCCTTGTCGGAGCCACGCTTATTTTTGCCCCGATCTATTTCACCCCAGCGTCCGTTTTGCTCAAGAACGCCAAGGACATGAGCTACGACATGACACTAATGGGTGCCGACGGCATGGACAGCCTATGTAATCCAGGACGGCAAGTACATCTCCGCCTAAGTGCATATAACGAGACCGGTGAGGCCGTTTTATTCAGGGCAAGGGCGCTTGTAACAGAACAGAAACATTACTTTCACATAATAAAGTGGCTAAACTGCATAAACTGATAGAAATACGCATAAAAATGGATAAATGGACAAAGCAAAAGAAAAGTTGAAATAATCGCCACTTTTCTCAACTAAAGCGTCTACTATTTTGCGAACGCCGAACACGGCGAAGGATGGCCTGTCGGGTAACCGAAACCCGACGAGATTTGAGAGGAGAGCCGCATGTCGAGCCTCACCGGTAAGTCATTGAACCCTGTTATGAATCGCAGGAGCGTTATCGCGAGCGCAGCAGGTCTGGGGGCGATGTCCATTCTAGCTGGCTGCTCCTCCAACGGCGGCGACAGCGGTTCCGCTTCGAGCGACGCTTCGTTTAAGATCGGCACCATCGGCCCGCTGACCGGCGCCAACGCGTCCTACGGCAAGTCCGTTACCCAGGGTGTCGAGCTTGGCTGCAAGGATTTTTCGACCAAGGAGCTGCCGCTTGCCAGCAAGGCCGAGGATGACCAGGCCGATGGCGAGAAGGCCGTCAACGCCTTCAACACCCTGCTCGACTGGGGCATGCAGGCCCTCGTCGGCCCGACTACCACGGGTGCGTCGGTTGCCGTTGCCGCAGAGTGTGGTAACGACCCCAAGACGTTCATGATCACCCCGTCCGCGTCCTCCGAGGACGTCACCGACGGCAAGGATTGCGTCTTCCAGGTTTGCTTCACCGACCCCAACCAGGGTGTCAACGCTGCCAAGTTCCTGGCGCAGAAGTATGCGGACGAGAAGTTCGTGCTGTTCTATAACTCCGGCGACGCCTATTCTTCGGGCATCGCAGATTCCTTTAAGGCCCAGGCCGCTGAGTCCAAGCTCGAGATTGTTGACGAGGAGACCTTTAAGGACGACTCCGCCACGAGCTTTACGAACCAGCTGACCAAGGCCAAGCAGGCCGGCGCCACCATGATCTTTGCGCCGATCTACTACACGCCGGCGTCCGTCCTGCTCAAGAACGCCAAGGACATGGGCTACGACGTCAAGATGATGGGCTGCGACGGCATGGACGGCATCCTGGGCGTTGAGGGCTTCGATACCTCTCTTGCCGAGGGTCTGCTGCTCATGACCCCGTTCTCCGCCGACGACGAGAAGAACGCCGACTTCGTCAACGCTTACAAGGATAAGTACGGCGATACCCCCGACCAGTTTGCCGCCGACGCCTACGACGGCGTGCACGCGGTGGCCGAGGCCCTCAAGGAGGCCGGTCTTGGTGTCGACGCCGACCCGACCGAGGCCGCCGAGAAGCTGTCCAAGGCTATGCTCAAGATTACCGTTGACGGTCTGACCGGCAAGCTCACCTGGAACGATAAGGGCCAGGTCCAGAAGGAGCCCACGGCGTACGTCATCACCGACGGCAAGTACGTACAGGCCTAATTGGCCGCCTTACATAGAGCGGTTTTGATCCCAAGCAGGGGAGGTTTTGGCCTTCCCTGCTTGCTTGGTATCTAGGGACGATGTAACGTCCCTGTTTCATACATCAACTGGAAACCTATTCGAAAGGGGGATGTGGAACATGACGGTCTTTATCCAATACCTGGTCAACGGCCTGTCCATGGGCAGCGTCTACGCCATCATCGCGTTGGGCTACACCATGGTCTACGGTATCGCCAAGATGCTGAACTTCGCTCACGGCGACGTTATCATGGTCGGTGCCTATGTCTCGTTCTGCGCCACGTCGTATCTCGGCCTCCCGGGCTGGGCATCTGTAGTTCTCTCTTGTGTGGTCTGTACCGTTCTCGGTGTTCTCATCGAGGGTCTGGCATACAAGCCGCTGCGTCAGGCGGGCCCGCTGGCCGTTCTGATCACGGCTATCGGCGTGTCTTACTTCCTGCAGAACGCCGCGCAGCTTCTGTGGGGCGCCACGCCCAAGAACTTCACTTCGCTCGTCACCTTCCAGGTGCCGGAGTTCTTGGCCAAGTTCAACGTAAGCGCCGTCTCGCTCGTCACCATCGTCGCCTGCCTGGTTATCATGGCCGGCCTGATGTTCTTTACAGGTAAGACCAAGATGGGTAAGGCCATGCGTGCCGTGTCCGAGGACAAGGACGCCGCTCAGCTCATGGGCATCAACGTCAACCGCACCATCTCGATGACGTTTGCCATCGGCTCTGCCCTTGCCGCCATCGCCGGCGTGCTGCTGTGCTCCTACTCGCCGGTGCTGCAGCCTACGACGGGCGCCATGCCTGGCATCAAGGCCTTCGACGCCGCCGTCTTCGGTGGCATCGGTTCCATCCCCGGCGCCTTTGTCGGTGGCATTCTCATCGGCATCATCGAGGCGATGGCGCAGGCCTACATTTCCACGAGCCTTGCCAACTCCATCGTCTTTGGTGTTTTGATCATCGTCCTGCTCGTCAAGCCTGCCGGCCTCTTGGGCAAGTACGTCCCCGAGAAGGTGTAGGTGAGCGTTATGAAGTTTCTTAAAGATAAGCAGACGCGTCACGACTTTGTTACGTATGCCATGTGCATCGTGGCCTTCGCCATCGTGTTCTTTATGCAGTCGAACCACATGATTCCGCGCATGATCGCCGGTCAGTTGGTTCCCATTACGGCCTACATCGTCATGGCCATTTCCCTCAACCTTGTCGTCGGCATCGCGGGCGACCTGTCGCTGGGCCATGCGGGCTTTATGAGCGTCGGCGCCTATACGGGAATCGTCACCGCGGTCGCCCTCGAGAGCGCCGTTCCCTCCGATCCGGTGCGCCTTGTCATCAGCATCGTGGTCGGCGCTATCGCCGCTGCCGTCTTGGGCTTCTTGATCGGTATCCCGGTCCTGCGCCTGAGCGGCGACTATCTGGCCATCGTGACCCTGGCTTTTGGCGAGATCATCAAAGAGATCGTCACTTGCCTTATCGTGGGTGTCGACTCGCGCGGCCTGCACGTGATCTTTAACATCACGGGCAACTCTACGATCGACGACCTGCACCTGCTCGAGGACGGCACCGCCATCATCAAGGGCGCCCAGGGCGCCTCGGGCGTGTCGACGTACTCGACCTTCCTCGCCGGTGCCATCCTGGTCATGGTCGCACTCGTGATCGTGCTCAACCTGGTTCGCAGCCGTACCGGCCGTGCCATTATGGCCGTGCGCGATAACAAGATTGCAGCCGAGTCCGTAGGCATCTCCGTCACCGAGTACCGCATGATCGCCTTCGTGGTTTCCGCTGCCCTCGCCGGTGCTGCCGGAGCCCTCTTCGGCGGTAACTTCTCGCAGCTCTCCGCCACCAAGTTCGACTTCAACACGTCCATCCTCATTCTGGTGTTCGTGGTCCTGGGCGGTCTGGGCAATATGCGCGGCTCCGTCATCGCGGCGGCGCTGCTCACGGTGCTTCCCGAGCTGCTCCGTCAGTTCTCGGACTACCGTATGCTCATTTACGCTATCGTGCTGATCCTGGTCATGATCTTTACCAACAACCCGCAGCTCAAGGCGTTCTTCGCACGCATTAAGGATCGCTTTGCTTCCAAGAAGGAGGTGGCAGCCGATGCCCAGTAAATTTGAGTTCAAGAAGGGCAAGATGGTCCCGTATCCTTCTGGCGCCATCGTTCCCGATCGTGACCTGGGCGAGCGCCCTGCACTCGAGTGCATCCACCTGGGCATTGAGTTCGGTGGCCTTAAGGCAGTCGACGACTTTAGCCTGACTATCGGCAAGACCGAGATCGCCGGTCTGATCGGCCCCAACGGTGCCGGTAAGACCACGGTCTTCAACCTGCTCACCAAGGTGTATCAGCCCACGCACGGCACCATCCTGCTCGACGGAGAGGATACCTCGGGCAAGTCGGTCTATCAGGTCAACCGCATGGGTATTGCCCGTACCTTCCAGAACATTCGCCTGTTCAACACCATGACGGTGGAGGATAACGTTAAGGTCGGTCTGCATAACCAGGAGCGTTACTCCGGCTTTGAGGGCGTGCTGCGCCTGCCGACGTATTGGAAGCACGAGAAGGCCGCCCACGAGCGCGCCATGGAGCTGCTGTCCATCTTTGATATGGAGCATCTGGCAAACGAGCAGGCCGGATCGCTGCCTTACGGCGCTCAGCGTCGTCTGGAGATCGTCCGCGCGCTTGCCACCAACCCCAAACTGCTGCTGCTCGACGAGCCTGCCGCCGGCATGAACCCGTCCGAGACCGCGGAACTCATGGAGAACATCGTTAAGATTCGCGACACCTTTGGTATCGCCATCATGCTTATCGAGCACGACATGTCGCTCGTCATGAATATTTGCGAGGGTATCTGCGTGCTCAACTTTGGTAAGGTCATCGCCAAGGGCACGGCAGAGGAAATCCAGAACAACGACGCCGTTATCGAGGCATATCTGGGCAAGCAGGATAAGGGGGAGAACTAAATGGCAGAGCCGATGCTTTCCGTCTACAACATCAACGTCTGGTACGGCGCCATCCACGCCATCAAGGACATCTCCTTTAACGTCAACGAGGGCGAGATCGTGGCTCTGATCGGTGCGAACGGTGCCGGCAAGTCCACAACGCTCAAGACCGTCTCGGGCCTGCTGCGCTCCAAGACCGGCTCCATCAAGTTTATGGGCGAGGACATTACTCATACGCCCGCCGATAAGCTGGTTGGTAAGGGCCTGGCCCAGGTGCCCGAGGGCCGTCGCGCCTTTTTGCAGATGACGGTCGAGGAGAACCTGGAGATGGGCGCCTACACGCAGCCCAAGTCCACGGTTGCTCCGGGCCTTGAGCGCGTCTACGAGCAGTTCCCGCGCCTGAAGGAGCGCCGTCGCCAGGTCGCCGGCACCCTTTCGGGCGGCGAGCAGCAGATGCTCGTTATGGGCCGCGCCCTTATGAGTAATCCCAAGCTGCTCATGCTCGACGAACCTTCCATGGGTCTGGCACCGATTCTGATCGAACAGATCTTCCAGATTGTCGAGGACCTGCACAAGGCCGGCGCCACGGTGCTTCTGGTCGAGCAAAACGCGCAGATGGCGCTTTCCATCGCCACACGCGGTTACGTGCTCGAGACCGGCAAGATCACCATGACCGGCACCGGCCAAGAGCTCCTGCATGACGACAACGTCCGCAAAGCCTACCTCGGAGGCTAACCCACCTAACAAAAGGGGCGCTGACTATCTCAGTCAGCGCCCCTTTTTAAGTTGCGGTGAAATAGGGACTGAATACGGGCTCCAGAGGCCAAAAGAGTCCCTATTCCACCGCAACTTCATGGGGATGTGTGACAATGCCCGTCGGAAAACATCTGCTGTCTTTGGGGGTCTATCTATGCTGTACGAGTTTTGTGCCGAGAACTTTGAGCGGGTGCCGGCGGCTATCGATGCCGGTGCAAGGCGTATCGAGCTGTGCGACAACCTTGCCGTTGGTGGCACCACGCCTTCGGCCGGCGTTATCAGCGCTACGACCAACTATGTCCACGAGCACGATGCACGGGTGATGTGCATGATTCGCCCGCGTGGCGGCGACTTTCACTACGACCAGGACGAGCTGCGTATGATGGAGATGGACCTGGGCCTTGCCGTAAGCGCCGGCGTTGACGGCTTGGTCTTTGGCTGCTGCAAGCCCTGCGCTGGCGGATGGGCGCTCGACGAACTTACGCTTGGCGCCCTCGTGATGGCTGCGGGCTGCGCGACCGAGGAATGTAAGCGTGAGCCCATCGACATCACCTTCCACATGGCATTTGACCAGCTCTCGCCCGAGGCTCAGCTCGATGCGATTGATACACTTGCCGACTGCGGCGTTACGCGCATCCTCACGCATGGCGGCGCTGCCGGTACGTCGATCGAGGATAATTTCGATCACCTGGCTCGTTTAATCGAGTATGCGGGTGATCGTTTGACCATCCTTCCCGGCGGCGGCATCACTACGGCAAATCGCGACGCGGTCGCGGCGGCGCTAGACGTCTCCGAGCTCCATGGCACCAAGATCGTGCCGCTGGAGGTATAACCCGTGGCGCTGGTATTCGATGTTCAGCAGGCGAGCGGCAAGCCCGACGACAACCGTCGCCCCGGTACCGCGTGTCCCTTTTGCAACACGGAGGGGCTCACCAACATCATCCAGCGCGACGGTGACTGCATCTGGCTCGAGAATAAGTTCAAGACCCTGCGCGCCACCCGTCAAACCGTGCTGATCGAGTCGGCCGATCACGATGCCGACCTGGTGACCTATAAGCCGGATGAACTCCACCATGTGATGAGGTTTGCTCTGGATTGCTGGCAGCAGATGATCGATTCGCAGCAGTATCGAAGCGTGCTCATGTACAAGAACAAGGGTCCGCTTTCGGGCGGCAGCCTCGTCCATCCACACATGCAGATTGTGGGCTTGGAACAGGAGGACGGCTATGCGGCGCTGACCTCAGCCAACTTTGAAGGCATCGATGTTTGGCAGAGGGGAAGGGTTGCGGTCAACATCTCAACCGAACCGATTATGGGGTTCTTTGAGGTCAATGTTTCAGCCCCGCAGGGAATCGCCGCCAGCGATGGCGCGCGAGACCAAGCCGAGACGGACCTCTTCGCCGATGCGATTCAGGTAGCTCTGCGCTATATCCTGAACGAGCACCATGGTGGTCGCGCAGAGTCGTACAACTTGTTCTTCTACCACATGGACGGCCGGACCATTGCCAAGGCGCTTCCGCGCTGGGTGGTTTCACCCTACTTTGTCGGGTATCGGCTGGCTCAGGTCAATGCTGAGACCACGCTCGATGTCGATGCGGAGCGATTCCGCGCACATCTGGAGGCGCTCACATCGTAAAGTGAGCGCCCGCACACTGCGGACGGTTTAGCGCGCCATTGCATCGCGGCCGGCCTCGACCCGCTTGCGCTGGGCGGCGCGCTCCTCGCCGGTCAGACGCTCAAAGAAGTGTCCGATAAGCGAGGCGAGCACCTGCTGAAACAACGTTCCACACATGACGGGAAACACAACTTCGCCCGGAAAGTATTGCGTGGCGATGACGGCGCCCGAAGAGATATTGCGCATGCCGCAGGTAAAGCACATGGTGGTCGTTTCGCTATATGGCAGATGCAGCGCGCGGGCGACCAGAATGCCGACGACAAAGCCGCTGATGGCGAAGACCAAAATAAAGAGGGCGACTTCCAAGCGCACCGCGTTCATGTGCAGCACGTACTCGCTCATGGCGGTGGAGTTGGAGGCGATAACGCCCATCATCATGAACTTGCAGGCGGGCGAGAGCGCGGGGGAGAGTTTCTCGTGCCCCCAGCCGCGCGTGAGCTCGTTGATCACGATGCCGAGCACAGCGGGGATGGCGATCATAAAGGCCATGTTCTGCATCATGCTCGGCACGTCGATCGAGACGGTGGCGCCCAGCAGGAGCTTGAGCGTAAGCGGAATCGTCACAGGGGAGATGACCGAGGACGTCAGGATGATGGTGAGCGCGAGCGGGCCGTTGCCGCCGAACATGCTGATCCACATAAAAGCGGTGACTGCCACGGGCACACTGTATTCGAGCACGATGCCGCAGACAAGGTTGGGGTTGGAACCAAAGAACAACGATCCCATGGCATAGGCCGCGATGGGAATAAGCGCCGCCGAGACCAACAACGCCAGAATCAGGTGCAGCGGACGGTGGAACACCTCGGCTACCTGGTGAAAGGTGTTGCTGAGCGCACCCTGAAACGTCATAAAGGCGAAGAGGGCGGGAACAATGGGCTTGAGAACGCCGATCTGTTGAGGAAAGAGCACGCCGAGCGCCACACAAATCGGAACGATGATCTGCATGTGCCCCGCGAGGAACTTCCCCAGTCCAGCCCATTGCTTCATATGCCCCGCGACTCCCTTTATCCGCGAACTTGTTTGTATGGATATGCTAGACGCTCGTATGTGTCCGTGCGGCTGAAACGCTCGATTGTTTCGAGGGCATTACCGCCATCGTTTGCCGAAACCGCGGCGCACCGCGGCGTTTTGCGTCCGCGCTGCACGGTATAATAAATCCGTTCAACAGATCTGCCTGCCGAAGCGGGCATACACAGAGGACTCATCGCTATGAACCGTGAGAGGTATCGCGGCGACCTGCCCCTATCGGGGGTGGGTGCCTATGTCATCGCTTAAGACGACGCATCGCTGGGCGGTCGCTCAGCAAAATCCCGAGCTCGAAAAGGAACTTTCGGCTGGTCTGGGCATTCCTGGGCTGGTGGCGCGCATTATGGTCGCGCACGGCATTGGCTCCATCAAAGAGGGCCAATTGTTTTTGACGCCTTCGCTCGATCGCGACTGGGCCGACCCACTCATTATCCCGGGCATGTCGGTCGTTGCCGACCGCGTTGAGCGCGCTATTCGCAACCACGAGCACATTGCAGTCTTTGGCGATTTTGACGTTGACGGCATTACGTCGACCTGCCTGTTGACCGAGGCGCTGCGCACGTTTGGCGCCGATGTCACGCCGTTTATTCCGCATCGCTTTGATGAGGGCTACGGTCTTTCGCGCGCGGCACTCGACCGCGTTAACGAGCTCGCTCGCCCCCAGCTGATCGTGACCGTCGATAACGGCATTGCCGCCAAGGAAGAGGTTTCCTATCTGGAGAGCCTGGGGATCGAATTGGTGGTCACGGACCATCACGAGCCGTCCGACCAGGTGCCGCAGGGCGTGCCCCTGACCGACCCAAAGCTCGAGGACGAGGGTCCCTCGCGCGAGCTTGCCGGTGCCGGTGTGGCGCTCAAGCTGGTGCAGGTCCTGGGCGAGCGTCTGGGCAAGCCGTCGTATTGGCGTTCGCTGATCGAGGTCGCGGCGCTGGGTACCGTGTCCGACATGATGCCGCTGACGCCCGAGAACCGCGCGCTGGTCGCCGAGGGCATCCAGCAGATGCGCGTGACCGCCCGCCCCGGCTATATCGCGCTGGCCGCGCTCGCCAAGGCCGACCTCTCTAGTATTACGGCCGATGGCCTGTCGTTTTCGCTCATTCCCCGCTTGAACGCCGCCGGCCGCATGGCCGATCCCAAGCTGGCGCTCGACCTGCTGCTTGCCCGCGATCCCATCGAGGCAAGCGCGCTGGCGGCCGAGCTCGAGGAGATTAACCGTCAGCGTCGCGAGATCGAGGCGGAGCTCACGCGCGATGCCATGGCAAAGGTCGAGGAGACCTATGATGGCGGTCGCGCAATCGTCGTGGGTGGCGAGGGCTGGCACGAGGGCGTCAAGGGTATCGTAGCGAGCCGCCTGACCAACCGTTATCACGTGCCGGCGCTGCTGTTCTCGATCGAAGACGGTATCGCTCGCGGTTCGGGTCGCTCGGTGGGCAAGGTCAACCTGTTCGACGCTGTCGAGCGCTGCTCGGATCTGCTGATTCGTCGCGGCGGGCATGCGGGTGCGGTGGGCGTGACCATCGAGGCGTCCAAGCTCGACGAGTTCCGCCGTCGCCTTTCCGCCGTGCTGTCCGAGCTTCCCGCCGAGGACTTTGAGGACACCGACGAGGTTGCCGCCACCGTTGACCTCTCCGAGCTAAATATCGAGACCATCGAGCAAATCTCCCGTCTTGAGCCGTTTGGCCAGGGCAACAAGGTGCCGCTGTTGGCGGCCGAGGGCGTGACAATGTGCGATCGCGCCGTGGTGGGCAAAACCGGCGAGCACATGCGCTTCGTGGCGACCGATGGCGCTGCGAGTGTGCCGGCCATTATGTTCCGCGTGCCGCAGATCGATAAGCTCATCAATTGCGATAGCGCCGTCGACCTGGTGTTCGAGGCAGTGGCCGAGCATTGGCAGGGACGTGTGAAGCCCAAGCTCATGATCAAAGATGTCTTGGTGCGCGATACCGCGGCGCCCAATATCGACGATCCGGCATGTGAGCTTCGCCGCGGCGTGCAGCCGGCGGATTCTGGCCTGCGTCTGGAGTCGCGTAAACGCGAGACGCTCGCCCAGCTTTCTTATACCGAGCTCACGCGCTCGCTTATCCATAGCTTTATCGGCTCGAACCAGCCACATCGCGCGCAGGTCGAGGCACTCGACGCCCTCGCCGACCACCAGAGCGTTTTGGCTGTTATGGGGACGGGGCGTGGCAAGTCGCTCATCTTCCATGTGCACGCCGCGCGCGAGGCGGTCCTTCGTGGGCGTGCGAGCATCTTTGTCTATCCGCTGCGTGCGCTCGTTGCTGACCAGGCCTATCACCTCTCGTCGACGATGGCTGCGCTCGGCATTGGCGTGGGCGTGTTGACCGGCGAGACCGTGGAGGCGGCGCGCGATGACGTGTTTGCCGGCTTGGCTTCGGGCCGCACCGGCATCGTGCTCACGACGCCTGAGTTCCTGTCTATTCACCGTGATCGCTTTGCGCGCTCGGGGCGTATCGGGTTTGTCGTTATCGATGAGGCGCATCATGCCGGTCTTGCCAAGGGCGGCGACCGCAGTGCCTATCTCGACATGCCCGATATCCTCAAGGCCCTGGGTGACCCGGTCGTTCTGGCCGCGACTGCCACCGCAACGGCTCCGGTTGTGGCCGAGCTCGCCCGCGTGCTACCGATTACCCGTACAGTGGTCGACGAGACGGTGCGCGAGAACTTGCGGCTCGAGGATGACCGGGACCTTGCGAGCCGCGAGAACCGCCTGGTGTCAATCGTGGCTACGGGGGAGAAGACCGTCATCTACGTCAACTCGCGCGACCAGTCCGTGGCGCTTGCTAAGACGCTGCGCAAGCGGGTACCCGATTGCGCGACCCGCATCGCATTCTATAACGCGGGGCTTGCGCGCTCCGATCGTCGCCGCGTGGAGGAAGCGTTTCGTGACGGAAGCCTCAGTTGCATCGTTTCGACCTCTGCCTTTGGTGAGGGCGTGAACCTGCCCGATATCCGCCATGTCGTGCTCTATCACATGCCGTTTGGCAGCATTGAGTTCAACCAGATGAGCGGACGCGCCGGTCGCGACGGGCAACCTGCCGTGATTCACCTGCTCTATTCGTCGCGTGACGCTCGCATTAACGAGCGCCTGCTCGACTGCTACGCGCCCGAGCGCGACGAGCTCGTCACGCTCTATCGCGCGCTGCAGACTATGTGGCGCTCCAACCGCGGCAAGACCGGAGCCGACTCATTTAGTGCGAGCGATATCGACATCGCGCAGATGTGCCTTGCCATCGATGCCCGCACGCCGGTTGACGAGCGCTCGGTGGCAAGCGGTCTGGGAATCTTCGAAGAGCTTGGCTTCTGTCGCGTTTCGGGGTTTGATGACACCCGTCGCATTGCGATGGCCGAAAACCCCGGCCGTGTGCAATTGAGCAGGTCAATCCGCTATTTGGAGGGCTTGCGCTCGCGCATGGAGTTCTCGGCTTTCCGGAGTTGGGCGCTTGATTCGTGCGCTTCTGATATGCTAGCCAAAGTTAACCGCCCGATCGTACCGCGGGCCTAGGGGAAGGGGACCTCGATGGATGCCGCAGCCCGTACCGCCCATGATTCCACCCTCCAACCGTTCTCGGAGATGGAGCACTATAAGCATGCCGATGAGCTGCCGCCCGAGATTATGGCGGACAGCTACGACAAGCTGGAGCGCCTGTGCCTCAAATATATGAATGAGGACGACTTCTCCAAGGTGGAGCAGGCCTATTGCTTTGCTGCCGAGAAGCACTGCAACCAAAAGCGCCGTTCGGGTGAGATGTACATCAACCATCCCGTCGAGGTGGCCATCATTTTGGCCGATCTCAAGATGGACTGCGATGTGGTGTGCGCCGCGCTGCTGCACGATACCGTCGAGGATACCGAGACCTCGCTCGCCGATGTGTCCGGCCTGTTTGGCGATACGGTTGCCGAGCTCGTCGATGGCGTGACCAAGCTCACCAACATCGAAGTCGATAGCATGGACGAGAAGCAGGCGCTTACGCTGCGCAAGATGTTCCTCGCCATGTCCAAGGACATCCGCGTCATTATCGTCAAACTTGCCGACCGTCTGCACAACATGCGCACCCTTGCAGCCCTGCGTGAGGACCGTCGCCTGTTTAAGGCTCGCGAGACCATGGACGTGTATGCGCCCCTGGCCGACCGTCTGGGCATGAGCTCTATTAAGTGGGAGCTCGAGGACCTGTCCTTCTTCTACCTTGAGCCCGACGCCTACCAGCGCATCGCGCGCATGGTGGCGGAGTCTCGTGAGGTCCGTGAGCGCTATCTGGCCGAGACCATCAAGACGCTCACCGACGAGCTCAACCGCATCGGCCTGGAGGGCTTCCAGATCAATGGCCGCTCCAAGCACTATTGGTCCATCTACCAAAAGATGAAGCGCAAGGGCAAGGAGTTCTCCGAGATCTACGACCTGGTGGCACTGCGCGTCATCACGCATTCGGTGCGCGATTGCTACTCCACGCTCGGCGCGGTGCATACACTGTGGCACCCCATGCCCGGTCGCTTTAAAGACTATATCGCCATGCCCAAGGTTAATAACTACCAGTCGCTCCACACGACGGTTATCGGCCCCACGGCCCGCCCGCTCGAGATTCAGATTCGAACCTATGAGATGCATGAGCAGGCCGAGTACGGCATTGCCGCCCACTGGCTCTATAAGAAGTCGGGCGGATCGTCTGCGTCTAAGACCAATGATGCCCAGCGTCTGGACGACCAGATTAACTGGCTCAAACATTCGCTCGATTGGGCAGCGTCTGATGAGATTACGGACGCCAAGGAATACCTGCACTCGCTGAAGGTTGATCTGTTCGATCAGGAGATCTTTGTCTTTACACCCAAGGGCGAGGTCATGGCGCTTCGTGCCGGCTCCACGCCGCTCGACTTTGCCTACGCCGTTCACACCGAGGTGGGCAACCACTGCGTCGGCGCTAAGATCAACGGTGCGGTGGCCCCGCTCACGCACGAAATCAAGACGGGCGACCGCGTTGAAATCCTGACCAACAAGAGTTCCAAGCCGTCGCGTGATTGGCTCAAGATCGTTAAGACTCCTTCGGCCAAGTCAAAGATTCGCCGTTATTTCGCCGCCGCGACCAAAGACGATGACGCTGCTGCCGGCCGCGATATACTGGCCAAGGACCTGCGCAAGCGCGGGTATGGCATCTCTACGCCGCGATCCACGCGTGCGCTCAACGCCGTGGCGGAGCAGTTTAACTACAAGCAGCTTGAGGACCTGTTTGCCGCCGTCGGCGCCGGCAAGGTTGCCCCGCGCGCTGTGGGTAACAAGGTCGAGCAAATCTTGGACCCCAAGCCCGAGGAACAGGTCACCAAGGCCGAGGCTATCGCCGAGGTCGTGAAACAGCCGGCCCGCGGCTCCAACCGCAAGCCGCAAAAGCGTGGCAAGAGCGCCAGCAACGGCATTATCGTCAAGGGCGAGAGCAACAGCGGACTGCTGGTCCGTCTGGCGCATTGCTGTAATCCGGTGACGGGCGACGATATCGTCGGCTTCATCACGCGCGGTCGTGGCGTTTCGGTGCATCGCGCCAACTGCCCCAACGTCAAGGGTCTTATGGAGCATCCCGAGCGCATGATCGAAGTGGAGTGGGACGGCGCTGCCGACACCCTCTTCCAGGTCGAGATCGTGGTCGAGTGCCTGGACCGCATGGGCCTGCTCAAGGATGTCACCATTGCCATTGGCGATGCGGGCGGCAATATCCTTTCTGCCGCCACGTCGACCAACCGCGAGGGTATTGCAACCCTACGCTTTATGGTCGAGATCTCGGACGCGAGTGGGCTGGATCCGCTGCTAGCCTCCATCAGCAGCGTTGACTCGGTCTACGACGCGCGCCGCCTGATGCCCGGCGAGGGTGGAGCCCAGCTTAAGCGCCGCGTTTAGTCGCGACGAACGTGCCACATTATCGATATTCGCTACACTCGAGGCATCGTTTGATGCCTCGAGTTCTATAGAGAGGAGAGGGACATGAGTGGTGTGTCCTTGGATGTAACTCCCAAGGGATCGGTCGAGATCGAGACGCTCGTAAACGGTCCCATTCAGACCAATAGCTATGCTGTTATTTCGGACAATGAGTGTGTGATTATCGACCCCGCATGGGAAGGCGAGCGCTTGGTAGAGCATATTCGAGCCAAGCATCCCGGCGTACGCATGCTTGGCGCCGTATGCACTCATGGCCATGCCGATCATGTTGGTGGTGTTGCCGGCGTGCGAACCACCGTTGGCGAGGGCTGTCAGTATGAGCTGTGTGCTAAGGATGTGGCGGTGCCGCATGCGAACATCGAGGAACAGCGAGCTATGTGGGGCATTGAGACGCCCGACCCTGGGGAGCCGACGCGCCTGCTCGCCCAGGGCGATGCTCTCGAGGTGGGCGATATCTGCCTGCAGGTGATCGAGACACCAGGGCATACGCCGGGCGGGATCGTCTTGTTTGCTGCCACCGAGCAGGGGAACATCGCCTTTGTGGGCGACACCCTGTTTCCGGGTGGGCACGGCCGCACCGATCTTTCCGGCGGAGACGAGGCGGCGATTCTGCGCTCGCTCTCCAAGCTCGCCCGGCTTCTTCCGCCCGACACCGTTTGCTTAACCGGCCATGGCGATTCGACCACCATGGCACGCGAGCTCATGCAGAACACTTTCATGCAGGTGTAGCTTTATAGTCAGCTTCTAAAGCACGAGAAGCGTCTAAACGTCAAGCTATTTTTCCCCAACGGGTCGATTCCGTAGGGCAAACGGTCAAAAAAAGTCTGTTTGGACGATATTCGTGAACAAACGAACGTTTATGCTCGGGTACGCCGTGGTAAAATCTCAGGCGTTATCGGAGCAACCTTACAGGAGGTTTCTTTTATGCTCGTCAACGCAGCAGACATGCTCAAGAAGGCCGAGGCCGGCAAGTACGCTCTCGGTGCCTTCAACACCAACAACCTCGAGTGGACCCTGGCTATTCTCCAGGCCGCCGAGGAGGCCAAGTCTCCGCTGATCCTTCAGTGCACCGCTGGTGCCGCTAAGTGGATGGGCGGTTTCAAGGTCTGCGCCGACATGGTCAAGGCTGCCGTCGAGGCCACGGGCGTTACCGTTCCCGTCGCCCTTCACCTCGATCACGGTTCTTACGAGGACTGCTTCAAGTGCATCGAGGCCGGCTTCACGTCCATCATGTATGACGGCTCTCACGAGGAGACCTTCCAGCTTAACCTCGACCGCACCAAGGAGCTCGTTGAGCTTGCCCACTCCAAGGGCATGTCCATCGAGGCCGAGGTCGGCGGCATCGGCGGCACCGAGGACGGCGTGACCTCCAACGGCGAGCTCGCTGACCCCGCTGAGTGCAAGCAGATTGCTGACCTGGGCGTCGACTTCCTCGCCTGCGGCATCGGCAACATCCACGGCGTGTATCCCGCCGACTGGGCTGGCCTTTCCTTCGAGCGTCTGGGCGAGATCAAGGCTCAGACCGGCGACCTGCCCCTCGTTCTGCACGGTGGTACCGGCATCCCCGAGGATCAGATCAAGAAGGCCATCTCCCTGGGCATCTCCAAGATCAACGTCAACACCGACCTGCAGCTCGTCTTCGCCAAGGGCGTCCGCGAGTACATCGAGGCTGGCAAGGATCAGCAGGGCAAGGGCTTTGACCCCCGCAAGCTCCTCAAGCCTGGTCGCGACAACATCGTTGTTCGCACCAAGGAGCTCATGGAGGAGTTTGGCTCCGTCAACAAGGCGTAAGCGTCGCTAAACTTCCCGCCGGAAGCCCCGTCCCCCTACACTGTTTCCTTTGCGCTCACCTGGCTTCGCCAGAAGTCGCGCCAAGGAAACAGTTCCGGGGGATGGGGCTTCCTTTGTTTAACGCCGCAGGGTTACTGGGCTGAATTTATTTATTGACTACCGTTCGGCGGCGTTGATGGCTCCCTTGTTGGGGCTTTCTTTTTATCTCGCTACAATGGGCTTCAAGCGTTCTAGTGACTTGGAGTTTTGGTATGGCTGTTATTGATGTGCTGCCTTCGGATGGGAAGGTTATTGGCGAGGGTCCTGTTGGTTGCTCTGTTGATGTTTGCTGTGATGACTTTCGTCATCTCGATATTGGACTGCCGCCTGAGATTCTTCGTCTCAAGGATGCCGGGTATTTGACGCAGGCTGTTGCTGCTTGCGATCGCCTTCTGGAGCAGAACCCTGAGCCTTCGCTGGCTGCTTGTGTTCGTGCCGAGCGGTATCGCATGCTCGAGACGCCGCTTCATTTTTCGGTGTCGCGCGATCAGGCTATTGCGATGATTCGCGAGGAGTGGCCAGAGTTTACCGAAGAGCAGCTTGACGACCTGATCAATCGTAAGCGTATTGACTGGCGCTTTATCGATGGCGAGCTGTTCGTTCTCGACAACTTCCTCGATTCGCTTCGCGTGTACCCCAAGGAGGTTCCGGGCCTGCGTCCCGATTCTGCGGACGGCATCGCGCTGCGTAACCAGATGCTCAGGGAGATGGAGTCGCAAAACGGGTTGGCTCGCGTCATCACGCTTAAGGCATCCGTGTCTGTCCCTGGAGCTCTGGAGGGAGAGGCTGTTCGCGCGTGGCTACCCGTTGCTGCCGCCTGTCGTCAACAGTCTCAAATCGAGGTTCTCGATATGACGTCGGGGGGTACCGTTGCCCCTGAAAACGTTTCGGCTCGCGCTGCCTCTTGGACATCTTCGACTGAACATTCATTCTCGGTGACCTATCGCTATCACGTCGATGCCGCCTATTGCGATATCTATGGTGGCGCGCTCCCATCGCATCCCTGTATGGACGCGCCACTGCCCGAGGACACCTCCGAGGACCGTCCGCACATTGCGTTCACGCCGTACATGCGACAGTTGACGGAGCGTGTTATTGACGGTCTCGAGAATCCGCTCGATCGCGCTCGTGCTATCTATGATTACCTGACACAGCATATTGACTATCGCTATCAGCCACCGTACCTGCTTTTGGGCTCCATCGCCGATGACTGTGCACACTCGCTCCGCGGCGATTGCGGCGTTATGGCGCTCACGTTTATCACCATGTGCCGCATCGCGGGCGTGCCCGCCCGCTGGCAGAGTGGCCTGTATGTTGCGCCTGATTCGGTGGGGCCGCACGACTGGGCAGAGTTCTATACGCCGCAAACCGGGTGGCTCAACGCCGACGTGTCATTTGGATCTTCTGCTCGCAGGATGGGCGAGGAGTGGCGCCGCCGTCACTACTTTGGCAATCTCGATCCGTGGCGTATGGTGGCCAACAATCGATTCCAGGCTGAGTTTGTGCCTGCTTTCGACGGCATGCGTGAGGACCCCTATGACAACCAGATGGGCGAGGCCTCGGTTGACGGACGTGGATGTCGTAAGCGGGAGATGTTGCGCAAGGTTGAGCTTATCAAAATGCTCGAAGTTCCATTTTCGGACTAATCAACAGAAAGCTGTGATAAACTAACTCACGCATTACGTGCCCGAGTGGCGGAATTGGCAGACGCTGTGGACTCAAAATCCACCGTTGGCAACAACGTGCGAGTTCGAGTCTCGCCTCGGGCACCATACATGCAAGTGAGCGTTCAAGGGGGTCAAGGCCCCCTTTTTCGTGCCGAACTCGCGTGAGCGCGCGGAGCGTTAAGTAAACAGGCCTGTGGCCTGTTTGTAGCGGAGCGTGGTGAGGGCGCCATGCGCCCGAAGCCCGGGGCTTCGCGAAGCGAAGGCCCTTCGAGTCTCGCCTCGGGCACCATACATGCACCTGCGCTTTGAGGGGGTTGTGGCCCCCTTTTTCGTGTACGTAATGTGATAATGCGCTGTACGTGTTATTATTCGCAAGGCGTTGTTCCCACAATGCCCTAAAGAGGAACCCGAGGGCTCCCACCTTTTGGCGCCAATGAGCAGCTGACTGGTCATACAACTTAGATTCCCTTCCTCAAATCGAGGAAGTCTATGTGTATGACCTGGTTGCTGAGAAGCGCCGGGTTATTTTTTTATGAATGGAGGTAGGGAAAATAGCTAAGTCTGATGACACCCGCATCAACGACGAGATTACTGCATCTTCGTGCCGTTTGATTGGCGTCGATGGCTCTCAGCTCGGCCTGTTCGCCATCCGCGATGCCCAGCGCGTCGCCGACGATCAGGGTCTCGACCTGGTCGAGATCGCTCCCAACGCGGAGCCGCCGGTCTGCAAGGTCATGGACTACGGTAAGTTCAAGTACCAGCAGGCCATGAAGGCCAAGGCTGCTCGTAAGAACCAGTCCAAGGTCGAGGTCAAGGAAATGAAGTTCCGACCCAAGATCGACGTTGGCGACTACGAGACCAAGAAGGGCCACGTTCTGCGTTTCCTCAAGAAGGGCGCACGCGTTAAGATCACCATCATGTTCCGCGGCCGTGAGATGGCTCACCCGGAGCAGGGCCTTAACGTTCTCGAGCGTCTCGCCGAGGATCTCAAGCCTTACGCTACGGTCGAGTCCAAGCCTAAGATGGAAGGCCGTAACATGCTTATGCTGCTCGCCCCGATTAAGGGCGCCTTCGATGAGGATAAAGCGGCAAGCGATACCAAGTAACTAGTGTTCTGTAACCGATTAAGGAGTATTTCATGCCTAAGATGAAGTCCCACAGCGGCACCAAGAAGCGTTTCCGCAAGACTGGTACCGGCAAGCTTATGCGCGCCAAGGCTTTCAAGAGCCACATCCTGAGCAAGAAGTCCACCAAGCGTAAGCGTGGCTTCCGTCAGGAGACCGAGATCGCCGCTGCCGACCGCAAGGTCATCAAGTCGCGTCTCGCCTAAGTTCGCGTTCCCGTTTTTCGTTTTACCGTCTAGGAGTTGATAGAACATGGCACGTATTAAGCGCGCTGTTGCCGCCAAGAAGAAGCGCCGTACCGTTATGCACCGTGCGAAGGGTTACTACGGTGCCGCTTCGCGTACTTACAAGCATGCTAAAGAGCAGGTCCAGCACTCCCTGCAGTATCAGTATCGTGATCGACGCAACAAGAAGCGCGAGATCCGTTCTCTTTGGATCACTCGTATCAACGCTGCTGCTCGCCTGAACGACATCTCTTACTCTCAGTTCATGCACGGCCTGAAGGTTGCCGGCATCGAGCTCGACCGCAAGGTCCTGGCTCAAATGGCTTACGAGGACATCGAGTCCTTCAACGAGCTGGCTACCATCGCCAAGAAGGCTCTCGAGGCCTAATAGATTCTCTTGAATCGCTAGGGGAGTGTCGCGTTGTGCGCGGCGCTCCCTCTTTTTATCTGAAGCGCGGTTTACATTGCTAAAAGCGCGGGTAGATAAACACTTACAGGTGACCGATCTCTATATATTCCTGAACCAAAGGGTCATCATCTGATACGTGCGGAAGATCCGCACCAGTCTTTCTATTACCTATAGAAAGCAATATGTTGTGTAGGACTTGTGAAGAGTGGAATTGACGTCCCACAGAGCTTCGCGGTCTGGCAATATATCTCCTTGCCGCGCGGCCCGGTCGGACCGGATGAGCCGCGGGGCGTGCACCTTGAGAACCGGATACTGCGAGGATGGACACTTCCGAGTGTCGCATCCGGGCAGACATCGAACCATTTGAAATGGTCTAACTTGGATTTGTTTTTCGCAAGGCCGCCGAGAGGCGGCCCCGAGAAATTCCTTTTCCTATACTAGAACCATATGAATCGAACGGAACCGATCAGCTAATAGTTGTGAGGACCGGACGGGCTCGAAGCCCATTTATTTTGGACGGAGAGTTCGATCCTGGCTCAGGATGAACGCTGGCGGCGCGCCTAACACATGCAAGTCGAACGGCACCTATCTTCGGATAGAAGCGAGTGGCGAACGGCTGAGTAACACGTGGAGAACCTGCCCCCTCCCCCGGGATAGCCGCCCGAAAGGACGGGTAATACCGGATACCCCGGGGTGCCGCATGGCACCCCGGCTAAAGCCCCGACGGGAGGGGATGGCTCCGCGGCCCATCAGGTAGACGGCGGGGTGACGGCCCACCGTGCCGACAACGGGTAGCCGGGTTGAGAGACCGACCGGCCAGATTGGGACTGAGACACGGCCCAGACTCCTACGGGAGGCAGCAGTGGGGAATCTTGCGCAATGGGGGGAACCCTGACGCAGCGACGCCGCGTGCGGGACGGAGGCCTTCGGGTCGTAAACCGCTTTCAGCAGGGAAGAGTCAAGACTGTACCTGCAGAAGAAGCCCCGGCTAACTACGTGCCAGCAGCCGCGGTAATACGTAGGGGGCGAGCGTTATCCGGATTCATTGGGCGTAAAGCGCGCGTAGGCGGCCCGGCAGGCCGGGGGTCGAAGCGGGGGGCTCAACCCCCCGAAGCCCCCGGAACCTCCGCGGCTTGGGTCCGGTAGGGGAGGGTGGAACACCCGGTGTAGCGGTGGAATGCGCAGATATCGGGTGGAACACCGGTGGCGAAGGCGGCCCTCTGGGCCGAGACCGACGCTGAGGCGCGAAAGCTGGGGGAGCGAACAGGATTAGATACCCTGGTAGTCCCAGCCGTAAACGATGGACGCTAGGTGTGGGGGGACGATCCCCCCGTGCCGCAGCCAACGCATTAAGCGTCCCGCCTGGGGAGTACGGCCGCAAGGCTAAAACTCAAAGGAATTGACGGGGGCCCGCACAAGCAGCGGAGCATGTGGCTTAATTCGAAGCAACGCGAAGAACCTTACCAGGGCTTGACATATGGGTGAAGCGGGGGAGACCCCGTGGCCGAGAGGAGCCCATACAGGTGGTGCATGGCTGTCGTCAGCTCGTGTCGTGAGATGTTGGGTTAAGTCCCGCAACGAGCGCAACCCCCGCCGCGTGTTGCCATCGGGTGATGCCGGGAACCCACGCGGGACCGCCGCCGTCAAGGCGGAGGAGGGCGGGGACGACGTCAAGTCATCATGCCCCTTATGCCCTGGGCTGCACACGTGCTACAATGGCCGGTACAGAGGGATGCCACCCCGCGAGGGGGAGCGGATCCCGGAAAGCCGGCCCCAGTTCGGATTGGGGGCTGCAACCCGCCCCCATGAAGTCGGAGTTGCTAGTAATCGCGGATCAGCATGCCGCGGTGAATGCGTTCCCGGGCCTTGTACACACCGCCCGTCACACCACCCGAGTCGTCTGCACCCGAAGTCGCCGGCCCAACCGCAAGGGGGGAGGCGCCGAAGGTGTGGAGGGTGAGGGGGGTGAAGTCGTAACAAGGTAGCCGTACCGGAAGGTGCGGCTGGATCACCTCCTTTCTAGGGAGATACATTCTTAGAGAGATCAACTTAACTCGAATGGAGGGCAGGAGCCCGTCCGGTTGATGTCGCCCGGAGTAAGTCCCCGCAGCACCCGGTCCCCGGGGTCGCACCCGCGTACCTTGAGAGCCGCATAGCGATAGGAGAGAGATGGAAGATCAATTTCTTCCAGACTCGATTCTTTTCTGCGATTTATCAGACAGAATGATAGCAATCATTCATCCGATCCAAACAAGAAGAATTCACTTATATATGAGTGAGGAGCATCTGATCGCGAGCACAGTTCAACTACTGTGCCGCGGTATGAGATACCCGAATTGCGACATACGAGCGCTATTCATGATATCGATTAATTAATTTTAGCGACACGTGGATATCCCGCGGGCCCGATGCGGTCCCGCAAGATACCACGGGCGCACGGCGGATGCCTTGGCACAGGGAGCCGATGAAGGACGCGGCAAGCTGCGATAATCCCCGGCGAGGAGCACACATCCTTCGACCCGGGGGTCTCCGAATGGGCGAACCCATGCACAGCAGTGTGCATATCCCCACCCCGAACACATAGGGGCGGGGAGGACAACCCGGGGAACTGAAACATCTAAGTACCCGGAGGAGAGGAAATCAATCTCGAGACTCCCCGAGTAGCGGCGAGCGAAAGGGGACCGATGGCCAAACCGTCGAGCGGGCATACCCGGCAGGGGTTCCGCCGACGGGGTTGCAGGGCCGCGCATCCGGGGGCTGCCGCCCCCGGGCGCAGGTCCGGCTGGGGAGCGGAACGGCATGGGAGGGCCGGCCGCAGCGGGTGACAGCCCCGTACGCGAACCCAGACCGGACGGCGCGACGCGGTCCCTGAGTAGGGCCGGGCACGTGAAACCCGGTCCGAACCTGGGTGGACCACCATCCAAGCCTGAGTACTACCCTGTGACCGATAGCGCACCAGTACCGTGAGGGAAAGGTGAAAAGCACCCCGGGAGGGGAGTGAAACAGTACCTGAAACCGTGCGCCCACGAGCAGTCGGAGCAACTTTCAGTTGTGACGGCGTGCCTTTTGTAGAATGAGCCAGCGAGTCGCTGGCGCGGGGCGAGGTTAACCGAAAGGGAGCCGGAGCGAAAGCGAGCCTTAACAGGGCGACTTGAGTCCCGCGCCGCGGACGCGAAGCCGGGTGAGCTATCCGTGGGCAGGCTGAAGCGGGGGTAAGACCCCGTGGAGGGCCGAACGCACGTCGGTTGAAAACGGCGGCGATGACCTGCGGATAGGGGTGAAAGGCCAATCAAACCCGGAGATATCTCGTTCTCCCCGAAATAGCTTTAGGGCTAGCGTCGCGCGTTCACCGCCGGAGGTAGAGCACCGGATGGACGAGGGGGCTTCGCCGCCTACCGAATCCAACCGAACTCCGAATGCCGGCGGCCCAGAGCGCGGCAGTCAGAGCATGTGGGCTAAGCTGTGTGCTCGAGAGGGAAACAGCCCGGACCGCCCGCTAAGGTCCCCAAGTTCCAGCCGAGTGGCAAAGGATGTGCGTCCGCCCAGACAACCAGGATGTTGGCTTAGAAGCAGCCATCCATTCAAAGAGTGCGTAACAGCTCACTGGTCGAGTGGACATGCGCCGACAATACACGGGGCTAAGCTGGACACCGAAGCGGCGGGATTTTAATTCATTAGAATCGGTAGGGGAGCTTCCCATGGGCGGAGAAGCCGGAGGGCGACCGACGGTGGAGCGCATGGGAGTGAGAATGCTGGCATGAGTAGCGAGAGACGAGAGAGTAACTCGTCCGCCGTGAACCCGAGGTTTCCTGGGCAAGGCTAATCCTCCCAGGGTCAGTCGGGGGCTAAGGCGAGGCCGGTAGGCGTAGCCGACGCGCAGCAGGCAGACATTCCTGCACCGCGCACGCGGCGCTACGACCGACGGGGCGACGGATGGGGGTGGCTCGGCGGGGTTCTGGACGTCCCCGTGATGGAGCGCGGCCCGCGGACCAGGGAAATCCGGTCCGCATTGAGGGCGAGGCTCCGGACGAAGCGACTGAGCGAAGCGAGTGAGCCCGAGGTCCCTAGAAAAACCCCTAGGCAGGCGCGTGCGCGCCCGTACCGCAAACCGACACAGGTGGGTGGGTAGAACATACCGAGGCGATCGGGTCAACCATGGTCAAGGAACTCGGCACAATGGCCCCGTAACTTCGGGAGAAGGGGTGCCCGCGCGTACGTGAACCGGCTTGCCCGGGGAGCGGAGGCGGGCCGCAGTGGAGAGGCCCAAGCGACTGTTTACCAAAAACACAGGACTCTGCAGAAGCCGCAAGGCGACGTATAGGGTCTGACGCCTGCCCGGTGCCGGAAGGTCACGCGGAGGAGTTAGCGCATCGCGCGAAGCCCCGAAGCCAAGCCCCGGTAAACGGCGGCCGTAACTATAACGGTCCTAAGGTAGCGAAATTCCTTGTCGGGTAAGTTCCGACCTGCACGAAAGGCGCAACGACTTGGGCGCTGTCTCGACCATGGACCCGGTGAAATTGCACTGGTCGTGAAGATGCGACTTACCCGCGGAAGGACGGAAAGACCCCGTGAACCTTCACTGCAGCTTGGCATTGGCCGCTGGTCCCGCGTGTAGAGGATAGGCAGGAGGCTAAGATCCGGAGGCGCCAGCCCCCGGGGAGCCGCCCTTGGAATACTGCCCTCGCGCGACCGGCGTCCTAACCCGAGGCCGTCAACCGGCTCGGGGACCGTGCCAGGCGGGCAGTTTGACTGGGGCGGTCGCCTCCTAAAGGGTAACGGAGGCGCGCGAAGGTCCGCTCGGGACGGTCGGCAACCGTCCTTTTGAATGCAAGAGTACAAGCGGGCTTGACTGCGAGGCCCACAAGCCGAGCAGGTGCGAAAGCAGGCTCTAGTGATCCGGCGGCCCCGAGTGGGTGGGCCGTCGCTCAACGGATAAAAGGTACTCCGGGGATAACAGGCTGATCTTGCCCAAGAGTCCACATCGACGGCAAGGTTTGGCACCTCGATGTCGGCTCATCGCATCCTGGGGCTGGAGCAGGTCCCAAGGGTACGGCTGTTCGCCGTTTAAAGCGGTACGCGAGCTGGGTTCAGAACGTCGTGAGACAGTTCGGTCCCTATCCTCCGTGGGCGCAGGAGAATCGATGGAGGCTGCCCCCAGTACGAGAGGACCGGGGTGGACGCACCTCCGGTGAACCGGTTGTCGACCAACGGCACGGCCGGGTAGCCGCGTGCGGCGCGGATAACCGCTGAAGGCATCTAAGCGGGAAGCCGTTCCAGGGATTAGTTCTCCTTCCGGTAAGGGCCCAGGTAGACTACCTGGTCGATAGACGGCAGGTGCAAGGACGGCGACGTCCTCAGCCGAGCCGCACTAATCGCCCGAGCTCTTCCGGAACCGCACCTCGCGGCCCGCGGGACCCAGCGCTCATAGGCGCGGTCCGGGCACGAGGATGCCCCCGAGTCACTCCCCTATGCGCCATGCGGCCCCCAGGGCACGTGTAGAGTGAGACCCAGGACACCGTAACGGTGGGCGCCGCCCACCGGTCAGCGGCCAGAGCATGGGGGGCACGCCCGGTCCCGTTCCGAACCCGGAAGCTAAGCCCCATCGCGCCGAGAGTACTGCGGGGTCAGCCCGTGGGAGGCCAGGGCGCCGCTGACCGGTGGACGGCACCGAGCCGTACGCTTGAACTGAGAAGGGGGAGGCCGCGCGGCCTCCCCCTTTTTGCGTTTAATAGAGGGTTGTAATACACGAACTCGCCTTCGTTTAGCTTCTCTTACTGTTTGGCTGTATTTTGAGTCCTTCTTTTGTATTTGCGCGATAATAACTCCCATTGGCGTTAGGGAGGACTTGATGTTTACCGTTTTTGTCTTGGGCAATATTGCTTCGGGTAAGTCGACTGCCTGCCGCTATCTCGAATCTCATGGCGCCATGCTTATCGATCTGGATGAGCTTGCCAAATCGCTGTATGTGCCAGGCTCCGATATCGTCAATGCCCTCGCGGAAGAATTCGGTTGGGACATTCTGGACGGGGAGGGCGGCATTCGCCGCAATGTCCTCGCTGCTCGAGCTTTCGCCTCTCCTGATACAGTCGCGCGGCTCAATGGCATCGTTCATCCGGTTCTCATCGAACAGCTGTCACTGAGGATTCTTGATCCGGTTTGTTGCACGGTTTCGTCCCCCCGTTATCCCTTTGCGGTTGTCGAGGTTTCTGCCCCGACTGGTTTTGAGGATGCTTTTGGCCTGGCTGATGAAATTCTGGTTATCAGCGCTCCTTTAGCAGTTCGTCGTGAGCGTGCCATTCATCGTGGTATGGAGTCCTCTGATTTTGATGCGCGCTCTGCATGCCAATCTGATGAGGCTTCGCTTTGCAATCTCGCTACGACGGTCATCGATAATGCGGCAGGCGATAACTCGCTCTTTGAACAACTGGACGCATGGCTTGCGCGCCATGGCTTCGGGGATGTAGTGGATAGGGAGGAGGCCGATGCCTAAGACACGTTTCTTTACGTGGTATCGCGTGGCGCCACTTGCCGTTATGTTTGTCTTCGGCCTTATTTCGCTCGTCTACTCGTATGCCCCTGCCGCCTTCTTTAAGCCTTTGTATCCAATTGACTATGAGGCGTACGTAAAGCAATCGAGCATTTCGCACAATCTTGATCCGTATCTGGTGTGCGCTGTCATAAAGTCGGAATCGAATTGGGATCCCGAGGCTGAGTCGAATCAAGGCGCACGGGGATTGATGCAGCTGATGCCCGAGACTGCCCAGGATATGATTGCCAAGGGTCTTGTCGATGGCAGCGAGTATTCAGCCGGCGACCTTAACGATCCCGCTACGAACATCGAGTTTGGCTGTGCGTATCTTTCGTATCTTCTAACGTATTTTAACGGGTCGACTGACAGTGCCATTGCCGCCTATAACGCCGGCATGGGCAATGTCGACGGATGGGCGCAGCAGAGCACGTCGCTTCATAATGCAATCACTTTTCCCGAGACGCAGGCGTATCTGATTCGTGTCAATAATGCCTGGGTTCGCTACAAGACCCTCTATCCCGATCGGTTCGTATAGGACTATGCCTGCCGCCTGCGTATACTGCAGATATATGAGTTAGGAGTATCCATGGCGGAATTTGAAGTTGAGCGTGTTGGAGGAGAGCTTAAACGTTTTGGCGTTGAGGGCTCTGAGGTACCGTTTAAGGTCGTGTCTCCATACGAGCCCGCTGGCTCCCAGCCTAAGGCCATTGAGTCGCTTGTGCAGGGCGTGAGGGACGGAGATCGCTATCAGGTTTTGCTGGGCGTGACTGGTTCGGGCAAGACCTTCACGATGGCTAAGACTATTGAGGCCCTGGGGAAGCCGACGCTGGTTATGGCTCCCAATAAAACGCTTGCCGCTCAGCTTGCGAGCGAGCTCAAGGAATTCTTCCCTGACAACGCCGTGGTCTATTTTGTGTCGTACTACGATTACTATCAACCCGAAGCGTATGTGCCGCAAAGCGATACGTATATCGAGAAGGATTCCTCGATTAACGAAGAAGTTGAGATGCTGCGACATCAGGCGACCGCATCGCTGCTATCTCGACGCGATGTGATCGTCGTCGCATCGGTCTCGTGTATCTATGGCATTGGCTCTCCCGAGGACTATGCGGGCCTAGCTCCGAACGTCGACAAGAAGGTGCCGCTCGAGCGCGATGACTTTATCCATGCGCTTATCGATATCCAGTACGATCGCAATGACTATGATTTGGCACGTGGCACCTTCCGTGTGCGCGGCGATGTCGTCGACGTGTATCCACCCTATGCCGAGCATCCGTTGCGGTTTGAGTTCTTTGGCGACGAGGTTGAGCTGATTGCCGAGATCGACGAGGTCACCGGCGAGGTGCTACGTGAGTACGAGGCCATTCCCGTGTGGCCGGCATCGCACTACGTGACTGAGAAGCCTAAGGTCAAAGCGGCTCTGAAATCAATCAGTGAAGAGTGCGAGAAGCGTGTGGCCGAGCTCAAGGCGACTGATAAGCTGCTCGAGGCACAGCGTCTGCAGCAGCGCACCGACTATGATCTCGAGATGCTCGAGACGATGGGCTTTTGCAACGGCATCGAGAACTACTCGCGTCATCTGGACGGTCGAAAACCGGGCGAGCCACCGTTTACCCTGATCGATTACTTTCCTAAGGACATGCTCTGCATCATCGATGAGAGCCATGTGACGGTGCCGCAGATCCGCGGCATGCACGAAGGTGACCGCTCGCGTAAGGTGACGCTGGTGGAGCACGGTTTTCGTCTGCCTTCGGCACTCGATAACCGCCCGCTTCGTTTCGATGAGTTTGAGGCGAGGATTCCCCAGTTCATCTACGTCTCGGCTACGCCGGGCGACTATGAGCTGCGGGTTAGCCAGAACGACGTTGAGCAGATTATTCGTCCGACCGGTCTGCTCGACCCCAAGATCGATGTGCGTCCGGTTCGTGGACAGATTGACGATCTTGAGGACGAGATTCGCGAGCGCGTTGCCCGCAAGGAGCGCGTGCTGGTGACCACGCTCACCAAGCGCATGGCCGAGGACCTGACCGACCATCTGCTTGATGCCGGCATTAAGGTCAATTACATGCACTCCGATACAGCGACGATGGACCGTGTCGAGATCCTGCGAACGCTGCGCGAGGGAAAGATTGATGTTCTCGTCGGCATCAACCTGCTCCGCGAGGGTCTGGACCTTCCCGAGGTCTCGCTGGTGGCAATTCTCGACGCTGACAAGGAA
This sequence comes from Collinsella sp. i05-0019-G5, assembly GCF_042851345.1. NCBI lineage: Bacteria > Bacillati > Actinomycetota > Coriobacteriia > Coriobacteriales > Coriobacteriaceae > Collinsella > Collinsella sp. i05-0019-G5. The sequence continues at coordinate 809,496 of NZ_AP031421.1, forward strand.
GGCTTCTTGCGCAACCGCCGTTCGTTGATTCAGACGATTGGCCGTGCGGCCCGTAATGCCGACGGCGAGGTCATCATGTATGCAGACGTTGTGACCGATTCGATGAAAGAAGCCATCGAGGAGACGCAGCGCCGTCGTGAGATTCAGATGGCATATAACGAAGAGCATGGCATTGTGCCCAAGACGGTCCGCAAGGCCATTAACGACATTTCGAGCTTTATTGCCGAGGCCGAAAAGACTGTGGGCTCGAAGGGACGCTCGAGAGGCGATTCGCTGGGTCACGGTGCGTTCTATACGCCCGATGAAAACGGCGAGGGCGCCGCGCCGGAGACGGTGGCACCCGAGCAAACGCTTGCCGAGCAGCTGGAAGGGCTACCGCATGACGAGCTCGTGCGGATTGTCGAGACCATGGAGGAAGACATGCGTAACGCTTCCGCCGCCATGGACTTTGAGGAGGCGGCGCGTCTGCGCGATGCCGTCGTTCAGATTCGGGCGATGCTTGAGGGCGCATCTGAGGACGAAACGATTGAGCGTTTGCGTTCGCAGGCTCGCAAGGGCTCTACCTTTGCTTCGGGCAGAAAACGCCAGGGTGCACGATTCAGGAAGTAGTGAACAGGCCCCGAGTTCCCTGTGGAACTCGGGGCCTGTGTCGTTCAAGACTTTAGTCCGCTGGCCGCGCAGCGGCCAGCTTTAAACCACCCGCTACGCGGGTGGAGACAAACGGCTTTACAAAGCCACCCCTCCGACCGATATTGACGATTGTTCAGGCCGTCAAGAATTCGAGTCGAAGGGGTGGTCGCCATGGCCCAGAAGGCCTACAGCCTTTCCCACACGAAGTGGATGTGCAAGTACCACATCGTGTTCACGCCGAAGTATAGGCGCAAAGTGATCTACAACCAAATCAGGAGCGACATAGGGGAGATCCTCAGGAAGCTGTGCGAGTACAAGGGGATCGAGATAATCGAGGGGCACCTGATGCCCGACCACGTGCACGTGCTGCTGGCGATCCCGCCGAAGTACAGCGTCGCGAGCGTCATGGGCTACCTGAAGGGGAAGAGCTCGCTGATGATATTCGACAGGCACGCCAACCTCAAGTACAAGTTCGGCAACAGGAAGTTCTGGGCGGAGGGCTACTACGTGTCCACCGTCGGCCTGAACGAGGCGACGATCGCCAAGTACATCAGGGAGCAGGAGTCCCACGACATCGCGCTGGACAAGCTGAGCGTGAAGGAGTACGAGGACCCCTTCAAGAGGGGGTGATGCTGCCGGTTCGACCGGCGCGCCACGGGTCAAGATGCACTAGGCCTGGACGAAGTCCGGGCCCGCGCCTTTAGACGCGAGCCCGGGGCCCGTGGGTTATACCCTAAGAGCAAACCACCCTTTTTAAGGGTGGTTCTGATTCGGACGCGAGAGTTCGTGCACTAGAGGTCTGCTATCAGCGCCTCAGCGCAACGGATGCCGTCGGTGGCGGCACTCATGATGCCGCCGGCATATCCGGCACCCTCGCCGCAAGGGTAAAGGCCCGGGGTCGACACGGCGTGGCATGTTCGATCGCGGATGACCGTAACCGGGGAGCTCGAACGCGTCTCCACGCCAGTGAGGACCGCATCGGGGCGGTCATAGCCACGCAGTTTCTTACCGAGCAGGGGAATTCCCAAACGAAGCGATTCGACGATATGCTGCGGGAGGGCATCGTCGATCGCCGTCCAGGTCACGCCAAGTGGATAGGTTGGTTTTACCTTTCCGGGTGCCGTGCTGGCGCGTCCTGCGAGGAAATCTCCGACGAGTTGTGCCGGTGCGTTCCAGTTGGAACCGCCCAGGCGATAGGCGGCCGCCTCGCAGGCACGCTGGAGCTCGATGCCGGCGAGCGGGTCATCGTTGGGAAGGTCCTCAGGCGTGACGTTAACGAGCAGGGCGGCATTTGCGTTGCGTCCGTCGCGGGCATTGAGACTGGCCCCGTTGACGCACAGATGGCACGGTTCTGAAGAGGCGGCAACAACCTGTCCGCCGGGGCACATGCAAAACGAGAACACGCTGCGGCCGTTGGGAAGATGGGCAACAAGTTTGTAGGGGGCCGCCCCGAGCGCTGGATGTCCCGCCGAGGCTCCATATTGGGCTCTGTCGATGTCGCGTTGCGGATGCTCGATGCGAACGCCCATGGCAAAGGTCTTTTGTGCGAGGGCCACGTTGTGGTCCTTAAGGAGCTCAAAAATATCGCGAGCAGAATGCCCGCAGGCGAGGATGAGGTGCTTTGTCTCGATTGGCTCGTAAGCGGCGTCTTGGGACGATTGGACATCAATACCGGTGATGGCGCCAGACGCGTCGATGCGAATGTCGACGAGCTTCGTTCGATAACGGACGACACCTCCGAGCTGCTCGATGCGCTGGGATATAGCGGTGACAACCTTGGGAAGGATGTCGGAGCCAATGTGCGGCTTGGCATCCCACAGAATATCGCGGGGCGCACCCGCCTCGACGAAGGTTTCGAGGATAAGGCGATGGGCGGGATTTTTTGTTCCCGTATTGAGCTTGCCGTCCGAGAAGGTCCCCGCGCCGCCCAGACCAAACTGAATATTGCTCTCGGGGTCGAGGATGCGCTCCTTTAGAAAGAGGTCGATCGTCTGCGAGCGGCGAAATGCCGGGTCGCCGCGCTCGATAAGCAAGGGCTTAAGACCTGCTTTGGCGAGCGTGAGCGCAGCGAAAAGGCCGGCGCATCCGGCGCCGACAACGACAGGGCGTTCTTGAGGTGCGTCGGAGACGGGGGAGGGGAATGAAGGCTCATCGTCTTCTATCGCGCGTACGCGCGAGCGGTCACGCTCGGCAACGCTGTCGACCGCTTCTCGCTCGAGGTGGGGACTAGTCAGCTCAACACGAAAGCTCAGGATAAAATGGACGTCTCGTTTTTTGCGAGCGTCGATTGACTTGCGGTGGAGCTCGATGGACTTGATCTCGGAGTCCTTGCAACGTAGGACGCGCTTGGCGACTCGCTTGCCAACAATGAGACAGGTATTTTCATCGCCGGCTTCATCGAGCGACGCGTTGACTTGGGTGATTTCGATCATCGAGGTCTCCTTAGAGGCAAGAAAGAGGCCGTCCGGTATCCCAGACGGCCCGAATGCGTTTTTGATTATAGACTGCGCGGCTACAGGCTGCTTGCAGCGCGAATGCCCGAGAGCCAGGCCCACGCAAGGTTAAAGCCTCCGCAATCGGCGTCGATGTCGAGCGCTTCGCCGCAGACGTAAAGCGGGGCGTCGACAACGCTGCGCGCGCGTAGACTGGGTGTTGAGATGCTCTCGACAGATACGCCACCACGCGTGACCTGCGCCGAGCGCTCCTCGGCTGTTCCCTCGACGAGCAACTTAAAGTGCTTGAGGATCGAGACCAGGTGGATGATATCGTTGGAGCCTGGATGGCACTGCTCGAACGCTGTACAGACGACGCGGGAGAGTTGCGGGGCGAGCATGCCGTCGAGCCAACGGGGATCGCGGGGCGAAAAGCCGCCGAGCAGCTTAACGCGCCGGTTGAGCATATCGAGCAGCTCGTCTTTAGAGAGGTCGGGGAAAACGTCGAGCAGGATCGTATCGCCGCGCTGGATACGACGGGAGAGGTTGAAGACAGCGACGCCCGAGATGCCGAAGGTTCGAAACAGTACTTCACCGTCTTCGTGCCAGAGCTCACTACGGTTACGGGTGAGCGTCAAGCGGGCGCGGACGCGCAGGCCATCCAACGTCTTGAGTGCTGCCCGATCGCCAACGACCGTTGCCGATACGGGGCAGAGGATGGGGTGCAGCGAAGTGAGGGGGAGGCTAAACGTATCGGCGATACCGGTGGGGTTGCCGCCCGTGGCGATAATTACGGCATGTGCCTGCAGGGCCTCGTTCTTGCGAGGGACATCGGCGAGCGCTTTCCGAAGCGAGCGGAGCTCCGATTTTCGGTCGTCGTGCTTTTTTGCCTTGAGCGCCCGCGCTGGACGGTCTATTTGGAGTGCCCAGCCTTCGGAAACTTTGTGCGCCGAGGCAACGTTGGCTCCGCAGATTAAGGTGATACCTAGGCGGTTGCAAACGTTGAGAAGCGCGTCGCGCACCGATTCTGCGCGAAGGGAGCGCGGGTATAGCCGGCCTTCCTCGGAGGTTGTCATGATGCCCAGCGAGGAGAAGAAACCCATAAGCTCTTGTTCGGGTTGGGGGCCCATGACAGATTCGACGAATGCGGGGTGGTTATACCGCTGAGGATCAATCGATTCGTTGGAGAGGTTGCAGCGGCCGTTACCGGTCGCAAGGAGCTTTAGGCCGCAGGCGACATCGCGCTCAACGATGCAGACGCTTTTGCCAGCACGTGCGGCCGTAATGGCGGCGGCGAGGCCTGAAGCCCCGCCGCCGATTAGCAGGACGTCATAGAAGGCGCTCGTGTTCACTTAGGCCTCGTCGGTCTCGTGCGGGGTAATAGCCTCGACGGCAGAGACTGCCTTGGGCAACATGCCATCGGGCAGCGCGGTCTCAACCTCGCCCTTATCGCAGGCCTCGGCGAGTGCCGGATTAATGGGAAGCGTGCCCAAGATGTCGAGGTTATAGCGCTCTGCGACCTCGGGGAGCTTGCTTTTGCCAAAGACCTCGATCTTCTTGCCGCAGTCGGGGCACTCGATATAGCTCATGTTCTCGACGATGCCCAGAATGGGGACGTTCATCTTCTCGGCCATGTTGACCGCCTTGGCGACGATCATCGAGACCAGGTCCTGCGGGCTCGTGACGATGACGATGCCGTCGACGGGCAGCGACTGGAAGACGGTGAGCGCGACGTCGCCTGTTCCCGGAGGCATGTCGACCAGCAGGTAGTCGATGGGGCCCCACGAGGTCTCGCTCCAGAACTGCCTAATGGCGCCTGCGATGACCGGACCGCGCCAAAGGACGGGGTCGGTCTCGTTTTGGAGCAGAAGGTTGGAGCTCATGACCTTGACGCCGTGCTCGGAGATTTCGGGCAGCATGAGGTTGCCAAGGGCATGGACGTGGCGTCCGCTCATGCCGAACATCTTGGGGATAGAGGGACCGGTGATGTCGGCATCGAGGACGCCGACCTTGTGGCCGTGACGGGCAAGCTCGGTGGCGATGGCACCGGTGACAAACGACTTGCCGACACCGCCCTTGCCGGAAAGCACGGCGATGACGCGTTTGACCTCGGACAGCGTGTTCTCCTCAAATTGCGACGGCGACGTTTGTCCGCCGGCGGCCTGTGCGTGCTCGCAACCCATGTATGACTCCTTTGTATATGTTGGGGCCGGAGCCCCGTGATGTGACACGAGCGTCATTGTACCCTCGTTTGCGAGCGGGAGTCATTTGCGATGCATTTGGGCCGAGCGTGCTTGCAATACGATGGGCCCAAGCGAATGGGCGGGCTTACTGAACTTTGCTGGCGAACTCGAGGTATTGCATGCGCTGCAGCTTGTCGATCGTCGAGGTGTATGGGCTGTCTTCAGATTCCAAGTTGTAGCGCAGCCCGTCGGCACCGAGATAGCCGGCGACATTGATGGTGGGCACATCTGACCTTGTTGCAAGCAGGGCCTTTTGATAGTCGGTGAGCGGGGCGCCGATCTTATTAAGGGTAATGGCTGCAATCTCGTTTGCCCCGACGGTGTCGTAGACGTTGAGCTCGGTATTGCCGGCGATTTCATAGTTAGCCCAGACGAAATAGGTTGACTGATAGACACGGAAAGCGTGGCTTGCCGTATCTTCCTGAGGGTACAGCTCGTCGTTGAGAGTCGTTGCGGCGCTCGGCTGATGGTCGCCAAAAAAGACAAGAACAACCGGTCTGCCGATATTGCGGAGCTCGTTGATAAAGTACTCGAGGTCCCGGTCGGATGCGTTGATGCAGGTGAGATAGGTGTTGAGCGCGCTATTGGCGCCCTCGCTGGCTCCCTCGACCCAATAGTTTGTCAGCTCTTCGGCGGGAACGGTGCCATAGTCGTAGCCGCCGTGATTTTGCATCGTGACGTCAAAGATGAACTGCGGCGCTTCGTCGGTTCTAAGCAGGTCGAGTATCTTGTCGTAGGTGGCGTAGTCGCATACGCCGGCATGGTAACAGGGCGCACCTTCGAAATCGCCGATTGAAAGAAAGTCTCCAAAGCCCAGCTGCTGATAGATCTTATCTCGATGGTAGTTGACGGGGTTTTGCGGGTGCATAGCGGTAGCGGTATACCCAAGCTCTTTAAGGTCCTTTGCCAGGCTGTTGACGCCATTCATCTGATACAGCTGATAGGGGATCTTGCCTAATCCGACAAAGGCCGTTGTCGCTCCGGTCAAAAATTCGAATTCGGAGTTTGCCGTTCCGCCACCGGTGACCGAAGCGAGCATGGTGCCGCGAACAAGTGTGTCGGGAAGCGAGTTGTAGAATGCGGGGCCGGTGTACCCGGCCGCCTGGAGCTGCTCAAAGCACGAAAGGTCGCTAAAACTCTCGTTCATGACGGCAACAATCGTCGGCTTGATTTCATTGAACTGGGCAACGGCAGCCGCGCGCTGCTCGCTCGAGCCATACGTGCTGTCGTAGGCGGCGGCGAGCTCCTGCTCGATGCTCTGCGCCTCATCGGGCGTATAGCCTTCGGGCTTCTCAATGGGCAACTCGTTGACCATTTCGGTGAACGAAGTGATAAAACCCTGAGACGTATATGTGGTGATGGGCTGCCAACGGTCAAATCCAAAATCCAGCGCCTGCTCCAAGTCGATGCTGGAAAAGCCTGAGAGCCCCACAACGGTCACTAGCAGAAAAGCGCAGAGGTTAGCGGCGATTGCGGGGAAGACATGGGTGGGCGTACGGAGCTTTCGCGGTCGGATAAGCGAAAGAAGCCCCAGGGAAATCTCCAGCAGGGCGAGAGAGGTTACGATTCCGGCGGTAAAGGTAAACTCGTATCCCTCGCTCACTTCCATTGCGGTGCCAAGGGCCAAGATATCGCTTGGCAGGATGGCTTCGCCTTTAAACGTTATGACGAAGTGCTCGGCAATGCCAAGGATGCAACAGGCGACGGGCACGAGGGCCATGACGCCTCCATGACGCTGTCCCAGCAAATAAAGGGAGAGCAGAACCGTCGCGAGCAGCCCGACGGAAAACCCGAATGAGTTGGCGGGAATGCGATAGAACGTTTCGTTGCAGGCAATTTCGAGCGAAACGAACGAGAGCGCTGAAACAGCGGCGATGACAAGGATGTCACGGCAAATACAGGCAACCGTTCCCGTCGCAAGATCGGTTTGGTCGATAAGTCCCGAAACCAAGGGCTCGACAAGAAGTATGACGGCGGTAGCACCGAGCGCCGAATAAGAAAGGACCCATAGGGAATTGTCCTCATTTACGAGCAATTGATTCGTAATCCATGCAGCTACCATACCGAGCGGGATGAGGAGCGTCGCGCACCAAAAGACGCGGGCAATGGGCGGCTTTTCATTGTGTTTGATTGAAAAATACACGCGCACGACGACGGTGGCCACGATAAGGACGGCGATGAATATGGGCAGATTGGCCATGTCGCTCGAAGTGATTTCAAGGGGGATATCTTCGGTCATGGACGTTCCTCTGTTACAGCAAATTAAGTTCAGTAGTAGATTACTGTAACCTTTCCACGGCATTTCGAGAAACAAAGCACCCGATACGCAAAGCTAAAGGTCTGCGAATCTTGTATTACGAACATCTGTGCGCGTCGAGTGCGCTAAACTCATCGACAGTATGATTCGATGCAATAGGAGGCAAGGAGCTTCCATGTCTGATTCTTCTATCGTTATTCGCGGCGCTCGTGAGCACAACCTCCGTGATATCGATGTTTCCATTCCGCGTGACCAACTCGTGGTCATTACCGGTCTTTCTGGCTCGGGCAAGAGTTCGCTGGCATTTGACACTATCTATGCCGAGGGCCAGCGTCGATACGTCGAGAGCCTTTCGAGCTATGCGCGCCAGTTCTTGGGCCAGATGGACAAACCCGACTTGGATTCAATCGACGGCCTTTCGCCGGCGGTGTCGATCGACCAAAAGACGACGTCTAAAAACCCTCGCTCGACGGTTGGCACCGTAACCGAGATTTATGACTATCTGCGCCTGCTGTTCGCCCGTGTGGGCATCCCGCACTGTCCCGAATGCGGCCGCGTCATTGAGCGTCAGACGACCGACCAGGTTGCCGACAAGGTCTTGGCGGCGGGGGAGGGCCGCCGCGCGTTTGTGCTGGCACCGGTGGTGCGCGGGCGAAAAGGCGAGTACACCAAACTGTTTGAGGACCTTCGCGCCGAGGGCTTTAGCCGCGTGCGTGTCGACGGTGAAGTGCGCTCGCTCGACGATCCGATCGATCTGGACAAGAAGTTCAAGCACGATATCGAGGTCGTAGTCGATCGCATCGTGATCCGTGAGAACTCTCTGGGCCGTATCGCCGAGTCTGTTGAGCAGGCGACCGCGCTGGCTCACGGCAATGTAAACGTGTACATGCTGCCCGATCGTGATGCTCCCGAGGGGACCGAGGGCGAGCTGCTGGAGTATTCGTTGGCCTTGGCGTGCCCGGAGCATGGTCACTCCATTGACGATCTTCAGCCGCGTGATTTTTCGTTCAACGCTCCCTATGGCGCATGTCCTGAGTGCGACGGCCTGGGCTTTAAGAAAACCGTTGATGCCGAGGCGTTGATCGAGGACCCCTCGAAGTCCATTGCCGACGGAGTCTTTGGTAGCCTGTTTGGCAACTCGAACTACTATCCGCAGATTTTTGCTGCGGTCTGCAAACACTTTAAGGTGAGCACCGATACGCCGTGGGAGGACTTGCCCCCTCGCGTGCGTCGTGCATTCTTGGATGGCCTGGGCGATACGAAGATCTCGGTCGACTACCAAAAGCTCGACGGACGTCGCAGCCAGTGGGATACCAAGTTTTCGGGCGTTCGCAACATCCTGTACGAACGCTATACCGAGACGACGAACGAGAACACCAAGGCGCGCCTGGAGAAGTACATTCGCGAGGAGCCGTGCTCGAGCTGCCACGGCGCTCGTTTGCGCCCTGAGATGCTCGCCGTCACCGTGGGCGGCAAGTCCATTTACGAGGTTTGTTGCCTGTCGTGCCGTGAATCGCTCGAGTTTTTTGAGGGCCTGGAACTCACCGAGCGCCAACAGTTTATCGGCGGCCGTATCGTCAAGGAAATCCTGGAGCGCTTGCGTTTTCTGGTCGATGTTGGACTCGACTATCTGACGCTCGATCGTGCCTCGGCGACGCTTTCCGGTGGCGAGGCGCAGCGTATTCGCCTGGCAACGCAGATCGGCGCGGGTCTCATGGGCGTGCTCTATATTCTGGACGAGCCCTCGATCGGTCTTCATCAGCGTGACAACGAGCGCTTGATCAAGACGCTCGAGCGCCTGCGCGATATCGGCAATACCGTTATCGTCGTCGAACACGACGAGGATACAATCCGTGCCGCCGATTACGTGATCGACATGGGGCCCGGCGCCGGCGTCAACGGCGGACACGTAGTCGCGGCGGGAACGCCTGCCGATATCATGGCGTGTCCTGAGTCGATGACGGGCGCTTATCTGACCGGCAAACGAATGATCCGGGTGCCTGATGAACGGCGCAAGCCCGGTCGCGGCTGCCTTAAAATTACGGGCGCTCGAGCCAACAACCTCAAAAACGTTACTGCCAAAATCGAGTTTGGTACGCTTACGGTTGTTACCGGCGTGTCGGGATCGGGCAAGAGCTCCCTGGTTACCGATACCATTGCGCCTGCCCTTACGAATGCCATTCACCGTTCGACGCGCCCTGTGGGTCCATATAAGAAAATCGAGGGCATCGAGTGTATCGATAAGGTTATCGATATCGACCAGTCGCCGATTGGCCGCACGCCGCGTTCCAACCCTGCTACCTATATCGGCCTGTGGGATGATCTTCGCGCGCTGTTTGCGAGTACGCCGGAGTCGAAGGCGCGCGGCTACTCGCCGGGTCGTTTCTCCTTTAATGTGAGTGGCGGGCGCTGTGAGGCGTGCAAGGGCGACGGGCAGATCAAGATCGAGATGCACTTCCTTCCTGATATCTACGTTCCCTGCGAAGTTTGCGGCGGTAAACGCTACAACCGCGAGACACTCGAGGTCACCTACCGTGGCAAGACCATCTCGGACGTGCTCGACATGAGCGTCACCGAGGCGCTGGCCTTCTTTGGGAATATCCCGCAGATTAAGCGCAAGCTCCAGACGCTGTACGATGTAGGCTTGGGCTACGTGAGCCTGGGCCAGCCCGCCACGACGCTTTCGGGCGGCGAGGCGCAGCGTGTGAAACTCGCCAAGGAGCTTCATCGACGCCAGACGGGCAAGACGTTCTATATTTTGGACGAGCCGACGACCGGCCTTCATTTTGAGGACGTCCGCCAGCTGCTCGATGTGCTGCAGCGCTTGGTCGATGCGGGCAACACGGTGCTGGTGATTGAACACAACCTTGATGTCATCAAGGTTGCCGACCGCCTGATCGATATGGGTCCCGAGGGCGGTAACGGCGGCGGAACCGTCGTGGTTTCGGGCACACCGGAGCAGGTTGCGGACTGTCCGCAGAGTTATACGGGCAAGTTTTTGGCGCCGTTGCTCAGGCGTGACCGGGAGCGTCAGGCTCAACTTGATGCTCAATAAATAGGCGATTCAGTTTATGGGCGCCATCGACTCCTTGTGATTCGATGGCGCTTGCTGTGCCGAAGTGACGTATGCAGCCGAATTGGACATATACTTAATCCTTGCGTCCGAATGCGAGGGAAAGGATATGTCATGGCAAAGGCTGTAAAGACGCCAAAAACCAATGCGATGCGCGAGCTGGAAAGCGCCGGCATTTCCTATGTTCTACATACGTACGAAGACGATGGTGATGAGTCGGTGGGCCTGGGTGTCGCGATTTCGGAGCAGCTTGGCGAGGAGCCCGGTCAAGGATTTAAGACTTTGGTCTGCGTGACACCGTCCAACGACTATGTCGTGTGCTGTATCCCTGTTGCCGACGAGCTCGATCTAAAGTCCGCCGCGCGTGCCGCGGGGGAGAAGTCCTTGGCCTTGATGCATGTGAAGGATTTGCTTGCGGCGACTGGCTACGTTCGCGGCGGCTGCAGCCCGGTCGGTATGAAAAAACGCTACCGGACGCTCATTGATGAGACATGTGTCCTTTGGGATACCATTTTTATTTCGGGAGGCAAGCGTGGTTATCAGCTCGAGCTTGCACCCGATGATTTAATTGCATTTTGCGGGGCGACGGTTGCCGCGATTACGAGAGAGGACTGAGCGATGGCGCAGGAAGAATTGAAGCGCGGAGCTCATTTTGCAAAAGAATCTGCGCCTCAGACACCCTCATCCGAAGCTTCTTCGTCGCGAGATGACACTGACGACATGGGCTCGTCGGACTACTCCACGGTTGGTCGTTCCGCCGGGCTTATGACCATCCTGACCATTGTGTCTCGCGTCACCGGTTTTATCCGCACGTGGGCAATGGCGGCCGCTATCGGCATGTCGCTACTTTCGTCCTCCTATCAGGTCGCCAACAACCTGCCCAATATGCTCTACGAACTCGTGATGGGCGGCATGCTCGTGACGGCGTTTTTGCCCGTGTACATGGGCGTGAGGCGTGAGCAGGGTCGCGAGGCCTCGAACGAGTACGTGGGCAACCTGCTCGGCATTCTGCTTTTGGTGCTGGGTGGCATTTCGTTGCTGGGGACCGTGTTCGCCCCGGGCTTTATCTGGACGCAATCGTTCCTTTCGGGTGACGGCGGCAGCATGGATACCGCTGCGTTCATGTTCCGTTTCTTTGCCATCCAGATTCTGTTTTATGGTTTGGGCTCGGTGTTCTCGGGCGTTCTCAACGCACACCGCGACTACTTCTGGTCGACGTTTGCCCCGGTCCTCAACAATGTGATCGTCATTGCGAGCTTTATGGGTTTTGCGCCCGTGTCCGCACAGTTTGGCGAACGTGCCGGCATCATCTTGATTGCGGCCGGTACGACCCTCGGTGTCTTTGTTCAGATGGCATGTCAGATTCCCGCGCTTAGCAAGCACGGCGTGCATCCCCATATCCATATCGACTTTAAGGACCCCGCGCTGCGCCAGACGATTGCGCTCGGTATCCCGACGCTGCTCGCCACGGTGTGCATGTTTGTCTCGACTTCTATCACCAACGCTGCCGCGCTGGTGGTCCAGCCCGAGACTGGTCCTTCCGTCATCGCCTATGCGCGCCTGTGGTACACGCTGCCCTACGCGCTGATTGCCGCCTCGCTTTCGACGGCGCTCTATACCGAGCTCTCTCACGACGCACAGGAGAAGGATTACGACAGCGTACGCACGGGCATTTCGCGTGGCGTCGCCCAGATGCTGTTCTTCCTGATTCCGTTCGCACTGTACCTGATTGTCTTCGCACGTCCGCTCAACATGATCTACTGTGCTGGCAAGTTCGATGAATCCGGAGTGGCGCTGGTGTCCGAGTACCTTGTCTACCTAGCGCTCTCGCTGCCGCTCTACGGCGTGGTCGTGTTGATGCAGAAGAGCTTCTCTGCCTTGCTCGACATGAAGCCCTATAGCCGCTATTGCCTGTATTCTGCCATCGGCCAGGCCGGCTCGGTTCTGCTGTTTGGCGTTGTGCTGGGCTTCGGTATGCCGGCAATCGCGCTTTCGTATGTTGTCGACTACGTGATCTTGGTCGGCTGTTCGCTGTGGTGGCTGCGTCGTCGCCTGCGTGGCCTTCAGGTCAAATCTATCCTGCATGGCGGTTTCTTTGGCCTTTTGCTCGGTGGTCTAGGTGCTGCCGCAGGCGCCGGCGTCATGTGGGTGCTTGAACACTTTGTCGGGGCACTTGGCGGCTCGATTCTGATTACTCTTGGCTACGTTTGCGTTGCGGGTGTCGTCTCGCTTGCTGTTACCTTTGGCCTTGCCGTCGTCCTTAAGATGCCTGAGGTCTCGGCGCTGCTTCGTCGCAAGTAGGTGCGTGTGGCCGGTCACGACAACATTCCAACGCTTGCCGAGCAGGTTTCGCGCGTTCCCACACAGCCCGGATGCTACCTTTGGAAGGATGCCAAGGGCGATGTCATCTACGTGGGCAAGGCAAAAAACTTGCGTTCCCGTATGCGCCAGTACGTGACACTGCAGGATGAGCGTCAAAAGATCCCGCTGATGATGCAGCTGGTGGCGAGCTTTGACTATATCGTGGTGGAGACCGAGCACGAGGCGTTGGTGCTCGAGCGCAATTTGATTGGTCAGTACCATCCGTACTTTAACGTCGACCTCAAGGATGACAAGAGCTACCCCTTTATCGCCATTACAAAGGGCGACCTGTATCCCGCTATCAAATATACGCGCGAGCGTCATAAGCCGGGAACGCGTTATTTTGGTCCCTATACCGATAGCCGTGCGGCACGTGAGACGATAGATACGCTGCGCAAGGTTATCCCCATCTGCTCCGCATCCTGTGCGGAGTGGCGTCGTTGTCGTCGTATCGTCGAGTCCCACAGGGGCGAGGAAGACATCGTCAATATGATTTGCGCGCAAAACGGGCGTCCCTGCTTTGACTACCATGTCGGGCGCGGCCCGGGTGCGTGTGTCGGCGCGATTTCTCCTACGGACTATGCCAAGAACGTCAAACGTGTCGAACGTTTTTTGTCGGGCCATCGCAAGGATGTCGTCGATGAGCTGACCTCCGAGATGACGGATGCCGCCGAGGCGCTCGACTTTGAGCGCGCGGCACGCGTCAAACGTCGTTTGGAGGTCATCAGGGGTCTGGACGACCGTCAGCAAGTCGTTTTTCCCTCCAGTGTCGATATCGATGTCATCGGTTTCTATCGCGAGGAGACCATCTCCGCCGCTTGCGTCTTTGTCGTGCGTGAGGGTCGAACGGTTCGAACCTGCGAGTTCATTCTTGACAAGGGTCTTGATGTTGACGAGGAAGAGCTCCAGTCGGGCTTTCTTAAGCGCTATTACGACGAGACGGCCGATATTCCAGCTGAGATAAACCTCTCTGTCGAGCTTGAGGATGCGGAGGCGCTGGGGGAGTGGCTTGCAGGCAAGCGCGAGCGTTCCTGCCATCTCCATAGGCCGCAGCGTGGCGAAAAGCACCGTTTGCTCGATATGGCATCCAAAAATGCGCGCCATGCCCTCATGCGCTACATGATGCGAACGGGGTACGCTGACGACCGCACCAATCAAGCGCTCCTGGAGCTCGAAAGCGCGCTGGCGCTGCCGGCGCCGCCGATGCGTATCGAGTGCTTCGATATCTCGACGCTGCATGGAACCTTTACCGTCGCCTCGATGGTGGTGTTTACCAACGGACGCGCCGACAAGAGCCAGTACCGTCGTTTTAAAATTCAGGCCGAATTGGACGAGGCAAACGACTTCGTGTCGATGTCCGAGGTTTTGGGACGACGCTATGCTCCCGAGCGCATGGCCGACGAGCGCTTTGGCTCGCGCCCCGATTTGCTCGTTGTCGATGGCGGTAAGCCGCAATTGACCGCTGCGATCAAGCAACTTGAGGCTCTTGGGCTCGATATACCAGTTTGTGGCTTGGCAAAGGCCGATGAGGAAGTTTTTGTGCCTTGGGACGAGACTCCCGTCGTGCTGCCGACCGGGTCTGCTTCGCTCTATCTAATTAAACAGGTGCGCGATGAATCGCACCGTTTTGCAATCACATTCCATCGTGAGTTGCGCGATAAAGCCATGACAGTTTCGGTACTCGATGACGTTCCAGGCGTGGGACCCACCAGAAAACGTGCCCTTATGCGCCATTTTGGTTCGATGAAGCGTTTGCGCGCGGCGAGCGAGCAAGAGATCGCGGAAGTTCGCGGCATACCTGCCGATGTTGCCAAGGCGGTCCACGAGGCGCTCGTTGCGTGGAATGCCGAGCGCGCCGAGGCGGTGGCTGGCCATTCCGATAGCTAAACACGAGCCTAAACTACTGATATACATGATTGCGTGATTTTCAACCATTTATTTCGCCATGATTGCATGCTGGTTTCGGGTTTTATTAACGCTAAAACGTTTGACTAGTCATGGTGAACAACCCTGCTATCCTGCGGGTTGACGAAGACTGATATCTCACCTCGTCGATACATACTGTCTGGCGAATCATTTGTCAATGAATTCGGTGAACGGTAGTAAATACCGTTCAAGCGTATGTATGTATCGGTCGCCGAGCGCGGCACCTCAGTTGGGTTCGTCGGTAGGTAAGGTATATATCGTCCGCAAGTTGCGCGGGGGCAAGTCTAGGTGCTCCCGAGTAAGATTCTCTATTGATAGGAGAAGACATGGCCATCATCAACAAGGGTATGTCCAGGCGTTCGTTCCTCGGCCTCACCGGCAGCGTCGCTGCTGTCGCCGGCCTTGGTCTCACTGGCTGCGGTGGCAGCTCTAGCGACGAGGGTTCCGCTTCCGGCTCCACCGATTCCGCCAACCGTGGCGGCGGCGTGATCACCGCTGGTTCCGCTTACGCTCCGTCCAGCTTCGATCCCGCCAGCACCGGCTCCGCTGTGGGCCTGGGTGCTAACTGGCACGTCGTCGAGGGCCTCTACGGCATCGATTACCACGACTACAGCACCTTCAACGAGCTCGCCACCGACGATCCCAAGTCTGTGGACGACACCACTTTCGAGGTCACCATCCGCAAGGGCGCCAAGTTCTCCGATGGCACCGAGGTCACCGCTGACGATGTCGTTGCCTCCTACACCGCTTGCGCCGCTTCCGCTACCTATGCTCCGTTCTTCCAGCCCTTCGAGTCCATCGAGGCCAAGGATGCCAGCACTGTAACGGTCAAGACCAAGGTCCCCAACTTCTCCCTGCTCAAGGATCGTCTGGCCATCATCCGTGTTACCCCGGCTACTCAGTCCGAGGAGGATCGCGCCAAGCAGCCGATCGGTTCCGGCCCCTGGATGTACGACTCTATCTCCGATACCGAGATCACCCTGGTTCCCAACCCCGAGTACAACGGTGAGTATGCTGCCGAGGATAAGAAGATCCAGTACAGCATCCTGACCGACCCCACCGCTCGCGTTACCGCCCAGCAGGAAGGCTCCACGCTCGTTATGGAGCTCGTCACCGCTGACGCCGTCGACCAGCTCGAGAGCGCTGGCTGCAAGATCGACAACGTCCAGGGCTTCGGCACCCGCTTCATCATGTTCAACGTCGCCAAGGAGCCTTGGAACAACGTCAAGGTCCGTCAGGCCGTCATGTACGCGCTCGACACCGAGAAGATGATCACCAACACCTTCGCCGGCCTTGCCACCGCTGCCAGCTGCTACCTGCCCAAGAGCTTCACCAACTATCATGAGGCTTCCACGGTGTACAAGACCGACGCCAAGAAGGCCAAGAAGCTCATCGAGGAGTCCGGCATCACCCCGGGTGCCATCACCCTGCGCACCACCGACAACGAGCAGATTAAGGGCATGGCCGCCCAGGTCAAGAACGACCTCGACGCTCTCGGCTTCGAGGTGACCATCCAGACCGATACCTCGCCGGCCACCTACGCTGCCATCGACGGCGGCGAGGCCTACGATATCCTCCTTGCCCCTGGCGATCCGTCCTGCTTCGGCGCTGACCCCGACCTGCTGCTCAACTGGTGGTACGGCGACAACGTCTGGATGCAGACCCGTTGCCCGTGGAAGGAGTCCGCTGAGTGGGAGAAGCTCCACGGTCTCATGGACGAGGCTCTTGCCGCCGAGGGCGACGAGCAGCAGAAGAAGTGGAACGAGTGCTTCGACATCATCGCCGACAACGCTGTTCTGTACCCCGTTGTCCACGTCAAGACCGTCTCCGCTTCCTGGGACGATCCGTCCACTGCGCCCAACGGCGAGGCCCTCGATGGCTTCAAGGGCATCGGCACGACGAGCATGTCCTTCAGGGGCGTTGCGACCGTCAAGGCGTAAGACTCGCTTGAGTCTGTATGCAGGATGTCGGTCATTGGGGCCGTATCCTCATAGTTGAAACAAAGACCCGGGCGGCAACGATGTCGCTCGGGTCTTGTAATGAGTACCCGTACTCATATACCAGTTGGTCCTACCGACAAAAGAAAGGGGAGAGAACGTGAACAACTTGCTACGTTTGATTGGAAGGCGTCTTGTGGCGCTGCCGATCATGGCATTGGGCGTCACCGTCCTGGTGTTCTTCCTTATGTCGTTCTCCAAGACCGACCCCGCCTACACGGCGTTGGGTGACGGTGCCTCGCCCGAGGCGGTTGCCGAGTACCATGAGAAGTATGGTCTGGACGACCCCTGGCCCGTGCGCTACGTGCGCTATATGGGCGATTTGATCCATGGCGACATGGGCACCTATGGTGCTGCTCGCAACTCCGTTGCCAAGCGCATCTCCACGGCCCTGCCCGTCACGATGCAGCTGACCTTTATCGGTCTTGCCATCGGTGCGGTCGTTTCGTTTTTGCTCGGCGTCATCGCGGCACTGTATCGCGACAAATGGCCGGACCAAGTGATCCGCGTCTTTTCCATCGCCGGCTTGGCAACCCCGTCGTTCTGGCTTGCCGTTCTGTTGATCCTGCTGTTCTCTTCCTACCTTAAGGTGCTCCCGGCATCGGGTGCTCTGCCTCACTTCACCACGAATCCGGTTGGCTATCTGGGACGTATGATCATGCCCGCTATCGCCTTGGCATTTCCGCTGACGGGCCAGATGACTCGTATCGTGCGTACCGCCATGGTCGAGGAGCTCGACAAGGATTATGTCCGTATGGCTCGCGGCGCCGGCGTTCCCGAGAAGGTCGTCGTCGGCATCAACGTTCTTCGCAATGCGCTGATCACCCCGGTCACCACCCTCGGTCTTAAGATCGGTTACCTCATGGGCGGCGCCGTCGTCATCGAGGTTATCTTCAACCTCCCCGGCATGGGCACTGCGATTCTGCAGGGCGTTCAGGGCAACGAGGCGAACCTGGTTCAGGGCGTCGTTATCGTCGTTGCTCTCGCCTTCATCATCATCAACATCGTGGTTGACATGCTCTACCTGCTCATCAACCCGCGCATCAGGACGGTGTAGATTATGGTAAAGATTCGAGAGAAGCAAACCGAGCAGCTCGAGAAGGCTGCCTCCAAGGGGCTCAAGCTCGGTGGCTGGAAGAAGATGACGTTGTCTTCTAAGATTGCCGCCGTCGTGCTGGTGCTGGTCGCCCTGACTGCGATTCTGGCGCCCCTTCTTGCCCCCTATAGCCCGGTCGAGATCTTTACGGCTCGCCAGGCTCCCGGCAACGGATTTATCTTCGGTACCGACGATAAGGGTCGCGACATTCTGTCGCGTATGCTCTACGGTGGTCGTTACTCGCTGATTATCGGCTTTGGCGCCACCGCCATGGCTCTGGTCTGCGGCTCGGTCGTGGGCGCCCTTGCAGCGGTTTCGCGCAAGGCCGTCTCCGAGACGATCATGCGTATCCTGGACATCATCATGTCCATCCCGGGCATCGCCCTCGCGGCCGTCTTTGTCTCCATCCTGGGCAACTCCGTGCCGTCGATCATCTTCGCCATCGGCTTTATGTACACTCCGCAGATTGCCCGTATCGTGCGCGCCAACATCGTGTCCGAGTACGGCGAGGACTATGTCCGCGCGGTCATCGTTTCCGGCGCCAAGGCTCCGTGGATTTTGATCAAGCATGTTCTGCGTAACTGCATTGCCCCGATCATGGTCTTCACCGTTACCCTGGTCGCCGACGCCATCATCTTCGAGGCCTCGCTGACCTTCATCGGCGCTGGTATCCAGGAGCCCACCGCTACCTGGGGCAACATCCTCGCCGACGCCCGCGGCGGCGTGCTCGCCGGCCGTTGGTGGCAGGCACTGTTCCCGGGCCTGGCCATCATGATCACCTGCCTGGCGCTCAACATCCTCTCCGAGGGCATTACCGACGCCATGGCCGCTGCTCCCTCCGCCGCCCTGGATCCCACCGATTCCTCCAAGCGTCGCGAGGCCGACCTGCTGGTCTCCGACCCCGTTCGAGCCTACAAGGAGCAGGCCCAGTCCCTCTCCGCTCGCCTTGGCGCCCTGCGCGATGTCGAGCTCAAGCGTGACGATCGCCATGTGCCCGACGAGTCTGTTGAACCGATTCTCTCGGTCCGTGACTTCTGCATCCAGTTTGAGCATCACGGTGATATCAACGTCGTCGACCATGTCAACTTTGACGTCCGTCCTGGTCAGACCATGGGCCTGGTGGGCGAGTCCGGTTGCGGTAAGTCCATCACCACGCTGGCCATCATGGGCCTGACCGACGATGACGAGCACCTTTCCGGCGAGGTCCTCTGGGAGGGCCGTGACCTGCTCAAGATGAGCAAGAAGGAGTGGTTCGGCCTGCGCGGTACCGATATCGCTATGGTCTATCAGGACGCCCTGTCCTCGCTCAACCCCTCCATGCTCATCTCTGCCCAGATGAAGCAGCTCACCAAGCGCGGCGGAACCCGCAGCGCCGAGGAGCTCCTGGAGCTCGTCGGCCTCGATCCCAAGCGCACGCTCGAGAGCTATCCGCACGAGCTTTCCGGCGGCCAGCGTCAGCGTGTCCTGATCGCTATGGCCCTTACCCGCGACCCCAAGCTGGTCATCTGCGACGAACCCACGACCGCTCTGGACGTTACCGTCCAGAAGCAGGTCATCAAGCTGCTCAACGATCTTCAGGCCAAGCTCGGCTTTGCCATGATCTTCGTTTCGCACGACCTGGCGCTGGTCGCCGAGGTCGCCCACAACATCACGGTTATGTACGCTGGCCAGGTTATCGAGCAGGCACCCACCAAGGAGCTGCTCACTAACCCGATCCACGAGTACACCCGCGGTCTTCTGGGTTCCGTTCTGTCCATCGAGAGCGGTTCGGGCCGCCTGCACCAGGTGCCCGGCGCCGTTCCGAGTCCGCGCGATTTCCCCAAGGGCGATCGCTTCGCGCCCCGCTCGAGCCATCCGCGTATTGGCCTGGACACCCGTCCGGTCTTCAAGCGCGTGCCCGGCACCGAGCACTTCTATTCCGAGCTCCCCGACGAGGTGCTCAAGGCAAATGGTTTGACCCCTCACGCGGAGGTGATGTAGATGAGCGAGACCGCAGTCAACGGCGTCGAGCCGATCATCTTCCTTGATGACGTCCACGTCACCTTTAGGACCCGTACCGGCTCGATTCTGCACCCCAACCTGGTTCACGCCGTCCAGGGTGTAACGATTAAGCTCATGCCCGGTCAGACGATCGGCATCGTCGGCGAGTCCGGTTGCGGTAAGTCCACCACCGCCAACGTCATGTGCGGCCTGCAGGCCCCCACGAGCGGCAAGGTCTACTTTAAGGGCAAGGACGTTACCAAACGTACCGCCGAGGACCGTCGCCACATGGGTCGCGTCATCTCGGTCGTGTTTCAAAACCCGGCCACGGCGCTCAACCCCCGCATGGTCGTTCGCGAGCAACTGCTCGACCCCATGCGCGTCCACAACCTGGGTACCGAGGCCGAGCAGGAGAAGCGCGTCAAAGAGCTCCTGGAGCTCACCGGTCTGCCCAGCTCCGCCGCCGAGGTTCTTCCCGGTCAGCTTTCGGGCGGCCAGCGCCAGCGCGTCGCAATTGCCCGTGCCCTGTCGCTGAACCCCGATGCCATCATCGCCGACGAGCCCACCTCGGCTCTGGACGTTTCGGTCCGCGCGCAGATTCTGAACCTGCTGACCGACCTTAAGAAGGAGCTCGGCCTGGCCATGGTGTTCATCAGCCATGACATCCAGACGGTCCGCTATATCTCTGACGACATCATCGTTATGAATGGCGGCAAGATCGTCGAGCAGGGCGAGGCCAAGCAGGTCTTCCAGCATCCCCAGGACCCCTACACCAAGATGCTGCTCGGCGCTGCGCCGTCGCTGCTGCACCCCAAGCTCGGCGAATAGCCTCGCTTTCCCTCCCGTGCGCCCGGTTCCCTTGCCGGGCGCACCTCCGTTGCGATTTCGAAAGGTTGGGTTCACGAGCCATGCCAAGTGCTCAGGAGCTACAACATCAATTTGGTGAATATCGAGGCGCCATGCCCCGTCCATCAGATTTCGATCTCTTTTGGAAGGATCGCATGGCCGAGGCCGACGCCGTCGGGCTTGACTATGCGATCGACACGGCATCGGTCACCGATGCCGCGACCTGCCAACTTTTCGACCTCTGGTATACCGGCATGTGTGGCGCTCGCCTGCATGCCAAGTACCTTAAACCCGTCTCGGACGAGCCCGTGCCATTGGTGCTTCAGTTCCATGGGTATCCGGGTGCAAGCCGCAGCTGGTTTGAGCAGGCGTCGTTTGCGGGCATGGGCATGGCACTCATCGCCCTCGACTGCCCCGGCCAAGGAGGTCCCTCCGAGGACATTGGTGGATTTGAGGGCACAACGGTTGCCGGGCATATCGTCGCCGGCATCGACGGCGACCCGGCCAACCTCTACTATGTCCGCTTGCACCAAGATATTCGCATCCTGTGCCGTATTGTTCGCGAGCTCGAGGGCATCGATCTTTCCCGTGTGTTTGTGAACGGCGCGTCGCAGGGTGGTGGTTTGGGCATTGCGACCTGTGCGCTTAACAGCGAGCTTATCAATCGTGCCGCCATCCTCTATCCCTTCCTGTCAGATTTCCGCCTAGTCTGGGATTTGGATGCAGACGACATTGCCTACGAGGGCCTGCGCTATTGGTCTCGCTGGTTTGACGAGGACTCGACTCGTATTGACGAAGCCTATGCCAAGCTGGCGTACTTCGATTCCAAGAACTTTGCCCCTATGGTCAAATGCCCCGTGCTGTTTGGCACCGGCACAGCCGATATCGTCTGCCCGCCAGCGACGCAGTTTGCGGTCTATAACAACCTGACCTGCGAAAAGCGTCATGAGTTCTTTGAAGGCTTTGGCCACGAGGAGATTCAGGATTTTGACGATCTGATCATTCCGTTTTTCTGCAAGGGAGGGGAGGCTCATGTCTAAGTGCGAGAGCAATGTTAATGAGCTGATTGTCCCCGGGCTCGTGGGAATTCCTGGAACGGTTTCGTCAAGGCTCGCAGAATATCGGGACTGGCGCGGTGATGTCCAAGCAGATGTTTCTGATTTAGAGACATGCGCTTCGAATCTTGAGATTCAAGGCCTGGCCATTACGGCGATTGACTTTGTTAACCCCTGCGCCCGTTACTCGGAGGTCTCCTTTGAGCTCGGTGACGATGCGATTCACGCTCGTTTGATCGAGCCTGTCGGTCGTGCCCGAGTGTCTGAGCGCGTGCCGCTGTGCCTGATGTTCCACGATATCGATCGGCCTGTGCGCGGCTGGCATCACATGACGAGATTTGCCGCCATGGGGTATGCCGTCCTCGCGCTGGATGACGATGTTGCTGGTGCGGACGACCTGCAGCGGGGGATTTCTTCGCCCGCTTTTGTCGAGCGCGTCCGTTGGGGTTGCGCGCTGGCGAAGGTGGCGCGCAATCTTGATGGCATGGACCCCGACCGCATCTTTGCATGGGGCGAGGGTCTAGGCGGCGGAGTCGCGCTGGCGGTTTCTGCTCTGGACGAGCGGGGTCTCGCCTGCACGGCGGTTGCCAATCCGCTTCCTGGCGGCCTCGAGGCGCTGTCGTCTCGGGTGCGCGGATCGGTGCTCATGGGCACATCGCTCATGGATACCGTGAGCGATCCCAAGGATCAGTTTGCCGTATTCAACGGTCTTGAGTGTGACCGGAGACATATCATCTATGCCAAATACGCTCACGAGCGCATCAATGCGTTCGAAAACGAAGTCGTCGACTTTTTTAACCAAACGTTCTACTCGTGTTCTTTGGCCTAGACGGCCTGGACACTGCCAACAAGAGTGGGCGGCATAGGGCTGCCCACCAGACAACTAAGGAGATTCTTGTGGCAACTCAGAAATTCACCGGCGTTATCCCTCCCGTCGTTGTTCCCGATACCGAAGACCACCAGCTCGATGTTGCCTCCTTTGAGCGCAGCATCAACCGCATGATCGATGCCGGCGTCGATGGCTTGTTCTTCCTGGGCTCCTCGGGCGAGGTCGTCTTCTCCACCGACGAGCGTCGCCGTCAGATCATCTCCGAGGCCGTCCGTATCGTCGACCACCGCGTTCCCGTTCTGGTCGGCATCATCGACACCGAGACCGAGCGCATGATCGAGCACGGTAAGGTCGCTCAGGAGCTGGGCGCCGATGCGCTTGTCGCCACCTGCCCGTTCTATGCCCTGCAGGGCATGACCGAGGTCGAGGAGCACTTCCGCATCCTGCATGAGGAACTCGACCTGCCCATCTTCGCCTATGACATCCCCGTGTGTGTCCACACCAAGCTCCCGTGGAAGCTCCTTGCCAAGCTCGGTGCCGAGGGCGTTCTGGCCGGCGTCAAGGATTCCTCGGGTGATGACATCTCGTTCCGCTACCTCGTTCAGGAGAACGAGAAGAACGGCCATCCGATGAGCATCCTTACCGGCCATGAGGTCGTCGTCGACGGTGCCTATCTCGGTGGCGCCGACGGTTCCGTTCCGGGCCTCGCCAACGTTGAGCCCGAGGGCTACGTTCGTCAGTGGAAGGCCGCTCAGGCTGGTGACTGGGCTACCGTCAAGGCCGAGCAGGATCGCCTCAATGAGATTTCGCACATCTGGGATGTCACCTCGGGCGTCCAGGGCTATGCCGGTGGCGTCGGCGCCTTCAAGACCGCTATGAACCTCATGGGCATCTTCGACAGCCCGACCATGCCGCGCCCGGTGAAGGCCATGACCGGTGAGAACGTCGAGGCGATTCGCAAGGTCCTCCAGGACAACGGTCTCCTTTAAAGCTTTCCCAGGCACCCGACCTCGCCGTTCAACCGTGCGGTCATGACCCATTAGGCCAATGGCCGCACGGTTTCTCGGCGATCTCGGGCACCTGGAAAACCTTTACCGCGCTGTGACGGCTAGCCTGACGGCGCATTTCCTGTAGTTGTTTTGTCTCCGAAGGAGAACGACATGGAGAACAAGTACGTCTGCTCTGTCGATATCGGCGGAACTAAGATCGCGACTGCCATCATGGAGTACCCGGCTGACGGCGGTGTGCCCCATCCCGTTTTTGAGGCTGAGGTTCCCACCGAGGCCCAGGAGGGTGGCGAAGCGGTCTTCCAGCGCATCGAGGCGTCTATCAAGGCAGCTCTTGAGGCAAATCCCGATGTCGAGGTCCTCGGAGTTGGCATCGGCGCTGCCGGTGTCGTCGACCCCAAGACGGGCGCCATCGCGTATGCCAATGAGATTATGCCCGGCTGGTCCGGCGTTCAGTTGGGGCCGCGTCTGCGCGAGGACCTCGGCCTTCCCGTTGCCGTTGTAGGCGACGTGCAGGCTCATGCTCTGGGCGAGGCCCACTGGGGCGTCGGCAAGGGCAAGTTCTCCGTCTTGTGTTTGGGCATCGGTACGGGCATCGGCGGCGCATATGTCGAGAACGGCCGCGTGATGCAGGGCTTCCATGGTGCTGCCGGCCATATGGGCCACATCGAGTGCTCGGCTGCCGCCGGCATTCCCTGCGCCTGCGGGCGTTCCGGCCATCTGGAGTCGGTTGCTTCCGGAACATCAATCGGGCGCATGTACGATGAGCGTTTTGGCCGCGTCGACCCCAGCCGTCCTTCGGTCGGCCGTGACGTGAACGACCTGTGCCGCGCAGGCGACGCAAAGGCGACCGAGGTCATTCATGACGCCGGCTTTGCGCTGGGCGCCAGCCTGGGCTCGCTCGCTAACATCCTGGACCCTGAGGTCATCGTGCTTTCGGGCGGCGTGATTCACCAAGGTCCCGATTGGCGTTCACAGACGTGGAAGGACTCGGTGCACGAGGGCTATGCCAGCCAGGCGCTCGACCCGCTTCAGGACACGCCGATTCTCATCGGCTCTCTGGAGGGCGACGCGCCGCTCATCGGTGCCGCCGAACACCTTCTTGCATCGTTGAAGTAAACATAACTACCAAGTGCGCCTTCTGAGGTGCCGCAGATTGACGTGAAAGAGGAGCGAAGCGTACTTCGGTACGCGAGCGACGGTTTGAACGTCAAGGTGCGGTGTCTCAGAAGGCTGTTTTGAGAAAGGTTGAGTCGAACATGACCGTTGATCCTTTGATCCAGTCCCTGAAGGGCAAGCTCGTCGTGAGCGTTCAGGCGTATATGGGCGAGCCGCTTCGTACGCCCGAGACCATGGCTCAAATGTCTCGCGCTTGCGAGCTTGGCGGCGCCGCCGCCATTCGCTGCCAGGGCCTTGCCGACATTGCCGCCATTAAGGGTCGCTGTGAGGTTCCCGTCATCGGTCTGTGGAAGGACGGGCACGAGGGCGTTTACATCACGCCGACGCTGCGTCACGCTCGTGCCTGCGTTGCTGCGGGTGCCGATATCGTGGCGATCGACGCCACCGATCGTCCGCGTCCCGATGGCAAGTCGGTCGAGGATACCTTCCGCCCGCTGCACGAGGAGGGTGTGCTCCTGATGGCGGATTGTGCCACCATCGAGGACATTCGCCGTGCGGTTGATATGGGCTTCGACCTGGTATCCACCACACTCTCTCACGGTGTCGCCGCCATCGACTGCACCATGGCCGATGGCCCCGACCTGCCGCTCCTGCGTCAGGCGACCGAGGAATTTCCCGGCCTTCCCATCATTTGCGAGGGTCGCGTGCATACGCCCGAGGAGGCTCGCGCTGCAATCGACGCCGGCGCGTGGGCCGTTGTCGTCGGCACCGCTATCACGCACCCCACGAGTATTACAAGTTGGTTCAAGGCTGCGCTTGAGGCGTAAGACGGGCCTTGTATCCGCTTGGGGCGGTATACTCAATAAAGGCAATTGATCGCGCGGGATCCGCTGGCCGGGTCCCGCGCTTATTTTAGGAGGCACACATGCAAAAGGGAGATGCCATGGATGCGGCGGAGCGCTCGGAGCGTATCCCCGATATCGTTATCATCACCGGAATGTCCGGCTCGGGCCGAACGCAAGCCATGCATGTGTTTGAGGACATGGGCTATTTTTGTATCGACAACCTGCCCCCACGCCTGATTGCCCAGCTTGCTGAGCTCGTTGGCATCAATACGGGCGTGGGCAGGCACCTTGCCGTTACCTGCGACCTGCGTAGCCAGGGCTTGTTCGATGAACTGCTCGATGCTGTTGCCGCACTGGAAGAGCGCGAGATGAGCTGCGACATTGTGTTTCTCGAGGCGTCTGACGAGGTGCTGATTCGCCGGTATAGCGAAAACCGTCGTCGCCATCCCATTGCAAAGCCGGGGGAGACCACGGCCGACGCTATTCAGCGTGAACGTCTGCAGCTGCAGGGCGTTCGCGATCGAGCCGATATGATTATCGACACGAGCCGCTTGCGCACTTCTGCCTTGCGCAACAAGCTGCGCATGGCTTTTTCCGAGCTGTCCGACCAGCAGCTTATGGATGTCCACGTGTTCTCGTTTGGCTTTAAGCATGGCATGCCCATCGAGGCGGATATCATGATCGATGTTCGCTTCTTGCCCAATCCTTTCTACGATCCCGAGATGCGCACCATGACCGGTCTCGATAAGAAGGTCTCCGATTTTGTCTTGGACCACCCCAAGACCCAGGAGTTCTGGAAGGCCTGGACTCAGCTGCTCGATACGGTCATGCCGGGTTATATCGCAGAGGGCAAGCCGCAGCTTTCCATTGCTATCGGCTGCACAGGCGGACAGCACCGTAGCGTCGCCATTGCCGAGGCCACGGCCCGCTACCTGGAGGGTGCTCAGTATCATGTGAGCATCTCCCACCGTGACCTGTCGCGTGCCAACACGAAGGCATAGGTTTACATGTCGTTTACCGCTGAGGTGCGTGACGAGCTTGCGCGCTGCGAACCAGAATGCGAATACTGCGATTTGTCGACGCTTGCTGCGCTAACGCGTGTGAGCGGCACGCTTTCGCTGGCGGGCTCGGGACGGTACCGCTTGACGGTCGCGACCGAGACGGGTGCTGTGGCGCGCACGATGATTGCGCTGACGCATCGTATCCTTAAGCTCAAGACCGAATTCACGGTTCGTAAGTCGGTCCTGCACAAGGTACGAAACTATCTCATCACCTTGCCCGATCAGCCCGATTTGGATAAGGCTCTGGTGCTGCTGGGCATTCTCGACCGTAGGGGAGGGCTCGTCGCGGGTGTGCCGCGCCACATCGTCGCCCGTCCTTGCTGCAGGCTCGCCTATATTCGCGGTGCGCTGATTGCCGGAGGCTTTGTTGCCGACCCGCGTGGCGATTTTCATTTGGAGATTGCGGTTCAGGGCGAGGAGTATGCAAAGGGACTTTGCGACCTTCTGGAGCAGATTGGAGTTCACGCCCGCGTCAATGCGCGTCGCGGCTCGTATGCCGTGTACATCAAGAGTGCCGAGGAGATTAAACGTCTGTTACAGCTGATTGGCGCCAAGCGCAGCGTTGCCGAGATTGAAGAGGCCCGCGCGGTTAAGCTGGTGAAGAACGACGTGAATCGTCGCGTGAACGCAGAGCTTGCCAACCAGACCAGAAGTGCCGGTGCCGCCCAACATCAGCTTGCGCTCATCGATGAGCTTGATCGGCGCGGTTTGCGCGAAACGCTGCCGGACGCTCTGGCAGTTTTTTGTGACTTACGCGAGCGTTACCCCGATCTCTCACTGCGAGATTTGGGGGAAATGGCCGACCCTCCTTTGTCGAAGTCGGCCTTGTATCACCGTGTTTTGCGCCTTGAAAAGCTCATTGAAGCAAGCGGGTAGTTTAACGCAATAGCTTTTATGGTGGTTTAACTGCTGTTTTATACGTTAAAGCGTTTTAACGCAAATTTGATTTTCAATTTCGAGCATTCTCGTGAAATTCAAGCCAAAAAAAAGGTATATTAGGCGAGTGGTTAGTTTGTGGGCCTCAACGGCAGGCGCTGTAGCTTGCGGGGGCCTTACGAAAGGAGACACAATGGCAGTAAAGGTTGCTATTAACGGCTTCGGTCGCATCGGTCGTCTGGCCTTCCGCCAGATGTTCGGTCATGAGGGCTCCGAGATCGTCGCTATCAACGACCTCACCTCTCCCGATATGCTCGCTTACCTGCTGAAGTACGACTCCACGCAGGGCAACTATGCTCGCGATCACGAGGTCGTCGCTGGCGAGGATTCCATCACCGTTGACGGCAAGGAGATCAAGATCTACAAGGAGGCCGACGCCAACAACCTGCCTTGGGGCGACCTCGACGTCGACGTCGTTCTCGAGTGCACCGGCTTCTACACCAGCAAGGCTAAGGCTCAGGCCCACATCAACGCTGGCGCCAAGAAGGTCGTCATCTCCGCTCCGGCCGGCAGCGATCTGCCCACCATCGTGTACAACGTCAACCATGAGACGCTGACCGCTGAGGACAACATCATCTCCGCTGCTTCCTGCACCACCAACTGCCTCGCCCCGATGGCCAAGGGCCTGAACGACTTCGCTCCCATCGTCTCCGGCATCATGACCACCATCCACGCCTTCACCGGCGACCAGATGCCGCTCGACGGCCCGCAGCGCAAGGGCAACTTCCGTCGCTCCCGCGCCTGCTCCGAGAACATCGTCCCGAACACCACGGGCGCTGCCAAGGCCATCGGCCTGGTTCTCCCCGAGCTCAACGGCAAGCTCATCGGTGCCGCCCAGCGCGTCCCGACGCCGACCGGCTCGCTGACCAACCTCTACGCCGTCGTTGACAAGAAGGTCACCGTCGACGAGGTCAACGCTGCCATGAAGGCCTACGCCGAGACCATCCCCGATACCTTCGCCTACAACGAGGACCAGATCGTCTCCCGCGACATCGTCGGCGAGACCCACGGCTCCATCTTCGACGCCACTCAGACCATGTGCTCTGATCTCGGCAACGGCCAGACCCTCGTTCAGGTCACCTCTTGGTACGACAACGAGAACTCCTACACCTCTCAGATGGTCCGCACCATCAAGTACTTCGAGAAGTTCGTTGCTTAATTTAGCTTTTAGCGAATAGCTCGTTGAGCGTCTAAAGAAGGGCGCGGCCTCATAGGGCTTACACCCTAGGGTCGCGCCCTTTTTATAGGAAATCGTCTGCCGTAATGGGAGGCAGACACGTACGAAAGGTAGAAGCAAACATGGCCTTTACCAAGAAGACCGTCCGCGACATCGATGTCGACGGCAAGCGCGTTCTCGTCCGCGTTGACTTCAACGTGCCTATCAAGGATGGCGTCGTTGGCGACACCACCCGTATCAAGGCTGCCCTGCCCACCATCAACTACCTCGTTGAGCACAACGCTCGCGTCATCCTCATGAGCCACCTCGGCCGTCCTGAGGGCACTGGCTTCCAGCCCGAGCTTTCCCTCGAGCCTGTCGCCAAGAAGCTCGCTGAGCTCTCTGGCCTTGACGTTGCTTTTGTTGCCGACACGTATGGCGAGAAGGCCGCCGAGGCTGTCGCCGCCGTCGAGCCGGGCAAGGTCCTCGTTCTCGAGAACGTCCGTTTTGACAAGCGTGAGAAGAAGAACGATCCCGAGATCGCCAAGAAGCTCGCTTCCTATGGTGACGTCTTCGTTCTCGATGCCTTCGGCACCGCACACCGCGCCCAGGGTTCCGTCGTGGGCCCCGCCGCTTACCTGCCTGCCGTCGCCGGCTTCCTGCTCGAGAAGGAGGTCGACACGCTGACCGGCATCTTCGCCGAGCCCGAGCGCCCCTTCGTCGCCATCGTCGGCGGTTCCAAGGTTTCCTCCAAGATCGGCGTTCTCGATCACCTCATCGACTCCGCTGATACCCTGATCATCGGTGGCGGCATGGCCTACACCTTCTTCCTGGCTCAGGGCCTGTCCGTCGGTCAGTCCCTCAAGGAAGAGGACTGGGTCGAGCGCGCCGGTGAGATGCTCAAGAAGGCCGAGGAGAAGGGCGTCAAGATCCTGCTCCCCATCGACAACCGCGTTGCTGATCACTTTGGCGAGGATGCTGTCCCCGAGGTTGTCGCTTCCGACGCTATCCCCGACGACCGTGAGGGTATGGACATCGGCCCCAAGACCGAGGAGCTCTACGCCGAGGCTGTCAAGGGTGCCAAGACTGTGTTCTGGAATGGCCCCATGGGCGTCTTCGAGTTCGATAACTTCGCTCACGGCACCCAGGCTATCGCCGAGGCTGTCGCCGAGGCTGATTGCACCTCGATCATCGGTGGTGGCGACTCTGTCGCAGCCGTCAACAAGTTCAACCTGGCCGACAAGATGAGCTGGATCTCTACCGGTGGTGGCGCTTCCATGGAGCTCGTCGAGGGTAAGGCCCTGCCCGGAGTGGAGGCGCTTCTCGATGCCTAATCGCACCCTTCTTATCGCTGGTAACTGGAAGATGAACAACGACGTCGCCGAGGCCGCCAAGCTCGCCGACGAGCTGGCTCAGGCTCTGCCCGAGGTTCCGGCTGGCGTCGAGGTGCTCGTCTGCCCTCCGACCATCGACATCACCACGGTTCATGACCGTATTCAGGCTGCCCCCATCGCCCTCGGTGCACAGAACGTGTACTGGGAGGCCAAGGGTGCCTTCACCGGTGAGTCTTCTTGCGACATGCTCAAGTCCGCTGGCTGCACCTACTGCATCATCGGTCACTCCGAGCGTCGTGATTACTTCCACGAGACCGACGAGGATCAGAACAAGAAGGCCAAGGCCCTCGTTGCCGCCGGTCTTGTTCCTGTCTTCTGCTGCGGCGAGTCCCTTGAGGTCCGCGAGGCCGGCACCTATGTCGAGCACGTCGTGAACCAGGTCAAGGCTGGTCTCGAGGGTCTCGAGATCACTTGCCCCAAGCAGGTCGTCGTCGCCTACGAGCCCATCTGGGCCATCGGCACCGGCAAGACCGCTACCGCCGAGGACGCTCAGGAGGTCTGCGGCGCTATCCGTGAGACCCTCAAGGAGATGTTCGGTGAGGAGCTCGCCGACGGCATCCGCGTTCTCTATGGTGGCTCTGCCAAGCCCGGCAACATCGCCGAGCTCGTCGCCAAGCCCGACGTCGACGGCGCCCTCGTGGGCGGCGCTTCGCTCAAGGCTGCCGACTTCGCCTCTATGGTCGTCAAGGCAGGCGAGTAGGACATATGGCACAGCGTCATCTTCCTGCACTCCTGATCATCATGGATGGTTGCGGCCTGGCTCCGGCCGATGGCGAGAACGCCGTCGCCGCTGCCAAGACGCCCTTCCTCGATAGCCTGTACGAGAAGTACCCCCACACCACGCTCGGCGCTTCGGGCGAGGACGTGGGTCTTCCCGATGGCCAGATGGGCAACTCCGAGGTGGGTCACCTCAACATCGGTGCCGGCCGCATCGTGTTCCAGGAGCTTTCGCGCATCAACAATGCCATCAAGGACGGCTCCATCGCCAAGAACGAGGTCTTCGTCAAGGCTATGGACGACGTCAAGGCTGACGGCAAGACTCTCCACCTCATGGGCCTTATGAGCCCTGGCGGTGTTCATTCTCATATGAGCCACGTCGAGGCTCTGGTCAAGATGGCTGCCGAGCACGGTGTCAAGACCGTTCGCGTCCACGCCTTCATGGATGGTCGCGACGTTGACCCGCAGTCCGGTGCCGGTTACATGAGTGAGTTCTGCGCCTTCCTGGCTAAGATCTCCGAGGAGACCGGTTGCGACGCTCGCGTTGCCACCGTCTCGGGCCGTTATTGGGCCATGGACCGCGACAACCGTTGGGAGCGCATCCAGCGCGCCTACGATGTCATGGTCAACGCATCCGATGCCGATACCGACCCTGTTGCCGGTATCAAGGCCTACTACGAGAAGGATCCGCGCGGCGACGAGTTCGTCGAGCCCTTCGCTGCCCACAACGAGGGCATCCACGAGGGCGACGCGGCCATCTTCTTCAACTTCCGTCCCGACCGCGCTCGTCAGATGACTCGCGTGTTCACGGACAAGGAGTTCGATGGCTTTGAGCGCGAGCAGATCAAGCTTTCGCACTTTGTGACGATGACCGAGTACGACCCGACGTTTGACGTCGAGGTCGCCTTCCCCAAGACGTTCCCCGAGAACGTTCTGGCCGACGTTATCGCCGCCAATGGCCTGAAGCAGCTGCACACCGCCGAGACCGAGAAGTACGCCCACGTGACGTTCTTCCTCAACGGCGGCATCGAGGAGCCCAAGGAGGGCGAGGAGCGCGTGCTCGTCGCTTCTCCCAAGGTCGCTACCTACGACCTGCAACCTGAGATGAGCGCTCCCGAGGTTACCGAGAAGCTTGTCGCCGCCATCAACGAGGATCGCGCTGATTTCTACATCGTGAACTTCGCAAACTGCGACATGGTTGGTCACACCGGTGTCTTCGACGCTGCCGTTAAGGCCGTCGAGGCTGTTGACGATGCCCTGTCCAAGGTTGTCCCGGCGATTCTCGCTAAGGGCGGCTTTGCGCTGATTACCGCCGATCACGGCAACGCCGATCACATGTTTGACGTTGCTTCCGACGGTTCCAAGCATCCGTTCACGGCTCACACCACCAACCGCGTGCCGTTCATCATCGTTGATGAGAAGGCACAGCTCACCGGTATCGAGGACGGCCGTCTTTCCGATATCGCTCCGACCATGCTCACCATGGCTGGTATTGAGCCTTCCGCCGAGATGACGGGTCGCGTACTCGCCACCGAGGCCTAATAGAAAACAAATACCGTTTTCTAGTAAGGGGGTTGTCCACAACCGGACAACCCTCTTTTTTTGCGCTATTTCTACCTCGTCACCAAATGGCTGATGGGGGAGTGCTGGGGGTTGTGGTACAGTACTGGAGTTTGAATTGTTCTATTAAGGAGCTTATCTATGGGTCCGTTTCAGATTCTTCTGTTTGTCGTTTGGGCTGTCTCTGCCGTGGCGCTGACGATTCTCGTCCTGATGCACTCTGGTAAGGGCACCGGCGTTTCGGATATGATCGCTAGCTCGCTGTATAACTCCAGCTCTGCCACGGGCGTCATGGAGCAGAACCTCGATCGCCTGACGGTAATTATGGCCGTCGTTTTTGCCGTGTGTGTCGTCCTGTGCATGTTCTTCTTCCCGCAGGGTATCGTCGGCTACTAAGCACGAGCCACATAAATACTTGAAAAGGGTTCCGCAAGTGCGGGACCCTTTTTGTTTACATATTTGTAACAGAGCCAAAATATCCCCACATACTTCGCCCAACTAAAGAAATTCTCGACCGTTGACCGGAATTAGCCCCAAATCGTGCATAAAATGCGCTACTGTATTGAGAAACGTTGGTTCGTTGTGCATAACCAGCCATAGCAACGGGCGGCGTTTTGATGGTTCGGATCGGATTGTCTCGACATGTGTCCGACTGAACATTTCTTTGTCCTATCTCATAAGGAGGATGGCATGGCTGATTCTATGTTCCACCAGCCCGTTATGGGTCGTCGCGCCTTTGTCGGCGGTACCCTTGCTGCGAGCTCCATGGCTTTTCTTGCCGCATGCGGCAAGAAGGGCGGCGACGCTTCCGGTTCTGAGTCCGGTTCGAAGCTGAACTTCTACATCAACAACCCGGTCTGCATCGACCCCTACAATGTCCAGGAGGACCAGGGCACTCAGGTCGAGTACCAGCTCTTTGATGCTCTGACCTCTTATGACGCCGAGAAGGGCGAGATCGTTCCGCTGGCTTGCGAGTCCTTCGAGGCCAACGACGACGCCACCGAGTTCACCTTCAAGATCAAGAAGGCCAAGTTCCACAACGGTGACGACGTTACCTCCAAGTCCTTCAAGCTCGGTTGGGAGCGTCTGGTCAACACCAAGTCGGCTGTCGCTACCGAGTACGGCCCTTCCGAGGTCTCCTATCACCTTTCCATGGTCGAGGGCTATGACGATCTGCTTGCCGGTAACGCTACCGAGCTCAGCGGTGTTACCTGCCCCGACGATGAGACCCTCGTCGTCAAGCTGGCTTCCGCTTACGCCGACTTCCCCTTCGTCGCCTCTCACCCGGCTCTGGCCCCGGTTCCCGAGTGCGCCGAGTCCGATGTCAAGAGCTTCTACCTCGCCCCGGTCGGTAACGGCCCGTTCATGATGGACGGCAAGTGGGAGGATGGCCAGGAGATCAACGTCAAGAAGTTCGACGATTACTATGGCGACAAGGCCAAGATCGATGGCATCCACTTCCAGGTCATCAAGGACATGGAGACCGCCTACAAGGAGTTCCAGGCCGGTAACCTCGATGTCTGCGACGTTCCCGTCGCTCAGATCGACGCCGCCAAGAAGGATCGCGGCGTGTCCAAGGACGGCTACACCATGGGTGACGGCGAGCGCATGCTGCTCGGCGCCGAGCCTTCCACGTACTATCTGACCTGCAACACCACGGCCGAGCCGTTCAGCAACGCCGACCTGCGCAGGGGTATCTCCCTGGCCATCAACCGTGAGGCCATCTGCAAGACCATCTTCAAGGGTACCCGTACTCCTGCCGACGGCATTGTTCCTCCGGGCATCGATGGCTACAAGGAGGGCGCATGGGAGTTCTGCGCCTACGATGTCGACAAGGCTAACGAGTATCTCGACAAGGTTGCTCCCGCTGGCGCTAACGGGGATCGTGGCATTAGCGTGACCCTGTCCTACAACCAGGACGGCGGTCACAAGGAGATCATGGAGTCCATCATCGGTGACCTCGCCAAGGTTGGCGTTACCGCTGTCTCCGATACCCCTGAGTGGTCTGCCCTGCTCGAGCAGTATCAGAACTTTAACTATCAGTTCGGTCGTCTGGGTTGGATTGCCGACTACCCGATCATGGACAACTTCCTGTATCCGCTGTTCCACTCCGACTCCCTCGGTGGCGACAACCGCTCCGGTTACAACAACCCCGAGTTCGACGCCAAGGTCGACGAGGCTCGTACTATTGTTGACGACGAGGAGCGCGTCGCTAAGATGCAGGAGGCCGACGCAATGGTCGCTGCCGACTGCCCGGTCATCCCGATTATGTTCTACACGCACACCATCGCCGGCTCCGATCGCATTAAGCACCTCTATGTCGATCCGCAGAAGCACGCCGATCTGGGTACCGCTGAGCTCGCCTAAGAGTTTGCAGCTTCCGTGAGGGTCAAGTATTTACGTAGACCTCATGGGAAACATACAGTTCTCCCTAACCTGGGGTAAACTGGCTGATGGTAATTTTGGGATGCCGGTCTGGCGATCGGCATCCCATTTAGGTTAATCCCTAGATAGGGGAGTGGTATGGGTAAGTACATCGTTAAACGTGTGCTTCAGTTCATCCCGGTGTTTTTGGGCGTTACGCTGATTCTGTTCGCCCTCCAGAATATCGTGCCGGGAGATCCGATCAAGCTGATCGGTGGAGACAAGGCTCTGTCCCCCGAGGTGGAGCTTCAGCTTCGCGTTCGCTATCACCTGGTCCAGACGGACGATGACGGCAACGCGATCCTTGACGAGAACGGCGACCCCGTTCAAACGTCGCTCGTGGACCGTTACTTGTATTACATGAACGGCCTGCTTCATGGCGATCTGGGCAATTCGTATCAGCGCAAGCTGCCGGTTACGGAAATCTTTGCCCAGAAGTATCCGTATACGGTCAAACTTGCCGCGTGCGCCATCGTGCTCGAGGCAATTATGGGTATCGGTGCGGGTATCATTTCGGCGGTAAAGCGTTATTCCTTCTGGGATATTTTGGTAACGCTCACCACGTCGATCCTCGTTGCGGTCCCGGCCTTCTGGCTCGGTATGTTGCTGCAGCTGTTCTTTGGCGTCATCCTCAAGGACGCCACGGGCGGTGCAATCTCCATGCCGATCTCGGGTGCCGGCGGTTCCAGCTCTCAGTATCAGGATTGGATGCACTATGTGCTTCCGACCATTACGCTGGCTTCGGTTTCGACCGCTTATGCTGCGCGCATTATGCGCTCGCAGCTGCTTGACGTCATGAACCAGGATTACATCCGTACGGCAAAGGCCAAGGGTCTCTCCAATCGTGCGATCATCGTCAAGCATGCGCTTAAGAATGCACTCATCCCCGTCGTTACCTATATTGGTGTCGACTTTGGCGGCATGCTTTCGGGCGCCATCCTGACCGAGACGGTCTTCAACTGGCCCGGTATCGGCTATGAGGTCTATCGCGCCATTAGCATGCGTGACTGGCCCATCGTTATGGGCGGCGTTACGCTCATCGTTGTCGTCGTCATGGTGATCAACCTGCTCGTCGACATTAGCTATGCATTCCTCGACCCGCGCATCCGCCTTGGCGGTCCGTCGGATAAGGCCTAAGGGAGGTACGTCTCATGCAGGAAACTGATTCTCAGTCTCAGGAGCAGGCTACCGCCACCAAGGTCGCATCTGCTCCCGCCAAGTCCCGCACGCTGTGGGGCGACGCTTTTAAGCGTCTTCGTAAGAACAAGCTCGCCGTTATCGGTGTCTGCTGGATCATCATCGTCGTTGTGGTTGCCCTGACCGCAGATCTGTGGGCTAAGCCCTGGCTCGGTTCGCCGACGGCTTCCGATTCGACCACCATGGCCGAGACATCGCTACTGGCTCCGTGTGCCGAGCACCCGTTTGGCACCGATGCCCTCGGTCGCGACATTCTCGTCCGCGTTATCTACGGTGCACGCGTTTCGCTTTCTGTCGGTATCATGGCCACCGCCATCTCCACATTGATCGGCCTGGTCATGGGCGCCCTGGCCGGTTTCTACGGCGGCATTTGGGATACGATCATCATGCGCTGTGCGGACATCTTCCTGGCGTTCCCGTACGTGCTGTTCGTTGTCGCCATGATCGCCGTTATCGGCCGTGGTCTTCAGAACGTCTTTATCGCCATCGGCATTCTTGGCTGGCCTTCGATTGCGCGCGTCTTCCGCTCTGCAATCTTGACGGTCAAGGAAAACGACTATGTTGATGCAGCGCGCGCGATGGGTGCATCTGATGCTCGTATCGTCGTGCGTCACATCTTCCCGAACTCCGTCGCCTCCATCGTGGTCTACGCGACCATGAACATTGGTGGCGCCATTCTGACCGAGTCCGCTCTGTCCTTCCTCGGCATGGGCGTTATTCCGCCTACGCCTTCGTGGGGCTCCATGATTCAGGACGGTCAGCAGTATCTTCTGACCGCTCCCTGGATGATGATCATGCCCGGTCTGGCAATTCTCTCGACGGTGCTCGCCTTCACCCTGCTGGGTGACGGTCTGCGCGACGCCCTCGACGTCAAGATGAAGGACGCATAAGGATGAAGAAGAACAAGAACTATGTGGACCTGAAGGATCAGCCGGTTCCTGAGGGCCAGCATCTGCTCGAGGTCGATGACCTTAAGATGTATTTCCACACCGAGGATGGCGTTGTTCGCGCTGTCGACGGTGTCTCCTACACGCTCGATCGCGGCGAAACCCTGGGCGTCGTCGGTGAGTCCGGCTCCGGTAAGTCCGTGACCGCCATGACCATCATGGGCCTCATCTCGATGCCTCCGGGAAAGATCGAGGGCGGTGACGTTCGCTATCGCGGCCGCTCCATCCTCGAAATGACCGAGGAAGAGATGCAGCACATTCGCGGCAACGATATCGCGATGATCTTCCAGGATCCTATGACCTCCTTGAACCCGGTCTATAAGATCGGCAGGCAGGTGGGCGAGGGTCTTCGTCTGCACCGTGGCTACTCCAAGCAGGAGGCGCTCAAGCGTGCCACCGAGCTTTTGGACCTCGTGGGTATCCCCGAGCCCGAGAAGCGCGTCAATGAGTATCCGCACCAGTTCTCTGGCGGTATGCGTCAGCGAGTCATGATTGCCATGGCCCTTGCCTGCGATCCCGATATTCTGATTGCCGACGAGCCCACGACTGCCCTGGACGTTACCATCCAGGCTCAGATTATCGAGCTCATGCAGGAGATGCAGGAGAAGAACGGCAACGCCATCATCATGATTACCCATGACCTGGGTGTTGTCGCCGATATGGCCGATAAGATCATGGTTATGTACGCCGGCCGCCCCGTTGAGTTCGGTACTGCTGAGGAAATCTTCTACGAGAGCCGCCACCCCTACACCTGGGGTCTTATCCGCTCCATCCCGGAGCAGGCAATCGAAGAGAAGAAGCCGCTGACGCCGATTCACGGCAACCCGCCTTCGCTCATGAACCTGCCTGAGGGCTGCGTCTTCTCTCCTCGTTGCCCCTACGCGACGGACAAGTGCCGCAAGCAGAGCCCTGAGCGCGTTGTCACCGAGTCCGGTCACTATTCTGCGTGCCACTATTCCGGTGACCC
Organism: Collinsella sp. i05-0019-G5; assembly: GCF_042851345.1. NCBI lineage: Bacteria > Bacillati > Actinomycetota > Coriobacteriia > Coriobacteriales > Coriobacteriaceae > Collinsella > Collinsella sp. i05-0019-G5. The sequence goes on from NZ_AP031421.1 coordinate 847,551, forward strand.
CGAGTTCCTCAAGAACGCTCCTGAGACGTCCCGTACGCGCAAGGATTCCAAGAAGGGAGGCGAGGCGTAAATGGCAGACAATAACGAGCGCACTCCACTGCTGAAGGTCGAGCACCTCTCCAAGGAGTTTCCCGCAGAGTCCGGCATGTTCGCCAAGCGTTTTTCCAAGCGCGTCGTCTCTGCTGTAAACGACATCTCTTTTGAGATTTATCCTGGCGAGACCTTTGGTCTGGTTGGCGAGTCTGGTTGCGGTAAATCCACCACGGGCCGCACTATCATGCGTCTGACCAAGCCGACCGCCGGCAAGGTGTTCTTCCAGGGCAAAGATGTTGCCGAGATGAGCAAGCATGAGATCAAGGACATGCGTCGTGAGATGCAGTTTATCTTCCAGGATCCTTATGCTTCGCTCAACCCTCGTATGACCATCGGTGAGATTGTCTCCGAGCCCATGACCATTCATGGTGTGGGTACCAAGGAGGAGCGCATTGAGCGCGTCCGTGAGCTTCTCGACGTCGTTGGACTGAACCCCGAGCACATCAACCGCTATCCGCATGAGTTCTCGGGCGGCCAGCGTCAGCGTGTCGGTATTGCCCGCGCTTTTGCGCTGAAGCCCAAGCTGATTATCTGTGACGAGCCGGTATCCGCTCTGGATGTGTCCATTCAGGCCCAGGTTCTGAACCTGCTCAAGGAACTGCAGGACAAGTTCGGTACCGCGTATCTGTTTATCGCACACGACCTGTCCGTCGTACAGCACATCTCCGATCGCGTTGCCGTTATGTATCTGGGTAAGATGGTCGAGGTTTCGGACTGGAAGACGCTCTATAGCGAGCCTCACCATCCGTACACGCAGTCGCTGCTGTCTGCCGTGCCGGTTCCCGATCCTGATATCCAGAAGACCCGCAAGCGCATCATCCTCGCTGGCGATCCGCCGTCGCCGCTGGATCCGCCGACCGGCTGCCGTTTCCACACGCGTTGCCCGATCGCGCAGGGTATCTGCTCCGAGAAGCTCCCCGAGTTTAAGGAAGTTGCACCGGGTCACTGCTGCGCCTGTCACTTCGCGGAGCCGTTCCCGATCAAGGAATCGCACATCGACCTGTAGTTGTTTGTTCTCGTCCGGGCCCGCCCTGTTGTTACTTTTCAGAACGTCCTCGGACATGCAAGAAACCCCCGCTGCGCACTTCGTGCGGCGGGGGTTTCTTGCGTCCTGCGGAGTGTTCTGAAAAGTAACACCAGGGCGGGCCCTACGTTAACTCGGCAAGGGGAGTGCGATTCCCTGATCGCTCGCTTAATCTGATAGGGAATTGTGTGAGGCCGGAGCCTTGGCTCCGGCCTCCCCATATAAGGGCTCGGCAAAGCAGAGCCACTAAATTTGCATCAGCCCTCAAAACATGTTTGAGAACGGTGCCTGGAGTACGTGGACGTAGGGCCGGAACGGGGTCGGCTTCCCAACGCATTCCGCAGGGGGCGGTACATTTTGTAGCGCGAAGCGCGAATCAAAATGTACCGCATGCCCGAGGACGCGTTGGGAAGCCGACCCCGTTCCGGCCCGAACATAAGCGTCTACCAGTGCATTTACAAATTCGTAAACTTTTTTCAAAAAAGTGCTTGCGCAGTTCTCGAAACATAGGTTATTATCTTCCTCGTTGAACGCGCGGGTTCAACAAAGCGAACCGCGAATCAACAACATAGCATGTCGGAGTGGCGGAATTGGCAGACGCGCTAGCTTGAGGTGCTAGTGACCGCTTTTTGGTCATGCGGGTTCAAGTCCCGCCTCCGACACCATCGCATTTGAGAAGCCTCTTCGGAGGCTTTTTTGTTACCGATAGACGGTGAGGTTCACGATGGAAACGCTTGAGCGCAATGAGTGGGCGGACGTTGCCCAATTGGTCGAGATCACGAGCGATGCTGTCATTATCTGCGAGCTCGACGGAACCATTTTGCATGTAAATAATCGCTTGCTCGACTTGATGTGCGAGGAGCGTTCCGATGTGATCAACGGGGACGTTAAAGACCTCTTGTACTCGTCGGCTTTTGAACGCGCGACAGAGCATCGGCTTCCTTTTGAGACCAATGGAACAAAGAGCGAGTTGATGCTCAAGTTAAGTGACGGATCGTTTATTCCCGTCCTGGTTTGTGCCGGCTCGGTTACGCCGCCTCGAATCTTTGGCCGCCGTGCGCCGCGCGTTCTGGTGGCACTCCATAGCATCGAAGAACAGTATTCGCACGACCGTCAGCTCAAGCGTGCGCTTTCGGAGCTTAGGGTGGCGAATAAGCGTCTCTCGGGTACATTGTCGGTCATTATGAGCACGGTGGGCTCCGATGAGCTGCCCAGTTTGTTAGATATCGTTTTGAACCAGCTTGTAGGAACGCTCGATGCTTCGGGTGCCGCTATCTATTTTTCTGAGAGCGGCGGTTTTAAGCTTCGCGGTGTCTCCAAGGAGCTGAACGACAGCTACCTGCCCGAGTTTTTGCCGTATGGCGCTGGCATTCCGACGTATGTTCTTCGCGAGTCGCGTGCCTGTCGCTTGTCGATTCAACAGGACCTTGAGGGTGATAGGGCTGCCTCCGGTATGTTCATGGACCTGGACAATCGTTCTAAGCACCTGTTGCGCGTGCAGGATATGCCTCCGTACCGCAGCGAGATCTGTCTTCCCGTTTTTTACGGTACGCAGATCCTTGGCGTGCTGGAAGTTGGTTGGAAGCGCCCTCAGGCACCGCTCGCCTATGACGTTAATGTACTCGAGGTCATTTGCGATTACCTGTCTATCCAGCTGGTCGGCATGGCATCGAGCCTTCGCTCTCGTCGCACGGCCGAGCTTGGCCGCTCGCTCAATGTCTTACGTGATGAGTTGTTTACCTTTCTAGACGATTCCGCCGCGGCTACCCAGGCTATATCGTCCGAGATTTGCAATATGCTCAACTGTCATTTTTGCCCTGTTGAGTATGACGCCAGTCTGGGCTCCTATGTCATAGATTTTGAAGGCGGCAGTCGCGTTGCTTTGCCGGACGATCCCGAGAAACTTTTCTTTTCCACGACGGCGCCAGCGGCACGTTTGGGGGTTGGCTCTGATGGCTTTGAGGCGTCTGTTTTGGGCGGCACGAGTGCCGAGGATCTTAAACACGTCCGTATAACTCGCGTTGACGAATCGATGCCTATGGGAGGCTGGCTTAGGGCGCATGGTCTGCCTTGCCAGGGTCTCTACGTCGACACCGGCATCGAGGCGGGGCGCCCGCGCTCTGAGGGTGATGGCAAACACAGCAACGACGCGATCGTTCCTGCTTCTGTTGCGAAAGGCCCGACGACGCGCGCGCTTCTGCTTCGTGACGGTAGTCAAGAGCCGATTGATGACCTTGAATATGACTACTTGGTGCACTTGGCGCATGACTTTGAACTGATCTACGAGGGCGAATCTCAAAAGCGCGAGGAGCGCCATATCGCTCAGACCCTCCAGATTGGCATGAGAAATTCGCTTGGTGACGTTCCGGGTATCGCGACCGATTCGGTATACCTTTCGGCAACGAATTCGGCGTTGGTTGGCGGCGACTTCTATACTCTTGTCCGTCTTCCCGACGATTGCGCCGTTATGATTTTGGGCGATGTATCCGGCAAAGGAATCGAGGCGGCGTCGATGTCAGCGCTCGTCAAGACGGCGCTGACGGCCTATGCCTGGGAGGGTGCTGGGCCCGCCCGTATGGCCCGCTCGCTCAATAGCATGCTCATGGGCTTTTCGAGGGTCGAGACGTTCGTGACGGCGTTTATCGCCAAGATTGATCTTAAAGCGGGTCGCGCTACCTACTGCTCTGCGGGACATCCTCCCACTATGGTCATTAGACCGTCGTCGACGCCGCTTGGCGGCGGAGAAACCCGAGGGGGAGAAGTGGAGCTCCTTGGGTGCCAATCGGGCGTGATCGGTGCCTTTGAGAGCATGGTGTACGAGACAGGCGTGTTTACGTTCGCTCCTGGTGACATGCTATTCATGTATACCGACGGAGCAATCGAAGCACGTGATCGCTCGGGTGCTTTCTTTGGCGAGCAGCGCCTTCGTGACCTTTTGCTCTCTGTCTCGGGTGAGGGTGTATCGGGAATCTGCGGTAAGGTCTTGGGAGAGCTTGACCGCTTTACCGAGTCGGCGCTGGACGATGACATTGCGCTGGTTTCCCTTGAGTTTTTACGGGGTCGATCGTAGACCGCGATACTTGACGGGCAAAATCTGCGCAGCTGCAGATATGTATGCATCGAGCGAGCTCTTTTGGGGAACCATGGTCGTATGAATGAGTGGAATGACATAGCGGTTTTGACGCCACCGGGTGATGTCGACATCGCCTCGGTGTCCGTGCTGCGTCCACGGTTGGATAATCTGATCGACCGGGGCGTGCGTCGCGTTGTCATCAATTGCCAGGCCGTGGGCTTTATCGACTCGACGGGTTTGGCGTTTTTGCTTACACGTGCCAGAGAGCTCATGAGGCGAGAGGGCCTGCTTTCGCTCGTTAACGCCTCCGATGAGGTCGTTCGCTTTTTGGAGATTGCCCGACTTGTCGACATCCTTCATGTTGCGGGTCCGGCGCGTGAGTCGATTCCCGCTATTCCGGTGGGAGAGTTGCCACGATGGAGCAAGAGCGTCGAGGTCCGACAGGGTATCGAGAATCTTCCATACTATCGACATCGCATCGCCGAACTCCTTGAATCGCTTCCGTTGCGCCGCGACGAGCGCTACGATGTCGCGTTGGCGTCGGGGGAGGCGCTGGGTAATGCCTATGACCATGCGGGCGGTATCGGGTGCGTCCTGACGGTTCAGGCCTATGGCGATCGCGTCGTGGTTGAGGTGCTTGATCGGGGTGCCGGCTATTCTATCGATGGAGCGAGCGAACCGGTCGCATCTGAGGAACGCGGCCGTGGTATCAAGCTTATGCGTATGCTCGTCGATAACGTGGAGGTTGCTCGTCGCACAGACGGCACCGGCACGCGCGTGCAGATGGTGAAGCTATTTAGCGGAGCACTGGAATCGCGTGCCTAGCCAATCGCTTTAGCGCGTTTAGCCACCAAGAACACGCGGCCGGCAACTTTTTTGAAAAAAGTACTTGCGTCTTTTGGATAACTCGCGTAAATTAATAACCCGCAAGCGGACATGGCTCAGTTGGTAGAGCACAACCTTGCCAAGGTTGGGGTCGCGGGTTCGAGCCCCGTTGTCCGCTCCATTGCATTTCCGGACCGTTTAGGCGGTCCTTTTTCGGCGAAGTGGCCAAGTGGTAAGGCAGAGGCCTGCAAAGCCTTTACCCCCGGTTCGAATCCGGGCTTCGCCTCCAGGCAACATCCGGGCGCTCCGGCGCCCGTTTTGTTTTACATATGCGGACATGGCTCAGTTGGTAGAGCACAACCTTGCCAAGGTTGGGGTCGCGGGTTCGAGCCCCGTTGTCCGCTCCAACTATCTTACGCGGTTCTAACGAACCGCGTTTTTTGTTGACGCTGCGCGAGCCCCGGGCACCCCATCTTGCCCCCTCAATCGTCGGTCGCGTACATAAAGTACGCTTCCCTCCTCTTTCGCGGCAACCTGGGGCACCCGGAGCCCGCTCGCTGTTGTGGCCGGGGGAGTGAGTCTTCCGTTCTTTTCACTAATCGATCGATTCGTCCCAGGAGGCTCGAGCCCGAGAGGGAGCGAGCGTTTTGGGGTGTGGCTGTGGCGTTGTTTGCCTCGAATGACAGCTTTGGGCGTATCATCGTGGGCATCTCGCAAAACCTCGTTGCAAGGGAGGCTCACCCCATGGCTGCAGAAAAGTCCTCTTCGCGCTCATGGATGTCCGATGCCGCGATCTATCAGATCTACCCGCGTTCGTTTAAGGATTCGACCGGTTCGGGTCTGGGCGATATCGCGGGCATTACCCAGCAGATGGACTATCTTGAGCGGCTGGGCATCGAGGCCATCTGGCTGAGCCCGTTTTACCCTTCGCCTCTTGTCGATGGCGGCTATGATGTGGCGGACTACTGCGATGTCGACCCACGTCTCGGCTCGCTTGACGACTTCGATGACATGATCGCTGCGGCTCACGCGCGCGGCATCAAGGTCATCGTCGATATCGTGCCCAACCATTCATCCAACCAGCACCCCTGGTTCAAAGCCGCTCTTGCCGCCGGCCCCGGATCGCCCGAGCGCGCCCGTTATATCTTCCGCGATGGTCGCGGCGAGCATGGCGAGCTGCCTCCCACCAATTGGAATGCCAACTTTGGCGGCCCCGCCTGGACGCGTGTTGCGGACGGTCAATGGTATCTGCACATGTTTACGCCCGAGCAGCCGGACTTTGACTGGTCATGCCCCGAGGTTCACGCGTTCTTTTGCGACGTCCTGGCGTTTTGGAGCGATCGAGGCGTCGATGGCTTTCGCATCGATGTGGCGCACGGTCTCGCCAAGGATCTCGACCGCGATGACCTCGACCGGTGGCATCTCGCCGAGGGCGATGACATGGTTGACGACGGCACCCATCCGCTGTGGGACCGCAACGAGGTCCACGAGATCTATCGCGAGTGGCGCCGCGTGTTCGACCGCTATAATCCGCCGCGCAGCGCCGTTGCCGAGGCGTGGGTGCTGCCTGAGCGCCAGTATCTCTATGCGCGTCCCAGCGAGCTTGGCCAGACATTCAACTTTGAGTTTGCCAAGGCCACTTGGACCTATGATGACATGCACGCTGCAATCGAGGAGGGCTTGAAGGCGGCTATCGAATCCGATTCCGCCTCGACCTGGGTACTCTCCAACCACGACGTGCCGCGCGTGGCGACGCGCTATGCCCTGCCGCAAATCAAGGCGACGCGCTACCACCAGATTGCGCTCGACTGGCTCTTACGCGACGGGTCGTCTTATGACGAGGACCGTGAACTCGGCGAGCGCCGCGCGCGGGCGGCCCTTTTGCTTGAACTGGCGCTTCCGGGCTCGGCATACGTGTATCAGGGTGAGGAGCTCGGTCTTTTTGAGGTGGCTGATATCCCGTGGACTGCACTCGAAGATCCCAGTGCAACCAATACGCGCGGACCGAAGCGCGAGAAGGGGCGCGACGGCTGTCGTGTGCCCCTGCCGTGGGTAGCGGCGGACGATCCCGCGCAGGGCGGATCGTTTGGGTTTTCGCCGGCGGACGCTGATGCGGCACCCCATCTGCCGCAGCCTGCATGGTTTTCCGATTATGCTGCCGATAGGGAAGAAACGGACCCGACATCGATGCTTGCGCTCTATCGTGACGCCCTCTGGCTGCGGCGCAAGCTGCGCGGGTGCGCCAACGATCTTGCGTGGCTCGATCTTGACGGGCGCACCGGTCTTGCGGATGGTGCCGAGGGCGCTGAGGGCGGCGTCATCGCCTATCGCCGCGATAACGGCTGGGCGTGCGTGACGAACTTCGGTGCAGCACCCGTGGAGCTGCCGGCGGGCAGGGTCCTGCTCACCTCATCAGCGCTTGCAGACGGCAGACTCGCGCAGGACAGCTCTGCCTGGATCATGCTCGGTGAGATGTAAGGGCCTCTTGCGGCGAGTTTGCGTTTGCCTGCGCCTTCCGTGGTGGCTGATGTCTTCGCGAGGTTCGCGAGGGCGTCGCAAAACTTTTCAAAAAAAGTTCTTGCATAGGATGCGGGCATCACGTAAGATTAATCCTCGTAAGCGGACATGGCTCAGTTGGTAGAGCACAACCTTGCCAAGGTTGGGGTCGCGGGTTCGAGCCCCGTTGTCCGCTCCATTTGGGCGTTTAGCTCAGGGGGAGAGCGCTTCCCTGACACGGAAGAGGTCAGAAGTTCAAATCTTCTAACGCCCACCAAATGTTCGCAGCTCAGAGGCTATGTCCTCTGGGCTGTTTTGTTTTTTGCCACCAAGCGCGCCGCCAAATAAGTCATCAAATATTGATCCAAGGTCCCTACGCGATGGTCTTCGCATCCCGTAGGGGTGCCGGCAGATTGCATGTGTCCTGGCCCATCATGACCGCAACATGTTGGTCAAGCATAATCTTTTGGATTCTTTTGGCGTGAGCGGCTTGGTTTTGGTGCTATTTGGCGGCGGCACGGTTGAGGGGGTTTCAAAACTGCTGTGCAGGTAGTTGGGTTGATAACGTTTTAGCAGTCTGCCAAGAGGCTTTCATTTATAATGCGTCTGCAAATTGACCAATTGCTTTGACCTGCTGAAACACTATATGTTGTGTTTGAACTAAAAAAAGAATACAGGATATAGATGCCTCTTTGTCGTATGATAGATGGCGGACAGAGAGCGAGAACCTTATTCGCCCCATTTGGATGGATCTTTGAGCCCCTTGATCGGCTGCGAGGATTGTCCGCATGAGGGCCTATGGTTATCGAGAACACAGATTGCGTGACGGCGCCGCAAGACAGGGGCAAACCCTGCCGGGCATCGTTTGGCCCTGAAGCGCAATGAGGCTACGATGCGAAAGAGGCAAGAGGATGAAGATCATCAAGCGCAGCGGCACCGAGGTTACCTTTGACATCGATAAGATCGTCAATGCGATCCGCGCCGCAAACTTGGAGGTCGAGGAAGGCTCTCGCCTTACCGACCGCCAGGTGATCTATGCGGCGCAAAACGTCGCCGAGGCATGTGAGAAGGCCGGCCACACCGTATCGGTCGAGGAGATCCAGGATCTGGTCGAGGACGAGATTATGCGTCTCGACTGCTACGAGGTCGCTCGCCACTACATCATCTACCGCTATGTTCAGAGCCTGAAGCGCCAAAAGAACACGACCGATGACAAGATCCTGTCGCTGATTGAGTGCAATAACGAAGAGGTCAAGCAGGAGAACTCCAACAAGAACCCGACCGTCAACTCCGTTCAGCGCGACTACATGGCCGGCGAGATTTCCAAGGACCTGACGCAGCGCGTGCTGCTGCCCCAGGAGATCGTGGATGCCCACAACGAGGGCCTGATTCACTTCCACGATTCGGACTACTTTGCCCAGCACATGCATAACTGTGACCTGGTGAACCTGGAGGATATGCTCCAGAACGGCACCGTTATCTCGGGCACGCTGATCGAGAAGCCGCACAGCTTCTCGACTGCTTGCAATATCGCGACGCAGATTATCGCCCAGGTCGCCTCTTCCCAGTATGGCGGCCAGTCGATTTCGCTGACCCACCTGGCTCCGTTTGTCGAGGTGAGCCGTCAGAAGATTCGCGGCGAGGTCGCTCGCGAGCTTGAGGAGCTCGGTGTTTCGGCATCTGCCGAGAAGGTTCGCGAGGTCGTTGAGGATCGCCTGCGCGATGAGATCCGTCGCGGCGTCCAGACGATTCAGTATCAGGTCGTGACCCTTATGACCACGAATGGCCAGGCGCCGTTCGTGACGGTCTTTATGTATCTCAACGAGGCCCGTACGCCTCAGGAGAAGCACGACCTTGCCATGATCGTGGAGGAGACGCTTCGCCAGCGCTACGAGGGCGTTAAGAACGAGGCTGGCGTGTGGATTACCCCGGCATTCCCCAAGCTTATCTACGTGCTCGAGGACGATAACGTTCACGAGAATTCCCCGTACTTCTACCTGACCCAGCTGGCTGCCAAGTGCACCGCCAAGCGCATGGTGCCCGACTACATCTCTGAGAAGAAGATGCGTGAGCTCAAGCTGTCTAAGGGTGAGACCGCCGGCAATGGCGATTGCTACACCTGCATGGGTTGCCGCAGCTTCCTGACGCCCGACCGTTCGGGCAACGGCTTTAACAATGTTGCCAACGCGCTGAACTATGACCCGACCAAACCTAAGTACTATGGCCGCTTTAACCAGGGTGTTGTGACCATCAACCTGCCCGATGTCGCACTGAGCTCGCATCAGGACATGGACAAGTTCTGGAAGATCTTCGACGAGCGCCTTGAGCTGTGCCATCGTGCCCTGCTGTGCCGTCATGAGCGCCTGATGGGCACGCTTTCGGATGCCGCACCGATTCTGTGGCAGTACGGCGCCCTGGCGCGCCTTAAGAAGGGCGAGACGATCGACAAACTGCTCGTGGGCGGCTATTCCACCATCAGCCTGGGGTATGCCGGTCTGTATGAGTGCGTCAAGTACATGACGGGCCACAGCCACACCGAGAAGGAAGGCACGCCGTTTGCCATGGCCGTCATGCAGCACATGAACGACAAATGCGCCGAGTGGAAGGCCGAAAGCGATATCGACTTCTCACTGTACGGCACCCCGCTTGAGTCGACGACCTACAAGTTCGCCAAGTGCCTGCAGCGCCGTTTTGGCATTATTCCGGGTGTGACGGACAAGGGCTACATTACCAACAGCTACCACGTCCATGTGTCCGAGGAGATTGATGCTTTCGATAAGCTCAAGTTTGAGGGCATGTTCCAGCAGCTTTCGCCGGGCGGTGCCATCTCCTACGTCGAGGTTCCCAACATGCAGGACAACCTTAAGGCTGTCATTCGCGTGATGCAGTACATCTACGACAACATCATGTATGCCGAGCTCAACACCAAGAGCGATTACTGCCAGGTGTGCGGCTATGACGGCGAGATCAAGATTGTCGAGGATGACGGCAAGCTGGTGTGGGAGTGCCCCAACTGCGGCAACCGCGATCAGGAGAAGATGAATGTCGCCCGTCGTACGTGCGGCTACATCGGTACTCAATTCTGGAACCAGGGTCGAACCGAGGAGATCCGCGACCGCGTGCTGCATCTCTAATACCGCTCCGGGGCTGAGCCGAGAGGGCCGCTTGGGCATTTGCTCGCTATTTCGGACAGTCCTGCGCAAGACGAAGGCCACATTAAGTGGCCTTCTTTGCGTGCGGAACTCATATCGAGCAAAAGCCCAAGCGGCCCTCTCGGCTCAGCCAAGTTGACGTAGCTGAGATGCAGCATGCGGTCTGCTCGCTTCTCGAAGTTCTTAGCGGAAATGAGTTGAGCTGCAATGACGATCTGCTTGCAATGGCGGTTGAGCTGCAGCTGAGTATTTATTGGACCGCGAACCCTATACTCAATGTTCGCTTCGTTCATTGAGTTACCCTTTGCATGAGGCCGGGACATATCGTCCCGCCCGCAGTTTCGCAGGCCGAAGGCCGAGAATGTTTGAGGACGGGATGATATGTCCCGGCCTCCCGGGAGAGTTACCTATGAACTACGCGAACATTAAGTATTTCGATATTGCTGATGGGGAAGGCGTCCGTACTTCTCTGTTTGTGAGTGGGTGCCGTCGTGGGTGCAAGAACTGCTTTAACTCTGTTGCGTGGGACTTTGCTGCGGGTGAGCCGTTCGATCGCGCCGTCGAGGACAAGATTATCGAGAGTCTCGACCATCCCTTTATCGATGGCCTGACGATTCTGGGCGGGGAGCCTATGGAACCCGAGAATCAGGCGGGTCTCGTTGACTTTATCGAACGCGTGCGTGCGGCCTATCCTGTGGAGTCGGGGAAGACCATTTGGTGCTTTACTGGCGACGTGCTCGAGGAGCTTATGCCGGGCGGCCGTCATCATACCGAAGTGACGGACCGTATCCTTGCCTGCCTCGATATGTTGGTGGACGGCCCGTTCGTTCAAGACCTGCACGATATCTCCTTGCGTTTTAGGGGTTCGAGTAATCAGCGGGTGATCGACATGAACACCACGCGCGCTCGTGCCGCGCGTGAGGGCGTTGCGCTGTGCGATGCTGTGGAGCTTTGGCGAGACGATCCGGTCTATTCGACCCATACTATGTAGCTTGTGGCCGATGCCGGAGGGCGTGGTACCATAGCCCGAACGCAAAATCGGAAGAGTGAGGCCCAGATGGTCGATCAGGAAAAAGTTGAGACCGCCATAAAGCTGTTGCTTGAGGGCATAGGCGAGGACCCAACTCGTGAGGGCCTGCTGGAGACGCCGGCACGCGTCGCCCGTATGTATGGCGAGATTGCCGGCGGCATGGACCAGAGCGCTGAGGAGCACCTGTCCAAAACTTTTGCCGTCGCTTCGAACGATTTAGTTATCGAGCGCGACATTACGTTTTACTCGCTGTGCGAGCACCATCTACTGCCGTTTTATGGTAAGGCTGCGATCGGCTATATCCCTAACGGTCGCGTGGCGGGTCTGTCTAAGCTTGCTCGCACGGTTGAGGTCTATGCCCGTCGACTGCAGCTGCAGGAGCAGCTGTGTGCACAGGTTGCCGATGCCCTCATGGAGTATCTCGCTCCCCAGGGAGCGATTGTGCTCATGGAGGCTGAGCATATGTGCATGACCATGCGCGGCGTGCAAAAGCCTGGCACCAAGACCGTGACGCTCGCTCGCCGCGGCGTCTTTGAGACCGATCCCGCGCTCGAGGAGCGGTTCTTTAGGATGCTGGGCCGTTAGCATGAGGGTCGTCAACGACTTTACATCGAAGACCGATGAGGGGACGCCGCGTCGCGGCTTCATGGCTTCGGGCCTGGCCCCCTTTGATGCCATGCCTCGCATTGATTACATTTGTGCCAACGGGCTGTTTCGGCGGCACCTGGGCAACATTGCGCAGTTGGAATCGGGGCGCATCTTCTGCCGCCACGGTATTGACCATCTGCTCGATGTCGCTCGCATTATGTGGATCAAGAATCTCGAGGAACAGCTCGAATTTGACCGCGAGGTCATCTACGCCACGGCACTTCTTCACGATATCGGCAAAGATGAACAGTATGAATCGGGTATATCCCATGATGTTGCAAGCGAACGCGTCGCTGATGCGATTCTCGGCGGCATGCCCGATGATGTGGCGTTTGAGCCGGCCGATGCCGCAGCCATTAAGACGGCCATTCTGGGCCATCGAAAGCTGCGCGTGAACAGCCAACCGCTTGAGCGTCTGCTCTATGCGGCCGATAAAGCGTCGCGCGCCTGCTTTGCATGCCCCGCGCGCAATGCTTGCAACTGGAGCGATGATAAAAAGAACCTGTCGATTCGCGTGTAGTTAGTTTGCGCGGTCGGGGTTCTAAACGAAGGAGACGATCGCGATGAGCAATAAGAAACTGCCCGAGAATGCAACCAAGACTGAAGGTGCCGAGCTCGCCCGCCGTGGAAGGGGCGAAATATCCACCGCAACGGCGGTACCCCACGTGAGCTATGACGATCTGCGCCATGCCGACCGCATCACCGTTGAAGGTCTTGAGGTTTTTGCTAACCACGGCGTATATCCCGAAGAGAACGCGCTGGGCCAGAAGTTCATCGTGTCCCTGGTGCTCTATGCCGACCTGCGTGCAGCGGGGGAGCACGATAACCTGGACGCCTCGATTGACTACGGCTCGGTATGCCACGATGTCGATGGCTATCTGCGCGAGCATACGTTTAAGCTCATCGAGGCTGCAGCCGAGGGCGTGGCCCAGATGCTGCTACGTCGTTACCCCCTGCTGCTTGGCGTGCGCGTTAAGCTCGATAAGCCTTGGGCGCCCGTCGGTCTTCCCCTGGCAAGCTGCGGTGTCGAGATCGAGCGTGTGCGCTAACCGGTTCTAATACGTCTCTATGGGTGGCTGCTTGAGTCGCTGAGAAAGTGCTCTATTGTTGGGGCAGTATGTGTCGAGCAGGACGTGGAACCGCTGGTTGTGGCTTGGCTCGAGCAAGTGGACGAGCTCGTGGGCGACAACCATGTCGAGGCATTCGATGGGATAGGCGGCAAGTTCGCGTGCGATGCGAATGGCTCCGGTCTTGGGCGTGCATGATCCCCAACGCGTTTTCATGCTGCGTACGGAAACGCGGGATACGGCGACACCCATTGCGATTTCGTATGCGTGCACCATATCGCGCAGTGCCGATGTGACCTCGGACGTATAGAGCTGGTCAATATGGGCTTGGATCTCACTGGGCGTTAAGCCGTCGAGGGTCGCGTTCCACTTGGCCTGCGGACGTCCGTTTGGCTCGTCGGTACCCATAAAACTTGCGAAGGTAGCCTGCTTGGGCCGCGGTGCGGGTGATGCAAAGTTGTGGTCGAGTGCGTCCTGTACCGTGATGGGCTTGCCCCAAAGTGCAATGATGGACGAGGGACTGAGCGGCTCTCGCGCCGTCGCCTGACGTTGCTCGCGCTGGGCACGTCGGCTGATAATCCAGGCGCTGTTGCGCTTCACAAACGCTTCAATACGCTCGCGGCTGGCGCCAAGTGGTGCGCTGGCGTGAACCTCGCCGCTCGATGTGACGCGTAGGTTGAAGTTCTTGACGCACTTTTTGGTAACGACGACGGGGATGGGCGTCCCATCCGGTCGGGATACGGAAATCGTAAACTGCTGCGTCAAAAGCGGTCCTTCAGATTGGGGACGGGCCGGCATGTCGACCGTTCGGCATGCCGGCTCGCTCAGGGGATGTGAAATTAATAACGCTCGAAGAAGGCAAGGGCATTATCGCTGCAGAGCTTCTGCATCACGGTCTTGCCAAAGTGCTTGGAGAGCATGTTCTGGAACTCGGGCATCTTGCTGGCATCGGAGAGGAAGGCGGGCACCGTGGCACCGTCCCAGTCGCCGCCGAGCGCGATGACGTCCTCGCCGCCCAGGTCGAGCCAGTGCTCGATATGTGCCGCCAGCTGGTCGAAGGTGACGTCTGCGGCGGTCTTGTCGGCTGCGTCGTTGGAAAGGAACTCGCTGCAGTAGTTGAGGCCGACGATACCGCCCATGTCGCGAATGGTGCGGAACTGGTCGTCGGTAAGGTTGCGTTTGACGCCGCAAACCGCACGGGAGTTGGAGTGGCTGGCGACGAAGGGACGTGTGGCGTGGGCGACAACCTCGTCAAAGCACTCATCGTTGAGGTGGGAGACGTCAAGCACCATGCCGGCGTGCTCCATCTGCGTAAGTGCCTCGATGCCGGCGGCGGTGAGGCCGGCGTGGGTATCGTGTCCGCTCGCGAGCGGTCCCTGCGCATTCCAGCTGAGCGATGACATGAGTACGCCCAAGCTCTTGAGCACCTCGATCAACGCGGGGTCCTCGGCAAAGAACGTGGCGTTTTCGATGGTGTGGATGCAGGCGACCTTGCCGTCTTTGAGCGCGGGGCGAATGTCTGCCGCGCTGCGTACGTTGACCATGCGGTCGTGGTTGAGCATTGCCTGGCCGCTCATATGCGCCATGATCTGCGCCTGGAAGCGCGCGGCGTGGGCGGTGGGAATCTCATCGGGGACAAACGTGGCGAAGCACTGTGCCCATGGCGTGTTGCCGATCTTTGCGAGCGAGATGGCGCAGGCGTTGCCCTCGATGAGGTCGAAATCTTGCGGATGCGTTTCGTCGCCGGGGAAATAACCGTCGGTGCCGGCGGTAAAGCGCAGGTCGAGATCGAGCGTGGCCCAGCCGATGCGGTCGGCGGTGTCGCAGTGTAGGTCAAATACGGGATATGCCATGGTTCCTCCGGTTGCAGCGTTTCTTTGCAAACTGTCATTGAATTGTATGACTAGGGTATAGTTAGCGCCATATGTTCACGGCGGCCCGCGTTGTGCGCCGCCCTTATCACGGAGGTTACCATGTCCAACCAGGGCAAGAAGGTCAAGACTCATTATCGCGGCACGCTCGACGACGGCACGCAGTTCGATAGCTCCTACGATCGCGGCGAGCCGCTGGAGTTCACCTGCGGCGCCGGTCAGATGATCAAGGGCTTCGACGCCGCTGTTGTCGACATGCAGGTGGGCGAGAAGAAGACCGTGCACATTCCTGCTGCCGATGCCTACGGCGAGCACAATCCCGAGATGGTTATTACCTTCCCGGCCGAGCAGGTTCCCAACATCGAGCAGATCGAGAAGGGCATGAAGCTCTTCCTGTCCACGCCGAGCGGCATGCCCGTCCCCGCCGTCGTCATCGACGTAACGCCCGAGGCCGTGACGCTCGATGCCAACCACGAGCTTGCCGGCAAGGACCTCAACTTTGATATCGAGCTCGTCGAGGTCGAGGACTAGGCTATGCCTGTGAATCTGGTTTCGACAGCGTGTCTCGGAAATCTCAACGACCCGTCCTATGAGCTTTTGCTTCGCCGGGAGCTGGGCGGTGTCTTTGAGGTCGATGAGCTACTACTCGATTGGGACCAGGCCGATGCCCGCACATTTGTGGGCGTGACGGAGCTGGGGCGTACGGTCGATATTCGGCTGGGCGCTGCCGATGGCGATCGCCTTGCCGATGGCGATGTGCTCGCCATCGACCGTTCGGGCATGGTGCCCGTGGCGGTTGTCGTGCGCCTGCGCAGTGCCGAGGTTTATTTGGTCGAAGTCGACCGCATGGACCCGATTGCGCTCGCGCATGCGTGCTGGGAGATCGGCAATATGCACGCGCCGCTTTTCCGAGGCGATTCGGACGAGTATACCGTGCGCATGTATACGCCGGTGCAGCCTGTTTTGGGCCGCATGCTCCGGGGCGTCGAGGGCGTTTGGCTCTCGGTGGTTACCCGTGAACTCGATGCGGACCGGCGCTTTGCGTCGAGTGCGGCGGATGCCGTTGTGAGTATGGCTCCCGACTTTACGATTGTAAAAAAGGCGCGCGGTTAACGTGCGTATGAGTAAGACGGACTTTGAGAGGCAGCTATTCAAAGTCCGTCTTACTGTTGATGAGGTGCTTTGGGGGGAAAGCATATGGGTCTTGAGGGAATCAAGCTGATTGCATGCGATTTGGACGGCACGTTGCTGCATCGGGGGGAGCGCGAGCCGCGTTCCGAGGCCTTTGAGCTCATCGATGAACTGCATCGTCGCGGTATCGTGTTTATGCCGGCGAGCGGTCGTCAATATGCGAGCTTGCGCTATCTGTTTACCCCGGTGGCCGATGAGCTCGCCTATGTATGCGAGAACGGAGCCCTGGTGATGAGCGAGGGGCGTGCCGTTGTCAAGCGCTCCATGGAGCGTAGTCTTGCTATGGATATCGCGAATGCCGTGGTTGCGTATCCCCATGCCGACGTGACCCTTTCGTGTGAGGGACACCTCTACACCATGAGCGGCAACGATGCGTTCGTCGACCATTTGCGCTATGAGGTCCACTGCGATGTGGCGGTGGTCGACCGCCCCGAGGACATCGACGAGGACGTCATTAAGATCGCCTTCCAGACGCCCGAGGTGGATCAGCCGGCGGCCCTGGAGTATTTCGAGCGCCTCTTTAGCGACCGTGTTGACGTGATGACGTCGGGAACCGAATGGACGGACTTTATCGGTTTCGGTTCGGGCAAGGGCTCCGCGCTTGCCGACTACGGTCGTGCCCTGGGTATTTCGCCCGATGAGATGATGGCGTTTGGCGATAACGAAAACGACCGCGACATGCTCAACGTCGTGGGCCATCCCTATCTGATGGAGAGCTGCAACCCCTCTATGCGTGGCATCAACGACCGCGTCCGCTACGTGCGCACGGTCGAAGAAGAACTGCGTCGTCTACTTGCCGAGTAGGCATGCCCCAAACATCTACCGGCAGTCGGGGCAGAGACCCTCGAAGATGGTGTAGTGCGACGTGACGTGCCAACCGATTTGCTTGGACGCCTCGGCGTCGAGCTGGGCATCGAAGGGGAGCGGCACGTCGATGACGCGGCTGCACGAGGTGCAGATGATATGTGCGTGCGGCTCGATGGTGCGATCAAAGCGACTCCCGCCCGGCGTCTTGATCGAGAGGATTTCTCCGGCATCTGCCAAGAGATTGAGGTTGCGGTAGACCGTGCCGCGGCTGATCTTGTCATCCTGTTCGCGCACGGCGTTGTAGATTTCGTCGGCGGTGGGATGGTTATAACTTTGGCGCACGGCGTCAAGAACCAGCTTTCGCTGCCTGGTATTCCTTCTTTGCACCGCCATGCGCCTCGCCTCTTTTCTATTAACGGTCGTAGGTAAATGATACCGTATTTAGCACACAATACTAATAATGAGGACTGAAACCGTCTTCATTGGCAAGTGGGGCTCGGGCCTGGGCGTCTACGAGGCGAAAACGCGTTCCCATGCACTCGTAGGAGGCATGAAGCGCCTCGAGATGAGATAGGATGTTTGCCGGAGCTCCCTGTATCTCCATCTCGACTGAGCCGTCTTCCATGTTACGCACCCAGCCGGTGAGGGAGCGTGCCTGCGCGAGGTTGGTGTTGGTAAAGCGAAAACCAACGCCTTGGACTTGCCCCGTCCAGTGCAGGAAATAGCGCAGGGGAGTGTCTTGAGTGGCCTCGTCGCTTGCGAGTACGGTAAGCCTGCGGCGCAGCTCGAGCTCGACGTTTGATGGTTTTTGAGGCTCTCGACTGCCGCCGGTGACGCTGGAGAAGAACGTATCGAAGAGGCCCATCGCTATGCCTGCTTGCCTGCGTCGGCCGGGAAAGTAATGCCGGCCTGCTGGCGCACGGCATCCATGATGCGCAGTGAGACGAGCGTGACATCGCGGTAGTGGCCAAGCTCGTGGCGTCCCGCCGGGGTCTCCCAAATCTCTTCCTTAACGTTATCGATGCCGCCGATGGCGGTGATAAAGTCTGTGAGTTCGTATTCCATAGTGTTGCTCGATTTGGGCAGGTCGAGCACGCGGCCGTTGTCTCCCTGTTCGCGCGGTGCCTCGGTCGCCGAGCCGCGTACGACGTCGCCGCGATAGTCGATGCGGACGTTGCGGGGCGTGGACAGATGGTCGATCTGGATAGTGCCACGCTCGCCTTCGATCTGCGAGGGCAGCAGGTCATTCGTAATTTTGGAGTGCGCGAGCTCGACGGAGATACGCCCTCCGCCATAACTGGCGAGAATGGAGCCGCAGCCGTCGATGGGGCCATGGGTGAGCTCTTGCGTTGAGGGGTCGAGCAGCGTGGTCATGCTGGTGAGACCGGAGGGCATGCCGAAGATCTCGACCATGGGCTCGACGGTGTAGACGCCAATGTCCATGAGGGAACCCGATGCCATATTGCAGTCGAAGATATTGGTGGCACGTCCCGCGAGAATCTCGTTGTAGCGCGAGGAATACTTGCCAAAGCGCAATGAGGCGCGGCGGATGGGGGCAATCTCGCCCAGGACGTCCTCGATGGCGTGGAAGGCGGGATCGTGGAGGGGACGCATAGCCTCGAGGGCCACGACACCTGCTGTCTCGGCAGCGCGAAAGACCTCGAGCGCCTGCGCTTCGGTGGCGCAGAAGGGCTTTTCGACGATGACATGCTTGCCACCGGCGATGCAGGCAAGGGCCTGCTCGTAGTGAAGTGCGTTAGGGCTGCCGATATAGACGGCGTCGACGTCGCCGGCTGCCGCAAGCTCATCGAGTGACGTAAAGTTTCGCTCGCCACCGCGCTCGGCGGTAAAGGCAGTACCGCGCTCGGCATCGCGCGAGAGCGTGCCCACAAACGCGGCTTGGTCGTTGGCGTTGACGACCTGGATAAAGTCGTCGGTGATCATGGATGTGCCGATGGTCGCTATACGCAGCATACGTCTCCCTTGCGTTGTTTGGTCTACAGGATGAGTGTAGCGCGTGGAGATATAAAGCTGCGCGAAAACGCTATTACAGGTCGCTCTCGTTAAAGCCGGCGTCGATATCGAGGTCGCTGCCGTCGGCCGCCGTGGTGGCGAGCTCATCGCAGCGCTCGTTGAGCTCGTGGCCGGCGTGACCCTTAACCCAGATGAACTCCACCTTATGCTTGCTCTTTGCGGCAAGCAGACGCTCCCACAGGTCGCGGTTCTTGACGGGCTGCTTGTTGGCAGTTTTCCACCCGTGCTTTTTCCAGCCGTCGATCCAGTGCTTGTTAAAGGCGTTGACGACGTACTGCGAATCGGAATGGACTTCGACCTCGCAGGGGCGGTTGAGTGCCTCGAGCGCCACGATAACGGCCATGAGCTCCATGCGGTTGTTGGTGGTCTTGGCGTAGCCGCGCGAAAGCTCGGAGGTAAAGGTCTTGCCGGCGGGGTTGGTGTATTTGAGCACGGCGCCGTAGCCGCCGCGTCCCGGATTTGATCGGGCCGAGCCGTCGGTATAGATGATGACCTTCACGGGCTTCCTTTCGTTGAGTGTGTTTCATGTGAGTGACCATTGTAGCGCCATGCCCGCCGGGGGCTAGCTATCTACGATTTCTACCCCGTCTTCCGACAGTTAGTTGGCATGGATGATGCGGTTGAGCTCGTCGAGGTATTGTTGCAAGAGGGGAGAGGGCTTGCGCTCGTCGTGCATGATATAGCCTACGTGCATCGTTGGGGCGTCTGCTAGCGGGATCGATGCCATACCCCATTGCATTTCATTGGAGAGGACACCGGTCGATAGGGTGTAACCGTTCGACGTGATAAGTAAGTTAGTGAGCGTCCCGCGGTCCGAGATTCGTATGTTGCGGTCGCAGGGGATATAACTAAAAGGTTCCTCGGCGTAATAGAAGGAGTTTGAGGTTCCCTGCTCAAAGCTGTAGCGCGTATAGGGTGTGAGGTCGGCAAGGGACAGCTGGGGGCGGCGTGCGAGCGGGTGGCGCTCGCTAACGAAGACGTGGACCGTCGCGTCGAAGAGGGGATGGAAGCTTGCGCGGGCATCGGCGAAGGCCTTCTGCAAGACACGGGTATTAAAGTCGTCCAGATAGAGGATGCCGATATCGCTGCGAAATGCGCGGACGTCGTCGATGATCTGCGAGGTGGTGGTCTCGCGCATGATGAACTCGAACTTACTGTCGCGGCAGCGCTCGACCACGTTGACAAAGGCCTCGACCGAAAAAGCGTAGTGCTGGGCCGAGATGGCAAGGCGCGCCTGGGGTGTGCCGCCGTCCTCGTAGCGGGCCTCGAGCATATCTGCCTGCTCCACGACTTGGCGCGCATAGCCTAAGAGCTCGGTACCGTCGTTGGTGAGCGTGACGCCGCGGCTGGAGCGCGTAAAGATTTCCAGATGGAGCTCCTGCTCGAGGCTTTTGACGGCGTTTGAGATGTTGGACTGAGCGGTATAGAGGCGCTGAGCTGCGGCGTTGATTGAGCCGGACTCTGCCACGGCAATCAGAAAACGAAGCTGCTGGAGGGTCATCGACGCCCGTCCTTTCGATAGCTATCTAAAAAACCGATAACATGTTAGCGCTTTTAAGTGATTGACCGAGCGAAACAATGCTCGTACTATTCAAAACACACAAAGGCGGTAGGTAATTAAGCCGACCACGGAACCGGGATGCGAAAGGAGGCCCGCATATGAATTGCTTACCAAGACGAATGCCGGGCTCCTGCTTGCGCCCGTCGGCGTGATCAGGAGACAGCGACTTACTTCTCTTACTCTTATTACTTTTGTTCGATCAAGGAGATCATCATGAGCCAGTTTATCAACAACCCCGAGCATACCTTTGGTTTCGATACCCTGCAGCTGCACGTTGGCCAGGAGAGCGCCGATCCTGCATCCGACTCCCGTGCCGTGCCTATCTACCAGACCACGAGCTATGTGTTCCGCAACTCCCAGCACGCCGCCGACCGCTTTGGTCTTGCCGACGCCGGTAACATCTACGGCCGTCTGACCAACTCCACCCAGGGCGTCTTTGAGGACCGTATTGCCGCACTCGAGGGTGGTGTGGCAGGTCTTGCCGTCGCCTCCGGTGCTGCTGCCATCACCTATACCCTGCAGGCTCTTGCCCAAGCCGGTGACCACGTGGTGGCTCAGAAGACCATCTACGGTGGCTCCTACAACCTGCTGGAGCACACGCTCTCCCAGTTTGGTGTCGAGACCACCTTTGTCGACGCCCACAACCTGGACGAGGTCGAGGGTGCCATCAAGGACAACACCACGGTCATCTATCTCGAGACGCTCGGCAACCCCAACTCCGACATCCCCAACATCGACGCCATCTCCGAGATTGCCAAGAAGCATGGCCTGCCGGTTGTTGTCGATAACACCTTCGGCACCCCGTATCTGTTCCGTCCGCTGGAGCATGGCGCCAATATCGTCGTCCACTCCGCGACCAAGTTCATTGGCGGTCACGGTACCTCGCTGGGCGGCGTGATTGTCGATGGCGGCAACTTTGACTGGAAGGCGAGCGGCAAGTATGCGCAGATCGCCGAGCCCAATCCCTCCTACCATGGCGTCTCGTTTGCCGAGGCTGCCGGCCCTGCCGCCTTCGCGACCTATGTCCGCGCCATCCTGCTGCGTGACGAGGGCGCTTGCATTAGCCCGTTTAACGCCTGGATCCTGCTCCAGGGCACCGAGACCCTGTCACTGCGCGTCGACCGCCATGTCGAGAACACCAAGAAGGTCGTTGAGTTCCTGGCTTGTGACAGCCACGTCGCCAAGGTGAACCACCCGAGCCTGCCTGAGCACCCCGACCATGAGCTCTACAAGCAGTATTTCCCCAACGGTGGTGCCTCGATCTTCACTTTCGAGATTAAGGGCGGCCAGGAGGCTGCATGGAAGTTCATCGACCACTTGCAGGTGTTCTCGCTGCTCGCCAACGTGGCCGACGTCAAGTCGCTCGTCGTGCACCCGGCTACGACTACGCACTCCCAGCTCTCTGCCGAGGAGCTCGCCGAGCAGAACATCACGCCCTCCACGATCCGTCTTTCCATCGGTACCGAGAACGCCGAGGATATCATTTGGGACCTGAAGCAGGCCTTTGCCGCACTGGACGAGTAGGGCGACTTGTGCAAGGACCCCTTGCGACTCGATAGGTATAGCTGCATAAAATGCCTGCTCAAGGCGCCTGCGCAAGCAATGGTTGCGCAGGCGCCTTTTTTGCATAGGAAGGGCGCTATTACAGGGTTTTTGACATGCTTTATGCAATCGAGATGTGGAAAACTCCTGTTGAGAGGATGTGAGTTTTACGCAAATGACGTGCACCTTTTGAGAAAAACCGCAGGTCGCGATTTGCTCGGAGTACTATGCAGCGCGATCGAATCACGCGCAGCTCAAACGCAGCAAAAACGCACTACGGAGGTTTCCAGCTACATGAGGATTGATTCACGAAAACCGAAAGCCGCCGCCCTTTCCGCCGCTCTGACCGTGGCACTTTTAGCGGGCGCCGGCGCAACCGATGCCCACGCGGCAACACTGTCCGACACGGTCGGATCCACGCCGTCCGAGGCGACGCTGATGCAGCCCGTCGACTATCGCGGCGACGGCTTTGGCTCCATGCAGGAGTGGAATGCCTCTATGGGGGCCAAGCGCGATTCCCTGGAGGTCCGCGCCCAGATCATCATGAACATGTACGGTGACTATGCCACCGATGACGAGCGCGCTGTACTGCAAGGTTGTATCGATGGTGCGGGCGGTCTTTTGACGATGGAGGAGGTCGACTCCAAATCGACCGAGCTCGATGAGCTGCGCACGACGCTTGAGGATGCCAAGCGTGAGGCGCTCGAGGCTGCGGCCGCCGAAGCCGAGGCCGCTGAGGCCGTTCAGGCTTTGTATTACAACGCCGGCTCCGGCTCGTCTTACGCGTCTGCTGCGTATTACGCGAACGGCTCGGGCCTGACGCGCTCGAGCGGCGTCAATAACTATAACGGTCGTCGTGAGACCTATTACAGCAGCAACGTGCTCTACCATCACCGCACGGGCGAGTGGACTCAGGATTCCGAGGGCTTTTGGCGCGATTCCGATGGTTACTACGTCGTTGCCGCGGGCGATAAGGCTCAGGGCTCCACGTTTACCGGTTCCAAGGGCGAGTGCAAGGTCTATGACTCCGGCTGCGCAGCCGGAACCACCGACTACTACACTGGCTGGTAATTTTTCTGTATCACGAATATTTGGCGGACGGGCGTCTTTACCGAGCTTTAGGGCAACGTAAGGGCGCCCGTTCTATGTATGCATTTGAGTTAACAGAGCGCTTACCGTGGCAGTACGCCGCGCATATGGGCGCGGGGCACACTAAGTCACGAGAAACAAAGTCTTTCTCGTGGAGGAAGTGGTTCCATGAACGCTCGAGATGTCGCTATTGCCGTCGTTGCCCTTTTGATCGGATGCCTTGGTCCGACGGCGGCGTTAACTGCCGGCTTGCAGTCCGCTACGGGCGCCGCTCCTGTGATTGTGGGCGCCTTGATTGCAGCGGCGTTGCTGGGAAGCGCCGGCGTGCTACTTTGCCGCGATGACGAGGACGAGGTTCCGGAATCGCAAAATAAGCCTCAGTTTTAGCCTCGAGCTAAATGCAACAGGCCTTCGCGAATGACGGAATCCTCGCGAAGGCCTGTCTGCTTGTATTGCGCACGTCGCGATGCGGCCGAGGCTACCAGCTGCTTTCTATTTCGCGAATCCTCTGGTAGAGCCAATCGTTTTGCGGCACTTGGATATCTTGTTTGGCGGCCAGGCGGCAAATGGTGCCCGCGAACTCCTCGACTTCGGTCTTTCGTTGTGCGATGCGGTCCTGCGCCATCGAGGGCATACCGGTGGGGTCGATTCCCTCGATGAGGTGCACCATCTGCGTCAGGTCTGCCTCGGTCAGCTCAATGCCCTCGGCATTGGCGACCGCAAGTGTCTCTCGCATGGCGGAGACAAAGCAGCGGCGCTGCTCGGAGCCGGCCTCTGTGGCGCTTCCATACGTTCCGCCGTAGGCCATGCACGTCTGGTTGATACCATCGTTGAGCATGAGTTTGGCCCACATGCGGTGCGCAATGTCGCTCTCGGCGGTATGGGCGATGCCGCAGCGTGTGTAGAGCTCGTCGATGGCGGTGACGGTTGCGGGCTCGGTGCCTGCTGCCGCGCCAAAGCGAATCTCGCCCGCATTGGTAAAGGTGAGCGCGCCGTCGAGGAACACGGCATCCATGCCCTGGCAAATACCAAGAACGGTATGCTTCCAGCCAAAGCGCTCGGCAATCTTCTGCTCGCTCGTAATGCCGTTGCACAGCGAGGCGATGAGCGTGTTGGGCCCCACGACGCGCTCCATAGTCTTGAGTGCTTGGTTGAGTCCTGTCGTCTTGACCGTGAGAATGACAAGATCGGCGGGCGTTGCCTCACTGACGCGCACGGACTTGAGTGCGCAGGGCTCGCCGTTGACCGTAAGGGCGTCGCCTGCGTGACGCTCGAAACGGGCGTCATCCATAACGTATTCGACGGCGTCATTGCCGAGGGCCGTGGCAATCATGCTACCGTAGAGCAGGCCGACGCCGCCCTTGCCGATAAAGGCGACCTTGTTGATCTGCATGTGAATCATCTCCCCATATAAAAGGCGCCCGCGTAAGGGGCGCCTGATGGATTGTATGCTGCCAGGGTGATTGGTGGATGCGCGGGACTGCTGTTACGAAAAAGAACTATTGCACTGTGCGCTTATGCCGCGGGACAGACCGCAAAAACGCGCACAGGATATCCAACGCCATCGCGCACCTTGGGGAAGGTGCAGATGATGCCTGCGCCTGTGGCGGAAAGCTCGTCCAGATGGTTCATGACCTCGATCTGGTAGCGGTCGACCGAGAGGATGTATTGCTCGCCGGGATAGGGGTAGGCGTCCTCACGCGTGGCCACGCTCGCCTCCTTTCATCGGGCTTTTTGCTGATGTTAAAGCGGTGCCGTGACGGCCTGATTTCTGCTGCGTTACGATACGTTCTCGATTGCGATTCCGATGGGCTTCGATGACGTGACAGGTTTGTTTCGCCTTATCAGGGCTTCGATGGGGGAGGAGGGGCCGTGCAATATCGCGTTGACCCCAAAAGCAGTAACCGTATCTCGGCGTTGGGGCTGGGCTGCATGAGGTTTCCCGGTGCGCCGGGACGCCCGGATGCGAAGACAGCCGACGCCATCATCTCCCGTGCGGTGGAGCAGGGGATTAACTACCTGGACACGGCCTATCTCTATCCCGGCAACGAGGCTTGCGTGGGCGCTTCGCTTGAGCGCCTAGGCCTACGCGACCAGGTTTTGCTCGCGACCAAGCTGCCGCATGCTTCGTGCAAATGCGCGGAGGATTTCGACCGGTTCTTCGACGAGCAACTGTGCCGCCTGCGGACCGACCATATCGACTATTACCTCATGCACAACATTACCTCGCCCGCCCAGTGGGAACGTGTGGTGGCGTTGGGCATCGAGGACTGGATCGCGCGTCAAAAGGCGGCGGGGCGCATTCGCCAGATTGGTTTTTCGTATCACGGCAGCGCGGCGGATTTCCTGACGGTGCTTGACGCATATGACTGGGATTTTTGCCAGATCCAGTACAACTATGCCGGCGAGCGTTACCAAGCGGGAACGGCAGGACTCATGGCGGCTGCGGAGCGCGGTCTTGCGGTGTTTGTGATGGAGCCACTGCTGGGCGGTCGTCTAGCGGGCAAACTGCCGCCGCGGGCACGCGCTGTGCTCGATGGCGCCCGTGACCCGCATTTGCGCACTCCGGCCGCCTGGGGGCTTTCGTGGGTGTGGAACCATCCTCAGGTGACGATGCTGCTTTCGGGTATGACCGATACCGCGCAAGTGGATGAGAACGCGGCGTTGGCCGATCGGGCCCTGCCGGATTCGATGACGGCTGCTCAGCTCGATGCCATCGCACGCGTGCTGAGGGAGTTTGAAAAATCGAATCGCGTGCCCTGCACGGGATGCGGCTATTGCATGCCGTGTCCTAAAGGCATCAATATCCCTGGGTGTTTTGCTGCCTACAACGCAAGCTATGCGCACAGCTGGTTTACGGGGCTGTCTCAATACTTTACGGCGAGCGCGGTGCGGACGAACGAGCCCAAGCTGGTGAGCAATTGCGTCAAGTGCGGCAAATGCGCGCGGCATTGCCCGCAGCATATCGATATCCCCGGGCGCTTGGACGACGTACGCCGCCGTTTTCAGCCTGGCCCCGTGACGGCGGTGCTTAAGGCCTTCGGCAAAACGCGCTCCTCGTGACCCTTTTATAACTTGCGGTGGAATAGTTCCTGCTTGCGGCAGAATAAGGCATCGACAGGAACTATTTCACCGCAACTGAAGGGGGCTGTCGTGGGCCATCGGGATTCATGTGATGATTTGCGTGAGGTTCGTTGGGGCGTTTTGGGCGCTGGACACATTTCGCATCGATTTGCATCGTCGCTCAAGAAGGTCGACGGGGCACGGCTGGTGGCTGCGGCCGCCCGCACTCCTGCACATGTCGAGGAATTTTGCCGAGCGTTTTCGATTGATGTTGCGCATGGCCATGCCTCGGTCGACGATAACGGCGATGCGGCTTATGATGCGCTGATTGCCGACCCCGATGTCGACGCAATCTACTTGGCTCTTCCGCATGGCATGCATGCGCATTGGGTCTGTCGGGCACTGCGCGCGGGAAAGGCCGTACTGTGCGAAAAGCCGGCCGTTTTGAATGAAGAAGAGGCCCATGCGATCGCCTCCGTTTCCCGTGAGTGCGGTGTGCCGTTTATGGAGGCGATGAAAAATCGGTTTTGTCCGATGCGTACTCGCGTGAAGGGCTTGCTTGCGTCGGGCGAGCTCGGCCGTATCGTTTCGATCGAAAGCATGCAAAAACTCGATTATGGTGAGTCCCCTTCGAGTTATCTACTCGATCCGTTGCAGGGTGGCTGTCTATATGACATGGGCTGCTATGCAGTCGGGTGGTTTGAGGATCTGCTTGCGGGCGCGTGCGATGTTTCGTCTCGTGAAGTTCGCTGGCGTGACGTATCGGGCGGCCGCGTGGATTGGGCCGATGAGATCCATATGAGTGTCGGCGGTATACCCATTCATATGGCGTGTGACGGCAAAGCAGCATATGAAAGCCGCTTAATGATTGCCTGCGAGCGGGGCTCGTTGGAAATCGAGCGCCTCCATCGCCCCGAGCTCGCCCATGTGAGGTACTCCGACGGACGAATGCTCGAAGTAAATGCCCCGTTTGAGGTCGATGATTTCTACGGCGAAATCCAGCATGCGACCCAGCTCATCCGGGCGGGGAAACTCGAGAGTCCCGTCATGCCCCTTGCCGCCACACAGCGCTGCGCGCGCATTATCGATGCAATCCGTCTAGCCCTCTAGGACCTGGCGCTGACGCGTGAGGGATCATGACGCCGGCGCCCGTAGCCGTAGTGCTCGGTGCCCCGCATCTCTGATGCCCCTTTTATAACTTGCGGTGGAATAGTTCCTGTTTGCGGCAGAATAAGGCATCGACAGGAACTATTTCACCGCAACTGATGAGGGGGAGCTGGGGATGCTGACGATCGGGTGTCATCTATCCACGACGAAGGGCTATCGGGCGATGGGGGAGACGGCGTTGTCAATTGGCGCCAATACCTTTGCATTCTTTACGCGCAACCCGCGCGGCGGCAAGGCGAAAGACCTTGACATGGATGACGTGGCCGCCCTGCGCGAGCTTATGGAGCAAAACGACTTTGGCCCGCTCGTGGCTCATGCCCCGTATACCTATAACCCCTGCTCCGCTAAGGAGCGGGCGCGCGAGTTTGCCCTGGAGGCCATGGCCGAGGATCTGCAGCGCATGGAAGCGCTGCCCGGCAACTACTACAATTTTCATCCCGGTGCGCATGTGGGACAGGGGGCAGACGTCGGCATTCAGATGATTGTCGACACGCTGTGCCAGGTGATGTTTGAGGGACAGCAGACGACGGTATTGCTTGAGACCATGGCAGGCAAGGGCACCGAGGTGGGCCGTAGCTTTGAAGAACTGGCGTGCATTATCGAGGGCGTTGCCGCCAAGTGCCCAGAGCTGTCCGATAAGCTGGGCGTTTGTTTGGACACCTGCCATGTGAGCGATGCCGGCTACGACATCATCCATGATCTGGACGGCGTACTCGACGAGTTCGACCGCGTGGTGGGTATCGATCGCTTGCATGCCGTACACATCAACGATTCGAAGAACCCTTGTGGCGCCCATAAAGATCGTCACGAGTGCATCGGCAAGGGATACCTTGGCAGCGAGGAATTTGGTGGCGGTATGCAGGTTATGCAGAATATTGTATCGAATGGCCGTTTGTGTTCGCTGCCGTTTATTTTGGAGACTCCGAACGAACTTGCAGGTTATGCAGCTGAAATTAGATTATTAAGGTCATTGCAGCAGTAATGACTGTCACAAAGTAGAGTATTCCATTCACGTTATGGGTTTGTTTCAATCAGTTTTCTCATTGCAGATTCGTAATTCCAGGTGCATAATAGCCAACAGTTTTTGCAGGCCTCTGAATCAAACGAGGTCACCGGAAGGAGACTGATTATGAAGCTCAAGAAGCTTGGCGCATTTGCCGCCACGGGTGCCATGGCGCTCGCCCTCGCACTGACGGGCTGCGGCTCGTCCAACGCCACCTCTGGTTCTGATGCCGGTTCCAGCAGCTCTGACGACGCTAAGGTCGAGAAGGTCGACGGCTCCAAGGAGTACGCGCTCGTCAAGGATGGTACGCTGACCGTCGGCACCTCTGCCGAGTACGCTCCGTTTGAGTACAAGGATGACAACGGCGATTATCAGGGCTTTGACCTTGAGCTCATCAAGGCCATCGGCGACAAGCTGGGCCTGGATGTCGAGTATATCAACAATGACTTTGACACGCTGGTTCCGGGTGTCGCTTCGGGCGCCAAGTATGACGTTTCCATTGCGGCTATCACCGACACGCCCGAGCGTGAGAAGGAAGTCACTTTCTCTGATTCCTACTACATGGACGATCAGGCTATTGTGACCAAGGTCGATAACACCGACATCACGGCCGACAACTACAGCGAGAAGCTCAACAACGCTGACGCTACCATCATCGTCCAGTCTGGCTCGACCGCCGAGGCCTTTGCCCAGGAGAACTTCCCCAAGGCCAAGATTGTCCCCTACAAGGACGCTACCGAGTGCTTTAGCGCTCTGCAGTCCGATAAGGGCGACGCTGTAGTCACCAACCGCTCCGTTGCCAGCCAGCTGACCGCCGAGCAGTTCAACACCTGCCAGACCATCAAGCAGATTAGCACCGGCGAGGAGTACGCCATTGCCATCAACCAGGGCAACACCAAGCTCAAGGATGACATCAACCAGGCCATCAAGGACCTGACCGACGACGGTACCGTCGACGCCCTCATGGCTAAGTACAACATCAAGTAAAATAACTACTTGATTGCGCGCGGGCCCTTTCCGTTTTGCGGAGAGGGCCTTTGCGCTTCTCTTGACGGAGAGCGTTTCCGTCTCGTTTTGCCGGCAACTTCTACGATAGGAGCCACCTTGTCTCGACTGAACAAAGGGGCCGCGGAGCAGCGTTTTCCACTGCCCGCCTTGCTCCAAAAGCTAGTCTGCGTCATGGCCGTGGCGCTCGCGCTGGTGTGCGCGGGGGCATATGCGCCCGCGACCGCCCAGGCGCTTGAGACCGCAAAGATTACCGCCCGACCCAACACCGGTTCGGGCAGCGATGTGGTCGGCGGCACCGAGACGCGCATTACCTGGGAAGTTCAGGCCGATGCCGACGAGGAGCTGAGCGGTCTTTCTTTGACGTTTGTCGACGGCACGACATTTGGTACCGATGACACGCGATTGACGATGCTCTCGGGCGAGGACCTCATGGATCGTACGCCCATGAAACCCACGTGCACGGCTGATGGTCAGACGCTCAAGATCGACTTTGGCGAGACGACGCCTGCCGGCGGCTTTTTCCGTGTCGAGGTTTACGGCGTGACGTTTCCCGTTGAGGGCGGCGATGAGGCCTTTAGCGGCACCTATACGCTCGCCGACGGTTCGACCAAGAAGATTTCAAAAATTCCTTCCGTCGAGATCAAGGGCGTGACGGCCTTCGATAACTTCCTGGCCGATCTTAAGGAGCAGCCGTGGGTCGAGGCCTGGAACTCCAATATGTTCCTGCGCCTGTTCTTGAACCCGGTCATTTTGGTCCAGAGCCTGCCGATCGTCTTTAAGGGCTTCCTTATGTCGCTTTCGATCGTGCTTGTGGCGTTTCCGCTGGCAATTCCCTTCGGTTTTGCCCTGTCGCTCATGCGCATCTCCAAGTCGCGCATCCTGCGTTGCCTCGCCGGCATCTACGTGAATATCATTCGCGGTACGCCGGCGTTCCTGCAGATCTATATCGCGTTCTTCGGTCTGCCGTTGGCCGGCGTCAAGGTGGACGACTATGTCTTGGGCGTTATCGTCATGGCCATGAACTCGTCTGCGTACCTGTGCGAGATCTTCCGTGCCGGTATTCAGTCGATCCCCAAGGGTCAAAACGAGGCTGCCCGCTCGCTGGGCATGAATGCCTTCCAGACGCTGCTCTACGTGATGATCCCGCAGACGTTCCGCAATGTCCTGCCTACGCTGACCAGCGAGTTTATCCTGCTCTACAAGGATACGTCGCTGCTCGCCGCCGTGGGCGTGGTCGAGATCGTCATGAACGCCCGCACCATCGTGGCCACGACGGGCTCCATCACGCCGTATGTGGTTGCCGCCCTGTTCTACCTGGTCATTACGCTGCCGCTTGCGCGCTTGGTGAGTGGTCTTGAGGCGAGGCTTCTGGGGACGGCCGAAACCAAGAAGAAGCGTCCCGCCAAGAGCGCCGGACAGGTCGTCGCGACGCCCGCCGATCACATCGCCGGTCTGTAAGGAGGTCCTATCATGAGCGAAACCAATAACTCGAACGAGGTCGTCGTCAGCATCAAGAACCTCCAGAAGGCCTTTGGCGATAACGTGGTCCTGCGCGATATCGATCTGGATGTGCACAAGGGCGAGGTCGTCGTAGTCCTGGGTCCTTCGGGCTCGGGCAAGTCGACGATGCTTCGCTGCATCAATCGTCTGGAGCATCCCACGAGCGGCTCGATCGTCGTTGAGGGCGTGGACGTGTGCGCCAAGGGCGTCGACCTTAACAAGGTACGTACGCATTTGGGCATGGTGTTCCAGCAGTTCAATTTGTTCCCGCATCTGTCAGTCAAAAAGAACGTCATGCTCGCGCAGCAAAAGGTACTCAAGCGCAGCAAGGAAGAGGCCGAGAAGATTGCCGTCGAGGAGCTGACCAAGGTGGGCTTGGCCGAGCGTATCGACTTTATGCCGAGCCAGCTTTCGGGCGGCCAGCAACAGCGCGTGGCCATCGCCCGCGCCCTGTCGATGAACCCGCACGTGATGCTTTTTGATGAGGCCACGTCCGCGCTCGACCCCGAGCTCGTGCGCGACGTCCTGGGCGTCATGCGCGACTTGGCGCGCGACGGCATGACCATGATCGTCGTGACGCACGAGATGGGCTTTGCCCGCGATGTCGCCGACCGCGTCGTCTTTATGGACGGCGGCGTCATTGTGGAAGAGGGTACGCCGAGCGAGGTCTTCGACCACCCCAAGAGCGAGCGCACCAAGGCGTTCTTGGGCAATATCTCGTAGCTGCTTTGCAAAGCTATCCTTACGGAAAGCGGGGGCTGGATTGATTCCAGCCTCCGCTTTTGTAGGGTGCAGTCGTGTTTTGAGATGGGCCCGATTCGATGAGGCGCGTGGCGCTGCTAGGCCAGCTCGGCTCCGAGGGCCTTGCAGGCCGCCTCGCCCTCATCGTCGGGCGCATCGTAGCAAATGACGGAGTCCACGACGTTGACGCCGGCCTCGTCGGCGTCGGCCTTCCAGTTGTCCATCCACTCGCCCTCGGCCCACGAATAGGAGCCAAAGAGGACGACCTTCTTGTCGCCGAGGGTCTCCTTGACCTCATCCCACATAGGCTGAAACTCGTCATACTCAAGCTCCTCGGAGCCCATGGCGGGGCAGCCGAAGGCGAAGGCATCATATTCGGCGGCCTTGTCGGCGGAGAAGTCGGCGCAGGAGATAGCCTCTGCCTCGGCTCCGGCTGACGTCGCGCCCTCGGCGACGAAGTTGGCCATGGCTTCGGTGTTACCCGTACCGCTCCAATAGACGACGGCAATCTTGCTCATGTTGAGTCCTTTCGGTTGTGCGGCACGCGGCCGCGGTTTATACGTTCTATCGGGTTGCCTGGGCAAGTTGTGCCAGGCTGTAGCCCTGCTGATAGACATAGGTGAGGTATTGCGTGCAGGCGCGATAGGAGTCGAAGGTCGTGAGCGCCTGCTCGACATTCGTGTAGACCTTCCAGGCGCCAAAGACCTTGTAGTTTTCGCCATGCTGGACGATAAACTGATGCACGTCTTCGTAGGGATAGCCCAAAAAGTAGCCAATTTCGTGGGGGAACTCGCAGGTGCAACCCTTATCGCAAGGCCTATCTTGGGCGAGTGCGCAAAGGCTGTCGCCATAAGCGCTTTCTGCGGCATTGCTGCTGGCCTGCGTGATACGCGCGGCGAGATGCACGAGGGATGAGAGCAGGTCGCGGATATCGTAGCCTTCGGCGGCGAGCGCGCTTGCGGCTCGGGGGTCGGATAGGTAGTGCATGAGGTCCGCGGGGCAGTATGCGTAGACGAGCGCCCCACAAGGTCGCCAGACCAAAACGCTCAAGTGGATGCCGAGCGGATCGAGCTCGTGATTGCACTGAGCGATAACGTTGAGCAGACGCGTTCGACGATCTTCGATTGCCGCGGTTGCGCTCGAGCCATCTTGACGGGCGTAGACGCCGGGATAGGTAAAGAGCGAAGCGGGCTTGATGCCCGCGAGCGTGGGGGAGCAGTTGCGCACGAGTGCCGCCTGAAACGTCGGGATATCAATGGTCCGAGTCACGTCGCTCCTTTCGAGTCCTCACTTGTTAACCTAGGAAAACTTATACACGAAAGTAAGCCTAGGTCAACTAAAAAGTAAGAAAAGGGAAACTAATTGATCGAACGGACATGGTTTTGGGTTAAGATGGGGACACCCCATGGGGGTATCTAGATAGGGCTACTTGAAAGGGGAACGCATGAGTGACTTGCTCAACCCTGCGAATCTCATCGTGCTGGCCGTCATTGCCGTCGGCATGTTTTTTGGACTGCGTCGCATTGCCGCTTCGACACACGGGAAGAGTTGTTGCAGCGATGGCGCGAGCGGTAAGAAGGCCAAGAAGGTAGTGGTTGCGGATACCGATCTGTCCCACTACCCCTATAGCGATGAGCTGCTCATCGGCGGCATGAGCTGTGACGGCTGCGCTCAGAACGTGGCCAATGCCCTCAATGCGCTGGACGGCGTGTGGGCAACGGTGACGTATGCGGATCACACGGCACGTGTGCGCTCTAAACAGCCGGTTGATCGTGGTGTTCTCGAGACGGCCGTGAAAGACGCGGGCTACTACGTCATGACGCTGTAAGCGCCGCCCTGGATGCGCTTCCTTGGCTAGGCTCGTCCGCGCAGTTCGATGTCTTGGATGTCGTCGAAGTCGATGGCGATGTCTTTGAGCTTGAGGAGCTTGAAGGCGGGGAGCGCCTCGTCGAGGATGCCGGTGCGGGAGCGATAGCCGTACGTATCGTAATAGGTGACACGAACCAAGTCGCCACGTTTGAGACCCTCGAGCTTTTTAGAAAGTACGAGGGCTTTTTCTTCCGTGAGCTCACGTTTTGGCTCGACGGTGATTTCCTGCTTGCGCACGAGTTCGTAGTATCCCGTGAGGGCGGCAAAGGGCATAAACTGTGCGGCGCGGTTGGCGCGCACGGCACCATTGGCAGTGAGGTTGGGGTCGGCGACGCGGCGTCTGCCCTCGGGGTCCGCCAGGCGCTCGAAGGCGGTCGGCGGGCGCACGGGCTGTTGTTTGGGCTTAGGCACGGTGTCCTCCAACTTGGTCGTTGCGTTCGCGCGCGGTGGCGCCGGCGGTAAAGCTTAATCCCTTGACGAGCGCGTTCTTGCCGTACTTGCCTTTCACGGCCAGGACGGCGCGCGCCAGGTCGCGCTCGCGCTCATCGGCCTCGACATCGCTAAATAGATCGATGGTGGCAAACTCCTCCGGCATGAGGTTGCCAAATCCCAGGTTGATGCGCTTGACCGGTCGTTTGGGATCGACCGTTTGTGCCCAAAGGTCATCGAAATAGCCCATGATCTTCTTAAACGAATTGGTGCGCTCGGGCAGCTTGCGCGAGGCGTTGGAGTGCGCAAAGAGGGCAGCATAGCCACCGCGCGGTTTGCCGCCGTGTTCGCCCACAAAGATGCCATCGATTGCCTGCGCCTCGCGCACCAGACGGCGCCGTTCGTCATCGCGCTGGACGGGCTTGGGTGCACGGGGCGCGAGCTCGGGACCGGCGGTTGCGGTGGGTTCGATACTCGACGTGCTCGAGCGCAGGTGTCCGCAGCCGTCTATATACTGCGCCGTGCCGCTGGCGTCGAGGCGGCGTATGTCGGCGCGCTCGCTTGCGTAGCCCACAAAGAGCGAGATGCTGTCGCAGACCACGTGCTTATCGACCAAGTCCAGTACGGCGGCATCGACCATTTCACGCAAGACGGTGTAGGCCTGCTCGTAGGCATAACCCTTCGAGAGCACCTGCCCTGTGGTGGTCGAGGTCGCTTGCGGGCGATAGGCTTGGATATCGGCGATGGTTGTCGGCTCACGCCCGAAGGCGTGGTCGATCAGATACTCGGCATTGACGCCGAGCTCATCGTAAAGCAGGTTTTCGTCGAGCGCGGCGACGCCCATCAGGTCGTAGACGCCGTACTTTTCGAGACGGGCCGCCACGCCGGGGCCGATGCCCCAGATGTCGGCGATGGGGCGATGGGGCCAGATCTCCTTGCGAAAGGTCTCGTCGTCGAGTTTGCCGATGCGACTGGGCACGTGCTTGGCGGTGATATCGAGTGCTACCTTGGCCTGGAATAGGTTGGGGCCGATGCCGACCGTCGCCGTGATGCCGGTGCGCGCGAGGACCTCGTCGCGCAGCATGCAGGCGAAGTCTTCCGCATCGGTGTGATAGAGGTCCAGATAGGGTGTCACGTCGATAAAGCACTCGTCAATTGAGTAGACGTGAATGTCTTGCGGACTGACGTATTCCAGGTAGATACCGTAGATTTGCGCCGACACCTCCATGTAGTGCTGCATGCGCGGTACGGCCTTGATGTAGTCGATGCCATCGGGAATCTCGAACAGACGGCAGCGGTTGTGGATGCCGAGGTCTTTCATAGCCTGCGTGATGGCGAGGCAGATGGTCGTGCGCCCGCGCGATTCGTCGGCAACGACCAGGCATGTCGTGAGTGGGTCGAGCCCGCGGTCGACGCACTCGACACTGGCGTAGAACGTCTTAAGGTCGATGCAGATATAGGTATGTTGCCCGTGCTCCACCCGTGCCCTCCCATCAAACACATGTTCTTATCGAATACCTGTTCGATAATACCCGCTCGCCCAGACATCGTCAAAACCTGCCGAAAAGGGACAGGTTTGTTTTGGTCGGTTATGAATTGGGTTTTAACGCAGCCCTAAAGAGCGCGAAACAGCTCGGAAAAGCTCCCTTCGTAGCATGAGCCTAACGATCGATACGGCCTACATGCACGGAAGGGTTGTGGGAATGATGGTCAACTATGGGTTTGGTATGCCGACGCGCCTTGTTGCGGATGGAGACGTGGCTCGCTGGTGCGGACGATTGGTTGCCCACTATGGCGGCACCAAGGCGCTGGTCGTGTTGGGCGGCGACAAGCATACGCGCGATGAACTTGTCTCGGCGGCACTTGGCTCGCTTGATCGAGCCCTACTCGAGCGTGTACTTTTCCGCTGCGGCTCGGTTGAGGGTGCCGGGGGAGACGAGCTGATCGACGAAGCCGTGGCCCTGGCGACCGACGAAGGCGTGGACTTTGTCCTGGCGATTGGCGATGCCGATACTGCCAGCTTTGCGCGCGAGCTCGCGCGTCGCATGGCGGCGCTCGATGCCGGCGAAGACGGCTTTGTCCCTTATGGATGCATTGTCTCGGAGGGCAAGGTGCCTGTCGTCGTGGGCGCCGGCGAGGTTCCCGTTTTTGCCATCATCGCGCCCGAGCTGCTGGAGGGCATCGGGTCTCCTCTGCGTGAGTTGCTCGGTAGCGTCTGCGCCGCGGCCTAATATTTGGCATAAAGGGATAGGTTATTTTTGATTGGTAAAGCGTTTGACCTGCCAAATTAAACCTGTCCCTTTTTGGTCGGTTGCCGTTTGGGGGCCGATTGGCAACGCTCGCTGATTATAGTCTTGACCTGCGCTAGAATAGTGGCATCTGAATGTCCGGGCGCATGGAGGCGTGCGCCCGTATGCTGAGGAGGACTCTATGGCAACTGTTGCCGCACCTATCGATGCTACGTCGACTGCCGCTTGGAAGGCGCTCGAGGCCCATCAGGAGAAGCTCGAGGCCGAGGGTATCGACCTCAAGGCCTGGTTCGCCGCCGATGCCGAGCGCGTGAACAAGCTGAGCTTTGACGCCGGTGACCTGCACTTCGACCTGTCCAAGAACCTGGTGACTGATGAGACCGTCAAGCTGCTGTGCGATCTTGCCCGCGAGGTGAAGCTCGAGGAGCGCCGCGACGCCATGTTCTCCGGCGAGCACATCAACACCACCGAGGACCGCGCCGTCCTGCACACCGCGCTGCGCCGCCCGGCAAGCGAGAAGGGCCAGCTCATCGTCGACGGCCAGGACGTCGTCGCCGACGTGCACGAGGTTCTCGACCGCATGTATGCCTTCGCCGAGCGCGTGCGCTCCGGTGAGTGGAAGGGTGTTACCGGCAAAAAGATCGAGCACCTGGTGTCCATCGGCATCGGCGGCTCCGATCTGGGCCCGGTCATGGCCTACGAGGCCCTGCGTCCCTACGCCGACGCCGGTATTGACTGCCGCTACATCTCCAACATCGACCCCAACGATCAGGCAGAGAAGCTCAAGGGCCTCGATCCCGAGACCACGCTCGTGATTATCGTCTCCAAGACTTTCACCACGCTCGAGACCCTCACCAACGCTCGTGAGGTCAAGACCTGGATGCTCGAGCAGCTCAAGGCTCAGGGTGCCATCGACGGCTCCGATGAGCAGAACGCCGAGGCCGTGGCCAAGCACTTTGTCGCCGTTTCCACCGCACTCGAGAAGGTCGAGGCCTTCGGCATCGACCCCGCCAACGCTTTTGGTTTCTGGAACTGGGTCGGCGGCCGCTACTCTGTCGACTCCGCCGTGGGCCTGTCGCTGATCGTCGTGCTCGGCCCCGAGCGCTTCCAGCAGTTCCTTGAGGGCTTCCACGCCATCGACGAGTACTTCTGCAACACCCCGCTCGAGAACAACGCCGTCGCGCTGATGGGCCTGCTCAACGTCTGGTACGTCAACTTCTTCGGTTCCAAGAGCCACGCCGTGCTGCCGTACTGCCAGTATCTGCACCGCTTCCCGGCCTACCTGCAACAGCTCACCATGGAGTCCAACGGCAAGCACGTCCGCTGGGACGGCAGCGCTGTGACCTCCGATACCGGTGAGATCTTCTGGGGCGAGCCCGGTACCAACGGTCAGCACGCCTTCTACCAGCTGCTGCACCAGGGCACCGTGGTGGTCCCGGCCGACTTTATCGCTTTCGCCAACACTGCCAACCCCGCAACCGACAGCGGCCAGGACGTCCACGAGCTGTTCCTGGGCAACTTCCTGGCCCAGACCAAGGCGCTCGCCTTTGGTAAGACGGCCGACGAGGTTCGTGCCGAGGGCACGCCCGAGCAGATCGTCCCGGCCCGCTGCTTTGAGGGCAACCGTCCGACGACCTCGATCTTCGGCGACACGCTGACCCCGTTCGCACTCGGCGAGCTCATCGCCCTGTACGAGCACATCACGTTTGTCGAGGGCACGGTCTGGGGCATCGACTCCTACGACCAGTGGGGCGTCGAGCTGGGCAAGCAGCTTGCCAAGCAGATCACCCCGGCCTTCCACGACGACGCCGCCAAGGCCGAGCAGGACGCTTCGACCCAGGCGCTCATCGAGTTCTATCGCGCTCATCGCAAGTAGTCTTTACGGCTGAGTTGGCTTATGGCTGAAAGGGGCCCGTATCCGTTGGGATACGGGCCCCTTGCTATTTGGATAGGATGGAATGTATCGGGAGGCGCCTCGACGGGCATCGCAATCGTCGAAGGCGCGCCGTTCATGTTTGGGACAATATGACATTTTTCCCGTTGCAAACAGCGCCGCCGTGGGTGTTCTGTATGATGGCTCAGACAAGGTTGTTCAATGACAGGGAGGCATATATGGCAATCAAAGCCATCGCAATGGATATCGACGGTACGCTCACCAACGATCAAAAGGTCATCAGCCCGCGTACGCGCGAGAAGCTGCTCGCGACGCAGGAGTCGGGCATTAAGCTCATCTTGGCTTCGGGCCGTCCCGCATGGGGGTTGCACGCCTTGGCGCAGGAGCTCGACCTTCAAAACCATGACGGTCTGCTAGTTGCCTTTAATGGCGCGCATGTGGTCGACGCTCAGACCGATGAGGTCCTTTTTGACCAGGCCATGCCGGCTGACGAGCTGCACCGTCTGATTGATCATCTGCGCAATTTCGACGTGATCCCTATGATTTCGCTCGGTCGCGATTTGCACGTCGAGGACTCGTACCATTGCATGATCACGCTGCCTGACGGCTTGCAGAAGAATATCGTCAAGTATGAGCGCGATGCGTGCGATCTTAAGATTCGCGAGGTCGAGAGCTTGCATGAGGTCGTGGACACTTATCCCGTGGACAAGCTGCTGACGGCGGGTGATCCGACCTACCTGCAGGCGCATTACGAGGAGATGTATGCGCCCTTTACCCAGACGCTTTCGGGCATGTTTACGGCCGACTGGTACTTTGAGTACACGGCGCCCGGTATCGACAAAGCCCGTGCGCTCGAGGGTGCCCTGCCCAAGCTCGGTATCGATGCCAGCGAGGTCGTCTCGTTTGGCGACGGCCAGAACGACAAGTCCATGATTGAGTGGGCCGGCACCGGTGTTGCCATGGGCAACGCCGTCGATGAGGTTAAGGCAGTTGCCCAGATGGTAACCGCCAATAACAACGAAGACGGTATTGCAGTGGCGCTGGATAAGCTGCTGGGTTAGAATCGCCGATTAATGCATGGTTTGGGCGCCTGCTTGCGGGCGCCCTTTTGTTAGGGAGGGTGCCGTGTCCGCATTTCCGTTCGACGCCGTTATCTTTGACATGGACGGTGTCATTGTCGATACCGAGTATTACTACCTGGGCGAGACTGCCGCGTTTGCCAAGGAGCTTGGGCTTAACCTGACTCAAGAGGAGTTGAATGGGCAAGTCGGTACCTCGCATCAGTTCTTCCTGCATATGCTGGTCGATTGGTTTGAGCGCGCCGGTAAGGGGCATTTCACTGGCGAGGAAGCGTTGGCCCGTTGGGACGAGTGGGCGCATAAGCGTCCGCGCGACTATCAGGCTTTGATTAACCCAGGCGCTGTGGATACGATTCGAGAGCTGCCGCGCCGTGGCGTTCGCGTGGCGCTTGCCAGCTCGTCTCCCATGGATAGCATCGAGGAAGTGCTCAACGCGTGCGGGCTGTCGGATGCCTTTGAGTATGTGGTGAGCGGCGAGCAGTTTAAGGAGAGTAAGCCCGAGCCCGACATCTACCTGCATGCGCTGGACCTGCTGGGGCTGCCCGCGAATCGCTGCTGCTGCGTTGAGGATTCGGTGCCTGGCATCACTGCCGGCAAGCGCGCCGGTCTGACAGTCATCGCCAAGCGCGAGGAGCGCTTTGGCTTTAGTCAGGACGCCGCGGATAAGATTATCGATCAGCTGCCGGACCTGCTGGAACTCGCGTAAGAGCGCGTTAGTTGCGCGTTTTTCGGGTCCGATGAGTAAATACCCGACATTTTGGTGCGACACCTAGCATACTTTAAGCTAATGCGGGCTTAAGGACTTGTTGAATGCCCTTAAGCCCGTTTTAGACGTAATTGCGCTGGGAGAGGGTATATGCCACCGACTGAAGGGCTAACTGACGGTAAAGCAGCGATACCGCTGTACCAACAGGTCATTGATATCATTAAAAACGAAATCAACTCCGGTGCCTACAAGGCAGGTGCGCGGATACCCAACGAATTCGAATTGGCTGAGAGCTATAAAGTTGACCGCGTTACCGTGCGACGCGCTATTGAGGAGCTCGTCCAACAGGGCTATCTAACGAAGCGACAGGGGAAAGGCACGTTTGTCAATGCCCCCAAGCTCAAGCGCAAGATTCGCCAGAAGGATGACGTCCAGAGTTTTTCGGACGCATGCCGCGCTAACGGAATGGAACCGGGGGCGTGTGTCATTTCGAGAAAGA
Organism: Collinsella sp. i05-0019-G5; assembly: GCF_042851345.1. NCBI lineage: Bacteria > Bacillati > Actinomycetota > Coriobacteriia > Coriobacteriales > Coriobacteriaceae > Collinsella > Collinsella sp. i05-0019-G5. The sequence goes on from NZ_AP031421.1 coordinate 888,261, forward strand.
TACTGCCGGCGGATTCCACCGAAGCACAGTTCTTTGGTGTTCCCGTTGGAACTGACTTGATTTGCGTTGAGCGCGTGCGTACTGCCGATGGCGTCCCTGTCATGCTTGAGAACAACATATACGTTTACGAGGACAACGCCTATCTATCAACGGCGCCTCTATCTAACCAATCCATTTTTGAGTTCGTGCGCAACCGGACGGGGCGGACGCCTGCGTTTACCGACCCGTGCACGCTCGAGATCGCGTGCGCATCGCCCGAGGTCGCTCGGTTGCTGGCGGTTCCCGTTGGCGAACCCTTGTTTTATATGGAAGCCTTCTTCTTTGATGAGCAGCGGCGGCCGTTTATCATCGGTCGTCAGCGGATCGTTGGGTCTCGCTACGTTTTTGACATCTAGGACATTGCGTATGAAAGCGCCCGGTGGATCATCTCACCGGGCGTTTCCATACCGTTCACGGCGCAAACGCAACCGTTCAACCGCGTTGCGGCAATCAGTTTGAAATTATCTTGATGACGAGAAAAGCTGCTGGTAATCTATAGAACGTCATAGAACGTTTGCCTTGTGCAAGCGTTGAAGCGAGATGCGATGCAGTCTCGAGTTCTTTGGAGGTATCTATGTCAGATACGAAGGCGAAGAAGACAAACAGACGTTTTAAGTTCAAATTACCGCATGTCTATACGATCATGTTCTTGCTGATCGTTGTCTTTGCGGTCCTGACTTGGATCGTTCCCTCTGGTCAGTATCAGCGCAAGACAATTTCGACAGCGGCGGGCGAGCGTGAAGTCGCCGTTGCTGGAACCTATGAACAGGTCGATAAGAACTACACCGATTCCGAGACCGGCGAGACCATCAATCTGGGTCAAGATATCTTCGCGGTCCTGCAAGCGCCCACCAAGGGCATCCAGGAGGCTGCCGATGTCGTTGCGTTCGTCTTATTGATTGGCGGATCGTTCGCAATCATCACCAAGACCAACGCTTTGAATGCCGGCATGAGCCGTGTGATTAAAAAGCTCAAGAACAAGGACATCCTCATCATTCCCATCACGATGACGCTGCTGTCCATTTGCGGCACTACGTTTGGTATGTCTGAGGAAGCCCTACCGTTCTATGCCATCTTCATTCCCATCATGATGGGTATCGGGTATGACTCGATGACGGCGTTTATCATCTGCTTCCTTGGTCCTAACCTGGGATATTGTGCTTCGACCATCGACCCGTTTAATGTTTTGATCGCCCAAGGCATCATTGGTATCGAGGGCAATCCTCAGCTGTGGCTGCGCGCCGTTTCTTGGGTCATCTTCACTGCCGTCGGTATCGCATGGGCCATGCGCTACGCCATGCGTGTAAAGAAAAATCCCGAGTCGTCTATTACGTACGAGGACGATAAGCTCAAGCGTGTTGAGTTTTCTGTGACCGATGCCTCCATCGAGGAAGAGTTCACTATCCGTCAGAAGCTCGTGCTTATCGATTTTGCTTGCGGTATGGGCATCATCGTCTGGGGTCTTGTTACCCAGGGCTGGTACATGAATGAGATTTCCGCCGTGTTTCTTGGCATGGGCTTGCTTGCCGGTATCCTGGGCGGTCTTGACCAGCAGACGATCGCTGAGGAGTTCGTTAAGGGTCTCGCCGACTTTGCGTACGCCGCCATCGTTATCGGTATCGCTCGCGGCATTCTGGTCATCGCCGAGGGCGGCATGATCATCGACACCATCCTCCAGGCGCTCGCTACTGCGCTCGCCGGTGCACCCGCCGCCGTCTACACCACGTTTATGTATATCGTCCTTGGCCTGCTCTCTTTGCTGGTTCCTTCGAGTTCTGGACTTGCGGCGCTCACCATGCCCGTCATGGGTCCGCTGACCGAGCTTATGGGCCTCAATCCCGAGGCTGCCGTTACCGCGCTCCAGTTTGCTAATCAGACCATCAACACTATCAGTCCCGTGGCGGGCATGACGGTCGCCGGCCTTGCCGTGTCTAAGATTTCGTTTGGCCAATGGTGGAAGACCATTTGGAAGTTCTTCATCTTCATGGTCGTGTTTGGCCTGATCGTAACGGCAATTTCTGGCATGCTTCCGGTGTAGGTGGTTGTGATGTCTGATCGTTTGACGGTCCTGACGTCTAAGAGCGTCTTTACCGGTACGGGGGACCTGCCGTTTGAAGGTTTCGTAGCGGTCCGTGGCAATCGAATTGAGGCGGTTGGCACCAAGTGTGAGGTGGCTTCGTATTTGACCCAGGCGGACGAGGTAGTTGATCTGGGCGACCGCACCGTCATGCCTGGCCTGATCGATGTACATACCTTCTATACAGGCTGGGCGCTGCGGACGTTGGGGCCTGATCTGTCCGGCATCGCTGATGCCAAAGAGGCCGTGCCGCTCTTGCGTGCATGGAAAGAAGATCATCCGGATTGCGCGGCGGCTTTTGGCCACAACCTGCCCGAAACGTTGGCATCGGATGCCGAGAACGCAAATACGGCAGCTGTGTTTGACGACTGTTTTGGCGATATCCCTGTCGTCTGCTTTACACCGGGTGCGGAGACCTGCGTTCTCAATGCTGCCGCCAGTGCGCGATACGGCTTCACACCCCAGGCGTGCTATGCCGAGAAGATCTGGCGCATGATGAGCGATTTCCTCGCGCTGCCCGAGGTACGTGCGGGGTATTCGGACTACATGAGCATGCTTAACGAGCGCGGCGTTACCGCCATCAAGGAGATGACGTATGATGACTACTACGGTTTTGCCGACGAAATGGCTCGCCGTGAGGAATCTGGTGAGCTGACGGTTCGCGTCTCTATGATGTCGCAGCCGGTGGGTGCCGGTGCAAATCTGTCATATGCTCGCGAGGCACGAGAGCGCTTCCGGGGTCCGTTCGTTCGTTTTTCTGGCTTCAACCGCATGACCGATCGCGGCGTATGGGCGGGGCTTGCCGAGATGATTGACCCCTATGAGGACACGGCCGATGCGGGCGCTGCCGGCAAGACGGTTGTCGAGGAGCCCGAGTGGGATCTGATTGAGAACGAGCTGCGCGCAATTGATGCTGACGGCTTCCGATATTCCTTGCATTGCCAGGGCGATGGCGCCGTTCGTCGCACCGTGGCGCTCTATGCCTCGCTGCCTCGAGACGAGCATGGACGGTTGCTTCGCCGCCATGCGATTACCGATCTCGAGAACTCTGATCCGACCGATCTTGTCGAGTTTGGCAAGTTAGGTGGAATTTGCGAGGTCTATCCGCAGATTTTGACGCTGGACCGGCGCGAGGATTGCCTGTCGATGATGCGTCGACAAATTGGCGAGACGCGACTTTTGCACAGCTGGAATCGCCGCGGCATGGAAGATTCTGGATGCACGGTATGCTGTGGTACGGATTTGCCGCTGCTGATTCCGAGCCTGGGCGAGTCAATCTACAGCGCGTGCGGCGGATACTTCGACGATGGACTGCCCGTGAATGAGGCCAACGCGCTAACACTTGTCGAGCTCTTGCGCGCTTGGACTGCCGGGGGCGCGTACGATCTGATGCGCGAAGACGAGCTGGGTACGCTCGAGGTCGGCAAGCTTGCCGATATCTGCGTGCTCGATCGGGATGTGTTCGACCTCGATTATCGCGACGCACGCGATCTTTTGGTTGATATGACGATGTCGGACGGACAAATCGTGTTCGATCGAAATAAGGAGGCATAAGATGTCTGAATCCAAACCGACGCTGCGCCGCGAACAGATTGCGGGCATGAATATCCACTACATCATGTGGTCGCTCGATTACTTCCTTGATGTGCAGCAGCGTTTGGGCTTTGAGTCCATTGAGCTGTGGTGTGCAGAGCCGCATGTGACACTCGACCATACGGGCTACTTTGAGGCTGAGGTCCTGGCGAAAAAGGCTGCAGACCGTGGGCTTAGGTATCGTACTCTGTGCCCCGAGAATGTTTGCTATCCTTGGCAGTACTGCGCACGCAAACCGCTGCATAAACAGCGCAGCCTGGCGTACTTTAAGCACGGCATTGAGCTTGCCGAGGTACTTGGGTGCGACCGTATGTCCGTCAACTCGGGCTGGGGCGACTGGGACGAGGACCGCGAGGAAGCCTGGAAGCGCAGTCGCGAGCACTTGTCCATTCTGGCGGAGTATGCCGGCGAGCACGGTCTGGTGCTTACGATGGAAAGCCTGCGTCCCGAGGAGAGCAACCTTGTGACGACGGTTTCCGATGCGAAGCGCATGATTGACGAGGTCGCGAGCCCGTACTTACAGCCCATGGTTGATACAACCGCGATGGGCGTTGCGGGCGAGACGCTCGAGGACTGGTTTGCCGCCTTTGGTGATGGGGCAATTCACGAGATGCACTTTATCGACGGCGACCCGTATGGCCATCTGGTGTGGGGCGATGGCAAGCACGATATGGACGCCTTCGTCGCCACACTCAACGCCCATGGTTTCGACGGCATGCTGGGCCAGGAAATCACGGACGGCCGTTACTACGATGACCCAGCGGCGGCAGATGCCAAGAACATGGCCGCATTCGAGAAATATCTGATTGACTAAAACAACTATCGGCTACGCAACCAACGTCATTGATTGCGGGCCAAACAAGAAAGGAACTGGATATGAACGCACACGATCTGATCAAAGAGGCAATTGCCGAGAAGGGCAAGTTCGACAGCGTCTACTGGATTGCTTGCGGTGGCTCCATGATCGATTTGATCCCGGCTCATGAGCTTCTGCAGCGCGAGGCAACCACCTTCACTTCGTATATCTATACGGCTCGCGAGTTCGATATCATGCGTCCGCGCCGCTTGGGTGAGAAATCCCTGGTCATTGCCTGCAGCCACAGTGGCAACACCCCCGAGGTCGTCGAGGGCTGTGAGATCGCCCTTGCCGCCGGCGCTACGGTGATCGCCCAGACCGACAACGCTGGATCCAAGATTGACTCCGGCAAGTGGACCACGTGGGTCTACCCGTGGGGCGAGGGTGTGCCGCAGGCCGAGGTCCCCGCTGGCATTTCGCTGTCGCTTGCGGCAGAGCTGCTCGATCAGCAGGAGGGCTACGTCGATCTTGCCGATATGTATGCCGGTATCGCCGAGATGGATAAGATTCTTCCCCCGGCACGCGAGAAGGTAAATGCCGAGCTGGGCGATCGTTTTGCCAAGCTTTGCCAGGAGCATGAGTTCTTCTATATTCTGGGCAGCGGTCCCAACTTTAGCCAGACCTACGGTTTCGCTATCTGCTCTCTTATGGAGATGCAGTGGCAGCACTGCAGCTACATCCACTCTGCCGAGTACTTCCATGGCCCCTTCGAGGCTACTCAGGATGGCGTTTTTTACTTCCTGCAGATGGGCTCCAGCGAGTGCCGTGCTATGGACGAGCGCGCCCTGGCGTTCCTTAAGACGCATACCGATACGCTGATGGTGCTCGATGCCAAGGAGTACGGTATGGAGGCCGTGCCGGCGAGCGTCCGTGCCTATCTGGACCCGGTGCTGTTCTACTCCATGAACTGCGAGCTGCGTGCCGCACGCGGCAAGGTGTTTGACCATGATCCCGATTTCCGTCGCTACATGGGCGTCGTCGAGTACTAGAAGGGTAAACACCATGGCATTTAACGTCAACGCGCTCGGATTTGGCGACAACGTCGTCGATCGCTACGAGCATATCCACACCATGTATCCTGGCGGCAACGCGGTGAACTTCGCCGTTTATGCCAAGAAATGCGGTGCCGCACGCTCCGCATACATGGGCATTTTTGGCAATGACGCCGCTGCCGAGCATGTCATTGCAAGCCTCGATGATGAGGGTATCGAACTTGACAAGTGCGAGCAGATGATTGGCGAGAACGGAGCGGCTCGCGTGACCGTCGTTGACGGTGACCGTGTCTTCCTCGGTTCCAACGAGGGCGGTATCCGTGGCGATGCGCGCTATGTCCTCGATCGCTTTGACCTTTCGTACATGAAGCAGTTCGATGTGGTTCATTCGGGCAACTATTGCTTTACCGAGCGCGAGCTGCCCAAGTTGAAGGTTGCGGGCGTCACGGTCTCTTTTGACTTTTCGGACGACTCTACCGACGAGTACTACGAGCAGATTGCGCCCTACGTCGATTTTGCTTTCTTTAGTGCGGCGGATGCCGCGAGTGAGGACGAGATTCGCGAGCGTCTGGCATGGGTGAAGGGCCTGGGTCCGCGTTTTGTGTCGGCTACGGCGGGCGCCGAGGGCTGCATTGCTTACGACGGCGAGCGTTATTACCGCCAGCTGGCTAAACCGGTAACGGACATGAAGGACACCATGGGGGCGGGCGACTCGTTCCTCACCTCGTTTTTGATGTGCTATCTCGATTCCGCCAAGCGTGGTGAGGATGGCGCCGAGGCCATCGAGCGCGCGCTCGATTTTGCTGCCGGGTTTGCCTCGACCGTGTGCGGCATGGAAGGTTCTTGGGGCCACGGAGCACCAATCGTCGAATAGCTTAAGAAAGCGTACGGCGGTCTGGCTATGAGGCCTTGGACAGCCGATGCAAAACAATAAGCGAAACGCGAAAAGGGCGCTCGTTATGTGGTGGGTCCCCTTTTGAACATTGGAGAAAAGTATGGGTATTAAAGCGTGTGCGGCTGGTTTTTGCTGCGCGGACGTCTATCAAAACATCGGCGTGTTCTATCCGACTGGTAACGGCATTGACTGGGGTATCCATCTTGCGCGAATGGGCGTTTCGGTATCCGCCGTGTCGGTTGTCGGCAAGGACGAGTACGGAGACAAGATGAGGGAGGCGCTGGCCGCCGAGGGGTTCGATATCTCACACCTGCGGGTGGAGGATGGCGACACCTCGGTGATGCTCATGGCATTGAAAGACGGCGTTGATCGTGTGCATCTCGAGGCAATCGATGGCGTAATGGAGACATATCGACCGAATGAAGACGACCGGGCGTTTATCCTAGAGCATGACATCATTCATACTGACCTGTTTGGCAATTGTTTGGACCTCCTGCCCGAGTGGCATGATGCGGGCAAGATGGTGGTTATGGACTTCTCGGTGTTCAGCCAGGATCCCGAATATGCCTGCGAGAATCATTTTCCCTACGTTGACTACGCATTTATGTCGTTTGAAGATGACACTCCGGAGCTGCGAGACTGGGTACGTCACGCGCAGGAATTGGGGCCGCGCGTTGCGGTTGCCACGCTTGGAGAGAAGGGAAGCATTGCCTATGACGGTGAGCGCTTCTATGAGTGCGGGATCGTACCGGCGGAGAAGGTCGTTAATACCGTGGGTGCCGGCGACTCGTATATCGCCGGGTTTACCAAGGGCGTGATCGATGGCCTTGATATTCCGGCGTGTATGAAGGCGGGCGCTGAGCTGTCGTCCCGAGTGATTGGTTCGTTTGAGCCGTACTAGGGTCAAATGTCTGGAAAGGAGTACGAAATGGTTATCGACATGTTGGTCCATCCTATGCTCTACGGCGAGATCTGTACGCCGGGTGATGAGCCTGATGGATTCGGTTTTTGGTCACGAGAATATGGTATGGGGCATATGGGCCCCATGGATTGGGATGAGCTTCAAGTCGAGATGGGCGTCTGCGATGTGCAGAAGAGCGTGCTCATGCCGCTCGATGTAACCACGGCATGCGGAGGGCACTTTGGCACCAATGACCAGATTGCCATGCTGGTTGCCGCACATCCCGATCGCCTGTGGGGATTTGCGAGCGTAGACCCGCAGGTGAGCGGTGCCGCAGACGAATTGGAGCGCGCCTTTACCGAGTTGGGGGCAAAGGGGCTTTGCCTGCATCCGGCAAAGCAGGGTTTTGCCCCCGATGATGCTGTGGCCGAGCCGCTTTACGAACTGTGCGAGCGCTATAACAAGCCGGTGGTTTTCCATGCCGGTATGTCTTGGGAGCCGGGCGCAGAGCTCTCGCGCAGTAACCCGCTTGCATTTGAGCACACAATCGCAACGCATCCAAATGTGCGTTTTAGTTTGACCCATTTTGGCTGGCCCTGGGTGCGCGAGACCGTGGCGATGCTGCTCAAGTATCCCAACTGCTATGCGGACACCTCTATCACTTACATCGATTCGCCCGAGGAGATGATGCAGCGTCTTTTCACGGTCGATATGGGGCCGCTGTGGTATGAGCGCGCGCTATCGCACCAAGTGATGTTCGCCAGCAATACGCCGCGCTTCCGTGCATTCAAACTCAAGCGGGCACTCGATACCGTGCCCATGCGCGATGATGCGCGAGAGAGGCTCTACTGGGGTAATGCCCTGCGTTTTCTTGAAGGGGATGAGTGAACATGGTGACGCTCGAGACATTGAGCTATCTATCGACTGCTCCGGACCAGTTCATCGATATTACCGAGGACGTGCACGCTGCCATCGAACGCAGCTCGGTGACGAATGGCTTGGCGGCGATTATTTTGTCGCATACGACCTGCGGAATCGTGGTAAACGAGGGGCTGCCTTGCGTGGAGACGGATCTTATGGAGACGCTTGATCGCATCGCCCCACTCGATGCCCCCTATGCGCATGCACACTTCCTGCCGAGCTATGGAGCCACCGGTAACAACTCCTGTGGGCATATCAAGAGCATGATTAGTGGAAACAGTTGCTTCTTTCCCGTCCAAGATGGCCACATCGTGTGCGGAGGTGCCCAGAACATCTATCTTGCGGAGTTTGACGGTCCGCAGAAGCGAAAAGTGTACGTCGAGGTGCTGGGGGAGTAACGTCCCTGCAATGACCCTAAGAAGGAGCACGTTATGTCGTTTCTAACCTCGATGTTCAAGACCGAAAAGCCGGTTATCGGAAGGCTCTGTTGGACCAGGATTGACATTCCGCCCCATCATCTTCTTGCGATTGCGCAATGGTCGCCCCCTTGTCGGATTTGAATCCGGCAAGGGGGCGATGCGCCCGAGACCGGACGAGTTGCTCGCCTGGCCCTGCCGTTTCACGCCGACCTGCCGGCTATCTCGCCGTCTCCTCGTCGGGCTCCGGCGTCCTGACCCTCATCTCGAACGGCATTCCGCCCTCCCGGACGAGCGCCCTGAGGAACGCGTTGACGGCGGTGGATATGGACAGGCCGAGCTCGTCCAGGATGGCCGTGGCCTCCCTCTTGACCTCCGGGTCGATGCGGATCGTCGTGGCCGGTATGTTCGACGGCATGGCCTCACCCCTCCTCGTGTATCGCGGTGCGACCTGTTAGCGTCAATCTATTTTTCACCAGTTTCGCTAAACAGGCGCGCCGTTCGCGCAAAGGCGGTTTCACCGGTTGCGCTAACTTGGATGCAGGCTATCGCCGACGTATGCGGGCGCGAGGTCTCGGTTGCCAAGGTTACGGTGGGCGCATGCTTCGGTGATGCCATCATGGCATCTCTCGCAGGTGGCGCCTATGCATCATGGGATGAACTCGCCCAAGTCCTTGGCGTTGCACAAACAATCGTGCCCGATATGGCTGCCCACGAGCTATATGCGTCGCGCCGTCATATCTTTGACGAATTGTATGCACGCAACCGTGATCTCATGCACGAATTGGTGTAATGCTGCCGAATTGTACTGCCTGCCAATAGGGACTGCGTTGTGCGATTCGCATGTCCCTTGGCATTTTTGCCCACAGGGGTTAGCGAAGGTCAAAAACAGAGTGCGCAGTTGCTAAAACTACCGACTCGATGCGCTTTGCGTCACAGTTTTTGAGTGAGGCAATGTGCATCGAGGTCCTTGCGAGCGATCTGATGAGCGATTGCACACTTGTTTCTGTGTTTGGCTCGGCCGGCGCATCGGTCTCGAGCAGTAGACGGTCGAGTGGAATCTGTCGGGCAAATTCGCGACCGCGCTTGGTGGCGAGCATACGCTCGTTCACGGAAAAATAGCAGCCTGCGTTTCGCGCACGGACGAGTTCGTCCGAAGTGCCGCTAAACCAGTGGAAGATGATAACGGGGGAGTCGGAGTTTGGGATGAGTAGTCCATGCGATTCGAGGACGTTCAGTACGGTTCCCGCCGAACGAACGGCGTGAATTGATATCACGCGCCCGGTAAGAGGATGCTGCACGAGCGCATCGCAGAGCCGGTCAAATGCCTGTATTTGTAGCGGCTCACTTCCAGCAAAGCGCGCGGAAAAGTCGAGTCCGACTTCGCCGATATAGCGCTCTTGGGCAGCAACTTCGCAAAGCAGATTGATTTCAGCGTTGCCACATCGTCCGTCGGCGAGCCACCAGGGATGGAGGCCGATGCCGGCAAAGTTATTTGAACGGCCGCACGCGCGCTTCTTGGCGCGTGCAAAGTCGTGCGGATCGACGCCGCAGTCAAATAGAATCAGGCCCAGCGCCGTTGCCTCATCGGCAACGGCGTCCGGGTGAGCCATTAGATCAAGATGGCAGTGTGCATCAAATAACCGGGACTCCATCTCGGCGCGCTCCGCTAGTCTAGGCGCTGGCCATCGGCGCGCACGCGCTCGGTGCCGCGGCCACTGATCTGACGGATAACCTCGCCGGCGATCATCTGGCCCATGATGGGCGGCATAAAACTGGCAGTCCCCAGCTCGGTGCGCTCGTGGATGTTGGAAGGATCGCGGGGCTGTGTCTTAACCGATTCCTCGCAGCTAAACAGTACGTGTAGGCTCTTGATTCCGCGCTTCTTACATTCTTTGCGCATAATGCGGCTCATGGGGTCACGTACCGTATCGAAGATGTCGGCAAAGCGGAGGCACTCGGGATGGAGTTTGTTGGCCCCGCCCATGGAGCTAACCAAACGGATGTCATGGTCCTGAGCATATTTGGCAATGGTGAGCTTGGCCGAGATGGTGTCGATGGCGTCGACGACGTAGTCTAGCTTGCCACCCGTCTGCTCAGAAACGCTCGCGAAGAACTCGTCGATGTTGTCGCTCAGCAGGTATTCGGTGCGCTTGATAACGCTGGTGGCGGGATTGATGTCGTGGATCATGGCTTCCATAACATCGACCTTGCGCTTGCCGACGGTGCTGTGAAAGGCGATGGCCTGGCGATTAATATTGCTGGGCGCGATGATGTCCTTGTCCAGAATGACGAAATGACCAATGCCGCCACGGGCAAGTGCCTCGCAGCAGTTAGAGCCCACGCCTCCGCAGCCGAGAATCAGCACCGTGGCGTTGGCGAGCTTGTCGAGTGCCTCGCGGCCCATGATGATCTCGAGCTTGGTGTCGCGTGTCTCGACGAGTGCAGCAGTTTCGGTCATAGATATCCTCCGATGGGGAAGCTGTCGTGTTTTAGCTATCGCCATTATAGGTATTATCGCGATTCCATTTGAACCCTCGGGGTTTGTTGAAATGAGACCAGGATTCGCATAAGATGAAGCAGATGGCACCCGTTGCAGCGGGTTGACCAACTCCAATGCACGTTTGTAGCGTGAGAAGTGGCCGTCTTCGCATTACGCGGAGGCGGCTATTTTTTTGAGTACAAGATTAGATAGTTAGACAAACATCTAAATATCGAGTATAGTGTGCGCGTCATGAGGGGTGCTGAGAGGAGGTCCTATGCCGGGAGAGGGTTTTAAGGCGCTTGCCGATCCAACGCGACGGCGCATTTTGGAGTTGCTGCGCGAGGGCAATTGTACGGCCGGGGAGCTTGCCGAGCATTTTGACATCAGCAAGCCGTCATTGAGCCATCATTTGGCGACGCTCAAAAACGCCGGGCTGGTGACCGACGAGCGCCATGGCCAAAACATCGTTTACAGCTTAAACACCACCGTCATGCAGGACTTGATTGGCTGGTTTATGGGCTTTACAGACACGGAAGGTGATAAGGATGAATAACGAAAACAAGGGCATTCACCCCACGGGGGTATCGTCGCGCGTGTGGATTGCGCTGGTCGTTCTGTGCGTTGCCAATGTCGTAGCGCACCTCATGGTGATGCCGAGCTTGCCTGCACAGATTCCCACGCACTGGGGCGCGAACGGCGCCGTCGATGGTTGGGGTCCTAGCTGGATGGCCTCCGCGCTCGGCGTGCTGCCTCTGGCGCTTCTCGCAATGTTCTGCGTGGTGCCGCGCATCGATCCCAAAGGTGAGGCATATCGAACCTCGGGCAAGTTCTATCAGGGCTTCGTAATCGCCTTCACCTTGTTCATGTGCGCCATAAGCTGGCTGGGAGAGCTTACGGTCTGGGGCGTGGTGCCGGCGGTCGGTTCGGTCAACGTGCTGATTTCCGGTGCTATCGGTTTGCTATTCATCGGCGTAGGCAACTACTTGCCGCGTGTGAAGCAGAACTATACGCTCGGTATCAAGACGCCTTGGGCGCTTGCCGATCCCGAGAACTGGCGCCGTACGCAGCGTTTTGGCGGCGCCTGCTTTATGGTGCTGGGTATTGGCCTGATTGTGATGGGCGTGGCAGGTGCGGTGCTTTCGAGTGAAGTCGTTGCCGCGGTGATTGCGGTTCTGGCGTTTGGTTCAGTCGGAGCTGCCTACGTCTATTCGTATCTGCTGTGGCGTAAATCGCAGCGAGCCGTTCGCTAAGGTTGCGGAAAACTAGCGTACGCAGTTCATAGTATGTTCTGGGGGACTTTTCCCAGGTAGTATTAGGGGGTGTGGGCAACCATGCCCCTTTTTCGTTAAGTTTCAGAGCTGGTTACCTCATTTCGTTTCCACTAAAGCGAATCAAGAATAGGGAAACAGCAGGTAGAAAGGATAAAACAGGCATATGGCGGAGTTTATCTACCAAATGTATCAGGCTCGCAAGGCCCATGGCGACAAGGTGATCCTTGACGATGTGACCCTGAGCTTCTATCCCGGTGCCAAGATCGGCGTCGTGGGTCCCAACGGTATGGGCAAGTCGACCCTGCTCAAGATCATGGCCGGTATCGAGGAGGTCTCCAACGGCGATGCCAGGCTCACTCCCGGCTACACCGTGGGCATCCTGCAGCAGGAGCCGCCGCTCGACGACGACAAGACCGTCATCGAGAACGTGCGCATGGCGTTTGGCGATATGATCGCCAAGGTCGATCGCTTCAACAAGATCGGCGAGGAGATGTGCGACCCGGATTGCGACATGGACGCCCTCATGGCTGAGATGGGAAAGCTCCAGGACGAGATCGATGCCGCCGACGGCTGGGATATCGATTCCAAGCTCGGCCAGGCCATGGACGCCCTGCAGCTGCCCGATTCCGACATGCCGGTCAGCGTGCTTTCCGGCGGCGAGCGCCGTCGCGTGGCCCTGTGCAAGCTGCTGCTCGAGGCTCCCGACCTGCTGCTGCTCGACGAGCCCACGAACCACCTGGACGCCGAGTCGATCCTGTGGCTCGAGCACTTCCTGCACAACTACCAGGGCGCGGTGCTGGCCGTCACACACGATCGCTACTTCCTGGATAACGTTGCCGAGTGGATCTGCGAGGTCGACCGCGGTCACCTCTATCCCTACAAGGGCAACTACTCCACGTATCTGGAGACCAAGGCAGCGCGTATCGAGGCTCAGGGCAACCGCGACGCCAAGCTCGCCAAGCGCATGGAGGCCGAGCTCGAGTGGGTGCGCAGCTCGCCCAAGGCCCGTCAGGCCAAGAACAAGGCCCGTCTGGCTCGCTACGAGGAGATGGAGGCCGAGGCCCGCGCAAGCCAGAAGCTCGACTGGACCGACATCCGCATCCCTGTGGGTCCGCGTCTGGGCAACAAGGTGCTCGAGGGCCATCACCTGCACAAGGAGTTCGACGGTCGCGTGCTCATCGATGACCTTTCGTTCACCCTGCCGCGCAACGGCATCGTGGGCGTCATCGGCCCCAACGGCGTGGGCAAGACTACGCTCTTCAAGACTATCGTTGGCCTGGAGCCGCTGACTTCGGGCGAGCTCGAGGTGGGCGAGACCGTCAAGATTTCTTACGTCGACCAGAACCGTTCCGGCATCGACCCCGATAAGAACCTGTGGGAGGTCGTCTCGGACGGCCTGGATCACATGATGGTCGGCGAGACCGAGGTTCCGAGCCGCGCTTATGTGGCGAGCTTTGGCTTTAAGGGCCAGGACCAGCAGAAGCGCGCCGGCGTACTCTCCGGTGGCGAGCGCAACCGTCTGAACTTGGCGCTTACGCTCAAGCAGGGCGGCAACCTGCTGCTCCTCGACGAGCCCACGAACGACCTCGACGTCGAGACGCTGTCCTCGCTCGAGGCGGCGCTGCTCGAGTTCCCGGGCTGCTCGGTGGTCATTAGCCACGATCGTATGTTCTTGGACCGCGTTGCCACGCACATCCTGGCGTGGGAGGGCACCGATGAGAACCCGGGCAACTGGTATTGGTTTGAGGGTAACTTCGAGGCCTATCAGGCCAACCGCATCGAGCGCCTGGGCGAGGACGCAGCCCAGCCGCATCGTATCCACAGGAAACTTACCAGGGACTAGTTTGATGTGGCAAAGGGACAGCCCCTTTGTCACACGAACTTATGCTCAACCTGGGAAAATAAAAAAACGCGGCGAACGTTTTTGTGACGTTCGCCGCGTTTTGCTATTCGTTGGAGTCTTCAACCTTGTCGACGGTCCAGGTGGCTCCGAGGCCTCCGGTGGTGTTGCGGCGGATGCGCACGGTGACTTCGTGGCGCTCGCCGGCCTGCGTGTAGCGCAGGGGGAAGATTGCGCGGTTTCGCGCGGCCTCGATGGTGCCGCGTTCGCGGGCGATCCAGTAGTACTCGCCGACAATGCCGAGGGTATCGGCGCCGTAGGGGAGATAGGTCGACAGCTGGTGCAGAAGCGGGCCGGGGCAGAAGACCTCGGTTGCGAAATCGACGGGGAAGTCCTCGGGGATGGCGGGCGTTGCGGGTGCGGGGGCCGGTGCTGCAGCGGGGACCGGAGCCGGTGCGGGAATCTGGTCATAGACAGGTTCGGATGCGGACTCGATGACGGGTGCAGACTCAGGCACCGGTTCCGGCTTAACTGCGGAATCTGTCGGTTCCACGGAGACGGATGTGTCTTCAGTCTCGGTTTTGGCATCGGCTTGCGGGGAGTCCTCTGCCTCGACAGGCAGCTTTGCCTCGATGGGCGTGGAGGCCATGGTGGTGATGCCGGCGTTTGCGTTCTCGGGGTCATAGACGACCGTGAGCGAGATGGCGGGCTGCGGCGTCTCGGGCTCCGGCGCCGACTCGGTAGCGCCTTGATCGTCGGGCTCGTCGGGCTGATCGTCCTCGGTCTCGTCGCCAAAGACATCGCTGTTTTGGAACGCAGGCGTTTCGGGCTGGTCAGCGGCTTCTTCGATTGTCGACTTGGGAGCTTCGTTGAGCTCCGCAGTGGCTTCCTGCTCGGATATGACTTCGGGATCGGTCGTGGCGGTGATTTCGGTGTCGGCTTCTGCCGTTACCTCAATAGCGACTTCGATCTCTGCCTCGGGCTCGGGCTCCGGAGCGACTTCGGCCACGGGCTCGGGCTCGGCGCGCTTAACGTGCTTGGGGCGCACGGCCTTGAGGTCCTTCTCGCCGCGCTTTTTCTTTTTGTAGGACTGCTTGGCACCCTTGGCAGCCTTGGGCTTGTCCTCGCCCTTGGCAAGGGCGGCATCCCAGGCCTCGTTGGCGATGAGCGTGGCATACAGGCGACCGCCCTTAAAGACGGTCAGCCTTATGCAGTCGTCGAGCTCCTCGAGCAGCTCGCGCGTGGACTCGAAGCCCAGGTCATAAGCGGCCATGTCACCAGCAGCGAGCGCCTCCTCGACCTGCGTCATAAACGTTTGCTTGCCGCACCCAATCGCATCACGCAGCAGACGATACAGATAGATGTGGTTGCCCAGCGATAGCGTGGGCTTAACTATTGTCTTGCTCATGGCAAATCTCCTCTTTACACACCAAAGCATCTTACCATCGCGCGGGGCTTGCTACCTCGGCGCCCAAGGCAAACGGGCGCGACCGTTGCCGGTTCGCGCCCGTTATACAGGTCGATTATCTATGAGGGGCAAACGTGCTTAGTTGCCCGATGCCGTGCCTTGGCTCGAGCTGTCAGATGCCGTGCCGGACGCGGTTCCACTCGAGCTGTTCGAGTTGCTGGTGTTGCTGCTGTCTGCTGAGCCCGTTCCCGACGTGGTGTCGCTCGTCTGGTCGCCCGTGCTCGGTTGAGAGCCGTCAGTCGTTTGGCTTGAGTCGGTTGTGCCGGATTGCGTACCGTTGTTGTTCACAGAAGAATCGGCGCCCTGCGACTGATCGGGGGTGTTCGAGGACGAGTCGGTGGATGCGGAGGTGCCCTGCGAGTCGTCCTGCTGGCTTTGCGATTGACCAGTGCTGTCCGCGTCGTGCTCGGTCGTGCGTGACGACAGAATCGGCTCGGGACGCTCGCCCAGACCCTCACCGGCGGTGGTGATAAGGATGGCAGCGGTGCAGGCGATAACCGCGACGATGGCGATGGCGATCGAGAAGATGATGACCTTCTTTTGCGTCTGGCTGCGCTCTGCCGCCGCCTTGGCGCGCAGGCTGTCGGGGGCGACGCGCGCCGTGGTCGCGCGCCCTGCAATCTGGCGCATCTCCTGGGTAGTCGCGGCGCCGCCTAAGTGCTCCTCGGCATTTAATTCAACGGGTTCATAGGCGCCGGCGGGGTAGTCGACGGTGGCGTGCGTACCTTTGAGGGCTTCGGCGCTGGCAGAGATAAAGTGGCGGTAGACCTGCGAGGACACAACGGTGATGACCGAGCTCACAGCGGCACCGATCACCGATCCGGCGATACCGATCTTGGAGGCAAGCGCGACGCTCGTAGCGGCAGCTGCGGCGCCGGCGATGATCTGGGGAATGGAAATGTCGTCAAACAGGCCCTTTTTGGGCGCGATGGCCATGGTCTGGCCGATGGAATGGTTTTCGTGAACGCCGTTGTTGAGCGATGCCGGCGTCATGACACGTGTGCGCGGCGCGTCGGTGTACTTGGTTGTCATACGGGGTCCTCCCGGTGTAAATCTGCTTCGTTTCGTGTAGCCATCAGGGTACCCACCAGATGTGAATCGTACGTGACATTTAACAGATACCATCAACTCATCAAGGGGGCTTGCTGTCTTTGGTGCAATAGCTTGATGCTAAACTGGATTAACGATTGCGAGGTGGTTTACGTGATGTACCCGTATATGACATTCGAAGACGGTACCGAGGTCGTTCATTCTGACCTGATAACAGATGGGGATATCGAAAAGGTTATCGTGCATTTTGAACGACCGACGGTAGAGGCCTCGACTCCGCTCGCTGTGAGTTGCCTTCCTGTTCGTGGACTGACTGGGAAGGGCATTTTACTCAGAGTGAAAAACGAGCTTTCGAGGAGTGTTTGAGCAAATAATTTAGATTAGTTCGAGTTTAGTTCGAATAAAGAAGCCGAATACGATGACCTAAAGCGTATGCATTTTTAGTATTAGATGCGTATGAAATGGAGGATGTGAATGGATGAGCTAATAGACTTTAAAAAACGATTTCTCAAGAATGGCGAGCTGGTTTCAATTCCAAAAAAGGAAAGCTATAAAAGAATCATGCTGCTATGGGCCGTCTCTTTCTTTGAATTAAATACAAGTTATACGGAGCTTCAGGTTAATCGTGTGCTGTCACAGCTCTATCCTGATTATGCCGTGTTGAGGCGGTACTTGGTTGATTATGGATTCCTATTAAGGGATGAGCGAGGCCTGAAATACGAGGTTAATCCTGATGTTCACGGTATTGAGAGCTAGCCGTCCGGTTCGGGTCCTATATATTGCTAGAGGGATAAGCGAAATAGGCAATTGGTGTGCGAATATTGCTTTGCCAATGCTGATTTACGAGGTAACTCACGATGTTTCTGCAACTGCTTTGATGGTCTGCTGCAGATTTGCCCCCGCTCTGTTTTCAGTTGCGCTCGCGCAGCTGCCTCAGAAGATGGGTATCGGGACACTGCAGGCCATGAGATTGGCAGACTTAATTCGCGCGGGATTATTCGTTTGCTATATTTTTGTTGATAGTAAATGGAGTATGTTTGCTATTACGTGCGCGGTATCGCTTTGCCGAACGGTTGAAATGCCCTGCTTTTACTCGTTGTTAAGAGCCAATACGAATAGTATCAATCGCGACGTAATTAATAATTCGTTTGGGTTTCTGCAGAATTTGATGATGGTTCTGGGGCCAGTTGCCGGCGGTTTTGTTGTCGCTCAATTTGGGGCGGAGGCTGTTCTTGCATTAGACGCGCTTTCTTTTGCCGCGTCGTTCTGGTTGCTGCGAGATGTTCCGTCGGTTATCGAGGTTAATGATAAAGAGGGGATAAGCAAAAATGAAAAAAACTGGACTGCATTTAGTGATCTTAACGCGAAGCACTTGGCAATTGGTTTCCTATTAATCGATATTTCTAGTGGCGTGGCATTCGGCTCTCTGAATTCTCTTTTGCCAGCTATAGCGCAATTGCAATTTGACTCGTCATCGATACAATACGGATTCCTTCAGAGTAGTCTTACAATCGGACTGTTGTTCGGAAATACAATATACGGTCGTTTAATCAGTGGTTCCGATTGCGTTAAATCATATTGTTTTGTGACGTATCTTGCGCTCGGTGCGTATCTGGCGTTTGGCTATCGCTATGCGTCTGGGATATCGTTTATTTTCCTTTTTATCGTCGGTGCCGGAAACGCCATTCAAGATGTGCTTCTCATAACATCGCTGCAGGATTTGGCGAGAGACGGATCTGAATCGATGAGCCTGTTTTCAATTAGGGAGTCTTTGCAATCGGTTGCTGTTGTTATTTCAACACTCCTTGTTTCGCTGTTCACGAGCATCGCGATGTTCTCAATTCTCGTTACAGGACTTGGTGTATTTTCAATTATGATGGTAGTTGTGTTTCAATTGAATTATTTGCGAAAGATGTGACGTTGATATGCCTAAAACGCTTTTAGTATTTCCCCCAGGATGGAGTCCAGTGGGGCCGTATCTTGCCTTGCCTGTTTTGAAGTCATATCTTCAAGAGGTTGAACAATACAAAGTTGACATTGTTGACTTAAACGTGGAATTTTACGATGACCTCCTATCTTTTAGACATGTCGAAGAGTGCTGTAAAAGGTATCGGGAATCAAAGGATTCGTTTAGTTCGAATGTTCAATTAACAATCGAGTTGATACAAAAGTCAGCACTTAATGTTGACGAGGCAAAAGATATTTTCAGATCGAAGAGATACTTTAATCTAAAAGAAAGACAATATGCTGAAAACATTTTTAGAAATGCACTCTATATCATAAATCACGTCTCATATGGAGTTAAATACACGTTCAACTCCATAGATCTGCCCTATGATTATTATTCGACACCAGAAATAATGAAATCGCTTGCGGATACCTTGCATAATCCGTTTATTTCCTTCTATGAAACTGCCTTTCTTAAGCGTATTCAGAGGGAAAAATCGAGTTTATTGGGATTTCGGTGAGCGGCTGTTTCCAATTGATTTCTGCAGTTACGTTAGCGAAACTGATTAAAGAAGAATGTCCATCTGTTAAACACGTCTCATTGGGCGGCAATTACATTACTCGTTTAGCAGATGACTGCATGAAAGAATGGCATCCCTTTTTTGAATACATTGATTCGATAATGATGTATGACGGCGAAGAGCCGCTTGCACGTCTTCTTGAGGCTCTTGACTCTGGTGATGACAATCTCGACTGTGTTCCAAACCTTTGCCATGCTAAAGGTGGAAAGATATATAAAAACCATCGGATTGAGCAAACATTTATCAACGATACAGTTCCCGATTTCGATGGCTTCGCCCTTTCTAAATACTTCATGCCTGAGTTAATATTGCCGGTTTATTCCTCTAGGCAGTGTTTTAATCATTGCGCCTTCTGCACCATTCCCGGTGCTACCGGTGGTTGTTACCGAAAGATGCCTATATCGAGAGTATTTGAAATAATGTGTCGGTTAAATGAAAAATACGGCACGAGAGTTTTCTCTTTTGTGGATGAAACATTCGAAGGCAAAAGAATGGAGCAACTCGCGGATGAAATAAACGCATCGGGAAAAACGTTTTTCTGGCATGGAGAAACGAGGTTCTCTCCAACCCTAAGTACAGACGTTTTCAACAAGATATACCAAAGTGGATGTAGGCAGATTCAGTTTGGCCTCGAGTCATACAACCAAAGAGTTCTTGATCTAATGAAGAAGAACACGAGAGTTGATTGGATTGATCGCAATATCCATGATTGTCTCAATGCGGGTATTCCTGTTCATCTATTCTTTATGATTGGCTTTCCGACCGAAACTAAAGAAGAGGCTCTGAACACCTTAGCTTATACAGAGAATGTTTTGAATTATTCAAAACAGGTATGTGGTGTTCCATATTCCACGAGAGGATTTACGAATTTTGGTCTCGTTATGGGGTCGGATGTTTGGAATCATCCCGATAAGTATGGTGTCTCTGTAATGCCGAAGTCCCAATATGAGGATTTGCGCCTCGAAGTGGATTATGTTTCAGGCACTGGTTTAACTTTAAATGAAGCAAAATCCTTATCTGATGAGCATCATATTGATTTTTATATGCAAGAGGTCATAAACGGTAGCGACACAATTGACTTGCCCCAGCGGCTTCATATTTCAGAGGTGACCTGGATCCTAGATTCTATTCACGCTGTCAGGTATAAGGGACATTTGACCAAAGTAAAGCGACGGCTAACTAGTCTAAATCCAGCTGATCGAATCTGGCTGGATTCCAAGACCTCTGTCGTGCTCGTTGAGCCATTTGCCTACTTCTATAATTCTGAATACCATCATGTCTATGCTGTTTCCCAGTTGGTATACCTTAAGTTGGCCCGTTTATTGGAGGCCGATTGTAGCATTTCTCTTATCCTTGATCAGGGCGACCTCGAGCTGACAAGGGCGATAGAAGAACTGTTGCATTATGGATTGCTGAATACAAATATCGATGCCGATTATGTAATGCACGATAATGGTTTTCAATTGGTTAAAAGTTCGTTTGTGAAAGAAGTCGGACGCTCAAAAGAGGGGTTAAGAGTACTGCTGAGTTGTGCCACCCATAGAATGTGTGCGGTTAATGATTTTTCGTTCGCTTTGCTTTCGTTGTTTGAAAAGCCGATTACTAAGAACGAGGTGCGCGACATTTTGAAAAAAGAGGGACTATCGGCAAACGAGGAGCAACTAAACAAGTTGGTTGATAATTGCATGAAAGCAGATATACTACAATTGATTAGATAGAGGAGGTTTCTGCATGGACGTTATTAACAAAGATCTCTTGGAGCAACTGAAAGAGTTTCAGGAAGAGGGCGTCGTGGTAGAAGTGTTCGACTTTGAGGACTACATGGATAAATTCTGCCATTAGTTTCGGAATTTACTCGCCTCGCTTAAAGGAGAAGTCGATTATCGATTTCTCCTTTTTAATTAAAGATATTATTGAAATACATGCTCTTAGCACAGGTTGGCCTCTCAGTAAACTGGGAGGTTGCTTTGGCTAGTTAGAGATATGTGAACGTCCGTTAGACTGAATCTCAGGGTAGAAGGGGCCTCCAGTGTCCAGATCAACAAGGCAATGCTGCGTTTCGGCTAATAAGAACGATGGCTTTTTGCGTGTGGCGGCGGCGTCGCCGCAGATTCGCGTTGCCGATGTCGAGGACAATGTCGAGGCTGCATTGGCGGCTGTTCGCGAGGCTGCCGAGCGCGGCGTTCGCGCGCTGGTGCTGCCCGAGCTCAGCTTGTGCGGCTATACCGCGGCCGACCTGCTCCATAACCGCACGCTGCTGCATGCCTGCGAGGCTGCTCTGGTGCATATCCTCGATGAGACTCGTGAGCTGTCGATTGTCTTTACCGTCGGTCTTCCCGTTGCGGTTGCCGAGAATATCTACAACTGCGCCGCCGTGTGCTGCGCGGGCGAGCTTTTGGGCCTGACGGCCAAGAAGCATCTGCCCAACTATGGCGAGTTCTACGAGCGCCGCTGGTTTGCTCCGGCGCCTGCAGATCCCGTGTGGGTCGAGTTTGCCGGTCAGGGTCCGGTTCCGCTGGGTTCGGGGCTTGTCTACCGCTGCTGTGATGAAGGTGCCGAGGATATGGTGCTGGGCGTTGAGGTCTGCGAGGACCTGTGGGTGCCGGCGCCCCCTTCGACCGAGATGGCGCTTGCCGGTGCGACGGTGATCCTCAATCCGTCGGCTTCGGACGAGATTATCGGTAAGGCGGATTACCGCCGCAGCCTAATCTCCAACCAGAGCGCGCGCCTGTACTGCGCCTATGCCTACGCGGACGCGAGCGAGGGCGAGTCCACGACCGACATGGTCTTTGCGGGCGAGAACCTCGTCTACGAAAACGGCTCCAAGCTCGCCGCGACCAAACTGCTTACCTGCGATATGGCCATCGCCGACGTTGACCTTGACCGCCTGGTTGCCGAGCGCCGTCGCTCGACGACGTGGACGCGCACCGACGATGCGCCGGAGGCCACGGCCGTTGAGTTTTCGTTTGAGGGCGTGCTGGCCGAAGAACCTGTCCTGCGCGATGCCTGCGATATCGACCGCGTTTTCCCGCGCGCGCCCTTTGTGCCGGCCGACCACGGCGACTTGGCCGAGCGCTGCGAGACGATCCTCGGTCTGCAGACTGCGGGCCTCAAGACCCGCCTCGCCCACACAGGTACCAAGGCTGCGGTCATCGGCCTTTCGGGCGGCTTGGACTCCACGCTAGCGCTGCTTGTGACCGTGCGTGCCTTCGATGCACTGGGGCTGTCGCGCACGGGTATCACGGCGGTTTCCATGCCCGGCTTTGGCACGACGCACCGCACTAAGTCCAATGCCGAGTCGCTCGCTCGTGACTTGGGTGTGAGCTTCCGCGAGGTCTCAATCCATGCTGCCGTGGAACAGCACTTTAAGGATATCGAGCATGATCCGGCCGTGCAGGACGTGACCTACGAGAACAGCCAGGCGCGCGAGCGTACGCAGATTCTGATGGATCTGGCCAACCAGGCTGGCGGTTTTGTCATCGGCACGGGCGACCTGTCGGAGCTGGCGCTCGGCTGGGCTACCTATAACGGCGACCACATGAGCATGTACGCCGTCAACGCGAGCGTGCCTAAGACGCTTGTGCGCCATCTGGTGCGCTATGCGGCCGATGTGTTTGGCGGGCGTATTGCCGAGACGCTGCTCGACATCCTCGATACGCCGGTGTCCCCCGAGCTTCTGCCGCCCACGGGCGACGGCGAGATTGCGCAGAAGACCGAGGATTTGGTGGGCCCGTATGAGCTGCACGACTACTTCCTCTACTACCTGCTGCGTTTTGGCTTTGAGCCGGGCAAGATCTACCGCATGGCGCTCAAGAGCTTCGAGGGCGTCTACGACGCCAAGACCGTCCACACGTGGCTACGTACGTCCTACCGTCGCTTCTTTGCCCAGCAGTTTAAGCGCAGCTGCCTGCCCGATGGTCCCAAGGTGGGTTCGGTGACGCTCAGCCCGCGCGGCGATTGGCGTATGCCGAGTGACGCTAGCTCGCGTCTGTGGCTTGCGCAGATCGACGCGCTCAATCCAGTTGACTAAGGTTGGCTAAATTGAACCAATACGGGGGTTGCAAGCGTTACACTTTTGCAATCTGATGGCCCGTATCGCGCGGCGCTCTTGTCGGAGCGCCGCGTTTTTTATATCGAAAGGTGGCACCATGCAGGCATCGCAGCGTCTCGACCGCTTTGGCGCGGAGGTCTTCGCCTCGCTCAACAACAAGCTTCTCGCGCTGAAGGCTCAGGGCAAGACCATTTACAACATGAGCGTGGGCACGCCCGACTTTAAGCCGTACGACCATGTGGTCGAGGCGCTCACGCAGGCAGCCCAAGATCCCGAGATGTGGAAGTATGCCCTGCGCGACCTGCCCGAACTCAAGCAGGCCGTGTGCGATTACTATGAGCGTCGCTTTGGCGTTTCGGGCATTACGCCGTCTATGGTGCAGTCGTGCAACGGCACGCAGGAGGGGGTGGGCCATTTGGGCCTTGCCCTGCTCGATCCGGGTGACACCATTTTGGTTCCCGATCCGTGCTACCCGGTCTTTGAGGCGGGTGCCAAGATCGCCGATGCCAAGCTCGAATACTATCCGCTGGTTGCCGAGCACAATTACCTGCCCTATGTGGCGGGTATCGATCCCGAGGTTGCCGATCGTGCCAAGTACATGATCGTGTCGCTGCCCGCGAACCCGGTCGGCTCGGTGGGCACGCCCGAGGTCTACGAGGAGATTATCGCCTTTGCCCGCGAGCATGATCTGTTGATCGTCCATGATAACGCGTACTCCGACATCGTGTTTGACGGCGAGCCCGGCGGCAGCTTCTTGCAGTATCCCGGCGCGCTCGAGGTGGGCGTTGAGTTCTTCTCGCTCTCCAAGTCGTTTAACGTCACCGGTGCCCGCATCGGCTTTTTGGTCGGTCGCGAGGATGTGGTCTCTGCCTTTGCCAAGCTGCGCGGCCAGATCGACTTTGGTATGTTCTTCCCGATTCAGAAGGCCGCCATCGCGTGCCTGAACGGTCCGCGCGATGAGGTCGAGGCGCAGCGTCTGAAGTACCAGGAACGCCGCGATGCCCTGTGCGACGGTCTTGAGGGCCTGGGCTGGGAGCGTCCCAACGCGCATGGCTCTATGTTTGTGTGGGCCAAGCTTCCCGGTGGTCGCACCGATTCCATGGCGTTTTGCGAGGAGCTCATGGAGAAGGCCGGCGTTGTGGTGACGCCGGGCGCGAGCTTTGGCCCTTCGGGCGAGGGGCACGTGCGCATGGCGCTGGTCCTGCCGCCCGATCAGATCGCTTTGGCTGTCGAGGCCATTCGCGAGGCGGGCCTGTATTAGAAACCTATTTCGACTCGTCAATAGCTCGAAACCGATTTCGTGCAGTTATTTTACGAATTCTGCAAACAATTTCGGTAAACGGTCGATTTTTGGCTGCGAATAGGAGCATAATCAAAGTCCCGATTGGATGTATTGGGATTACGGCAAGCCGCTCGGGTCGTTCCCGGGCGGCTTGTTTGTGGAGAGAGATGGGAGTTTCTAATGGTTAACGAGAAGAAGGTCGCTATTGTCGGCTGCGGCTTCGTCGGTTCGTCTTCGGCGTTCGCTCTGATGCAGAGCGGTCTGTTCTCCGAGATGGTCCTCATCGACGTGGACAAGAACCGCGCCGAGGGTGAGGCTCTGGATATCGCGCACGGCATGACGTTTGCCGAGCCGATGAAGATCTACGCCGGCGATTATTCCGATGTCGCCGACGCCGCCATGATCGTCGTCACCGCTGGCGCTGCCCAGAAGCCCGGTGAGACCCGCCTGGACCTGGTCAACAAGAACGTTAACATCTTTAAGTCCATTATCCCCGAGATTAAGAAGTCCGGCTTCGACGGCATTCTGCTAATCGTCTCCAACCCGGTTGATGTTCTGACCTATGCTGCCATCAAGATGTCCGGCCTGCCCGAGGGCCATGTCATCGGCTCCGGCACCGTGCTCGACACTGGCCGTCTGCAGCAGATGCTTGGTGCCCACGTCGAGGTTGACCCGCGCGATGTCCAGGCCTATGTCATGGGCGAGCACGGCGACTCCGAGTTTGTCGCTTGGTCCAGCGCTCAGGTTGCTGGCGTTCCGCTGAACACCTTCTGCGAGCTTCACGGTCATCTGGAGCACGAGGCTGCCGAGAAGCGTATCGCCGAGGACGTCAAGAACTCCGCCTACACCATCATCGAGAAGAAGCACGCCACCTACTACGGCGTCGCCATGGCCGTCAAGCGCATCTGCACCGCTGTCATGCGCGATGAGCAGACCGTTCTGCCCGTTTCCTCGCTCATGGTGGGCGAGTATGGCCTGTCCGATCTGGCTATCTCCATGCCGACGGTCGTTGGCCGCGACGGCGTCGTCTGCCGCGTCCCCGTGCCGCTGAACGATGACGAGCAGCATGAGCTCACCGCCTCCGCCAAGGCCCTCAAGGACATCATCGACAGCGTCGACTTCTCCTGCTAAATTCGGCTCGTTTGGGCAACAGGCTACAATGAAAGGCGTCCGGGCCACACGGTCCGGGCGTCTTTTTGGTGCGAGGGGGTCAGGTTACTTTGCACCACCCCAATGCACCATAGTTGATGGGAGGGCCATGTCGGATTCGCCTAATTTTTTGACCTATGCCCAGACGGCGTTTGATCCGTTTGAGGAACGGCCGTTCTGCGCGGTGGATAGCCTGGTCTTTGCGTGGTTGTCCTATTTGCGTTTGCCGGGTGATATGGCGGAGCTGACGAACTGGCAGGGCCTAGACGTACGCGAGCTGCTGCGCGCCGAGTGCTACCAAGACATGATTGGCGACCTGTGGGATCCGGAGGGGAGCCGTGCCCTGTTGGAGGCTGTGGCAGCAAGCCCTCGCTACCGTGGCGTTCGTGTTTGCGGCTATCGTAGCGTGAGTGATGCCGAGACAACGGAGCAGTTTGCGGCCATGACGTTCCGATTTCCGGCGGGGTTTAGCTATCTTGCCTTCCGGGGGACCGACAGCACGATTGTGGGCTGGAAAGAGGACTTTAACATGGCGTTCCGGTGTCCTGTGCCGGCCCAGGAATCCGCGGCGCGTTATGTAGACGAGGCGGCGGATGCGATTGACGGGCCACTTTTGTGCGGAGGTCATTCCAAGGGTGGAAATCTGGCTGTGTATGGTGCAGCGATGTGCTCAAGCGGTGCTCGTAACCGGATTGAGCGGGTCTTCTCCCACGATGGCCCTGGCTTTGTCGAGGAGTTTCTGAACGGAGACGCCTTTGCGAGCCTTTCTGGTCGTATCGATAAAACCCTGCCCCAGTCTTCGATCTTCGGCATGATGTTCGAGACGCAAGAGGACTACGCTATCGTCGAAAGCACCGAGTTTAGCCTGCTGCAACACAATCCCTTTAGCTGGGTGGTCGACGGCTGCGATTTTGTGTATTGCGAACGCCTGTCTGCTGGCGCGCGATATGTTGATGGCTCTATTCGCGAGATGCTGCTTGCAGTGTCACCTGGCGAGCGCGAGCGTTTTGTAGAAGCGTTGTTCTCCGTGTTTGAGGCTACGGGCGCCGAACGTTTTGCGGATATCGCCGGGAACATGCGCGAGAACCTGCCTGTGATGCTCCGGGCCGCCCAAGGCTTTGACAAGGATACGCGCCATTTTGTTTCGCAGACCATCGCGGCAATCCTTAGATGTGCATTGCTGCCCAAACGCCCTCAGATCGACATGTCCGCTGCCGGTAAGAGTCTGGCAGAACAACTCGAGGCCTGGCAGTCCGAGCTCCTGCGTTAACCATTGGTGCAGAGAAACCTGGCCCCAATGCAGCAATCTTCGATGCGCTTGGGGCGGGCTCGACCGCTATACTGGTTCGTGCCGAAATCGATCTAGAACGGAATGCCGTATATGAAAATCAATCACGCGATTCTGCATATCCTGGACTTTGACTCTGCCGTTAACGTTATGAGCCAGCGCGAGCTCGATATCGAAAGCCGTACCGTGCGCAACTTCGTGACCACGCATCTGCGCCGCGCACGAACCTCGGCCGACAATAAACGTGCCACGTTTGCCGAGAACTCTGCGTTTGGCGGCGAGCTCAAGGGCTATTTCTTTGGCGAGCGCGAGTTCGTGGACCTGTCGCAGCAGATTGCGGAGTTCATCTCTTCCGAGCTCACCAAAGCCGAGAAAGCCGAGTCCACCGACGTGCTCGTGGCCGATTTTGACGACGATGAGGATGCCCGCTGGTTTGCCGTGATGCTGCTGGGCTCCAAGCAGGCTTTTATGCACGAAGTGGGCCGCGAGGAGGGGGAGGTACGCAACGACATCGCGCGCCACTACGCCATTCTGCCGAACCCCTCGCAAAAGGTGCCGAGCTATGCCATCGTGCGCGCGAGTACCATGGAGATCGGCTACGTGGACAAGAAGCGCAAGATTGCCGGCGAGGACCGTATGCTTATCCCCGATGGCCTGCTGCAGTGCGACACGGGTGTATCGGGCAAGGAGGTCATCGACACCGTGACGCGTGTGGTCGAGGAAGTCGCCGAGGAGCATGGTGCCAATACGGCCGTGGCACTCGCCAAGGTTAAGGTTGCCGTTGCCGAGAAGGTTGAGGATGACGAGGAGCTGCCGCCTTGGGATATCGTCGATGAGGTCTTTGAGGACGAGCCGGTTATCAAGGAGAACGTGCGTGCGGCGCTGACCGAGGAGAAGGTGCCCGAGCGCGTGCCCGTGGAGCGCAAGCAGGTCGAACGCGCGGCCGTGCGCAATCACAAGATTCGTACCGACACGGGCATCGAGATCAGCTTCCCGGCCGAGATGGGTTCGAACTCCGAGTATATCGAGTTCGTCAATGAGCCTAACGGCCTCATCTCCATCGAGCTCAAAAATATCGGTAGCATCGAGAATCGATAAGTTGCGTTGCGCCTACAGCGAGAAAGCAAAGGCCGAAGCCCTTCGGGACTTCGGCCTTTTTTGTTTTCGGCTTGGTTGCTGACATTGCGCCGCAGGTTGGGCATACGTCAGCGAAAACGCCCCAGAGCGAGCAAGGTGACGTGAAAGAGGAGGGCATTGACCTTTTGGTCATGCCCGACGATTGAACGTCAGATTGCCGCTCTGGGGCGTTTGCAGCGTCGACTAGTTACGCGGTTTGGTGAAAACCGCGTAACCCTAGAGTTGACGTAAGCCCTCTTCCAGGCCGGTCTTGCTGTCGGTCTTCTCGTCGCGCATCTTGATGACGCGGGCGGGGACACCGGCCACGACGGCACCGGCGGGGACGTCCTCGACGCACACGGCGCCGGCGGCAACGACAGCGCCCTTGCCTACGTGCACGCCCTCCAGGACCACGGCATTGGCGCCGATCATAACGTCGTCCTCGATGATGACGGGCGTGGCACTGGCGGGCTCCACGACGCCTGCCAGCACGGTGCCGGCGCCGATGTGGCAGTTCTTGCCCACGGTGGCGCGGCCGCCCAGCACAGCGCCCATGTCGATCATGGAGCCTTCGCCAATGACGGAGCCGATGTTGATGATGGCGCCCATCATGATGACGGCGCGATCGCCAATCTCGACACGGTCGCGGATGATCGCGCCCGGCTCGATGCGGGCGTTGATACCCTTGAGGTCGAGCATGGGCACGGCGGAGTTGCGGCAGTCGTTCTCTACGTCGTAGTAGTCGATGGAGTCGGCGTTGGCGTCGAGGATTGCCTTGAGCTCATCCCAGTCACCAAAGACGGTCTTGCCACGACGACCGCCGTAGACGTGCGCATTGCCCCACTGGACCTTCATGCCCGGCTTTTCGCGCACGTACAGTTTGACGGGCGTTTTCTTGGGCGCGGTTGCGATGTAGTTGATAATCTCCTGTGCGTCCATCTCGGCTGCATTACTCATTTGCTGTCTCTCCTTTGAGTGGATCCGGTTGATACCTGGTTAGGCAAACATGACCTGGTCGAACGTATAGAAGCCAGGCTCGCGGGGGACGAGCTTCTGCGCGGCTGCCAGGGCGCCGTTGACGAAGATCTGACGGCTCGTGGCGCGGTGCGTGAGCGTGACCTCCTCGTCCTGGCCGAAAAAGCTTACCTCGTGCACGCCGGCGACGGTGCCGCCGCGCAGCGAGTGCATGCCGATCTCCTTGGGGTCGCGCGCGCCGCACATGCCCTCGCGGCCATAGACGGGGTGGTAGCCTGCCTCGGGCTCGGCTTCGACGACGGCGTCGAGCAACAACTTGGCAGTGCCGCTGGGGGCGTCGACCTTTTGATTATGGTGCGTCTCGACGATTTCGCAGTCAAAGCCGGGCAGCTCGCGCGTGGCCTGGGCAACCAGATGGCGCAGGGCGGCGATACCGATAGAGTAGTTGCCCGAGTGCATAACACGGGCGTTCTGACCCAGCTCGCGCAGGCGATCCACCTGCTCGGGCGTATAGCCCGTGGTGCCGGAAACGAGTGCGGCACCCGTGCGCTCGACATAGGCGACAACGGCATCGAAGGTCACGACGTTCGAGAAGTCGATGATTACATCGGCGGCCGGTGCGCTCTCGAGCTCGGACAAGTCGAAGCCGATCTGGGCGACGATGTCAAAAACGGGCTCTCCAGCGGTGTTGACAATGCCCTCGGCGGTGGTGCGGATGAGCGAGCCCATGCGGCCCGTTCCCATAATGACGGTCTTAATCAAGCAGACCAGCTCCTTTCAGAGCATCGGTAAGTGCGGAGCGCGTGTCGTCTGCCATGGGGCACAGCGGCATGCGGTAGTTTGCCTCGATCATACCCATCTGGGCGAGTGCTTCCTTGACGGGGATGGGGTTGACCTCGCTAAAGAGGGCATTGATGAGCGGCTGGCCGGCAATCTGGATATCGCGGGCGCGCTCCACGTCGCCGTCCAGATAGGCGCGGCACATGTCGTGCACGAGCTGCGGCTGAACGTCGGCCCACACGCTGATGGTGCCCGAAGCGCCCAGGCTCATGAGCGGCACGGTGAGGGCGTCCTCGCCCGAGTACATGCGGAAGTCGTCGGACAGCAGGTGGGCGATCTTGGCCGCGTAAGCGACGTTGCCAGAGGCTTCCTTAATACCCATGATGTTGGGATGTGCGGCCAGGCGCTCTACGTTGCGCTCGCTGATGCCGCAGCCGCAACGGCCGGGGATGTTGTACAGGATGCAGGGGATGTCCACAGCATCGGCGACGGTCTTAAAGTGCTGATAGATACCCTCTTCGTTGGACTTGTTGTAGTAGGGGGTAATGAGCAGCAGGCCGTCGGCTCCCAAGCCCTGGTAAGTGAGCGACTTGGTGAGCATGGTTTGCGTGGAGTTGGAGCCCGAGCCGGCGATGACGGGGACGCGTCCTGCAACATGCTTGACCACGGCGGCGACGACGGAGTTGTCCTCGTCATCGGTCATCGTGGCGCTCTCGCCGGTGGTGCCCAGGGTGAGGATGGCGTCGGTGCCGTTTTGCAGGTGGAAATCGATAAGGCGCTCGAGTGCGTCAAAGTCGACGCTGCCGTCCTTTTTAAACGGCGTGACGAGGGCGACGATTGAGCCCTCGAGGTTGCGGATATCCATGTTCTTCTCCTTCGCTTCCGCGATCTGGATGCGCTTATTCCATTGGGCGGCGACGGCCAAGCGCTCGTCTTGGGCGCGACGGCGGGCACTTTCGGCGCGCGACTTGGCCAGCAGCTCTCGGCCGCTCGGCAGCACGTCGAGCGTGGCAAAGTAATCGCCCGGGCGCTCGGCACGGCGGATGAGGTCGGCTGAGCCATCGGGGCGCAGCAGAACCTCGGCGGAGCGCAGACGTCCGTTGTAGTTGTAGCCCATGGAGTAGCCATGCGCACCGGTATCGTGGATCACAAGCAGGTCGCCCATGTCGATATGCGGTAACTCGCGATCGATGGCGAACTTGTCGTTGTTCTCGCATAGGTTGCCCGTGATGTCGTAGGTGTCCGTAACGGGTACTGTGGTCTTGTCGGCGCCACCCGGCTGGCCCATCACCGTAATGTGGTGGTAGGCGCCATACATGGCAGGGCGGATCAGATCGACGGCGCTTGCGTCGACACCGATATAGTCCTTGTAGATCTGCTTCTCGTGGATGGCCTTGGTGACCAGGCAGCCGTAGGGGCCTATCATATAGCGGCCCATCTCGGTGCAGATGGCCACATCGCCCATACCGGCGGGAACCAGGATCTCGTCGTATGCCGCGTGTACCCCCTCGCCGATGGTGTGGATGTCGTTGGCCTGCTGCTCGGGCAGATAGGGGATGCCGACGCCGCCGGACAGATTAATGAAGGCGACATGTGCGCCGGTCTCGCGCTCCAGGCGCGCGGCAAGCTCAAAGAGGATGCGCGCGAGCTTGGGGTAGTAGTCGTTGGTGACGGTATTGCTGGCAAGGAATGCGTGGATGCCAAAGTTTTCGGCGCCCTTGGCCTTGAGCGTGCGGAAGGCCTCGAAGAGTTGCTCGGTGGTCATGCCGTATTTGGAATCGCCGGGGTTATCCATGATGCCATTGGAGAGCTGGAACAGGCCGCCCGGATTAAAGCGGCAGCTGACCGTTTTGGGGATGGGCCCCGCAACACGCTCAAAGAACTCGATGTGGCTGATGTCGTCAAAGTTGACGATGGCGCCCAGCTTGTCGGCGAGCTCAAAGTCGGCAGCTGGCGTGTCGTTGGACGAGAACATGATGTCGTGTCCCGTGATGCCCAGCGAGCGGGCGATCATGAGCTCGGTATAGCTCGAGCAATCGCAGCCGCAGCCGTATTCGTTGAGAATGGAGATGAGCGCCGGGTTGGGGTTGGCCTTGACGGCAAAGTATTCCTTAAAGCCCGGGTTCCATGCAAAGGCGTCGCGCACTTCTTGCATGTTGCGGCGGATGCCCGCCTCGTCGTATAGATGAAACGGCGTGGGGAACTGCTCGACGATATGCTCGAGTGTCTCCTTGTCCACAAACGGCTGCTTGGCCGCATATGCCTCGTTGGGGGTCAATGCCATGTCCCGTAAACCTCGCTATCCAGACGGCGCCATCTGCGCATCGAATCCGCATAGCGTGGACCCAATGTCCGGATAGCGCTCCCGCATTGCTGCAGACAGTCCTGTGGGTGTTTCCCGCAGGCCCACCAGGTTGTTCGTGCCCGAAAAACCCAGTTCGGCGGGTTTCGCCTCCCCACGGGGTCAAAGCCTGCCGGCTCGCCCGCGGCTCTTCGTGCCCGCGCCTCTATCAAGTGGTAACGACCCTATCACGTTGCACTTTACCAAACAAGAGTATTCGTATATAACGTTTAAAAAATGCAGCAATATGCTGGAAACATGTGTGCCACAATCCTGTATCACAATAAGTTGCAACAGATGTGCCTCACGAAGGGATTCTCTATGACCGAGCTCCAAGAACTCCGTCGCTATCGCCGCGATTTCCATCGCATTCCGGAGCTCGATTTCGATCTTCCGCAGACTATCGCCTATATCGAGGGCGTGTTGGCGCCGCTCGCTTGCGAGGTGACCCATCCGTGTCCCAGCTGCGTCTGCGCTTTCTTCGACGCTGGCGTTGGTGCCGTGCGTGCCACGGCGATTCGCGCCGATATGGATGCGCTGCCCATCGCGGAAGCGACGGGAGCGGCCTTTGCCTCAACCCATCCCGGCAAGATGCACGCTTGCGGACATGACGGACACATGGCCATGGCGCTTGCCGCCGCGACGTATGTCGACCGTACGATTCGCGAGCATCCGGGCGCCATTAGGCGCAATGTTCTCTTTGTGTTCCAGCCGGCCGAGGAAACGACCGGTGGTGCCAAGACGGTATGCGAGAGCGGTGTGTTCGAGCGCTATGGGGCCGACCGCATCTTCGGGTTCCACGTATGGCCCGACCTGCCTGCAAACACTTTGGTGAGCTGCTCCGGTCCATTGCTGGCGCGCTCGAGTGAGACGCACGTGCGCATTCACGGGACAAGTATCCATATCGCCAAGACTTACGGCGTTCCCGTAAACGAATCACACGATGCGGCGCTGGCGGCTGCCAAGTTCTTGGTCGCCGAGCGCGAATTGATGGACGAGTTGGGTGCCGACGAGCCCTGCATTGGTAAGTTCGGCCTGCTGCAGGCCGGCACCGTCTGCAACGCGGTGGCGGGGGAGGCCCATGTTGCCGGCAGCCTGCGTGTGTTTACAGACGACATGTTCGACCGTGCACGCGAGGGCGTGCACCGCGTGCTTGATGAGGCATGCGCTGCAACGGGCTGCACGTACGATCTCGACTTTGCCGAGGGCTATCCGCCGGTTGACAACGACCCCGAGCTATTTGCCAATGTCGCGCCTGCTTTGCCCGAGCTGCAGCTCGTGGATGAGCCTTTGCTGATTGCCGAGGACTTCGCTTTCTATCAGCGCCATCTGCCGGGTGTGTTCTTCTTGCTGGGCACGGGTGTGCCAGAGGGGCAAGAAAACCCGATTGACGCTGATGGCTGCCCAGCCTATGCGATGAGTGCCCTTCACACCGATACCATGCTCTTTGACGAGGAAGTCCTGCTCAAAGGACTCGATGTCTACAAACGATTGCTTGACTTGGAGTGACGATGGAACGACGTCGACAGTCTGCCGTGTATAGTCCGGGTGGGTGCGGGTGCGGCTTGCTGCTGCTCCCGGTTATTGCTGTGAGCATTGGCGTGATGTTTGCGCTTGCTGGACTGGCGGCAGCGGCACTTGTGCTGTTGATTGTGGCCATTGGCGTGACGATTTGGCTCTGCCGCAATCGCGAGCAACGCCGTGCCGACGGTAACACCAATGTCGGCTGGGTCGTCTTCCTGATTATTGCGTACCCGCTGAGCATCAGTTACTTGGCGTTCTTTATCCTGCTGCTCATCAGCACCTTTACTGGGGAATCCATCACGGTGGGGTAGGCTTCGACAAGCTTCTTGAGGATGAAACGAAAAAGGGGTCGGATGGGCGCTTTGCCCATCCGACCCCTTTCGCACGGTAGTTAATTCGGTCTCCTACTTTGCTGCCTCGCGGCGAGCGACCTCGTCGATCAAGATGGCATCGCCGTGCTTGGCGGCGGCAATGCTCGCGGCCATAAACATGCCCATTGCCGTGATGTAGGCGAAGAGCATCGACGGCGCCACGTCCATAACGATGCCGGAGAGAATCGGTGTCGCCACCTGAGCCGCCATGCTCACGGTGTAGTAGTAACCGGAGTAGCGGCCCACGCTTTGGGAGCTGCAGCACTCCAGAATCATCGTGTACACGCACAGGTCCACGCCGCCCAGCGCAACGCCCATCAACAAAAAGACGCCGTACAGCACGGGCGAGAAACCGGGTGCCAGCCAAAGAAGCGCGGGGCATAAAACCATGATGACGGCGGTGCCCAGGGCGACCTTTTTACGGCCGATTTTGAGCGAAAGATTTGCCAGGGGTACGTAGCTTAGCAGCGCGCCTGCAATCGTCACGATATTGATGATGGCATAGGAACCGCCCTCCATGCCGTAGAACATATCGGCATAACGGCTGATATTGGTGGTCATGGCGTTATAGCTCATGTAATAGAAAAACGTTGCGGCGAGCAGCATGATGATGGAGCGGCGTACGCCGGCGTCTGCAATGCGATTTTTACCGCCGGCCTCGGGGGAGTCATCTTTGTCAATCTGATCCTCGTCGATGCCCATGGACAGCGATTTCTCGCGCATCTTTTCGACGAGGGCGGGCTCACGGACAAAGACGCCGTAGACAACGGCCGACACGAGGATAAAGACGGCCTGCAAGATAAAGAGCGGGAGATAATCGGGTTTGTCGGCCTTGGGAACCATGACCGAGATGGCGACGAGCATAAGGCCCGTTCCCGCATAGCCGACGATCTTTTCGATTGAGTCCGCCTTGGTTCGAAGTGGGCGAGGCGTAATATCGGCCACAATGGCAACCGTCATGGTGCGGTAGGCGCATATTGCAAAAAGCGTGAGGATAATCGCGCCAATGAGCAGAGGTAGGCTGCCCATGTTGTTGGCGATCGCGATGAGCGGGACGGAGAGCATTGCCACCGCGGAGCCGCCCAAGATAAAGGGCGTTCGACGCCCGAGTTTGCTTGCGCAGCGGTCCGAGAGGATGCCAAAGAGCGGAAGCAGGAACAGGCCAAAGACATTATCGATGGCCATGATCGCGCCGGTGAGCGAGTTGGATAGGCCAAAGGTCCCTGTGAGCATCTTGGGAACGATGCCGTCGTAGACCTGCCAAAAGCTGATCATGCCCATAAAGGGTAGGGAGGCGAGGGCGACGGCCTTGGTGTCGAGCCGGGCCGCCCGCTTAAGATTTGGTTGGGTCATGCTGGTTCTCCTGGTCGGTAAAAGCGGGGAGGGGTGCTATCGGCCCCCGTTCTACAGTTGTTCAAGGTTGGCGAGAAACGCCACATAGAATTCGATGCCGCGCTTGTAGACGTCGACGCCGATGCGTTCGTTGGCGGCATGGATGAGCTTGCGCGCCTCGCCCGAGTAGATAAAGCCGCAGAAGCGGTAGACGCGACCGCAGATCTCGTTGAACTCGCGCGAGTCGGTACAGGAGTTCTGCACGTAGGGAGCAAAGCCGGCCTCGGGATAGACACCCGACACGCAGCGATGGATGTAGTTGAAGGCGGCATCGTCTTCGTAAGTCGAGATGGGCGCGGGCTCGGTGTAGGGAATCGCCTCGTTGATTTCGACGGTGACATGGTCGGGGCTTACGCTCGAGGCGCGGCACTGCTGGGCGGCGAGCTTGCGGGCGCGCTCAACGGCATCAGCGATGGTCTCGAACGGAGCGATGCGCACGTTGAAGTTGGCGCGAGCAACTGGTGGCAGCACATTGTGCGCATTGGAGCCTTCGAGCTGCGTGAGCGCATAGGTTGTGCGCAGCATGGCCGAGGTCTCGGGGCTGGCGGCCATAATCTTGGTAACCGCGGGGCGCGTGAGCCACAGGTTGCCAAAGATTGCCTGATACGTCGCGCTGCTACGGGCACCCAACTCGGTCAGTGTGGCCTCGACGGCGGGCGTGAGCTGCGGCTTGCCGGGGTTGGCCGAGATAGTCTCGCATACACGGCAGAGAAGACGGCAGGCATCGTTTGCCGCAGGCGTAGAGGCATGGCCGCCGTCGGCGCGCGCCGTGACGGTAAGGTCGACGTGGCCCTTCTCGGACACGCCTACCATGGCAACGGGTTCGGTGACGCCGAGCGGGGCGTCGGTTGCCACGGCGCCACCCTCATCGAGCACCATGTAGGGATGGATGTTATGCTCGCGAAGCCACTGCACTGCATGGGTTGCAGTAGGTGCGGCGATTTCCTCGCCATCGCTCGAGAAGAACCAGACATCGCGCGGGGGAACGAAGCCCTGGGCAATCAAATGCTCGGCGGCCTCGAAGAAAGCCGAGACGATGCACTTGGTGTCGAGTGATCCGCGGGCCCAGATCTCGCCGTCGAAGATCTCGGCTCCAAAGGGATCGTGCTTCCAGTCTTGGCCCTCGACGGGCACGACGTCCTGATGCGCCATCATGACGATGGGGTCCAAGGCGGAATCGGCGCCAGGCCAACGCAGGAGCATGCCAAAGTCGTCGACGCGTGTGAGCTCGGCGACTTTAAAGAAATGCGGATAAAGTCGCTGAAGCGTGGGAATCCACTGGCTGAAGGGCTCATCATCGCGCTCGGCGATGTTCTCACGCGAAACGGTGGGGATGCGCAGCAATTCGCAAAAGCGCTCGACGGCTGCCTCGTCTGCCTTGTAGGTGCCTGCATCAAGAGGCGCGCCCTGTGCGACCGATACCGATGCTCCCATGGTGGGACTCCTTTCGTGTTGTATATCGAATACGTCAAGATTATCGCCCGCACCGCGCGTGGGAAATGGCGAAACACGTTGTTCATTTGCGGGCGGCGGGTCGGATAGCCTTAGCCGACGATGACCGTGCCGTCTTCGGTCACGGTGATGGCGTCTCCCGTCGACACAGCATCGAGAAACTCATCGCCCAGGTTGTCAATGGTGGGCATGGGGGTGTCGGTCCATACACCCGAGAGGATCGCGCCAGCGGCGGCAAGGCTGTCAATGGGTTTGGAAAACAGCAGGCATGCGGGTTGGCGCCCCATTTTGGTGGCGCAGAAGAGCACCATGCCGCCTGTGGTGGAGCCGATAGTCTGCGGAAGACACAAGGCGCATCCCGCCAAAGGTTTGCCGTACAAGTCGGGATTGTTTTGGTCGGAACACGTGGCCTTTTTGTCGCCAAACATCAGTGCCTTCTGAAACGATGCGAGTGTGTTGAGCCCTCCGTGAGAGACAAGTGCCTTGGCGTGGGCAGTTCCGGGGACAACGACGCGGCCGTGAAAGATTTTTTCCATGAGGAGTCGCCTTCCTATTTGATTGGTTTTCCGGTGGTGACGTAGGCGAGCACCTCGTCGTCGGTGTAGTAGCGCGATGCCGAGTACGTACGCAACTTGTTGGAGTTGGTGATGATGGGCATGATGCCGCACAGCGGGTTGTTGGTGTACATAAGCGGGCAGATGCTCGAGACGACGGCACCGGTAGTCGAGAGGCGTCTGTATGCCGCAGTCTTGCGGAAGGCGTCTGCCACGGATGGGGCGGCGGTCAGTACGGTGGGTACTTGCACGCGGCACTTGCCGGAGGCGCTCAGCCCATCGCAGATGGCGTCTGCCCAATGGGCGAGTTGTGCAGACGAGAGGTGGGGGCAGCCGATGAAGGCAAGCTTGGGGCGCGCGCCCGGGTTCTTCCACATAACGGGGTAGCTCGAGCGGATGCGTTCCAGCTCGGCGTCGTCAATGCGATAGATTCGGGCGTCTGGTGCTATGAGGTGTTCGCCTTGT
This sequence comes from Collinsella sp. i05-0019-G5, assembly GCF_042851345.1. NCBI lineage: Bacteria > Bacillati > Actinomycetota > Coriobacteriia > Coriobacteriales > Coriobacteriaceae > Collinsella > Collinsella sp. i05-0019-G5. Next base: position 926,333 of record NZ_AP031421.1, read on the forward strand.
TCGACGGCCTCGGGCGTGATGCCGTCCACGTGGTAGAGCCCGACAGCGCCGTTCGATGCGCTGGCGGCGCCCATGTCCTTAAGGTAGTCCTGCGTGCCGGGTGTGAGTTCGCGGCCAAGCCAGCGGTCGAGGCCTTTAATGTAAGGGACGTCTTCCATCACCTTCATGCCAATGGCGCTGCCAAGCACTTGCGCTTCGGGCTTGCGCTTACAGTCGACTTCGATGATCCAGGTCGCCTTGCGGCCCTCATCGGTGAGCAGGCCGAATTCCGGGACAAAGCCGGCAATTGAGCCGAACATCTCGATGATGCCGGAGTTGCGATTGCAGCGAGCGCCCAGCACGGAGTTGGCAAAGACCACGGCGCTGCTTTCTGCCCAGCTTAGGATGTCGCCACGCCGAGGTCGATTGCCAACCTCGGGCTGGTAGCAGGTGCAGGTGAAAGCATCGTTGTCCAATAGACCCATGCTGCGCAGCTGTGCCTCATAATCGTCTTGTTTGGAATACATAATCTTGAACAGCAGCTTTTGCAGCGGGTTGGCCGGGACGGCGGGGTCGAGGGGCCTCGGGTCGACCGAGAATGACTGACCGGACAGGGCGCCGTCTTTCAGCAGCTCATCCATAAGGTCATAGACTGGACCGAGCATGGAGAGGCCAAAACTTGTGACAAGATGACCGTTTGCGCCGGTCACGGGAACCATACGCTCGGCGCCAAAGCATTCGCCGTACATAACGAGGGTCTTGACCACTTTGGCCATGGCGGGGCCCTTGGCGCCATCGAGCAGGGCTTGTTGTTGGGAGGTCAGGTTCATCTGTGAGCCCATCCTTTCGTGTTAGATATTGGTGCCGAGTCGGTATGCCGCACGGACCGCTTCGAGCACACGGCCGGGCGCAAACCCATCGCCGATGTTATGCAGCTCGTCAGCGGCGTGCGTCTGCTGCAGTTTGTAGAACAGCGCGTCGTCGGGGTGTCCGCCGCAGGCAATGATTACCAAGTCGCAGGTTAGCTCGAGTGACTTCCAGTCGTTGCCGATTTTGGGTGCAAGCGGGTTTTCGACGTTCTCGGGCAAGACCGGTGACCACGAGACGTAGGGGTCGGGAACGTTTTTGTGGCAGTTGCGACTCAAGTGGAGACGCGCACACCTCGATGGGGCTCCAGACTCGCGTTTGCCGCCGACTTCCGCGCGCTCGACGCGTGTCATATTGAGGAGCCGCACATTGCGTCCCCTGAGCGTATGGAGTAGGTGGCCGCGATTTGCCGTGCAGGCGCCCTGCATCATGTGAGGCAGCATTTCAATTACGCTGACCTGTGGTATGCCGTGTTCGACGGTGAGCCATTGGGCAACCTCGCAGCCCACGGCCCCTCCGCCAATGATGGTGACGGTTTTGGCGTTGCCAAGCAGCGCGGGTTGGCGCAGTAGCTGCGTTGCCAGCACGGCATGACCCGATGCTGCAAGCTCCGTAAGACCGGGGATGGGCGGTATTACATTGGAAGTGCCTGTCGCGCACACGATTGCGTCGAAGCCTGCTTTTGCAAGATCTTCGGCGCGTGCTGCCCGTCCAAGTTCGAGTGTCAGGTTCCCGTTGGGTTTTTCTGCCTGCTCGCGCACCTGTCGAACAAGATATGATCGGTAGTTATCGAGGTCGAACTTGATCCGGGCGGCGCTGGCGGAGAGGAGTTTTCCTCCAAGTTCATCTTCGGCATCGATGAGCTTTACGTCGTGGCCACGACGCGCGGCGATTAGCGCACAGACCATCCCAGCGGGTCCGGCTCCTATCACCGCTATGCGTTTGGGTTCTTTGGCGGGAGCGGGTGTCTGGGGCATGAGGTATTCAAAGCTGCAGCGTGGATTGACGGCACACTGCGGATGGCCCCCTTCGACAAACTCGTTGAGGCATCCTTCCTGGCATCCGATGCAGGGGCGAATATCTGTCACGCGACCGGCGTACGCCTTGTTAGGCCACTCGGGATCCGCAAGCAGCGGGCGTCCGAGCATGATCATATCGGCGTCGCCATTGCGAAGGGCGCGTTCGGCAATGTCGGGGTAGCCCAACTTACCCACCGCGACAACGGGTACGGGAAGGCCGGCATTGGAGCGGATATTGTCGGCGGCAAAGCGCTCTCGAACGGCGCGCGCCACGGGAACGAAGCAGCCTGCGGGCATGCTCGCAGGCGGGTGGGGCATCCACCAGTTGTCATAGCAACCAAGGTCGACGTCAAAGATGTCTACTCCCGCCGCCACGAGCTCTTCCATATAACCCAGGGTCTGTTCGACTGTGCGGCCGCCGCGCATGCGTCCCAGATAGGTCGAATTCATGACCTGCTCGTCATAGGTTTCCTCGAGTGCAAGCGAAAGGTCGATGCGGTACATGATGGGGTAGTCGGGCCCAACGCGGCGACGGATTTCTTTGATCATATCGAGGCCAAACTGACGCCAATCGGCATAACGTCCGAGCTTGCGATGGTTAAAGGCGGGGTTTCCGAGCTGCTCGATAAGATAACCCTCGTGCCCGTGCAAATAGACGCCATCGATGCCCATGGCATGAGCATCGGCCGCCGCTTGGCCGATATTGTTTACGATACGGCGCAGCTTTTGGTCCGAGAGGCGCATGCATGGAATGGCGGGGATGTAGTAGTTAGGCAAGAAACTCGCCGAGACCGGAAACTTCTTTTGCGTGATGAGGCATTGCGGGTTGCCCACGCGGCCGAGTCCGGCCGTAAGCTGGACAAAAATGCGCGATCCGAAGGCATGGACACCTTGGGCAAGGTCGCGCCAGCCTGCCATAACGGTTCGGCTTCGATCGATGCGCGGGAAATAGGTGAGCTTGTCCAGCTCGGTGACCGTGGTATCGATGCCGTGGCTTACCGGCACGAGTCCTGTTGTGATGAGGCCGCAGCCGCCTTTGGCGCGGGCGAAAAAGTACTGCAGCATCATGCCACTGGGGCGGCCAGTTTCCTCGCACATGTCGATATTGCCCATCGGTGCCATGACAATGCGGTTTTTGACGGTGAGCTTGTTAATTTTGATGGGAGAGAAGAGCTTGTCAAAAGGATAGAGCTCTTGTGTCATGCGGGACGATCCGCAACCGGAATTTTTGGCGGGCCAGCTGTCGAATGAGTCGACGAGTTGCTGCACCAGTACGTCTTTTCCCAATGAGGTTCCTTTCAGATGTTGACAAGGTAACAAAGCAGTTTACGTCTAAATGTTTAATAGTCAACAACAAAGGTATGAGTTCGGTGAAGGAAAAAAGACTCAATGAGCGTCGGATGGCAAGTTGTGTCGCGACATTAGCTCCCAGCTAATGAATTTGAACTCGCTGCCTCCTACGATGTGCTGTGTGCCGGCACGGTAGCCGGATCGTGGGAAGGATGCATAATGGCAAAAGAGGGAAAGAAGCCGATCGGCAAGATCATTCTGGGTGTCATCGTGGTGCTTGTTGTTGCCGGCGTCGTAGGTTCTATGGGCGGTAACTCGTCTGATTCGTCTACGGGTGATGCAGCAATGCCTGCCGAACAGACTCAGCAAGTCGAGGAGCAAAAAGAGGCACAAGAACCCTATACGGTTTCGGATGAGGCCGGGGATGCGTCTAATCAGTTCGCGTATAAGATCACTGGCACATTGACCAATAATACGGATAAAGAGCAAAGCTACATTCAGATTGAGTATGTTCTGTATGACGTAGACGGCAATCAGGTGGGAACGGCTCTTGCGAACACCAACCATCTCAAAGCGGGCGGCACCTGGAAGTTCGAAGCGATGAGCACGGTATCTCCCGACCAGGTTGCCAGCTGGGAACGTTCTGACGTGAGCGGTTTTTAACTAGAATTAAAAACATGGTTACTATGCGAGCTGGGGGGTGAGGCCATATGCCCGATAAGAAGCTAACCGAAGAGTTGCTCAACGAGCTGCTCGATGCTCCGAGTATCGAGGGCTATATCAAAGAGCACGACTTTACCGCCCCGTCGCTTTCGGGGTATCTGAAACAGCTTTTGGAAGAAAAGGGGCTGGAGCGTTCGCGTGTGGTGCGTATGGCCGACCTCAACGAGACGTTTGGCTATCAGATCTTTACCGGTGCGCGGCATCCGAGCCGCAATAAGGTGCTGCAGATTGCCTTTGCCATGGCGCTGACGCTCAAGGAGACCAACCGCGCCTTGACGGCGGCGGGCGTCAATGTCCTCAACTGCAAGGACCGCCGTGACGCCATCATCATTTTCTGTATCGATCGTGGCTGCAGCCTGCAAAAGGTGAACGAGGAGCTGTATCGCTTTGGTGAAGAGACGGTGAGCTAACAGCTAGCTGCCGGCGGAAGCGGTGTTCACGATATTTAGAACGTGCAGGGCACGGGCGTCATGGGGCGTCCGTGCCCTGCGTTATTATGGACGCTATGGATACTCAGAGCCCAACATATTCCGATGATGAGCTGACTGCTGCGCTCGCCGGACACCTGGCGTCACTTGAGCGTGATGACAGTTATCGCGTAGACCGTGTGCTCAAGCACTCCGACGTCGAGACGACCGAGCTCGTGTACTTTGAGGGCTCCGGCGGAGGATCTCTTGGCCCCTTTGTTCGCAAGCGCATCGACGCGTCGGCCCAGATTGGCGGGGCGTATGAACGCCTGTTTGCGGCCCAGCATGCTGGGCGACGTTACGAGCACTTGCCTCGGATTGTCGATTGCCGCCGCGTGGGCGACGAGCTTTGCGTGGTCATGGAATACATCGAAGGCGAAACGCTCGGGGCCCTGGTGGGGCGTTTGGGTGCGACGCCCGATTATGCTTGTGAGCTGTTTGGCGCCCTTTGTGATGCAGTTGCGGAGCTCCATGCCGGCTTTGCGTCGGCGGGGGAGATGGCCGCTCCGGTGATCCATCGCGACCTAAAGCCCTCGAATATCATCGTGTCGGGCGCAAACTATACTCCCGATACAGGCATGACGTTTTCATCGCTGGTGATTATCGATTTGGGAATCGCTCGCGTGTGGCGCGAGGGAGCCGATGCCGATACCGTTAAGTTTGGCACGCGTCCCTATGCGCCGCCCGAGCAGTATGGTTTTGGCCAGACGAGCGTGCGCAGCGATGTCTATGCGCTCGGTGCCCTGCTGTTCTTTTGTCTGACGGGGGCCGATCCCAAGCCAGGTCGGAACATACGCGAGCAATGCGAGGCACGTGACGTCCCCGCCTCGCTTGCCGATGTTATTTGCATGGCGATGGCGCTCGATCCGGACAAGCGCTTTGCAAGCGCGAAGGCGCTAGGGCACGCTGCACGCGCATCGTATGCGTCGTCCGCGCCGAATGCTGCTTCCTTTCAAGAGCCTCCGGAGCGGCGAGCCGTGTGCCCTGCGCCCGTGCTCCCCACGGATCAGTCTCAGGGTGGATTGCCGTTGGTGCCTGAGCGCCCGAATTTACTCTCCCGCATTCCCGACACCGTTGGGCGCATTTGGAACGCATTCGTCTATCTTTCGCTACTTGTTTTCTTTGCCGGAAGCCATTTTGCCGTTTTTCATCCTACGGGCGCCAACCAAAACTACCCGATGTGGTTTCTCGCGATTGAGTATTTTATCTTCGTCGACGGTCTCGTAGTGCTCATCCATTTTGTGATGCTCGACAAACGCCGCCTTCGCCGGCGGTTTGAGCTACTCGATAGATACCGCGGTAAAAAGCTTGCAAAGCTTTGGCTCAAGGCTATGGGTGTGCTCTTGTTGGCAATGATTATCATTGTTGCCATTGCAAACGCGACTGGCGTCGTCGATACCTCCGTCGCGTAAAAGAAAAAGGGCCCCAATTGGGGCCCTTTGACGTTGATCTTAGATGCGGTTCATCTGGGTTGCAACCTTGTTGTACCAGTCCTGCCACGTGGGCGGGCAGTACTTTTTGGCGGCTGCCGGGGTAAGCGTGGAGCCATAGTTGGCGCCCAGGTAGGCAACGTGGGCAGAGACGCCCTCGCTCCAGCTACCAAAGCTCCGCCAGCCGCCGCCGCGGGCGCTCCAGCCCCAGGCGTTATAGGAGCCGGCACAATAGAGGCCCTTGCTGCTCTCGATGCAGGCGATGGCGGGAGACCAGCGAGGGTCAACACCGGTGTTCCAGGCTGCCACGGCAAAGTTGTAACCCTGGCCTGCCATGGGGGAGCCGGCGAGGTAGTTGTCGATGCGACTCGTCCACTCGTTGATAAACGAGTCGTAATCGGAGTTGCCGGTATTGGAGTTGTTCACCGTGGTGTCGATAGTGGTGTTGGCGTTATTGGCCTGGCTGTTGGAGTTGTTGCCGCTCACGCCCTCGCCCGAGAGCTTCTCGGCGGCAGCGGCCTTGTCGGCCTCGAGCTTGGCCAGCTCGGCGGCATTCTCCTGCTCGGCCTTTGCCTGGGCTTCGCTGCGAAGCTGCTGGGCCTGTGCCAGTGCGTCCTCGGCGGTTTTCTGCTCGGTCTCGAGTTGGGACTTGGCCTGCTCGAGCTCGGTCTTGTTCTGCTCGAGTTCGGTCTGCATCTTGTTGAGCTCTTCGATCTCGTCGACGCTCGAGCTCGTGATCTGGTTGGTGTACTTGCAGGTGGTGATGAACTCGCCCAGGCTCTGCGCGTTGACCAGGAAGCTCACGATGGGGTTGGTGCCCTTCTGGTACTTATACAGATCGCGCATGGCGGAGCTCGCCTTGGCCTGTTGATCGGGAAGTTCGGCTTCGATCTTCTCGATGCTTGCCTCGTTAGTGTCGATTTGCTTCTGCAGATCCTCGAGCTTGGTGCGGGCTTCGTTGTAGGCACTCGTGGCGGTTTCGATTTTCTGCTGGGCAGCGGAAAGCTGATCCTGCGTTGCCTGCGAGGCGGCATAGGCTGCGACGGGGGAGAGCATCGGCGCGGCCGTCAGTGTAACGGCAAGCGCGGCGCTCGTGATGATACGAGCCGGCTTCGACGCGATGAGCGCTGCGGTGCGATGGTTCGAATGCTGCATCCAGTCCCTCTGCAATCAATCGTAGGTTATAGTTCGAAAGGTATTCTACTACTGCTTTCGACCTCAACTTGAACCTTAAAGGTTCTAAAGGGTCAAGTTGAACTTGAGGCTTTGGCTTTGACCTGCAGTTATGATGAATTGTTGAGAAACCATAGAGTTCAACTTTAACGTTACAGAGCTCTGTTTGAGAGGAGTTTTGGGCTGTAAAAGCCATCTCAACGTGGGGTTTTATAACTACAGCGTGCCCTTCTGGCGAGCCTGCTCAATCTCTTCGAGGGCCTCGGCGGGGGTGAACGAACAGGTGCCGTCGCCGAGTTTGATTACCTGGATATCGTCGCCGGCGTAGACCTCTCCGCCCTTTAGTACCACGCCAAAAACGCCCTCGTGGGGAAAGATGCAGTCGCCGGCGAGATAGTAGATGGCACAGCGTGTGTGGCAGACCTTGCCGATTTGGCTGATTTCGACAAGCACCTCGCTGCCAAGCTTGAGCTGTGTGCCCAAGGGGAGCGAGAGCAGGTTGATGCCCCGGGTTGTGAAGTTCTCGCCAAAGTCGCCCTCGTGCACATCGAGCCCGCGCGCCTGCGCCGTCTGGATAGACTCTGCAGCTAAAAAGGAAACCTGGCGGTGCCAATGCCCGGCGTGCGCATCAGAGGCGAGGCCAAATTGCTCTATAACGGTGTCGTGCCCGTCGGCGACGGGCGACTTGCGCGTGCCCTTGTGTGCCGACGTGTTGATCGAGACAATGCGGGCGGGTCCGTTGTAGGCGTCGTTTGCCGTGCACAGGGGAGCGGTCGCTTTCGCACGTTCTGCCAGCTCGCGCCTCGCGGCATTGAGGATGGGATTATCGGTCGGATGGTCTTGGGGCACGTGTGCGCCTTTCGCTCGAAGATGTCAATACACTGAATCCTACAACAATGGTAGGTTCATTGCCCATTGTCATACAACGGCGAGCGCCGTCTTCGTGCTGGCCTTCGTGCTGGACGATTACGTCGATTGCCATAGATACGGTGGAGCTTTGGGCGCCGGCGGCTTGGCACGCTAGAATAATTCAGCTGCGCAAAAACCGCCCGTTGTGTGGGCAGTTCATGATAGGAAGTTTCCATGGCATTGCAATTTACAGAGCGCGAGTTCATTCCCGTGCTGCTCGGTGGCGACATCAACGCCTATTCGGTGGCGCGCGCCTTCTACGAGGAGTACCAGGTCAAGAGTCTGGTCTTTGGCAAGTATCAGACGGGTCCCGCGTACCGCAGCCAGATTATCGACTACACGCCCAACGTGGATATCGACACCATGCCCGTGATGCTCAAAACCGTCAACAGCATTGCCCAAGCGCATGCCGACAAGACGATTGTCCTTGTGGGCTGTGGCGATAACTATGTCGCTCTCGTGGCTCAAGCCAAGGATGCTCATGAGCTGGCGGATAACATCGTCGCTCCCTACGCGCCCTACAGCATGCTCGAGCAGTGCCAGAAGAAGGAGATCTTCTACGAGCTGTGCGAGAAGCATGGCGTGCCCTATCCGCACACGTTTACCTTTACCAAGGCGATGCTTAATGCCCAGGGTGAGGCGCCTGCCGAAGTGCTCGACCAGATCGATTTTCCTTACCCGATGATTCTGAAGCCTTCTGACGGCATCATGTGGTGGCAGCATGAGTTCGAGGGCCAGAAGAAGGCCTATGAGATTGCCGACCGCGCCGAGCTGGAACAGGTCATTCGCGATTCGTATGCCAGCGGCTACACCGACGACCTGATCTTGCAGGATCGCGTGCCCGGCAACGACGAGTACATGCGCGTGCTCACCAGCTATTCCGACCGCAACGGCAAGGTGCGCATGATGTGCCTGGGCCATGTGCTGCTCGAGGAGCATCAGCCCCACGGTGTCGGCAACCATGCCTGTATCATTACCGAGCCCAACGACGAGCTCATGGGCGGCGTGCGCAAGTTGCTCGAGGACCTTCACTTTGTGGGCTATTCCAACTTTGACGTTAAGTACGACGAGCGCGACGGCTCGTTTAAGTTCTTCGATTTCAACACGCGCCAGGGCCGCAGCAACTACTACGTTACCAACAGCGGCTTTAACGTTGCCAAGTATGTGGTGGACGAGTATGTGTTCAACCGTCCGTTTGAGCCGGAGTTTGTGACGGCTCAGGACGAGGCCCTGTGGATGGTCGTCCCCATGGGCGTCGTCGACAAGTACGTCAAGGATCCCGAGCTGCGCGCTAAGGTGCATCGCCTGGACAAGGAAGGCAAGGGCGCCGACCCTTCGTTTATGAAGGGCGACTTTGTCTTTAACCGCTGGCTGCGCATGTGGCACACCAAGCTGCGCCACTTTAAGCTGTTCAAGACGTATTACAAGTAGATGAGCGCGGCGCCCGTCCGGTTTGCATCGGGCGGGCGCGGGTATGATACGCGCAATTGCGCAAGCGTCATCAAGGAGGCGGCGATGGAAAAGCTGGGAGTTATCGGCGGCATGGGCGCCGAGGCCACGTCGTATTACTACGACCAGGTGGTGCGTCATACGGCTGCTGCCTGCGATCAGGAACATATCGACATGGTGGTGCTCTCCAAGTCGACCATGCCCGACCGCACGTTGGCCATTAAGACCGGCGAGCATGCCAAGCTGCTGGCGACCATGAAAGAGTGTGCCCAGGCACTCGAGTCGCTGGGCTGTGCGCACATTGCCATTCCCTGCAACACGTCGCACTACTTCTACGACCAGATCCAGTCGTTTACGAAGGTGCCGATTATCCACATGCCGCGTGAGTCGGTGCGCTATGCTCTGGCCGGTGCGGTGATGGGGGAGTGCGAGTTCGACCCCAACCTGAGTATGCCGGCCGAGCCGGTGCACAAGATTGGCATCATGGGCACCGACGGAACCGTGGGCGCGGGTGTCTACGGCCGCGAATGTAAGGCTGCGGGTGTTGAGGTCGTCTATCCCAGCGAGAAACGTCAGAACGATGTGATGTCGCTTATCTACGATGATGTGAAGGCCGGACGTGAGCCCGATATGGATAAGTTCGACCGCGTGATGTGGGAGTTCGCCCGTAGCGGCTGCGACCGCGTCATTCTGGCCTGCACCGAGCTCTCGGTGTTGCAAAAGTACCGAGAGATTCCCGAGATCACCCTCGACGCCATGGATGTCCTGGTGCGTGAATCCATCATCCGTAGCGGCGCTCCCTACCGCCTCTAGCTTCCGACCTGTCAAAAAGGGACAGGTTAATTTTGGTAGGTTTTATCTGGTGAAACAGTAAAGGCCTCGGCTCGTTTGGTGCGAGCCGAGGCCTTTTGCGTTGGGCGGATGCTGTCGGTGGTGAACTAGAACAGGAAGCCGATGGCGATGAGGGCGATGCTGACGATGAGCACGGCGATGTCCAGGCCCTTGATGGGGTAGCGCTTGTACGAGCTGGCGCGCGTACGCAGATAGAAGCCGCGCTGTTCTGCCGCCAAGGCTGTGGCATCGGTCTTGCCCACGCTCGAGATGAGCAGTGGCACACACAGTGGCAGCATGAGCTTAAGCTTCTTGATGGGGTTCTTGGTGTCGTATTCGACGCCGCGTGCGGTCTGCGCCTCCATGATGGCGTTCATCTCCTGACCAAACACCGGCACAAAGCGCAGCGCCGTGGTAAAGGTGAAGGCATAGCGATACGGCACGTGCAGCACCTCGACGCAGGCGTTGGCAAGGTCGTTGAGCTTGGTCACCATGAGCATGAGGATGAGCGGTAACGCCACACCCAGCAGGCGCAGACAGGCCTTCGATCCTGTGATGAGACCCGTGTCGGTGATAAAGCCCCACACCACGTTGCCATCGCGCATAAAGGCCAGCTGGAGCACCAGCATGATAAGCGCGAGCGGAATCAGCAACTTGAGCAGCGAGAACAGACGGTCGACGACGCCGGCATAGGCACCCAGCGCAAGGGTGAGTGCCAAAAAGCCCAGCAGCGCCACATAGGTGTCGGACAAGAAGATGCCGACGATGATGGCGGCGGCGAGGCCCAGTTTGACGACGGGATTCAGGCGATGCAGCAGCGTATCGCCCGACATGTAGTCGATGACGTTAACCACGGTGGACCATCTCCTTGGCAATTCGAACGACATCGGTGACCTCGCTCACCTGCGCAAAAGCGGGCGAGACGGAAGATGCCAGACGGCGCGAGAGTTCAATAACCTGGGGAGGCTCCACGTAGGCACGCCGCATGAGATCGATGTTCGAGAATAGCTCGTGCGTGCGGCCGCGGTCGAGGATGCAGCCGTCGGCCATTACCACAATGCGCTCGGCAAAGTCGGAGACGACTTCCATGTCGTGGCAGACCATGATTACGGCGCAGCCGCGCTCGGCCATGGTACGCACGGTTTCCATGACGGTCATGCACTCGCGGTAGTCAAGGCCGCTCGTGGGCTCGTCGAGCACGACGATTTTGGGTTCTACGACCACGACGGAGGCGAGTGCCACCATCTGGCGCTGGCCGCGCGACAGCGAGAAGGGCGCCTCGTCGGCAGGCAGGCCAAAGCGGTCGATGACGAGTTGAGCACGACGCAGAGCCTCGGTGCGGTCGATGCCGGCAAGCTCCAGGCCAAAGGCGACCTCGTCGAGCACGGTGTCCTTGCAGATCTGGCGGTCGGGGTTTTGGAAGAGCGTTGCGACCTCGCGGGCGATACGGCTCGTGGGGACCGCGGCAGTATCCAGGCCCGTAACGCGCACGCTGCCCGAGGCGGGCTTAAGCAGGCCCGTGAGCAGCTTGGTGAGCGTGGTCTTGCCGGCACCGTTCTGGCCGACGATGCCCACGAGCTCGCCAGGATAGAGCGTCAGGCTAAGGTCGTGTACGGCGGCGCCGCCATTGGGATAGGCAAACTCAACATGGTCGAAGGTGAGCACGGGTTCGGCGTCCTTGGCATGAGGACGCAACGACGGTGCATGCGGGGAACCGGTGGGCGCCTGGGCTTCGATGGCTGCGTGTGCGGGGTCGACGATGCCCGAAATCAGGCGTTCGGCCTCATCGACATCCAAGCAAGGGGTACCGCTTACCAGACCATCGGCCTCGAGGCTATTGAAGATACGCGTGACGCGAGGGCAGTCGACGCCGATGGCACGGAGCTCGTCGGTATGTGCGAAGACCTCGTGTGGCTCGCCCTGCAGCGCGATTTCGCCATGGTTGAGCACGAGCACGCGGTTGCAGTACTCCGAGAGCAGGGCGACCTTTTGCTCGACGACGACGATGGTGATTCCAAGTGCGCGGTTTGCCTCACGCAGCGTCTCGAAGACCAACGTGGAGCTGGCGGGGTCGAGTGCCGCGGTGGGCTCGTCGAGAACCAAGACGCGCGGACGCATGGCGAGGATGGCGGCGATGGCTACCTTTTGCTTCTGTCCGCCCGAGAGGGTGGCGATCTCGCGGTCGCGCAGGTCGCTGATGCCGACGGTCTCGAGAGTTTCGCTCACGCGCTGCTTGATCTGGTCGTGGGGAACGCCAAAGTTCTCGAGGCCAAAGAGCATCTCGTCCTCGACGACCGAAGCGACCATCTGCGTGTCGATATCCTGCAGCACACTGCCGACGATTTGCGACACGTCGGTGAGCGAGACTTCGCAGGTGTCGTGGCCGTCGACCATGACGGACCCAAAGAACGTGCCGGTGTAGTGGTGGGGCACGGCGCCCGACAGACAGGCGGCAAGCGTGGACTTGCCGGCGCCCGAGGGTCCGATGATGCCGATGAAATCTCCCTTGTTCACGCTGAGCGAGATGTGGCTGAGCGCTTGCTCGGTCTGCGTGCCATAGGAGAACGAGACATCGTCGACGTTGATGATCGTTTCCATGGATACCTTTCATAGTCATTGGGGACGTTCTTTAATGACTAGTCGTTTAAGAACGTCCCCAAAAGCTCGTTGTTTGGGACAGTTTTTGGTGGTGAAGCACGGAGACGGCTTTACGAGGGGCCCCAGGTTGGCGCGAGAAAGAGGAGCGAAGCGTACTTGGGTACGCGAGCGACGAATGAACGCCAAGATGGGGTGGCTCGTAAAGCCGAGCGGGTTAGTTGAGTCTAAGAGCCTTCTGGATGGGCAGGTAGAGGGCGCCGACCAGAATGGCGTTAAAGACGGCGGTCATGGCAACGACGGGCAGCATGGCGGCGGCGAGCTCGCCGACCACGCCGAGCATGGCCATCTTGATGATCATGAAGATGACGCCGGAGACAAAGGTGGTCAGGAAGGTTGCGACAATGGCGATGGCTGGCTTGACCTGACCGTTCTTGCCGGCGGCGTTGACGATGCCGGCCATGAGCATGGCGGCGATGCCCTCGGCGGCAAAATCGACGAACGGCGAAGTGGTGGTGATCTGGATCACGGCAGCCGAGATGAGGCCAATGACGAGCGCCTGGCCGATGTTGGGACGAACGACCAGGATGGTGAGGCAGAAGGCCGAGATGATGAACTCGGGGCTGATCATGCCGCCCGAGATGCCCGAGATGGCCTTGCCGACGGTGAAGTTGAGGATGAAGCCGGCAGCGAGCAGGATGGCGAGCAGGACGAGGGCGCGGACGTCGAGTTTGCCGCGGTCGGCGGTCTGGACGGTGCGGGGCTGGGTGGCGGTGGTGTTCTGAGACATGGTGAAAATCCTTTCGGAATGGGAGTGCAAGAGAAAAGCGGAGGCGCGTGATGCGAATGCGATCGGGCTCGAGATAGAAAAAGGCCCCCGGTCGAAACCGGAGGCCTTCCAATCACCTAGAGCGCAAAAACAGGCGTGAGGGACTCACTGTCGACCGATCGTATTCGCCTCACGCCACCACCAGTTGTTGAGAGACTTCATCGTGTTCTTCATGTTGGTGGCTCCTTTCGTGACGCCGTGGCGCGGTCGCACCTAGTTGCTGTTGCGCTACACTATAGCACAGCGAAGTGTGTGCGGGGAAATCTTTTTTGAAAAGATTTCAGGCGGGTTTCCCGCCGGTCAAAAGAGCGGGCTGAGCGGGCGAGGCTGCCATTGCTGCCTTGTCCGCTCAGCTAAGACGTTACTCCTTATTGCGACGGTAGAGGAAGTAACCGCCCGCGGAGATGACGGCAACGCCAGCGATGGCGAATGCGGCCACCATGCGGCCATCAAAACGATCACCGGTGGTGGGCAGGCCGCCCTTGGTGTTCGTCTTGTTGGTGGTTACCGTGGTCGTGGTGTCCGACTTGCCAGGCTTCTCGGGCTTGGTGGTGGGCTGCTCGGGCTTAGCGGGCTGCTCGGGGGTACCGGGCTGCTCAGGAGTACCGGGCTGCTCAGGAGTACCAGGCTGATCCGGGGTTACCGGGTCGGTGGCAAGAGCGTCCTTGGCGTAGGTGATGGACACCTTGAGGCCGTTGATCTCGGTGTTCAGGTCGCTCGGGGTGAAGGGCTGGTCGAAGTTTTCGGCCTTCTGATAGGCGCGCATCTCCTGGAGCAGGGCCTTGCACTTCTTGTAGGTGTTCTCGGTAGCAGCCTTGCCGGCCTTGTTGGCCAGGGCAGTGCGGCCCTCGGTGGTCGTCTCGGCTAGCATGGCGGCGTCAACTTCCTTGTTCTGCTCGATGAGCTCGTTCTGGAGCGCATCGAGGTAGGCACGGACGCTGATACCAAGGGTGTCAGGGTTCTCAAAGCAGAGCGAGCTGATGTCCATGAGGACGTAGTTGATTGAGTTCTCGGGCTCCTCGTTGTACACGACGTCAGTCTGTTTGCAGTGATCGAAGGAGACGGTCTGATCGCTGAAGTACGGGCTGACCTCAGTTATCAGAGCGGAGTACAACGGGATGGCGACGGAGTACGCGGCGCGGGAGAGCATTTCCCACTGGATGGTAGCGACTTCGGGGTCATACCCGCGACGAATCTGGAAGAGGTTGATCTCGGTGTTGCGCTCGCTGCCGATGCAATAAACACCATCAGTGTTCGCGTTGAGGCCAGGGACGTTCTCGCCGCGGTTGCCGAAGGCGCGAATCAACTCGAAAGTGCTCCAACCAGACTTGCCAGGCTTGAAGAACAGGGGCTGGATTTCGCTGACCATGGCTCCCTTTTGGTCAGGTTTTCCTTTCTCCTTTACTGTGATAATGTCGTAATCTGTGCCTTCGGTCAGCTGACTACCAAAATAATCGCGGCCTTGCACATAGCGGGACCACTGGTTTACGCCGGAATCGGCGAGGCTTTCGCCATACGTTTGGGCGACATCGAATTTGCCGTCAGCGGAGTATTTGGCGAAACCCTTTTCTTCGGGCATGGATTGGATCTTTTCAGAGTGGAGGCAATTCTCGGTGTCATTGAGGTCGACATCGTAGTTGAGGCTCCCGATATTAGGGTTGAGCGACGCGACGTCGTCAGCGAGCTTCATGGCGATCCACTGATGGGCGGAAAGTGTGGCGAACAGCCAGGTCTCGTTGTTGTCGGCGATGATGATCTGGTCGTTGGTGCAGACGCCTTGATCATCGATCAGGCTGCCGAGAAGCTCGACGTCCTCGCGGGCCGTGGCGCTCTCGCCCAGGATGATGCTGCCGTAACTGTACTCGCCCAGACCCACTTCCTCATCGATGAGGTCTGCTGCAGCGGCCTCCTCGTTATAGGAGGTGCTTAGCGTGGCGGAGCAGGAGACGCCCTTCTCGTTGATGCCGGCCTCGGAGTAGGCGTCGGTGCGACCCATCCAGTTGGAGGGGTGGTCGCGTACATAGCTGTAGCGATAGGTAGGCTTGTTCGAAGTGTATTCAAAAGCAGATTCAATCGAGCTGTACTTAAAGCCAGGTTCGTGGGCAGGTTCGATGCCGTAGTGCTTAAGATAGCGCTTGCCAAAGTCCTCGGCGCGGCCGTAGTACGTGTTGCCGTCCGCCGTGAGCTTGCCGCCCATGTAGATCTGCGTGCAGGCGAGCGCAGACGTCGGCATGGACATGATGGTTGCAGCTCCAAAGGCGAGGCCTATGCCAAGCTTTTTGAGCGCGTTGACGGGGTGAGTTTTCCTCATTTTCCCTCCCAGCGTGCGAAAGCTCTCCGTTGCCAGAGAGCTTCAGCCAATAAAGACACCCCATTAGCGTAACGAACTGGAAACAATATTCATCTATGAAAGAAACTTACTCGATAAGCGTAATGAAATATGCGATGAGTGGTTAATTATACTCGGTTTGTAGCTTTACTTTAATAAAGACGTCCTGCAATTACATTACCTGAATAAAGCGCCTTGCACGGGGCGCAAAGAAAATCCCCCGCTGTTTGGCAAATGCATAAACAGCAGGGGAGACGATAATTGGATGAATATCATACCAATGTGGAATTACTTCTTCCGGCGGTGGATCACGTTGATCGCATAGCCGACGAGCATGGCCAAAACGATGATGATAAAGCCGAGCAGGGGATTGTCGTTCATAGGGTCCTCCTATTTTCCGAGCGGGGAGAATTCGTCGACGATGAGGTCGAGGCATTGCGGAAGCGCGCGGGCTCCAAAGACGCCCGAATTGCTGGAGATAATCTCGCCATCGAACTGCATGCCCAGCGACGGGGTGCAGGTGATCTTGGCTTCCTTGGTCTGGATGATCTTGAACTGCGGGCGGCCGAGTACCTTGCCGGCGGGGTCGAGTGCGGCGGTGATCACAGTCGGTAGAAGCTGCACAGTTTTTACGGGTTCGATGACCGCAATGTCGACCATGCCATCGTTCATACGGCAGTCGGGGAACAGGTTGATGTCGTTTTGGATGACCGAGGTGTTGCCGGCCATGCAGCAGATGCCGTCGAGCTCCTCGACAATGCCGTCATGCTCAATCGTAAAGTGCGCCACCGTGGGATTGGGCGTGGCGAGCGCGGAGAGGAAGTAAGCGATCTCGCCGATGTCGTTTTTGGTGGGGGCGGCCTTCATCATGATCTCGGCGTCGAAGCCCGAGCCGGCGATGATGATAAAGCCGTGGCGCTTCTCGTTGCCGTCCTCGTCGAGCCAAAAGAGCTCGCCCATGTCGACTTTGACCGTGCGACCGGCACGGCAGGCCTTGGCGAGCGCCGCCGCCTCAGGGGCATTGCCGATGTTGTTGAAGAACAGGCAGGCCGTACCGGAGGGGAAGACGAGCGTGGGGACACCGCACCCGCGCATCTGGTCGAGCACGTTGGAGACGGTGCCGTCGCCGCCCGAAACGACCACGCGATCAAACTCGCGCACGTCTGCCACGGCATCCTCGGGCTCCATGCCATCGCCGATAAAACGCATCACGACCTCGTCGCCGCCCTGCGCGAGGGCGTGCGTGAATGCGTAGATTTCATCTGAGCTGGGGCCCGATGCCGGGTTGTGGATGATAAGGCAGCGCATACTTACGTTCCCGTTCTGTGACTAACCGAGTATAGTTGTAAGGCAATGCCGATATCCTACCCGTGTTTTTCGGGCCTAACCTTATTCGATGGGTTGATATGTACATTTCCACACATCAGGCTCTACTCGACTTTTGCCAGCGCGCCCGTGAGTTCGACGCGATTGCCGTCGATACCGAGTTTTTGCGCGAGCGCACATTCCACCCGCGCCTGTGCTTGGTTCAGATTGCCACCCCTGCCGAGAGCGTAGCGGTCGACTCTCTGGTGATCGACGACCTCTCGCCGCTGGCCGAGCTTATGGCCGACGAGAGCGTGACCAAGGTCTTCCACGCGTGCTCGCAGGATATGGAGGTCATGCTCCATACCGTGGGCGTGCTGCCACGACCGATTTTCGATACGCAGGTCGCCGCCGCCTTTTTGGGCGAGCGCCAGCAGATTTCGTATGGCGCGCTTGTTCAGACGTTCTGCGGCGTATCGCTGCCCAAGACCGAGTCGCTGACCGACTGGTCGCGCCGCCCGCTGACCGATAAGCAGATTGAGTATGCGATCGATGACGTCAAGTACCTGATCGTCGCCTATACCGAGATGATGAGCCGCCTGCGCGAGCTGGGCCGTGTGGGCTGGGTGCTCGACGAGCTGCGCCCGCTGGCTGACGAGTCGCACTATCGCGCCGATCGCCACGAGGCGTTCCGCAAGGTCAAACGCATCAATTCGTGCAGCCGTCACCAGTTGGGCATCGCGCGTGAGCTCGCCGCCTGGCGTGAGGACCGCGCCGAACGCCGTAACATCCCGCGCAAGTGGGTCATGTCCGACGACACGCTGCTTGCGCTCGTTAAGCGCAATCCCGTGCGCGTTGAGGAGTTCCGTAGCATTCGCGGCACCGATCAGTTGGGGGAGCGCGACGTGGACGGTGCGCTCATGGCCATCAAGCGCGGCGCGAGCTGCCCGCACGATCGCCTGCCGCTCATGGTGCGCGGGCACCGTCAGATTTCGCCGGAGTTGGAGAGCGTGACGGACCTGATGTACGCGCTCATCCGCCTGGTTGCCGAGCGCTCGGGCGTGGCGACTTCGGTCATTGCCTCGCGCGATGACCTGGCCGACTATATTGAGCATCCCGAGCAGAGCCCCTTGCGCGAAGGCTGGCGCTTTGAGCTTGTGGGCTCGCGCCTGGACGATCTGCTTTCCGGCAATATGGGGTTGACGGTGAAGGACGGAAAAATCGAATTGCTGTAAGGAAGCCTAGCCGCTTGAGTGGGTAGAATGCCTCCAACGTGTAACTCGATTCGGAGGAATTCGCATGCCTTATTACTATGGATACGGCTTTGGCATCGACCCGCTGTACCTGCTGGTTGTTCTTGTCTGCACGGTGCTTGGCCTTGCCGCACAGAACTATATCAACTCGACGTACAAAACCTGGTCCAAGGTTCGCTCGGACGGCGATACGGGTGCCACGGTCGCTCGCCGCATGCTCGATGCCAACGGTTGTAACGCCGTGGGTATCAAGGGTGTCGCTGGCGAGCTCACCGACCATTACAACCCGCAGGACAACAACCTGTACCTCTCTGATGCCAACCGTTCAGGCGGGTCGGTCGCAAGCGTTGCCGTCGCCTGCCACGAGGCGGGCCATGCCGCCCAGCGTCAAAGTGGTTATGCCATGATGAAGGTACGCACAGCCCTCGTGCCGGTCGTCAACTTTACCCAGAACACTTGGACCATCGTGTTGCTCATGGGTCTGTTTATGAACATCGCGGGACTCACGACCCTCGCGCTGATCTTCTTCTCGTTTAGTGTGTTGTTCCAGTTGGTTACGCTGCCGGTCGAGATTGATGCCAGCCGCCGCGCCGTGGCGTATATCGAGCAGTCGGGTATGAGCTCCAAGCAGGTCAACGGTGCCAAGAAGGTCCTGACGGCAGCCGCGCTTACCTATGTTGCCGCAGCGCTCACTTCGATCATTCAGCTGCTCTATCTTATGGCTCGCTACAACAGAAACTCCAACCGATAACAAATTGGCTTGACAGGCGCCGCGGAGATTTGTGTCCCCGCGGCGCTGTACTATGTGTTGGACTTGAATTTGCGCAGGGCCGGAGCCCATGTGCACGATGACGAAAGGAGGCTGCGTGGCAGGCTGGAATCTGACCGGCAATGCCGTTTCCGCCGAGTTCGACGGTTCGGATGAGCAGGAGCGCAAGGAGCTCAGCGTGAGTCAGGCGGTAGAGATCGCTGCCGGTGCGCTCGATGCCATTCCGCAGCTGAGCGTCCTGGGCGAGGTCACGGGCTTCCGTGGTCCCAATGCCCGAAGCGGCCACTGCTACTTCCAAATCAAGGACGACTCGGCGGCCGTCGACTGCATCATCTGGAAGGGCGCCTATCTCAAGCGCACGTTCGATCTGCGCGACGGCATGCAGGTGAGCTTTAAGGGCAGCTTCAATCTCTATAAGGCCACGGGCCGCATGAGCTTTGTCGCTCGCTCGTTCTCGCTGGCGGGGGAGGGCCTGCTGCGTCAACAAGTGGCGCAACTGGCCGAAAAGCTACGCCGTGAGGGTCTGATGGACGAAGCGCGCAAGCGCCGCATACCGGTGTTCTGCTCGCGCGTGGCGGTCGTCACCTCGCTTTCGGGTGCCGTAATCGATGACGTCAAGCGCACGCTGCGCCGTCGCAACCCGCTTGTCGAGCTTGTTTGCGTGGGGGCTAAAGTTCAAGGCGAGGGTGCGCCGTCAGAGCTCATTGAAGGCCTGCGCCGCGCCGCTGCCATTACGCCGGCGCCCGATTGCATCTTGCTGGTGCGCGGCGGCGGCTCCTTTGAGGACCTCATGACCTTTAATGACGAGGAGCTTGCCCGCGCGGTGGCGGCTTGCCCCGTGCCCGTGGTGACCGGCATTGGCCATGAGCCCGATACCTCGATTTGCGACATGGTGAGCGACCGTCGCGCCTCCACGCCTACGGCGGCGGCCGAATCGGTGGCGCCGGCTATGACGGAGTTGGCCGATGTGCTCGAGGCGCGCTATCAGCGTCTGGGTGCCGCGATGGCATCGATGATTGGGTCGGCCCAGGTCGACCTGGAGATGCTCGATCAGCGCGGTCGCCGTGCCTGGGATACCTATACGGCTCGCTTGGGCGATGCGCTCGATGCGGCTGCGTGCCGCCCGTGCCTCAACGACCCAACGTTATTGGTTGAGCGTCGCGAGTCTGAGCTTGCCCTGACGGCCGATCGTTTGTCCGGCGCCATAACGCGTTCGGTTGGGGCATTCCGCTCCAACTTTGAGCGTCTACCCGAGCGCTTGATCGCAAGCACCTCAGGACTCGATGGCAAGCGCCATGCGCTCACGCTCGCAAGCTCCCGCCTGGAGCATCAGGGGCGCACGATGCTCAGCAAGCCAGCGTCCGACCTGGGCCGTGCAGCGGCTTCGCTCGATGCCCTGTCGCCGCTCAAGGTGCTTGCCCGCGGCTATTCCATCGCGTACAGCGTTGACGGCGTGGCTACAAGTGCCAAGACCTTTAAGCCGGGCGACGCCATTCGCGTGCGCATGGCAGACGGCAACGTGGCGGCAACGGTCAATACGGTCGAGTAGGCCGCGTTTCGCAGCGATAAACCTTTAGGAAAGGAAACAGATATGGCAGAGAAGACCCCGGTCGAGCAGCTTACGTACAAGCAGGCTTCGCAGGAGTTGGAGCTCATCATACGCAGCCTGGAATCGGGCGATATGGAGCTCGAGGAGTCGCTTGAGAGCTATACCCGCGGCGTCGAGCTCCTCAAGAGCCTGCGTACCCGCTTGTCCGATGCCGAGCAGAAGGTCTCGGTGCTCCTGAAGGACGTCGACGGCAACGACGTGCTCGCCGACGGCGAAGCCGCCAACACCGACGACAACCTCTCGTTCTAACCATCCCGACCAAATATAATTACCTTGGTCTGTGAGAAAGGAACCAACCATGTGTGATTGCATCTTCTGCAAAATTGCCAACCACGAGATCCCCTCGACCGTCGTCTACGAGGATGACCAGGTCATCGCGTTCGACGACCTCAATCCCCAGGCGCCGGTCCACACGCTCGTGATCCCCAAGAAGCACTACAGTGACATCGCCGATAACGTGCCCGCCGAGACCATGGGCGCCATGGCCCACGCCATCCAGGAGGTCGCCAAGGCCAAGGGTCTGGAGGACGGTTTCCGCGTCATCTCCAACAAGGGCGTCAACGCCGGTCAGACCGTCATGCACTTCCACATGCACGTCCTCGGCGGCAAAAACCTGGGCGAGAACCTCATCTGAGGACGCCTCTTCCGTGCAATGAAACGGAAGCTCAGGCACCGATAACTTATATATCAACGCAATAAACCCGAGCGCGAGGGCGTTTGGGTTTATTATTGAAGCGTATGTAACCTGGCGGCGCCACACCGCCTGTTAGTAGGGAGACACATGAACGTTCTGGTCGTCAACGCAGGATCTTCGACCCTTAAGTATCAGGTCATCGATACCAAGTCCCACAAGGTGTCCGCAAAGGGCTCCTGCGAGCGCGTCTGCTTTACCGGCGGTACCTTCACCCACGCTGCCAACGGTTCCAAGAAGGTGACCGAGAACATCGAGTTCCCCGACCACAAGGTCGCCATCGAGGTCGTTCTGAAGGACCTCGAGGCCAACGGCGTCAAGATCGAGGGCATTGGTCACCGTATCGTTCAGGGCGGCTGGTACTTTGGCGACTCCTCCCTCGTCGACGAGGACGTTCTCGCCAAGATCCGCGAGGTCGCTCCGCTGGCGCCGCTGCACAACAACCCCGAGGCCAACGTTATCGAGTACTGCCTGGAGCAGTATCCCGACCTGCCCAACGTCACGGTCTACGACACCGCTTTCCACTTCAACATGCCCGAGGTTGCCAAGACCTACGCCCTTCCCAAGGATGTTTGCGACAAGCTGCACATCCGTAAGTACGGCGCCCACGGCACCAGCTATCGCTACATCTCCAAGAAGATCGCCGAGATGACCAACGGCGAGGCCCGCAAGGTCGTCGTGTGCCATATCGGCTCCGGCGCTTCCCTGTGCGCCATCGAGGACGGCAAGTGCATGGACACCACCATGGGCTTGACGCCACTCGACGGCGTCATGATGGGCACCCGCTGCGGCTCCATCGACCCGGCTACCGTGTGCTACCTGCAGCGCGAGGGTGGCTACACCTTCGACGAGGTCGACGAGATGATGAACAAGAAGTCCGGCCTTTTGGCTGTGACCGGCGGCAAGACCAACGACTGCCGCAACGTCGAGGAGCTCGCCGCCGCTGGTGACCCCGATGCTCAGCTCGCCTTCGACATGTTTGTCTACAAGATTGCCGCCAAGGTTGCCGAGATGGCTACTTCTATGTGCGGTATGGACACCCTGGTCTTTACTGCCGGCATCGGCGAGCACGCTCCGGCTGTCCGCGCTGGCGTGGCCGACCGTCTGGCCTTTATGGGCGTCAAGATGGATCATGCCCGCAACGCCCTGCGTGGCGACGGCGCTTGGTGCCTGTCCGCCAAGGATTCCAAGGTCAAGATTTTCGTCATCCCCACGGACGAGGAGTTCATGATCGCTTCCGACGTCGAGCGCATCGTCAACGGCAAGTAATTGCAAGAGGGGAGGGGCTGGACGACCGAGCGCCGTTCGGCCCCCCTTTTATGCTCGTTGGGCGATATGCCTGATAGCTATTTATTAAGTTGTGATAACTTCTTATTAAAATGCGGCCGCCTTAAGGGGTCTGCGTCGACCGTATTGCACTGCAAAGGAGTCTCATGAACGTACTTGTTGTCAACGCCGGCAGCTCAAGCCTTAAATATCAGCTTTTGGATACCGATACCCGCGAGGTTTTCGCCAAGGGCAACTGCGAGCGTATCGGATCGGGCATGGGCATCTTCGGCCACTCCGAGAACGGTGGCGCCAAGCAGACCGAGGAGGTCCCCTTCCCCGATCATCGCTCTGCTATCGCTCGCGTGCTCGAGGAGCTCGAGAAGACCGACTTTACGATTGATGGCATTGGGCATCGCATCGTTCAGGGTGGCTGGCACTTCGATGATTCCGCGGTCGTCGACGATGAGGTCATGGCTAAGATCCTTGAGGTGGCCCCGCTCGCTCCGTTGCACAATTACGGCGAGGCCGCGGCAATCGAATATTGCCGCGAGAAGTATCCGGAGCTGCCCAACGTGGCCGTCTTCGACACCTCGTTCCACATGACCATGCCCGAGGTCGCCTACACCTACGCGCTGCCCAAGGACGTGTGCGACAAGTATCACGTGCGCAAGTACGGCGCACACGGTACGAGCCACCGCTACGAGTGGATGATGGCCAAGGAGATCCTGGGCTCGCGCTGCCACCGCCTGCTTTCGTGCCATCTGGGCAACGGTGCTTCGCTCGCTGCTATCGAGGACGGCGTGTGCCGCGACACCACGATGGGTCTCACGCCGCTCGACGGCCTGATGATGGGCACCCGTTGTGGTTCCATTGACCCGGCCACCGTGTGCTACCTGCAGCGCGAGGGCGGATACAGTTACCAGGAAGTCGACGACATGATGAACAAGCAGTCTGGTCTGCTTGCCATCTCGGGCATCTCCAACGACGCCCGCGACATCCGTACGCGCGCCTCCGAGGGTGACGAGCGCTGCCTGCTCGCCTTCGATATGTTCGCATACAAGGCCATGCAGCAGGCCGGTTCCATGATCGCCTCCATGGCGGGCGTGGACACCATCACCTTTACCGCCGGCATCGGCGAGAACGACTGGTCGATCCGCAAGGCCTTCTGCGACTGCTTTGAGTGGCTGGGCGTACGCATCGACAACAACAAGAACCGCGAGGCTGTGGGCAACGGCCCGCAGGTTATCAGTGCCGCCGGTTCCGCCGTCACGGTCATGGTCATCCCCACCGACGAGGAATACATGATCGCCCACGACGTCGAGCGTCTGACCAAGAACAACTAACGCACGCATTTGCAAGTAAACGAAAGGCCTCCAGCGCAACAGCTCCGGAGGCCTTTTTGCTGGCAGGCGGAAATTCCAGTTCCAAAGTGATCGCCACCAGCAACGCCTGCGCTCTCGGCAATGACACCCATCCATTCAGATCCTCAGCCCCAGCCCGTAGCCAAGCCGCCGTCCACTCCAGATGCCCTGAATACTACGTAGTGGTAGAAGGCCGTACGGGCTAGCCCCTGAAAACATCCCGCAGACCAGAAACGCCCCCGTTCGTAGCTCCGAAGGAGCAGAACGGGGGCGTTTCATTGGTCGAGGACGTTTTCAGGGGCTAGCCCGTACGGCCTTCGGGGGAGTGCGTCCGCTACTCAGCCATCTGAGCCTGGACGGCGGTGATGGCCACGACGCCCACGATGTCGTCGGCAGAGCAGCCGCGCGACAGATCGTTGACCGGCTTGGCGATGCCCTGCAGGATGGGGCCGTAGGCGTCGGCGCCGGCGAAGCGCTGGACCAGCTTGTAGCCGATGTTGCCGGCCTCGAGGTCGGGGAACACGAGCACGTTGGCCTTGCCGGCAACGGAGGAGCCGGGAGCCTTGAGCTGGGCGACGGTGGGGACAATAGCGGCATCGAGCTGCAGGTCGCCGTCGATGGCGAGCTCGGGAGCCTTCTCCTTGCAGAACTTCACAGCCTCCTGGACCTTCTTGGCGACCTCGCCGCCAGCGGAGCCCATGGTGGAGTAGGAGAGCATGGCCACGTGCGGCTCAACGTTGCCCATGAAGGTGGACCAGGAGTGAGCGGAGGCGATGGCGATCTCGGAGAGCTCGTCGGAGGACGGGTTGATGTTGAGGCCGCAGTCGGCGAAGATCAGCGTGCCGTCAGTGCCGAACTGCGGGGTGTCGGTGCACATCACGAAGAAGGCCGAGACCAGCTTGGTGCCCGGGGCGGTCTTGAGGATCTGAAGCGCGGGGCGCAGGGTGTCGGCGGTGGAGTGGCAGGCGCCGGAGACCAGGCCGTCGGCATCGCCCATCTTGACCATCATGGTGCCAAAGTAGGTGGCGTCCATCACCTGGGCGCGAGCCTGCTCGATGGTAACGCCCTTCTTGGCGCGGAGCTCGGCAAACTTCTGCGCGTACTCCTCGTGCTTCTCGGCATTGCGCGGGTCGATGACGGTAGCGCCGGGAACGTTGATCTCGTCGGGGTTGCCCAGGATGACGATCTTTGCCAGGCCCTCCTCGATGATTTTGGTGGCCGCGACGATAGTGCGCGGATCCTCGCCCTCGGGCAGGACGATCGTCTTAAGGTCGGCCTTGGCGGCAGACTTCATACGGTTTAGGAAATCGCTCATGTTACTCCTTACAAGCGTTTCGCTAAGCTCCAGGCACCCGGCTGTTCACGAATAAACCCGCTGCTAGCGGGTTTACCTTTCAATTATGTACGCCGCGGTGCTTGAGCTTTCCTTGTGTGGCAAGCTCATTATAGGACGCATTAGCGCTATAATCGCTCTGATAAATATGTCTCGAAGAATGTTCGAGAAAAGCCCAGCTAACGAGCCCGTGGCTTTTGACAAGGAGTATCGATGCAGATTACCTCAGGCCTGCCTGAAGGCTTTAACGCCGGCGCGTACGACATGATTGTCGTCGGTGCTGGATATGCCGGTGCCGTTTGCGCCCGCCGTCTTGCCGAGACCATCGGCTATCGTGTTGCCGTTTTGGAGCGCCGTAGCCACATTGCGGGCAATGCCTATGACTGCACTGACGAGGCCGGAATCCTGATCCACGAGTACGGTCCGCATATCTATCACACTTTTAACGAGCGCGTGCACAATTTCCTGTCGCGCTTTACCAAGTGGACGGATTATCAGCACAAGGTGCTCGCCAACATCAACGGTACCCTTATGCCCGTGCCCTTCAACCATGCGAGTCTCAAGCTCGCCTTTGGTGACGAGCGCGGCGAGGAGCTGTATCAGAAGCTCGTGGAGACCTTTGGCAAGGATGTCAAGGTGCCCATTATGGAGCTGCGTAAGAAGAACGACCCGGATCTTGCCGAGGTCGCCGATTACGTCTACGAGAACGTCTTTTTGCATTACACCATGAAGCAGTGGGGCCAGACGCCCGATCAGATCGATCCCTCGATCACCGGCCGCGTTCCCGTCTTTGTGGGCGATGATGACCGCTACTTCCCGCAAGCTCCCTTCCAGGGCATGCCGCAGGAGGGCTACACGGCGCTCTTTGAGCACATGCTCGACCACGACCTGATCGACGTGTTCTGCGACGTGGACGCCCGTGACCCCTTTGAAATCGACGAGACTACCGTCAAGATCGACGGCAAGGTCTATGGTGGCGAGATCGTCTACACCGGTCCGCTCGATGAGCTGTTCAATCTCGATCTGGGCGCGCTACCGTACCGCACGCTCGACATGAAGTTCGAGACGCTCGATATGGACCAGTTCCAGCCCGTGGGCACCGTCAACTACACCACGAGCGAGGACTACACGCGCATTACCGAGTTCAAGAACATGACCGGTCAGATCCTGCCCGGCAAGACCACCATCATGAAGGAGTATTCCAAGGCCTATACGCCCGGCTCGGGCGAGACGCCGTACTACGCCATTCTTGAGCCCGAGAACCGTGAGCTCTATGAGCGCTATCTTGAGCGCGTCCAGAACCTGACGAACTTCCACCCGGTGGGTCGTCTGGCCGAGTATCGTTACTACGATATGGACGCTGTGACCAATTCCGCCCTCGATCTTTCGGATGAGATTATCGCCTGCCATGCATAAAGTCATAACATTCGGTATTCCCTCGTATAACGCCGCCAAGGACATGGACCATTGCATCACCTCCATCTTGGAGGGGAGCAATTACGCCACCGATATCGAGATTATCGTAGTGGACGACGGCTCCAAGGACGAGACGGCCGATAAGGCCGACGAGTGGGAGGCACGTTATCCCGGTATCATTCGCGCGGTGCACCAGGAGAACGGCGGCCACGGTATTGCCGTCCTTTCGGGTCTGCGCGAGGCACAGGGCACCTACTACAAGGTCGTCGACTCGGATGACTGGCTCGATGCTGCGGCTCTTTCGACTATGCTGTCGATTCTGCGTGGCTTTGAAGAGCGTGACCAGCGCGTTGACCTGTTTATCTCGAACTACGTGTACGAGAAGGTTTACGAGGGCACGCATACCGCTATTGGCTACAAATTTGCCCTGCCGCGCAAAAAGATCTTTTCCTGGGATCAGATCGGTCATTTCCGCCTGGACCAGAACCTACTCATGCACAGCCTGTGCTATCGCACGGATGTGCTGCGCGAGTCCAACCTTCCCATGCCGGCGCACACGTTCTATGTGGACAACATCTACGCCTACGTGCCGCTGCCGCGTTGCAAGACCATGTACTACGCCGACATCGACCTCTATCGCTACTTTATCGGTCGCGAGGGCCAGAGTGTCAACGAGGCCACGATGGTCAAGCGTCTGGACCAGCAGTTCCGTGTGACGCGCATCATGATGGAGTCGTACCACCTGTGCAGCGATGTTGAGTCGTCGCGTCTGCGCTCGTACATGATGGGCTATTTCACCATGATGATGGCGATCTGCTCGGTGCTCACCAAGCTTTCCGAGGAAGATTGCGCCGACGAGCGCCTAAAGATGCTGTGGAATGATTTGAAGGCCTACGACGAGCGCATGTATCGTCGTGCCCGCTACGGCGTGGTCGGGTTCTTCACCAATCTGCGCGGACGGGCCGGAGACAAAACCACACTCGGCCTATACCGTCTTGCCTCAAAGATCTTCAAATTCAACTAGCTGCTGAGTAATCGCTGTTGATAGGTTGACTGGGCCCCTTGGCCTTTAGTTTGCTACTGCGAACAGTCCTGCTCGCACGGAAAGCACATTAAGTGCTTTCCGGCTCGTGCGGAACTTGTATCAAACTAAAGGCCAAGGGGCCTCTGCTATAAGAA
The DNA here is from genome assembly GCF_042851345.1 of Collinsella sp. i05-0019-G5. NCBI lineage: Bacteria > Bacillati > Actinomycetota > Coriobacteriia > Coriobacteriales > Coriobacteriaceae > Collinsella > Collinsella sp. i05-0019-G5. Next base: position 954,408 of record NZ_AP031421.1, read on the forward strand.
TCGATTGTCAGTTTATTTGAATTTGAAGATCTTCGACGCGCGGTACACAGGGGCCTGGGCTGAAAAGAATCTGGTTGGTAGGTTGCCCGGTGGGGCTTGGTTATGTTTGTCGCGAGTTCCGCACGAGCCGAAGAGCACTTAATGTGCTCTTCGTGCGAGCCAGGACTGTAGAGCAGCAAACATAACCAAGCCCCACCGGGCAACCGGTCAGGTTAGGCTACTTCGCGGCGCCGGGGATGCCGTGGGAGGTTTTGGCGGTTTTGGCTCCGTTTACGATGGCGGTCTGTAGGGCCCTTACGGCGAGCATGCCCAGTAGGTCTAGGGGAACGGCGGCGCTTGCCTGGGCGCCCAGTTTGCCGCTGGCGAGGGTGTAGATGGTGTCGCCGTCGTTGGTGGTGTGTGTGGGGCGGATGGCGTGTGCGTAGGCGTCTGCGGCCATCTGGGAGACCTTGGTGGCTTGTGCCTTAGTGAGTTCCACGTTGGTGACGATGCAGCTGATGGTGGTGTTGGTGCGGTCGAGCGGCATCTGCATGGATCCGGCGGCGGCAAAGGCTGCGAGTTCCATGTCGACGATCTGGTCGCTATCGGCTGCGGCGCGCATGCCGGCGACCCACTCGCCGGTGAAGGGGTCGACAACGTTGCCGCAGGCGTTGACCGAGACCACGGCGCCCACCTTGATGGGGCCGAGTGCCACGGCGGCAGCTCCAAGGCCGGCCTTCATGCAGGTGGCAGGCCCCATGAGCTTACCCACGGTAGCGCCCGTGCCGGCGCCTACGTTGCCCTGTTCGAGCTTGGTGGGGGTGTGGTCGAGTGCTTCGCGCACGGCGGCGATGCCGGCCTCAATGTCGGGGCGCACGGTGGGGTTACCAAAGGCGAGGTCGAAGATACAGCTGGAGCACACGATAGGCACCTGCGTGGGGCCGACGGGAAGGCCGATGCCGCGGCTCTCAAGCTCGCGAGCGACGCCGCTTGCAGCCTCGAGGCCAAAGGCCGATCCACCCGAAAGGCAGACGGCGTGGACCTTGTCGACGGTGTTCTCGGGTCGCAGCAGGTCGGTTTCGCGCGATGCTGGAGCACCGCCGCGAACGTCAACGCCGCCGGTGGCGCCCTCGGGTGCCACGATTACGGTGCAACCGGTGCCGGCCTCCTCGTCCGTATAGTTGCCATAGCAAAAGCCATCGACATCGCAGACGTCAATGGCCTCGAGCAGTGTATCCATGTTTAACTCCTATCGGTTTTCCGCCGCGCCTTGTGCCCGGTCGGGATCCGTACGGTACGCCAAAATTGTAGGCGCCGGGGGATACCCAGCGCCAGATGCAATTACGAGAGTTTTTGAATCGCGCGCGCGACGCGGGCGATGGGTAGGCCCACCACGTTATAGAAGTCGCCCGAAATATCGTGCACGAGCATGCGTCCTCCTGTGCCCTGAATGCCGTAGGCGCCGGCCTTGTCCATGGGCTCACCCGAGGCGACGTAGTGCTCGATCTGCTCGTCGGTGAGCTCGTAGAACGTCACGTCGGTCACATCGACAAAGGACAGGCTTTCGGCGGCATGCGGGGCGGCCGTATCGCCTGCCTTAACGATGCAGACGCCGGTTGCGACCTGGTGCGTGCGGCCCGAAAGCTCACGGAGCATAGTGCGCGCCTCGTCCTCGGTTGCCGGCTTGCCCAGAATCTTGCCGTCAAAGGTGACGATGGTGTCGGCCGCGACCGTTAGCTCATTGGGCTCGGCATGCTCGGCAGCAACGGCAGCCGCCTTGGCGCGTGCCAAGCGCTCGACAAGCGTGAGCGGGGCCTCGCCATCAAAGGGCGTTTCGTCGATATCCGCGGGAATCACGCGAATGTTGTAGCCTGCCTCGCGCATCAGCTCTATGCGGCGCGGCGATTGCGAAGCCAAAATCATAGTTGGATGCCCTCGGCGACCTTCTCGACGGCCTTGTCGCCGGCGAGCGTGCGCAGCAGCTCCAATGCAAAGGGGAGGGACTGTGCCATGCCGCTGGCAGTGATGATGTTGCCGTCTTGCGTGACCTTCTCGCCGGTATAGGCGCCTTCGGGGAAGCTTTTCTCAAAGCCAGGGAAGCACGTGGCATGGCGCCCCTCGAGCAGGTCGAGCTCGCCCAGGATAAACGGGGCGGCGCAGATGGCGGCGACGTGCTTGGTTGCGGCGAACTCGCAGACCACGTCGCAGACGCGCTGATCTGCGCGCAGGTTGGTGGCACCGGGCAGGCCGCCGGGCAGCACGACGCAGTCGTACTCGTCAAAGTTGATCTCATCAAAGAGCGCATCGCAGGTCACGGGGATCTGCAGCGAGCTTACGACCTCGCGCGTGGGCATGATCGAGACGAGCGTGGCACGCACGCCGCCGCGACGCATGACATCGACCATGGTCAAGCATTCAATAGTTTCAAAGCCATCGGCGGCGAGAACGGCAACGCTGGGCATGAGGGTTCCTTTCATAGGCGGCATACAATTAGCCGTCTTATACCCCGAAGACCTCCGCTTGCCACGCTCGATTTCCCAATGATTTTCTGAGCAATGATTAAGCGGCTAGTTGCGCCTAAGGTGGACGACGGTCTCGCAGTGGAAGGTTTGTGGGAACAGGTCGACTGGCGTGATCTTTACGGGGGAGAAGGTGCCTTCTTCGACAAAGCGTTTGAGATCGCGCGCCAGGGTGGCCGGGTCGCAGCTCACGTAGGCGACATCGCGGGCACTCGTGCTGGCGATAAGGCCGATCGCCTCGGGGGCGAGGCCTGCGCGCGGCGGGTCGACCACCAAGATGTCGGCATCCTGGTCGGGGAACTCGCGCACCGCGTCTCCGCCAATGACGTCGACGTTATCAAGCTTGTTGATTTCCAGGTTACGGCGTAGATCGCGCACGGCGGGGCCGTAGGCCTCGACGGCAGCGACAAAGTCGCAGCGGCGGGCGAGCGGCAGGGTAAAGGTGCCGGCACCGCAGTACAGGTCCACGGCAAGCTCGTCTTCCTGCGGGTCGAGCGCTTCCATGACAAGATCGATCAAAATCTGGGCACCCTTGGTGTTGACCTGGAAAAAAGACGGGGCAGACAAGCGCATCTGATCCTCGGCGATATTCTCGGTCCATGAGCCCTCTCCGGCGAGCATTTCGACCTTGGAGACACGGCGGGCCTTCTTTTCGCCCTTGCTCATCACGCGTACGATGCTCGTAGGATGAGCGGCGTCCGCCAGCACGCGGGAGACCTGCGAGCGCGGAAAAGAGCCTGTGGGCGTCCAGAGTGCGACCTCGAGTGCCTTGGTGCGGCGCGATGCGCGAATGCCCACGCGTTCGAGCCCCAAGTCATGGCTGCCGCTTAGATAGTTGAGTGCGCCGACGACCGATTTGAGTGCCTTCGGGAAGCGCTTATCGAACAGCGGACACATATCGACGGTCACGATTTTGCTGGGGTCGACACCGTGCATGCCAAGGCGCACGCGACCGTTGACGACGGTCGGTTCGAGCTCGATTTTATTGCGGTAGCCCCAGTCGTCCTTGGTGTGGCAGATGGGCTGTACCAACTCATCTGCCAGCTCAGGAGCGAACTTGCCGATGCGCTCGAGCGTGGAGCGCAGGTTTTGCTCCTTGGCGGCGAGCTGTGCCGTGCGTGAGAGATTGCCCCACGAGCAGCCGCCGCAGATGCCCACGAAGGGGCAGGGAGGCTGAATGCGATTGGGGCTTGGCTCCAGAATCTCGGTGGTGCGGGCGCGCATGAATGACTTGCCGTCCTGTACGACCTCGGCCTCGACGGTGTCGCCTGCCACGGCACCCTGCACAAAGACGGCCTTGCCGTTGTCGGCGTGCGCCAGCCCGTCGGCGCCGTAGGTCATCGATTCTATAGTGAGCTTCATATTCCTGCCTGTCATTCGCGTTGTTGTTCGCACCATGGTAGCAGGGAAAAGCGCCCCGTATCCGAGGCTTTCCTCAAATGCGGGGCGCTTCTACAAACTGCTTCTACAAACGACTATTTCGTCTTGCCGGTAATGAGCGTCTTAAGACCCAGGCCGATCAGACCCAGGCCCATGCGCACGCGGCCGGGGCGATGGCGCTCGATGGCCTTGGTCTTGCCAGCGGGCTTATCGCGACGGGCGCTCGTCTCGGGTGCGGGCTTGGTGACCTGCGGATCGGGCTGAGGTGCAGGTGCAGGCTCGGGCTCAATGACGGTCGCCTGGACCTCTTGGACCTTGGGTGCTACTGGCTGCGGCTCGGCCTCGGAGGCAGGTTCCGCCTCAATGACGGGCTCGGGCGCGGCCTCGGCGTTGCGATAGGCGCGCTCCAGCAGGGCTTCCTGTGAGTTGAAGGGTTTCTCACCCTCTGCACGCTCCACGGGGACCCAGGTGCCGTCGCTCGTGAGGCTGCGGGCCTTCACGTTGTCGCGCAGCTGCATGCCCATGTACTCGTGCACCAGAGCGCGGCAGGTGGGGTCGAGCACGGGGAAGGCAATCTCCACGCGGTGCTCGGTGTTGCGCGTCATCATGTCTGCCGAGCTCAGGTAAATCATGTCCGAGTCCACGCCGAAAGCATAGACGCGCGCGTGCTCCAAAAAGCGTCCGACGATGGAGCGGACATGCACGTTCTCGGTCTTGCCCGGAACACCGGGCTTGAGGCACGAGATGCCGCGGATGATCATGTCTACGCGCACGCCGGCACACGATGCCTCGGCGATCTTGTCGATAACCTCGCGGTCGGTCAGTGAGTTGAGCTTAAAGAACACGCGGGCGGGCTCGCCGGCAAGGGCGCGCTGGATCTCGCGGTCAAGCCCGCGCATGATGAGCGGTTTCAGTCCGACGGGCGCCACACCCAGGAAGCGGTAGTCGCCGCGCAGGTTGCCCAGCGACAGATTGCGGAAGAACAGGTTGGCGTCTTCACCGATGCCGGGATGGGCTGTCATGAGCATAAAGTCGCTGTAGAGTTTGGCCGTCTTCTCGTTAAAGTTGCCGGTGCCCAAAAGCGTGAGGCGGGTGAGCGCCATGCCCTCGCGATAGGTGAGCTGGCAGATCTTGGAGTGGCACTTAAAGCCTTCGGAGCCGTAGATGACGGTGCAGCCTGCCTCTTCCAGACGCTCGGCCCACTCGATGTTGTTCTGCTCGTCAAAGCGGGCGCGGAGCTCCATGAGCACCGTGACCTCTTTGCCGTTCTCGGCGGCATCGATCAGCGACTCGCATAGGCGGCTCTGCTTGGCCACGCGGTAGAGCGTGATGCGCAACGAGATGCACTCGGGATCGTAGGCTGCCTCGTGTACCAGATCCAGGAACGGATTCATGGCCTCGTAAGGGTAGAAGAGCAGCTTGTCGTGCTGCAGCACCTGCTCGCGGATGGAGCGGGTCATGTCGATGGTGGGGTTGGGCTGTGGCTTAAACGGCGTAAAGAGGAGCTCGTTGCGCAGGTGCTCGGGAATCTTGCCCTCAATGCCAAAGACGTAGCCCAGGTTGAGCGGGATATCGCAGGTAAAGACAGAGCGGCGCGAAAGCTCGAGCGCCTTGCGGATAGTCTTGAGCGTCGCCTTCTCGAGCGACCCCGAGACCGCGAGCACTACCGGCTGCAGGCGCAGGCGCTTCTTGAGAATGCGCTTCATGTGCTGGCGGTAGTCCTCTTCCTCTTCGACGCCCTCGCCGTCCGGATCGATGTCGGCGTTGCGGGTGACGCGGATCAGCGCACGATCCAGCGGCTTATAGGAGCCAAAGCAGCTGTCCAGGCAGGCGAGGATGACGTCCTCGAGCAAGATGTAGGAGTAGGTGCCGGTGGGCGAGGGGATCTCGACCACGCGGTTCATCGAGGCGGGAATCTCGATAAGGCCCAGTAGGCTCTCCTCGTCGGTGGCGCCGTCCAGACCACAGGCCAGATAGAGCGCGCCGTTGCGCAGGTTGGGGAAGGGGTGGCGAGGATCGATGACCAGCGGCGAGATGACCGGCGACACGTAGGCCTGGAAGTAGCGGGTTACAAAGGTACGCTCCTCGGGCGTAAGCGAATCGATGTGGGCGCGGTGAACGCCCAAGGTGTCGAGCTTGCCCTCGATGCTCTTAAAGATGGACTCCCAACGGGTAAGGAGCCCGGGCATTTCGGCCATGACAGCATCGACCTGTTCGGAGGCGGTCATATTGCTCTTGTTGTCGACAGGTTGTTTTTTGAGCTCCGCCAGATCGGACAGGCCGCCCACGCGCACCATGAGGAACTCATCGAGGTTGGACTCGAAGATCGAGACGAACTTTAGTCGCTCGAATAACGGAACGGTTTCGTCGAAGGCTTCGTCGAGCACGCGGTTGTCAAAGCGTAGCCAGCTGAGCTCTCGGTTTTGCGTGTATGAGAAGTCGCGCGGCGGTTTGCGCAGCTTTGCGGCGGCTTGCTTCTTTTCGATTTTGCTCGGCATATGCATCTGTCCGTTCAGTCCCCACAGGGGACGGTAGCCTAACACTATTCACTATTGTCTCAATTTAGTCGACCTGTGGCACGGACGTATTGCGTGAACGGTATCTTTACCTACTTCTTACGCTGCCAAGGCATGCAACTAACTGCCCAACTCGTTTAGAAACAATCTATATCCATACTCAATTGGTGAGGATGTATGAATAAGAATGATTGCGAGCTGAATATAATCGAATCCAAATTGAATCATGAACAAACGACATATATATGCAGAAAACCGTTTTAGCTATGCAATTCCTAAACATGAAAATATTTGTGCAATCTAGCTTAATTCCTTAGAAAAAAGAACATTTACCTTTGAAAACCTGCTTTAGAGAACCGAAGTGCATCATGGGGGAATCATATGAGATATACCGTTCATCGCACTTTGCTGACCGTTCGGGGGCGAGGTGGAATTGCAGGTGGTTTTTGGATATAACTAGAGCTGTCAGCAAGCAGCGTCCCATACGGAGGGGCGCTGATACATTCGGCCAGTAAGGCCCGAAAGAAAGGTAGGAGGCCATGACGAAAGGTCTGCACGTGCCTTCCGAGATCGGCAAGCTCAGGAAGGTCTGCCTGCACCGTCCCGGCGACGAGCTCCTCAACCTGCCGCCCGACGAGCTCGAGCGACTCCTGTTCGACGACGTCCCGTTCCTGGAGGTCGCGCAGCAGGAGCACGACACCTTCGCCCAGATCCTGAGGGACCAGGGCGTGGAGGTCCTCTATCTCGAGAACCTCGTCGCCGAGGTGTTCGACCAGGTCCCCGGCGCCCGCGCCGAGTTCACCGACCAGTACATCGCCGAGGCCGGCATCCGCGGCCAGCACATGCCGCAGATCGTCCGCGAGAAGCTGGACTCCATCGAGGACAACCTCGAGTTCGTCAAGAAGACCATGGCCGGCATGACCAAGTCCGAGATCGACATGCCCCTCACGGCGTCCACGACCCTCGACTCCCTGGTCAACTCCGAGTCCGAGTCCGACCTGATCATCGACCCGATGCCCAACCTCTACTTCACCCGCGACCCGTTCGCGGTCGTCGGCGAGGGCGTCAACCTCAACCGCATGTACTCGGTCACCCGCAACCGCGAGACCCTGTACGGCAAGTACGTCTTCAAGTACCACCCCGACTACAAGGACGTCTCGCTGTACTTCCGCCGCGACTGCCAGTTCCACACCGAGGGCGGCGACGTGCTGAACATCAACGAGAAGACCCTCGCCGTCGGCATCTCCCAGCGCACCCAGGCCGCCGCGATCGACGTCATGGCCCAGAACATCTTCTGGAACTCCGACTCCAAGGTCGAGCGCATCCTGGCCTTCGACATCCCGGTCTCGCGCGCCTTCATGCACCTCGACACGGTCTTCACCCAGATCGACGTCGATAAGTTCACGATCCACCCCGCCATCATGGGCACCCTGCGCGTCTACGAGCTGACCGCCGGCAAGAACCCGGGCGACGTGAACATCCGCCTGATCGAGGACACCCTCGAGCACGTCCTGGAGGACGCCACCGGCGTCGACCAGGTCAAGCTGATCCCCTGCGGCGGCGGCGACCCGATCGCGGCCTCCCGCGAGCAGTGGAACGACGGCTCCAACACCCTGTGCGTCGAGCCCGGCAAGATCTGCGTCTACGCCCGCAACACCGTCACCAACGACGTGCTGTACAAGGAGGGCCTGGACCTTCTCGTCGTGCCCTCCGCCGAGCTCTCCCGCGGCCGCGGCGGCCCGCGCTGCATGAGCATGCCCTTCTGGCGCGAGGACCTCTAAGGTCTTTCAGGACCCGTACAGGTCATAATACATACATCTAGCTGCCATTAGATGTCTCCCATTGGGGCGGTGCGGGTTTTCGCACCGCCCCAATCTTGTATGAGGGACGTCAACACGATTGGATGACTGCTTTTGTAAGGAGCTTGGCCATGGACATCAAGACGATTGGCGTTGAGGAATGGCTCAACGTTTGGGAGAAAAGTGCCACGTGGGACATCGCCCAGTCGACGATCTCGTCGCTCACCATGGGCGAGCTGCGCGCGCTCGATGAGCAGGACGGCGCCACGTTCTACGAGCGCTTGGACCGCGAGAAGATGAACTACGGCTGGATCGAGGGCTCGCCGGAGTTTAAGGCCGTGGTTGCCAAGCTGTATCGTCGGGAGGTCAATCCCGACCACATTCTGCAGACCAATGGCTGCACGGGTGCGAACCTCAACGCCATCATGGCCGTGGTCGAGCCCGGCGACCACGTTATCGCCGAGTGGCCCACCTACGCGCCGCTCTACGAGATTCCGCGCACGCTGGGCGCCGAGGTCGAGTATTGGGAGCTTTGCGAGGAACTCGGCTGGAAGCCCGATATCGAGGAACTCAAGCGCTTGGTGCGCCCCAACACCAAGCTTATCTGCATAAACAACGCATCGAACCCCATCGGTACGGTGCTCGATACCGATATGCTCGGCCAGATTGCCGAGATCGCCCGTTCGGTGGGCGCCTACGTGCTGTGCGACGAGGTGTATCTGCCGCTCGAAAACACTGAGTCCTTTATGTCGATGGTCGACGTGTACGAGAGGGCCATTGTCACCAACTCGTTGTCGAAGACCTATTCGACGCCTGCGGCCCGCGTGGGCTGGGTCGTGGCCGACGAAGAGGTGTCCAACCGCATCCGTACCTATCGCGATTACACCATGATCTGCGGCGGTGTGTTCAACGACGCCTTGGCGACCTATGTGCTTGAGCACAAGGACAAGATCCTCGAGCGCAATCGCAAGATCGTGTTTGGCAACCGCGATATCGCGCAGGCTTGGATCGATACGCAGCATCGCGTTTCCTGGACGGCCCCACAGGGCGTGTCTACCTCGTTTATCCAGCTGGATATTCCCGAGGACGACGAGGAGTTCTGCAAGCGCCTGCTGTCCGAGAGGGGAGTGCTGCTGGTACCCGGCAGCCGCTTTGAGCTTCCCTGTGGCGCACGCCTGGGCTACTGCGCGAGCGAGGACGTTCTGCGCGAGGGCCTGAGGCTTTTGGGCGAGGCACTGGCGGAGTTCGATCGCTAGGATTCCGATGGTCTTCGGGGGCCTTATCCAAATTAGCCGAAGATAATCGAAAACGGATCCGTTTCCCTAGTGAAGCGGGTCCGTTTTTCTATACCGAGAAGTCAAGTTGTTACAAATGGGGCCGTAAAGCGAGCCGGTATCCGCTGGGCCTTATACTGAGTTTCCGGTGAACGGTATCAAGCGTCTGGTAAACGGTAATTTATTTACCAGAAATGAATAGGACAAACTTTTTTCTGAATAAAAATGAAAATGGTTGAGACGCGGTGTGAACCGCTAATTCTATTCATAGGTTTATTGGAAATATGCAATTTGAGGATGGTTTAACAAAGTTTAGTTCCATTTGATTTTAGGATTAAAACGCGTTTAAGCACGTAAATACGCTTTATTAAGATGAAGTGTGCCATGCGTGAAGTATATGTGTATGCCGTTCACCCCCTATAAAAAACCGTTCAGGGGCAAGGTGGAAGTATGAGCTGATTTTGGATATAAATATGTCGTCAGCAATAACGCCTCACACGGAGGGGCGCTAACGAATCGGCCCTGACAAGGGCCCGAAAGAAAGGTAGGAGGCCATGACGAAAGGTCTGCACGTGCCTTCCGAGATCGGCAAGCTCAGGAAGGTCTGCCTGCACCGTCCCGGCGACGAGCTCCTCAACCTGCCGCCCGACGAGCTCGAGCGACTCCTGTTCGACGACGTCCCGTTCCTGGAGGTCGCGCAGCAGGAGCACGACACCTTCGCCCAGATCCTGAGGGACCAGGGCGTGGAGGTCCTCTATCTCGAGAACCTCGTCGCCGAGGTGTTCGACCAGGTCCCCGGCGCCCGCGCCGAGTTCACCGACCAGTACATCGCCGAGGCCGGCATCCGCGGCCAGCACATGCCGCAGATCGTCCGCGAGAAGCTGGACTCCATCGAGGACAACCTCGAGTTCGTCAAGAAGACCATGGCCGGCATGACCAAGTCCGAGATCGACATGCCCCTCACGGCGTCCACGACCCTCGACTCCCTGGTCAACTCCGAGTCCGAGTCCGACCTGATCATCGACCCGATGCCCAACCTCTACTTCACCCGCGACCCGTTCGCGGTCGTCGGCGAGGGCGTCAACCTCAACCGCATGTACTCGGTCACCCGCAACCGCGAGACCCTGTACGGCAAGTACGTCTTCAAGTACCACCCCGACTACAAGGACGTCTCGCTGTACTTCCGCCGCGACTGCCAGTTCCACACCGAGGGCGGCGACGTGCTGAACATCAACGAGAAGACCCTCGCCGTCGGCATCTCCCAGCGCACCCAGGCCGCCGCGATCGACGTCATGGCCCAGAACATCTTCTGGAACTCCGACTCCAAGGTCGAGCGCATCCTGGCCTTCGACATCCCGGTCTCGCGCGCCTTCATGCACCTCGACACGGTCTTCACCCAGATCGACGTCGATAAGTTCACGATCCACCCCGCCATCATGGGCACCCTGCGCGTCTACGAGCTGACCGCCGGCAAGAACCCGGGCGACGTGAACATCCGCCTGATCGAGGACACCCTCGAGCACGTCCTGGAGGACGCCACCGGCGTCGACCAGGTCAAGCTGATCCCCTGCGGCGGCGGCGACCCGATCGCGGCCTCCCGCGAGCAGTGGAACGACGGCTCCAACACCCTGTGCGTCGAGCCCGGCAAGATCTGCGTCTACGCCCGCAACACCGTCACCAACGACGTGCTGTACAAGGAGGGCCTGGACCTTCTCGTCGTGCCCTCCGCCGAGCTCTCCCGCGGCCGCGGCGGCCCGCGCTGCATGAGCATGCCCTTCTGGCGCGAGGACCTCTAAGTCTTTCCGTTTCCGGTGCGGTCTCCCTACAACCGCACCGGTTTCGCCCGTCAAACGGGCAACACTGATACTTATGTAATTCATTTCTTCGAAAGGATTCGAACCATGGGTGTTAACCTCTCCGGCCGTAGCTTCCTCAAGCTCCTCGACCTCACCACCGAGGAGATCGAGTACCTGCTCAAGCTCTCCAAGAACTTCAAGGACATGAAGCGCGCTGGCGTTCCGCACCGCTATCTCGAGGGCAAGAACATCGTTCTGCTCTTCCAGAAGACCTCCACTCGTACCCGCTGCGCCTTCGAGGTTGGCGGCATGGATCTGGGCATGGGCGTCACCTACCTCGATCCGGGTTCGTCGCAGATGGGCAAGAAGGAGTCCATCGAGGACACCGCCCGCGTTCTCGGTCGCATGTATGACGGCATCGAGTTCCGCGGCTTTGCCCAGGACGACGTCGAGGAGCTCGCTGCCAAGTCCGGCGTGCCCGTGTGGAACGGCCTGACCACTGAGTGGCATCCCACCCAGATGCTCGCCGACATCCTGACCGTCCAGGAGAACTTCAACTACGACATCAAGGGCAAGACCCTCGTCTTCATGGGCGACTGCAAGAACAACGTTGCTCGCTCCCTCATGGTTGTCTGCTCCAAGCTCGGCATGAACTTCGTGGCCTGCGGCCCCGAGGAGTGCATGCCCGCTGACGACGTCATCGAGGCCTGCAAGCCCATCGCCGAGGCCAACGGCTGCACCATCAAGCTGACCACCGACGTCAAGGACGGCGTCACCGGTGCCGACGTTATCTACACCGACGTGTGGGTCTCCATGGGCGAGCCCGACGAGGTCTGGGCCGAGCGCATCGCTCAGCTCACCCCGTATCGCGTTACCTCCGAGGTCATGGCTATGGCCAACCCGGGTGCCATCTTCCTGCACTGCCTGCCCAGCTTCCACGACACCAACACCACGATTGGCGCCGAGAAGTGCGAGCAGTTCGGCATCACCGAGCAGGAGGTCACCGACGAGGTCTTCGAGAGCCCCGCTTCCAAGGTCTTCGACGAGGCCGAGAACCGCATGCACACCATCAAGGCTGTCATGTACGCCACGCTCAAGTAAGAGCATCTAGCATCTCGCTCGGGGTGTCTTGCTGCACACCCCGAGCGGCTTTGTCTGGTAAATATCTCGCGTCGGGCGGTGGGCACGGCACGGAAGATCCGCTTCGCGCGAGAAAGTTAAATGATTTATGAAGGGGGGATGAGAACCATGACTGAGACCGCTAAGAAAAAGCGCGGTATGCCTTCATCGTTCACCATTCTTCTAGCTCTGCTGGCAATTGTTGCAGTGATTACCGTTATCGTCTCCGGCACGTCCGGCGGCGCGGTTACTGCAGCCCGCCTGAGCGATTTCTGCACCGCCCCGATCCTGGGCTTCGCTGACGCTCTGCCCGTCTGCCTCTTCGTTATGATCCTGGGCGGCTTCCTCGGTATGATGACCGAGACTGGCGCTCTGGACAACGGCATCGCCGTTCTGGTGCAGAAGCTTAAGGGCAACGAGATCATGCTCGTTCCTGTCCTTATGCTCATCTTCTCCCTCGGTGGTACCACCTATGGTATGTGCGAGGAGACCGTTCCCTTCTACGCCCTGCTCGCCGCTACCATGATGGCTGCTGGCTTCGACCCCATGGTCGGCGCCGCTACCGTCCTGCTCGGCGCTGGCTGCGGCTGCCTGGGCTCCACGGTTAACCCGTTCGCCGTCGGCGCTGCCGTCGACGCTCTGACCGGCGTTGGCATTGAGGTCAACCAGTCCATCATCATCGGCCTCGGTGCCGTCCTGTGGATTGTCACTACCGCTATGTCCATCGTCTTCGTGATGAACTATGCCAAGAAGGTCAAGGCTGACAAGGGTTCCACCATCCTGTCGATGCAGGAGCTCAAGGACGCCGAAGAGGCTCACGGCAAGGCTGCTTCCGAGGTCCACAAGGAGGTCAAGCTCACCGGTCGTCAGAAGGGTGTTCTGATCGCCTTCGCCTTCACCTTCGTCGTCATGATCGTCGGCTTCATTCCGCTGGCCGACCTCAACGAGGGCGTCGCCAACTTCTTCGACGCTGGCGCTGTCTACGACGCCGACGGTAACGCCGTCGTCCAGGGCTGGTCTGCCCTGATCACCGGCCTGCCCATTGGCCAGTGGTACTTCGACGAGGCTTCCACCTGGTTCTTCCTCATGGCCGTCCTGATCGGTATCATCGGTGGCCTGTCCGAGAAGCAGATCGTTAACACCTTCATCACCGGCGCTGCCGACATGATGTCCGTTGTTCTCGTCATCGCCCTCGCTCGTGGTATCTCCGTCCTCATGGCTAACACCGGCCTCGACGTCTTCGTCCTCGACGCTGCCGCCAATGCCCTGGCTGGTCTGTCCGGCGTGATCTTCGCTCCCATGAGCTTCCTGGTCTACTTCGGCCTGTCCTTCCTGATCCCCTCGACCTCCGGTATGGCCACCGTCTCCATGCCCATCATGGGACCGCTGGCTGTTAAGCTCGGCTTCTCGCCCGAGGTCATGGTCATGATCTTCTCCGCCGCCATCGGTGTCGTGAACCTGTTCACTCCGACCTCCGGCGCCATCATGGGCGGTCTCGCCCTGGCCAAGATCGAGTGGACGACCTGGCTCAAGTTTGCCCTTAAGCTCATCGTCGCTCTCTCCGTCGTCTGCGCCGTCATCCTGACCGTCGCCTGCGTGCTGCTCTAAGTACCCAACGGGTACCCCACGGAAACCTTGACGATCCTGTAGAGGATCACCTGGTCATCGTCTGTCCGGCGGGGTAAACCCACCGGTAGACTCCTACCTTTAGCCCCCTTCCGTTCCGTGCGCGGGAGGGGGCGCTCTTGTGTTCCGGCGTTTTACCAAACGCCGGAACCACTCGACGCTGCAAGCCCGCCAGAGCGGCAATCTGACGTTCAATCGTCGGGCATGGCCAAAAGGCCTATGCCCTCCTCTTTCACGTCACCTTGCTCGCTCTGGTGGGCTTTCGCTGACTTTTGCTCCACCTGCGGCGCTGCCATTGTTGGTGTTATGGGGCGGTGCAATGGGGTCAGGTTAGTTTGCACCAAATATGTCCGACAAGAGGTTTGACGGATGTTTGGTTGGTGCCTGTTGATGGTCTGGGTATCGGGGAGGGCGGGCTCCGTTATAATCGCCTAGAACATTAAATGGAAACGGGACGGGAGCCATATATGCGCCAGGGTTTCGACAACGCGAAGTATATCGAGCTGCAGGCTGCTCACATTAAGGAGCGCATCTCGCAGTTTGGCGGCAAGCTCTATTTGGAGTTTGGCGGTAAGCTATTCGATGACTATCATGCGAGCCGCGTGCTACCGGGTTTTGAACCGGACAGCAAGTTCCGCATGCTCAAGAGCATCGCCGACGATGTCGAGGTTATCATCGCGATCAACGCGAACCACATCGAGAAAAACAAGGCTCGTGGTGACCTGGGCATTACCTATGACGAGGATGTGCTGCGCCTGGTTGACCTGTTCCGCGGCAACGGCTTTGCCGTCGCGGCTGTGGTCATCACCCAGTACGCTGGCCAGCCTGCTGCTGATGTGTTCCGCAACCGCCTGAACGCGCTCGGTATTCCCGCCAAGCTGCACTATCCCATCGAGGGGTATCCGCACGATGTCGATCTGATCGTGTCCGACGATGGCTACGGCAAGAACGAGTTTGTCGAGACCACGCGTCCGCTCGTTGTCGTGACGGCACCCGGCCCCGGCTCAGGCAAGCTCGCCACTTGCCTCTCGCAGCTCTATCACGAGCACAAGCACGGCACCGCCGCCGGCTACGCCAAGTTCGAGACTTTCCCGGTCTGGAATCTGCCCCTCACGCATCCGGTCAACATCGCCTATGAGGCAGCAACGGCCGATCTCGACGATGCCAATATCATCGACTCCTTCCACTTGGAGGCCTACAACAAGACCACGGTCAACTACAACCGCGACGTCGAGGCCTTCCCGGTGGTCCGTGCTCTGATGGAAAAGATCCTGGGCAAGAGCCCCTATCAGAGTCCTACGGACATGGGCGTCAATATGGTCGGCTTTGCCATCACCGATGACGATGCCTGCCGCGACGCTTCCAAGATGGAGATCGTCCGCCGCTACTTTACCGCGGTCGAAAATGTGCGCCGTACCGGCGTGGGCGATGAGCAAGTCGACCGTCTCAAAATTATTATGAAGAAAGCCGGCATCGATAAGAACTACTCACCGGCGCGCTCGGCGGCCCTCACCAGGGAGCAGCTGACGGGTGGTCCCGTGGGTGCCATGGTCATGCCCGATGGCTCCGTGGTGACCGGTAAGACCTCCACGCGCCTGGGCGCCGCAAGTTCGCTCATTATGAACGCCCTCAAGCATGTCTCGGGCGTCGACCTTGAGCTCGAGGTCATTAGCGATGAGGCGATCGAGCCCATCAGCAAGCTCAAGACGCATTTCCTGGGAAGCAAAAACCCGCGCCTCCACACCGACGAGACGCTTATGGCGCTGTCGATCACCTCGGCCACGAGTGAGACGGCCGCTCGCGTCCTTTCGGGCCTGGAGCAGCTGCGCGGTTGCGATGCCTTCTTTAGCGTGATCATCTCGCCGACGGACGAGACGGTACTGCGCAAACTGGGTATCAACGTGTGCTGCGAGCCCAAGTTTGAGCGCCGCGGTTTCTTCCATCGCTAAGTTTGAAGCACCGCGGTAATTGCATTGCATTTTGGCCGTATCGGGTTAGCGCCCGGTACGGCTTTTTGATCAATAAAGCGCCTATTTCGGCGAAAAATAGCTGTTTACCTGCCTAGAAACAATTTGAGCGGTATACAATAACCGTAACTGTTTCATCCTTAGCGGGATGCCGCATGATGGATATTACCTGCCATCGTGAGGTGTGTCGGTCGCGCACGGCGCGTTAGATGCTCGTGCTCGGTTTGAGGAGGCTGCTATGGCGGGCAAGGGTCGTGCGAGTGTCAACGATATGAAGCGTGTCGAGGTGCTGGTGTTGATGGAGATCGACCAGCAAACCGAAGACAATGGCGGGCCGTATGGTTTCTCGCGCAAAACGCTTGCCGAGCGCGTGGGGGTTTCGCCGTATCGTGTCCGCGCCGCAATCGATCGTTTGGATTCCGAAGGCATGATTGATGTCGTCTCGCGTTATAGCGACGACGGCGGTCAGCTTGCAAATGGCATTTGCCTCACCGAACGTGGCGAGTGGTATCTTGAGGGCGTCCGTACCGGCATGCTCGTTCAAGAAATGCTTGAGGACGAGGTTGCTGATCGATAGCAGCATGTAACCCTTGCCACAGCGACGCCGCCTGGGAAACCGGGCGGCGTTTTGTTCAAGACTTTAGTCCGCTGGCCGCGCAGCGGCCAGCTTTAAACCACCCGCTACGCGGGTGGAGACAAACGGCTTTACAAAGCCACCCCTCCGACCGATATTGACGATTGTTCAGGCCGTCAAGAATTCGAGTCGAAGGGGTGGTCGCCATGGCCCAGAAGGCCTACAGCCTTTCCCACACGAAGTGGATGTGCAAGTACCACATCGTGTTCACGCCGAAGTATAGGCGCAAAGTGATCTACAACCAAATCAGGAGCGACATAGGGGAGATCCTCAGGAAGCTGTGCGAGTACAAGGGGATCGAGATAATCGAGGGGCACCTGATGCCCGACCACGTGCACGTGCTGCTGGCGATCCCGCCGAAGTACAGCGTCGCGAGCGTCATGGGCTACCTGAAGGGGAAGAGCTCGCTGATGATATTCGACAGGCACGCCAACCTCAAGTACAAGTTCGGCAACAGGAAGTTCTGGGCGGAGGGCTACTACGTGTCCACCGTCGGCCTGAACGAGGCGACGATCGCCAAGTACATCAGGGAGCAGGAGTCCCACGACATCGCGCTGGACAAGCTGAGCGTGAAGGAGTACGAGGACCCCTTCAAGAGGGGGTGATGCTGCCGGTTCGACCGGCGCGCCACGGGTCAAGATGCACTAGGCCTGGACGAAGTCCGGGCCCGCGCCTTTAGACGCGAGCCCGGGGCCCGTGGGTTATACCCTAAGAGCAAACCACCCTTTTTAAGGGTGGTTCTGATTTCAAGATTGAGAAATGCAATCGCACGCGAGAAAAATTGCGTGCGGCGCGCGTCGCGAGTATTACAATGAAGACCCGTAAGATGTGTATGGACAACTTCTACGGGAAGCGCAGGTAACTCAATATGACCAAGCATGTGTTCGTAACCGGTGGCGTGGTTTCGTCTCTGGGCAAGGGTATTACCGCGGCCTCGCTGGGCCGTCTGCTCAAGTCGCGCGGGTACAAGGTGACGATGCAAAAGGCCGACCCGTATCTGAACGTCGACCCCGGCACCATGAGCCCGTTCCAGCATGGCGAGGTCTTTGTGACCGAGGACGGCTACGAGTCCGATCTGGACCTGGGCCACTACGAGCGCTTTATTGACGAGAACCTGACCCGCGATTCCAACTTTACGACTGGTGCCATCTATAAGAGTCTGATCGCCCGCGAACGTCGCGGTGACTTTTTGGGCGGCACCGTGCAGGTGATTCCGCACGTCACGAACGCCATTAAGGATAAGTTCCGTCGTATTGAGGAACAGACCGGCTCCGACGTGGTCATCACTGAGTTGGGCGGCACCATCGGTGACATCGAGTCGCAGCCGTTTGTCGAGGCCATCCGTCAGTACCGCAAGGAGGCCGGCCCCGAGAACGTCTGCTACATCCACGTGTCGCTCGT
This sequence comes from Collinsella sp. i05-0019-G5, assembly GCF_042851345.1. Classification (NCBI taxonomy): domain Bacteria; kingdom Bacillati; phylum Actinomycetota; class Coriobacteriia; order Coriobacteriales; family Coriobacteriaceae; genus Collinsella; species Collinsella sp. i05-0019-G5. The sequence continues at coordinate 972,418 of NZ_AP031421.1, forward strand.
TCCCTATATCGCCGCCGCCCACGAGGTCAAGACCAAGCCCACGCAGCATTCCGTCAAGGAGCTCCGCAGCTTTGGCATCCAGCCCGATATCATCGTGCTGCGCTCCGACCACCATATCGATGACGCTATCCGCGGAAAGATCGCAAGCTTCTGCGACGTCGACACCGATTGTGTCTTTACCAACGAGGACTGCGCGAGCATTTACGATGTTCCGCAGCTGCTTGCCGAGCAGGACTTTGACCTGCGCATTTGCGAGCGCCTGGGTCTGGACCCGCGTGAGCGCGACATGAGCGAGTGGAACGAGTTCCTGCGCAAACAGAATCACGCCAACCATCACGCCGACAAGGTGAAGATCGCCGTCGTGGGCAAGTACACGCAGCTGCCCGATGCGTACCTGTCGGTTATCGAGGCCCTGCACCATGCGGGCGTCTTCTACGATCGCCATGTGGACGTCCAGCTGGTCGACGGCGAGAGCCTCGACGAGCAGAATGTCTCCGAGGTTCTGGGCGACGCCTCGGGCATCCTGGTCCCCGGCGGCTTTGGCAAGCGCGCCCTGGAGGGCAAGATCCTCGCGGCCGAGTTTGCCCGTGAGCACAAGATTCCGTATCTGGGCATTTGCCTGGGTATGCAGGTGGCCGTGTGCGAATTTGCGCGCAACGTCGTCGGCCTTGCCGGCGCCAGCTCCTCCGAGTTCGATCCGGATGGCCCGTATAGTGTCATCGATCTGATGAGCTCGCAGGAGGACGTGACCGAGAAGGGCGGCACCATGCGCCTGGGCGCCTATCCGTGCAAGCTCGCCGCCGATACCCTCGCTCGCGAGGCATATGGCGAGGAGCTCGTCTACGAGCGTCACCGTCACCGCTTTGAGTTCAACAACGCCTTCCGCGACCAGCTCGAGGACGCCGGTTTGGTTATCTCGGGTCTGTCGCCCGACGAGCGCCTGGTCGAGATGGTCGAGCTGCCGCGCGACGTGCATCCGTGGTATGTGGCAACCCAGGCTCATCCCGAGTTTAAGAGCCGCCCGACCAACCCGCAGCCGCTGTTCCGCGAGTTCGTGCGCGCTTCGATCGGCCAGCACGAGGGTGTCGACCGTCTGCAGGTGACGCCCATGAACCTCGCTACGGACTAAGGGTGCCGGCGAATAAGGAACATACCGAAGCTACTCCCTCGTCGCTCGCCGTGGCGGCGGGGGAGTATCTCGATTACCTCGCGGTCGAGCGGGGTTTGGCGCGCAACACGATTGCGGCCTATCGTCGTGACCTGACGACATACTGCGCCTATCTGGAGCGGGCGGGTATTGTGTCTTTTGAAGAGGTGACCCGTCAGGTCGTGGAGGGCTTTGTCGCCGACCGTCGCGATGGGGGCTATTCCGATGCCTCGGTGGAGCGTGCGCTTGCGGCCGTGAAGGGCCTGCATGCCTTTTTGGTGCGCGATGGGGCTGTGGCCCAAAATCCAACGGCGGCGTTGCGCCTTCCTAAAAAGGCTGAGCGTTTGCCGGAGTATCTATCGGTGGAGGATGTCTCGGCGCTGCTCGATCAAGACTTCCCCGAGGGCGAGATGGGCTTGCGCGACCATGCCATCTTGGAAGTGCTCTACGGATGCGGTTTGCGTGTGAGCGAGTTGGTGGGGCTCGATGTGGGCGATATCCATATCGACGATGGCTTTGTGCTCGTTCGCGGTAAGGGCTCGAAGGAACGCCTGTCCCCGCTGGTGGGAAGCGCGGCGCGAGCTCTGATGCTCTATGTAACTGAGGGGCGTTCTCGCTTGGCGGCCCATGCCCGCGGAACCGAGACCTCGGCGGTCTTTTTAAATAAGAACGGCCGCCGTCTGTCGCGCCAGGGCATCCATGCCATCTGTGAGCGCTACGGGCGCCAGGTGGGGCTGGTGGGACTCCATCCCCACACGCTGCGTCACTCCTTTGCTACCCATATGCTTGCGGGCGGCGCAGACCTCCGTGTGCTACAGGAGATCTTGGGACATGCCGATATATCGACCACGCAGGTCTACACGCATGTCGATCGTACACAACTGACCGAGGTCTATCTGGCGGCGCACCCGCTGGCACATCGTTAACACATCGCTGACCTGCATATTTATAGGTATTTGGGGACGGGCTCCAGATTGCCGCGGCGTGCTTTTGCGCACGCATGGGCAATCTGGGGCCCCGTCCCATTTTTCGCCACTTGGCGTCGCGGTGGTGGGCCGCACGTGCCTTGGGTGGGGGAGTTTGGGGGCGATGTGAACGGCATGTAAAGGGACGCAAAAATCGCCTCAAGGTCAACTTGAAGGTTGAGGTTGAACGGCGGGGTGCCACAGGTGGCATCCCGCCGTTGCTGTAAACACAACATATTGTGTTTTCGAACATATGCTTGGGGGTGTTTTGCAATATATGGTGGGTGGAGTGGTGGGGCGGAGTGGGGGAAGAGGTGGGGAAAGGTGTTGAAAAATGGGGCGGTTCCCCATATTATTGATGACGTCGACAGGCGGGGTGGTTCCCCGCGTACGTGCCATCTGAGTAACCGAGGGGAGGGCGCACATGGGAATGACGGGTGCATACGAGCGCAATCTCGATGCAAAAGGTCGTCTATCCCTGCCTGCACCCCTTCGCGAGGAGCTTGGAGAGCACGTTCGCGTGTTCAAAGCCCTGGATGTCGATGCTCTGTACGTGTTCTCTGCCGAGGCCTTCGATAAGTGGGTCGAAGGACTCTTCGCGGGTCGTGAGGGCCACGAGGGTTTTAACCCGCGTGACATTAATGACCAGAAGCTCATGAGGGCGATCAACAAGCGCACCACGTCGATGGACGTGGACAGCGCCGGTCGTATCGGTCTTTCCGAGTCTCTCCGCAAGCAGGCGAACCTCGACCGCGAGGTCACGGTTGTGGGCAACTACGACCACCTTGAGGTTTGGGATCGCGCCGCGGCCGATGAGGACGATGACGATGAGGCCCTGCTGGACCTCTTCTTCTCGTAAGGGCAAGGCACGGGTAACGGATGGAGCGTGGGATCTTGACACAAGAATATCGGCATGAACCTGTCATGCTCGGCGAAGTGCTTGAGTCGCTGCGGCTAAAGAGCGGCTCCGTTGTCTGCGATTGCACCCTTGGCGGTGCCGGCCATTCGGTAAAGATGGCCGCGCAGGTGGGGGAGACGGGCCTTTTGCTCGGCGTCGATCAGGACGACATGGCCCTCGAGGCCGCTGGCGCCCGTCTGGACCGCGAGGTTCCCGGCGTTCCGCACCAGCTGCTGAAGGGCAACTTCGGCGACTTGGACGAGCTACTTTGCTCGGCCGAGGTGCCCGGGGTCGATGGCTTCCTGTTCGATTTGGGCGTTTCGTCACCGCAACTCGATATCCCTGGCAGGGGCTTTTCGTATAACGAGGACGCCCCATTGGACATGCGGATGGATCCGGGTAATAACACCTTAAACGCAGCTGAGGTCATCAACACCTATAACGAACACGACCTCGCCCGGATTCTACGCGTCTACGGCGAAGAGAAGTTCGCCTCGCAGATCGCGCGCGAGATCGTGCGCCGCCGCGAGCAAGAACCGATCGAAACCACCGGCCAATTTGTCGAGATCATCAAGGCGGGTATCCCGGCTGCCGCTCGTCGGCATGGCGGACACCCGGCCAAGAAAAGTTTCCAGGCCATTCGCATCGAGGTCAATCACGAGCTCGATGTGCTCGAACGAGGGCTTGATGCCGCCACCAGGTGGCTCAACCCGGGCGGACGTATCTGCGTCATCTCGTATCACTCGCTCGAGGACCGTATCGTAAAGAACCACTTTAAGGAGATGAGCCAGGGGTGCACGTGTCCGCCGGAGATTCCGGTGTGCGTGTGCGGCAACGTGCCGATACTCAAGGTCATCACCCGCAAACCCTTGGTTGCCCAGCCTGATGAGGTTGAGCGCAACCCTCGGGCGAGATCAGCCAAAATCCGCGTGGCGCAGCGTCTGTAGGCGCGACCGCGCGATATTGGACCTCCCGCTCGCACCATAAACGAAGCTTAAACACACTACCAACGTACTCGGGATGGGAGGCGGCATATCATGGGCTACAACACTTCAAGCGCAGCACTCGCCTATGATATGAACGCCATGCCCGCCTATCGTGAGACGCCGCAGGCCCCCGTTGCTCCCCGTGAGCAGCGCACGCCGCGCTTTGATGTCTACACGGGCGCGGGCCGTCAGGCAAACCAGGCGGTAAGCCCGGTTTTCATGAGCGTTCTTAAAACGTTTTGCATCATTGCGGCTATCTTCATGACGATCGGCGTCGCCCGCGTGGCGCTCGCCGGCGTTACGGCCCAGGTGCTCAACAGCAACGCCGAGCTTACCAACACGCTCGAAAAGGCGACCGATGAGAGCTCCGACCTGGAGGTCATGCATTCGGTCTATGGCGCCGACACGCGCATTCGCGACCTTGCGGGCGCTTATGGCATGGTGGAGCCCAGCGAGAGCGTTACACTTGACTTTTCGCAGGATGCAGCCGCGGGCGCCAACGCGACCGCGACCGCTCAGTAGCAAGACGGTAGCTGAGTATGACAAATGACTATCGCCGCGGTTCCGATGGGGGCCGCGGTTCTGGACGTCCCTCGTCGCGGGGACGTTCTGGTTATCAAGGAACGGGTCGGCAATCTTACAACGCCGGGCAGTCCCGTGGCAACGACCCGGCGTCGCGACTTCGCGGCTCGGGCGGCCCTCAAGTGCATAACACCAGGTCGCGCAAGAGCTCGTCGACCGAATGGCTCACAGGCGCGCCTCTGCCTCGCCGCAAAGCCGTCATGGGATTCATTGGGCTTGGCTTGGGCTTGGGCGTCTTTCGCCTTGCCGACTATCAAATTGTCGAAGCCGATAAACTGCGCGAGCGTGCCGATGCGCGCCGCCTGCTTGCGCAGACCCTCTATGCCAAACGCGGCACCATCTACGACCGCAACGGTAACGTGCTGGCGTCGTCGGTCGAATGTCGCAACATCGCCGTGAACCCGCAGCTTGTCGAGGATGTTGACAAGACGGTGTCGGCGCTGGTCAAGGCAACTGGAATCGATAAAAAGACCTGCCGCAAGCTCGTCGAGTCCGATGGCACCTGGGTGTATATCAAGCGCCAAGTGGACGAAGACGATGCTGCGGTGCTGGAGAAGAAGAACCTGCCCGGCGTGCTTTTTGAGCAGGCCATGAAGCGCGTATATCCATACGGCAATCTGGCATCGCAGGTGCTGGGTGTAGTGAATGTGGACAACGACGGCTTGACGGGTCTCGAAAAGCAATACAACAAGCTTCTGACCGGCACGAACGGTTCTCTCGTGCGCGAGCGCGCGAGGGACGGCAGCTATATCGCGGGCGGTGCCTATAAAAAGGTGGCCGCGGTCGACGGCGTTGATATCGTGACGACGCTCGACGTCAATATCCAGCGTGCGGCTGAGGATGCTCTGGCAGAGGCTGTCGAGAAGACAAAGGCCAAGAACGGCTCGGCTTTGGTCACCGACCCCACGACCGGTGAAATTCTCGCAGCCTGCTCGTACCCGACCTACGACCAGACCGATCTGGAGAACGCCAAGACCGAGGATATGAACCTGCGCCTGGTCACTGACGCCTACGAGCCCGGCTCGGTCTTTAAGACGCTCGTGGCGGGCGCCGGCTTCGACTTGGGCGTCGTACGATCGAGTACGTCGTTTGAGGTGCCGGCGAGCATCAAGGTGGGCGACGATACCGTTACCGATGCCGATAAGCGCGACTATGGCATGACCATGGATGTGCGCGAGATGATGCGCCGTTCGTCCAATGTGGGCTTTGTCCTGGTGGGGCGCAAGATCGGTGCCGACGACTTTGCCGCCTATGTGGACAAGTGGGGCATCGGTCACAGCTCCGGTGTCGATTTTCCGGGCGAGAGCCTGGGCATCGTCAAGGAGCGTGACCAGTATGACGGCGCCACGCTGGGATCGATGAGCTTTGGACAGGCGCTGTCCGTCTCGCCGATTGAGATCGCACGTGCCGTGGGCGGCATCGCCAACGGCGGCGTGATGATGACCCCGCACTTCTATAAGTCCAGCAAAGGCGACGAGAAGGACTGGGGCGAAGGCGAACGCGCGATTTCTGAGGACGCCGCATCCCAGGTGACATCGTGCATGCAGACGGTCGTGTCCGAGGGAACGGGCGTTGGCGGCGCGGTTGACGGCTATGACGTGGCGGGTAAGACCGGTACGGCCGAACGAGCCGACGAGAACGGCGGCTACCTCAAGGAGAACTACATGTCGTCCTTTATGGGCTTTGCGCCGGCACAATCGCCCAAGGTGCTGTGCTATATCACGCTCGACGGAACGCCGAGCGGCTCAGATGCCGCTGCGGTGCCGTTCCAGTCCATTATGGCCAACGCGCTCGACGTGCTGGGTATCCCGCACACGAAGTAGGGGGTTACAATCTTTGGGGCGTGGTTTGTTGTCCCATATGAGGGTGTTCACATGCCCTGCACCACGCATGTGCGGCGCTGGGATACAATACGCCGATAGCATTATTAGGTTTACAGGGGAGCTGCAATGATAGAGATCGCCGTCAACAACCTCGCGGCCGCAACAGGGGCCCGAACCGTGACGGGAGAAGCCGATCGGGTATGCCGCGGGTGCGTTATCGACTCGCGTCAGGTCGAGGAAGGGACGATTTTCGTCGCCTTTCCCGGTGAAAACGTCGACGGCAATGATTTTGCTTCCCGTGCCGTCCAGTCGGGTGCCGGCGCCGTCGTGATGACGCGTGAGCCCGAGGCCGAGCTGGTCTCGCTGGCGCAGGACAAGGGCTGTGCCATCTTGCTGACCGATGATCCCGAGGACTTTCTGCTGCGTTTGGCGCACGCGTACCGTCTGGAGCTTGGCTGCCTGGTCGTTGGTATTACCGGTTCCATCGGCAAGACGACGACCAAGGACGTGCTCGCCGCCGTGCTCGCCAAGCGCTATCGTGTCTGGGCCACCAAGGGCAATTTCAATAACCTGATCGGCATGCCGCTCACGGTGCTTTCTGCTCCGGCCGATACCGAGGTCCTGGTGCTCGAGATGGGCATGAACCATTTCCACGAGATTGAGCGCCTGTCCCAGTCCGCCAATCCCAACCTTGCCATCGTGAGCAAGATTGGTACCTCTCACATCGGCATTTTGGGCAGCCGCGAGAACATCGCCCGCGCTAAGGCCGAGATTGTCCAGGGTATGTGCGCCGCCGGCGACTTCTTGCCGCTGCTGGTTTTGGGCGGTGAGGACGACTTTACGCCGTTCATTCGCGATACGTTCGCCCAGCCTGCTGGTATCGATGTGATGCTGGCCGGCGTCTCGGACGATGATGAGGTCCGTGCCCGCGACATTCGTGTTGATGACGAGGGCCGTCCGGTCTTTACGCTCGATTTTGGCCAGGGTGAGACGACCGATACCATGCTTGCCATCCCCGGCGTGCAGTCCGTCCCAAATGCCGTTAAGGCCGCCGCGGTTGCCTATCGCCTGGGCGTGACGCCCGAGCAGATCGATGCTGCCTTTAGGGGCCTCACGATCACCGGGCACCGCCAGGAGATCAAGCGCGCCAAGAGCGGTGCCCGCGTCATCGACGATTCCTATAACGCCAGCGCCGAATCCATGGCTGCTGGTCTCGATCTGCTGTGCTCGCTTTCGTGCACGGGGTCTCGCATGGCGATCCTGGGCGAGATGGGCGAGATGGGCGATGAGGCTCCTCGCATGCATGAGCTCGTGGGCGCCTATGCCGCCGCCAAGAAGCTCGACATGCTGGCGTGCGTGGGTGGTGAGCTGGCCCAGCTTATGGCCGATGCCGCGCGCATGATGGGCATGGACGAGGACCGCATCCAGGTGTTCTCCGATTATCAGCAGGTGCTCGACCGCATGGGCGGCGCGCTTGAAAAACATGATGTTGTACTGGTCAAGGGTTCCCGCTTTGTTGAGCTCGACCGCTTTGTGGAAGGTGTGTGCTAGCCCATGTTCGGCAATCCCTCGTATCCAACGTATCAGGCTTTTTTGGGGCTTGGCATCGCCGCTGCCATTGCGCTGCTGCTCATGCCGTGGTGGATCAAGCTACTTAAGGTCGAGGGTATCGGCCAGCAGGTTCGTGCCGACGGCCCCAAGCGTCATTTGGTTAAGCAGGGAACGCCCACCATGGGTGGCGTTGTCATTCTCGTCGCGATTTCGCTGACCTGCCTGCTGATGGGCAAGCTCACCACCGAGCTCGTGCTCGTGCTGCTCGCCACGCTGGCGACAGGCGTGCTGGGCCTGATCGACGACCTGACCTCCGTTACGCATGGGCGCTCGCTCGGTCTGACGCCTCATGCCAAGATGATCGGCCTAACCATTATCTGTGTCACCTTTACGGTACTTGCCGTTAACTGGTGCGGCGTCGCCCCCGAGATTCGTTTTCCCGGCGGCCTGACGATTGACCTTGGCGTGCTTTCGACCACCATCTGCGGCCTTTCGTTCCCGTGGCTCTACATTGTCTTTTGCTGGCTGATGATCGCCGGTCTTTCTAATGCCGTGAACCTGACCGATGGCCTTGACGGTCTTGCTGGCGGCACCTCCATGATTGCCATGCTCGCCATGGCTGCCATGGCGTTTTTGCACGGAGACGTGAACCTGTCCATCTTCTGCACCGCGTGTGCCGGTGCCTGCTTGGGCTTTCTGTGGTTCAACTGCTATCCGGCGAGCATCTTTATGGGCGATACCGGCTCGCTTGCCCTAGGCGCCGCGTTTGCCTGCACGTCCATCATGACCAACACCGAGGTCGTCTCCCTCATCATCGGCGGCCTGTTTATCGTTGAGACCCTGTCGGTCATGATTCAGGTTGTCTACTTCCACTTTACGCACAAGCGCGTCTTCCTTATGGCGCCCATCCATCATCATTTCGAAAAGAAGGGCTGGGCCGAGACCAAGGTCGTCATCCGTTTTTGGATTATCGCTGCTGCCTTTGGTGCCGTTGGCCTTGCCCTGTTCTTCCAGTTGGGATAGTGGTCTTTCATGCCTCTTGCTGATGTCTTTAGCCTGCTCGTTTTGGGTCAGGGCAAATCCGGTCTCGATGTCGCCCGCTGGGCGCTGGCACATTCCGAGCGCGTAAGTGCCGTTACCGTGTATGGCGGTGGCACCTCTGAACCCAATGACGCCACGCGTGCGCTCGAGGCTGCTGGTGCGTCGTTTGTCTATGGGACCGAACAGGTCGAGGGCGCCTATGACGTATGCGTGACGTGCCCGGGCATCTCGGAGTTCTCGGGCTTCTTTAAGGCCGGGCGCGAGCATGCCGCCCAGATTATGGGTGAGCCCGAGTTTGCCTATCGCCTGTCGCCCGATAACTGGATTGCCATCACGGGCACCAACGGCAAGACGACCACCACGTCGCTGGCTGATTATCTGCTTAAGGCTGCCGGCGAGGCCAGCGTTGCTGTCGGCAACATCGGCGAGCCGCCGGTCAACGAGATTGACGGCCGAGCCCACAACGAGTGGTTTGTGGCTGAGCTCTCGAGCTATCAGATTGCTACGACAACCGAGCTCCACCCCCGCGTGGCGGTGCTGCTCAACATCACTCCCGACCACTTGGGCTGGCATAAGAGCCATAAGAACTACGCGCTTGCCAAGATCAAACTGTTTGACAATATGGTCGATGACGATCTGGCGGTTGTCGACGTCGAAGACGCCGGCATTCACGAGTTCGATGAGTACATCTACACGCCGGGTCGTCGCATCTGCAAGGTTGCCTTTGACGAGCCTGAGGGCGAGGATGCCGCCTTTGTGCGCGACGGCAAGATGGTCGTGCGCCTGAAGGGCGTCGAGACCCCGCTCATCGCTACATCCGAGCTCAAGATCTCGGGCCATCACAATGTTATCAATGCCCTGTGCGCCGCCACGGCTGCCTTGGCGGTCGGTGCCGATGTCGATGGTGTCTGCCGCGGTCTTGCCTCGTTCCAGCCGCTCGAGCACCGCGTGGAGCCGTGTGGCGAGATTGACGGCGTGCGCTACGTCAACGATTCCAAGGCGACCAACACCGATGCGGTCGAGAAGGCACTGACGGCATTTCCCGATGACGACGTGATCTTGCTGCTCGGCGGCCACGATAAGGGCACGCCGCTCACGGACTTCGCGCGCGTTGTTATGGATAACGTACGCTCGGTCGTCTGCTTTGGCGATGCGCGCGAGCGTTTCACCGCCGCTATGGACGAGGCCGATGTCGACGGCGATGTGGATATCGCCCAGGCGGATGACCTGCGCGATGCCGTGGACGTCGCCCGTTCGCTGTCGAGCCGTGGCGACGTGATCTTACTTTCTCCTGCCTGCTCTTCGTTCGATGAGTTCTCGGGCTATGAGGAGCGCGGCCGCGTGTTTAAGGACTATGTGGCCCAGCTTGCCGCTGCGGCGAAATCGCAAATGGAATAGGGGTTGCCGGTGAGAGAGGAGAGCCCCCGACAAGGTATGAGGAGGCCCGACTCGGACCGTGCTTCCTCGCGGCGCAGCACACCGCGTTCCGGTCGCGGCGGGCAGTCGTTTAGCGAACGCTATATTGCCGGCGTTCCCGCCCGTATCATGCGCCCCCGTTTGATATTCATGGCCTGCTTGTTTACCTTGGTATGCTTTGGCCTGCTGATGGTGTACTCGGCGTCTTCGGTCGAGGCGCTGCACGAGAATGGCTCGGCGACGTTTTTTCTGGGTCGACAGGCCGCGTTTGCCGTGGTCGGTGTTCTGGCGCTGATTGCCATCGTGCGCGTTTTGCCGGACAGCTGGTTTGGGGAGGATGTGCTCAGGATCTTCCTCATAGGCATGATAGGGCTACTGTTTCTGGTGTTCTTGGTGGGCAGCGGCAGCCGTGGCGCCACGCGCTGGCTTAACATCGCCGGCATTCAGTTCCAGCCTTCCGAGTTTTTAAAGCCATTTGCCATTGCGTATTCGGCCATCATGCTTGATCGCTTCTTTTCGCCCGGTGGCAACATCAACGAATTCCTTCGCAAGATGGGCATCTACCTGGGCATTTCGCTCTTTCTGATCTTTATCCAGCCCGATTTCGGTACTGTCCTGATCATCCTGTTGACCCTCATGTGCATGGCGTTGTTTGCGGGTCTCGACCCCAGATTTATCATCGGCGTGCTAATCTTCGGCATTCTCGTGATCGTGATTGCGCTTGTCGCAGAGCCGTACCGTATGGTGCGTATTCAGGTTGCCTTGAACCCTTGGGCCGACGAGTATGGTGACGGCTATCAGGCCACGCTTGCCATTATGGCCTTTGCCTCGGGCGGTCTGTTCGGCCGTGGCATCGGCAACTCAACCATGAAGTACTCGTATCTGCCCGAGGCGCACAATGACTACATCCTGGCCATCATTGGCGAGGAAGTCGGTTTTGTCGGAACCGTGCTGTTCTTCTTGGTGTTTGCGATGCTGATCTACTCGGCGTTTCGCATTGCCGAGCAGGCGACCGATCGCCGGGGCGCGCTTATGGCGTCTGGCTCCGCGGTCATTCTCGCAGTGCAGTTTTTGATTAACGCGCTGGGCATCCTCAACGTGTTTCCCATGACGGGCAAACCGTTGCCGTTTATTAGCTACGGCGGTTCGTCGATTATTGTGTCGCTCATGCTTGCCGGGTTGATCCTGCGCGTTTCGTACGAGAGCGCCCGCCGCGATGAGTATGACCGCCGCCGCGAGAGCTTTGCCGTTATGGATGAGAGTACCGCCGGCGTGCCCCACGTGCGCGGCGAGCGATCTTCGCGTAACGGTTTTACCGTCCTGGATGGCTCTGCGACCGAGCCGGCAGCCCGCCCGCGTCAGCGAACGGCGCCGCAAGGTCGTCCTCAGCGCCCCAGCCCTCGCAACGCGGGCGGCGGATATAATCGAATCGATTTGAACTCGGACCCGTCGGCGCGTCTGCGTACCGACGACCAGGGACCGCGTGTACGAAGGGACTACCATGACCGATAAAATGACCGTTGCTATTGCAGCCGGCGGCACGGCCGGGCACATCAACCCCGCGCTCGCCTTGGCCGAAGAGCTGCGTGACCGTGGCCACCACGTTGTGTTCGTGGGCCAGTCGCGCAAGCTCGAGGGTCGTCTGGTCCCCGAGGCTGGGTTTGATTTTGTGCCCATTACGGTCACGGGCTTCGACCGCTCCCGTCCTTGGACGGCGCTGACCTCGCTGTGGCGTGTCAACAAAGCCAAGCGTGCGCTCGCCCGTCACTTCTCGAAGGTCGGTAAGCCCGATGCCGCTATCGGCTTTGGTGCTTACGTTGAGGTCCCACTGCTGGGTTGGTGCAAGGGCGCCGGCGTTCCGTATCTGCTGCACGAGCAGAACTCTGTTCCGGGTCTGGCCAACAAGATGATGAACTCCCACGCCGCCCGCGTGTGCATCTCGGTGCCGGCAGCGCGTTCGGTCTTTGAGCGCGAAGGTGACCCTGACCACGTGCTCATGACCGGTAACCCCGTACGTCGCTCGGTGATCGAGGGCAATCGCGCTCGCGGCCGCAAGGCACTTGGTGTTCCCGAGGACGCTACGCTGCTGCTCGTCTTTGGCGGTTCACTTGGCGCCCAGCACCTCAACGAGCGCGTGGTTTCGCTCAAAAACGAGCTGCTTTCGCGCAAGAATCTCTATGTGTTGCATTCGACGGGTGCCGACGGCTTTGAGGAGACCGAGCGCGCTTTGGCGCTGACGCCCGAGGAGGCGAAGCGTTACCGCGTCCAGCCATACATCGACAACATGGGCGATATGCTGGCTGCTGCCGATTTGGTGCTCTCGCGTTCGGGCGCATCGAGCGTGGCCGAGATCGCTGCGCTCGCCGTGCCTTCGGTGCTCGTGCCGTACCCGCATGCGACAGCCGACCACCAAACCACCAATGCCCGTTATCTGGTCGACGCCGGGGCCGGCGTGCTCTGCGCCGATGCCGATATCGACGGTTCTGCCTTTGCCGATGAGCTGCTGCACCTGGTCGATGACGCGGCGGCACGCGACGCCATGCGTCAGGCGGCGCGTGGTCTGGCTCAGGATAGGGCCGCCGCTCTTCTGGCGGATGCGGTAGAGGGTTTGCGTTAGTTAGACGGGATATCGTCGGTCGCCCTCGCGCTGATGCGGTAGGTGCGGTACAGTTAACGGGTTACAGGCAGTGTTTACGCAAGGAGTACACGAGCACATGGCTGATTCCCAGACTGCAACCTCCGCGCCCGAGTTTAAGAGCGCCCACTTTATCGGTATCGGCGGCGCCGGCATGAGCGGCATCGCCCTCGTTCTGCGCGAGCGCGGTTATGCCGTTACCGGCTCCGACCTTAAGACGTCACGTTATATCCGCCAGCTTACCCGCGCTGGTGTGAAGGTGCATGTGGGCCATGAGGCCGCCACGATCGACGAGGTCAAGCCCGACGTGGTTGTTGTCTCCACCGCTATTCCGGAGTCCAACCCTGAACTCGTGCGCGCTCGCGAGCTTGGTATTCCCGTGTGGCCCCGTGCCAAGATGCTCTCTGCTTTGGGCCACGGCTACACCACCGTCGCTGTTGCCGGCACGCATGGCAAGACCACCACGTCTTCGATGTGCGCCACCATGCTCGACCGCATGGGCCTGGATCCGAGCTTCTTGATCGGCGGCATCGTCGAGGGCTATGACACGAACGGCAAGAACGGCTCGGGCGACTACTTTGTCGCCGAGGCCGACGAGTCCGACAGCTCCTTCCTGTTCCTGAACCCCAACGTGGTCATTGTGACCAACGTCGAGGCCGACCACCTCGATCACTACTCGGGTATCGAGGAGATCGAGGCAACTTTCGCCAAATTCATGAGCCTGGTGGGCGAGGACGGCACCGTCATCGTCTGCGGCGAGGACCCGCATCTGGTCGAGCTCGCCAAGTCGACGGGCCGTCACGTGCTTTCCTACGGCTTTGCCGAGAGCAACGACATCGTCTGCGTGCACCCGGATGTCAAGGGCATCCAGAGTGACTTTATCGTTCGCTTTGAGGACGGCACTGAGCACGCTGTGGAGATCAAGAGCAATCCCGGTCGCCACAACATGCTCAACGCCACGGCCGTGCTCACCGTCGCCCATGTCCTGGGCCTTGACATCGACGCCGCCGCCAAGGCGCTCTCGAGCTTTGAGGGCGTCCGCCGTCGCTTTACCCACGTGGGCGATATCGATGGCATCACCGTGGTCGATGATTACGGCCATCACCCCACCGAGATCAAGGCGACGCTTGCCGCCGCTTCGTCGCTGGGCTACAAGCACGTCGACGTCGTGTTCCAGCCGCACCGCTATTCGCGTCTGCAGGCCCTGTGCGACGACTTTGCCGATGCATTTGCCAATGCCGATAAACTGCTGCTGATTGATGTGTTCTCGGCTGGCGAGATGCCCATTCCGGGTGTCACCTCTAAGATGCTCGCCGATACCGTGCGCGCCAAGCATCCTGGCAAGGAGGTCGTGTACTGCTCCAGCCGTCTTGAGCTCAATCAGGAGCTCGAGCAGATGGTGGGCGAGGGCGACCTGCTGCTCACCATGGGTGCCGGAGATGTTACGACCGTCGGTCCCGAGTTCATCGAGTATCTGACTGCCAAGAAAGACGCTTAAGTCTAATGGGTCTGTTTAACGCCGTCATGGCGCTCTCGGGCATGATCGACACGGATGTGATCGAGGACGAGCGCCTTGCGCGTCATACGAGCTATCGTATCGGCGGCAAGGCCGACCTCTTTGTGACGTGCCATAGCTATCATGCCCTCCGCCGCGCCGTGGCGGTGCTCGATCGCGAGCAGGTGCCGTGGGTCATCATCGGCAAGGGCTCCAATCTGCTGGTTGCCGATGGCGGTTATCGCGGTGCCGTCATTTCGCTCGGACGTGAGTTTCAGCGCACGGTTGTTGCCGATGACGGTTGTACGCTGACGGTCGGTGCGGGCGTGATGTTTGCGCGCCTGGTCAACGATGCCCTGTCGCGTAGCCTCTCGGGCCTTGAGTTTGCCGTTGGCATTCCTGGTTCGGTCGGCGGTGCGATATCTATGAATTCCGGCACACGGACCGAGTGGATTGGCTCGCTGGTTGAGGATGTCGTAACGTTTGACCCGGCATCCGGTATCAAGCATTATGCGGGGTCCGAGATCACTTGGGGCTACCGCGAATGTAGCCTTCCCCGCAATGAGATCATCCTCGAGTGCGTGTTCAAGCTTAAACCGGCGCCCAAGGCCGACATTCGCGAGCGCATGGAGCGGTACCTGACGAGGCGCAAGCGTACGCAGCCCATGGGTCGCGCATCCTGCGGGTCTGTCTTTCGCAACCCGCCCGATGCGAGTGTGGGCAAGCTTATCGAGGATTGTGGATTAAAGGGTTTTTCGATTGGCGGCGCGGAAGTTTCGCCCGTTCACGCTAATTTTATCGTTAATAACGGAACTGCCTCGGCCGATGACGTTGCCGCGGTTATTAGACATGTGCACGGAAAGGTGAGGGAGGCGTATGGCATCGAGCTCAGACCGGAAGTTAAATTCCTCGGCTTCTAGAGCATCGAAACCCACCTTCCGCCGCGCCGGAGGGCGTTCCGGCGCGCCTGCCAAACCTCAACGCAATACCGTTGCGCACTCTAAGTCTGTCGGGCATGCTCGACAGACCAGTCGTCCGGTCGTCGGCTCGCAGCTCGGTAATCGTCCGGCCGCAAAAAAGTCCTCGCGTCCCTCGACGACGTCAAAGCCTGTTATGGGCGCCAAGCCTGCCCGTCCCATGGCAACTCCTAAGCCCTCGACGGGAACTAAAGCGCCGCGTCCAGGTCGTACGCTGGGCGCATCGAAACCGCGCTCGCTGACATCGGTGCCGGCTACCGCTAAGAAGCCTTCGAGTAAAAAAGGCGTCAACCCGTTGTCTTCACTTGGGGCAATGGTAAATAAAACATCAGATGCCGCTTCTGTCGTTACAGGCAAAGGCAAAATCGTGGGCGGCGTTCTGGCCGTCTTGGCTGTGCTCGTCGTCGTTGCCATCGTGGTGATTAACTCTGGATTGTTTACCGCCACTGATATTCAGATTCAAGGCAGCGAGCATGTGACGAAGCACGATGCTATCCAGCTGATCGACTTGCCCGAGGGAACGTCGCTTTTTAACGTCGATCCCGACCAGATTACCGAGGATCTCAAGCAGAACCCGTGGGTTTCGGGCGTGGATGTCCAACGCCAGTTTCCCCATACGCTTATCATCACGCCGACGGAGCGTAAAGTTATCGCCATTGCGTATATCAGCTCCGACGACCTTGCCTGGGCTATCGGAGACGATGACACCTGGATCGCCCCGCTGTCGACGTCGGTCGAAGTGGACGACCAGGGCAACGTCATCACGACAGGGCAGGGCTCAAATACCTTGACCGGAATCGATGCCGCGCTGGCGCTCGCCAAGCATTATGGCGCGGTGTTGTTGACTGATGTCTCGGCGGATGTCGCTCCTGTTTCCGGCCAGGCGGTGAACTCCAAAGCCGTTAAGGCCGGCCTGGATTATGTGCGTGGTTTTTCGAGCGAGTTCTTGGGACAAGTCAAGGATATTTCCACGCCTTCGGTCGAAGCCATCTCGGCAAACCTCAATAACGGCATTGAGGTGTCGCTGGGCGATTCGGACGATATCGCCAAGAAGGAACGCGTAGTCACCAAGTTGCTTTCGCAGGTAGAGGGCGTAACGTATATCAATGTGCGCTCTCCGGGCAACTACACATTTAGGAATGCTCCGACCTCGTAGCGCTGGTTGATGCTTTGTTGAGGGGCCATACCACGCCGTTTATCTGGTTTGTTTGGTTTTCACGGTCAATTATTTGACTGATACGTTCATAATGTGCAAACATAATACGGTTTACCTTTGCATTTACTTTCAACCTGAAGGTTAATGTGCGCAGGGGTCGACCCATGCTATGGCTATAACCTTTGTTCGGAGGACCGACATGCACGAGACAGAGATCAACAACTACCTTGCCGTCATTAAGGTGGTCGGCGTCGGCGGCGGCGGTACCAACGCGGTCAATCGAATGATCGAAGAGGGCATCCGCGGCGTCGAGTTTGTTGCCATCAACACCGATGCTCAGGCACTCGCGATCTCTGATGCCGATATCAAGGTGCACATCGGCACCGACCTTACCCGCGGCCTGGGCGCCGGCGCCAATCCCGAGGTTGGCCGCAAGGCTGCCGATGAGTCCCGCGACGACATCGCCGAGGCGCTCGCTGGCGCCGACATGGTGTTTATCACCTGCGGCGAGGGCGGCGGCACCGGTACCGGCGCTGCTCCCATCGTTGCCGATATCGCGATGAACGAGGTCGGCGCACTGACCGTCGCCGTCGTGACCAAGCCCTTCACCTTCGAGGGCCGCAAGCGTAAGAAGAGCGCCGAGGAGGGCATCAAGACCCTCTCCGATTGCGTCGACACCATGATCGTCATTCCTAACGATAAGCTGCTCGACATCGCCGAGAAGAAGACCACCATGCTCGAGGCCTTCGCGATTGCCGATGGCGTCCTTTCCCAGGGCACCCAGGGCATCACCGACCTCATCACCGTCCCCGGTATCATCAACCTGGACTTCGCCGATGTTAAGACCATCATGAAGCAGGCCGGTACCGCCATGATGGGTATCGGTACCTCTTCTGGGGATACTCGTGCCGTCGACGCTGCCCAGCAGGCCATCTCCAGCCCGCTGCTCGAGAGCTCCATCGATGGTGCCACGCGCGTGCTGCTCTCCATCGCCGGTTCCAAGGACCTGGGCATCCAGGAGATCAGCGACGCCGCCGACGTTGTCGCCAACGCCGTCGACCCCGAGGCCAACATCATCTTCGGTACCGTTGTCGACGAGTCCCTGGGCGATCAGGTGCGTATCACCGTCATCGCTACGGGCTTCTCCGACTCCAACGTCAACCGTCAGGATGAGCTCTTTGCTGCTCAGCAGTCTCAGAGCAAGGCCGCTGCCTCCGCTGAGCCGCAGCGCACCGCTCCGGCTGCCAGCCCGGCTCAGGCCGCTCCGACCCGCAACGTCGGTGGTACCGAGCTGCCCAACTTTGGCAACGACCAGTTCGAGCTTCCCGACTTCCTGAAGCGCGGTAGCTTCTAGTTCGTTTTTCTCAACGACCTGCACGGGGCGTGTCCATTTGGATGCACCCCGTTTTGTTTCTCGTTTGTAAACGAAAGCCTCCAATCTCCTTACGTTCCCTTTACGTTTGGTCCCTACCGCTGCGGGTATCCTTTTAAGGAAGTATGACAGCCGTATAAACGCGGACTGTGCGGCGACGCCGCGGTACTTGTGTTATTAGGAGGCTTTAGTATGGCAGCACGTGCGGACAACGTTTCGCGTGTCGACCATGATGGAGTTACGTTGGTGGAGGGCGCGACATCCGATGTCCGCTTTGCCTTTACCGAGCGCACCGGTGGCGTTTCTGAAGATGCGTACTCCTCGCTCAACCTGGGCTCGCATGTAGGCGATGACCCCTTTGCTGTTCAAGAAAATCGTCGTCGAGCGCTCGAAGCTATGGGCGCCACTGAGTGCGAGCATAATCTGCTCGTGCCCAATCAGGTACATGGTGACCATATCGTTACGGTGACTTCGAACGGCGCCGACGATCTTGAGGCTGTTCGCGAGCAGATTGCCGAGGGCTGCGATGCCATCGTCTGTACGTCCCATGACGTGCCCGTGCTGCTCTGCTTTGCCGACTGCGTTCCCGTGGTGCTGGTGGCCCCTGGCGGATTTGCCGTGGTGCACTCCGGTTGGAAGGGCACGATTGCACGTATTTCTGCCAAGGCGTGCCAGGCGCTTTGCGATGCTGCCGGCTGCGATGCGAGCGACGTTTCCGCCTATATCGGCCCCCATATCTTGGCTGACGAATATGAGGTATCCCAGGAACTCATGGATCGCTTTGCCGTCGAGTTCTCTTGCATCGATGCGAGTGCCTCTCGCATGCTCGATCTTTCCGCTGCCATTTGTGAGGCGCTGGTAGATGCCGGTGTGGACGCGGATAATATCGTGGATACCCAGCTTTCGACTGTGCGTCAGAACGACCGCTTTTATTCCTACCGTAACGAGGACGGCACCTGTGGGCGCCATGCTGCGATCGGCGTGATGCTATGAGAAAGATCGTATCGGTCCTGAGCGCCGCTGTGCTTACGCTTACGCTGTGCGCCTGTTCTTCGGGATCTTCTACCTCTTCCATTACCGTGGCCGGCTCCACGACCTGCCTTCCTATCGCCGAAATTGCGGCAGAGGGCTTTAAGGAGGAGACCGGCATCGACGTGCTCGTTTCCGGTTTGGGCTCTTCCGCTGGCATCGAAGCCGTCAGCGCTGGCACGGCCGATATCGCCAGCTCCTCCCGTGGACTCAATGCCGACGAACAGGATCTGGGCCTGACTCCCATCGTCATTGCCCACGACGGTATCGCGGTCATCGTGAACGAAGACAACCCCGTCGATAACCTCTCGACCGAGCAGCTCCGCGATATCTATGCCGGCAAGATCACCAACTGGAAAGAAGTCGGTGGCGAGGACCTGAGGATTCAGGTTATCAACCGAGATGAGGCGTCTGGCACGCGTGAAGCTTTCCGCACCATCGTGATGGACGGTACCCCGTTCGATCGCCGCTCCGCCGTTCTTTCGGGCACGGGCCAGGTGCGCGACGTGGTATCTCGTTCGCGCGGGGCTATCGGCTACATTTCGCTGGGCTTCGTCGATAGCCTCAACGCCAAGACCTCGGTCAAGGCCGTCTCGGTCAATCATGTTGAGGCGTCCGAGAAGACGGTCGCGAGTGGCGGCTATCCCATCTCGCGCGACCTTTACTTCTTTGTGAAGGGTGCGCCTTCGCAGCAGGCGCAGGATTACATCGACTACGTGACGTCCGAAAAGATGGACAAGCAGATTCGCGAGGCGGGCTTTATTCCCGTCACCAACGACGAGAAGGGGAGTGAGTAGCATGGAAGCACAGGAAAACTCCCAGACTGAGCAGAATGCTCAGGCGCCCAAGAAGCGCGAGCTGGCGCTCGTATCGCGCAGCACCTATATCAAGGAGAAGGCGCTGCAGTGGATTTTCTTTGCCTGCGCGTTCTTGGCGGTTGTTACCGTCATCCTGATTTTTGTCTTTACCACGTACTCGGCGCTGCCCGTCTTTACCGACATCGGTCTGGCGGACTTCTTTAGCTTTACGTGGGCGCCCTCTGAGGGCCACTACGGCATCGTGTCGCTGCTTGCCGGCTCGGGTCTGGTGACCGTCGGTGCGCTCGCCATGGGTGTGCCCCTAGGCGTGGGCACGGCCGTGTATCTGGTCGAGATCGCCAGCAAGCGCGTGCGCAAGCTCATCAGCCCTGCCGTTGACCTGTTGGCCGGCATCCCTTCTATCATCTATGGCTTCTTTGGCATGATCATCATCCGTCCGTTTATCGCGCAACTGACCGGTGGTCTTGGTTTTGGTGCGCTGACGGCGTGGTTCGTGCTTGCCATCATGATCGTCCCTACCATCACCACGCTCACCATCGATGCCCTCAATTCCATTCCCATGGGTATTCGCGAGGCATCGTATGCCATGGGTGCTACTAAGTGGCAGACCATCTATAAGGTCGTGCTACCTGCCGCCAAGCTGGGTATCGTGGATGCCATCGTGCTGGGTATGGGCCGTGCCATCGGCGAGACCATGGCCGTGCTCATGGTCGTGGGTAACGCCCCGGTTATTCCCGACAGCATTGCGAGCCCCATCTCGACGCTCACGAGCCAGATCGCGCTCGACATGAGCTATTCCTCGGGTCTGCACCGCTCGGCGCTGTTCGGCATGGGCGTGGTCCTGTTTATCATCTCCGCCACGCTGGTGGGCATCGTCCGTCTGATTTCCAAGAAGAAGAGGGGGTAGGCTATGTCCGATTCCGTTGACACGACGGTCGATACGACCTCGTCGCGCGAGCGCATCAAGCGTGCCCTTTCCCATGGCAAGAAGGGTCGCATCAACAAGGACCTGTCCAACAAGATCATGCTCGGCGTATTCCGCGCGGCTGCCTACATCACCACGCTGGTGCTGGTCGCTATCATTGCCTATGTGGTCATTAACGGCCTGCCGCATATCTCGCTCGACTTTATCTTCGGTTGGCCCCAGGGCGTCAACGCCGAGGGCGGAATTTGGCCCACGATCGTCTCGACCGTCTATGTGACGGCGCTCGCCATGCTTATCTGCACGCCGATTGCTGTGCTGGCAGCCGTCTATCTGGCCGAGTACGCCAAGCAGGGCAAGGTCGTCGACATCATTCGCTATGCTGCCGATGCCCTGGCCTCGGTGCCCTCCATTGTTATGGGCCTCTTTGGCTATGCCTTGTTTGTCGAGGCCATGGGCCTAGGTCTTTCGATGGTCTCTGCCGCGCTGGCGCTGGCACTTCTGATGCTGCCTATCGTCATGCGCACCACCGAGGAGGCAATCCGCGCCGTTCCACGCTATATCCGTTGGGGTGCATATGGCCTGGGCGCCACCAAGTGGCAGGTCGTCTCCAAGATCGTGCTTCCCTCTGCCTTCGGCCGCATCGCCACCGGCATTGTCCTTGCCATCGGCCGCGCCATCGGCGAGACCGCGGTGGTGCTCTACACCATGGGCCAAGCCATCAATCTACCTATTTCGCCGCTCGATTCCGGCCGCCCCATGACGGTTCACCTGTACCTGCTTGCCAACGACGGCATCAACATGAACGCAGCCTACGGCACCGCGCTCTTGCTGATGGTGATCATTCTGGCCTTCAACCTGTTTGCGCGCTTCCTGTCGCGCAAGCGTCGCTAGTTAAGGAGTCCCATGTCCGTTTATCAGTCCGCTCCCACGCTGGAGCAAGCGGCCATTACGGCCAAGGATTTCAACTTTTGGTACGGTGACTTTCATGCGCTGACGAGGCTTGACCTCAACATCGCCAAAAACGCCATCACCTCCTTCATTGGCCCTTCGGGCTGCGGCAAGTCGACGTTTTTGCGCTGCATCAACCGCATGAATGATCTGATCGAGGGTACGCGCGTCGAGGGCACCATGACGCTCGACGGCAATGATATCTATGCCGAGGGCGTCGACCCGGTCGATCTCCGTCGTCGCGTGGGCATGATCTTTCAGCAGCCCAACCCGTTTCCCAAATCCATCTACGAGAATGTCGCCTTTGGCCCTCGTCTGCAGGGCGTGACTAGCAAAAGCGACCTCGATGACATCGTGGAAGAATCGCTCAAGCGCGCCAACCTCTGGAAAGAGGTATCCAATCAGCTCAACAAGGATGGTTTGGCGCTCTCGGGCGGTCAGCAGCAGCGTCTGTGCATCGCGCGCGTGCTTGCGGTGCAACCCGATGTTCTCCTGATGGACGAGCCCTGCTCCGCCATCGACCCCACGTCCGTCTCTAAGGTCGAGGATCTGATGGCCGAGCTGGCGCCCGAGATGACGATCATCATCGTCACGCATTCAATGCAGCAGGCAGCTCGTATCAGCGACTACACCGCATTCTTCTTGCAGGAAGTTGCCGGCGAGCCCGCCACGCTCATCGAGTATGGTCAAACCGACGCGATCTTCACCAGCCCGGTGGACTCGCGGACGGAAGACTATATCACCGGCCGCTTTGGCTGATCGGTGCGACTAGTCCCAAGCCGATCGGACCTGGTCCGGTGCGTATTCACTGTGCGGGCGGCATGACCGCACCCAACTGATTGGAGTGAACCATGCGCAAACTGTTTTCCCGTCAGCTCGTCGAGGCCCGTCACGAGATGCTGAGCATCTACGAGGCCGTCGATCTGGCCCTCCACGATGCCGTGAAGGCCTATGTGACCGACGACCGCAAGCTCGCCACCAAGACCAAGAAACGTACGCTTTCGATTGACGCGCGCTGCGCCAACCTGGAGGCCGTCTGCTACAACCTGATCGCCACGCAGTCACCGGTCGCCTCCGACTTCCGCCTGCTTCAGACGATCATCTACGTCGACTTTAACCTGCAGCGCATGACCGATAAGGTTCGCCAGATCTGCCGCGCCACGCGTCACATGGTCAAGGCCGACATCTCGCTGCCCCAGGAGCTCGTCGGTACGGTTGAGGCCGAGGCCGAAGCTGTTTACCAGGTGCTGGGCTCTTCGCTTTCTGCGCTCGTCACCAATGACATGTCCATCATCTGCAACTTGGCCGTCGAGGACGAGCCAGTGCGCGCCGCCTACGAGAAGTTCTTCCGCACCTTTAACCGTATGGATACGGGCGACTTTATGGACGACGACAGCAACTATGACGACCTGCGCCGCGCTATCATGGTTTCGCGCTACCTCGATCGCATCGCTTCGATTTCCATCGATGCCGCTTGCCGTCTGACCTTCCTGTTGACTGGTCAGCGTATGAACGCCGGCGATATCGCCCGTGTGGACGAGGATGAGCTCGAGAGCATGCGCGTGCCTTCGGGCGAGGGTGTTATCATGAGGCCCGCCGTCGACGCTCGCTACGTTGCCAAGGTGCCCGCTAACGAGGTCAGCGAGGGTCTTCGCTACCTGCTCGATCATCTTGAGGACGAGGACGATGGCGAGGACGACGAGGAGTAAGTAGCCCCGTTCGTCGAAAGATTGTAAATACCTAAGTGAGCGCGGCCTTGCACATGCGGGGCCGCGCTCTTGCGTTAGCATGGGACTACTTGTTTGGCTGTCAGCGGAGGCGATTGGCAATGGATAACTATTTGGACTTGATGCGCGCTCGCCGCGAGCAGATTCTGGAACGTTTTTATGCGGCGCTCGATCGCGCGGGCCGCCCCCACGACGCCGCGCGCCTCATTGCCGTGTCCAAGACCGTTGGTGTCGATGAGACCGTTGCCGCCATCCAGGCGGGGTATCGCCATTTTGCCGAGAACCGCCCGCAGGAGCTGGTTCGCAAGCTCACGGGTCTGGCGGAGCATCCGGAGCTGCCCGAGGTGCGCTTCGATATGATCGGCAACCTGCAGACCAATAAGATCAATGCGGTGCTGGGCTCAGCCGAGCTGATTCACTCGGTGGGTTCGCTGCATCTGGCACAGGCGATCTCGAGCCGTTCTGTCCGCAAGATTGAGGCAGGCGAGCTCGCTGGCCCCCAGCGTGTGCTCATCGAGGTCAATGTGAGTGGTGAGGAGTCGAAGGGAGGCTTTTCGCCCGATGAGATTCGCGCCGCCGCGGGTGAGCTTGCGGAACTTGAGGGAATTTGCGTACAGGGGCTTATGACTATGGCGCCCCGGGGGAATAAGGATGTGGCACGCCGCACCTTTGCGGGGCTTCGTGAGCTGAGGGATGAGCTGGAGGCGGCGCATCCCGATTTGAACCTGCCTGAGCTTTCCTGCGGCATGAGCGAGGACTTTGAGCCTGCCCTTGAGGAGGGCTCTACGCTCGTTCGCCTGGGCAGGGTAGTATTTAGCCCGGAGTTTGCAGTAAAATAAGGCTCTGAAGTGCGCACTGATTATCGGGGCGCCTGCACTAAACCGCGAGAGGACACAACCATGGGCTTCCTTGACGAGATTAAAAATAAGATGCACCTGGGCGGCCAGCAGGGTTACGACCAGGGTTATGGCCAGGACGACGACTACGGCTACGATGACGGCTATGACGATAGTTATCAGGGCAACGGCTACAGCGGTGCTTCGGGCGAGGGCTTCTACACCCAAGACGAGCCGAGCAACGGCCTGCTTGGTCAGACGCGCCGCGGTGAAGCTGAGTCGGTTGCCGTGTATACGCGCTCCGGCCAGCTGGTCGGCGATGACTCCCGCCATGCCACGACGTATAACCCGCCTTCGCGCTCGCAGGACAGTGTTGCGAGCGGTTATCGTCCTGGTGCCTATGACACGCCGTCGAGCTACGCCGAGAACACCCGCGCCCGTGCCGCCGCTGCACCCGCGCCTGCACCGAGCGATGCCTCGGCCTATGCGAGCAATATCATCAACGCCACGCCGCAGCTGCCGGCCTATGTCCTGCGCCCCGAGAGCTATGACGACGTGGAGACCGTGGTGCGCCGCGTTCGCACCAAGCAGCCTGTCGCACTGATTTTTGTGGGCGTACGCACCGAAGTTGCCAAGCGCGTCTTGGACTTCTCTTACGGCTTTGCCTGCGGTCTGGGCGCCACGGTCAAGGAGGTAGGCGACCGCGTGTTCATGGTGCTGCCCGCCGGTTGCGAGGTCAAAGATTCCGATCTCAAGAAGCTTCGTGCCGACGGCTACCTTAAGTAAAGACAAGACGAGGAGATTCCCATCAACATCTACACTATCGTCCAGCTGGTCAACACGCTGTTCAACTTCTATTCCACGCTCATTGTCGTCTACTGCTTTATGACGTGGATTCCCATGAAGCAGGGCGGTTTGCTTCAGGATATTGCTGCGGTGCTCGATAGCGTGTGCGGTCCGTGGCTCGGCCTGTTCCGTCGTTTCATCCCGCCGATGGGCGGTGTCGATTTTTCGCCGGTCGTTGCGATTATTGCGTTGCAGTTGGTGCAGAGGCTGGTTCTGCAGCTTCTTATAGGTATACTCGTATAGAACTGACTTAGTAACTTACGTCGGGCGTGTACGCCGAGGCGATGAAAAAGGAGACTTGTTATGGCTATTACCCCTGCAGACATCCAGGCTCAGACTTTCTCTGAGGCCAAGCGTGGCTACGATCCTGCCGAGGTCGACGTCTTCTTGGAGACGCTGTCCTCCGAGGTTGACGCTATGCTCGCTAAGATTGTCGACCTTAAGGGTCGTCTGACTGCTACCGAGCAGCAGCTTGCCGACGCACAGGCTCAGCTTGCCCAGGCTCAGGATGCCACCGCCCAGGCCGTTCCTGCCGCCCCCGTGGCTGCTCCCGCCCCTGACTTCTCCGCTCAGGAGCGCCAGATTTCCGCTGCCCTGATCGCTGCCCAGCAGACCGCTGAGACCATCGTCAACGATGCCAACGAGAACGCTGAGCGTATCCGCAACGAGGCTGACGCCAAGGCCCGCGAGGTTATCCGCCAGGCTCTGACCGAGAAGCAGGCCGAGCTCGAGGAAATCGACCGTCTGAAGGCTTCCCGCGAGGAGTTCAAGGCCGAGTACCTCAAGCTCATCCAGCACTTTATGGATGATGCCCAGAACTCCTTCCCGGCCGACCTCATGGCCTCCACGCCGGTCGGTTCTGCCGCTTCTCCTGCGGTGACTGTTCCCGCCGAGCCGCTGCCCGTCGCTGACCCGGTTGTCCCCGTGGCCGATCCCTTCGCCCCGATCGACAACTTTGCCGCCGACGACTTGGACTAACATTCGGCCTACAATTTAGTGCCTAGAAAGGGCCCGCAGCTTGCGGGCCCTTTTTTATGACTGTACCGGGGCGCGCAACATAAAAAACCGAGCTCTGCACGTAGTGGCGCAGAGCTCGGCGAATGGGTGAGCGGTCAAGGGTAGGTTTTAAGGCATGTCCCAAAAATCTACTTGAGGAGGAAGTTGGGGAGGGGAATGGTACGGGCCTCGCGATGCTCGGGATCGGCGATGTGGTCGGCAGGATATCCGCAGACGAGCATGTGATAGGGATAGACGCCCTTGGGCAGATTGAACTGCTCCTGTGCCACCTCAGGCTTAAAATGGCATACCCAGCACGTTCCCAGGCCCTGCTCGGTGGCCTCCATCATCATCTGATCGCACACGATGGACGTATCGATTTCACTGGAATTCATCTGGTCATACGGGCGTACCCAAGCACCATCGGTAACGCTGCAAATAAGAAAGACAAGCGGAGCCCCAAAGATAGACCCATCACGAGCAAACCGAGGCTGACAAGCAGCAGCCTTCTCCAGAAGCTCAGGCGTATCCAACACCATCACACGGGTTGGATGATTATTGCAAGCAGAAGGAGCAATCCGCCCCGCCTCAACAATGGCATCCACCACAGCCTGCTCCACAGCCCGATCCTCAAAAGAACGACAAGAATACCGACCCCGAGCCAGATCCAAATACGCCATACAAGCCCTCCAACAATTAAAAATCAAACAAACCCAAAGTAACCCAAACAGTACCCAAAGCAGCAATCAGCCAAACGCTCATCAAGGGCCAAAGTGTCCGAACGGGTACCATAGGTCCCTTCAGCCAAACCCCCATCGCGCTAAATCTATCAGCTAAAGTTCCCAATGGTGGTACGTAAGGCGAAGGGCCGGCCACGGTTTACTTTCGAACGACTCTGCAAAGCAGCCGGAGTGAGAAAGCAAACCGTGGCCGGCCCTTCGCCGCCGGGACACGTACCCCCAATTAACTGTTCTTCATGACAATCGAATCCACGACATCGGCCACATTCTCGCAGCAGTCGGCGCAGTACTCCAGGAAGGCGTACACGTCACGCCAAGCGATGACCTCGAGCGGGTCCTTGCCGTTAACGTGCAGGTTACGCATGGCGTTGATATAGAGCTCGTCGGCCTCGGACTCGATGGTGTTGATCTGGATGACGAGCTCGCGCAGCGTCTTGGACTTGCGGTAGTTAGGCAGCTCGACCATCAGGTCCTTCATGGCGCGGCAGGCGTCGGTCACCTTGTGGGCGATGACGATGGCGTCGGGATGGATGCTCTGGATGTTGGTGAAGTAGACGCGCTGCACGACGCCCTCGATACGGTCGAGCACGGTGTCGAGCGAGCAGCTCATCAGATCCAGGTCCTCGCGCTCAAGCGGGGTGATAAAGGCCGTGAGCAGGGCGTCCTCAAGCTCATGGTGCTTCTTGTCGGCCGCATGCTCGATCGCGTGCATCTTGTCGAGCATATCGTGAATCTTCGCGGGATCGAAGTTCTCGAAAATCTTGGTAAGCAGCTCGGCGGCCTGGACGGCGAGGTCGGCGCAGGCGACGTAGTTGTCAAAGTAGAACGAATCGGGTTTCTTTGCCATGAGTGGGTCCTTTCGAGGCGAAGACGGGTGGGCGAGGTGTTACGGTCCGGATGGACGTTCGGTTTGACTAGATGAACATCATGAACAGCTTGGCCATGACAAAGCTGATGAGTCCGCAGGCGGGGAAGGTGAAGAACCAGGTGAACATCATGTCCTTGACGACGCCGAAGTTGATGGCCGAGAGGCGTTTGACGGCACCGACGCCCATGATGGCGCAGGTCTTGATGTGCGTGGAGGACACGGGGATGCCGGTAAGGGTGGCAAGCAGCAGGTTCGCGGCGCCCGCCAGGTCGGCGGAGAAGCCCTGGTACTTTTCGAGCTTGACCATGCTCTGGCCAACGGACTTGATGATGCGCTCGCCGCCCACGCTGGTGCCGATGCCCATGGTGGCCGAGCATAGCAGCATAATCCAGATGGGGATGCCGGCATCGCCGACGCTCGTCTGGCCGCTGGCAAAGGCCACGCCTAAAAAGAGCACGCCGATGAACTTCTGTCCATCCTGCGCGCCGTGCATAAAGCTCATGGCCGCAGCGCTCGCGATCTGAGCGTATTTAAAGAAGACATTGGCACGTCGCCTGTTGGCGGCGGCGAAAAGAATCGAGACGAGCTTGCACAGGACCCAGCCCATGACAAAGCCCAGACCGATGGAGAGCGCCAGGCCGTAGATGACCTTCATCCACTCGTGGACGTTGACGCTGCTCGCACCGCCGAGGGCGATGGCGGCACCGGTCAGGCCGGCGATAAGGCTGTGGCTTTGCGAGGTGGGGATGCCAAAACGCGACGCTGTGGCGCCGTAGACGACGATGGAGAACAGCGCCGCGCACAGACAGGCGAGCGCCATGGTGCTGTTTCCGCCAAAGTCGACAATATGGGAGATGGTGTTGGCGACGCTCGCGTTAAAGTGCGTCATGATGAGCACGCCCAAGAAGTTGAATGCGGCACTCATGAGAATAGCGGCGCGGGCGGGCATGCAACGCGTAGTGACGCAGGTCGCGATGGCGTTGGGTGCGTCGGTCCATCCATTGACGAAGATGGCGCCGAGCGCGAGGATCACGGTGACGGCAAGGACTGGGTTCGACACAAGTTGGCCGAGGAAGGTTGAGAACGTTACGTCCATATATGGGCTTTCTCGAAGTTTGCAGGCACGTTACAGAAACATGATAAATCGTATCACCTCCTGCGGGTTTCTTTACCGAGTTCTGATGGGAGCAGTGAATTTTTTGGCACTAAAATTGAATATTATCCCTGTTGACCGCGGGTGTTCTTTTTGCTAACACGCCATGCGGACACATGCGATCGCTCCGACACCCCAAAACCACAGCCTGTTCGCTTTACAAAATGCAAACATGCGTTCGATAATAGGAGGCATGGAATATCGACAGACAGATGGCAAAACTCGGCGCGTGCACAAGCAGTATGTGGACGTCGTGGCTCGCATCCTCGCGGGCGGACAGGTCGTGCCGGTCACCGTCTGCTGGGTCGACGGTCGTTGCTTTACGATTGACGAGATTGTCTCGACCACTGGGTTTGGCCTGACGGTTCACGGCATCCGTACGGCAACCTATAAGGTGCGTTTTGGCGGGCACGCGACCGAGTTATATCTGGAGGACCAGGCGTGCGGACGGCCGGACGGCTCGCAGGCCCACGTGATGCGTTGGTGGGTCTGGGCGTTTGACCGCACCCTCGAGGGCGAGCGCCGTAAGTAGGGACGCACGGCGTTCGGCTACAATGGTAGGAATCTTGTCATCTGCTGCGCCGTCATTCGCGGCGCTTTTTGAAAGGACGAAACTATGAACGATATCCAGGGCTATCAGAACGGCCCCGTCGAGACCGGCGCAAGTCGCGCCAAGGAGATGTCGCCGCGCGCGTACAATCTCGCCATATCTGCCCTGATCTTCTCGGGCTTTTGCGCCATGGGCGCCGGCGCCTACTTTACGAGCACCATGGCGTTTGCCCGCATGATGATGAGCGGCGCCGCTTTGCCGCTGGTCTTTGGCTCGTTTATTTTGACCATCGTCGGCATTGTCATGATGTCGGCTGCCGCGGGCAAGCAGTCTGTGGGCCTGTCGCTCACGGGTTACGTGATCTTTGCGAGCACCTTTGGCCTGACCGCGTCGTTTGGCCTTGCCAACTACGACCTGCCCACCATCAACACCGCCTTTATCGCCACCGCCGCCATCACCTTTGTCTTTGGCGCGCTGGGCGTGACCTTCCCCAAGTTCTTCCAGCGCGTGTACGGCATCGGTTTTGGCGTTCTGCTTGCCACGATCCTGGTCGAGATCGTGCTGATGTTTATGGGTGTTTCGCAGTCTATTACCGACCTGATCGTGATCGTGGTGTTCGCCGGTTTTATTGGCTACGACACCTATGTGGCCACGACGGTGCCGCCCACGCTGCCCAACGCTGTGCTCATGGCGTCCAACCTGTTCGTGGATATCATCAACGTGTTCCTGCGTATCCTGAATATCCTTGGTCGTCGCGACTAGCGGCGAGTTGCAGCGGTGCTTGCCGCGTGCGTAAATCAATGCGAAAGGCGGTCCTTCGGGGCCGTCTTTTTTGTACATGGCGGGGTATCATGGATGGGAAAAACCGAAAGCGGCAGCGACAGGAAAGGTGACCACTCATGGCAGATGTCGACAACAGGAACCGTAACCGCAGGCCCAACCGCGCGGGACAGCCCAACCCCAAGCGTGAGGCTCGCGCAAAGGCCGCCGAGCGCCACGTGGCGGCTGTGTCCGAGGCGTGTGCCAAGGATATCGAGCGCTCGCTTGCCGGCGTTCGCGAATTCGACGGTATGCCTGCCGGCTTTGTCGCGGCGATGAAGGCCAAGGCCCAAGCGGCTGCGGCTGCCGAGGAGCCGGTTGCCGAGGAGTCTGAGTCCGCCGAGGTCGAGGCCGCTGAGGTTGCGTCCGTCGAGGCCGAGGTCACGGACGAGTCTGCGCCTGCCGAGGAACCCGCAGAGACCGAGTCCGCGCCTGCCGAGGAGCCCGCTCCGACCCTGCCCGAGGTCACCGTGCTTGATGCCTCCGCCACGCAGGCCATTCTGGACAACGGCCGTGGCTATGCGCAGTTCTGCGACATGGCAGTGCTCGCCTTTGCCTCGTTCACCAACCCGGGTGGCGGCTACATCCAGGGCTATCTGGGCCAGGAGGCTACGCTCTGCGCCGATTCGTATCTGTACAACGTGCTCGACAAGCAGCGCAAGTGGTATGGCGAGAACCGTCGCCGCAATATCAACTGCGAGCTCTACCGCAACCGTGCGCTGGTAGTGCCTGCGGTGCGTTTTGACCGCAACCACGTGCATGCGTATGCCGATGTGATCGTGGCCGCCGCGCCCAATGCCAAGCGCGCACGCCAGGAGTACCGCGTGAGCGACGATGCGCTGCTGGACGCGCTGCGCGACCGTATCCGCTTTGTGCTCGCCATCTGCGACGAGCTGGATCGCGAGAAGCTCGTACTGGGCGCTTGGGGCTGCGACAACAACGGTTTTGATGCCGAGGCCGTGGCCGAGATTTTCCGCAAGGAGCTCGCATCGGGCGACTTCAAGGTCAAGCGGGTCTTCTTTGCTGTGCCCTCTACGCGCTGGGATGAGGACTTCGCCAAGTTCGAGCATGTGTTGGCAAGCTTCCCCGAGCGCAACGAGGAGTCCTATGCCCAGGTTGCCGCCCGCGCCGCAGCCGCTCGTGCCGCCGAGCAGGCCCAGGCTGCCGCCGAGGATGATGAGGATGAGGACGACTGGCGCAAGTACCTGTAAGCGGCGCGCGTGATGTGATATGCCAAGCCGACGGGAGGGATCGCCCCGTCGGCTTTTTACTGAATGGGGAGCTCAAGATGAAAAACGTTCTGTGCTTTGGTGACAGCAACACCTATGGCTATGATCCGGCTGGTATGCGCGATGGCACTGCGGTGCGCTATGCGCAGGATGTGCGCTGGTGTGGTGTGGCCCAGCGCGACCTGGGTGAGGGTTGGCATGTGATTGAGGAGGGGCTCAACGGCCGCACGACGGTGCGCGACGATATGTGCCATCTGGACACCAACCTCAACGGCATTCGCGCGCTACCGATGCTGCTCGAGGCCCATAAGCCGCTGGACGCCATTGTGATCATGCTAGGCACCAACGACTGTAAGACGGTCTTTAACGTGACAGCTTCCGATATCGCCCGTGGCGCTATGGCGCTGATTCGCGCCGTCCGCGCGTTTCCGTGGACCAACGCCGCGCCTTGTCCACGCATTCTGCTGATGGCTCCTATCAAGATCAAGCCGCAAATCGCCGATGTGTATATGACCGACTTTGACGAGCATTCCGTCGAGGCCTCGGAGCATTTTGGCGAGTACTACGCGCACGTGGCCGAGCAGTTTGGCTGCGACTTTTTGAATGCCGCCGAGTTTGCCGAGCCGGGCGATATCGACTACCTGCATATGATGCCCGAGAGCCACGAGAGCTTGGGACATGCCGTGGCAGCCAAGCTCCAAGAGATGCTCGGTGAGTAGCGCAGCCTCAAGCCACCACAAAGGGGACAGACGCCTTTGTGGTGGCTTTGCCCGGGTAAACGAACGGCTTGGCTCCCATATGGGCATGGACGAGCTCATCGACCTCTTTGCCGAGGGCGATGAGCTCGTCTCCAATACCGCTTTCGAAGATTTGGATCTTGCCTATGACGTTGCGAACGGCGCGACCTTCGATGGCGTCGTGTTCCGGTCTTGCGAGTTCGATGGTGTTGACTGGAGCGGCTCGACGTTTCGCGACGTGGTGTTTCGCGGTTGCCGCTTTATCCGCTGCAACATGGAAGGCTGTTGGCTCAATCGCTGCGACTTCGTCGATTGCTCGGCACCGGGACTCAACTTGCTCAGGGCGCGTCTGTCGAGTGTGTCGTTTGGATCGTGCGACTTGAGCTACGCAAATCTTTCGGAGGGGCGTATTGGCCCTATGACAGCATGCGATACACGTCTGAGAGAGGCTGCGTTTCAGGGTGCCAAGCTGGGTCAGATACGCCTGGATGGCTGTGACCTGACGCGTGTTGATGTGTTCAAGACGTCGCTTTCCGGCGTTGATGTGTCGCGCTGTACATTTGCAGCGCCCGTTGTTTCGGGCGATTACCATGAGTTGCGTGGCCTGACGGTCAATGCCGAGCAGGCGCTGGCACTCTCGGGCCTGCTCGGCATCCAGCTCGCCGACGAATAGGCGCTCTGGTCCTTTGCTCGACCGCTATCTAAAATCAAACCGTCGCAACATTCAATGATTTTTCGCGTTTGCACGATTTTCATCGAATGTTGCGACGGTTTTTGGTGCAAAGTAGCCTGTCTCTTTTTGGCAGGTTACTGGCTATTTAGTACTGCCACAACTAACTGCGTGCCATCTACCTGCGGCTTTGCGGGGGAATATCCTAACTTATCCCAAGCGCGTCGAAGGCGGCGCGGACGACCTGCTCGGCGGTGGGGCGGATATAGTGCCGTCCCGATACGCCGGGGAGGGCGTGGCCCATCAGCATCTCGATGAGGTCCCACGGCAGGCGAAGCTCGACCTCCGCTATCGTACGCCACGAGTTGCGCAGGTTCGACCACGGGATGTGCTCGATGCCGCGGGCGGAGCAGAGTTTCCGCCAGCGGTCGTTGCAGATGCTCCGGTTCATGGGCAGCCCGTCGCCCCGGTCGCTCAGCCACTCGCGGCCCTCGGCGGCCCGCGCCGCCGCTATCTCGACGAGGCGCTCGGCGGCCTGCGGCAAGATCACGACGGTGCGCGCGGACTTGGCGGTCTTGAGGGCGCCCACCGGTTCGGTGCCGGACTGCTGCATCTGGCGGCAGATGTCGGCGGAGGCGAGGACGGTGCCGCTACGCTCCCAGTGCAACACCTCCTCGGTGCGCACGCCCAGCGACTCGCCCGAGCGGCAGGAGCCGAAGCACGCGAGGATGAACGCGGGCTCCAGGGGGTTGCCGCGCAGTGCGACGAGGACGTCCAGGGCCTCGTCGAGGGTGTAGACGCGCTTTGAGCGCTCGCGGGTCTTGCGGGTGGGCATGGTGTACCTGATGCTGGCGGCGAAGGGGTCGAGCGGCAGGCGGATGAAGGTCGAGACGCAGGCGTAGACCTTGCGCAGGGTGAGCAGGGCAGTGTCGGCGGTGGCGGCGGGCAGTGTCAGCAGCCAGTCCTGCAGCTCGACGGCGCGCAGCTGGTCGACGGGCATTGCGCCCCAGCGGGGTCCGACGTAGTTCTTCCACGACCGCAGCACGAGGTCGCGGGTGTTGGGGGCGAGCGTCCCCGCCTCGACCTGTGCGGCCATCTTGGGGACGAGCCACGTCTCGTAGGCCTTGGCTATGGTGGGCACGGGCGCGTCGTCGGCGTGCTCGACGTGGATGCGGTCGAGTTCCGCGCACGCCTCGCGGTAGGTTCCGTACACGGTCTTGGTCTTGCGCCTGCGGCCCTGCGGCGTGTTTTGCATCCAGCGCAGGACGTACTTCTTGCCGCGCCTCATCTCGGTCACGGAGCCCCAGACGCGGCGGCGCTGCTTCTTTGTCATATAATCAGATCCGTTCAGATCGCGGGCTTATTCTCCGTTTCGCCCGGTTCTGACCTCGGCCCCGTCTCACGTTCCAAAGTGCAGGGGCCGTCTCCTTGGTCTCGGGGCCTCGGCATCAGCCTACGGTCCCGAGATTTTTCGCTTTCATGGGCATCACCTCCCTAGATGTAGACGCATGGGGTCTCACCCTTGCCGGCCCCCAATCTCCACAACGTGTTCGGTTTACATTTCGTCGCGATTGGGCGACAATCTGATTAGCTCATCCACCGTGTGTGTGAAGGAGTCCCCAGGAGGCGTCCAGGCGGCGCCTCCTGCTTTTATGAGTTAGCCCTTTGCTTACAGCTCAGGACGTGGCCAGCCTCGGGGCCGAAATCCGGGGCTTTTTCTTTAGGCGAGCGGGTGGAAAATGCCCCTCTCGCGCAACTTCTCGCTCGTCCGGTACTGTTCGGCGTCGGGCACGCTGTGGAACTCGACGGTCTTGTCGTAGTTCGCCTTGACGACCTCCTCGATCTCATCGAGCGACACGCGGAAGAACTCCCTGCGCTGGTTGACTATGTTCACCTTCCTGTCCTCGAAGGCCCGGTGCAGCGCCGCCTCGAGCTTCGGGGCGTCATCGCAGAAGATGAGCGCGTGCACGTCGAAATTGAACGGGACGGACGCGTCTCCGAGCTCGCGGATGCGGTCCATCGGCTCAAGGCGCCTCGTCATCCCGATCTTGTAGACGCCCTCACCGAATGAGCCGATGTTGGAGATTACGTATACGAAGCCTGCCTTCTGGTTCGCCTCTCGGTAATCGACATCCGACACTGCCCTGTCCACGTCGTCGAGCTTCGCCTTGAGCTCCGCGGCCTTCTCCTCGAGATCGGCGCGCTCGTCGTCGCCGGCATCATTCAGGCGTGCCGAGATGTCCTTGTACGCCTTGAGGTACTGGGAGCGCTCCTTCTCGAGCTTCTTGCGCTCGGCCGCTATCTCGCGCTCGAGCTTCCGGGCCTCGCGCTCCTGCTCGCGGGCCTCGCGCAGCGCCTCCTTCTCCTCCTCTTTCTCCTGTGCGAACTCGAAGGCCAGCTGAACCTCCTCCTGCTTGAGGAGGACGTATGCGGCGGGGATGGATATGCCGATGGTCTTGCCGTTGCGGTTGATGGCTGCGGCCGACTTCTCGATTCTCTCGAGCGAGCGCTCGACGTTGGTCGCCTTGACTTTGCGCACGATTTCGTCGCACTCGCCGTTGTACGCCATCATGAGCAGCTTCGAGATTTCGCGGACCATCGCCTTACCCTTCGAGGCGCTGCCGTTGACCGTCCAGGACGTCTTGTCCGCGGCCTTACTGAAGCTCTTGACGGCCTCCTTCTGTTTCCTGCGGCATCGGTCGAGGGCGTCCTTGTAGTGAGTCGAGTCGGCGAAGTCGAAGCGCGGGCGGTACAGGCCGAACTCCTCGACCAGCAGCTCGTCATCGAGGGCGCGCGACTTGGACTCCTTTTCCTTGACGATGGCATCCAGTTTGCCGTTCTGCTTCTCCAGCTTCTCGAGCGAGGCCTTCTCCTTCTCGATTTTCTTCCTGAGGTCCTCGGCCTCGCGCCTGAGCCTATCCGCGTCCGCCATCTCCGGCGTGAGCATGGACTCGAGCTCCTCTACCCGCTGCTTGTACTCGGTCGCCTTGAACATGTCCCTGAAAGCCATCGGTTCGCCTTTCTGTCTCTAATATCTCTTGACCTCGCTGGCCTGGTGCCACTTGACGACGCCACGGAAGTTCACGCTGGCGTTCTCCGGATCGTCGAACACTATGTCGGTGTAGCCGTCCTCGTAGCTGTCCGGCGACAGCACGAGGGTCGACGCCCCGCGGTAGTAGCTTCTAAGGATCATCTCGCCGTTGTACTCGGCCGCCACGGCGTCGCCGTTGCGCGGTTCGCATCTGGGGGAGAGCAGTGCGTTCTCGCCGTCGGCAAACCTGCGATTCATGCATGAGCCGCGCACGCGCATGAGGTAGGCGTCCGGGTCGTTGACGCGCTCAAGGACTGAGATCGGCACGTCAGCGACCTCGTCGGGACCGAATTCATCGGTGAACTCGCCTGCGTGCCCGGCGACGAGCACGGGCAGGGTCACGTACTGGGCGCCGTTGGGGCGCACGTGCTCCGGGGTCTCTCCCATTAGGTCGGCTGCGCTCGTTCCAAGAAGTTCGGCAAGCTGCCCTAACTTGGTTAGGCGAGGCTTTGCCCGACCGTTTTCCCATGCTCCGATGGCCGCTGCTGACACGTCGAGCTTTTCGGCGATGTCTAGCTGGGTCAATCCTGCTTTTATGCGTAGCGACCGAAGCTTCTCACCAAATTCCATAGTGCCTCCTAACTGGGTCGCTTTTATCCTAAGCAAAAATAATTTTGGTTTAAAGAAAAAAGTAATTGTGGTTTGACCAAAATTAGATTATGATTAGGTCAACGAAAGGAGGAACGGATGCAGAACCTTAAGGAGTTTCGAGAAGCGGGGGCCAAGCGATTCCAGAAAAAGGAAATCGCCGCAGCTTTGGGAGTTACCGAGCCGACGCTTACAGCCATCGAGGATGCACAAGCGGACAAGCTTACGGCCACGATGGCAGACAAACTAGGTAAGCACTTCGGCATTGACGGCAATATTTTTTTGGGAATCGACCCTAAATAAATTAGGGTGCAAACGAAACGGAGAGAACCATGAACGAGAACTACATCGACATCGAGCTGGGCGGCTGGAACGTCCCCGAGGCCATCACGGTCGAGGCCGAGCCCGTCGAGGCCCGCGACTTTTCCGACTTCGAGCTGTAGGGGAGGGCGACATGATTCAACTGATTATCGGAGCTGGTCTGGGACTCGGCGGCGTGGCCGCCGCCGTCGCCATCAAGCGGTATAACGAGGCCGAGCGCGAGAAGGCCGCCAGGCCCGCGGACTATTGGGGCAACAAGTACGAGGCCCGCATCGTCTCGCCCGCGTGCGCCCTGCCCCTCATCCTGGCAGGTGCCGCCATCGCCGCCGCCGCCTGCCTCTACACGCAGGACACCGGCGAGGTCTGCGTCATCCGCAACCTCGGCGGCTCGCTCGCCGGCTCGACCTCCGAGGCCGGTTTCCACGCCAAGGCCCCCTGGCAGGACGTCGTGACCTACGACACCCGCAACAACCTCATCAACTTCTACGGTGACACCGACTACAAGGTGGACGGCGGCTCCTACGAGGGTAAGCAGGTCTCCATCAACGACAGGTCGGGCGCCAGCGCCAACATCGACATCCAGGTCAACTACTCCCTGAACCCCGACGCCGCGCTCAGCCTCTACAGCGAGTACGGCACGCAGGAGAGCTTCGTGGAGAAGTACATCTCCAACGACGTCCGCGCCGTCACCCGCGAGGTCTCGGGCGGCTTCGACACGGTGACGATGCTCACCGACCGCTCCCAGTTCACCAAGGCCGTCCAGAAGGCCCTCACCGAGAAGTGGAAGGGCATAGGCCTCACGGTGGAGCAGGTGAGCGTGCAGGACGTCCGCTACCCGAAGAACATCACCAAGAGCTACAGCGAGGCTCAGGCCGCCGAGGTCGCGAAGCAGAAGGCCCAGAACGAGCAGGAGACGGCCAAGGTCGAGGCCGAAACAAAGAAGATCGAGGCGCAGGGCGAGGCGGACGCGAACGCGGTCCTCGCGAACTCGCTCAACGACCAGGTCCTCCAGCAGCATTACATCGACGCGCTCAAGAGCATCGGAAAGGACGGCAACCTCGTCGTCGTGCCCGAGGGCTCCCAGCCGATCGTGGGCACGAAGTAGGGGCGGCGGCGATGTTGAACCTTATCCATGCGGCCGTCCGGGTCTTCCTCGACGTTCTCGCGGTCGCGTTCGTGCTAGAGCACACCCGCGAGCTTCATGAGAAACATCGCGAGATCAACGACGCGCCCAAGCAGGTCGCAGGCGTCGTTGATGAACCCGGCGAGGACGATCGCGGCGCTGATGCGAGGGTGCCGCTCGACCCAGTCGACGAGCCGCACGAGTAGGGGGCCCGCTGGTCGGACGTGCTTCGGGCGATATGTCTGCTGTCTACGAATCATGGCCCGAAGCCTAACGCGTGTGTAACGCGTTAACGCGGGTATTGCCGCTCAGGCAATACCCGCGGGCCCCATCCCCGGGGCGGCACCGTTGCCCCGCGGCTCTCCGATAACCATAGCCGCGGGGACGTTCCCTACCGGTGCCGTGCCGGGGGCGAGGCCCCGGAAAGACAAAAAAGGAGCCGCCCAGTGTGGAAAGCAGGGACGGCTCCCTGACCTGAAAGGAGGTCACTCATGGATTCTAGCAGAGCCAAAACGTTCCAGCAGATGGCCGACGAGCTTGGCATCAGACACAAGCTCATGTACACGCTGCGCGAGGCGTCGAGGGTGACGGGGGTGCCATACGACACGCTGCGCATCGAGTGCAAGGCGGGCCGCCTGCGCTCGCAGCTGCCCGAGGGGCGCAAGGTGGGGCGCATGGTGCGCCCTGAATGGGTGGAACAGTGGATCGAGGAGGGAACGCATGGCATCGAGGCTGCTTAGGTGCGCTGCGTACATCGCGCTCCTGTTCGCGGTGTACGCGCTCATGCCGTACGTCCTGCGGGCGATGCTGCTCGCGGCGGATGGCATCCGCGTCGTGCTCGGAATGGGGTCGATGCTGTGATCGGAAGGAACTTCGCGTTCACCGTCCCGTTCGTGGCCGGCAAGCTTCGCCACAGGCTCGACCGACGCCACGCGCGGATGTACACGCCCACCGAGACCATCCGCAACGAGGCCGCCATCCGCGACGCGGCGCTCAAGGCCATGCGGGAGGCGTACCCGGGTCTCAAGGGGATGCTGTTCCCGTTCAGGGTCCCCGTCGCGGTACGCATCGACGCGTACGGCCCGCTGCCGGAGTCGAGGCCGAAGAGCATCACGTCGGAGCCTTACACGTTCAAGCCGGACGCGGACAACATAGCCAAGCTGGTGCTGGACGGGATGAACGGGGCTGTCTGGGGTGACGACAACCAGGTGGTCGAGCTCCACGTCGTCAAGTGGCCTCGTCGGCGCGGCGTTGAGCCGCACATGGACATACAGGTATATCGCGGCTGGGCAGACCCAGCCGCAGAGAAAAAGTAGAAACGGAGACATAGAAATGAAACGCAAGGCACTCAAGGAACTCATGAGGCAGGCCGTGGGCAACGTCCTCATCAACGCGGAGTTCAACGCCGAGGCGCTCAAGAAGGATATCGACCCCGCGGTGCTCCGCGGCGTCGCCTACGGCATGGCGGTCGCGCCCGTGCTGATGGACGAGGAGCCCATCGAGTTCGACCGAAACTTCCTGGCCGTCATCATCGCGTACGGCAAGAGGTGCGAGGACGTCTACGCCGAGAGCGGCGCCGTCGCCACTATCTCCAAGCTCTACGGATGCGAGGTGAGTGTCGATGAGTAACGAAGTCATCGAGTTCAAGGACGACGCGGGCATGCCCGTCAAGTTCACCTCGCAGGACATCCGCGAGCGTCTGTGCCCGAACGCGACCGAAAGCGAGCTGGCGCTGTGCGTGGAGCTGTGCAACCGCCAGCACCTGAACCCCTTCACCAAGGAGGTCTATCTGGTCAAGTACGGCAACGCCCCCGCGAGCATCATCACGGCCTATCAGGTGTTCAACCGCCGCGCGAACCGCCAGCCAAATTACGGCGGCATCGACAGCGGCGTCGTGGTGCTCCGCGACGGCGAGGTCGTCAAGAAGAAGGGCTCCGCCGTCTACAAGATGATCGGGGAGCAGCTCATCGGCGGCTGGGCCGAGGTCGCGTTCACCGACGGTAAGAAGCCGGCCTACGTCGAGCTGGCGCTCACCGACTACAGCACCGGCAAGAGCAACTGGGCGAAGATGCCCGGCGTCATGATCGACAAGTGCGCCAAGGCTGCGGCATGGCGCCTTGCCTACCCCGACGAGTTCGGCGGGATGTACACGGGCGAGGAGATGGACCAGAAGGTCGAGCGCGACATGCACGCCGGCACTCAGGCCGTCGAGGCCGAGAGCGTCGAGCCCGTGGCCGACCTGCAGCCCGTGCGCGACCTGTTCAGGCCGTTCATGGCGGCGACCGCGCTCGACAGCGCCGGGGCCATGGCTGCCATCTGCGCCGCCGTGGGCTGCACGTCGGGCTCCATGCACGACATGACGCTCATGCAGGCGCGCCGCGCGGCCTTGTGGATGGAGGAGGAGATCGCGGCCCGCAAGGCGCAACCCGAGCCCGCCGCACCCGAGCCGGAGCCCGCGCCCGTCTATGAGCCCGCGCCCGCTGAGTACGCGACCGACGACGACTTTCTGGGAGGCTTCTAATGGCAGACGAGGTTTTGGCGGTCGAGGCCGTGCCGCTCGAGGAAGACTTCGACACGCTGGTGGCGTCTCTCGCCATCGACGACACGCTCGAGGACAAGCTGGCAAAGCTTAAGAAGAACGTGGACGAGAAGCTGGCGGACTACATGGACGTCAAGCGCATCAAGAAGGACGAGGACTTCAAGGCGGCGAAGAAGTACCGCGCGGCTGTCAACGACGTGAAGAAGCCCATCGAGGCGCAGCGAAAGGCCGCGAAGAAGAAGTACAGCGACCTGCTCAAGACGTTCGACAAGACCATCGGCGAGATCACGGCGCCCATCGACAGGCTCTCCGATGAGTACAAGGCCGAAATCGACCGATACGACGGCGAGTGCAGGTCCCGCCGCCTCGCCGCGCTCAAGGGCCACTACTACGACCTCGCGGGCGAGATGGGGCCGCTGGTGCCATACGAGCGCATCGCCGACGACAAGTGGCTCAACGCGAGCTTCGGAGAGGTCAAGGCCAAGAACATCATCGAGCGCCGCGTGGGCGAGCTGCTGCACCAGTTCAAGTTCGTCAACGGCCTGGACTACGCGGACGAGTCCGAGAAGGCGTGGGCCGTGGCGTGGTGGACGATGACCCTGCCGACGGACTCGGGCGAGGTTGCGGCTGCGGTCGCCGCGCACCGCGATGAGGTCGCCAAGGCCGCCGCGCTTGTGTCGACCTACGAGCAGGCGATGGCGCCCGCACCGGAGCCCGAGCCGGAGCCCGCGCCGCTGCCGCTCGACCCCGAGCCGCTGCCCGCCGAGGAGCCTGAGCCGCCCTTGGGCGTGCCGAGATGCGTGCGGGTGGTGCCGTCGCGCCCCGAGCCGGATGTGGCCGAGGATGCGGCCCCAGCACCGCAGGGGGGCTACCGCGTTGTCATCGAGTGCGCCACGGCGGACGAGCTGCGCCGCGTGAGGGCCGTCATGGTCGACAACGGCATTCACGGATACGTCGAGAGGATGTAGGACATGGAGGAGAAGAACCTGCCGCCGACCCGAACGCCGGAGCAGCGCAAGGAGGCGATGGCGAAGGCCGTCCACACGCGCCGCGAGCGCGCCGCGTTCAAGGCCGCCTGCAAGGCGGGCAACATCCCGCCCGAGGCGGCCATCGAGGCGCCCATCGCGCAGAGGCTCAAGGTCGAGGAGTTCGCCCGCTCGTTCCCGGGCATCGGCACGGTCAAGGCGAAGGTGATCGTCAAGGCGCTTGACATCCCCGATGGTCGCCGCGTGAGCGGCCTGGGCTACATGCAGGGGCCGCGCCTTGTCGCGTTTATCAAGAACAACATGACCGCGAAGGAGGACGGGCAGTGAGCATCAACCGAGTGAACATCAGCGGCAATCTGACCCGCGACCCCGAGCTGCGCGCCACCGCCGGCGGGACGCAGGTCCTGTCCTTTGGCGTGGCGGTAAACGACCGCCGCCGCAACGCGCAGACGGGCGAGTGGGAGGACTATCCCAACTTCGTCGACTGCACCATGTTCGGCAACCGCGCCGAGGCCGTTGGCCGTTTCCTCGCCAAGGGGATGAAGGTCGCGATCGAGGGCAAGCTGCGCTACAGCTCTTGGGAGCGCGACGGCCAGAAGCGCTCGAAGCTCGAGGTTATCGTCGACGAGATCGAGGTTATGGTGCGCCGTGAGGGGCAGACGCAGGCCCAGCCGCAGCAGAGCCTCGCGGACACGGTGCCCGTGCAGCCACAGGCGCAGGCCGCGCCGCAGTGGAGCGCCCAGCAGGCCTACGCCGCGGTCCCGCAGTCCGAGCTCTACGACGAGGACGTGCCGTTCTGATGAGGCACGTACCCGACATCATCCGCGACCACTGGGGGGCGGCCCTGTTCGCCGCCTCCTTCTCCGCGGGTTTCCTGTTCTTCTCTTCGCTTCTCTGGGGGTGGTTCTGATGGCCAACGACTTCACGGTTTTCGCCAGCTCGATAGCCGAGCTCTACGACGATTACGATCCGAACGACCCCGAGGACATGAGGGAGCGCATGATGCTCGCGGACGCGGTGCTCATGTACGGCCTCCACGGGGTCGAGATCGAGCTGCCCAAGAGCGTCAAAAGGGCCTTCAAGGGACTCAAGAACGCCATCGACAACTCCAAGAACAAGCGCGAGCAGGCCAAGAAGGGCGGCAGGCCGCGCAAGGCCAAGACCGAGCCGGAGCCCGAACCTGAGCCTGAGCAAAAACCCGAAACCGAGGTTTCCGAAAGCGAAAACCTAGGTTTTGAAAACGGGAAACCTAGGTTTTCAGAACCCGAAACCGAGGTTTCCGAAAGCGAAAACCCTAACCTAGCCTGTCCTAGCCTAGCTTTACCTAGCCTAGCTTGTGTTGATGGCACGCGCGGCGGCGACGCCGACGGTTTCGCCCCGCCGACACTGGACGAGTGCCGCGCGTACTTCGCCGCCAACTGCATCAGCGGCGACCCCGACAAGTTCTGGGCGCACTACGAGTCGCAGGGCTGGATCCGCTCGAACGGGATGCCCGTGACCTCGCTCAAGGCTGCGGCGATGCTGTGGAACGGCAACCAGAAGCGCCTCGACGCCGAGGCCCATGCCCGCGGCAAGCCGACCGACGCCGAGATTCAAGCCGCCACGTTCAAGCCGACGAGGACGCCCGAGCAGACGAGGGCGGAGCTCGAGCGCAGGTGGCGCGAGGAACATCCGGGCATCGACCCGGCGAAGGTGAAGGCCCCGAGGGGGACGACCGCCGACCCGGTGGCGCTCAAGGCGTACCAGGACGCGCGGCGTCTGCTGGATGCGAGGGCCGCATGCGAGAGGAGGGCGTCATGAGCTTGGGCGACGAGAGGAGCGAGAACATGGGCAGACCGAAGGGGTCCGCGAGCATCTACGACGACGGGCCGCGCAGCGCCCGCTGCGAGACGTGCGGGTTCTGCGCCGTGAGCGAGGCGGTCATGACGGCGTCCGGCGAGGGCCGCAAGCGGTACACGTGCATGCGCTGCCCCGACTTCGTGCACACCACGCAGGGGCTCGCGAGGTGCAACTACTGGGAGGCGCGCCATGAGGGCTGAGTCGCGGG
Source organism: Collinsella sp. i05-0019-G5 (assembly GCF_042851345.1). NCBI lineage: Bacteria > Bacillati > Actinomycetota > Coriobacteriia > Coriobacteriales > Coriobacteriaceae > Collinsella > Collinsella sp. i05-0019-G5. The sequence goes on from NZ_AP031421.1 coordinate 1,016,048, forward strand.
ACATGCGAGGGGGCAACGTGCTCGTGTGCCGCCAGTGCGGCAGGCGGTTCCGCGCGAGGGGCGCCCGCCAGCGGTACTGCTGCGGCTGGTGCGAGAACGTGGCTCACAGGAACGAGAGCAAGCGGCCCGTGGACGTGTACCTCGGGACGAGGAGCGAGTCGGGCTGCGAGGTCAACGCCATGCGCGCCGCGCTGGCTGAGGGGAGACGAATCTGATGGAGACTTTGGAGCAGATCAAGGCCGACGCGGTCGAGGTGTTCCATTTCGACCGCGAGTGCAGGCCGCAGGACAGGGCGCACGCCTATCTGGGGAAATACCGCGTCAGGCGCGGCTACAACGACACGGCGATGCAGGTGGCCGTAGTCGACATGATCGAGCGCGCCTATGAGGCGGGAAGGGCGGAGGTCGCCGACGCGAACCTCGTGCAGAATCTGCGCCGCCAGCTGACGAGCATCGAGGCGACCGTCGGGGATGCCATCGACCTGCTCGACGAGAGCGTAGGGGGGGCGGACTGCGATGAGTGACTCGAGGGTCGGCGGCTACCCGATGGGGGTGACCGACGCCACTATCGAGCGCCATTTCGGCGGGGACTGCGAGCCTCGGATGTGCGGGAACTGCAGGCACTTCTGCGGCAGCGACATCCACGTCGACTACGGCTACTGCCACCTCGAGTTCGAGCGCGCCTACGACGCGGAGGCGCCTGACCGCAAGGAAGGGTTCTGGCGCCTGGCGAAGTGGGCCGTGGCGTGGCTCATGGAGAACCTGCTGTACTGCGAGGACGAGTGCGGCGAGTGCCGCGACTACGAGGAGTTTGGGCTATGAATATCGAATTGCCGAAAGATGCCGAGGGACGCGAGATTCCGCTGGACACTGAGGTTCTGTACGACCTATGCGGAACAAAGGTGAGCGTGAAGGAGTTTCACTTCAGAACGTTGGTAGAGAGCCAGAAAATCGAATGGACGATTAAAGCCGAGTACGAAGGCAACTTGTACTACAACAGCTTCAAGCCGAAGGACATGCATATCGCGTTGCCCGACACTTGGGAGAGGCTGCTTGAGGACTTGAGCGAGGCAGGTGACGCGCGGTATTACGAGGCTTGCGCCTACTTCCACAGAGACAAAGACGAAGATGGCTGCGCATCGTGCCCCGGTGGCGAGGACGGCTGCGGTCGAATTGCCATGCGCGACATTGCAGACCGTATCCGCAAGCTGAGGGGCGAGGGCGAATGAGCTGCTTTTTCTGCGACGGCCCTCGCGTCATGTCAACATACGACGCTCCGCATAATGGCTGCCAAAACGTTCCGATTGGGACTATGACACTGATGCGCGGATGCGATGGTGAACCGATGGTCAAGGTTGAGCTGGATACCGAGATTGAGCTTAGTGTCTCGGCTGATGGGGACATGCTTGCGTATGAAGCCGTCCATTGCCCGAAGTGCGGGGCGATAATCGAGCGCCGTGCGTGAGGTAGTCCCCGGCGCTTGGTATGGTAGCCGAAGCAAACCGAGCGCGAGGGGGTATGCGAATGGCGTGTAGGCCACCTGTAGGAGATGGGCCGAAAGGCCCATCTACAAAGTCAACACATCCGTTGAGGGACGAGTGGGCGCTCCGGAAGGGGCGCTCCTCTTACGTCCTGTGGACGGACGAGATGATAAGGCGGATGCAGGCGCACCCGGAGCGGACGGCGGCGGAGATCGCGGCGGAGCTGAGGGTGACGCCGAGCGCCGTGAGGCACGCGCGGCAGCGGTACGGGCGCTTTTCGACCGGAACGGATGGGCTGTGCATCGTGTGCGACGCGCGGCCCGTGTTCGACACGTCGGCGCAGGCGAAGAAGTGGAGGCTGTGCAAGGGGTGCTATCTGGCGGAGCGGAAGAGGCAGCTCGATGAAGAGGCGGAGAGCAACCGCATACGACAGGCCGCGCACAGGAAAAAGGTCGAATAGCCGAAAGGCCCCGGAAAACCGGGGCCTTTTCTTTGAACGTTACCCCCTTTTTACGCTCGTGGGCAAACGCACGTGCTTGTCCACGAGCGTAAAAAGGTGGGAACGTTCGCGTTTCCATATGGCTATCTACCAGCGGAAATGTGATTTTGTGGCGGGAAAAGGGCGTGAAAAACTGACCAAGGAGGGCATAGAGGATGCCCTCCGCCTGTGCCGCGTCGGCATGACCGACAAGGACATCGCCGCATATCTCGGGGTGGCCCCCGAGACATACAGCCGCTGGATTAACCACCCCAGAACCGACAATCAACGTCAACTGTGTCAAGCCATGAAAAAGGGCGAGGTCGAGCGCAAGGCGACGCTCGTGGGCCGCATCATGGATGCGAGCGGCGACAGCTGGCAGGCGGCGGCGTGGCTTCTCGAGCGCAAGTACCCGCAGGAGTACGCCAAGGCGCAGCGCATCATGGACACCACCGACACGGCGGTGCTCAAGGCCGCCAAGGAGCTGGTTCTGTCCGTGCCGTCCTCAATCGGCGGGGACGAGTAGCCGATGCCGCTCACGAGGATGCAAGGCGAGTATCTCGCCAACTGCACGCACCGATACAACGTAAAATGCGGGGCGACGGGCTCGGGAAAGAGCTACGTCGACATAGCCGTGACCATACCGCAGAGGCTTCTCGCCATGAGGGGCGAGGGGCTGGCGGTGATGATCGGGAACACCCGCTCGACGCTCGAGCGCAACATCCTCGAGCCGATGCGCTCCCTTTACAGCGAAGACGTCGTCAGCCAGATCGGGCGGGACAACACGGCCCAGATATTCGGGCGCAAGGTCTACTGCCTCGGGGCGGATAAGAAGACAAGCGTATCCAAGATTCAGGGCGCCACGTTCGAGTGGGTCTACGGCGACGAGGTCGCCACGTGGAGCGAAGACGTGTTCCAGATGCTCAAGAGCCGCCTGCGCTGCGAGCATAGCTGCTTCGACGGCACCTGCAACCCCGACAGCCCGAACCACTGGTTCAAGCGGTTCCTCGACGGCGACAGCGACATCTACAGGCAGGACTACACGATCTGGGACGGCGCGCTGGCACCGGATGTGGTCGAAGCCCTCATCAAGGACTACGGCAGCGGCGTGTACTACGACCGCTACATCTTGGGCAAGTGGACGTTGGCCGAGGGTCTGGTCTATCCCGAGTGGGAGGGTGCCCTAGAGAGTCGATATACGGGTAGCGCCGCCAAGTACGCGGTGTCTTGCGACTACGGCACGCAGAACGCCTTCGCGGCGCTGCTGTGGGCGTATGACGGCAAGGTGTGGCACGCGGTGGACGAGTACCGCTACTCGGGCCGCGACACGGGGCATCAGAAGACGGACGCCGACTACGTGGCCGACATGGCCGACTTCGTGCGCGGGCTGGGCAAGCCGCCCACGTTCATCATCGACCCGAGCGCCACGAGCTTCATCGCCGCGATGCGGCAGGCCGGGTTCAAGACCAAGAAGGGGCGCAACGACGTCGCGGACGGCATACGAGAGACGGGGGTGTGCCTGGGCAACGGCACGGTGCGCATCTCCGATGCCTGCGCGGGGCTGATAGGCGAGCTCGGCGGCTACTGCTGGGACGCCAAGGCGGACGGCGACAGGCCTGTCAAGGTCGAGGACCACAGCTGCGACGCGCTCCGTTACGGCGTGGCAACACTGCGCATGTACAAGCCTGCGAAAGAGCAGGTAAACCCATTCTTTGGAGGGAGGTAGCGGCTTGTCTAAGGGGCCTTTGGTGACCGATGGCGACCTCAAGGCGGCGGCGTCGGCGACGGCGTTCGCGGCAGACGCCATCGAGCGGCACATGTCGAGCGAGATGTACCGCAACGCCGTCACCGCGAACGAGTACTACCGCCAGCACAACGTCACGATCAACCGTTTCGTGCAGAAGATCTACTCGTGCTCCGGTGCCGAGGCCGAGGACTTCACGGCCTCGAAGCTGAGGCTGGCGAGTAACCTGTTCAAGCGCCTGAACGTCCAGCGCTGCACGTACTCGCTCGGTAAGGGCGTGAGCTTCGTGGACGTCTCGGCGGGCGGCAAGGACACGACCAAGGAGGGGCTTGGCGACCGCTTCGACGACGACGTCATGGAGATGGGGCTCAAGGCGCTCATCCACGGTGTGTCGTTCCCGTTTTGGAACCTCGACCACATCGACGTGTTCACCGCCGACGAGTTCTGCCCGGTGTGGGACGAGTACTCGGGGGCGTTATACGCCGGTGTGAGGTTCTGGCGGCTCGACTCCGACCACCCGTGGCACGCGACCCTCTACGAGCAGGACGGCTACACGGAGATGGTGTCGGGCGGCAGCGGCTTCGACTTCGAGGTGGCCGAGGCCAAGCGCGCCTACAAGGTCACGTATCAGGAGATACCGGCGGACGGGATGAAGCTGGCTGTCGATGCGGAGAACTACTCCCGTCTGCCCATCGTGGCGGTCTGGGGCGGCGACGCGCACCAGAGCACGCTCGTCGGCATGCGCGAGAGCATCGACGCCTACGACCTCATCAAGAGCGGCCTGGTGAACGACACGCGCGACTGCGCGCAGATCTACTGGCTCATCAACGGAGCCGGCGGTATGGACGACGGGGACCTCGACCTGTGGCGGGCGAAGCTCAAGCTGACGCACGTGGCCGAGGTCGACGCCGAGCAGGGGCAGTCCGTGACGCCGTACACGCAGGAGGTGCCCGTCGAGGGCCGCAAGGAGACGCTGGCGCAGATCAAGGCCGACATCTACGAGGACTTCGGCGCGCTGGACGTCCATACCATCGCGGCGGGGGCGACCAACGACCATATCGACGCGGCATACCAGCCGATGGACGAGGAGGCCGCCGAGTTCGAGCGCCACATCCGCGAGGGTATCATGGACATCCTCGCATTGCAGGGCATCGAGGACACGCCCGTGTTCACGCGCGCCCGCATCAGCAACACCAAGGAGCAGGTCGAGACCGTGTGCCTAGAGGCCGAGTGGCTGGACGAGGAGACGATCCTGCGAAAGCTGCCGAACATCACGCCCGACGAGAGGGCGAAGATTCTGGAGCGAAAGCAGCGGGAGCAGGAGGAGCGCATGGCAGCGCTGCCGCCCGCCCTGGCGGCGAACGCGAAGGGTGCCCAGGAGGGCGACGAGGACAACGAGGATGAGGAAGGTGATGAGTGATGGCGGCATTGCAGGTGCTTGACGGCGAGCTATGGCAGTGGGACACCGGGCGCGAGGTCGAGGTTGTCGGCTGCGAGCAGGTGCATTTCGCCAAGTCGACCACGGGGACGTGCTACACGGTCGCGGTGGCCGACAGCAAGGCGAAGATTCCCGACGAGCTGCTCCAGGCGGCTGGGCGCGTGTACGCATGGGCCTACATCACGGACGAGGCATACGGCGGGCGCACGCGCATCGAGGCGCTCTGGGACGTAAAGAGGCGAGCCAAGCCCGCCGAGTACATCTACGAGCCGAGCGACCAGCGCACCATCAAGGACGCAGAGACGGCGCGAGACGAGGCCAAGGCCGCGCAGAAGGCGGCGGAGGCCGCACGCGACAGGGCCGTCGCCGCCGAGGTCAAGGGGGCACGAGCCACGACGCTCGCCTCGGGCTCGGAGGCAACGGCGACGATGGAGAACAACGTGCTGGTCGTCGGCGTGCCGAAGGGCGACGCGTTGAGATATAGCGACCTCACCGCCGAGCAGATCGCGGAGCTCAAGAAGCCCGCGACGGACGCGGCGGCTGGCGTGAACAAGGTCAACAACGAGTTCAAGCAGCTCAAGGCTTCTGTCGAAACGGCGGAGAAGGGCCGCGACGACGCCGAGGCGGGGCGCAAGGAGAAAGAGACCGAGCGCGGGCAGAACGAGACGAAGCGCAAGGAGGCTGAGGCGGGGCGCAAGACCGCCGAGCAGAAGCGCGAGCAGGATTCGACCAAGGCCCTCGCCGACGCGCAGGCGGCGCTCAAGGACGCCAAGACGGCAGCCCTGAACTACCAGTCGATTATCGACTCGGCGGCTGCCGTGACGGCGCTGGGACTCAAGAAGGTAAACGGCAAGATTTGCCAAATGCGAAAGGTAGGTGCCTAAATGGCCGATACGCAGGCAACCGAGCAGGCAACCGAGGGGTTCGAGTACGCGGACCCGCTGGCATCGGACAAGGCGGTGTGGGCGCTTGTCGGCGCGGTGAAGAATCTGGGCGACCAGAAGTCGCTCGAGCGCGACGCCTCGACGGGCCGCTACTCCAACGAGAGCGTCGCCGCGATGGTCGACAAGCACAAGACGGGGCTGGTGTACACGTTCCTCATCCCGGCGGGCAGTCCCACCGACATCCAGCCCATGAGCGCTGCCGCGAAGCGCGTGGCCTCCACCGAGTTCGTGTCCGCGACGGCGACGAGCGCGGCTGTCGACCCGTTCGACGCCGAGGGCGGCCCGTGGTTCCACGTGTCCGCCAACGCCGGTGCCGACGCCGACGGCGTGCCGTGGGTCGAGGCTATCGACGGCGTCGACTACGGCTTCTCGCGCGTGGACAACGGACACGGCAACAACGTCTACGAGATCGCGCCGGTCGTGTGGCAGGCGGTCGAGGTGCTGACGAACGGCAACCTGCTCGTCTCGTGGTCCGACAGCCGATTCAGCGGCTCGCAGCCGAACCCCAAGGCGTTGCTGCCGGACGGCACGCTGCGACCGTACATGCTGACGCCGACATACCCCATGAGCATCGACGCCGACGGGCGCCCGCGCTCCGTCTCGGGCGCGAAGGTCGCCAACCGCACGACGTCGCACGACTCGCTCGTGGACCTTTGCAAGACCGCGACCACGGGCTACTCGGGCATGAGCGTCTATGACCAGTGGTATATCAACTTCCACCAGTTGACCAAGACGCTCTGCAAGTCCTCCCAGGTGGACTTCCCGGGTTGCACGGACTTCAACATCCAGATCCACCCCGCGCTCGCCGAGACAGGCGTCACGCGCGTGGTCGTCACCGCCGAGCAGGCGGCGAAGATTCCCGTGGGTGCGTCGATGATGTACGGCACCGACACGGGCACCACGTGCCCAGACCGAGGCGCCGCGGCGGCGTACGACGTGTTCGACGGCGCGGTCGTCGGCGGCAAGGAGACGCTCGCAGACGGCAACGTGGCGCTTCTCATGGACGTCGCCAAGGCGTTCGACACGACCGTGAACACATGGCTCCAGAGTGCGCCGTGGTGCACGGGCAACACCGATGCCCTCGTTGGCGACGGCCAGGTGGCGAAGGACGGCAAGCATCCGTTCAAGGCCGGCGGCGTCGAGACGGGGCTGGGCCTGTGGGAGTTCATGGGCGATACGCTCTTCGTCTCCGACGGCATGGGCTTCGGCATCGCGGTCAACCCCGACACACGCAATGAGAAGAAGAACGCCGTGGCGGACGGGGTGACCCCGACGGCGGCGTGCATGCCGGCGGCAGATGGCTACATGCTCGACATCCAGTTCGTCAACGGCCTCATCTTGGGAAAGGGGCTCGGCGGCTCGGCGACGACCGGTGTCGGTGACTACTTCTACTTCGACACCTCCGGCGGCAAAGTCAAAGGCACAATCCGTCTGGTTCAGTTCCTCGGCAGCCTGGGGAGCGGCTCGGCGGCTGGTCTTCGTTGCGCGAACTCGTGGAACTGGTCTGGCGGGGCGGGCTGGAGCTTCGTCTCCCGGCTTTCTGCTACGGGCCGTAGCCGGGGGTGAATCAGGGCGTAGCCCTGAGAGGGGGCTGGCCCCCTCCTAACTCCAAACAGGGATTCACGGTGAGGGCGGCGCTGGTTTCTGGTTCAGTTCCTCGGCAACCTGAGGAACGGCTCGGCGGCTGGTCTTCGTTACGCGAACTCGAGGAACAGGTCTGGCAGGGCGAACTGGAACTTCGTCTCCCGGCAACCTGTCTATAAATCTCTACTCGCACCGTGTCTACCGCGCCCGCCGCTTTCTGGCGGGACGCGGCTCAGCCTGACTCCTTTGAGTGAAATTTGTCCGCAAGGCTCACGGGCTGGTAGCCGCAAGGCGAACGCTCGTATGACAGACAGAAAGAGCTTTGATCTATGAAAACCTACTGCAAGGGCCTCGAGCTCACGCGCAGAAGCGTCGTCGAGGCCCTGCACCGATGGAAGAAAAGCGACTCCGGCAAGGAGAACGGCTGGCGCGTCGCCGACGAATACGGCACCGAGACGGCGTTCGTCGACCGCATCTGGCTAGAGCTCTCGACCGAGACGCTGACGTTCGAGCCCATCCGAACCTATCTGAAACACGACCCGAACAGCGGCAAGCTGCGCGAGATAAGCGTCGAGAGCATCAAGCGGCAGGTGTGCAACTACCTTTGCGTTGGGGCGCTCGAGCCGCTCCTTGCCGCCAAGGTCGGCTTCTGGCAGGTGTCGAGCGGCGTCAAGGGCAAGGGCGCGGCGCTGGGGATGCGCAAGCTCAGGCGCGAGGTTCACCGCTTCGCCTACCACGTACACGTCGACATCCGCAACTGCTACGGCTCGATGCGGACGGCGGTGGTGGAGGGTCTGGTGGCGCGCTACGTCAAGAACAGCCAGGTCCTCTACCTGCTCCATTCGCTGCTGTCGACGATGAACGGCGTCCTTATCCTCGGCAGCTACCTGTCGCTTCGGTTGGCGGCGTTCGTGATCTCGTTCGCGTACCACGCGGTCGAGGAGGCGGCGAAGGAGCGGCGCGGCAAGCGCGTGAGGCTCGCGGGATGCCAGGTGTGGTACGCCGACGACGGCTATTTTCTCGGCAACTCAAAGCGTTCGCTCAGGAAGGCTGCGGCCATCGCCGCGCGCGTTTTGGGGCGGCTAGGATTGTCGCTGAAACCGTGGAAGGTGAGGCGCAACGGCGCCGAGCCCATCGACTTCGCGGGCTATCGCATCTGGTGCGCTCGCGGGCGCCGGGTCGACTTGCGAAAGAGGCTCTGGAAACGACTGCGACGCGCGTTCGCGCGCTACATGCGCAGGCGCACCGAGCGCTTGGCAAGGCGCGTGTGCTCTTACTGGGGCTGGTTGAAAACGGCCGTCATGGAGCACCAGATGAACGGTAAGCGGTGCATATTCAACGCGGCGAGGGCCGTGGGTTAGGAGGTAATTTATGGTTGTGAAGTCTGAGCGAACGGGCGAGATGCCCGAGGCGGTCGAGATCGCGGGGACCGACGTCTGGTTGCGCCGCGGCATCGCCGAGGGCGAGCGCGAGGAGCAGGGCGGCGACGGCGGTTCCGTCAAGGTGAAGGTGTTCACCTATGAGGAGCTGCACTTCACCGACCCGACTGGCGAGCTGACGGTCGAGGGCGCAAAGGCCGACTTTGACACCGTCTGGGCGGCACACGAGGCGGACGGCATGAGCATGGAGGAGCAGATCGCATCGCTCCAGCAGCAGGTCGCCGACTCGCAGGCGGCCCTTCTCGAGCTCGGCGACATCGTTGGAGGTGAGTAACTTGGCGAAGATCTACTACCGCGCCGTGAAAAGCGGCAAGCGCACGCTCGAGAGCGTTCCCGAGCGCTGGCGCGACGAGGTGCGCCAGATGCTAGAGGCGGACGGCGAGTAGGGAAGGGCCCCGGCTTCGGTCGGGGCCCTTTTCCGTTATGCGCGGGCGACCATGCGTGCCGACGATTGGAGGCGGCGCATGGCGAAGGATAGCGCTCACGAGTTCTCAGACGCCGAGATTCGGGCGTTCGAGCGCGAGGTGGCGGGAGTGTACGGCGAGGCGAGCAAGACGGCCTACGCCAACCTCAAGCGCTATCTGGCGCAGTTCGAGGCCGACGACGAGAAGATGCGCGGGCGGCTCGAGGCCGGCGAGATCACAAAGGCGCAATACAGGTCTTGGCGACGCGGGAAGATAGCGGCTGGCAGGCGCTACCGAATCGTCCTCAAGCAGTGCGCCGAGGCCATGACGCACGCGAACGTCGTCGCGGCCGCCGCCATCGAGGGCAGGCTGCCAGAGGTCTACGCCGAGAACTACAACTACGGCACGTGGCAGGTCGAGAGCGCCGTGGGCGTTGACACGGCCTACGCACTGCAGGACGCGTCGACCGCGCAGAGGCTGCTCACCGACCACGACAGCTACCTGCCCAAGCCGTCCGTCAACGTCGCCAAGGACGTGGCGTGGAACCGCCGGCTCATCGCCAACCAGATCACGCAGGGCGTGCTGCTCGGCGAGTCGATACCGAAGATAGCCAAGCGCATGCAGGACGTGACGGGTGCGAACCGCGCGGCGGCGGTACGCTTGGCCCGAACCTCGACGACGGCGGCGGAGAACGCCGGGCGCGTCGACAGCTACAAGAGGGCCAAGGGGCTCGGTATCAAGGTGCAGCAGGAATGGGTGGCGACGCTCGACCTGCGCACGCGCTCGAGCCACAGGGAGCTCGACCGCGAGAAGGTAGAGGTCGGGGAGAAGTTCAGCAACGGGTGCCGCTACCCGGGCGACCCCGAGGCTCCGTATGCCGAGACCGCGAACTGCCGCTGCACGCTGGTGGCGTGCTGCGACGGGCTTGACGTGCTCGACGGCGAGCGGTTCAGCCGCCTGCCCGAGGGCATGACATACGAGGAATGGAAGGCGGGCAAGCCAGCCGTCAACGGCGCGAAGCCCGCGAACCGCAGCATCTCAGAGTTCATAGACATGCCCGGAACCAAGCGCAAGCTGGACGTTGCGGGCGTATCCAAGACCGAGGCGCGAAAGCGGCTTTCGCTCCAGCTCGAGGACTACGGCATACCGTCGAGCGGGTTCAGGAAGATGTCGGCGGGCGACCAGCAAAAGGTGCTGGACTCGGCGCTCGGCACGGTTTACGAGGGCGGCGGGAAATCGAGGGCTAAGCCGGTAGAGCACTCAATGGAGTTCGCGGTGGATATGGGGAAGATCGCGAGCAGGGACTACAGGGCAAAGGTGTCTAAAGCCGTCGGCAAAGATGCCGCGGACGGCGTACATGCGAGTATAAGACGCATCCTCAGCCACCGAGGGGGCACGAACGGCGAGGACCTTTACGCCATCGACTTGTCAACGGGCAAGACAATCACGAGCTGCGTTAACTCGACCGTCGGCAGCACCGTGGTCCCTCCGGCGAAGTTCGGCAAGAAGGTCGAGGCGGCAATCGGGGACGGTCGGCGCGTAGTGCTGCTCCACAACCACCCGGCCTCTGGCATCCCGAGCGCGGCTGACCTTTTGGCGGTCGGCGGCAAGGGCTGCGAGATGGGGATAATCGCAGCTCACGATGGAAGTATCTACACGTTCGAGAAGGTTTCCGAGCCGGATGCGTCCTATAATGTCGATGAGGTGAAGTACCTTAGGATCCAAAGGCTTTACGGCGGCAACGAGGACAGGCTGTTTCGGGCGATTGAGGAGAGGTTCGGTTTCAAGATTGAGCATCATGAATGACATACTCAACGAAGCCGTTAGCTATCTCGACGGAAGAGACGACGTCGACGCTATAGGTCACGTTCTCGATTCCAAGCCTAAAGCCGTTCAGGAGCTATGGCTTAAAGAGGCCAAATACGACGACGAGAATCGCAGGGAGTACTACGAGCTGTTTGGCCCGGATAAGTTCGAGGATGCTCTTGAAGCCGATATAGTCGAGATATTCGAAAGCGAACTAAATAACTAGCCAGCAGGCCCCGCCACGGCGGGGCTTTTTTCATGCCGCGTGACCGTGCCGCGACACTGCCCGCAGAGAGATTGGGTCAGGCATGAAAGAGCTATTCACTTGTGCGAACTGCGGCAACTGCGCCGTAAAGCTGGGTTTCGGCTTCACGTTCCCGGATACCTACATCTGCACGCAGCGCGGCGACGAGGTCGAGCCCGACGACGGCTGCACGCTCGGGTGCGAGGGCGTGCCGGTGCAGGCCATCGAGGCCATCGAGGCGGACGTCAACGGCCGCGTTGGCTACGGCTGCGAGGTGCTCGACTGATGGCTTACGGGCTCGTCGGCGGCGTCGGTGACCACGGGCGGCACGGCACCCTCATCACCGAGGAGATCGTAAACGCCGCGAAGCTGGATACCGCCGAGTGCATCGAGATACGGCAGAACAACATCGAGCAGGTCGAGAAGGCCCTCCTGCGCGCCTACAAGACGGGCTTGGAGGAGATAGGCCTCGTCGCGGAGGGCTACGCCAAGGCGACGTGCCCGGTCGACACGGGCAGGTTGCGCAACTCCGTCACGCACCTCCTCAAAGGCTACGACTGCTTCATCGGCACCAACGTCGAGTACGCGCCGTACGTCGAGGAGGGGACCTCCCGCATGAAGGGCAAGCACTTCCTGCGCAAGGCGGCGACGGGCCACGGCGACGCGTACCGGGCGATTCTCGAGAAGCACCTGAGGGGTGGCGCGTAGGGCCGCGTTACTCCGCTTGGATACTCACCCTTGCCGCGAGGTATTGCGGCGCGGGCCCTGCCGAGGCAACAGGCTGGGACCCGCCCATTCCGAAGCAAGGGAGATTCTGTTGGCACTCACGCGAAAGATGCTCAAGGCAATGGGCATCGAGGACGAGAAGATCGACCAGATCATCGAGGAGCACGCCGAGAGCGTGGACGCGCTCAAGGCGCAGCGCGACGAGCTCAAGGAGGCCGCGGGCAAGGCGGACGGCTACAAGAAGGAGCTGGACGCGCTCAAGGCCAAGGGCGAGGGCGCGGGCGAGTACGAGGAAAAGTACAAGGCCAAGTGCAAGGAGCTCGACGACTACAAGGCCAAGGTCGAGGGCGAGAAGGCCGCAGCCGAGAAGCGCGGCCTGTACCGAGAGCTGCTCAAGTCGGCGGGCGTCGACCCCAAGCGCATCGAGACCGTTCTCAAGGTCTCCGACCTCGAGAACGTGACCGTCAAGGACGGCGCTATCGAGGGCGCGGACAAGCTCACCGAGGGCATCAAGGCCGACTGGGCCGACTTCATCGCAACCACAACCGTCAAGGGCGCCGACGTGGCCCACGCCCCCAAGGGCGAGGGCGGCAAGGACATCAACGAAATGAGCACCGCCGAGTACATGAAGTACAAGGCGGAGCAGAGAGGCTAGGGCTAAATGGCTAACACCATCCTCACACCCAACATCATCGCCAACGAGGCGCTGGACGTCCTGCGCACCAACGCCGTCATGGCAAACCTCGTCCACCGCGACTACTCCTCCGAGTTCGTCGCCGGCGTGGGCGACACCATCACCGTCCGCAAGCCCGCCACCTTCGAGGCCAAGGAGTTTACTACCGAGGTCGAGGTGCAGGACGCCACGGAGGGCAAGGTTCCCGTCAAGATGGACAAGCTGCTCGACGTGACGTTCGCCGTCACGTCCAAGGAGCTGACGATGGGCATCGTCGACTTCTCCGCACAGTTCCTCGTCCCCGCGATGCAGGCCTTCGCCGACAAGATCGACGGCTACCTGCTCGCGCTCGAGAAGGACGTCACGAACCGCGTCGACCACACCAAGGGCGCCATCGCCGTGGCGGACATCATCGCCGCCCGCAAGTTCCTCGTGGACGCCAAGGCGCCCTCCACGGAGCGCCGTTTCGTCTACGGCTCCCAGGCCGAGGCCGACCTGCTCAACACCGAGGCGTTCACCAATGCATCCGCCGTCGGCGACAACGGCACCGCCCTCAAGGAGGCATCGCTTGGCCGCAAGTACGGCCTCGACTTCTACTGCGACCAGAATGTGCAGAAGACCACGGCGGAGACGGCCAACTACACGCCGTCCATCGCGTTCCACAAGAACGCCTTCGCGCTCGTGACCCGCCAGCTCGAGATGCCGCTCGGCGCCCCCAAGGCGTTCTCCACCTCCTACGACGGCTTCGGCCTGCGCGTCGTGCAGGGCTACGACCAGAAGACCAAGACCGACACCGTCTCCATCGACATGCTCTGCGGCGTCAAGACCCTCAGCCCCGAGCTCGCCGCCGTCATCACCGATAAGCGATAGGCGCAGAGATGCTCGAGCAGGTGCTTCTGTCGCTGCGCAACTGGTTCGTCGCCGACAAGCGCACGGGGCGCGTCCGTATCGAGGACGGCCGCCTCGTGCCGCCCGCGGCCCTCGGCCTCAAGGAGGGCCAGTACGTCCGCATCACGGGCTCGACCTTCAACGACGGGCTGCACGCGTGGCCCTACAACGGACTCACGGACGAGGAGTTCGTCGGCACCGTCTGGGCGCTCGCCATCCCGCGCGCCGTGGTCGACCTCGCTAACGAGATCGCGGCGTGGCAGACCGAGCACGCCAAGGAGCTGGACAGCCCGTACGCATCCGAGAGCTTCGGCGGCTACAGCTACACGCGCGTCGGCGGCGACGGCTCGCCCATCACGTGGCGACAGCAGTTCAAGGCGCGTCTCGACCCTTGGAGAAAGCTGTGAGCCGCCTGTACGAGCGCATGGCGGTGGCGTGCGCGAGGCTCGTCGCAAAGACCGAGCCCGACGGTGAGGGCGGCTTCAAGACCGTCCTCGCCGTCGGCGACGGCTTCACGGCGGCGATCGTGCGCGACAGCTCCACGGCCTCGCGCATCGCGGAGCACGACGGCGTGAGGAACGTCTACACCGTGACGACCGCCGAGCCGCTGCGGTACGGCGACCTCTTCCAGCGTGCGTTCGACGGGCAGGTATTCCGCTGCACGTCGAACGCGGACGACGGCGCCGCGCCGTGCTGCGCGTCGTTTGGCTTCGGCCAGTGCGGCGCGGAGGAGTGGGAGGTGCCGGATGGCGACTAAGGCGGCGGCGCTGCAGGCTTGGCTCGAGGGCTTCGGCCTTCCCGTATACCGCGACTCGGCGGTGCCGCGCAAGGCGAAGATGCCCTACATCACCTACGACCTGCCGACCGCGGCATTCGGCACGCAGTGCAACTCCGAGGTGAACCTTTGGTTCCATACATCGTCCGAGGCCGCGCCCAACGCCAAGGCCGAGGAGGTCGCCCGGGCACTCGGGCTCTCCGGCGTGCTGCTGCCGTGCGACGGCGGCGGCATGTGGGTGATGCAGGGCGAGCCGTTCTGCAACGCCATGGCCGACGAGGACAACGCCGTGAAGCGCCGAATCATCAACCTGACCATTGAGTACATGACCAGCTACTAGGAGGTCATATGTCTAAGTTCACGCGCATCCCCGAGAACACGTTCAAGGAGATCGTCATCAACGCGGGCCTGCTCGCCACGAATTTCAACCCCAAGACCGCCGAGGTCGCGGAGTCCGAGCTGATGGGCGCGACGAGCGGCGGAACCAGCTTCGCCGCCACGCCCAGCTTCATCGACTACGGCGAGGACATCGACAACTGCCCCGCCAACACGATGGAGCTGAAGCGCATCGACAGCATCGAGGCCAAGCTGAGCGGCACCTTCGTGACGCTGAACACCGCGCTCGGCAAGAAGCTCGCAGCTGCAGCCGACGAGACCGAGGGGAAGATCGTCCCGCGCTCCGCGCTCTCGGAGGAGGACTTCGCCGACATCTGGCTCATCGGCGACTACTCGGGCGAGAACGGCAACGGCTATATCGCCATCCGCCTCATCAACGCGCTCAACACGGGCGGCCTGCAGATCACGACGCAGAACAAGGCCAAGGGTCAGTTCGCGTTCGAGTTCACGGGCCACTACTCAATCAAGAACCCCGAGATCGTGCCCTACGAGCTGTATATCAAACAGGAGATTGGAGCCTAAACATGAAGCTGGAGAACCTTAACGCCGACGAGTTCCAGAACGCCATGTGCCTGCTGGCGGACGTTGCCGAGGACGTCATGAACGGCGAACTCGGCGCGAAGGCAAAGGCCGCCTACGCCAAGTTCCGCTCCGACTCCGCCAAGGCCAAGGCCAAGGCGACCGCCAAGGCCAAGGGCGACCCCGAGGCCGCGAAGGCAGCCGCCACCGCCGAGGTCAACGGCCTCGCCGTGGACATGGTGGTGGGTCTTCTGCCCGACGTGCTGCGCCAGGGTGGCGAGATCAGCTACAAGCTGCTCGCCGCACTCGACGGCCAGACGCTCGAGGAGTACAAGGCCGAGTTCACCGTCAAGAAGTGGGTGGCCGACATCAAGGATGCCATCGACGGCATCGACGGCATCAAGGACGTCCTGGCTCCTTTTTTTGGATAGCCGCCGAGGACCCATCTCACATATGGCTCTGTCTGGGCGAGTACGTCGGGCCACGGCGTGCTCGCCCTTTCTGTAGGTACATGGTCGCGCGGTGGCGCGAGCGGGACGAGCGGGAGGCGTTCCGCGTGTACCTGAGCGAGTCGGTGCGCCTCATGGCGCAGGGGAAGTGGCTCAAGGAGCCCTTCCTGAGCATCGTCAACGGCGGTGCTGGCGATGGGTCCGAGGCGGAGGACACGCGCGGCGGCGACGAGATCGCCGCAGACATCATCGAGCGGATGGGATTGAAGGTGGTCTAGGTGAACCTTCTCGACCTGATGATTAAGGTCGGCCTCAAGGACGAGGCCAGCGGCAAGGTGGAGGGCGTCGCCTCGAAGGTCGTGGGCACGCTCGGCAAGGCCGGCGCGACCGCCGCCAAGGCGGTAGGCGTGGGCGTCGCCGCCGTGGGGGCGGGCGTCGCCGCCGTCACGGGCATGAGCATGAATGCATACGCCGCATACGAGCAGAACGTCGGCGGCATACAGAAGATATTCGGCAACATGGGCAAGTCCCTCGGGGACTACGCCGCCATGACCGGCCAGACCGTCGAGCAGTGCTCCGGTAAGTGGGAGCAGCTCGAGCAGGCCCAGACGACGGTGCTGGCAAACGCCGACCGCGCCTACATAACGGCCGGCCTGAGCGCCAACCGGTACATGGAGCAGGTCACAGGCTTCTCGGCCTCGCTCGTCAAATCGCTCGGCGGCGACACGGTCAAGGCCGCCGAGTATGCCAACACGGCAATGGTCGACATGAGCGACAACGCGAACACCTTCGGCACGGCGATGGAGGACCTCCAGAACGCGTACCAGGGATTTGCCAAGCAGAACTACACGATGCTCGACAACCTCAAGCTGGGGTATGGCGGAACCAAGGAGGAGATGCAGCGCCTCGTCAAGGACGCGCACGCCGTCAACTCCGCCGTGGACGAGTCGAGTCTCTCATTCGACAACATCGTGCTCGCCATCCACACGATGCAGGAGCAGATGCAGATCGCCGGCACGACCTCGCGCGAGGCCGCGACGACCATCGAGGGCTCCTGCAACATGGCGAAGGCCGCCTGGGAGAACTGGGTGACGGAGCTCGGCAAGGACGACGCCGACATGGGCAAGCTCACCGAGGAGCTGTTACAGTCGGTCGAGACGGCGGCATCGAACGTCGTCCCGCGCATTGCGACCATCGTCGGCACGGCGCTGTCGCAGCTACCGAGCCTTGTCACGTCGGTCGGTCCCGTGCTCGGCCAGGCGTTCGTCAGCATCTTCACGCAGGCGCTCGACAGCGCGGCTGAGGCCGTGCCCGGGCCTATGGGCGACATCCTCTCCGCCGTTTCGGACGGCGTGGACGAGATCGGCGAGCGCTTCAAGGGCCTTGGCGAGATCTGGTCGGCTGGTGACAACCCGCTCGAGTCTCTGCACCTCGCCATGGCCTACGGCCTGACGCTGCTCGAGAGCGACCTGTCCACGCTGCAGGAGAACATCACCTCATCGCTGCCCGGCATCGCCGGGGGCTTCGCCGACGTGGGCGGCGAGGTCGTTCCCAGGCTCGCCGAGGGAATCGAGATGGGGCTGTCGTTCCTCTCCGAGACGGCGGCGTCGCTCATGACATCGCTCGGCGGCTACCTGTCTGAGAACCTGCCCTCCATCACGGAGAGCGGCCTGCAGATTCTCACCGGCCTCTCCGAGTCCATAGCCGAGAACGCGGGCGTTCTGGCAGAGGGCGCGGCGAACCTCATCGTCGGCTTGGCGCAGGGCATAGCCGACAGCCTGCCGACGCTCATCGAGCAGGCCCCGGTCATCGTGCAGAACCTCGCCAGCGCGATCAACGACAACGCGCCGATACTGCTCGGTGCCGGCATCCAGGCAATCGTGACGCTGGCGCTTGGCATCGTGCAGGCGATACCGACGCTCATCGCCAACATCCCGGGCATCTTCTCGGCCTTCGTCTCGGCTTGGTCGGCGCTCGACTGGCTGAGCCTAGGCAGGAACGCCATCACGTTCCTGGGCAACGGCATCGCCGGCATGGCCGGCTTCGTCAGCGCGTGCGGCACCAACATCGTGTCCGCTATCCGCGGCGCAATCCAGAACCTGCCGTCCACCCTGGCGAGCATCGGCCGCAACGGAATCAGCAGCCTGGGCTCCGCCATCCGCGGCGCGGTCGGCTTCGTGACCTCGGCTGCAGCCAACATCGGCAGCGCGATCATGGGCGCCCTGTCCTCCATCCCGGGCCGCGTGGCCTCCATCGGCTCGCAGATCGTGCAGGGCATCGCAAACGGAATCAGCGGCGCGGCAGGCGTGGTCGTGAGCAAGATTACCGGCGTGGTGGGCGGCGCCATCGACGCTGCCAAGAACCTGCTCGGAATCCACTCGCCCTCGCGCGTGTTCCGCAAGATGTTCGGCTACGTGATGCAGGGCGCGGCCCTCGGCATCGACGACACAGCGGACGAGCCGGTGAAGTCCATGAGGTCGGCGGTACGCAACGTCGAGAAGGCCGCCGTGTTCGGCGTGAGCGTTACCGGCGGCGGAGCATACGGGGCGACCGCCAGCGGAGCCGCGGGCATCGCGGGCGGCGGAAACGTTTACAACCTCTACCTCGACGGCGACCTGCTGGGCATCGACGGGCGCGTGGCGTCCGCGTTCAGGGCCTTCGTCGCGGCGGTGGAGCAGAGCATGGCGATGGGGGTCGCGTAGCATGGCGCAGGGAAACTGGGTTCAAGGCGGCAGTGGCTATAGAAAGTACTGCTGGTGCGCGTACGTGGACGTTGTTGAGGTCGGGCGCACGGACACCACCGTGACCTACCGCGTCACGCACGGCTACGGCACGCGCTACGCCATCGACTGCTACGCAAACGGCAGCTCGTCGGCGGGCGGCTCGTGGAACGGCTCGGTCTACTCGACGAACAACTCCGGCTGGGTATGGGTGCAGTGCACGTCGCGCGACGTCGAGCTCGCGCGCGGCAACGGCGACGCCTACAACCACACCTTCACTGGCCAGATTAACGTCACGGGCGGCTTCGGCAATGGAACGTCGAACGCCTCCAACACCGTCACGGTGCCGTGCCGCGCCTACCACACGCCGCACACGCCGAAGAACATCAGAGCGGAGCGCCTGAGCGACACCAGCGCGAAGGTCAGCTGGGACACCGACTACACGGGCATGAACGGTGACTATCCCTGGTCGACCGTGACCGTCGGCGCGGTGAAGAACGGCACGGGGGAGTTCGTCGACGTCGGCACCGTCAGTTGGGATACCACGAGCCACACCTACAACGGCCTCGAGCCGGGCTGCATGTACATCTTCTCGGCCAAGGCTACGGGCCCTGGCGGCACGTCGGACTACGGCGTGAGCGCGCCGGCGATCTACACCACGCCGACGGCGCTCGGCATGCTCGAGGCGGTCAAGGCGGAGGCGGCGAAGGTCGTGCTCAAGGGGCACGACGCACCGGCCTTCGTCGACAGCTGGGAGTTCCAGCTCACGACCGACGGTGGAAAGACGTGGGTCGATGCGGACGTGAACGCCTCTTGGGAGGACGAGGAGGCACCGGCGGGTACGGTGCGCTACCGCGCCCGCGCGGTCAAGAGCGGCCTCAAGGGACCGTGGACCGAGTCGAACGAGGTCACGACAATATGCCCGCCGCTCGCACCGTCCATCAGGGGCGTCAGGGCGGCTTACGCCACAGGTTCGACCGCGACGCTCGAATGGGTGCCCAACCATCCGGACGGCTCGGCGCAGACCTCAGCCGAGGTGCAGGTCACGACGCCGACGGGTCCAACCACCACGACGGTCGATGGCCCGGGTGCGAGCCTGAAGCTGCCGACCGGCACCAAGGGCCTCTACTCCGTGCGCGTGCGCACCAAGGGCCTCGACGAGGACTGGGGCGCATGGTCGAGCGCGGCGGCATATACCGTGGCGGACGCGCCCCAGACATTCTTCACCGATCCGGCTGCGGACGGGGCGACCCTGCGCGCGGTGCCGCATACCTTCACGTGGAAGGTGGCCGACGAGACGGGCGTCAGCCGACAGTACCTGTCTTTGCGCGACATCAGGGGCAACATCCTGTGGAGCGGGATGCTTGACAAGGACGCGCGCTCCTTTGGCCTGGGCTATGCGCAGCACGCCTTCGCCAACCGCACGGTCTACAGGGTCGTGCTCACAGTCACAGCCGGATCGTCGCTGTCGGTCGCCGCCTCGAGAACTTTCCGGACTGACTGGGCACCGCCAGCCAAACCGTCGCTCAACATCTTCGTCGACGAGAGGTTGGGATGCCAGCTGTCGGTATTCCCAGGCAAGGCCGACAGTGACGACACGCCCGAGACGTCCCACTTCACCGTGTCGCGCGTCCTGCCCGACGGCTCGAACCTGCAGCTCGGCTCGCACCTTGCGGCTGGCGAGGGCGCGAGCGACCCGCTGCCTCCGCTCAACAGCGAGTTCGAGTACGTCGCGGTTGCCTACGCCGCGACGGGCGTGAGCACAGCGACGAGGGTCAAGACGACCGTGGCGAGCCGCGAGGTGGCTCTCAACTGGGGAGCCGGCGCTGAGAGGTCGTGGCTCGGGCGCTATCTCAAGAAGGGCTCGAGCCGCAAGGTGACGCACGGATACAAGATGCTGCACTTCGCCGACGGCGGGGAAGGGCTGCCCGTCTCGTACGGCATCAACGAACGGGACGTCAAGGACAGCATGGACTTCCTGCTGCTCGACGAGGAGGACTACAAGTCATTCCTCGAGGTCATGAACATGGCGGGGCGCTTCTGGGTGCGCGATCTCTACGGCGAGCGGTTCCGCGCCCGCCTCAACTGTAGCGTGAAGCGTTCCGACGGCGCGTGGGTGGCTTCGTGCGACCCGACGTGGGAGACGTGGGAGGAGCCCGCCAATGGCTGATAGCTGGATAAGGCCGTTCGACGCCTCCTACGACTTCGTGCGCGTATCACGTGAGACGGGACTCGAACTCGACTTCGTGCGCGACATCGAGAACGGCGGCTCCATCGAGCGCAACGCGAACACGGCGCTCTACGAGACTGCATCCCTGGACTTCGCCGACAAGTTCGACGTTGGCAACGACTTTCTGCGCGTGTACCTCAACGCCACCTTCACGGACGGCAGCAAGAGGCGCGAGTGCCTCGGGACATTCATGCCGCAGGTGGACTCGGTGGACATCGACGGCGCCTACCGCGAGGGCCAGATCAACGCCTACGGCCTCCTGAAGCGGCTCAAAGACGACGACTTCGACGGGCCGTACGTGATCGTTGCGGGCAGCAATCTGGTTGACGAGGCCGTCAAGATAGCCGAATCGGTCGGCCTCACCGTCTACGCCGACCCCAGCAGCCTCCTTCTGGGCAGCACCTTGGTTTTCGGCGTGGGCGGGGACAACGACGCTAAGAATAAGCTGGACGCGGTGGACCTGCTCCTCAAGGCGGCCGGGTTCCGCTCGCCGGTGACCGACCGGATGGGCAACGTGATCTACAGGCGCTACGTCGAGCCTGCCGACATGCCCATCTCGGCGGAGTTCACCGAGGGCAGGGATGCGCGCTTCATGCCGGCCATGACCGAATCGACTAACCGCGCCGAGGTCTGCAACGTCGTGCACGTGGACTTCAGCACGCAGGACGCATCGGTGCGCGGCACGGCGGTGGACGACTCGCCCGATTCAGACCTCTCGACCGTCTCGGTCGGTCGTCGAATCGTCAAGAGCTACAGCTACGACAGCCTGCCGGGCGTGGATACCGAGGACGCCAACCTTGTCGAGGGCGCCGCCAACGCCCTCATCGGCACCGGCAAGAAGTCGGATAAGAGCTTCAGGCAGAGCGAGTCGCACGGCAGCATCCAGACCGTCTACGTCCCCGACTCGCCGCAGGTGGGCGTGCTTTTCGGCATCAAGGTCGTCTCGAGTGGCGGGCGCGTCGGCTTCTGCCAGGACGAGGGGCCGAGCGTCAAGAAGGATACGGACTACACGCAGAGCGTGTGGGTCAAGGGCACTAAGGGCGCGACGGGCATCATACAGTCTTTCTGGGATCAGGAGAGGGCGCTTGGCCCGGTGACCAAGGGGTTCACCATGACGGGGGAGTGGCAGAAGGTCAGCTACACCTACCACGCCACGGAGAACCACAGCAAGGTCAGCTGGGGCTACTGCTACATCGACGGCGGCGAGGCCATCTTCGTCGCCGACAAGGTCGAGGAGGGAGGCAACGCCACGCCTTGGCCCCAGGACGCCATGCAGGCGGCGGCGGACCGCAAGGCGGCGGAGCTGCTCGCCACCGAGCGCGCCGTGACGCGCACGGACGAGTTCAGGAGCGTCTACAAGCCCGTCGAGCCGTGCATGGCGGTGGCGATGAACTACAGGACCGGCGGGGTTGTCGGCAAGCTGGCAATCCAGAAGCAGACGCTGACGCTCGACGCCGGCTGCGTCATAAAGCACACGGCGAGGAGGTACGAGCGATGAGCGATTCGGCAGCCGAGATCAAGGGCGCGGCGGCGCGGCTGGCGGCGGCGATGCCGTCGGGCGGCAAGCGGCTGACGATGGAGTTCGGCACGGTCGTGGGCGTCCACGACACGGCGCTCGACGTGATGCTGCACGGCGCGGTGGTGACGGTCCCGATGGTGCGCTCCTGCACGGGGTGCATCATCACCGACCGCGCCGTGATCCTGTCGCAGGGCCCGCTGGCCGTGTGCGTCGGCACGATGGCGGCGGTGTAGGCCGGCGTTACGGAGGCCTGAACCTGCAGTGTGGCGGGGAATGGGCCCCACCACACTGCAGAACGGGAAGGAGGCCGGATGGAGGCGCTCAAGCTTTTCGCGCCGTATGGCCCGGGGTGGCTGGGAGGCGTGCTGCTTGTGCTCGTCGCCTTCTACTTCGGCAGGCAGTTTTTGGACGAATACAAGGCCCAAAACGAGCGCAAGGCGAACATCGACCTCAAGCGCGAGGAGCGCAAACAGGAGGAGGTGGCCGCGCGGGCGCAGCGCGACCGCGAGCGCTCGCAGATGGAGGGCCGCATCGCCAGCCAGATGGAGAGGTCCAACAGCCTCATGGAGGCCATGAAGACGCTGATGGAGTCCGTGGTGGCCTCGAACGAGGTGCTGCACTCGGACCTCGCGCACAGCCAGGCACGCAGCCAAGGAATGGCGCAGAAGGTCGACCACATCTACGACCGCGTCGACCTCATGTACAACAAGGAGACAAACAGATAGGAGCAATCAAATGACTGAGATTCAGGCAGGGCTCACGGTGTGCACGGTGCTGGTCGTGCCGTACATCGTGCAGGCCATCAAGACCAAGGCCATGACGGGTAGCGTCGCCCGCTGGACGGCCATCGCCATCTCGGCGGGGTGCGGCGCCCTCACGGCCATGGCGGGAGGCGTGCCCACCGACCCCTCGGCGTGGGTGACGTCCATCTTCGCGTGTGTCGGCGGCGTGCAGGTGGCCTATGCCGCCTTCAAATCCGTCGGCATCACGGACAAATGGCTCGACGCGCTGCTCGCGCTCGGCGACATTAAGGAGGACTAACATGGCAGATTTCGCGAACGTCCAACCGGACGAGTACAAGCTCCTCGGCTGCAACTTCTCGGCGGGACGACCCTTCGGCATCAAGGGCGTCACGATCCACCATATGGCGGGTGACCTCAATGCGGCCCAGTGCAACAGCATCTGGGCCGCCAACGGCTGCTCTGCCCACTACTCGGTCGACCGCAACGGCTACATCGTGCAGCACGTCAACGACACCGACCGCGCCTACGCTTGCGGCGACGGCATCGGCACGGGCGGCGGCAACGACACCACGATCTCCATCGAGCACGCCAACAGCGCGCGCGGCCCGTGGACGGTTCACGAGGCCGCTATCGAGAGCGGTGCGCACCTCGTGGCGGCGCTGTGCCTGTACTACGGGCTGGGCCGCCCGGCATGGATGGTGAACGTGTTCCCACACAAGCACTGGTCGTCCACGTCCTGCCCCGGCGAGCTGGCCGGCTCGCAGCGCGACCACTACATGCAGCGCGCCGTCGAGTGGTACGACGCGATGGTCGGCGGCACGCAGCCGTCCGCGCCGACTGTGCAGCCCGCGGCGACCCCTGCTGCGCCTTCGGAGTCGCAGGGCGCGCCGGGCGGTTTCCCTCGCTCCACTGGCGCCCGTGTTCCCGTACACTACTCGCTGCACCTCAAGGGTGGCGGCTGGCTGGACGAGGTGACTGACTTCGGTGCCGGCGACGACGGCTTCGCGGGCTACCCGTGCCGACAGCATGACCTCCTTTGCGCCCGAGTTGATCGCGGTACGCTCAAGTATCAGGTCCACACCGTCGAGGACGGCTGGCTCGACTGGGTCGCCAAGGGCGACCGCAACGACACCGTAAACGGCTGCGCCGGTATCGCCGGCCATACCATCGACGGCGTACGCATGTACTACGTGACGCCGAGCGGCGAGGAGTACAAGCAGGCGTGGTACCGCTCCCAGACCACTGCGCGCGCCGGATGGCTGAACACCGTGTGCGACGACGGCTCTACCTATAGCGGCGACGACTACGCCGGTATCTACGGCGAGCCGCTCGACCGTCTGCAGGTCTGCGTCACCGACGGGGTGCCGTGGTAATGGCTTTCGTCATGGGCGCGGCGCTCGGCGCGATTCTGGGCAGTTTCGTCACGGTTGTCGCGCTCGCCCTGATCTGGGGCGGGAGCGACCGCGGGCGATAACAGCAAAAGGGGCCGTGGCGGTTCGTCGCCACGGCCCCTTTCTCGTATCCCTCGAATATCCCAAGTGGGCGCAAAACCCCAAGTACGGTCAGCGTGTTGCGGTGCCGTCAGCGAGTTTTGCCTGATGGTCAGCATCAATAGCGAGCTGCGGCAAACTGTCTCAGTACTGCCACATGTGGTTGACAGGGCCAGAGCCTTTGCCCATGTTCAGGCCGGCGGCCAGAGCGCCTGTCAGGTATGCCTTGCCCGCATTGACGGCATCGGCAAGATCCATGCCCTGGGCCAGCGCGCAGGCGATGGCGGACGAAAGCGTGCAGCCGGTGCCGTGTGTGTTGTCGGTCTCGATGCGCTTGTGGCGGAACCACGTGGTGAGCGGATCGCCTAGATGGTTGCCCTCGTCATCGAGTGGCGCGGGTTCGGCCAATACATCGTTGGCCTCGTTGACAAAATGCCCGCCCTTAACGAGGGATGCGCAGCCAAAGCGGCGGGTGAGGAGCATGGCGGCATTTTGCTGCGTGCGCTCGGAATCGACTTCGTAATCGAGCAGCGCCATGGCCTCGGGAATATTGGGCGTGATGACCGTTGCCAACGGGAACAGGCGACGCGTGAGCGCCTCGGCCGCATCCTCGGCAATCAAGCGCGCGCCCGAGGTGGCGACCATAACGGGGTCGACGACCACGTTCGTTGCGTTCCAGGCGCTCAGGCGGTCGGCGATGACTTCGATAATCTCGACAGAGGAGACCATGCCGATCTTGACGGCGCTCGGGCGAATATCGTCAAAGACGGCATCAATTTGCGCAGCGACGATATCGGGGGAGATATTCTGCACGGCGGTGACGCCGAGCGTGTTTTGTGCGGTTATGGCTGTGATGGCCGTCTCGGCATACAGGCGGTGCGCCGTGATGGTCTTGATGTCGGCTTGAATGCCGGCTCCACCGCTGGAATCGGATCCTGCGATGGATAGAACGGCGGGAACCTTGCTGCGATCCATGTTCGCTCCCTTGTCCGGTCGGATTCAAATGGGTCTTCTGCCTGCATTATAAAGTTGCCCGGGCCAGCTGTATGCCGATCCCGGGCGGGTAGTGCAATCTTTACGCAAACGCAAGCAAATGTTCACACGTCAACAGTTGACGAACACCTTGTTACCGATTGCGGCTCCGGTGACGAGTTAGTCCTCCATGCCCAGATCTATCGTGGTGCCCTCGAAGATCTTGTTGACGGTACGGACGGCACACATCTTGCCACACATGGTGCAAGTGCCCTCGGTTGCGGCGGGGGATTCCTCGTAGCGCTTCTTGCCGGTGACCGGGTCGAGCGCGCACTTCCACATCTCTTCCCAGTCGAGCTTGCGGCGTGCCTGGCCCATCTTGTCGTCCATGTCGCGGGCGTGGGGCACCTTTTTGGCGATGTCGGCGGCGTGTGCGGCGATCTTGGTGGCCATGAGGCCATCGAGCACGTCCTGGGCGTTGGGCAGGCACAGGTGCTCGGCCGGCGTCACGTAGCACAGGAAGTCGGCGCCGGAGCTGGCGGAGATAGCGCCACCGATGGCGGCGGTGATGTGGTCGTAACCCACGCCGATATCGGTCACCAGCGGCCCGAGCACATAGAACGGGGCGTTGTGGCACAGGCGCTTCTGCAGTTTCATGTTGGCGGCGATCTCGTCGAGCGCCATGTGACCCGGGCCCTCGACCATGACCTGGACGCCGGCGGCCCAGGCGCGCTTGCACAGCTTGCCCAGCTCGATCATCTCGGCGGTCTCGGTTGCGTCGTTGGAGTCGTAGAGGCAGCCCGGGCGGCAGGAGTCGCCAAGCGAAATCGTCACGTCGTACTCGTGGCAGATCTCGAGCACCTCGTCGTAGAACTCGTAGAAGGGGTTCTCGTTACCGGTGACCTCCATCCAGCCAAACAGCAGCGAGCCGCCGCGGCTGACGATGTTCATGAGGCGGCCGGTCTCCTTAAAGGTCTTGATGACCGACTTATTGATGCCGCAGTGGATGGTCATGAAGTCCACGCCGTCCTCGGCGTGCGCGCGAACGACCTCGAGCAGGTCGTCCTTGGTGAGCTTGACCAGCGGCTTTTCCATGTAGCCGATGGCGTCGTACATGGGGACGGTGCCCACCATAAGCGGCGTCTCGTCGATGAGCTGCTGGCGGAACTGGCGCGTCTTGCCCGAGTTGGAGAGGTCCATGATGGCGTCGGCGCCAAAGTCCTCGGCAATCTTGACCTTCTTCCATTCCTCGGCGGCATCGGCCTTGTCGCCCGAGATGCCCAAGTTCACGTTGACCTTGGTGGACAGGCCCTCGCCGACACCAAAGGCGCGCATGCCCTTTTTGATATGCACAATGTTGGCGGGAATGGCGATGCGGCCGTCGGCCACGCGCTCGCGGATGTACTCGGGGTCGCGATGCTCGCGCTCGGCGACCTCCTTCATCTGCGGTGTGATCTGCCCGGCGCGGGCGAAGTCGATTTGCGTGACGAGCTTGGGCTCGGTCTGTGTGCTCATTGGCACGGCTCCCTTCGTTGGCATTACCCATATCAGGTTTGCGGGTCAGGGCGGGCGCGCCCAGTCTCAGCCTGCCGTCTTGTCCTGCAAGCTCCCCGTTATGTCATGGGCTCAAGTATAGCCTGAATGGGTACGATTGGGCCAACGAGCGTGCCTGTGGGGAGGCGAACATGGAAGACAAGCATCTATATCGAGAGACGCAATGGGATGTATCGGCCGAGGAAAGCCGTGCGCACCATGGCCTTGTCGCGATTGGCTTTGCGGTGCTTGCCGTGCTGGTGATTGCCGTTTGTATCTGGACGTTTGGTGGTCGCGGCGGCGCTGCATGGGAGTTCGAGGCTGATGATAGCCTACCGATAATGACGGTGAAGGTCGCGGGTGGCAATACCGTTGCCGCGCCGGGCGACTATTGGTATCCGCGCGATGGATTTGTCCAGCTGCAGCTGAGCGGCGGTTCCATTCCTGGTGAAGAGATCGAGCGCGTGACCTTCGATGCGTCGCTTAAGACGCTGTCGGTCGAGCTCAAAGATCAAGGGGATGTGCCCACGACGATGGATATCGCGCTGACGGAATGGCGCTTGGAGCCCCCATCGGGTGTTGCGGTGTCCGAGGTAGAGCACGTTAAGATTACCTACCAAGATGGCTCGACAAACGAAGTTGCCAAAGCCGACGGCTTGGCGGAATAGACGCCGTGCCTAGGCAGCACATTCAAAAGTAGCGGTGGTCCTACAAGGTCTGTTCGTTCAGGAAGACCAAAGTGTTCTTATTTGAAAGCTCGGGAAAGTGACGATAACCAACATCAAACGCGGTGAGCCCGCTTACATCCTCGAGCTTGTTTTCTGCCATCCAGCGCACCATGGAACCACGTGCCTTTTTGCTGGCGGTCGAGCGCTGGATGGGCTTGCCGTTGCGGATGCCTTCGCCAAAGAGGCACGTGACGACCGTGGCGTCGCCCGCGAGATGGGGCAGAACGGCTTTGGCGTACTCTACGCTGGCGAGGTTGACGATCGTGGTGTTTGAGCCTGCCGGGGCGATAGCCCGCGCGAGCTTGTCGCTCCAAAACGCATAGAGGTCTCGGGCATCGTCAACGGCGAGCTTCGCGCCCATTTCCAGCCGATATGGTTCGACGGCATGAAAGGGGCGAACGCACCCGTAAAGGCCCGAGAGGATCCACAGATGGTCTTGCAGCCATGCGAGCTGCGCGGAATCCATCACCTCGGGCGCCATGCTCTGGTATTGAATGCCGTGATAGGACATGACGGCAGGGGAGAGGTGACGGGCGAGTGCGGGATTGTCGAGATCGCCGTTTTTCAGGATGGGCCCAAACTCATGCAGGGTGTTGAGGCAAGGCCCCAGCAGTTTGTCACTCACGTTCCATAGCGCCTGCAGACCTCCGCTGCCTTCATTCCGCTCGATATCTAGCAGTGCGCGGTGGAGGCGAGCCGTCTCGTGCGCAAAAGGTGGAATGCCCAGGACTTCAAAAGCATCTTGGGCCGCGCGCATCTGCTTGGCGGGCGAAATGATGACCTGCGGCATGGACTCTCCTTTGCAAAAAAGAAAGTTGCGGTGAAATACGGCCCGTTTTGGCCGTTTATGGGCCAGTTTAGTCTGTATTTCACCGCAACTGATGAAGGGTTGGTTACGCGCGCTCGATGAAGGCCTTGTAGCCGCGATAGGCCTCGTAGATATCGGCCTTGTTGGCGACCTCCCACAGGGCGTGCATGGACAGGACGGCAACGCCGGAGTCGATGACGTTCATGCCATACTCGGCCATGATGTAGGCGATGGTGCCGCCGCCACCCGCGTTGACGCGGCCGAGCTCGCAGGTCTGGAAGTCCACGCCTGCCTCGTCCATGATGTCGCGGATGAGGGCCACATACTCGGCGTCGGTGTCGTTGGAGCCGCCCTTGCCACGGCTGCCCGTGTATTTGTTAAAGCACAGGCCGCGACCCATAAAGGCGGCGTTCTTGGTCTCGAACTTGCCGGCGTAGCCCGGGTCAAAGCCGGCGGACACGTCAGAGGAGAGCATGCGGCTGCGGGCGAGTGCGCGGCGCAGGGCCAGCGGGCTGCTCTCGCCGGCGAGCGTCATGATCTCGGCGACGGTGTTCTCGAAGAAACGGCTCGTCATGCCGGTGGCGCCCACGGAGCCGATCTCCTCCTTGTCGACGATGAGCGTGATACTCGTACGCTCGACGTCTGCCACGTTGATCTGGGCGAGCATGGAGGGGTAAGCGCAGACGCGGTCGTCGTGGCCATAGCCCAGAATCATGGAGCGGTCGAGGCCCATGTCACGGGCGGGGCCGGCGGGCACGACCTCGATCTCGGCGGAGAGGAAGTCCTCCTCCTCGACGTCGTACTGCTCCTTGAGGATATCCAGGAACATCTGCTTGACGGGCTCCTTGGGAGCGTCCTTGTCGTCCTCGTCAAACTTGACGGGGCGGCCGCCCACGATCACGTCGAGGATCTCGGCGTCGACGGCGTCCTTGGCGGGCTTGGCCATCTGCTCGCTCGAGAGGTGGATCAGCAGGTCGGAGATGGTAAAGACCGGGTCGTCGGCCTTGTCACCGATGTTGATGTCGACGGTGGTGCCGTCCTTTTTGCAGATGACGCCCACGAGTGCGAGCGGGGAAGCGACCCAGTGGTAGCTCTTGACGCCGCCATAGTAGTGCGTGTCGAGATAAGCCATGTCGCCGGCCTCGAAGGCGGGGTTCTGCTTGAGGTCCAGGCGCGGCGAGTCCACGTGGGCGCCCAGGATGTTAAAGCCCTGCTCGAGCGGGGCGGTGCCCAGGTTGACGAGCATGAGGTCCTTGCCGTGGTTGGCGGCGTACACCTTGTCGCCGGCCTTGAGCGCGCGGCCCTCGGCGATCACGGTCTCCAGATTGACGTAGCCCGCCTCCTCGGCCATCTTGATGCCGGCCTTGACGCACAGGCGCTCGGTCTTGTTCTCACTCAAAAACTGCTTATAGCCGCGGCAAAGCTCCTCGAGCTCCTCGATCTGCTGTGGCGTGTACTTTTTCCATGCGCTGGGACGCTCCATGACGCAGGCTCCTTTCGGATCGATCGTGCTGGTTGATGTACCGTGAGCCATCGTATCACGCGCGGGCCCGCGGCGGCAGGGAAGCCTGATGTGCGGTGGCCGCGGGGCGGGGAGCGTGTAAACTGGTGTGAGCAAACCGTGCCCAGCCCAAAGCGAGGTATTCAATATGTCTGAAAAGCGCCGTACCTTTGCCGTCATCGACGGCAACTCGCTCATGCATCGCGCCTTCCACGCCGTGCCGCCGACCATGAACGCGCCGGACGGTCGCCCCACCAACGCGATCTTTGGTTTTCTGAACATGTTCCTCAAGATGATCGATGCCTTTAATCCCGACGGCGTTGTCGTGGCGTTTGACAAGGGCAAGCCGCGCGTGCGTATGGAGATGCTGCCGCAGTACAAGGCGCAGCGCCCGCCCATGGATCCCGACCTGCACGCGCAGTTCCCCATGATCAAGGAGCTGCTCGCCGCGCTCAACGTGCCGATTCTGCAGTCCGAGGGCTGGGAAGGCGACGATATCCTGGGAACCATGGCGCGCTTGGGTGAGGAGGCCGGCTGCGACATGCTGCTGGTGACCGGTGATCGCGATATGTATCAGCTCGTGACCGAGCACGTTAACGTGGTCTCGACCCGCAAGGGCCTGTCCGACGTGGCGATCATGACGCCCGAGAGCGTGGACGATCTGTATCACGGCATCACGCCGGCGCTCGTGCCCGACTTTTATGGTCTGAAGGGCGACACGTCCGACAACATCCCCGGCGTGCCGGGCATCGGCCCCAAAAAGGCGAGCGCGCTCATTGCGCAGTACGGTAGCCTGGATGAGGTCATCGCACACGCCGACGAGGTCAAGGGCAAGATGGGAGAAAACCTGCGCGCACACATCGACGACGCGCTGCTGAGCCGTAAGGTGGCGACCATCCGCACCGATGCACCCGTTGAGCTCGATTTTGAGGCGACGTCCTTCCCGGCGTTTTCCGCCGATGAGGTTTCCGCGGCGCTGGGCACGCTTGGTATCACCGCCATGCAGAACCGTTTCTTGGCGCTGATCGGCGGCGAGGGCGGGGCAGCTGCCGGCACGTTTGAGATTCCCGCCGTTTTGCGCGCAGCCGCCGGCGATGCTGGCGCGCTTGGTGCCGTTGCGGCTGAGGTCTCCCGCGTGATTGATGCCGGCGAGTGGGTCGCCGCCGTGGTGGACGATGACAAGGAAGAGGGCGCGCTCTTTGGGCTGACGCGCACGCTGTGGTTGGCGACGTCCAAGGGCCTGTTTGCGCTCGAGGAGGGCGACAGCGGTGCGGCGGCTGAGGTTGAGGGCTTCAACTTCGCCCACGGCGTGATTGCCGGCGTGCTCGCGCGTCTGTTTATGAAAGGCCGTGTGGCGAGCCCGGATATGAAGGCGCTTCTGCATGAGCTTTCGCCCATCGATTCTTCTGAGCTCGAGCTCATGGATCCGCTGGCAGTCGATTCCACGCGCATCTTCGATACCGTTGTTGCCGCCTACCTGTTGGATTCCGACCGCTCCGAGTTTGATGAGGTGTATCTGGCCGATACGTATCTGCAGATGGCGCTGCCTGCGGCGCGCGGCGCAGAGGGTGCTGGCGAGGACGCTCCTGCGCCCGCCGCTCGCACGGCGGCCTTGACGCTGGCGCTGGTTGCACCGCTGCGTGACCGCATGGCCCGCGAGAACGCCGCCAACGTGTTCGATGGGATCGAGATGCCGCTCGTGCCGGTGCTTGCCAAGATGGAGCGCGCGGGCATGCTCGTGGACCCCGACCGCCTGCACAGTCTGTCCGAGGGCCTGGCGACCCAGATTGCCGAGGTCGAGCGCAGCATTCGCGACCTGGCCGGCGACGAGACCTTTAACATCGGCAGCCCCATGCAACTCTCGCACGTGCTGTTTGATGTTATGGGACTTCCGACCAAGGGCCTCAAAAAGACCAAGCGCGGCTACTATTCGACCAACGCCAAGGTGCTGAGCGACCTTGCCCGCGACCACGAGATCGTGCGCCTGATTTTGGACTGGCGTGAGAAGTCCAAGATTAAGTCGACCTATCTGGACACGTTGGGCCCGCTGCGCCGTGGTGACGGGCGTGTGCACACCACGTACAACCAGACCATCACCGCGACGGGGCGCCTGTCTTCGAGCGACCCCAATCTGCAAAACATTCCGACGCGCTCGGAGCTGGGGCGTACCGTCAAGACGGCGTTCTCGGCGGGCGAGGGCAGCGTCTTTTTGGCGGTGGACTACTCGCAGATTGAGTTGCGTTTGCTGGCGCATCTTTCGGGAGACGAGCACCTGGTGCGCGCCTTTAACGAGGGTGAAGACTTCCATGCCGAGACGGCCGCGCGCGTGTTTGGCGTGCCGGTTTCCGAGGTGACGCCCGACTTGCGCAGCCGCGCTAAGGCCGTGAACTTTGGCATCGTGTACGGTCAGCAGGCCTACGGTCTGTCGCAGTCGTTGCACATCTCGATGGCCGAGGCGCGCGACATGATCGACCGCTACTACGAGGCCTACCCGGGTGTGCGTACGTTCCTCGACAGCGTGGTGGCACGTGCCAAGCAGACGGGCTACGCCGAGACCATGTACGGCCGCCGGCGTCATATTCCGGAGCTCAAGGCCAAAAACCCGCAACTCCGCGGCTTTGGCGAGCGCACGGCCATGAACCACCCCATGCAGGGCACCGCGGCCGACATCATCAAGATCGCCATGGCCCGCGTGAGCCGCCGCCTGGAAGAAGAGGGTTTTGCCGCCCACATGATCTTGCAGGTACACGACGAACTGGACTTTGAGTGCCCCGTCAACGAAGTCGAGCGCCTAACCACCATGGTCCGCGACGTCATGGAACACGTAGTAGACCTCCGCGTACCGTTGATCGCCGAAGCCAGCACCGGCATAACCTGGGCCGACGCGAAATAGGGAAGCACTCCGTAAGGCAAGCTCGCCCAAGACGCAAGCCCCCACATACTTAAGATTTGGGACAAACACTACTGATTAATTTGTCCCACAGTAACCAAAACAGAGGGGAGCCCCTTCCAACAAGGGGCTCCCCTCTGCTCAAATCATTTCAGCTAAGTATCTAGACACTCAAGACGCCATCTTGGCGGCAGGAAAGTAAACCTAGGACCTGGCCGGGCGGCGCGGATTAGTTTTTCGTAGATTCCGCACGAGCCGGAAAGCACTTAATGTGCTTTCCGAGCGAGCCCAGGACCTGACCGAACGAAAAACTAATCCGCGCCGCCCGGCCAGGTCCGACGAGCCACGTTACCGAGCCGCCAGGATGGCGTCGATGAGCGTCAGTACGCCCCCGTCGTTGTTGCTCGGAATACGCCATTTGGCGTGCGCGTTCATGTGCTCCTCGGCATTATCCACGATAAAGCTATGCCCGACGCGCTCCAGCATGGGGATGTCGTTGTACGTATCGCCCACGGCGGCGGCATCGGCGATATCAATGCCCAGCTGCTCGCACAGATGCGCGACGCCGGCGCCCTTGTCGACACCCAGGTTCATAAAGTCGATCCACTCGCGGCCGGCATTGGTGACATAGAGCTGATCCGAGAACGCGGGGTTATAGGTCTCGCGGAACGCGGGCTCGGCATCGTAGGCGGGGAAAAAGATCGAGATCTTATTGGACTCGATATCAAGGCCCTCAAAGGTGTCGACATAGTTGATCGTGTTGTAGTAGACGCTGATCTCGTCGTGGTATTGATGGTCGCGGGCGAGCACATAGAACTCGTCGTAGCAGCACAGGACGGGAACGGCGCGCGGGTCCTCCGAGGCACGAGCAAGCACCTGCTGATACAGCGCCACATCGATGTTGCTCTTATAGATATAGCTGCCGCGATAGATGACGCAGGCTCCGTTGTCGGGACAAAAAGCAAGGCGGTTCTTAATGTTCTCGAACATTTCCTCGAGTTTGGGGGCGGGGCGTCCGCTGGCGGGGCAGAATACAATGCCTGCGTCGGCGAGCTTGTCCAGGCGCTCATCAAGACCCTGCGGCAACACGCGCTTGTCGGTGAGCAGCGTCTTGTCCATGTCGACGGCGAGAATCTTAATGCTTCCGATATTGGTGTCCGATTCGTAAGTTTGCATAAAAGCGCGCCTTTCGTTTCGAAATTGTTTCAGACGTTATAACCATCAACCAGTAACTGAGCGTATTGTCGCAGGAACGGAGCGTATTTGCACCACGCTTCACAAAGTAATGAAAAAACTTTTCAGAAATTTGAATTTGTCGCTTGTGCTGCGGGCACTTTAGCGTAATATAGCGACCATCGAAAACGGAGACGGAAATACAACCGCTTACCGAAGAAAAGGTACCGTTTACGATATTAGAATTGCGCCCGGCGATAGGTGAAAGGAGAGGCAGATGCAGTTCGTAAAGATCATCACCACTGCAGATAATGCCATCCGACGCCAGCGCGCAATTTCCCGACGACGATAGCAATCGTCTCTGTTCGTATGGGGTGAAATGCCCCAACAGAGCCATTTTGAGGTCGTTGGGTTTTAGCACGATATAAACGCATGTTTCAAGGGCATGCTGTGCTGCTTTTTTGCTATTTAACCTGATATTGCACGGTTTTTTGACCTCGAAATGACTTGCAACTGACCGATGTTCTAACTAGCTACCAAGGGCGAAAGGAAACAGCCATGAGCAAGGAAAAAGTCGTTCTCGCATATTCCGGTGGTCTTGATACATCCGTATGTGTCAAGTGGCTCCAGGACGAGAAGAATCTCGATGTCGTTTGCGTCTGCGGCAACGTGGGCCAGGAGGAGACCGGCTTGGATGCCAAGAAGCAGAAGGCGCTTGACCTGGGCGTTCTCGATTGCCAGGTGCTCGACCTGCGCGACGAGTTCTCCGATGAGTTCCTGACTAAGGCCATCGCCGCAAACTCCATGTACGAGAACAAGTACCCGCTGCTCTCCGCGCTGTCTCGCCCGCTGCTCGCCAAGAAGCTTGTCGAGGTCGCTCACGAGTTTGGCGCGACCTACGTCGCCCACGGCTGCACCGGCAAGGGTAACGACCAGGTTCGTTTTGAGGCTGCCGTCAAGGCCCTCGACCCCGAGCTTAAGGTTATCGCCCCGGTTCGCGAGTGGGATCTGAAGTGCCGTCCCGATGAGGTTGCCTATGCTCACGCCCACAACGTGCCGGTTCCCGAGGGCGCCAACGACAACCCCTATTCCATCGACGACAACCTGTGGGGTCGCGCCATCGAGTGCGGTCACCTGGAGGATCCCTGGAACGAGCCGCTCGACGACGCCTGGGTTATGACCAAGAACCCCGAGGACACGCCGGACACCCCGACCTACACCGAGATTGAGTTTGAGGCGGGCAAGCCTGTCGCCGTCGATGGCAAGAAGATGAAACTCTCCGAGATCGTCATCGCCCTCAACAAGATTTCGGGTGACAACGGCTTTGGCCGTCTCGACCTGGTCGAGGATCGTCTGGTGGGCCTCAAGAGTCGCGAGTGCTACGAGGTTCCTGGCGCCCTGACGCTCATCACCGCCCACAAGGCGCTCGAGGACATCTGCGTCGAGGGCGACCTGCTCAAGACCAAGATTAAGCTCGAGCAGGATTGGGCCACCGCCGTGTACAACGGCCAGTGGTACAGCCCGCTCAAAAACGCGCTCGATGCCTTTATGGCCGACACCCAGAAGTTCGTGACCGGCACCGTCCGTCTGAAGTTCTTTAAGGGCAACTGCCATGTCGTCGGCCGCAAGAGCCCGTTTAGCCTGTATGACTACGGTCTGGCTACCTACGACCGCGACACTACGTTTGACGAGAAGGCCAGCGCCGGCTTTATCGAGATCGATACGCTGTCGCTCAAGACGTGGGCTAAGGTCCAGGGCCCCAGCTCTGCTGCCGCCCAGGCCTAGCGCCTCCTTCCTTTGGTATCCGCGCGGCCCATCCGCGTGATACATAACGGGCGCATGGGGTCCCTACCTCTCGTTATGCTTGCTGACACTTCTTAACATCGGTGGCCCCTACGTTCCGCCCGCATATATGATGCCGCGTCTGCGGCTGAGTCCGAGCCCCGCCGGGGTTGTCCGGCGGGGCTCCTCCTATCAATTTGACGGCCCTGCGCCTATATATATGGGGAGTATCCATTATGTTCAATGCTATCGCGCATGCTTTACTTGCCCTCGCGCCCGAGTTCGATGCTGCAAAGGTCGAGGACGTTCCTATGAGCCTAAAGGCCTGGATCGATGGTTCGCAGGGCAACATTCGGAGGGAGACGTTGGGCGCCAAGTGCATGGCGCGTCACTTCTTTGCAAATTAGCTATATGGCCTCGCACATGGTGGGGAATATGCAAAACTAGCGGTTGAGAAATCGCTTTAGCGACAGGGCGCATTGCTTTGGGCGCTTGTTTTGGGATTTGATGAAAGGGGACGGTTCCATGGCTCTTTGGGGCGGTCGTTTTGAGGCAGGCGTGGCCGAGGTCACGCAGGAGTTTGGCGCGTCGTTGCCGGTTGACAAACATCTCTATAAGCAGGATATCGCCGGATCTAAGGCACATGCCAAGATGCTGGCGGCCCAGGGCATTATCAGCGCCGAGGACGAGCAGGCGATTGCCGAGGGCCTGACCGGAATCGAACAGGATATCGATGCCGGCAACTTCACCTTTGATATCAACGACGAGGACATTCATATGTCCATCGAAAGCGAGCTGACGCGTCGTATCGGCGAGGCTGGCAAGCGCTTGCATACTGGGCGTTCGCGCAACGACCAGGTGGCGACCGATACGCGCCTGGGCGTCAAGACGCTGGCCAAGGAGCTCATGGAGGCCAATCTTGAGCTGCGCCATGTGCTGGTGGATGCGGCCAAGAAGTACGACAAGGTGATTCTTCCGGGCTACACGCATATGCAGCACGCTCAGCCCGTGCTGCTCTCGCATCATCTGCTGGCGTATTCCTGGATGTTCGCGCGCGACTTTTCGCGCCTGAAGGCCGCCTTTGATGCCGCCGACAACTGCCCGCTGGGTGCTGCCGCGCTTGCCGGTACGAGCTATCCGCTCGATCGCCAGATGACGGCTGCCGAACTTGGCTTTGCGGGTGTGATTCCCAACTCGCTCGATGCGGTTTCCGACCGTGATTTCCTGCTCGATCTGCATTACGCCGGCTCCGTCATGGCCATGCACCTGTCGCGTCTTTCCGAGGAGATCGTGCTGTGGTCGAGCTCCGAATTCGGCTTTATCACGCTTTCCGACTCGTATTCCACCGGCTCGTCTATCATGCCGCAGAAGAAGAACCCCGACTTTGCTGAGCTTATCCGCGGCAAGAGCGGTCGCGTGTACGGCAACCTGGTGCAGCTGCTCGTGACCATGAAGGGCCTGCCGCTTGCTTATAACAAGGACTTGCAGGAGGACAAGGAGGGTGCGCTCGATACCGCCCATACGCTCATGCAGTGCCTGTCGGTTATGGCCGGCATGATCTCGACCTGGACTGTCAACGAGGACGCCATGGCGCGCGAGTGTGGTGTGGGCCACTTGGCAGCCACTGATGCTGCCGATTACCTGGCAAAGCGCGGCCTGCCGTTCCGCGAGGCACATGCCGTGGTGGGTCATCTTGTCCTAATGTGTGAGAAGCGCGGCTGCAATCTTGAGGACCTGCCGTTTGAGGTGTTTCAGGAAGCAAGTCCGCTCTTTGAGCGCGACATTACCGAGGCACTCGACATCCCGTCGATTGTCGCCGCGCGCACGACCGAGGGTGGTACCGCCCCTGCTGCCGTTGCCGTGCAGTTGGGAAGAGCCGAGGCGCAGCTCGCGGCCGATGAGGGTGTGTTTGGCTCGTTATCCAAGGTCGTCGAGATGGGCCACGGAGCTAATTAGCTTATTGGATGCGTCTGTCTGGTGTGTTCATCATATTTTGCCTTTACGGGTGCCCGCTACGGTGGGCACCCGTTTTGTTATAGAGAAGAAAGGAGCTTGTCGAGAACTTCTGTAGGACATTTGCGCAGGTTGTGAAGGGGGTGCGTTCACGGGCGACAATCGACCGCCCGTTCTGTTCGTTGCAGTTGAAAGTGGGACGGATGGTACTCTAGTCGGGCTTCGAAACAGAAGTGACACATATGGAGCGCTTTAATAAATAATAACGCTTCAATAAACGGCTTTTTGTTTAACTGCAGCTAGAACTCTGTTACGATGCAGTCCAGGCGGGTGCCGGAATGGGACTTGGGCACGCGCGAACCTACTTGAAAGGCTACCTTATGGCTATCGAGAAGACCTTCATCATGATTAAGCCCGACGCCGTGCGCGATCGCAAGATCGGCGAGATCGTTGCTCGCATTGAGCGCAGCGGCCTTGTTATCGAGCGCATGGAGATGACCACGCTCGAGCGCGCTACCGTCGAGGAGCACTACGCCCATCTGGCCGACAAGCCCTTCTTTGGCGGTCTCTGCGACTTTATGACGAGCGGTCCGGTCGTCAAGATGGTCGTTTCCGGCCTCTCCGCTGTCTCCAAGATGCGCACCCTTATGGGCGCCACCAACCCGCTTGATGCTGCCCCCGGCACCATTCGCGGCGACTTTGCTGTCGATGTCAACGCCAACGTGATCCACGGCTCCGACTGCCTGGAGAACGCCGAGATCGAGATCAAGCGCTTTTTTGGCTAAACCAGCTTTGACTCCTTAAAGCTGTTAGCGTGTGGCTTGGGCGCCGCGGAACTTCATCCGCGGCGCCCTTTTTATTCCAGTAGACTTTTGGTAAACCCCCACAAATCTACTAAAGAGCCCCCGTCCGGATGTTTCTTCCGGGCGGGGGCTGGCGTTAGCGTCGTATGGCTTTGTGAATCTTTAGGCCTCGTCGACGATCTTAAGGCCGCGCGTGTGGTCGATCTCGTTGAGGAGGTTAACGCGACGCTCGTGACGGCCGCCCTCAAACTCGGCGTCGAGCCACTCGTCGACGATCATCTTGGCGAGCTCGGAGCCAACGACGCGGGCGCCAAAGGCGAGCACGTTGGTGTTGTTGTGCATGCGCGAGAGCTTGGCGCTGAAGGGCTCGGAGCACACGACGGCGCGTACGCCCTCGACCTTGTTGGCAGCCAGGCTGATCCCGACGCCGGTGCCGCAGATCAGGATACCCAGGTCAACGTCGCCGTTGGCAACGGCCTTGCCCACTTTGTAACCGGCGATGGGGTAGTCGAAGCTCTCGGAGGTGTCGGTGCCAAAGTTCACGACCTCGCAGCCGCGTTCCTTCAGGTGCTCGGAAATGATGTTCTTGAGCTCGACGGCGGCGTGGTCGTTACCGATACCGATCTTCATGGATGGTTCCTCTCTGGTCTGTGCGGCGCAAATGCTAAAGGTGTTTACCGCGTTCGACTGCATGATAGCGCGACTTTTGCGTAAACGCTCGGGCGTTTTTTGGTCAAACGCTTTAGCAGGCAACAAGACCGGCCTCTCATGAATAATGCCGCCAATTTGTGCTTGAGCGCCGTCCGCCGGAACCGTGGTTGCGGTTTTTGATGCATTGTTATCAAATAAAGGAGCCAACTATTTTGAGAGTCCAGCCCGTTATGCAAGCAGGAGATACCTATGCCTACCGATTCCATCCGTGATGCCGCGTTTTGCGATGTTTTGAACCGCGAGCTTGTCTGTGCACTCGGCTGCACCGAGCCCATTGCCGTTGCCTATGCAGCGGCGCTGGCGAGCCAGACGCTCGGTTGCGAACCCGATCATATGGATGTTGCCTGCTCGGGCAACATTATCAAGAACGTTAAGAGCGTGACCGTGCCCAACTCGGGCGGTATGCACGGTATTGAAGCCGCGGCCGTGCTGGGTGCCGTGGGCGGCGACGCTAAGAGCGCGCTCGAGGTGCTCGAGAGCGTTAACGATGAAGACCGCGCTCGCGTGGCCGAGCTCCTCGCCGACGCCGGCTACTGCGATGTGTCGCTTGTCGAGGGTGTGCCCAACCTCTACATCAAGGTGACTGCGACGTCCGGGGGCCATACCGCGGTCGTCGAGATTACCGATCACCACACTAATGTCACGTGCCATACGCTCGATGGTATTCCGGTATGCGGCAAGTCGGCGGGGGAGTGCGCCGCCTGCGCCGAGCGCGTGGTGGCCGAGCGTGCGGCAGATAACGCCGATACGCCCATGTCCATTGATTCCATCATCGACTTTATCGAGGACGGTGACATTGAGGGCGCCCGCGCTGCCGTTGAGCGTCAGATTGAGCTGAATGGCGCAATCAGTGCCGAGGGCCTTGCGCACGCTTGGGGCGCCGAGGTGGGTCGTACGCTGCTGGGTGCTCGTGCCGATGACGTCGCCTGCCGTGCCCGTGCCCGTGCGGCCGCCGGGTCCGACGCCCGCATGAACGGTTGCGCGCTGCCGGTCGCCATTGTGTGCGGCTCGGGCAATCAGGGCATTACCTGCGCACTGCCCGTCATGGAGTATGCCGAGTACCTGCGCTGCGACCACGAGCGCCTGGTGCGTGCCGTGATGCTGTCCGATCTCATTGCCGTGCATATCAAGAGCTACATTGGTGCGCTCTCGGCGTTTTGCGGCGCTATTTGCGCTGCGTGCGGTGCCGGTGCCGCGATTACCTGGCTGTGCGGTGGCACGCGCGAGCAAATCGGTGCGACGGTCTCCAATACGCTCGGCAATGTGGGCGGCATCGTGTGCGATGGCGCCAAGGCGAGCTGTGCCGCCAAGATCTCGGCTGCCGTCGATGCAGCGATCCTGGGCCATGATATGGCCATGCAGGGTCGCGGCTTCCGCGCCGGCGAGGGCCTGATCCAAGATACCGTTGAGCAGACAATCGCCAGTATGGGCTACGTAGGCCGTGTGGGCATGAAAGATACCGACGTCGAGATCCTCAACATCATGATCGGCAAAACCCAAGTGTGCTAGGACAGTTCGTCGGCTACTTGGTGCTCGTAGAAGGCCTCTACTACGGCGTTAAAGTCGCGGGCGAAGCCTTCCATGGTTCCGCGCCAGGTGACTCGGTTGGGCTTGCCCTGGCCTACATAGGCAGTCTGAATGCCGCAGGCGGGGCTAGGGAAGTCGCGTTTGGGATCGTTGCCCACCATAAGGACCTCGTGCGGTTCGAGCCCCATCACCTGAAGCTGCTCTAGATAGTAGGTGGCATCAGGCTTGCAGCGGGTGGCGTTTCCCATGTGCGTGACGAGCTCAAAGGGGGCGTCGGCCAGGTCGCCCCAACCCATGCGGCACTCGATGGCCCCCTGCGGAAAGCTGGGGTTGGTAAAGAGCGCGCAGCGCAGCCCTGCGCCCTGTACGGCCTGGAGCGCGGCGTGTGCGCCCGGCATGGCATGGGCGTTGATGAGTTCGTCATTCTTGTACGGAAGAACTTCGCGGTCGTAGTAGGTAAACGCCTCGTAGATAAGTGGGTCCGAGAGGCAAATCCCGCATCGGCGCTCGACCTCTTCTTGGTAAAACTCAAGATTGGTGCGGTTGTCCGTGCCGCTGCGGCGATTGGCGTTGAGGTCGACCAGGATGGTGCCGAGGCGTGCCATCGTGCCACCGCGGCTGCGGCGCCCGATATCCGCGAGCATCGAAGAGACATCCTTAAAATAGCGAAGGATGAACGCGTTGAGGTTGATGCTAAGAAGCGTTTCGTCCATATCGAAAACGACTGCTTTGAGCACGCGGGCACCTTTCTCGAAAAATCGATCTAGAATCGTTGGCTCCGGATACTTTACCCCAAAGCCGAATGCCTGGCTGGTTATCGTCAAGTTGCGGAGACGTGTGTTCATAAGATTACGAAAAAGTCTCCACACGAGTAAAAAATCGCAGTTCACGCTTGAAATCGAACTCATTTCCCCGTAACCTATACGAACGTGATTGCATAAGCGTCACATTAGTATCTGTCGGCTCCCGAGTGTTCCTAAACGTTGTGTGCTTGTCGCACCCTTCTGTAGGTCCTAGCAATCGGGGCCCCGTAGTTCGAAAGGGGTCCACCTTTGAGTGAGATTCAGAACTCGTCCATTTTCTCTCTTGACGATGTCAACGAGGAGGAGATGAACAACCTCATCGACGGTACGATTACCGACTTTGATGAGGGCGATCTCGTTAACGGCACTGTCGTTAAGATCGAGCATGACGAGGTGCTCGTTGACATCGGATTCAAGTCCGAGGGCGTTATCCCGGTCCGCGAGCTGTCCATCCGCAAGGACGCTAACCCTGCAGACATCGTTGCACTCGGTGATCCCATCGAGGCTCTGGTTCTCCAGAAGGAGGACAAGGACGGTCGTCTGGTCCTGTCCAAGAAGCGTGCCGAGTACGAGCGTGCTTGGAACCGCATCGAGGAGAAGTTCAACTCCGGCGAGAATGTCGAGGGCGAGGTTATCGAGGTTGTCAAGGGCGGCCTGATCCTCGACATCGGCCTGCGTGGCTTCCTGCCCGCTTCCCTCGTCGACCTCCGTCGCGTCAAGGACCTCACCTCCTACATGGGCACCCGCATCGAGGCTCGCGTCATCGAGATGGACCGCAACCGCAACAACGTCGTCCTCTCCCGTCGCGTCGTGCTCGAGGAGTCCCGTAAGGCCGAGCGTTCCGAGATCCTGTCCAAGCTCAAGTCTGGCATGCGTCTCCAGGGCACCGTTTCCTCCATCGTCGACTTCGGCGCCTTCGTCGACCTCGGCGGTATCGACGGCCTCATCCACATCTCCGAGCTCTCCTGGAACCACGTCAACCATCCTTCCGAGGTTGTCAAGGTCGGCCAGGAGGTCGAGGTCGAGGTTCTCGACGTCGATCTCAACCGCGAGCGCATCTCCCTGGGTCTCAAGCAGACCACCGAGGATCCGTGGCGCGCACTGGTCAAGAAGTACCCCGTCGGCGCTATCGTCGAGGGCACTGTGACCAAGCTTGTCCCGTTCGGCGCTTTCGTCGACCTGGGCGAGGGCATCGAGGGCTTGGTGCACATCTCCGAGATGGCCAACAAGCACGTCGATCAGCCTTCTCAGGTCACCCACGTGGGCGACAAGGTTCAGGTCAAGGTCATGGAGATCGACCTCGACCGTCGTCGTATCTCCCTGTCCATGAAGTCCGCTGCTGAGACTCTGGGCGTCGAGATCGAGGTTACCCCGCTTCCTTCCGAGAAGAAGGACGAGGAGACCGACGCCGAGTAAATCGGTTTGACGATCACTTGTTTTAAGGGATCCGTCCGTAATGGACGGGTCCCTTTTTGCATTTGGCGCCGAGATGCGCAATGCTGCCGGGCTGTCCACAGGCTATTGGATTGTCGGTGCATGAAAAAAGCCGACATCCCGCCTCGGGGAGGAGGCGGGAACACACCGAGTAGACGGAGGGGTGCGGAGCGCGGTCGCGTCTCGACTGACGACGTTGCCCATCGACAGGACCATTGTAGCGCATGGCGGTTCTTGGTTTATCGTGTCGAGCGTTTGCGTTGTGCCATTGCCTGCGGCAACGGTGTGTTACACTTTTGCACTGCTGAGTGGGCCAGACGGTCGCGCGATGTGCTGCTTGCAGTACGCGTGAGGAAAGTCCGGGCTCCAGAGGGCGGGATGCCGGCTAACGGCCGGGCGGAGTGATCCGACGGAAAGCGCCGCAGAAAAGAAGACTCCCACCTGCGCCGCAAGGCGTAAAGGGAAAAGCTGAAACGGTGGTGTAAGAGACCACCAGCGTCGTGGCAACACGGCGGCTTGGCAAGCCCCATCCGGAGCAAGCGCGAATAGGAACGCTATGGGCCGGCCCGGTCCGCGTTCGGGTAGCGTGCGTGGAGCTGCACGGTAACGTGCAGACAAGATAAATGACCGTTCACGACAGAACCCGGCTTATCGGCCCACTCGGCACTTTGTTGACGCTGCGAACCCGTCAGCGCGGCAATCTGCCTTTCAAACCTTCGGGCATGACCATAAGGTCAATGCCCTCGGCTTTCAAGGCACCTTGCTCGCGCTGACGGGTTCTCGCTTTCGTTGACGGAATCATCGGCGTTGCCATTCTTTTTACTAGGGTTATCGTATTATTGAGGCTGTTTGTTGCCGCGCTTAGTTTTGTTGAGGGGCTTTGTTGGACAGCTATTTTACTCTGCAATCGAATATTGAGGTTTCGGGCGAGTTTGTGGACCGCAAGAGCCGGTTTATTGCCCAGCTGGTCCATATTGAGTCCGAGGACGAGGCGAATGCCTTTATCGAGATGGTTCGCAAGCGTCATTACGACGCTCGACACAATGTTCCCGCGTGGATTTTGGTCGATGGACGCGAGCGCCAGAGCGATGATGGTGAGCCGAGCCGCACGAGCGGTATGCCGACACTCGAGGTGTTGCGCGGTGCGGAGCTCAAAAATGTTTGCTGCGTAGTGACACGCTATTTTGGTGGTACGTTGTTGGGGCCCGGTGGCTTGGTACGCGCCTATACCGCGGCGACGCAGGCGGCGGTGGCCGCGGCTCAGGAGGCCGGGCAGATCGTCGAGATGACGAGTGTCGTGCCTGTTGACGTGCATGTGGCCTATCCGCAGTATGAGCAGGTGCTTCGCTTGGCCCAGGATTCCGGTGCCAAGGTTTCGGATACCGAGTA
Source organism: Collinsella sp. i05-0019-G5 (assembly GCF_042851345.1). Lineage (NCBI taxonomy): Bacteria > Bacillati > Actinomycetota > Coriobacteriia > Coriobacteriales > Coriobacteriaceae > Collinsella > Collinsella sp. i05-0019-G5. The sequence goes on from NZ_AP031421.1 coordinate 1,060,744, forward strand.
CGCGGATGCCGTGACACTTCATTTGGTGTTTAAGGCGGGGGAGCAGGGGTCGTTTTGCGCTAAGATGCGCGAGCTTATGGCGGGGCGCGAGGAGATTGAGGTCAGCACTCCCGAATTTGCCGAGTTCTAACGGCGACGGTCGGCGTGCTTTTGGACGGATCCCAAGCACACCGACCGTCGTTTTATGTCGCTGCCGTTTACTCGGCGAGCTGCTTTAGTACATCACAGGCGATTTCGACGGCATCGTCGATGCAACCGGGACAGCTGCGGAGCGGACCCTTGTCCGATCCGATGCCCTTGAGCGTGCCGCAGACGGTCGTCGTGTTCTTCTCGCCAAAGCGCTTGGCAATCTCGCGCGACAGTTTGTAGGTCTGGCCCTTGGTCTTGGGGTTTTCCATGCCATCGCTCATTACAAAGCCCATGATGGCCACGGCGCCCGAGATGGCACCGCAAGTTTCGGTCATGCCGCCCATGCCGGCGCCAAAGCCCTCGGTGAGGGTAAAGGCGACCTGGGGGTCGAGCCCGACGGCGGGCGCGAGCGTGCAGGCGACGGCCTGCGCGCAGTTAAAGCCGCGGGCGTGGTATTCGGCAGCCTGAGCCTGGCAGGTGGCAGTGTTGAGCTGAGTGGTATCAATCTGCTTCATCGGTGTCTCCTTGATTGCGGTGTACCCGCCTATGGTACCCTTGCTGGCGCATTCGCTTATCGAGACCGCAGTGCATATCTCATTGTTTTTCGCCATCGAACACTTTCTTAAGATTTGGGACAAATAAACCTGATTAATTTGTCCCATAACCTATCGGCGGGATGGGTTGAGAGGGGTGCGGGGTAGCGGTATTGTGAACCGAATAAAACAAAACCCAAGTAAGGGAGTTGGATATGTGCGAGCAGACTATCGGTACCACGTGCGTTCAGGGCGGCTATCATCCGGGCGATGCGGAGCCGCGCCAGGTGCCCATCTACCAGTCCACCACGTGGAAATACGACACGTCCGAGCACATGGGCAAGCTGTTTGACCTGGAGGAGTCGGGCTACTTCTACAGCCGTCTGCAGAATCCCACGTGCGATCTGGTCGCCGCCAAGATCTGCGAGATGGAGGGCGGCACCGCTGCGATGCTCACGAGTTCGGGCATGGCCGCGAACTTCCTCGCGATCTTTAACGTGGCCGGTGCCGGTGATCACGTGGTCGCGAGCTCTGCTATCTACGGCGGTACGTATAACCTGCTCGCCCACACCATGGGCCGCATGGGCGTGACTTGCACGTTTGTCGCCCCCGACTGCACCGATGAGGAGCTGGAGGCAGCCTTTGAGCCCAATACCAAGCTCGTCTTTGGCGAGACGATTGCCAACCCCGCCCTTGCCGTGCTCGATATTGAGCGCTTTGCCAAGGCCGCGCATGACCACGGCGTGCCGCTGATGGTCGACAACACCTTCCCGACGCCCGTGATGTGCCGTCCCTTTGAGTGGGGCGCCGACATCGTCACGCACTCTACCACCAAGTACATGGATGGGCATGCGGCCTACCTGGGTGGCGTGATCGTCGACCACGGCCAGTTTGACTGGATGGCCCATGCAGACAAGTTCCCGGGTCTCACCACGCCCGACGAGAGCTATCACGGCGTGACCTATGCCGAGAAGTTCGGTCGCGAGGGTGCCTTCATTACCAAGGCAACCGCTCAGCTCATGCGCGACCTCGGCCCCATGCAGAACCCGCAGGCGGCGTTTTTCCTGAATAGCTCGCTCGAGAGCCTGCATGTGCGTATGCCGCGTCATTGTGAGAACGGCCTGGCCGTTGCTAAGTTCCTGCAGAGCCATCCCAAGGTGCGCTTTGTGAGCTATCCGGGCCTGGAGGGCGATAAGTACTATGACCTGGCTCAGAAGTACATGCCCAACGGTACCTGCGGCGTCGTGAGCTTTGGCTTTAACGGTGGTCGCGCGGCGGCCGAGACCTTTATGAAGAGCCTTAAACTCGCCCAGATCGCCACGCATGTGGCCGATGCTCGCACCTGCTGCCTGCATCCCGCTAACGCTACGCACCGTCAGATGAACGATGAGGAGCTCATCGCCTGCGGCATCTCCGCCGACATGGTGCGCCTGTCGTGCGGCCTCGAGGACACGGCCGATCTGATTGCCGACCTTGAGCAGGCGCTCGAGCAGTGCTAGGCTAGCTTCTCGTATGAAGCGACGGAGCCTCTTGGGGTTCCGGTGACATATAGTTCCGATTCCGTAGGCGGGACCCCAATCGCGACTGTTCGCAGGCGATTGGGGCCCCGTTTTTTGCGTTGTGCCACTCGAAAGGATGGATATGGAGAAAACCGCAGAGCAGCTGCGCCGCGAGCACCTTGCCCTTGAGGGCGACACCCATGGCAAGAACAAATGGGCGATTCTGTTTACCGTGCTCATCATGACGTTTATGTCGTGTCTGGATTCGACCGTCGTGACCGTGGCGTTGCCCGTGATGCAAAAGGAGCTGGGCGTGGGCCTCGACCGCATCCAGCTGGTGAGCTCGGTGTACCTGCTTGCGACATGCGTGGCTATGCTGCCGTTTGGCCGCTTGGGCGACGTGCGCGGCAAGGTGGGCGTATTCCAGCTGGGCGTAATCGTTTTTACGGCCGGCTCGCTGCTTTGCGGCCTTTCGAGTTCGCTCGAAGTTCTTATTCTGGCACGCATTGTGCAGGGCGTCGGCTGCGCGGCGGCCATGGCTAACAACATGGGTATCATCACCGAGTCGTTTCCGGCGCGCGAGCGCGGTCGTGCCATGGGTATTCTCGCGACCTTCGTGGCCCTCGGCATGATGTGCGGCCCCGTGCTCGGCGGCATGCTGGTGGCAAGCTTTCCCTGGGAGAGCATCTTCCTCATCAACCTGCCCATTGGCGTCATCTCGTTTATCGTGGGACTCTATACACTACCGCATGTTAAGCCGGAGGCCGGCGAGCGCCCCATGTCCCTGGTTGAGGCTGCTCGTCGCTGCTTTGCAAATTCGGCCTTCACCATCAACCTTGCTTGCATGCTCATCGTGTTCGTTGGTATTGGCGCATCCGAGTTTATCCTGCCGTTCTATTTTCAGGACGCTCACGGCTTTGGTTCCGACATCTCTGGACTACTCTTTTTGGCGCTGCCGATGGTGAATGCCTTTATCGGCCCGCTTTCGGGTACGGTTTCGGACCGCGTTGGCTGCGAGGGCCCCACGGCGGTGGGCCTGGGTGTGTACGTGTGCGGTCTCTTTGCGGTAAGTACGCTCGACGAGCACTCTTCCATCCCTGTGATCGTGTGCTGTGTCGCGTTTATGTCGTGCGGAACGTCGATTTTTCAGAGCCCCAATAACTCGCTGTACATGGGCTCGGCTCCGCGCGAAGCGCTCGGCTTTGCTGGCAGCCTGGGTAGCCTGGCGCGCTATGCGGGTATGGCAGTGGGCATTACGGTGGCGTCGAATATCCTGTATGGGCAGATGAGCGTGGCGATGGGCGAGGCCGTGACCAGTTTTGTTGCAGGCCGTCCGGATGTGTTCTTGTTTGGTTTCCGCTCGGTGTTCTATGTGTTGATGGCTGTGGCCGCTGTGGGCTTTGCGCTCGCCATGGTGCGTTTGGTGAGGGTGCGTGCCCGCCATTAGCCTGTGGAGGCAGGCTTGCCACGAATCGGGCCCATCTACTGGTCTTGCGGCTTTATGATGCGTAGGGGCTTGTGGGGCGGGCGGGAGTCGGTCCGTGGTAGACTATCGAACAACGTTTATTAATCGCGCGGTATCGTTGCCGCGAGAAGGGGTTGCGCCATGCAGGAGCTTGAGGATCGTATTCGCCATGACGGCATCGTAAAGGCCGGTAACGTCCTTAAGGTTGATGCCTTCCTCAACCACCAGTGCGACGTTGAGCTGTTCGACCATATGGGTGCCGAGTGGGCCCGTCTGTTCGAGGGTGTCGAGATCAACAAGATCCTGACGATCGAGGCTTCGGGCATTGGCATGGCTTGCATTGCGGCCCAGCATTTTGGCGGCGTGCCGGTGGTCTTTGCCAAGAAGGCACAGTCCATCAACCTCGACGGCGAGCAGTATGCCACGACCATCTACTCCTTTACCAAGCAGAAGGAGTACCCGGTTATCGTTGGCAAGCGCTTCCTGTCCGAGGGCGACAAGGTCCTGATTATCGACGACTTCCTGGCCAACGGCTGCGCGCTCGAGGGTCTTATCAAGATCTGTGAGGCTGCGGGTGCCGAGGTATCTGGTATTGGCATTGCGGTGGAGAAGGGCTTCCAAGGCGGTGGCGATAAGCTCCGCAAGCGCGGCTTCCGCGTTGAGAGCCTGGCCCGTATCGCCGATATGGACTGCGAGAACGGCGAGATCACCTTCGCCTAGGCTCGCAACACAAGCGATTGGTATGCGATGTGACAAAGGGACTGTCCCTTTGTCACATTTTTTGTATGAGGGGAGGTGTTGATATGGATGAGAACAAGATGGGATGGCGCGAGTATGCGCGCTATGCCGAGATGTCGGTCGAGGAGTTGGCGCGCGATTGCGAGGTGCAGGTGTTTCGCGCGACAGGTCCGGGCGGGCAGGGCGTGAACACGACGGATTCAGCGGTGCGCATGAAGCATGGGCCCACGGGGATTACCGTGACGGCGCGCGAGAGCCGCAGTCAGTTTCAGAATCGTGCGAGCTGTTTGCGTAAGCTGAGGGCAGAGCTTGAGCGTCGCGGGTGTCCACCGCGTCGACGCGTAAAGACCAAGGTGCCTCAACGCTCTCGCCAGCGCAGGCTCAACGACAAGCACTTCAACGCGATTAAAAAGGCCAACCGTCGCAAACCGGGCAGCGACGAATAGCCACTCCTAAGTTGCGGTGAAATAGGGACTGTTTATGCAGCTAAAGCCGCAAGGCAGTCCCTATTTCACCGCAACTTAGGTGGGATTAGCGGGTGGGGTGCCAGACGTGGAGGGCTCCGGCGAGGACGTCGACCTCGATGCGCGAGGCGACAATGGGCTCACCGTCGGCCTGGATGGGGTAGTCGGGCTCCTCAAAGGTAAGCTCGGCATGGCGACAGCGGCGCATGCGAACCGGTGGCAGCTTGGTATGGTGGCCGTCTTTGGCCGAAAGGAACATGGGAAGCGCGACCGCGCGCGGAACGGGGCCGCAGGCGTAGCAGACGTCGAACATACCGTCACAGGGGTCGGCGCCGGGGCAGATGCGATAGCCCGAGCCATACGTGGGGCCCAGCTGAATCGCCATGATGATCGCCCTCACGCGCTCGGCGGGCGCGCCGTCAAAGCTGGCTGTCATGGGGTAGTTGCGATAGCGTAGGCCAAACTGCTCAAGTCCCGAGAGGGTGTAGAGCGGCGCGCCGGTGAGACCCGTCTTTTTGCGCAGCTCGGCGGTGCCAAGGCCGATGGCGGCATCGATGCCGATCGAAAGCGTCTGGTCGTAGTACTCAACGGTAGCCTCGCCGCTGCCGCTCGCAGGACTCCAAGAGCGAATGCGCCCGATGTCCTGACGTTGCAGCTCGCAGGTGAGCAGCGCGCCAAAATCCTTGCCGGAGAAATCGTCGATACCGAGCGTCTGGGCAAAATCGTTGCCGGAGCCCACAGGTAGGATGGCAAGAGCGGGGCGGGCGTCCTGCTCTTGCGTCATAAGTCCGTTGACGACCTCGTGAATCACGCCGTCGCCGCCAAGGGCGATAACGGTGCGATAGCCCTGAGCCTGTGCGGCCAGCTCCTTGGCGTGTCCCATGCGCTCGGTCAGCACCAGGTCAAACTGGGATGCGCGTGCAGTCATGTCCAAAAAGCGTTGCAGGCGCTCGGCAACTTCGCGTGCCGCACCTGACTGGGCGGCTGGGTTGGCGATAATGAGCGTGCGGCCAAAATCAGTTGCGTGCATGGGGCGACTCCCGGCGTGTGACATGACAGTGCGGTCGCGCTCAGGTCGAATTGACCCCGATTGTGGCTGCACGGCGATTATTACATCTACTCTATCAGGTCGTTGTGGCGCTCGATAGCATCCGCTACCGTACCGCCCTCATCCACAATAAGCGAACGGCGCTTGGGCGAGATGATGCGCTGGGCGGGGTACACGCCGCGGTGTCCGCCGGTTAGGTAGCTGATAAAGGCCACGATGACAAAGAACCCGGCGGCCGTGCCGTGGAACAGGTCGATGGCCATCATGCAGGTGGTGATGGGCACGTTGAGGCCGGCGCAGAACACGCCGAGCATGCCGAGAGCCGCCAGAAAACTGGGGTCGAGCCCGGTAAGGCAACCGATCCAGCCACCGAGTGCCGCGCCGATGCCAAACAGGGGCGTGACCTCGCCGCCTTGGAAGCCCGCGCCCAGGGTAAGCGCTGTGACGACCAACTTGATGGCTGCGTCCGCCAGGGTGGTGTTGCCGGCAAATCCGGCGCCGGAAAGCCACGTGGAAAGGCCGGCGTAGTCCCAGGCGTCGAGGAGGGCATAGGCGGCTAAAACCACGAGTGCGCCTATGAGTGCGCGAACGAGGTAATTGGTGATAAGGCGACCGTACAGGCTCTTGACGGTTCGAACCGACCAGGCAAAGAGGCGTGCCGTCAGACCGAAGATAATGGCGCTGATAACAACGATGACAACCGTCCGTGGTGTCATGTTGGGAACGCTGGCGATGACATTCGCCTCGTACTCGGTTCCCAAGGCAAGCGACGTAAAGTAGCCGGTAAACGAGGCGACCAGGCAATAGATGCCCGCGGTGTAGTCGATCTTGCCGATAAAGCACATCTCCATGCCAAAGAAAGCTCCGGCAAGGGGCGAACCGAATACGGCGCCAAAGGCCGACGAGATGCCGGCGAGCATGAGGTCGTGGTGGTCGTGCTTTTTGAGGTGGGCGAGGCTCGAGATGTTGCTGGCGATGGTGCCGCCAATCTGCACCGCAGCTCCCTCGCGACCGGCTGACCCGCCCGTTAGGTGTGTGAGCGTGGAGCAGACGAAGGTGAGGACGGCCATGCGCATATGGATGAGGCGTGTGCCCAGAGCGGAGTCGATGACCAGGTTGTTACCGCGTTTGGCGGCAAGGCCGTGGTTTTTGTACACCCATGCGGTGGCAACGCCCACAACGGGAAGCAGCGCGTAGACCCACGCATGGTGCTCGCGATAGTCGGTCGCGATATTCAGCGAGGCCAAAAACGCCCAAGCGGCAACGCCCATGGCGAGCGAGACGATGACGACGAGCACGAGCAACTTGGAGCTCGCGAGTAGGTTGCGGGCGTTGCGGCGCGTGTCGGCAGCCAAGAGATACTCGGAGCGGGTGAGCTGTTGCCTGCCTGCCATGATGACGTCGTTCAGGGAGAAAAGGCCGCCGTCGTCGAGCGGCTGGGAATGATCCTGCGCCTCGTTTGCGCTTTCGGGTTTGTCGGTAAAAGCCATACGTTCCTCTTTTGGGTTGCAACACGAGCATTATAGAACGTGGCAAACGAGACAAACCGGCAGGTTGGTTTCGGTTCTGTTTCGCCGTCCGTTACCGACAGGTGTATTCGTGGGCATGGGCCGTGCCGCCGTCGTGCGGCGGGGGATTATACTGAGATAAACATAAAGAATCGGCGCCCGTGATGTGCGCCGTGGCATTAAGAGGTGCATATGGCAGAGAAACTCATTCCGCTGGAGGATGCGCAGTCGATTGTTTTGTCGCACGTTGCTCCGACGGATCTCATCGAGATTCCCGTGTGGCAGGCCGCCGGTCTTCCCTTGGCAGAGGACGCGGTGGCCGATATCGACATCTCGCCGTTTGCCAACAGCGCCATGGACGGGTATGCCGTGCGCTCGGCGGACTTGGCGCAGGCATCTGGCGAGGCGCCGGTGACGCTCGACGTTATCGGACATGAGGCCGCGGGCCATGTGTTTGAGGGCACAATCGGCGCGGGCGAGACGGTCCGCATCATGACGGGCGCGCTGGTGCCCGAGGGTGCCGATGCCGTGGTGAAATACGAGATCGTCGACGTGCTCGACGGCGATGGTAACGAGGACTCGCATGTGAGGTTCTCGGCGCCTGCCAAGGTAGGGGAGAACGTTCGCTCTGCCGCCGAGGAGGCCCATGCCGGCGATGTCGTGATGCACGCCGGCGAGGTCGTGGCTCCGGCGGGCGCGGGTCTGCTGGCAAGCGCCGGATACGCGAGCGTGAAGGTGCACGCTGCCCCGCGTGTGGGAATTATCTCGCTGGGCACGGAACTGGTCGCACCGAGCAGCGTGCCGGCGCGTGGGCAGATTCGCGACTCCAATTCGTCGGCGTTGATGGCCGAAGCACTCGATGCCGGCGCCGAGCCCGTGTTCTACGGCATTGCGCCCGATGATGAGCAGGCGATTGCCGAGCTGGTGCATCGTGCCGTGCAGGAGTGCGATTTTGTCATTACGAGCGGTGGCGCCTCAGCGGGCGACTACGATTACGTGACGGCGTTGGTTAAGCGCGAGGGCGAGGTGCTGTTTGACCGCATCTCGATGCGTCCGGGCAAGGCCATCACGTTTGGCTTGCTCGGGGGTAAGCCCTACCTGGGGCTTTCAGGTAATCCGGCCGCGGCGTATGTAGGCTTTGAGATGCTCGCCCGCCCGGCGATCCACAAGATGCGCGGCTTTGCCGAGGGTGCGCGTCCCGTGCAGCAGGCGACGCTCACGCACGGTGTGAAAAAGCGCCAGGACCGACGTTTCTTCGATCGCGCCACGGTTTTGCGCGACCCCGAGACCGGTGAGCTGTTGGTGACCGAGGCCAAGACGCAGAATTCGGCGCTGCTCGGCACGATGCAGCGGGCCAACTGCCTGCTGCGTATTGACGAAGGACCGTGCGAGCTCAAGGCGGGCGACGTCGTGGATGTCATGCGTGTCGACCTGCCTGAGGACGCCGTGTTGTAGGAGGAATGCTATGGAGTTGAAGATTTCGATCGTGACGTGCTCGGATACGCGCGATCTTGCCCAGGACGAGGCTGGAGCCGCACTCGAGGAACTTATCGAGGCACAGGGATGGACGGTCGCCTCGCATGTGGTCGTGCGCGACGACGCCAGCGAGATCGGTGATGCCATTGTGGAAGCCGCCGATGAGTGCCACGCCAATGTCGTGCTCACCTGCGGCGGCACGGGGCTTTCGATGCGCGATGTAACGCCCGAAGCGACGCGTGCCGTCTGCGACCGCGATGTGCCGGGTATTGCAGAGGCAATCCGTGCGTACTCCATGACCAAGACGCGCCGCGCCATGCTCTCGCGCGCCGTGTGCATGCAGCGTGGGTATACGCTTGTCATCAACTTTCCGGGATCCACGAAAGCGGCCCGCGAAAGCTGGGAGGCCGTGAGCGATCAGCTGGAGCATGCGGCCCAGATGACGGCGGGCGGCGGGCACGCCAAATAAGCGCGCTACCTGCGGCGGAGCGACCTTGCGGGCTGCTCCGCCTTTTTATGCAGCGACAGTGCAGCCATCTCGGGGTTATCGGTAAAAGAAACTAATTAGACTAGAACTAATTATCACAAATATTATTCGCGCAGAAGTATAATCTAGTAACAGAATAAAGCCTGCGGCGGGGTGCCCGGGTATAGCGTTCGAAAGGGTTGAACATGTTCGATATGGTTTCTCGCCGCGGATTCGTCTCGCTTTCTTCTGTCGCCGCTGCCGGCCTTGGTCTTGCCGGCTGCTCGGGCAACAAGACGTCCGAGCCGGCCGGATCCGATGCCGGTTCTGCTAAGGCATCTTCCAAGAAAGCTGTCGAGCTGCAGGTTTTTGCCGCCAACTCGCTCGAGAAGGCCCTGTCCGAGGTTCAGGAGCTCTACACCGAGCAGACCGGCACTGCGTTTGCCGACACGCAGTTTAAGGCGTCTGGCGACCTTGTCGAGCAGATGCGCGCCGGTGCCGCCGTCGATGTGCTCATCACGGCCTCCAAGGGCACCATGGACGACGCCGAAGCCGCCGAGCTCGTCGACGCCGACACCCGTGAGGATATGTTCGCCAACGACCTCGTGATCATTCGCGCCGAGGGCTCCGACACCAAGGTCGAGGCCATCGCCGACGTCGCGAATCTGGACGGCAAGATCGCCATTGGCGACGCCAAGACCGTCCCCGCCGGCAAGTACGCCAACCAGGCGCTGGCTTCCGTGGGCCTCTACACCGGCACCGAGGGTGATGACGGCGAGTACGCGCCTGAGATCGCCGACAAGGTGGCCCTGGCCGACAAGGTCGGCACTGCTGCGTCTTACGTCTCTACGGGCGACTGTGTGGCTGGTTTTGTCTACAGCTCCGATATCTTTCGCTACGACGGCATCGAGGAGGCCTTCGTGTGCCCCGAGGATTCGCACAAGCCCATCGTGTATCCCGGTGCTGTCGCCGATAGCTCTGAGCATGCCGACGAGGCCAAGGCGTTCATCGACTTCTGCCTGACCAACAAGAAAGCCCAGAAGATTTGGGCCAAGTACGGCTTTGAGCTTTCCGCGTAGTGCGGCTTGGCGCGATAATTCCATCGTTTTGTGTTTAACTCCGTCCTTGTATCCGCTTGGAGCTTTTCGTGCTTAATAGATTCCGCATGCTTGTCGCCTGTGCTTTGACCTTCATGCTTTGCTGGGTGCCTGGATTTGCGTTTGCTGGGGACGCTGAGGACGAGGACCAGGTTGCTGCGACCGCTCATGGGCTTTCCTATGGGATCGAGGGTTTTGAGCGGTTGGCCAGGGGGACCGCTCGTGCCATGGAGGGCCAGCCTGAGGGCTACCGGTTTCCCGTTGACGAGGACGTGGACCTTGTGGTGGCGCCTGCTGCCGATCGCGTTGTGGTGTGGATATCGCCCAAGGCGGTCGAGAAGTATGGATTGGATCCGCAGGACAACGAGTGCGTATCGGGTCTCAAGGCCCTCGTCAGTGAGCTCGACAGCGCAAACTGCATGGGAGGTGCGCAGCTAGGGGACGTGGATCTTCCTTGGTATGTCACGACGGAAACAACGTTTGACGCCGGCGGGTATACCTATGGCTTTGACAAACGCGGTGCGGATGGGGACCGCTATGTGGTGATTGCATCAGCCTCAGGTGATGCCAAGGGCGGCGCGCGTTGGCTTGATAGCGCTCAAATGGTAGAGGCATCGTCTGTCGTGTTGCGGGATGAGCAGGGGCCCTTGACCTCTCTAGCCTCCTTTTTGAGCGACATCGACTATCGCCCGTTTTGGGTGTCCATTAAAACGAGCGGTCTTGCCCTGCTGATCTCCTTTGCGCTGGGCCTGTTCGCCGCGTGGAAGACTATGGGTACCTCGAGTCGCATCAAGGGTCTGCTCGATTCGGTCTTTACGATTCCTATGGTGCTGCCGCCCACGGTCTGCGGCTTTCTGCTCCTCATGCTGTTTGGTCGCTCGACCGGGGTGGGCCAGTGGCTCATCGCGCACGGCATCTCGATTGTCTTTACGTGGCCCGCGGCGGTGATATCTGCCGTGGTGGTGTCGTTTCCATTGGTCTACCGTACGGCACTCGGTGCCTTTGAGAGCCTCGACACGCAGATGCTCGACGCCGCGCGAACCTTGGGATGGTCCGAACGTCGCATCTTTGCCAAGCTCATGATGCCGCTCGGCTGGCCCTCCATCGCCGCCGGCACGGTGCTCGCCTTTGCCCGCGCGATGGGCGAGTTTGGCTGCACGCTGTTCTTTGCGGGCAACTACGCCGGTATTACGCAGACCATCCCCATTGCCATCTACTTTGAGTGGATGGGCGGCAACACGTCGGTAGCCCTCTTTTGGGTCGTCGTCGTGATCGTGTTTAGTTTCCTAGTCATCCTGTTCATCAACATGTACACCGCTCATTCGCAAAAGTATCGCGAGCGGGGCTTTTCCCGTGCGGAGCGCAAGCAGACCAAAGATCTCAACGGACAGGGCGATTCGCTCGACCCGGCGGGCGGCGATGCCTTGCGTATTGATCGCGAGGCGCTGGCCGAGCTCATGCGCGATGATACGGCGCCGCAGGGAGGACGATAGGCCATGTCACTCGTTTTGGATATCAAAAAGCACTATCCCGGGTTTATGCTCGACATGCAGCTTGAGGCCGGTGAGGAGCGTGTGGCGCTGCTGGGCGCTTCGGGTTGCGGCAAGAGCTGCACACTGCGCTGCATTGCCGGTGTTGAGACGCCCGACGAGGGCAAGATCGTCGTCAACGGCGTGACCTTTTTTGACTCAGCGACGGGCATCAACCTGTCGCCCCAGGAGCGAAAATGCGCCCTGCTGTTCCAAAACTATCAGCTGTTTCCCAGCATGACGGTGGCCGATAACGTATGTGCCGGTGTAAAGGACGCGGGCGACGCCGCGGCGCGCAAAAGGCTGGCCGAGTGCTATCTGGGCATCTTTGGCCTGGCCGATTTCGCCGACCGTTATCCCGCGCGGCTCTCGGGCGGCCAGCAACAACGCGTGGCGCTTGCCCGCATGGTGGCGGCGCATCCGGGCATTTTTATGTTCGACGAGCCCATGAGTGCGCTCGATGCGTACCTCAAGAGCGCCCTCGAGCAGAATATGCTCGACCTGTTCGATGTCTGCAACCGCACCGTGCTCTACGTGAGCCACGACATCGACGAGGCATGCCGCCTGTGCCAGCGCATCTGTGTGATGCACGACGGGCATGTTGAGGAGCTCGGCTCCGTCGAGGACGTGGTCCGCCGTCCGCAGACGCTGGCGGCGCTGCGCCTAACTGGCTGCAAGAACACAAGCCGTGCGCGCAAAATCGGCGACGAAGAAGTTGAGGCCCTCGACTGGGGCATGACCTTTAACGTGGGCCGCGAGGTCCCCGATAATGTGGCGTACCTGGGCGTTCGCGCAAGCTATTTCCATATTGATAATCGCGTTGAGCGGGGCCGTAACAGCTACGATTTGCATGTGGCCCGTGTGAGCGATTCGCGCTTTGAGCGGCTGGTGCTGCTGGACGTGCCGCGCGCTGATGCGCCCACGCGTCTGCAGTGGAAGGTCAACAAGGTGGGCGTGCCTGTCGACGAGCTACCGCAAGCAGGCGAGACGCTGCGCATGCACTTCGATGCCAGCAGGATCCATTTGGTTTGTCGATAGCGCCGGGTAATGCCGTCGGGGATATAAGCCTCGGCGGCTTTGTTTTTGCCGTTCGCCGAATGAGAGATGACAAACTCTTATCAATCAAGAGAATTGTTTATTAAACGACGGCACACGATGCTGTCGTACGAATGTCAACGGTGTTCGCATGGTCGATGACCGTTGATATAGTTGATCTTATCTTGTAAAGGAGGGTACGCATATGCCGCAGACGACATACATTCGCCGCGTTGCCGCGCGTGCCCTATATATGGCTCGGAGCCGCATATGAGCAGGTATGTTCACGGCTCCGGGAGAGACGACGCACAACTAAATAATCGACCGCAAAGCAGGTTCCCCAAAATTCCGGGTTTAGGCGCGGCTGGGTTTTCGCCACCCACCGTGCAGCAATACCGTAGCTATTCATTTTTGGTTCGAGAGGGGAACCGTTATGGCTGAAGCACTCGATTTTCATCCGATGTGGGAGAGCCTCGGCATGAATCTTGCCGACCACGATATGCTGCTGGGCGCCGTGGGCCAGATGTACGGGGACATGTTCCTGTCGCAGAACAACCGTCCCAAGTCAACGTCCTACCTGGACTTCGTGGCCACCAACATCCACAGCGGCCGTATTAAGGAGATGCTCGACAAGAAGGAGGCCGGCGAGGCCACCAAGATCGTGGGGTCGTTCTGCGTGTACGTGCCCGAGGAGATCGTGCTTGCCTGTGACGGCATTCCCGTTGGTCTGTGCTCGGGTGCCGACTGGGCAACCGACAAGGTCGAGGAGCACTTGCCGCGCAACACTTGTCCGCTCATCAAGAGCTTTGCCGGCTTTAAGCCGGGCGAGGTCTGCCCCTACATTGAGTCGAGTGACTTGGTGGTAGGCGAGAACACCTGCGACGGTAAGAAGAAGGCCTACGAGTTCTTTGCGACGCAAAAGAATATGTACGTCATGGATATCCCCAACGTGCACGACGAGTCGACGCTCGTGACCTGGAAGGCCGAGGTCAAGAAACTCGCCGCCAAGATCGAGGAAGAGTGCGGCGTCACGATTACGCCTGAGCGTCTGAAAGCCGCCATCCACGCCGTAAATGAGAAGCGCCGTGCCCTGCAGCGCCTCGCTGCCACGCGCGCTGCCGACCCGGCGCCCATCAGCGGTCTCGACAGCCTGCTGACCGTTCAGGCCGCCTTTATGGACGACACGCCGCGTCTGACCGGAGCCATTAACGATATGGCGGCTGAGTGCGAGCAGCGTGTCGAGGCCGGCGAGGGCGTGGCGCCCAAGGGGACCAAGCGCATCCTGTACACCGGCACGCCCATGGCCGTGCCCAACTGGAAGCTGTTCAACCTCATCGAGAAGGCCGGCGGCGTCGTGGTGGGCGAGGAGTCCTGCACGGGTTCGCGCTACTACAAGGATCTGGTCGACGAGTCCGGTGAGACGGTCGACGAGATGCTTGATGCCATCGCCGAGCGCTACTTTAAGATCAACTGCGCCGTCTTTACGCCCAACGACCAGCGTATGAAGGACATTGTCCAGATGGCCAAGGACCTGCATGCCGACGGCATCGTCGACGTGGCCCTGCAGTTCTGCACGCTCTACGAGATGGAGTCGTTTGCCGTGGAGAAGGCCGCCGAGGAGGCCGGCATTCCGTTTATGCACATCACGACCGACTACGCCGGCGAGGATGCAGGCCAGCTACAAACCAGGATTGAGGCCTTCTTGGAAACCATTTAGGGCTATCCGTCCCGGCGGCTTTCCCGGACACCCGATCTTGCCGTTCAAACCGTCGCTTGCTACCAAAGTATGCGGCGCTTCTCTTTCACGGCAACCTCGGGCACCTGGGAAAGCCGTTTCCTTGGTTGGTTAAAAGGTTTGTTAAGGAGCTATATGCCGGAATATATTGAGCAGCCGTTGCCGTCCACGTTTGAGGAGTTCAACGAGCAGCGCAAGGCGGCGTTTATTCGCGTCAAGGATTATAAGCAGGCGGGTAATCGCCTGGTCGGCTTTTTGTGCAGCTATACGCCGCTCGAGATTATCGATGCCGCGGGCGCTGCAAGTGTGGCCTTGTGCGGCACATCCGACGAGGTGATTCCCGAGGCCGAGAAGGTGCTGCCGGCAAACCTGTGCCCGCTCATCAAGTCGACGTACGGTTTTGCCTACTCGCAAAAGTGCCCGTTTACGCACTTTAGCGACATGATCATCGGCGAGACCACCTGCGACGGCAAGAAGAAGATGTACGAGCTACTCAACGAGCTCAAGCGCACGCACATTCTGCATCTTCCGCAGGGTCGCGATCGCGCCTACGAGCGCGAAGGCTGGTACGAGGAGTGCCGCCTGCTCAAGGAGGAGCTCGAGGGCTTCTACGGCATCACGATTACCGACGATGACCTGCGCGCTGCCGTCCGTCGTCGCAACCGCTTGCGTGCGGCCCAGCTCGACATGTTTGCCCTGCAGGCCAACCAGCCGGCGGCCATGAGCGGCGTCGACCTGATGAGCACCATGTTTGCCGGTACGTTCAGCTTTGATATCGAGGCCTATACGCAGCAGCTGGAGCAAAAGGTTGCCAAGCTGCGCGAGGCCTACGACGCGGGCGAGCGCCCGGTTGCGGCAGACGCCAAGCGCATTCTGATCACTGGCTGCCCGGTGGGCGGCGTGATCAACAAGATCGGCCGCACCATCGAGTCCAACGGTGGTGTGGTCGTGTGCATGGACGACTGCTCGGGCGAGCGCACGGCGGCCATGATGATCGACCCGGATGCTCCCGACATCCTGCGCGCCATCGCCGACCGCTACCTGGACATCAACTGCTCGGTCATGACGCCTAACGAAGGCCGCATGGGAAACACGCTGGCTATGTGCGAGAAGTACCATGTCGATGGCGTGGTAGAGAGCGTGCTGCAGGCCTGCCACACCTTCAACGTTGAGAGCGCGCGCATGCAGGAGGCTGTCGAGGGTGCGGGCATTCCGTACATGAAGATTGAGACCGATTACAGCAATGGCGACATGGGTCAGATCGAGACCCGCATCGCCGACTTCATCGAAACCCTCTAGGTTTCTCAGGCACCGGATTTTGCCCCTCAAACCGTCGCTTGCGTACCCAAAGTACGCTGCGCTCCTCTTTCGGGGCAATCTCCGGCACCTGAGAAACCTAGAGCTAAGGCGCCTGAACGCGCCGTTACCTTTGATGTTTAGATTGGGAGAGAGCCATGATAGGGATCGGGATTGATATCGGGTCTACGGCGGCTAAGGCTGCTGTGGTCGATGGGGAGGGTTCGGTGGCGTGGACGTGCGTGCAGCCAACCGGGTTTTCCTCGGTCGATGCTTCCGAGCGGCTGCGCGAGGCGCTGGCAGCGGCCGGCTACGACGTGACGGCCGACGACGTGCGCGTGGTCGCGACCGGCTACGGTCGTGTCGCCGTGCCCTATGCGCACAAGGTCGTGACCGAGATTACCTGCCACGGTACCGGTGCCGTGCGCCTGTTTGGCGATCACGGCACCGTGATCGACGTGGGCGGTCAGGACACCAAGGTCATTCAGCTTAAAAGTGGCCGAGTGGCCAAGTTTGCCATGAACGACAAGTGCGCCGCCGGCACGGGGCGCTTTTTGGAGATCATGGCCGACCGCCTAGGTATTTCCCAGCAGCAGATGGCCGATCTGGCACGTTCCGGCGAGCCTACCAAGATTTCCAGCATGTGCACGGTGTTTGCCGAAAGCGAGGTCATCAGCCTGATCGGTCGTGGCGAGCCGCGCGAGAACATTGCGCGTGGCGTGATCGACAGCGTGGTCTCGCGCGTGGCGACCATGGCCGGGCAGGCCGCGGGCGCCCCGTACTACCTGACCGGTGGCCTGTGCGAGAACGCCTTCGTGGTGGAGCGGTTGGGCGAGCTACTGGGATCGCCGGTGACCACCTCGCCCCAGGCTCGCTTTGCCGGAGCGATCGGCGCGGCGATTCGCGCACAGGCGCTCAATTAATGCATCCGCCGTCGGCTCGCATTCATGCGTATACTGGGAGAAAATGATTGACCGATGAGAGGAGGTATCGATGGCTGACGATCAGATTAAGCTCACGTCTATGACGGCCGCGAGCGGTTGAGCCGCCAAGCTGGCTCCCGGAGCCCTCGCCCAGGTCCTGGGCGATTTGCCCAATGTGCATAATGACAACTTGCTCGTGGGGTTCGATACCTCCGACGATGCGAGCGTCTTTCGCGTTGGCGATAACTTGGGTCTCGTGCAGTCCATCGACTTCTTCCCACCGATGGTCGACGACCCGTTTTTGTTTGGCCAGATCGCCGCGGCAAACTCGCTGTCGGACATCTACGCCATGGGCGGGCGGCCGAGCCATGCCATGAACTTGCTGTGCATCCCGAGCTGTCTGGGCGTTGAGGTTGCCGGTCAGATTCTGGCGGGCGGCGCCGACAAGTGCGTCGAGGCGGGTTGCTCCATCGCGGGCGGTCACACCATCAACGACGACGAGCCCAAGTACGGCCTGTCCGTGAGCGGGTTTGTCGCGCTCGACCGCATGCTCGCCAACAGCGGCGCGCGCGTGGGCGATGCGTTACTGCTGACCAAGGCGGTTGGCTCGGGCATCATCACCACGGCCATTAAGGGCGAGCTCATCGAGCGGGACGAGGCCGCAGCCATGTTTGACTCGATGCGCACCCTCAACGAGGCTCCGATTCGTCTGGCCGAGGGACTTGAGCTTCACGGCTGCACCGACATCACGGGCTTTGGCCTGATCGGGCATGCGTGCGAGATGGCCGAGGGCTCGGGCGTGCAGATTGAGCTTGCGTCGGGGGCGGTGCCGCTCTTTGACCAGGTGCTCGACATGGCGCGTCTGGGCATTATCCCCGCGGGCTCCTACCGCAACCAGGACTTCTTTGGCCCGCGCGTGACGGTTGACGATGAGCTGGAGCCGGGCATGTTGGATGCGCTGTACGATCCGCAGACCTCGGGTGGTTTGCTCATCGCGGCGCCCGCGGCGGATGTGGATGAGCTTGCGCGCCGTTTGCATGCCGAAGGACGTATCGCCGCCGCCGTCGGTCGCGTGTGCGAGCCGGTGCCGGGCGGTCCTGCCGTTCGCGTTGTTCGCTAGCCCGCACGTTTATGTAACTGTTTACCGTTCTCTAGAACGGTTCTTTCGAAAGGATTTTGCTATGTCTACCAAGATTGAAGTCAATGCCATGGGCGATGCCTGCCCGCTGCCCGTCGTCAAGACGCTTAAGGCACTCAAACAGCTTGACGGCGAGGGTGCCGTGGTGACCTCGGTCGATAACGAGACCGCCGTCAAGAACATCTCCAAGATGGCGCAGGAGAAGGGCTGCACGGCCTCGGTCGAGAAGGTTTCTGACGCCGAGTGGCACGTGACCGTGGCGACTTCTGGCGCCGTTGCCGTGGCCGATCCCGAGCAGGATGGCGCTGCCTTCTGCGACGCCAACGCCGGCAAGGGCAAGCTCGTCATTTCCGTCTACACCGATTGCATGGGCCGTGGCGACGACGAGTTGGGCCACAAGCTCATGAAGGCGTTTATCTTTGCCGTGACGCAGCAGGAGGAGCTGCCTGCGACCATGCTGTTCTACAACGGCGGCGCCAAGCTCACCGTCGAGGGTTCGCCGGTGCTCGATGACCTGAAGGGGCTGGCGGAGCAGGGTGTCGAGATTCTCACCTGCGGTACCTGCCTGGACCACTTTGGCATTAAGGACCAGCTTGCGGTGGGCGAGGTCACCAACATGTACGTGATCGTGGAGAAGATGGAGCAGGCCGTGCGTGTCGTGCGCCCGTAGCGTATTGGTTGGAGTTGCCATGAGGGAGAAGCGCCCGGCGCTTGTCATCACGTTTCCCACCACGGCGGCCGCCATGGGCTGCGAGTCCCTGTGCATCGAGCGCGGCCTTCCCGGGCGAACGATTCCCGTGCCCGGGGAGGTCGCTGCCGGCTGCGGTCTGGCGTGGAAGGCGTTGCCTGCCGATGAGGAGCTGCTGCGCAGCGAGCTTGCCGCGGCGGGCGTTCCCACCGAGGGCTATACCGTGATTGATATGTGGGAGGTCGTGCGATGATCTACCTGGATAACGCGGCGACGACCATGCACAAGCCGCAGACGGTCATCGATGCCGTGACGCAGGCGATGTACTCGCTCGGCAATGCCGGGCGCGGCGCCACGTCGGGCGCCCTCGATGCCGCTCGTACGATTCACGGTTGCCGTGCCAAGCTCGCGCGCCTTTTAGGTTGTCCGAGGGCGGACCATGTGTGCTTTACGCCCAACTCAACCGCGGCGCTCAACACCGCCATCAACGGGGTGGTGTGCCCCGGCGACCGTGTGGTCACGACGGTGCTCGAGCACAACTCCGTGCTACGTCCGCTTAACCGCCTGGCGGTAGAGCGGGGCGTGACCGTTGAGCATGCGGGCTGCGATGCGAGCGGCGCGCTCAACTACGACGAGCTCGAGCGGCTGGTGACGCCTGACACGCGTGCCGTAGTGGTGACGCACGCCTCCAATGTGACCGGCAATGAGGTCGACATTGCGCGCGTGGCCGCCATGGCCCATGCGGCCGGCGCGCTGGTGATCGTCGATGCCTCGCAGTCTGCCGGCACGGCGCATATCGATATGCAGGCCATGGGGCTCGACGTGGTGTGCTTTACTGGCCACAAGGGACTCATGGGTCCGCAGGGGACCGGCGGGCTGGCCGTGGCGGAGGGCATTGACGTGTGGCCGTGGGCCATGGGCGGCACGGGCGTGCACAGCTTCGATGCGCTGCAGCCGCTTGAGTGGCCCACGCGTCTTGAGGCGGGCACGCTCAACGGCCACGGCATCGCGGGCCTTTCTGCCGGCCTCGACTTTATCGAGGCGCAAGGCGGGGTCGAGGCGATCGCGGCGCATGAGCGAGCGCTGGCTGATCGCTTTCTCGCTGGCGTGCGCGAGATTCCGGGGATTAAGCTCTACGGTGCGTTTGACCAGCCCGTGCGCTCGGCGATCGTCTCACTCAACGTGGGTGATATCGACTCTGCCGAGATCTCGGACGCGCTCATGCAAGGGTGGGGGATTGCGACGCGCCCCGGCGCCCATTGCGCTCCGCTCATGCACCGCGCGCTCGGGACCGAGCGCCAGGGTGTCGTTCGCTTCTCGTTTGGGTATTTCAACACGGACGAGGAAGTCGATACCGCGATTGACGCTTTGCGCGATTTAGCCTGCTAAAGCTGCTAGACCGTTTATACTTGCGGGATGGGTGTTTTTGCCCGTCCCGTTTTTGTTTCGACCCGAAAGGTGTGCCTATGGCCTCATCCGCACCGCGCGGTCTGCGCTCCGACCATGTCGTTACCGTCGGCATTGCGCTGTTCTCGATGCTCTTTGGCGCCGGTAACCTCATCATTCCGCCATTGCTGGCACTTCAGGCCGGCACGGCCACGCCGCTTGCCATGATCGGCCTTTTGATTGCCGCTATCGGTCTGCCTGTTATGGGATTTATCGCCGTCGCGCTCGCCGGCACGGCCCGCGAGCTGGCTGGGCGCGTGCATCCTAAGTTTGGCGAATTCTTCGTTGCGGCGGTGTATTTGGCCATCGGCCCGTGCCTGGCCATTCCGCGCACAAGCTCTACGGCCTTCGAGATGCTGGTGCCGCTACTGCCCGAGGGCGTTTCGCTCGGCACGGCTCGCCTGGTGTTTGCCGTTGGCTTCTTTGTCGTCGCGTTTGCGCTCACGCTGCGTCCGGGCGTTATCACGCGCGTGCTCGGGCGCATTACGGGCCCCGCGCTCATTGCGCTCATCGTGCTGGTCGTGGGTGCTGCCGTGATCTCGCCGCTGGGACCGGCTGCCGCGCCGCAGACTCCCTACAATGCCGGTGCTACCGTGCAGGGCTTTTTGACCGGTTATCAGACCATGGATCTGCTTGCGTCGCTCGCCTTTGGCATTATCATCGCCGAGACCATTCACGAGCTGGGCGTTACCGACGACAAGCGCGTGGCCTTCGAGATTTCGCGTTCCGGTGTGATCGCCGGCGTGCTCATGGCCATCATCTACTGCGGCCTGGCGCTTGCCGGAATGCAACTCGGCACGGTTATGCCCGATGCCACCAACGGCGCCGCGATTCTTGCGCGTTCTGCCTCTATGCACTTTGGTCTTGCTGGCACGGTTGTCGTCTTTGCGATTTTCTTCCTCGCTTGCATGAACGTGTGCATCGGCCTTATCAGCTGCTGCTCACGCTACTTCTGCGAGACGTATGTGGTCGAAGGGGGAGCGGAGGCTTCCGAGGAGGCCATGCGCCGACCCTTCGCGATTCTCGCCTTTGTGTTCGCAGCGTTTTCGTGCGTGCTCTCCAACGTGGGTCTCGACGTGATCCTCATGTTCTCGGTGCCTATGCTCAATGCCCTGTATCCCGTTGCCATCGTGCTGGTACTTATGGGCCTGGTGCACGGCTTTTGCGACGCGCATTCGCAGGTATGGGTCTGGGTCGGCGGCGTTGTCGCGGTGCAGAGCGTGATCACCTCGGTTCGCGACGCGTTCTTTGCGGGCGCGTGGCTACCGTTTGATGCGCTGCCACTGGCAGATATCGGTGCCGCGTGGGCGCCGGTTGCCGTGGTTGCCTTTGTGATCGGTCTGCTCCATAGTCGTTTTGTCGCACATTCGAGGAGCTAGGGTTTCTGCGCTTGCACAGGCGGGGAGTCTCCCCTATAATTTCCTTCGCTTTGGGACACGCAAGGTTTAGACCTTAGCTGCTCAACACCTTCGGGACGTGGCGCAGTTTGGTAGCGCGCCTGCTTTGGGAGCAGGATGTCGCAGGTTCAAATCCTGTCGTCCCGACCATATCTTGCGGGCGTAGTTCAATGGTAGAACCCCAGCCTTCCAAGCTGATGACGCGGGTTCGATTCCCGTCGCCCGCTCCATAAGATAGACGAACGGCTCTGGCTCCTTTTGGGACCAGAGCTGTTTTCATATACATGCCGGGGACCCCACATCCCCTCCTAAGTTGCGGTGAAATACGGACTGTTTTCCGGCTTTTATGGCCCATGTAGTCCGTATTTCACCGCAACTATTTGTAAGGTTGGATTTTGATGCCGTTGGGAGGGTCGTAGCGACCGTCTACCGAGAGTGGAAATATTTTTTGAAGCTCTGACCTGCGACGTCAAGCTTTTGGTCAGCTTTTGGCAAGGCCTGCGGACGGAAGCATGCGATAGCGTAATGGTATTCTCTCCGCCGTGATGGTTATGGGGTTGGCCATGCTCGATAAAGGCAAACATTTTCCGCAGTCATATGCAAGAATGCTATTCTCGGCCGTTGGAATTCATCAAGATGGACAGCTGCTTATAACAATTGATCCTTGGGATGAACGCCGTGCGCGTGAGCATATGCAGGAAGAGCTCATGCTTCGTCTTTACAACCACGTGTATGCGGATCCGGTCTATTGGAATAATCTTGGGGTTGAAGATCGCATCTTTCAGCTGGCATCCGCTATTGCGGTCGTTGAACCGGATGCTGTGTTTTGCGGATCGACAGCAGCGCTGCTCTACGGCATCGGCTCGGCGTATACGCTTCTGGATAAAGTGCAAGTACTGCTGCCACGGTCTACAAGGCGTGATACGTATGAGTTCGTTGAATACAAGCGCTGGCGGGTGGGCGAAGTGTGGCGTCTCGGTCTGTTTACGCTGACGGATCCGTATCGAACGGTTGTTGATATCGCTCGAACGAGCGCCTTTCGTTATGCGCTGGGCTATGTCGATGGCTTGGCCCGTGAGTACGATGTCGAACGCGAAGAGCTGCGGGCATATGCGCAGGCAAATTGCCGAGGGTTGCATGGCATCGCGCGTGCTTTTGACGTTTTTGAGCATATGGATGGCAGGTCAGACAATGGCGGCGAGTCCGAGGCGAGAGCAGCGATGATTCTCGCTGGGGTTGCCGCGCCTGAGCTTCAAGTTGAGATACCGCGACCAGGAAACGCTGGCTATTATCTAGCAGATTATGGCTGGCAGATGCCAGACGGCTCATGGACGCTGGCAGAGCTGCATGGGCTGGGTAAGTTTGAAGACGAAGCTCAAAATGATCCGGAGCAAGCGGCGGCAAAAACCTATCGAGCGGCCCTCATGCGCGATGCGAACCTTCGCGCCATGGGCCACAACGTCATTCATTTCAAACTCTCGGACACCTACGAAGTAGAATCGTTCGGTGCCATGATGCGCGGTTACGGTATTCCGACAACAAAACCCTACGCCGACTCCCGATAGAGAAATCGTTCGCAGCCAACCTTCAATAAGTTGCGGTGAAATACGGACTATCGAGGCCTTTAAAGGCATGAAACAGTCCGTATTTCACCGCAACTTAGGAGGGGATGGGGCTGAGGGGCGGGCGATGCCGTTGCCTGCCGGTTAGTGGCGACCGTGGTGGCGGAGCTTGTCGATGGTGGAGTCGGTGCCGTGTCCGCGGGCGTCGGTGCTTCGGCTGCGGGCGTCGGCGGCGGTTTGGCGCTGGCGGCGGTAGTCGATCATGCCTTGGATGATGGGCTTGCCAAAGCTCACGACATCATCGTTGTAGATGGTGGTTCGGGCTGCGAGGAGGCAGTCGGTAAAGTCCATATGGGTCTTGCCGAAGAGTTTGACGGCAAGGGCGACAACGGTGGGCTCGTCGACCATGACGTCATCGAGCAGCCTTTTCATGGCCGCAGCAATTTCAACGCGGGGAACCTTATAGACGTCGCGCAGCGTGACCACGACGCGCGTGATGATTTCGGGGTAGACACGTGCGGTGCGCGTGGCGATGACCTTGGCAGCGCGCGGTGACAGGACCTCGTCGTCGTCAAGCAGGTAGCGAAGGATGACGGTCTCGTCGATGATGGTGCTACTCATGGATATCTACTTCCTCGGGACCCAAAACCGACTCGTCGCTTTCTGTGGCTAGGTATTCAATCCAGGCATTGCGCTCCTCGGAGCGGCGATTGGGGTCCCCATATGCTTTGAGCAGTCCATAGGCGGACGTGCCGTCCTTGGAGCGCACGGCGACCGGCTGAAAGGGGAGCTTGCGCATCAAAATACTCTGCGCGACAAATAGACGGACAGCCTCGGCGAGCGATGTGCCCATGGCGTCGTAGAGACGCTCGGCATGCTGCTTGTCTTCCTCGCGAATGCGCACCTGCAGGATGGCTCGTTTTTGAGTCGATGACATCACTGGCCTCCCTTAATGAGCGTGCAATTCGAATAGTCAAATACAACATCGGCTAATAATAGCCAATCTTACAACCACTACTTTATTGCACTAGAGTAATTGAGTGTAAACGATATTACAAACGTACTACATCTTTCAGAAACGAGCGTGAAATCTCCCTTGGATGTACGCATGTAATACACTCACCTTTATAGCTTCTAGAGAATAATTCCAACCTGCCAAAACCCCTGCAATACACCCGTATTGCAGGGCCTATGCTCAAGTTTGCCCCCTGCAACTGCGTATATTTAACCTGTATATCGTTGGAGAAACTCTACCGAGTGCCTGTTTCGCCGCATGCATTCGATTCGTCGATGCCGGACCACGGGCGGTCCGGGGCAACGTCGACAGGGTCTCTCCGGCATGGGATTCAGGAGGGAGTGAACAACATGGGCAATAAACGAGTCGTGGCTGATTCTTCACGCTGCATTGGGTGCCAAACCTGTATGGCGGCGTGCATCGAGGCGCACGATATTCCCGGCAACATCGCCGCACCTCGCTTGCGCGTAACGCGCACCTACGAGATTTCCGCGCCGGTGGCATGTCACCACTGCGAGGACGCTCCGTGCGCCAAGGCCTGCCCCACGGGCGCCTTGTTCTTTGATCCAAAGAACCATCGCATCGGCGTCAACGAGGACAACTGCATCGGCTGCAAGAGCTGCGTCATGGCATGCCCCTTTGGCGCCGTGAGCGTGGCGACCACGCAGGTCCCCGTCTTGATGGGTGACGTTCGCGTGGGTTCGCAGACTAAGAGCTTCGTGCTCAAGTGCGACCTGTGCGTGGACCGTCCCGGCGGTCCGGCGTGTGCCGAGGCGTGTCCGACCAAGGGCCTCACCCTGGTAGACGAGGAGCGTCTGGCAGAACTGACTGCCGAGCGTGCCCGCGCCACCATCGAAAACGAGGCGTAAGCGTCGGGCGACAGGCCCAATGATTGTCAAATAAGTACCGAGCATTCGGTAGCAGAGAAAGGAAGGAGGGTGTCATGGAGAAGCATAAAGTGATCTGCCCGTACTGCGGCGCCGGTTGCCAGTTTAACCTCCTGGTCCAAAACGGCCAGGTCGTGGGCACCGAACCGCTCAACGGCATCACCAACCAGAGCGAGCTGTGCCTTAAGGGCATGAGCGGCTACGACTTCATCAACGACACCAAGATCTTGACTCCTCGCGTACTGCACCCGATGATCCGCCGCACTAAGGGCGCGGATCTTGAGCGCGTAAGCTGGGACGAGGCACTGGATTTCACCGCATCTAAGATGCAGGCCATAATTGACGAATATGGTCCTAACGCTGTCATGACCACCGGCTCTTCGCGAGGCGGCGGCAATGAGGCGAACTACGTCATGCAGAAGTTTACGCGTGCGTGCATCGGCACCCACAGCGTGGACAACTGCGCCCGTACTTGACACGGCCCTACTGTCCTCGGTCTGATGGACACGGTTGGTTCAGGTTGCATGTCATGCTCCATCCCCGGTATGGAGGATGCGGGCTGCATTTTCCTCTTCGGCTATAACCCTGCCGATTCGCACCCCATCGTCGCAAGGCGTATCGTGCGAGCCAAAGAAAAGGGTTGCAAGATCATCGTCGCCGATCCGCGCCATATCGAAACTGCGCGTATCGCCGATCTCTACCTTCCGATCAAGAACGGTTGCAACGTCGCGTTCCTCAACGCCTTTGCCAACTGCTTGGTCAACGATGGCCTCTACGACAAGGAATTCGTCGCCGAGCACACGAACGGCTTTGACGAGTG
The DNA here is from genome assembly GCF_042851345.1 of Collinsella sp. i05-0019-G5. NCBI lineage: Bacteria > Bacillati > Actinomycetota > Coriobacteriia > Coriobacteriales > Coriobacteriaceae > Collinsella > Collinsella sp. i05-0019-G5. Next base: position 1,086,638 of record NZ_AP031421.1, read on the forward strand.
GTGGGAGACCATCAAGAACTACACTCCCGAATCCGTACAGGACATCACGGGCGTCGAGCCTGCGTTGATCCACCAAGCTGCCGAGATGTACGCCACGGCGAAGCCCTCTGCCATCATTGGCTGGGGCATGGGCGTATGCCAGCAGAAGCAGAACCTGAAGACGGTGCACACCATCGCCTCCATCGCCTGCGTTGCCGGCCAGATCGGCAAACCCAACTCCGGCCTCGCGCCCGTGCGTGGCCAGAACAACGTCCAGGGCTCCTGCGATATGGGCATGCTGCCCAACCTGTATCCTGGCTACCAGAAAGTCACCGACCCGGCTGTGCGTGCCAAGTTTGCCAAGGCTTGGGGCGTGCCCGAGGAAAAGCTCCCGCTCGAGGAGGGCTACAAGCTCACCGACCTGGGCCACCTGGTCGACGAGGGCAAGGTGCACTGCTTCTACAACTACGGCGAGGACCCGGTGCAGACCGAGCCCGATTCGGCCGGCATGCGCAAGACGCTCTCCGAGCTGGATCTGTTCATTTGCCAGGACATCTTTATGACGCAGACGACCATGCTCGCCGACGTCATCCTGCCCGCTACCTCTTGGGGCGAGCACGAGGGTGTCTTTACCGCATCCGACCGTAGCTTCCAGCACTTTGACGCGGCTGTTCCGCCCAAGGGCGAGTGCCGTCACGACTGGGAGATCTTCGCGGACCTGTCTACGCGCATGGGCTATCCCATGCACTACGACAACACCGAGCAGATCTGGAACGAGTGCATTAGCCTGTGCCCCAACTTTGTGGGCGCGACCTACGAGAAGATGGCTCCCGAGGGCGGTTACGCCCAGTGGCCCGTCAAGAGCACCGATGTGAACGACCACGGTACGCCTGACATGTTCGCTGGTGGCAAGTTCACCACCAAGGATGGCCGTGCCAACCTGATGGCGCACGACTGGGAGGCGCCCTCCGAGCTTCCCGACGATGAGTACCCGCTCATCCTGTGCACCGTCCGCGAGGTCGGCCACTACAGCTGCCGCTCGATGACCGGCAACTGCAAGACGCTGGCGCTGCTTGCCGACGAGCCCGGTTTTGTCCGCATGAATCCCGCGGACGCCCAGGCGCGCGGCATCAAGAATGGCGACATCGTCTCGATTCACAGCCGCCGCGGCCAGGTATACAGCCGTGCCGACGTGAGCGATCGCATCAACAAGGGCACGGTCTACATGACCTACCAGTGGTGGATCGGCAAGTGCAACGAGCTGACCATTCACAAGGTCGACCCGGTCTCGCATACGCCCGAGGACAAGTTCTCCGCCTGCCAGGTCGACGCTATCGCCGACCAGGTCTGGGCTGAGGGCGAGGTGGAGCGTCAGTACACCGAGCTCAAGCAGGCTCTGGTGGACGCCGCCGCTCCCCAGGACGTTGAGCCCGGTGCCGCCAAGTTCGACGACGAGACGCACGTGAACCAAATCGTGTAGTCCCGTTCTCGTTGGCTTTTTGGGCCGGGCGTCCCGTACGTTCGGGAGCCCGGCCCGTTATTTTGAAAGGAAGTGGGGATGAACCGCTTCATCGACATCAACCCGGAGAGGTGCATCGGCTGCGGAACATGCCAGTCCGCCTGTGCCGACGCCCACCGGATGCAGGGTCTTCAGGATACGCCGCGCCTGGCGCTCGTGAAGACCGGCGGTATTTCGGCCGCCCTTGCCTGCCACCATTGCGAGGGTGCCCCCTGCGCCGAGGTCTGCCCGGTGAATGCCATCGAGCACGATGGCGACCGCATCCACGTCAAGGAGCAGGAGTGCATCGGGTGCAGGCTGTGCGCCATCGCGTGCCCCTTCGGAGCCATCCATCCCGATGGCACGTCTATCGCCGGTGTCGCAGGCATGTGCGACCCGACGCCTTCGTATCCTAAGTCCCTGAGCAGCCTGCTTACGTGGGCTCCTGGCCAGTACACCTGCGCTGTCAAGTGCGACCTGTGCGCCTTCGATCCGGACGGCCCGCATTGTGTGGCGGCGTGCCCCACCAAGGCGCTGACCGTCATGGGCGGCGCGGCCGATCGCGAGCTCGACGAGGCCAAGCGCCTGCGCTCGATCGAAAACGGTCCGGTCGTCGACGTTACCGCTGTGGCCCAGGGCCTGTCCGAGAAAGCAGAAGGGAGCGTAAACAATGGATAGCATGACGCTGTTTATCGCATCGCTTGCCGTCTCGTGCATCGGTGCGCTCGCCTCGGTTCTGCTGATCAAGGCCGATAACGCCGCCAAGACCGCCGGCTGCCTAATCGGCGCCGTCGCCGCGGTGCTTTCGTTTGTGGCCGGTATCCAGGCCGTGCTGGGCGATGTCACGTCGGTCGACACCATCGTGTTCTTCCCGTTTGCCCATTTCCAGCTGCTGCTCAACCAGCTGTCCGGCCTGTTCGTGGCGCTCATCTCGGTGCTCGCGTTTGCCGGTTCAATCTACGGTCTCAACTACTTTGATGAGTACCCGGGCAAAAAGGGCCGCGCCGGCTTCTTCTTTAACACCTTCGTGGCGTCCATGATGCTCGTCATCACCGGCGACAACGTGTTTTGGTTCCTGGTCGCCTTTGAGCTCATGTCGCTGACCTCGTACTTCCTGGTCGTGATCGAGGAGAACGAGAACTCCATCCATGGCGGTTGGCTCTACTTTGTGATCGCGCACGTGGGCTTTGTGCTCATCATGGCGAGCTTCCTCACCATGACCAACTTCGCCGGCGGCTCGTTTGCCTTTGCGGATTTCCGCGCTACGCAGTTTAGCCCCGCGGTCGCATCCGTGTGCTTCGTGCTCGCCTTCTTTGGCTTTGGCGCCAAGGCCGGTATCATCCCGCTGCACGGCTGGCTGCCCAAGGCGCATCCCGAGGCGCCGTCCAACGTGTCGGCCCTCATGTCCGGCGGCATGATCAAGATCGGTATCTTCGGTATCCTCAAGGTGGGCCTCGACCTGCTCTCCGCCTCTGGCGTTCAGGTCTGGTGGGGTCTTATGGTCATGGTCTTCGGTGCGATCTCGTCGGTCCTCGGCGTGGCCTTCGCCCTGCAGGAGCATGACATCAAGCGCCTGCTGGCCTATCACTCCGTCGAGAACATCGGCATCATTCTGCTCGGCGTCGGCGCCTCCATGGCCGCCATGGCGCTCAACTCGGTCGGCATCGCCGTCCTGGCTCTGATGGCCGCCCTCTACCACACGTTTAACCACGCGATGTTTAAGGGCGAGCTGTTCTTGGGCGCCGGTGCGCTGCTGTACTCCACGGGTACGCGCAATATGGAGAAGATGGGCGGCCTGTTCCGTCGTATGCCGGCAACGGCCATCTGCTTCCTTATTGGCGCGCTTGCCATCTCGGCCATCCCGCCCTTCAACGGATTTGTGTCCGAGCGGTTTACCTACCAGTCGCTGTTTAACGCTGCCATGCAGGGCGACAAGGCCGTCATGATCGTGGCCGTGTTCGCTGCCGTCGCGCTCGCAATTACCGGCGCACTGGCCGTCACGTGCTTCGTCAAGGCCTATGGCGTCTCCTTTGCCTCCGCGCCCCGCTCCGAGGCCGCGTCCAATGCCAAGGAGGTTCCTGCCCCCATGGTGTTTGCGCAGGGCCTGCTCGCGGCCATCTGCGTCGTGCTGGGCATTGGCGCTCCCGTGATCGCGCCCGTGCTGGTCGATGTCGCCGCGTCCGTGCTGCATCCGTACGGTGGCGTGTTTGCCGCCGAGGGCATGGAGCTCATGAACCAGTACTCCGGCGCTGCCACCTCCACGCCCGCGATCGCCATTGCGCTCGTGGTGCTTGTCGGCCTTGCCTGCGGCTATCGCAAGCTCAAGACCGTCGGCAAGGTGCAGAAGTCCCAGCCGTGGGCATGCGGCTATGCTCCCAACGAGCATATGCCCGTCGTGGCCACGACCTTTGCCTCCGAGGTGTCCTGGTTTATGCAGCCGCTCTACACGCTGCGCGACCGCTGCACGGCCGTCTGCTGGTCCATCGCGCACTTCTTCCAGAAGCTCACCGGTGTGGCCGAGGCTGTGGAGCCCGTACCCGACAAGGTTCTCGTCGATGCCCCGCATAAGGGTGTCGAGAAGCTCGCCGATCTCGCGACTAAGCTCGAGGGCGGCAACTACAGCATCTATATCTGCTACATCGTCGCGGCACTCGTGGTGTTCCTCGTGCTCGCCGTGCAAATGGGTTAAGGAGGGGAGAGCATGAACAACATCGTACTTGCCGTTCTGCAGGGCGTGGTCGTCATGGCCGTCGCACCGTTCTTCTCCGGTCTCGGCCGCGTGATCCGCGCCAAGATGCACAACCGTCGCGGCCCCAGCATCATGCAGGACTACCGCGACCTGGCCAAGCTCTTTGCGCGCCCCGAGTCCCAGAGCGAGGATGCGAGCTTTGCGCTGCGCATCATGCCGCCGCTGTTCTTCGCCGTCGCCTTTATGCTCGCGATGGGTCTGCCGCTCTTTACGGCACAAAGCCCCATCCCGGTCTTTGGTGACGCCATTACCATCATGTACAGCCTGGCGCTCGCCCGTTTCTTCTTCGCCCTCTGCGGTGTGGATTCGTCCAACGCCTACGCCGGTATCGGCGGCGTCCGCGAGCTGCTCATGAGCGTGCTCATCGAGCCGTCCATGCTGCTGGCGCTGTTTGCCGCCGCCCTGGTGTGCGGCTCCACCGACATCGCCACCATGGGTCAGCACATCATGACGGGCGCCATCGACGCGCCGGTCGCCGTGATCCTCGCCGGCATCGCCTTTGCGATTGCCTGCTACATGGAGCTCGGCAAGCTGCCGTTTGACCAGGCCGAGGCAGAGCAGGAGCTTCAGGAAGGCCCGCTCGCCGAGCTTTCCGGCCCGTCGCTTGCGATGGCCAAGCTCGCCATGTCCATGAAGCAGGTCCTGGTCGTCGCCTGGTTCTGCGCGATCTTCGTCCCCTGGGGCGAGCCCGCAACCGTAGGCGCAGCCGCCGTTCTGGGTGCAGTCATCTTCCTGGTGAAGTGCCTGATCGACTTTGTCGTATGCGGCGTGATCGAGAACTCCTGCTCGCGCTCGCGTTTTAAGGTGCTTGGCAATCAGACCTGGGCCGTCGTGGGGATCGCCGTTCTGGCGTTTGTCTTCGTGGTCGTCGGCGTGTAGGAGAAGGGAGAAACAATGTCATTTGCAGTCAGTCTGTCCCTTCTCGGCTTGGTCGCTATCGCGGCCCCGATGGTGGCCTCGGTGCTCGTCGCCCTGTTCCCCCGTCCGTACGCCAAGTGGTTCAGCGTTTTGGGTGCCGCCGTCTCGACGGTCTGCACCATCGCCCTCGCCGCGAATTTCGCTGGCGCCGGCATGCCCGACACTCAGGTCCCCCTGATCTCGTTTGGGCAGACCCTCGTCATGGGATTCACCTTCGATCGCATGAGCACGCTGCTCGCGCCCGCCTTTGTGGGTATCGGCCTGCTTGTCGTGATCTATTCGATTCCCTATATGAGCGAGAATAACCGTGAGCATCCCGACGCACCGCGTCGTCGCTTCTACGCGTACCTCGCGACCTTCATCGGTGCCATGGCCGGCCTCGTGTACAGCTCGACCCTTTTGGGCCAGCTCGTGTTCTTTGAGATCACGGGTGCCTGCTCTTGGGGCCTGATCAGCTACTACATGTCGCCTACGGCCAAGAAGGCCGGCATGAAGGCCCTGATCATCACGCATATCGGTGCGCTCGGCCTGTATCTGGGTGCTGCCATCGTGTTTGCCCACACCGGCACCTTCGCCATCACCGCGATTGCCGGCCTCGACGCCAAGCTCAAGGCTATCGTCCTTCTGCTGGTGCTCTTTGCCGCTTGGGCCAAGTCCGCGCAGGTCCCCATGTACATGTGGCTGCCTTCGGCCATGGAGGCGCCGACGCCTGTTTCGGCCTATCTGCATGGCGCCTCGATGGTCAAGGTCGGCGTGTGCGTGTTCGCGCGTGCACTCGTCTCTGCCGGCGAGATCCCCGAGATCGTGGGTTGGGTCGCCATTATCGACGCCATGGTCACCATGCTCTTTGGCTTCCTTATGTACCTGCCGCAAAAGGACATGAAGCGTCTGCTGGCCTTTTCCACGATCGCCCAGCTCTCCTATGTGTTCTTTGGTCTGGGCCTTTCGGTCTTTGGCAGCCAGCTCGCCTTCGATGGCGCCGTCTGCCACATCTTTAACCACGCTTTCGCCAAGACGCTGTTCTTCCTGATCGCCGGTTCGTTCTCCTTTACGCTCGGCACGCGTATGCTGCCCAAGCTTCGCGGCATCGTAAAGAAGTACCCGATCTCGGGCGTGGGCTTCGGTGTCGCCGCGCTCGCTATTGCCGGCGTGCCGCCCATGAACACGTTCTTCTCGAAGTTCCAGATTATCGCCGGCGGCTTCTCTGTGGGTGCCGGCAACGTCGCGATCCTGGTGCTCGTGTGCATCATGGTCGCCGAGACCGTCGCCACCTTCGCCTGGTTCCTCAAGTGGATGGGCTATTGCCTGCCCGGCGAGCCGAGCGACGAGGTCGCTGCGGGAGCCCCGCTTCCCCGCGCGATGGCGTTCGTGTTCATCGTGCTCATCATCATGGTCATCGTCAGCGGCCCGCTTTCGGCCAGCTGGATCGGTTAGGAGGTAGAACGACATGGGTTATTCGATCGTCAACATCCTTGGCGGCCTTCTGATCGTCACGTCCACCATGGTGGTCGTCTCCAAGAACATCAAGCACGCCATTCGCTGGTATGCGGTGCAGTCGCTGGTGCTCGTGGGACTGCTCGCTACGCTCGGTGCTACTACCGGTGCGCAGGAGCTGCTTATGTGGGCCGGATCTGCCTTTATCACTAAGGTCGTCCTGGTCCCTTACATCCTCAACCGCGCATACAAGAAGATGGGCGAGCCGAGCGACGCATCGCTCAAGGCCGGCCTTAAGCCCGCGTGGGCCATCTGCATCATCGCCGTCGAGGTCGCGATCTGCTTTGCCGTTGTGACGCAGATCAGCCTGCCCACGGCCGAGGTCGCAACGCCTGCGCTCGCTATTAGCTTCGCTCACTTCTTCGTGGGCCTCACCTGCATCATCTCGCAGCGCAACATCATGAAGCAGATCTTTGGATACTGCCTTATGGAAAACGGCAGCCACGTGACGCTCGCGCTTTTGGCCCCCACCGCTCCCGAGATCATCGAGATCGGTATCGCCACCGACGCCATCTTTGCCGTCATCATCATGTCCATCGTCGTGCGTCGCATTTGGGACGACTCCCACTCGCTCGATGCGCGCGACCTGTCCGAGCTGAGGGGGTAGTCCATGGAAACGTTGATTCTCGCCCTGCTCGCGACTCCTTTGGTGTTCTCGCTGGTCATGGCGTTTTTGCCCAAGAACACGTCCTATAACGTGTTTGCCGGTCTCAACCTGGTCTCCGTCGCAGCCGTCCTGGTGCTGTCGATTATGACGGCCGGCGACGTCCTTATGAGCGGCGAAACCGCGAGCGCTCTTGGCCTGTGGTTCCACCTCGATTCGCTGGGCGCCATCTTTGTGCTGCTCATCGGCTTTATCGGTTTTCTTACGGGGCTGTTCTCGCTGCCCTATGTAAAGGCCGATATCGAGGAGGGCTCCATGCCCGCCGAGCGCGCCAAGCAGTATTTTGCGCTGTTTAGCCTGTTTGTGTTCACCATGCTGCTCGCGTGCCTGTCCAACAACATGATCCTCACGTGGGCCGCCGTGGAGGCAACCACGCTTTCCACTGTGTTCCTGGTGGGTATCTACAAGAACAAGACGGCCCTCGAGGCTTCTTGGAAGTATGCGATGGTCTGTACCGCCGGCGTGGCATTTGGCCTGTTCGGTACGCTGCTGATCTACGCCAACGCCGCCGACGTGATTCCCAACGCCCACGAGGCCGCATTCCTGTCGTGCGTGCTGCCGTATGCCGACCAGTTCGACCCGACGCTCATGCGCCTCGCCTTTGCGTTTATCGTGATCGGCTTTGGCACCAAGGCTGGCCTGTTCCCCATGCACACTTGGCTGCCCGATGCCCACTCTCAGGCTCCGAGTCCTGTCTCGGCCCTGCTCTCGGGTGTTCTGCTTAAGTGTGCCATGCTTGTGATCATGCGCTTCTACGGCTTTACCATCCAGGCCGTGGGTGCCGAGTATCCGCAACTTCTGCTGTTGATCGTCGGCACGCTGTCCATTTTGGTGGCGGCACTCTCGATGTTTCGCCAGGACGACCTCAAGCGCCGCTTTGCGTACTCGTCTGTGGAGAACGTGGGCGTTATCGCCCTGTGCCTGGGTATCGGTGGCCCGCTGGGTATCGCCGCGGCCCTGCTGCACTGCGTGTTCCACGGCTTTACCAAGACGCTTGCCTTCTGCGTGTCCGGCAACATCCAGCACGCCTTTGGCACGCGTAGCCTGGCCAAGATCCAGGGCGTCGTCGAGGTTGCGCCCGCAACCGCCGCGCTCGCCATCCTGGCGCTGCTCGGCCTTGCCGCCTTCCCGCCCTTTGGCATGTTCATCTCTGAGTTCCTGACTTTTGTCGCCGGTGTTACCGCCGGTCCCATGTGGCTGGTCGTCGTGGTCGCCCTCGGTCTTACCGTGGCCATCTCCGCGCTCACCCGTATCGCACTCAAGTCGGTATTCGGCCATGCGCCCCAGGGCATGGGCAAGCATGAGGCCCCGGCGCTCATGCTTATCCCCGAAATCATCCTGGCTGTCATGATCTTGTGGTTTGGCATTGCCACCCCGCTGCCCCTCGTGCACGGTGTGGAGACCGCTACCGGCATCGTGCTCGAGCAGAGCACCGAGGAACTTCACGCGACGCCGATGTACCGCGCTGTGTTCGGTACCGAGACCGCTCAGAGCGAGGTGGAGTAACGAATGATTGAAACTGAGAACAAGGTGTATGCCCGTCGCTGCGAGAGCCATGTCGAGGCCCTGCGCCGCGCCGTTCCGGGCTGCATCGAGAAGGTCGAGTGGCAGTGCGAGGACCAGCTGACGATCACCGTCAAGCAGGACAAGCTGCCCGAGGCCGTCCACTACCTGTACTACGAACGCTACGGCTGGATCCCCGTGATCATCGGCAACGACGAGCGCAGCCTGTGCGGCCGTTATGCCGTGTACTACGTCATCTCCATGGAGGGGGAGGACCCCGGCTGGGTGACCGTGCGTGCCGAGGTCGATCCCGCCAAGATGACGTTCCCGTCCGTGACGCCGTTCGTTCCCGCCTGCGTGTGGGGCGAGCGCGAGCTGCGCGATATGTTCGGCCTGATCCCCGAGGGTCTGCCCGATCGTCGTCGCCTGGTGCTGCCCGACGATTGGCCCAGCGGCCTGTACCCGCTGCGCAAGGACTCCATGGACTACCGCTTCCGTCCCGCTCCCGCGAGCGACATGGAAAACTACGAGTTCTTGGCCGATACCAAGGGCAAGGAGACGACGCTCGTTCCCATGGGCCCGTTGCACATTACCTCCGACGAGCCTGGCCACTTCCGCCTGTTCGTTGAGGGCGAGACGATCGTCGACGCCGACTACCGTCTGTTCTACGTGCACCGCGGCATGGAGAAGGTTGCCGAGACGCGCCTGAACTATGACGCCGTGACGTTCCTCGCCGACCGCATCTGCGGCATCTGCGGCTGCGCCCACTCGGTGGCCTACGCCGAGGCCGTCGAGCGCGCTCAGGGCATCCATGTCCCGCCGCGCGCCCAGTACATCCGCGCCATCATGCTCGAGGTTGAGCGCCTGCACTCGCATCTGCTCAACATTGGCCTGGCGTCGCACTACACGGGCTTCGACTCCGGCTTCCAGCAGTTCTTCCGCGTCCGCGAGAAGTCCATGGACCTGGCCGAGAAGCTCTCCGGTCACCGCAAGACCTACGGCCTCAACGTGATTGGCGGCGTGCGTCGCGACATTTTGGCTGAGCAGAAGCTCTCCACGCTCACGACCATCCACCAGCTGCGCTCCGAGGTTCAGGAGCTCGTCGACGTGCTGCTCTCCACGCCCAACTTTATTGAGCGTACGAGCGGTATCGGCATCTTGGACCGCAAGATTGCACGCGACTTCTCGCCGGTCGGCCCGCTCATGCGTGGCTCGGGCTATGCCCGCGACGTGCGCTTTGACCATCCCTTCGACGGCTACGCCGATCCGGACGTCCAAAAGATGCACGCCGCCACGGCCGACACCTGCGACGCCTTCGGCCGTACCGCCGTCCGCATCCAGGAGGTCTACGATTCGATCGACATGATCGAGACCATGCTCGAGAACTGCCCGTCGGGCCCCATCCTCACCACGGATTGGGAGTACACCCCGCACAAGTACGCCATCGGCGCCACCGAGGCGCCGCGCGGCGAGGACGTGCACTGGGCCATGCTCGGCAATAACCAGAAGTGCTACCGCTGGCGCGCCAAGGCCGCCACGTACAGCAACTGGCCGGTCCTGCGCTACATGTTCCGCGGCAACACCGTGGGCGACGCGGCGCTGATCGTCGGCTCGCTCGACCCGTGCTACTCCTGCACCGATCGCGTGACGGTGACCGATGTCGCCGCCAAGCGCGACCACGTGCTCGACAAGGAGCAGTTCGAGAACGTCTGGCGCGACAAGTCGCCGCTTGCGGGCGAGGGCACCTTGGCCGCTCCGCTCGATGAGGAGGCGCTCTAATATGCTGAAGCTTTGGAAGGTTAACGCCAAGGCCGGCGACGCGACGGTCAAGTACCCGTTTGCGCCGTTCCCCACCAATAAGGACATGCGCGGCAAGCCCGAGCACAATGCCGAGCTCTGCATCGCCTGCGGTGCCTGCGGCGTGGCGTGCCCGGCCGATGCCATTCGCATGGACACCGACCTTGCGGCCGATACCATTACCTGGTCGATCGACTACGGCCGCTGCATCTTTTGCGGCCGCTGCGAGGAAGCCTGCCCCATGGAGGCCATCAAGCTCACCGAGGAGTTTGAGCTTGCCGTCATGAGCAAGGACGACCTCACCAGCAAGAGCGTCTATACGCTCGAGCACTGCTCGCGCTGCGGCAAGCCGTTTGCCCCGCACAAGGAGATCGACTACGCAAAGCGCCTGCTGCAAAAGGCCGGCGGCATGGAGGCCGAGCAGGCTGCCCGTACCGTCGGTATGTGCCAGGAGTGCAAGCGCGAGCTCGACGCCCTGCGCGCCGCCTCGGCCGTAAAGACCGGCAACGCTGCCGGCATGGCTGCCAACGAGACGCTTGCGTCCGGTGAGCCCCAGGGCCCCGGCATGGAGTATCTGGGCGGCCACGGCGTGAACCCGGAGTATATCGACCGCGAGCTCAACCCCGATGCGCCCGAGATTCCCGCCGGTCCGGCGCCGGTCGAGGGCATCATCATGGATTTTGAAACGAAGGAGGAGTAACCATGGCCGAACCCACGCTTTTGCCCGAGCGGCTCCAGTACCGCCCGACCAAGATCGAGCTCGACGAGAGCATCGAGAAGGCCAAGGCGACCCTTCTTAAGAAGATCAAGCGCTCGGTGTACGTCTACCGTGTTGACTGCGGCGGCTGCAACGGCTGCGAGATCGAGATCTTCGGTTCCATCACGCCCGTCTTCGACGTCGAGCGCTTTGGCATCAAGGTCGTGCCCTCGCCCCGTCACGCCGATGTGCTGCTGTACACCGGCGCCGTAACGCGTGCCATGCGCATGCCGGCCCTGCGCGCCTTTGAGGCCGCACCCGATCCCAAGATCGTGGTGTCCTATGGCGCGTGCGGCTGCACCGGCGGCATCTTCTACGACAACTACTGCGTCTGGGGTGGCACGGACAAGATCTTGCCGGTCGATGTCTATATCCCCGGCTGCCCGCCCAGCCCCGCGCAGACCATCTACGGCTTTGCCATGGCACTTGGCCTGCTGGACCAAAAGCTCCATGCCGAGACCACGGTGGAGGCCGCCGGCGAGCAGGCCGATATCCTGCACCCCGGCGTGCCGTACAAGCTGCGCGTTGCCATCGAGCGCGAGGCTCGCGCCATGAGCGGCTACCGTTACGGCCGCGACTTGGCCAACGAGTTTATGGATACGCTCGAGGGCGCGCCCAAGGGCGATATCCGCGGTGCCATGGCGCTGCTCATCGACAAGCAGGATGATCCTCGCCGCGTTGAGGTGTACTCGGCGTTACAGGATCTGGTACTGGCCGGAGGTCGCTAGATGGAGCTCACGGACCGCTCTGGTTACTTTGCGGGCCCCGGCATGCTCGGCGGCTCTTTTGGCGATGCCTCGCGCGCAAGCGACGAGGCCGCCGAGGGCGTCGCCGACCCCTGCCTGGGCCATACGCCCGACCAGGTGGTCTTCTATGAGCTCACGCGTAAGTTTGTGGAGACCGAGGAAGACGTTCCCCAGGAGGCCTGCGACGTGCTGTACTACACGCTCGCCGTGGGCCACCACACCGGCGTGCTCGACTGCTTTGAGCCGCGCCTGTCGGTGCCGGTGAACGTGTTCTATACGCTTATCGACGCGCTGCCGGAGGGGGAGGCCAAGACCAAGTTCGAGGCCATCCGCTCCTTTGGCGAGTGCCAGCTCGACAAGGCGGCGGTGCCGTCGCTGCTCGAGGCCTGTGACACGCTGCTCGACGATCGCGGTTTTCGCGGTTCGGCCAAGGCCGGCATCTCGGTGTTCGATGACGACTTTGGCCTGCATGCCCAGCAGGTTGCGTTCTTAATGAAGTTTCGCGATCTGGTTGAGCGCGTGCGCGATGTGTCGGGCGTGTATCTGACGGGGAGGTTGCAGTAATGGGTCGCGTTGTGGATGGCCGTGTGAACGACGCCCCGTTTGCGGGCATTGTGCTCACGGCGGGAAGCGTGCTGCGCGCCGACGATGCCGCTGGCCCCGTGCTCTCCAAAAAGATGGAGGACACGCCCATCGCCGGTTGGTACACCATCGACGGTGGTCAGACGCCCGAGGACGACATCATCGAGGTCAAGCGCGAGCGTCCGCCGCGCCTAGTGTTGGTCGATGCCGCCGACATGGCGCTGCCCGTCGGTGCCATCCGCCTGCTCGATAAGACCGACGTCGCGCGCAAGTCGATGTTCACCACGCATTCGCTTCCCTTGTCGATTCTGATCGAAGAGATTGAGCAATCGTGCGAAGATATCGTCTTCATAGGGATTCAGCCGGGCGACACGGAGTTCTACAACCCCATGTCCCCGGAAGTCTTTGACGCCGTCGACGCCGTGTACGACGCCGTGGCCGCCAACGACTTTTCCCACTTTGTCCGCTTGGGACAAGAGCAATAGGTGCGCTTGTCCCTGCTGATTAGGAAAGAAGTGATTGACATGGCAGATTCCAAGGCAGAATATCCCGCTCCCGATTGCCTGGCGCCCGCCGCGATCGAGGCCAAGACCGAGGCCGCCGGCGTGACCAAGGCCAACCTGCCGGTCGCAAAGGCCTTTCTGTTGGCAATGTTCGCCGGTGCGTTTATTGCCTTCGGTGGCCTGTTCTTTACCGTGTTCTTGAGCGACAGCACGCTGGGCTGGGGTGCCCAGCGCGTCGTGGGCGGTCTGTGCTTTTGCCTGGGCCTGGTGCTGGTACTGGTGTGCGGCGCCGAGCTGTTTACCGGTAATTCGCTTATGGTCTGCGCGCTCAAGAGCAAAAAGATCACCCTGGCTCAGATGCTCAAGGCATGGGTCGTCGTGTGGGTCGGCAATTTTGTCGGTGCCCTGTTCATCGTCTTTTTGGTGTATATGGCCGGCATTTACAAGCTCAACGGCGAGGCGGTCGCCAATTCCATGGTGAGCGTCGCCGCCGGCAAGGTGACGATCGACTGGGTGACGATCTTCTTCCGTGGCATCCTGTGCAACATCTTTGTGTGCCTGGCCGTGTGGATCGGTACCGCCGGCAAGACCGTGGTCGATAAGGTTGTGGGCATTCTGCTGCCCATCGCCGCTTTTGTGGCCTGCGGTTTTGAGCACTGCGTCGCCAACATGTACTTTTTGCCCATGGGTGCCGTGATGCACGCGTTCGGCTATGGTGCCGACGTCGCCGGCGCCGATGCACTCAACGCTGCGGGCATTGCGTTTAACTTGTCCGCCGCCACGCTGGGCAACATCGTGGGCGGCGCGGTTCTGATCGCGCTCGGCTACTGGTTTATCTACGCTAAGAAGTCCGAGGCGTAAGGTACCGTCTGTTTGACGTTGGGCCTCCCGCGGGGCGTTGCCGTGCGGGAGGCTATTTGGGTCTGGGGCTCGTTGTCGGGCTGTTGGCCTGTTGTGTTTGGCTGATGAAAGGGGTAATCGAGATGGCATCTGCTGTGAAGCGTGACGGTCGCGCCGTGGTGACCACATGCGGGGGATGCTATGCCGATTGCGCCTTTGCGGCACGCGTTGAGGACGGTCGTGTGGTGGCTGAGTTGCCGGTTGTGGGGCATCCGTGCGCGGCGCGTGCCCTGTGCGCCCGCGGGCGCCATCGCCTGGCAATGCCGTTTGACGAGCGCGACCGCATTGTGCACCCCATGCGACGCCGCCGGGATGGCTCGGGGTTCGATGCGATTACCTGGGACGAGGCGTTTGCTCAGATTGCCGAGCGCCTTTTGGGGATTGTTGACGGGCATGGTCCGCGCGCGCTGGGCATGACGCTCGGCGTTCCCTCGTTCGACCGCTACTGGGCGTATCGCTTTATGCATGCGTTGGGCTCGCCCAACGTGTACGGTGCCGATGGCGCCTGCGAGGTAAGCCGACTTACCGGTTGGGAGCACAGCCTGGGCTATAGCCCCGCCTCCGACCTGGCACATACCGACTGCATCATGTACCTGGGGCGTTCCATCGTCGATTCATCGACGATGGGGGCCGTCGATGCGCTCAACGATGCGCGCCGGCGCGGGGCGAAGATTATCGTGGTCGACCCCCGGCGCAGCGGCTCCGCCGCGCTTGCCGACCGCTGGCTGCGCGTGCGCCCGGGCTGCGATTTGGCACTACTGCTGGGCATCGCCCACGTGCTGATTGCCGAGGACTTGTACGACCACGAGTTCGTTGCCCGCTATACCACGGGTTTTGACGAGCTGGCGCAGGCGGCCCGTCCTTGGACGCCCGAGTGGGCCGAGTCGATGTGCGACGTGCCGGCCGCAGAGATTGTCGCCACGGCGCGCGATCTCGCTGCCGCCGCGCCTGCCGCTGTGGTGGATGCGGGCTTTCATGGTGGCATCGGTATCGCGTATGCCAATAGCACCCAGACCGCGCGCGCTATCTGCTTGGTCGATGTGCTGCTGGGCTGCATCGGGCATGCGGGCGGCGCGCTCAATCCGCCCACGCCGCTTGTGTTGGGCGACCTCGATCCCACGCGCTTTGCGACGCCGCCGGTGCCGCGTGGGCCCAAGCTGGGGTCCGAGCGCTATCCGCTCGTCGATCCCGAGCGCGGCCTGTGCACGACCATCGGTCAGTCGATTCTTGCCGGCGATTTGCGTGGGCTCATCGTCTATGCCAGTAACCCTGGTGCGGGCTATGGCAATGCACAGGCTTGGTTGAGTATTTTGCAGCGGCTCGACTTGCTTGTGACGATTGATATTCGCTGGTCCGAGACGGCACGTGCTTCTGACTTCGTGCTGCCCGACGTGACGTATCTGGAGGCCGACCGCGGCGTGGGAACGGTGGCGGGCGTCAACGATGCGCGCGTGTTCTACCGCAACGCCGTGCTGCCCGTGCAGCATGACGACACACGTCCCGGTCGGGAGATTTTTGCCGGTCTGGCGCAGGCGTGTGGCGCGGGCGAGTACTTCCAGTTTACGTCCGACGATCTAGCGGCTGCCCAGGTGGCGTCGTTTGGGATCGATCTGGACGAGCTCAAGGAGCGCGGCTGGGCCGACACGGGTGTTGCGTTGCCGTCGCGTACAGGCGAGCCGGTGATTCCCTTGGATGGCGGCAAAATTGCGCTGGCAAGCGACGTGTGGGAACGAGCCGGTCTGGGACGCGTGCCAGGCTGGATTGCGCCGATGGTGGAGCCCGGCCCGGGGATGTTTCGCCTCATTAGCGGCAACCGTCCCTTTGAGTCGCATACTTCGCGCAGGCTCGCGGCCCAAGGTGCCGCTGAGGCTGGATCGGACCTGGATGCCGTGCAGATGAATGCCGATGCCGCTGCGCACATGGGCATCGCCGATGGCGAGGTCGTCGAACTTGTGAGCGATTTGGGCCGCGACCGCGTGCGCGTGGAGACGACGCCGTATCTGCATCCGGCGTGCATCTTCACCTCGGCCGCCCCCGGCGGGCGTTCGTTTGGCGCCGATGCCGGTGGCGCTCAAGCCTTGGGCGTGGGCCCACTCGACCATACGCCGCTGCGCTGGGACCCGTTGACGGGTGCCGCGCTCACCCAGGAAAACGCCGTTCGCGTGGAAAAGATCGCGGCGCGCGAGGATAATAACGAGTAATTGACTCAGCTGATGCATTAGACTGATCCACGTTTCTTTTGAAAGGCCGTACATGAGCGATAGCCAGAACATGTCCGATGAGGTACGCGCCCGCCTGCGCGCCATTCCTTCCGTCAACGAGCTGCTTGCCGAGTGGCCGGTCGTGAAGGCGGCGGGGGAGACCTGCGACGCGGTGGTGCATGCCGCCGTGACGGCCGAGCTCGACGAGGAGCGCGCAGCCATTCGCGCCGGTGCTGCCCCGCGCTCTAAGCGCGACCTTGCCTCGGCCATCGAGTGGCGTGCGCACCGCTCCGCGTTGCCGAGCCTGCGCCCTGCCGTCAACGCCACGGGTGTGGTCATCCATACCAACTTGGGCCGCGCCCCGCTCGCGGAGTCGGCGGCAAAGGCCGTGGCCGAGGTCGCGCGCGGCTACAGCACGCTCGAGTACAGCGTCGACACCTGCTCGCGAGGGTCGCGCAAGGAGCATGCCGCGCAGCTCATCCGCTCACTCACCGGTGCCGAGGACGCGCTCGTGGTCAACAACAACGCCGCCGCGGTGCTGCTGGTGCTGGCGACCCATGCCGCGGGCAAAGAGGTTATCGTCAGCCGCGGCGAGCTTGTCGAGATCGGCGGCAGCTTCCGCATCCCCGATGTCATGGCGGCTTCGGGCGCCAAACTCGTCGAGGTCGGCGCCACCAACCGCACGCACCTGGCTGATTATGAGCAAGCCATCACGCCCGATACGGCGATGATCCTCAAGGTCCATCCTTCCAACTATCGCATCGAGGGCTTTCACGAGGAAGTGGGCTCTCGGGAGCTTGCCGCCCTGGCCCACAAGCATGGTCTGCTGTTCTACGAGGACCAGGGTTCGGGCGCGCTGTTGCCCGACGACATCTTGGTGCGCGGCGGCGAAGAAACCACGCCGGCTTCGGTTTCGGCAGGGCTCGATCTGGTGTCGTGCTCGGGCGATAAGCTGCTCGGTGCCGCACAGGCGGGCATTATCATGGGCCGTCGCGATCTGGTCCAGGCCTGCGGGTCGCATCCGCTTATGCGTGCCCTACGCCCGGGCAAGCTCGCACTGGCGGCGCTCGAGGCTACACTGCGCATCTACATGGACGGTGCCGACGTGGCCCATCGTGATATTCCGGTGCTCAGTATGCTTACGATGCCACAGGCCCATTTGGAACGACGTGCCCGCAAGCTGCGCGAGCTGATTGTGGCGGGTCTCGATAAGGCTGGCTGCCCGTGTGCCGTGCAGGTGGAAATCGTCGAGGAATCGTCGACCCCCGGTGGCGGCTCGCTGCCTACCGTGGACCTGCCCACGATGTGCGTTGCCGTGCGTCTTGTTGACGAGCGCCTGACGGTCGACGCGCTCAAGCGCTCGCTTGTCCAGGACTTCGACACGCCGGTCGTCACGCGAACCTCGCACGATCGCATTTTGTTTGACGTCCGTACGCTTGTGGGCGACCGCGATATCGAGACGGCGGCGTCGACGCTCGTCGCGTGCGTTAAGAAGGCGGTTGCTCGATGAGTGAGGTTCAAACGCTGGTGGAGTGCCCCGTTATCGTTGGCACGGCGGGTCACGTTGACCACGGTAAGTCCGCACTGATCGAGGCGCTGACCGGCAAGAATCCCGACCGTCTGGAGGTTGAGCGTCGCCGGGGCATGACGGTGGAGCTGGGCTTTGGCGAACTGGCACTGCCGAGCGGCAAGATCGTTGGCCTTGTCGACGTGCCGGGCCACGCGCATTACCTGCGCGCTATGGTGCAGGGTGCGACAGGCATCGACGTTGCCGTGCTGGTGGTCTCTGCCGTTGAGGGCGTAATGCCGCAGACCCGCGAGCACGTGCATGTGCTGGAGCTGTTGGGCGTTACGCATATGGTGGTCGCGCTGACGATGTGCGACCTGGCCGACGCCGAGATGACCGAGCTTGCCGAGCTCGATGTCGATGACTTTTTGTCGGGCACCGTGTTTGCGGGCGCGCCGATCGTGCCCGTGTCGTCCAAGACGGGCGAGGGGATCGACGGGCTGCTTGCGGTGCTCGACGAGCAGGTGGGTGTTTGCTGGGGTGCCTGTCGCGACCGTGCCGAGCGGAGCGATGCCGCGCCTCGTCTGCCGATTGACCGCTGCTTTACGATCAAGGGCGTCGGCACTGTCGTGACGGGAACGCTGCATGATGCGCCGGTTGCGGTGGGCGACGAGCTGATGGCTTTGCCGTCGCGTACGGTCTGTCGCGTGCGCGGGATTCAGGTGCATGGCGATACGCCGCGCGCGCTGCCTGGTCAGCGTGTGGCGCTCAACCTAGTTGGTGACGGTGTCGCGGCGCTTGACCGTGGCGAGATGCTGGGCGTGGCGGACCGCTTTGGCCAGACGTTGCGCTTTATGATGACGTTCACCTACCTGGGCCGCGAGGGCACCAAGCCGCGCGTGCTCGAGTCGGGCGCGCGTGTGCATGTGATGGCCGGCACGGCCGAGGTCGTCGGCCGCATCATGCTTTTGGAGGGCGAGGCCCCCATGGCGGTGGGCGAGACCCGTACCGTGCAGGTGCGCCTGGAGGAGCCGCTGCCGCTGTGTGCCGGAGACCATGCCGTGGTGCTGTCGTATTCGCCCGTTATGCTCATCGGCGGCGGGCGCGTGCTGCTTTCGCGCTGCCGTCGCTCGCGCGAGCTTTCTGCCGGCGAGCGCGCACTGTTTGCGGCGCTTGAGTCCGGCGATATCGCGGGCGGTGTGGGTGCTTGGCTGGCGCTGCAGATGCTGCCGGTTACGGCGGTTGATGTTGCCGAGGCTTTGGATCTTGGCGTCGGCGAGGTCGATGCCGCACTGCGCGGGTTGGTGTCGCAGGGCTCCGTTCGCAAGCTTGCCGTGGGTGATGCGGCCCTCTTTGCGGACGCCGTGGTGCTCGACGCCGCGATGGATGCTCTGGCGGCGATCCTGTCAGCCGTGCATGCGGCGTCTCCCAAGGAGACGGGCTTTACGCCCGGCGCCGTTGCCCATGCTGCGTGGCCTTCCGCTGATGAAGGCGTTGCCGCGGCTCTGATTGCCGAGGGCTGCTCGCGCGGCGTGTGTGCCTCCGAGGGCGCCGAGGTGTTCGACCCGCACTCCGCTGCCGCCGCGGCGCGTGTGGTGCGCGAGGCCTGCGAACGTATCGTTGCCTTGCTGGACGAAGCCGGCCTCGATGCACCGACATTGCCCGAGGTGGGCGAGCAGTTGCAGCTCGGCCGCGACACTATGACGCGCGCCCTGCGCGAGCTTTCGCTCAATCGCTCTATCGTTAAGGTCGAGCGCGACGTTGCCCTGTCCGCTGCCGCCGAGGCCCATGCACGTGAACTCGTCGCCGCCGCCATTGAGGCAGCCGGCGGCGCTGCCACCACGAGCGTGCTGCGCGAGGCCCTGGGCGTGTCGCGCAAACGCGCCATCAGCATCTTGGAGCACCTGGATGCCGTGCGCTTTACGGTGCTCGACAAGGATGCCGGCGGCCTGAGGTCCCTGCGCTAGATTGGCTGCTCGGTTTGGTAAAATACCGCCGCACTTGGGAACGGATGGGCTCCGGTGGGCTCCGCGGTCCTCAAAACCGTTGCGAGGCGTGCAAAACGTCTTGGATGTGTTCGATTCACATACGTTCCCGCCATACGCTACCAGCGCTTTTGTGCTCGCGGTCTTGCTGCGTGCCGCAAAGGCGCTGTTTTGTTTTTGCATGGGTTTGCCGTGCCGCCCGCTTTATCGGCGACGGTATTTAGCTTCGTGCACCGGGTTTCGAGCATGCCGATGGGGGTGTTTTGCCGTATGACTACCGTAAGACGTGCCGATCTTTCTTGTGTCGTCCAAGCGGGCGGGCTGTCGTCGCGCATGGGTTGCGACAAGGCGCGCATGGCGTTTTGTGGCGAGCCCTTGATCGAGCGCGTGCTGGGTCGGCTGGCGCCAGTTGCCGGCGAGTTAGTCGTGACGACTTCGCGTCCCAACGAGCTTGCCTACCTTGAGGAGTGCGCGTTTGGCGGCTTGGTGCCGCGTGTGGTGGCGGACCTTGAGGGGTCGGCGGGCGCCATGCGCGGCATCGCGAGTTCGTTGACTGCGGCCCGGCTGCCGCTCGTGGCGATCGTCGCCTGTGATATGCCGTTTGTCTCGCCGGAACTCATCGGCGCGCTTGCCGATCGTGTTGAGGCCGAGGCGCTCGACGTGTGCGTGCCGCGCGAGGAGCGGGGGATTGAGCCGCTTTGCGCCGTCTGGCGCCGTGATGCGTGTGCTCCGGTTGCCCAAGAGCTGCTCTCCTGCGACCGACAGCGCATTCGCTGCCTGATCAGTCGCGTTCAGGCCGGTTATATGGATGAGCCGCAGATTGTTAAGGCCGCGGGCTCGACGCTCTGCTTCGAAAACGTCAATACGCCCGAGGAGTTTGCGGCGGCCGAGTTGCTCGCCTAGACGATTGGAGTTGCCATGTCTCACGATATTTGCCCCGACACGGGAGAGCCTTGCACTTGCGATGGTTCCGAGCCCTGTACCTGCGGCTGCGGTGGCTGTGGTCATGCTGCGGAAGAGGAAGCGGCCGCCGCGGCGTATCGCGATGCACACCGCGAAGGCCCGTCCGGTGATGCCCTCGACCACGAACGCAAGATCATCGTTTCGTTCGATAGCACCTTCGATGTGATGGAATGCGAGCAGCTGTGCCTTGCCGCCGGTGTGCCCGGGCGCATCATGCCGCTGCCCGGCTCCATCACCGCCGGCTGCGGGCTGTGCTGGGCCATGCCGTTCTCGGGCGATGCACTCGCCGCCTTCCGCGCTGCCACCGAAGGCCGCATAACCCCCGCCGACTATCATCAGCTCGTCCTCTAACCGTCAGCACCACCACAAAGGTGCCTGTCCCCAATGTGGTGGTTTGGAACACGTGGACGAAACAGGTTTGAAACACGGGTTTTGCATGTCAGGCACTCAAAAACGCTTCTACCTGCATCGTAATCAAAACGAAACATCCGCCCGTCGGCTTATGCGAAACTTTGCCGCAACAGTGCGATATTATCCATACACGATAAAGCTCGCGGCGCATGGGGTGCCGCGACCAACATTTTCGTTTCCCATCATTGGAGGAAGCATGAGCTACACGCAGAAAGTTCTCGAAGAGCTCAAGGCCCGCTATCCCGAGCAGCCTGAGTTCATCCAGGCCGCGACCGAGATCCTCGGCACCATCCAGCCGGCGCTCGACGCCCACCCCGAGTACGAGGAGGCCGCCCTGCTGGAGCGCCTCGTCGAGCCCGAGCGCATCGTTATGTTCCGTGTCCCCTGGGTCGACGACCAGGGCAAGGTCCAGGTCAACCGCGGCTACCGCGTCGAGTTCAACTCTGCCATTGGACCCTACAAGGGCGGCCTGCGCTTTAACCCGACGGTCACCCTGGGCATGCTCAAGTTCCTGGGCCTGGAGCAGATCCTCAAGAACAGCCTGACCACCCTTCCCATGGGCGGCGGCAAGGGCGGCTCCGACTTTGACCCCAAGGGCAAGTCCAACAACGAGATCATGCACTTCTGCCAGTCTTTCATGACCGAGCTCTATCGCCACATCGGCCCCAACACCGACGTTCCCGCCGGCGATCTGGGCGTTGGCGGCCGCGAGGTTGCCTACCTGTTCGGTCAGTACAAGCGCCTGACCAACGAGTGGACCGGCGTCCTCACCGGCAAGGGCCTCTCCTTTGGCGGTTCGCTCGCCCGTACCGAGGCTACCGGCTACGGCCTGGTCTACTTTGTGGACGAGTACCTCAAGAGCCGCGGCGACTCCTTCGAGGGCAAGAACGTCGTCGTTCACGGCTCCGGTAACGTCGCTATCTACGCGGTCCAGAAGGTCGCCCAGCTCGGCGGCAAGGTGCTCGCCTGCTCCGATACTCACGGCTGGGTCGAGGATCCCGACGGCATTGACTACACCGTGCTCGAGCATGTCTACAACAAGAAGCGTTCCGGCCACGACAAGGGCGTTACGCTCGCCATGTACGTTGACGAGAAGCCCAATGCCACGTGGCACGAGGGCGACGGCCGCGGCGTGTGGCAGCTGCCCTGCGACATCGCGCTGCCCTGCGCTCGCGAGAACACGCTGCTGCTCGAGGACGCCCAGGCGCTCGTCGCCAACGGCTGCAAGGTGGTCGGCGAGGGCGCGAACATGCCCACGACCATCGAGGCTACGACCTACTTCCAGGAGAACGGCGTCGCCTTTATGCCCGGTAAGGCTGCCAACGCTGGCGGCGTGCTCGTGTCCGGCCTGGAGATGAGCCAGAACGCCGAGCACCTGTCTTGGACCTTCGAGGAGGTCGACGGCAAGCTCGAGCAGCTCATGCGCGGCATGTTCCACAACGTGGACGACACCGCCAAGGAGTACGGCGAGGAGGGCAACTTTGTCATGGGCGCCAATATCGCCGGCTTCCTGAAGGTCGCCGACGCCATGCTCGCCCAGGGCGTCTGCTAAATCTTCGCTCGATATAGCATGTGATGAGGCTCCCAGCCATTCCGGCTGGGAGCCTTTTCTATCCCGGAGGACTCCTCATAACTTGCGGTGATATACGGACTGTTTTGCGTTCCAGAACGACTAATCAGTCCGTATATCACCGCAAGTTATGGATGGGTGGGTGGATTTTGTCCTAAAACGGTGTGCGGCCCCTCGTTTGGTACACTTAAACGTACTGGACAAGTGAAGAGATGGGGGAGAACGTGCTCAAGTTCGGTACCTACGTCCGTGTTGGAAACGCGGCCGAAGCCTATGAGCTCTTACAGAAGAACCGCAACAACAAGATTGTGAGCGGTGGCATTTGGATGCGCCTGGGTTCGCGTCGCGTGGCGACGGCGATTGACCTTTCGGCCTGCGGACTCGATCAGATTGAGGAGACCGAGACCGAGTTTCGCATCGGTGCCATGTGTACCCTGCGCCAGCTCGAGCGCCATGCCGGGCTCAACGCGCTTGTCAACCATGTCTTTGAGTTCGCCGTCCACGATATCGTGGGCGTGCAGCTGCGCAACACCGCCACGGTGGGCGGCAGCATTTACGGTCGCTTTGGCTTCTCGGACGTGCTCTCGGCTTTCCTGGCGCTCGATTCCTATGTTGAGCTGACGGGCGCCGGTCGCGTGCCGCTCGCCGAGTTTGTTGACATGGGTTACGTGCGCGACGTGATCGAGCACATCGTGGTCGTCAAGCACGATTACCGTGCGAGCTACGAGGCCGTGCGCAAGGCCGCGACCGACTTTCCCTCGCTGAACGTTACCGCTGCCTGGTGGAACAACAGCTGGCATGTCACTGTGGGTGCCCGCCCGCTGCGCGCGACCCTGCTGCAGGGCGAGGCGTGCGGCCTTACCGCCGAGCAGCCTTCCGAGGACGAGCTTCGCGCCCTGGCCGCGTCCGTACGCGCGCTGAGCTATGGCACCAACCTGTGGGGCTCGGCCGACTACCGCCGTCGCATCTCGGCCCCGCTGGCGATTCATGCTGTGCGTCGCGCTGCCGGCATCGAGCTTTCGGCCGCGCTTGCCCGCGAGCTCGAGACCGTGCAAGTGCCAAAGTTTGCCACGGACGAGTATTCCTGCCGCCGCGTGCCCGGCGTCGATTCTAACGAGGTGCGCTAATGGCTGCCAAACTCATCGATCTTTCCTTTACGCTCAACGGCCGCAAGGTCAAGGTTCAAATTGCTCCTGACACCATGCTCTTTTCGCTTTTGCGTGAGCAGGGCTGCGCGTCGGTGCGCTGCGCCTGCGAAACCACCAACTGCGGTCTGTGCACGGTGTGGCTCGACGGCGACCCGGTGCTGAGCTGCTCGGTTCCTGCCGCCCGTGTTGAGGGCCGCTCCATTACCACGCTCGAGGGCCTCAAGGCCGAGTCCGAGGCACTGGCCCGTGCGATGGCTGCCGAAGGCGCCGAGCAGTGCGGTTTTTGCGCCCCCGGTCTTATCATGAACGTGCTGGCGCTCGCCCGCGCCGCCAAGGAGGACCCGAGCCTCGTCGCCACACGCGAAGAGCTCTCGCGCCAGCTCGCCGGTAACCTCTGCCGCTGCAGCGGCTACGAGAGCCAGCTGCGCGCCATCGTGCGCTTCCTCAACGAGTCCGGCGTGCAGGTGGGCTTTGAGATGCCCGAGCTGCCCGTCAACGACACGAGCTCCGACGGTGTCGCGTACAAGCAGATTACCCACAAGCAGCCCAAGAAGGATTCGAAGGCGCTGCTCGAGGGCCGTCCCGTCTACACGGGCGACCTGGTGCCCGCCGGCGCCCTGATTGTCAAGCTCAAGCGCAGCCCGTATGCGCGCGCCAAGATCCGCTCCATCGATACATCGCGCGCCCTGAAGGTGCCCGGCGTGGTGGGCGTCTACACCTACGAGGACGTGCCCAAGCGCCGCTTTACCATCGCCGGCCAGAGCTATCCGCAACCGAGTCCCTACGACCGCCTGATCCTCGAGAACCTCGTCCGTTACCAAAACGAAGAGGTGGCGATCGTCGCCGCCGAGACCGAGGAGGCCGCCGACAAGGCGCTCAAGCTCATCAAGGTCGACTACGAGGTGCTCGAGCCCCTGCTCGACTTTACCCAGGCGCTCGATAACGACATCGTGGTCCACCCCGAGGGCGACGTGACCTTTATGTTCCCGCAGGGCGGCGACGTTGCTCGCAACCTGGTGTGCAGCGGTACCAGCGATTTTGGCGACCTCGACGAGGCATTCGCCCAGAGCGACATCGTCTTTGAGCGCACCTACACGAGCCAGGCCACGCAGACCGCGCCCATGGAGACCTTCCGCGCCTTCGCGACGACCGATGCGTTCGGCCGCATCTCGGTGACCACCTCGACGCAGGTGCCCTTCCACGTGCGCCGCATGGTCGCGCAGTCGCTCGACATTCCGCAGTCACAGGTGCAGGTCATTAAGCCGCGCATCGGTGGCGGCTTTGGCTCCAAGCAGACGGGCTGCTGCGAGATCTTCGTGGCGTTCGTGACGCAGCAGACCGGCCGTCCGAGCTATTGCTGCTACACCCGCGAGGAGACCATCACTGCGGGCAACTCGCGCCACCAGATGCAGATGACCGTTAAGCTGGGCGCCATGAACGACGGCACCATCACGGCCATCGACCTGCATACGCTGTCCAACGCCGGTGCTTATGGCGAGCACGCTACCACGACGATCGGCCTTTCGGGCCACAAGAGCCTGCCCATCTACAACCACGTGAAGGCGAGCCGTTTTAGCTGGGACGCCGTCTACACCAATACCAACCGTGGCGGCGCGTATCGCGGCTACGGCGCCACCCAGGGCCAGTTTGCCGTGGAGAGCGCCGTCAACGAGCTCGCCGACATGCTGCACATGGACCCTGCCGACCTGCGCCTTAAGAACATCGTGCGCGAGGGCGAGGTCATGCCGCAGTACTACAACGAGAAGCTCAACGCCTGCGCGCTCGACCGCTGCCTGCTGCGCGCGATGGACATGATCGGTTGGCGCGACAAGCCGCTAGCTGTTGACCTGGGCGACCGCGTGCGCGCTCTGGGCTGTGCGCTCACCATGCAGGGCTCGGGCATCTCCAACGTGGATATCGCCGGCATCGACATGCGCCTGGAAGAGGACGGCTTTATTACGCTTTCGACCGGCGCTACCGATAACGGCATGGGTGTCGACACAATCCTGGCGCAGATTGCCGCCGAGGAGCTGGGCGTGGAGAGCTCGCTGATCGTGGTGCGTGGCGTGGACACCGACGTGTCGCCGTTCGACGCCGGCTCGTACGCGAGCTCGGGTACGTACGTGACGGGACTTGCCGCCAAGAACGCCGCGACCGAGCTGCGTGAGAAGATCTGCGCCAAGGCCGCCCAGATGTGGGACGTGGATGCCGCCGAGGTGGTCTTCGATGGCCAGTACGTGCGTCTGTCCGACGAGCGTGCCGCGCGCGAGCAGAACCGCTACCTCACGCTGCGCGACTTTGCCAACCTGTGCGTCAAGAACATCGCGGGCGGCGACGCGCTCACCTCGTATGCCTCCGCCTGCCTGCCCGTTTCGCCTCCGCCGTTTATGGCAGGCATTGCCGAGGTCGAGGTCGACAAGGCCACCGGCAAGGTGACCGTGGTGGACTACGCGGCGGCTGTGGACTGCGGCACCGTTATTAACGAGGCACTCGCGCGCGTCCAGGCCGAGGGCGGCATTGCCCAGGGTATTGGTCACGCGCTCTACGAGATTGTCGAGCACGATGACCGCGGCCGTCTGCGCACCGGCAACTTTATGAGCTACAAGCTGCCCACGCGCCTGGATATCGGCAGCATTCGCGTGGCCTTTGAGCCGAGCTACGAGCCGACGGGCCCGTTTGGCGCCAAATCGATCGGCGAGGTCGTCATCAACACGCCGCTCGCCGCCGTTGCCTCGGCCGTGGCGCACGCCACCGGCCATCAGGTTCGCTCGCTGCCGATCACGCCCGAGAAGGCCCTGCTGGGGGAGTAGCGGGTCAGCGAACAAATCGTAATTGGCGGGGCGGGGCAACTCGCCCCGCCTTTTGCACTCGTGGTGAGGTCGTGAGCCTGTAAAAGGTGTGCGTGCGCTTGCCGCTCGTATCTGCTATCATTCCTAGTCTGTGCGCTCATGCGGGCGTGGCGGAATTGGTAGACGCGCCAGATTTAGGTTCTGGTGGGATTCCCGTGAAGGTTCGAGTCCTTTCGCCCGCACCAACGCACCCGCGTCGGTTTATGCCCTCGCGACGCTTGTTGCATAAAGGTACCAGCACCTCAGATAAGCTGGGCAGTATGAGGAGGAACGTGTTGAACATCACCGCTTCTGACGTCAAGGACGCCAAGCTCACCGCTACGGTCACCATCCCGGCCGCCGACGTCGACGCCGCGATCAAGAAGGCCTACAAGGAGACCGCCAAGAAGTACCGCTTCCCGGGCTTCCGCGCCGGTAAGGCCCCCCGTCCGGTCATCGACTCCGCTCTTGGCGCCGAGGCTACCCTCGCTCAGGCCACCAACGACCTGATCGCCGCCAACGAGCCCGCCGTGCTCAACGAGCTGGACATCGTCCCCACCAAGAGCGGTGACTACAAGGAGCTCGACCTCGCCAAGGATCACGAGGACTACACCTACACCGTCGAGTTCTCCCTGCGTCCCGCCGCTGAGCTCTCCTCCTTCGACGCTGTCGAGATCGAGATGCCCCCTGCGGAGGTCACCGAGTCCGAGATCAACAACCAGGTCGAGATGCTCCTCAACTACCGTGCTACCTTCGAGGACGTCGAGGGTCGCGCCGTCGAGGCCGAGGACTACGTTACCGTCGACCTCAAGGCCGTCGAGAACGCCGACAACTTCGCCGCCGAGGGCCGCATGCTCATCGCCGGTAGCGACAGCAACCCCAAGGAGTTCAACGAGGCCCTGATTGGCGCCAACGTTGACGACGTCAAGACCGTCACCTGGACCGACGAGGTCGAGGAGGGCGAGGAGGCCGAGACCCACACCGTCGAGGTCACCGTCAAGGGCATCAAGGTCCGCAACGCCCCCGAGCTCACCGACGAGCTCGTCAAGTCCGACTTTGGCTTCGACAGCATCGACGCCATGCGCGACGCCATCAAGATCGAGATCGAGCAGGACAAGGCTTCCCGCCTCCCGGCCGAGAAGGAGAACCGTTGCGTCTCCGCTCTCGCCGAGCGCCTGCAGCTCGACGAGATGGACGCCGACTACGAGCAGTCCGTCTTTGAGGAGCTTGGCCAGAACTTCCTGTCCAACCTCGCTGCCCGCGGCATGACGCTGGACACCTGGCTGCCCGCTTCCGGCCTGACCATGGAGCAGTTCATCGGCGACCTGCACAAGCAGGCCAACGACGTTGCCCGTGAGTCCCTGGCTCTCGACGCTCTCGCCCGCGAGCTCAAGATTGAGGTCACCGAGGACGACATCAACGCTGAGTTCGAGAAGGCTGGCGTCAAGGACGTCGAGGCTTCCAAGGCCGAGTTCATCGCCGATGGCCGCATGCCTGCCGTCCGCGAGTCCATCCGTCGCTCCAAGGCCGTCGACCATCTGGTCGAGAACGCCAAGGTGACCGAGGTCGACGAGACCGCCAAGGACGCCGAGTAATTCTCGCCACCTTGCCCACGAGCGCATGCGTGCGCCCGTGATGGGGTAAAGTTATACACCGGTTATCCGGTTGCTTCGTACGGTGCCAGCCAATGCATAGCATGCGGGCACCGTACGTTTGTCTAGAACCACTATTGGTCCGTAAGAGAAATGGAGATGCGTATGATCGCTAAGTTCGATTCCGCCCTCGTGCCATACGTTATCGAGCAGACGCCGCGCGGCGAGCGCAGCTACGATATCTATTCGCGCCTGCTCAACGACCGCATCATCTTCTTGGGCGAGGAGATCAACTCCGTCAGCGCCAACCTGGTCGTTGCCCAGCTGCTGCATCTTGAGAGCCAGGATGCCGAGAAGGATATCTCGCTCTACATCAATTCGCCCGGTGGCGAGGTCTACTCCGGCCTGGCAATTCTGGACACCATGAACTTCATTAAGCCGCAGGTCTCCACCATCTGCGTCGGTATGGCCGCGTCTATGGCCGCCGTGCTGCTTTCGGCCGGCGCCAAGGGCAAGCGCTTCTGCCTGCCGCACTCCAAGGTCATGATTCACCAGCCCAGCGGCGGTGCCCAGGGCCAGCAGACCGAGATCGAGATCGTGGCCGAGGAGATCAAGAAGACCCGCCGCGAGCTCAACCAGATCCTGTCCGACGCCTCGGGCCAGCCCATCGAGAAGGTCCAGGCCGATACCGAGCGCGATAACTACCTGACTGCTGCCGAGGCCCTCGACTACGGCCTGATCGACCGTATCGTCACCTCGCGCGACCTTGCCGCGAAGGACGCCTAGGATGGCCGGTAACATGCAGGACAACTTCGACGAGAACGGCAACCCCATCCGCTGCTCCTTCTGCGGAAAAGAGCAGGGGCAGGTTCGCCGCCTTGTAAAGGGTCCGACCAACATCTTTATCTGCGACGAGTGCGTCGCCGCCTGCTCCGAGATCTTGGAGGAGTCGCTGGCTTCGGACTTTATGGACGCTGCCCGCAACGGCAAGCTGCCGGGCTTTCTCAACGATCACGGCCAGGCTGCATCTCAGCCCGCCGTGGACCCCGAGGCCGAGGGCTTTGAGCTCGAGGACGACGCCCGTCAGGTCATTACGCATGTGCCGACGCCGCACGAGATTTATGACGAGCTTTCGGCCTATGTCATGGGCCAGGAGGACGCCAAGCGCGCCATGTCGGTTGCCGTGTACAACCATTACCGCCGCGTGATCGAGGGCGGTGCCGCGCTTTCGGCCTTTGACGACGGCCTGGATTCGCAGCTCGGCGATGATATGGATGAGGTGGAGCTCGCCAAGTCCAACATTTTGCTGCTCGGTCCCACCGGTACCGGTAAGACGCTACTTGCCCAGACGCTCGCGCGCATCCTCGAGGTGCCGTTTGCCATCGCCGACGCCACCGCGCTCACCGAGGCCGGTTACGTGGGCGAGGATGTGGAGAACATTCTGCTCAAGCTCATCAACGCCGCCGATGGCGATATTGAGCGCGCGCAGGTCGGCATTATCTACGTGGACGAGATCGACAAGATCGCTCGCAAGGCCGAGAACCTTTCCATCACCCGCGACGTTTCGGGCGAGGGCGTTCAGCAGGCGCTGCTTAAGATCCTTGAGGGCACGGTGGCAAGCGTTCCGCCCACCGGCGGCCGCAAGCATCCTCAGCAGGAGCTGCTGCAGATCGACACGACCAACATCCTGTTTATCTGCGGCGGTGCCTTTGTGGGTCTGGACAAGATCATCGCTGACCGCGTGGGCAACAAGGGCGTGGGCTTTAACTCCGAGATCGCCGGCCCTACCTCGGTCGACGAGAACGACCTGCTGCGCCAGGTGCTCCCGCAGGACCTCAACGCCTTTGGCATGATCCCCGAGTTTGTGGGACGTACGCCCGTCGTCACCCAGACGCAGGCGCTCGACGAGGACGATCTGGTGTCAATCCTGACCGAGCCCAAGAACGCCGTGGTGCGTCAGTACCGCAAGATGTTCCAGCTCGAGGACGTTGAGCTTGAGTTTGAGGACGCCGCCCTGCACGAGATCGCCCGCATGGCGCTTGCCCGCAAGACCGGCGCCCGCGGCCTGCGCTCCATCTGCGAGGACGTGCTGCAGCAGACGATGTTCGATCTCCCCAGCGAGGAGGGCGTCACCAAGGTCATCGTGACCGAAGCCTCCGTAAAGGGCGAAGAACAACCCCAGCGCATCTACGGCTAGACCTGCCTAAAACGTGTTTGCAAATAGCCTCCGACCACCCGCGGTCGGAGGCTATTTTATATATACGCAATAACCCCAACTACCTGTGTTATTCTGTGTGTTTGTTTAAGCCTCAGCGAAGTCATATCAGACTGAAGTAATCGATACCTAAGGGGAGGAATGTAGGCCCGATTTTCGTAGATTCCGCACGAGCCGAAGACCACTTAATGTGGTCTTCGTGCGAGCCCAGGACCTGACCGAGCGAAAATCGGGCCTACATTCCTCCCCGGCGGGACAGGGAGAGATATATGGAAGAGATGCCCAAGAACTACGATCCGTCGACCAACGAGCCGGCGATCCTGCAGAAGTGGCTCGACGGCGGCTACTACAAGCGCCGTGAGGGCGTGGGCGACTGCACCGTCACCATTCCGCCTCCCAACGTGACCGGCAAGCTCCATATGGGTCACGCCACCGACGACTCCATCCAGGACGCCATCATCCGCATGGCCCGCATGCGCGGCAAGTCCACGCGCTGGGTACTCGGCACCGATCACGCCGGTATCGCCACACAGACCAAGGTCGACAAGAAGCTCAAGAGCGAGGGCATCAGCCGCCTGGAGATCGGTCGCGACAAGTTTGTCGACGCCTGCTGGGATTGGACCCACGAGTACGGCGGCATCATCGTCGAGCAGATCAAGCGCATGGGCTGCTCCGTCGACTTCGACAACGAGCGCTTCACCATGGACGAGGACTACGCCCAGGCCGTGCGCAAGGTGTTCTGCGACTGGTACCACGACGGCCTGATCTATCGCGGCAAGCGCATCGTAAACTGGTGCCCCAACTGCACCACCGCCATCTCGGACGACGAGGCCGAGTACAAGGACGAGAAGGGCCACCTGTGGCACCTGCGCTACCCGCTGACCGAGCCGGTCAACGGCCAGGACTACATCGTCGTCGCTACCACACGCCCCGAGACCATGCTCGGCGACACGGGCGTCGCCGTCTCCCCGAAGGATCCCGAGAAGGCCGCCTTTGTGGGTAAGACCGTCAAGCTCCCCATCGTTGACCGCGAGATTCCCATCTTTGAGGATTGGCATGTCGACGCCAACTTTGGCTCCGGTTTTGTCAAGGTCACTCCGGCTCACGACCCCAACGATTACGCCATGGGTCAGGCCCACGACCTGCCGCAGATCAATATCTTCGATGAGCACGCGGTAGTCGTCGAGGGCTACGGCGAGTTTACCGGCATGAACCGCGACGAGTGCCGCGAGGCCGTCGTCAAGTGGTTTGAGGAGCATGGCCTGCTCGATCATGTCGAGGACCTCGATCACTCCGTCATGCACTGCTACCGTTGCGACTCCGCGCTGGAGCCGTGGCTGTCCGAGCAGTGGTTCGTGGCCGTCGACAAGCTCAAGGGGCCGGCGCTCGACGCCGTCAACTCCGGCAAGGTCACCTTCCACCCCGCGCGCTGGACGCAGACCTACACCACTTGGATGGAAAACCTCAAGGACTGGTGCATCAGCCGCCAGCTGTGGTGGGGCCACCGCATCCCCGTGTTCTACTGCGAGGACTGCGGCTGGGAGGACGCTCTTACCGAGGACACCGACGTGTGCCCCAAGTGCGGCGGCCATCACGTGCATCAGGACGAGAACGTGCTGGACACCTGGTTTAGCTCGCAGCTGTGGACCTTCGCCACGCAGGGCTGGCCGCAAAAGCCGGAGCTGCTCGAGGGCCATCACCCCACGACGGCGCTCGTCACTGCGCGCGACATCATCGCGCTGTGGGTCGCCCGCATGGTCATGAGCTCGCTGTACTTCTTGGACGAGGTGCCGTTTAAGGACGTTGTCATCTACCCGACGATCCTGGCCAAGGACGGCAGCCGCATGTCCAAGTCCAAGGGCAACGGCGTTGACCCCATGGGCCTCATCGGCATGTACGGCGCCGACGCTATGCGCTTCAACCTGCTCACGCTGTGCACCAACAACCAGGACGTCAAGTTCGACGCGAACATCGACAAGAAGACTAAGAAGCTTATCGACAGTCCGCGCACCGAGCAGGCCAAGTCGTTTGTGACCAAGATCTGGAATGCCAGCCGCTTCCTGCTCATGAACATGGAAGGCTACACGCCCGGCGAGCCCGTTGTGGAGACGCCCGCCGACGCCTGGATGTTCAGCCGTCTGGCCAAGGCCGTGAAGATGGTCACCGAGGGTATTGAGAACTACACCTTTGGCGACATGGCCCGCGGCGTGCAGCAGTTCTTCTGGAACGAGGTCTGCGACTGGTACGTCGAGGTCACCAAGGCCCGCCTGAAGGGCGAGGGCCGTCTGCAGGCGCAGCGCAACCTGATCTTTGTGCTCGACACCTCCATTCGCCTGATGCACCCGCTCATGCCGTTTGTCACCGAGGAGATCTGGGACAACATGCCGGCGAGCGTGCTCGACCTGGATGCCGAGGGCAACGTTGACCGCGCCGAGGCGCTCATGATCGCCAAGTGGCCCGAGCCCGCCGACTATGCCAAGTATGTCGACGAGGACGCCGAGCGCGCGTTTGAGCTGTGCCGCGCCGTCGTGTCTGCCGCCCGCGCCACGCGTTCGCGTTATCGCTTGAGCCCCAAGGCCGAGCTCGACGTGGTCGTGCGCGCCGGTGCCGAGGATATCGAGAAGCTCGAGAGCCTGCGCTCGACCATTGAGCCGCTGGCGAATACCGCTTCGCTGGTCATGGGTACTGACGTTGAGAAGCCGGCCGCGAGCATCGCCGTGGTCGACAGTGGCGTCGAGGTCTTTGTGGTGCTCGAGGGCAAGGTTGATCTTTCGGCCGAGAAGGCGCGCCTGGAGAAGGAGATCGCCGCTGCCCAGAAGGAGCTTGCCGGCTGCGAGAAGACGCTCGCCAACGAGGGCTTTGTGGCCAAGGCCGCGCCCGCGGTGGTCCAGAAGAAGAAGGACCGTGCAGCTGAGCTCAAGGAGATCCTGGTGGCACTGACTGCTCAGGTTGCTGACTTCTCATAGGCGGTACTGGGGGACGCGTCCCGACGCTTTGCTCTCCGCTGCGGACAGTCCTGCGCAAGACGGACAGCACATTAAGTGCTGTCCTTTGCGTGCGGAACTTGCGGCGAGCAAAGCGTCGGGCCGCTCCTAGTGCGGTTACGTGGTTGTTTGCATCTGGTAGGTTGGGGCCACTTGGTTGTGGCCTTGATTTCGCTGCAAGCGGATAAAGGCTGATATTGTCAACGCGAGGGGCTCATTCTTTTTGGTGGGCCTCTTTTTCTGTTATGGGGGACTTTGGGTTATGGCTAAGCGTTCTGGCTTGTATACCGTTCCTTTTGAGTTTGAGTTGCTTTCGTTTGATGAGGCTGTTGGGCTGGCTGCTGATACGGGTCGGATTTCTGGGGATGCTGGGCCTCTGCTTGAGACGGTTGTCGATATGCTCGATGAGCTGGGACGTCCGGACGAGTACTTTGATTGCATTCAGGTTGCCGGCACCAATGGCAAGACTTCGACTACGCGTTTTTCGGCTGCTATCCTTCGCGGCGAGGGGCTCAAAACCGCGCTGTATACGTCGCCGCAGCTGGTGCGTTATCCCGAGCGCATGGAGGTCGATGGACGCGTCGTGAGCGACGAGGCCTTTGCCCGTGGCGTTTCGGCCGCTGTTGAGGCGGGACATCGCGTGAATGCGCGCCGTGTGGCGGCGGGGGGGCGTGCCTATTCCATCACGCCTTTTGACTTGCTGACGGCTGCCGCACTTGTAGTGTTTGCCGAGGCCGCGGTGGATGTTGCCGTGCTCGAGGTTGGCATGGGCGGACGTTGGGACGCCACGAGTGCGACCGATCCCGTTGCCGTTGCCATTACGGGCATTGGGCTCGATCACACGCGCATTCTGGGCGACACGCTCGAGGCCATTGCGGGGGAGAAGGCTGCGGTTATCAAACCCGGGCGCATGGTTGTTTTAGGCGAGGGCACGCACGAGGCGAGCGTTCAGCGCGTGATGGATGCCCGTTGCCGCGAGTGCGGCGTCGTGCCGCTCGTGGTGAGCCACGCCACGACTAAGGTGCCGGCGCATGTGGGCGACACGGTTGAGTTCAGTTGCACCACGCCGCGTGCGATCTATACGTCGAGCATGGTTAAGCCGGCGTATCAGCCGCAGAATGCCGCGTGCGCGATTATGCTGTGCGAGGGGTATCTGGGTCGCGAGCTCGATCATGACAAACTCGATGCGTCGCTTATGGGCTGCCCCACGCCGGGCCGATTTGATGTGCTGGGAACCGATCCGCTCAAGCTGATTGACGCCTGTCATAACCCCCAGAGCTGCGAGAACTTTGTGAGCGCACTGGACGAGATCGACCCGTGCGTAGAGAATCGCCCCACGCTGCTGTGTGCCGCGCTGGCCGACAAGGACGTGGCGGGCATCGTCGACGTACTGATTCCGGCGTTCCCCCGCGTAGTCGTGACCCAGACCGATTCCGATCGCGCCCTGCCAGCAGAGGAACTCGCTGCCCTGGTGGGCGCTGACAAGCTGGCCGGCGTGTACCCCAGCGTGCCCGAGGCCCTTGCGGCCCTCGATGCCGCAGACGAGCCCTTTGTTGCCGCCGGCACCATCACCCTAGCCGGCGAAGTAGCCGGCCTGCTGCGCTAACCCATCCCCTCAGCAGTTGCGGTGAAATAGTTCCTGTTTTTGGGTTCTAGCAGCCCATCCAGGAACTATTCCACCGCAACTTAGTTTGGGGGCTTGGGGACCAGGCTAGTCTAGGCGGAATGGGTCGTGAGGGTAGGCGTTGAGAATCTCGACGCCCTTCTCGGTCACCAGGGCCAAGTCCTCGATGCGGACGCCGGTGTGGCCGGGGAGGTAGATGCCCGGCTCGATGGAAAACGTCATGCCCGGCTCGACAACCTGCTCGTTGACGAGCGAGACATCGCCAGGCTCGTGATCCTGCAGGCCAATCGAATGTCCCAGGCGGTGCGTAAAGTACCGCCCGTAGCCTGCGTCTTCAATCACATCGCGCGCGGCACGATCCAGGTCGCACATGCGCACGCCCGGTGCGATGAGCGCTTCGGCGGCCTCGTTGGCGCGGCGCACGATATCGTAGATGCGCGCCGTCTCCTCGTCCGGCTCGCCCCAAAAGAACGTGCGCGTCATGTCCGAGCAGTAGTTGCAGCGGCGTCCGCCAATGTCGAACAGTACTACATCGCCATGCTTGAGCACGGTGTCGTCGGGCTCGTGGTGCGGGTCGCCGGCGTTGGCGCCAAAGCTCACGATGGGCGGAAAGCTAAAGCCCTCGCAGCCGTGCTTGCGATACAAGCCGAGCATCTGGTCGGCAATCTCGCACTCCGTTACGCCCTCGTGGACGAGCTTGATGGCATCGGCCATCACAGCGTCGTTAGCGGTCGAGGACGCGCGCATGAGCTCCTGCTCGGTGGCATCCTTGTGGGTGCGTGCGGCGGTGACGGCAAAGTCGCCCAGGAAAAACTCGCTCGCAGCATGGCGCTCCATGAGCGGCATTAAAAAGCCGGAGCGCATGACGGTGTCGATGCCGAGCGGTTTGGTCGGATCGATCTCACTCGCGATGGCGTCGGCTACGACGTCGGTATCGGTGTGGTAGGCAACTCGGGCATTGTCATACTCGGGCAGCTGATGCAGCGCGTTGACCAAGATTGCGGGCTCGCTACCGCGTGCGAGCAGCACGCCGCAAAAACGCTCGAACATTTCGGCATAAAAACCGGTCAGGTAATAAATCGACCACGGGTCGTTTACGAGCAGCTGTGCGCCGGGGTGCTGAGCCTCGAGCGCATCGAGCACGCGCGCCACGCGCTGGTCATCGACATGTGCCATGAAACATCCTTTCGCTAGGTTGCCACCATGGTATCCCATGCCCGGCAGCTAGGGACGTTCCTTTTATGCCGGCACTTTGGGACACTCCATGGCGAGCCTGGCAAGCGCGCAGGAAAAAGTAGTCATAAGAGGCCCGTCCCAAATGGGCTGGCTTCAAAAGTATGGCGGATTACGGGGCTGGATCTGTATTACTTGACCATGGGAAAAATCGCGAAATTAAAACCGACGCTCCTATAAGTTGTCAAGAGGCAGTTTGCGGGAGCGCTCTCTCCAATTCGCACAGGAGCTCGTAATACCTCCTCTCCAGTTTCGTCGACCGCCGTTTCCCCCGTTCCAAGTGCCCGAGTGTGGCTGCGGACAGGCCGAGCTCCGCGGCGGCTTTCTTCTGAGTCACCCGCATCGCCTTGCGCATCTTCGCGAGCTCGGGGCCTTCCGGCGCGGCGCCGTCGGGGTTCGGGTCCATGAGCACGTGGTACACCTCCCGCGCTATGTAGCGCTTCAGGCAGCGGACCGCCTCCCGCCGGGACTTCCCCTCGGAGGTCCGCCTCGCCACGTACCTCCTCGTCCTCTCGTCGTACGCCATGCGCTTGATCGCGATCTCGTAGAGCGCCCAGTTCGCCTGCCGGTTGCCGCCGCGGTTGAGCCTGTGCCGGTCCGTCTTCCCGCTCGACGCGGGGATCGGGGAGGCGCCGCACATCATCGAGAACGCCGCCTCGCCCTTCAGCCTGCCGGGGTTGTCGCCGGCGGCCACGACCAGGGCGGCGGCGGTCGTGGTGCCGCAGCCCTCGACGCCGAGCAGCGCGGGCGCGTTCGCCTCCAGCAGCGCGCGGATGCGCTCGTCGAGGGACTCGACCTGGCTGCGGGCCTCCTTCCAGACCGCCGCGACGGACCGCAGCGAGGCCAGCACGCTCTCCTCGAG
Organism: Collinsella sp. i05-0019-G5; assembly: GCF_042851345.1. Lineage (NCBI taxonomy): Bacteria > Bacillati > Actinomycetota > Coriobacteriia > Coriobacteriales > Coriobacteriaceae > Collinsella > Collinsella sp. i05-0019-G5. The sequence goes on from NZ_AP031421.1 coordinate 1,123,851, forward strand.
CGCGTCGCCCGCCTTCCTCCCGCGCGCGAGCAGCGGCATGAGGTCCTTCGGCCGCTCGCGGCCCCTGAACCGCTCCCTCAGGGCGCTCGGGGCCGTCGTGAGCATCGACTTCGCGCAGGCCACGCAGGACGTGGACGTCGCGACGGCCAGCCTGCGCGCGACGTAGAGCTGGCGCACCGCCTCGACCCAGCCGTCCTGCGACTTCGGCACGGAGCAGCCCTTCCCGGACGCCGCCTTGCGCGCCGCGCGCTCGGCGTCCAGCGGGTCGCTCTTCCCCTCGCCGGGCCTCACCTTGTCCCTCTTGGGCCTGAGCACCTCGACGACGTTGTACCCGAGCTCCACGAGCCTCCTTGTCAGCCCGGCCCCGTACGATGCCGTGCCCTCGACGCCGACGACCATGCAGCTCCCCGGGTCGCCTATCGCCTCCGCCAGCCTGTCGTAGCCCTCGGGGTCGGCCCCGAAGCTCCCGCTCCAGATCTTCCTCCCGAGGCCGTCGAGCAGGCACAGAACATGCACGTCCTTGTGCGTGTCGACGCCCGCGATGACCGTTTCGCCTTCCATTTTCGCTCCCCTCGGTCTGCCGCCTGCTCCGCGCCCGGGTCTCCCAGACATTGCACTGACGGGAGCGCTACAATCCAATTGGCTTGTCCGATTGTCCGCGCTCATGCTCCTATTAGGTCATGGCAGGACTCCGGGACGCGGATGCCGGGGCGAGACAGGTCGGATTTGAGGACGGCCGAAGAGGCGTCAGCAGGTCAGTGGGTCATCGTCCCGGCATTCAGCATCAGGGTAGCGCTGCGACGCGGAAATCGCGCGCCGTTGCCGCGCCCCGCAGTGCCCGCTTCCCCCGAGAACAATTATCAGTGCAGGTAGAGGGCTTATCAAAAATCGAAAATTGCCGGTATGGATGGGGGTCTCCGAATCAGCCCCGTAATCCGGTATAGTTTTGAAATGGCACTAAAGTAGGAACAAGCTAAATACCGATTCCAAGGATAGTTGCGGTGGAATAGTTCCTGGATGCCGGGGTTTTGGCGGAAATCAGGAACTATTTCAACGCAATTGAGGAGGGACGGGGTGGATGGCGGGGTAGCTAAAAGAGCCACGTCCCAAATGAGCTGCTTAGGTTGGGTTGATGTCCATGCTGGCGATGAGGTCGATGCCCGTGTTGAGGAGGTTGGGGAGCACGATGTCGCCCATGCGGATGGGGGCGTCGACGACCGCGCCGCGGAGTAGGTTCATGGCTTGAGCGTGGAGCGTCAGCGGGATGGCTTCGGCCGTGCGCACGGGCAGCAGCGCCTCATCGCCGCCGGATACAGCCACGGTGGTGGTGAGCACGCGCATGGGGCAGGTGAGTTCTTGGTGCGCGAACTTGTCGCCGCGCGGGCAGCTGTTGCCGGTTACGAAGCGCACCGCTGCCACGGCACCGTTGGCATCGCGCTCCACCTCTACGGTCAGGAGGCACTCGGATGGGCAGGTGGTGCAGTTGAACTGCAGCGTTTTGGCTACATTCGTGCTCATGAGCTATGCCTCCTCAACGGGGTCGACGGACAGGACAATCTCGCTGACACCCAGGTCGAGTGCACGTTGAATCACCTTTGCCGGCAGCGGAAAACTTTCCATGACGCTCGGCTTAAATGCACGTACCTTGCCTGCGAACAATTCCTCGCCGCCAGCGAGAATGCGCACGCGGGCGGCGTCGACCGGTCGGCGCACACGAAAGTTGAGTTTGGTGAGTGCCACAGCCGTAATGCGTCCCGGCAGTGCGTAGCCTGCGATGCCGGCGGGGGAGACCGTGAGCTCGCAGCCCGTGTCCGCGACCGCGTCCGTCTCGGCTCCGCCGCCCAGCGCGTACGCCGCCGCAGCTGCGCCAGCCCTCTCGGACTCGGTTGTTACGTTGTCGGCCAGGTCGTGCACGTGCAGCACGTTGCCACAGGCAAAGATTCCCGGCACGTCCGTCTGCAGGCTCTGGTCCACCACGGCGCCGCGCGTGCGCGGGTCAAGCTCAACGCCCGCGCTCACCGAAAGCTCGTTCTCGGGAATCAAGCCCACCGAAAGCAGCAGTGTGTCACACGGAACGATGCGCTCCGTCCCGGCAATGGGCGCCAGATGCTCGTCGACCTGGCTTACCTCGACGGCCTCCACGCGGTCGTGTCCGATCACGCGCGTGACCGTGGTCGACAGATGCAGCGGAATGCCAAAGTCGTCCAGGCAGTTCTTCACATTGCGACGCAGGCCATTGGCGTACGGCATGAGCTCGTACACGCCCTCGACGGAAATCCCCTCGAGCGTGCAGCGACGTGCCATGATCAACCCGATATCGCCCGAACCCAAAATGACGGCGCGCGAGCCGGGTTTGAGGTTTTCGATATTGATGTATCGCTGCGCCAAGCCGGCACTAAACACGCCGGCGGGTCGGCTGCCAGGAATCTTGATCTCGCTGCGGGTGCGCTCGCGGCACCCCATGGCAAGGACGACCGCACGTCCGGTGAGCTGCATCATGCCGGTAGGGCTCATGAGCGTGACGGTGTGGACCGCGGTGTCTTCCGCAGGCTCGCCTGAATCAATCCCAATCACCATGCTGTTCAGGAACAGCGCAATGTCGGTTGCGTGCACCTGGTCGATAAAGCGCTGCGCGTACTCGGGACCGGTGAGCTCCTGTTTAAAGTGCGACAGGCCAAAGCCGGGGTGGATGCACTGGCGGAGGATTCCACCCAGGTGCTGCTCGCGCTCCACGATGGCCACGCGCGCTCCGGCCTTATGCGCGGCCAGCGCGGCAGCCATGCCGGCAGGTCCGCCGCCGATAACGACCACGTCGAAGGATCGCGTTTGTACGGCTTCTACGACGCCGCAATCAATCGCACTCGATTTGAATTCCGCCATCCTAGCGCACCCCCTTCAAAGGTCCCTCGACCAGCCAAGATCTGGCATCCTCCAACAGCACTTCGCTGGGGTCGCAGCCCAGCTCGAGCGCCAGGATCGCCACCACGCGGCTCTGGCAAAACCCGCTTTGGCACCGACCCATGCCGGCACGACAGCGGCGCTTGACACCTTCGACCGAAATTGCACCCGGGCGGCGCCGAATCGCGGCCACAATCTCGGCCTCGGGCACCGTCTCGCAGCGGCAGACAATCTGCCCCCACGCGGGATCGGACTCAATGAGTTCTTCCTTGCGCGCCAGCGGTGCGCGGTCAAAGTCGTCCGGCTCGCGGCGAATTGGGTTCCAGTCCGCCCGCTCGTGCAGCTCCACGCCCTCCTCACGCATCACATGCTCCATGCGCTCGGCAATTGCCGGCGCGCTTGCCACGCCCGGCGACTGAATGCCGACCGCCTGGAAAAGCCCCGGCATCACGGCCGACTGTCCAATAAAGAAGTCGTTCGTTCCCTGAATGACCGGACGCCCGCCGGCAAATGCGCGCACCACGCGGCGCGTATCCAGATCGGGCACCAGCTTGCGCGCGCCGGTCAGCAGCGCGTTCACATCGCTCGCATAGGTCTGCGTGTCGTCCGGCTCGCGCACGGTAGCCGTGGCGGTGATCACGGTGTTGCCGTGCACGGTGCCCGTCACGATAACGCCCTTCGACACCGGCGTCGGCACGGGGTAGAGCGGCATGAGCGTGCGCGGCTCCTTGTCCAGCACCACGATGTTGCCCTGGCGCCAGACCATCTGAAGCTCTTCGGCACCGGCCATATGCGAGATGCCGGCGGCGCCGTTGCCCGCGGCGTTGATCAGGTAGCGGCAGCGCACGTTGCCAGCGGGGGTCGCCAGTGTAAAGCACCCGTCGTCGCCCGAGCCCGCGACTTCAATCACCTCCACCGGCGCGGACCGCATAAAGGTCACCCCGTTGGCGACGGCGTTTTCCAGCGCGGCGATGGCAACCTCAAACGGGTCGACAAATCCAGTCGAGGGGCACCACAACGCACACGTTGCATCGGCACTGGCGCGCGGCTCCAATTCGTGGATGCGGTCGGGTCCGACGATCGACAGCTCGGGCACACCGTTGGCAAGGCCGTTGCACCGCAGCTGCTCCAGTTGTGCGCCGTCTTCGTCGTTAAACCCCAGCACCATCGACCCGGTACGGCAAAACAAAAGGCTCTGTTAGACCAAGGTTGACATAAAAACGATGTCACCGCGAGGCGGTACCCTTCAATTAACGTCGAAGGAGCGCCCATGGATGCAGACGACCTGGTCATCACCCTCAAGAAGAGCCTGGCGAAGCTCAGCAGGACCGAGCGCCGTAAAGCCGTCGAGTTGGTCGGGGACGTCGTCCGCGCCGCCATGTTCGACGATGCGGCGGGAGATGGCTATGAGGTAGAGCGCTGCCCCCGTTGCGGCTCGGTCGCTATCGTCAAGAAGGGCAAGTCCAGGAACGGCGAGCAGCGCTACCTCTGCCGCGACTGCGGCAGGACGTTCTCCGGCTCCACCGACCGGATCCTCGGCACGAGCAAGTTGCCCCGCGAGACCTGGATGGCCTATGCCGAGTGCTTCGCCCTCATGCTCCCTCTCCGCGAGTGCGCCGGCCGCTGCGGTGTCTGCCTCAAGACCGCCTACACCATGCGCCACAGGCTCATTGAGTGCCTGAAGGAATACTCGCCCACGTTCCATGTGGGGCAGGGGCAGGCTTGCGAGCTCGACGAGACGTACTTCCCCGAGTCCTTCAAGGGCAACCATTCAAAAGGCTCCTTCACCCTGCCGAGAAAGGCTCGCCACCGCGGCAAGCAGGTCCACAGGCGCGGCCTCTCCCGCGAGCAGATCTGCGTCATGACGGGCGTTAGCGACACGGACGCCACCTTCTTCGAGGTCTCGGGCCGCGGCGTTGTCTCGCGCAAGCGTGCGGCGGAGGCCCTTCGCGACCGCATCGGCGCGGGCGCGGTCGTCGCCACGGACAAGGCGACCGCGTACATCGACGTGCTGCGCGACCTGAAGGTCGCCTCGCATGAATCCTATGATTCCAAGGACCGCTCGGAGGGCACCATCAACCGCATCAACGCCGTCCATTCGCTCCTCGGCTCGTTCATGGCCCGCTTCAAGGGAGTGTCCACCAAGCACTTGGGAGCCTACCTCGACTGGTTCCGCTGGTGCCGCACCTTCATGGCGGCGGGTTCGCGCGCGGCGGAGTCCACGGTCGCCCGCCAGCTCGCCAACGGCTCCTGCTCGACCCGCGTCCGCGACATGTTCGGCCTCGAGCCTCCCCTCATGGACTACTGGGACGGGCGGGCGGCCTAGCGAATTAAAATGGTGGCCACGGAGCAGCGACCGCGGAAGGAGCGGCAATGACATCGAACGTCCCGGCCACCACGATAAGAATCGATCCCGAGGTCAAAAGGGAGGCCGCAGCCGTGCTCGACGAGCTCGGGCTCTCCATGTCGGGCGCCATGAACATATTCCTCAGGGCGGTGATCCGCGAGGGCGGCCTGCCCTTCGACGTCAGGCTGGGATCTGAGGGGAAGGCTGACGGGGAGGGCGGGGACCGCGATGGACGGGGGTAGCCCGATTATTTTCCGGTTCGACGAACAGCCGATCGTGTCAAATTTGGTCTAACAGAGCCAAACAAAAAGCCTAGCTCCTGGGCCCACGTGCCATATAGCTCGCAACCACGGGCGTTGACCTGCGCCTTTACCGTTCCCGGTGCCGGATCGTAGCCGGCGTGCACCAGACCGCCGTTGGCCTTCGACGCGCCCAGCGCAATATCGTTAGCCGCCTCGACCACGCAAATGGACAGGTCATAGCGCGCGAGCTGCCTCGCGATGGCGCACCCCGTAATGCCCGCGCCCACAATTGCGATATCAAACGTTTCTGCCACGGTGCCTCCCAGACGAGTTGACAGGCTGTCAATAAGACTATCCTACGGTCTGCACACCCCCAGCGCGGCGGCAATGCGGTGAACAGCCCCGCAACACCCGCCAACGGCAGGCGAGGGGAGACCCGGCACGGATGTTGGCCTCGTCTGCCGACAGCTACGGCAACCGTTCGTCTTGATCTGTAACAGTAAGGACTGATTTTGCGGCCCAAGATGTTACAGATCGAGATTGAAGTCGGGGAGGGACCCCTGTGTCTCGTTCTGTAACATCTAGGACCGGATTTACTCCTAACTGTTACAGATTGAGATGTTTGTGTCCGCGCCAGCCCCGCCCCTAGCCGTGGTCCCATATAAACAAACCCCGTGGTAAACTTGACAGAACTGTAAATATTCCGAAAGGTACCCGTAATGTCCAAGTACATCTCCGAGCTCATGTCGCCGCAGCTTATGGGCGTCGTCTATGCCTTTGTTGGCTTTATCATCGCCCTGTATGTGCTGTCGGTCGTCTATGTGTTCATCGACGCTCGTCGCCGCGGCGCCAGCGCCTACGTGGCATGGGGCATCATCGCCCTCATCCCGTTTGTAGGCCTCATTGCCTACCTGGTCCTGCGCCCGCACTCCTATGCGTCCGATCGCGAGGAGCAGGAGCTGGACATGGCTCTGCGCGAGCGTCAGCTTGCCCAGTATGGCACCTGCCCGCAGTGCGGCGCGCCCATCGAGAAGGACTTCGTCGTCTGCCCGGTGTGCGATACCCAGGTTCGCAACGTCTGCCCCAGCTGCCATCGCCCGCTCGATGCGCACTGGAAAGTCTGCCCCTACTGCCGAACTCGCATCCAGTAACGCATCCATCGCCGGGCCGGCCGCAAGCCACGGGCACCGCGCGTCCCGCGCAAGCCACACGCGCACCCCGCGCCCACACGATGAAGCATGCGTAGAAAATCGCCCGCCGTGCCATTAAGGTGCGGCGGGCGCTTGTATACCAAGGCAACCTGCCTATAATGATGCAAGTTAAAACGCCGAGCGCATCGCACGCACTTGCATCAGGCATCCGAGAGGAGAAAACATACCCATGAAGGCACTCTACAATGACGGTTCGGTGGCCGAGCTCCCGCAGGACGAGGTCACGCACGTCATCCGCCACTCCGCCGCGCACATCATGGCGCAGGCCATCAAGCGCCTCTATCCCGAGGCCGACTTTGCCTACGGCCCCGCGACCGACAACGGCTTTTACTACGATGTCGACCTGCCCGAGGGCGTCAAGATCAGCGAGGACGACTTCCCCGCGATCGAGGCCGAGATGAAAAAGATCGTCAAGGAGAACCTCAAGTTCACCGTGTACGAGAAGCCCCGCGCCGAGGCCATTGCCCTTATGGAGGAGCGCGGCGAGAAGTACAAGGTCGAGCACATCGGCGACCTGGACGACGACGCCCGCATCACCTTCTACCAGCAGGGCGACTACATCGACATGTGTGTCGGCCCCCACATCTGCTACACCAAGGCCCTCAAGGCCTTTAAGCTCACCGGCGTCTCGGGCGCCTACTGGAAGGGCGACAAGGACAATAAGATGCTCACCCGCATCAACGGCGTCGCCTTTGCTACCAAGGAAGAGCTCGACGAGCACATGCACATGCTGGAGGAGGCCAAGAAGCGCGACCACCGCAAGATCGGCCGCGAGATGGACCTCTTTATGATGCGCGATGAGGCTCCCGGCTTCCCGTTCTTCCTGCCCAACGGCATGATCCTTAAGAACACGCTGCTGGACTACTGGCGCGAGATCCACCACAAGGCCGGCTACGTGGAGATCTCCACGCCGCTCATCATGAACAAGCAGCTGTGGAAGACCAGTGGCCACTGGGACCACTACAAGGACAACATGTACTCCACCGTTATTGACGACGAAGAGTACTGCATTAAGCCCATGAACTGCCCGGGCGGCGTGCTGGTGTACGCCTCCAAGCCGCATTCCTACCGCGAGCTGCCCATCCGCGCCGGCGAGATTGGCCTGGTGCACCGCCACGAGCTGCGTGGCGCCCTGCACGGCCTGTTCCGCGTGCGCTGCTTTAACCAGGACGACGCCCACCTGTTTGTGCGTCCCGACCAGCTGACCGACGAGATCGTGGGTGTGGTCAACCTGATCGACTCCGTGTACCAGAAGTTTGGCTTTAAGTACCACGTTGAGCTTTCCACCCGCCCCGAGGACTCCATGGGTTCGGACGAGGACTGGGCGCGCGCCGAGGAGGGCCTGCGTACCGCTCTGGAGAAGCTGGGCATGGACTACGAGGTCAACGAGGGCGACGGCGCCTTCTATGGCCCCAAGATCGACTTCCACCTGGAGGACTCGCTCGGCCGTACCTGGCAGTGCGGTACCGTCCAGCTCGACTTCCAGATGCCGCTTAACTTTGATCTGGAGTACGTGGATGCCGACGGCACCAAGAAGCGCCCCATCATGCTGCACCGCGTTTGCTTTGGCTCCATTGAGCGCTTCATCGGTATTCTGATTGAGCACTTTGCGGGCAAGTTCCCCACCTGGCTGGCTCCCGTGCAGGTCAAGGCACTTCCCGTCTCTGAGAAGAGCCGCGACTACGCGCACGAGGTATGCGCCAAGCTGGAGGAGGCCGGCATTCGCGTGGTCTGCGACGATCGCGACGAGAAGATCGGCTACAAGATCCGCGAGGCCCGCAGCATCGACCGTGTGCCCTACATGCTCATCCTGGGCGAGAAGGAGGTCGAGGCCGGCAACATCTCCGTCCGCGATCGCTCCAACGAGACCGTTCAGATGAGCGTTGACGAGTTTGTTGCGAAGGTGACCGAGGAGATCAAGACCCGCGCCTAAGGCAAGCAACACAACAATTAACAAAGGCGACCGTCCACAAAGGACGGTCGCCTTTTTCATGCCGAAATAAGAAAAGCCGCTGGTTGAGCGGCTTTTTTTGTTGCACAAAAAGGTACAGGTTTTTGTAGAGGGGTATGGAGATGCACCTACTGGCAGTACATTTTGCGTAATCTGGGCAAACGCTGAATAATTGCTAATATAATGTCGTCAGTTGAAAGATACAAAAACCTGTACTTTTGCGACTGCGCCTAGCTGCGAGCGAGAAGCCTGTTCTAAACGCCCCTGCATTTGCGTGCATCGCAAAGCCAAAAGAGGGGGCGAGAACATGGAACAGACGGCACGGCGCCAAGAGCAGCTGCCGGGCGCCTTTAACGGCGTCACCACCAACAGCCAACACGGTCGCGTCCGCTGGTATCTGGTCCACACCCCCCATGGAAAAGAGCGCGAGACCTGCGAAAAGGTCCGCCGCATTATCCCGCACAACCTTATGCAGGACGCTTTTGTAATGCAAAAGGAGTTCTGGTTTAAGCGGGATGGTGCCTGGTCGCTCCAAACCAAACCTATGTACAAAGAATACTTCTTTGTCGCCACGCACGATGCCGCCGCACTCGATAGGGCTTTGGCCCAGTTGAGCTTTGGCTGCCGCATTGCCGGCAGCAGGGAGCGGGCCTATGTGCCCATGCCGGACGACGCGCAGGACTGGTACCGCAGCGTGCTCGACGACGACGGCGTTGTGCGCAACAGCGTGGCCCGTATAGAAGACGGCGTGCTGTACATAGAGCAGGGGCCCTTGGTGGGGCAAGAAGCCCGCGTAAAGAGGATCGATCGTCATAAGCGCTGGTGCCTGGTGGACGTGGGCGAAGGCGACTCCGCTTTCAGGGAGCTGCTTCCGCTGGACGTGCCCAGCAAGACGTAAGGGGACGTTGCGCCAGCAGTTAATTCAAATTTTGAGTTCATAGATGGGGGGGGGGTTCCTGGGGACAGGAACGTATGTTTTATTGTGGCTGAAAAAGAAGTAACAGAGAGCTGTGTATCCGTGGGGGACGCACTGGCTATTAAAGAGATTAAACCGAGCGGTACGCTTGGCTACCGCTTTATTAAGAGGCTGTTTGACCTTGTATTCAGTCTTTTGATGAGCGTACTGCTGCTTATCCCTATCGCCATTGTGTGTGCGCTCATCAGCCTTGAATCGCCTGGCAGTCCTATGTATACGCAAGAACGAGTTGGCAAGGGCGGAAAGACCATCAAGATTTTTAAGCTCCGCAGCATGGTCTCCGACGCTGGCGAAGTACATAAGTACCTTAGCCCTGAGCAGCTACATCAGTGGGAAGTTGAGCGCAAGGTTGACGATGACCCCCGCATTACCAAGGTTGGTCGGTTCATCCGTAAGTGCTCAATTGACGAGATGCCGCAGTTTCTCAACGTGCTGAACGGCGATCTTTCCGTCATTGGGCCGCGCCCCATTACACAGGATGAGCTCGAGCAGCATTTTACTGATGAAGAAAAAGCTGAGTTGCTTTCTGTTCAGCCTGGCATTACGGGCCTGTGGCAGGCGACTGATCGTAATGCCGCTACCTTCGAGAGCGGTTTGCGTCAAAAAATTGAACTAAATTACGTGCGCAATCGCTGCTTTCGCATGGACTGGAAGTGCTTCACTGGCACCTTCAGTGCCATGTTCGGCAAGAAGAAGACGGGGCGATAGATGGATATTTCTATCATCATTCCGACTCTTAATGCTGAACATGAAATTGAGGCGCTTTTAATTGCCCTTGATCGCCAGTCAATTCAGCCGAATGAGATTTTGGTCGTCGATTCCGCATCGGAAGACAAAACTATTGAGTTGGTCCAGAAGCACAAAAGAGTTCGCTTGCTGGAGATTGATCGCCAGGATTTTAACCACGGCACCACAAGAGACATGGCGCTGAATGAATCGAGTGGCGACTTCGTCTGTTTTCTCACCCAAGATGCTGTGCCCGTTTCCGATGACTACTTGAAGCGGCTTGTTGCCCCTATGGTTGAAGACTCGAATATCGCCCTTGTTAGTGGTAGGCAGCTTCCCAAGGCCGATGCCCGTCGTTTTGAACAACTTGTACGTTGTTTTAACTATCCTGACTCACCATCCGTGCGTTCGAAAGGCGATCTCGAAAAACTTGGCATTAAGACGTTTTTTGCATCTGACGCCTGTTCTGCCTATCGACGGACCGCATATCTCGAATGCGGCGGATTCGATCATGTTAATACCAACGAGGACATGCTCATGGCCGCCAAGTTTATCGCCTCGGGTATGAAGGTCGCTTACGAGCCGCGTGCCGAGGTCTATCACTCGCATAACTTGACGCCATCCCAACAGTTTGCCCGCAACCGTGCCGTCGGTTTCTTTCTCGAAACGCATGCGGACGATCTCATGCAAGCAAGTGAGATCGGTGAAGGGGGCCGGCTCGTCAGGTCAGTCTCCTCTCAGCTTCTTCGGGAAGGTAATTTCGGCGAGTTAGTTGCCTTCGGAGTTGACTGCTGCGCCCGTCTCCTTGGAAATCGCGCCGGTCGCAGAGCCGCAAGAATTGAAAGGTCATAGCCAATGAAAGGCATCATCCTCGCCGGCGGGTCCGGCACGCGCCTGTACCCGCTCACACTCGTGACCTCCAAGCAGCTGCTGCCGGTCTACGACAAGCCCATGATCTACTACCCGCTGTCCACCCTCATGCTGGCGGGCATCCGGGACATCCTGGTCATCTCCACGCCGACCGACCTGCCCAACTTCGAGCGCCTGCTCGGGGACGGCTCGCGCTACGGCGTGAACCTCTCCTACGCCGAGCAGCCGAGCCCGGACGGCCTGGCGCAGGCCTTCACCATCGGCGAGGAGTTCATCGCCGGCGAGCCGTGCGCGCTCGTGCTGGGCGACAACATCTTCTACGGCAACGGCCTCAGCCGCCACCTGACGCGCGCCGTGCAGAACGCCGAGTCGGGCCGCGCCACGGTCTTCGGCTACCACGTGGACGACCCCGAGCGCTTCGGCGTCGTGGAGTTCGACGGCGAGGGCCGTGCCGTCTCCATCGAGGAGAAGCCCGAGCGCCCCAAGAGCTCCTACGCGGTCACCGGCCTGTACTTCTACCCGGGCGACGTGGCCGCCAAGGCCCATAGGGTCCAGCCCTCCGCGCGCGGCGAGCTGGAGATCACCGACCTCAACCGGATGTACCTGGAGGAGGGGACGCTGTCAGTGGTCACCTTGGGCCGCGGCTACGCGTGGCTGGACACCGGCACCATGGAGAGCCTCCACGAGGCCGCGGAATTCGTCCGCGCCGTTGAGCACTCCCAGGACCTGCCCGTGTCCGTCCCCGAGGAGATCGCCTGGGAGAACGGCTGGATCACGACCGTGGGGCTCAGGCAGGCCGCCGAGGCCTACGGCAAGTCGGTCTACGGGCGGCACCTCAAGAAGGTCGCCGCCGGCGAGATCGTCAGCAGCCCGCGCGAGTACTAGGAACAAGGAGATTCGAACATGGCAGAGGAGACCTTCTCCCCCAGGAACATCATCGTCACGGGCGGCTGCGGCTTCATCGGCAGCAACTTCGTGCACTACGTTGTCGACAACCACCCCGGCGTGCACGTGACCGTCCTGGACAAGCTGACCTACGCCGGCAACCCCGAGAACATCGCGGGGCTGCCCGAGGGCAGGGTCGAGCTCGTCGTGGGCGACATCTGCGACGCGGAGCTCCTGGACCGCATCGTCCCGGGCCACGACGCCATCGTGCACTACGCCGCCGAGTCCCACAACGACAACTCCATCGCCGACCCGGAGCCGTTCCTGCGCACCAACGTCGAGGGCACCTTCCGACTTCTGGAGGCCGTGAGGAAATACGGCGTCCGCTACCACCACGTCTCCACCGACGAGGTCTACGGCGACCTGGCGCTCGACGACCCGGCGAAGTTCACCGAGGAGACGCCGTATCACCCGTCCTCGCCGTACAGCTCGACCAAGGCCAGCTCCGACATGCTGGTCCGCGCCTGGACCCGCACCTACGGCCTGCGCGCCACGATCTCCAACTGCTCCAACAACTACGGCCCCTACCAGCACGTGGAGAAGTTCATCCCCAGGCAGATCACGAACATCGTCGACGGCGTGCGCCCCAAGCTCTACGGCCGCGGCGAGAACGTCCGAGACTGGATCCACACCGAGGACCACTCCTCGGCCGTCTGGGACATCCTCACCAAGGGCCGCACGGGGGAGACCTACCTCATCGGCGCCGACGGCGAGAGGAACAACATCACGGTCCTGCGCATGATCCTCGAGGCCATGGGCCGCGACCCCGAGGACTTCGACTGGGTCGCCGACCGCCCCGGCCACGACCGCCGCTACGCCATCGACAGCACGAAGCTCCAGCGCGAGCTCGGCTGGAGGCCGGCCCACACCGACTTCGCCGGGGGCCTGAAGCAGACCATCGACTGGTACGTCGCCAACGAGTCCTGGTGGCGCCCCGCCAAGGAGGCCACCGAGGCGCGCTACCGCGCACAGGGGCAGTAAGGAGGGGAGAGATATGGCAGACATCGCATTCGAGAAGGACCTCTCCGTCGCCGAGACCGGCATCGAGGGCCTGAAGGTCGTCGACCTCGCCGTCCACGGCGACTCGCGCGGCTGGTTCAAGGAGAACTGGCAGCGCGCCAAGATGACCGCCCTGGGCATTCCCGACCTCAGGGTCGTCCAGAACAACATCTCCTACAACGACAGCCGCGGCGTCACCCGCGGCATCCACGCCGAGCCCTGGGACAAGTTCATCTCGGTGGCGCGCGGCTCGGTCTTCGGCGCCTGGGTGGACCTGCGCGAGGGCAGCGCCACCTACGGGAAGGTGTTCACCTGCACGCTCGACCCGAGTAGGGCCATCTACGTCCCGCGCGGCGTGGGCAACTCCTTCCAGGCCCTGGAGGACGGCACCGCCTACACCTACCTGGTGGACGCCCACTGGTCGCTGGAGCTCAAGAGGACCTACACCTTCGTGAACCTCGCCGACCCCGAGCTCGCCATCGAGTGGCCCATCCCTCTCGACGAGGCCACCGTCTCCGAGGCCGACCTCAACCACCCGATGCTCGCCGATGTCGTCCCCATGGCGCCGAAGCGCACCCTCGTCACCGGCTGCAACGGCCAGCTGGGCCATGCGGTCCGCGCGCTCGCCGAGGAGCGCGGCGTGGCCAAGGACTTCGACTTCTGCGACATCGACACCTTCGATATGTCAGACCCGGACGCCTACACACAGTACGACTGGTCGCTCTACGGCACCGTGATCAACTGCGGCGCCTACACCGCCGTGGATAGGGCGGAGACCGCCGAGGGCCGCGCGACCGCCTGGAAGGCCAACGCCACCGGGCCGGCCCTCCTCGCCCGCACATGCTCTGATCACGGGATCACCCTCGTCCACGTGTCCAGCGACTACGTCTTCGACGGCACCGCCGAGGTGCATGACGAGGGGGAGCCCCTCAGCCCGCTGTCCGTCTACGGCCAGACCAAGGCCGCCGGCGACATCGCCGTGGCCGGGTGCCCGCGCCACTACATCATGCGCTCCAGCTGGGTCATCGGCGAGGGCCGCAACTTCGTCAAGACGATGAAGGGCCTGTCCGACCGCGTCGCCGACCCCGAGGACGGGCTCGAGCAGGTCACGGTCGTTGACGACCAGCTGGGCCGCCTGACCTTCACGCGCGACATGGCCGAGGCCATCTTCCACGTGCTGGGGACGCACGCCCCCTACGGCACCTACGACTGCACCGGCTCCGGCACCGTCAAGTCCTGGGCCGATATCGCCCGCGCCGTCTTCGAGGCCGCCAACGGCAACGGGGACAGGGTCGTGCCGGTATCGACCGCCGACTACTACGCGAGCGCCGAGGGCCCCGTCGCCCCGCGCCCGGTCCACTCCGCGCTCGACCTTTCCAGGCTCGAGTCGGTCGGCTTCCACATGCCCGACTGGGAGGAAGAGCTGGGGGAGTACCTGGATGCCTTGGATTTGGGAGGTTCTTTCTAAAGATATGATTTCTACAGCATCAAAAGCTGAAGCGCCTCTTGTTAGCATCGTCGTCCCCATCTTCAACGTGGGGCCGTTCGTGCTTCCCTGCATAAGGTCGCTGCTCTGTCAGACGTATCCAAATATTGAGATTCTTATCGTGGATGACGGCTGTACCGATGACACGGTTGAGTTGATTGCTAGCGTCGTCGGGGATGATTCACGCGTCGAGATTCTCCACAAGGAGAACGGCGGGCTCTCATCTGCCCGAAATTATGGCACTCGGCTTTGTCACGGTGACTACTTGATGTATGTCGACGGAGACGATCTCATAGATCCGCGGGCCGTTGAGTTCATGCTCCAGGCGGCTTTGAGATACCATGTGTCGTTTGTCGCGGGGTCCTTTGCCAAGATGCCTCCTCTCGAGAGTTATGAAATGCGGAGTGAGCCTTTGTTCACGTTGGAGAGCGGCTGGGAGCATCTGAGGCGCCTTCTTCTGCTCGAAGGGGAGAGCGGGTCTGCCTGGGGCAAGTTGTTTTCCCGTTCTTTGATGCCCGACCTTGTGTTCCCCGAGGGTCAGCTTTTCGAGGATATGGGCGTGACTTCCGCGATTTGCTCCCGTGTAGAGACCGTCGCTGTCACTGACGCCCCTTTCTATGCGTACGTGACGAGGCCCGGTTCCATCACAACGCTTAAGAAGCAAGGCCCTAAGCATGTGAGGGATATGGATGCTGCCATTGAGGCCGTGCGGCGGGTTGCCGAGGGAAATTTTGATGGCGAGTTCGAGTGCTTCCGAGCGTATTGCATTCTGCGCGTTGCCATGCGGGTTGATCTCGATAGCTTTGCCGACAGGGCGGAGGGGCAGGCGTATTTGAGGCTTGCCCGCGACCTTGCGATGCGCGCCTCAAGGAACACCCTAGCTTCGCGCACCTGGAGACTGAGGTGCGCGCTTTTTGCGCTTTCCCCGAAGATGCATAACGCTTTCTATGCCCTTTATGCCGCGATTTCTGGCAAAGCAATCGGATAATCCCTATGAACAAAGGTTTTTAATGTGAGATTCTCGATAATCATTCCCGTTTATAACGTAGAGGAATATCTCGGACAATGCTTGGACAGCATTGCACATCAGGATTATTCCGACTACGAGGTCGTCATCGTCGACGACGGCTCGACCGACGGCAGCGCGAGTATCTATGAGCGCTTCGCCGCGGAGGCGGATGTTCCCGTCCGCATAGTCAAACAGGAGAACAAGGGGTTGCTGCTTGCTCGCCGTGCCGGGATCAAAGCCGCCAACGGTGATTATTATTGGCACGTCGACGGCGACGACGGTCTGGCGCCCAATGCAATGTGTGCGGTTTCCGGGATCATTGACGAACTGGATCCCGACGTCGTGTTGATCTGCCTTAGCGAATCTCCGACGTTCGGCTCTGTGCTCCCTGGGGGACTGCCCGGTGAACAGCGTTTCTATACCGGAGAAAGCCTTAACGATGTACGCTCTGCGTTCCTCGATGGATATATTCCTAATATGGTCACTAAAATCGCTCGAAGGTCTTGCGTCGATGCCGATTCAGATTACTCGCCTTATGGGAAGATGCAGCTTGGGGAAGATCAGCTGCAAAGCCTTTACATTCTCGATAATATGAAGAGCGCCGCATGCGTTCGCGAGCCCTTGTATTATTATCGTCCCAACGCAAGCAGCATTACTGCCAATTATCGCGAAGGCCAGATTGCCCAGTACGCCATGGTCAAGGAAGCCGTCCATCGACAGGCCGTCGCGTGGGATTCGAAATGGCCGGGGAATGGATTTGCTGAGACCGCTCTTGTCGGTTATCTGTCTAACGGTTTCTACGACATGCGCAAGAATGCTGATGGCAAGTGGTTTAAAAAGCAGTTCCAGGAGTTCAGGGATACATCGCTGTACGCGGAGGCCATCGGTCGATGCGGGGATTTGAGGCTTGAGCAGCGGATCTTCTTCACTTTGTTGGAAAAGAAAATGGATTATCTTGCGTATGTGTGCCTGGTTGCCTGCCGCGCTGCTACTCCGCTGGCGAGGAGCTTGGCTCGATGAAGATCTTAACTATCAGTTCGGGAGGCATGCCGCAGAGGACCCTATCGATGGCGGGTAGGGGGAACGCGCTCGGCATGGTGTTCTTCCTTGGCGTATGCGCTATTGTTTCGCCCCTCCTCGCCGTTTTCCTCTCCCTTCTCGTCTTTACCGGGGCCCCTACAAAGAAGATGGCGGTTGCCTGCGCCCTTGGGGTTGGGTTTTCCGCTGCGCTTGTCGCCCATGGTATCGTTTACAACCACCCTGTCGATATGACCCGATGGATGGTTGAATGCGGCTACTACGATGGCAGGAACATTCTCTCGATCGGAACCAGCCTGAACGAGGATCACAACGGCCTGCTCGTCTGGAACTTTCTGTGTTGGGTAACCGGGAATATCGGCGACCTCCGACTTCTCCAGTCGCTCGCCGCGTTTTTCGGTTACGGTCTCATCGCTTGGCTGATGATGGACAGGTGTGCCGAGGAGACGACAGATGCATGGGCTTTCCTCCCGCTCATGCTATTCATCTTTTTTGCCGTCCCGGCGCAGCCCCTGATCGGTAACGTTCGCTCGGCTCTCGGCTGCGTGATTTGTGCGGTCGCGATATGTAAGAGGCGGTCTTACGGGTTCAGGGATTCTCTGCCGTCGCTCGTCCTGATCATCGTCGCATGCCTCATCCACAATTCTATGCTGCTCGTCTTGGTTTTGTTCCTAGTTCAGCCGATTCTCGAGCGTAACCCTGTCAGGAATTCGATTATCTGCGTTGTCGCGGTCGTCACCATGATTTCCGTGGCTTCCGTACTTCTCGCGTCCCATTTGTTTGACGGGGTGCCTGTCATTACGAGCGTTCTGAAGAAGGCGAGTTTCTATACCATCGGCACGGAGTGGGATCAAGAGCAGGCGGACAACCTTCTCAGCAATCTGAGCCATGTGTTTTCGTTGCTGCTGCTCGGGGTCCTGCTGCTTAGGATCTACGCCACGAGACAGCATGATGGACGAACGGCGCTCGTTCTTGTTTTGACGATGTGCGTCATCGCGATGGAACTCACCCTCGTTAACGTCGGCAACCGCTTGAAGTTCATTCCGATCTTGATTGGCTCGACATATCTGCTTAACAACAAGGGAAGGGGCCATGCGGTTGATTCGCGATGGCCGATTCTTGCCGATGCCTTTTTGATGTTGCTCGCTATTGCCGTCTGGTTGATCTCCATGGCAAGCTTCATCCCTTCATTCAACTATGTCGAGGTCATGAAGAGCGCCGTTTTCTATCCGCTTCTCCTTTTCTAGAGGTTAAATCCATGTATCAAACTGTCACGGCGCCTCTAATCACGTTTGTTGTCCCCGCTTATAACGCCGTTTCTACCCTAGAGGCAGCCGTTCGCTCGCTTTCTGAGCAGACGTCCGACGATTGGGAGGCCATCATCGTCGATGACGGATCTGTTGACGGTACGGGTGAGATGGCCGATGCGCTCGCGCGGGGCGATGATCGCATTAAGGTTCTTCACCAGGGGAACGCCGGGGTCTCCGCTGCGCGCAATGCTGCTATCGCGGCCGCCAGTGGGGAATATCTCGCCTTCTTGGACGTCGATGACACCGTCGTTCCCAACTTCGTGGAGAAGGCGGGGTCCCTGCTGGGACGCAGGCCTGTCCGCCCCGATGTCGTCGCGCTTGCGTACCGTGCTCTTCCCCGAGGCACGGTCTTCGGGTACGGGCGGTTCCTCGGGAACGCATCGGAGTTCCTCGAGCTATCGCTCGGGAACAGATACGCCACTTTCCCCTGCTGGCTCTTCCTCGTTTCTGCTCGGCTCATCGCGGCGAGTGGGGTCCGGTTCACGGTCGGGAGGCGGACCGGCGAGGACCAGGAGTTCATCCTGAAGCTGCTCTGCTGCGCCTCTATTTGCGAATCTGTCGAAGACAGCGATGTCTACTATCTCTACCGCATGCCTTCCGGGGGCTCGGCCATGGGCCTTAACCTGGAGGGGCAGTTCGATTACCCCCGGGCTATGCGAGACGTTCTCTGCTTCGCCGCCAAGCCTGACGCAGGGATGTCTCCCGATGGCTTGGAGGCAGTCGACCGACTGCTTACTGACAGGTTTGTAGGGGCCTGCGCCTACGCTGCGGAGACTGCGTTCTCCAACGGCGCTTCCGATTCTGATGTCCTTTCCTGGTTGACAGATAGCCTGAAAGGATTTGATTGCCACGGGGCTCTTGAGAACGGCTGTTGCAGGAGCGAGAACCGGCGGTTTCTTCGCCTCTGGCTCGGCTGCAGCGGCATGATTCCGCTGTATATCCGCTTCGGTTTGTACATCCGGTCTATCGGCAGAACCATTAAGTACTGGATTTCACGCCGAGGCACTCGTTAGTTATCTTTGATTGGAGTTTCATTGAACGACAGGCAGATATATATTCTCAGCATTTTTGACCCCACCAACTACGGGAATAGGCTGCAGGCCTGCGCCCTCGAGGCCGCCGTCGCCTCTCTTACCGGCAAAGAGGTTCTTTCGGTCGATTGCCGCCGCCCGGTGAGTAAGCGCGGGGTCTTTAAGATCATGGCGGACCTCAACAGAGTCCGAATCGAGTCGAAGAAGGCGCCCGCCGAGAGGAGGCGGCGTTTCCGAGTTTTTCAGGATGAGTACTGTGCGCCTGTCGTTGAGATTGCCGAGAGGGACGTTCGTAGCATCACTGGTCCCGTCGTGATCGGCTCCGATCAATGCTGGAACCCCGGGTGGGGATTGGGTGCGAGTAAGTTTGGCGCCCAGTGCGCCGTGGGCGTCGACAAGAAAATGGCCTATGCCGCTAGTTTCGGCATCGGCATGTCGGACATGCCTGAGGAGTGGGGTCGGCGCTACTCCGAATGGCTTGGCGGAATCAAGGACATCGGTGTTCGGGAGTTCGCGGGTGCTCAGATTGTCCGCGAGCTTACTGGGCGGGATGTCAAGGTCGTTCTTGACCCTACGATGCTCCAAACTGCCAAGTGGTGGTCCGAGATAGAGGAGCGCCCGATTATTCCGGGCATCGACCTGGAGGGGCCTTTCTGCCTTAAGTATGTCTTGGGAGACGATACAGCTTCGGCAAAGATCGCGGAGCGATGTGGCCGCGACGGCCTGGGGCTGGTGGACTTGACGGATATCCATTTGCCGGTCGGCCCCGCGGAGTTCGTGTGGCTTATTCACCACTCTGCTCTCGTTTGCACTGACAGCTTCCACGCTACAGTTTTCAGTCTCCTTTTCCACCGGCCTTTTGTGATTTACGAACGGCAGGGAAATGCTGGGAATATGTCCAGCAGGTTCGATACCCTCCACGCTTTGTTTGGGATTAACTCCAACCGCGCCGGTAAGGATTGCTTCCGCGAGCGCTGCGTCGATGAGTTCGATTGGACCGGCTTCGAGCGAGAGCTTGAGGAGAAGAGGAATGATTCCGTCGCATGGCTTCGCGCTGCCCTTGCCAGCTTATAGGGTGGTTATGTCCAGTGAAATCTGAAACTCTATCTTCGGGAGATACTGTCCATGGTTAGTCAACGCAAGGCCGGGGCGATTCTCGGGTACGCGAACATCATCGTTAAGAATCTCGTCAACCTCGTCTATACCCCGATGCTCCTCGCTTTCGTGGGTCAGGCGGACTACGGCGTTTACCAGACTGCGAATTCCTTCGTCTTCTCCCTAACGCTTCTGACGTTTGGTTTCTCCGAGGCGTATATCCGCTTCTATACGCAGAAGAAGGCTAAGGGGACGGAGGAAGACGTCCGATCACTCAATGGCATGTACCTTGCGCTATATGCGATGATCAGCTCCATTGCACTGGTGTTGGGACTGCTCTTTGCTGCGAACGTTGGGCTATTCTTTTCTGGCAGCTTTACGTTCGACCAAGTCGGGCTTGCGGGCGAGCTCATGGCTATCATGGCGGTGAACGTGGCGGCGGTGCTGTTCTCGACTGTGTTCGACGCATACATCATGGCCCACGAACAGTTCAAGTTTCAGCAAAGCCGTCAGATGTTCACCACGTTAGCGACACCGGGTATCGCTTTTGTCTTGCTCAACTTTGGTATGGGCGCGGTCGGTGTAGCGCTGGCTCAGCTCGCAGTCACCTTGACTCTGCTCGCCCTCAACATGCATTATGCTGTGTCGAAGCTCGGTATGCGATTCAGTCTCAGGAGGTTTGACGGAGCCCTGTTCCACGCGGTCGCAGCTTTCTCGGCCTGGATATTCGCCAACCAGGTTTGCGATTTAGTTAACCAGAGCGTGCCCAATATGATGCTCGGCGCGCTCACGAACGCAGTCACTGTATCTGTTTTCGCTGTGGCGCTGCAAATCCGTCAAATCTTTTACTCGCTCTCGACAACAATGTCGAGCGTATTTGTGCCCAAGATCAATAGGATCGTCGCTGAATCGGATGACAACGGAGTGCTAACTCGGCTCATGACGCGCGTAGGGCGCTACCAGATGTTCCTCTTCTGCTGGGTGTACTGTGGATTCGTCCTGCTTGGACGATTCTTCATTACCAAGTGGGCGGGTGAGGGCTTCCTTGATACTTACTATCTCATCTGTGCGATGACGCTGCCCGTGGGCGTGCCGCTTTGTCAGAACACGGGAATCGAGATCCAGCGCGCTAAAAACAGGCATAGGGCGCGTTCAGTGGTTTACCTCTGTATGGCTTGTCTCAATGTTCTTTTTACATGGTTTGCCTCGCCCGTTCTCGGATACTGGGCGCCCGCTATCGCTTACATCGCGAGCATCGCCTTGGGTAACGGTCTCTTTATGAACTGGTACTATCAGGCGCGTATCGGACTGGACATGGCTTATTTCTGGAAGAAGAACCTGCCTGTGGTCTTGGCTTCCGCTGTGGTCTTGGCCGCATGCATGGGGCTGGCTCTGCTGCTGCCCGTGACTAGCTGGCTGCTTTTCCTGGCTTGGGGCGTCGTCTACACCGTGCTTTTCGCTGCCGCAATGTGGCTCTTCGTTCTCGATTCAAGCGAGAAGTCGTCGATCGCGGCTAAATTGCCCTTCCTGCGTTAGGAGGTTTTTTTTATGCTTAAGTCCCTTCCGAAGATCACGTTGCTGGGAGATGCGTGCTGTGGTTGCGGCGCCTGTGCCGCGAGGTGCCCGAAATCCTGCATCGGGATGATTACCGACGGCTGTGGCTTCCCCACGCCAATGGTCAATTTAGATGTCTGCATCGGCTGCGGGGGTTGCGATTCGGTGTGTCCCGCAATGGGGGAGCGCCCCAAGGATGGCGCGCAGTCCGTTCTCTGGGCGAAGTCGAGGGACAGGGGAGAGAGACTTGCCTCCTCTTCGGGTGGGGTCTTCGGGCTGCTCGCCCTTGACGTTCTTGCGGATGGCGGCGTCGTGTGCGGCGCCGCTTGGGATGAGGGCTGCAGACATGTGCGGCACGTGCTCGTTGAAGACGGGTCAGATCTCGATTCCGTCATGCGTTCCAAGTATGTGCAGAGCTCGGTCGGCCGCAAGGCCTACGAGGGCGTGCGGGAGGCTCTGCGCGGTGGCAGGCGAGTGCTCTTCTCCGGCACCGCGTGCCAAGTTGCGGGCATGAGGTCCTACCTTGGGAAGCTCGCCGACTCAGACGGTTTCCTCTCGGTGGATGTCATTTGCCACGGCGTCCCCTCGCCGCTCCTCTGGGAGAAGTGGGCAGCATATAAGGAGGTCGGTGTGGGCGCGGCGCTGCGCGCGGTGAACATGCGGAGTAAGGCAACCGGATGGCTGTCTTACTCCGCATCATACGCGTATGCGCATGATGCGGAGAAAGATGTCGCGAGGGCTTCGTCCGCGGCGGCCGACAGCTGCATCTTCGTGGATGACTGGTACATGAAAGCGTTCCTTGCTAATGCTAGCTTAAGACCCTCGTGCTTTGCTTGTCGTGTCAAGCGCTCGTGCGGCTCAGACGTCACGTTGGGGGACTTCTGGGGGATCCAGTCGTCGCACCCTGAGGTCGACTACGAGGGCGGGGTTTCCGCGGTGCTGTGCAACACCTCAAAGGGCCTTGCTGCAATTGAGAGGCTTAAGTCTGGAATTGAGTGGGGCGAGTCTTCCCTCGAGAAGGTGTTGCCTGGCAATCCTAGCCTGGTTAGGCCCGTTGTGCCTTATGAGAGACGCGGCGAGTTCATGGCCGACCTCGAGTGCGGGAGAGGAATCGATGAGATGATGGCTGTGTATGGCTTTGAACCCTCCCTCGCCCAGCGCGTACGTAGCAAGCTCGGGGGAGTCAAACGAAGGTTAAAGAAATTGCTGGGGAAGGCTTAATGAACTGTGACAAAAATATGTCTGTTGGTGATGGAACTGTCATGGCTGAGGACAAAATCGTGTTTACTGGATGCAAGCATGCATATCTCGTCATGGCTCATAAGGATGACGAGACCCTCCGTACGCTTCTGAGGACCCTTGATGACCCCCGGAACGATATCTTCATCCACATGGATGCTAAGAATACCGGATGGGATGAAAACAGAGCGCTGGCTTCCATTGATAAGGCGGGAATCTTTTTCGTTCCCCGTATTAGCGTCACATGGGGAGGCTACTCGCAAATCGCCTGTGAGCTTGGCCTGCTCAACGCCGCTGTTGACAAGGGGCGTTACACCTACTATCACCTTTTGAGCGGGCAAGACCTTCCCATCAAGAGCCAGGATCGGATCCATTCTTTCTTCGATTCCTGCGGGGGCAAGGAGTTTGTTCGTTTCGAAAACCACAATAGGGACTATGGGAGTAGGATCGGCGGCCATGTAATCTGGAACGCCTTCGGGAAGAGCAAGACCCAAATTTTTTGGCTCTGTTAGACCAAGGTTGACATAAAAACGATGTCACCGCGAGGCGGTACCCTTCAATTAACGTCGAAGGAGCGCCCATGGATGCAGACGACCTGGTCATCACCCTCAAGAAGAGCCTGGCGAAGCTCAGCAGGACCGAGCGCCGTAAAGCCGTCGAGTTGGTCGGGGACGTCGTCCGCGCCGCCATGTTCGACGATGCGGCGGGAGATGGCTATGAGGTAGAGCGCTGCCCCCGTTGCGGCTCGGTCGCTATCGTCAAGAAGGGCAAGTCCAGGAACGGCGAGCAGCGCTACCTCTGCCGCGACTGCGGCAGGACGTTCTCCGGCTCCACCGACCGGATCCTCGGCACGAGCAAGTTGCCCCGCGAGACCTGGATGGCCTATGCCGAGTGCTTCGCCCTCATGCTCCCTCTCCGCGAGTGCGCCGGCCGCTGCGGTGTCTGCCTCAAGACCGCCTACACCATGCGCCACAGGCTCATTGAGTGCCTGAAGGAATACTCGCCCACGTTCCATGTGGGGCAGGGGCAGGCTTGCGAGCTCGACGAGACGTACTTCCCCGAGTCCTTCAAGGGCAACCATTCAAAAGGCTCCTTCACCCTGCCGAGAAAGGCTCGCCACCGCGGCAAGCAGGTCCACAGGCGCGGCCTCTCCCGCGAGCAGATCTGCGTCATGACGGGCGTTAGCGACACGGACGCCACCTTCTTCGAGGTCTCGGGCCGCGGCGTTGTCTCGCGCAAGCGTGCGGCGGAGGCCCTTCGCGACCGCATCGGCGCGGGCGCGGTCGTCGCCACGGACAAGGCGACCGCGTACATCGACGTGCTGCGCGACCTGAAGGTCGCCTCGCATGAATCCTATGATTCCAAGGACCGCTCGGAGGGCACCATCAACCGCATCAACGCCGTCCATTCGCTCCTCGGCTCGTTCATGGCCCGCTTCAAGGGAGTGTCCACCAAGCACTTGGGAGCCTACCTCGACTGGTTCCGCTGGTGCCGCACCTTCATGGCGGCGGGTTCGCGCGCGGCGGAGTCCACGGTCGCCCGCCAGCTCGCCAACGGCTCCTGCTCGACCCGCGTCCGCGACATGTTCGGCCTCGAGCCTCCCCTCATGGACTACTGGGACGGGCGGGCGGCCTAGCGAATTAAAATGGTGGCCACGGAGCAGCGACCGCGGAAGGAGCGGCAATGACATCGAACGTCCCGGCCACCACGATAAGAATCGATCCCGAGGTCAAAAGGGAGGCCGCAGCCGTGCTCGACGAGCTCGGGCTCTCCATGTCGGGCGCCATGAACATATTCCTCAGGGCGGTGATCCGCGAGGGCGGCCTGCCCTTCGACGTCAGGCTGGGATCTGAGGGGAAGGCTGACGGGGAGGGCGGGGACCGCGATGGACGGGGGTAGCCCGATTATTTTCCGGTTCGACGAACAGCCGATCGTGTCAAATTTGGTCTAACAGAGCCAATTTTTTTGCGAAAGGTGGACAGTCTTTTGGCGAGGCTTCTGCAACTCTATAGGAAGCCTGCTGAAGGCCTTAAGCTGATGAAAGGCGACAACTGGTTCTCTATAACTGATGAGCTCGCTCGATACGTCGTAGAGAACGCTTCTCTGGTACGGTCAGTTTTCTGGGATTCTATGTGCGGTGACGAATTGTTTCTGCAGACCTTTGCCTGGAATACAAGCAAGCGGTTCGATTTCTATCGAATGCCCGGGGAGGACAATACGGACGGCATCATGCGCATGATTGATTGGGGCGAGGACGAGTCCCCGCGAGTGTTGTCTATGGATGATCTAGATTCGATTTCGGATTCAAAGATGATGTTCGCCAGAAAGTTCGACTTCGAGATCGATTCCGATATCGTTCGAGCGGTTGAACAGCTCGTCTGCTAATCCTTCGTGGCTTCTCCGTGCCGGTCCGACAATGGGTTTCTGCCAGTTGCTGCCAGCCTCCAGCTTTGCGCTGCCGAGCCGTTCGACTCGTACAGCTGGACGTTGGCGCCGCTCGAGAAGTCGGCGCAATCCACGTCGAGCGCTAGCCCCGACGCCGCGCACATGATCTCGTAGGCGCCCGCGCACTCGTCGTAGGAGATCATGAACCGCTGGGCCCCCGAGCCGTTGGCCTCCCATAGCTGGGCGTTGGCGCCGTTGGACCTCGAGGCTCCTGAGATATCGAGCATCGCCGTGCCCAGCCCTCTGTTGCAGATCATGTATTCGCCGTCGGGGACGCTCTGCACTGGCTTTACTTGAGCGGCTTGATATTTGGCAGTGCAGTCGTACTTTACTGTCAATGTGCTGTTCGGCAGAGTAGCGACATTGGAGGTTGCGGCCAGCACAACCTTGGCGCCTTGGACTTTCCACCTCCTCTGATTCATCGCATACGCAACAATCCCGTTCTGAATCCCCGAGATGCTGGGCGGAAACAACTGGTTGTCGGCGTCAATGGAAAAGCTCTCTTCCCTGGCATCTAGGTGCTGCTGAATGCGGTCGGCATACTTCTCGACCCATTCATCTGCCTTGCCATTTCGTACAAAGTAATTGTTGGACAGGTCGGTCGAGCGGTAGGCGTAGCCGTCCTTCTGGTAGTTTGCCGTGTGGTCGGAGTGGGCGATTGCCATGAGCTCGTCGGTCAGGCCAAAGTACAGATGGCGCTGGTCCAGGTCTCCGTACCAGTTGTCGCTGGTGTCGTCCCAGGTCAGGTCCATCTGGCACCATTTGCCGTCGATCTTTACGGCGTTCCAGGTGTGGCCGTTGCCTGTGATGCGGCCGTTGGCGATGCCCGCGGCGTCAAGGAGCTTGGAGTAGATACGCTGGTAGCTCTCGCAGGTGCCCTGGTGGCGCGTGAGGCCGCTCTCGGCCGAGCACCAGTTGAGGTTGTGGTCGTGCTCCAACTGGTCGAGCGTCCAGTCGTGGAGCCACAGCGCCATGTCGTATTCCGAGCCGTTTGTCTGTTGCCTGCACAGGTCCACGGCGTTGTTGACGATCTGCGTGACGCTTGGGCGGGCGGCGTCGTTTACAGTCACCTCCGCCGTGGTGCGCAGGTAGTAGATTCCCTTGTCGTTTTGGGGGTCGTTTCTGTCGTTGTCCATAAAGTAGAAGTGGATGCGGTACGTGCCCGATGCCGTGAAGTCAAAGGTAAAGTCGTGGCCCGCGGTGCCCAGGCTGCAGTAGCTGGCCCATGCCGGGCGCGACGGGTCGCAGGCGCTCTCATGGCTGCCGCCGTCCCAATAGGTGGGCACGTCCATGCGCGCCTTGGCCTGGGACGAGCCGTTGGTCTGGGTTATGTGGAAGGTCGTCGCGGTGCCCGCGGGGGCGTCGTTCCACGAGACGGTGAAGGTGACGCCGTTTTGGCTTGCGGTGGCGGAGTGGGCGTAGCCGGTTTGTGACGTGGTGGAGATTGCGGCGGGCGTGCCGTTGGCTTGGGCGCGGAGGGATGGGGCGGGGGCTGTGGTGGCCGTGCCGGCTGCGGCGGTGGTGGCGTCGGCGCTTTCCGTGTTGACTGCGCTGGTGCCGGTGGATGTTGCGGTGCTGTCCTCTGCGGTGTCTGCTGTCGCATTTGTGTTGATGCCGTCTTCAGCCTTGCCTGTGTCTCCGTTCGCGGCGTTGGCTTGTGCCTGCTGCTCGGCTGTTGCCTGAGGCTGGATGGCTTCCGCGATGGCTGCCATGGGCATCGTCGCGCCGACCATGGATGTGCACGCGATCGCGCAGAGCAGGTAGTAAAGGGGTCGTTTCATAGCGGAGCCTCTCGGTGAGCAGCCAATAGGGTCCGAAGGCAGCTCCAGGCCAGCACTCCGCACATATTTTGTTGGGGATTATTTTACGGGAACCCCAGTCAACATCAGCGAACTTTCTGGGGGATTGTTGGGGAGGGGAGGGGCGGCGGTCCGTCGTCGACGTTGTGATTTGCGCCGCGAGACTCGACACGGGCACCTTCTAGAAATAGTCTGTAAGGCTACGCTCTGGGTCTAGCTCTGTACGCTTGTGCTCTTCGATTATGCAGTCAGAGTTGTATTTGTCGGGCCTAAGACGCCATCCGGTCGATCGCTTACGTTGGTGCGCTGAATGTAGTTGCCAATTGGCGACTATACGAATATAGTTAGCATGATGCTAACTAAGGGGTGCTCATGAACCGAACCAAGTTTCGGCCGACATATTCTCTAGACGAGGCCAAATCCTTGGCCTGCTCGGGAGAGATGGTTGTAAACGGCAAGGTGCGCAGGCACCTGATCAACCACTATGGCTATTTGGATATTGATCGTTTTCTCGCCGATCTATTTGATTACCTAAAGCCCAGCGATTTCAGGAAATCCATCGCACTCGATATGGATGGGCCTTTGCACGATGTTTACGCAGACGTCTATGTTTGTCGGGATTTTGAATGTGAGGATTGGTACGTTAAGTTTTCAATCGATTCTGAAGGCAAGGCGCATTTAAACGTCTTGTCTGCGAACATCGATGGATATATTCATTAAAGGAGGAGTCATGCGTTGCATGGAATGTGGCAAGGAAATGCAATTTACCACGGCGCCAATGACTGAAATTTACCGTGGCGAGAAAATTACTGTTGAAGGAATTGGGCATTATATTTGTGAGTGCGGCAATGATGAAATGACCGCTGCGGAGGCGACTAAACTCGCCCATGCGCTTGCCGCGCAATACGCCAAGGCTCATGAGCTTCTATCTCCCTCGGAAATAAAGCATTTGCGCTCAGATCTAGGCTTAACTCAGCATGAATTTGAGTCACTTTTAGGAGTTTCAAAACCAACGTCATCTCGATGGGAGAACGGAGCGTCTCAGCAGACTGTTACTGCCAATATCCTTATGAGGCTCATTCGCGATGTTCCCGAGGCGCGCGAATACCTGGGCTTGGCTCTCCATGAGAGGACCGCAACTCTTAGCTCGCCGCTTTTGTCTGTAATACCAGGAGGAAAAGCCCCTGCTTATAGGGATTCTGATCCTTTGGTTGATGAGAATTCCTTCCGATTGGAGATGTAAATGGACTCGTTGAAGAAGCAGCGCATTGAGTCTTCGTCGATTACATGCGTGTCTAAAAAAGTCGATAGGTTTTCATTTGATGGCGGAATGGCCCCGAAGGAGGGAGTTAATAAGTCAGACGGTGAGTTTAACGTTAGAAATGACATAACGAGTGCCTTCTTTGATGAAAACGGAGTTAGATTTCGGCAGCTCAACCTTGTCATAGAGCTCATTCCCAGTGATGAGGGCCACTATTATCGTTCCGAAATATCCGTGTCCGGTATCTATCGTGCTCCGTCTGATTTAGACGATGAGGCATTTGATAGGGAGGCGCTTAGCTTCGGCATGCAAGACCTGTATTCCTTTGCAAAGGGCATCATTGAGAATGTTGCTGCCGGTGGGGTATGGGGGCCGCTTTATCTGCCACAGATCAGCTTTTCTATGTAGCTCGACCTTTGTCCCCAAACCTGAAAAATGATTGATCACAGCCCGACTCTTCCGTAAAGTAACCCTTGATGAGGCCTAGCGACGGTACGTCCGGCTTGGTCCGTGGGAACCGCCGAAAGGCGGTTTTTGCGTTTAGTGGGCTGTTTTCCGAGGAGCAATTGTCGTGTTTCCGCTTCAGACACTCGCTTTTACCGCGTTTTTCCGGAAGTGCGGGGAAAAATCGGAAACCGCCGAGCGCAACTCGATTTTCGGTAACAAAACCGCAGGTCGTCGAAGCTTAAAACAGGGGTCTGGTCGGCAGTTCTCGGTTTTTCACCGCACTTTCGGAATTGCCCGCCGGAAGTATGCGGCAAATTCTAGAATCCTCGAGCACACCGCCGTTTTTGCGTAAAGAAAACGCAGGTAGAAGCGTTGTGGCATTCCGGTGTGCTTGGCAGGTTTTGAATTTGCCGCTTACTTCCGAATTTGGCCCCTGCTGCAGGCTTCATTCCGCTATTGAATCAGTTAGATAATGGACAATATTGCCAAATCTTTCTCCCTGCTTAAATGCCGGCAGGGACGAAATCGTTCATGTCGGCAATTGGTTCGTCAGTTTGTGTTGTTTACGGCCTGCGCCTGCTGCTTCGCGGTTGCCTGAGGCTGGATGGCCTCCGTGATGGCTGGCATAGGCATCGCGGAGCTGACCATGGACATGCACGCGATCGCGCAGAGCAGGTAGTAAAGGGGTCGTTTCATAGCGGAGACTCTCGGTAAGCAGCCAATGGGGTCCGGAGGCAGCTCCAGGCCAGCACTCCGCACATATTTTGTTGGGGTTTATTTTACGAGAACCCCAGTCAACATCAGCGAACTTTCTGGGGAATGTTGGGGAGGGGTACCGTCAAGATTCTTTTGCAAATTGATTTTGCTGTCCTCGGCCCCGTCCTCTTCTAGCCCTCCTACTTTCCTTTCAGTTCGTCCATCTCGTCCAGATTCGACATATCCAGGTGCCTCCTCTTGCCCCGCTCGTGCTCCACTATGTACTTCAGCCTCGCCGTCACCAGCATGAGGGCCGAGTTGCCGTCCGGGAAGGTCCCGACGACCCTCGTCTTCCTCCTGATCTCGCGGTTGATGCGCTCGATCCCGTCGCTCGTCCTAATCTGGCTCCAGCGATCCGGCGGGAATTCCGTGTAGGCAAGCGTCTCGGCGAACCCGTCGCGCATCGTCCTAGCGGCTGCCCCGCGGAGCTTCGACACGCTGAGCTCGACTTCCCTGGCGCCCGTGACGAGCTTTCTCGCGTAGTGGCCGCCGCGGTAGGCCTCCCGGCCCGCCGTCCTCTCATAGCGCTCGGCCCCGACAAGCTTGGACGCCTCCTCGTCGAGCAGCGCGTCGAGCGACCCATCGTCGATCGATGCGATGTTTGCGGACTCGGCTCGCGCCCCTTTCGTCGATGATTTGTTGTTTACTCGCCTGAAATCATATGACGACGCGTGGACCGTGTTCCTCTATGTGTTTGTCAATTTGTGAAAGTAATTATGCGTTACCCGGCTTCGTCGTTTGGCTCGGAAGTGTTGTTTGGGTGCGGCTATCATTATTGATGGACATCGGATGGACATCTTAATTGATGTAAAGATTTCTTGGCCGTTAAGCCATATTGGGGGGTCGAAAATTACGATGGAGGAGCGAGGCTTATGAGAAACCCTCTTAAGGAGCTTTACAATGCAAACGACGCTGTAGAGCATTCAATTGATAGACTTGAATTCGAGGGCAGGTCAGCCGTTTCAAGAGACGTTGTGGGTTATCTGCGTCATCTTGTTGAGCACATTGCAATGTATGCAACTTATGGCAACAGGCCCATCGAAGGCGACTACTTTAAATTATGTTCGGTTGCTATTAAAGATATGAGCAAGAACAGCGAGACTCGGTTTATTGCTAAGTTCCATCATTATTTACAAAAGGTCGTTTCGCACTATGTTCCAAGTGAAGATTCTGCAGAGCGCCTTTTGTTGAAGTATTACGAAAATTTGCTGTGCTTGAAACGTTATGCATTCGATAAACTCGGCCTTACAATTCTTGCCAATTTGAGTAAGATTCCTCTGGACACCGATCCCGGCTTGGCTAAATACCATGAAGAGATAGCTCATAAAATCAATGATTTCATGAGTGCCAATGCTGTTGAAATTGAGAAGGACCGTTTTTACGTTAGAGCTGCTAAGCCTTTCTTTGTTGGGGATTCTGTCTATTATGAGGCGACACTTGTCCCCGCATTCGATTCTTGTAGCAAATTTGATCGTATACTTGTTTATTCATCTTTCAGAATGCCCACTAATTATTCAGTGGTGGTTTCGACTAAGCGCACGAGTATCGACGGTCTTGGCTTTACTCTTCCTGTTACGATTGTTGATGCATATGCGGTTTCAGTACGCCCCTGTGAGTTGAATAATCTTATAAAGATACTTAGAGGCCCTGATGCAGTGTGGCTTACTGGCCAATACACTAGCTATAGATCACTTATGAACCTAATGACCCATACCGGGATGACGCTTTGCGACATTGCTCTACTCCCTGATGACGAGTTTATTTCTGTGATGGGGGAGATAGCATCTTCGGGAAATGCCTGTCCGGTACACACCTTGCTTAGCTCTGCGCATGAGTTTTTGAGTGCTGGCTCAAATGGATCTAATGTTCTAAAGTATCTTTTGTCTAAACCTCGTAACAGGGTTATAGAGGAACAATTGACTGTAAGTCCGAATAGCCGTCTCGGTGACCTTTATTTGAAAAACGGCTGTGCCCCCTTTGATCGGCAGCCGTATTGCACGAGTCTTATTGGGCATGTAGTCGCTGTCGAGGATTTGTATCAATGTATTGATCCAGATCCGTATGAAGATAACTTTCTTGCTCGTAGGGTGACCGCGGAGACAATCGATTCTAATGCTCTGTATCTTAGGGATACCGAAATTACAACCTTCTCGGATGTTGATGAACTGATTGCCTCATTTAATAGCGCTTTGTATTTTAGACATCATTCAAGGGATCTCGTGCATGAGAACGGGCATCTATTTGTTAAGGGAGTCGAAGACGAACTCACTTGTATTATACGCGGGCTTTTAAAACTGTCTGGTGCCGGGGTCAAAGGCTATACTGCTTTATGTGAATCATGGCTTAAAGATCCAAGCTGCAAGTTGGATGATTCAGAAAAAATAGATGCTCTAAAGTCCATGTTTGCCGAAACGAGCGTCGCGTTCATCTACGGTTCGGCTGGTACCGGAAAAACAACCATGGTCAACATCGTTTGCGCTTTTCTGCAAAATGAAAGCAAACTTGCTATCGCTAATACAAATCCTGCCGTAGATAGCCTTAGAAGAAAAATAAATGATAAGAATTGCGAATTTATGACCGTCGCGAAGTATTTGAATCGTGTGCCAGATTGCGACATCTTAATCGTTGACGAATGCAGCACTGTCTGCAATAGCGATATGAAATCTATTATTGATTCTAATCGGTTTAAACTGCTATTGCTTGTTGGCGATGTGAGACAGATTGAGTCCATTAAGTTTGGAAACTGGTTTTCATTGGCTCGAGACTTCTTGCCTGATAAGTGCATCCATGAATTTGATAAACCATGGCGCACGAAGAATGATGATTTGCTAAAACTATGGCATGCTGTCAGGAATGTGAGTCCTGATATCGCTGAAATTCTTATTTCTTGCGATTTTACGTCGAATCTTGATGACTCTGTAATTAGCAGAATGAATGATGATGAGATTGTCTTATGTCTCAACTATGATGGCCTCTATGGCATTAATAATATGAACAAAATCTTGCAGTCGGGAAATAAGAACGAGGCCGTTGTCTGGAATTATCATACGTATAAAGTCGGCGACCCAATTTTGTTCAAGGCTCTGTTAGACCAAGGTTGACATAAAAACGATGTCACCGCGAGGCGGTACCCTTCAATTAACGTCGAAGGAGCGCCCATGGATGCAGACGACCTGGTCATCACCCTCAAGAAGAGCCTGGCGAAGCTCAGCAGGACCGAGCGCCGTAAAGCCGTCGAGTTGGTCGGGGACGTCGTCCGCGCCGCCATGTTCGACGATGCGGCGGGAGATGGCTATGAGGTAGAGCGCTGCCCCCGTTGCGGCTCGGTCGCTATCGTCAAGAAGGGCAAGTCCAGGAACGGCGAGCAGCGCTACCTCTGCCGCGACTGCGGCAGGACGTTCTCCGGCTCCACCGACCGGATCCTCGGCACGAGCAAGTTGCCCCGCGAGACCTGGATGGCCTATGCCGAGTGCTTCGCCCTCATGCTCCCTCTCCGCGAGTGCGCCGGCCGCTGCGGTGTCTGCCTCAAGACCGCCTACACCATGCGCCACAGGCTCATTGAGTGCCTGAAGGAATACTCGCCCACGTTCCATGTGGGGCAGGGGCAGGCTTGCGAGCTCGACGAGACGTACTTCCCCGAGTCCTTCAAGGGCAACCATTCAAAAGGCTCCTTCACCCTGCCGAGAAAGGCTCGCCACCGCGGCAAGCAGGTCCACAGGCGCGGCCTCTCCCGCGAGCAGATCTGCGTCATGACGGGCGTTAGCGACACGGACGCCACCTTCTTCGAGGTCTCGGGCCGCGGCGTTGTCTCGCGCAAGCGTGCGGCGGAGGCCCTTCGCGACCGCATCGGCGCGGGCGCGGTCGTCGCCACGGACAAGGCGACCGCGTACATCGACGTGCTGCGCGACCTGAAGGTCGCCTCGCATGAATCCTATGATTCCAAGGACCGCTCGGAGGGCACCATCAACCGCATCAACGCCGTCCATTCGCTCCTCGGCTCGTTCATGGCCCGCTTCAAGGGAGTGTCCACCAAGCACTTGGGAGCCTACCTCGACTGGTTCCGCTGGTGCCGCACCTTCATGGCGGCGGGTTCGCGCGCGGCGGAGTCCACGGTCGCCCGCCAGCTCGCCAACGGCTCCTGCTCGACCCGCGTCCGCGACATGTTCGGCCTCGAGCCTCCCCTCATGGACTACTGGGACGGGCGGGCGGCCTAGCGAATTAAAATGGTGGCCACGGAGCAGCGACCGCGGAAGGAGCGGCAATGACATCGAACGTCCCGGCCACCACGATAAGAATCGATCCCGAGGTCAAAAGGGAGGCCGCAGCCGTGCTCGACGAGCTCGGGCTCTCCATGTCGGGCGCCATGAACATATTCCTCAGGGCGGTGATCCGCGAGGGCGGCCTGCCCTTCGACGTCAGGCTGGGATCTGAGGGGAAGGCTGACGGGGAGGGCGGGGACCGCGATGGACGGGGGTAGCCCGATTATTTTCCGGTTCGACGAACAGCCGATCGTGTCAAATTTGGTCTAACAGAGCCTTGTTCAATGAGTCTGAGCGGTTTTATCCGTTGTTATATAACAATCTAAAAGGGCGTCTTGTGGGAATGGAAGCAATTTCCAAAGACGAGATGCAATTTACGGTTGCTGTTCCCATTATCGCCTCCGAGCTTTCCGTTCTTCATTACGACGGGTTGGAGTATTTAGATTTTCGTGATGGAGAGACGTATCTGCGCTTTTCAGTTAAGAAAGCCAAGGATCGAGACGGTGAGGATGTTGGCGAGGACTGTATCGTGCCGTTTCAGGTGGCGTATGCGGTGTCTGTCCATAAAGCGCAAGGACTAGAGTACTCATCCGTAAAGCTGATTATTACGAAGGACGTTGAGGAGCGCATTACTCACAGTGTGTTTTATACGGCAATAACGAGGGCGCGAGAAAGACTTCATATTTATTGGTCGCCTGAATCTCAGAATAAGATTCTCTCAAGCTTCGAAATCTCTAAGGAGCATAAAGATGCTTACCTCCTTAGTAATCGGAGGGGCCTTAAGATTCAGCGGAAATAACGGCTGGCCGTCTGTTTGTCATTGGTTAAGACTAAGGCGAAACTTTGTTAGTTCTTGCGCGCTTGAGTACAATTTAATATTGCGAAACAGTGCCGACATTATTGTGCTTGGGCACCTGAATCGGCAAATAGTCCATTGTCGTTTTTTGTCAGCGGCTGACCTTATGTCGTTGTCAAATGCTGGTCTTGACCATGCCGATACTGACCGTGTTGATTCGCAATATTTAGCGGTGCTTATGCGGGCAAATACTCACTCACTCGCAGCTGCCGATACCACCTTATGGACGTTAATAATAATCTAGAGAGATTTTTTCGCATGCTTATCGAAACTCTTCATTGCTTTTTTGTAAGCTTTTGGATGGTTGAGATAATAAGTCGCCTTAGCTTCGACTTCCTCTTGATTGGGTTCGTAAGGTAAAACGGCCCCGCATCGAGAGCAAAACCAGTTCAGTGTTCCTGGCGGCGAGTAAAAGAGCGGGCTAACTTGAACACTATTATCATCACGAGGAATAAAATCCAAATGCGGGCAGTAGCTCTGTGCTAACTTTCGGTGTCGTTCTTTGCGGCTTGCAATATACATATTGATGTCGAATTTGATGCCAAAATGCAAGATCGCAATTATTGCAAGAACGAATATTACAACGAGAAAGACCATCACTCCGTATCTCTCTATTAGTAATTTTGAAACAGAGTCGCTCATTTCACACTCCTTTTGTTGTGTAGAGATATTTCGAATGTGGGCAGTTGACCGGAATGTTCAATTCCGGTCAACGCCTTGAATATGCCATCTCAAATTGATTGGAAACGCCATGGGGGGCTAGGGACGACCATACTTAGTCTATCCGATAATTCCAGGAAGAATAGGGGCGATGAGTACGCCCAGCTTCGTTACGTTCTCAATAAACGTAGCCCCTTCGTTGATGCCCTTTAGGGTGTTCCATAGCGACTTTAGTATTGACGGTTTAGGCTGCGGAGTCTCAAAAACGTCTTTCATCGCGGCGATTGCATCCGCAGCAATTGTCCTGTTCTCACTGGAAAGCTCGTGGAGGGAGCTTTCCAGTTTTCCGATTATGTCGTTGAGCGCGTTAACGTCTATGCCGTTTGACTGATTGATGGTCGTACTTGACCCGTTCGTTGTCTGGGAAGCGATGGCGGCTCCCGAGTTGCCGAAATTGTTTACCTGTGTCACGGATTCATCCAATCCTAGTTCGATGCCCTTTAGTGTGATGGCCTGATTGACTCCGTTTACGAGGCGTCTCGCTACGTCATTCAGGAAGCCTTCGGCCATATCGTCATATTTCCTTGAACCGTGTGCATAGCCTAGAAGGAGGTGAAACGACTGGCATAGCTTTCTGTCGACTATTGCTTTGAGTACGAGATACGTTACGGCGCTTTCGCCCTCGCAGCTAGGCGGGAAGTTAAATATGGTATATGGGTCCGAATTTACTTTATCGATTTCGGCGTTTTTGTCGAACCCGCTAGGCAAATGGTTTGCCACGCAATCCTCAATGAACGCTCGTGTTACAGGCTGCCCATCAATAAAGTTGAGGTAGCGAGTGAGGGCTGTGTTGAGGTCATTGTAGTCAGACCTTAAAAGATTGCTGGCTTCAGCACTATGCTTGAAGAGTAGTTTTCGCAGCTCAATCTTCTCAGAATCCATTGAATTGTCCTATTCCGCAGTAGGGGCATGTGTATAAAGACATCGCAAGTGCAGGGGACACCTTTGATATGCGCTTGCAGTCCTTGCAGGTTACCTTCTGAAGGGCTTCGATTGCTTGCCGGATGGGAATCTCGGGTTCCTCTTCATTGTATGATTTCACACTGAAAGAGACGTGATCATTGCCCTTTCCGCCAAGCTCCTTCTTAAGCAGTTCTTCTAGCTCCGGCACGACCACATTCGCTGTTTTTGATAAGGCCAGGTCGATGACGTCCGGTGTGAAGAAGTTGTCCGAGATAAGGCCGCACAGAGGGCAGTGGATATCTAGGACGGAATCACTCTCATACTCATCAACGACGACTTTGAATAGCTCTCCGCAGTTCGGACATTGGAAAAGTACGCAGCCGTCTTCATCGGAAGGTATCGAGATGTTGAACCGAAGGTTGTCCATATTGCCTCCTTTCAGGAAATCTAATCGATAATATCTTGACTTCGGGGTAAATAACGTAACGCCTCAAGGCGTCCGTGGAGCTCGGAATCGTCGTTAATTCGCCCAACGAATCCAAGGGCCTCGAGCAGCTTTCGGACCCTTGTTATATCCGCGCATGGGGTGCCTCACGTATTGATTGTAATGGGAAACCGCTGCTACCGTAGTGGATTGATGTTTCGGTTTCGTCCATAGAATCGCACAGTTTAAACAGCCTGGAGCGATCTATTGTCTGATATGCGACTTCGTTGAGCTCTTTCATCATGAGGCGATTAAGTATGAACAAGGCACCCATTGATTCAATTACGATCGCGTCGGAAATGTTGGTGTAACCGCACGGCTGCTTCATCCATCCTTTCCGAGTGATCTCGCCAAATTGCCCGTCCGGGAGAACAATGGATCGAGCGTTGCGCCCCGCTCCCAGGGGTGCGGCGCTCCTGATTAAACTGTTCACTTTTAAATGACCCCTGTGCTCAATTCTCTGTGGCTATTTGAGGAGGATGAGCTCGATTTAAGTGAGTTGCTCGAGTATCTGAGGGCGCTCATCACGGACGATCGCAAGATAATCCACGGTAATAGCGAGCTAAAACGGCTTATTAGAATGTATGATTTTCTTAAGTACAAGAAGGCCTTCGACATATCGGCTACTAGTGAGTAATCCCACCTAGCGTCTATGAAGAAGGCCGTCTTTGTAAACTATGGCATCTGAGCGTATAGTGCGAACACCACGTGCAAATGCATACTTAATATAACGCTTTCTGCTTGAAATCACAATGGTGTCTGTTTCGACCTGCCAATCAAGGGAAGATGGTGTAGAGTATCTTCCTGCAATACAAAAGCTCTTTGGGAGCTTTAAGGGTGACGCTTTCAAACTGAGAGTCTTGCCCTTTTTTATGCGTGCAATGCCTGATATGCTAGCCAGACATCGTTTGATTTGGTTGAAAATCATGTGTGTCTTGATTTGAATTACATGATTGTCGCTTGCCTCAAATTTGCAGCTTTGACTTACGGATTGATAATCAGTAGCCTATCTAAAAAGCGGTATTGACGAGGGTAACCTACGGGTCCCGCGTCCAGAGGAAAGGCGGCTGTCCTTCTTGGGATGGCTGCCTTTCCTCTTTTTAGGAACCGCGATGGCGGCTGACCGGGAGACCTACCGCGGCGACCTCTCTGGCGTCCCTGAAGATTTGCATGGCCCCCTGTCTTCTTTGGACTTTCATGAGATAGAAACGACTGGGGTTGGGAACAAGATGGATGCGCTTCTTAGTTACATAGCTGCTTTTTAAGAGCTGCTCCCTAAAAGTGAAGATAATTTCTACTTGTGGCAGAGCCTGTAGACAAACAAGGGATATCGGCTAAATTAAAGTCAATTGCGGTGGGAGCCTTCGGGCGACACCTGAAGAGGGTTGATGCGTCGGCCCTCTTTTTTGTTTGGATGTAAGATTCGGCCTGTCAAAACTTACATCTCAATTGAGAATAGGCGAAATTGCGTGCGATTATCTGCTTGTATGCAACTTTGCTGACGTGTTGTTGGTAAGTCTAAGTTCGCAACGGGTTCTTGGCAGAGGATTGACCGGGATTGTGAATTGCGACTCTTCGAGACGCGGCACCGAGGCCTTCCTGGATAAGTCCGTGAGGCTGCCGCTCAGGTCAAGTTCTGCATGGCCGTATTCTTCGATTATGCAGCCAGGGTGATTCTCGTCTGGTAAAACTGGCCGCGAAGTGATTATCACTCGACGTGTCTCAAGTGACTCATTAGTTTCCACGCGTTTCTCTATCATGTAATCGCTACGTCATGCGGTCGTTCGCACGGGTATCATGTTGAAAGCGATTTCAACGACGGGGGTACTCGTGGTAAAGATGAAGGATGTCGCCGAGCTGGCGGGTGTTTCGAACGCCGCGGTTTCGCGCTATCTCAACGGTGGATATATCTCGGCTGATAAGGCCGAGCGCATTAAACAGGCGATCGAGCAGACCGGCTATGTGCGGTCCAACCAGGCTCGTGCCTTGCGTACCGGCTCTACCAAGCTCATCGGTGTCATCGTGCCTAAGATTAACTCCGAGTCGGTGAGCCGAATTACCGCAGGCATTGGCCAGGTGCTTGGTCGCCGCGGGTATCAGATGTTGCTCGCCAACACCGACAACGTTGCCGAGCGTGAGCTCGAGTACCTCGACTTGTTCCAGAACCACCCGGTCGATGGCATCGTGCTGGTAGCGACCATGATTACCGATGAGCATCGTGCGGCTATTGCATCGTGCCGCGTGCCCATTGTGCTGATTGGCCAAAACGTCGAGGGCGCGGCCTGCGTCTACCATGACGATTACGAGGCGGCATATGAGCTGGGCCATGCGCTCGTGGGGCGCGTGGAGGGAAAGATCGCCTACATCGGTGTTACCGAAGAAGACCGCGCCGCGGGCTACGACCGACGCCGTGGCTTTGAGGCAGGCTTGCTGGCTGCGGGGGTTGTGCTCGATCCCCACCTGGTGCGTCGTGGCTCCTTCACGCTCGACTCGGGATATCGTGCGGCGCGCGAGTTGTTGGCCGACGTGCCCGACGTCTCGTTTATCGCCTGCGCGACCGATACCATGGCCGCCGGCGCCCTGCGCGCTCTTGATGAGGCGCGTGGCGTGGGCGAGGGCTTACATCGCGTGAGCGGATTTGGCGACAACGCGTTTTTGCGCGCGCTGACGGGCGGCATTCCCACCGTCCATTATGGCTATCTGACCAGTGGCGTCGAGGCCACCAATATGCTGCTCGACACGCTCGATGGCGTGGAAGGGGAGGGCGGCCTGCGTACGCTCAAGCTCGGTCATCAGCTTATGAATGTCTAGGTTTTGGGCGCCCGCCGCTATCTTCGGACCACTGTTATTTGTCCCAAACTACCTTTCACCGGCGAAAATCTACCGTTTACCGCTATATGAAAACGATTACAGTAATATGAAACTGAAAACGATTACAGTGTAAGTGTCAAAGATGGCCAGGTGTAAAACGCCCGTTAGACGAAAGGGAAGTCATGGACTACCGCAAATCAGCCCAAGAGGTGCTCGACAACATCGGTGGCGCCGGCAACGTCGTGTCGGCCGCGCATTGCGCCACGCGTCTGCGCCTGGTGATTGCCGACAACGCAAGGGTCGACAAGGAAGCCATCGAGAATATCGACGGTGCCAAGGGCGTCTTTGAGGCCCAAGGCCAGCTCCAGATTATTTTTGGCACCGGTACCGTCAACAAGGTCTATGACGAGTTCATCGCCCTCGGCGGCATCAATGCTGCTTCCAAGGCTGAGGTCAAGGAGGCCGCGGCGCAGCAGCAGAACATCTTTATGCGCGCCATTAAGGTCCTCGGCGATATCTTCGTTCCCATCATTCCCGCCATCGTGGCTTCGGGCCTGCTGCTGGGCATCATGAGCGCCCTCAACTTTATGGCCTCCAACGGCTTTATCGCGCTCGACACCAATAACTGCATCTACAAGATTGCCGACCTGGTCTCGGGTACGTCCTTTGGCATCCTGCAGATCCTGATTGGCTACTCCGCGGCCAAGGCTTTCGGCGCTAATCCGTACCTGGGCGCCGTCGTCGGCGGCGCGTTCATCAACTCCTCGCTGCAGAGCTCCTACACGGTCGCCTCCGAGGGCGTGCAGACCATGGTCACCGTCATCCCCGGCGTGTACAGCTTTGAGTGGGTTGGCTATCAGGGCCACGTCATCCCCATCGTCATCGCTTGCGCGATCCTTGCCTTCCTCGAGAAGCGTCTGCACAAGATCGTTCCCGAGATGTTCGACCTCTTTGTAACCCCGCTTGTCTCCGTGTTCGTGACCGTGCTCGTGACGCTTATCGCTGTCGGTCCCGTCTTTGTGTGGGCCGAGAATGCCGTCCTCGGTCTGATCCAGGCTCTGCTCACCCTGCCCTTTGGCATCGGTTCCTTTATCGTCGGCCTGTTCTATGCCCCCACGGTCGTCACCGGTATTCACCAGATGTACACCGCCATCGACCTGGGCCAGCTTGCCCAGTACGGCGTGACCTATTGGCTGCCCATTGCCAGTGCCGCCAACATCGCCCAGGGCGGCGCCGCGCTTGCCGTTGCCTTTAAGACCCACGATGCCAAGATCAAGGGCCTAGCGCTTCCTTCGGCTCTGTCCGCCTTCATGGGTATTACCGAGCCTGCCATCTTTGGTGTGAACCTGCGCTTCTTTAAGCCCTTCATCGCTGGCTGCATCGGCGGCGGCTGCGGCGCCCTGGTCTGCGCGCTCACCTCGCTCGCCGCTTCCGGTACGGGCGTTACGGGTATCTTCGGTATCCTGCTGTGCCTGGCCCAGCCCGTGCAGTACGCGATCATGTTTGCGGTCGCCGCGCTGGTTTCCTTTGGCGTCTCGTTTGTCCTGTACAAGGACGAGCCCAAGGCTTCCGAGCAGGCCTAAGAGCTTTTGATTGAAGGGTGCCCGCGGGTTGTATGCTCGCGGGCGTTTCCCGTATCCGGTGTCGATCTCTGGCGCCTTGTTACTTTCGATCCGTTAGGACTTTGATATGTCTAATGCACTTGGCCGCGACCTTGCAAAGCTGGTTGCCGCTGTTGACGCTGCCGCCTCTGAGTGCGGCCATGGCGCGTATGGCCAGCGCTTCCATATTATGCCGCCGGCGGGCTGGCTCAACGACCCCAACGGTCTTTGCCAAGCGGGCGGCGTGTTTCACGCGTACTTCCAGTATGCCCCGTTTGATGTGAACGGTGGCGTAAAGATGTGGGGCCATGCCACAAGCCGCGACCTTATGAACTGGGAATATGTTGGCGCCCCGCTGCTGCCCGACGAGCCGTTCGATTGCCATGGCGTGTATTCAGGCTCCGCGCTTGCCGAGGACGGCCGCATTCGCGTGCTCTATACGGGCAACGTTAAGCTTTCCGATGCGGACGGCACGTACGACTACGTCAATACCGGCCGTCGCGCCGATACTGTTTATGTCGAGAGCGTTGATGGCCTTGCCGGTCGGGAGTTCAGCCAAAAGCGCGTGGTGCTGGCGTCCGATGATTATCCCGAGGATTTGACCTGCCACGTGCGTGACCCCAAGGTGTGGCGCGATGATGACGGGCGTTACCACATGGTGCTGGGCGCGCGTCGTCGCGTGGATGGGCCGCATGCCGATAGTCGATTTTGCGCCATGCACGGCGAGGGTGCCGGGCGCGATGTGGGCGAGATCCTGGTGTATGGCTCGGCCGATATGCTGAGTTGGGAGCTCGAGAGTCGTGTGTCTACGCCCGAGCGCTTTGGCTTTATGTGGGAGTGCCCCGGCTATATCGAGCTCGATGCGAATGGCGATACCGCTGCATTTTTGTCGTTCTCGCCCCAGGGGCTCGAGGGCGGTCGTTGGGACCGCGGCAATGTGTATGCAGCGGGCTACATGCCTGTAACGGGCGACATTACGGGTGGTGACGGTGTCTATGAGCTGGGCGAGTTCCGCCTGTGGGACGCCGGTTTTGACTTCTATGCTCCGCAGGAGTTCACGGCCGAGGACGGTCGCCACATTCTGATTGGCTGGATGGGTATGTCCGATGAGCCGACCTATGGCAACGCGCCCACCGTGGCGTGCGGCTGGCAGCACTGCATGACGGTGCCGCGCGAGCTTACGGCCGGTGACGGCGGCGTGGTGCTGCAGCAGCCGGCGTGCGAGATCGAGCGCCATTATGCCTCGGTGCGTGTGGGGGAGGGCTCGTTGGAGGTTGACGGCGATACCTGCTTTGACCTTGCTGTCGACGGTGTCGACGGCGCGTTTACCGCGATTGTTGATGGCGAGCTGAAGCTGGCGTATGTGCCCGCCGAGGGCGGACTGCCCTCGCGCTTTGAGATGCGATTTACCGATGAGGGTCGCGCTTCTGCCGGCTGCGGTCGTACCGTGCGCTGGGAGCCCGTCAACGAGGTTCGTAACGTGCGCATTGTTGGCGATGTCTCGTCGGTCGAGGTGTTTGTGAACGATGGCGCGCTCGTGTTTTCGACGCGCATCTATCCCGAGACCTATGGCGTGTCCGTTGATGCTCCGGGTGCGAGCGTGACCTACCACGCGCTCAACATCTAGGCGATTCGTCGCATATCGGCGCTATACTGCAGCCGTTGCCCACGATGCGGGGAACATCCGTATCGTGGGTTTTTGTTTCTGAAGGGACGGTACCGTATGGGCGTACAGCAGCTAGAAGATACCTGGGCTTTGAGAGCCGGCGCGCGTGAGGCGCGTCTTGTTGCGGCCTCGCATGTACCGGCGGCGCTGTCGCTGCTGGGAATCGTGCGTCCCGGTGACCGCCTGGTGGCCTTTGCGGACGACTTTGCCGATGCGTTTGCTCGTGGCTTTGATGGCCGCGATGTTGTGCTGGTGGGGGAGCCATCGGCTGCAGCGTTTTCTGCTGCGTCCGAGGGATTTGATGCTTCGTTTGATGCTGAGGGACCGCACCTGTGGTGGTTTGTGAACTCAATCGGTGGCTTTGGCCTGCGTGTGCCCGATCTGCGTGCGCTGGGTCGGGCGGCGCGTGAGGCCCATGCGCTGCTGGTTGTGGACAACACCGTGGCTGACGTCTTTGGCTGCGATCCGCTGCGGCTGGGTGCTGTGCTGTCCCTTGAGGCGCTCGACCGTGTGTGTGCCGGTGAGGCTCCACGCAAGCTCGTTGCCGCTTCGGTCGCGCGCTCGCAGCTCAAGCGCCATCGCGTGGACGCTGCGGCCGAGTGCGCGCATGCGCTGCTCGAGTGGTGCGGATTGGCCGCGCTCGACTTGTCCTCCGATGAGGCCGAGGTTCTAGAGCACGGGCTCGACACGCTCGACACCCGCATGCAGGCACATTTCGATCGCGCCCGTGCGCTGGCTGAATATTTGGCCGCGAACGAGATGGTGCGCAACGTGCGCTATCCCGGGCTGACCTCGCATCCCGACCATGTGGCTGCAACGGGAATTCTCGAGCACGGCTTTGGCCCGGCAGTAGAGTTCGATCTTATCGAACGTAGCGCGGGCGAGCTGTTCGATGCTTTGCCTGGGGAGTTTCGCACATCGCCCGCAGGCGGCGCAACAACGCGCCTTTCGGCTCCACGCAGCAAGCAGGGGGGCACCATCCGCCTCTTCGCCGGCACCGACAACCCCCTGGTTGTAGCGTCCGCCCTAGACAACGCCCTCCGCAAGTAGCTAAATCATCCTCGACTCCATAAGTTGCGGTGAAATAGGGATTGATTTACGACTTTAGCGGCATAAACAGCCCCTATTTCACCGCAACTTATGAGAAGGGGTTGTGTGGCTATAAGGCCCCGTCCCAAATGGGCTACTCTTTGATGCTGGCGATGAGATCGTTGGCTTTGGTGGCGATGACGTTGTTGATGTCGGTCTGCAGCTCCTCGTAGACCGCTATGGCTCGCTCGCCGGCGGGGGTGAGGGTGGATCCGCGGGCGCCGTCGCGCTCGATGAGCTTGCAACCCAGCTGACCTTCGGCCTCGTTCACAATGCGCCAGGCCTTGGAATACGCCATGCCCATGCTCTTGGCGGCGCGGTTGAGCGAGTGCTCGCGGGCAATACCCTGCAGCAGCAAGACGCAGCCGTGGCCGAAGACGCCCGGTAGATCTTTGTCGCACGCTTGAATGACCAACTTTGCCGTCGTCTTGTACTCCATGTGCTCCACGTCTCCCCGCTAAAGTGTTTGCTGGGCAAACGCAAAGCCTGCGTCAAACCCTCGTGTGCTCTTCTTAAATCATGCATTGTAG
The DNA here is from genome assembly GCF_042851345.1 of Collinsella sp. i05-0019-G5. Lineage (NCBI taxonomy): Bacteria > Bacillati > Actinomycetota > Coriobacteriia > Coriobacteriales > Coriobacteriaceae > Collinsella > Collinsella sp. i05-0019-G5. The sequence continues at coordinate 1,168,405 of NZ_AP031421.1, forward strand.
CAGTCAAAGTGCGTTAAGATACTTCCCCAGTATTGGGCGCCCAAGGTTGGGCTGGGTCCTACGAGGCCTGCAGCCGACCGGTCGCATGGAAAAAGGAGAAACATGGCTACGTTCTTTCCCGGTGAGTCCCACACGTTTTCGGAGTATCTGCTGGTCCCTGGCTACTCGTCCTCGCAGTGCATCCCCAACAACGTCTCTCTTAAGACGCCGCTGACCCGCTTCAAGCGCGGTGAGAAGCCGGCAATCACCCTGAACATCCCCATGGTTTCCGCCATCATGCAGTCCGTCTCGGGCGTCGACATGGGTGTCGCGCTCGCTACCGAGGGTGGCCTGTCCTTCATTTACGGTTCCCAGAGCGCCGAGTCCGAGGCCGCTATGGTCAAGGCCGTCAAGGATCACAAGGCTGGTTTCGTTCAGTCCGATTCCACGCTGACCCCCGACATGACCATGGAGCAGGTCATCGAGCTCAAGGAGAAGACCGGTCACTCCACCATGCCGGTTACCGACGACGGCACTCCCAAGGGTAAGCTCCTGGGCATCGTCACCAGCCGTGACTATCGCCCCAGTCGCGATGACCACCAGACGAAGGTCTCCGAGTTCATGACCCCGCGTGAGCAGCTCATCGTGGGCGACAAGAACATCAGCCTTAAGGTTGCCAACGACGTCATCTGGGACAATAAGCTCAACGCCCTGCCCATCGTCGACGACTACGATCACCTCATGGGCATCGTCTTCCGCAAGGACTATGACAGCCACAAGACCAACCCCAACGAGCTGCTCGACGGCGACAAGCGCTACATGGTCGGTGCCGGTATCAACACCCGCGACTATGCCGAGCGCGTGCCGCTGCTCATCGAGGCCGGTGCCGATGTCCTGTGCATCGACTCTTCCGAGGGCTTCAGCGAGTGGCAGAAGCGCACCATCGAGTGGATCCGCGCCAACTACGGCGAGGACGTCAAGGTCGGTGCCGGCAACGTCGTCGACGCCGAGGGCTTCCGCTTCCTGGCCGACTGCGGTGCCGACTTCATCAAGGTTGGTATCGGCGGCGGCTCCATCTGCATCACCCGTGAGACCAAGGGCATCGGCCGTGGCCAGGCCACCGCGCTGATCGACGTCTGCCGCGCTCGCGACGAGTACTACGAGGAGACCGGCGTCTACGTGCCCGTGTGCTCCGATGGCGGCATCGTCTACGATTACCACATGACGCTCGCCCTTGCCATGGGTGCAGACTTTATGATGCTGGGTCGTTACTTCGCCCGCTTTGACGAGAGCCCGACCGAGCGCGTCAACGTGAACGGTCAGTACATGAAGGAGTACTGGGGCGAGGGTTCTGCGCGTGCTCGCAACTGGCAGCGCTACGACCTGGGCGGCGCCGCGAAGCTTAGCTTCGTCGAGGGCGTCGACTCCTACGTTCCCTACGCCGGTTCCCTCAAGGACGGCGTGGGCGGCACGCTCTACAAGGTCAAGTCCACGATGTGCAACTGCGGCGCCCTCTCAATCCCCGAGCTCCAGGAAAAGGCGCGCCTAACGCTGGTCAGCTCCACCTCCATCGTCGAAGGCGGCGCCCACGACGTAGTCGTCAAGGATTCCCAGCAGAGCGTTTCCTATCGATAAGCGGCTTTCCCAGGCACCGCACCTTGCCGTTCAAACCGTCGCTCGCGTACCAAAGTACGCGTCGCTCCTCTTTCACGGCAATCTGCGGCACTTGGAAAACCCGACCATGCTTGGGCTGGTAACAATTAGCGGTTGATTCACAACCACGTTATTAAGATAAAGCGAGATGCCTGCAAGTTGCAGGCATCTCGCTTGTTGTATTTGCTATCATCATGCGAGTTAACGATGTGGCGGGGCGTTCTTACCTTTGCTCGCTGCAAGTTCCGCACGAGCCGAAGAGCACTTAATGTGCTCTTCGTGCGAGCAGGACTGTCCGCAGCAGCGAGTAAAGGTAAGAACGCCCCGCCCCAACCCAGCTAACAAAGGAGCTGATATGTGCGATTGCACAGATCATAAGGACGAGATCCCTGCCTACGACGCGCAGGCCATTGAGTCCAAGTGGATGAAGGCCTGGGAGGACTCCAACCTCTTTGCCGTCGACACCGACGACAGCAAGCCCAAGAAGTATGTGCTCGAGATGTTCCCGTATCCGTCGGGCGACCTGCACATGGGCCACGCGCGCAACTACACCATCGGCGATGCCATGGCCCGTCAGGCTCGTATGCGCGGCTTTGACGTGCTGCACCCCATCGGCTTTGACGCCTTTGGCCTGCCCGCCGAGAACGCCGCCATCAAGCACAACACGCAGGCTGCCGCCTGGACGTATAAGAACATGGACCAGGCGCTCGCCACGATGAAGCGCATGGGCTTCTCCTACGATCTGGATCGCATGGTCAAGACCTGCAGCCCCGACTACTACCGCTGGGGCCAGTGGATCTTTGAGAAGATGTGGGAAAAGGGCCTGGTCTACCGTAAGAAGAACCCGGTTAACTGGTGCCCCACCTGCAAGACCGTTCTGGCCAACGAGCAGGTTACCGAGGGCAAGTGCTGGCGCTGCGGCACCGAGCCCGAGAAACGCGACCTGGAGCAGTGGTACTACAAGATTACCGAGTACTCTCAGGAGCTGCTCGACGACCTGGAGAAGCTCCCCGGCTGGCCCGAGCGCGTCAAGCAGATGCAGGCCAACTGGATCGGTCGCTCCGAGGGCGCCGAGGTCGACTTTACCCTGTGCGACAAGGACGGCGAGCCCATCGAGGGCGACGAGGGTAAGATCACCGTCTTCACCACGCGTGCCGATACCCTTTTTGGCGTCTCCTTCTTTGTCCTGGCTCCCGAGTACGCCGGCTTGCACGAGCTCGTCGAGGGCACGGAGTACGAGGAGGCCGTGACAAAGATCGTCGAGGACTCCAAGCATATCTCTGCCGTCGAGCGTGCCCAGGGCACCCTCGAGAAGCATGGTGCCTTCACGGGCCGCTATGTGGTAAACCCCGTCAACGGCGAGAAGGTCCCTGTGTGGGTTGCCGACTACGTCGTGGCCGACTACGGCACCGGCGCCGTCATGGCCGTTCCCTGTGGCGACCAGCGCGACTTTGAGTTTGCCCGTAAGTACGACCTGCCGATCGTGCCGATCATCCTGGACGATGACGATCGCGCTGCCGTCGAGGCCAGCGGCGAGACCATCGATACCTTCCATGCCGAGACCGTCGACTGGGATTGCGCCCATGCTGCCGAGGGCACGCTCGTCCAGTCCGGCAAGTACACCGGCATGCGCGGCGGTAAGCACTCCGAGGGCGAGGCTGCGATCGTGGCCGACCTCGAGGCCATGGGCTGCGGCCGTCGCAAGGTCGAGTTCCGCCTGCGCGACTGGCTCATTTCCCGTCAGCGCTATTGGGGCAACCCCATCCCGGCCATCCACTGCGAGCACTGCGGCATCGTGCCCGTGCCCGAGGATCAGCTGCCGGTGACGCTGCCCGAGAACCTGGACTTGGGCGCCGGCGAAACCCTCGCCGAGTGCAAGGAGTTCTACGAGACCACCTGCCCGGTCTGCGGCCGCCCGGCCAAGCGCGAGACCGATACCATGGACACCTTTACCTGCTCCAGCTGGTATTACCTGCGCTATACCGACCCGCACAACACCGAGCTGCCCTTCTCCCGCGAGGCCGCCGACCGTTGGATGCCCGTCGATAACTACATCGGCGGCATCGAGCACGCCATTCTGCACCTGCTCTACAGCCGCTTCTTTACCAAGGCACTTCGCGACCTGGGCCTGCTGAGCGTGGACGAGCCCTTCACTAACCTACTGTGCCAGGGCATGGTCAAGGACGAGAACGGCGACACCATGTCCAAGTCCAAGGGCAATGTCGTGCCCCCGAGCTCGGTCATCGAACCTTACGGCGCCGACACCATGCGTTTGGCGATCCTGTTTATCGCCCCGCCCGAGAAGGACTTCGACTGGGATCCCAAGGCCGTCGAGGGCGCTAACCGCTTTATCAAGCGCGCCTGGCGTATCGTTTGGCAGCTCGTCCAGTCCGGCGATGCCAACGTGGCCTTCGACAAGTCCGCGCTCGATGAGGTTGCGATGAAGCTCTATCGCGAGCGTCACCGCACCATCGCCAAGTGCACCGAGGACTTCGATCGCGGCCAGTTCAACACTGCGATCTCGGCCGTCATGGAGCTCGTCAACGCGGCGAGCGCCTACCTCAACGCCACTGAGGGCGCTGACCGTGACAAGGCGCTGTGCTACGGTGTGGCCAAGGATATCGTGAGCGTCCTTGCCCCCATTTGCCCGTTCTGGGCCGACGAGCTGTGGCACGAGGCCCTCGGCTGCGAGGGCAACGCCTACACCGCCGCCTGGCCCGAGTTTGACCTGGCTGAGTCCATCGAGGACACGGTGCAGATCGTCGTTCAGGTGCTCGGTAAGGTCCGCGGCCGCATCGACGTCGCCCGCGATGCCTCCAACGAGGAGATGCAAGCTGCCGCCGAGGAAGCCGTTGCCAAGTGGCTCGAGGGCAAGACGGTCGTCAAGGCCATCTGCGTGCCCGGCAAGCTGGTCAACCTGGTGGTCAAGTAAGCACTGCGAGCATAGTTGACGTGTTTAAGACGAGGGACGATCCGGCTGGGTCGTCCCTCGTCTTTCGTTGTGTACCCTGCTTGGCTTATGTTCCATGTCACCCGCTATGGACTGTGTACCAGGTCCCTAAAGTAGACATTGCCCGTCTGCTCCTCAAACATCCAGATGTTGAGGTAGATGTCGTTGAGGTCGCTGTTCACGTCAAAGCCTGGATCGTCGAAGGTGCCTACAAAGGTGAGCATAGCGGTCGTTTCTTCGCCTGCGGCGACGGGCTTGCGCATGCGCACGTCGCGGACGACACCGTTGACATAGGCATAAGCATCAACATCGCCAAACATCATGTCGACATCGGTGTTGTTTGTCACCGCAAAGACCAACACGGCGTCGCCGTAGCCATCTGTGTCCTTGCCCACGCAGGTAACATGGACGTTCTCGTCTGCCTTTAGGTCGATGGGGAATTGTTCTTGAGGGTCGAAACCCAAACCCTGGGGGTCGACGATGTCTTCGTCTATTTTGTCGAAACGCTCCGAAGGCGTCGTTTTTTCGATGGCTTTGGTGCTGCTAAGATCCGGCTCGCATGGTCCGGTGTTGCCATCGATGTCGCTGCAGCCGGTCAGAGCGAACGAGCAGGCAGCGACGACGAGCGCGGTTGCGCAGAGGGTGCCTAGGCGTTTCATGGTGCCTCCTTGCCGTAGAGGATCTGGAAGGTTGTGCGGTCAATGCGTGCGTCCGGTTTATCTGTTCCAGAATGTCCCTTACGGGCAGTCTGACTGATGCGCGCCCAGGGGTGGAATGTCCATAGGGCCCGATTCGCCTGACGGGGTGGGACGCATGGCCCGTTTTGGGGCTTTTGGGTGAGCGCCGAATGGGGTATCTCGTTCAATTGTTCTATTCTTGTGGAGATGCTGTGGGCACGCTGACCTGCGGGTTTGCGTTGTGCTTGCACGTATTCGCAGGTATTGGTATAGTTTGCTTGCAAATGAAGTTGTAAATGAAAGAAGTGGGGTTTCGGCCCCGCTTCTTTTTTGTATGGATGGAGGTGCCGCAATGGTCAAGACCAAGACCGAGCAGGCGATTATCGACGCGCTCGAGGCCGTCGCCCCCCAGCACGATGTCGACATCGTCGACGTTGAGCTCGTGGGTGCCACCAAGGCCCCCTGCGTGCGCGTACGTATCGAGGGCGCCGAGGGTCAGAGCCTGTCGCTCAACGACGTCACGGCCAACACCAAGTGGGTCGGCGATGTGATTGAGGAGCTCGACCCCATTTCTTCGAGCTATACGCTCGAGGTGTCGAGCCCGGGCATGGCGCGCCCGCTGCGCCGCCCGCGCGACTTTGCCCGCTTTGTGGGCGAGAACTGCGAGCTCACCTCCACTGCCACCGAGGGTCGTCGCAAGTACACCGGCAAGATTGCCGCCTCGACCGAGATCGACGTGACCCTCGAGCTCGAGGACGGCGAGTCCGTCACCCTCGATTTTTCTGATGTTAAAAAGTGCAAGTTGAAGCCCACCTATGACTTCAAGCCCGCGAAGGAAGGAAAATAAGATGGCAGCATCCGACATGATGTCCGCCCTGATGGAGCTTTGCCAGGATAAGCACATCGACCAGCTCTACCTGATCGACCGTCTGGAGCAGTCGCTCGCCAAGAGCTATGCCGAGATTTTGCATCTTGACTGGGGCGCTAAGGTGACCATCGATCGCACCACCGGCAAGATTTACGTCTACCGCCTGGAGCCGATTGACGATTCCATGGACGAGGAGGGCAACTTCACCGAGTTCGAGGAGATCGACGTTACCCCCAAGAACACGAGCCGCATCGCTGCCCAGCACGCCAAGGCCGAGATCAACGCCATCGTTCGCAACTCCGCCCGCGAGCAGATCTACGAGGAGTTCTCCGGCCGCATCGGTGACCTCATCAGCGGTACCGTGCTGCAGTCCACGCCCGACTTTACGATCGTCAAGATCCGCGATGGCGTCGAGGCCGAGCTGCCGCACTTTGACCAGCGCCGTTACGAGAACGAGCGCAACGAGCGTCCGATGGGCGAGCGCTACCTGCACAACCAGCACATCAAGGCCGTGATCATCGACGTTCGCGATCCCAACTCCAACCTGCAGCCGGTTCGCGGCGAGCACAGCCGTCCGCCGATTGTCATCTCCCGCACCCACCCCGAGCTCATGCGTCGTCTGTTTGAGCAGGAGGTGCCCGAGATCTATGAGGGCACTGTCCAGATCAAGTCGATCGCCCGCGAGCCCGGCCAGCGCTCCAAGGTCGCCGTCCACTCGCTCGACGACCGCCTGGATCCCGTGGGCGCCTGCGTCGGCCCCAAGGGCAGCCGCGTCCGCGCCGTCGTGGGCGAGCTCCGCGGCGAGCGCGTCGACGTCATCCTGTGGGATGCCGATCCGGCCGTCTACGTCGCCAACGCCCTGTCGCCTGCCAAGGTCACCCGCGTTCTCATCGACGAGGAGAAGGCCTACGCCGGCGTCATCGTGCCCGACGACCAGCTTTCGCTCGCCATCGGCAAGGAGGGCCAGAACGCCCGCCTCGCCGCTCGCCTGACCGGCTGGCACATCGACATCAAGTCCGAGACCCTTGCCGCCGACATCCTCAAGAACGTCCCCGTTCACGAGGAGCCCGCTGCCGACCTGATCGGTGACGAGGAGGACGATGATGTCCGTCGCTGCGAGTACGTGTCCGAGGACGGCGTCCAGTGCCGCAACCAGGCCCGTCCGGGCTCCCGTTTCTGCGGTGTCCACGACACCGATGCCTTCGATGATGCGGAGGACCTGATCTAGCGCGCGGTCGCGTCGGGCGGGTCCCGGCGCATCTCCCACGCTCGTTCAGTCTCTAGGCACCCAAGGTGCCAGAAAGGGTAGGTGAAGTCATATGGCAAAAGTCCGTGTGTCCACCCTGGCCAAAGAGTTCGGCATGACCTCCAAGGAACTGATGGGTCATCTCGCCGAAATGAAGATTCCCGCTAAGTCCGCTTCCTCCGCTCTGGAGGACGCTTACGTCGCTATGGTCCGCAAGCAGCTCGCCTCGGTGATCGAGGCCCGCGCCAAGGAAGTCGAGGCCGCCAAGCAGGCCGAGGAGGAGGCAGCCGCCGCCGAGGAGGCAGCGCGCGCTGCCGAGGCCGAGCGCGAGCGCATCGCCGCCGAGAAGGCACGCGAGGAGGAGCGCCGCCAGTTCGCCGCCGCCCAGGCTGCCGAGGAGGCCGCCCGCGCTGAGGCCGAGGCCAAGAAGAAAGCCGAGCAGGAGCGCCTTGCCCGCGAGAAGGAGGAGGCTGCCCGCGAGGCCCAGCGCCGCGCTGTCCCCGCTTCCGACTCCGGTTCGCGCTTCCGTTCGCTGCTCGACCAGATCGCCGCACAGGAGACCGTTCTCAAGGAGAAGAAGGACGCCGAGGCGAAGGCCAAGGCCGAGCGCGCCGCCGAGCGCGGCAACCGTCGTGGCGGCAACAACGACCGTCGCGGTGGCCGTCGTAACGATCGCAACGCCTCCGACAACAACTCCGAGCGCAACGTCTCCGAGAGCCGTCCGCACAGCCATCGCACCAACGCCAGCAACAACGTCGCTGCCGGCATGGACTTCCCCAACCCCGATAAACAGGGCAAGGGCAAGAAGCGCAAGGGCGGTCACGGCAACGATGAGGACCACTACAGCCGCATGGCTCGTGAGGCCGAGGAGTACAGCCGCGAGAAGGTGCTCGAGGAGGCCCGCGCCGCCGTCGAGGAGGCCTCTCGCGAGTCCACCGGTCGCCGCAAGAAGCGCAAGGAGAAGCGCGAGCGCGAGGCTGCTAAGGCTCAGGAGGAGCGCAAGATTGAGGAGGCGCTGGCCCAGGGCGTGAACCCCGAGGAGCTCGACGCCATCAAGGTCTCCCAGGGCGTTACCGTCCAGGAGCTCGCCGAGGCGCTCGACGTTCCGGCCAACGACATCATCAAGCGCCTGTTCCTGCTGGGCACGCCGCTCACGATGACGCAGTCCATGTCCGATGACCTCGTCGAGCTCGTTGCCGACGACCTGGGCCGTCAGATTAAGATCATCACCCCCGAGGAGGAGAATACCTTCTCGTTCTACGACGATCCCGCCGACCTTAAGCCCCGCGCCCCGGTCGTCACCGTCATGGGTCACGTCGACCACGGCAAGACGAGCCTGCTCGACGCCATCCGTCACACCGGTGTCGCTGCCGGCGAGGCGGGCGGCATCACTCAGGCCATCGGCGCTTCGCAGGTCATGATCAACGATCGCAAGATCACCTTCATCGATACCCCGGGCCACGCCACCTTTACGGCTATGCGTGCCCGCGGCGCAAAGGTGACCGACATCGTCATCCTGATCGTGGCTGCCGACGACGGCGTCATGCCTCAGACCATCGAGTCGATCAACCACGCCAAGGCCGCCGGCGTACCCATCGTCGTCGCCGTCAACAAGATCGATAAGCCGGGCGCCAACCCCGACCGCGTGCGCCAGGAGCTCACCGAGTACGGCATCATCCCCGAGGAGTGGGGCGGACAGAACATGTTCGTCAACATCTCGGCCAAGCAGAAGATCGGTATCGACGACCTGCTCGAGACCGTGCTGCTCCAGGCCGACGTGCTCGAGCTCAAGGCCAACCCCGACACCTTTGCCTCCGGTAACGTCCTCGAGGCTAAGCTCGACAAGGGCCGCGGCTCGGTTGCCACGGTGCTCGTGACCCGCGGTACCCTGCACGTGGGCGATACGCTGGTCGCCGGCCTTACCTACGGCCGCGTCCGCGCCATGCTCGACCCCAAGGGCAACGCCGTCACCGAGGCTGGCCCCTCCGACGCCGTCGAGATCCTGGGCCTGCAGTCCGTGCCCAACGCCGGCGACGAGTTCCGCGTGTTCGAGGACGAGCGCGAGGCTCGCGCCCTGGCCGATGAGCGCTCGCTCAAGGCCCGTATCGAGGAGCAGAGCCGCGTGAAGCACGTCACGCTCGAGAACCTCTTCGAGACCATCGCCGACGCCGAGGTCAAGGAGCTCAACCTGATCATCAAGGCCGACGTCCAGGGTTCCATCGAGGCCCTTCAGGACTCGCTCGACAAGATGGATCAGTCCGAGGTCCGCATCAACACGATCCACTCCGCCGTCGGTGCCATCAACGAGACCGACGTCGTCCTGGCCGACGCCTCCAACGCCATCATCATCGGCTTTGGCGTGCGTCCCGACGGCAAGGCCCGCTCCGCCGCCGAGCGCGAGGGCGTCGAGATCCGTTGCTACGACGTTATCTACAAGTGCCTCGAGGAGCTCGACGCCGCCCGCATCGGCATGCTCAAGCCCACCGAGGTCGAGGTCTCCACGGGTACCGCGACCGTCCTGGACACCTTCAAGGTGCCCAAAGTCGGTATCGCCGCTGGTGTCCGCGTGGAGGAGGGCGAGATCGCCGCGACCGATTCCGTGCGCCTGGTGCGTGACGGCATTGTGGTCTTCAACGGCAAGATCGCCTCGATGCGCCACTACAAGGACGAGGCCAAGAGCCTCAAGAGCGGTTCCGAGGGCGGCATTGGCCTGGAGAACTTCCAGGACATCAAGCCCGGCGACCAGATCGAGGGTTACCGCATCGACCAGGTTGCCCGTACCGAGTAGGGGGTAGCGCTATGAAGCAAACGCAGGCAACCCGCCGTTTGGGCGAGCAGCTCCGCGAGAAGCTCGGTTATATCCTGCTCTTTGAGGTTTCCGATCCGCGTCTCGACCTGGTCACCCTGACCGCGGTCGAGGTCGCGGTGGACCGTTCGTTCGCGCGCGTGTACGTGTCGTGCGATGCGAGCCGCTACGATGAGGTCATGGAGGCACTCGCCAGCGCCAAGGGCCGTATTCGCAGCTTGTTGGCTCGCTCGCTCGATTGGCGCGTCACGCCCGAGCTCGATTTTCGCATCGATCGCTCGACCGATGAGGCCGAGCGCATCACGCGTGCGTTGGAAAACGTTCCGGCCACGCTTGCGATCGAAAAGGACGAGGACGGCTACCCCATAGCGGATGCCGCCCAGGAGGCAGCTTTTGATGACTAATTCCGCCGACCTCGCCTCGTGCGAGTCTGCAGATATTAAACGACGCATCCTCGAGCTCATCGAGGATGCGTCCTCCATTGCGATCTCGGGTCACACTTCTCCCGACGGCGATGCCTTGGGCTCCGTGTTGGGCCTGGGCCTTTCGCTTATGAAGGTGTTCCCCGACAAGGACATCGCCCTGCTGCTGGCAGACGACGATCCCGTTCCGCGCATCTACCGTTTTATGGAGGGCGCCGATCTGCTGGTGCCGGCATCTGCCTACGCCGGCAACCCTGACCTGTTCATCTCGGTAGACGTGCCGGTCGTCGAGCGCCTCAATAATTCCGCCGAGGTACTCCGTCGTTCGGCCCATGTGGCATGCTTTGACCATCACCCGGCGCGCGAGGAGTTTGCCGAGGTCAGCCTTAGGTGTGTCAATGCCGCTGCCTGCGCCATGATCATCGACCGCTTTTTGGCCGATTGTGGCATTACCGCAAGCGATAGCATCGCGACCTGCCTGCTGTGCGGCCTGGTCACCGATACCGGTCGTTTTCAGTATCAGAACGCCGACGCCGCCGCGTTTCATGCTGCCTCGCGTCTGGTGGCGCACGGTGCCGATCCAGCGCGCGTCGCGCTCGAGGTCTACCAGAGCATGCGTGTCGAGTTCTTGCACCTCAAGTCCATTGTCATGGGTCGTATCAAGACGGTCGCGCACGGGCGCGTGGCATATAGCTACGCGTACGAAAGTGACCTTAAGGAATGCGGCGTCACCTCTGATGAGTGCGACGGCCTGGTCGATGTGGTGCGCGCGGTGATGGGCGTCGAGGTCTGCCTGTTCCTTAAGGGCATCGAGGGCGATACCAAGGTGCGCGGCAACCTGCGCTCCAAGGGCGATCTTGATGTTTCCGAGATTGCGGCCAACTTTGGCGGAGGTGGGCACCACGCTGCCGCCGGCTTCACCAACGCCGGAACGATTTCCGAGACGCTCACCGTGGCACTTCCCATGCTGGCCGAGCTGGTAGGGGAGGATCCCGCTTCGGTGACCGTCGAGCTCTAACTTTTTGGATGGTACATGGCTCGTCGTACACCCTCTCAACTTAATATGCTGCTCGCCGTCGATAAGCCGGTGGGCTGTACGTCCCACGACGTGGTTTCGCAATGCCGACGCGCCCTCCATGAGCGGCGCGTCGGCCATGCCGGAACGCTCGACCCCATGGCGTCGGGTGTCATGGTGGTGGGCGTGGGCCAGGCAACGCGCCTGCTGGGCATGCTCACGCTCGATACCAAAAGCTACGTCGCCGACATCTCGTTTGGCGTCGAGACCAATACCGATGATGCGGAGGGCGAGGCCGTCCGCACGGTGCCCGTTGCTGTCGACCTGCGTGATCCGGCCTATGCCCGCGAGCGCCTGTGCGCCATGCTGGGCCCGCAGATGCAGGTGCCGCCGGCGTTTTCGGCCATTTCGGTCAACGGCGTGCGCGCCTATAAGGCTGCGCGCGGGGGCAATGCCGTGTCACTGCCCCCGCGTCCGGTCGAGGTGTACTCCGCCGACCTGATTGCCGTGAGCGGCGAGGGCGACGTTTGCGTTTGGACCGTGGCGTTTTCGGTGAGTAAGGGCACCTATATCCGTGCGCTCGCTCGCGACCTGGGTCGTGCCTGCGACAACGCGGCGCATATTTCTGCATTGCGCCGTACGGCCTCCGGTGTTGTTTCCATCGGTGCCTGCCATGCAGTCGAGGAACTTTCTGCTGAGTCCGCTGCCGGCTTTGCCCTGGATCCCATTGCGGCACTGGGCGCCACGCGCGTCGACTTGCCGGGTGATCTTGCTGACGATCTGCTGTGCGGACGTCGTATTCCTATTGAGCGCGCGCTTGCGAGCTTCGATGCGTCGAAGGCGCCGTTTGCGCTGGTGCTCGATGGCGGGCTCAAGGCGCTTGCCCGTATCGAGGGCGGCCGCTTTGTTATGGAGCATGTCTTTCCGCAGGCGATCGGCGGTGTTCGATGATGCTGGCCTCCCACGAGCTCGCGCGTATTTTTTTCGCGGGCGAGTCGGATGAGGCCCGCATCGTCGCCGCCGATGCATTTGATGATTGCGCGTGCCTGGGTGCCGCGTCGATCGCCATCGGCGTGTTCGACGGCGTGCATCGGGGGCATCGCGAATTGATCGACGCGGTCGTTCGCGATGCGCGTGACCATGGCTGCAAGGCGGTCGTGGTCACCTTCGATCCCGACCCGGACGTGGTGGTGAGCCCTACGCCCGCGCAAAAATTGATGACGACGGCTGACCGTCTGCATGCCCTGGCTCTCACCGGGGTCGATGCGGTCGTGGCCGTTCCCTTTACGCCTGCGGTGGCGGCTCTCGACCATGCGGGCTTTCTTAAGCTGCTGTCGCGCGTCGTCGATATCCGCTCGATCCGTGTGGGTAGCGACTTTAGGTTAGGCCGCGGCGGTGCCTCGGGTGTTGCCGAGATGCAGGCTTGGGGAGCCGAGCGCGGCGTTGACGTCTATGGCCACGAGCTGCTGTGCGTCGATGGGCAGACGATCTGCGCCACCCGTATTCGCCATGAGCTGCGCCAGGGTCATGTTGAGCTTGCCGCCGAGCTGCTCGGCCGCCCGTATATGCTGCGCGGTATTGTTGCCGGTGGTCGTCACCAGGGCTCAGACATGGGTTTTCCCACGGCAAACATTCAGGTGCCTGAGGGCATTCAGGTTCCTGCCGATGGCGTCTACGAGGGCCTGGTGCTGGTCGACGATACCGTATGGCCTGCCGCCGTCAACGTGGGCCTGCCGCCGACGTATGCCGACGATGCCGCCTCGGCGCATCTCGAGGCCAACTTGATCGGGTATGCGGGCGACCTGTACGGCGCCTCGGTGTCGCTGGCGTTTACGCGTTGGCTGCGCCCATCGCGCGTGTTCGATTCGCTGGACGAGTTGATCGCGACCGTCGAGGGTAATATTGACGATATCCGTCATCATTTGGGTGAGCAGGGGGTGAGCATCCGTGATTAGCGATGAGGAAAAAGACCAGGTGCGTGCTGCGTCCGACCTGGTTGCCATCGTGCAGGAAACGGTTGAGCTTAAGCCCCGCGGCCATGAGTTTTGGGGCTGCTGTCCCTTCCATGGCGAAAAGACCCCGTCGTTTCACATTATCCCTGCTACGCAGGTGTGGCACTGCTTTGGCTGTGGCGAGGGCGGCGACGTCTTCACCTACATTATGAAGCGCGAGAACCTGAGCTTTCCCGAGTCGATTCGCTACTTGGCCGACCGTGCCGGCATTGAGCTGCACGATACCGGCGCTTATCGCGAGCGCGGCACCAAGCGCGCCCGCATCTATGACCTGTGTGCCGAAACCGCCCAGTTCTACCACACCATGCTCATGCGCGGTAAGGACAGCCGTCCGCGCGAGTATTTCGCAAGCCGCGGTATGGGCGGCGACGTCTGCCGCCGCTACTGCCTGGGCTTTGCTCCGGGTCGCAACGCGCTGGTGTCGCATCTGTCGCAGGCGGGCTTTACCCCGCAGGAGATGATCGACGCCAACGTGGCCGTGAGCCGTGGGCGCGGGCAGCTTGCCGACCGTTTTTACGACCGCGTGATGTTTCCCATCTTTGACGAGCAGGGTCATAACATCGCCTTTGGCGGGCGCATTATGGGCGACGGACAGCCTAAGTACCTCAACACCGCCGAGACGAGCGTGTTCCATAAAAAGCGAAACCTCTACGGCTTTAACTGGGCCAAGGAGTTTATCGTCGCGCAGGATACCGCCATTGTGGTGGAGGGATATACCGACTGCATCGCCTGCTGGGAGGCGGGGATTAAAAACGTCGTCGCCACGCTGGGCACGGCGCTGACGGAACATCATGTAAAGACGCTCACCCGCTTTGCCAAGCGCATTGTATATATGTTCGATGGCGACGCGGCCGGTCAAAAGGCCGCGCGCCGCGCGATTCAGTTTATCGAGCAGGATTCGATGGACCTGCGCTGCGTGGTGCTTCCCGACGGCAACGACCCCATGGAGTTCATCACGGCGCATGGCGGCGAGGCGTTGCAGGCGCGCATCGACGCTGCCGAGCCGCTCATGGACTTCGTGTACCGTTCGCTGCAGGAGTCGAGCGATATCACCACGCCGGGCGGTCGCGCCAAGGCGCTGGAGGACGCTCTCACGCTCATCTATCCGCTGCGCGATAGCTATATGATCGATACGTACTTTATCCAGATTGCCGATCTGCTGGGTTTGGATCTGGAGACGGTGCGCGCGAGCTCGGGTCGTGTGTTTCGCGATGTCGCCAAGCGCGAGGATGCGGAACGACGTCGTGAGCAGAACTATGAGCGCCAGCGGGCACAGACTGAGCGGTCCGGTAGCGCGGGCGGTCGGGCGTCGGGTTTTCGCGATGCCGGTCGCGGTGCTTGGGCATCGGGCGCGACGCCGCCGGTGTCCGCGCCGGTCGAAGAAGAGCCGTACGACTACGTCCCGCTCGATGCCTACGGCGCCGCGCCCGTGGAGGTCGTCGACGACCTGCCGCCGATCGATGTGCCTGATGGTATGGGCGCTGTGCCTGTGGCTGACGGTTCGGGCGCACCGGCTGCGGCGGCGCCGATGGTTCTTACCGATCTTGAACGCAAGTCCTTGGCAGGGGAGCGCGAGCTGTTGACGATGCTCACGAGCTACCCCGACCTGTTCCGCACGTATGCCGACCGCATCTGCTCCATCGAGTGGGTTGACCCGCGTCACGAGTCCATTGCATGGGCCGTTCTGGCAACGCCGCCGGGAACCGATCCTGCAGCCTGCATGGATGCGGCGCGCTCAGTGTGTCCCGATGCGGCAACGCTTGTGAGTGCCGGGCGCATCTCCGCGACGAGCAAGCACCCCACCGAGACGAACATCGTGTTTATGCTTGATACGCTTGAGCTCTACACCATCAAGCGTCGCATGCGTGCCGCACAGGCCAAGCTGCGCCAGGACCGTTCACTCGATGATGAGGCCCGTCGCGCGCTAACCATGCAGGCCGCGCAGGATTCGCAGCGTCAGCGCGAACTGCAAAAGTCAATCGGCGGCGTGGCGGACCCGTTCCGTTTGATTGGCCTGGAGGCCGCAGGCACCGAACAAGCCTAGATGTTGTGGTCAACCAGCGTATTCTCGCCTATATCCAGCCCTCTTTTTGGGTATAGACGTTAATGTGTGTGCTAAAGTATTGAGTCCTGTGGACTATGAAGGGAGAATCTGTGCCAAAAAAGACTGAGAGCACGGGTACTGGGCTGGAATCCTACGTTGCAAAGCTCATGGGCAACGGCTCAAACAGGACTTCGGTAACCGAGGACGAGATTCAGGTCGCCCTGAAGGATATCGATGTTTCTGACGAGCAGCTCACCGCGGTGTATTCCGCGCTGCGCAACAGCGGCATCCAGATTATCTCCGCGAGCGGTAACGACGACGCCTCCATGGACGTCGACGATGACGATAACGATACCGATACCGACGATTTCGATGACGACGACGAGCACGATTCCGGCTCGCTCGACGATCACGAGCTCAAGATGGCCCGTCAGGCCGACGCCGAGATGGGTTCTTCCAAGAGCAAGAAGAAGCGCACCGTGCGCACGTCCCGTTCACGCTCCCGCGTGCGCGGCATCGATGCCTCCACGGTGATGCTGACCGGCGACCCGGTCCGTATGTACCTCAAGGAGATCGGCAAGGTCGACCTGCTGACCGCCTCCGAAGAGGTCGATCTGGCCATGAAGATTGAGGCCGGTCTTGAGGCCACCGAGAAGCTCGAGGCTGCCGAGGCAGGCGAGCTCGAGCTCACGCGTACCGAAATGCGTCGTCTTACGCGCATTGAGAACGTGGGTCTCGAAGCCAAGCAGGCACTCATCAGCGCAAACCTGCGTCTGGTCGTCTCCATCGCCAAGCGCTATGTCGGTCGCGGCATGCTGTTCCTGGACCTTATTCAGGAGGGCAACCTCGGTCTGATCCGCGCCGTCGAGAAGTTCGACTACCAGAAGGGCTTTAAGTTCTCCACGTACGCCACGTGGTGGATCCGTCAGGCCATTACGCGCGCTATCGCCGACCAGGCCCGTACCATCCGTATTCCCGTGCACATGGTCGAGACCATCAACAAGCTCGTCCGTGTGCAGCGCCAGCTCCTTCAGGACCTGGGTCGCGACCCGACCCCCGAGGAGATCGGTGCCGAGATGGACATGAGCGCCGACCGCGTTCGCGAGATCCAGAAGATCTCGCAGGAGCCCGTGTCGCTCGAGACCCCCATCGGCGAGGAAGAGGATTCCCAGCTGGGCGATTTCATCGAGGACTCCCAGGCTATCGTTCCGCCCGATGCGGCCAGCTTCTCCATGCTGCAGGAGCAGCTCACCCAGGTGCTCGATTCGCTTGCCGATCGTGAGCGCAAGGTTATCGAGCTGCGCTTTGGCCTTGTCGACGGACATCCCCGTACGCTCGAGGAGGTCGGCCGCGAGTTTGGCGTCACGCGCGAGCGCATCCGCCAGATCGAGTCCAAGACTCTGGCCAAGCTTCGCCACCCGAGCCGCTCGAGCAAGCTCAAGGACTATATCGAAAGCTAGTCAAGCAAGAGGCGCCCTCAAGCACATCCGCTTGAGGGCGCTTTCATGTAGTCGTTGGGGACGTTCTTGAATGACTGGTCGTTTAAGAACGTCCCCAATGACTAGGTCGGAAAATTTCTTAAAAAAGTTCTTGCCCTGAGCTGATTCGTCCGTATAATAAACTTCGTTGCTTGAGAGCACGCACCTATTCCTCGGTAGCTCAATGGTAGAGCACGCGGCTGTTAACCGCGCTGTTGTAGGTTCGAGTCCTACCCGGGGAGCCAGAATTTTTCAGCCCTTTCTGTTGGGCTTTAAATTCCTCGGTAGCTCAATGGTAGAGCACGCGGCTGTTAACCGCGCTGTTGTAGGTTCGAGTCCTACCCGGGGAGCCAGGTTGTAAAACCCGTCGCTTATGCGGCGGGTTTTTTCATGCCGCGATCGCTGTTCGCGAACGTTACCGTATCAACATTTCGTGTCGAGGATGTAATCCCGAGGCCCGCCACCTCAACATGGCGCGGTCGTTGTAGAATATTCCAATGATTGCTCCCACGAGATGGTGCCGCGAGCACCAGATAAGGAGATTCTTGTGTCTGAGACCATTAACGGCAGCCTGAGCGTCTCGAACGACGTTATTGCCGATATTGCCGGTTATGCCGCGATGACGTGCTATGGCGTCGTCGGTATGGCCGAACAGCTCCAGGGCGCCGAGAGCGTGCGCCTGCTTGCCGGTCAGCGCCTCCGCAAGGGCGTGCTTGTCTCCGCCGACGAGAACGGCCTTACGGTCGATCTTCACGTCGTGCTCGAGAACGGCGTCAACATGAAGTCCGTCTGCCACAATCTTTCGAGCTCCGTTGCCTTTACCCTGCAGGAGATCGCCCAGATCGATCCCGCCAGCCTTAAGATCGGCATCCATATCGACGCGCTCAAGAGCCGTCTGAACTAGCATCCGAAAACGGAGATTCAAATACCCATGATTGCAAAGACCATTCGCACCTGTTTTCCGATCGCTGCGGCTGCCGTTTCCGACAAGGCCGAGGAGATCAACAAGCTCAACGTCTTCCCCGTACCCGACGGCGACACCGGCACCAACATGTCGCTCACGCTCGCCTCGGTGACCAAGGAGCTTTCCGCCCTTCCCGCCGATGCCGATATGGAGGCCATCGCCGGCGCCATCACCCACGGCTCCCTGATGGGTGCCCGCGGTAACTCCGGAGTCATCACCTCGCAGATTCTGCGCGGCGTGGCCGAGGGTCTTGTCTCTGCCGACGAGCCTATTACGTCCGCCAACATTGCCTTCGCCTTCCGTCGTGCCGTCAAGGTTGCCTTCCAGGCTGTCCGCAAGCCCATCGAGGGCACGATCCTCACGGTCCTGCGCGATGTCTCGACCAAGGCCGATGAGTGCGAGAAGAAGAAGTTCTCGGCCGAGGATGCGCTCGATGCTATCGTCGTCGAGGCGTACCAGTCCGTCGCCCGCACGCCCGACCTGCTGCCCGTTCTGAAGGAGAACGGCGTGGTCGACTCCGGCGCCTTTGGCTTCGCCATCTTCCTTGAGAACTTTGTGGCTGCAGCACTTGGCCGCAGCACCGTTGTCGAGGATTTCTCCGCCACGTTTGATTCCGCTGTCTCTGCCCGCGACGCGGCCCTTGGTCGCGTTGAGATCGAGGCCAACGACGATTGGGAGGGCTCGGAGTTCCGCTACTGCAACGAGTTCCTGTTTAAGGCCGACGCCCCGTTTGACGAGGACGAGTGCCTTAAGTTCCTGGGTTCCATGGGCGACTGCGAGCTTCTCGTGGGCGCCTATCCCGACTACAAGATCCATGTGCACTCCAACACCCCCAACCTGGTGCTCGAGCACATGCTGCAGCTCGGTCAGATCTATGAGGTCTTTATCCACAACATGGAGATGGAGGCCCACGACCGTACCGCCAAGATCCACGAGGATCAGGAAAAGGCCGCCGAGCCCGCCAAGGCGCTGGGCTTTGTCGCCGTTGCCGCCGGTTCGGGCGAGGCCGACATCCTCAAGTCCCTCGGCGTTGACGTGATCGTCTCGGGTGGCCAGACCATGAACCCCTCGACCGCCGATCTGCTGGGCGCCGTCGACCAGGTCAACGCGACCTCGGTCATCATCCTGCCCAACAACGGCAACATCCGCATGGCTGCCGAGGCCGCTGCCTCTGCCTGCACCGATAAGAAGGTCGCCGTCGTTCCCACCAAGACCGTTCCCCAGGCGTTCTCCGCGCTGTTCGCCGTCCTGCCCGATTCCGAGCTCGAGGACGCCGTCGCCGCCATGGTCGACGCCATCAGCGAGGTCCGCGATGGCGAGGTCACCCGCGCCGTGCGCGATTCCAGCGCCTCGGACGGCTCTCCGATTCACTCCGGTGACGTCATGGGCATCATCGCCGGTTCCATCGACGTGGTCGGCTCCGATGTGAAACAGGTCACCCTCGACTGCATCAACCGTATGCAGGAGGAAGAGGAAGGCGACGCGCTGACGATTCTGGCCGGCGAGGAGCTGTCCGACGAGGCCTTCCAGGAGATCGTCGACGCCATCGAGGAGGCTCAGCCCGACTTGGAGATTGATGCCCATCGTGGCGAGCAGCCGCTCTATCCCGTGATCTTCTCGATCGAGTAGGCATCTGAGCATGTCCGAGCTATGCTCCGTGCCGCGCGTCTCGGAGCGCTTTGCCCAGAGCAATGCGCTCGGCGAGGATATCGCGCGACTCAAATATGTTTCGGGTAAACGTGAGGAGGCCCTTCGCCGTCTGGGAATCCGGACGGTGGGGGACCTCCTTCTCCATATCCCGCATCGATATCTGGACTTTACCCGCTCATGGTCCATCGAGATGGCGCCCATCGGGACCGTGTGCACCATCGTTGCCACGGTCGACCGCATTGTTCAAAAGCAGCCTCGTCCGCGCATGCAGGTGACCGAGGTATCGCTCGTGGATGACACGGGTGTGCTGCAGGTCGCCTTTTTCCGCCAGCCCTGGATTGCCCAGCAGCTTAAACAGGGCGACCGCCTGGCCGTGATGGGCAAGGTCGAGTTTGCCTACGGTTTTAAGCAGATGGCCTCGCCGCATTTTGAAAAGCTTGAGGATGGTCGTGCCGCGGGTACCATTTTGCCGGTCCACTACGTAAGTGATGGCGTAAGCCAGGCATGGATGCGTCGCATTGTGAGCGGTGCTCTTGAGCTCGTCGGCAATCCCTTTGATCCCATCCCGGCACCGCTGCGCGCAAAGCGCAAGCTCATGAGCAATGCCCGTGCGCTTCGTTCGATTCACTTTCCCTCGAGTATGGCCGAGCGCGACATTGCGCGCCGCCGTTTGGCCTATGAGGAATGCCTGTACCTGCAGCTCGCGCTTCGTCTGCGCAATGACGGCGGCCTGGTCGATGTGGTTCCCTATGCCCACACCGCGGGCGAGCACCTGGCCGCGCTTAAGCAAGCCCTGCCGTTTTCGCTGAGCGACGAGCAGGAGACCGCGTTCCAAGATATCCTGCGCGATATGTGCGATGGTGGGCGCGTGATGAACCGCCTGCTGCTGGGCGATGTCGGTACCGGTAAGACCGCCGTTGCCGCCTGCGCTCTGGCTGTGGCTGCCGATAGCGGTACGCAGGCCTGCGTTATGGCGCCCACGGGCGTGTTGGCGCGCCAATATGCCGATAAGACCGGCCCTCTGCTCTCGCAGGCGGGCATGTCCTGGGCGCTTCTGACGGGTGCCACGCCGGCCTCAGAGCGCGAGCAGATCCATGCCCAGCTTGAATCGGGCGAGCTCGACGTCCTCTTTGGAACCCACGCGGTGCTTTCGGATAACGTTGCGTTCAATCATCTGTCGCTTGTCGTCATCGACGAGCAGCACCGGTTTGGCGTTGGCCAACGCAACGCCCTACGCGCGAAGGGCCCCGGTGCGGACCTGCTCGTTATGACGGCGACACCGATCCCGCGTACGCTGGCGCTTTCGGTCTACGGCGATCTGGACACGAGTATCATCCGCCATCGGCCCGTCCCTGGCGCTGGCGTGACGACACGCGTGCTCACCGAGTCGAGCCGCGACCTCGCCTATGGCGCCATCCGCGAGGCGCATGAAAAGGGTCAGCAGGCCTACGTGATTTGCCCGCTCGTGGAGCCGAGTGACTCGGCCGATGAGCTTGAAGACGTGCCCGGTATCGCCCGCGACGACGAGGGCCGCGTGACCGTGCCTGTGCCGCTGCACGATACGGCGACCGAGCTCGATCGCTTGCGTCTGGCGTTGCCGGGTCTTGCCATCGAGCGCCTTCACGGCCGTATGCCAGCGGGGGAGAAGGATCGCGTGATCGACGCCTTCAAGCGTGGCGAGATTGACGTGCTCGTCTCGACTACGGTGGTCGAGGTGGGCGTCGACGTGCCCAACGCCACCGTCATGGTCATCGAGAACGGTGAGCGGTTTGGCTTGGCGGCGCTGCATCAGCTACGCGGTCGCGTGGGCCGCGGCAGCGTGTCGGGCACGTGCCTGGTCATGACGCACTCCAAGGGCAATGGCGGCGCCTCGGCGGCACAAGACCGTCTCCAGTCGCTCGAAAAGACCTCGGATGGTTTTACGCTTGCCCAGATGGACCTGCGTCTGCGTCACGAGGGCGAAATCCTGGGGTACCGTCAGCACGGTGGCGTGACCTTGCGCTTTGTGGACCTGGATGCCGATGAGGACCTTATCGAATGGGCCCATTTGGACGCGGTCGAGCTCTTGCGGTATGCTTGCAACCTTGACTCTGTGGCGACGCGTCCCTTGCGCGAGGCGGTCGCCATGCGTTATCGACATATCTTTAAGGAGGTCAGCGGAGGATGAGAATCATCGGCGGCGAATGGCGCGGTCGTAAGATCGAGGAGCCCCGTGGTCGCGATGTCACCCGCCCCACGACTGATCGCGTGCGCGAGGCGTGCGCATCTATGGTCATGTCGGCATTCGATTTCGATTTGGACGAGGTTCGTGTGCTGGACGCCTTTGGCGGCTCCGGTGCCTTAGGGTTAGAGATGCTCTCTCGTGGGGCCCGCTCGCTCACGACGTTTGAGATCGATCGCAACGCCGCGCGGCTCATTACCAAGAATATCGAGTCGCTCTGCCGTGACCGTGCGCGTTGGCGTGTGGTCACGGGCGACATGCTGGCAAGTGCCTCGCGCGGTCGTGTACCGGGCGGCCCCTTTGATTTGGTCCTGCTCGACCCGCCCTATGCTTTTGGTGCCGAGCCGGTCGAGGAAATGCTGCAGAACCTGGCTCAGCAGGGTCTGCTTGCGCCTGGCGCTTATGCCCTGTATGAGCATGCCTCCGCCGATGCGGGCGCGCATCCGGCAGGCTTTGAGACTGTACGTGAGAAGCGCTACGGCATTACCTCGGTCGACCTGCTTCGTTGGGTCGGCGATGACGACGGTGAGGACGATAGTGCCGTCACCGATGCCGATAACAACGATGCCACGACGTTTCAGGAGGACGCCCATGAATGACACCATCAACCGCGTGATCGTCCCGGGCACCTTCGATCCCATCACGTTTGGCCATATCGATGTGATCCGCCGCGCCCGCCGCATCTTTCCCAGTGTGATCGTCGCTGTTGCAGAGTCGCAGGGTAAAAACGGTGTGGGCACCACGTTTATGCTCGATGAGCGCGTGGCGCTGGCCCGCGAGGCGCTCGGTAATATCGACGGCGTCGAAGTCCTGCCCTTTACCGGCCTCTTGGTCGACTTCGCTCGTGAGCAGGGGGCGGGGGCCGTGGTCAAGGGCCTGCGCGCCATGACCGACTTTGAGTATGAGCTGCAGCAGGCCGACCTCAATTATCGCTTGGATAGCGAGCTGGAGTCCATCTTTGTCATGAGTGCTCCGCAGTACGGTTACATCTCGAGCTCGGTCGTTCGCCAGATCGCCTCGCTCGGCAGCGATGTATCGACGTTTGTGCCGCCCAACGTGGTCGAAGCGCTCAGACATCGCTTTTCGTGACGTTTTTTATTGCCTGGTGGCATGTGGTAAACTAGCACGATGATATGTTACCTATGAAAGGAGACCGGATGCCGGGCGAGAATTTTCCTGGCGATAGGATCGTCAGCTTGGTCGATGAGCTCGAAGGGCTGATCGAGGAAGCCAAGCCGCCTTTCGGCAAGAACGCTCAGTTCAAGGTCATCGACGCCGACGTGTTCTTCAATATCCTCGACGAGATCCGCATGAGCTATCCCGAGGAGTGGCAGAAGTCCCGCCGTATCCTTAAGGAGCGCGAGGAGCTTATGGCTTCCGCCGCCGCTCAGGCTGATTCCATCATCGCCGACGCTCAGCAGCAGGCCCTCACCATTGCCGGTGAGCAGGAGATCGTCCGCCTTGCGCAGCAGCAGGCCGACGACATTCGCGATCGTGCCCAGCAGTACGAGCGCGAGACGCGTTATGCTGCCGAGGACTACGCGGAGCAGGTCTTTACGCACCTGGAGGAGAACCTCAAGAGCCTGACTGGCACCGTTACCCGTTGCCGTCAGCAGCTCAACGAGGGTGCCGCCCAACAGAATGGTCAGTGGTAATGGCTGAGTTTCCGAGCGTTACCGTCGATCTTTCCGAGCAGCTCGAGTTTCCTGGAGATTCGTATCCGCTGACCGGTAAGGTCGATGTCGCCACCTACACGGTGGGCGAGAAGGAGTACCAGCTTCAGGACGGCATCGACTACGACGTTGTCTTTACCAATGCCGGTACCGGTGTCTTGCTCACGGGCATGGTCCGCGCGCACGCCACCGGCGAGTGCGACCGTTGCCTGGAGCCCGCCTCGTTTGATATCGCCGGCGAGATCGAGGAGTTCTACCTCTTTGAGGAGCCCGAGGATCCCGAGGCCTACGAGGACGGCTACGAGCTCCTGTGTGAGGACCGCATCGTCGATCTGGGTGAGCCCATCAACGACGCGGTCGTCATGGACACGCCGTTTGTGGTGCTCTGCAAGCCCGATTGCCGCGGTCTGTGCCCCACATGCGGTTGCAATCTCAACGTCGAGCAATGCGATTGCGCCGCCCAGGCAGAGGCAGAATGGGCCGCTGCCACGGAAAATCCATTTGCAGCATTGAAGAATCTCAAGCTTGATGAGTAAAACTGTGGTAGTATCGCTACTTGCGCGTAATCGCCACACTGGATAGTTCATAAGGAAGGTCACTATGCCCGTACCTAAACAAAAGCAGGGTCGTATCCGCACTCACACCCGTCGTTCCGCCAACATGAAGATCTCGGCTGCGGCTCAGTCCACGTGCCCCCGTTGCGGCGCTGTCAAGCTTCCGCACCACGTTTGCCCCAGCTGCGGTTTCTACAAGGACCGCGAGGTTATCGTTACCGAGTAACGGTATACTCTGGATGCGATGCCGTTCCAAATGGAACCACAATGGCCGGCTCAATGAGTCGGCCATTTTTGTATAAGGAGCATGTATATGAGTAACGTTCGCGTTTGTGTAGACGTTGTGGGCGGAGACGAGAAACCTCAGGTTGTTCTCGATGGTATCGAGGCTGCACTTGCCGCCGATCCCGATATCGAGGTCTTGGCAGCTGGCCCCGCCGAAATCGTCAATCCCTTTGCCGCTTCCCATGCACGTGTTGAGGCCCTTGAGGCACCTGACGTTATCGCCATGGATGACGATCCCATTCGCGCCGTGATGACCAAACGCAAGTCGTCGATCGTGCTGTCGTGTCGCGCCATCAAGAAGGGTAATGCGGACGCGTTCTTCTCTGCCGGCTCCACCGGCGCCATGACCGCCGCCGCCACCGCCTATGTGACGCCGTTTAGGTATCAGGCCGAAGGCAAGAAGCAGCCGGTGCGCCCCTGTCTGACCAATGCGCTGCCCAATCGCGCCGGCGGTCTGACGGTGCTGTGCGATATGGGCGCCAACCCCGATGTCGAGGTTGACGATATGGTACGTTTTGCCCAGATGGGTAGCGCCTATGCCCGCGTCGTCCTGGGCATCGAGCATCCCCGCGTGGGCCTGCTTGCCAACGGCACCGAGGACGAGAAGGGCTCCAACTTTACCAAGGCCTGCTTCCCGGCCATGAAAGCCGCCGTTCCCGGCTTTGTTGGTAACTGCGAGGGAACGGACATCACCTCAGGTAACTTCGATGTCGTCGTTGCCGATGGCATGTCGGGCAATATTGCGCTCAAGGCCACCGAGGGCGCTGCCAAGTTTTTACTGCAGGAGCTCAAGGGCGCCTTTATGTCTTCGCTCGGCACCAAGATTGCCGCGCTGCTCATCAAAAAGCAGATGCGCGAGATTAAAGCCAAGCTTTCGGGCGACGCCAAGGGCGGCGCGATTCTTTTGGGCCTGCGCGGCGTGGTCCTGATCGGCCATGGCGCCACCTCGGTCGAGGCTGTTAGAAACGGTACGCTCGCGGCGGCCGAAGCCGTGCGCGCCGGGCTGGTCGAGAATGTCGCCAACTCTATGGACGGTATCGTTTTATAAGAGCGAGTAAGAGTGCTGTTATGTGCTTCGCGGCGCACGTCGTGGGGTAGAATCAGAACCGTGTCTTGGTACCGCCCGGGCGGTACCATTCTTTTGGTATTCATGCACTATGAGAGGAAGCGCTATGGACCGCTCCGAAATCTTCGACAAGATCGCCGAGGTCGCTGCTGACGTTCTAGGCGTCGATGTTGCCGAAATTAGCGAGGAGACCACCTTTGACGACCTCGATGCCAACTCGCTCGAGCGCCTGCAGCTGGTTACGGCTATCGAGGACGAGTTCAACCTCGAGATCGATGACGAGACCCTGCTCTCGCTCAACTCTGTCGCCGACGCCGTCGACGCTATCGAAGCTGCCAAGGAGGCCTAAGTCTTGGCTTTATCCGACCGACTTACGCGCGCCCAGGAAATCCTGGGCCACGAGTTCAACAATAAGGTGCTGCTGCGCGCGGCGCTTACGCATCCCTCGGCAGTCGAGGGCCAGCCGGTTTCTGCCAGCTATGAGCGCCTTGAGTTCTTGGGCGATTCCATTTTGGGCGCTGTGGTCGCACGCTCCCTGTTTGAGTCCTATCCGGAGTTTGACGAGGGCAAGCTCACGCGCTTGAAGGTGTCGCTTGTCTCGGGCGCTACGCTGTCCGAGGTTTCTCACGAACTGGGCATCGACGACATCATCATCTTTGGTGCCTCCGAGACCGGTACCGGTGCGCGCGGCCTGCATTCGGCCCTCGAGAACGTCTATGAGTCGCTCGTGGGCGCGCTGTACCTGGATGCCGGCTGGGACGTTGCGGCGGAGTTCATTCACCGTACGCTTAAGCCGCATTTGGCTTCCGAGCGTGCCGAGCATCCTGCGAACCCCAAGTCGTTTTTGCAGGAGTGCGTGCAAGCCGACGGTCACGAACCTCCGGCGTACAAGCTCGTTGGCTCCGAGGGCCCGGCGCATGCGCCCACCTTTACCGCTGTGGTGTTGATCGATGGTATTCGTCAGGGTCGCGGCTCCGGCTCCTCAAAGAAGGAAGCCGAGGGAGCTGCCGCGCTCGAAGCGCTCGACCGCATGGGTTACACCACCAACGGCGTGATTCTGAACAAGAAGCACGTGTAAGCGAGGAACCGTGTATCTCAAGTCCCTCACGCTCAAAGGGTTCAAATCGTTTGCCGACCGCGCCCATATGACGTTTGAGCCGGGCCTGACCGTCATCGTCGGTCCCAACGGCTCGGGAAAATCGAACATCTCTGACTCGATTCTGTGGGTCCTGGGCGAGCAGAGCGCCAAGCAGCTGCGCGGCCAGGCCATGGAGGATGTCATCTTCTCGGGCTCGTCAGCGCGCAAGCCGGTGGGTGTCGCCGAGGTCACGCTTGTGCTCGATAACTCGGACCATATGCTGCCCGTCGATTTTGACGAGGTCGCCATCACCCGTCGTATGTATCGCTCGGGCGAAAGCGAGTACCTCATCAACTCGAGCCCGTGCCGCCTGATGGACATTCAGGACATCTTGCACGATTCGGGCCTGGGCAAGGATACACATTCCATCATCAGCCAGGGCAAGCTCGATGCCATCTTGCAGAGCCGCCCCGAGGAGCGCCGTGCCCTCATCGAGGAGGCCGCCGGCATCTCCAAGCACAAGCGCCGCAAGGAGCGTGCGCTCAAAAAGATTAAGTCGATGGACGAGCACCTGACGCGTGCCCGCGACATCAATAAGGAAATCGCCCGTCAGCTGCGACCGTTGGAGCGTCAGGTCGATCGCGCGCGCAAGTACAAAGAGCTGTCCTCGCGTGCGAACGAGCTTACGCAGATGCTAGCCGTCGACGAGCTGCGTTCGCTGCAGTCGCAGTGGAACGACCTGGAGAGCCGTTCCAAGGAAGGCGCCGCCGAGCTGGAGCTTGCGCAGTACCGCTTGGACGAAAAGGAGCGCGAGCTCGAGAAGCTTCAGGTCTTGCTCGAGGAAAAGGGCCTGTTTGTGGGCGACCTGGGCGAGCAGCGCCGTCATATGCAAGATGTGGTCGGCCGTATTAACTCCGACATGCGCCTGCTCGAGGAAAAGGGTCACAACATGGTGTCGCGCCTGTCTGACATGCGCGGGCAGATTTCGAGCTCCGAGCATCAGCGTCGTCGCGTGGTCGAGGAGCTCGAGGACGCCCGTGCGCAGCTTGAGGAAGTGACCGGCGCGCACATGCAGGCCCAGGAGGACGTTGACGCCGCTGGTCCTGCCGCCGCAGAGCTCCACGAGCGGCGCGTGGCGCTCGACAATCAGATTTCGCAGCTTACGCGTGAGCAACGCGATGTGCAGCGCGTGGCCGATAACGCCGCGCTCGAGCTCGCTAAGGTGAAGGATTCCTTGAGCAATGCCGAGGTCGAGGACAACATGTATGCCTCGCGCCTGGAGCAGATCGATGAACAGCTCGAGGAGGTCACGGCCTCGCTCGAGAGCCGTCGCGACCGCGCCGAGGAGCTTGAGGGCGCTCTTGAGGAAGCGCGCCAGGCTCAGGTCGATGCGCGTGAGGCCACCGAGACGGCACGCGCGGTCCTGAAGGACCTGCGTGCCCGCGAGAGCGAGGCGCGCAACAAGTTATCCGAGGTGCGCTCGGAGCTTGCCAGTCATAAGAAACTCGATGCCCGCATGGCCGACAGCTCGCCACTCGTGAGCCGGCTGGTGGGTGCGCTGGGCGACGATGTCTCGGGTCGTCTGGGCGACGTGCTCGAGGCCCCGCGCGAGCTTGAGGGCCTGGTTGAGCAATTGCTCGCCGGCGATATCGATGCCCTGTTGTTTGATGACGCCGCTACGCTTGAGCGTGCCGGTCGTGCGGCTCTGGGCCAGAAGAAGGCCTCAGGCGAGGCGCTGCTGGTGGCGCGCGGCGTGAGCGGCTCTGCTGCCGCCGAGGGCGCTGCCGGTACCCGTCTGGTTGATCGTCTGTCCGTGCGCGCAGGCTACGGACCCGTCGTCGAGGCGCTGCTCGGCGGCTATTACATGGTCGATGACTTGGCTGCCGCGCTGGCCGCGCCTGTCGTTGACGGTGTGACCTACGTGACTCCCGATGGCGCCCGCGTAAGCTGTGGCGGCCTGGTGCGCGTGGGCCTCGATGCCGGCGAGGCGTCGGGCGCTCTGGAGCGCAAGCGTCGCATTCGCGAGCTGGAGGGCCTGGAGCCCGATCTGGCTGCCGTGTTTGAGCATGTGTCGGAACAGGTCGTCGAGGCCAATGCGGCCGTTGAGGAAGCGCGTGCCGCTGAGGGCGATGCCGCCGGCGAGATCGCCCGTCTTGAGGGCGAGCGCCGCTCGCTGCTCTCCGAGATCGGCCGCCTGGAGCAAAGCGCCAACAATGCCGAGGTCGAGCGCGTGCGCATCTCCAAGCGCCGCGAGCAGGCTGCCGAGGCCGTTCGTGCCGCGCGCCCGCGCGTTGACGAGCTCACCCGTTCGCGTGACGAGGCGCGTGCACAGGCAAGCGACCTGGGTCTCCAGATTGCCGAGGCCAACGATGAGCTCGATCGCGTTCGCCGTGACGATTCCGAGGCCGCCGGTAAGCTCGCCGATGCCAAGGTGCGCCTGGCCCAGACGAGCGAGCGCCTGCGTTCGCTGAAGGGCCGCGTGCCCGACCTTGAGCATCGTCTTGAGGGCATCGACCGTCGTATCCGCGGAACACGCCAGGCTTCGCGCTCGCTCGAGCTGCTGCGCCTGCGCGTCGACCCCATGCACGAACGCTATTCTGCCCTGTTGGAACGCGCGTCGGATTGGGCAGCGCGCCTGCGTGACCAGGCCTCTCTGGAGGAGGCGGACTCCGCTTCGCTCAAGAAGACCATCGAGGATGCCAAGGCAGAGGTTGCCCGCGCTAAGGAGCGAGTCGATACCGCCTCCGCCGCGCAAAACGAGTTCAAGGTCGCGCGTGGCAAGCTCGAGGTGCAGGTAGAGGCCGTCATTAAGGCCATTACCGCCGATGGCACCACGGTACTCGAGGAAGCGCTCATGCTTCCGGCGCCCACGGACCGCGATGCCGCCGAGCGCGAACTCAACCAGCTTGTGCGCCAGATCAACAACCTTGGTCCCGTTAACCAAGTTGCCATGGAGGAGTACGAGCAGCTCAAGCGTCGCGCCGACTACATCGAGGAGCAGCTGGCCGATCTGGAGAGCGCGCGCAAGGCGCTCACCAAGATCACGGTGGCCATTGATCGCAAGATGCGCAAAGCCTTCCTGGTGACGTTTGAGAAGGTCGACGCGAACTTCCGCGAGATCTTCGCTATGCTCTTCCCGGGCGGCCAGGCTCATCTGGAGATGACCGATCCCGAGCATCCTGCCGAGACGGGTATCGAGGTCGTGGCGCAGCCGCGCGGCAAGCGCATCACCAAGATGATGCTCATGTCGGGCGGCGAGAAGAGTCTGACGGCGCTCGCCCTGCTCTTTGCCGTGTATCGCACGCGCACGGTGCCGTTCTATGTGCTGGACGAGGTCGAGGCGGCGCTCGATGACGCCAACCTGTCCAAGCTCATCGGCGCGCTCGATGTGTTGCGTTCCGATACGCAGCTCTTGGTTATCTCGCATCAGCGCCGTACTATGGAGGACGCTGACGTCCTCTATGGCGTCTCGATGCAAGCCGACGGCGTCAGTCGCGTCGTCTCTCAAAAACTCGATCGCGAAACCGGAAAGGTCGTGAATGCATAATGGGATTCTTCGATGCTCTCTCGCGCGGACTTGAGCGCAGCCGCGAGGCCCTCAACGAGGTCTTCTACTTTGGCGGCGAGGTCGACGAGGATTTTTGGGAGGACCTGGAGGACACCCTCGTCATGGGTGACATGGGCGCCGAGGTCGCTATCAAGGTCTCCGATGACCTGCGCGATGCCGCGGCCAAGAAGAACCTCAAGACCGCTCCGCAGCTTCGCCGTGCCCTGGCCGAGCAGCTTGAGCAGCACTTTGTGCCCATCGAGCGAGATCCGTTTTCCGATACGCCGAGCTGCGTGCTGTTTGTGGGCATTAACGGTGCCGGCAAGACCACGACGGTCGGTAAGATCGCGAGCGCCATGGCCGCCCGCGGCAAGAACGTCGTGATCGGTTCGGCCGATACCTTCCGTGCTGCCGCTATCGAGCAGCTCGATGTGTGGGGCCAGCGCGCCGGCGTCCCCGTCATCAAGCGCGACCGCGGCTCCGACCCGGCAAGTGTTTGCTACGACGTGCTCGACGAGGCTGACAAGCGCGGCAGCGACCTGGTGCTTATCGATACCGCCGGCCGTCTGCACACGAGCCCTGAGCTCATGCGCGAGCTTGCCAAGGTGGTCAATGTGACCCGTAAGCGCGCCGCCAATATGGCCGCCGGTCCCATGCCGGTTTCGGTCGTGCTTGTGATCGACGCCGCGACGGGCCAAAACGGTCTGAACCAGGCGCTCGAATTTAACGAGGCGCTGGGCCTGGACGGTATTATCATGACTAAGCTCGACGGCACGGCTAAGGGCGGTATCGCCATGGCCGTGGCCGAGAAACTCAAGCTCCCGATCCTGCGCGTGGGCGTGGGCGAGCAGGTCGATGACCTGCAGGAGTTCAATGCCAAAGATTTCTGCCGCGCCCTGGTGGGCGAGTCCAATTAAGGAGTGACTAGTGTTTGATTCCCTGAGCGATCGCCTCAACGACACATTTGACCGCCTGCGCGGCAAGGGCAAGCTTACCGAGGCCGATATTACTTCGGCCATGCGCGATATTCGCATGGCGCTGCTCGAGGCCGACGTTAACTTTAAGGTCGTCAAGGAGTTCGTCGCCAAGACCAAGGAGCGCTGCATGACCGCAGAGGTCATGGAGTCGCTCTCTCCGGCGCAAAACGTCGTCAAGATCGTGCTCGACGAGCTTACCGAGATGCTCGGCTCCACCGAGAGCAAGCTCGTCTTTAGCAACCGTATTCCCAATGTCATCATGCTTGTGGGTCTGCAGGGCTCCGGTAAGACCACGGCTGCCGTAAAGCTGGCCTACCTGCTCAAGAAGCAGGGTCGCTCGCCGTTGCTCGCCGCGTGCGACGTCTACCGTCCCGCTGCTGCCGACCAGCTGGCCACGCTCGGTGGCGAGATCGGCGTACCGGTCTTCCGCGGCGACGGTGCGCACCCGGTCGATATCGCCAAGGGCGCCATCCAGGAGGCCGTCGACCACCTGCGCGATGTGGTCATCGTCGATACCGCCGGACGTCTTCAGATCGATGAGCAGATGATGCAGGAGGCCGTGGACATCAAGAAGGCCGTCAAGCCCGATCAGGTGCTGATGGTCGTCGATGCCATGACCGGTCAGGATATCGTCAACGTCGTCTCGACCTTCGCCGAGCGCACCGACTTTGACGGCGTGATCATCTCTAAGCTCGACGGCGACGCCCGTGGCGGCGGCGCGCTTTCCGTGCGCCAGGTGACCGGCAAGCCCATCAAGTTTGTGAGCATGGGCGAGAAGCCCGATTCGCTGGAGCCGTTCTACCCCGATCGTATGGCCAAGCGCATTCTGGGTATGGGCGACGTTGTCGGCATTATCGAGAAGGCCCAGGAGGCGACCGACGCCGAGCAGCTCGAGGCCGCCGAGCGCATGCTGCGCGAGGGCTTTACCATGAACGACATGCTCGACCAGATGAAGGCCGTCAAGAAGATGGGCGGCATGAAGGGCATTCTGGGCATGCTCCCCGGTGGCCAGCGTGCGCTTAACCAGATGGGTGGTAACCTGGACGAAGGTATCTTCGATAAGAACGAGGCCATCATCATGTCGATGACCAAGGAGGAGCGCCTTCGCCCCTCCATCATCAACGGCCAGCGCCGTGCCCGCATTGCCAAGGGCGCCGGCGTGACCCCCACCGAGGTCAATAGCCTTATGAAGCAGTGGGGCGAGATGAATAAGATGATGGGCCGCATGCGCACGATGGCCAATCAGGCGCAGGCCGGCGGCAAGAAGGGTAAGAAGGGCAAAAAGATGCGCATGCCCAATATTCCCGGTCTGGATGCCATGGGGCTGGGCGGCATGGGCGGCCTGGGAACGGGCGGCCCCAAGTCCGATATGGAGCTGCTGCGCCAGATGGAAGCGCAGATGCGCAACAAGAAGTAACGACTAGTTGAGTCGTGTATGGCGAAGGCCGCCTGGATGGTATTCCAGGCGGCCTTCGCCGTTTGTTCGCTGGTTGTCGCACGCGTGGAAGCGCGTTCTCGACGAGGTGCTTGCCGCTAGTGGCAGCCGCAGCCTTCGTGCCCGTCATGGTCGTGGTGACCGTGGCAGCCGCAGGACTCGCCATGCTCGTGGATGTGCTCGTGATCATGTCCATGGCAGTCGCAGGTGGCCTCGCCGTTCTGTGCGAGCGTGCCGGCAATGAGGGCCTCGACGCAGGCATCGCAGCTGCCCTGGGCGCCCGCATAGACCGTGATGCCGGCTTGGGCAAGCGCGTTGATAGCGCCGCCGCCGATACCGCCGCAAATGAGCGTGTCAACGCCACCGTTGGCAAGCAGGCCCGCCAAGGCGCCGTGGCCGGTGCCACCGGTGCCTACGACCTGCTCGTTGAGCACCTTGCCATCCTGGATGTCGTAGATCTTGAACTGCTCGCTGCGGCCAAAGTGCATAAAGATGTTGCCGTTGTCGTACGTCGTTGCCACCCTCATGGTGCCGACCTCCTTTGCTGGCCATGCGGCCGTCGTCGTGGTGATGGGGGAGTACGCGATATTGCCGCCCGCGATGACGAGCGCTCGTCCGTTGACCAGCGCTTCGGCCACCTTGCGATGCGCGCGGCTGCAAATGGCCGCCACCGTTGCGCGGGCGATGCCCATCTGCTGGGCGACCGCCTCTTGGTTGAGACCTTCCAGGTCGCACAGGCGCAGCACCTCAAGCTCGTCGACGGTCATGTCGATGGCATCACCGCTGGCCAGGCCATCGGGGGTAAAGCCGCGGTATTCGGGGATGATCCCGACGCGGCGCAGTTTTTCGCGTCTTCCTGCCATGCACACTCCTTATCTGACATATGTCAACAATAGGATAACGCGTTAGTCGTTGGGCGCAAGGCATTTCTGTCATATGTCAGAAAAAGGCTAAGATGCCTCGTTGCCGCATGCGGAGCCGCGCTGCCGTGCATTGCGTGTGCCGGACTAAGTGTCCAATTCGACACTCGCGCGCCTGGGCTACAATAAATCTCGCTTATAGGCGACTGACAGGAGGGTCAATGAGCAATGCTGATCAGCAGTTTGTAACCATGTGCCGCGATATCTTGGACCATGGCACCACCACCGAGGGCCAAAAGGTCCGTCCGGTGTGGGAGGACGGCACCCCTGCCTATACCATTAAAAACTTTGGTGTCACGGCGCGCTATGATCTGCGCGAGGAGTTCCCCGCGCTCACCCTGCGTCGTACGGCGCTTAAGTCTGCCATGGACGAGATTCTGTGGATCTATCAAAAGAAGTCCAATAACGTGCATGATCTCAACAGCCATATCTGGGATGAGTGGGCCGATGAGACCGGTTCCATCGGTAAAGCCTACGGCTATCAGATTGGTCAGAAGAGCCATTACGTCGAGGGCGACTTCGACCAGATGGACCGTGTGCTGTACGACCTTAAGCACACGCCGTATAGTCGCCGCATTATGACCAATACGTACGTGTTTAGCGATCTGTCCGAGATGCACCTTTATCCGTGCGCCTATAGCGTGACCTATAACGTGACGCAGCGTCCTCAGGACGACAAGCCGACGCTCAACATGATTCTCAACCAGCGCAGCCAGGACATTTTGGCCGCGAACAACTGGAACGTGTGCCAGTACGCCATTTTGCTGATGATGGTCGCGCAGTCGGTCGATATGATTCCCGGTGAGCTGCTGCACGTGATCGCCGACGCCCATATCTATGATCGTCATGTCGATATCGTCCGCGAGCTTATCGAGCGTCCGCAGTTTGCGGCACCCAAGGTAACGCTCAACCCCGATGTGCATGACTTCTATGCGTTTACGACCGATGACCTGATCGTCGAGGGCTATGAGCACGGCCCGCAGGTCAAGAACATTCCCATTGCGGTGTAGGTGGTGCTCATGACGTGTAAGCTATCTGCTATCGTCGCCGTGTGTGACGATTGGGGCATTGGGTGCGAGGGCGACATGGTGGTGTCCAATCGCGCCGATATGCGCCATTTTGTGGCCTGCACCAAGGGCTGCCCGGTTATCATGGGACGTAAGACGCTGCTGAGTTTTCCCGGCGGGCGTCCTCTCAAGAACCGCCGCAATATCGTGCTTACGCGCGATATGGGCTTTACCCACGAGGGCGTCGACGTGGTGCATAGCGTTGACGAAGCGCTCTCTGCGGTTGCCGATGGGCTCGTTGCCTGGGTGATCGGTGGCGGCGATGTCTATCGGCAGTTTTTGCCGTACTGCGTGGAGGCCGAGGTCACTCATAACCACTGCGTCCATCCCGTGGACACGTACTTTCCCGACTTGGACGCCGATCCCGCGTGGGAGATTGCGCAGCGTAGCGGGGTCGCGACGATTGCCGCCGGTGAGGGTGACGAGGGCGTCAATTATGAGTTCGTGACGTATCGTCGCATCGAGGCGTAAATCGTCTGGCGTGAACGGTATCATCGGGTTGATTGAATGCATGGGGCGGCGCTTAGCGTCGCCTCGTTTGGTATAGATGTGCTGTAAAGAAGGGTGCGGGCTGGCTGCTATGACTGATGCCGTTGAGGTTCTGCGAATTGATTCGCTCGAGGACGAGCGGCTCGATGCCTACGTGCGACTGACCGAGCGCGAGCTGCGCTGCGTGTTGGAGCCGCAAAAGGGCATCTTTATCGCCGAGAGCGCCAAGGTCATCGAGCGTGCGGTGCGTGCCGGATATCAGCCGGTGAGCTTTCTTTTGGGCGAGCGCTGGCTCGACCAGATGATGCCGCTGTTTGAGCGCCTAGTCGTGCGCGAGGGCGCGGGTCCTGTTCCTGTGTTCGTCGCCTCCATGGAGCTCATGGAGCAGTTGACGGGCTTTAACGTGACGCGCGGCGCGCTGGCGGCGTTCCGTCGCCCGCGTCAGATTCCGGTTGATGAGTTCTTGGGCGGCGTCGTCGAGGCGGCGGGGGATCGTCCGGTGCGCGTGTGCGTGCTTGAGGGTATTGTCGATCACACCAATGTCGGCGCGATTTTCCGCTCGGGTGCCGCGCTCAATGTCGACGGAATTCTGGTGAGCCCTACGTGCTGCGATCCGCTGTATCGTCGCTCGGCCCGCGTGAGCATGGGCACCGTGTTTCAGGTGCCGTGGACGCGCATTGGCAGCGAGGCTCGTGTGTGGCCGCATGATGGTCTGAGCGCGTTGCACGATGCCGGTTTTTCGTGTGCCGCTATGGCGTTGACGGACGATTCCGTATCGCTGGACGATCCCGTGCTGCAGGAGATTGACCGCTTGGCAATCTTTATGGGTACCGAGGGTGCCGGCTTGGGCGCCAAGACCATTGCCGGCTGTGACCACGCGGTGCGCATTCCGATGGCGCACGGGGTCGATTCGCTTAACGTGGCCGCGGCGAGCGCCGTCGCCTTTTGGCAGCTGTGCCCGCACGCGAGCAATGAGTATCACTACCAGCCGGGTTTGTATCACTAGGCAGATATTTCGCACCTGGCTCTGATTCGGGGTGTTTCGGTCGACGCCAGTCGGTGCTAAGCTGATATTGGCTTTGGTCTTAAATTGCCGTTTTGTTGTTTAACATACGTTGGCGGGGAGGGCGTGTGGCTAAGAAATCTACGGCTATCGATGTAACGCAGGGTGTCATTTGGCAACAGCTGCTGTCGCTGTGCGTTCCCATCTTTTTTAGTTCGTTTTTTCAGCAGGCCTACACGCTTTTCGGTACGTATATCGTTGGCCAGTTTGGCGGCAAGCTCGCGCTGGGTGGCATTCAAGCCACGATGGTGCTCACCGAGTTCTGCATTGGCTTTTGCGTTGGCGTCGGCGCCGGCTGCGCGGTCATTACCGGTCAGTATTTTGGCCAGCACGATGATGAGCGACTGAGTCGTTCGGTCCATACAGCCATGACGCTCGCACTGGTGGGCGGTATCGTTTTCTCGATTCTTGGCATAGTGTTCGTTTAGCCCATGCTGGTGCTTATGAACACGCCGCATGAACTATTGGCCGAGGGCGCGGCCTATGCTCGTTGCTATTTTGCCGCCATGGTTGCGGCGCTGCTGCTCAATATGGGAACGGCATTGCTGCGCGCCGTGGGCGACACACGCGGGCCTGCTGTGATTATCGCTTCCGGCTGCCTTGTTAATGCGGTGCTGGATGTCATCTTCGTTGCCGTGCTTCATATGGAGGCTCTGGGCTGCGGCATCGCGGTGGCGCTGACCATTTGCTCCAACGCCACGATGATCGTGTTGCGCATGTTGCGCGCTCCGGGTGCATGGCGTCTTTCGCTATCTAAGCTCGGCATCGATCGCGGTATTTGCAAGAGTATGATCTCGTGTGGTCTGCCACTCGGTTTTCAATCGGCTGCCTATTCGATCTCGAACGTGCTGATCCAGGTGTCGGTTAATTCGTTTGGCGCCGATGTCACGACTGCTTGGGGTCTATCTGGGCGCCTGGATGGCATTATCTGGATGGTGACCGAGGCGCTCGGCGTATCGATCACTACGTTCTCGGCGCAGAACTTTGGCGCGCGCAACTACGAGCGCATGCGCAAGGGCTACCATACGTCGCTCGTGCTGTCGTTTATGCTCATTGGTGGCCTGTCTGCCGTGCTGCTGGTGTTCTCGGGCCCGCTGTCGCGTTTGTTTGTCGACGATGCTTCGATTTCGGCGTACACCACGACTATCCTCCATTTCATTGCGCCGTTCTATGCGATTTTCTCGATTATCGAGAACGCCTCGGGTTCCATCCGCGGCGCCGGCGTGAGTTTGCAGCCTATGATGCTCACCATCTTTGGCACCGTTGTCTTGAGGGTGATCTGGGTGTTTGCGATCATGCCCTTCGATCCGTCGCTCGAGCATCTACTGCTGGTTTACCCCGTAACCTGGCTCATCACCGCAACCATGTTCACCATCTACCACCACAGCGGCAACTGGCTAGGTCGCGCCACCGCCTAGCTCATCCGTCAGATACCCCTGATAAGTTGCGGTGAAATAGTTCCTGAAAAGCCCTTGCGGACCGTCAAACAAGTACTATTCCACCGCAACTTCCTTATGAGCTGTAGGTGTTGGCGGAAAACGAATCAATTAGTATTCGATGCCTTGGCGGGCTAGGAGGCCTTCGTCGAAGTAGTGTTTGATGGGACGTATTTCGGTGACTAAGTCCGCGAGGTCGGCCAACGGCAGCAGCCCGCGGCCGGTGAGCATGAGCTCTGTGGTGGTAGGCTTCAGTGCGATCAGCCCCTCCACATCCTTGCGCGTCACGAAACCTCGGCGCATGGCCTCGCCGAGTTCGTCCAAAATCAGAACATCGACCTGTGATATCTGCTCGTGTGCGAGCTCCAGAATCTGTGCCGCGCAGGCCTCGGGCGTGTCGCGGTCGGCCTGTACGATGCGCAGACCCAAACGGGGCGCCGCACCATGCTCGGCGCAGTGCGGTTTCTTGGCAAACTGCAGCATAAGCACGTCGAGTCCGTAGCCCGTCGCGCGCAAGGCGAGCCCCAGCGCAGCCGTCGTCTTGCCCTTGCCGTCGCCTGTATAGATTTGAACCTTGCCGACTTACAGTGATGCCATCTCTGTCCTTTCGTGCCCGGCGTCGGTTTATCGCCGTCCGGGTTGGGTATTCTAGAAAGCATTATCAACCCCAGTAGATGGAGTTCAAGCAGATGGAGATGGATGACAACAAGCGTAGACGGAATATGATCCTCTACGTGCTCATCGCCTTCGTCGTCTACCTCGTGCTCTCGACCGTTCTGTTCCCCAACATCGGTCACACGCAGCAGATTACGAAGACCGATTACTCGACGTTTGTCAAAGCGCTCGATAAGAAGAGTGTCGACAAGGTCGAGTACAACACGGACGATTACTCGATTTATTACACCAAGAAGGGCGAGGACGAGAACATCGCCTATAAGACGACCGGTGTGCCGAACGATGCGGGCTTTACCGATCGCGTGCTTGAGTCTGGCGCTTCGCTGGAGTCGGTCGTTCCCGATAAGAACTCGGGTTTGATGACCTACTACCTGCTCACACTCATTCTTCCCATGGCGATTTTCTTCCTCATCGGTTGGTGGCTCAACCGCCGCATGAAGAAGGCTATGGGCGATGACGGCCCGTCGATGAACTTTGGCGGCGGCGGTTTTGGCGGCGGCGGACTGGGTAAGTCCGGCGCGCGCGTGATCGCCTCCAAGGACGTGGGCGTGACCTTTAAGGACGTCGCCGGCCAGGAAGAGGCCAAGGAGTCTCTCAAGGAGGTCGTCGACTTTCTGGAGAAGCCGCAGCGCTACGAGGAGATCGGCGCCAAGCTGCCGCGCGGTGCTCTCCTTGTTGGCCCTCCGGGTACCGGTAAGACCCTGCTTGCCAAGGCTGTTGCCGGCGAGGCCGGTGTTCCGTTCTTTAGCATTTCGGGCTCTGAGTTCGTTGAGATGTTTGTTGGTCGCGGCGCTGCAAAGGTTCGTGACCTGTTTAAGCAGGCCAAGGAAAAGGCCCCGTGTATCGTCTTTATCGATGAGATCGATACCATCGGTAAGAAGCGCGATGGCGGCGGCTTTAGCGGCAACGACGAGCGCGAGCAGACGCTCAATCAGTTGCTGACCGAGATGGATGGCTTCGATAACCACAAGGGTATCG
The DNA here is from genome assembly GCF_042851345.1 of Collinsella sp. i05-0019-G5. NCBI lineage: Bacteria > Bacillati > Actinomycetota > Coriobacteriia > Coriobacteriales > Coriobacteriaceae > Collinsella > Collinsella sp. i05-0019-G5. The sequence continues at coordinate 1,207,633 of NZ_AP031421.1, forward strand.
TTGTCCTTGCCGCAACCAACCGTCCCGACAGTCTCGATCCCGCTCTACTGCGCCCCGGTCGTTTTGACCGCCGCATCCCCGTTGAGCTGCCCGATCTGACCGGCCGCAAGAACATCCTCGAGCTGCATGCCAAGAGCGTGAAGACCGAGCCGCCGATCGACCTGACCGCGATTGCCCGCGCCACGCCCGGTGCCTCGGGCGCCGACCTGGCCAATATCATCAACGAGGGCGCCCTGCGCGCCGTTCGCGAGGGTCGCAAGCGTGCAACCCAGGACGACTTCGAGGAGTCGGTGGAGGTCGTCATTGCCGGTCAACAGCGTAAGTCCACGGTGCTGTCCGACCACGAGAAGCAGGTCGTTTCTTATCACGAGATCGGCCATGCCATCGTCGCTGCCCGCCAGAAGGGCTCTGCGCCGGTCACGAAGATCACCATCGTGCCGCGCACGAGCGGTGCTCTTGGTTATACCATGCAGGTCGAGGAGGACGAGCGCTTCCTGACGACGCGCCAGGAGGTCTTGGACAAGCTCGCTGTCTATTGCGGTGGCCGCGCAGCCGAGGAGCTCATCTTTGGTGAGATGACGACCGGCGCCGCCAACGATATCGAGCAGGCCACCAAGCTCGCCCGTAATATGGTGACGCGCTTTGGTATGTCCGACGAGTTTGGCATGATGGCGCTCGGTACCGTGCAGAACGCGTATCTCAATCAGGACACGTCGCTCACCTGCGCCCCCGGTACGGCCGAGCGCGTGGACGCGATTGTCGCCAAGCTGATCGAGGATGCGCACGACCGCGCTTTGCAGATTCTGAAGGAGAACAAGTTTAAGCTCCACGAGCTGGCTCGTTATCTGTATAAGAAGGAGACCATCACGGGCGAGGAGTTCATGAACCTCCTCACGCGCGAGAATCCGCTGATGCCCAAGCAACAGTAAAGCCGCGGCCGAGCCAGTAAACGCCGACGCCCCATTTGAGCAGCTTTCTCAAATGGGGCGTTTTGCTTGAGAGAGATGGAAATGAAGATCGTGGTGAGCGCCTGCTTGATGGGCGAGAGCTGCAAGTATAACGGGCTCGACAACTACCATCGCGAGTTGGTCGAGACCTGCGAGCGTACAGGGACCGAGGTCCTCTTGGTGTGCCCTGAGGTCTTTGGGGGCCTGCCCACGCCGCGCAAGCCGTCCGAGATTGTGAACGGAGAGGTTCGTACCTGCGAGGGCATATCGGTCGATCGCGAATTTCGCCTGGGTGCCCAACGAGCGCTCGATATGTGCGAGCAGGCGGGCGGGCCGGAAGAGATCGCCGCGTGCATCCTGCAGGACCGTAGTCCCTCGTGCGGCGCGGGTCGCATCTACGACGGAACATTCAGCGGCACCCTTACGGCGGGCAACGGAGTCTTCGTTGATTTACTGCTCCGCCACGGTTATCGCGTGATCCCGGCTAGCGAGTTCGACCCCAGCATGCTGGAGCAATAAAAAACCACCACAAAGGTGCTGCTCCCTTGTGGTGGTTTTGGCCTGGGTCTAGAGCGTGTGGCCGTAGGCGTTGGCGGCCTTGATGGCGGCGGCGAATTTTTCGTCGGTGAAGGACTCCGGGTTGCCTTGCTTCCACTCGTTGGTGGCGTGCGCGTGCTCGCACAGGGCAGGGATATCGGTCTCGGAAAGCCCGACCTGCTCAAGCGTTACGGGCAGCCCCATCTGCTTGTTAAAGGCGGCGTAGCGCTCAAGGTTCTCGGTATCGCCCGTATAGGCAAACAGCACGAGCACGCCCAGGCTCACGACCTCACCGTGCAGATAGGTTCCCTCGCGCGGAATGCTGCACGTCGCATTGTAGAACGCGTGCGCCACGCTCGAGTTGTAGTAGTAATCGTTTTGGTTGGTCAGGTTCGAGACATAGCCCGTGTTGACCACGATGTCGAGCGCGATCTGCTTGACGGCCTCGCTCGACAGATTCCGGCGCACGTCCTCAAGACCCTGGACGCCATAAGTAAACAGCGGCTCGGAGCAGGTGTGGGCGAGTGCCAGGCCAAGACCGGCGGTATGCTCCAAATTACCGGCGCTCGTGGCGTATTCGACCTCGGGCTGCTTGGACAGGGCATCGCCCACGCCGGCCCAGAAGTACTCCGCCGGAGCTTCGGCGATAATCTTGGGGTTGATGAAGATATGCGCAGGTCGGTTGGGGTACGAATATCCCTCGAGCGAGCCGTCGTCGTTGTACACGACGGCAATGGCGGTCGCGGCCGAGCAGTTGGAACAGATCGTCGGGACGGTGAAGACGATCTTCTTGAGCTCGATGGCTGCGGTCTTCACGGTGTCGAGTGCCTTGCCGCCGCCACAGGCGATAAGCACGTCTGCCTGCTGGCAAGCGGGGGAGTTCACGACCTTGGCGATATTGGCGCGCGTGCTGTTGGTGCCGTAGACGCGCGTCTCCAGAATCTCGACGTCGGTGCCTGCCAGCGCAGCCTCGATGCCCGGCAGCGCCGCAGCCAGGGCTCGCTTGCCACCGATGATCGCGACCTTCTTCGCGCCGTACTCGGCCAGCGCGCCGGGCAGCTCGTCAAAGCAATCCTCGCCAACGGTGTAGTCGCTCATTCCAATCGTGCGCATAGCAACCTTCTTTCGTTCGATAAAGTGCTTACAGGTATTTTGCTCCAGGAGAAGGTCCACGGCCGCAAGAAATTTCGAACGTATAAAACCAGTGTTGAGGGTTTTTCGCTGGCGCGGAACGTGCTAGCATACTCCGCATAAGCGTTGATGGGGACGAGTAGTCGGCCGTCCGCATGCTACAGAGAGCGGGGAGCGCTGAGAACCCGTGCATGCGACCGATGAAAATCACCCCGGAGCTGCGGTCCCAACGGACGTGCCGCGCAGGTTCGTCTTAGTAGACATCGCCGAGATGGTCGTCGATACAGGCCAGCCGAGTAACGGATGCGAGCGCGCGAATACGCGGGCGAGGGCATCTAAGCTGGGTGGTTAAACGAAGAGCTTTTGCGGGCGTACAGTCCGTTTTGTGGCGCTTCGTCCCAGCTTGTAGGGACGGGCGCTTTTTTGGTGCCCAACGGGCGTGCGCGCCCACGACATGAAAGGGGTACCGTGGCAAACGAGTACAAGCAGACGATGAATCTGCCCAAGACCGGTTTTCCCATGCGTGCCGGTCTTTCCAAGTCCGAGCCCAAGCGACTCAAGGACTGGCAGGACAACAAGGTCTACGAGCAGGTTCTGAAGAAGAACGAGGGTCACAAGAAGTTCGTGCTGCACGACGGCCCTCCGTACGCCAACGGCCCGATCCACATCGGCCACGCCATGAACAAGATCTCCAAGGACATGATCAACCGTTACTGGATGATGCAGGGCTATGAGGTTCCCTATGTCCCCGGTTGGGACTGCCATGGCCAGCCGATCGAGCATAAGGTCGAGGAGAAGCTCGGCACCGAGAAGTTCAACCAGACCTCCACGGCTAAGATCCGCGAGCTTTGCAACAAGTTCGCTGTCGAGAACATCGAGCTGCAGAAGGCCGGCTTCCGTCGCCTGGGCGTGCTTGGCGACTGGGACAACCCCTACCTGACGCTCTATCACCAGCATGACGCTGCCGACATCGAGGTCTTCAAGGCCATGTTCGATAAGGGTATGATCTATCGCGGTCACAAGCCCGTCCATTGGTGCAAGCACTGCCACACCGCACTCGCTGAGGCCGAGATCGAGTACTCTGACGAGACGAGCCCGTCCATCTTCGTGCGCTTTGAGATGACCTCCAAGCCCGCCGGCCTCGAGAACTTCGACGGCCCGGTTGACTTTATCATCTGGACGACCACGCCGTGGACCATCCCCTCCGACCAGGCCGTTTCTCTCAAGCCCGGCGCCGCCTACGTCGCCGTTGAGCACGACGGCCGCGCCGAGGTCATGCTCGAGGACCTGGCTCCCAAGTGCTGCGAGGAGTTTGGCTGGGAGTACACCCCGGTTGTGGTCGACGGCAAGCCCTATGTGGTTCCCGCCGAGACCTTCCATCACATTCACTATAAGCAGCCGATCTTTGACGGTGTCGAGGGCGTGGCGCTGCTGGCCGATTACGTCGGTGTCGATGACGGTACCGGTATCGTCCACAACTCGCCCGGCCACGGCGTCGACGATTACTTTGCCTGCCTCAAGGAGGGCATCACCGACATCTGCATGCCGGTCGATGACGACGGCAAGTTCTATACCGGCGAGGAGTTTGGCACCGGTGGCCCCTTCAGCGGTATGGATACCGACGAGGCCAACCCGCACATCATCGATTTCCTGCGCGAGCGCGGCACCCTGGTCCTCGAGAAGAAGATCACGCACAGCTATCCGCACTGCTGGCGCTGCAAGCACCCGGTGCTCTTCCGTGCTACCGACCAGTGGTTTGTCTCGATGGACAAGACCGGTTTGCGTGAGCAGGCTGGCAAGGAGGTCCGCGAGAACGTCAAGTGGTATCCGGCCCATGCCGCCAACCGCATTGGCGCCATGGTCGAGCAGCGTCCCGACTGGTGCATCAGCCGCCAGCGCAACTGGGGCGTGCCTATCCCCAGCTACACTTGCGCCGACTGCGGCGAGAAGGTCATGAACGACGCCACGCTCGACGCCGTCATCAAGCTCTTCCACGAGAAGGGCTCCGACGCCTGGTTTACTGACGCTCCCGAGAGCTACCTGGGCGAGGCTTGCGTCTGCCCCAAGTGCGGCGGCCATCACCTCAAGGCCGATAAGGACATCCTCGATGTGTGGTGGGACTCCGGCGTTTCCTGGAAGGCCGTCTGCGAGTATCGCCCCGAGCTTGAGTACCCGGCGGACGTGTATCTCGAGGGATCCGACCAGCATCGCGGTTGGTTCCAGAGCTCGCTGCTCACTTCGGTGGGCGCCAACGGCCATGCTCCTTACAAGGCGGTCGTCTCGCAGGGCTTCACGCTCGATGGCCAGGGCCGCAAGATGTCCAAGTCGCTCGGCAACGTCATCGACCCCAATAAGGTCTGTGACGAGATGGGCGCCGACATCATCCGCCTGTGGGTTGCCTCCGTCGACACCAGCTCCGACGTTTCCATCGACCACGAGATTCTCGCTCGTACGTCCGATGCCTACCGTCGTTTCCGCAACACGCTGCGCTTCCTGCTCTCCGAGCTCGAGGGTCAGTTTGAGCCCGAGACCGACGGCGTCGCCTTTGCCGACCTGCTGCCGCTCGACAAGCTCATGGTTGCCCGCCTGACTCAGGTTCAGGCCGAGGTCGACGACGCTTACTCTTGCTACGAGTTCCCGCGCGCTTACCGTGCGCTTTATGACTTCGTGGTTACCGAGCTTTCCAACGTGTACCTCGACGCCCTGAAGGACCGTCTGTACTGCGATAAGCCCGGCTCGCTCGAGCGCCGCAGCGCCCAGACCGTGCTGGCCGAGCTCTTCTCGATGCTCATGCGCGACCTGCAGCCGATCCTGTCCTACACGGTTGACGAGGCCATGGCATATGCGCCCGCTGGCTGCGTCGATCACCAGAAGTACGCCGCGCTGCTCGATTGGTACAAGTCGCCCATCACGGTCGACGAGGCCAATGAGTTCGAGGGCGTGCTCGAGGCTTCGCTCGAGCTCCGTAGCGCCGTGACCAAGGCCCTTGAGGATGCCCGTTCTGCCGGCACCTTCACCAAGAGCCAGCAGGTCCGCGTCAAGGCGGTCGTTCCCGCCGAGATGTACGCGCTGCTGACCGGTGATAAGGCCGTCGACCTGGCCGAGTTCTACATCGTCTCCGATGTTGAGCTGACCCAGGGCGAGGAACTCTCCGTTGCCATTGAAGCTGCCGAGGGCGAGTGCTGCGACCGTTGCTGGAACTACCGCACCACCGTTGGCGAGTACAACGGCCACGCGCATATCTGTAAGCGCTGCGCTGATGCGCTGTAGGTTACGGCGTTCGTAGAACGCCGTAACCTACCGACGCTGCAAACGCCCCTAAGCGGCAATCTGACGTTCAATCGTCGGTCGCGTACCAAAGTACGCTTCCCTCCTCTTTCACGTCACCTTGCTCGCTTAGGGACGTTTTCGCTGTTGGTGACGATAACGCGGCGTTTCCATTGCTGGAGCAAGAGGCTTTCTTTCGACTTGCGCTTTTAGTCGAAAGCTATTAAGCGACATTCCGTTATTCGGAATGCCGCTTTCTTTTTTTGCTGGTTATTTATCTGGCGTTAGCGAATATGTCGTGCGCTCTGCGTGTGGCAATATAAGATGGTTAATTGCGTTAAACGGAATTCGATTGTTCTGAGGGTAGGGGATTTCTTTGGGTCGTGCTGGGGATATGACGCCGCCTTTGCGTTGGCGGTTGGGTGTTGCTGGTGGGGTGGCGCTGGTTGTGCTGCTTGTTGACCAGTTGACCAAGCTTGCGGTTCGTGCCGTGGGCGATGCACTGCATGTGACCGTCATCCCCGGCGTGATCGACTTCCTGTTTGTCCGCAATATCGGCGCTGCCTTTAGCATGGGCGAGGGGCATGGCATCGCGTTTGCCGTGCTGGCGTTGGCGGTCATTATCGCTATTGCCGTGTACCTCGTTCGTGCGCCCCAGCTCGCCCATCTTGAGGTTGTGGGCATGGCGATGGTTGCGGGCGGTGCTATCGGCAACGCTATCGATCGTTTGGCCTTTGGCTTCGTGACCGATTTTATTGCCACCACCTTCATCGACTTTCCCGTCTTTAACGTGGCCGATATTGGCATCACCGTAGGCGTCGTGCTTGCCCTCATCGGCTACATGTTCTTGAGCCCTGCTGCCCGCGAAGTCGATGCGACTGCCGAGCTCAATGCCCGTGATGAGGCCCGCGCTAAGCGCAAAGCCAAGCAGCGTGGGGAGCGTGCCCGCAAGATTCGCGAAAGGAATGAGCGTTAATGGCCGACATCCATATTCTTGTTGCCGACGATTCCGCTGGTCAGCGTCTTGACGCCTATTTGGGCGCCAACGATGGCTGTCCCACGCGCTCTGCCTGCGCGCATCTGATCGAGGGAGGCGCCGTTGCCGTCAACGGTGAGACTTGTCTCTCTAAAAAGTACGCCGTACGCGCCGGCGATCGCATCTCGGTCGACTTGCCCGAGCCGCACGACCCGACCGACGTGATTCCCGAGGCCATTCCCCTCGATATCCGCTACGAGGACGACTACCTTATCGTGCTCTCCAAGCAGCGGGGCCTGGTGTGCCATCCCGCCCATGGCCACGAGAGCGGCACCCTTGCGAACGCTCTGGTCTACCACTGCGGCATCGATCATCTTGGTACTGTGCAGGGTGAGGACCGCCCCGGCATCGTGCATCGCCTGGATCGCGATACCTCGGGCCTTATGCTCGCGGCAAAAGACGACGACACCCAGCGCGCGCTTCAAAATCTCATTCGCACGCGTACGCTCGACCGCCGCTATATCACGCTTGTCCACGGGCACATCGCCATGGACGAGGGCACCATCAATACCGGTATCGCCCGTTCTACGCGCGACCGCGTCAAGATGGCGGTTTCGGACGACCCCTTTGCCCGTCAGGCCATTACGACCTTTAAAGTCCTCGAGCGCTTTGATTCCACGCGCTTTGACGATGGTTATACGCTCGTTGAGTGCCATCTGTTTACCGGTCGCACGCACCAGATTCGCGTGCATATGCGTCATATCAACCACGCCTGCGTGGGCGATCCACTCTACGGCAAGTGCGATGCGCGCGCCGACCAGGGCCTGACCAGGCAGTTCCTTCATTCCTGGCGCGTGGCGTTCGACCATCCCGTGACGGGGGAGCGCATTGAGTGCCGCGACGAGTTGCCGTGGGATCTCGCTGCGGTTCTCGACGATCTGGCTCCGCGCTCGCTCGGTCGCACGGCCGTTGGAGATGAAATCGTTCCGCAGCTCGGTCTTCTCGAAGCCTAGCCAGTATTAGGTGGTTTCTTGAACTCGGTAAGCCTGCGGTAAGATATACGATTGTTTACGTTACGCGTTGCTGGGAGCCTGCATGCTCGCCTTTTTACAAACCAACACACCCATCGTGATCTTCAACCAGATTGTCGTCACGCTGCTCACGGTCTGCTTTCTGTACCAGGTGGTCTTCTTTGTCATTGGCGCTCTTCGTGGCGAGGTCGCGCCTCCCAAGGCCAAAAAACTCCATCGCTATGCCTTTTTTATCGCGGCGCATAATGAGGAGGCCGTGATCGCCAACCTCGTTCGCTCCATCAAGGACCAGGATTATCCGTCCGAGCTCATCGAGGTTTTCGTGGTCGCCGATGCCTGCACCGACAACACGGCGCAGCTCGCGCGCGAGGCCGGTGCCATTGTTTACGAGCGCAATGACCTGGCCCGCAAGGGCAAGAGCTGGGTCATGGACTTTGGCTTCGACCGCATTCTCAACGAGTATCCCGACACGTTTGAGGGCTACTTTATCTTCGATGCCGATAACGTTATCTCCCGCGATTACGTTTCCAAGATGAATGATGCCTTTGACCAGGGCTTCCATGTGGTCACGAGCTATCGCAATTCCAAGAACTTCGGCAGCTCGTGGATCTCGGCTGCTAATGCCACGTGGTACCTGCGTGAGGCGCGCTTCCTCAACAACGCGCGTAATATCTGCAAGACGTCCTGCGCTGTTTCGGGTTCGGGCTACCTCATCTCCGCCAGCGTTATCGAGGGCATGCACGGTTGGCAGTTCCACACGCTGACCGAGGACATTCAGTTCACCACGTTCTGCGCCATTCACGGCATTCGCATTGGCTATGCGCCGGCGGAGTTCTTTGACGAACAACCCGTGACGTTTAAGGCGTCCTGGAAACAGCGCATGCGTTGGACCAAGGGCTTCTACCAGGTGTTCTTTACTTACGGTAAGCACCTGGTCAAGTCGACCTTCCGCTACCATCGCTTTGCCGCCTACGACATGTTCATGACGATCGCCCCGGGTATGCTGCTGTCGCTCATCTCGATGCTCGCCAATGCGACGTTCCTGATCGTGGGTGGACTCTCGCACGGCTTTTTGGCTACCGAAGTCGAGATGCAGGCCTGTGCCGCTTCGCTCATTATGACCTTCGCCATGATGTATCTGACTTTCTTTATCCTGGCGCTGCTCACGACTATCTTTGAGTACAAGCACATTCACTGCGCGCAAAAGTGGCGTCTGGTGACTAACCTGTTTACCTTCCCGATCTTTATGTTCAGCTATATCCCCATCACGGTGGCCGCGCTGTTCCTGAAGGTCGACTGGGTCCCGACGCAGCACGCCGTCAGCGTTACCCTTGACGAGGTCATGCAAGGCGCCAAATAACCACCACCAAAACCACCGCAAAGGGGACAGGCACCTTTGTGGTGGTTTTTGCTTTTGAGCAGCTGCTCAAGGAGGTTTTCGATGATCTATATCCCGTTTTGGATTTGCATCTTTGCCGGCGTGGCAATTGATGCCCGAGAGCGACGGTTTCCCAATGGGCTTGCCGGCGCATGTGCCGTGGCGGCGTTGGCGGGCGTTTGGCTCGACCTCGGTTTGAACACAGCGCTTGACCACGCCGGTCTTGCGGTCATCGTCTACCTTGGCCTTGTGCTTACCGAGTCGCTCTGGCGTAGAGTTCGCCACGCTCCTGGCATTGGCATGGGGGACGTCAAGGCACTCTTTGCCCTTTGTACCTTCGATCCCCTGGGCGGCGTTGTCGCGTTTGCGGTTGCGCTCCTGACCCTTGCCGTCGCTTGCCTCATCGCAAAATCGCGCTCCCTGCCATTGCTCCCGTTTTTAGTGCCGATTTTTGCCATAATCGAGGTCGTGGGCTGCACTTTGTAACCGATTGCGCATCCTTTTTAAGGAGCATGCCATGGAATCTAATCAAGAAACGGCCGTCATTAAGGCGCGCATGGACCGCATTCCCGCGGCGTTGTCGCCCGATCTGGTCGAGCGTATTGCCGCCGACCGCGCCTCGGGTGTCGTCAACCCGTATCGTTGCAACGACGATCAGGTCATTCGTCGTATTGATCGCGCTGCCGACAAAGGCACGCTCATGCGTCCGGCATTTATGCGCGATACCGAAAAGATACTTCATCTTCCGTCGTACACCCGTTATGCAGGTAAAACGCAGGTCTTTAGCTTCCGTAGCAATGACGATCTGTCACGCCGCGGTTTGCACGTGCAGCTTGTCTCCCGCATTGCGCGCGATATCGGTCGCGCCTTGGGGCTCAATTGCGATTTGATCGAGGCGATTGGCCTGGGTCACGACTTGGGACACACGCCTTTCGGCCATGCCGGCGAGCGCTTCCTCAACGATATCTATCATGAGCGTACGGGGCGTTATTTTTTCCATAACGTGCAGTCGGTCCGAGTGCTCGACACGCTGTATGGCCGCAACGTGTCGCTCCAGACGCTTGACGGCGTGCTATGCCATAACGGCGAGTACGAGCAGCGTGTGTTTGAGCTCTCGGACATGGGCTCCTTTGACCAGTTTGACCAGACGGTTGAGGATTGCATTGCCACGGGCTATAGCGCAATTGAGCATCTGCGCCCCATGACGCTCGAGGGCTGCGTCGTTCGCATCTCGGATATTCTTGCCTACGTCGGTCGTGACCGTCAGGATGCGATCGCGGCGGGCCTGCTTTCGCCCGACGCTTTTGATGATGGCCGGGGCGGTGCCTACAACAGTTGGATCCTCACGCATGCCTCCATCGATATCGTTGAGCACAGCTATGGTAAGCCGCGCATCGGGATGAGCGAGGACCTGTTTGAGGAAATTCGCCGAGCCAAGCGCGAGAACTACGAGAAGATCTATAGCAAGGGCGGTATCGAAGGCGATTCCGAGGCGGAGCTGCGCGAGGCGTTCGTAAAGCTCTACGACCGTTGCCTGCGGGATCTTAACAGTGGCGACGAGTCCTCTTACATCTTTAAGCACCATATTTCGCGCATTGAGCAGCAGCTTTCCTACTATGATCGCACCTATGCCTGGCAGGACGACAAGGATCAAGCCGTGGTGGATTATATCGCGAGCATGACGGACGGTTATTTCTGCGAGCTGACGAGCAAGCTGTTCCCTGGTCTGGAGTTTCCGCACCGTACCTATATTAACGAACGGTAGTTCGTATTAATTCGGTATACTGTTAGTGGAAAACGTTTTTGATTGATACACGGGATGGCTATGGACGACCTTTTTTCTGCTTCGACGCGCGAGCGTTCCTTTCAGAATGCGCCGCTTGCGGTGCGCATGCGCCCCAATTCGCTCGACGAGTACGTGGGCCAGCAAAAGGCCGTCGGTAAGGGTTCATGGCTGCGTGCCGCGATCGAGCACGACGTGCTTTCGAGCGTGATTCTGTACGGGCCTGCCGGTACGGGCAAGACGACGCTGGCCCACATTATCGCCAACCATACCAAGAGCGAGTTTGTTGAGGTCAGCGCCGTCACGGGTACCGTGAAGGACCTGCGTCGTGTGATTGATGAGGCCAAGACGCGCCTGAATACGTACGACCGCCGCACCATTCTATTCATCGATGAGATTCACCGCTTCTCTAAGTCGCAGCAGGATGCCCTGCTGCATGCAGTTGAGAACCGTACCGTCATTATGATTGGCGCTACGACAGAGAACCCGTACTTTGAGGTCAACTCGGCACTGTTGTCGCGCGGGCGCGTGGTGGAGCTTGAACATCTGAAGGATGAGGATATCGCCACGCTTATTGAGCGTGCGCTCGAGGCACCACAGGGCTTGAACGGAAAGTTCTCGGCCGATGAGGATACGGTCAAGACCATTTGCACGCTGGCAGCGGGTGACGCTCGCTCGGCGCTCACGACGCTCGAGCTTGCGAGCGAGATTGCCGTCACGCGTCCCGATACCGAGGGAACGCCAGCGCCTGCGGCGGGGGAGCGCTATCCCATCACCGTGGATGACGTGAAGATTGCCAACCCGCGTCGCGGCTTTACGTATGACAAAAACGGCGACATGCACTACGACATCATCAGTGCGTTCATCAAGTCCATGCGCGGTAGTGACCCCGATGCCACGATCTATTGGCTCGCGCGCATGATCGATGCTGGGGAGGATCCTAAGTTTATCGCTCGCCGCATTATGATTCACGCTTCTGAGGATGTTGGCAACGCCGACCCGCAGGCGCTTTTGGTGGCGCATGCCGCGTTTAAGTCTGCCGAGGTCATTGGCTATCCCGAGTGCCGCATTAACCTGGCTCAGGCTGCACTCTATGTGTGCTTGGCGCCAAAATCCAACGCGTGTGAGGCTTCGATCGATGCGGCGCTGGCCGATATCCATTCTAGTGGGCTTCGCGAGGTGCCGAGTTATCTGCGCGATCGCCATCGCCCGGGCAGCGATGAATACGGTGTGTATAAGTATCCACATGATTATCCCGAAGGCTGGGTCGATCAGCGCTATTTGCCCGAAGGCTTGGAACGCGGTGCATTTTGGCAGCCTGCCGGGCGCGGCTGGGAAGAGTGGCGCGTAGAGCAAAGCGAACGAGACCGCAGCGGGAATGCACCGAGGTAGCTGCTGATAATTTTGTCCCACGTTGCTGCTCTTGGCATGTTCGGTCCCCTTTGGGGTACCATGAAAAGCGTCTGTATTTCGATTCTTCCGGGAGGCTTGTATGAGTCCCATTCAAATCGCCCTGCTGCTGCTCGCCGTTGCCGGCGTGTGGGCCATCGCTGAGCTCGCGCTTACCCTGCGCAAGACCCGCAATGTTGTCGACTCGCTCGATAAGACCGTGAACGACCTCAACAACACCATCGCCGAGGCTCAGCCTGTGGTGGCAAAGCTCGATGGCGCTGTCGATGAGCTTACGCCGGCGCTTGCCCAGATGGAGCCGCTGCTTAAGTCGAGCAAGACGGCAGTTGATGCCCTTACCTCCAATCTCGTAGAGGTCGAAGCCGTGGTTCGCGACATTTCCGAGGTTACGGGCAGCATGGCCGAGGCCAGCAATGCTGTGTCGAGCGTGACCGACTCTGCCGCCGGTGCTGTGCAGAAGCTCTTCAATAAGGTGAAGGCTCCTGCAGCCGACGCCGATCGCAAGCTCGCCGCTGCCGCTGCGGAGGCCGAGCAGCCTACCGAGCGCGTCCTAATTGGCGAGGACGAGGCCGCCGCGGGCGACGATGATGGTCAGAAGTCTGTATCCAAGCCGGCTCAGTATTACACCTATACGCCCGCCGAGACCTCTGAGGAGTCCTGCGATGAGTAGCGAAGCAACCTGCCCTATCACGCTGACCGTTGCCGGTGACCCGCGTCTCGCTCGCCTTGTGCGCATGACGGCAGCCAACGTTGGTGCCCTGTGCTCTATGTCTGTCGATCGCATCGAGGACATCCGCATGGCTGCTGAGGAGGCTTTCATCTTTGGTTGCACCGCGGTCGACTGCGATGACATTACCATCAAATTCGATGTCGATGAGACCCACGTTGGCATGACTATTACCTTTGGCGACCAGGCTACGGTCGATGAAGACGACCAGGCTGCGGTGTATGCCGAGCTCATCCTCGCGAGCGTGTGCGACTCCTACGAAAAGACTACGGCGCCCCTGACGCTTTCCCTCGACCTCAAGGCGGATATCTAATATGACCGAACGTTCCCGGAGCGGCAAGACCGCTTGGGACAAGGAGAAAACCCGCGAGCTGTTTCGTCGTTACAAGGAGACCGGTGATCCGGACGCCCGTGAGCAGCTCGTCATGTCCCATATGAACCTGGTAAGGTTTCTTGCCAACAAATTTAAGAATCGCGGCGAGCCGCTCGACGACCTCATGCAGGTCGGCTATCTGGGCTTGCTCAAGGCTATCGACCGTTTTGATCCCGAGCGCGGACTCGAGTTCACGACGTTTGCGACACCCACTATCCTGGGCGAGATCAAACGGCATTTTCGCGACAAGGGCTGGAGTGTGCGCGTACCGCGTCGTCTGCAGGAGCTCTCGGCCAAGGTCAACCAGGCTACTGACAAACTTACCAACGAGCTGCAGCGTTCGCCCAAGGTTGAGGAGATCGCTGAGTATCTAGATGTGACTGTCGATGAGGTCCTCGAGGCTATGGAATCGTCTTCGGCCTATACCTCGGTGCCCATCGAGGCTCCTGGTGCGTCCGATTCCGACGATGCCCCTTCGATTCTCGACCGTTACGCCGACGACGACAACGAGCTCGACTTTACTGATGACCGCCTAGTGATCGAGGAAGCCATCCGTGATTTCTCGCCGCGCGAGCGCGAGGTGATCGAGCTGCGCTTTCTGAAGGGCATGACCCAGATCGAGATCGCCAAGAAGCTGGGTATTTCTCAGGTGCAGGTTTCGCGTCTGCTGCGCCGCACGCTTAAGAAGATTCAGGACAAGATCGACCCCGACGGAGTGATGATTCGTTCATGAGTGAGCACCCCCAACAAACCGATCGCGTGCTGCGCGACACCCGCATTCTGACGCTGCGCATTTGGGCTGTTGTCGGCTGCATTGTCATCGCCGCTGTCATCTTTAACCTTATGGGCATCCTGGCGCCGGTTATCGAGTTTCTCGCTGTTGGTTCCATCATTGCCTTTGTGATGTCCCCGATCACCAACTGGCTCGAGCACCATGGCGTGAATCGCGGCATCGGTTCGCTTATCGCGCTTATTGTTGTTGTTGCCGTGCTCGTCGGTGTCGTTTGCATCTTGTCGCCGATTCTCTTTGGTCAGATCATGGAAGTCCTGAGCCGCCTGCCCGAGCAGCTTCGTGTTGCGGGTGGCGATCTCAACGAGATGATCTCGCATGCCAAGACGCTCAATAACACGCCGCTCAAGGAGTATTTGGACGATAATCTTTCGTCGCTGGTTACCGTGGCATCGAAGTATGTGTCTCAGATTGCTGCCGAGCTTGGCCGCGGTGTGTTCCCGCTCATCACCAATACGGCCTCGCAGTTGTTCGTGATCTTCCTTGGTCTGGTGCTTGCCTACTGGATGGCCTGCGACTACCCTCGCATGCATCACGAGATTTGCACCATCATCGGTCAGGAGAAGGAGACCTCGTACCGCTTTATGGTCGCCATCCTTTCTCGCTCTGTCGGCGGCTACATGCGCGGTATGGTCGTGACGTCCATCTGCGGTGGTTTCCTCGCCTTTATCGGCTTCCTGATTATCGGCCATCCGTATGCGGCGCTCATGGCTATCTTCACTGGCATCATGCACTTGGTTCCGGTCGTCGGTCCCTGGGTGAGCGCGGCAATCGCCACGGTACTCGGCTTTATGTTCAGCCCCATGTTGGCGTTATGGACGCTCATCGTGACGATGGTCGCGCAAAACGTCACCGACAATGTGATTTCGCCTAAGGTCATGCAGAGCTCAGTGCAGGTGCATCCCATTATGAGCCTTACGGCTCTCGTTATTGGTTCGGCACTCATGGGGCCCATCGGCATGTTTATTGCCATCCCGCTTTGTGCGGCCCTCAAGGGCATCTTCGTGTACTACTTCGAGAATGAGACCGGCCGTCAGCTTGTGGCCTATGACGGAGCCGTGTTTAAGGGCACGCCGTACCGCGATGCCGATGGCAACCCGGTCGCCGCCTACGACGCGCTCGGCGACGACACCTTCATCTATGAGTCCGAGCTCATCGGTAACGAGACTGCGCCCGAGGCCCAGGCCATGCCCAAACCCGAGCTCGATAATCCCTGGATGAAGCTCTCGGGCCTTCAGCCCGATGCTACGGGCTTTTTCAAGAATCCCTTCGCCAAAGACGACGATTTCAATATGAACGACGACACCAAAACCGGCATCGACGGCTCCATGGACGATTCGGATTCTAAATAGGTTCTATTAACGTTTCTTGAAGTTGTAAATGACAAGAAACGCGACCAAAGCGATTGATAAGGGGCCGGCTACATAGAAAAAGAGAACGTCAATTGCGCGTAGAGTGTAATAAGCCTTATCGCCGGACATTACTGTATACAATACGTATCCAAATGATGGTTGGTTTGCGTACCAGCATGAGAAGGCCAAGAGCGCTAAAAGTGCTACAACCAGAAGTGCATTCAGGACAAATCGTTTGCTTTTCATCGATCGCTCCTTCCGGGTGAATCTTATATGCAATTATACAGCAGTCCTTTTTCAAAGGATCGCGCAGTACTAAATAACGTGCACTTTCGCTGGAGGGTCGCTGTTTGGCGACCCTCTTTTTTGCACTTGCGCGGCGGGATGGTAATATCGTTACGTTTGAACTGTTTCGATGTGAAACCGAGGAGATTCCCTCTATGAGTGCTGACTACCCGTCAATGACTACGGCCGAGATCCGCTCCAAGTTCCTCAACTTCTTTGAGGAGCGCGGTCTTAAGCTCTATCCTTCTTCGTCCCTCGTCCCCGACGATCCTTCACTGCTGCTTGCCAACGCCGGCATGAACCAGTTTAAGGAGTACTACCAGGGCAAGAAGACCATGAAGGAGATTGGCGCGATCTCCTGCCAGAAGTGCGTCCGCACCAACGACATCGACTGCATCGGCGAGGACGGCCGTCACCTGTCGTTCTTCGAGATGCTCGGCGATTTCTCTTTTGGCGGCGTCTCCAAGGAGCAGGCTTGCGCCTGGGCCTTTGAGCTCATCACCAAGGAGTTCAAGCTGCCGCTCGACCGCCTGTACTTTACCGTCTTTACCGAGGACGATGAGACCCATGACGTGTGGCGCTCCCTGGGCGTTGCCGAGGACCACATCTCCCGCTTGGGCGAGGACGACAACTTCTGGGCCGCTGGCCCCACCGGCCCCTGCGGTCCGTGCTCCGAGATCTACTTTGACATGGGCGAGGAGGTCGGTTGCGGCAGCCCCGACTGCAAGCCCGGCTGCGACTGCGACCGCTTCCTTGAGTTCTGGAACCTCGTGTTTACCCAGTACGACCGCCAGGAGGACGGCTCCATGCCGGAGCTGCCGCACCGCAACCTCGATACGGGCATGGGCCTGGAGCGCATGGCTGCCATCATGCAGCACAAGACCGCCAATTACGACGGCGATCTGATGCAGCACCTCATCAAACTCGGTGAGGAGATTAGCGGCAAGACCTATGACGCCGATGACTACTCCGGCGCCAGCCGCTCCCTGCGCATCATCGCCGACCACTCCCGTGCTGTCGACTTTATGATCTCGGACGGCATCCTTCCCGGCAACGAGGGTCGCGAGTACGTCCTTCGCCGTCTGCTCCGCCGTGCCGTGTTCCACGGTCGCCTGCTGGGCATCGAGGGCGCCTTCCTGACCAAGTTCATCGACGAGGTCAACGCTCAAATGGGCGAGGCCTATCCCGAGTTGCTCAAGAACGTCGCGCTCGTCAAGGGTATCGTTGCCTCCGAGGAGGAGCGCTTCTCCACGACGCTCGACAACGGCCGCGTGTACCTGGACGAGGCCCTGGCAGCGCTTGCCGAGGGCGCTGTGCTTCCGGGCGATGTCGCCTTTAAGCTGCACGACACCTTTGGTTTCCCCATCGATCTGACCGTCGAGATCGCCGGCACCGCTGGCCACGACGTCGACATGGACGGCTTCACTGCCTGCATGGAGGACCAGAAGGCCCGCGCCCGCGCTAACGCCAAGGGCGACGCCTGGGGTAGCTTCAACGACGTGTGGGTCGAGCTTTCCGACAAGGTCGCAGCGACCGAGTTCGACGGCTATGACAACGATGTGATCGAGGGCGCCAAGGTTGTCGCCATCGTGCGCAACGGCGAGTCCGTCGAGTCCGCAGCCGCGGGCGAGGATGTCGAGGTCGTGCTCGACCGCACCCCGTTCTATGCCGAGATGGGTGGTCAGCAGGGCGATGCCGGCAAGCTTTCCGCCGAGGGCGTTGTTCTGACCGTTGCCGACACCAAGAACCACAACGGCCTGTATGCCCACGTCGCGCACGTTGCCGATGGCACGCTGACTGTCGGTGCCGCTGTGACCGCCGCTCTCGACGCCGAGCGCCGTGGCTTCCTGCGCCGCAACCACACCGCCACGCACCTGCTCGACGCTGCCCTTAAGCAGGTCCTGGGCGAGCACGTCTCCCAGGCCGGCTCGCTGGTGACGCCCGAGCACCTGCGCTTTGACTTTACGCACTTCGAGGCCCTTTCCTCCGAGCAGCTCAAGGCTGTCGAGGACTTGGTCAACCAGCAGATCTTCGCCTCCAAGCCGGTCGTGACCCGTGTTATGGGCATCGACGAGGCTAAGGCTGCCGGCGCTGTTGCTTCGTTTGGAGAGAAGTACGGCGATGTCGTCCGCGTCGTCTCCGTGGGCGCCGAGGACCAGCCGTTCTCTCGCGAGCTCTGCGGTGGCACGCACGCTGCCAACACCGCCGAGATCGGCCTGTTCAAGATTATTTCCGAGTCCTCTACGGGCTCGAACGTCCGCCGTATCGAGGCCGTGACCTCTAAGGGTGCTCTCGACTATATGGCCGACCGCCTGGCACTCGTTGACGCCGCCGCTGCTGCGCTCAAGTGCCGCGTCGACGAGGTTCCCGCCCGTGTGGAGAAC
The DNA here is from genome assembly GCF_042851345.1 of Collinsella sp. i05-0019-G5. Lineage (NCBI taxonomy): Bacteria > Bacillati > Actinomycetota > Coriobacteriia > Coriobacteriales > Coriobacteriaceae > Collinsella > Collinsella sp. i05-0019-G5. The sequence continues at coordinate 1,226,004 of NZ_AP031421.1, forward strand.
CTGCAGGTCGAGCTGCGCGAGACGTCCAACAAGCTCAAAAAGGCTCTGACCGGTGGTTCCTCCGACGCCATTTCCAGCTCCATCGAGGGTGCTGTCGAGCTCGGTGGCTACAAGCTCGTCGTTGCTGAGCTCCAGGGCCTTGAGGCTGCCGACCTGCGCAACGTATGGGATACCGTGCACCAGAAGGTCGCCGGCCCTGTCGCTTGTGTCGTCGCCAGCGTGACTGAGAAGGGCACTCCGGCCCTGCTCGCTGCCGGCTCCGATGACGCCGTGAAGGCCGGGTTCCACGCCGGTAATGTGATCAAGCAGATCGCGGGTCTGGTCGACGGTCGCGGTGGTGGCCGTCCCAACATGGCCCAGGCCGGTGGCAAGAATGCTGCCGGCATCGCCGATGCCCTCGCGGCCGCCAAGACCGCGCTCGGCGCCTAAGAATCTAAGAAGTCACTGTGGTCGCGCTTGCGCTGGACATAGGGGAGACCAGGATTGGCATCGCCGTCTCGAGCCGTGATGGCAAGATGGCGATGCCCGTCAAGGTGCTCCCGGCCGCCGAGGTCACCGGTATGGCCAAGACGTTCCGCTACCTGGTCGAAGACTATGAGCCCGACATCCTGGTAAGCGGACGTCCCCTGACCATGGGCGGTGAGCCCGGCCCCCAAGCCGAGCGCGTTGCCGCCGTGGCGCAAAAGATTGCCGACGAGCTCGATCTTCCGCTGGAGTTTGAGGACGAGCGTCTGTCCTCGCAAGAGGCCAAGCGTATCCTGCGCGAGCAGGGCCTCAACGAAAAGCAGATGAGGGGCAAGATCGACATGATTGCCGCCAGCCTTTTTTTGCAGACGTGGCTCGATCGTAAAAACGAGGAGGTTTCGCATGCCTAGTGCTTCCGATCCGCGCCAGCCGAATCGTACACGTCAGCCGGCGTCGCGCCCTGCCCAGCCTGGCCAGCGTCCGGCACAGCCGACGCAGCGCGCAGCTCAGCCTGCCGCGCGCCCGGTGCAGTCCTTCTCTCGTTCGGCCCAACCTGTTCAACGGACGGGTCAGCAGCCTTCTGCTCGTTCGGTTCAGCATCCGGCTTCTCACGCGGCTCAGCAGCCCACTGCTCGTACGGCCCAGCCTGCAGGCGGTACCCGCTTTAAGCAGCAGGCACCTACCCAGCGAACGCAGGCCCCCCAATCGCATTCTCATCACGCCCGCGGTTCGCATGGCGTTGCTCCGGCGACCCGCTCGAGCTACAACACGCATACTCGTCGCGGTGCTCAAAAGAAGAGCTCTCCGGTTCCCATGATCATCGGCGTTGTGGTGGCGGTGCTTGCGCTTGTCGCGATCGTTTTCTTTGTCGTGCCGGCCGTCAAGGGCTTCTTTGCCGGTGAGGATACGAAGGTCACGGCTGGTCAGCAGGTTACGGTAACCATTCCCGACGGTGCTTCGGGCGATACGATCGCCTCGATTCTCTCCGAGAACCATATCGTCGAGAATCCCAAGGATTACTATGCGGCGGTGAAAAAGCTCAACGCCGATATGTCGCTCAAGCCTGGTACCTATTTGTTCACCACACTCATGGACGCGACCAAGGTTGTTCAGCAGCTCATGGAAGGTCCCAACGCGGGCTCCAATGCGCTAACAATCCCTGAGGGCCTGACGGTCGATCAAGTCGCCGATCGTGTGGCCCAGGCCTACGATGGCATCTCTAAGGAAGACTTCCTCAACCAGGCTAAGGCCTCCAACTACGTGGACGACTATAGCTTCCTTAAGGGCGCCGCCAACGACTCGCTTGAGGGTTTCTTGTTCCCCAAGACTTATTCGTTGGGCGATTCGCCGACGGTCGATGACGTGATTCGCGCTATGCTCGATCAGTTTAAGACCGAGTACAAGTCGCTTGACTTTGCGAGCTGCGAAGCCAAGATCAAGGAACGCTACGGTGTGGAGATGTCCGACTACGACATCGTCAACTTGGCCTCTATCGTTGAGCGCGAGGGCCTCAACGCCGACCAGCGCGCGCACGTGGCCTCGGTCTTCTACAACCGTCTTGCCGGCAAGCTCGATGGTCTGCGCTATCTCAACAGCGATGCGACCATGATGTATGTCACCGGTGGCGAGGTTACCGCCGACGACCTGCAGAGCGATAGTCCGTATAACACCTATAAGCATGAGGGTCTGCCATCCACGCCCATCTGCTCTCCGTCGCTCGAGGCACTCAAGGCCACGCTTGAGCCGACCGACTCCGATGACCTGTATTTCTACATTACGCAGGACGAGGAGTACTTCTCGCAAACCTACGAAGAGCATCAACAGTCTTGGAATTAGCATGAGGATTTTTAGCCCCAAACGTTACGTTGCCTCGGTCGATCGCATCGACCTTGATACCCTTTGGGCCGACGGCAAACGCGCCATTCTGCTCGATCGCGATAACACCCTGGTGCCGCGTGACACCGAGCAGGTTCCCGCTGCGGTTTCCGCTTGGCTCGATACCGCCCGCGCCAAAGGCTTTAAGCTGTGCATGGTGTCCAACAACTGGCATCGCGACCAGGTCATGGCATCAGCACGCGAGCTGGGACTCGAGGCCATCAGCCATGCCATGAAGCCGGCGCCGTTTGCCCTCAAGGCGGGTCTTAAGCGCCTCGGCGCCACGGCCGACGAGGCGGTGCTGATCGGTGATCAGCTCTACACGGACGTGTGGAGCGGCAACTTCGCCGGCGTCGATACCATCCTGGTAAAGCCGCAGGCCACGCAGGACCTGTGGTATACGCAGATCTTCCGTATCTTTGAGCGCCGGGCCCTGCGCGACCTTCCCTGCGAGGAATAGGTCTCGTCATGTCCCAGCACACCAAACACGGCTGCGACCATATCTTCTTTATCGGCTTTTTGGGCGCGGGCAAATCGACGCTCGCGCGCAACGTCGGCACTATGTTCAAGCGGCGTTTTATCGATACCGACCGCCTAGTCGTCCGCCGTTGCGGCAAGTCGGTAACCGAGATTTTTGAGACCGAGGGTGAGGATCGTTTTCGCGAGCTCGAGACCTCGGCGCTCCGTTCGCTCCAAAGCGAGCGCAGTCTGTTGGTTTCGTGCGGGGGCGGTATCGTCGAGACGCCGGTGAATATTGAGCTGATGCACGAAATGGGTACGTGCGTGTACCTCGAGGGCGACTTTGAGGATTCGATTCGCCAGATTCGTCGGTCCGACACGCGCCCCGATTTCCGCTCGCCCGAGCATGCCGCGCGCTTGTTTGAGCATCGCCGTCCGCTGTATCGCCAGGCCGCCGATATTACCCTTGATATTCGCAACAAGTCCTTCGAGGACGTTTCCTACCTTTGTGCCGAGATGCTTTTGGAGCGTGGACTGCTATGATTCGCCGCCAACTGATCAATTTCCAAAACCGCAGCGTCGATGTCCGTGTCGGATTGGGCGCGTTCGATGAGCTGTCGCGTATGTTTGCCTCGGCTGTGGGCAAGCCTAAGCGCGCGATGGTGGTTTGGAACTCCGCCTCGTCAGAACGTTTTGATGAGGTCGTCGAGCATGCGCTGGTCGACGCCGGTTTTGCCGTGTCGCAGTTCTCCCTTGAGGTTTCGCCTGCTGGTGCCACGCTGGCCGATGCCGATGCTATCTTTGGCGCCTTGTCTGCCAACGGCATTACCTGCGACGATCTGGTTGTCGCCGTTGGCGATGCCGCAACCTGCTCGGTTGTTAGCTGGTGCGCCAACCAGTGGTGTGGCCGAACCGAGTGCGCGCTGCTGCCGACGACCTTTGACGCCATGCTCACGGTCGCGACGACCATGAAGCCGCTCATTGCCTCGTCGTCGAATGCGCTTCCCGCTATCGCGTTCCGTCCCGAACCGGGCTTGGTCGTGTGTGACCTCGACCTTGTTCGCGAGGCGGACCCCGAGGACCTCAAGCTCGGCTATGTGGTACTTGTTGGCACCATGCTTTCGAGCAGTAAGTCCCGTTGGAATCAGTTTACTGAGACCGTCCCCGAGATTCTCGCGGGCGAGGAGGTCGCGCTCGTCAATGCCGTTCAATGGTCTCAGACTGCCCGCAAGGACGTACTGATGGCCACGAACCCGAGCGCTCGCCATGCGCTCGATTTTGGCAAGACGGGGGAGCGTACCCTGCGCGCCTGCTTGGGCGATGCCGCTTCGCAGGCCCCTGCCTACCAGCTGTTGTCCGAGGGCATTCGCTTTGAGGCACGCCTTGCACATGATGCCTGCGATTTCGATATCGATTACGTCTTTGAGGTCGATGACTGCTTGGAGGACTTTGGTATCGAGGAACTTGCCTTCGATCTGGAGTCTGCCGCATATATCGAGGAGTTCCGCAAGCAGCAGTTTGCACGCTCGAACCGCAGCATGTTGCCGCTGCCCGCGGCACTCGGCGCCATTCGCCTAACGAACGTTGAGGACGAGGTTCTTAAGCGCCATGCTCACGCCTACTTGGCTTCTCGTAAAGAACTTCTCTAAGATTTATTGACTTCCATCCTCTTTCGTATCATGTTGAGGGGCGGGTTTCCAATCGGTTGCGGATCGCATGCGATTCCGTCGTTCGGTTGAGACCCGTCCCGTCTATATAGAGACAACAAGAAAGGAATCTGCATGTCTGAGTTTGCTGCCGGTCCTGCCGGTCGTATCGAGCGTGTCCGTGCCCTGATGGCCGAGCGTGGCTACGACGCCATCGTGGTGCGCGACGAGGCCAATCTTCGTTGGCTTACGGGCGTGAAGGGCGTTTTCGATTACACCTTTGAATTCCCGCACGCGGCGTTTATTACGGCCGACCAGTGCCTGTTCCATACCGACTCGCGCTACCTCAACAGCTTTGAGGAGAACACGCCCGCCGGCAGCCCCTGGGTTTACGACATGGACGAGGGTACCATCCCCGGCTGGGTCGCCGGCAAGATTGCGGCTAACAAGTGCCGTGTCTGTGCTGTCGAGGACGATATGCAGATTAACTTCTACCAGGGTATTCAGCGCGGCCTGGAGGACCGTTCCGTCGCCTGCATCCTACCGCTGATGCACGACGACATCCGCAAGATGCGCGCCATCAAGGATGCCGAGGAGATTGAGCTTATGCGCCATGCGCAGTCGATCACCGATGCCGCTTTCCAGCATATGCTCGGCTTTATTAAGCCCGGTATGACCGAGAAGCAGGTTCGCAACGAGCTCGAGAACTTTATGTTCGCCAACGGCGCCGACAGCCTTGCCTTCGGCTCCATCGTGGCGAGCGGTCCCAACACCGCCAACCCGCATGCCGTGCCGAGCGATCGCGTGATCGAGAAGGGCGATTTCGTTCTCATGGATTACGGCGCGGGCTACTGCGATTACCGCTCCGACATGACGCGCACCGTCGTGATGGGCGAGCCCACGCAGGAGCAGCTCGACCTGTACGCGCTCGTGCGCCGCACGCACGAGGAGTGCGTCGCCGCCATCCATCCGGGCGTTGAGGGTAACGACATCTTCAAGCTTTCCAAGAAGATCATCGGCGATGCCGGCTATGGCGATTACTACAATCATGGCCTGGGCCACGGCGTCGGTATCGACATCCACGAGCTGCCCAACTTCAACCGCAGCAAGAACACCATCGCGATCGGCTCGGTTGTCACCATGGAGCCCGGCGTGTACCTGCCCGGCGTGGGCGGCGTGCGCCTGGAGGATTACGGCGTGGTCACCGAGAACGGCTACGAGCCTTTCACCAAGACCCCGCACGACCTGCACGTCATCGATTGCTAGCCCATTTCGATAGATTTTTGGGGCGGGGCGTCCGAATCGATTCGGACGCCCCGCGTTCTCTTTTTATGCGCTCGCCGCAGGCGCCGTCTGCAAGTGTATAATTTCTGTCGTATGTAATTTGGACGCTTGTGCGTTCTGCCCATAACAAGAAAGGTCGCTATGCCTACCATTTCTACCGCCGACTTCAAGAACGGCCTCGGTCTCCGTATCAAGGACAAGGTCTACACCATCGTCGAGTTCCAGCATGTCAAGCCGGGCAAGGGCGGCGCGTTTGTGCGCTACAAGACCCGCGACATCAAGAGCGGCCGCGTCGTCGAGAACACCTGCAACGCCGGCACCAAGTTCGAGAGCGTCATGCTCACCACCCGTGAGTTCCAGTACCTCTACAACGATGGCACCGACTACATCTTCATGGACAACGAGTCCTATGAGCAGGTTCCCGTTCCCGAGGACATGGTGGGCGAGAACTCCAAGTGGCTGCGCGAGAACGACATCTGCCAGCTGCTCTTCGCCGACGATGAGCTCATGGGCGTGACCCCGCCGATGTTCATCGAGACCACCATCGTCCAGACCGACCCGGGCTTTAAGGGCGATACCGTCCAGGGTTCCACCAAGCCGGCCACGATCGACACCGGCGCTGTCATCCAGGTCCCCATGTACCTCAACGAGGGCGAGGTCATCAAGGTTGACACCCGCGACGGCAAGTTCGTCTCCCGCGTCTAGCAACCAACTCTTCTAGGAGGACTCATGCCCCAGGAAATCAAGATTGACGGCATCGGCATTTCGCCCGATGTTTTGACCGCCATCGTCTCGCGCGCCGTGTCGGATGTCGAGGGCATCGCCTCCGTTGGCGTCAAGGACCTTGCCACCAACCTTGTCTCCATGATGCTCTCGTCCAAGGCCCCGGCTTCCGAGCCGGCTGTCGAGGCCGAGGTCGTTGGCGACAAGCTCGCACTCACCGTGCGTGTCGTGGTGTTCTTTGGCTATCCGTTCAAGAAACTCGCCGAGGCCGTTCGCGCTGCCGTGGTCGCTGCCATCGATGCCCAGGTTGGCGTTGAGGTTGAGCGTGTTGACGTTTGCATCGACGGCCTCGTTTTCCCCAAGGAGTAACCTTTGAGCCTTAAGGTTTATCGCGGGCGTACGCTTGCCCGCAGTCAGGCGCTGCAGCTGCTGTTCCAGGCCGAGGCCACGGACAGCCCGCTCGAGCGCGTCCTCGAGGGTGATTTCCTGATCTCGAAGGGTCCCCTCGACCCCTATGCGCTGGAGCTGTGCCGCGGTGCCTACAAGCATATCGACCGCATCGACTGCGCTCTGCGCTCCGTTGCCAAGAACTGGGATCTTATGCGCATGCCCGGTGCCGACCGCAATCTGCTGCGTATCGCCGTTTACGAGATGCGTTTCCTCACCGACGAGGAGGTCTCGGACGCCATCGTGATCAACGAGGCCGTCGAGCTTGCCAAGGCCTATGGCACCGACCGGTCCGCGTCGTTCGTCAACGGCGTGCTGGGCAAGATCGCTCGCAGCGAGGAGCTGCCGGGCGAGGACCTATACCAGGAGCTGCTGGCCGAGGATCGCGCTCGCGAGGAGGCACAGGCTGCCGAGGCTGCCGCTAAGGTTGCGGTTGCCCAGGCTGAGGCTGGTGTGTTGGCCGAGGATGCGGACGCTGCTGAGGCCGTCGAGGCCGACTCCGTCGAGGAGTAGCCATGCCAGAGGGTTCTGTCCGTAACTTTGATGAGATTTCGGACCGTCTGGATCAGATCATCGCTACCGTTCGCTCCAAGGATACCTCCTTGGAGCGTTCGCTCGATTTGTTTGACGAAGCGATTGAGCTGGGCTCCCGCGCGGTCGATATGGTCGACAAGTTTGAGTTGACGCCGCGTGAGGCCGACAAGCTCGAGCAGGAATACGATGAGGATGCGGCAAACGAATCCCAGGATAGCTAGGCCGCATCTCCGGATACGAATGGTTGATGGCATTCATGAAACGCGTGCGTCTTGATGACGAACTGATTTCACAGGGCATCTGCGCCGATCGCGCGGATGCCCTTCGCACTCTTATGGCCGGCTTGGTCTCGAGTGGCGGTGAGCGCTTGACTTCGCCGGGCCTTAAGGTGATCCCGGGGCTGCCGCTGCATGTGAAGGGGCGCATTCCCTATGTTGGCCGCGGCGGTCTTAAGCTCGAAGGCGCGCTTGATGCGTTTGGCATCAATCCGACGGGCCTTGCCTGTCTGGATGTGGGCTGCTCTACCGGCGGCTTTACCGATTGTCTGCTCAAGCGCGGAGCTGCGACCGTTGTCTCGGTGGACGTGGGTCGCGCCCAGTTCGATTGGTCGTTGCGCCAGGACGATCGCGTGACGCTGCATGAGCGCACAAACGTGACGCAGCTGCCTGAGCTTGGCTATGCCGGCACTATCGACCTGGCTGTGTGTGATGTCTCGTTTACCAGCATCGCGAACATTATCGATGCGGTACTGGCGTGCCTGGCGCCTACGGGTGCATTCTGCACGCTCGTAAAGCCGCAGTTTGAGGCTCCGGCGGCGCTGGTGGGCGAGGGCGGCATTGTGACCGATCCCGCCGTGCGCCGCGATACACTCGTGGCGGCGGTTGAACTCTTTGCTGCCAAGGGCCTGTTCCCGGTCGATGTGTGCGTGTCGCCCATTCATGGTGCCAAGGGCAACGTTGAGTTTTTCCTGTACGGCACGAGATTTGACCCCGGCGATCGCTCGCAAGACGAGCTGCAATCCCAGGTATCGGTTATGAGCGAGAAAGCTGCAACGCTATGAAGGTCTTTCTGGTTCCCAATTACTACAAGCAAGAGGCGGTCGAGAGCGGCCTGATGCTCGAGCTTTGGCTGACTCGCCAGGGCTATGAGGTCGCATGGGCTGCCGACCAGCGATCCAAGATTCAGAGCACGCCTGATATTGACGGCTCCGATCTGGTCATTACGCTCGGCGGCGACGGTACGTTGCTGCGCGCTGCCCGCATCCTCAACCATCGTGAGATTCCTATCCTCGGTCTTTCCTATGGTCACCTGGGCTTTCTAACTGCTGCGAGCCCCGAGGAGCGCGACATCCTGCAGGTCGTGAGCGACGCCCTGTCCGGTGAGCTGCACGTGAGCCGTCGCGCCACCATCGCCGCGGATATCGTGTCCGTGCGCGAAGACGGTACGAAGGATGTCGTGCGCACCTTCGCCCTCAACGACATGGCGCTTACCCGCGGTCCGCTGTCCGATATGGTCGAGTTCGACATCACGGTGTCCGGCCATCATATCGACCGTCTGCGTGGCGACGGCGTGGTCGTGTCCACGGCGACTGGTTCTACGGGTTACGCGCTCAGTGCCGGTGGCCCCATCGTGAGCCCCGACTATACGGGCATGGTCTGCGTACCCATTGCGCCGCACACCATTCAGGCTCGTGCCTTTTTGACCTCGCCGAGTGATGTCGTCGAAATCTTTATGTCCGATGATCGCCCGAGCGTTCCGGCGATCGCTATCGATGGACAGTTTATTACCTGCGATGGCACCGTTGAGAGCGTGGCGGTGCGCCGCGGGCCCGGAGATGTGTTGCTGCTGGATTACGGCCCCGAGAGCTTCTATAACTCGGTGAGCCGCGTATTCTACGGAGTCCGTCATGATCGATGAGCTGCAGGTTTATAACATTGCACTCATTCGCGAGGCGACGCTGGTGCCGAGTGCCGGCCTGACTGTCCTGACTGGCGAGACTGGCGCCGGCAAGACCGCGCTGCTCTCGGCCCTCAAGCTAATTTTGGGCGAGCGTGCGGATTCGTCGACGGTGCGCGAGGGCGAGGCACTGGCGAGCGTCGAGGCGCGACTCTTCGACGGACCGCACGACACGGAGGGGTTCACCGTACAGCGCAGCCTTTCTGCCGAGGGCCGCAGCCGCGTGAAGATTGACGGTCGCATTGCCAGTGTGCGCGAGCTTTCGGAGCGCGTCGGCGTGATGATGGATCTGTGCGGCCAGCACGAGCACCAGCGCTTGCTCGATCCGGCGCATCACGTTGCGATGGTCGATGCCTGGGCGGGACGCTCTGCGCTCGAGGCGCTCGAGCACTACCGTGCTTGCTTTAAAGCCTCGCGCGCGGCTGCCAAGGAGGTCCGTCGCGTCGAGGAGGCCTCACGTGCGCGGGGGAGTCGCGTCGAGGAAGCGCGCTTTGCGCTCGAGCGCATCGGCGAGGTCGACCCCAAACCGGGCGAGTATGAGGAACTCGAGGAACTGCTGCCGCGCTCCGAACATGCCGAGGTACTGGTTGCCACAGCTAACGATGCCCATGCATCGCTTGCCTCCGAAGGGGGAGCGCTCGACGCCGTGAACAGCGCCGTGGCAGAACTTTCCCGAATGGCTACCGTCGATCGCAAACTGGGCGACATTGCCGATGCGCTTTCGGATGCCTGTATCTCCCTTGAGGATTGCGCGAACGAGCTTCGTACCTATCGCGATGGCGTCGCCTTCGACCCGCGCGAGCTCGCACGCATGCGTGAGCGATATTCCGACCTCAAGGGCCTGTTGCGTCAGTGGGGTCCCACCATGGACGATGTTTTTGCCATGCGCGATCGCTCGCAAGAGCTGCTGTCCCTGGTCGATGATGGCGATGAGCAGATCAAAAAGGCGCGTGAGGCACTCGGGAGCGCCGAGCGCGAGTTGTTTGCCGCTGCCAAGGCACTTAAGCGCGCACGCAATACGGCGGCCCCGCGCTTCTGCCACGAGGTTGGCCGCCAGATGGCGCGCTTGGAGATGGGTAGTGCCGAGCTCGTCTGGGAGTCGCGCGATCTTCCCCGTGCTGAGTGGACGCCCGTTGGTCCTTCGAGCTACGAGCTGCTATACCGCAGCGGTGCCGGCTTGACGCCACGTCCCCTGCGCCGCATTGCGTCGGGCGGCGAGCTCAGCCGCGTCATGCTTGCAAGCAAGGTTGTCCTCGGTAACGCGGACGGTGTCGATACGCTGGTGTTTGACGAGGTCGATGCCGGTGTCGGTGGCTCCACGGCGCGTGCACTCGCGGGCGTGCTGGCAGATCTCGCCTCTACGCATCAGGTGATTGTCGTAACCCACTTGGCGCAGGTCGCCGTCATGGCCGACAAGCATTATGTTGTCAGCAAGGAACCAGGCGATGTTCCCCAGACGCATTTGGACGAGGTAACCGGCGAAGCGCGTACCGCCGAGATCGCCCGCATGTTGAGCGGCGATCAGTCCGAGGCTAGCCTGGCGCACGCAAAGCAGATGCTCGAAGAAGCTCGAGGTTAGGTCGTATCAGCGGTGTTGGTGGGACAAAATAGACTGAAATTTTTGTCCCACTACGCATTTTACTCCACAACCTTATCCGGCTGGATGAGCTCTTCGTAGTAGCTGATATGCTCGCGGGCGTCTTCGATTTCGGGCAGCAGGAAGTTGTAGATGACCTCGATGATCATCGTGGCGCTCATCTTGGAGAACGCGAAGTCGCCCGTTGTCAGTAGTGCTTCGTGGTTGACGGTATTAAAGGTGTAGTCTGCCAGGCGCGCGAGCGGGGATTTGCTGTCGCTGCTGATGACGACTACGGTTGCGCCGCAGTCGCGAGCCGCTTTTGCCATGCGATTCAGTCGGCGCGACTTGCCGGAGTTCGAGATCAGAACGATGACGTCGCCGGGGCGCAGCGTAAGCGCAAACCCAATCGAAGTCTCGCTGATGGTGCTTGCCATGCAGCGAAGGCCCAGCTGCGAAAACTTAAACGTCGCGTCGAGCGCGACGGCGTTGGTGTTGCCTACGGCAGCAAACTCGATAGCCCCTGCGTTCTTAAACGCGTGCACGACGGCTGCCAGTGTGTCGTGGTCAATACCATCGATAGTCGCATTGAGTTCGCTTACCTTGGCAGCGAGAATATTCTTGAGGCTCTGCTCCATATTGTCGAGCGAGACCTCGTCGGTGAGGCCTTCGTTGCGCTGGCTCTCCAGATCGCGCGCTAGTGAAAACTGGAAACTGCGAAAACTGCCAAAACCCAGTTTGCGGCAGAAGCGCGAGACGGTTGCCTCGGAGGTTGCGGCGGCGCGCGAGAGCTGGGCGGCTATCAGACGCGGTGCCTCGGACTGGTGCTCTAGGATATAGTCGACAATGCGCTGCTCGGACTCGCTGTACCCCCTGTGTGTGCTAATAAGGGAGAGTGCGCTCTTGCTGCTATCGGACATGGGACTGCTCCTGGCTGGCATAAAAATCGGACTTGTTTTGTTATGTCGTAGTATACGGGCATTTTCAACTACAAGATACACCTTGCCGTTTCAATGGTTGATGGTAAACTTTCATTGACCGTTTACGGTTATGAAAGAACCTTTCACCTGAGAAATGAGCTGTATTACTTCTCATATAAGCGGTGGGTTGGTATCTTTCAAGTGTGGAAAAACGCGCATCGAAGCGCGTGTAGGGGAGCGCCCGCGGGCGCAGTACTCAAGAAGGAGGGACACATGGCTAAGTTTGACATCATCGCCGCCACCGGTTGCCCGACCGGCATCGCGCACACCTTCATGGCGAAGGAGGCGCTGGAGAAGGCTGCTGCCGAGCGCGGGCTGACCATTAAGGTCGAGACCCATGGCCAGGTCGGTGTCGAGAACGAGCTCACCAAGAGCGAGATCGCTGGTGCCAAGGCCGTCGTCGTCGCAGCCGACAAGGATGTCCAGGCTGAGCGTTTCGCCGGTAAGCCCATGGTTTCCGTTGGTGTTTCCAAGGCCCTGTCTGTCGAGGCTGCCGGTAAGCTGATCGACCGCGCGCTCGCCGCCAAGGGCGACGACACGGTTGCCGCTGCCGCCGATGTCGAGGACGAGGTCGAGGAGAAGGAGTCCATCGGTCACGTCATCTACAAGCACCTCATGAACGGCGTCAGCCACATGCTGGTCTTCGTCGTTGCCGGTGGTGTTCTGACCGCCATTTCGTTCCTGTGGGGCATCACGTCCTTTGATTCGACGGCTGCCGACTACAACAGCTTCGCCGCTATGCTCAAGATCATCGGCGGCATTGCCATGAACCTCATGGTTCCCGTGCTTTCCGCCTACATCGCCGAGTCCATCGGCAAGCGCCCGGCGCTCGTCCCCGGTTTCGTCGCCGGTATGATTGCCATCCAGGGCTTGCCTGTTAACGCCGCCACCGGCATGATCGACGCCGGTGGCGCAGGTGTGGGCTTTGGCTTCCTGGGCGGCATCGTCGGCGGCTTCCTCGCTGGCTATGTCATCCTGCTGCTCGAGAAGGTTTTCTCTAAAATTCCCGCGAGCCTTAATGGCCTGAAGGCAATCTTTCTGTATCCGCTGTGCTCTACCGCCATCGTCGGCCTGGTCATGCTCGGTATTTCCGGCCCCATGGCTGCCATTAACCAGGGCATGATGGATTTCCTGCAGAGCCTCGGTAACTCCGGTCCGGTGATCCTTGGCCTGGCCATCGGCTGCATGTGCGCCTTTGATATGGGCGGCCCGGTCAACAAGGCTGCTTACGCTACTGGCACCTTCCTGCTCGGTACCGCTCTCGAAGCTGGCGTCGGCACCGAGACCTACAACTTCGGCACCAACTTCATGGCTGCCGTCTCCGCCGCTTGCATCGTTCCGCCGCTGATCACCACCTTCGCCGTCATCGTCGGCAAGAAGTACTTCAGCCAGGAGGATCATGACGCCGGTATCGTCAACCTCATCCTTGGTTGCACCCACATCACCGAGGGCGCCATTCCGTTCATGACCAAGAACATCTGGCCCGTCATGCCCATCATGATGCTCGGCTCTTCCATCGCTTCCATCTTGACCATTTTCTTCAACGTTCACGATCCGGCGCCTCACGGCGGCTTCCTGGTCCTGCCCGTTGTCGAGAACGGCCCGCAGTGGGTCCTCGCGATCCTCATCGGCGCCGTGGTCGGTGGCATCCTGTTCGTCGCTTTCAAAAAGTATGACTTCGAGAAGAACCAGAAGGCCGCTCCCGCTAAGCCTGTCGAGGCTCCCAAGGCCGCTGCCGTCGAGGCCCCCAAGGCCGAGGCTGCCGACTTCGTGAAGGTCGAGAACGTTTTTGTCGCCGAGAACTTCGCTTCTCGTGACGAGGCCCTGAGCTTTGTCTCCAACCAGGCCGTCAAGGCCGGTCTCGCTGACGACGCCGACGCCGTGATGAACGCCTTCCTGGCCCGCGAGGCCGAGGGCACCACGGGCATGATGGAGGGCTTCGCCATTCCGCATGCCAAGTCCGATGCCATTACCGAGGCCGCCGTCATTGTCGTCAAGGACGACTCTGGCGTGACCGGTTGGGACACCATGGACGGCGCTCCCGTCAACGTGGCTATCGCCCTGCTCATCCCCGGTGCCCAGGCCGGCACCACGCACCTCAAGATCTTGTCCAAGGTCGCCGAGGCGCTTATGGACGAGGGCTTCCGTGCCACCGTCAAGGGTTCCACCGACGCCGCCGAGATCGCCAAGACGATCAACGCCCGCCTGGTCTAATCCCGCAGTTCGCGAATAACATCGCCCCTTGTATATAAGGCGGAGACTCCACCAGGAGTCCCCGCCTTTTTCTATCCCTCTCATAAGTTGCGGTGAAATAGGGACTGCTTAAACGATTCAACCCCAAATTCAGTCCCTATTTCACCGCAACTTACAAAAGGGCATAGAGGGGGCTGTCTATCGAGTCTTTGTCACGAACAGGTCATCAGCCAGAATTCCGTTCGCACGATATTGCTCTGGACCGACCAAGTTTCCGCAGCTCGCCTGTCGGGCGGGGCGGTTAAGTTTGTCGCGAGTTCCGCACGCAAAGGAAAGCACTTAATGTGCTTTCCGTCTTGCGCAGGACTGTAGAGCAGCAAACTTAACCGCCCCGCCCGGCAGGCGAGCGTGCTGCAACGACATCCGTCCAATAATTCGTGTGAAACACAATGAAAAACAGTTTGATGTGAGTTAATATAAACAACGTCGTGAATATGGCTCCTGTCGCATGGTCGACAGGGGTTAAACACAAAAAAGGAGTCAATTATGGTTTCTGAGAAGGCTACCCTCGTTAATCCTCAGGGTCTTCACATGCGTCCGGCTGGTCTCTTCGCCTCCACCATGGGCAAGTACGCCTGCGACGTGACGGTCGTCACCCCCGAGAAGGAGGTCAACGGCAAGTCCCCGATGGCCCTCATGGCTGCTGGTATCCCTTGCGGCACCGAGGTCGAGGTCAAGTGCGACGGCGCTGACGAGGCCGAGGCTCTGGCTGCTGCCATCGAGCTCATCAAGAGCGGTCTTGGCGAGTAGAACTCAAACGGGTCGCATGTTGAACAACTAAGTTCATATTTGGGGGCGCAGTGACCTGTTATAAGGTAGCTGCGCTCTTTTGTCATGGATATGGCAAAACGCTTTATCACATGACACGGAGAGAGGAATGGGAATGTATCAGGGAGTCAACGCTTCCGAGGGCATCGGTATCGGCACCGTCATGGTTGCCGTCGATCCCGACTTGACGTTTGAGCCGCACGAGGTTGCTGATTCGGCAGCAGAGAAGGAGCGCTATCAGTCCGCTCTTTCGGTCTTCTGCGAGAAGACCCAGGCTCAGGCCGACCACATGAAGGAGACGGTGGGCGAGGCCGAGGCCGAGATCATGAGCGGACACATTGTCCTGGCTCAGGACCCGGGCATGACCGACGCCATCAACGCCGCCATTGACGGTGGCACCTGTGCCGAGCAGGCGCTCATGGACACCTCGACCATGTTCGAGAACATGTTCCTGTCCATGGACGACGAGATGTTCCGTCTGCGCGCGGCCGACATCGCCGACATCCGTACCGGTATTCTGGCCGAGCTGCTGGGCAAGGAGGTCGTCGACCTCTCCGTCCTGCCCGAGAACACCGTCGTTGTCGTGCACGACCTCACGCCGTCCATGACCGCCACGATCGATAAGGCCCACGTTGCCGGTATCGTCACCGAGACCGGTGGCCGCACGTCGCACTCCGCGATCATCGCGCGCGCCCTTGAGATCCCGGCTGTCCTTTCGGTTTCCAACAGCTGCACCGCGCTGCGCAACGGCATGACCGTTGTCGTCGACGGTGGCAAGGGTATCGTCGAGGCCGATCCCGACGAGGAGACGCTCGCCGCCTACACCGCCAAGGCCGAGGCCTTCGCTGCCGAGAAGGCAGCCCTCGAGGCCTTCCGTGGCAAGCCGTCCGTGACTGCCGATGGCATCAAGAAGATCATCGCCTGCAACATCGGTAACCCCGATGACGTGCCCAACGCGCTCGATCACGACGCCGAGGCCATCGGTCTGTTCCGCTCCGAGTTCCTGTTCATGGACTCTGCTGAGCTTCCTTCCGAGGAGGAGCAGTTCAACGCCTACCGTAAGGTCGCCAGCGCGCTCAAGGGTGCTCCGGTCATCATCCGCACGCTCGATGTGGGTGGCGACAAGGAGATTCCGTATCTGCATATGGTCAAGGAAGACAACCCCTTCATGGGCTTCCGCGCCGTGCGTTACTGCCTGGCCAATCCCGACCAGTACAAGGTCCAGCTCCGCGCTCTGCTGCGCGCTAGCGCCTTCGGTGACGTCAAGATCATGATCCCGCTCGTCACCTGCGTCGAGGAGGTCTTGGCTGTCAAGGAGCTCGTCGAGCAGTGCAAGGCCGAGCTGACCGAAGAGGGTCGCAAGTTCAACGAGAACATCGAGGTCGGCATCATGGTCGAGACGCCCGCCGCTTCGCTGCTCGCAGACCGTCTTGCCGAGGTTGCCGACTTCTTCTCCATCGGCACCAACGACCTGATCGGCTACACCATGTGCGCCGACCGTGGTAACGACACCATCTCCAACCTGTACCAGGTTTACTATCCCGCCGTGCTCCGCTCGCTCAAGAACATCATCGAGAGCGGTGTGAAGGCCGGCATCATGGTCGGTATGTGCGGCGAGGCCGCTGCCGATCCGCTGCTCGAGCCGCTGCTGATCAGCTGGGGCCTGGAGGAGTTCTCGATGAGCGCTCCGTCGATCCTGCGCGCCCGCAAGACCATCAGCCAGTGGACCAAGGCCGAGTGCGACGAGCTCGCCGAGAAGGCACTCGCCTGCAACACCGCCGCCGAGGTCAAGGCACTGCTCGAGTCCGCTGCTCGCTAATTTGGTATCAGAGGTAACCGCGTGGTTGGAATGGGCCGGCCACGCGGCCCTCACATATACAGGGGGTACTGTAAATGTTCTACACGCTAACCGCTAACCCGGCTGTCGACATGACGGTTTCGAGCTCTCCGCTCGAGCCCGACGAGAACGTCCGCACCGGCTCGGCCAGCTACACGGCTAACGGCAAGGGCCTCGACGTGTCCTTCGCCTTTAAGAAGATGGGCGTCGACACCGTCGCGCTCGGCTTCTTCGCCGGCTTCACGGGCAAGTTCATCGTCGAGGAGGTCATGAACCTGGGTTGCCTCTGCCGCCCGGTCTGGACCGACGGTATCACGCGCATTAACACCTACGTCAACGATGGCCAGCACGAGTACGGCATCCTGAACCCTGGTGCTCCGATCACGCCGCAGCACCAGGAGGAGCTCTACAACATCCTGGACACCGCGGGCGATCTCGAGTGCCTGATCGTTTCCGGCTCCGTGCCTCCCAAAGCTACGCCTGACTTCCTGGCTAAGGTCATGGAGCACGCTCAGGCCCGTGGCGCCGACGTCGTCCTGGACCTGTCCTCCGATAAGCTCAAGGAGCTCGCTCACAAGAAGCCGCTGCTCATCAAGCCGAACCATCACGAGATGAAGGCCATCTTCGGCGTGCCGGTTGACACCGACGACGAGGTCCGCGTTGCCATGAAGATGGCTCACGACGCCGGCGTTCAGAACGTGCTGCTCACCCGTGGTAGCCGCGGCGACGCTTACTTCTCCAACGGCGAGGACATCTGGTACGCCAAGCGTGAGTTCAACATCAAGCTGGTTTCTTCCGTCTGCGCCGGCGACTGCACCCTTGCTGCGTTCCTGCACAAGTGGTACAGGGATCGCGACAACGTCGAGGAGGCCATGAAGCTCGCTATGGCCACCGGCGCCAACGTTGCCGAGTCCGTCGGCATTGGCGACTTCGGTCACGTTGACGAGTACAGCAAGCGCGTTGCTGTCCGCAAGCTCGATCGCAAGTAAGCGATACACGACATATTCGTGGTTCTATGGCGTCCCGATTTTGGCCGGGGCGCCATTTTTGTTAATTGCAAATGAGCGTCAGTGCAAGCGCTCCTGTATTTGTGCCGCGCCTTGCCGCTTTGCTGCCGCCCCGCACGCGTTCTACACCGTTTGCCGAGTTGCTATAGCCTTTTCTCGAAGCGTGGAATATACTTTCATTAACACGTTGCCTTGTGAAAGGAACTTACATGATTTACACGCTCACTGCAAATCCTGCCATTGACTACAACATTGCCTGCGACGGTCTTTCCGCCAACACCGTCACCCGTACGCGCAACGCGGTCTATACGCCCAACGGCAAGGGTCTCAACGTCTCGTTCACCCTCGATCACTACGGTGTCGACACCACGATCCTGGGCTTTTTTGCCGGTTTCTCGGGCGAGTTTATCGTCAAGGGCGCCGAGGCCCTGGGCGTGCCTGTCAAGCCTGTGTGGACTGACGGCATCACGCGCGTCAACGTATTCCTCAACGCCGGTCCCGACACCGAGTACAACATGGTCAACGCAGGCGCCGCCATCAATGCTGCCAACGAACAGGAGATGTTTGATCTTATCGATTCGCTCGATGACATGACCTGCCTGGTCATCAGTGGCTCGCTGCCCCCCAACACTTCCGAGGGCTTCTTGGCCGAGGTCCTGCGCCGTGTCAAGGCCAAGGGGGCCGAGTTCGTCCTCGACATCTCGAGCCATCAGCTGGCAGACCTCATTGCCATGGAGCCACTGCTGATCAAGCCCAATGACGACGAGCTGCTTGACATCTTTGGCATTAAGGTGAGCGGTGGCGACGATGAGTCTGTTAAGGGCGCAATGGCTGAGCTTCATGCCAAGGGCGCCAAGAACGTGCTGCTGACCCTTGGTGGCGCCGGTGCGTACTTCTCCAACGGCGAGCATATCTGGTTTGCCAACCGCACCTTTGAGGTCAAGCTGCTGTCGACCGTCTGCGCCGGCGATTCCTCGCTGGCCGCCTTCCTGTCCGTGTGGCACGACGCTCCCGAGCGCGTCGAGGACGCCCTGCGCCTCTCGATGGCTACCGGCGCCAACGTGGTGGAGTGCCCCGGTCTGGGCGATTTTGCCAAGGTGGACGAATATAAGAAGCACATCGAGGTTCGCCAGGTCTGCTAGCCGCATCGATACATCGTTGCCGAACACCCGCTTTGGATTCCCAAGGCGGGTTTTTGCGTTCTGGTCGTATGTGGCGCTTACTGTCCCGTTCGTTCGAATTGACCGCGTGATTGCATGTGCGCACATGCTCGTTTCTTGTTAGACTTCTTGAGAACCATCGATTAACGCTTACATGCGTAGGAGGCCATAGGTATGTGCAATGTTTCGCTCAACGGTACGCAGCCCTCAGACGCCTCCCTGCGTGTGCTACGTGCGCTTGAGGCAGCCGGTCTTGAGGCCTGGTTCGTGGGCGGTTGGGTACGTGACGCCCTGATGGGACGCCCCAGCCACGATGTCGACATGTGCTGCAGTGGTCTGTGGCAGGAGTCCAAGGCGGCTCTCGAGGTCGCCGGCATTGCGGTGGTTGAGTCGGGGATTAAATTTGGCGGCATTACTGCTATTTGTGACGATGAGCGCATTGAGGTCACGTCGTATCGCCTGGATGGTTTTTATACCGATGGTCGCCATCCCCAGAGTGTGGAGCGTGCGGCGTCGCTTGAAGACGATCTGGCGCGTCGTGACTTTACCGTTAACGCCATGGCTTGGCACCCCCAGCGCGGTCTTGTCGACCGCTACGATGGCCAGGGCGACCTTGAACGCAAGCTGATCCGTGCCGTTGGAGATCCCAAGCGTCGCTTTAACGAGGATGCGCTTCGCATGCTACGCGCGGTACGTTTTGCCTGTCGTTTGGATTTTATGATCGAGCCTAAGACTAAACTGGCGCTTGCCGAGTGCTCGCCGCTGCTCGATGCCGTGGCACGCGAGCGCGTGGGCATTGAGCTCGAAGGCATTCTTTCGACCGGTCATGGGGGAGACGCGATGCTGCGCTACCCCGAGCTTATTTGTGCCGCCGTGCCCGAGCTTTCGCCGGCTCGTGGGTTTGACCAGCGCAGCGTCTACCATGCCTTTAATGTCTACGAGCATATCGCTCGCGTGTTGACGGTGGCGGGGGAGCTGGCACTGTGTGACGGCGTCGCGCCTTCGTCGAGTTTAATGTGGGCAGCGTTTTTGCATGACGTCTCCAAGCCCGATTGCTTTACGGTCGACCATGCGGGCAGCGGTCACTTTTACGGTCATCCCGAGCTTGGCGCCAAGAAGGCGCGCGCCATTATGGATCGTCTGGCGCTTTCGCACGATTTGGTTCGCGATGTGTGTCTGCTTATCAGGTATCACGATAAGCCGTTGCGTCCCGAGCGTTCCTGTTTGCTCAATATGATGCGCTTGCTTTCGGGCGAGGGCGTCGACACGCCGCGTCTGATTGACGAGCTTATGGACCTTAAGCGTGCCGATACGCTGGGTAAGGCGCCGTCGTGCTTCTATTACGTCGAGACGATCGAGGAAATGCGCTCACTCGCCCACGGACTTCTTGAGGCTGGGGAGCCCTATACGCTCAAGATGCTTGCCATCAACGGCGGCGATTTGATTCGCGCCGGCGTCAAACCGGGGCCGGAGTTGGGGCAGCTTCTCAATGCCGCCCTCGACGCTGTGATCGAGGATAACGTCCCCAACGAGCGCGAAGCCCTTCTGGCCCATCTGCACCTGGGATAAACATCCTTCGGTTCGTCCCAAATGATCTACTTTGGTTGACCTGCGCGTTCCATAACCTCCCGACAAAATTTGGGCAATTTGGAATTTCTTCTTGCGCTCGCGTTTTTTGTCCCGTAATATATGTCTTCGCAGCACGGCAGTGCAGATGTCATGTGGCCCGTTCGTCTAGCGGTTTAGGACGCCGCCCTCTCAAGGCGGAGATCACCAGTTCGAATCTGGTACGGGCTACCACTTCTTTTCTGCTGAGGCTTATGGCCCGTTCGTCTAGCGGTTTAGGACGCCGCCCTCTCAAGGCGGAGATCACCAGTTCGAATCTGGTATGGGCTACCACGCATTTGATACCCGGGCTTCCCATGGAAGGCCGGGTTTTTTATTTTCAAACAACCGTCTGCAATTCCCGTTTGAACCAGAGCTTTGCGTTCTGCCTATGGCCCTTACGGGTACAATAACCAAGATATTTTGACTGTTAGAAGGAGTCTCATGACGGAGTCCTCTCAGCATACGTCTAAGCCCCAGGTCGAGGTTGAGGCCTCGGGCGGAGATGACAATAAGAGCGCACGCCGCGGCGCCATCTTTATCGGCGTCGTGCTGGTAGGTTATATCGTCTATCTGGTGGTAACCGGGCAGATGGGGCAGTTCTGGGCCGCTATGTCGAGCGTCCAGGCGTCATGGCTCGTTGTCGCGTGTCTTTGCATGTTCATGTACCTGTTCTTTGGCATTGTGGCCTATGCGATCGCCGTCTGGCTCGATCCCAATTCGCCCGTCGGCATCCGCGACCTGATCTCGGTCGAGGCGAGTGGCATCTTCTTTGGCAACCTGACGCCCATGATGATGGGCTCGACTCCCGCCCAGATCTACCGCCTGACCAAGGCGGGCCAAAACGTGGGCGAGGCCGGCGCCACGCAATTCACGCGTTTTATCGTGTACCAGTTTGGCCTGGTCGCCTGGGGCGCTATCCTGCTGCTCGCCCGTATGCCGTTTTTTGCCGAACGCTACGGCGACATGACGCTGCTGTGCGTCTTTAGCTTTGGTGGACACTGCTGCATCTTGCTTGGCATCTTCGCCGTCGCGCTCATGCCTAAGACCGTCACGCGCGTCGCCCATTGCATCATCAATTGGCTCGAGCGCATTGGTGTCTCGGCCACTAAGATCGAGGGTTGGCGCACGTTTGTCGATGGCGAGATCTACTCCTTCTCCGAGAAGTTCAAGCTTTCGGCCGGACATTTTTCTTCCATGCTGCTCACCGTGTTTATCACCATGCTGCAGCTCGCGTTTTTCTATCTGGTTCCGTATTTCCTGATGCTTGCCTTTGGCCACCACGAGGTCGACTTTTTCTCGGTCATGGCCGCGAGCGCCTTTGTCCAGCTGTTAAGCTCTGCGGTTCCCTTGCCCGGTGGAACTGGTGGCGCTGAGGGCGGCTTTGCATTGTTCTTGGGTCATTTCTTCGGTTCGGCTTCGACCGCCGGATATCTGCTGTGGCGTCTCATTACGTTTATTGCGCCTACCATTTTGGCTGCGCCCCTGCTGGGACTTAAGAGCGCCCACAACGAGAGCATCCATGCGCGCTGGGATCGCGTGATGCGCAAGCTCGGCCGCACGCCTCAGACGCCCTCTGCGCCCACTAAGCCGCACCCCACGAATGCTGACCGTTGATCCCAAGAAGCACGCTCAGAAGGCTTCTGGGACCGCAAAGCCGGCTCATAAGGCCTATGTGCGTCAGACAGGAGACGGTATTCGCGTATCTCCGTCGGCACTCAATAAGAAGAAGCACCCTAAGTCGCAGTAGGGCAGTCGTGCGTTCTTCATGATGCGAGGCATATTTGTGCTGTATGGGGGATAATCCTCTTACGTAGATTATCTCTCATCTGTTGATGAATGCTCGCATATCGAAGGGACACGCCCATGGCAACCAGCAAACCGCGTCTTGATCGTCGCATCGTTCGCAGCCGTAATGCCATCCTTTCGGCTTTCGAGCGCCTGCTCATGGAAAAGCCGCTGGCAGACATTACGGTGAGTGCTATTGCGCGCGAGGCCAATGTCGACCGCAAGACCTTTTACGTTCACTTTGGTACGGTTGACGGCCTGCTCGATGCCATTGCCGTCGATGTGGTGGAGATGATTGTCGACTCGGTCGAGAAAACGCTTGCTTCAATGGACGGCGACACCAACGAGCGCGCTCTTGGCGCGGCGGCGACCTTCTTTAAAACCGTTAACGAGGCACTGTGCAACAACTTGGTGCTTAATCGTCAACTTATCGAGAACATTCCGCTCGATGATTTTATGGCTCGTCTTCGTGCGCCGCTCGAGCACGAGATTGCCGAGCGCGATCTGCTGCCTCAAGGTCTCAAGGACGAGATGTTCGACTATTATCTGTCGTTTTTGCTGTCGGGTATTATCGGTATCTATCGCACGTGGGCATTGTCTGATGGCTCGGTTCCTATCGAGCGCGTCTCGGAGGTTGCCAACGACCTCACGCTCAACGGCCTTTCGAGTCTGGAATCTCGCTTGGATTAGGCCTAGTTGGGCTCGTCGGCGTGGAAATTCCTGTTCACGAGGTTCTCCGGCGCCTTGGAGACCTCGCCGGCGTAGGAGCTGTAGCCTGAGGATCCTTAAAAAAGTCCAGTTTATCCTTCCCACTCCAATTGGGAATCCTCCGATGCGCCTTCGCACGCTCGCATGACCTCGATACCATGCGAGCGTGCGAACTCGACGAGCTCTGCGTTGCGGGCGTTTATGGTGCCGAAGGCGGCGGGGCACACGATAAGGCGCGCACAGTGGACGAGGAGCTCTTTGGCGTGGGCTATGGTTTTATCCCCGATAGGCTCGAAGGCGCGCTCGGCCACGCATTCCGCCGCCAGGTCGCGCGCGAGCTCACAGTCGATGTCCCCTTCGTGCAGAACGCCCGCGTAGAACGCCTTGCCCTGCCGGATGAGCTGGCGAAACACAGCCGACCCCGTACCCGCGCCGGCGATGACGAACGTGTGCGCATCGCCGTGCGGGCGCCCAATTTCCACGCTGCCGAAGCGCTCGTTGAAGGTGCCATGTTGAAGGCCGTAGAGCTCGCCAATCGTCTCGCGCGTGAATATGTCCTCGGGTGCGCCGGCGCGGAAGACCCGACCGTCCTTCACGCAAATCACCTTGTCGGCGCTTTTCTGCGCGAGCTCGAGTTCGTGGATGGACATGATGACAGCCACATTCTGCGATTTCGCAAGGTGGCGAAGTATTCGCAGCAGGTCGATCTGGTAGCGGATATCGAGATACGATGTGGGCTCGTCGAGCACGAGCACACGCGGATCCTGCGCGATGGCGCGTGCGAGCATGACGCGCTGGCGTTGCCCGTCGCTTATCTGCATGAAGTCGCGCTCGGCGAGCTCTTCCACATGTGCGGTTTTCATGGCCTCGTCGACCCGACTATGGTCGTCGGGCAAGAGTGTGCCCATTCGCCCGGTGTAGGGATGCCTTCCTGCCTCTACGATATCGCGGCAGGTGAGGAGCTCGGTCCGGGGGCGATCTGTCAGCATAACGGCAAGGTTCCTTGCGAACTCCGCCGTCTTCCATCGGGAAATCTCCCGCCCGTCGAGCTCGACCGCGCCGGCAAGCGGTGCCAGATGGCGTGTGATGGTTTTCAAGATGGTCGACTTGCCCGAGCCGTTCGGCCCGATGAGCGCCACGACGTCGCCCGCGCGAACCTCCAGATCGACGCCTTCGACTACGACCTTCTTGTCGTAGCCCGCCGACAGGTCGCTTATGCGGAAAAGCGGTGCTCCGTCAGCCTGCGTTTCGACCGGGGTTTCGAGGTTCGACTCCGCTCGGAGGAGGCGTTCCGCGCGCAGTCCCGCACGAGCCGAAAGTGCCTTCTGGCGCTTTCGCGCGAGCTCAGGACTGTCTAAGCATGGAATGCCCCCTCCGAGCGTTTTGGGCCGCGGCATGAATTCCCCCATCTACCTCACTCGTTTCTTCAACATGAGCGCGATAACCACCGGCGCGCCGAAGATGGCGGTGACGGCGCTGATGGAAAGCTCGACGGGAGAGAACAGCGTGCGCGCGATCAAATCGCAGCCCGCGCAGAAGATGGCGCCTCCCAAGAAGCACGCAGGAATCACGCGGATGGGCTTCGACGACTTCAGCGCCGACTTCACGAGATGCGGAACTGCGATGCCTACGAACGACACCGGACCAGCGAAAGCGGTCACGCAGGCGGAGAGCATGCTCGCTAGAAGGACGAGCACCACGCGGAAGCGTGCGACGTTCACGCCGACGCTTTTCGCGTAGGCTTCTCCCAGCTGGAAGGCGGAAAGGGGCTTCGATATCGCGAATACGCATGCGCTCACGGTGATCACCACGACCGCGATGACCGCGACGTCGTCCCAGCTCGAACCCGAGAAGCTACCCAAAGACCAGTTGTGCAGGTTCACGATGGACTGGTCGTCGGCGAAGGCGATGAGGAAGTTCGTCGCCGCTGAGCAGATGTATCCCACCATGACGCCTGCCACGATGAGCATGGCCATGGAACTTATGCGCCGTGCGATGAGGAGCACGAAGCTGATGGTGATAAGCGAGCCCAGAAACGCTGCGGCCACCATGGCCGGGGAGGACATGGCCTGGTTCGCGCCCAGAAGTACAATCATCGTAAGCGCGACGACGAACTTTGCGCCCGAGGAGACGCCCAAGATGAACGGGTCGGCGATGGGGTTGTTGAAAAACGTCTGCAGCAGGAACCCGGAGAGCGAAAGTGCCCCGCCGAGAAGCACGGCTGAAAGCACGCGCGGCAGGCGAATCTCCCAGATGACTTGGCTTTCCATGGAATTGGCCGCGCCGCCCGAAAGGATGCCGGGGATGTGGTCTGCGGGCACGAGCACGCTCCCGATGCACAGGTTGGCCCCGACGAGCACGATGAGGGCAACAGCGAGCAGCGCCGTCACGACGCGACACCGCGCGGCGCGCCCCGATTCGTCGTATGCCATGGAAAGCCGGCTTCTCATGGCGCTAGCCGAGCTTTCTCAGATAATGGAAGTCGCTCGCGTCATCGCCGGTGAACGCCCCGTGCAGCTCGTCGATAATGTCGGCGGTAGAAGTCATCTGCTGGTACATGTCGGCGCTTGTGACCCAGGCGTTGCCGTTCTTCACGGCTTTGAACTGCGACAATAGCGCGTTTTTGCCTACGAAGTCGTTCAAGGTGGCAACCGATTCGTCGATGGTGCCGTTGTAGATGATGATGTCGGCATCCTTCGCCGTCGCGTAGAAGCGCTCCATTTCGAGCGTTACTGATGAACCTGACGTCGACGCCGTCTGCGCGTCATCGAGCGCGTAGCTGCCGCCTGCAAGCTCGATCATCTGCGCCACGTAGTCGCCCGCCCGCCGCGTGACGGCGGCCCCGTTCGAGTTAATGTAGAAATACGCCACGGTTTTACCTGACGACGCGAGCCCCGACGTTTGCTCGACGCGGGTCTTCTGCTCGTTGAACAGGTGCGCGGCCTCGTCTTCCTTGTCGAACAGGACGCCGAAAAGCTTAATCCACTCGACGCGCCCGAGTGCTTCGGGCTCGCTCGACGACTGTTCGGTGAGCACGACGAGCCCGAGCTTCTGCAGCTTTTCCTTCACATCGGGCGTGTGGTTGATCATGGTGTTCTCGATGGCGAGCGTGCAGCCCGAGGCCGATATTCGCTCGTAGTCGGGCTCGCTGTACTTGCCGCCGTAGGCGATCGCCCCACTTTCGAGTGCGCTTTTGAAGCCCGCGACCGAGCAATCGTCGGCCTTCGTGCCCGACATGATGATATTGTCGTTCGCATCGAGCGCGTCGACCAGGCACATCGTCGCCGACGACACGAGGTACACCTTGTCGGCGGGGCGCCTTATGACCGCGATGTCGGAGCTCAACCCATCAGGTACCTTCGCATCTTGCGGCACCACGAGGAAGCGCTCCCCGTTCGAAATGCAGATAAGCCGCAGGCCGCCTTCGAACTCGTCGACAGTGAAGTGTTCGGCGTATTCAAGCTGAAGCGTCCCCGTCGGCTTCCAGCCGCAGCCCAAATCGGCGTTGTGGAAGTCGGCCGCGGCGCTTGAAGCCGTTCCCGCAGGGGAGCCGCCGCTTGCTTCGTCGCCCGATTTCTCCTTCATGGTGGATGAGTCGAAGTGGATCGTGTAGTCGATGGTGTGCGGCGTCGACATGGCGACGGTCTCGGCCGACACGGCGATGTCCTCGTCGAGCGTGACGGGTATCTCGAACGTGGAGTTGCCGCCGTCGTTTATGGGCGCGTAGTCCACGCCGTCGACGGTCATCTTGTCGTAGTTCGAACTCGACCAGGTGATGGTCGCGGTGTAGGTGTCGCCATCCTTCACAATTGTGGTTGGTGAGGCGATGCTTGCGCGCCCTGACCCGCCGGAAAGCGAGACGCTCACAGTGTATTCCTGAGAGCCCGTCGTGGCACCGGTCGCGTTCGGGCTCGCACTGCACCCCGCGAAGGGAAGCGCGAGCAGGGCGACGAGAACGCAGGCGATCGCGCGCGCCGCGATTCTGTGGCGCTTTCTGTTTTCCCCCTTGGGAAGAATCGACCGCATGGCGTTACTTCAGTGCGTCGGCGCGCAGATCGACGCCGGCGGATTCGAACACGAGCGTGCGGTCGTACCACTGCTCTTTTCTAATACTCCACGCGGCGCAGGCGGTGTCCTCGTCGAGCGCTTCAACGGGCACGTCGTAGGTGTACTTGCCTTCCGCGTTTTCCACATAGGGGATGAAGTCGGCCTCGCTCGCGGCGGCAGCCTCGTCACTCGTGCCCATGAAGAGCTTGCCGTAGCCCGTGCCGGAAAGTGTCATCACGCAGTGCATGGAGCCGTTTTCCACGATGAGCTGGGCGTCCACAATCCTGAACATGTTCGAGCTGGAATCTACGGTGATCGGATAGGTGCCGTCGGCCACCTTGTCGGCGGTGATGGGGGCAGCGCTTGCGCCCTCGGGCGCATCGGCCGCCTGTTCGGTCTTTTCCTGGGAATCGGCATCGCTTGCCTTTGCGCTGTCGATTGAATTTCCGCCGCAGCCGGCGAGCGAGAACGCGAAAAGCGCCGCCGACAGGGCGAAGGCGAGGGTTTTCTTCAACATGGAGGGGGTTCCTTTCAATCGCTTCGACCGCCCGCGCCGTGCGGTGGGCGGGCGGGATGCGAATGCAACGGGCATGCGCCGTCGGTCGGGGAAGGCGCATGCCCGTTGCACGGGGACGCGACCGGCGCCCCCGTGCGCGGCGAGTTTACAGCTTGGCGATGGCGTCGTCCACGTGCGAGACGTAGATGTCGTCGACCGCGGCGTTCTGTCCCAGACCCTGGAGCAGGCACGTCACTTCGAAGCCAGCGGCCACGAACTTTGCAGCCCAGCTGTCGGGGTCGGTCTCGTCTGCCATGTCGTTGTTCGCGTGGTCGCCCGCGACCACCATGAACGGCGCGAGCACGGCCTTCTTGTACCCTGCGGCGCTCGCGGCGGCGATAACATCCTCACAGGTCGGCTCAGCCTCGACGGTGCCGACGAAGAACTGCGTCAAGCCCTCGTTCTTAAACACTTCCTGCATCTTGGCATAGTCGGCGTTGGAATCGGCTTCGGTGCCGTGGCCCATGAGGCACAGCGCCGTCTTGCCGTCGTCGAAGGACGCCATGTTCTCCTTAATGGCTGCGGCCACCTTCTTGTAGTCGTCGTCGGAGGTGAGCAGCGGGTCGCCGAGCGAGATCTTGTCGAACTTGTCGGCGTACTTGTCGAGCTCGTCTTTCACGTCGGCGTATTCCAGGCCAGCCATGAGATGCGTCGGCTGCACGACAATTTCCTTCACGCCGTCTTCCACGCAGCGGTCGAGCGCCTCGGTCATGTTGTCGATCGTGATGCCGTCGCGCTTCTTCAGCTTGTCGATGATGATCTGCGCGGTGAAGGCGCGGCGGATGTCGTAGTCCTGCCAGTACTTCTCGCGGATAGCGTCTTCGATGGCGCCGATGGTGATGTGGCGCGAGTCGTTGTAGCTCGTGCCGAAGCTCGTGACGAGGATGACCGGCTTCACGGCCTTCTCCTTTTCGCTCGATTTCTCGGAACTCGCGGAGGTGCTGGAGCAGCCCGCGAGCGCGACTCCGGCGAGCGCGAAGGCTCCGGTTGCTGCGGCGCCCATGAAGCCGCGGCGTGACATCTGGTCGGACATGGTTTTTCCTTTCCTCGGTTTGCCGGTCCCCCGGCGACAGTTGCTTGTCGGCACAAGCGAAAGAAAAGCGCGCCCCTCGGGGTTCACAAGGAGCTAACGCCACGGCGATGCCGTGAGGAAAAGGCGAAGCAGTCTGGCTTGGGGCGCGAGACGGTTCGCCTGCGCGTCCTACACAGTAATGTCCCTTGCCCAGGATTCCCACCTGGTTCCCTCCGCAAGCCAGCGCGGGCTGTGCGGGCGCCGCGCCGGTCATTTCCTTTTATCCGATTGTCATATGCTCGTTGCCGAAACTTTTACTATGATAGAGGGCACTTGTGAACGTGTCAAAGTCAGGGCGGGCGGCATTGCGCCTCCTGCCTGCGTATTTGCGCCGATTGCCGCCGCAGGCGCCGTGTTTTGTCCGCTGCGCGAATGGCGGCGTAAACGGTTGCGATGAGAAACGGGAAGGGAAGGCTCGGATGATTCATATCGTTGGCGCAGGCTCGGGCGCCGCCGACCTTATCACGCTGCGCGGGGCGCGCCTTCTGCGCGCGGCCGACGTGGTCGTTTGGGCGGGGAGCCTTGTGAACCCCGAGCTGCTCGCCGAGTGCAAGGAATCCTGCGTCGTCTACGACAGCGCGCACATGACCTTGGAGGAAGTGCTCGACGTGATGTGCGCGGCGGATGCACGGGGCGAGGAAGTGGTGCGCCTGCACACGGGCGACCCGTGCCTGTACGGCGCCATCCAGGAGCAGATGGACGCGCTCGACGCGCGCGGCGTGGACTACGAGGTGGTGCCCGGCGTGTCGAGCTTTTGCGGTGCCGCGGCGGCGCTTCGCCAGGAATACACGCTGCCGGGAATCAGCCAGTCGGTCGTGATCACGCGGCTTTCCGGACGCACCCCCATGCCCGCGGGCGAGGGCATGCGCACCATGGCGGAAAGCGGCTCGACTATGGTCATCTTCCTGAGCTCGGGTATGCTCGCCGAGCTTTCCGCCGAGCTTTTGGCCGCGGGCCGCAGCTCCAATGAGCCGGCGGCGCTCGTGTACAAGGCGACC
The DNA here is from genome assembly GCF_042851345.1 of Collinsella sp. i05-0019-G5. Taxonomy (NCBI): domain Bacteria; kingdom Bacillati; phylum Actinomycetota; class Coriobacteriia; order Coriobacteriales; family Coriobacteriaceae; genus Collinsella; species Collinsella sp. i05-0019-G5. The sequence continues at coordinate 1,255,748 of NZ_AP031421.1, forward strand.
TGGCCTGAGGAGCGCGTGGTGCGATGCACAGTGGGCACGCTCGCCGATGCGGGCGCGCGAGAGGGCATCGACCGCACGGCGCTCGTGGTGGTGGGCCGCGTGCTCGGAGCTCGCGGCGGACTTGCGCACGACGGCGCGCAAGCGGAGTCCTACGAGCGCAGCAAGCTTTATGACCCTTCGTTTGCCACGGGGTATCGGAAGGCGAGCAGCTAGCGTGGCCTTCGAGCACTACATATATACCGGGACGACCCGCCTGCGCTGCGGCTACACCACGGGGAGCTGCGCCGCGCTCGCGGCGAAGGCGGCCTGCGAGATGCTCTTGTCGCGAAAGCCCGTCGGCCGCGTGTCGATCGTCACCCCCGGCGGGCTGCCCGTCGAGGTGGACGTGGTCGACGCATGCATCGGCGAGGGGTGCGCCCAGTGCGCCGTGCGAAAGGACGCAGGCGACGATGCCGATGTGACCGACGGCGTGCTCGTGTACGCGCGCGTGGAACATGCGGGCTCGGGCGCGGGCGCTGCGGGCAGCAAGGGCGTGCCCGCGCGCGAATCGGAAGTTTCCGTCGATGGCGGCGTGGGCGTGGGGCGCGTGATGTTGCCCGGGCTCGAGCAGCCGGTGGGGGCGGCCGCCATCAACGCGACGCCGCGCGCGATGATCACTTCGGCGGTGCGCGAGGTGTGCGCCGCGCACGGCTTTTCTGGAAATATTGCTGTGACGATTTCGGTACCCGAGGGTGTTGCCCTTGCCGAAAAGACCTTCAACCCGCACCTGGGGATAAAGGACGGCATCTCCATCCTGGGCACGACGGGCATCGTCGAGCCGCGCAGCCTCGCTGCCTTGCGCGACAGCATCGAGCTCGAGATCCGGCAGCATGCGGCTATGGGGCGGCGCGGAGTCGTGCTCACGCCCGGCAACTACGGCGCGCAGTTCATCTCGGGGCATTTCCACCTAAACGGTGCGCCGGTGGTCTTTATCTCCAACTTTGTGGGCGATGCGATTGATTGCTGCGTTCGCGAGGGATTTACTAATGTCCTTCTTGTGGGACACATCGGCAAGTTGGTGAAGGTCGCGGGCGGCATCATGGACACCCATTCGCGTACCGCCGACTGCCGCGCGGAGATTCTGGCCGCCCACGCGGCCTTGGCCGGCGCGGGCGCGAAGACCGTGCGTGAGATCCTGTCGTCGGTCACGACCACGGCGGCGCTCGAGGTAATCGAGGCCGCCGGCGTGGGGGACGCTGCGCGCGCCTCGCTCGCTGCGGCAATCGAGGACAGGTTGCGCCGCCGCGCGGCGGGCGCATGCGACATCGCCGCGGTCGTGTTCGACGCCGAGCGCCGCGAGCTTTTCCGCACGTCGGGCGCCGATGCAGTTATCGGGAAATTGGGGGCGACGTATGAGTAAAGGCGTTCTGTACGGGGTGCGCCGTGCAATCGGCTGGCCGGGGACGAAGGTGGTCATGAAGGCGCGCCGCTCGCTTGCGGACACGAAGCGCTTCCTTTGCGAGGAGGGTGCCTTCGACGGTGCCGAGCTTGTAGAGGACTGTGGGCTTCCGGGCGAGCGCGTGTACCGCTCGCTCGACGATGTGCCCGATCGGGGCAGCTACTTCTCGACGATGGTGGTGCGCTAGATGAGGGTTTCCTGCATAGCGTTCACTGAGAGGGGGTATGCGTTGGCGGTGCGCACCGCACACGCGCTTTCCGATTGCGCACAGACAGGTGAAGACGACCCTGGCTGGGACGTTTCCGTTTCGCGCGGGTTCGGCGAGGGGAAGGCCGACCTGCGCGCATGGACGGCGCTCGCGTGGGAAGCGTCGGACGCGCTTCTGTTCGTGGGCGCGGCGGGCATCGCCGTGCGGGCGATCGCGCCGCATGTCGCTTCGAAGGCAACCGATTCCGCGGTTGTGGTGATTGACGAGGCGGGGCGCTTTGCCGTCCCGCTTTTGTCGGGGCATTTGGGCGGTGCGAACGAGCTTGCGCAAACTGTGGCCCGCGCGGTAGGGGCCATCCCCGTCATCACCACGGCGACCGACGTCCGCGGCGTGTGGGCGGTGGATACGTGGGCGCGCTGTGCGGGGCTCGCCGTTTCGAATCCCGAGGCCATCAAGCGAGTGTCGGCGCGGCTGCTTTCGGGCGGGCGCGTGGCACTCTATTCCGACATGCCGATTTCGGGACAGCCGCCTGAGGGGGTAGACATTGCGTCCGACCGCGCTCGGGCCGATATCGTCGTGTCGCCGTTCGCTGGCGCGAATGCAGGCGCGTTCGTTCGCGCGGCGGAGACAACGGACGAGGTCGTGCCCGCCGGTGAGACGGGGATGCCGGCGGGCATGCGGGTGCAGGCGCCTGCGCCCGAGCCGCTTCGCCTTGTCGTGCCCTGTATCGTTGCGGGCATAGGGTGCCGTCGCGGTGCGTGCGCCGAAGCGATCGGGGAGGCGTTTCTTCTCGCGTGCGGGCAGGCGGGCATCTCGCCTTTGGCCGTGCGCGAGGCGGCGACGATCGACGTGAAGGCGCACGAGGAGGGTCTGCTCGCCTTCTGTCGCGCGCGCAATATCCCGCTTGCGACGTATTCCGCAGAGGAGTTGTCGCAGGTCGAAGGCAGCGTTTCGCCATCTGATTTCGTGCGCGCGACGGTGGGGGTCGACAATGTGTGCGAGCGCGCGGCGCTCGCGGGCGGGGGCAAACTTATCTTCCCGAAGCTCGCTCACGGCGGCGTGACCGTCGCGTTTTCCAAAGTATCTATCGAACTTTCGTTTAAGGAGCGGTGATGGGAAAGCTCTTCGTGGTGGGGATCGGCCCGGGCGGCCCCGACGGCATGACGATTGCGGCTCGGCGCGCGCTCGAGGCGGCCGACATCGTTGTTGGGTACACGAAATACGTGGAGCTCGCGCTTGCCGCCGTGCCCGACGCGGCGCATCTCGCGACGCCGATGATGCACGAGGTCGAACGGTGCCGTCTGGCGCTTTCGCGCGCGCAGAGCGGAGAAGCCGTGGCGCTCGTGTGCAGCGGTGACGCGGGCGTTTACGGCATGGCGAGCCCCGTGCTGGAGCTTGCGGAGGACTACCCCGATGTAGACGTGGAAGTTATCTCCGGGGCCACCGCGGCTCAGAGCGGGTCGGCGGTGCTCGGCGCCCCGCTTGCCCACGACTTCGCGGTCGTGTCGCTCTCCGACCTGCTCACGCCGTGGGAGGTCATCGAGCGCAGGCTCGCCGCCGTGGCGAGCGCCGACTTCTGCATCTGTTTGTACAACCCGCGCAGCAGAAAGCGCGCCGACAGGCTCTCGCGCGCGGCGAAGATTATGCTCGAATGGAAGGCCCCCGACACGCTCTGCGGCTGGGTACGCAACATCGGGCGCGAGGGGCAGCAGTCGGGCATGTGCAGGCTCTCCGAGCTGGGGGAGCTCGACGCCGACATGTTCACCACCGTGTTCGTCGGCAACGCGGACACGAAGCGCGTAGGCGGCCGTATGGTCACGCCGCGCGGGTATCGGGAGATTCCATGCGAAAGGTAACGATAATCGGGGCGGGGCCCGGAAACCCCGACTTGCTCTCGCGCGCGGCGCTCGACGCGATCGACATCGCCGATGTGGTCATCGGCGCTCATCGCGCGCTTGCCGGCATCGACGTGCCGCCCGACGTGGTGAGATGCGAGCTCGTGAAGACGGCGGACATCGTCGCCGCGCTCACCGATGCGGCGTCGTGGCAGCGCGCCGTGGTCGTGATGACGGGCGATGTGGGGCTGTTCAGTGGCGCGCGCCGCCTGGTGGAGGCGCTCTCCGGCGACGCGCAGGTGGACGTGCGCGTCATTCCCGGCATAAGCTCAGCGTCGTATCTCGCCGCGCGCCTCGCGCGTCCATGGCAGGATTGGCGCTTCGCGAGCGCTCACGGCGTGGCGTGCGACATCGTGGCCGAGGCCGAGCGCGCAGGTGAACTCTTCCTCGTCACGTCGGGCGGGGAAGACCCCTCGCGGCTTTCGGGTGAGCTTGTGCATGCGGGCTTCGGGGACGCGCGCGTGACGGTGGCCGAGCGCCTGTCGTACCCCGAGGAGCGCATCACCTGCGCGACCGCAAGTGAAATTGCAGGTCAGACGTTCGACGACTTGAACGTGATGCTTATCGAGTTCGCAGGCGGCGCCGGCTCGCCCGCGGGTTCTAGCGTAGCCTCTGAGGCGCCTGCCGGTGCGTCTGCGCCCACGGCGGCTTCTTCCGCGGCGGACTCTGCGGGCGCATCCCGCGCCGCGAGCTCCCGCTGGCCGTACGCTTCCTCGGGCATTCCCGACGAGCTCTTCATCCGCGGCGACGTTCCCATGACCAAGCAGGAGGTGCGCGCCGTCGCGCTCGCGAAGCTGCGCCTTACCGCGACCGACACCGTGTGGGACGTCGGCGCCGGCACGGGGAGCGTGTCGATCGAGGCGGCGCTCGTCGCGCGAGTGGGGTCGGTATGGGCGGTCGAGCGCAACGCGGCCGGCGTGCGGCTCATCCGAGAGAACGCGGATGCATTCGGCTGCGGCAACGTGCATGCGGTCCCCGGTGTCGCCCCCGAAGCGCTCGCGAAACTGCCCGTCCCCGACGCCGTGTTCGTCGGCGGGAGCGCGGGTGAGCTTCCCTCCATCGTGGAGGCGGCGCTCGAGAAAAACTCGCAGGTTCGCCTGTGTGTGCCATGCGTCACCGTTGAGACGCTCACCGAGGCGTGCGCGCTCCTCTCGGGTTCGCGCTTTAAGGGGTTCGAGGCGTGCCAGGTGTCGGCCGCCCGCGCCGAGGCTGTAGGCTCGCACCATCTTATGAAGGCGCAAAACCCCGTGTTCCTCGTCAGCGCGCGTGGTGCAGGTGGGGAAGGCGGCGCCCGGTGAGCACGACCATCCCGCGCTTCATGGTCGCTGCGCCCTCGAGCGGGAGCGGCAAGACGGTCGTTACGTGCGCGCTCCTGCGCGCGCTCGCACGCCGCGGCCTTGCATGCGCGGCCTTCAAATGCGGCCCCGACTACATTGACCCGCTCTTTCATCGTCGCGTCGTGGGTGCGCGCTCGGGCAACTTAGACGGCTTCTTCACCGACGCCCCGACGCTGCGCGCCCTGCTCGCACGCGGCGCCGCGAGTGCGGATGTCGCGGTGCTCGAGGGGGTCATGGGCTTCTACGACGGCATGGCGCCCGGCGTGGCCGACGCGAGCAGCTACCAGGTTGCGCGCGACACGGAAACGCCGGTCGTTTTAGTGGTGAACGGGCGCGGGGCGTCTTTATCGCTCGCCGCCGTAATCCGCGGCATCGCCGAGTTCCTGCCTTGTGCGAACGTGCGCGGCGTCGTGTTGAACAAGACGAGCGCCGCTGCCTGCGCCTACGCGGCGCCTGCGATCGAGAAGCACACGGGCGTCGCGGTTTTGGGGAATATCCCCGCCGACGAGGCGTTCTCGCTCGAAAACCGGCATCTGGGGCTTGTGACCGCCGACGAGGTCGAGCAGCTCTCCGCGCGCATCGACAAGATGGCCGAGCTGGTGGAAAAGACCGTCGACGTCGACCGCTTGCTCGAAACAGCGGCGACGGCACCCGATATCCGCGAGGAACCTTACCGGTTGGAGCCGATCGCGGGAGCGCGGCCCATCGTCGCCGTCGCCCGTGACGAGGCGTTCTCGTTCTACTACGAGGAGAACCTGCGCGCGCTCGAGGACCTGGGTTGCGAGCTGGCCTTTTTCAGCCCCTTGTGTGATAGTGAGTTGCCCCGGGGGACAAGCGCCCTCTATCTGGGAGGCGGCTACCCGGAGCTCCATGCGCGGCAGCTCTCCGAGAACGCGCCTATGCGCGAGGCGGTGCGGCGCGCGGTGGAATCCGGCATGCCGACGGTCGCCGAATGCGGTGGGTTTCTGTACCTGCAGCGTGAAATCGCCGATAGCGAGGGGCGGCGCTGGCCTGTTGCGGGCGCCCTTGAAGGCGCAAGCGAGAACGGGGGAAGGCTGTCCCATTTCGGGTACGTGGAGCTCACTTCCCAACGCGACGGGCTCTACGGGCCGCGCGGCACACGCATCCGCGCGCACGAGTTCCACTACTGGCAGTCCACCTGCCCGGGCGGCGACTTCTGGGCGCAGAAGCCCCGGCGCGACAAGGGCTGGCCGTGCATGACGACCACCCCGTCCCTGGTTGCGGGCTTCCCGCATGTGTACTATCCTGCGAACCCCGACGTTGCGCGCACGTTCGCGTCTGCCGCAGCGTCGTTCGCAGAGAGGAGACGGCATGGCTGAAGCAACCGAAACCGCGTTGGCCTGCATCCGCGAGGAAGTCGAGCGCGCGTTCTCGTCGGCGCCGGGCGCCGTGCTCGAAGCCGCGCTCTCCCGGATCGCGCCCGCAGACGAGTGCGCCCGCGCCGCCGCGTACGCCGAGTGGGACTCCATCGCGCATCCCTTGCGGGGATTGGGCGACTTTGAAGACGCCGTCGCGTGTATCGCCGCGGCTCAGGGGAGCGCCGAGGTGGCCGAGTTTCCCCGTGCACTCGCGGTATTCTTCTCCGACAACGGGGTCGTTGCCGAAGGCGTGTCGCAAAGCGGGCAAGACGTGACGCGAGCCGTCGCGCGCAACATGTGCGAGGGGGCCACGAGTGCCTGCCGCATGGCGGCGTTCGCGGGTGCCGAGGTCGTGCCCGTCGACGTGGGTATGGCCCGGGGCATAGAAGACGCGCGCATGGTGCGCGCGAACGTGCGGCGGGGGAGCGACAACATCGCGCACGGCGCCGCTATGTCTCGCGATGGGGCCGTGCGCGCAATCGAGGTCGGAATCGCCGTCGCGTGCGGGCTTGCCCGCGCCGACGTGCGCCTTCTCGTCGCGGGCGAGATGGGCATCGGCAACACGACCACCTCGGCGGCGGTGGCCGCAGTGCTCCTCCGGGCGGACGCGCGGAGCCTCGTCGGGCGCGGCGCGGGGCTCTCGGACGCCTCACTCGCGCGCAAGCGCGACGTGGTCGAGCGCGCTATCGACGCGAACTCGCCCGATCCCGCCGACCCGATCGACGTGCTCTCGAAGGTGGGCGGCTTCGACATCGCGGCGATGTGCGGCTTCTACCTGGGGGCCGCGGCCTCGAAGGCTCCGGCGCTCCTCGACGGGGTAGTATCCTGCACGGCGGCCCTGTGCGCGGCGCGCCTGTGCTCCAACGCCTTGGGCTACCTCGTGGGCACCCACGCATCAAGTGAACCCGCAAGCCAGGAGCTCCTTCGCGAGCTCGGCATAAAGGCACCCCTCGACGCAGGCATGCACTTGGGCGAGGGCGCGGGCGCCATGGCGTATCTGCCCCTTCTGGATTCGGCGCTGCGCGTGTACCGGGATGGGAAGACGTTCACGGCGACCGGCATGGCTGCTTACGAGCATTTCGAGGCCTGGAAATGACGGTGACGCTCGTTATCGGCGCCGCCGCGAGCGGCAAGAGCGCCTACGCCGAGTCCCTGTGCCTCGGGCACGACGGGCCCCGCGTGTACCTGGCAACGATGGAGCCCTTCGGGGAAGAGGGCGCCCGCCGCATCGCGCGCCATCGGGCGCTGCGCGAGGGCAAGGGGTTTTCCACCCTCGAGCGCACGCGTGACGTGGGCGCCGCAGTGCCCGGGCTTCCGCGCGGCTGCACGCTTCTTTTGGAGGACGTGGGCAACCTGGTTGCGAACGAGCTCTTCCCGGAAGGCGGCTTGCCCCCACGTGACCCCGACGCTGCGGCGCGCGAGGTGCTCGGAGGCATCGAACGGCTCGCTCAGGCCGCTGTGCATACGGTGGTGGTCACCGTCGACGTGTTCGCCGATGGGATGCGCTACGATGAGGGGACCGAGGCGTGGAGGCGCGCGCTCGCGCGCGTGAACGAGGGCGTGACGGCGATGGCCGACCGCGCAGTCGAAGTGGTATGCGGGATTCCCGTGTGGATGAAAGGCGAAGGACCTACAAGGTGAAGATAGCAGAGGCAATCGGCGCGGCGTTCGGAACGTTCTCGCGCATCCCCGTCCCGAAATCGGCCTGGACCGATTTCGGGTCAACCCATGCGCTTGCCGCGTTTCCCCTGGTGGGCCTTGCGGAAGGCTTCCTCATGACGGCGTGGGGGTACGTGGCTAACCTGCTTGTCGTGCCCGCGACCATCGTCGCGGCCGTGCTCGTGGCGCTGCCTGTGGCGGTGACGGGTGGCATCCACCTAGACGGGCTCTGCGACACCTCCGATGCGCTTGCAAGTTGGGCCCCGCGCGAGCGAAAGCTCGAGATCATGCACGACCCGCGGGCGGGCGCCTTCGGGGTCATCGGTGTTGTCGTGTACCTTATTCTGCAGTTTTCCCTGTTCACCGCGCTGCCGCTTACGGCGGGGGCGTTCCTCGCGCTTCTGTGCTCGCTCGTGTTCTCCCGCGCGCTTTCGGGGCTCGCCGTTGAATGCTGGCCTGCCGCGCGGGCGGACGGCATGGCCGCGGGACTCTCGCCTTCGAAGAAGCGCGCGGCGATCGTCGTGCCGCTTTGCGCTTTCGCTGCGGCTTCGGCTGCAGGGATGGTCGCGTGCGCTCGGGCCGTCGGCGCCCTTATGGCGGTGGCGGGGCTTTTGGCGCTCGCGTGGTATCGCCATGTTGCCCTGTCCCGCTTCGGCGGGGTGACGGGGGATTTGGCCGGATGGTTTCTGCAATGGGCCGAGCTCGCGATGCTTGCCATGCTGGTGGCGGGGGGCATGCTCCTATGATGCTCGTGGTAGGTGGCGCGCATTCGGGGAAGAGGACCTTCGTGCGCGAAAAGCTCGGGTTCGCGGCGGACGATTTCGTCGACGCGGCGCAGCTTGCGGAGGGCGTCGTGCCCGCGGTTTTTGCCGGCCGTGTCGCGTACCGTGCTGAGGAACTCGTACGCACGCTCGACGCTGACCGGGCGCTCGAGCGGCTGATTGGCTTCGACGCAGTGATTCTGACCTTGGTCGGCTCGGGGGTCGTCCCTATGCGTGCGGAAGACGCCCAATGGCGCGAGCGCGCGGGGCGCCTGGGATGCGCGCTCGCTGCGCGCGCCGACGTCGTCGTGCGCATGACGTGCGGGATTCCCCAGGTCATCAAAGGAAACCTTGCCGATGCGCCTCGAGGGACGCTGGGCGCGGGCGCGCCTTTGGAAGTCATCTTCGTGCGCCATGGTGCCACGGCGGGCACGGAAGACCATCGCTACAGCGGGGCGGGCACCGACGAGCCCCTGTCGAGCGCGGGCGAGCGCGCTTTGCGCGACCTCGCGTGCGATCGTGACGTGTTCCGTGTTATCACGAGCGGCATGGCCCGCTCCGACCAGACGGCACGCATTCTCTTCCCGAACGCGGAGCTTATGGCGTGCCCCGGTCTGCGCGAGATAGATTTCGGCGACTTCGAGGGGCGAAGCGCCGCCGAACTTAAAGAGGATGCGCGTTACCGCGCCTGGGTAGACTCCTGGTGTGAGACGCGCTGCCCGCATGGCGAGGGCAAGAGCGATTTCACCCGCCGCGTCGTCGCGGCGTTTCGGGAGGCGTGCGAATCGGAGCGCGCCCAGGGGAGTGGGCGCGCCGTCTTCGTCGTTCACGCGGGTACCGTGAAAGCGCTGCTCTCCGAGCTAGCTGTCCCGAAAATGGGATACTTCGACGTGCATACCGAGCCGGGTGGTGCATGGGCCGCCACCTGGGATGGGCGCTGCCTTCGCGACGTTCGGCCCGCTTCGGGGGGCGATGCCCGGTGATGACGATTCTTGCCGTCGCCGCCGGGTTAGCGGCCGACCTTGCCTTCGGCGACCCGCGCTGGCTTCCCCATCCCGTCGTCGCCATGGGGCGCGCGATCACGTGGGCCGAAGGCCGCCTGCGGGGCGCATTCCCGCAAACGTCCGCGGGCACGCGCGCCGCAGGGCTTGTGCTCGCCGTGGCGCTTCCGCTTGCGTGTGGGCTTTTGACCTGGGGAATCCTGCATCTTTGCGGCATGGTTCACTCCGGCTTGCGCTTCGTGGCCGAGGCATGGGCAAGCTATCAGATTCTCGCGGCATGCGAGCTTCGCCGCCAGAGCCTGGCCGTGGCCCGCGCGTTCTCGAAGGGCGGCCTTGTCGCGGCTCGCGAAGCCGTCGGGCTCATCGTGGGACGCGACACGTCTGTTCTCGACGAGCAGGGCGTTGCGCGCGCCGCCGTGGAAACGGTGGCGGAGAACGCGAGCGACGGCGTCATCGCGCCGCTTTTCTACCTTATGATCGGGGGTGCGCCCTTGGGCATGGCGTACAAGGCGGTGAACACGCTCGACAGCATGGTGGGCTACAAAAATGAGCGCTACATCGACTTCGGCTGCGCCTCGGCGCGCCTCGACGATGCGGTGAACTGGATTCCCTCGCGCTTATCGGCCCTGCTCATGATCGCCGTGTGCCCGATCGTCGGGCTCGACGCGCGCGGGGCGGCGCGCATCTGGCGCCGCGACAGGCGTCGCCATGCGAGCCCCAACTCGGCGCAGACCGAGTCAGCGTGCGCGGGCGCGCTCGGGCTGCGCCTGGCGGGACCCGCGGTGTATTTCGGCAAGCTCGTTGAGAAACCGACGATAGGCGACGTGTCCCGCGAAATCGAGTGGGGCGACATCGCCCGGGCGACAAGGCTCATGCTCGCCGCGTCCGTATGCGCGCTCGTCGTCTTCGGCGCCGCGCGCGCGGCGGTCGTGCTTGTCGTGGGGGCGATGGTATGAGGGAAGACCACGCCGCGTCCCGGGCTGCCGGGGGAATCCTGCGCGCCCGTGCGCATGGGGGCAGCCGGCAATCGCTCGGCATCGCTTGCGAAGGGGGCGCCTCCGACCTCATCGACTTCTCGGTGAACGTGAATCCGGCAGGCCCATCGCCGCGCGCCGTCGCCGCAGCTTGCAAGGCGCTTTCTCGAATCGACGCCTACCCCGATAGGGAAAGCCTCGCCCTCGTTCGTGCCCTAGCGCGCACCCAGGGCATTCCCGAAGATACTATCGTCTGCGGCGCGGGCGCGTCCGACATCATCTGGCGGCTCGCTGCGGCGGTGCGCCCGAAACGCATCGTCGTGTGCGCGCCGACGTTCTCTGAATATGCGGAGGCGGCATCTTACTACGGCGCATGCGTGCAGGAGTTCCCGCTCTCCGAAGCGGACGACTTCGACGTGCCTGCCTCCTTCGCCCGCGCGATCGAGGGGCCGGGAGACGTGGCGTACCTCTGCAATCCGAACAACCCGACGGGGCGCCTCGTCGACCCCCGCGTGATCGATGCCGCGGCTTGCCGCTGCGAGCAGGCGGGCGCGCTGCTCGTCGTGGACGAGTGCTTCCTCGGATTTGCGCCCGACGCCCGCGAAAGGAGCGTGGCCGCACGCGCCGCGTGTTTGCGCCATGTGGCCGTGCTCTCCGCGTTCACCAAGCTCTACGGTATGGCGGGGTTGCGGTTAGGATATCTGATCAGCGGAAACGCCCAACTCCTCGAGGGCATTCGCCGGGCGGGGCAGGCGTGGCCCGTCTCCTCGGTCGCCGAGGCCGCGGGTATCGCCGCCCTGGAAGACGTCGAATACGTCTCGCGCACGCGCGATGTATTGGCGGGCGAGCGAGCGTGGCTTTCCCACGAGCTCTCCTCGCTCGGGCTTTCCGTCGTGCCGTCGGATGCGAACTTCCTTTTAGTCCGCACGCCGGCGAAAGACATCCCCGAGCGCCTGTATAAACAGGGGGTTTTGGTCCGCACGTGCGACTCGTTTTCGGTACTGTCCCGTTTCTGGTGCCGCGTCGCGGTGCGCACGCGCAAGGAGAATGCCCGGCTTGCGATGGCGTTCAGCCGCGCGCTTCGGGCGGAAGGCGCATCGGGCGAAGGCGAACCCGACGAACGGGGCTGCGCTTCTTGCAGCGGCGCTATGGCGGGCGCGTATGGCCGAGGCTCGACGAAGGAGGTCGATACCCGTGGGTAGGGCGAAGCCCATCATGATCCAGGGCACCATGTCGAACGCGGGGAAGAGCCTGCTTGCGGCGGGGCTGTGCCGTGTGCTTTCGCAGGACGGCCTGCGCGTGGCTCCCTTCAAGAGCCAGAACATGGCGCTCAACAGCGGTGTCACGGCCGACGGGCTCGAGATGGGGCGCGCCCAGATCATGCAGGCCGAGGCGTGCAGCATCGCGCCCGACGTGCGCATGAACCCCATTCTGCTCAAGCCCGAAAGCGGCCACCGAAGCCAGCTCATCGTGGCCGGCAAGGAGCAGGGAGCCTTCGCTGCGAGGGACTACTTCGCGCGAAAGAAGGCGCTCATGCCGCAGATTTTGGAGGCGTTCGATTCGCTCGCGGAGGAAAACGACGTCATCGTTATCGAGGGCGCCGGCAGCCCCGCCGAAATCAACCTTGCCGAAAACGACATCGTCAACATGGGGCTCGCGCGCGCCGTGTCCTCCCCCGTGCTGCTCGCGGGCGACATCGACCCAGGCGGGGTGTTTGCCCAGCTTTACGGCACGGTCGCGCTCCTTGCGCCCGAGGACCGCGCGCTTTTGCGGGGGCTTGTAGTAAATAAGTTCCGCGGCGATGTAGAAATCCTGCGCCCGGGTTTGGCCCCGCTTGAGAAGATGTGCGGGGCCCCCGTCGTGGGGGTCGTGCCGTATCTTACGCTCGACCTGGACGACGAGGACTCGCTCGCGCCGCGCCTATCTGCCCGCGAGGCGCGCGGCGTCATCGATGTCGCCGTCGTGCGCCTTCCGCATCTGTCGAACTTCACCGACTTCGACCCGCTTTCGCGCGTGCCCGGCGTAGGCGTGCGCTACGTTTCCTCGACGACCGATCTGGGCCGACCCGACCTGGTGGTGCTCCCCGGCTCGAAGACCACGCTCGACGACGCGCGCTGGCTTGCGGCTAGCGGCATCGGAGCCTGTGTACGCGCGCTTTCGGGTGCGGGCACGCCGGTGCTCGGCATATGCGGAGGCTACCAGCTTTTGGGTGACGAGCTTTCCGACCCGCACGGCAGGGAAGGCGCTGGCACCGCGCGCGGGCTCGGGCTCATCCCTGCAAGTACGGTGTTCAGGGAGGAAAAGCGCCTCGCCCAGTCGGAGCTGCGCATCACAGGCGCCCAAGGCGCGTTCTCGGTGTGGAACGGCATGACGGCTCGCGGGTACGAGATCCACGACGGCGAAACGATCGTCTCCTGCGCCCCTGCGGGCACGATTGGCGGCAAACCAGAAGGCGCGGCCTGCGGAAACGTGTTTGGAACCTATCTCCACGGCCTGTTCGACGAACCGGGGGTGGCGCTCGCCCTCGCGCGCTCGCTCGCGCGCATGCGTGGCCTGCCCGAGAGCGTCGTGGGTGCTCCGGGCGCGGCGTCCGCGGCCGATCACCGTGCGCGCGAGTTCGACCGCCTGGCCGACTCCGTGCGCGGGGCGCTCGACATGGAGTATGTCTACCGCATTATCGAGGAGGGCGTATGATCCACGTGTATCATGGCGACGGCAAAGGCAAGACCACGGCGGCGATGGGCCTCGCCCTTCGCATGCTCGCCGCAGGCCGCCGCGTCGTCGTCGTGCAGTTCCTGAAAGACGGCGAAAGCGGGGAGGTGCGCCTGCTCGCCGAGCATTTCGGCGTGCCCGTGTTCGCGGGGAAGGCGTCGGACAAGTTTACCTGGTCCATGACGTCGGAAGAACTTGCCGCGACGCGCGAGCTGCACGATGGGAACCTCGCTTCCGCGCTCGCCGAGCTCGAGGGCGCGCAGGAGGGGCTGCTCGTGCTCGACGAGGCGCTCGACGCGCTTTCGAAGGGGCTTGTCGACGAGGCGCTCGTGGACCGCGCGCTCGATATGTCCGCGCGCGGCGTCGAAGTAGCGCTCACCGGGCGCGCGCCTTCCCGCAAGATCGTGGAGAAGGCTGACTACATAACCGAGATGCGGTGCGAGAAACACCCCTACTCTCAGGGGATATGTGCAAGGGAAGGAGTGGAGTACTAGATGGATTCCAAGGAGATGGCGCCCGGCGACATCGAGCGGCGCAGCTTCGAGATCATCACCGAAGAGCTCGGCGGCCGCACGTTCCCGCCGCTCGAAGAGCCCGTCGTGAAGCGCGTCATCCACACCACTGCCGACTTCTCGTACGCCGATTCCCTCGTGTTCACCCATGATGCCGCGCACTGTGCGCTCGACGCACTGCGCGCAGGGGCCACGGTGCTCACCGACACGAACATGGCGCTCGCAGGCATAAGCAAGCCCGCGCTCGCGAAGCTCGGCTGCAAGGCCGTGTGCTACATGGCCGACCCTGATGTCGCCGCAACGGCGCGCGCCGCGGGCACGACTCGCGCCGTTGCGAGCATGGACAAAGCTTGCCGCATCGAGGGTCCGCTTATCGTGGCCGTCGGCAACGCTCCCACAGCACTTCTGCGCCTCGCCGAGCTCATGGACGCGGGGAAGATCGCGCCCGCGCTCGTCGTTGGGGTGCCGGTCGGGTTTGTGAACGTGGTCGAGGCGAAAGAGGAGCTACTCGCGCGACGCGTGCCGGCCATCGTCGCGAGGGGTCGCAAGGGCGGCTCGACTGTGGCAGCCGCCATTATGAACGCGCTGCTCTACCAGATCACGCGCACGGGTGGCGCGAAGTGACGGCCCCCGCATCCGCGCCGGCGCTGCGCATCTTCGCCGGCACCACCGAGGGCCGCCTTCTGTGCGAATGGGCGAGCGGGGCGGGCATCCCCGCCCGTGCCTACGCGGCAACCGAGTACGGAGGAGAGCTTTTGGGCGAGCTTCCGGGCATCGAGGTGCATGCGGGCAGGCTCGACGATGCCGACATGGAGCGCGAGCTTTCCGGCGCGCGCGTCGTCGTCGACGCCACGCACCCCTTCGCTACGCTCGCAAGCGGCAACATCCGGGCCGCTTCGCTCGCCGTGGGTGCACGATGCCTGCGCCTTGCGCGCCCGGTCGAAGCGTTGCCCAAAGGCGTCGTGCCGGTCGCGTCGATCGCCTGCGCGGCGCGCTTTCTCTCCGAGAACCCGGGTCGCGCGCTTCTCACGACGGGGAGCAAGGAGCTTGCTCCCTACACGCGCGTCGCCGATTTCGCGGAGCGCTTCTTCGTGCGTGTGCTCCCGCTGCCCGGTGCTATAACGAAGTGCATCGACGCGGGGTTTTCGCCGTCGCACGTCATCGGCATGCAGGGGCCCTTCACCCGCGAGCTCAACGAGGCAATGCTTCGGCAGGTGGGCGCCCAGTGGCTTGTGACCAAGGACTCGGGAACCGTAGGCGGCACGGCCGAGAAGCTCGCCGCCGCGCGCAACGTGGGAGCGCGCTGCATCGTGGTCACCCGTCCCGCCGAGGGAGGCGGGGCCCTTTCGCTTCGGGAAGTGGAAGACGCGCTCTTACGGGAGTTCGCGCGCTAGGCGCTCGCCGCGCCTAGCGCGCCCTCCCACCCGCGAGGAGGAGCGCCCCGAGCAAGCTCGACCCGTATAAGCCCGTCATCCGCCAAAAGCTCGAGCACGACGCCCGGAACTGGCGCAAGCAGCCCTTCAATAAGTTGCGGTGAAATAGTGTCTGTTTTTGCTGCTAGATAGCGTATTCAGTCCCTAATTCACCGCAACTTGTTGGTGGTGGCTTACTGGTAGCGTAGGCACTCCACCGGGTCGAGCTTTGCCGCGCGGCGAGCGGGGTAGAAGCCAAAGATTACGCCGATGCCGACGGAGACGGCGAAGGCCAGCAGCACCGTGGCGATTGAAAAGCTCGGTGTGATTTGCCCGCTGGCACCGAGCTCGCCAAGAATCCCTGATCCTGCGGCAAACATCGCAAGAGCCCAGGCCAGCAGATAGCCAATCAGGACACCCAGCAGACCGCCGGTGATGCACAATGCCGAAGACTCGGCCAAAAACTGGGCGGTGATATCGCGACGACTGGCGCCCAGAGCGCGGCGGATGCCGATCTCGCGGATGCGCTCAGTCACGTTGGTGAGCATCATGTTCATAATGCCGATACCGCCGACAAGCAGCGAGATGCTGGCGACAGCACCCATGATGAGCGAGAACGCGCCCATAAAGGAGTTGAGCGCATCGATGGCGCTTTTCATGGAGGTCGCCGATACGCTGTCGTACTCATCATCCTCCGCGATGCCCTTCATCGCGCGCACCTTGGACTCGATGGTCTTACAAAGCTCATCCATGTCCGTGCCCTCGGCGGCGAGTGCCGTCACGCTGGGGAATGAAGGATTCTCGTCGCCAAACAGCCCGGAGATGGTTTCGCGTGGCATATACAGCGTGAGCGAGCCCATGGAGTCGCTGCCGCCGTCGATAACGCCGACAATCTGCACCTCGCCGTTGGACACCTTGATGGTTTTCCCCAGCGCATCCTGTTCGTTGCCGTAAAGCTGATCGGCGCCGCCGCGGCTGATGAGCGCCACGCGCGAGCCTGATTGGGACTCGGCCTGGGAATAGGTACGCCCCGCAACGAGCTTGCCGGCCCCCACCGCGTCGAGCATGTCGCTATCGACGCCCTGCGCCATGACGGTATAGCTTTTATCGCCGGTCTTGTACTCGGTGTACGCGCTGTCGACAATTCCGATCTGCTCTATCTGCGGCACCAGTTTTTGAAGCTTCTCGATGTCCGACTCGGTGAGTTCTTGCGACGAATAGATTTGCACCATGCGTGCCGCATTGAGGCCCAGACTGTTGACCAGGCTGTTTTGGATGCCGCCGATGAGCGAAGTCATGGCGATAACCGAGGCGATGCCGATGACGATGCCCAGGATGGTGAGCAGACTGCGCCCCTTGTTTGCCTCGAGCGAGTGAAGGGCTTCCTGGATGAGATCGCGGGCGCTCATGCCATCGCTCCTTTCGGCGGGTTGGCGGAGGCGGAAATTATGGGCAGGCTATCTACGGCGCTGCGCAGGGTCCGTGGTGCATGTGGAATATACGCGCCGTCGTGAATGCGACCGTCGCGTATGGTCACGGCACGGTCGGCCTCGGCGGCGATGCCGGGGTCGTGTGTGATAAGAACGATGGTTTTGCCGCGCTCCTGAAGTCTATGGAAGGTCTCCATTACAAGCGCTCCGGTGGCGGAGTCAAGGTTTCCCGTCGGCTCGTCGGCCAGAATGATGGGCGGGTCATTGACGAGGGCGCGCGCGATGGCGACGCGCTGCATCTGTCCGCCCGAGAGCTCTGATATGCGGTGGTCCCAGTGGTCGACCGGCAGCGTGACGGCCTGTAGCGCGTGCACGGCGCGCATTTCGCGCTGGCTACGGGGCACATTGGTGTAGGCCAGCGGCAGCATGACGTTTTCGATAACCGACAGGCGCGGCAGCAGGTTGAAGCTCTGAAAGACAAAGCCAATGCTCAGGGCACGAACTTCGGTGAGCTCGTCATCGTCAAGCTCGGCCACGTTGAGCCCTTGCAGGTAGTAGTCGCCCGCCGTCGGCTTATCCAGGCAGCCTAGGATGTTCATGAGCGTTGATTTGCCCGAGCCCGAGGGGCCGGTAATGGCGACGAACTCGCCGGGATCTACCGCCAGGCTCACGTTGTGCAGGATGTGGGCGCAACCTGCCTCGCTCTCAAAGATGCGGTGCACGTTGCGGATGTCGATAACGGGACGCATTACATGTCCTCATCGGCAGACATACTGCCCGAATCCGCGCTGTAGCCGCCGTCAGCCGTTGCGTCCGCTCCGGTGTCCATGACGAGGGTGTCACCATCGCGCAGCTTGGTAACCGGCACGTTGGGGTTGATCTCGTTGCCCTGGTCGTCGCGCTTGACCTGTGTCTTGCCGACTACGGTTTCGTTGTCGTTTTGCGTCACGACGGGCACCTTGACGCGGCGGGTTTGCTTGCCCTCGTCATCGGTTGCCACGTTGACGTAATAGTGTTCGCCGTCTTCGGTCATGAGCGCCATCGTCGGCACCATCACCACGTCGTCGAGCTGCTCGGTCACCACCGAGACCTCGGCCGTCATGCCCGGCTTCAGGCGCGCGTCGGGCGCCTCGATGAGGATGTCGACGTTAAAGGTCACGCTGCCGCCGCCGTTGGCGGCGTCGGAGTTTGCCACCGACGCGATAGCCGTGACGGTTCCCTGGCTCACGATATCGGGAAACGCGGGATACGTGACGTTGGCGCTCTGCCCAACGGCGATCTTGGCGATGTCCTTTTCGCCCACCTGCACGGTCACCTTCATCTTGGATAGGTCGGCGATCTGCATGCACTGCTTGCCGCCGCTCGTATCGCTTTCGCCCATGATCATGCCGCCTGTTACCGTTGCGCCCACCTTGGCGTTAAGCTCCACGATGCTACCCGAGCTCGGGGCCGTGACCGTGCGACTGGCGGCCTTGGCGTTCGCCTGGTCTAGGTTTGCCTGGGCCGAAGCGAGGCTGCGCTGCGCGGCCGATACGGCGTTCGTGTCCGCTGATGCGTCAGAGACGCCAGCCGCTGCGGAAGCTCCCTCGACGTCCGTCGTTGGGGTGGCCTGCGCGGCAGCTGCGGCTTTCTGCGCGTTGGCGAGGTCTTCCTGAGCGGCTGCAACTGCACGCTGCGCCTCGGCAACGTTGCGATCGAGCTCGTCGTTTTTAATGGTCATAAGCATGTCGCCCTCGTTGACGGATTGGCCTGCCTGCACGTTGATCGAATCGACCGTGCCGTCGACAGAAGGGGAGACCACTGAGGACGAAATGGGTTTGAGCTGGCCTTTCGCCTCGACCGTTGTGGTAAACGTGCCCTCGGTCACCATGTCGGTCACAGGCCCGCTAGCGCTCTGAGGCTGCGCATTGATAACCAGGGTTGCGACAATGGCAATGAGCGCGATGGCACCTACGACACCGGCAGCAATACCGCGTCGAATCAGCTTTTTGCGTCGGCGCTCGGCACGTTTTGCTTTGAGATTGGCATATGCCTCTTCATCGGAAATCTCGGCCGTATCGTTCGTGCGTCCGTTCTGCTTATTGACATGTACGTCTGTAATCAGAGGAATCGTTTCGGTGGCACCTTCGGGCGTGCGCTCGGTATCATCCGGGCCCGGGGTGATCGTGGGGACATTCGGCATAGCGTCTCCTTTATAGAAAGAACCTCGATAATTATATGCGCCCACCGGTTGGGGCGGGCGCATAGGACGGTTTCTTTCGGAACTGTTAGATTGGTCGCAGCGGTTCCACGTTGTAGGAATGCGCGCGTTGCACTACGAGTGGACAACCACGCACAGGCCGACTTTGATGCAGTCGTGAAGTGCCTTGGCGTCTGCCAGGCGCAGGTTGATGCAACCGTGGCTGCCGCACCACTTGTACGACTCGGCATTATCGAAGCTCTTGTCGTTTTGCCAGGTGGCGTCGTGGAAGCCGATCATGTTGCCCTCAAACGGCATCCAGTAGCTCACCGGGCTCTCGTATTTGGGCTTACCGGTCTCGGGGTCCTTGGCTCCGATCAGGGTGCTGCCGCCGTCGTTGCTGTTGATCTGCCACACGCCTTCGGGGGTGGCGTCTTCGCCCGGTTTGCCGGAAATAAAGTTGGCCTCCCAAACGATATTACCGTTCTCGTCGTAGTAGCGCGCGTGCTGCTCGGACAGATCGACATCGATGTATGCCTTCCAGTCGGGCTCTCCCTTTGCAGTAAAGGTGTCGGCCTTCTGGGAGTACTTGATCTCGATCTCGCCGGTCTGCTTGTTGTTAATGGCGTCCTCGACCTGCTTGGCGAGCGAGCTGCTGTCGATGGACCAACCAAAGTCGCCGCCTTCGACGGCGCACTGCTTGCCATCGGCGCGCGTCCACCAGCGAGTGGAGCCAACGGTATTAAAGCCATTGGCGAGCTCGGCTGCCCAGCTACTGATCTGCGACGTATCGAGCGTGGGGTTGGCCGGATCGGCAAAGCTGATCCACTGCAACACGGAGCTGCCATCAACCTTTCCGGCATCCTCGCCGTTGAGCTTAAGGGTCACGTTGACGCCCAGGAAGTTGTTGGCGGCATCACATGCAGCCTGAATCTGATCATCGGTCAGCGTTCCATTGAGCGGCTCATAGGCATCGTTGCCGAGCTTGGAAAGATCTACGGTTTCGGCCAGCGAGGCAAGCTCGAGCTCGGCATATTTAATGACATGCTCGCGGTTGAGTTTTTCGTTGGAGCGCGCCTTCTCGACGGTAAACTTGCCGGCCTGTTCGTCATAGGAGCTATTGGCCTCGAACGTGCCCGAACGGCCCTCGTTAAACTCGTCGATGGCGGCGCCCAGATCCTTCTCAAACTGCTTTTGGTTAAAGGTGTCGGAGAGCATGGACAGGTCGACGTCTTGATCAAGATCGACTTCGTTGGAGGTGGCGGTTGCTTTGGTCTTGCCGCTTAAGGATTCCACAAGGCGGACCGGCCATACAAAGGCTTCGTTGTGGCTGATGATTTCTTTTGCGGCAGCTTCGCCGTCGACGATGGGCTCATCGGACTCGGGCTGATAGGTCCAGCTAAAGTCATCGCCTGTCACGGCGAGCTTATAGTGCTTCCATGCCGAATTGACCTTGGTGGCGGCAGACGAAGCGTTGGAGAACGAGACGTCGACGCCGGCGATGGTGGTGTTGGGGTAGGCTACCTGCGAAAATGCTACGACGCCTACGATATAGACAATGACGATTAGACCCAGGACGACAAAGAGCGTCGTCTTTTTGCCCGACTTATTGTTGCCGGCGGACTTGCGCGCGGGCCCGCGATCGCCTCGAGCGTGCGTGGGGGGCTGCTTGGGCGCATTGCCGTTTGCCCGGCGCTGCTGACGTTGTTGACGCTGCTGTCGCTGTTGGTTCGGGTGTTGGGAAGCGTTTGCTGCACTACGCTGCTGACCGTGGCTCGGCGCGATAGGACGCGGCGACTGAACGCTGCCGGTGTGCCTGCTCGGCTGCTGCGGATCGGGAATCAGTTGAGTTCGATCGTTTTGCGACATCGTATGCATATCCTTCGATTTTCGCCTTGCGGTTCATCGTGTTTTTACTGGGCTTGCATTATAGCGATTGCCCTGCTGTTTGTGGTACGGAAACGGTGGCATTCAAAAGAGGTGGGACATTTGTCCCACCTTTGAGTCGTTCTTTGCCGCTATCCGCACACACCGCATTTTGCACAGGCCGAAAGTGCGGCCGGAGCCTGCGCGATGCCGCCCTTTGCCGTCTCGCGCAGCGTGGCCGGCAACGCGTGACCCACCGAGAGCATGACATGTGCCATCTGGTCAAACGGCACCAGGCTCTTAATGCCTGCGAGGGCGAGTTGTGCCGAGCTAAAGGCCGCTGCCACGCCGATGGCGTTGCGGTTTTGGCAGGGCACCTCCACGAGGCCACCGACGGGGTCACAAACGAGGCCCAGTAGGTTACTCAGCGCGATGGAACTGGCGTCAAGCGCCTGCTCGGGCGTGCCGCCGAGCATCTGCACCAGCGCGGCGGCTGCCATGGCGGCGGCGCTTCCGACCTCGGCTTGGCAGCCGCCCTCGGCGCCGGCAACGCAGGCGCTTGTGGTGAGGTTGAGGCCGATGGCGGCTGCGCAGTAGAGCGCGTCCATGACTTGCTCGTCGTCGAGCTGAAGGTGATCGGCGAGCGCCAGCACGCAGCCGGGCACAACACCCGCGGATCCTGCCGTCGGAGCTGCGACGATTACGCCCATGGTGGCGGAGCGTTCGAGCACGGCCATCGCGCGGGCCACAGCTTCGGTCTGAACGGGGCCCATCAGGTTTGCACTCAAATCGTTGCGGCCGGTGGCTTCGACGAGCTTGGCCTCGCCGCCGATAAGCCCGCCGAGCGAACGCTGCGGATTGGCGATGGGGGCCGTGGTCTCCTCGCGCATGACGTCGAGCACGCGGCGCATGGCGGCGACGGCGTGCGCCTCGCCGGTCAGGCGCGCCTCGCGCACGGCCATAACGGCGCCGATGCTGAGCCCCAGTTCCTCGCACGCATCGAGCAGCTGCTCACCGTCGTCGAAGATCTCCTTGGCCGAGACGCCGGGAGAGAGCGACGAGGCAGAACCGGGGAGCTCGATAAACGTTGCGTAATCGACATTGTCGAGCTTGCGTAGCATGGGGACGACGGTGTCGTCGGGCGCGCCGTCGGTCTCAAAGACGGAGTAGGCCTGGCCGCCCACCTCGGTGCGGTAGGTACGGCAAAACGCGATGTTTACATGGGCGTAGGCGAGCAGGTTCGTGAGCGCGGCGAGCACGCCGGGAACGTCCTTGTGCGCCACGAAGAGCGTGGAATACATACCCGAGATGTCGACGCCGACGCCGTTAATGCGGCTGATGCGCATCTTGCCACCGCCCAGGCTCTCGCCGCGAACCTGTGCCGTGGCGCCCGTGTCGTCGACCATGTCGATGTCGACGGTATTGGGGTGAATAGAGGCGTCGTCGCCCTTGATGTCAAAGTGATATTCGAGGCCCTGCTCGCGTGCGAGGTCGAAGGCCTGCTTGATGTTCTCGTCATCGGTGTCGAGGCCCAGGATGCCCGCGACGAGCGCACGGTCGGTGCCGTGGCCGCGGTAGGTGTGGGCGAAGGAGTTCCACAGCCCAAAGGTGACTTTGGTGATGCGGCCTTCCAGCAGGCTGGCGGCAACTTGGGCGCAGCGCAGGGCGCCGGCGGTGTGTGATGAGCTGGGGCCGACCATGACGGGGCCCAAGATCTCGAATGCCGAGGTCGTAGCTAGTGTTTGCGGCTTGCCTGCCATGGGTGCTCCTGTTCTATCCCGTCGTTCCGAGGACTTTGGTATTTGGTCGCCTGCTCTACAGTCCTGGCTCGCACGGAGGCCACATTAAGTGGCCTCCGGCTCGTGCGGAACTCGCGACCGATCAAATACCAAAGCCCTCGGAACTAAGGATACATGGTAGAGGCGCGTGTGCTGCAAAATTCATTAGCTGGTGACGCAGCGTAGGCTCATATCGAAGCATCTTCACCACCGGATTAATAAAAAAGAAGCACCGCTTGGGGGCGGTGCTTCTTTTGAAAGCGCATGCGTGTTGTGACCTTAGCGGCTCTTAATTACAGGCCGCAGGCTGCTTTGAGTTCTTCGACTCGGTCGGTCTTCTCCCAGGTGAAGTCGGCGTCTTCTCGGCCAAAGTGACCGTAGGCTGCCGTCTTTTCGTAGATGGGGCGACGCAGATCTAGGTCGCGGATGATTGCGCCCGGGCGCAGGTCGAAGGTCTTCTCTACGGCCTCGACGATCTTGTCCTCGGCAACATTCGCGGTACCGAAGGTGTCGACCATGATTGAGAGGGGCTTGGAAACGCCGATGGCGTAGGCAAGTTCGACTTCGCAGCGGTCGGCAAGGCCGGCGGCGACCACGTTCTTGGCAACCCAGCGCGCGGCATACGCGGCGGAGCGGTCGACCTTGGTGCAGTCCTTGCCGCTAAAGGCACCACCACCGTGACGGCCGTAGCCGCCGTAGGTGTCGACAATGATCTTGCGGCCGGTGAGGCCCGTGTCGCCCATGGGGCCGCCCACGACAAAGCGACCGGTGGGGTTCACGTAGATGTCCGCGTTGTCCCACGGCATGTTCTCGGCGGCCATGACCGGGGTGATGACGTGCTCGATGAGGTCGGCCTTGATCTTGCCCATGTCCTCGATCTCGGCGGCGTGCTGCGTGGAGATGACGATGGTCGTGACCTCGACGGGCTTGCCTTCCTCGTAGCGCACGGTGACCTGGGTCTTGCCGTCGGGACGCAGATAGGCGAGGGTACCGTCGTGACGCACGGCGGCCAGGCGCTCGGCTAGGCGGCTTGCCAGGTAGTGCGGCATGGGCATGAGGGTCTTGGTCTCGTTGGAGGCATATCCGAACATCATGCCCTGGTCGCCGGCACCGATCAGGTCGATCGGGTCGGTGATAGCGCCGGTCTGGGTCTCGAAGGACTCGTCAACGCCTTGGGCGATATCGGGCGACTGCTCGTGGATGAGGCTCATGACGCCGCAGGTGTCGCAGTCAAAACCGAACTTGGCACGGTTGTAGCCAATGCGGCGGATAACGCCACGGGCGATTTCCTGAACGTCTACGTAGGCCTGGGTGCGAATCTCGCCGGCGACGATGACGGTGCCGGTGGTCACGAGGGTCTCGCAGGCGCAGCGGACGTTCTCCACGTTGGCAGGCACGCCGTTGGGGGCGATGTAGCCCTGCTCCTGGAGCTCTATTTCTTTGGCGAGGATTGCGTCGAGGACGGCGTCGCTGATCTGGTCAGCGATCTTATCGGGATGACCTTCGGTCACCGACTCCGACGTAAAAACAAAGGACCCGTGTTGGGGCGGGATGGAACGAAGTTCTTCTGACATGATTGTCCTTTCAAAAACGTGTCCCGGCGACCGTTACCATTCCGCCGGGCTCTCTATGCAAGGGCACATCATAGCGCGTAAATCAAACATTCACACCCTTTCCGCACCTACTCATTGGGGACAGACATAAATGACCAGCCTTAAACTAAGAACGTCTCCAACGACTGGCCATTTAAGTCTGTCCCCAATGAGTAGGTCGGTGCCCTTTTTGCGGAGGTTGCTTTGATGCTTTATACTGGTGCGGTTAGACATCCATCCTGCAATCGAGGAGATATCCATGGCATCAGACGTTCGCGTCCGCTTTGCACCCTCACCGACGGGCAAGCTGCACATCGGCGGCGCTCGCACCGCTATCTATAACTGGGCTTTCGCCCGCGCAAACGGCGGCACGTTCATCCTGCGCATCGACGACACCGACCCCACCCGCTCCACCGATGAGAACACGCAGATCATCCTGCGCGCCATGCGTTGGCTTGGCCTGGACTGGGATGAGGGCCCCGAGGTAGGCGGCGACTTTGGCCCCTACGCCCAGACTGAGCGCTTGGACCTGTACAAGCAGGCCGCCCAGAAGCTTTGGGACGAGGGCAAGGCCTATCCCTGCTTCTGCACCAAGGAGCAGCTCGACGCCGACCGCAAGGCCGCGCAGGAGCGCAAGGACCCCTTCCAGGGCTATCAGCGCCGTTGCCGCGATCTTGATCCCGAGGAGGCCCGCCGTCGCATCGAGGCCGGCGAGTCCTACGTCCTGCGTATTAAGGTGCCCGAGGACCGCGGCGACGTCGTCATCCACGACGCCGTCCACGGCGAGGTGACCTTCGACGCCAAGGAGCTCGACGACTTTGTCATCTTCCGCTCCGATGGCACGCCCACGTATAACTTCGCGACCGTCGTCGACGACGCCATGATGAAGATCACCCATGTCATCCGCGGCGACGACCACCTGTCCAACACCCCGCGTCAGGTCATGGTCTACGAGGCCCTCGGCGCTCCCGTGCCCACGTTCGCTCACATCTCCATGATCCTGGGCGCCGACGGCAAGAAGCTCTCCAAGCGCCACGGCGCCACCTCGGTGGAGGAGTACCGCGACGCCGGTTACCTGTCCGACGCCTTCGTCAACTACCTGGCGCTGCTCGGCTGGTCGCTCGACGGCGAGACCACGATCATCCCGCGCGATGTCCTGGCCAACAAGTTCTCACTCGACCGCATCTCCAAGAACCCGGCGACCTTCGATCCCAAGAAGCTCGATTGGGTCAATGCCGAGTACATCAACGGCATGTCCGATGCTCAGTTTGCCGACGAGATCATGGTCCCCGAGCTGCACGAGGCGGGTCTCATCGAGGGCAATGTCGAGTACGGCGAGGATTGGATCGACGCGCTTGCCGCCATCGTCAAGCCGCGCACCAAGATGCCGGCCGACGCCGTGACCGTCGCCGCTCCCATCTTCGCTACGGCCGAGACGCTCGAGTATGACGAGAAGTCCGTCAACAAGGGCCTGGCCAAGGAGGGCATGGGTGCCATTCTGGATGCCGCCAAGGCCGCTCTCGAGGGCGTGAACGAGTGGACGGCTGCCAACATCGACGCCGCGCTTGAGCCGCTGCCCGAGCAGATGGACCTTAAGAAGCGCGTGGTGTTCCAGGTCGTGCGCGTCGCCGTCTGCGGCAACATGGTGAGCCCCCCGCTGGGCGAGACCATGGCGCTCGTCGGCCGCGACGACTGCCTGGCGCGTATCGACCGCGCCCGCACGATGGCGCTGTAGCAGCCGCGTAAACGCATGTATCCGAGCCCCGTTCACCCGAGCGGGGCTCTTGTTTCTGAAGACGCATGGGATGGGAGGTATAGGGGCCATGGCCGAGCAACTGTCGCTGTTTGGTTCGCCGGAACCGGAGGAGACTCCGGCCAAGCCTGAGTTCGCGCCTGAACCCGTCGCCGCCTATGCGAGCGTAGTCCTCGACATTCCCACCCGTGCGCTGTCCGAGCCGTTTGCTTATGGCATTCCCCGGTCCCTTGCCAACGAGGCGCAAATCGGATCCACGGTCCTGGTCCACTTTGGTAACCGTGCCGCCGCGGGCTATATCGTCGACATTGCGCCTGAGCTGGGTGACCTGCAAGGCATCAACGCCCTCGACCCAGCCCGCATTAAAGCCATCGAGGCTATCCTCAGCAAACCGCTCTTTACCGCCGAGGCTGCCCGTATCGCACGCTGGATGAGCCGCGAGTACGTCGCAACGCTTTCCGAGTGCCTGCGTTTGTTCTTGCCCCCGGGTGGAAGCCCGCGCGTGGTCAAAGGTGACGACGGCGTGCGGGCCGTTGAGCGCCCCGCCGTCAAACCCATCCAAAACCGCTGGGTCATGCTCACGCCCGAGGGCTTCGACTATACGCCGCCCAAGACCGCGGTCCGCCAGCGTCAGCTCATCGAGGCGCTCCAGTGCGGCCCGGTCACGACGCGCGACCTCAACCTTCTCTATAACAGCATGTCGGCGACCATCAAGGCGCTCGAAAAACGCGGCGTCGTCGTGGTGGAGGAGCGTCGTGCGTGGCGTGGCTGCAGCGAGCAGACCACGCTGTCCTCGGCAAGCGGCAAGGCGCCGGTCTCCCTTACCAACGGCCAGAAGCAGGCACTCGCGCAGATTGAGCGCGCCCGTCTGGACGCTCATGGCGACGTGGTGCTGGTCGACGGCGTCACCGGCTCCGGCAAAACCGAGGTGTACCTCTCCGCCATCGAGCGCGTGCTGGCGGCCGGCCGTTCGGCTTGCGTGCTGGTGCCCGAGATCTCGCTGACGGCCCAGACCGTCGGCCGCTTCCGTTCGCGCTTTGGCGAGACGGTCGCCGTGTTCCATTCGCGCCTTTCGGCCGGCGAGCGCCTGGACCAGTGGGATATGGTCGCCAGCGGTGCGGCCCGCGTGGTCGTCGGCGCCCGCTCGGCGCTCTTTTGCCCGCTCAGCGACCTTGGTCTCATCATCATCGACGAGGAGCACGAGACTAGCTATAAGCAGGGCTCCAGTCCGCGCTACCACGTACGCGAGGTGGCAGCCGAGATGGCGCGGCGCTACCGCTGCCCGCTCGTGTTGGGCTCCGCCACGCCATCTGCCGAGTCCCTCGACCGCTGCCGCCGTGGCACGTATAACGGTGCCACCTGGACGCGCGTCGAGATGCCCGAGCGCCCGGGACACGCCGTGTTGCCCACGGTTCGCATTGCCGATCTGCGTCGCGAGTTCTCGCACGGTAGCCGCTCCATGTTCTCAAAACCGCTTATAGAAGGCCTTGAGCGTGTGGTCGAGCGCCGCGAGAAGGCCGTGCTGCTGCATAACCGCCGTGGCTTTGCGCCGTTCCTGATGTGCCGCGAGTGCGGCTGCGTCCCCACCTGCAACCACTGCTCCACCGCGCTTACGTATCACGAGCGCACACACACGCTGCAGTGTCACACATGCGGTTCGTCTTGGCGCGTGCAGCCCTATCCGGCGGCCACGAGCCGTTGCCCCAAATGTGGCAGTCGCTACCTGGCAAAAATGGGCCTGGGCACTCAGCAGATCGAGGACGCACTGCACCAGATGCTGCCCGACGACGTCGCCATCATTCGCATGGATGCCGATTCCACGCGCGGCAAGGACGCGCACAAAAAGCTGCTCGAGCAGTTCGATGCCGCCGATTGCGCGGTGCTGCTGGGCACCCAGATGATTGCAAAGGGCCTTGACTTTCCCGAGGTCACGCTGGTGGGCGTGGTCAATGCCGACTTTGCGCTAAAGCTGCCCGATTTTAGAGCGGGGGAGCGCGCCTACGATCTGCTGGAGCAGGTTGCAGGCCGTGCCGGCCGCGGCGATCGCCCCGGCGAGGTTATCATCCAGACCTACCTGCCCGAGGATCCGGTCATTCGCGCCGTCGCTGAGCACGATCGTTCGATCTTTACCGACTACGACCTGGATCAGCGCCGCAACGCGCTGTACCCGCCGTTTGTTCGCCTGGTCAACATCTTGGTGTGGTCGGCGAACCGAGACGACGCGCAGAACTACATCGGACGTATCGCAAAGCTTCTTAAGCGCCGCTGGCATGCCGCCGCGCCCGACTTTTTGCGGGCGGGGAGTGCCGTGCCGCAGGTGCTGGGCCCGGCTTCGTGTGTAATCGAGAGAGCCAAGGACCGTTACCGCTTCCATCTGCTTGTGAAGTCGCCCGTGGGGTACCATGTCTCTGATGATATCGACGCCTGCCTCAAAGAGGTGGGCTCCGTGCGCGGCGTGAGCGTGAGCGTTGACGTCGATGCCTATGATTTGATGTAACAACCCGAAAGGATGGCCATGGAAGCCAACGGAATCGTACTGTCGCCTGACCCTCGTCTGCGCCAGGAGTGCGCCGTCATCGAGGAGATCACCCCGGCGATCGAGGCACTTGCCGAGAAGATGAAGAAGATGATGTTCGAGAACGGCGGCTGCGGCCTGGCTGCCCCGCAGATCGGCGAGCTCATTCAGCTGGTCACCATCGACTGCGACTACAGCGACAAGAGCGACTACGATCCGTACGTGCTCATTAATCCCGTGATCGTGGAGCAGAGCGACCATCTGGTGCCGTTTAGCGAGGGCTGCCTTTCCATTCCTGGTATTAGCTGCGAGATCGAGCGTCCCGACCATGTCGTCGTCGAGGCGTACGACCTGGATGCCAACCTGATTCGCTACGAGGCCTCGGGCGACCTGTTCTGCGTGTGCCTGCAGCACGAGATCGACCACCTACACGGCAACACCATGTTCGAGCGACTGAAGCCTATGCAGAGGCTCAAGGCTGTCAAGGAGTACCAGGACGCCCTGGCCCGCGGCGCTCGACCGGGCGAGACGGAGTAGGTTTGTCCGTCCCCGGGGCGCCCGCCTATATCATCCCGTGCTCAAACATTCTCGCTGCGCTGCGAAACTGCGCGCGGGACGATATAGGCGGGCGCCCCGGGGACTACGTTGACGCTGCTTGTCTCGCCCGGGTGCCGTTGGGCCAGGGAGGGGCGTCTTCGCTGATAATTGCTTTGTTGGAAGAGCTGCTTTTATTGCGGCTCTTTCTTTGGTTTTGGGTATATTTGTTCTTGTTGAAATGTTATTGCGGATGGGCTGGTGACTTGGCTTTCCGCTGTTATTTGTAGCCGTCTCGGCTTTGGTTGAGGGGAGACGTTCTTTATGCGTATTGTGTTTATGGGTACGCCTGATTTTGCTGTGCCTTCGTTGACTTCGCTCGTCGAGGCTGGGAATGAGATTGCGCTTGTTGTTACTCGTCCCGATGCTGTTCGCGGACGTGGTAAAAAGTTGGAGCCGTCTCCTGTTAAGGCCAAGGCGCTTGAGCTTGGTCTGCCGGTTGTTGAGGCTAATCGTATGACGCCTGAGGTTGTTGAGGCGCTCCAGACTGCCCAGGCTGACATTTTCTGTGTGGCTGCTTATGGCTGCATTTTGCCCGATGAGGTGCTGCATATGGCACCGCTCGGTATTGTGAATGTTCATGCGTCCTTGCTGCCTCGATGGCGTGGAGCCGCTCCCATTCAGCGTGCCATTCTTGCTGGTGATGAGGTTGCTGGCGTTTCTATCATGCGCATCGGGCATGGCGTGGATACTGGTGCTTATTGTGCTCAGGCTTCCACGTCGGTTGCCGGTAAGCATGCTGAGGCACTGACTATGGAGCTTGGCGAGCTGGGCGGCAAACTGCTTGCCGATACGCTTCCTTCCCTTGCCGACGGCACCGCCGTGTGGACCGAGCAGGATGAATCTCTCGTCACGCATGCTGCCAAGATTTCCAAGCAGGAGATGCGTCTGGATCCGCACATGGCGGCGCTTGATTGCGTGCGTCATGTGCTTGCCTCGTCCGACACCGCTCCCGCTCGTTGCGTGATTGCCGGCAAGTCGGTTCGCGTGCTCGATGCTGCGCCAGCTGATGTGTCGCTTGGCGAGGGTCAGGTTCTCATTAAGGCCAAGCGTGTTTACCTTGGTCTTTCCGATGGTGCGGTTGAACTGCTCGAGGTTAAGCCCGATGGCAAGCGTGCCATGGCCGCTTCTGCTTGGGCTGCTGGGCTGCAAGGCGCCGATCTTATCTGGGGTGTTTTGTCATGAGCAAGCTTTCTCCCGCGCGCAAACTTGCGCTCGATGTGCTAATGGAGGCCGATCGCCGCGGCATGTATGCGCGTGACGTGCTGTCCTCTCGCGCATCGGCCAAGGCTATTGACCAGCGCGATTCCGCTTTTGCCGCCCGCTTGGCACTGGGTGTGGCCGCCACGCAGGGTATTTTGGACGAGCTGCTCGATCAGTTTCTCGATAAGCCTAAAAAGGTTGCGCCGCGTGTTCGCATGGCGCTTCGCATCTCGGCCTTCGAGATGCTCTATCTGCATACGCCTGGCCGCGTTGCCGTAAGTCAGGGTGTTGAGCTGGTGCGCAGCGGAGCTAAGTCTGCCGCCGGTTTGGCCAACGCCGTGCTGCATAAGGTCGCGGACAACGTTGAGGACTTTGCCACGGCGTCCGATGTGAATGAGTCTGAGCGACGCTTGGTTCGTCTGTCGCGCTTGATGGGTCTGCCGCGTTGGCTGTGCGCTCGTATCATGGCGTCGTTTGACACGCCAGAGGGTGCGCTTAACTTTGCCGGCAACTTGGCACCTGCGCCGCTGGCCCTGCATGAGAACGCCTTTGCGACCAAGCCCGATCCGTATATCTCGCAGCTCGTCGCGCCTGTCTTCCCGGGCTGCCATGCCCCGGTTGATGCCCAGGTTACCGTTGCTTCGGGTGTGTTTGAGCGTGCTGCCGCGGTGGCATCTGATCTCAACGCGCAGCTTATCGCCACAGCTGCCACGCGCCCTGGTAGCTGCCTTGAGATTGGTGCCGGTCGTGGTACCAAGACCTATGTGATGATGTGCCAGGCCAAGCGTGCGGGCTATGAGCGTCAGCATACGGCGCTCGATCTGCATGATCGCAAGTGCGATCTGAATCTCGCTCGCCTGCACAAGGCCGGTATTCAGGGCGTTCGTACGGTTTCGGGTGATGCCTGCGAGCTTGATGAAGTACTGACGTCGTTTGATGCCATGCTTGGCAAGCCGGTTAAGTTCGACACGGTCTTTATCGATGCGCCGTGCTCGGGCACCGGCACCATGCGCCGTCATCCTGAGATCCCCTGGCGCCTGACCGAAAAGGATGTAGCGGTTGAGCTGCCCAAACTGCAACTGACGATGCTCAAGGAAGCCGCCGCGCGCGTGGCTGCCGGCGGCGAGCTGATCTATGCGACGTGCTCGGTCTTCGACGAGGAGAACACGCAGGTCGTGGACGCGTTCCTTGCTTCTCCCGAGGGTGCCGGCTTTAGCGTGGCACCGCTTTCCGAGGCACAGATTCTGCAACTCCCCGAGTTCGATCAGGCCAAGAAGCTCGTATCCGTACGCCAGAACGATCGAGGCCTCTTCCAAAGCGTGCCAGTAAACGCCGACTCCTACGACGGCCACTTCTGCGCCCGCTTGGTCCACAAGTAATGACTATGTTGCGGTGAAATAAGGATTGAATAGCGGCCTCTACCCGCCAAACAGTCCTTATTTCACCGCAACTCATAGAGCTACCTGCGACACAAAGAAACAGCCCCGCGATCGATGCTGATCGCGGGGCTGTTTGGTTCCTAGTGGCTATGCGGGCAGTTGGCGCAGCAGCCACTCGTGGCGTTGGTGCTGGAGCCGCCGCTTCGCTGGTCGGTGTTGTAGAAACCGCTGCCCTCAAATTTAATGCCGCTGGCCGAGAACGTCTTGGCCGCCGGGGCACCGCAGCTGGGGCACACGACCTCGGGAGTCTCGGACATGGGATGCTCAACCTCAAACACGTTGCCGCAGCTCGAGCACTTGTAATCGTAGCGCGCCATAATACTTCCTTTTCAGCACAAAGCGGGCAGATTACTCTGCCCGCAAAAATTCAAACGTCTGTAACTGTACCCTATATCGGGGGTTTTATCACGCTTCGCCCCAGAATCTATGGTTGTTGCGCAGGAGCTGTGCGGTTTTGCCCTCGGCGGCTGCAATGTTCGCCTCGTTAGCCTGCCAGGTCCAGTTGCCCGTGGCCACGCCCGGAACGTTCATGCGCGCGTCGTCGCCAAGCCCCAGGACATCCTGCAGCGGCATCATCACCAGGGGAGCGTCGCTTGCCAGCGCGTCGCTCATCAGCTTGGCCGCCACCTCAACACCGCTCGGTTCATCGCCGCCCGCAAAGGAACGCGTACACCAGCCGGCCAGCGTCGACGTATCGTGCGTTGAGGTGTACAGGATCTTTCCTGGCGTGGGGTGCACGCCGCAACGGACGTCGTAATCGCTAAACTCCAGCACGTCCATGCCGGGGAAACCGCAGGTCGAAGCCATGGCGCGAACACCGGGCGTCAAATAGCCCAGGTCCTCGGCGATAAAGTTGAGCGGACCCAGCTCGTCGTAGGCAGTCTGGAACAGGTCTTTGCCCGGTCCCGCCAGCCAGCGACCGTCGGCGCAGGCCTTGCCGGCGGGGATGCTAAAGTAGCTGTGGAACCCCAGAAAGTGATCCAGACGCACGCGGTCGTAGAGCGAGAACGCGCGGCGCAGGCGATCCATCCACCAGCTATAGCCGTTCTGCTTCATGTGGTCCCAGCGGA
This sequence comes from Collinsella sp. i05-0019-G5, assembly GCF_042851345.1. Lineage (NCBI taxonomy): Bacteria > Bacillati > Actinomycetota > Coriobacteriia > Coriobacteriales > Coriobacteriaceae > Collinsella > Collinsella sp. i05-0019-G5. The sequence goes on from NZ_AP031421.1 coordinate 1,288,455, forward strand.
ACGTCGGGTTGCCCCATACCTGACCCTCGGGCGCAAAGTTGTCGGGCGGCGCGCCGGAAATCTCGATTGCTTTGCCGGTATCGGACAGCCAGAAGTTCTCGGGTTCGCTCCACGCGTCTGCCGAATCGTCGGACACGTACATAGGAATGTCGCCGATAACCTCGATACCCTTCTTGTGCGCGTAGTTCATGAGCTCGCACCAGGCCAGGTCAAAGCGGTACTGCATGTACGCCTGAAGCTCGGCCTCGTTGTGGAAGCGCTTGTCGTCGATTAGATGCTCGTTGTAGCGAGCGACATCTGCCGGCCAATTGTGGCGCGACTCGCCCTCAAAGTACTTTTTGACGGCCATATAGACGCAGTATTTCTCGAGCCAATCGGCATTGCGATGTTTAAACGCTGTGTACAGCGGGTCGGCATCCTCGCCGCCGCGGGCCTTCCAGGTCTCAAAGTCGGCGGCCAGCTCCTCGTGGCTCTCGGGTAGCAGGTCGATATTGCCTGCAAAGGCCGAAGGACCGGCGTATGGGGAGCGGAAGAAGTCCGTGGGGTTGACGGGGAGAACCTGCCAGTAGCGCATGCCCATGGCGGCCAGATGGTCGATAAAGCGACGCGTGGGCGCACCGATCGTACCGGGCTTGCCGTCGTCGGTCGGCACCGATGTGATATGGCACACAACACCCGCACCGTGATCGAGCGGCTCCTGCAGGCGCTGCTCGGCATGGTGATAGATGATCGACGAGCCCAGCGGATACAGATCGAGCGTGACCGTACCGTTATGGATCTCACACTCGTGACCGCTGATCACGTCACTCGCGCATTCGCCGAGCGCCGGGATCGTCACGCGATGCGAATTGCGCAGGCTGCGGTTGATGATGACGGTCGCGGACTCGCCGTCTTTACCGGTACGGTTGTAGGCCAGCACCTCGTCATTGAGCGCGAAGGCCTTGATCTCACCGTCGATCATAAACGGCAGCGCGCGGCGCACGGCCGAGGCATTCTTGACGATCGCAAACGTATCGAAGTCGTGTAGGTTTTCCTTGGTCGGCATGGTGCGGCGGTTGCCCGGATCGGTGAGGCCCTCCAGGCCGTACTCATCGCCATAATAGATCGAGGGCACGCCCGGGAACGTCATCTGCATGAGCGTCGCGAGCCAAAAACGGCTCTTGGCCAGGCCCATCGCGTTCTCGTCCAGACGCCATTTGCTGCGCTCGCACTCGGGCAGCTGCGACTCGTCGGGGCCGCCGCCGAGCACCGAGATAATGCGCGGTCGGTCGTGGCTCGAAAGCAGATTAAGCGCGCAAGACAGGGCCTCACGCGGATAGTTCTCGCGTAGGGTCTCGATATCCTCGGCTGCCTGGTAGGCGTTTTTGTAGCCCATCAAAAAGCCGATGACCATGTCGCGGAAGGGGTAATCCATGGCCGAGTCGAGCTCGGAGCCTTGCAGATAGCGACGCAGATGGCCGTAGCTGATCTTGTTGGAGGCGTCTTCCCATACCTCGCCGAGCAGCAGCGCGTCGGGCTTCTCGGCGAGCACGGCCTTCTTGATCTCGGTCAGGAAATCGTCCGAAAGCTCGTCGGCCACGTCTAGGCGCCAGCCATGAGCGCCGGCACGTAGCCATTTTCGGATCACGCCATCCTTGCCCAGGAGCCGCTCGCGTACCAGTTCGGAGCTCTCATTGATGGCGGGCATATTGCCCACGCCCCACCAGCAGTCGTACGAGCCGTCCTCGTGGAAATAAAACGCATCACGCCACGGTGAATCCTCGCTCTGCCACGCGCCCACGCCGGGGTAGTTGCCGTAGCGGTTGAAGTAGATCGAATCGTCGCCCGTGTGGTTGAACACACCGTCCAGAATGATGGAAATGCCTAGCTTCTCGGCCGCCTCGCACAGCTCGGTAAAGTCCTGCTCGGTGCCCAGAATCGGATCGATCTTGGTGTAATCGGCGGTGTCGTAGCGGTGGTTACTCGCGGCTTCAAAAATGGGGTTGAGGTAGATGGCCGTAAAGCCCAGCTCGGCGATGCGGGGCAGGTCATTCTGGATGCCCTTGAGCGAGCCGCCGTAAAAGTCCCAGGTCTTGATGGATCCGTCTTCGGCGCGCTCGTACACAGGCGGCTCGTTCCAGTCCTCGACCATGCGGCGCTGAATGCCCTTACGCGGTTTTTCGACCTCGGCCAGCGTGCGCTCGCGCCAGTGCTCGTCGCGGGCATAGCGATCGGGGAAGATCTGGTAGACCATACCGCGCTCGTACCAGGTGGGACGGTTCTCACGGTGTTTGTAGACGGTGACCTGGAATGACGGCACCTCAGCGTAGTCGTAGGTTACGCCTTCGCCGCCGGTGCGGCTCTGTGGTGCGCCCAGACGAACCTCGGGCTGGCCCTCAATATTGCAGATAAAGCTGTACCAAATAAGACAGGGCTCGGTGCACTCAAGCTCTGCGGTAAATATGCCGTCGCCCTCGTGCGTCATGGGATATCGAGATTCACCGATCTCATCGACCCAGGTGCGCAGCGTAAGCGTTGCCTGCGCGGGATCGGCGTCCTCCAGAATCACGGAGAGCGAAAGGGTTGTTCCTGTGGTCACAGCGCCAAACGGAGTGCGAAACTGCGGCAGACGGCTGTTGTGTATCAATCTCATAGTACGGTCCAGTTCAATAGAATCACGGCCTGCTGGCCATGGGCTTCACGCACAGGATGTAAGTATATCTGTTGTACACAGGCTGTATAAACAACATCCGTTTACCATCGGCGAACGGTTGTCCTAGAAAATCGTTTTACCAACTACCTACAGAGAAGGGGCGCCCGGTTGGAGCGCCCCTTGCATGGGGTTTGATTAGGTTTTGGATCGTCTTTGGGCTAGCGGCGCTTGCGGGTGGCCGTGGCCTTGCGGACGGACGTCTTCTTGGACGGGGCCTTTTTCTCTGCCGGAGCGGCGGGGGAGACCGGAGTCTCCTTGGCGGGCTCGGGCTTGGCCGTAGCCTTCGGTGCGGCCTTGACCTTAGCGGCCTTCGGCGCCGGCTTGGCCTTTACCTCGGCCTTGGCCTCTGCCTTGGGGGCAGCAGCTTTGGTCGTGGTCTTCTTGGCCGTCGTCGTGGCACGCTTGCGCGTGGTGGTCTTGGCGGCCGGCTTGGCTTCGACGGATGCCTCGGCCTTGGTCTCGGCGGGCGTCTCCTCGACTTTGGCGGCCGGCTTTGCGGCTGCCTTGGTCGTGGCGGCCTTCGTGGTCGTTGACTTCTTTGCCGTGGTCTTCTTGGCGGTCGCAGCCGTCTTCTTGGCAGTGGTCTTGGCCGGTGCCTTGACGGCGGCCTCGGCCTTTACCTCGGAAACGGCCTCGGCCTCGGCGGCCTTCTTGGCAGCTGCGGTTGTGCGCTTGCGCGTGGTCGTTGTCTTGGCAGCGGTGGTCTTGCTCGCAGTGGCCTTCTTAGCCGTCGTCTTACGAGTCGTGGTCTTCTTTGCCGCAGGCTTCGCAGCAGGCTTCACCTCAGGCTCAGGCTCGGGAGTAGCCTCGACCTTCACCTTAGGATCGGTCTTAACGGTCTCAGCTTCAACCGGCTTCTCCTCGGCCTTGGGCTCCTCTGCGGCCACCGGATCAGGTGCAGCCTCAGGCTCGTCGACAACCGCCGCCGGGCGCTCAATCTCCGGGTGCATAAAGAAGTACAGGTCCAGATATTTATCGGCCGAGCGCGTCCAGCTAAAGTCCTGGCTCATGGCCTGCGTGACCAGCTGGTTCCAGGCATCGCGGTTGTCCCAGAACAGGCGTGCCGCGCGGAACACCGCGTCGCCCATCTCGTCGCCGTTAAAGTTGGTAAACGAGAAGCCCGTGCCCTCGCCGGTAAACTCGTTGTACGGCTGCACGGTGTCCTTCAGGCCACCGGTCTCGCGTACGATAGGCAGCGTGCCATAGCGCATGGCGATGATCTGCGACAGGCCGCAGGGCTCAAACTTCGAAGGCATCAGGAACATGTCGGCGGCAGCATACATGCGCTGCGACAGCGCCGGATCGAACTCGATGCGTGCGGCCATGGTGCCGGGGTACTTGTCCTGGAAGTAGCGTAGACCGTCCTCGTAGTCGCGGTCGCCGGTGCCCAGCACCGCCACCTGCACGCCGCCGGCCAGAATACGGTCGAGCGCGTACATGACCAGGTCCATGCCCTTCTGGCGCGTCAGACGAGTGACCATGACCATAAGCGGGCGGTCGTCTCGAACCTCGAGCCCCAGCTCTTCCTGCAGCTTGGCCTTGCACACAGCCTTGCCGGAGCGGTCCTCCACGGTGTAGTTGGCGGCAATGCGCTTGTCAGTTGCTGGATTAAAGCCCGCAACGTCAATGCCATTCAAAATGCCCTGCAGCGCGTACGAACGCTCGCGCAGCACACCGTCCAGGCCCTCGCCAAATTCGGGCGTCTGGATCTCGTTGGCATAGGTAGGGCTCACCGTGGTGATGGCGTCGGCATAGCGCAGAGCGCCCAGCATGTAGTTGATGCTGCAGGCGTCGCAACGCAGCTGCGAGGCGGCCGCCGGAATGTGCGCCACACCAAGGATGTCCTCCATCACGGTGTCGCTAAACTGGCCCTGGAACGCCACGTTGTGGATCGAGAACACGGTCTTGACGCGGTCATACAGCGGCAGGCCCTGGTAGAACTCGCGCAAAAACACGGGCGCCAGCGCCGTCTGCCAGTCGTTGCAGTGCAGGATGTCGCACTCAAAGCCGGCGGGCAGGTGCTGCAGGCTCTCGGTGATGGCCTTGGAGAAGAACGCAAAGCGCTCGCCGTCGTCAAAGAAGCCGTACGGATAGTCGCGCGCAAAGTAGCGCTCGTTGTCGATGAACATATAGGTGACGCCGTCGTGCTCGAGCTTCTCGAGTCCGCAGTACTCATTGCGCCAGCCCAGGCTCACGTAAAAGTCGGAGAAGTGCTCCATCTGCGACTTGTACTCGTCCTTGATGGTGGCGTACTTGGGCACCATCACGATTACTTCGGCGCCGGCGCGCACAAGCGCCGCAGGCAGCGAGCCCGCCACGTCGCCCAGGCCACCGGTCTTCACAAACGGTGCGCACTCGGCCGAGGCAAACACGATCTGCATCTTTTTGCTGGAATCAGCCATATTGTCTCCCTGTTGCAATTCGAGAATAGCCGCCTGGCGCAAACCGGGCGGCTATTCTACGTGTTACGAGCGATGTTGCGGTGCCAAAGCTAGCTCGCGTTGGTGATATCAGAAGTTAACGGGGCCTTTCCCAGCACCAGGATGTTCTCGGGCGTGCCGCGAAGCTCGGTGTTGGTGGGAACCACGTTGTTCTTGTCCAGGATTGCATTCTCAACGCGGGCGCCGCTCTTGATGACGCAGCTCTGGTTGATGATCGAATTGGTCACCGAGGCGCCTTCCTCAACCACAACGCCGCGCGACAGGATCGAGTTGCGCACGGTGCCCTTGATGATGCAGCCGGCCGAGATGATCGAGTTGCAGGCGTGGCTGCCGGTCGCATAGCGCGAAGGCGGCACGTCGTGGGCCTTGGTCAGGATCGGGCGCTCGGGGTCAAAGAGCTGGTCGGCCACGGTCTGGTCGAGCAGGTCCATGCTGCGGCGATACAGCGACTTCTCGCTAAACACGCCCACGACCTCGCCCTTGTACTCGTAGCTGCACACGTCGATGTTACCAAAGTCGCCCTGGAGTGCCTCGAGCAGGTCCAGATAGTCGGCGGCCTGGTAGTGGTCGATGATCTCGAGCAGCGTCTCGCGGTTGACGATGCAGCAGTCCATCGAGGCGTTGTCGCCGTACACGACGCCGGCGCTCACGCCCGTCAGGCGTCCGTTCTCGTTGATCTGCAGCTTGGTCTCGTCATCGACGTTGCGCGTGGCCTTGCAGTACACCACGGTCATCTGGGCGCCAGAGCTCTCGTGCGCGTCAATGATGGTGTTGAGGTCCATGTTAAAGATGATGTTGGTGCCCATCATCACGACATAGGGCTTGTCCGAGCGCTGGAACAGCGTCTTGTTGGAGATAATGTCGCGCAGCAAGAAGCGCATGCCGCCCTTGGTGGTGCCATACGCGTTGCCGGGCACCATGAACAGGCCGCCCTTCTTGCGGTCCAGGCCCCAGTCCTTGCCCGAGCCCACGTGGTCGATCAGCGAGCGGTAGTTGCCCGGCATGACAACGCCGACGGTTTTAATGCCGGCATTCATCATGTTGGACAGCGGGAAGTCGATCAGGCGGTAGCGGCCCAAAAACGGAACGGACGCGATGGGGCGGTCCTTGAGCAGCACGCTGCCGTAGGTCGAAGAGTAGTTAGCGGTGATATAACCGATGGCCTTGCGATTGATCATCGGATCATTCCCCCTTCCCGATAACGACGTCATTTCCAACGACGGCCGTATCCTTGGTGGTATCGACAGAGCCGAGCTTCACGCCCTCTTCGACCGTGGAGTTCTCGCCCAAAATAGCGCGGCAGATGTGCGCGCCGCTCTTAACGTGCGCACCCGGCAGCAGCACGGAGTCCTCGACCACGGCGCGCTCCTCGATGATGACATCGGTCGAAAGGATCGAGTGGCGAGCGGTACCGTAGATCTTGCAGCCGTTGGAGACCAGGCAGTCGTCCAGGCGACCATCCGGGCCAATGTAGTGCGGCGGACGCGTGGTGATGTTGGACATGATGGGGAAGTGCTTGTCAAACAGATCGAACTCGGGGTTGTTGCCCAGCAGGTCCATCGAGGTCTCGTGGAAGCTGGCGATGGTGCCGACGTCCTTCCAAAAGCCGTGGAACTCGTAGCTGTACAGGCGCTTGCCCTCGCCGAGCAGCTTGGGGATGATGTCCTTGCCAAAGTCGTGGCTCGAGCGCTGGTCCAGAGCGTCCTCCTCGAGCGCCTCGATCAGCACGTCGGCCGAGAAGATGTAGATGCCCATGGACGCGAGGTTCGAATCGGGCTTATCGGGCTTCTCGGTGAACTTGGTGATGCGGCCGTCCTCGGGGTCGGTGGTCAAGATGCCAAAGCGGCTGGCCTCCTCCCACGGCACAGGCATAACGCTCACCGTGAGGTCGGCGTTGTTCTCAATGTGCGTCTTGAGCATCTTGCGGTAGTCCATGCGATACAGGTGATCGCCCGAAAGAATAAGGACGTACTTGGGGTCGTTGGCCTTGATGTAGTCCAGGTTCTGCGTAATGGCGTCTGCCGTGCCCGCATACCAGGCGCCGCCGGTCTGCGTCTCATACGGCGGCAGGATCGACACGCCGCCGTCACGGCTGTCCAGATCCCACGCCTCGCCGGAGCCCACGTAGGCATGCAGCAGATAGGGGCGATACTGCGTCAGAACGCCCACCGTGTCGATGCCCGAGTTGGAGCAGTTGGAGAGCGAGAAGTCGATAATGCGGAACTTGCCACCAAAGCTAACCGCCGGCTTGGCGATTTTTTGGGTGAGTGCCCCCAATCGGCTGCCCTGTCCTCCTGCGAGGAGCATCGCGATGCATTCTTTCTTACTCATCGATTTCTCCTTCTGTCATCGATGTTCCTAAACCCATTAGCGACGGGCGCGGCGCAACGTCACGCCCGTCGAGTAATGCCGTGCTGGCATAGGGGAGCTCGCGCGCTTTACGCGTGCCAGATCTCGTCGCGGTACTCGCGAATGGTGCGGTCGCTCGAGAACCAGCCCGAGGAGGCGGTGTTGAGCAGGGCCTTGCGGTTCCAGGTCTCCTGGTCGCCATAGCTGCCGGTGAGCTTCTCCCACGCATCCACGTAGCTGCGGAAATCGGCCATGACCAGGTCGGGGTCATTGTTGTTCATGAGCTCGTTGTAGATGCTCTCGAAGTTGCCCGAAAGACCCGCAAAGGTGTTGTCCTTGAGCTCGTCCATCACGCGGCCCAGGCGCTCGCGGTCGCCGTTGAGGGTATCCCATGCAAAGTAGCTGTTGGATGCCCAGAGCTGCTCGACCTCGGGAGCGGTCAGGCCAAAGATGGCCTCGTTCTCGCGTCCGGCCAGGTCGGCGATCTCGATGTTGGCGCCGTCGAGGGTACCCAGCGTAATGGCGCCGTTCATCATGAGCTTCATGTTGGACGTGCCCGAGGCCTCCTTACCGGCCGTGGAAATCTGCTCCGAGATCTCGGCGGCGGGGTAGATGAGCTGGGCGTTGCTCACACGGAAGTTGGGAATAAAACAGACCTTCATAACCTCGTTGACGCGGGGGTCGTTGTTGATGACCTCGGCCACCGAGTTAATGAGGCGGATGGTCTCCTTGGCGAAGGTGTAGCTCGAGGCAGCCTTGCCGCTAAAGATGAAGGTCGTCGGCGTCACGTGGAAGTTGGGATCGGCGATGCGACGGTTGTAGATGTCCATCACCTTCATGATGTTCATGAGCTGGCGCTTGTAGGCGTGGAAGCGCTTTACCTGAACATCGAAGACGGTGTTGGGGTCGATGACCAGACCGGTCTCGGCCTTAACGTAGGCGGCCAGGCGCTCCTTGTTGGCGCGCTTGGAGGCACCCACGGCCTTCAGAAACTCGGTGTCGTTCTGGAACTCCTTGAGCTTCTCCAGCTCAAAGGCGTCCTTGAGCCAGCCGTCGCCAATGGCCTCGGTCACGAGCTTGGCGTAGGTGGGGTTGGCCTCGGCAAAGAAGCGACGGTGCGAGATGCCGTTGGTCTTGTTGTTGAACTTCTCGGGCGTTAAGGCATAGAAGTCCTTGAGCACGATGTTCTTGATGATGTCGGAGTGAATCTTTGCCACGCCGTTGACGCTATGGCTGCAGATCACGGACAGGTTGGCCATGCGAATCTCGCCGTCCCACAGAATGGCGGTCTGGCGCAGGCGCTCCTGCCAACCCTCCTGCGTGGTGTCGAACGACTCATGCCAACGACGGCTGATCTCGTCGATGATCTGGTACACGCGGGGGAGGAGCTTGGAGAACGTGCCGATGGGCCACTTCTCCAGAGCCTCGGGCAGGATGGTGTGGTTGGTGTAGCTCACAACCTGCGTCACGATGTTCCAGGCGTCATCCCACTCGAGCTTCTTCTCGTCGATGAGGATACGCATGAGCTCGGGGCCGCACATGGCGGGGTGGGTATCGTTGGTATGGATGGCCACAAACTGCGGCAGCAGCTCCCAGTTCGCGCCGTGCTCCTTCTCAAAGGTGTCGAGCAGGCTGTAGATGCCGGCCGATACAAACAGGTACTCCTGCTTCAGGCGCAGCAGACGGCCGTGCTCGCCGGCGTCGTTGGGGTAGAGGATGGCGCTGATGGCCTCGGCCTCGGCGCGCTCGGCATCGGCCAGGGCGTAGTCGCCGCGGTTGAAGGCCTCCAGATCGAAGTGCTCCTCGACCGGCTCGGCGGCCCAGACGCGCAGTTTGTTGACGGTCTCGCCGGCATAGCCCACGACGGGGATGTCATAAGGGACGGCAAGAATATCCTGCGTGTCCACCGTGCGGTAGAACGTGCGGCCGTTCTCCTCAAAGCCCTCAACGTGACCGCCAAACTTAATGGTCACGGCCTTGTCCTGACGACGGACCTCCCAGGGATAGCCGTGGGTGAGCCACTCGTCGGTGGCCTCGACCTGGCTGCCGTTAACGATCTCCTGCTTAAACAGGCCGTAGCGGTAGCGCATGCCGTTGCCGTAGCCGGCAATGCCCTCGGCTGCCATGGAATCCAGGAAGCATGCGGCCAGACGGCCCAGGCCACCGTTGCCCAGCGCCGGATCGGGCTCCTGGTTCTCGATGACGGACAGGTCAAAGCCCATGTCGTCGAGCGCCTCGGCGACCATGTCGCGCACGCCAAAGTTAAGCAGGTAGTTGTCGAGCAGGCGGCCGATCAAAAACTCGATCGAGAAGTAGTACACGCGCTTTTTGCCCTCGGCGGTGGCGCGGGCGTCGCTCTTGGTGGCAACGGTGCGTGCCTTCTCGGCCACGAGCTTGGCCAGGGCGTTAAAGCGGTCGAGGTCGCTGGCGGCCTCGACGCTCTTGCCGCTGATGCTCATGACGGCATCGCGATAGAGCTCGATAAACTCCTGCTTGTTGTCGAAGATCTTATTCATACGTTCCTTTCCCCCGGGGATGTTTCTCCCGGAACGGTTATGACTTGTATCCTACGCCCTCACAGGGCGGGTAAATACAGTGGTAACACCTTTGTTACGCTTTCTTGGCAGAAGCCTTAACAGCGGCTGCCTTGGCCTTGGGAGCAGCCTTTTTGGTGGCTGCCTTTTTGGCCGTGGTGGATTTGGCCGAAGCCTTGGCAGCGGGCTTGGCAGCCTTCGCCTTGGCCGGAGCCTTCTTTGCAGCCGCGGCCTTGGGCTTCACCGAGGACGTACGCTTACGCGTGGCCTTCTTGGGCTCCTCGACCACGGGCGGCTTGTAGCTGCTGGGACCGCGGCGCTTAAGCACCACGCCTGCCAGGCCGGGCACCTTCATCTCAATGGAGTCCATCTGCCCGTTCCAGGGATAGGGCTCGCTCGAGCAAGTGTAGGGCTCCTCACCGGCGTATCCGCTGCCACCAAACTCGGGACGGTCGGAATCGAAGATGACCTCCCAGTCGCCCTCGCGCGGCACGCCCACGCGGAAGCTCTCGTAGCTCGCCGGGTCAAAGTTGATCAGGATCACCAGGTCGTCATCGACGTCCTCGCCCTGACGCACAAAGCTCACGATGGACTGCTTGGAGTTGTCCGCGTCGATCCAGGTAAAGCCGTCGTCGGTGTAGCCGCGCTCGTACAGGGCGGGTTCGTCGGTGTACAGGTGGTTGAGCGCCTTGATAAACGCCTGGTGATGACGGTGGGTCTCGTACTCCTCGGTCAGGAACCACTGGATGGATTCGTAGTAGCGCCACTCAATAAACTGCCCGATCTCGTTGCCCATAAAGTTAAGCTTGGCACCGGGGTGCGTCATCTGGTAGAAGGCCAGCGTGCGCAGGCCGGCAAACTGGCGCCACCAGTCGCCCGGCATGCGGCCGATCAGCGAGCACTTGCCGTGCACGACCTCGTCGTGGCTCAGCGGGCAAATAAAGTTCTCGGTAAAGGCATACATGATGGAGAACGTAAGCAGTCCGTGGTTGCCGGGGCGCCACGGAAAATCGGTCTGCATGTAGTGCAGGGTGTCATTCATCCAGCCCATGTCCCACTTGTAGTGGAAGCCCAGGCCGCCGTCCTGCGGCGGATAGGTCACGAGCGGCCACGCGGTGGACTCCTCGGCCATCATCATCACGTCGGGGTAGTGTGCCTCCACGGCGCAGTTGACCTGACGGATAAACGCGCTGGCGTCCAGGTCTTCCTCGGTGCCGTACTTGTTGAACTTCTTTTGGCCGGGGTCGTCGATACCAAAGTTGAGGTACAGCATGCTGGACACGCCGTCCATGCGAATGCCGTCAACGTGGAAGTTCTCGAGCCAGTACAGCACATTGGAAACCAGGAAGGAGCGGACCTCGCCGCGAGCGAAGTCAAACTTATGCGTGCCCCAGTTGGGGTGAATCTCGTGCTCAAACAGCATGTGACCGTTAAAGGTGGCAAGGCCGTGGGAGTCGGCGCAAAAACCGCCGGGCACCCAGTCCATAATCACGCCGATGCCCGCCTCGTGGCACGCATCGATAAAGTGCATGAGTTGCTGGGGGTTGCCGTAGCGCGACGTGGCGGCAAAGTAGCCGGTTGTCTGATAGCCCCAGGAGCCATCGAAGGGGTGCTCCATAAGCGGCATGACCTCGATATGCGTGTAGCCCATGTCGCGCACGTAGTCCACGAGCTCCACCGACAGATCGTCGTAGGTGTAAAACTCGCCGCGCTGCGCGGGGAAGGGGTCCATGGGGCCGGGGTAGTTGCCGTACTCGTCCGGCTCGCCCTGTGGCGTGTCGCCGTGGCGCTTCCACGAGCCAATATGCACCTCGTAGATGTTGAGCGGCTGCGACATGTGGTTGTGGCTGGCGCGGCGCTTGAGCCACGCGGCGTCGTTCCACTTGTAGCCATCGAGGGTCCACAGCACGCTCGCGGTACCCGGAGGGCACTCGGCCTTAAAGGCATACGGATCGGCCTTGTAGAGCTTTTCACCCTCGTTGGTCTCAATAAGATATTTATAGAGCTGACCCTGCTCGGCGCCAGGAATAAAGCCTTCCCAAATAGCGCTCGTATGCACGGGCACCAGCGGGTTGGCCTGCTCATCCCAGTCGTTAAATTCACCAATGACATGGACACTCTTTACGTCGGGCGCCCAAACGCAAAAGCGCCAGCCGCGCGTGCGCTGCTGCGTGTCGGGATGCGCGCCCATCTTTTCCCAGCTGCGCTCCCACATTCCAATGCCAAACAGGTAGACATCGTCCTTGGAGAGCTCCGGTGTGTGCGGAGCCGGTTTGCGGGTTGCGGGCTTTTTAGCCGTTGGCTTTAGCTTTGTATCGCTCACGTTTGATCCCATCATGACGCGGCAGCGTGTTGCCTTGGTGACTAGATGCGAAAGGTCCAAGGCTGCACGAATCGAAGGGACGGCGAAGTTTCTGTGATTCGTTCCACCTCGCGTGCTCGGTGGAACTTTCGGCAGAAACTACGATAACACCTGTGCGTTAGTTTTATGGACGAAAGCGGATTTGCGGGGGCGTTTAATCGGTAAGCGACATGTTTATACCACTGGCAGATTTGACGTGGTAAAACTCTTGACAGTTTTACCAATTTGGGTTTCAAAATTGTTTGGCTGACGTTTGGTAAAACGTTTTTAGCAGGATGTTTACCATTTGATATCGAAAGGTTCGTTTATGTCCCATACCGCCGCTCCCAAGGTTGCTTTTGTTTTCGATTGCGACGGCACGCTGGTAAATAGCACGCCCGTTTGGGCCTATGCCCAGCCCGAGTTTTTGCACCGCCACGGTGTCGACGTGACGGTCGACGATTTTGCCCAGTTTGAGCATTTGTCGCTCGAGGACGAGTGCCAGGCCTACCACGACACGTGGGGCATTGGCGCGAATGGCGAGGAGCTGTATCGCGAGCTTAGCGACATCCTGATCGATGGCTACTCCAAGGTGCCGCCGCGCGAGGGGCTCCTGGCATTTTTGGAACAGGCGAAGACGGCAGGCATTGACATGTGCGTAGCTACATCCACGCCGGCCAAGCTGGTGCAGTCTGCGCTCGCTGGTGCCGGGCTCGACGCTTACATGGAGTTTGTTACCACGACGGGCGAGGCAGGTCGTTCCAAGCAGTTCCCCGACGTATACGAGCTGGCGCTCCGTCGCCTGGAAGAGCGCCACGGGTGCAAGTTTGAGCGCGCATGGGTGTTTGAGGACGCGGTCTTTGGCCTTAAGAGCTCTGGCACCGCAGGCTTTAAGCGCGTGGGCATCTATGACCCGCATGGCCGTATGAAGCGCGACGACGTGCGCGCCAACTGCGATATCTTTATCGATAGCTATGAGGAGCTTGACCTGGCTCGCGTGCTTTCGTTCGAGGGATAGGCGAGGGCTGTGGCTTGCAAGGTATTAGTGGTCTGCGGCTCGCCCGTGGTGGCGAGCGCGGATCTGTTGCGTTGGCTAACGGGGGAGTGCGATCACGTTGTCGCCGTGGACCGCGGACTCGACGCGCTGCTGGGCGCCGGCTTGAGCTGCGACGTATATGTGGGGGATGCCGACACGGTGAGCGATGCAGGTCGCGCGTTGGTCGATGCCGCCGAAGCCTTTGAGGTAGAACGCCACGACCCCTACAAGGACTATACCGATCTGGCGCTGGCGCTCGATTCCGTCCGCCGTCGTTGGCCGGATGCCGAAGTGGTTGCGACCTGCGCCACCGGCGGCCGCCCGGATATGGCGCTTTCCGTACTGGGTCTGCTCGCGGGCTACGAGGATCCCCCTGTCTGGATTGCCGAGGACAAGGTGGTCGCCCGCATCCTTCGCGCAAGCGAATCGTGGACCATCGAAGGCCACGAGGGGAGCACCTTCTCCATCATCGCCATTGCCCCCAACACCGAGGTAAGCGAACACGGCCTAGAATGGGAGCTAGATCACAGTCCCTTGGGCCTGTTGGCCGATACGGGCATTAGCAACGTCGTCAGGTCAACAGCCACGATCCAAGTCCACACCGGCACCGCCATCGCTTACCTATATCGTTAGGCATTTAGAATCTGACCAAAAAAGTCCTTGCACGTCACGCCAACTTCCCCTATAGTATCTCTTCGTCACGGGGGCGTAGCTCAGCTGGGAGAGCGCTTGACTGGCAGTCAAGAGGTCAGGGGTTCGATCCCCCTCGTCTCCACCATCGTGAATGCAAAGGCCTTCGGAATTCCGAAGGCTTTTTTCATGCCAATACACATCGCGCCATAAACCCAATCCACACCAACAAAAAGTTGCACAATTTATTTGGCTCTGTTAGACCAAGGTTGACATAAAAACGATGTCACCGCGAGGCGGTACCCTTCAATTAACGTCGAAGGAGCGCCCATGGATGCAGACGACCTGGTCATCACCCTCAAGAAGAGCCTGGCGAAGCTCAGCAGGACCGAGCGCCGTAAAGCCGTCGAGTTGGTCGGGGACGTCGTCCGCGCCGCCATGTTCGACGATGCGGCGGGAGATGGCTATGAGGTAGAGCGCTGCCCCCGTTGCGGCTCGGTCGCTATCGTCAAGAAGGGCAAGTCCAGGAACGGCGAGCAGCGCTACCTCTGCCGCGACTGCGGCAGGACGTTCTCCGGCTCCACCGACCGGATCCTCGGCACGAGCAAGTTGCCCCGCGAGACCTGGATGGCCTATGCCGAGTGCTTCGCCCTCATGCTCCCTCTCCGCGAGTGCGCCGGCCGCTGCGGTGTCTGCCTCAAGACCGCCTACACCATGCGCCACAGGCTCATTGAGTGCCTGAAGGAATACTCGCCCACGTTCCATGTGGGGCAGGGGCAGGCTTGCGAGCTCGACGAGACGTACTTCCCCGAGTCCTTCAAGGGCAACCATTCAAAAGGCTCCTTCACCCTGCCGAGAAAGGCTCGCCACCGCGGCAAGCAGGTCCACAGGCGCGGCCTCTCCCGCGAGCAGATCTGCGTCATGACGGGCGTTAGCGACACGGACGCCACCTTCTTCGAGGTCTCGGGCCGCGGCGTTGTCTCGCGCAAGCGTGCGGCGGAGGCCCTTCGCGACCGCATCGGCGCGGGCGCGGTCGTCGCCACGGACAAGGCGACCGCGTACATCGACGTGCTGCGCGACCTGAAGGTCGCCTCGCATGAATCCTATGATTCCAAGGACCGCTCGGAGGGCACCATCAACCGCATCAACGCCGTCCATTCGCTCCTCGGCTCGTTCATGGCCCGCTTCAAGGGAGTGTCCACCAAGCACTTGGGAGCCTACCTCGACTGGTTCCGCTGGTGCCGCACCTTCATGGCGGCGGGTTCGCGCGCGGCGGAGTCCACGGTCGCCCGCCAGCTCGCCAACGGCTCCTGCTCGACCCGCGTCCGCGACATGTTCGGCCTCGAGCCTCCCCTCATGGACTACTGGGACGGGCGGGCGGCCTAGCGAATTAAAATGGTGGCCACGGAGCAGCGACCGCGGAAGGAGCGGCAATGACATCGAACGTCCCGGCCACCACGATAAGAATCGATCCCGAGGTCAAAAGGGAGGCCGCAGCCGTGCTCGACGAGCTCGGGCTCTCCATGTCGGGCGCCATGAACATATTCCTCAGGGCGGTGATCCGCGAGGGCGGCCTGCCCTTCGACGTCAGGCTGGGATCTGAGGGGAAGGCTGACGGGGAGGGCGGGGACCGCGATGGACGGGGGTAGCCCGATTATTTTCCGGTTCGACGAACAGCCGATCGTGTCAAATTTGGTCTAACAGAGCCATTTATTTCCCATCTCTGTACATAGTTTGTTAGCCAAACGCGATTATCAGTGTAGATCGCCGTTCCATTTGGGCTTCAGGAACGCCTCTAATCTCCGTTGGCGTCCCAATAACCTGCATTAACGTGAACAACATCCCAAAACAGCCCCCTTAAGCACGTCAAATGAACGATATGTTGTCCAATGCAGTCCAAATCAGTTTCGCTAACAGCTTGTGCTAGGATACCTAACGTTACATGAGTTCAACTGCGCTTCACGGCTCCAGCAAGCCATGAAGCGCAGGGTCGATCAGCATCCGGCCGTAACGGCGGTGCCAGAAACACCACGAGCTCCAATAAAGAAGTCATGCGACGTTGTTTATTTGTACTGAGTTAATTCACAGGTGCAAATAATTGATAGTTTCATGCCTAAACGAAGCAGTCCTACAGTTGTTTGCGTGCGGTCCAGTTTTGTTCCCGCTTGACTGGCTCGCACGCAGCCAGCTGGGGACGCGGTCATTTTGCGAAACACGTCCGTGTCTCTAGCAACTGCATTTGTACATACCGTTCACGGTGGGGCAGAGCCACGTGCTTGTCTGACTGGGCTCAGGGTTTGAATATGGAGCGCCTTCGCGCACAAGCGCCCTGGCGAAGCCATACCCAAACCCCTTGAGCCACACGTAAGACAGCAAGGGGGTGGTGCTCGTGTGGTATGTGATCCAGGTCATTAACGGTCGCGAAGACGTAATGCGCGAGCGCATCGAGCGCATGGTGCCGGCGAGTGCCATGCAAGAGCTCTTTTATCCCCAATTTCAAACCGAGATCAAGGTACACGGCGAATGGGTCAATACGACCAAGCCGCTCTTTCCCGGTTATCTTATCTGCGACACGGCAGATCCCCGTACCGTGCAACAGTATCTGCTTCGCATGGACGACTTTGCCCGGGTGCTTTCCCAGGACGGTCAGTTTGTGCCGCTGGCAAAAGAAGAGGTCCAGCTTATTGGCGGCTTTACGCACAGGGGAAACCGCGTAGTGCCCATGAGCGAGGCCCTAAAAGACGGTGACCAGGTCATAGTGACGGCAGGTCCACTGTTGGGCCACGAAGGCCTTATCAAAACCATTAACAGACGCAAGAGCACTGCTTATTTGGAGCTCGACCTGTGCGGTCGACGCGTAACTACGCGCGTTGGCCTTGCCGTGCTTTCGGCCGAGCAGCGCGTCATGCGCAACCTTAAAAAGGCGATCGCCTAGTTGCAGGCGATCGCTACACAGAACAGGGAGGATCCCCGACCCGGGGACGAAGTCTTGGAAGAAAACGTGTCGGATAAAACTCAATTTGCAACGGATGCGCCCGTGGGGGCGGCGCTCATTGCTCAGGCCATGGACCGACGTGAGGGTGCCAGCCGCTACAAGGCCATGCAATCCATCATGGACTGGGATCGCTCGCGCTTGGTCTACCGCGCTGTTAAGCGCGCCTTTGACGTCGTGTTCAGCGGCTGCGTGCTGGCCGTCATCGCCGTTCCCAGCCTTGCGCTTGCCGCGGCCATCCGCCTTGAGAGCGAGGGCAACCCCTTCTACAGCCAGATCCGCGTGGGACAGACCCGCCCCGACGGCAGCCTGACAACATTCCGCATGTGGAAGTTCCGTTCCATGTACAAGGACGCCGACGAGCGCCTCGTCGAGCTAATGGATCAAAACGAGATCGACGGCGCCATGTTCAAGATGAAGGAGGACCCGCGCATCACCAAGATCGGGAAATTCATCCGCAAACATTCCATCGACGAGTTCCCGCAGTTCCTGAATGTGTTCCTGGGCCAGATGTCCGTCGTGGGGCCCAGGCCGCCGCTTCCGAATGAGGTCGCGGAGTACACCGAGTACGACCTGCAGCGCCTGGCCGTGAAGCCCGGCATTACCGGATGGTGGCAGGTTACTGATCGAAACTCAACTGGTTTCGACGGTATGGTTCAGCGAGATCTTGAGTACATTGCGAGGCGTGGCATTCTCACCGACTTAAGGATTATCGCCCTCACCGTTATTGAAATAATCACGGGAAAGGGTGCGTTTTAGTGCTTAAGTCCTATCTTCATTATCCCGAATTAAACCGTGTGCCCGTGATCGATGTCCCGATCACGGGCACCAATATGTCTGAATGCGTCGATTTCATTACTCATAATATCGACAATCTGCATGGCGAGTATATCTGCGTCTCTAACGCCCATACGTCGGTCATGGCCCATGACGATCCCAGCTACTGGTCCTGTCAGGCTGAGTCCGTTATGTCCGTTCCCGATGGGAAGCCCCTATCGGTTGTCGGCCGAAAGACGGTCACGTCGATGAGGCGCGTGACTGGTCCGGATCTGATGCGCGAGATTTTCAGTATTTCCGCTCAGCACGGATGGAGCCATTACTTCTACGGCAACGAACAGAAAAACCTCGAGGCGCTCAAGGAATCGCTTCAGGAAGAGTATCCAGGCTTGGAAATTGCTGGCATGGAGCCTTCCGTCTTTCGTCCACTTTCCGATGGCGAGAAACGAGACCTTTCACGACGCATTGCCGATTCTGGAGCCGACTTTGCATGGATTGCACTTGGCGCTCCGCGCCAGGAAGTCCTCATGCATGAGCTTAAAGGCGGCCCTCAGCCACTGATGATCGGCGTAGGGGGAGCCTTCAACGTCCTCGCCGGCGTGGTGCCGGAGGCACCGATTTGGATGCAGAACCTAAGTCTCGAGTGGCTATACCGCCTGATGCAGGAGCCGAAGCGACTATTCAAACGATATCTCGTTACTAATACCAAATTTCTCTTTTACCAGATCACGGGCGCTAAACGCAAGGAAGGCAAGTAGATGAAACCCACCAACGCATTCAAAGACAAGACCCTCATGATCACGGGCGGCACCGGCTCGTTCGGCAACACCGTGCTCAAGCACTTCATGGACACCGACCTTGCCGAGATCCGCATCTTCTCGCGCGACGAGAAGAAGCAGGACGACATGCGCCACCGCCTGCAGGAGAAGTCGCCCGAGCTCGCCTCCAAGGTGCGCTTCTTCATCGGCGACGTCCGCAACGCCCAATCGGTGCGCGACGCCATGCACGGTGTGGACTACATCTTCCACGCCGCCGCCCTCAAGCAGGTGCCCTCCTGCGAGTTCTTCCCCATGGAGGCCGTGCGTACCAACGTCATCGGCACGGACAACGTCCTGCACGCCGCCATCGACGAGGGCGTCGACCGCGTCGTGTGCCTGTCAACCGACAAGGCCGCATACCCCATCAACGCCATGGGCAAGTCCAAGGCCATGATGGAGTCCATCATCTACGCCAACGCCCGCAACGGCGCCGGCCACACCACCATCTGCTGCACCCGCTACGGCAACGTCATGTGCTCGCGCGGCAGCGTCATCCCGCTGTTCATCGACCGCATCCGCAAGGGCGAGCCGCTCACGGTCACCGACCCCAACATGACCCGCTTCCTCATGAACCTGGACGAGGCGGTCGACCTGGTGCAGTTCGCCTTCGAGCACGCCAACCCCGGCGACCTGTTCATCCAGAAGGCCCCCGCCTCCACCATCGGCGACCTCGCCGAGGCCGTCCAGGAGGTCTTCGGCCGCGTTGGCACCCAGGTGATCGGCACCCGCCACGGCGAGAAGCTCTTCGAGACCCTCATGACCCGCGAGGAGCGCCTGCGCGCCGAGGACATGGGCGGCTACTACCGCGTCGCCTGCGACTCGCGCGACCTGAACTACGACAAGTTCGTCGTGGACGGCGAGGTGGAGACCCAGGCCGACGAGTCCTATACCTCCCACAACACCGAGAGGCTCGACGTGGCGGGCACCATCGCCAAGATCAAGACCGCCGAGTACGTGCAGCTGGCGCTCGAGGGCCGCGAGCACGAGGCGGTGCAGTAGGGTGCGCATACTCGTCACCGGCGCCAGGGGCTTCGTCGGCAGGAACCTCTGCTGCGCCCTCAAGAACATAAGGGACGGCAAGGACCGCCGCGAGAAATACTCGGGCCTGCTCCCGCTCGAGGTCATGGAGTACGACGTCGACTCGACGCCCGGGGAGCTGGACGAGTACTGCTCCCGTGCCGACTTCGTCTTCAACCTGGCCGGCGTCAACCGCCCCAAGGACCAGTCCGAGTTCATGGAGGGCAACTTCGGGTTCGCCTCCACGCTGCTCGATACCCTGGAGCGCCACGGGAATAAGTGCCCCGTCATGCTCTCCAGCTCCGCGCAGGCGAGCCTGTCGGGCCGCTTCGAGGGCTCTGTCTACGGCGAGTCGAAGCTCGCGGGGGGGGGTCTCTTCCGCGAGTACTCCGAGAGGACCGGCGCCCCGGTGCTCATCTACCGCTTCCCGAACCTCTACGGCAAGTGGTGCCGCCCGCGCTACAACTCCGTCGTGCCCACCTTCTGCGACGCCATCGCCAACGGCCGTCCCTACACCGTCAACGACCCCAGCGTGGAGCTGGAGCTCCTCTACATCGACGACCTCGTCGACGAGTTGCTGGGCGCCCTGCTTGGCGAGGAGCACCGCTGCGGCTACGAGGGTCTCGAACGCGTGGAGGGCGACGGGTTCTGCTTCGTCCCGAAAACTGACGTCAAGTCCCTCGGCGAGATCGTGTACCTGCTCGGCAGCTTCCGCGACAGCCGCGAGACGCTATCGGTGCCCGACCTCACGGAGGGCTCCTTCTCCAAGAAGCTCTGGAGCACGTTCCTGTCCTACTACGAGCCGGGTCACTTCGCCTACGGCCTCAAGCCCAATGTCGACGGCCGCGGCTCTTTCACCGAGTTCCTGCGCACGCCGGAGCGCGGCCAGGTCTCGGTCAACGTGAGCAGGCCCGGCATCACCAAGGGCAATCACTGGCACATGAGCAAGTGGGAGAGGTTCCTGGTTGTCTCCGGCACCGCGAGCATCAAGCTGAGGAAGGTGGGGGAGGACGCCGAGGGGAACCCGTTCCCCATCGACGAGTACACCGTCTCGGGTTCCGAGATGCGCGCCGTGGAGATGATTCCCGGCTACACGCACTCCATCACTAACCTGTCCGACACCGAGGACCTCGTTACGGTCATGTGGGCCAACGAGCCCTTCGACCCAGAGAGCCCCGACACCTACTACGAGGAGGTCTAGCCACATGGGCAAGGACTATTCCGACATCGCATTCAAGGACGACGGCCGCCTGAAGCTATTCATCATCGTGGGCACCCGCCCCGAGGTCATCCGCCTGTCCGAGGTCATCAAGAAGTGCCGCCGCCACTTCGACTGCCTGCTGGCGCACACCGGGCAGAACTACGACTACACGCTCAACGGCATCTTCTTCCGCGACCTGTCGCTGGACGACCCGGACGTCTACCTGGACGCCGTGGGCGCGGACCTCGGCGAGACCGTGGGCAACATCATCGCGTCCTCCTATAAGCTGATGGTGGAGACGCGGCCTGATGCCCTCCTCATCCTGGGCGACACCAACAGCTGCCTGTCCGCCATCGCGGCCAAGAGGCTCCACATCCCCATCTTCCACATGGAGGCCGGCAACCGCTGCAAGGACGAGTGCCTGCCCGAGGAGACCAACCGCCGTATCGTCGACGTGATCTCCGACGTCAACCTGGCCTACTCCGAGCACGCGCGCCGCTACCTCAAGGACACCGGCTGCGCGCCCGAGCGCACCTACGTCACGGGCTCGCCCATGGCCGAGGTCCTGCGCGCAAATCTGGTTAAGATCGAGGCCTCCGACATCCTCACCGAGCTCGGCCTGGAGCCCAAGCGCTACATGCTGCTGTCCGCCCACCGCGAGGAGAACATCGACACCGAGGCGAACTTCACGAGCCTGTTCACCGCCATCAACGCGCTCGCGGACAAATACGACATGCCGATCCTGTACTCCTGCCATCCGCGTTCCCGCAAGCGCCTGGAGGCCACCGGCTTCAAGCTGGACCCGCGCGTTCGCATGCACGAGCCCATGGGCTTCCATGACTACAACTGCCTGCAGATGAACGCCTTCGCCGTGGTCTCCGACTCCGGCACCCTGCCCGAGGAGTCCAGCTTCTTCGCGAGCGTCGGCCGCCCGTTCCCGGCGGTGTGCATCCGCACCTCCACCGAGCGCCCCGAGGCGCTGGACAAGGCCTGTTTCACGCTGGCCGGCATCTCCGAGAGGGGCCTTCTGCAGGCCGTCCACACCGCCGTCGAGCTCGACGCTGAGGGGTCGCTACCCGAGGCGCCCGTCCCTGACTACGCCGACGAGACCGTGTCCACCAAGGTGGTCAAGATCATCCAGAGCTACACCGGCGTCGTTGACAAGATGGTGTGGAGGAAGGCTTAGCCATGGGTCTCGTTTACAAGATTCTCGACGGTGTTTCACGTGCCTATAACAAACTTCTTCTAATGCCCTCGTTGCGCCGCTCCTTTGCTGCATGCGGCGAGAATGTGACTCTCGGCCGTCGCAGCGAGATCGCCGGAGCGGGCAATATCTACATGGGCCATGACGTGTACCTAGGCCCTGGAACAACGCTGCTAACGACCCGAGCGAAAATTCGCATCGGCGATTATGTCATGAGTGGGCCCAACCTTACCGTTATCACCGGCGATCACCGCACCGACATCCTCGACCGCCCCATGATGGAACTAACCGATGAGGACAAGCTCTCCGATAACGACCAAGATGTCGTTATCGGTAATGACGTGTGGATGGGTAGCGGCGTAACGATTCTAAAAGGTGTCCACGTCTCCGATCACTGCGTAATTGCCGCTGGAGCCGTGGTGACCAAAGATGTGGAGCCTGAGTATTCAATCTGGGGGGGTTCCCGCTCGCTGCCTAGGTTCGCGGCTTAAAGGATAACGATGGTTTCATCTAAAAAAAGTGTACACGCGAAAGTTCTAATGGTCGGCCCCGACCTTTCTTTGCACGGCGGAATTGTTTCCGTTGTGCAGGGCTATCTCGATGGAGGTCTTCCTGAAGCATGTGATGCCTTCGAGTACTTGGGTACGGGTGTTGGTTCCTCAAAGCTCGGTAAGTCTCTCGCATTTACCCGGGCGTTGATTCGCTATGCGATGATCATGCCATCCTATGACATTATTCATTTGCACATTAGCGCCCGTGGGTCCTACAAACGTAAGTCAATTATGGCTCGTATGGCCCATAAAGCCGGCAAGTATGTAATACTGCACGACCACGATGGTGAGTTTAAGAAGGCCTTTGAAGAGGGTGGAGATTCCTACCGTCGTGACGTAAGAAAGACTTTTGGTCTCGCCGACCGAGTTGTGGTTCTGTCGGAAGAGTGGCTCGACTACTTTGCGGAAAACGTTTGCGACCTCGATAAGATTGAAGTTGTCCACAATGGTGTTAAAGTACCGGCGCAGCCGTGCTCACCTTGTTCGCGTCAAGATGTCCTATTTTTAGGACGTCTTGACGCGAACAAGAGCCCTGACGTGCTCTTGCGCGCGTCAAGAAAAATCCTGCCACGTTTCCCGGAGACTAAAATTGTCTTTGGCGGCGACGGTGAAATCGACAAGAACAAAGCGCTCGCCGAGGAGCTTGGCATTGCCGACCGTTGCGAGTTTCACGGCTGGGTCATCGGCGACAAGCGTGAGGCCCTCTTTGAGCGTGCCGCGTTGTTCTGCCTTCCCTCCAAGAACGAGGGGCTGCCCATGAGCGTACTTGAAGCCATGGCGCACGGCATACCGGCTGTTGCCACCGCCGTAGGAGGGGTACCGCAGGTCATCGAGGACGGTGTTAGCGGATTCCTCATTGACGTGGATGACGAGGTAGCGCTTTCTGAGAGTTTGGCCTCGCTACTTGCGGAACCTAAGTTGCGAGAAGAGCTTGGGCGCAATGGCAGGGATCAGGTCGTTCGTAAATTTGGGCTCGACGGGACCCTAGCCCAGGTTGAAGGCATCTACGGAGCGCTTATGCTCGGTAAGGGGACATTTTGTGAGTAACAGCAAACCTTGGCTATCGATCGTGGTGCCCGCATACAACGCAGAGCTCTTTCTCGAGGAATGTGTCTCGAGTTTCGGGCTCGACGAAAACCCCGATGTCGAGGCTATCGTTGTCGATGACGGCTCAACCGATGATACACCAGGGATCTGCGACCGCCTTGCGTCCAGATCTGCGAATGTGAAGGTGATCCACCGTGACAACGGCGGATCACCTTCAGCGCGCAACGCAGGTTGCTTGCGCGCTGAAGGTAATTGGATCTGGTTCGTCGATTCCGATGACGTCATCGCACCCTACGCACTTGATGTTTTGAGGAAGTGTACCCTTGCGACGGAATGCGACGCCGTTCAGATCCAGTTCCTGAGGTTTCAGGACGGCGAGAAGCCGGCTTGGCCGGCTCCAATGTTGTCCGAAAGCCCTGTTGCCCTCTCATCCGAGGAATATCTGCGCGAGATATACCGCGGCCGCGGACAGCACTATATGTGCTCATTCCTGCTGCGATCGGATGCGCTGCTCGAGAGGAATGACAACGCCGCAGCCGATCGCAGCAGGAATGAACTCGCGGGATGGCCTTTCCGCGCGGATTTCTCCCTTTATGAGGACGTTGTCTCGATGGAAGAAATACTCAGGCGCATCGACGGCGTCGAGGTCCTCAGGGGACAATACTACGGTTATAGGCAGTCTGCCGGCTCGATGACGCAGAAGCCGAGCAACAAGGCGGCGGACAGCGGCCTTCGCGCGGTTCTCGACCTCTCTGCGCATGACGACGCCGGTGACCCCAGGGGCAAGCTGTCCCTTGAGATTAGTCTCCTATTTAATGCCTATAAGCTCATCGAATGGCGTGGGACCGAATCCGAGACTCTGCGTATACGGTACAAGGCCGAGATCACCTCCCGTGTGAGGGAAGTCGGCGTTTCCCACCTGGGGCTCGACCGCTTCGGGAGGTTTGTACTTATGAGGACGGGGCTACTCGACTACATTTTCAAGAGGAGGTATTGCCGATGAGCGGATTTAACGCATCCGGGCGAGACGACGCATTATCGAGGCGCAGCGTCGGGCTAGACAGCCTTTCGTCCTCCCCCGTTCTACCGATGATTGCGGCGCTGTTCTTCGTCCTCACCTTTCTCATTAAGGCTCTCGTAGATGACGCCTTCACCAGGGGCGATATTTCCGCGGGTATTGCTTACACCAAGTATGTCACCGCGGCTATCGCCTGCTTGGCGGCGCTGGCATATGCTCTTAAGAACGGCGAGCGAGTGTTCATCAAAGAGTTCAACGCCCTTGCTTTCATCTTCATTATTTTCACGGCGGTGTCCACTTTTCTGCAGGTTAAGACTGGACACTTTTCCACCGGGGTTCTCCTTGAGCTCTTCAAGTTCGCCATCCCCATCATTCTTGCATACACCATGCTTAACGCTTTGACGCCTCATGCGCTTTACCGGTGCATGGTGGCCGTCCTGCTCGTTTCCATTCTCGGCTACCTGTTATCGCTATCCCATGAGGGGGTAGGCGTTTCCGAGATCCTCGAAGCTAGCTTCATGGATTCAAACAGTGCCTCAGAATCTTCGACCTTTTCTGGGATTTTTCTCGTGCTCACCTTCTACTTTGCCTTCTTCAGGCATAAGAAGGTATGGCTGGTTCTCTCCGCCCTATTCTGCATCCTTACTTTCAAGAGGCTTGCAATCTTCGCCGTTCTATTTGCTCTCGTTGTCAGCTTCATCGCGCCTAGGCTCATGAAGATCAAGGTCCCCCGTGGCGCTATAGTTGCCCTAAAGGTCTGCACAGTTCTGGGCGCCTTCCTTTGGACTTGGATGCTACTTCCTGAGCAGCAGTATCTTTTTATTCATCTGTTCGGTGACACGCAGTCGCACTTCTCCATGGGCAGAAGCGATGTGCTTGGTTATTTTTTAAGTTCGGGCTTCGAGAGTTATGGGTACGGCTCCGCCAATGAAATGGCTAAGGCGGTTTTCGCCGCTCCATTTGAGATGGACCTAACAAAGATCGCTTTCGAGCTTACCCCGCTGGTCATGGTTCTGTTCGTGTGGCTTTTCTGGGATGTCGCGGGAGATTCCCTCTGGGGCGTCGTCATCATTGGCTACTTCATGATTAACATGATTACCTCGGATTCGTTGACATCAAACTTTTGTCTCACACTTGCTTACATGACCTGTGGGCTTGTCACGCAGACTTTTGAGCATACAGGGAAATACATGCTGGAGGTTTCTGATAATGCCTTCTAATGGAACGACTACAACGGTTGCGCCTTCCTCCGGCGTGACTATTACCGTCTGCGTGCCCGTCTACAACGTTGAGCGTTATCTTTGTGAGTGCCTAGACTCAATCTTCTCCCAGAATTACGCCGACTTCGACGTTGTCTTGGTCGATGACGGCTCTACCGACAGCAGCGGTGCTATTTGCGATGAATATGCCGCGCGCTATCCGCAGCAGGCCCTCGTTTTCCATAAGGACAACGAGGGCCTGCTGCTCGCGCGCCGCGACGGCTTTGCGCTTGCAGCAGGCGACTACGTTATGTGCGTGGATTCCGACGATGCGCTTGTCCCCGGGGCCCTCGCTTTAGTTGCCACTACGGCGGCAAAGACGAGTGCGGATGTTGTGCGCTTCGGTTTTACACGGGAGGAGAGCGAGGCCGTACCCGTTGAGTCATCTATCCCTTTCAAACTTTATTCCGCCGAGGAGAAGCCTTCGATATTAAGCGCCCTGTGCCGCTCGACCAGTGGTTCAGAGAACCCTATGTGGTTCAAGGCCATTCGTCGGTCGTGTGTCGGAGTCGATGTGGACTTCTCGAAATTCAAAGGTCTCACGTTTGCTGAGGACTTTCTGCAGACCCTTACCGTATATGATCGCGCTCAGACGTTCTGCTTCATCAATGCCTCTCTTTATTACTATCGCCCAGGTTCCGGAATTACTAGAGCATATGATCCGCATTTCTACTGCGATGTTTGCCGATGTCTCGACGTGGGCGAAGGCTACGCGCGTCGCTGGGAGCGCGAGTACGGCTGTAACGATCTCATGGTCGGTCTCGCCGCTTGCAGGCTTGACTCTGGCGCGCAATATGCGGAATGGATGGCGTCGCAGGGCGATACGGTGGGTCTTGATGACCTCCTCGCCTCTCGTGACTTTGCGCGTTGCCTGACGACATCAGGTGCGGGTAAGTTACTTCGATTTGACCGACGTCTGGTCCTATGGGCATTGAGATGGCGGGCATACCCAATTATAGCTAGCATCGCTATGGCCAGGGCGGCTAAAGCGAGAAGATAGACTGTGTCATGTCAGTTCATTTGAAGACATGCCGCGACATAAGCCTTTTGAATTGGATTTAAAATTGACAAACATTTTTTCAACCGAGGAGCGGGGAGGTATCGCCGGAAACCTGGCATACGCCGTTGTAGCTCAGGGAATAGGCCTGCTCTCGAGCATTCTGACGTCCCTGGTGCTTCCCAAGTTTTTGGGCGTGGAGGACTACGCGTACTGGCAGCTGTTCTTGCTGTACTCATCGTACTCTGGGTTTGCCCTGCTTGGACTCAATGACGGCATTTACCTGCGTCTCGGCGGAAAGCGCTACTCGGAGGTCAATCACGGGGAGTTGAAAGCGCAGCAGTGTGTCGTCGCAGCCTCGCAGCTGTTAGTTGCTGCCTGTTGCCTGGCCGCCGTCCTCGCCGCTGGTTTCGAACCATACCGGTCCCTCGTGCTCGCGCTGTGCGTTTTTTTCGGATTGCTCACAAACCTGACCCAGTGTCTGCGCTATGTGTTCCAATGCACGAACCTCACGCGTATCTCATCACTCGCCGACCTATTCTCCAAGGGACTTTTCGTCGCGTTCATGATGACGGTTCTCCTCGCGGGCGTTAACTCATCGCTGCCGTTTATCTTGGGCTACATAGCCTGCCAGGCGTTGGCGCTTCTGTATGTACTCATCTGCGCTAGGAGCACCCTACGCAGCAAGGCGGCGTTCAAGGGCGTGCTGCGCACATGCGCCGCCGACGTACGGGCAGGTCTGAAAGTCATGGTAGCCTACTACGCCGACTCGCTGATTGTTGGCTTCACTCGTATGTTGACAGACTGGCAACTGGGGCTTACGGCCTTTGGCAAGTTGTCACTGTCTTTCTCGTTGACGAACTTCGTTCTGGGTTTTATCGGGCAAGTGTCAATGGTGGCGTTCCCCGTGCTCAAGCGTTTGGACGCCGAGGGGCAGAGGGAGAAGTACCTTGCCATTAGGCTGCTGCTGCACACGGCTCTTCCCTGTGCGTACCTTCTCTATGTGCCTGCGAAACTGGTGCTGGGGCTGTGGCTTCCGGCATACAGTAAGAGCCTAGTTTACCTGGCTCTTACTATGCCTCTGTGTGTCTATAGCTGCAAGGCGAACCTGCTGTTCAATACCTACCTTAAGATAGGGCGACGCGAGGGAACACTGTGCACGGTGAACGTTGCTGCCATGATCTTGAACGCGGTGCTGGCCCTTGCGAGCATCGTTGGCTTGGCGAGTGTGGAGCTGGCGACATGCGGGATTGTGGCCTCGGTGGCGCTGCGCGACCTGGCTTTCGAGTTAATCATATCGCGCAGGTTTGGAAATCCCGTGGTGCACTTCTGTGTTTCGGAGGCCCTGATTACCGCAGGGTTCATGACGGCGTCGTGGTTTTTGGGCGCGTGGAGCTGGCCTGTGGTGCTGCTGATGCTGGTCGCATACCTATGGTGCGATAGAGACGGCGTAAGGCTGGTTGTAACGGGGGCGAGAAAGAGGCTCGGGCGTGGGTGAGTTTGCGATGACCAAGGAGCGGGAGCTTGAACTCACGGGACCC
Source organism: Collinsella sp. i05-0019-G5 (assembly GCF_042851345.1). Taxonomy (NCBI): domain Bacteria; kingdom Bacillati; phylum Actinomycetota; class Coriobacteriia; order Coriobacteriales; family Coriobacteriaceae; genus Collinsella; species Collinsella sp. i05-0019-G5. The sequence goes on from NZ_AP031421.1 coordinate 1,316,900, forward strand.
GTGAAGGCGCTGGCGATGCTCGTCATTGTCTTGTATCATGCATGCGCTATCTACGGCGGGGTCTGGTTCGGCGAGCCCGCTACGCCGTGCCCCGCGCTGGGCGTATTTATTCAGTGGCTCTCCACCATGCATGTGCCGCTGTTTCTTCTTGTCTCCGGCTACATTTGGGCGTACATCAAAATGGAGACGGACAAATATGACGATGCGTGCGTAGTTCTCAAGAAGAAAGCCAAACGCCTGCTCGTGCCTTACCTCTTTGCGGGTGTCGTGTGGGCGGGTCCTGTCTACTGTTTCTTTTATGGTCCTGTCTCGACTGTCGAGTCGTTTGTTCTCGGCAATAACCCCTCGCAGCTGTGGTTCCTGCTGGCGTTGTTCTGGATGTTCGTGTTCGTCGAACTGATGTGGCGCATTAGGCCAGCCTTGTTGTGTAAACGGCCGACGCTGTTAGCATCGGCCGTTGTTGCTTACATCTTCGCACGCGCCGTGTACACGCTGCCTCTCGACCTGTTTCAAATGGCACGGGCCTTCGACTACTTCCCGTGTTTCCTACTTGGCGCGTTGCTGAGACAGACCGACACGTCTCGCTTCTGGCGAATAAAGCCCGCAGCGCTATTTGCGGCCGATGTCGCACTGTTCGTGGCGTGGTACGTCTGCAGCGCCTCGGGGGGGCTCTCGGGGCGGCCTCGAAAGTCCTACTGTTTATTTTGAGGCTTGTGGGTCCGCTTGTACTCCTGTCGATCTTCGGACACGCCGAGTGGCTGATAGACAAGGTTCACGGAAGCCTATTCGAGAAACACAGCTTCGGAGTGTACCTGTTTCACCAGCAGGTTGACTGGATTCTGCTGAGCCTCATCAACGTACCTGGTGTTCCGCCTTTGGCGATAGTTGTGACGCTATTTTTCATATCCCTCACTGTGAGTTTGGCGATTAGCATCGTGCTCAAGCGATGGAAGGTAACGGCCAAACTGCTCTGAGACGTTGCGGTAGATAAGAGGCTCTCGTAACTAATTCGTTATTCGGTATAGACAGCATTCATTTTTGCGATAACCGCCTTAGTCTTGCCTCGTACTTTGGTCCCTTGGACGCGATCGGCATATCTCATAGGGCGTCGGTGATTTCGGGCATATAGGATTCGAGAACGCTAGCAATAAAATGCAGCTTACGGTTTTTTCTGGTTCCTCGGATTCTATTTGCTTCAGCGCCTTTAGAAGGCAATTGCCAATGAGTCATGCGCATGATGCAGCAGGTCCTTCTGGGGCTTGCTGCATCATTCGGTTTACACCGGCGTCGAACTCGACGCCGAAGGCGCGCTGCCGATCGCGTCGGAAGTGTTGGTGTAAGGTGACGCCCTTGCGTCCGCTTAACGAAGATCGGCCCTCGTTCTAGATTCGGAAATCACCACAACAGCTGTTTCTAGGAAAGGAAGAATGCCGCTACGCAAATCTTCTTTGACTCGACGCTGGACATGCTCGCCATGCCCTGGTTCGACGGCGGCGCCATCAACATGCGCGACCTGCTCAGGCGCCTTGCCGAGCAAGTAATGTACGATTGGCTGGTCGCCGTGGTCGACCAGCCGTGCGGAGGTGGGACGAACAGCCGCAACGGCAACCGTGAGAGGTTGCTCGCAGCCTCCGTCGGCGCGCCGACGGAGCGCATCCCGAAGCTGCGCTCCGTCTAATTCCGCGCGAGCTCCATCAAGGGCGTCATGAAGCGCATGAAGGCCAAGGGCGTGCCCGTGGTGGTCTACGAGCCCACGCTGGACGCGCCAGAGTTCTTCGGCTCCGAGGTGACCCACGACCTGGAGGCCTTCAAGGCCGGCTACAACGTGATCGTCGCCAACCGCTGGAGCGACGAGCCCGCGGATGTGGCGGACAAGGTGTATACGATGGATCTGTTTAAGCGCTTCCAGTGCGACGGTGGCAAGTCGAGGTAAGCCGGTCCGTCGGATCCCGCGTCCTCCAGCACAGCCGCGTACGGTAGTTCGTTCGATTTATATTCAATTAGGCACACCATCCGAAATATCCGCTTACTGCGCCTCGGGCGCTCATATTGAATCGCGGATGAGCTTGCATCCTGGCGATGGCCGAACGCGGTGCCAAGCATTCTCCCGGTACCGTTCCTCTGATGTGCGGCATGAGGGTTCGTGTTGCTCGTTTGTACCGGGGCGGCAGAACGACTACATGACATCGAGTTGCGCCGTTTGAGGTCACCATAATGGTTATCGAGGTGACTGACGGGAATTCGCCACGGAGAAACGGAAAGGCTTTCTGATCCTGATCAAGCAGGTTCGGAACTACCGTCATTGGAACTATTCTGACTCAGCATCACAGACAGTTTCATGCTTCTTTGCGATCAACTTCTTTGCAAGTTCGAAGACACTTTCGTCGTAATATGGCCAATCTACGAAGTTTTCGAGGTACCCGCGGCCCGTTTTGGCCGACAGCTCATCGTTTATCTTGAGTGTAATCGCGACGAGCAAGGTCAGCATGCGATAGTAATCGGATCTAATGTTCTCCGCATCAGGGTCGGCGATCGGTGAATGCGCATGGTCGTATCTGTTCCTGAGACCCTGTGAGTTGGGGAAAGAGGCGTCGTTGAACATGTAATCGAGATATGCAGCCTCGTCGGGTGTGAACAGCTTGCCGCAGTACGACAGCATTTCGTCTGAGACAAGGCCATCGATGAGCGCTAAATCACCGTCTCCGCATCCCCCAAGCGCAATTGCGCCATTATCCCAAACGGCTTTCAGACAAATTGAGCGAGGGGTTGGAGAGAGAGCGCCTGTTTCTTCGCACGCACTTACCAGCTGTCGGTCGACTAATTGCTGGAGTACCTCGGCGTACGCAGCATCAAAATCGTCGAAGGTGATCCTGGCATTCGTAATCAAATCGAAGAAGCAACGAGCATGGTCGTTATGGCCTCTTCTGTATGTCAGCATGCACTGGTCGGAGAACAGATAGAATCCCCACCTGTTAAAGCAAGCTCCGTCGATTGCATATTTTTTCTCAGAGAGTGCGTTGAGGGTTCCAAAAGTTTTAAAGCTTTCATAAGGGAAATAGTCTCCGTCGATTTTTCCAATCCTCGAATATATTGAATAGGACTTAACGGCGCGCTCGATCTCTGGCCCTATCGACTTGCATTTGTCGAGCCACGAAGCTCCGCTTGACGGCAGCGCCAAGCTGAAACCATTGATTGAGTACTCCTCTGCAAAATAAACGTTGTACGTCCATTCGAGTGCATCTTCGAGCCTTGTACCGCGGCTTTCGAGGAAATTCGCGTATGCGACAACTTCGACATTGGCGAGAAATTCCCGCATGTTGGAGATCGTATTCATTCGGTATTCCCCCAGCACGCGGGACCCCAGCGTCGCAAGCAGGCCGCTCTCCTCATGGGAGTGAGCAGGCGCGGACATGAGACCGCATAGGTCTACTACGTCCAGTAGGTACCTGCAATTGTTCATAACGCTTGCATGGTCGGTGTATTTTCCGAGCCATGTTTCGCTAAAGCTGCAGGTTATGGTTAGGCCATCGACCTTTATACCCTTGCAAGCAATCTGTTCAGGGTCGATTTGCACCTCGGCTCCGTACTTAAGCCTAGTACCTTGCCGGAATATCGCAACCATAGCCTCATCGTGGGCGCGCTTTGCTCGCACCTTAACGTCCGGCGAGGGAGAGAATCTACATTTCGTAGCGCCAGAAGGCCAATTGAAAAGGACCTCCATGCAATTCGGGTTGGCGCGCTGGTCGTCGAGGTAGCCGGTCATTATCGAATCGAAGTCGCCTTGGGAAAGGCATTTAGGGAGGTAGATTACGTTCTGGCTCCTTGATTCTGTCGCGTACTCGTGGATGATCAGCTCCGCGGAATAATACGGATTGTCGATCAGTGATTTTCCTAGCTCTGTATCAAATAATTTGACGAGTTTGTCGTTCTCCAAGATAGAAGCTAAGCATTCGACATGTCGCGAGAGAAGTTCGTCAATTTCCTCGCCGGAGATCAGCGTCTCTGCGCCGCAGGCGTGCAGCAGGCTCCAGAACTGAGTGGCGTACTGAATCTCGACTTCCTCGTAAATATCGAGGATTCCCGAAGACTTGAGTGCCTCACTCGTATACTTGCAGGCGTTCGCGAAGAGCGCAGCGACGGCACTTGCGGCGTCGCCGACTTCAGCTTCCTTAAACAGTTCGGGGACCGTTTCAAAAGTGAGCTTAAGCTGATGAGCCTCTATCGCGTCATTAATCGTCGCGATTTGAATGCGAGGACCCTCCTTCAGGATATGAAGACAACGGTCCATGAAAACTCCTGCAGCCCAGTCATTGCGGCCATAGGAAACAATCCTAGTGTGGTTGAAGTCTCGCAACGCTAGCCTTTCTCACGTAATGCTGACTGCATAAGAATACCGCTGGTTCGGCCTCGTCGGTGGTCAACGATGGCGCGACGTAAAGTATTGCTTCGGCAAATTATCCGCCTCGCCATCCTCTTGGCCTCGAAGATGGGGTCGCCGATTTGAAGGAGAAACTATTGTCAGGCTAATTTCACATATATAGTCTGACCATTTCTTTTTATTGACATTACGCAAAAATCGCAATGTCAAATTGTGACTAGGAGTTATATCAGATGGTTTACGAATCCTGTTATTGGAAAGATGACTTACGATCATACGCAACAGAATTACGGGACTTTTCCACTTGTACCACTCTGGAAGACGAGTACCGTGATTATCGCCTGGAAAAGGCTCTCCTGTTGTCCGCCTTTACCGTTCGCTTACTCTTGGATGCAAATAAGCTAAGCGACGGCATCGGTTCGCTTTACCTAAAGGTCGACTTATATCCTGCAAAGAAGGAAGCCCAAAAAGACATCTCGCCCTTGAACAAACGCTTTATTGATGAACGATATTTCGACTTAACTAAATCCACATCTTCATCCATTTCCTTACGACAACTCACGAACCAACTAATTCATTCCGCGGTCGTTGTTATGTTTTCATATGATGAATCAGATTGCGTGCTTGGCTTTTTTGTTGTCTCTGACAAGGACTATGAAAAGCACTTGTGCTATTGCGGCCTGAAGGAGTGGATAAGCGTAGTGGATGCTGTTGCGGCTGATGATGTTGTCTCCGCTCGGATATGGAAGGACCCGAAAACTGGGAAATGGAAAACCGTAAAGCTAGCCGCAGCTGATTTAAAAGATACGGACTCCATCCCGAACCATTTTGATTACGGAGCGCTTGGCTCAGAGACCCTTGAGGCTATTCGCGAAGGAGAGGCGTTCTTGGCAACGGGGGAGCCCAGTCGCCTTGACAACGCCGTCGATTCTATCAATGCATCTCTAGAAAATTCCGAAGCCTAAGGTATTTTGATTTGCCATCTTGACGATATCCAATTTCCTTTCACCGATTAGCAAAACGATTTACACCTAATTATTGTCACTGTTCAGGGGTATTTCCTTTGTTTGTGCCTTGATCTCGCTAAACTAATAGCTGCTGCTACCAGCGCATTTTCTGGTGCACATTCTATTGGCTCCTGCGAAGATCGGAGCGGGTATGTTTGCTGCCGAGTCCCACACCAGCCGTCATTACATTGCGATTGTTGCCATGGCCTGCCTATGCGTTTTGCTGGGCGGGCCTTCTTATGCCGCGGGCGCGGAGAGCCTCATCATCGCGGGCGCGACGTACTACGAGCCGGGCGTGTCGGGCCCCGGCTGGGCTTGGACCGATGCCGACCACCTGGAGCTTAACGGCTACGCGGGCGAGGCCATCGGCGCCGAGGGCGACCTGGTGCTCACGCTTACAGGGCAAAACTCCGTGACGGAGTCGCATGCGCCCGATGCGGACATCACGCTGTGCGGCATGGAGGTGTGGGGCAACCTGACGCTTCGCGGTACCGGGACCCTGACGGCGACGGGCTCGCAGTGCGGGATCCACGCCTCGCAGGCGCTTGTGGTGGACGGATGCACCGTCGACGCCCGGGCGGACGGGGCCGACGTCACGGACGAGGCCGTGGCCGGCGTGATCGCCGGCGACATGGCCGTGCGCGGTGGCGGGCGCGTCGTTGCCGCGAGCACCGGGTCCGGAGCGGGCGTGCGCGCTTATGGCGTGTATCTGCAGGACTTAGGCCTTGGCGATGGGGCGGCCGGCTGTCGGCTTTCCGTCGATGCCTCGTGGCTCGATGCGGCAGGTACCGATGGCGGCGTCGCGTGCTTGGGCGGCTCGCTTGTGTCCGCACGGTTTGTGACGCCTGCCGGCGGGGCCTTTGGTGCTGACGGCGTGGTGAATGCTGCCGGTGCGATGGCACCGCATGTGGTGGTTGAGCCCGATGCCGCCACGCCACCGGCAGGGGAGACCGATGGAGACGACGTGCCTGGATGCGGGGAGGGTAAACCAGATGGTAGTGCCGGCCCTGCTGCAGGGCAGCCCGGTGCGGGGCCGACGACGGATCCAACGGTGAAACCTGCGGCCACGTCGCCCAAAACAAACATAACGATCAAGACGACGGTGACCAAGACCACAGTGCCTGCGTCCTCTAAGCCTAAAGCCACCAGCACGACCGCAACGACACTCCCCAAGACCGCCGACAGCGACTGGATTGCCGCTTCCGTAACGCTTTTCCTTCTGGGAACAACGCTCCTGGCTGCCGCATTTCGCTGCTAAGGCCCCGTTTAAGTGAGACCAGAGAGGGATGAATGCAGCTATTGCAGAAGTCTTTAGCCTACTACTAAATCAATTTCTTAGAGATTGGTGCCGTATCAGCCATCGCTGCGACGGCACTATTTTGTTCAGCTCGACTGCCTCTCGATCCATTACCGATGTTGAGCCTTACACCCCATCTGCCAGAGCGATAAGATAATTGCAATCCAAATGCTACCGTTTATAAAGCTTCATTTGGACCCAATTGCCTATATCACTGGAGTCATAACATGAGGAACTACTATCAAATCAAAACCGTCGCATCGGCCCCTCCAAGGAGGCTCATCCCGATCGGAAAAGTCATCAGCGTTACTGGGCTTGTATTGGCAATTGTCAGTTTCTTTTCCGCTCTGCCATCGAGTGCCAACATATATGGCTCGCTTTCTTTTACTTTCTTACTCCTTGGCTTATTCTTTTTTGTGGACGGGCTCTTTCTTGTTATTACTGCATCAAGGCAACAAGAGAATCTACTAGGGCTACGCCAATCGCTCCTAGAAGATGATCCTCAAATCGCCGCGAGCGCCGAAGAGTTTATGTCTCAGCGAAAGGCCCTGACACAGCAAGGCGAAATTACTGGCATCTTCATTGTCCATAATGCAACCAAAGATCTGTACTACGTAGGCCAAAGCGCAAAGGCAATTGATCGAGCGGCCATACAGTTTCTCGGTAGGGGCAATTGCGATGTGTATGCCGATTACAAGTACGGTGACTCATTCAACGTGCGAATAATCCAGCTGTCGGAAAGCGGCTACGAAAGTCTCAATGAGCTAAAACGCGCAGCGATACAAGCGCTCGAGGCTGCTGGCGAGGAGCTTTATTAAGGGCGACTGTTAGGATTAATGCAATGGCAAGCTCAAATAACACAGGCAACAACGAGGAATTAACGCCGTCCGTCGAAGAAACGCTTCTTAACGAATCCGGCTCGATTGCCAGGGTCAAATCGTTCTCATGGATTTGGTTTATCAATAAGGAGCGAATCCACGACATAAATCCTGTCCAATGCGGCAAATGGATGTTCTTCTTCTCTCCATTCAAAACCGCCCTCATGGACGACATTGTCGGAACCGCAGTTCTTGATGGCGTCGTCGTAGAGGCCAAATACTCGAATCCCGAAACGCTCATCGCGGCGGGCTCGAAACAAGGTGTCTGCTGCTTTTACCTAAACGGAAACGATAGAGAAAGCCATAAGAGGGTACTGAGCTACATGCTGGAAAACGGGCTAATCAGGAAGACAAAGACTGGAAAGCTGTATAACATTTCGTTCAAGTTCGACACTGAGACCTACGCAGGAAAGTACAAGGGGAGCGGCTTCTCCGGAAAGATAAAGCTCGCGGACTTCGTTGACCTGGAGACGGGAGAGTTTATTTAAGGGTGCGTGCCGAGTAGAGAAGTTGAACTTACTTCACCTGTGTCCCCTTTGGGGACAGCCGCCAGTGCAATACCTCAGTGCTATACTCGTTGTCCTAAGGAAGTGGTTCATATGTACTTGAGCGATACTAAGATTCAAGAGCTTATCGACAACAAGGTGCTGCTCAATGCCGATGCTTCGAACATCGGCCAGGTTACGTATGACTTGCGCACCGACGGATTCTACATTAATGAAAGCAAGCAGTTCGAGGTCGAGCTTGGCCCCGGAGACTCGACTTTTGTCTCTTGCGTTGAATGTGTCGCGCTACCCAACAATCTGACCGCTAGCGTACTTCTGCGCAATTCGCGCATTCGCCAAGGGCTTTCTTTGGATGCACCGCTCTATTTCCCTGGCCATGGAACTAGGCTGTTCTATCGTGTTACAAACGTAAGCGGCAGCACCATTACCCTCGATAAGTCTAAGGGCATCGCGCAGGTCGCATTCCAGCACGTCGAAGGCACGGTTGCCCATCCTTACCATGGAGCCTTTTCCGATGAGCTTAACTTTAATGGGCTCGCCGACTATTCCGACGTCTATGCCGGAGAGCTCAAAAAGGTTGAAGACAAAAAGGAAGAAGTTGCCAATATCGAATCTCGTATTTACGGTAATGTGCTGGCACTCTTTGCCGTCTTCGCCGCGATCTTTACGCTCGTGAACGTTAATGCCGGAGGGATCTCTTCCGATATTTCGACCGTCCGTTTCGTTGCGCTTGACCTGCTAATTATCGGCGGATTTCTGGTCCTTGCGTCTGCAATCGAGGCTTTTCTTATTAAGGACAAAAAGAAGAAGGCACGACTTCCGCTCGGGATAGGTGTCACGTGCATTGTCTTTGCTGTTGTCCTTGCATTCCTCTAAGTACTTAGAGGATTAGGGGAAAGCAATATAGGTTCTGAGACGGGGTGCCCCGGCGTTTGCCGTGGCACCCCTATTTGTTGATCGGACTTCCATTTTTCAAATTACATGGCCGCCATAGCAGCCCCAAGACATCTGCTATTTAAAAAGCATGTCTCGAAAGCGTAAAATCGGGGTCTGGTCGACAGATCTCGGTTTTTCCCGCACTACGCCTGGATCCAGGACCTCGTATCCGAAAGCCGCTCCCGCGACGAGCTCGTCAAAGAACTAAGGCGCAATTGCGTTGTGTGTCTCGACGGTGCGTCGCACGTATAAAATCTAAGCATCCAAACTCTAACTATGAAATGGAATGGACGCCACATGGAGATCCCAAGCACCCTGTGCAGCAATGTGTACGACTTCGCGTTTTGCCCCGAGCCCTGCTACGACCGCCTGGTCGACCTCGCCGACCCCGAGGACTGGGGTCCCGGCAACCGCATCCTCAAAAACTACCTGTCGTTCTCATTTAGCCGCGCGGTGTTCTTGACCGAGCGTGACGTGGACCAGACCGCCCCGTCCAACTTACCGCTGGTGTTCGACGACGACCGTTGCCTATTCAACACCGGCCTGTACACGCGCCGCTACGAGACCATCTACGGCCTGTTTGAGCCCAACACCAAGCCCGACGCGCGCCAGCGCTGGTTTTTGAAGGGCTTCTTTAAGGAGAGCGACCCCATGCTGGTCTCATTTGAGTACCTGCCGTGCCGCGTGCGCTTTGCCGAGGACCCCTCCGAGCTGGTCTTTGACTACCGCCTTCCCATCCGCTCCAACATCGACCACATTCTGGGCGACGAGGAAAACCTTACGCGCATTCCCGCCAGCCTGATGGGGGAGGGCAACTCGCTGCTGCTGCGCCGTGCCTTTGAGGGAGCCGTCGTCGAGGCCGCCCGCCGCGCCGCAGCCAACTATACGCTCGCGGTGCCGCAGTTCTACGGCGGCCGGATCCAGCTACTCCTACCGCTGTGCCTGACCGGCGACAAGCCCGAGCTGGCGCTGACCATCCAACGCGAGGACGGTTTCTACGCCGCGCGCACCTGCCTCACGCTCGACATGGCCTACAACAACGCGCGACTTATCTGCCGACCTGAGACTTCGTGGATTAAGCGGTAAATGGTAGTTTAGCTGCTGTTTTACCCATTGCTTTGGTTGCTTTGGCTTGGCTAGCACTCACGAATTTGAAATCGAGGGCAAAAAGTTCTTGGTAAACCACGCACGGCTATGATAGTATCTCTTTTGCCTAAAGGCGACGGGCGATTGGCTCAGGGGTAGAGCATATCCTTCACACGGATGGGGTCACAAGTTCGAATCTTGTATCGCCCACCATCTAAAGCACAGGTCAGAGGTGTTAAACCTCTGACCTTTTTCTTTTTTGACACCAAGGGTGATTCCAAAACGAATCGTAGTCGTATAAGGCGTCATTTTTTTCGCACCCTTTTTGCTGACGCCATTGCATGTTTTGTATAAAACGCATGCGTATTTTCATTGAATCCCCCATGTGATCCGCGCGCAAATGTGGAGACAGGGACCACATGCCCAAAGCTCCTTCCAGCGGTTTTCTATCACACGACGGTTTTTCGGCGGAACTCGGCATGCTTTTGTCAGCATTTGGTTTGCTTCCCGTACTTACCCGCATGATGCCCCGGTAGATAATCGGCCATGCCCGCAATCCGCACGGCCTACGGTCGAAACCAGGGGAGGCCACATGGACGAAATCGTCTGCGCAAACACCGCATTCCGCTACTGACGCTGCCCGCCACAGGTGCGCGATCTCTACCCGCGCCTGCCCAACTCCGAAGAAGGCTGGCGAGCTCTATCCCAAGCCCCATTCGTAACCGACGTCCTCAAGACCCCAGTCATCACAGCAGCATCAACTCGAAGCAACCTACATTCCGAGACAAGACGTACCATCCGATGGAACAGCGCCTATACAGAGAAGGTCTCGATCGACACGGGCATGGGCTTTAGCGTCACAGACCCTCTTCATACGCTATTCACCATGACTCGAAGCGTTTCTTCATGCGACCTGGTTCTGGCCATGTACGAGCTCTGCGGATGGTTTTCGGTTTTTAAACCATCGCCCGCGGTCGACATGGCACTTGAGCAAGCAAAATCAGAAGAAGAGCAGTACACCACAGAAAGTCTTTTTGAACTAGATGAAACCCAAGACGAGGCCCCATGGAAGCGAGTCTATGCTCGTGCGAGCCAGAAGGACAGCGAGAATGATCAAAGTGGGCAGCAGAATGACGGATCCGGAAATAAAGCAAACGGAAAAGGCACATCGCTCTGGATGAGAAAGCCTCTTATTGAAATAGAAGAACTGCACAGATTTGCAGCGAAGGTTAAGGGCGAGATGTGGGGAAAACAATTCTACGAAGCCGCACGGCAGGTAATGGGTATTGCGGCATCCCCGCTAGAAGTTGCTGGAATCATGTTGCTAAGTCTTCCGAGGCGTACTGGCGGAGCGGAGTTTAAAAACATATACGTCAACGACTTAACACCGCTGTCGAATTCAGCTCGAAAAATCGCAGGTCAGAAAATCTGTTACGGCGATATCGTCATCGTAAACCCAATAATAATGAAAGCTGTGCTTATCGAACTTCAGGGAGAGGTTATCCATGGTTCAGGCGCCGTGCTGGACCACGATGCCGCACGAATGACAGCATTACAAAGCATGGGATACGACGTATTTCTTGTAACCCATGACATGCTCAATGATCACGATCAGCTTGATGCCATCATTCACAGTGTGTGTGAGCGATTGGAGTTGCGCTACAAACCAAAAACCGAGGCGATGAGATGCGCTGAGACCAGATTGCGAGCCAACGTTCTGTGCAATTGGCTTGGTATTGGTAAGTAATATTGTTCAAGTGAGCATTATTACTACTTTATATGCTGCCAGTAATTAAGTGCCATTTTAAAACCACGCCGGTTTACTACGTTGGATTGGGGGTAGCTGAGCACACCGAATTCGTCGCTCGTAAAACCGACGCTCCTATAAGTTGTCAAGAGGCAGTTTGCGGGAGCGCTCTCTCCAATTCGCACAGGAGCTCGCAATACCTCCTCTCCAGTTTCGTCGACCGCCGTTTCCCCCGTTCCAAGTGCCCGAGTGTGGCTGCGGACAGGCCGAGCTCCGCGGCGGCTTTCTTCTGAGTCACCCGCATCGCCTTGCGCATCTTCGCGAGCTCGGGGCCTTCCGGCGCGGCGCCGTCGGGGTTCGGGTCCATGAGCACGTGGTACACCTCCCGCGCTATGTAGCGCTTCAGGCAGCGGACCGCCTCCCGCCGGGACTTCCCCTCGGAGGTCCGCCTCGCCACGTACCTCCTCGTCCTCTCGTCGTACGCCATGCGCTTGATCGCGATCTCGTAGAGCGCCCAGTTCGCCTGCCGGTTGCCGCCGCGGTTGAGCCTGTGCCGGTCCGTCTTCCCGCTCGACGCGGGGATCGGGGAGGCGCCGCACATCATCGAGAACGCCGCCTCGCCCTTCAGCCTGCCGGGGTTGTCGCCGGCGGCCACGACCAGGGCGGCGGCGGTCGTGGTGCCGCAGCCCTCGACGCCGAGCAGCGCGGGCGCGTTCGCCTCCAGCAGCGCGCGGATGCGCTCGTCGAGGGACTCGACCTGGCTGCGGGCCTCCTTCCAGACCGCCGCGACGGACCGCAGCGAGGCCAGCACGCTCTCCTCGAGCGCGTCGCCCGCCTTCCTCCCGCGCGCGAGCAGCGGCATGAGGTCCTTCGGCCGCTCGCGGCCCCTGAACCGCTCCCTCAGGGCGCTCGGGGCCGTCGTGAGCATCGACTTCGCGCAGGCCACGCAGGACGTGGACGTCGCGACGGCCAGCCTGCGCGCGACGTAGAGCTGGCGCACCGCCTCGACCCAGCCGTCCTGCGACTTCGGCACGGAGCAGCCCTTCCCGGACGCCGCCTTGCGCGCCGCGCGCTCGGCGTCCAGCGGGTCGCTCTTCCCCTCGCCGGGCCTCACCTTGTCCCTCTTGGGCCTGAGCACCTCGACGACGTTGTACCCGAGCTCCACGAGCCTCCTTGTCAGCCCGGCCCCGTACGATGCCGTGCCCTCGACGCCGACGACCATGCAGCTCCCCGGGTCGCCTATCGCCTCCGCCAGCCTGTCGTAGCCCTCGGGGTCGGCCCCGAAGCTCCCGCTCCAGATCTTCCTCCCGAGGCCGTCGAGCAGGCACAGAACATGCACGTCCTTGTGCGTGTCGACGCCCGCGATGACCGTTTCGCCTTCCATTTTCGCTCCCCTCGGTCTGCCGCCTGCTCCGCGCCCGGGTCTCCCAGACATTGCACTGACGGGAGCGCTACAATCCAATTGGCTTGTCCGATTGTCCGCGCTCATGCTCCTATTAGGTCATGGCAGGACTCCGGGACGCGGATGCCGGGGCGAGACAGGTCGGATTAGAGGACGGCCGAAGAGGCGTCAGCAGGTCAGTGGGTCATCGTCCCGGCATTCAGCATCAGGGTAGCGCTGCGACGCGGAAATCGCGCGCCGTTGCCGCGCCCCGCAGTGCCCGCTTCCCCCGAGAACAATTATCAGTGCAGGTAGAATGCCTGCCCGTTTTGCGAATGTAGGCGTGTGGTCGGAAATCCGGGAATCGTCGCAGTAAACCGGTCTGTTTATGAAGCGACCAGCTGGCGCGAGCTGCGCACGGTTCAGTAAATTGACCCGAAGGCGCGGAGAGGGGCTCAGACGAAACCCTCCCGCGGAAGCACCGCGGATTGCTTTGTTCTGGCCGGCGGCACCTGGGGCGACATGCGCGCCCCGGGAAGGAGGGCGGCGGGCTTGCCGCTGCCCGCGGGGCGCGCCCCGCGGGCTATTTCGGGCATCGTGTGTCCCTTCGGCCCCGCGCCGTTCCACGCACCGTAAAATCTTTTCCAAAATTGTCCTTGCATCGGCGGGGGAGTTCCCGTATAGTACTTTCTCGCACGGGGGCGTAGCTCAGCTGGGAGAGCGCTTGACTGGCAGTCAAGAGGTCAGGGGTTCGATCCCCCTCGTCTCCACCCGAGCATTGAATGAGGCTCCAACGCAAGTTGGGGCCTTTTTTCATATCTATCGATTTACGCCATGTGTTGACTGAGCAGCATCTTGGCGACATACCCATTGTTAATTACGAATATGAATGTTAATAACTTTACGTATCTGGATAGCAAACCTGGTCTGCAGCGCCAATAACAAAGAGGCCGGGCGTAATGCCCAGCCTCGAAATACTCTGGTGGGCCCTCCGGGATTCGAACCCAGAACCCAGGGATTATGAGTCCCCTGCGCTAACCGTTGCGCCAAGAGCCCTTATGAACGGTGAATGCAATTCTAGCAAAGGCAACTCAGGCCTAATTTCTTCGCTTCACGTCGTGAAATACTACCATGCACGAGCAAGTCGCACAACGCAAGATCAAGTTCGATGCTAAACAACAGCTAATCTAGGCCCGTCGCAGATAAGGAGTGTTTTATAAAAAGTTAAGGCCTTAAATTCAGGGCTTCAAGACATTTCAGCGTGAAATCAACCTGATGCCATTTCAAAACCATGCCCGTTTACTACGACGGATCGGCGACCTTCGACCACCGCGTGTTCTCAGTTTGCAAAACCGCAGGTAGAGAGTCCGACGGTTACACGAAAAGGCGTGCGTGGTCGAACATTACAGATACATCGTAGTAAACCGGCATAGTTCTGAGGCGCAGATGAGGGACGGTTCGCAATCGGACTCGATAATGGGACTGGCGACGCATAGGAAATCCGGTTGCGCGGAGAGGGTCGCGTTCCGCGCGCCAAGTCGGCCGGCGTAGGGGCCGTGCGGGGGCCAGGCGCTCCGCAGGCTGGCCCGGCCCCGCGCGACTCCGGCGCCCGCCCCCGGAAAGTTTTTCCAAAAATGTCCTTGCATCGGCGGGGGAGTTCCCGTATAGTACTTCTTCGCACGGGGGCGTAGCTCAGCTGGGAGAGCGCTTGACTGGCAGTCAAGAGGTCAGGGGTTCGATCCCCCTCGTCTCCACCCGAGCATTGAATGAGGCTCCAACGCAAGTTGGGGCCTTTTTTCATATAGGCACACAAGGTCAAAGGCGGCACCATGATCCTCCTGGTCGACAAGATCGAAAAAAGCTTCGGCGCGCGCGTCCTCTTTAGCGGCGCGTCCTTCCAGATCAACCCCGGCGAGCGCTTCGCGCTCGTGGGCCCCAACGGCGCCGGCAAAACCACCATGCTCAAGATCATCATGGGCATCGATAGCCCCGACGCCGGCCAGGTCCAGTACGCCAAGGACTGCCAGGTGGGCTATCTAGAGCAAGAAACCAACCTGGAGCAAAAGGACACCACCATCCTCGCCGAGGTCATGGCCGCCGCCAAGGAAATTCGCCGCATGGGCGAGCGCGCCAACGAACTTCAGGCCCAGATCACCGAGCTCTCGGAACAGGGCAAGGACGTCAACGCGCTCCTTAACGAGTACGGCCAGGTCCAGGACCGCTTTGAGCACCTGGGCGGCTACGAGCTCGAGAGCAACGCCCGCAAAATCCTGTCCGGCCTGGGCTTTAAGGTCACCGACTTTGAGCGCCCGTGCTCCGAGTTCTCGGGCGGCTGGCAGATGCGCATCGCGCTTGCCAAGCTCTTCCTGCGCCACCCCGACCTGCTGCTTCTGGACGAGCCTACTAACCACCTGGACCTCGAAAGCGTCCAGTGGCTGCGCGGCTTTATCGCCAACTACGACGGCGCCGTCCTCATCGTCAGTCACGACCGTGCCTTCATGGACGCCTGCGTCGACCACGTCGCCGCTCTCGAAAACCGTCGCGTGACCACCTACACCGGCAACTACAGCAGCTACCTCAAGCAGCGCGAGGACAACCTGGAACAGATGCGCGCCAAGCGAGCCGCCCAGGAGCGCGACATCGCCCACATGCAGGTCTTCGTTGACAAATTCCGCTATAAGCCCACCAAGGCCGCCCAGGCGCAGGAGCGCATCCGTAAGATCGAGCAGATTAAAAAGGAACTTGTCATCCTGCCCGAGGGCCACAAGCACATCGACTTTAAGTTCCCTGACCCGCCGCGCTCCGGCGACATGGTCGTCGGCCTGGAGGGCGTGTCCAAGTCCTACGGCAACAAGCACATCTACAGCGACATCGACCTCAAGCTCTACCGCGGCGAGCACGTGGCACTCGTCGGCCCCAACGGCGCCGGCAAGTCCACGCTCATGAAGATTCTCGCCGGCCTGGAGCCGCCCACTACCGGCACGCGCGACCTGGGCACCAACGTGGGTGTGGCCTATTACGCCCAGCACGCGCTCGAGGGCATGACCGAGTCCAATACCGTCCTGCAAGAGATCGACACCGTCACGCCCAAGTGGACCGTGCCGCAGCAGCGCAGCCTGCTGGGCGCCTTCCTGTTTAGCGACAACGATTCCATCGAGAAGCAGGTTCGCGTCCTCTCCGGTGGCGAAAAGGCGCGCCTGGCCCTGGCCAAGATGCTCGTGGCCCCCGAGGCGCTCCTGTGCCTGGACGAGCCCACCAACCACCTGGACATCGACTCGGTAGACATGCTCGAGAACGCCCTGCAAAACTTCCCCGGCACCATCGTGCTGATCAGCCACGACGAGCACCTGGTACGCGCCGTTGCCAACCGCGTCATAGACATCCGCGATGGCAAGGTCACGGTCTACGACGGCGACTACGACTACTACCTCTACAAGCGCGAGGACCTCGCAGCCCGCGCCGCCGCCGAGGCGGCAGGGGAGAGTGCACCGGCCACGGCCAAGTCCACCAAAGCCTGCGCCGCCCAGGCCGACACCCCCGCAGCTGCCCCCAAGCCTGCCGAGGGCAAAAAGACCAAGGAGCAAAAGCGCGCTGAGGCCCAAGCCCGCGCAGCGCTCAATAAAAAGCTCAAAGGCGTGCGCAACCAGCTTAAGAAGATCGAGACGGAGCTCGACAAAAAGCGTGCCCGCTATGACGAGCTTATGGAATTGATGGCAAGCGAAGAGCTTTATGCCGATCAGGATAAGTTCAACGCCGCGCTGGGGGAATATAACGGCCTTAAGCAAGAGCTACCCAAGCTCGAGGATGAATGGCTGGAGCTTTCCACCCAGATCGAAGAGGAGACCGCGCGTGAACTCTCGTAAGGCCGCTGCCGTGGCGATGAGCATCATCGCCATTGCCTGTCGCATCTGCGGCATCTTTATGAGCGCGATGACCGTGCTGCTGTGCTTTAGCGGCCTCACCGCCAAGTTGCAGATTGTGGGCTTTGTCGTCGAGCTTTCGCGCGCACTGCCGAGCGCCATCGCCGGCTACGGCGTCATCACTTCTCCCTTTGGCGGCGTGTTCCGCCTGGATTACGCCATCGTGGCCGTGATTCTATTTGTGGCCGATTACCTGCTCACGCGCGCCTCGCGCCGCGTCCGCTAGGGGATCGTTATGTCCAGCAGCTACTTCATGAACCTGCTCGCCAGCGCGGTCGCCGTCATCTTGGGCATCGTGATCCACGAGAGCGCGCACGCCGCCGCAGCCTGGGCGCTCGGCGACAAAACGGCTCGCTCGCGCGGCCGCGTCTCGCTCAACCCGCTCAACCATATCGACCCGTTTGGCACCATCATCCTGCCGCTGCTCATGCTCGCAGCCGGTGGCCCGGTGTTCGCCTTTGCCAAGCCCGTGCCTGTCTACCTCAACAACCTCAAGCACCCCAAGCGCGACGAGGTCCTGGTGAGCGTGGCCGGCCCCGCGTCGAACATCGCACTCGCGTGTCTTGCCGCGGTCCTCATGCGCGCAACGTACGGCAGCCTCTACACCAGCATGTCCTTTGCCGTGGCATCACAGATCATGAACTTCGGCGCCACGCTTATCGTGGTCAACCTGTCGCTCGCGTTCTTTAACCTCATCCCGATTCCGCCGCTCGATGGCTCGTCGATCATCGTGCCCTTCCTCAAGGGCAAGGCGCTCGCCAACTACTACCGCCTGCAGCAATACGCCATGCCCATCCTCATCCTGGTACTGTACCTGCTGCCCATGTGGACCGGCATCGACGTGATCGGTCGCTATTTCGACGTTACCGTGTATCCGCTCGCTGAGCAGCTGCTTAACTTCGCAATCGCCGGCATCTAAGGTAAACTTACAGGTCGACCGTGCAAAACGGTCGTAACATGCACCCAAACCGCGCCGCGAAGGCGCCGTCAAAGGAGGTCGAAGATGTCGTATCGCGTGTCGACGCAGGTCTACAGCGGACCGTTCGACCTGCTGCTGCAGCTGGTAACCCGCCAAAAAGTAGATATCGGCGCCATTTCTATCAGTGAGGTGGCCGAGCAGTACCTTGCCGAGGCCGAGCGCATCGAGGCGCTGGACCTGGACGTGGCGAGCGACTTTTTGCTGGTCGCGGCAACCCTTTTAGACATCAAAGCCGCCTCTCTGGTACCGCAGGAGGCACCGCGCAAAGTCGGTGACGACGATGACGAGTTCGACGAAGACCTCGAGGAACTCAGCACGCTCGACGGCGACGCCCTGCGCGAGGTCCTGATCCAGCGCCTGATTGCCTACAAGCAGTTTAAGGGCGCGGCTGCGGCCCTCGGTGCCCGCATGCAGGCCGAAAGCCGCATGCATCCGCGCGTGGCCGGCCCCGACCCCGAGTTCCTAGGCCTTATGCCCGACTACCTTGCCGGTATCACGCTGCGCGGTCTCGCCGTCATCTGTGCCGACCTGGACGGCAAGCGCCAGACCTTCCTGCTAGAGGCCGAGCATGTGGCGCCGCATCGCGTGCCGCTCGACCTGACCGTGGCCTCAGTCGACCGCTTTACCATGGCGCACCAAACCTGCACCTTCCGCGAGCTACTGGAAGGCGACGCTTCCACCGAGCAGCTCGTCGTCACCTTCCTGGCCATACTTGAGCTTGCCAAGCGCGGCTCGCTCACGCTGAGCCAGGACGAGATCTTCGGAACCATCAGCATCAACCGAGTCGAGGGGGCCGAGGCCTACGTGCCCGGCGAGGGCCCCGAGCTCACCGAATAGGAGCCGCAACCATGTCAACCCTTTCCACGCTGGAGGCAAACAGCCTCAAAGGCGCCCTCGAGGCGCTGCTGCTGGTGTCGAGCGACCCGGTGAGTGCGCCCGCGCTGGCCGGCGCACTGGATATCGCCCCCGGCGAGTGCGCATCGCTGCTCGCCGAGCTCAAGGTTGAGTACGAGGAGGCCAACCGCGGCTTTCAGCTGCGCGAGGTCGCCGGCGGCTGGCGCCTGTTCACGCACCCCGCTTACCACGACGTGGTCGAAGCCTATGTGTTGAGCTGGGACACGCAAAAGCTGTCCCAGGCGGCGCTCGAAACCCTGGCCGTCATCGCATACCACCAGCCCGTAACGCGCGAGGTGGTCAAGGGCATCCGCGGCGTCAACTCAGACGGCGTCATCGCGTCGCTCGTGGACAAGGGTCTGGTGCGCGAGCTCGGCCGTGACCCCAAGCGCGGTCAGGCCATCATTTACGGCACGACCAACGCCTTCTTGGAAAAGTTCGGTCTGCGCTCCACCCGCGACCTGCCCGATCTGGAGCAGTTTGCCCCCGACGAGCAGTCGCGCCAGTTTATCCGCGAGCGCCTGAGCGGCCGCAGCATTCAGTCTACGCTCGAGGAACAGGCCGAAGATCTGGACGAAGAGCGCGAACTGATCGATACCGATGTTGAGGACACCGATGAAGAGGAGCTTCTGCTCACAGGTGCTACCTCGGAGGATATACATGACGAGGACTAACGAAGCAGGGGAGACGCGCGTCGCAAGCGCCACGGACACCGCAGCGCCCGTAGGCGACGCGGTGTCCGTCTACCCGCACACCATGCGCCTGCAGCGCTTTTTGGCGCGCGCGGGCGTGGCGAGCCGCCGCGGCTCGGAGGATCTGATGACCGCCGGCCGTGTGACCGTCAACGGCGAAGTCGCGACCGAGCTGGGCACCAAGGTCGATGTCGACCGCGACCACATCGAGGTCGACGGCATGCCCGTCAAACTCAACCAGGGCGCTGTGTACCTGATGCTCTACAAGCCGACCGGCTACCTCACCACCATGAGCGACCCGCAGGAGCGTCCCTGCGTGGCCGACCTGGTCCCCCGCGACCGTTTTCCGGGGCTTTTCCCGGTGGGCCGCCTGGACCGCGACACCACGGGCCTGTTGCTCTTTACCACTGACGGCGACCTGTCGCAGGACCTGCTGCACCCCAGCAAACACGTCTACAAGACCTACCAGGCGCTCGTGGACGGGCGACTGACCGACCGCGATCTAGAACCGCTCCGCCGTGGCATCGAGCTCGACGACGGCCTGTGCCAGCCGGCAATCTGCCGTGTCATTAACGCGCGCGAGGCCGAGGCAGTGGCGCCGCAAGGCGTCAAGCCCGGCACCACTGCCGTCGAGGTCATCATCCGCGAGGGACGCAAGAATCAGGTCAAGCGCATGCTGAGCAAGATTCATCATCCGGTGATCCGCCTGCACCGCTGCAACTTTGCCGGCCTGGAGCTCAAGGACGTGGCCAAGGGCTCGTGGCGCGAGCTCACCGACCGCGAGGTGCAGATCCTCAAAAGCGGTGGCATCCCGCCCAAACAGGCGAGCGCAAAGCGCAACGGCGACAAGCCCCAAGACACGCCCGCCAGCCGCACGCGTCACCACGGCAGCCACGGCTCCGCACCCAAGCGCAACACCTACCGCGAGCGATACACGGGCTAGGCAACCCGCCGCGCCCCAAAGCCCGCGAACCATACCAGCACGTCAATCATCGAAAGGAAGCATTGCATGATCGTCGCCATCGACGGCCCCGCCGGATCCGGCAAGTCCACCATCGCCAAGGAGATCGCCCGCCAGCTGGGCTTTAACAAGCTCGACACGGGCGCTATGTACCGCGCCGTCACCTTCGCCGCGCTCGACCGCGGCATCGACCTGGACGACGAGGCGGCCATCGACGCCCTCGCCGAGCAGATCGAGATCCGCTTTACCAACGGCACCGGCGAGGACACGCGCCTGACCATTGACGGCCAGGACGCTTCGGCCGCCATCCGCACCCCGCAGGTCGACGCCAACGTGTCCAAGGTCTCGGCCTACCCGGGCGTGCGCGCCGCCATGCTCATCCACCAGCGCCGCGCCGCCGAGGACCGCGATATCGTCGCCGAGGGTCGCGACATTGGAACCGTCGTGTTCCCTAACGCGCAGGTCAAGGTCTTCCTGACCGCCGACCCGCGCGAGCGCGCCCGCCGCCGCGTGCTGCAGCGTCACCAAAACGATGCTCAGCCGCTCACGTCCGAGCAGCTCGAAGCCGAGGTCGACGAGACCCTCGACGCCCTTAAGCAGCGCGACAAGCTTGACAGCAGCCGCGAGGTCGCCCCGCTCGTGCCCGCCGAGGACGCCGTGCACGTCGACTCCACCGCCCACACCATCGACGAGGTCGTCTCGATAATCGAGGACCTTATCAACCAAAGGAGGTAGCCCATGCGCCTGTTTCAGCAGACGCCCGAGGACTATTACAACGCCCCCTACGCCGAGTTTCCAGCGCTCATCCGCGGCACCGTCGTCGTAGTCATGGCCATCCTTTGGGCCTTCTCCAAGCTCATGTGGCGCTGGAAGGTCGAGGACGCCGATCTTCTGTTTGAGCGCCAGGAAGGCCGCGGCAGCGTGGTCATCTGCAACCACACCTCGATGGCCGAGCTCTTGGCCGTGGAGACGGCGCTGTTCTTTGGGGGCCGCCGCATTCGTCCCATCTTTAAGTCCGAGTTCGCCAAGAGCAAGATTGTGCGCTGGGCCTTTAGCCGCGTTGGCGGCATCCCCGTCGAGCGTGGAACTGCCGATATGAAGTGCCTGCGCGCCGCCCAGCATGCGCTGCAGCGCGGCGAGGACGTCCTGATCTTCCCCGAGGGCACACGCATCCGCTCGCGCGAGATCAAGCCCGAGGTCCACGGCGGCTTTGCGCTCATCGCCCAGATGGGCAAGGCGCCCGTCAACCCGCTCGCCATCTGCGGCTGGTCCGACATCACGCCCGCAGGCAAAAAGCTCATGCGTCCCAAGAAGTGCTGGATCCGCGCCGGCAAGGCCGTCTCGCTTTCCGACGCTCCGGCTGGGCTTAAGCGCACGGAGCGCCTGGAATGGTTTGAGTCCGAGGCCATGAACCGCGTCTACGCTATGCGAGACGAGCTGTGCGCCGAGCATCCGGGCAGGTTCTAGCCATGAGCGAGAACGTTACGAACACTGCCGCGACCGCGTCCGACCAGGCAACAGCGACTACCATCGAGATTGCAGCCCACGCCGGCACTTGCTACGGCGTACAGCGCGCGCTCGACATGGCGCTGGCCGCCGCGCCGCAGGCAGGGGAGAGCACTCAGGTCCATACCTTGGGTCCGCTCATCCATAACCCCATCGTGGTGCGCGAGCTTGCTGAGGCAGGCGTTGGCCTGGCCGAGACCCTGGACGACGCAGCATCGGGTACCGTGATCATCCGCGCACACGGCGTAGTGCCGCAGGTGATCGATGCTGCCCGCAAGCGCGGCCTCAACGTGGTCGATGCCACCTGCCCCTACGTGAAGAAGGTCCATGTGGCGGCCGAGCGCCTGGTGCGCGAGGGCTACCGTGTGATCGTCGTGGGCGAGCCGGGGCACCCCGAGGTCGAGGGCATTCTAGGCCACGCAGGCGACGATGCGCAGGTCGTGAGCTGTGCCGCTGACGCCAACGCCTTGTCGCTCAAGGGCAAGGTAGGCCTCGTCGTGCAGACCACCCAGACCGCGCAGAACCTCGCCGAGGTCGTGGCGGCTATCACCCCGCGCGTGCAGGAGCTGCGTGTGATCAACACCATCTGCGCCGCCACGAGTGAGCGTCAACAGGCAGCAGCCACACTTGCCAACCGCTGCGACTGCATGGTCGTCGTGGGCGGCAAGAACTCGGGCAACACCCGCCGCCTGGCTCAAATTTGCGCAGACGCCTGCGAGCACACGCATCACATCGAGGAAGCTTCCGAGCTCCAGGGCGCGTGGTTTACCGACGCTCACCACATCGGCATCACCGCCGGAGCCTCCACCCCGCAAGAACACATCGAGCGCGCCGTCGAGCGCATCAAGGAGCTTTACCGCTAACCATGGACCAGACCGTACCCGCATACGCCGCCGAGGTGGCCGATTACGGGCGCAGCCGCGACCCCGAGCCGGGTGAGGGCGCGCTCGTAAAGAACGTGCGTCCCGAATCGCCCGCATGGGATGTGGGTATCGAGCCGGGCATGCGCGTGCTCACGGTCAACGGCGAGCAGCTCACCGACATGATCGTGTGGCTCTGGGAGGCAGACGACGACACCGTCGACCTCGAGGTTTTCGACCCGCGCGACAACAGCGTCACCCCCGTCGAGCTCGACCGCTTCCCGGGAGAGGACTGGGGCCTTGAGTTCGATGGCCCCATCTTCGACGGCATGCGCACCTGTGTAAACGCCTGCGTGTTCTGTTTTATGACGATGCTGCCCAAGGGCGGCCGCTCCACGCTCTACATTCGCGACGACGACTACCGCCTGAGCTTTTTGCAGGGCAACTTTGTCACGCTCACGAACCTTACCGACGAGGACGTGCAAAACGTCATCCAACGCAACATGAGCCCCATGAACGTGTCGGTCCACGCCGTGAGCCCCGATGTCCGCCGACGCATGATGGGCCGCAACGCCCAGCGCGGCATGGATGTGCTCGAGGCCATCATGGCCGCCGGCATCGAGATTCACGCGCAGATCGTGTTGTGCCCCGGCATGAACGACGGCGAGGAGCTGGAAAAGACCCTGCGCTTTTGCGAGGAGCACGAGCAAATCACAAGCCTGGGCATTGTGCCGCTCGGTTTTACCAAGCATCAGAACCGTTTTAGCTGGTCCTACAGCGACAAGCCCGAGCTAGCACGCGAGACCATTGCCATGATCCGTCCCTACCAGGATCGTGCCTACGAACGCTTTGGCCGCCACACCTTCCAGATGAGCGACGAGTTCTATCTGGACGCCGGCATCGATCCTCCCGAGGCAGACTTTTACGACGGTTACCCGCAGTACTACGACGGCATCGGCATGATCCGCTCGTATCTGGACGAGACCGACGACGTGCTGACTACCGACGCCGAGCGTCTGGCCCGCGTCCGCGAGGCCGTCGCCGCCCGCAACCAGCGGCTTCTATGTCTCTCAGGCGCCAGCGCACGCGACACCGTGGCGCGCTTTGTGGAGTCGCCGTATGGTCTCGCCGGCACCGTCACAGCCATCAAGAACCGCTACTTTGGCGGCAATGTGGACGTGACCGGCCTCATCGTCGCGTGTGACATCTTGGAGCAGCTGCCCCAAGACCTGTCGGGGGTTATGCTCTTTGTGCCTAAGCTCATGTTCAACGCTGACGGCATGACGCTTGACGAGTATCATCGTGACGATTTACTCGCAAGCCTTACCAGTCGCGGCGCCGAGGTTCATGTGGTGTCGACCATGCCGCATGAGCTGCTCGATACCCTGGAACACATCCTTGGCATTGTGCCCGCAGACTCTAACACTTCCACTGACCCTACCCATTAAAGGAGAGCAGATGAAACCTATCGTCGCCGTCGTCGGACGCCCCAACGTGGGCAAGTCCACGCTCGTTAACCGCCTGGCCCAGACCTCGGACGCCATCGTCCACGAGTCTCGCGGCGTCACGCGCGACCGCTCGTACCACACGGCCGATTGGAACGGCCGCGAGTTCACCATCGTCGACACGGGCGGCATCGAGCCGCTCAAGAGCGATGACGTGTTTGCCACGTCCATCCGCGACCAGGCGCTCGCCGCCGCCGAGGAAGCCGCCGTCATCCTGTTTGTGGTCGACGGCCGCACCGGCGTCACCGAGGAGGATGAGTCGGTCGCCCGCATGCTCAAGCGCTGCGACAAGCCGGTCTTTCTACTGGTGAACAAGCTCGACAACCCCGATCGCGAAAACGACAGCATCTGGGAGTTCTATTCGCTCGGCATCGGCGAGCCCACGCCGCTCTCGGCCCTGCATGGCCACGGCACGGGCGACCTGCTCGATGACATCGTGGCCCTGCTTCCAAAGGAAGAGGACGAGGTCGCCGATGAGTTCCCCGACGCGCTGAACGTCGCAATCATCGGCCGCCCCAACGCCGGTAAGTCTTCGCTGTTCAACCGCATCCTGGGCGCCGACCGCTCTATCGTGTCCAACATTGCCGGCACGACGCGCGACGCCATCGACACCGTCGTGGAGCGCAACGGCAAACACTACCGCATGGTCGACACCGCGGGCATTCGCAAGAAGAGCACCGTGTACGAAAACATCGAGTACTACTCGATGGTCCGCGGCCTGCGCGCCATCGACCGCGCCGACGTGGCGCTGCTCGTCGTTGACGCCTCCGTGGGCGTTACCGAGCAGGACCAGAAGGTCATGGGCCTTGCCATCGAGCGCGGTTGCGCCATCGTGGTGCTGCTCAACAAGTGGGACCTGCTCGACGACGACCGTAAGCGCGAGGCCTGCATGGAGACCATCGACCGCCGTCTGGGCGTCATGGCTCCCTGGGCCCAGTACCTGCGCATCTCTGCCCTCACTGGCCGCAGCGTAGAGAAGATCTGGGCAATGGTAGACGCTGCCGAGAAGACGCGCTCGCAGAAGATTAGCACCTCACGCCTCAACACGTTCCTCACCGACCTGCGCGAGTTCGGTCATACCGTGGTGGACGGCAAGCGCCGCCTGCGTATGCACTACGTGACCCAGACGGGCGTCAACCCGCCGACGTTCACGTTCTTCGTCAACCACAGCGACCTGGTCAACGACACCTACCAGCGCTACGTAGAGAACCGCATGCGCTCGACCTTCGACTTTGCCGGCACGCCCATTCGACTCTTCTTTAGGAAGAAGGAGCAAAAGGATGCATAATCCGATTCTTCTGACCGCCATCTGCGCCGTGATCTCGTTCTTTATCGGGGCGATTCCGTTTGGCCTGATCTTGGGCCGCGTGTTCAACCACACCGACATTCGCAAGGCGGGCTCCGGCAACATCGGCACCACCAACGCCCTGCGTGTGGCCGGCCCCAAGGTGGCCGCGCTCACGCTGCTGCTCGACTGCCTTAAGGGCGCCATTTGCGTCCTTATCGCGCGTCCGCTCATCGCGAGCGTGGGCTATGGATTTCCGCCGAGCATTATGGCCCCCGGCGCCGCTGGCGACTGGATGCTCGGCGTCATCTGCCTGGCAGCCGTGTGGGGCCACATCTTCTCGCCTTACCTCAACTTCCACGGCGGCAAGGGTATCGCAGTTGGTCTGGGTGTCATCCTCGCCTGGTACTGGCCTATTGGCCTGTCGCTGCTGGGCATGTTTATCGTGGCCGTCGCCATCACCAAGTTTGTGTCGGTGGGCTCGCTTGCCGCTGCCATCGGTCTTCCCATCGCTGCCTGCGCGGTCTTTCCGTACAGCAGCCTGGGACTTAAGTTTTGCATGGCGATGATCGGCATCACCGTGGTGTGGGCCCATCGTGCGAACATCAAAAAGCTCATGACCGGTAAGGAGTCCAAGCTCTCGTTTACCAAGCGCGTCACCGAGCCCGACGATAAGTAGGAGAGAGTCATGAATGTTGCGCTGATTGGCTCCGGCTCCTGGGGAACCGCCGTCGCCGGCCTTGCCGCCGCGCGAGCCGAGCGCGTGACCATGTGGGCCCACAGCGAGCAGACGGCCGCCGGCATCAATGGCGAGCACCGCAACCCCCGGTATTTGATGAGCTACGAGCTGCCCGGCAACGTCGTCGCCACCACGGACCTGGTACAGGCGCTCGACGGCGCCGAGGCCATCATCTTCGCCGTTCCTTCGACGCACCTTCGCAGCGTGTGCCACCAGGCCGCGCCCTTTATCGCAGCCAATACCCCGGTGCTCTGCCTCACCAAGGGCATTGAGCCCGAGTCCGGCCTGCTCATGAGCGAGGTCATCGCCAGCGAGATCGGCAACGAGGCGCGCGTGGCGGCGCTCTCGGGCCCCAACCATGCCGAGGAGATCTGCCGCGGCGGGCTTTCTGCCGCCGTCATCGCCAGCAAAGATCCGCAGATAGGGGAGACCTTTAAGGACCTGCTCCTGTCCACGGCCTTCCGCATTTATCTGTCGCAAGACATGACCGGTGTCGAGGTCTGCGGCGCCATGAAAAATGTCATCGCGATCGTATGCGGCATCTCCGCCGGCACCGGTGCGGGCGACAACACGCTTGCCCTTATCATGACGCGCGGCCTAGCAGAGATCAGCCGACTGGTGCACGCCCGCGGCGGTCAAGCTATGACCTGCATGGGACTCGCCGGCATGGGCGACCTCATTGCCACCTGCACCTCGGAGCATTCGCGCAACCGCACCTTTGGCTACGAATTTGCCCACGGCGTATCGCTCGACGAGTATCAGACGCGCACGCATATGGTGGTCGAGGGCGCCGTCGCGGCCCGCAGCGTCAGCGAGCTTGCCCGTTCACTGGGCGTAGACATTCCGCTCACCTTTGCCGTGGAGCAAACGCTCTACAACGGTGTTACTTTGGATAGGGCGCTCGAGATTCTCACCGACCGCGTCCCCTCCCAAGAGTTCTACGGACTCACCGACTAGCGCAGAAAGGCTTCTACCATGGGTTCCATCAAAATCGCTCCGTCCGTCCTTTCGGCCGACATGGCCAACCTCAAGGGCGAGCTCGACAAGATCGCAGGCGCCGACTACGTGCATTTCGACGTTATGGACGGTCACTTTACCGGCAACCTCACCTTTGGCGTTGACATCCTCAAGGCCGTCAAGCGCTCCACCGACGTGCCGGTCGATGCGCACCTGATGGTGTCAAACCCCGACGAGACCATCGATTGGTACGCCGATGCCGGTGCCGACATGATCACCGTGCACTACGAGGCTTCCACGCACCTGCACCGCACGCTCACCCATCTGCAGCAACGCGGCGTCAAGGCCGGCGTGGTGCTCAACCCCGCCACGCCCGTCTGCGTACTCGAGAGCATCATTGACGTCGTCGATATGGTGCTGCTGATGAGCGTGAACCCCGGCTTTGGCGGCCAGAGCTTTATCCCGGGCACCATCGCAAAGATCCACGAGCTCAAGGCCATGTGCGAGCGCCACGGCGTTTCGCCCCTCATCGAGGTCGACGGCGGCATCTCTTCCAAGAACATCGCCGAGGTCGTCAAGGCCGGCGCCAACGTGCTCGTAGCCGGCTCTGCCGTATTTAAGTCCGAAGATCCCGCCGCCGAGGTTGCGCTGCTGCAAAAGCTGGGCAACGAGGCCGCACAGGAGGCATAAACCCTTATGACCGCAGGTCAAAACCGCATACCCGTGAATCTTGACTATGCCGCCTCGACGCCCATGCGCGCCGAGGCGCTCCTTGCGCAGCGCGAGTACGACGACAGCGAGCTTGCCGGCGTCAACCCCAACTCGCTGCACTCGCTTGGCCGCAAGGCCGACGCACGTCTGGAAATCGCCCGTCGCGAGATCGCCCGTAGCTTTGGCGCACGCGTCCGTCCGTCCGAGGTTATCTTGACCAACGGCGGTACCGAAGCAAACCAGCTGGCGCTCCTCGGACTTGCCGAGGGCGCTCGTCAGCGCGATCGCAAGCGCGATCGTGTAATCGTTTCGGCCATCGAGCACGATTCGATTCTGGACAACCTGCCGCTGCTGCGTGCCGCCGGCTTTACCGTCGACCTGGTGCAGCCCTGCCGTTCTGGCTACATTGAGCCTGCCGCGCTTGTCGAGCTGCTTGGTGATGACGTGGCACTCGTGAGCATTATGATCGCCAACAACGAGACCGGCGTGGTACAGCCCATTCGCGAGCTTGCCGCAGCCGCACACGCTGCGGGCGCCTTGTTCCATACCGATGCCATCCAGGGCTATCTGCATATTCCGCTCGATGTCTCCGAACTGGCCGTCGATGCCATGTCCGTCGCTGCGCACAAGATTGGCGGCCCCGTAGCCTCCGGCGCGCTCTACGTAAAGACCCGCACGCCGCTGCGTCCCCGCATCTTTGGCGGAGGACAGGAGGCAGGACGTCGTGCCGGTACGCAGGACCTGCGCACGCAGCTTGCCTTTGCCGCTGCTGCCAGCACACTGGCACCCAACGTGGCTCAGGAGCGCGCGACGCTGCAAGGCCTTTCCGACAAGCTCTACGCCACGCTTACGGCCCACCCGCGCATCCACGCCACCATGGGCGACTACACGCAGGCTGACCGTCTGCCCGGCATGGTGTCGATCTACATTGACGGCATGGATTCCGAGGAGCTCATCATCAAACTCGATGCCGCTGGCTTTGAGGTTTCGGCCGGATCTGCCTGCTCGAGCGGAAGCATGGACCCGAGCCATGTGCTCAGCGCCATGGGTATTGGCCGCGAACAGGCCCTGGGTGCACTGCGCATTTCTTTCGATGACCGCGTGAACCCAGCCGACCTGGACGAGTTTGCCCAGACGCTGCTCTCGATCGTGGGTGCCGCATGATCGTCGCCGAGCTTGAGCGCGCGCTGCTGGCACGCTATCCCGAGACCGATGCCGAGAGTTGGGACCATGTAGGACTCTCCGTCGGCAACCCTGCCGCGGAGATTACCTGCGTCGCCTGCGCGCTCGATGCGACCGAGACTAATGTTCGCCGCGCCCAAGAAGCCGGCGCCAACATGCTGCTGACGCATCATCCCATCTATATCAAGGCGCCCGAGGCGTTTTGTCCGTCGGATTCCGCACGCCCCCAATGCAGCGCGGCGCTCTACGAGGCAGCGCGTTGCGGCGTGAGCATTATCTCGCTCCACACTAACCTGGACCGGTCGCACGAAGCCCGCGTCTGCCTGAGCGAGCTGCTGGGTGCCACACCCGTGAGCTCACTGGAGCACTTGGACGACCCCGAGGCCACCGGTCTGGGCGCACTCGCGACACTCAACGACCCCTGCAGCCTGCGCGATCTTGCCACCCGTGCTGCCACGGCCTTCGGCAGCGACCCGCGTGTGTGGGGCGAAGCCGATCGCCCGTGCCGCACCGTCGCCATTTTGGGCGGCTCCCTGGGCGACTTTGGAGAGCTCGCCATCGCCGCGGGCGCGGACGTTGTCGTGACGGGCGAGGCGGGATACCACGTGACGCAAGACCTTGCTTTACGCGGGCTGCCGGTGATCTTGCTCGGCCACGACCGCTCCGAGGAGCCGTTCGTTGATATATTGATGAACTCTGCAGTTGATGCCGGGATCGACCCCCGTCATGCGATTAAAATACTGAACCCTTGCCAATGGTGGACTGTGACAAAAGGAGAGAACTTATGAGCGCCGGCGCTACGCTACTCAAGCTGCAACAGATCGATTTGGAGCTCGCCCGCAACAAGAGCGAACTTGCCAATATGCCGGAGCTCAAGGAGCTCGCTTCCAAGCGCAAGACCTACGTTAAGCTCAAGTCCGAGATGACCAAGCTCTACGCCCAGCGCAAGGATCTGGACATTGAGCTCGACGACCTCAACACTACCGAGATCCAGACCAATAACGCCATCGAGGCCGCCAAGAAGCGTCACGTTGACGGCTCTGACTACCGCGAGGTTCAGGACCTGGAGAACGAGCTCGCCACCCTGGCCAAGCGTCTGGACAAGATCGAGCATACCCGCAAGGACGTCGTCATCGCCCACAAGGAGGCGCTCGACCGCGAGGCTCGCGCGCAGGCCATCATCGCCAAGTTTGAGGAAGGCGTGAAGGCCGACACCAAGGCCGCCCGCGCCAAGGCCGCCGACCTCCAGGCACAGATTGACGCCGCCACCAAGGAGCGCACTGCGCTGGCTGCCACGCTGCCGACCGACGTGCTCACCGACTACGAGCGCCTGCTCAAGCAGTTCCGCGGCCTGGCCGTCGAGACCATCAAGGGCAACATTCCCACCATCTGCCACACCGCACTGCAGGCATCGTCCATGAGCGACCTCAACCACGACGGTAGCGAGATCGCGCACTGCCCGTATTGCCACCGTCTGCTGGTGCTTCCCAGCAAGGAAGCCTAAATGATGACGGCGGCACCCAACAATTCAATGCAACTTGAGGGAAAAACGATCCTGCTGGGCATTACCGGCGGGATCGCCGCCTATAAGTCGTGCAATATCGTGCGCCTGCTGCAAAAGCGCGGTGCACGCGTCAAGGTCGTCATGAGCGAGCATGCCACCGAGTTTGTGGGACCACTTACCTTCCGTGCGCTCACAAACGAGTCCGTTGCCGTGGGCCTATTCGACGATCCCTCCGACCCCATCCACCACATTTCGTTGGCGCAGGAGCCCGACTTGGTGGTCGTGGCGCCCGCGACGGCCAATATCATCGCTAAGATGGCAAGCGGTATCGCCGATGACCTCATCTCCACCACGCTGCTTGCCACGCCGCGACCCATCGTGATCGCTCCGGCCATGAACAATGGCATGTGGAAGGCGCCGGCCACGCAGGCCAATATGGCCACATTGCGCGACCGTGGCGTCCATGTGGTGGGACCCGGTAACGGCTACCTTGCCTGCGGCGACGTGGACACGGGACGCATGAGCGAGTCCGAGGACATCGTCGAGGCCGTCTGCGAGGTGCTGAACCCCGTCCCGCAAGACCTGGCGGGCAAGCGCATCGTAATCACTGCCGGCCCCACGCACGAACCGATCGACCCTGTGCGCTTCATCGGCAACCGGTCGTCGGGCAAGATGGGCATCTCCCTGGCGGGGGAGGCCGCTCGCCGCGGTGCTGCGGTCACGCTTGTGTTGGGCCCGACATCGCTCGATGTTCCCCACGGCTTGGAGTGCGTGCGCGTGCAAACCGCCGCAGAGATGCTGCAGGCGGCGCTGAAAGCCTTCCAGACGGCCGATGCGGCCATTTGTGCGGCCGCCGTCGCCGACTACACGCCCGCGGCCCCTGCCGACCATAAGCTCAAAAAGGCCAACGAGCGCCTGGATCGCATCGAACTGGTCGAGACAGTCGATATCTTGGCCGAGCTCTCGCGCCAAAAGGAAGAGCGCTGTGTAATCGGCTTTGCGGCCGAGACCGATAACGTCGTGGAGTACGCGCAACGCAAGCTCGCCCGCAAGGGTTGCGATGCCATTATCGCCAACGATGTCTCGCGTGCCGATTCGGGTTTTGGAACCGATACCAACAAGGCCTGGATCGTGAGCACAGCGGGTACGCAAGAACTTCCCGTACTAACAAAACCCCAGCTCGCAGATACAATTTTGGACTTGCTTCAAAATATTTAAAAAAGTTCTTGCGCAAGGGCAAAGTTTCGGGTTATTATACTCCCTGTTGCGAGCGAGAGCAGAGCAACAAACAAAAGCTTCGGGACGTGGCGCAGCTTGGTAGCGCACTTGACTGGGGGTCAAGGGGTCGCTGGTTCGAATCCAGTCGTCCCGACCAGAAGTTTGTAGGTCAGGCACCTAGTGCCTGACCTTTTTTGTTTTAAGCAATTGCTTAATTTTGATTAAGCAACAGGGTGCCAAAAATCTACCTGCGCGATAATCGCTTTTTGCGGTTACTTGCGCGTTTTGCACGCGCTTGAGCCGATTTATTAACGCGACATGAATCTACATACGCGTAGCTGGTATACAGACGAGTACAGGCTGTATTTATCGCGGCGATTTACGCAGATATGGCGACTGTAACGAACTAGTGTGTCGCTGTATTTATTCCAGCAGTTCACTTGATCTGTGGACAAGTGAGCGGTTACAACAAAACGCCAACCAGGATGGACTCCATACGAGGATGCCGCAAAGGTAATGGCGGGGAAGTGCGGCAGGCGCTCTGAGAGCCGCTGTATGCCCCCATTTCTCCTCAACCCGATTACCTGTACAATGAACCTCGAATTGTTTGAGTAATCGCCAAAAGAAAAGCCCTCGCAGGATTGCGAGGGCTTTGCGATGAAAGAGATCAGAAGCAGAAAGCGGGGAGGACATAAAACGAGTCCGTCGCGCTGTAGCTGTAGCAAATACCGCCGCTTTGAACATAGCGAAAGGATGTGGAGCTGCGCGGTCTCACGGAACGAGTCCAGTGGCTATAGCCTGATGCACCGGAATAGTTCGACCTCGTCACGCCCTTGGATTTGTAGCACTCGTACTGGATGCCGTCAGATTGCATATCCCCGTATACTTCGGTTGCCGAGAGCAGAAAAACCTTGTCGGTCGTCGCCGAGGGGGCACCGCCCCCGTTACCGCCAACGTTATCGGTTGTCTTTGTGACGGGTTTCACCTTTGACTGGAGCTCGCTGGGCAGGAGCAACCAGAGGTCACCGCTGTTGAGGCGGGTACGGAGCTCGGACTTATCCCAACCACCGGCATTGGTGTCCGTAGCGTTCATTCTCTGGCTACCCAAGGCAGAGTTGGTCGCCTCGAACGTCAAGCCTGCCATGCCGCTACCATCGGCCAAGTCGTCGTGGTTGATGCCGATGATACGGTACTCGAGCGTCTTGCCATTGGTCAGCTTCATCGAGAACTTGGTGCCGGCATCCATGGCGGCCTTGGCCTTGGCGTAGGCGATAGACGATGTACCGTTCTTGGCAATGTCTTTGGCAACCGCCTCCTGCTCGTCGAGGGTCCAGTCCTTCGCGTCCTTGGCGATGGCCACCTGGACGGCCGCGGAATCGGCGCCTGCGGAGCCGCCACCGGACGCGCCTCCCTCGACGCCGCCGACCGTCCCATTGTTCACCGTGTTGCCGACCAGGTTGGACTGGTTTCGGATGGCTCCGGCCACGCCGGGTCCCGCGAACACGATGACCAGGCCGATGACGGCAATGATCAGGACGTACTCGATAATTGATTGCCCTCGGAAGCGGGTCGTTTCAGGAGCGACCCCCCCCCCGAAGGTTAATTGCCGCTGCATGCATATACGGCTCCCTTCACTCGGGGTTTGCAATACGAGCCGAGCGTAGGGCTATTCCAAGTATTTGCAACGGTCCTGCCGCTGCGGCAACGATGACGGCAGGGGAGAAAGTCATGCGCTATTAGCGCGGCTATAACGTCCGCTTCGAATGCCGACCGTATTCATATCGAGGCAGCCATTTCATACCTTCAGAAAGACAACTGAAAGCCGCAAAAAAGCGGGACCCGGCTATAAGCCGAACCCCGCCCAAGAGAAGCCTTTAGAGCCGAGACAGACAACGCGTGTGGACAATCACTCAGCCTCCACCGCCATGCGCACGACCTCTTCCATCGGGTAGCGAGTGCCGCCGTCCCCGTCCAAAGCCTCGTTGTAGGCCTCGATGTCCGCCATGTCCTCAGCCTTCTCGAACGCGGCCCTTCTCACGAACTCGGAAAAGGTCATGCCCGTGGCGTCCGCATGGCCCTGAATCAAGGCCATTTCGCCCTCATCGAACTTGACCGCGATCTCGCGCATCGCCATGGTCGCTCCCGTAAACGCCGTCATCGAAGTGAATCCATTATCCACCCACCGTATACGCCCCGAACTCGAAACACCAAGCAGGATGGACTCTATACGAGGACGCAGCAGAGGTAATGGCGGGGGAGTGCGGCAGGCGCTCTGAGAGCCGCTGTATGACCCCATTTCTCTTCAATCCGACTACCCGTGCCATGAACCTGAAGCCGTTCGTTCGGTCGCCAAAAGAAAGCACGCGCGGGGTAACGCGGGCTTTGCGCTAGACAAGCTAGAAGCACCAGGCGGGGGAGACGCAAAACCAGCCCGGCGCGGAGTTGCTGTCCGACGGATTGCCGCTGCTGTCGACATGGAGGAAGCCCTTCGAGGCGTTCGGAAACACCGAACGCTCCCACCAACCGCTGCCAATGGCAATGGCAGAGTTGGGATTATAGTTCTCCGTCACCTTGCCTTTGAAGGCCTCGTACTGGGTGCCCTCGGAGGAAGTCCAGGGATAGGATGCCCAATAGGAGGTGGGGGGCGATCTCAGAGTAGCTGAGCAGGAACAGCTTGTCCGAGGTAGCCGTCACGGCGGCGTTCTTGTTCTCATCACCGCCCCCGACATTGTTCGATAGCTTTTTGACGGCCTTCACCTTGGACTGGAAATCGGAGGGCATCAGATTCCAGATCTTGCCGGAGTTCATTTTCTGACGGAGTTCAGACTTCTCCCAACCGCCGGCGTTGGTGTCAATCGCGTTCATGGGGGACCAAATGCCCGTCGTGGTGGTGAGGAACGTGAGGCCCGCCTTGCCGGATCCGCCTGCAGGGTCATCATGATTGATGCCGATAATGCGGTAAGTCAGCGTCTTGCCATCGGTGAGCTTCATCGAGAACTCGGTGCCGGCATCCATCGCGGCCTTCGCCTTGGCGTAGGCGGGCGACGCCTCGCCCTTGGCGGCGATGTCCTCGGCAACTGCCTTCTGCTCACCGAGGGTCCAGTCCTTCGCGTGTCCTTCGCGTCCTTGGCGAGCGCCGCCTGGACGGTCGCGGAACCCGCGCCGTTACCGCTGCCGGAACCGCTCGGTTCCCAAGTCCCACCCGCTGTCCCGTTTACCAATACTCCCGCCACCGTGTTGAACTGGTTCCTGATTGCCGACGAGACCCAAGGGCCGGCTATCATCACAACCAGGACGATAATCGCGATGACCAGAACGTACTCGATGGCTCCTTGGCCTCGGAGGCGGGTATTCCTAGGAGATACCCACCCCCCGAAGGTTAATTGCCGCTGCATGCATATGCGACACTCCCTTCGCATGGGGATTGATATTGCATGCAGAGCGTACGTTAAATCGAACCGACTAGCCCGTAACGTGCCGCTGAGGCAACGGCGGCACGGGTGCCCGCGCCACATAAACTGCTTGCCGTTTTGTTTCTTCAGACCTACTGCCACGCCTTCGGGAGGATAACGCCGGGGGCGCAGTGATTGAAGTCACTATGATTGGCATAGGTTGGGACATTCCAATCGGAACAGTCGAGGTTTAGATTTTTGCAATAGCTAAACATGCCGAGCATATCCATAACATCTGAGGTCTTCCACCCTGGTCCAAATTTCACGCTTTTCAGCGAACTGTCGGTGGAAAAAAGGAGACGTAAATCGCCGGCTTTCCGCGTCGACCATCCGGAGATGTCAATCTCCTTGACCTTGTAAAGGTTTTTGAGCGCCGAGTCGAATTCGACGACCGAGGACGTATCCCAGCTTGAAATACTGAAGGAAGTCGCATTGCCGCAATACGCGAATGCGTGCTGCAGATTTGTGCAGTTCGACATGTCGAACTTTGCCAGATCAAAGCTCTTGCAGTTCTCCATGTACTGAAAGCAAAATGCCAACGAGTGGATTTCTATGCCATCGTCAATGGCCTTTACGGCCACGATATTATTTCTGTTAGGCCACCAGGGGGCAGTCGTCTTGCCGTCGTTTCCCACGGTCGCGGTGGCGTATCCATTTTCGAACCCCGTATACACCGCCGTCACGCGGCGGCTGTTGAGCATGTCACCGACTCTGGGGACCCCGCGGCGCTTGTAGAACATGAGGCTGTGGTCGTCCTCCGAGTACACGGCGAACGCTATCCCGTGAACGGGGTCCACGATGTCGGCGTCGGTCAACGACCCGTTGCCGCCGCCCGTGCCGCCCGACTCCCAGCTCCCCTTTGAGATTCCGTTGCCGAGCGTCCCCGCCACCGTGTTGAACTGGTTTGTGATCGCCGACGAGACCCACGGTCCCGCGATCAGCACCACCAGGACGATGATCGCGATGATCAGCACGTACTCGACTGTCGACTGCCCCTTCGGGCGGCGGGTAAATCTGGGAGATACCCCCCCCCGAAAGGAATTTCCGCTGCATGCATGTGCGGCTCCTCTCGGATTGCTTTGGCTGATGCTGCAGAGGATAGACGCGATTACTAATGATGAGTCAACAATGCCGCAGCGGCATTCACACTAAGAGGGTAAGGCGTTCGGAGTGACATCCCGTTCCAAAACGTATACTTGATTTAAGGCGGAGTGGAATGTGGGCGCGCAAGGAGATGCGGAATCGATGAGAGCCTCAAAAAAAACTACTGCAGTGTTATCATCTTTCATCCTCTCTATTCTTCCATTTCTGATTCTATGGGCGGCTTGGTCAGTCCTCCCTGATACAATTCCCGCTCATTGGAGTGGGGGTGTGGTTGATCGATGGGGTAATAAGCTTGAATTGCTGGTTGTTCCGCTGTTTTCTCTGATTGGTTCTATTGCAATTTCTGTGTACCTTATTGTTTCCACGCGGCGAAGAGAGTTCGCGGATTTCTCTGCTCGAATGCGACGGGACTTTGTTGCGTGCTATATTTCTAGTCTTCTTTTATCGACAACCTGCTCAGTGATAATTGCCGTTTGGGTTCAGTTGATTCTTACGCAAAGCACTGCGGTTGATGGGGGGCTTGGACTATCGATCCTGTATTCCCTTCCCGGGCTATATGTGATCTTGTGCACTTTTCCGCCTTTTTATGCGAGCGGCGAGAGCAAAAAGGCAGAGCGCCTGATAACAGTTCTTATTGGCTGCGCGGAGATTGTTCTTTGTGGAATAGTGCTTGAAGGTTCGGCTGCCTCTTATACGATGATTGGACTGATGATTCTG
Organism: Collinsella sp. i05-0019-G5; assembly: GCF_042851345.1. NCBI lineage: Bacteria > Bacillati > Actinomycetota > Coriobacteriia > Coriobacteriales > Coriobacteriaceae > Collinsella > Collinsella sp. i05-0019-G5. The sequence goes on from NZ_AP031421.1 coordinate 1,354,302, forward strand.
TTCTGTGCGTTTGAGATTGTGTCACAGGTAAGGGATAGCCGGTCCTTATGAGTTGAATTACGCGCGTGCGGATATAAAGGTTGGCATGTTAAGCTGGTCGTTTTCTCGTTCTGGGACATTTGCAGTAGGATGAGTGGGACTAGGCGCGCTGCGGTGTGATGGTGACGGTTGAGACTTGTATCGCTGCAAATCCGCTGATGCACATTTTGCTATTGGGCTTGAAGGTGGGACCTACAGGCCTTTGTTTGGGATGTTCCGGTCGTCCAACACGTGTTGCACGGCTTTATATTGTTACGCTCGTCCGGCGCTCCGTTGGAGCATTTCCGGGTTTGTCGGCATCATGACTTGGCCAAGTGACACGCTTGCCGGGACGGTTGTAACGCCGCGCCGGTTCCGTGTGCTCCTTCGTTGTTGGCCTGTCCAGCCGGGGGCGGATTCGGCCTCATGTTGTGGCGCACGGCCTTCAGGGGCTTCCCCCTGGCGAGTTATGTTCGTCCGTATGGGTAAGGGTCGGGTTGAGCTGACAATCCCGTGTCGGAAGGGGCTTGCACCATGCGCGCGATGACAGAGATTGAGTGGCTGGACGGCCGTGTGACGAAGGTGCCGGAGCTCGCCCTGGGCGATGCGCTCGGCGAGAGCGTCCAGGCGGAGCTCGATTTCGGGTTCGACGACGTGTTGGAGGGCCTTTGGGTTGAGGTGCGCCATCATGAGCCGGATGAGGACTCGGACGGCGACCCGCGCGGGAGGGGCTGCGCACTGTACGCGGACTGCCGGTACAGCCTGGTCGAACCGTCGGACCTCGACCGTGTCTTCTGCATCCTTTACGAGGGGCAGCCGAGGGTCCAGCCGCGTCGCGGGGGAGCTCGTGAACCTTTCGCGGGCCTGCGCGTTGTCCTGCCTCATGCTCGGATCTCCCTACCCGCCAGGCGCCCTCGAGGCCCTGGCCGCGTGCGCTCGATACCTCTGCGGTCCGGCTTTCACGTCCGACCTCGCCGCCCGCGTCCGCGCGCGGATCCCATCCGGCCTCACGCGCTTGAATATCGAGCTGAGCCCAAACGATGACCCACACCCCATCGGTCTTCATGATGATGCCTCGATGAGCCAGCTCGCCCAGAGCTTTCGATACAGTCGGTTGAGTCGAACAGTCTTTTTTTCGAGCTTGTCCTGACGCATGAAAAGACCTTTTGTAAGTTCTTTTCCGTTGGCACCCTTCCTATTAGGCCCTTTGGACGTCTGGAAGGAGCAAATCATGATCAGAATCGCAAGCTGGACGCGATTCTTCGCGACCGCAAATAATGAGTCGTAGGATGGCCTGTTGATTCCACTCAGGATCTCGCTCTTTGCAATCTCATCCTGTCGAACGTCAAGCGCCGCCTCCATCTCGCTAGGCGTCTCGGCCTGATCGGCAACCGATGGAGCGTCCGTGTCTAAAGGCCACGGGAGGCCACGGCCTTTTTGCGGTTTGTAGCTACTTGTACTCATGTTGATTCCTCCGGTGCGAGGCTATCCAACCCAATTGCCGACTGTGCCCATAATATGGTTGATTTCCGATCTCAGCCGAACACATTGAGCGGATAGGCCGTTCCCGCAGTTAGCCGAACGCCCCCGAGGCCCCATTCAGGCCACGGGGCGTCGTTTTCCCAGTTGAAGGAACGGTGGAGATGTGTTTCGATGGGTCCGGTGGCCATGCTCCGCCCGCCGCCCGGCACCTCTTCCCAGACTCAGCCGGACGGTCGGTCCGTCTATTCCGTTTTCGCCCTTAGGCTAGGCCAGCGGGGCATCGCCCCTCTCTGCGCGCGCCCTCTCGGCGGGGCCGGCGGGGCCGACCTGTCGGTCTACGACGGGTTCCTGAAGGGGGCGGTCGCCGATGGCAGCTAGCGAGGAGCTGGCCCGCAGGGTCGTGGAGGCCGGGCGGTCGTGCTCGCTCACCACCGCCGTCCTGTGTTAGCGCTAATCTAAAATTGACCACTTTCGCAAACGCATCTCGCCGAATGCGCTAACGCGCTTTCGCCGACCCCGCTAACGTACTTTCACCAACTGCGCTAACGGAACTATGCTCCGATCGGGTATCCGACCCGGGAGGAGCGGGATATGGAGCGAAACGTAATGGGAGAGCTGAACGTCTACAGGGGGTCCGGCGCGAAGCCGAACTTCAGCGAGATCGCGAGGAGGCACGGCATGGACCGGCACACGGTCGCCAAGTACCGGCGGGAGGGCGAGTCCGCCGCCGACGGGAGGTCCGCGAGGGGCAGCGCCTTCGACCCGCTCGAGGAGGTGATCCGCGCGAAGGCCCAGCTGCCCGGGATGACCAAGATGGATTGGCTGGATTGGCTACACTGGTGTGGACAGTTCCGGGAGGGGCGCAGGAGACGGGAGGGCCGTATATGAGGGACCCCAGGCACCCGAGGCATTTCACCGACGAGTTCAAGAGGCAGATAGTCGACCTCTACAACGCCGGCAAGCCCAAGCGCGAGATCATGGACGAGTACGACCTCGGCAAGAGCACCGTGGAGAGGTGGATCAAGTCGATAAACGCGACCGGCTCGCCGCGCGCCGCGTGCAACCGCACGCCCGAGCAGAACCGGATCCTGGAGCTCGAGCGCGAGAACCGCAGGCTCCGGATGGAGGTCGACGTCTTAAAACAAGCGGCGCTGATATACGCTCGAAAGTGAGGGCCATAGCGGCCAACGAGGGCCGCTACCCCATATCAGCGCAGTGCAGGCTCCTCGGCGTCGCGAGGTCGACGTACTACTCCATGCGCTCGCGGCCCGGCCGGCCCGCCGCGCCGGACCCCGCCGCGCCGGCCGTGGTCGCGGCCCACGCCGCCAGCAAGGGCCGGTACGGCTCGCGCAAGATAAAGGCGTCGCTCGAGCGGTCGGGCGTCACCGTCAGCCGGCGCCGGGTCTGCCGCATCATGAGGGAGAACGGCCTGGTCAGCGCATACGGCAGGAAGAGGTTCAAGGTGCACCCCGGGGCGGTCAACGAGGCCGACGTGCCCAACGTCGTCGCGCGCGGCTTCGGCGGCAGGGCGCCGCGCACCCATATATGCAGCGACCTGACCTACGTGCGCGTCGGGGCCTCGTGGAACTACGTCTGCCTGCTCGTCGACCTCTACAACAGGGAGATCGTCGGCCACTCCGCCGGGCCCAGGAAGGACGCCCGGCTGGTCAAGTCGGCGTTCGCGACGCTCTCCTTCCCCATCTCGGACATCGAGGTCTTCCACACGGACCGCGGCAGCGAGTTCGACAACGCCGAGATCGACCTGATGCTCGAGGCCTTCGGCATAGAGAGGTCGCTGTCGGCCAAGGGCTGCCCCTACGACAACGCCGTCGACGAGTCGACCAACAGGATACTGAAGGCCGAGCTCGTCCACCGCGAGACGTTCGGCACGACGCGCGAGCTCCGGGCCAAGCTCTCGGACTACGTGCACTGGTACAACAACTTCAGGATCCACTCGACGCTGGGCTACATGTCGCCGGTCGAGTTCAGGGAGGCGGGGCTGTCCCTCCCGGAATCGTCCAAATAGGTGTTGCCAATCCACCCGGCGTGGGCAAGACGCACCTCGCCGTCGCGCTGGGCATCGAGGCCGTCAGGGCGGGGCGCGAGGTCAGGTTCGTGGACTGCGCCCGGCTCGTCGAGGACCTGGAGGACGCCTCGTCGCGCGGCATCCTCAAGAAGAGGCTCAAGTACTACGCCCACTCGAGGCTGCTGATCATCGACGAGCTCGGCTACCTCGACGTCGGCAGCGCGGGCGCGGACCTGCTGTTCCAGCTGATATCGACGCGCTACGAGCAGCGCTCGACGATCATCACCACCAACGTGGGGATCGGCGGCTGGGGCAGGGTGTTCGGGGACGACGTGGCGGCGAGCGCGATCGCGGACAGGGTGTGCCACCACTGCCACCTGGTCAAGATAACCGGCAGGTCCTACAGGCTGAAGGACCTGCCGAGGGACGGCCCCGTCAAGCCGTGACCGGAATCGGTGAAAATACGTTAGCGCAACCGGTGAAACCGCCTTTGCGCGAACGGCGCGCCTGTTTAGCGAAACTGGTGAAAAATAGATTGACGCTAACATCCTGGAGGAGTGGTCGAGGCTCGGCACCCCGAAGCAGGTGGAGTACCTGGCGGGCTACCTCGAGGCGGAGAGGTCCAGCCGCGAGGCCTCGAAGCGCGCGACGCTGCTCAGGCGCTGCGCGCTGCCGGCGCCCAAGACCTTCGACGGCTACGACTGGTCGGCCGTGTCGTGGCCGGAGGGCGTGGGGCGCGAGTCGCTGCTCGCGCTCGACTTCGTCGGGCGCAGGGAGGACCTCGTGCTCATGGGCGACGTTGGCACCGGCAAGACGCACATGGCGTCGGCCCTCTGCGCGCTGGCGTGCGAGAGGAGGCTCGAGGCGCGCTTCTTCACGGCGTCCCCGCCCGCGTCATCAAGATGCGCGACGACGGGAGGCTCGACCGGGAGGCCGCGCTTATCGGCAAGGCCCGCCCGCTCGTCATCGACGAGCTCGGGTTCCTCCCGCTCGACGCGGACGGGGCGAGGCTGCTCTTCCAGGTCTTCGCCGACGCATACGAGAGGCAGTCGGTGGTGATCACCACGAATCTGGAGTTCAGCAGGTGGGGGTCGGTGTTCGGGGACGACCAGATGGCCGCCGCCGTGATCGACCGCATCGTCCACCACGGGAGGCTCGTCCAGTTCCGCGGCGAGTCCCACCGCGTCCGCCATGCCCTCATGCAGGAGGGCTAGCCGCTCAAAAAGCGTGCGCGCTTCCGATGCTCAGGCTGCTCAATTTCCGATGCTCTTTTTGCTCAAATCCTCTTGACGAAACACAGAATACGTGCGGGCGGCGCTTGCAGCCGATCGCACGGTACCGGCCGCACCCGTTGCAGCAGCGCGGCCACGCCGCCAGGCGCGGGCAGGCCGCCGACAGGTCGGCCGAGCCGTCGACGCGCTCGCCGCGCCTGGACTTCGGCGCCGTCACGAACCTGTGCGACGCCACCTCGGCGCTCACCGCCGAGGGCGACCTGCACAGCTCCCTGGCGATCTCCCTGCACGAGGCCCTGCGCTCCAGCATCCTCTGGACCGTGTCCCGCTCGTGCCTGGTGAGCCTGCCGTAGGCCCTCGGGGCCGCCTCCGCGGAACCCTTCTTCCTCTTTCCGGACCGGCCGTCCTCCGATCTCCCGGTGCCGGCCGGTCCGGCCCTCAGGGTATCGGGTTCCCACATTCATCCGCACATGTGCGGATGAATGTGGGAGGTGTTCGGATGAAGTTGATAATCAAGGCTTCGATAGCAAACGCAATTTGGTTTTTGAAATATGGACGAATTCCTCGTCAGGAGGGTAAAATGGTGCCGACGGCAGCCCAAGTTGTAGAGAGCTGGGCAGAGCCGTTGCTTAATGAAGTTGGGTCATCGTCTTAGCGACGGTGGCCTTTCTTTTAATATGAGAAAGCCATTGTCAATAGGCGTGTTTGTTCGAGCCCGGTTTTAAACCGGGCTTTTTCGTTTCCCGTCGGGAGGGACCGCGCACGCTGCACGTTTAGTCGACGCTTGCCTGGCAAGCTAATATCCGCGGGCTCTTGCGGGCGCGCTGCCGGCGGTCAGCCCGGTATGTCCGCACACCCCACCGCATTTCGATTCTCCGTCCGGCGCGCTCGTCCGAAACCAGTCTTGTTCACGGGCGCGGCCCTTGGGCTGCCCAAAAAGGGCTCGTGAACGCGCGCCGGCGATGCGTCGAGGCGCGGGCCCTCCCGGCGGGAGGCTTGTTGTCCGACGGGGTCAGCTGAGGGTCCCCTCCGCCCGGCGCCCGATCTCCCAGACCCAGCAGGCGAGCTCGCGCGCGACGGCGGCGTTTGCCTTGCACGAGCTCTCGCCCGCCGCCGCCAGCGCCTCGCGGCGGCGGCAGAGCCTGGCGGTGCAGGCGTCGGCGCGCGCCCGGATCGCCGCGGGGACGTCCGCGCCGGGCGCCGGGGCCTTCGGGCGGGGCGTGCACGTCAGGTAGTGCCACGCCGACTCCACCAGTGCCGTCCTGGCGAGCCGGTTGCCCGTCTTGGTTATCCCGCCGCGCCGCTCGGTCTCGCCGCTCGAGCGCTCCGACGGGACTAGCCCGCACCAGCTCGCGAAGGCCGGGGCCGTCCGGAACCTCGTGAAGGAGCCCGCCTCGGCTGCGAGCCTGAAGGCCGTCAGGGTGTCGATTCCCTTGATGCAGGAGAGCGCCTCGACGGCCGGGCGCCACCGGTCGGTCCGGGCGAGGGCGAGCACCTTCTTCTCGAGCTGCCGGCGGTCCGACTCCGCGCACCTCGCGGCCGTGACGTAGTACTCGAGCACGTCGCGCTGGGGCCCCTCGAGCCTGATCCCGGATATCCATCTCCAGTGGGCGCGCGTCCAGGATCCCTTCCTCGTCCCGTCGGCGTTGCGCTCGTCCCAGACGTGGCCCAGCCTGATCAGGAACATGTTGAGTCGCTGCCTGGCGCGGCGGTACTCCGCCGTGGCGTCGTCGAGGGCGCGGTCGAGGTCCCGGGCGGCCTCGACGGCCGCATCGGGCAGCGGGACCTCCACGATGTTGTGGGTGGCGAGCATGCGGGCGATGAACTCGGCGTCGCGCCGGTCGTTCTTGCGGCGCGCGTCCGCCGCCGGCCTCTGCATCTTGGAGACGGCGGCCACGGCGCAGTCGAGGCCGAGCGCGCGCAGCTCGCGCGCCATGTGGAAGCCGGTGGGGCCGCTCTCGTAGCAGGCCCTGGGCTCCTCGAACCCGAGGGCCCACTCCGCGATCTCGGCGGCGTCCGTCCCGAAGTCACGGTGCACCACCTCGCCGGTGAAGGGGTTGAACGCCGCGGCGGCGACCGATCGCGCGTGGACGTCCAGGCCGATGGAGGTAACATGGGGCATGGGAAGCCTCCTCCCCGCAGGTGCGGTAAGGGCTACCGCACGGGCCGATACTCAAAGCCCATTGTGGCATCCCGAGCCCGCGGAAAGAAGCTGCGCCGCGGGGGAGGCGACCCAAATGGCTTTCTCATATCGTCTTGGGCTTCGAACCCTGCTTGAGTGCCTTGGAAAGGACGACAAGGGCCGTGAGGAGCGAGACCATAGCAGTCAGGAGCTTCACGAGCTCAGTGAAATCGGTCATGGGCATCACCTCCCATCGGATGGAGGGCTCTGCCCGGCACGAGGGCTGCCGACAGCAAGGACGATTCTATCAGAGCGGCTGACTCCCGCCCGATTATTACCATCCCACCGCGCCTGTGCAAAAAAGAGGGCCGCCAAACAGCGACCCTCCAGCGAAAGTGCATGTTATTTAGGACAGTCAAATTCTTTGAAAAACAAATGGATGCTGTAGAATTACAAATAAGAGTGACCCGGAAGGAGCGATCGATGAAAAGCAAACGATTTGTCCTGAATGCACTTCTGGTAGTAGCAATATTGACGCTCTTCGTCTTTTCGTACTCATACATGAATCAGCCAAGATTTGGATATGCTTTATACGCTGTTTTTTCCGGCGAAACAACTTACAACACTATAGGCTTCATTGACGCAATCTTTTTCTATGTAGTCGGCCCCGTATCAAGCGAACTGGTCGCTTTTGTTGTCAGCTACAACCTGAATCAAAAAAGCCAAACTCACTCAGCGACTTCGGCCAAACAAGGAATCAATCTCTTCGCAATAATGATAATTCTGCAAATTGCGACCGTGTTGATTATCGCCCTGACCGCAACAAACGTTTTGAAGTATGAGTTCGGATTCATCGCGAGCTGTCTCATGGCAATTGCCGCGGGTATAGCGGTTTCGTATACGACACCGGCAAAGAAGTAGATAAACTAACAGGGCCTATTTGGAATCCGAATCGTCCATGGAACCGTCGATGCCGGTTTTGGTGTCGTCATCCGTATTGGAATCGTCATCCTTGGGGCTTATAGGACACACATTTTGTCCTATAAGCCCCGATCAATTCATACTCCTCATCCTCGCCGAATTGCGAGTAAGGCAGAATCGGCACTGGATGGCAGCGCGCTAGGCCGTGTCCGCGGAGTTACCCCCCCCCCGTTTTTATCGTAACAGCTGATTCTAGGGACGCTTCAAAAAGTCAACCGAGGGTTTTGTCCCGTCAAGACGCCGAACGAGAATTACGTACCGCCAAGAGCCTCAAAACACGCCCCTCGCGGAACAGAATCCTCACTCGATTTCCATGCGGAGTAAAAACGTCAATCAATCATCCTCCGCAACGTCTATCCACCAAAAAGGCCGCCCCACGTGGAGCGGCCTTTGCTCGCAGCTTTTTACTGATAGTTACTCAAAAATTATTCCAACACATCCACAGAAGAGCAGCGAATCGTATTTTTCTTTCGGGAATCGAGAAAATAGCCTACCTTGACTTTAGACCCAACGCTCACGGGGCTATCGCTTACATAGCGCGTATGTTCTGAATCAACCAGAATGGTCAGACGATCAGACCCGTCGTTATATGGATCTTCGCTTTCGACCGACATGGTAAAATCGCCAGAGCTGTCAACGTTCAACACCAATCCGCTCACGAACCACAAATGTGAATAGTCACCTCCGCTATCTTTTTGGCAACGCTCCACTTTTAGAAATAGCGCAGAGAATGCGAACACGGCAACTGATATAGCGATGAAAACCTTAACGCCACTCCCCTTGCCATAAAATACAAATTTATTCGCCAAAGAAAAATACCCCTGCCTTATCCGTGTAATTAGCATAGTACTACGTTAACGTGCTCATGGCTGTGGGTTGGTTTAACCTACAGCCATGCTAAAGTTGCCAAAAGGGGCACAAAGGCCAATACGTTTGCGCCATGCCGGCACAGCGACCTGGCATCGTATGCACCGGCGGGATCATCGCTGGCCTGCAAGGAGGGCATATCCACGCGCTCATGGTCGCCGGAGGCCTCGTGATGCAGCACGCGCCGGGCGGCGACTGGAAGCGCGTCGATTGGGACGTGCTTGCCGCCTGGCTCGACAGATACGGTTACAAGGTCGCTGATTGCGAGACGGAGACCCTTCCGACCGCCGACGCGGCGAGTGGGAACGCGAGGGTAAAAACGCATCGTCGCTGAACCAGTGAGTCAGTATTCTTTAGTTGGATGATGGATATTGAAATTGATTAGCGAGATAATGTGCATATCTTATAATGTATGCGTTGCACCATGAGAGAGGGGTCTGTCATGAGCTGGAAACCGAGAAAATGCGTTATCGCCGGTCTCGTGACAACCGGTCCTGACGGCGGCTTGTTTGCAACCGCAATGACATCGTACCGACTTTTCACTTGCATGTTCTGAAAGGCAGTTGCCATGCTGTCGCAAAATCAATCGAGATACTTGGTCACAATCGGCTTTGCCCTGCTTGCATTACTCTTTGCTAGCGACCTTTTGCTGAAACCGCCCAAGGAACTCGTTTTGCTTGCCATAGACTGCATTTCCGCCCTTTACTTTACGGCAACCCTATTCGTCGGACTAAAGGAGAGGAAAAAAGGCGCAGTCGTTGCGTCCGCCGTAGGCGTGATCACAGCCATTGCCTCATTCTTTATCTGACACATTGGTGATCTAGGGGCGATATCGTAGGAATACGACCGGGAGAGCCAGGACCAGATTGCCCGGGTTGCCCGGTCGGCTCGCGCGACGGCGCGGCGGTTCGACAGAAAGCTCTCCGGACTTCACGCCGTTTCTGATCGCATTGTAGACAGCCAACTCGTCTTCGCAGTCGGCGAGCACGCGGTGTGCGTCGTCGTTTTGGATGTACAGTAAATCTCGAAGGTCCTCCATGCACCAGCGTCCGAGATCTGGCTATGCGCGTCGCGCGAGCTGATAAGTGTCGATCGCGATGTTGTAGTTAAAGTCCAGTCCAAAGCCGTCCCAGGCAGAACGGCATTGTTTCCTTGATTATCAACTTCATCCGGACACTTCCCGCATTCATCCGTGTGTGTACGGATGAATGCGGGGTTCGATACCCCGGCGGCCTGATCGGCAGACCGCCGGGAGTTCTCACTCCTCGATAAAAGCCGGCACTCGGTTAGTCCTGCGCATCTTGAAATCGCCAGTCTCGTGGGAGACGTAGAGAATGCCGTCCATCCCGTCTCGTGATGCATACGACAGGTGAACTGAACCGCAATCCGATCCATCATTGTCGAGAAGATCGAACGAATTCGGGTCGCTCGTTGCGGCCAAACGACCACTCAGACAAGAGCCATCGTCATTACAGATTTGCCATTCCATGTCTTCGCCTGCAAGAATCGCCATAGACGGCCTGGTCGCGCCATCGTTGACATACATCCCGTCTATGCCAAAACCGTTTTCAGCGCCATCGATGAACGATTGCTCGGACCTATACCTCGCAAATGATGCGCATAGCACCATTGCAAGACAAAGTGCAGAGCCAACAATAACGATCTTTACGTAGCTCTTGGCCGTCATGTCATCCCTCTTTTCGCTTGCCTAAAGAAATGCGGAAGAAGCTGTTCGTCGCGGCTTGTTTGTAGGCCCTTCTGCCCCGGTTCGGTTACTAAGGTTACTTGAGGGATCCTATAAATGATTGTTACCCATATACGTAATATGAATTTCGGACATGTCGAAATCAATCAATGGTTGCGGGAGTTTCCGACCTTAGTGAAATGCCACCCTATACCCACAGAATCAGTCTGGTTGACATGTGCCAATGGCCGCTAACGGCACTTGGTCGGCAACGGTCTTAGCCCATCGGCCACAACAGTGTCTCCTTCTGTCGCGCCGAGGGCCAGACACACAGCGGTGGCGCCGTGCCGCGGCAGCTGGACGACCGCGTCGTCGACCGTGGCGATTGCACTCGCGACGACACACCTCGCCAGTTTGCCTCGCCCTATTGGCCCCAGCGCGTTGCAGTTCAATCAGCTGTTACAATTACCCACCCACAAAAAGCCCATCTAGCAGGTGCTTTGCTGTTATAGAGTCCTGGAAAGAAAGGGCCAAACCGAAGTGTCTGGCCGGACGCCAATTGTCTGGGAACTGCTTCGGATTCGACCCTCTTTTACTTTCGCCCACTCGGTGGACTTCGGGTTTAATGCTTAGGGGCAGGGATTTAACAAAGTGAAATTTTAATGAAAAGAAACCCAGCTGCCACAATTGCCATGGCGAGGGCTCGAATTGGCCATATAGATCTAAAATAGTCACGATACCTTCTCTTTTGCTGGAACGATATATCTATACAAGGTTGTGAGCGGAAAACAAAAATACGTCGATTGCTATCCGACAAACGGGTCTGGAATTGCATTCTCCGGCATTTCGGGGAGATTGATACACATGTACGAAAGGGAACCTATGTGGTGCGTTGGGTTGGAGCTGCTGCAGGCCCGATATGGATTGCGGTCTTGCGCCCCGATGTCCAAATAGGTTTCTCTCTCTAGACGGGAAGTTGCTCATGGACGCCATATATGACGGAGATGACTGGGTCGATCATTATACTTGGCGCCTGGTCGGCTCGGATGACAATGGGGATGTGGTGTTTGATGGACTATGTCCAAAGCATCTCCATCCTTTTGTCTCGTCGTTAATTGAGAGTTCCGCTCGTGTTGCCCCCTACAGCTCGGCATCGCTTCATGATACGGACGTTTTGAAGACCATAAGGGGAGTCAATTGACGAGGGCACGATGAGCGGCCCGCTGTTTTCTCGGCTTGTGGGGCTAGATGAGATTGGCTCGAAACGACTGCTTGCGGGCGAAAAGGTGGAACTCACTTATCGGTCGATGATTTCAATCCTGCGGCTAGCCGATGTTCTTCGCAAATAAATGAGGCTTCCATGGCCATGTGGCAGCTTGTCTCACCGATGGGTGGGAGCCGAGTACTTTTCGGACGATTTGCTTGGCCTCGGCGTAGTCTTGGACGGGACCTGCCGGATCATCGAAATCCTCGACGAGATATTTCAAAGCGGCACCTTCTTAAACGGCGAACGTGACAGCGGTCCTCCCTGAATTCTATAAAATCACGGCCTGACTTGGGCGGCGAATTGGCGGAGCTCGTCATCGTCCATATCGTCGAAGTGCGGCAACTACGCCAGCGCGGCCCTCTGCTCCATCAGGTACCTACCGCTCGGAGACCTGCGAATCGTCTGCAAGATGTCCTCGGGGGCGAGGGCTGGGAAATCCATGCCCTCGGGAGCGGCCAAAGAGATGGATTCACCTGCCCCTCCCATATGTTGGGACCTCATTCAGGGCATCGGCTGCATCCGGCCTTTCGCATTCGCCGCCCGGCCCTCCGGTCCCGCCCGGCCGACGGGTTTCCCGTCTATGGCAAGACGATTGTACTTATATATAAGTGCATTCCCGGATTGGGAATATGTTTCGGCATACGCCGCCACAGGTCTACATCCGCAGCGCACTACACCGCTACACGGCTACACGCCTACGGGGCTACACGCCGCCGCCCAACCGAACGGCGGGAGGGCCGCCCACGGGCGCCCTCGGGCCATGCTCCCATTTTTGAGAGAGGTGCCGTCGGGGCCTCCCGAAAGCCGTCTGCATCTGCAGGCCTTTATTCGAAATCGGGCGGCGCGGCTGAAAATCCCCGGCCTGAACCGCGAGGCCTCACCTGCATTCCCGCTGACTCTTTGCGTAAACATAAAAAGAAGGGTACGGGCGTCCGCGTTCGCGGAAACCCGTGCCAAGATTTGCGCCACCGAGATGACCGGGTAGAATATATCTAACGCGATTCCACATTCCCGTACTTGCACTACGGATTTGGGAAAGCGCATGTCTCAGCCTCTACTCGACCACGGTCGCCTCGGTCGGGATGGCCCCCAGCACTGCCGCGTACTCGGTGGGGTAGAGGCGGCTTATCGTCTGAACGTCGCGGATGAGGACGTTGCGGTCGTCAGGCTCGGAGATGCCGTAGCCGAACGCCTCGAGCGTCTCGATCGCCTCGCGGATCTTCTGCTGGAACATGGGGCCGGGGTCCACCCTCAGGCCGAGGTAGCCTCGCCACAGGCTCGGCGACACGCGCAGCATGTTCTGGATCTTGGACATCGGCTCGATGTCGGCGTAGACGTTGAGCGTGACCATGGCGTCCTTGTGCCCGAAGATCGACTGCAGCGCCTTGATGTCGCCGCCGTGGCGGATCCACTGCGTCGCGAAGGTGTGGCGCAGGCCGTGGAACGTGATCAGCTCGTCGTTGGTGCCCATGAGGCCGTTGGTCTCCGAGAACGTCTTGAACGCCCTGCGGATGTAACTGGTGGTGGCGAAGGAGCCGTCCGGCCGCGACACGACGTAGCTGTCCGCGAGGTCGCGCAGGCCGAGGGCCGATGCCTCCCGGAGCCTCTGCGAATCGATCTCGTGGATCTCTTTCAGGAAGGGGAGCAGGCCCACCGGGTCGACGGGGATCGTCCTCAGGTCGTGGTTCTTGGTGTCCTTGATGAAGGAGCCCCTGTCCTTGACGTAGGCCACCGAGTGCCTGACCGTGATGAGCCCCGACTCGAAGTCGACGTCACACCAGCGCAGGCCGCAGACCTCGCCGATGCGCATCCCGGTGTGCAGGGCGAGCACGACCGCCCGCCTGAAGGTCGAGTCCGGCATCATCGAGGTCACCGAGTTGAGCTTCGGCACGAGGTCGGAGCGCAGCGCGTTCCTGGGCCTGGCGATGACCCTGGGCGCGAGGGCGCCGTCGAACGGGTTCCTCCCGATCGTGTCGTTGCTGCGCTTCAGCAGGACGGCGTAGAGCCGCTTGCCGAGCTTGAATGACTTGTTGAGCGTGTCCGGCGCCGTGCCCAGGGCGATCCTGCGCCTCGACCACGCGTTGACGTCGTCGGTCGTCACCTCGTTCACGGGGACCAGACCCAGCTCGTCTCGCTCGATGTGCAGGGCGCTGTAGTGGTAGTCGTCGCGGGTCGTCGGGGTGATCCTGTTCATCTCCAGGCAGAAGTCGATGAACTTCTCGAGCGCCTCGGAAAGCGGCAGCGCGGCGTAGTCATCCCGCTGTTCGGCGGGAAGCCCGGCGCCGATAGCGGCCCTCGCCTCCTCGGCCTCGGCGAGTTCCAGCTCGACCTCCGACCTGAATTCCGCGAGGACGCGCATCGCCGCCGCCTTTCCCCGCGCGCTCTGCTTCAGGCAGGGCACGCGGGTGTTCCTGGTCCTCTGGACCTTCTTCCCGGTCATCTCGTCGGCCACCGTCACGACAGCCTGCCATTTGCCCTTGTTCTTCCTCACGCCGCCGGCTCCGCATACGCGTAAGGTTTTATTGCTGCATTTCTCGTTCTGCATGTCTGCTCCTAAATCCGCAGTTGATTAGAAACAGGCGGGCCCACCTGCGGGAACCCGGAGAGGCGACGATTCGGGGCTCCTACCCCCGTTGATTAAATCATCGGCTGCACCGCGCTCCTCGAAGCCGAAAATATGCTATCTGGACAGACCGCGCTGAGCTGGTAAAATTTGCAAATGCGGAAATGCGCTACTTGCGCTATCTGCGCGTGTTTTAACAAAATAAGCACAGGTCAGGGTCATTCTGACCTCGCTGGGGGTCAAGGGGTCGCTGGTTCGAATCCAGTCGTCCTGCCCAGAAGTTTGCAGGTCAGGCACCTAGTGCCTGACCTTTTTTGTTAAGAATCAATAAAGTAAGCAACGAAGAATCAACGGCTTTATTAATCGATACTTTCGCTTAACAAAAACTTGTACGTCATCCTCCAAAAACGACAATTTATGACATGTTTGGAGGCTGACGTACACAAAAACGGCACATTCACGTTGCGACAGCGCCCTCCACATGTCTGGACTCTCTATGGCTGCGCTGGATAGACATCGCCGGAACGGGTATAGTATCGAAAGTTTTGTCGTTAACCAGCGGGGGAGTCCTGTGGGCATCAAAAAGAAGATCAAAAAGGAGCTTATCGGCACTTCCGATTACCCGTCGAATAAGATCTTTACGATCTCCAATTTCATCACCTTTACGCGCCTGATCCTCACCCTGGTATTTCTGTACCTGTTTGTGACGGATAACAACCGCGTCATCGCCATCGTTATCTACGCCGTTGCCGCCTCTACCGACTGGATGGACGGTCAGATCGCCCGCATGACCAAGACGGTCTCGTGGCTCGGCAAGGTCATGGATCCCATCTGCGACCGTGCGCTGCTGTTCACCGGCGTACTTGGGCTGGTGGTCCGCGGAGAGCTGCCCATCTGGGTCTGCGTGCTCATTATTGGCCGCGACATTTATCTGGGCATCGGCACGCTTATCGTTCGTCATTATCACCGTCGCCCCATCGATGTCGTCTTTCCCGGAAAGATTGCCACTGCACTGCTCATGACCGGCTTCTCGCTCATGCTGCTCGGGTTCCCCGTTATTGACGGCCTGCATCTTTTACCTTCAACCCTTACGGCCTTCCCGGGCCTCAACGGAAGCTCGGTGCCCCTCGGCATCTTCTTTGTGTACGGCGGCGTGATCTTCTCCATGCTCACGGCTGTCATCTATTCCATTAAGGGCGGAGTGGCCATTAAACAGGCTCTCGCGCATCCCGAGGACGAGGACATCGACTTTCTGAACCCTGAAATCGAAGACTGATTCGTTGGGGTATGATTACGTACGGTTCATTATTTGCGGCACGTCCGCGATAAGTTAGGGGTTGTCATGGACAACATGGTTAACAATATGCCTCAGAATGATAAGACTGCTGACGCTACCTGCGTATTCCGCGTGCCTTCAAGCGACGTCACCGTTCCCGACCTCATGGCCAACGTGCGCATCACCGCCCCCGTTCTGTCCATCGTCAAGGGTCCGCAGACTGGTGCCGCCTTTGAGCTCGAGGACGACGTGACCACCATCGGCCGCGATCCTGCGAACGGCATCTTCCTCAATGACATGACCGTTTCGCGCAGCCACGCGCGCATTATTCGTGAGGGGCTCCAGGCTCGCATCGAGGACTTGGGCTCGCTCAATGGCACCTGGGTCGACGGTGCCATCGTCAATGCAGCCCCGCTGCACGATGGTTCATCCGTCCAGATCGGTACGTTTACGCTCATCTACCACGAGAGCACGCCGGAGCGCATCGAAACCGGTGAGTAGGGCATGGCCGAACGCAACTATTTGAGTATCGGCCAAGTCGTCAACCTTCTTCGAGGCGCATACCCCGATCTTTCGAACTCAAAAATTAGATTTCTAGAGGATGAGGGGCTCATTACCCCTCATCGTACGCCTAAGGGATACCGTCAGTACTCCAAGGAGGACGTTGATCGCCTGGAGGTCATTCTGCACCTGCAGAAGACCCGCTACATGCCGCTCAACGTGATTAAGCAGCGCTTGGAAAACGCTACGGACCTGTCAACGCTCGCCTACGAGGTGGGCTTACTGTCCGATGTTCCGCTCAAGACGGAGCCCAAGGAGACTAAACAAAAGCTGCATCCCATCGAGACCATTCCCGATATGTTGGGCGTCGAGATTTCGTTTATCCGCTCGCTCGCCGAGAACGACCTTATTCGCATCATCAAGAGTCCGCAGAATCGTGAGCTCGTCGATGGTCGCGATTTTCCGATCATCCGTTACTGCTCCGAGCTGTCACGCTTCCATATCGAGCCGCGCAACCTGCGTCAGTACGTGTCTTCCGCCAACCGCGAGTCCTCGATGTTTGAGCAGGTGCTCGTGAGCATGCTCGGCATGGATACCTCCGATGACGAGCGCGACGCCAAGCTCGAGCGTGCGTTTAAGAAGCTTCACGACCTGACGGAGGGCGTGCACACCGCGCTGCTCAAAAACCGCGTTTTTGAGTCGCTCAACGCCGTGGTCGAGGACGCCGACATCGATGCACTCGATGAGGAAATCGCTCGCTCCGAGTCCACCAAGGCCAAAAACGAAGAAACTGCCGCGCCTGCTTCGCACGAGGATTCTCTCGTAAAGCCGCTCAAGGTCGTCGCCCCTTCGCACTCCGGCACCGTCACCGCGGGCAAATAACCGCTGCTGATATTTCGGCAACTCATTGAAAGGTCATGCAATGTACGACTTCGAATCTCAAATCGTCGACATCCCCGACTATCCCGAGCCCGGAGTCGTCTTTAAAGACATCACGCCGCTCTTTGGCAATCCCGAGGCGCTCAAAGCCATGACCGATGCCCTCGCCGAGCACTTTGCCGGCATGGGGATCACCAAGGTCGTGGGTCCCGAGGCTCGCGGCTTTATGGTTGGCGTACCGGTGGCTGTAGCCCTTGGCGCCGGCTTTGTTCCCGCACGTAAACCGGGCAAGCTGCCGCGCGAGACCGTAAGCCAGAGCTACGAGCTCGAGTACGGCACCGATTCAATTGAGATCCATGCCGACGCTATCAGCTCTAAAGATACCGTGTTGATTCTGGACGACTTGGTCGCGACGGGCGGAACCGTCGAGGCAACAGGTAAACTGGTGCGAGATATGGGCGCAAAGCTTATCGGTTACGGTTGTATACTTGAGCTTGCGTTTCTCAACCCGCGCGAGAAGCTCACGCCGTCTGATGACGATGTGGAGCTCTTTAGCCTGGTGACGGTAGGCTAGCCGTTACCCTTAGTTACTGGAAAGGAAGCTACATGCGCACAGCAAACACGCACAAAAACATGGCACGCTGCGCTGCTACGGCAACCCTCGCTTGTGTTTTGGGCTTGGGCCTCGCGGCTCCTGCCTACGCCGATACCGCATCCGACCTTGCCGCTGCTCGTACGAAACTCGAGCAGATCGGCACCCAAACCCAGCAGATTTACGATGAGCTTGCCACGCAGACGCAGGCGCTCGATCAGACTGCCGGCGAGATCACGCAAAAGCAGCAGGAGATCGCCGATGGTCAGGCCAAGCTCTCGACCTATGTCGCCGGCGAGTACAAAACCGGCGGTCTGAGCCTGCTTCAGGTTTTGACGGGTGTCGATGATCTGAGCGATATGCTCAACCGTCTGTTCTACTACGGCAAAGTTTCCGATAAGCAAGCTCAGACCATTCAAGAGGTCAAGGAGCTTAAGCAGCAGCTCACCGATAAGCAGGCCGAGCAGGAGAAGAACGTCGCCACCACGCAAAAGAAGGTCGACGAGCTTAATGCCCAGCAGGCTGAAGCCCAGAACGTCGTAAACTCCCTGGATTCGCAGCTGCAGGCCGAGCTCGCTGCCGAGGCCGAGGCCAACGCTGCGCTGCAGGCTGGCATTAATGCTAGCACCGCCGAAAAGGCCACGGTGAGCAACGACACCGCCGGTACGACCGAGAACACCAACAATGGCGGCCAGACCAACAATAACAACAACCAGGGCGGCAACACGCCGGCTCCCGCACCGCAGCCTGCCCCCACGCCCGCTCCGGCTCCCACGCCTTCAGCACCGAGTCAGTCTGTTGATGGTGGCTCCGTTGTTTCGCGCGCCTACAGCAAGCTCGGCTATGCGTATTCTTGGGGCGGCATTGGACCGAACAGCTTTGACTGCTCCGGTTTTGTAAGCTATTGCCTCACGGGACGCTACTGCCGTCTGGGCACCACGGTCGACTTCATGGGTTGGACCCGTGTGTCCGATCCGCAACCCGGCGATGTTGTGGTTAACTCCTACCATACCGGCATTTATATCGGTAATGGTCAGATGATCCATGCTTCCGACTACAAAACGGGCGTCATCATCAGCTCCGTTGCCGCCGGCATGAACAACAACTACATTTTCGTGCGCTACTAAGTATTCAGATAAAGCAAACGGATATGGACCTCGTGGCTTTGAGTCATGGGGTCCATTCTTTTGCCTTTAGTGCAGTCCGCTATCTAGTTTTGAATACTAGATAGCGGCCCAATCGGTCTGCAAGATGGCTATAATTGAATGGGAACGATTAGAAAGGACCCTCTATGAGCTGGGCACTTATCTCCGATTCAAGCTGCAACCTCCGCGATTGGCAACCGATCGCACCCCATACCACCTTTGCATTTGCTCCCCTCAAAATTCGAGTGGGGGAGCGTGAATTCGTCGATGACCTTTCGCTCGATGTTCATGAGCTCAACTGCGCTGTTCAGGCGGAGACGAATGCCTCTTCGAGCGCTTGTCCCAGCGTGGGGGAGTGGGCCGAGCTCTTCAAATTGGCAGACAAGACCATCTGCATGCCGATCTCTGAGGGCGTGTCGGGCAGCTACAACGCGGCAGCCACGGCTCGCGATATGGTTCTTGCCGAGGAGCCCGACCGACAGATTCATCTAGTCAATTCACGCGCAGCTGGCGGCAAAATGGACCTCATTTTCTTGCTGTTCGACCGCTATCTTGCAAGCAATCCGAATGTCTCATTCGAGGATGCTTGCGCATACTTCGATAGCCTTGAACAGAACAGCAAAATCCTCTTCAGTTTGTGCAATTACGAAAACCTCGCCAAAGCCGGACGTATCCCTAAGGCAGCCGGCGTCATTGCCAACAAGCTCAATATCCGCATTTTGGGCACGGCGAGTGAGGCCGGTAAAATCGAACTCGTCGGGCACACGCGTGGCGAAAAGAAGATGCTCAACAAGATCATCGACACTATGGAAGCCGAGGGCTTTACGGGCGGTGAGGTCATCATCGATCACGTTGAGAACGAAGCTGGAGCCCAGGCGCTTACTGATCGCATAGTCGAACATTGGCCCTGCTCCAAGACCATCATCATGCCCTGCAACGGCCTGGATTCCTATTACGCCGAGATGCACGGCCTGATCATCGGCTACGGCATGGGCGTAGCTTCGGGCAAATAAAGTCCAACCAAGCAAAAAAGGCTTATAGGACAAAATGTGTGTCCACGTTGGGGGCATCGGCGCAGGTCGATGCCCCTTTTTCAGCCGTTTAAATTCCGTGCCCGCTTTTAACCGCTCGGACAGAATGTGTGTCCGGTTGCCTATCGTTCCCGCAGGTAGATAACCTTTTCCGGAACCGTTAAATATCCTTTCGGAAGAGGTGCCCATGAAGGCCGTTTATTGCCCCTACTGCGGCGGTCGGACCAAGCGCAACGGCAGGACCTCATCGGGGTCCCAGCGGTGGAGGTGCACGGCCTGCGGCGCGTCGACGACGGTGAGGTACGACGACACGGCGACGAGGCTGGACGAGTTCCTCGGGTGGCTCCTCTCCAAGGACTCCCAGGCGGCGATGCCGGGCGGCGGGCGGTCCTTCAGGCGCAGGACGGCCGAGTTCTGGGAGGTCTGGCCGATGCCCGTCCCCGACGGCGAGCTGCACCGCGTGCTCCACGTCGACGGGATCTGGGTCGCGCGCGACCTCGTCGTGCTCATATGCTGCAGCGGCGAGAGGGTGGTCTCCTGGTACATGGCGAGGTCGGAGAACTCGAGGGCGTGGTCGGCCCTCATGTCGCCGATCCCGGCGCCCGAGGTGGTCGTCACCGACGGCGGGAGCGGGTTCGCCAAGGCCGTGCGCGAGACCTGGCCGCGCACCAGGGTCCAGAGGTGCACCTTCCACGCCTTCTCGCAGGTCAAGCGCTACACGACGACGCGGCCGAAGCTCCAGGCGGGGCGCGAGCTCTACCTCATCGCGCGCGACCTCATGGGCATCGAGATGTTAGCGCTAATCTAAAATTGACCACTTTCGCAAACGCATCTCGCCGAATGCGCTAACGCGCTTTCGCCGACCCCGCTAACGTACTTTCACCAACTGCGCTAACGGAACTATGCTCCGATCGGGTATCCGACCCGGGAGGAGCGGGATATGGAGCGAAACGTAATGGGAGAGCTGAACGTCTACAGGGGGTCCGGCGCGAAGCCGAACTTCAGCGAGATCGCGAGGAGGCACGGCATGGACCGGCACACGGTCGCCAAGTACCGGCGGGAGGGCGAGTCCGCCGCCGACGGGAGGTCCGCGAGGGGCAGCGCCTTCGACCCGCTCGAGGAGGTGATCCGCGCGAAGGCCCAGCTGCCCGGGATGACCAAGATGGCAGTCTACGCGTTCCTGCGCGAGGGCCGCGGGGAGGGGCTGCCCGGGTACGGCGCCTTCACCGCGTGGTGCCGGGCCCGCGACGTGCCCTTCGGGGGCGCGGGCGGCCGCGAGCCGCACCCGCGGTTCGAGACGCCCCCGGGCAGGCAGCTGCAGTTCGACTGGAAGGAGGGCATGAGGCTCGTCGACTCGGAGGGCGAGGTCTTCGAGTTCAGCGTGTTCACCGCGACGCTCGGCTACTCCCGGATGTTAGCGCTACTGTAAAAACAACCAATTTCGCCATCGCACTTTAGCCGATTCCGCCAACGCAATTTCCCCAATCGCGCCAACGCATTTTCACCATTTCCACCAACGCCGGGGCTTACGCTTCGACCGACGAGCGGACGATGCTTTCGGGAGGAGCGACCGTGGCGGAGAAGAACCTGATCGGAGAGTTGGACATGTACAGGGAAGCGGGCATAAAGCCCAACTTCAGCGACATAGCGAAGCGCTACGGCAAGGACAGGCACACCGTGGCGGCGTACTGGAGGGCCGAGGGCGGCCGGCCCCGCGACGGGCGCGCCGACAGGGCGGGCTCCTTCGACGCGCACATCGAGGAGGTGGCCGCCAAGGCGCAGCTGCCGGGGGTCACCAAGAAGGGCATCCACGAGTGGCTGCTGCACAGGTATCCCGGCGAGGACCTGGCCGGCTACAACGCCTTCACCCAGTTCATGCGCAAGAACGGTATCGCCGTCGGGGCCTCCGTCGGCCCGGAACCGCACCCGCGCTTCGAGACGCCGCCCGGGCTGCAGCTGCAGTTCGACTGGAAGGAGTCGGTCAGGATGGCGAACCGCGACGGCGAGCTGTTCGAGTTCAACGTGTTCGCGGCGACGCTGGGCCATTCCCGCAGGCACATATTCATCCGGTCGGGGACCAGGACGACCGACGACCTGGTCAGGTGCATGTACGCCACGATCGCGAGGCTCGGCGGCGTGCCCCGCGAGTGGGTCACGGACAACATGTCCGCCCTGGTGACGGTCAAGGGCGGCAGGCGCCTCAAGGTCCAGCGCGCATACGAGTTCGCCAAGGCCGCCGGCTTCGAGCTGAAGCTGTGCCGCCCGCGCAGCCCCCAGACCAAGGGCAAGGTCGAGTCGTCGAACCGCTTCCTGTCGCGGCTCGCGGCCTACCAGGGCGACTTCGACGGCTGGGACGACATCGACGAGATCGTCGCGCGGATCGAGGACGCCAGCAACTCCGAGCCCAACGAGACCACGGGGCTGCCGCCCTCCGCGCTGTTCATGGAGGAGAAGGACGCGCTGCTGCCCGTCGGCAACCTGCGCGCCCTCGAGGAGGCGATGGGCGACGTGGTGCGCGTGGCCAGGGTGCCGGCCACGATGCTGGTGAGCGCGCACGGCGAGCCCATGTCGGTGCCCAGGCGCTGCATCGGCAGGCCCGCCCGCATCGTCTGCATGCCCGGCGGCGCGATGGACTGCTACGTCGGCGGCGAGCTGGTGGCCACGCACGTGGCGGGCGGGCCGGCCTACGACCCGGCGCACTACGCCGAGGCCATGGCCGGGAAGCGGTGGTTCGGCGACGCCGCCGGCGACATCGAGGCGGCCGCCGCGGCCAACCTCGGCCTGCTCGACTCGATAGGGGGCTCGCTGTGAGCGCCGCCGTGCAGGCCAGCCCCCTCAACCGCCTGGCGGCCAACCTCGAGGAGCTGGGGCTCGAGGGCATGGCGTCGTCGGTGCCCGAGTACGTCAGGCTCGTCGCCGACGGGAGGAAGGGCCTGGTCGACGCCATGCTCGAGCTCACCGACGCCCAGATAGCCCTCAAGCGGCGCGCCGACGACGAGCGCCGCTTGAGGATGGCCAACTTCCCCTACATAAAGACGCTGGCCGACTTCGACTGGGGCTTCCAGCCGAGCGTGCCCCGCGGGCTGGTCGAGCAGCTGGCCACGCTCGAGTTCGTCGACCGCGGCGACAACGTCGTGCTCGTCGGCAGCCCGGGCGTCGGCAAGACCCACCTGTCGATAGCCATAGGCCACGAGGCGGTGATGGCCCGCAAGCAGGTGTACTTCGCCGACTGCTCGAGGCTGGTCGAGGACCTCAAGCACGCCTCGGCGAAGGAGGCGCTGGCGCGCAGGATGCGGTTCTACGAGCACTGCAGCCTGCTGATAATAGACGAGCTCGGCTACCTCGACATCGGCAAGGAGGGCGCCGACCTGCTGTTCCAGCTGGTCAACAGGCGCTACGCGCTCAAGCGGTCGACCGTCGTCACGACCAACGTGCCGGTGGGCAGGTGGGGCGACGTGTTCGGCAGCAACGTCACGGCCTCGGCGGTGGCCGACAGGCTGTGCCACCATTGCGCGATGATCAAGATAACGGGACGGTCGTACCGCCTGAAGGACGTATCCATCGGCGGCGAGGAAGGGAAGGAGGAGGGCGCCTAGGCGCCGAAAGCGGCACATCCGCGTTGGCGAATCCGGTGTATCCGCGTTGGCGCGATTGGCGAAAATGCGTTGGTGGAAATGGTGAAAATTATATTGACGCTAACACCGGAAGCACCGCTTCATACCGGTCAGGAGCCGCACGCTCGACGACCTGCTGTCCTGCCTGCTCGCCACCTTCACCCGCCTCGGCGGCGTCCCGGAGGAGTGCATCACGGACAACATGTCGTGCCTGGTGACCGTCTCGGGCCGCAGGAGGACCAGGCAGGAGAGGGCGTGGCGGTTCGCGCGGGAGGCCGGCTTCGAGCTCAGGCTCTGCGCGCCGCGCTCGCCGCAGACCAAGGGCAAGGACGAGTGGATTGGCAACACCTATTTGGACGATTCCGGGAGGGACAGCCCCGCCTCCCTGAACTCGACCGGCGACATGTAGCCCAGCGTCGAGTGGATCCTGAAGTTGTTGTACCAGTGCACGTAGTCCGAGAGCTTGGCCCGGAGCTCGCGCGTCGTGCCGAACGTCTCGCGGTGGACGAGCTCGGCCTTCAGTATCCTGTTGGTCGACTCGTCGACGGCGTTGTCGTAGGGGCAGCCCTTGGCCGACAGCGACCTCTCTATGCCGAAGGCCTCGAGCATCAGGTCGATCTCGGCGTTGTCGAACTCGCTGCCGCGGTCCGTGTGGAACACCTCGATGTCCGAGATCGGGAAGGAGAGCGTCGCGAACGCCGACTTGACCAGCCGGGCGTCCTTCCTGGGCCCGGCGGAGTGGCCGACGATCTCCCTGTTGTAGAGGTCGACGAGCAGGCAGACGTAGTTCCACGACGCCCCCACGCGCACGTAGGTCAGGTCGCTGCATATATGGGTGCGCGGCGCCCTGCCGCAGAAGCCGCGCGCGACGACGTTCGGCACGTCGGCCTCGTTGACCGCCCCGGGGTGCACCTTGAACCTCTTCCTGCCGTATGCGCTGACCAGGCCGTTCTCCCTCATGATGCGGCAGACCCGGCGCCGGCTGACGGTGACGCCCGACCGCTCGAGCGACGCCTTTATCTTGCGCGAGCCGTACCGGCCCTTGCTGGCGGCGTGGGCCGCGACCACGGCCGGCGCGGCGGGGTCCGGCGCGGCGGGCCGGCCGGGCCGCGAGCGCATGGAGTAGTACGTCGACCTCGCGACGCCGAGGAGCCTGCACTGCGCTGATATGGGGTAGCGGCCCTCGTTGGCCGCTATGGCCCTCACTTTCGAGCGTATATCAGCGCCGCTTGTTTTAAGACGTCGACCTCCATCCGGAGCCTGCGGTTCTCGCGCTCGAGCTCCAGGATCCGGTTCTGCTCGGGCGTGCGGTTGTCCGCGGCGCGCGGCGAGCCGGTCGCGTTTATCGACTTGATCCACCTCTCCACGGTGCTCTTGCCGAGGTCGTACTCGTCCATGATCTCGCGCTTGGGCTTGCCGGCGTTGTAGAGGTCGACTATCTGCCTCTTGAACTCGTCGGTGAAATGCCTCGGGTGCCTGGGGTCCCTCATATACGGCCCTCCCGTCTCCTGCGCCCCTCCCGGAACTGTCCACACCAGTGTAGCCAATCCACGAGTCGGCCAACCGCTTCCTGAACCGCCTGCTCGCCTACGGCGGCGAGTTCACCGGGTGGAGCGGCCTCGCCGAGGCGGTGGCCCGGGTCGAGGCCCAGGCCAACTCGGAGCCGAACCGCACCACCGGCCTGCCGCCCGACGCGCTGTTCATGCGGGAGAAGGAGAGCCTGCGGCCCATCGGGAACCTCCGGCTCCTCGAGTCGATGGTGGGCGACGTGAGCGTCCAGACCGTCCCGCCGACCATGCTCGTCAGGGCCGCCGGCAGGGAGTGGTCCGTGCCCAGGCGCTGCATCGGCCGGCGCGTGAGCGTCATAGCGATGCCCGGCGGCCAGGTCGTTGTGAGGATGGCCGGCGAGGAGGTCGCCGTCCACGACGCCGCGTCCGGGCCGTCGAGGCCCATCAACTACGACCCCGACCACTACGGGCAGGCCCTCGAGGGGAAGCGGGGCCTGGCCGACGCGGACATCGCCGAGGCCGCGCGCGCCAACCTCGCGCTGCTCGACTCGCTCGGAGGGGCGTGATGGGCGCCGTCGCGGAGGGCAGCCCCTCGATCAGGGCGCAGGCGAACCTCTCCGCGCTCGGGCTGCACGAGATGGCGGCGTCCCTGCCCGACTACGTGAGGATGGTCGCCGCGGGCGAGCGGGGCTTCGCCTCCGCCCTCGAGGAGATGACGCGCGTCGAGGTCGCCGCCCGGGAGGTCAGGATCACCAACCAGCGCATACGTTCGTCGGGGTTCCCCTACGTCAAGGGGCTGGCGGACTTCGACTGGGACTTCCAGCCGTCGGTCCCGCGCGCAGAGATCGAGGAGCTCGCGACCCTGAGGTTCGTCGAGCGGGCCGAGAACGTCCTGTTCGTGGGGAGCCCCGGCGTGGGCAAGACGCACCTCGCCGTCGCGCTGGGCATCGAGGCCGTCAGGGCGGGGCGCGAGGTCAGGTTCGTGGACTGCGCCCGGCTCGTCGAGGACCTGGAGGACGCCTCGTCGCGCGGCATCCTCAAGAAGAGGCTCAAGTACTACGCCCACTCGAGGCTGCTGATCATCGACGAGCTCGGCTACCTCGACGTCGGCAGCGCGGGCGCGGACCTGCTGTTCCAGCTGATATCGACGCGCTACGAGCAGCGCTCGACGATCATCACCGCCAACGTGGGGATCGGCGGCTGGGGCAGGGTGTTCGGGGACGACGTGGCGGCGAGCGCGATCGCGGACAGGGTGTGCCACCACTGCCACCTGGTCAAGATAACCGGCAGGTCCTACAGGCTGAAGGACCTGCCGAGGGACGGCCCCGTCAAGCCGTGACCGGAATCGGTGAAAATACGTTAGCGCAACCGGTGAAACCGCCTTTGCGCGAACGGCGCGCCTGTTTAGCGAAACTGGTGAAAAATAGATTGACGCTAACACGAGACGCTGCACCAGGCCGAGCTCTGGGTCGAGCGCTACCTCGACTGGTGCGGGTTCTGGGCCGACTTCCTGGAGGACAGGACCGTGGTGGACGGCAGGAGGGTCTACACCCACGAGAGGCTGAGGCGGGCGCGCTCGTCGCTGTCGTCGCTGGTGTCGGCGGGGACGCTGTTCACCTACCTCGACCCCGCCCTGGCCAAGGCCGGCCCGCTGCCGTCGACCAACAACATGATCGAGGGAGGGGTGAACTCGCAGCTGAGGGCCGTCCTGCGCAACCACCGGGGGCTGACGTCGGTCAAGCGCGTGAAGGCGGTGTTCTGGTGGTGCCACGCGCACTCGGGGGACGCGAGGACGGCGCGCGAGAAGCTCGCCGCGATGCCGACCGACGCGGACATCGACTTCCTGTTCAGCGTCTACTCCGCCTCGCCGTCGCGCGAGGACGGAGGGCCGGAGTGGGGCGACAGGGCCGTGTGGGAGGACCTCCACCACAGGGACCCGTACCCGTTCTGGCTTGATTAATGGATAGAAACGGATGTTCTATCGGGACACACATTTTGTCCTATAAGCCGCAAAAAAACGGGCGGGACAAAGCGACAGATGGCTCTTTGTCCCGCCCGTTTTATACGTCGGCTAGCTATTAAACCCGTTGAACTTGAGATAGCTCATCAAGTAAGCCTTCGAAACAAAGGATGAAACCGCGCTGCGCACAAGCAGCGACTCACGCGTTACCTGATGCGCCGTATCGGGAACCGGCGTCTGCTCGACGGAAAACGCCGAACGAATCGATGCCTCGAGCTGATCGACCACATAATCAAAGGCCGTCGGGGCATCGTAGCTCAAACGCTGAATGTTAAAGAGTGCCTGCACCGCAGCAATAGGTAGCACCTGCTTAAAGATGCAGATAGCGATCAGGCGGGCAATCTGCTCGCGGCCATATTGCTTTTTGACCGGAGCAGGCACCAGGCCGACCTTCACGTAGTTATTGATCATCGATGGCGTAATGACAGGCTGCTCAACGCAAATGGACAGCGGCTCCATCCACAGCGCAACATACTCAATAACCTGGTCGCGGTAGAGCGTCACATTGGGCAACTGGTTATAGCGCAGCAGACTCAACGTATTAAGTTTGCGCACGATATCGGACTGAATAAATGCATCGGGCAGCACAGTGGGCTGAATATCCTCAGGCTTAATGCTGACCGATGTATCGGACATCGGGATAACGCGTTTGGCGTGGTTCATAAGGATCCTCCGTTCATTAGCTATATTGTATTCTAGGTTATCTAGTTTTGCATACCATATAGCCGGCAAGTAAAAGTGGTTGGACAGCACATTGATGCACCGTCCAACCACTTTGTTTTAAAGATAGCAACCTTACATAAGATATATTATCTTACTTATCCACGGAGAAACGCGTATACGCTCGTTGCCGCTATGGCTCCATCAGAAACGGCAGTCACAACCTGGCGTAAACGCTTGGAACGGATGTCGCCAGCGGCAAATAGACCTGGCGTGCGGGTCGCCATGGAATCATCAGTAACAATACCGCCGTCCGGCGCCAGATCGACTAGATGCTCAACGAGCTCGGAATGGGGCTGCGTTCCGGTAAAGACAAAGATACCAAACGAGCCAGGGACAAATGACTCGGTGTGAGTTTCCCCGGATGCATTGTCCTTAAAGGTAATCGTCGTTGGCATGGCTTCGCCCGAGAGCTCGACAATACTAGTTTGGTACCTAACTGAAATATTATCTTTTGCAAGAACTTTTTGAACCACACCATCGGGGGCACGGAACTGATCGCGGCGCAAAACGATGGTCACGCTGCTGGCGATTTCTGACAAGAACAGAGCTTCCTCGCAGGCAGCATTGCCGCCGCCGATGACAAAAACCTGCTTGCCGCGAAAGAACATGCCGTCGCACGTCGCGCAATACGAAACGCCGCGACCGCGATACGCATCCTCGCCAACAAAACCAGCAGATCGCGGCGTGGCACCCATGCAAGCGATAACGCTCGAGGCCGACGTATCGCCCAAATCGTGATGCACCGTAAACAGCGCTGCATCGGCATCGTAATCGATACCCGTAACCATGCTCCATGTAACCTGTGCTCCCAGGCCCTCTGCATGCTGCTGAAAACGCTCACCGAGTTCGGCGCCACTCAAGAGCGGAATGCCCGGATAGTTCTCGACTTCATTGGTCGTGGCGATCTGCCCTCCCGACATGCCCTGTTCAATCACGGTCGTCGTTAGGTTGGAGCGCGCCGCATAAATGGCCGCAGCATAGCCCGCAGGGCCGCCACCGATAATCGCAACATCGATCGGCTGATGGGTAGTCATGAAGAGACCTCCTGTCGAAAGATTGGCGTTCTTTGCGCTCATACCCAAATTTACGTGAACATGACACTCATGCACTACAATGATAAATCGCGTAACAAAGCTGAAGGGGAGTTATCGATGGATCAAACGCAGATGAGCAATAGCGCTCCCCTGCCCATGCAAGCCACTCCCCAACCGGAGCAAATGACCGTTTCACCTGCACAAAAACCCCTAGTAACCATTGTGCACGCATCGGTTGGATCGGGCCACAAAGCCGCCGCCAACGCGATTGCACAAGCATTTGAACTTATCCGCGGCACCAAGGGAATCCCTGAGGATATTGAAATTGAAGTGCTCGATATCCTTGATTTTGGACGTATTAAATTCGACGGCAATAAGACCGCGGCTTCTTTTACGGGAGCCACACGCCCCATTTACGACCTGACCTGGCGATATACGCTTACGGGACATCTTCTCTGGGGTGGCGGCACGGCATGGTCGCGTATTATGTTCCCCGCCTTCAACGAATATATTCGTCGCCGCAGGCCTATAGCCGTGGTCGCAACGCACATCACAGCAGCCAATGTTGCCGTGGGCGCCCGCGTAATTACGGGTATCGATTACCCGGTCATCTGTGTGCCGACCGATTACGAAGTCGAAGGCTTTTGGCCCCACAAGGACACCGACCTATTCTGTGTAGCCAACGAGTTTATGGCCGAAACGCTGCGCCCGCGCAAGGTTCCCGAGTCAAAGATCCGCATAACGGGCATCCCCATCCGAGCCGGTTTCGATTCAGATTACAAACGCAAAGATGAGCTCAGCAAGTTCAATCTCCCCATAGACAAAACCGTCGTATTGGTGATGGCCGGTGCCAGTTTACCCCAACCATACGTGCGTTTCCGCGCCGCGATGGACCACACGCTCCCCTTCTTACGCAGCTTTGAGGACATGCACTTTGTCTTTTTACCGGGCAAGGATAAAGAATACGCCACCCGACTCAAGACGCTCTTCGACGCCATGAAGCTCGAAAACGTCACGGTTCTAGACTACGTGGACGACATGGCGGCCCTCATGCACGGCTGCGACCTGGCAATTCTCAAATCGGGCGGACTCACCGTCACCGAGTGCCTGTGCGCGCATCTGCCGATGATCCTGCTGGGCAAGTCCTATGGCCAGGAAAAGGCAAACACCACGATGCTCACCGGCATGGGCGCCAGCATGCATGTCACCACCGCACGAGAACTCATCGTGACGTTGCGCCATCTCCACGATCATCCGGAGTCGCTCAAGGCACTGCTCATCAATGGCGAAGTCCTGCGCCGTCCACACGCAGCCGAGGACATCGCCATCGCCACCATGGAGCTTGCAGGTAAGCCCCAAAAACGTAAACGAGCCTTCTGCCGCTTCTACTGGGGAGGAAAGCCCGCGCATATCCGCTAGTCGAATGTCCGCCGCTCTGCCGGAGCCGCCCTTATATCATTCCATGCTCAAACATTCTCGCTTCGCTGCGAAACTGCGCGTGGAACGATATAAGGGCGGCTCCGGCAGAGCGGCTGCGTTTACTTACTAGCAGCTACTTCGGTATCCCCTCCATTAGAACCTGCAAAGGTAAAACAGGAAAATATAAATACAGTAAGCCGATGCGACAAAGGGACAGCCCCTTTGTCGCATCGGCTTACTAGAAAAGTAAATATTGTTTCAAGCGAGTAGCCGCCCGCCCGGGGCTTACCTATATCGTTCCACGCGCAGTTTCGCAGCGAGCGAAGCGACGCGAGAATGTTTGAGCATGGAATGATATAGGTAAGCCCCGGGCGGGAGGGATACGAGCGCCCCTAGGCGACGCCGCTGGAGCCGAAGCCTCCGTTGCCTCGGTCGGTTTCGTCTAGTTCTTCTACTTCTATGAGGTTGACCGTGGGGACTTCTTGGATGACGAGTTGGGCTATGCGGTCGCCTTTGTTGATTTGGATGTTGTTGGAGGGATCCAGGTTGATGAGGATAACCTTGAGTTCTCCTCGGTAGTGGGCGTCGATGAGGCCCGGCGTATTGACTATAGACAGGCCCTGCTTGATGGCCAAACCGCTTCGGGGCTGGACGAAGCCGGCGTAGCCATCGGGCAGGGCGATGGCCAGCCCAGTAGAGACCAGACGGCGTTCGAAGGGCTTCAGAATGCAGTCCTCGTTGGAGCGCAAATCCAAGCCGGCATCGGTGGGATGGGCGTATTTGGGAAGCTCGACGGTGGGGTCGAGACGCTTTATGTTGACGGTAATGTTGGACATGGAATCACCTTAGCTTGTCGAGCTCTTGCAGAAACTCATCGACGTCTTTGAAATCGCGGTAGACCGAGGCAAAGCGGATGTACGCCACCTTGTCGATCTTGGCCAAGCGCTTGAGTACCATGTCACCCAACTCATGGGACGTAACGGCCGTCAGCGTGCGAGAGCGCAGCTCGACCTCGATGTCATCGATAATCTCATTGAGCTTCTTAGTGTCGATATCGCGCTTGATAGTGGCGCGCATCAAGCCGACGAGCAGCTTATTGCGATCGAACCGCTGCTTGGTTCCGTCCGACTTAATGACCTCGATTGGGTCTTCGCATCGTTCGAACGTTGTAAAGCGATAGTTACACGAGCAACATTCGCGGCGACGCTTAATGGTGTTATTTGACTCCTGCATACGGGAATCAACGACGCGGGTATGTGCCTTGCCGCATTTGGGACAGCGCATGGTACCTCCTCTTAAACGATAACAAGGGTACCATGCGCAGCGCGATAATGATTACGAACGAGCAGGAACCTTAAGATGCGCACCGGCGGCGAGCGAACCATGCTCCAGATGATTGACGTTACGGATCATGTCGGAAGTCTCTTGCGTGGAAAGGCCTTCGATTGGATATTCCTCGGCAAGCGACCAAAGAGAATCACCAGACTGAACGCGAATGGTCTCATAGGTAACGTTGGAAACGGACTCGGCATACGCGGCGTGACGAGCGCTAAAGACCGACGTAGCGAGGACAAAGAAGAGCGTAAGCGCAACGGCAACGGCGACAATCGTCGGAACCTTCAGGGCAACGCGGCCCGGCGCGGCTACAGCCTGCTGATTGCGAGCAGGCTTTACGGTCAAAGGCTGAAAGCCGGAGCAGCCACCCTGAACAACCGTAAAAGTGTATTCTGCAGACGTCTCGAGCTTAAGGGCGAGGTTTCCCTGGACCATATTCGTTGCGTTCATCATGTTCTCCTCTCGCGTGTTTTGCTGAGAACAGTTTTATCAAGCCGCGCGGACAAAAATGTCTAGCGCGAGAACGAATGTTCGGTTATTATTATCTTCGAACAGTTGTTCCTGTCAAGCAAAATTCGAACATTTGTTTGACATGGGTAGAGAGGATGCCCTGATGGCTCGCAAAATTACCAAGCGTCAGCAGCAAATTTACGACTTCATCAAGGAATATCAGCAGGAGAAGGGTTATCCGCCCAGCGTGCGCGAGATGGCTTCTGCCGTGGGCCTTTCCTCCCCCAGCACCGTGCACGCCCATCTATCTGCCCTGGAGGCGCGCGGGCTACTCAAGCGCGATGCCACCAAACCGCGCGCTCTGGAACTCTTTAACGAGGACGGTTCCTCTGTCTCAATTTCTAAATCTGACGAGACCACCGCACCTCGCGGAACGGTCTCACTACCGCTCGTTGGTCGCGTCGCGGCTGGGATTCCCATTCTGGCCGAGCAGAATATCGAAGACACATTTACTATCCCGACCGAAATCGCCACTGATCAGGGTTCCTTTATCCTTGAGGTGCATGGGAGCTCAATGATCAATGTCGGTATCTTCAATGGCGATTACATCATCGTCCGTGAACAAAAGAGTGCCATGAACGGCGAAATTGTCGTGGCTATGATTGATGGTTCAGCGACCGTCAAGACGTTCTACAAGGAGCAGGGACGCGTACGCCTGCAGCCTGAGAATGACACCATGGAGCCTATCTATGCAACGAATCCCGTTATCTTGGGCAAAGTCGTCGGCTTGATGCGCCGGTTCTCGTAATGCAAAAACGCATCACCATCTTTGATACCGTCCGCGGGCTTACGATGATTTCAATGGCAGGTTTTCACGCTTGCTACGATCTTGCCTACCTGTACGACTGGGATATGCCCTGGTTTACCCAGACTGTCTTTCAAGACATCTGGCGCGCCAGCATCAGCTGGGTATTTTTGTTTATCGCGGGTTGGATGTGCACCCTTTCGCGCAACAATATCAAACGTGCCGCCAAATACGCCTTAGCAGCACTCGTCGTCTGGTTGGCAACAACACTTGTCTCAGTTGACGATTCTGTTAATTTTGGCATCATCTACTGCATGGCCGCATGTACCGGCATCGTGGCGTTGACCGATCCCGTCCTTAAGAAGATATCGGCGAGATGGGGCATGTCCCTATGCCTTTTGTTGTTTGCCCTCACCTGGAGCATCCCCAAAACGATCTACCCTGTCCCCTACCTGGCGTGGCTGGGATTTCCGAGCCCTGGGTTTGTCTCAGGTGATTACTACCCCATCATCCCGTTTTTCTTTATGTATCTTGCAGGATACTTCGCCGCACACATAGCGAAGGGAATCGATAAGACCGTCCCTAGCTGGGCCTACGCCAATCCCATCCCGGAGCTCGCCAGCCTTGGACGTCACGCACTCCCCTTTTATCTACTGCATCAGCCCATTATTCTGGGCTTTTTGGAGCTCGTCTACTCGGTGCGATAACGCTTGAGCCGCGGCGCGATACGAGCCGGCAGCTTCGCAACAATACGAACGCCGCCCTCAAGATATTCCTCGTGCAAAAGGGTTCCCTGTTCATGCACCAGCGTGATGAGGGCGCCCTCGCGATACGGGATTTCAGCGGAGAGCAACACATCGGTGGCAGCCGCCTCGCGAGCAATACGGTCGACGAGATCGTCGAGTCCCTCGCCCGTCTGGGCCGAGAACATCACGGCCTCGGGATAGCGACGACGGAAACTCAATCGATCAACGCTATCGAGAAGATCGATTTTATTGAACACCGTAAGCGTCAAACGCTCGCCGGCACCGATCTCGTCAAGAACGCGATCGACTGCCTCGAGCTGGCGCTCGTAGTCCTCGTCAGAGGCATCCACAACTTTAAGGATCAGATCGGCACCAAGAACCTCAGACAGCGTGGACTTAAAGGCATCAACGAGACCATGCGGTAGCTTTTGAATAAAGCCAACAGTATCGGTAATCGTCATGCCACGACCGCCGGGCAGGCGATACGAACGCGTCGTCGGGTCGAGCGTAGCAAACAGCTTGTCCTGCGAAAGCACCGTAGATCCGGTCAGACGATTGAGCAACGACGATTTACCCGCATTGGTATAACCGGCTAACGCGACGCGAAACGCCGGTGACTCAATGCGGCTCTTGGATTGAACATCGCGACGCTGTTCAACCTGCTTGAGCTCACGACGAAGCGCAGCGATCTTATTACGAATGAGGCGACGGTCGACCTCGAGCTGACTTTCGCCCTGACCAAAGCGTGAGCCGATGCCGCCGCGCGTCTGTTCCTTGGCGAGATGGCTCCACATGCCACGCAGACGAGGCAACAGATATTGAAGCTGTGCCAGCTGTACCTGTAGGCGTCCCTCACGCGTCTGAGCATGCAGGCCAAAAATATCCAAGATCAGTGCCGTACGATCGATAATCTTTACCGGCTCGCCCACGGCTTTCTCCAAATAGGATTGCTGCGAGGGCGTCAGGTCGTCGTCAAAAATAACGACATCGGCATCCATGCGATGCACCAGGCCGCACAGCTCTTCAACCTTACCGGAACCGATAAACGATTTAGGATACGGCTTTACCAAACGCTGTGACAAGCGTGCCACGCACTGGGCACCAGCCGTGTGGGTAAGACGCTCCAGCTCATCAAGCGAGCGATCGAGCGGCCATGCATTGTCGCGCCACTCAACACCAACTAATATGGCACGCTCGGGCTCGGGTGCCGTGGGAACAAGGGGGAAACGGGCCATTAGGCAGCCTCAATACGATGCAGGATGTCCTCAACGACCTCATCGATCGTAAACTCGTCCATATCAAACCACACGATACGGTCATCGCGCTTAAACCACGAAAGCTGACGTTTGGCATAGCGACGCGAACGCATCTTGATGAGTTCGCGAGCCTCATCCATAGAAATCACGCCATTGAAAGCATCAATGATCTCTTTATAGCCAATTGCCTGCATCGAAGTCAGGGCATCTCCCAGCCCCTGGTCCATAAGACCGCGAACCTCATCGACAAGACCCTGCTCAAACATCAGATCGACGCGCAGGTTAATGCGCTCGTAGAGCACCTCGCGATTACGCGTCAGACCAAACCATAGAGCATGATAATGCTCGCGCGGAACACTAAACTGACTTTTTTGCTGTGCATAGGAAATACCATCATCATGCATCTCGAGCGCACGAATCACACGGCGCACATTATGGGGATGAATAACAGCAGCCGATTCTGGGTCGCGCTCGGCAAGCAGGGCATGCAGCTCTTCCTCGCCAATACGCTCGGCAAGCTCCTGATAGCCCATACGACGATCGTCCTCAAGTTCACCCGAGGGAAAGTCCATCTCATCGAGGGCGGCCTTGAGATACAGCCCCGTACCTCCGCAAAAAACCGGCAGGCAACCCGAACCAAGGAGACGTTCAACATGCGCGCGAGCGTCAGCCTGATAAAGCGCAGCAGAATATGCCACACCCGGCTCTACAATGTCGACGAGACGCAGCGGCACCGTACACTCATCGGGCGCCATCTTTGCGGTACCGATGTCCATGCCGTGATAGATTTGCATCGCATCGCACGACAGCACTTCGGACGAAAGACGAGCTGCCAAACGGTCGGCAACATCACTCTTACCAACCGCCGTCGGACCGACGACCGCAACGGCGGAAAGTCCTGCCCTGGGAGAAACCATTAGCGCGGCTCGCCCACAACGGAGCCGGACAAATACCAGGTCTTGGCAACGTCAACGTCAACATCAACGATCTTGCCAACAAGCTGATCGATGCTGTAACCCTCGGGGATAGGCGCATGCACGGTCTGATTCTTGGGACTCTTGCCCAGCAGGACCGCGTCGTTCTTTTTACTCGTTCCCTCAATGAGCGCCGGCACCACAGTATGAAGCTCACCCTGGTTATACTCGTGTGCCGTAGTCTCGATAACCTTAACCAGGCGGTTGAAACGCTCGAGAATAACCTCATGCGGCGTAGGATCGTCAATCTCTGCGGCCGGGGTACCGGCGCGCTTGGAATAGATGAAGGTATAGGCCTGAGCATAGCGGACCGTCTCGGCAAGTGAGAGCGTCTGCTCAAAGTCCTCTTCAGTCTCGCCCGGGAAGCCAACGATAATATCGGTCGAGAGCGCGATATCGGGCATGCGGTTGCGAATGCGATCGACCAGGCCCAGATAGTCCTCGCGTGTATAACGGCGATTCATCTCTTTGAGGATACGCGTGGAGCCCGACTGAACGGCCAAGTGAAGCTGCGGCATGACGGCGGGCGTCTCGGCCATGGCGTCGATGGTCTCGGGCAGCAGATCCTTAGGATGAGAAGAGGTAAAGAAGATGCGCTCCACACCCGTATCACCCACGGCACGCAGCAGATCGGCAAAACGCGGCTTGCCAAACAGATCGCGACCATATGAGTTAACGTTTTGGCCCAGCAGCGTAATCTCGCGCACGCCCTGGCGCACCAAACCGGTCACCTCGTCGACAATTTCCTCGAAGGGGCGGCTCTTTTCGCGACCGCGCACGTACGGCACGATGCAATAGGTACAGAAATTATTGCAGCCCGTCATAATGGGCACCCAGGCGTGATACTGGGTCTCGCGATGCCACGGCATGCTCATGGCATCCGTATCCTCATGCTCATTGGTGCGGATATGACGCTTGCCATCAAGGAACGCCTCGGCAATGAGCTCTGCCACATGTGCGATGGAATGCGTACCAAAGATGACATTGACGTTATCGACGTTGGTGAGCAGGCCCTCGCCATCGCGCTGCGCGATGCAACCACCAACGGCAACCACACGCTTGCCCGAAGGCGAAGGCGGCAGGCTTTTACAGGAATTGCACTGGCCGTACAGGCGAGTATCGGCGGCCTCGCGCACGCAGCATGTCATGAAGACAACAATATCGGCATGCTCGGGATCGAGCGCCATGAGGCAACCATACGAATCGAGCAGACCGCTCACGCGCTCGGAGTCGTGCTGATTCATCTGGCAGCCAAAGGTGCGGATAAAGTAGGTTTTACCGGCAAGAATATCGCGTACGGAACGCTGGTCCATGTGCATAAGTCCTAACGATGGAGAGGGGGGGCGAATCGAGGCAAGCAGAAGCTATGCCACAGGCTTAACATCATCCATGACGACGTTATCCATAGCAGCTCGATTGATCTGGTGAACGTAGATAGAAAGGCGAATGGCCGTGCGCGACTCCCCGTTAATGAGGATGTCGGAGAACACGGGCGCGCAGGAAATATCAAAACCGGTTGGAATCAAAAAACCGCGCGCGATAGCCACGGCCTTAATGGCCTGGTTGACAGCACCAGCGCCGACACACTGGATGTTGACGGGTACACCATCCTTGACCATGCCGGCGATGGCGCCGGCAACGGACGCGGGCGATGATTTGCTTGATACCTTCAGGCAATCCATGAAGAAACTCCTGCGTTTAAAAGTACGTTTTAACTGCAATAACTGTATCGTACCGAGTGGACTCGGTAAAGGCACTATTCCTCTTTGGCAAGATCGAAGGTCACAGTGATTCGATCACGCGAAACACGAATCTTTGGGTCGCCACAAAGGTTGAGATAGTACCGGGCGGCAAG
The DNA here is from genome assembly GCF_042851345.1 of Collinsella sp. i05-0019-G5. NCBI lineage: Bacteria > Bacillati > Actinomycetota > Coriobacteriia > Coriobacteriales > Coriobacteriaceae > Collinsella > Collinsella sp. i05-0019-G5. Next base: position 1,391,707 of record NZ_AP031421.1, read on the forward strand.
GTCATTAAAGTCACGCTCCACAGCACGCGAAAACTGTGCCATGTCATCCTTGGCAATACGTAGCCCGCGACGATCCTTCGCAAGATCGACAGGAGCCGGCGCATGCGAGGACGAATCACGCTCGCGCAGCAGACGCGCGGTCACACCGCGAACGGGCTTAATCTGCCCTGCCAAAATGCGATGAGCAGTGCGCTCGGACATCTCAAGACCCAAACCCGAACAGATACGGATAAAGTCCTCGGCATCAGAGGCAAGGCCTAAACGATCGACAACCGGAAGCTCACTCTCGTCATCAATGAACAGGAGACGCGACGTATCGAGCCGACTTGACGCCTGAGCATAAAGGGTCGCGGCAATCTCAGACGGAGAACCAAGATAGACATCGCAACCACACAACTCCTCGAGCGCAAACTCACAAGCAGCGCGAATAATATTATGCGGGCCGCGAGCACAGACATAACGTCCGTCCTCATCCCTGACGGCCTGGGGCCAGCTGGACTGATCGGCACGCTCACTGAGGCGGTCGGCCGCAACGCTCACCTTAAAGGCCGAGCCAAGGTCGACACCAGACGTGACCACACGGGCCTCGTCAGTGTTCTGCTTGATCGAAAACAATGCCATGCCACGACCGTGAACGCCCCAACGGTCCATCTTCATGCTCTCGAGCTTGGAGGTAACGCGGGCATCGAAGATTCGCTCTTGCATATCCTGTGGAACGCCCGAACCGTTATCCAGAAAGACAAGCGTGCGGACGCCATCTTCCTTGGTCGTGGCGAGATAGACCTTGTCGGCACCAGCATCGCGAGCATTACGGAGCATTTCGATGACGATATCCTCGACATGCTGAATGTCGTGCTTTGCCTGGCGCCGCTCGGCCTCCGAAACGCGGAGGCGGACATACCCCTCGCCAAGGTTCTCCTCGACGCGAAGGTTGCCCTCCCCCGACATCGACGCGATAAATGAGATGAGCTCGTTCGCGTCGCTCATGTTATTTAGCGATATCGACAGCGCGGCTCTCGCGAATCACGACGACGCGCACCTGACCGGGATACTCCATCTCTTCCTCGATCTGATGGGCGATATCGTGAGCCAGGACCGTGGACTGGGCATCGGAGATCTTGTCCGGCTGAACCATGACGTGTACCTCGCGACCAGCCTGCATGGCATAGGTACGCTCGACGCCTTCATGGGAGTTGGCGATCTCCTCGAGCTTCTCGAGACGCTTGATGTAGTTCTCGGCAGACTCGCGACGGGCACCGGGGCGAGAAGCAGAGACAGCATCAGCGGCCTGTACCAGGACATCGAGCACCGTGTTAGGGTCGACATCGGCATGGTGAGCCTCGATAGCATGAACGATAACGGGCTTCTCGCCATAACGGCGGGCAAGCTCGGCGCCGATGACGGCATGCGGACCCTCGACGTCGTGGTCAATTGCCTTGCCCAGGTCGTGCAGCAGGCCGGCGCGCTTGGCGGTCACAACGTCCAGGCCAAGCTCGGAAGCCATCACGCCGCACAGGTCAGAGACTTCGAGGGAGTGCTGAAGCACGTTCTGACCAAACGAGGTACGGTAGCGCAGGGCACCAAGGGTCTTGACGATCTCGGGGTGCAGGTCGTGAATGCCGGTATCGAAGGCAGCCTGCTCGCCAGCCTCGCGCACGCGCTGCTGAACCAGGTCGGCAGCCTTGTGATACATCTCCTCGATGCGGGCGGGGTGAATGCGGCCGTCGGCGATGAGGTTCTCGAGGGCAACACGGGCGGTCTCACGACGGACCGGGTCGAAGCTCGAAAGAACGACGGTCTCGGGCGTGTCGTCAATCACGAGGTTGACGCCGGAAACCTGCTCGAAGGTCCGGATGTTGCGACCCTCGCGACCGATGATACGGCCCTTGAGGTCATCAGAGGGAATGTGCACGGAGGTAACGGTGACCTCGGCTGTGTGGTCGGCAGCGCAGCGCTGAATCGCCAGGGACAGAATCTCCTGGGCGGTCTTGTGGCACTCGGCGCGAACCTGCTGCTCGGACTCGCGAATGATCGTGGCGGCCTCGTGGGTGACCTCGCCGCGAACCTTATCGAGGAGCTCCTTGTGGGCATCCTCGCGGGTCAGGTCGGCGATACGCTCGAGCTCGGAGGTCTGCTTGGCGCAGAGCTCCTCAAGCTCGCGGGAGCGTTTCTCGACCTGACCGGCCTGGCTGGACAGCTGGTGCTCACGCTTGTCGAGAGCGTCGTTTCGGCGATCGAGGGACTCCTCGCGCTGCATCACACGGTTCTCGAGCGTACGAATCTCGCTCTTACGCTGCTTGTCCTCGGCCTCGGCGGCCTGCTTGTTCTTGATGATCTCCTCTTTAGCCTCGAGCAGAGCCTCTTTTTTGAGGGTCTCGGCCTGACGCTTAGCATCACCGATCAGGGACTCAGCCTGCGCGTGTGCCGACTGAATCTTTTCGTCGGCCTCGTGAAGACTACCCTGCTTGGCGGTGCGCATGTAGGCAATGGCGGCGATGGCACCCAAAACGATGCCAACGAGCGCTGCGATGATAGGCATGCTCACTCCTTTTTATGGATTCGTTACACAACAAAGCGAACCGTCCTTACGAACGGCTCGCGACATTTGAGTAATATGGGCGCAGCTTATGCGGGTCGGATACAGATAAACATATAAACAAACTCATCACAGATGAGCACATATCACAAAGCAAATGACAGTGTTTATCGTACGTTGAACCACAACAACTGTCAAATAAATGGCCCCGGCACGGCGGCTAAAACGCGGTGAACGGCAGGGCCACAAAGCGCATACGCCTAAACCGCACATTTCTCGCGTTCGGCATCGAGACGTGCCTTAACGGCATCGGCGGCGATGTGATACGAGAAGCCCTTGCCCATCAAAAACCGAACCAGTTTTTCGAATCCGCGCGTCTCTGGAACACGCCGCTTGGCGAGCAGGGCTGACGCACGCGCCAAATCGTCTTCGACGGCAAAATAATCCTCGGGATAACCGGGAATGTCATCGAGCACGACATGACGGCGCTTGAGCTCGGTCTCGATTTTGCGCTGTCCCCAACCGCGCCGCTTGCGCTCCTCGATAAAGTACGAGCAAAAGCGGTTCTCGTCTAAAAAGTGATACTCTGTGGCGCGCTCGACGGCGAAATCGATCGCGGGCTGGTGAAAGCCGTAGCGAGCCAGCTTGTCACGGACCTCACCCGTCGCATGGTCGCGGCGCGATAGCATCTCGGTCACCATGGTAAGTGCACATTTACCCTCGATGAGCTGCACCGCCTCACGAAAGTTGTCCCAATCACAGGGAAGATCGGGGCGGTTTTTGACATACAGCCGCGCGACCCGCACGGGAATCCAAATGGACCGCTCAAAACCGCCCTCAAGCTCACAATCGATATGTGCGCAAGGCTTTTTGGACGCATACCCGCTCGAGAACGAGGAAGCCGCCTTCTTATCGGGAAAGAAGGCCGTGGCCTCGGTCACCGTATACGACATGAGCGTAACCGCTACTCGTCGTCATCATCGAGCATGGCGGAACCATCGATGGCGTAAAGCTCGTCAAACTCCTCAGGCGCAGGCTGATCGGTCAGCTCGACCTCGGACGGAGCATCGTCATCAAACTCAAGTCCGCAGGCAAGGCGGACCTTATGCTCAATCTCGTCGGCGCAATCGGGGTGTTCGCGCAGGAAAGCCTTGGCGGCCTCTCGACCGTTGCCAAGCTTGTCCTCGCCATAGGCAAACCAGGAGCCCATCTTCTTGCAGATGCCGCACTCGACAGCCATGTCCAGAATTGAGCCCTCCTTAGAGATGCCCGTACCGTACATGATGTCGAACTCAGCAGAACGGAACGGAGCTGCCACCTTGTTCTTAACGACCTTGGCGCGCACGCGGTTACCGATAACCTCGTCCTTAAGCTTAATGCTGTCGATACGGCGAATGTCGATACGCACCGAAGAGAAGAACTTAAGGGCGCGGCCGCCCGTCGTAGTCTCGGGGTTGCCGAACATGACGCCGATCTTCTCACGCAGCTGGTTAATGAAGATGCACGTCGTGTTGGACTTGGACAGCGAGCCGGCGAGCTTGCGGAGCGCCTGACTCATTAGGCGAGCCTGAAGACCGACCGTAGTATCGCCGATTTCTCCCTCGATCTCGGCACGCGGGGTCAGCGCGGCGACGGAGTCGACGACGATGGCATCGATGGCGCCGGAACGCACGAGCATGTCAACAATCTCAAGCGCCTGCTCGCCCGTATCGGGCTGGGAAATGAGCACCTCGTCGATATCCACGCCGATGCGCGCGGCATACGTGGGATCAAGCGCGTGCTCGGCATCGATAAATGCCACAACGCCACCCATTGCCTGGGCCTCGGCCAGGATCTCGAGCGAAAGCGTCGTCTTACCGGAGGACTCAGGACCGTAAATCTCGACGATACGGCCGCGCGGCACGCCGCCGATACCCAGCGCGGCATCGAGGGCCAGGGCGCCCGTGGGAATGGCCTCGACCTCGAGCTCGGGACCACCGTCGCCGTACCTCATGATGGAACCCTGGCCGAATTTCTTCTCGATCTCGGCCTTGGTGGTGGCGATCATCTCATCGCGCTCTTTACCCGTCGTGCGAGCATGAACGGTACGTACGGGACCTGAATTCTTGGCCATGAATAGCCCTCCTCTTAACAACCTGCATCGATAATAAACGAACGGCTGTTCGTGGTCAACCGTTCAGGCCAATCATATGCAGGCGGTCTTTCCAAAACCCAACCAAACGCCGACCAAACACTGACCAAATGCTTGACCACAAAGGACCAAATATGAACAAGGCAGGCAAAAATACATCTACAACCAGCACAAACGCCAAATGAGCCTAAGGTCCCTATCTCCACAATTAAGGGGCTCGGAGGCCCCTTAAAACACGTCTATTCCATAGAGTTGAGCACAAGGGCAATGCGACCCAATGCCTCCGTGACCGCATGGGCACGAACACACGAACGGTCGCCCTCATAGTGGCAGCGCACAGAGTCCACGACCGGCACGCCCCCATCGGCGGAACGATGCGCCCAGCCAATATAGAAAGTGCCCGCCGGATCGTCCTCAGTGCCACCGCCGGGGCCGGCATAACCCGTTGCGCTCACTGCAATATCGCTCTGGTACAGCTCCAGCGAACCCACCGCCATCTCGCGCGCGGTCTGATGCGACACCGCGGTATAGCGGTCGAGCGTCTCCTGCTCAACACCAAGAACACGATGCTTAATCTCATCGCAATAGGTCACCGCACCGCCACGCAGCACCGCCGAGGCGCCCGGGATATCGGCAATCGTCGAGGCGATCATACCCGCCGTCAGCGACTCAGCCGTCGAAACCGTCACGCCCCGAGCGCTCGCGCGCTCGACAATATCACGCGCCAGCTCCTCGTTATGTGCGGAAATCTGCTCAAAAGAGTCCGTCATACCCACTAGGACCTAGACCGAAAAGACGATCTTGCGGCAGTTCCAGAAGTACTGGGCGCCCGAGATAACGGTCAGGACAACGGCAACGGCGTACAGGAAGCGCGACACCGAGTAGATGCCGAGCGTCAGCGCCACCGGGCCAAGGTGCAAGCCGGCCATAGCAAAAACGCACAGGTAACCGCAAATGGAGACCATCGTGGTTGCCGTCTTGTACTTGCCGAGCTTATCGGCCGCAACGACCACACCGGCCGCACTCGCGACCATGCGAAGGGCGCTCACCAGCAGCTCGCGGAACAGGATAATGAACACGGACCACACGGTCACCATACCAAAATCCAAGAACAGCAGCAGGGCCGAGAACACGAGCAGCTTATCGGCGATGGGGTCCAAGAATTTACCGAAGTCGGTGATCTCGTTGCGCGAACGCGCCAGATAACCGTCGACCTTATCGGTGCACGACAGGATCACATACAGAATGAAGGCAGCGGCGGCGAGCGGGCCGTCGAAGGTGCTCCAATCCGTACCGGCAACACTCGTGTGAGAAAGCGCCGACACGATCATGAACACCGGGATAAAGACGATGCGAACGCACGTCACGATGTTGGCGGGCGTCCAGACACTCGTCAGTTCCTTATTGCTCTCGTTAGCCACGACGCTCTCCTACTCCACAACATGACCGATAAGCTCATAGCAGAAGCTATCGGTAAACTCGACGGTCAGAATATCGCCCACGGACGCCTCGCTGGCGTCCAGATGCACCGCGCCATCGGAATCGGGCGCCTGGAACCAGGCATGGCCGATCAGCTCGGCGCCATCCTCGGTCTCTTCGATACCGTCGACGATCACCTGGGCGCGCTCGCCCACATGTGCGGCGGTGGCGGCAAAACCGAGCGACTCGGCCAGGTCCATGGCCTCCTGGGCGCGCTCGAGCTTGACCTCTTCGTCGACCTGGCCCTCCATCTTAGCGGCCAGGCTGCCCTCCTCCTGCGAGTAGGCAAAGACGCTCGTGTAGTCAAAGCCGACGGTGTCCATAAAGTCGATAAGGTCGCGGAACTCGTCGTCGGTCTCGGTCGGGAAGCCGACCATGGCCGTGGAACGGATCACGATGCCGGGGATACGCTCACGCAGATCGCGGAACAGGTCCTCGAGCTCCTGGCGCGAACCAGAACGGCGCATAGCCTTAAGGATGCGCGCGTCGCAGTGCTGCACGGGGATATCGATATAGGGCAGCACCTCGGGCGTATCGCGAATCGTCTCGATGAGTTCGTCAGTCATGCCCTCGGGCTGCAGATAGAGCACGCGGACCCAGACGTTGTGCGGGCGCACGGCCTCGGCGACGGCACGCAGCAGCTGCGCCAGATTGCGCGGCGAGCCATCGGCGACGTCCTCGTCGGCAAAGTCGGTACCCCAGATGCCCGTGTCCTGGCCGATCAGCACGATCTCGCGCACACCGCCGGAAACCAGGTCGCGCACCTCGGAGATGATGCTCTCGGCATTGCGCGAATGATAGCGGCCGCGGATGTAGGGAATCATGCAGAAGCTGCAGAAGCGGTTGCAGCCATCGGAAATCTTGACGTAAGCGACAGCACCCTCGACGGTACGTTTGACCTGCGGGATATAGGCTGCAATCTCACGCTCGACACCCAGCACGCCATCGATGACCGCCACGATGCCATCTTCCTCGTCGGCCTTCACAAAGGCAGCGACCTCGGGCAGCTCGTCAGGCAGGTCATCGCCATAGCGCGACGGCACGCAGCCGCACATGACGATGGGACAAGAACGAACGCCGTCCTGAACCTCGTTGGCGAGCTCGAGCGTGGTCTCGATGCTCTCGGACGTTGCGGAGGCGAGGAACGAGCAAGTATTGACGATGGCGATATCGGCATCCTGCGGGTCGAATGCCTCCTCGTAGCCCGCGGCGGTCAAAAGAGAACGCATGCGGTCGGTGTCAACCTCGTTCTTAGCGCACCCGAGGGTGATGTAGAGCACGGAGCCCAACGGTGTATCCATGTTGGAGAGCGGTCCTTTCGATTGATATTAGCGGTAGTTGGTGAACTGCAGCGGCTGGCCGTAGTCCTGGTCGCGCAGGAACTGAATCACGGTCTGCAACGCGTCCTTCGAAGCAGAGGAAACACGCAGTTTGTCGGCCTCGATGGTCACCTTGACCTTGAGCTTTTGATCCTTGATGTCCTTGTTGATCTTCTTGGCGGTCGCCTGGTCGATACCCTCGACGATATGGCCGAGCACGCGCACGGTGCCACCCGATGCCGCCTGCGGAGCATCCCACGAGACAGCCTTGAGGTCGATGCCGCGCTTGATGAGCTTGGAGCTCAGCACGTCAACAATCTGTTTGGAGACAAAGTCGGCCGGGGCGTTGATCGTAAAGAGCTTGTCGCCCTTCGAAAGCTCGATCGTGGCGCCGGAATCCTTAAGGTCATAGCGCTGGGAAATCTCGCGCGTGGTCTGCTGGAAGGCGTTGTCGACCTCTTGCATGTTGACCTCGGACACGACGTCGAAGCTGGAATCTTTAGCCATGATGTTTCCTTTCGCGTACGAGCGGCCTAGTAGCTATCGTACGAATTGTCGGTAGAATCGGTGGGTGTCTGACCGTCAGTTGCGGTATCGGCGCCATCCGTGGACTGGGCATCGGTACCGTCGGTGGCATCGGTACCATCGGTGGTGTCGGTACCATCAGAACTTTCACCATTCTCGGAATCAGACGTCTCCTTCTTGGGAACGGTGATCGTCACACGCGCCACGCCCGAGGTCTTGGTATCGTAACGAACCTTTTCACCGTTCTTGGTAACGGTGACATCGGAAGGCTTGGACGTGGTGATCTCGATCGAAGACTCGGGCGTGTACTCCTGCTCAAAGGGGCCAGTCGCCTGGGCGCCATAGACCGACTTGCCGTCAACCTTGACCTCAATCCACGCGGTCTTTCCCTTGGCAACGGAGACTTTGACCTTCGTGACCTCGTTCTCTTCCTTCTTGGCCGTCGTCTTGGTAGCGTCCGAATCAGTCGACTCATCCGTCGCCTCATCGGTGTCATCGTCCTCGTCGACCGTTTCGGTCTTCTTAGAAGACTTCTTGGTCGTCATCTTGGTAGCAGTGGGCGTCTCGGGCGTGTTCTCGGGCGCCGAAGATGCGCAGCCACGTAGAAGCACCACGATGAGCACAATCAACAGCAGCACAACGGCACCGATGCCGGCGTAGACGATACGCGGATCGAGCCCGTTGTTTTGAGGAGTACGTGATCCGCCGCGTCCACGACCGGAACTGCTGCGGCCGCTTCCCTGAGGCATACGACCGCGATTGCTATCGGAACGGCCGCGATAGCCGCCCTGGCCCTGAAGGCTGCGCTGACCCGAGCGGGGCGCAAGTTCACCGCGGCCTTGATAGCCACGCTGGACCGAACGCGGAGCCGAAGAGCGCTGGCCATACGGCTGTGATTGAGAGCGAAGACGCGGCGTCACCTGCGTGGTATCGGCATCCGAATAGCCACCGCGAGAGCGTCCCATAGAGGCACCACGGTAACCGCGATCGGAATAGCCGCCGTCGCCGTAGCCGGCACGAGGGTCACGCGCCACGCCGCGGGCAGCGGGAAGTGCACGGTCCTCGGGCATCGGCGTACTGCGGAACCGGTCACGCTGTGAGCGAATCTCCTCGCCCGAACCCGTCTCAGTAATATAACCGGCCTGCTGAGGACGCTGTCCATAGCGGGTTGAACGACCGCCCTGAACCATCAGGAAGCGCCCGTTATCGACCGAGGAACGCGAATTGACGTAGCCGGCGGCGTCCTGAAAACGACCGCCCTGCTGCGACGTCTCGCGTTCGTATGCCATCAGGTCGTCAAAGTAGGCATTGACGACCTCGCGCGGATTGAGGCCCAAAAAGCGAGCATAGCTCGAAATCATGCCCTGCGCATAGCCGCGCGGCGGCATCGAAGCAAAGTTACCGGTCTCGAAAAACTCGATGATCTGCGGCCTGATTTTGATGGTGTTGGCGACCTGCTGAATGGAAAGGCCCATCCGGCGACGCTGCTCGAGCAGCATGTCACCAAAGCGTGCAGCCATCAGAATCCTCCAAACTCACGATCTTCACGTGCCATCTCGGCGTCGACAGATTCCAGCGCGGCAAGCCCCTCCTCGTCCAACAGGACCTCACGCGGCTTGGAACCGTCGGGCGGGCCGACGACACCCTTTTCTTCCAGCATGTCCATAATACGCCCGGCACGCGCATAGCCAACCTTCAGACGACGTTGCAGGCCAGATGTGGAGCCAAGCTGCGATTCCACCACAATATGGGCGGCTTCCCAAATGAGCGGATCATCGTCTTGCGGCTCGGCTACTCCGGTGCGGACAATACCGCCGCCACCCGCCATGGACATGGAAGCGGGCGCCACGGCAGACAGAATCTCCTCGTGGTAGTCGGGCTCGCTCTGCGACTTGACGAACTCGACAATCTCGTTGATTTCGTCATCCGAGACAAAGCAGCCCTGGATACGGCGAGGCTTGCCCCAGTCGACCTTGGAGAACAGCATGTCGCCCAAACCGGTGAGCTTTTCGGCACCCATCTGGTCAATAATGACGCGCGAGTCGATGCCCGTGGCGACGTTAAAGGCGATGCGGTTGGTGATGTTGGCCTTGATGAGGCCCGTCACCACGTTGGAGCTGGGGCGCTGCGTAGCCACGATAAGGTGTATACCGGCGGCACGGCCCAGCTGGGCGATACGAACGATCGAGGCCTCGACATCCTTGCCGGCGACCATCATCAGGTCCGAAAGCTCGTCGATGATAATGACCAGATAGGGCATCTTTTGGGGCGGGTTGTCGTAATGCTCAAACTCGCCGGCGGCCTGCTTTTCGTTGTAGGTCGAGATCTTACGCACGTTGAGACGCTCGAAGACCTTCAGGCGACGCTCCATCTCGGACACGGCCCATTGCAGAGCGCTCGCGGCCTGCTTGGGCTCGGTCACCACGGGCACATAGAGATGCGGCAAACCGTTATAGCCCGCAAGCTCGACGCGCTTGGGGTCGACCATGATCAGGCGAACGTCCTCGGGAAGGGCTCGCATGAGCAGGGTCGTGATGATGGAATTGATCATCACCGACTTACCAGAACCGGTCGTGCCGGCGATCAGCAGGTGGGGCATCTTGGCGAGGTCAGCGACGACCGGCGTGCCCTCGGCATCTCGACCGATGGCCAGCTCGAGCGGACCGCCCTTCACATAGGGAAGCACGTCGCCCAGGTTGACGTTCTGGCGCTTGCGATTGGGAATCTCGATACCCACAAGCGAGGTACCGGGGATCGGGGCAAAGATGCGCACCGACTGAGCAGCGAGCGAAAGCGCGATATCGTCCTCGAGGCTCGAAATCTTGCTCACGCGCTCGCCCTCGCCAGGTTGCAGCTTAAAGGTCGTCACCGTGGGGCCGGCGATCCAGCCGACCACGCGGGCACTGCGGCCAAACTCAAGCAAGGTGGATTGCAGTGACTCGGCAGTCTGTTCCAGCTCCTTGTCAGATGACGCGGAGGACGCCGACTGCGGGTTGGCGTGCAGGATCTCGAGCGGCGGAAGCTTGAGGCCGTCCTCTTCTTCGCCCTCGTTATCCGCGGGGGCATTGACCGCTCCCCCATCGCTAGGAGTAGGCGCCTCGGCAGCGCCCGCGACAGCCGTATCGGCAACCTTGGGATGCTTCAAGAAGTCGGGAATCTGAGGTGTTGCCGAGACAGGACTCACGGCAAACGGCGGCTCGGACTCGTCGATCTTATCGGGGTCGTCTTCCATCGAAAGCTGGCCGGTTACCTGTTCGCGCTTAGCATGGCGACGCGGCAGCAAAGTTGTCTTTGCGGTCTCAATCGGAGCCTCGTCGTCCTCGTCATCGCCCTCGGTGAGCTCAATCTCGCTATCGGACCAAGACGGGTCGGGCTCACTCGTATTGAGCTTGGGAACCGTCTTGCCCTTCTTGGCATGACGGCGCGGCAGCAGCGTGGTCTTGGCCCGCTCGGCTTCAACCGACTCGGATACGTCGACAAACGGGTCATCGTCCTCGTCGTCATCCAAAACCGGGTCGACATCGCCACCCATGACCGTGGTCACCGCGGCGTCAGTCCCCTTCTGGCGCAAAATGCTCAGGTGCGGACGAGCGACGCCGGGAACAGACAGGGCCTCTTCATCGCCCCACGGGCTCGCATTGACATCGGCACGTCGACGCTCGGCAAAATCGGCAGCGCGATCGCGTGCGGAGCGCAAAACGCCACCCACCGAAAAGCCGATAATGACCAAACCAACGACGACAAGCCCCAGCAAGACAACCATGGCGATAGGTTTACCCAAGGCGTTTTGCAAGGCACTTGCGATAAAGGCGCCAATGTAGCCGCCCGACACGGAAAGGTTCTGCGGCGTAAACATAAGGTCGCACGAATCGCTCGTGCCCGGCACCATCAGCGAAAGAATGGAGACGACGGCGATAAAGACCAAGGCGCCGCCCGCAACAGAGCGCACGTTGAGCGGCGAGTCCTCACCCAAAAAGAGCGTGGCGGCAAACAGCAAGATGACGATCGGCAGCACGTAGGCGCCCAGACCAAAGCCCAGGTGGTAGAAACCGGCAACCGCAGCCGTCACGGGCGCTGTTGCCGGAGAGATCACGGCAATGAAGGACGCGATCGCCAAAACGGCGATGACCACACCGGCGATATCGCGATTGGCCGAAGGCTCGACCAGGGGCTCAAACTCATCAAACTCGGACTCGTGGCCCTTATTGGCACGCAGATGGGAACCGGCACCCTTAGCAGATGCCGGTTGGTTATTGGCCTTATTGCCTTTGGCGTTTTGTGCAGATCCGCGCGCCAAACTAAACCTCCATGACGACCGGGATGATCATCGGACGGGTGCGCGTACGGCTCCAGATAAAGTTAGAGAGCGAATCGCGCACGGCCTTGCGAATGGCATCGGAACCGCTGCTGGTAAAGCTAAACTTACCCTTCTCGATCGTCTTCATAATGGACGCGGAGGCATCCTCGGAGAACTGGTCGTCGATGGCAAACGAGACGCCGCGGCCCGAGAACTCGATGGCCTCGATCTTCTTGTGTTTGAGGGAGACGATGGCAACGGCCGTGACCATACCGTCGTTGGCGAGCTTCTGGCGATCGCGCAGGACGATGGGGTCGGTATCGCCGATACGCAGGCCGTCGACGTAAACGACACCGGACTCGACGGGCGTACCGCGCTTGACGATACCACCGCGCATCTCGAGCGTGTCGCCGTTATCGAGGATAAAGATATGATCGTCCTTGATGCCCATCTTGCGGGCCAGCTGCGCATGGGCGCGCAGATGCACGGCCTCACCGTGAACCGGCATAAAGTACGTGGGCTTGGCCATGGCCATCAGGAGCTTGAGCTCCTCCTGGCTACCGTGACCCGAGACGTGGACGAGAGCGCGGTTCTTATCCCACACGTCGCAGCCGAGCTTGGCCAGGCTGTTGACGACCTGCTGGACGGCCTTCTCGTTGCCAGGAACAGGAGTTGCCGAAAGGATAACGGTATCGCCCTCGTGGATGGAGAGCGTCTTGTGCTCGCCATTGGCCATGCGGGACAGGGCCGACAGCGGCTCGCCCTGCGAACCGGTGCACATGACGACAATCTTATCGTCGGGCAGGTTATCGATATCGAAGGCATCGATGATATCGGCGTCATCGATGTTGAGGTAGCCCAGCTCACGCGCCACGCGGGTGTTCGTGAGCATGGAGCGACCGGTCACAACGACCTTACGGCCGCACTTGCGGGCGGCATCGCAGATCTGCTGCAGACGATGGATGTGGCTCGAGAACGACGCGACGAACACGCGACCCGGGGCGTTCTTGATGGCGTGCAACAGGTTGGGACCAACCTCGGCCTCGGACTTGGTAAAGCCGGGAACCGTGGCATTGGTGGAGTCGGAAAGCAGCAGGTCGATGCCCTGCTTGGCAAAGCGGCTGATAGCGGCATAGTCGGGCGTAACGCCATCGATGGGCGTCTGGTCGAGCTTAAAGTCGCCGGTGTGCATAACGGTGCCCTGATTGGTGCGGATGAACACGCCCAGAGCGCCGGGGATGGAGTGCGTCATCGAGAAGAAGTCGAGCGAGATGCCGCCGAGGTTGACATGGCTGCCGCTCTTGACCTCGCGGAACTTGGGTGCGCGGATGCGGAACTCAGAAAGCTTGCCCTCGATAAAGCCAAGCGTCAGCTTGCTCGAGAAGATGGGCACCTTGTTGTTGAGGTCCTGCAGCAGGTACGGAAGCGAACCGGTGTGGTCCTCGTGGCCGTGAGTAACGATGATACCGCGGAGCTTCTCCTCGTTCTCCAGAACATAGGTGTAGTCGGGAAGCACCAGGTCGATACCGGGCTGGGAGTCATCCGGGAACATAAGACCGGCGTCGACGAGCACCATGTCGTCGCCGCACTCGAAGACCGTCATGTTCTTGCCGATGCCATCAAGGCCGCCGAGCGGGATGATCTTCAAGGGAGATGATTTTTTAGCTGCCATAGGTTAGTGTGGTTTCCTTTCTTCGAAACGGGTCTGGAACAACCGACGGGGCGCTTCTGGCAAACCGACCGTCGGGAACGTACAAACATGCATCGCAGAGTCGATGCAATAACTACAGTATGATACCCATTTGCACAACAACAGACCACCCATGCATCAAAGCCCCATCTGAACTGGTCTATCCCGCCGGTTTCCCGTGGGGCGGGCACTGATGAAGTTTCCTGCTCTACAGTCCTGCTCACGACGGAGGCCACATTAAGTGGCCTCCTGTTCGTGCGGAACTCGCGATAAACTTCATCAGTGCCCGCCCCACGGGAAACCGGCCAATAAGGGACAGGTTAATTTTGGTCGATTTTATCTGGGGAAATGCTGCAGCGTCTATCTACAAATCCGAAATCTGACTACTGAATAGACTGTCTAACTAAATTGCGAGCGGCACTAACCAGTCCTTTTGCTTGCGCCCGGGAGGGCCGCATATGAAGTTTATCGCGAGTTCCGCACGCAAAGGAAAGCACTTAATGTGCTTTCCGTCTTGCGCAGGACTGTAGAGCAGGAAATTTCATATGCGGCCCTCCCGGGCGCAAGCAAAAGGGCGACCCCTGTCCGGAGTCGCCCTTGCGGTGCTGCTTATGTACGGCTGTTACTCGGCGTCGTGGTGACGGCGGGGCTTGCGGCCTCCGTTGTCGCCGGGACGGCGCGGACGGTCGCTGCGCTCGGAGCGCTCGCGACGCGGACGCTCACGACGCTGGAAGTGCTCGCCGTCGCCCTCGGAGGTACCCTCGGCGCGAGCCGGAGCCTCGGGCTTGTCAAGACGATCGAGCGAGATCTTGCCGCGATCGTCGACCTCAATGACGACGACCTTGACCTCGTCGCCCACGTTAAGGACATCCTCGACCTTCTCCACGCGGCCCTTGGCGACGCGGGAGATGTGCAGCAGGCCGTCCTTGCCGGGCAGCAGGTTGACGAAGGCGCCGAAGGGCTGGATGGAGACCACACGACCGGTGTACTCCTCGCCCGGCTCGGGAACCTTGATGATGAGCTTGATACGCTCGACAGCCTGATCGACGGACTCGCCGGTGCCGCCGACAAAGACGGTGCCGTCCTCCTGGATGTCGACCGAAGCGCCGGTCTCGTCCTGGATGCCGCGGATGACCTTACCGCCGGAACCGATGACGTCGCGAATCTTGTCAGTCGGAACCTGGATGGAGACGATACGCGGAGCGGTGCTGCGCGTGGTGTGGCGCGGCTCGGGGATCACATCGAGCATCTTCTGCAGGATGAAGGCGCGACCCTCCTTGGCCTGCTGCAGGGCGCGGGCCAAGATGTCAAAGGTAAGACCAGTGGCCTTGTTGTCCATCTGCAGAGCGGTAATGCCCTCGGTGGTGCCGGTGACCTTAAAGTCCATGTCGCCAAGGAAGTCCTCGAGACCCTGGATGTCGGACAGGACCACGGTCTTGCCCTCCTCCTGGATCAGGCCCATGGCGATACCGGAGACCGGGCGCTTAATGGGCACGCCGCCGTCCATAAGGGCGAGCGTGGAGCCGCAGGTCGAAGCCATCGAAGAGGAGCCGTTGGACTCCATGACCTCGGAGACGACGCGGATGGCGTAGGGGAACTCGTTCTCGTCGGGGAGCACCGGAAGCAAAGCGCGCTCAGCCAGGTTGCCGTGGCCGATCTCGCGGCGCTTGGGGCTGCCCATGCGGCCGGTCTCGCCGGTGCAGAACGGCGGGAAGTTGTAGTGGTGCATGTAGCGCTTGCCCTCGGTGGGCTCGATGGTATCCAGACGCTGGCCCTCGTTGAGCATACCGAGCGACAGGACGGAAAGCACCTGGGTCTGGCCACGCTGGAACAGACCGGAGCCGTGAACGAGCGGCAGGTAGTTATCCTTCACCATGATGGGGCGAATCTCATCGGCGGCACGGCCGTCGACGCGCTCGCCGGTCTCGACGACCATGGTACGCATAGCCTTCTTCTCGAGCTTCTTGAGCGCCACGGGAATCTCGCGCTCCCAAGCGGACTGCTCCTCCTCGGTGAACTCGGCACGGATGGACTCCTTCAGAGCCTCGACCTTACCGATACGGGAGAGCTTGTCGGCGTCGCGAAGGGCGGCTGCCATCTCGTCGTAGTGGGCGAAGATGCGCTCCTGGACCTCCTCGACGGGCTGGTCGAGCGGGTACTCCTTCTTGACGATGGCGCCGTTGACCTGCTCCCACTCGGCGACAAACTCGTCCTGAGCCTGGCAGAAGGCAGCAAGGGCCTCCTGGCCAAACTTCATGGCGGCGAGCATGTCGTCCTCGGAGATCTCCTCGGCGCCGGCCTCGACCATCGAGATGAAGTCGGCGGAGCCACCCAGCTCCAGGTCCAGATCGGAGTTCTCGCGCTCCTCATAGGTGGGGTTGACGATAAACTCGCCGGTCTCCACGTTGCGGCCGATGCGCACGCAGGCAAGCGGACCCTCGAAGGGCACGCCGCCGAGCGTCATGGCCAGGGAGGCACCCATGACGTTGATGACGTCGAAGGGGTTGACCTGGTCGGCGACGAGCGAGGTGGCGACAATGTGCACCTCGTTGCGGAAGCCGTCCGGGAAGCTCGGGCGAATCGGACGGTCAATCATGCGCGCGGTGAGCGTGGCCTTCTCGCTGGGACGGCCCTCACGCTTGAGGTAACCACCCGGGATGCGGCCGGCTGCGTACATCTTCTCGTTGAAGTCGACGGTCAGCGGGAAGAAGTCGTAGTTCTTGCGCTCCTTGGAGACAACCACGGTGTCGAGCATCGTGGTGTCGCCCTGCTTGACCAGGCAGGCGCCGGTGGCCTGCTTGGCAAGCTCGCCGGACTCAAAGGTGTAGGTCTTGCCGTACAGCTCAAAGGTCTTGGATACGAGTGTCATTGTTCTCCTTTACCCCACAGGCCCCTTGCCTGTGGGCTTCTCATGTGACGCGGGCCCCCTGCCCCCGCCACGCTTCAGAGCGTGATTGTTCGCGCCCTTACACAAAAAGAGCGCCCCGCTGCGCAGGACGCTCTTAGCATGTACAAATCCTTACTGGATGTTGTCGCGGATGCCCAGAGCCTTGATGAGCTCACGGTACTCGACGATGTCGTTCTTCTTGATGTAGGAGAGAAGACGACGACGACGGCCGACGAGCATGAGCAGGCCACGACGGGTGTGGAAGTCCTTCTGGTGGGACTTCATGTGCTCGGTCAGCTCCTTGATGCGCTCGGACAGGATGGCGACCTGAACCTTGGGGTTGCCGGTGTCGACCGGGGTGTTACCGAACTGGGCAGTCAGCTCAGCCTTGCGCTCTTTGGAAACAGTCATTGTTTCACCTTTCGTTTCTTGTCGCCCGCGGGCGACACTATTCGCCTCGGACTGGGAAGCCGTCGGTGGAGCGAGCATCCAAGGTCGAGGTACCAACAGGTCGGTATGTTACCACAAGCAGACCGCCCATGCGCATCATCACCGACCCAACATGAATTCCATCGCACGGAGGCGCTGGTCGGTGTGCGTCGCAGCCCACACATGCGAAAGCCCGAGCAAGAACGCCGCCGTATGCGGGTCGATTCGCTCGACCATGAGTGCATCGAAGGTCATGGACATGAGGGCGCGCAGCCACTCGACCTCACCGGTCGAAACCAGCTCGGCACCCGGAACGCTCGACGCGCACGAACCGCACATGAGCCCGCCCGCCTGGGGCGAAAAGTACGACAGCATGGGGTCTCCGCACAGCACGCAGGCCGAAAAAACGGGTCGATAGCCCACGTGCGACAGAAGTTTAAAGACAAAGGCCGCCACGAGCAGGTCCATATGTGCCGAGTCGAGCCCACAGCCGACAAGCGTGAGCGCCCGCTGCGTGATGGCAAAGGTAAACGGGTCCTCGGCGTCCTCGAATGAGCACACGCGCGCGACCTCGGCAATCGCGCTTGCGGCGCAGGTCGTCTCGTAATCGGGCGCGGCGCCAACCGGCGCTTCCAAAAGCTCGGCCTGAGAAACAACGTCGAGCGAGCGTCCATGTGCGAGCAGCATATCGACGGTACAGAATAATTCGCAGCGCGCCGCCAAGCGCCCACCGGGTTTGCGGGCCCCCTTTGCCACGGCACGAACCTGACGACCCCGCTCGTCAAGCATCGTCAGAATCAGATCGGTCTCTTTGAGCTTGGTCTTGTCGAGCACGAGCACCTTCGTGCGATATGTCCGGGAGCCTGCCATGCGCGCTGCGCGTCCTTAGTCCTCGGCGAAGTAGTAGATAAGTGTTCTATAGGTCTCCATAGCGCTCCATAGTGCAGTTATACGTTTCCATAGGTCTCCATAGTAGTGCATATTTCAGAACTTATGGACTGAGTTAGGACGCGGATAGACCCGTAGACAAAAATAGCCCCCGTTTCCCAGTGATAGGAGACGGGGGCTAATAACCTCAAACGAGGTTTGTATTGCGCCTTTATTTTAATCGTCTCGGAAAGCACCGACGATGCACAGCGCCAAGAAGAACATCAGGCTACCGAAGGTGGAGCCGAGGATAAAGGCGATTACCAAACCCATCATCGGCGCGTACCGTCAGACACGTAGCACTGGAGACGATCAAGCGCGTAACCGTAGATACCAGCGTAGTCATCGCCGCCATAGGTGGAGCCGTCATCGCAGACCTCATCGTGCCAGTTTGCGTGTGCAACGTCCTGAGCACGGTAGTAGACCTGCTTGTACTCGCCAGACGGGGTGATGTAGTACATCTGCACGCCGTCAATCGTCTGGCCCCAGATGCCTGCCATGCCATTTACGAAATCGTTGTAGTTGGCGGTCTGCACCCAGTCGAGCCATCCACTCTCCTTGGTGTGGACACGGTAGCGAAGGGTGCCGCTATCCACCCATGCGATAAGCATGTCGTGGGAGCTGTAAGGCATGCCAGCAAAGCCCTCGGAGTTGCTGTCATTGAAGTTGGTAACGGCATCATTCCACGCGCCGTAGCGATTGTGCAAGGCATAGTGGATATTTACGCTCTTACCCGTGGACTTCGGGAAACTCGTGCGAGTAGCAGAAGTGGAGGGCTGATACGTGCCGCCGTTGGCGTCGGTCGGCGCGGTCGGCGCGATGTAGCCGCTGCCCAAGTAGCTAGCGACCGCTTGCTTGAACTCGTACCACGTCTTGCCGTACTGACGGAAGTATCCGTTAGGGTCGGTATGATCGGAGCCGCCCCAGCGCTGAGCCGCCTCGTAGTGGCTCAAAAGGCGGGACGTATCCCAGCCACGGGAGCGGAGTTCATCGCCAGCCCACTTCACAGCTTCGTTCCACTGCTTGGAAAAGTCAGAAGCATTGGTGGCGTGCGCCAGCTCGATGCCGACCGTGGCGTAGTTTCCATTGCCAACGTGCCAGCACAAGCGGTTCTCGGGCACGGTGTTGTACACGGTGGAACCGTCAAGTTCCATCACATGATGGACGGCATATGTATCATTGCCGCGCCAATACAGCACATGATTCCACGCGGATGCACCGGGGTTCGCCGTCTCGTGGATAACAAGATACTGGGCGTTGAGGTAGCCGTGTCCATTGCTCACGTAGGCATCTTGGCTCTGGTAGGCTTCCGCGCTGAGTGGAGCGGCAAGCGCTGCCACAAGGGCGAGGATGACGGCAAAGACGCTACGGAGCGGCAGCTTGCGCTTAGGCTCAGTCTCAGTCTCGGTCATTCGCTCCACCTGCCTTCAGGCGGGCTGCATCGACCGCTTGCTCAGCTGCCGCATAGATCGCGGCACTCACCACTCCACAGACCGTGCCGATGATGGCTACAGTCTCGTTACTTGTAGTGATGCCTGCGATGCTAGCCGCCACACTGCCGAGGAAAGCGGCAGCGCAAAGCCAGAACTTGCGGCTGGTCAGCTTGCGAACAATATCTTCGGTAGTCATCTGGCTACCCCCTTTCCGCGCACACTGGCGCATTTAGGATTTCTTGGTAGTACTTCGTGCCAACCCCGTTGCCGCCGAGCGCGTGGTACGCCGTGTACACCTGTTCCGTCTCGCGTTTACGCTCATCAGGGCAATAACCCTTCTCGACCGTGCGCTCGTGAATGTCGTAGAGCCTGCTGCGGAGCAGAGTCTTAGTGCCCTCCTGATTGGCAAGGATTAGGCTATAGAGCCGCTTCAGCGCCACCAGAACGGCCCCCAAAAGGGCGGCAACGCACCACGACAGGGCCGAGTTGATGATTACTGCGTCCATCGCATCACCTCCATTCCACGGCAGTATCAAGCCGCCGTCCCCCGCGCTTTAAAGCCAAAAATCCCAGACGAAATGCGGAGGGCTACCATGCAAAACGTCTGGGATTTTTTAGAGATTGGACTGTCAAAAATGCTGTTTTCCGATGCCGTCACCGAGTACATGAGCGACAAGGGCAAGCGTCTGCGGGCGACCACGTTGGAGGGCTACCGTAGCGCCATCCGCTGCCACCTGATGCCGCAGTGGGGCAAGCGCGAGATTGAGACGATCAGCTTTGAAGAGGTTCAAGATTGGGTCGATTCGTTCACGCTCCCCGGCGCGGCTGAAAAGGCCTACAAGACCTTTAGGCAGATATACCGCTGGGTATTGCGCCGCCACCAGCTGCGAATCTGGGACGTGACGCAAGGGGTCGAGTTGCCCAAAAAGCCCACGGTGCGCCGACCGACGCTCACTGCCGAGCAGGAGCGCACCACGCTCAAGGCCATCGTGGGACAGCCCTTCGAGGCCGCAGTCCTGCTCGGTGCCGCGCTCGGGCTGCGCAGGTGCGAGGCGTGCGCCGTGAGAATCGAGGATGTGGACTGGCGTAGCGGATGGGTTCACGTACAGCGCGGACTACATGTCGTAGGCGGAGAGGTCGTGGAGACGGGATGCAAGACCAAGCTGTCTGACCGTAAGCTCAAGCTGCCGCGATTCGCGCTTGAGCGCCTGCGAGCGATACGAGGTGCCCGCAGGTCTGGTCGCCTATGCCTGCTTGACCCCAACGCCGTGGCCCGCAAGTTCCGCGCGTTCTGCAAGCGATTCGACCTGCCCCACGTACCGATGACATGCCTGCGCCACAGCTGGGCGACCATATCGCTGGAGCATGGTGCCGCCATCGAGGACATAGCCGTGGCGTTGGGGCATTCCACGGTCAATACCGCCATGTCGCACTACCTGCAAAGTTTCAGGACGGTCGTTGCTAGGGCGAGCGATTCATACACGGCAGCTATGGAGTGGTGATTCCGTATGCCAGCTCGACTCGGACGGTAGTACAACCGAGTGTACGGTCAGTCTCACCAGTGGCAGAGAGATTATCATCACCGTCAAAAACGGTATTGGGCAATGCGTGTCGCTGAATTGCTATGCCAGCGAGATTGTCTTGTATGACGAGGTGACGAAGGAACGAATCGGCACCTATGTCAAGACGAGATAGCATTCCGTATCCCGTATCAATTTCATTGAATCCGACACAAAGCTAAACATCTCATACACTGAGGACGGCGGATTACAGATTGGTGTTCTGGGCACACCTTTTTATGTGTGGTTCAACAAGAATAAGGGCATTGGAATCTGGGACTCTTCAGAGCACCTGAACTACACGTGTAGCTTTGACACCACCAAGTAGTATTCCGTATCCCAAGTTCCGAGCTTCTGGGGAGACGTTACCGCCATTACCTACGGCTCGTGGGGGTCAGGCGAGGACACTTATATCCAAATGCAATTCTGTTTAAAGGACGGCAAATCGCTTTACGTCATCATATCGAAAGCAAAAGGCATCCAATTACAGTACGGAACTACAGGCAATATCAAAACACTGTGGACTAAGTAGCATTCCGTATCCCGTGTTCAGTTCGCGCAGGAAGGAACGGTCTTCCGAGTCTCGTACACCGCCGATGACGGAGTGCTACAGCTCTCGATTGCGGGCACGCCGATGTCTGTCTGGTTTGACAAAAAGAGCGGCATCGGAATCTGGGATTCAAACGAAAAGAAGAACTATGTATGCAGGTTTGTAGAATAGCATTCCGTATCCCAAAGCACAACGATCTGCAATGAGGCGGTACGTGCCAGAGTCGGCGGTAATATGTCGCTCGCCAAACCTCAGCCTATTCAGGTCGCGGTGCAAACCGCGACATCAGACTATGCGCTCTGCGTTCAGATGGATGGCATCTACCTGTATAACGATGCGGAAGAAAAGGTAATCTGGCATATTACAGCGCCAAAATAGAAGCATCCCGCGCTCTACGATTTCACCCAATCATCCCATGAGCCGTTTGTGCAGTTGCGCAGGTAAATGCCGTAGGATGCGTTGTTGCTCCAGAGAATCTGTGACCTGTATTTAACGTTATTGGCTATGATGACGTTGATGACGGTTATCCACGCGCCTTTGATCTCTGACGGGGCGTTATCTGGGTTGAAGGCCGTGTATAGTCCGGTTTCTGTCAAATCATTCAGCGAAATCTTGCTTTCGCCTTGGCTTATGTTTATAGACAGGCGCTGGGATACGGAATGCTCTTACACGTTCGCCTTGATTTTTACAGCCAGTACGTAGTTGACGCGGACGCAAAGGTAGTTCTCTCCGTCTAGGTTTTCCCAACTGAGCTGAATTACCTCTGCGTCACCTTTTGTGACCATCGAGGATACGGAATGCTACTGCGGTGTTAGATACTTCCAGTTATCCCAACTCGTTGAGTTGCGTCGCATTCGCATCGCGACTTTTCCACCGAACGAGAAGGCGAACTGCGCAGAGTATGTCACTCCGGGGTTCTGCTGTATAACTAGCGCCGCATTGCTTCCAAAATCGCTGGGAAGTCCTTTTGGGTTGACAGTCGTTGCAAACATTATGCAATTCGGTGGGTTATCCATGTCCGTAACTTCTGTGGCATATAGCTTGGATACGGAATGCTATGCAACCGAAATGGAGCAGTCATAGCCCATCGGCGTCATGACCACTCCGAAAGACCAGTTTGGGGTTTTTATCACGGCCGTCGTTTTGTTCTGGAATGTGATGTTAAGACTCTGACCTGCAAGAATCTCACTCGTCGAGGTTATGCAATTCAGGAAAATGGCGCTCGGGTTGCCGTTATTGTCGATAATCAGAAACGCTGTCGAATGGTTGGCGGATTCAAACGACAGCGTCACGCTGCTTTTGTCATTTGTAGCAAACGTTTTAAACGGGGATACGGAAAACTAAGCAAACGAGATGGTCGGCTCTCCAGCAGAAATAACGGTAACGTTGTTCCAATCGGTCGAATTGAGGGTGATGGTTGCCCCGTCATCGCTCCATGACGGCTCGTTGCTGTTCCCTGCGAGCAATATCGCGGATTTCGATATTCCCGAGACGAAATATAGGCACGCCCTCCCTTTGCCGTTGGAATCCATCATTACGAGAGCGACCGCGCGGGTGGCAGAGCTGAATGCGATGCTGACCGTACCGTTTTCTCTTGACATGTCATGGGAAAGCAGGGATACGGAATGCTATTCGTCCTTTTTAAATACGGCGACATGTTTACTCTCGGTCTCGTTAAAGACGAGAATCCTGTCATTTAAGAAGTTCACCGTAATCCTGGTTGCTCCGCATCGAAAACCGAGGGTTGGCAAATTTTGGCTATTAAGTTCCACTTCCGCTGCAATGCCGTCGGAAGTCTGGAATACGGAATGCTATAGGCCAGTATTCTGTCGGATGAATGCGACAAGCGTTTTGTCGACATAAACATGTAGCCCATTGTTGCCGTCTTTTGTCTTCCACTCAAATCTGATTCTGTCATTGATTAAAGCGGTTCTGTGTAGGGATACGGAATCCCCGAGCTTGTTGATTTGGGTGGCACAGTCGTTAATACCGCCCTCCATGCGGTTCAGTTCGGCGGCGGTGATGGGGGTATTGCCGCCGACCTTGTCCTTCCAGAGCTTCTTGGCGAAGGTTACGAGATTTGCCATTGTGGTGTCCTTTCTTTAGATGGTGAACGGCGTCCAAGCGCCTTTTTCGTCGGGATACGTGCTATCGGAGGGGAATGTCGTGGCGCCGGGCCACAGCGCCGTGCCGGGCAGGCCAGTGTCCCAACGCTTGAACGACGTAATCTTGTGCGTGCCCTCGTTGGTCTGCATCCAGAGCATCCCGTCGACACGCTTGTCGCGCGCTGGCTCCGCGGCCTGCATGTAGTAGGGCTTGGTCGCGGCTGCGGCGGCGTTCGCCTGCTTGGCTGCGGCGGTGGCTGCGCTTGCCGCCTTGTTGGCGGCGTCGGCGTTGGCGTCTGCCGAAGCGGCGGACGAATCAGCCTTGTTCGCTGATGCGTTGGCGCGGTTAATGACCTGATTGAGGTTCGCGATCGTGTCGTAAAGCTCCTTGACCGCATCGCCGCTGGTCGTGCCGGATTCGAGCGATACGAGATTTCGGTCAACGGAAGCATGGAAGACGCGCGTGCAGACCACATCGGAGCCCTGCCAGAACTGGACACACAGATGCGCTGAATCCGTCTTGAGCACGCTGCCGGGTGCCGCACACTCCCAGGCGGCGGTCTCGTACCCGCTGACCGAGGTCATCGTCTTGTAGCCGCTGTTGCCGCACCCATCGGCGTACGCCAGCTTCGCCGTGATGCCGGCGGCAGACGTGACCGCCTTGCCGTTGTCTGTCAGCTTGACCAGAAGCGTGCGACCGTTTGAATCGCCGCCGGAAAGCATCACTGGCGGGATGTAGTCATTTGCCGTGTCCACATCGATGGTGATGCGGCGGAAGTTGTCTAGAGCCATCTTGACCCCCTTAGTTGCTAGCTGTGGTCAATAATCGGACATCTGTCCCCCGCCGGGTTAGTCTCGCTCGAACATCCAATCGAGCTGGAGCAGCTGGGTGCCGCTGATGGCGTCAATTGCTTTTTCCTCTGGCAGGGTAAGAATCTCGACCTCGCACTCGATGTCGGCAAGCTCCTGATACTTGGCGGCGAACTCGGCGAACTTGGGGGATTTGGGGTCGACCACGTAGTCGTTGATATTCCCGTCATCGTCATACTGCTCATCGCCGTATTCCACAATCAGCTTGTTGCGCTGAGAGAAAAATGGCTCAGCAACATCATGCAACGTGCGGTAGTTTCGCGCCGCCGTGTAGCCCACGATACCGACGTTATCCAGCACGCCGTTGTCGAGGTCTCGGCACATGGACGCGATCTTCTCATTAGTTAGCTTCATCGGTATCTTCCTCCAGGCTTGCGGTGCTTACTCCAAGGGCTTTCAACAGCAGATTCATTTTGGAATCGATGCGCTTGACATCACGCGCCAAAGTCGTGCTGGTCCCCTGGATTTCAACGGGCTCTCCAGTCCCTGCCGTAGGAACACCCGTTTCAATTACGTACTTCATGTCTTTCATTTCAATCTCTTCTCTTTTCTACGAATAGTTGTTCTCAGCCCATACAAAGTGCGTAAGCAAACCGCCCTCGAACTTCATGCTGCATCCGTTTGAGAATGTGAAGCTTCCGTCCTTGTTAGCGTTTGTGATAACGGAAAATCGAAGCGTATTAGTACATCCGTTGCCGATGTTTTTAATCGACCAATTGTGCATGTCCAGATCACATCCGGCGTTGAGTGCATACGCCGTGAAACCGATGTTTGGCTTGTTCGCATACGTCAGCTTCATTGCGTAGTACGGATCGTCTGCGTTCTTCAACGCAGCCCAAGACATGTAGCCGCCTGACTCCTTCAGATTGAAGTTAAGTCCGTAGACATTCGGATATTTGGTGAGATGGTTGCTGCCGATAAAGCCAATGTCTTTGCTGTCATAGATAAAATGGGGTCCGTCATCCTGAAGCGACAACCTGTTGTTGGAGATGTCGTACTTGTCGATGGTGAATCCACCGATAGTGCCGCGAGTGGTCTTAAAGTAGCCGGTCTTGAGGTTCCAGCTGTTCGTGTTGGTCACGTCTGCAATGATGCCTGCGGCAAGGTAGCTGGCGTTCATGTACAGCTTGTTGTCCTGCATGTAGATGCCCTGCTCGGTGCCGTTGTTGGTCAGACGGTTGAAAATCTTGAGCTGGTCCAAATCATCGTCGTAGTTGTCGAGCAGACCCTGCGCCATAGACTTGGCATCCTGCTGCTCAATTGCATGCTGCGCCTGACGTGCTGCGGCGGTATATGTGTTGACGTTACTTGAGTGCGTGTTGTAGCAGGACTTATAGGTAGACATGGCGCTGTCCAGCGCCTCTTTCGTAGTGCATTTGAGCACGTCCGAGATGGCGGTGTTGAGCGAGCCATATGAGCCGCCCGTACCGAAAGCAGAATCGTACGATGGAGCTAGGACGTTGGCGAGAAAATATTGATTCAACGACTTGTTGGACTTCAGGCTGTTGAACTGCGTTGTCAGCTCATCCTTCTCCTTGTCGATGGTCTGCTGGATTTTCTTGACCGCAGCCTTCTCCGCTTCGGTGACCACGCCGTCTGTGGCGAGGTCGTTGACCGTGGTGTCGAGGTCGTTAAGGGACTGGTTGAGGTCGTAGGCGCTCTGGTTCGCCTTGTTCAATGCAGCCACGAGGACAGGCGAAGAATGATTGACCGAGCCGTCACCGTAGGTGATGCGGTCCATCTCCCAGATAAAGTATCCGTTCGACCATTGCGGGATTTCCTCCGACCATCCCAACTCGGGATTCTGCATGTTCAGCGGCGGCACGCTGTCCGATTGATTCTTGGCGTAGAGCTTCACGCGCGAAACGATAGCGCTGCCAGCCATCTGGTTGGAGCCGTTGATGGCCTTGGCGAGGCACGGCGCGGTGTAGGTGACCGAACCGTCCGTCCACGTGACCTTGCTCCTCGTCCAGATGTACTTGCCCTTACTCCACGCGGGCTGAGCCTCCGACCAGCTGCCGCCGGACTGCGCCGTGGAGCTCGTAGACAGGTAGTACTGTTCGACGATGCCCTTCACGCCGGTGCCGGTGGAGCCCTTGTCACCCTTCGCGCCGTCGGTGCCGTCCCTGCCGCTGATGCACACGGGCTCGCTGTATTCGATGTCTCCGGACTGCATGGTGGTCTTGGTGCGCGTCCAGATGTACTTGCCGGAAACCCATTGCGGCGCCGTGGTCTGCCATCCGGTTTTCGGTGCTTCGGTGCGCGAGACACCTTGCGCGTACTCGACATCGACAGACGCGATGACGGCATCGGCGACAGCGATGTCCTTGCCGTCGAGCTTGGCTCCTGGGCCGAGGTGGAACTCGCTGGCATCGAGATTCCAGTAGTTCTTGCCCGACTTATCCTGGATTGTTCCGGCCTTGATGAGATTGGCGCTGATGGTGCCTGAGACGATCGCATCGGCCACCAAACCGTGCCCGTTGCCGAGCGTGCGGAAGTTCCACGTACCGTCAGAATTTTTGCCGTCGGCGATGCGGAAGTAGCCACCGCCGATCTGGATGCACATGGTCGGATTGGCGTCTTCCGGCTTATCGTAGACGAACAGGCCCTTGCCGGGCTTGATATAGGTATAGCCGCCGGTCTCGTTCATCACCTTGTTAAGGCCATCGATAAGCCCATTGAGGTAGGCACTGCCGAGCGTGGCGGCGCTGTCCCAGCTGCCGGCACTGCTAGTCAGTCGGTCGATAGTCTGCTGAACGTGTTCGGAGCGCTTGACGATGCCCTCGATGACGTTACCGACCTTCACGCTGGACGGCGAGCCATCACCGAGCAGGTCTTCCACAATCTCAAGCACACGACCGCTCAGGCGCAGCGGCTTGGGAAATGTCGTATCGACCATCTGGAGGTTGTCTCCGAGGTCGCAGGCGTTGGCATCGAATCCAGCGCGACCGAGAGCCTCGACCGTGCCCTCGTAGCTCACGATGGGCTTTGAGCGCTCGGCTAGCGCCGCTCTGCCCTCGGCGAGAAGTGTCGCCTTGTCTTCGCAGTCTCCGTCCTCGAAAATGCCCTCGGTGTGCATGAGCGACCCGTCGGGACCGGGCACGCCCCAGACCTCGAGCAGTGAATCATCTTGGATATATTCCTTGCCACCATTAATGTCAGCGAAGGTGATTTTGCGCGAATACCCGCCCGTCTCGTTGCCGTCGTCATCGGTGGTCTGCACGCCCTTGCCGTAGCAGTACAGGCGCGTCACCACGTCATCGGCGGACAGCACTCGGTCGATACCGGACAGACCGCTACCGTAGTCGAGACGAAGCGCAGTGCTGGCACGACCGAGACGCTTGACCAGACGGACCGAGCGCTTGGCGATGGAGTTACCGTCAGCTGAAAGCTGGATTACCGGTTCGACCTCCATCTTGTAGGCTTCGGCTATATCCTTGACGGAAGCCAGCGAGGACTGGTGGTAGACGCTGTATTCGCCGCTGCCCTCGTCGCACTGGCCTACCGACCATCTGGTGCCTTCCAGCGCTTTTGCAATCGCCTGCGCGGGCGTGTCTTTGGAGCCGCGGCGTAGCGTCGGCATGAAGTGTCGCGATAGCTCCTGCATGGAGCCGTAGCAGTTGACGGTGCAGATAGGTATGCTCTTCGCCCTCGACTCGCGCGAGGACATGACGATCCATTCGCACGTGCGCCCCATGGAGTCGCAGAACACGATGCGGTCGTACTTGTCGACGCCGTTGTCCAACAAGACCAGTTCGACCTTGTCCACGCCGCACTGGTCGACATTGCGCGTGCGCGTGGCCTGCATCGGCGTGAGCTCGCCGAGGTACGCGCCGAAGCGGTTGAAATGGATGAATCTCTTGGACATCTGACCGTCTCCTAGGGGATGAGCCAGAGCGGCTCAAATGATGTCGTGATACTGCTTGCACCGACCACTGTGATGGTCGAGTCCCCTACTGGCAGGTCGAAGAAATCCGATGTGAGTGTCGGGCAGGTCAAGACGCCATTGATGTACGCGCCGCGCGATTTGGTCGGCGAGGTCTCGATGACGGCGGTGGCACCGGCGGCAAAGTTCCTCTCGGCATCGACCTCGATGAACACGCCGTCCGCGCGGGAGATCTTCAGCTTCTTCTCGGCCCTGAGCTTGACGGTGAATGTCGGGAACACCCGGCAATTGCCGCTCACGGTCAATTTAGTGCCGCTCACCGCCGTTTTCCTGCCGTACAGCATGGGCATGGCACTCATCGTCAGGTCGATTTCGTAATAGGCGAAAACACCGCCCTGCCAGACCTCGCTGGGGTTGGACGATTCGAGCCTGCCGACGAAATCGCCGGGAAGCGCCCTCCACGTGATACGGGCATCGCGGCCCATGATGGAGCCGAGCGCGACCTTGGACTTGACCGCCTCCTGCCACGTGCCGACCGTGCGCAGGTGGAGCGTCACCGTGCGCCTGCCGGCATAGGCCAGACCGCTGCCGTCCGTCAGCGAAAGGTCACGGGAGCCATGGGCACCGGTGACGGACGTGTAGGATGTATCGAACGAGATAGCATCGACCTCCGGCGCTGAGGTCAGGTACCAGCCCATATCGCCGAGTCTGACGCCGTTCACGGTGACCGTGCCGTCATCGACGAACATCTTGTTGCGCGAGTAGATACCCAGCCTAGAATCAGCCATTTAGACCTCCATGTCGGCACGCTTGCCGAGTTCCGAGTCGATGGACGGTGTGAGCAGCATGGCGAGTGTCTTGAGGTCGACATCGAGCTTGAGCGCACCGATCTTGCCGAGCGCGGTGACGATTGCGTAGACAATGTCCTCGACAGACAGCCCACCAGAGCCACCAGCTGCCCCCTGAGCGCCGTTTGCGCCAGATGCGAGCGACATACCAGCAGCCACGTCAACAGCCGCGGATGCGCCGCTCACGCGGTCCACGAGGGCATCGGTCATCTTGTCGGCATCCGAGAGCAGCGCAGGGGTGTTACGTTTGATGCCGACGCCGATGCCGGACGGGATGAACTTACCGACCTTGTCGCGGAAGACACGCGACGGCGAGTGGATGCCGAGTGCGCTCATCGCCTCGTCGACCAAGCCCGAGAGCGCATTCCTGATGTTGTTGTACAGGCCGCCGATGGCACCCGAGATGCCGTTCCAGAGACCGGCGATGATCTGGCTGCCGGCATTCCAGAGCCACGTTCCGGCACCCGAGACCGCAGCCATCGCGGCGTTGTAGATTCCGCCCAGGATGCCGCCGAGCGCACCGACCGCGCCGCTGGCGATCTGCTGGCAGCTCTGCCAGACCTGGGACCAATTACCGGAAATCAGCCCGGCGACCAGATTGACCATGCCCTGCACGATTTGCGCAATCGAGCTGATCACCTGATTGACGGACGAGACGATTCCCGAGATAAACGGGGCCATCGCCGCGAAGGCAGGCTCAAGCGTTCCAACCAAAAATTGAACAACCTGCTCGATTACGAAGCCCGCAACGGACATGAATTGGTTGAGCGCGGCACCGACCACCTCGAGCGCGTCGCCGATGAGGTCCATGACGGTCTCAAAGGTTGAGCCGAGCTGGTCGAGCCACGGGCTGCACTTGGTCAGCAGGTCGGAGATGCCCTGAATGACCGCCGTGATGATGGGCAGCAGCAGCGACTCGATTCCGGCGACCAGCTGGCCGACAAACGACAGGACGCTGCCGACCAAAATGATCAGACCGTCAAGCAGGCTCGTGAGCGGAGGTAGGATGACCGTCAGGATGCTGGTCAGCGGCTCGATGAGCTGGGAGATGCAGTCAAGCAAAGGCTGTAGGATTTCGGCCGCCACGGGGGCGAGCTGGGCGATCACGGTGCCGATGGTCTCGAAAATCTGGCCCATGCACTCGACCAGCACCGGAAAAATCTCAGATGCCGCGCTGGCGCACTTGTCGAAAATATCCTGAAGCACAGGGGCGAGCGTGGACACCGCGCCCATGAGCGCGGAGCCGACCGTCTCGGCGACCTGCGCGAGCGCCTGCTGCAGCCGGGGGCTGATCATGACCAGACCGGCGAGGAGCGACAGCACGATACCGACGGGACCTCCGAGCATCTTAAGCGCGTTGCCGAGAAGCGCGGAATCCCCCACGAGGCCTTTTAGGGCCGGGCCGACCATGGGGATGTTGACGAGAAGCTCGCCGATGGTGCCGAGAAGCCCGGTGCCTCCCATGGCGGCGACTAGGGAGCCGACCAATGGGATTGTCGCCATGATGCCGCTGGAAAAGCCCGAGAAGCTGTCGCCGTTGAGCACGGACGTGATCTTCTCGAAGGCATCGACGACCATCGGCGCGATGGTGTTGGAGACCAGGTCTCCCCACTGCTCGAATACCGGGGTCAGCTTGGTCGTGACGGCGTCCACAAGCGGAATTGCGGCGTTGAAGATGTCGCGCAGGCCGTTCAGGACGGGGGTCATGGCCTTCTCACCAAGACGGCTGAACGCGGCCTTGACGTTAGCCATCGCGCCCTTGAACGTGGTGCCGGCGGACTGTGCCGCGCCACCAAGGTTCTCCTGCATGGCGGCTGCGAAGTTCTCGAAGTCGACCTTGCCGGAGGACACCATCTTCTGGGCTTCCTCGGCGGTGATGCCGTAGTGCTTGGCGAGGAACTGGAGGATGGGGATGCCCGAGTCGAGAATCTGGTTGACCTGCTCGCCCTGGAGCTTATTTGAAGCAGCCACCTTGGAGAAGATGGAGCCCATCTCCGTGAAGTCTCGACCTGAGATCTGCGCGGAATCGCCGACCGTCTTGAGGACGCTCGTGAGCTGGTCGCCCTGCTTGACGCCTGATGCCACGAGCTGGGATGCCGTGGTCGCCGCGTCTCCCAGGCCGTAGGCGGTTCCTTTGACCGAAGCCAGGGCGTTGTTCATGATTTCGTCGATGCTGCCTGCATCGTGTCCGAGACCCTTGAGCTTGGCGCGTGCGTCCTCGATGCTGAGGGCGCGATTAAAGCCGCCAGTCACGGCAAGCTTGCCAAGCATGACGGTGGCACCGGCACCCACGCCGACGACAGCGATGGAGATACTCTTAAATGCGTTGGCTGCGGAAGAGCAGATTTTGCCGACTGCGGACATGCCGGCGGAGACGGCGCTTTTCGCGCCCTCGATGCCAGTCTTGGCGAAATCAGGCAACTTGTCGAAAACTGACTTCGCCGCGGTCTCGACATTGGAGAACCACGTATGCGCGGTCGAGCAGACGTTCTTAATCGGCTGCGGTAGCCTGGACGCGATATTGCCGACGACAGACTGAACCTTGCTGCCGGCGCGGGAAAGGCCGTCCAAGATGGCGTTTCCGATCTCGGCTGCGGCAATCTGCATCCTGTTCTTGGCGCTGCTGGCGAAGTCGGCGATTGATGCCTTCACCTTGGCAAGACCGGCTGTCGCCCTGGCGGCAATAGGCCCCCACATGTCGATGCCGGATGCGGCGCGGACGAGGGAACCCAGGCGCCCGCCATACCGGTGGCGGAGCTCTTGCCTGCGTCCAGCGACTTGGCACCGGCAAGGAAGTTCTTGGCGGCGCGGGCGAAGGCATTGGACGATTGATCCGTATATTGGGCCAACTCTTGCTGCGCCTTGGCGGCGGACTCGTTGGCGATATTCAGCTTCTCGGTCGCGGCCTTGACGGCGGCGGCGCTCTGCTCGGATTTTCGGCGTGCGGACGCCAGGCGTTCCTCGGCGGCGACCGCCTGCGTGGAGCCCTCGCCGTACTTGGCGATGGCATCCTGCAGCCTCATCTCCGCCACGCGGACTCGCCCGGCATCATCTGCCTGCTTCATGCGGGCCTTGCTCAGCTCGTTGGTCGCGGCTTTGACATCATCGGTGAAGACCTTGAGGGCATCGTCGGCGAGCCCCTTGGACGATGCGGCGAAGGACTCCTTCAGCTGCTTGCCGAGCTGCCGACCGCTAATACCGCCTGCGTTCCTGAATGCGCTTTTAAATGAATTGCTGGCTTCGTCGCCGGTCGACTTTACCTCTTTGTTGACCTTGGAGCGGAAGCCCGTCATCACGGGGAAAATCGAAATATGTGCGGAACCGACCTCAGATGACATGCGCGATCTCCCCCGATCTCGTTACTCGTAAAGCGAAGCGAACAGCGGCGCCATGTTCTCTGCCGCCTTCTGTGCTTCATCGCCAGAGGCCTTGAAGGAGGCAGCGCGGAACTGCTCTTCCTCGGTCGGGATGGGAGATGGGAACTTGTTCTGCGTCAGCGCCGCCACGATGAACATGTCGGCAAAGCTGGTCGGGTATTTAAGCCCGGCCACGTGCGCCCCAGTCGAAGTCGAGGGGTCTCCGGAGAGCGCCCCGAACAGCGCGATCGCATCCGCATAGCGGAGCCTGCTTCCGAGGTCGGCCTGCAGGCTCCATCCCCTTGCCGCGAAATCTGCCCTCGCGGCGTCCTCGTGCTCCTTCAGCTCGGCGATGAAGCGGGCTATTCCCCCAGGGTCGCTCCCTGGGCCTTAGCCAACTTCTCGCCGAAGACCTCGAGGATCTTGACCATCGTCTGGAGCGGCTCGGACTTGAAGCGCTCGACGGCATCGGTGCCGCCCTTGCCGTCCTCGATGAGCGTGCAAAGGTGCTCGAAGCCATCGTCATCGGTGCCGTTCTGGATTGCGGACACCTCGGCATAGCTCGGGCACATGGGCAGGCGGTAGACGTTGCCGGCGGACGTGCGGACGAACAGCGTGTTGTCGCCGATGACGTACTTGACCTCATTTGCGCTGGCGATGCGCTCGAACTCGGCCTGCTCCTTCTCCTCGGTCCAGTTCTCGAAATCCTCGACGGTCGGCTCGAACTCTTTCTCTTCAGCCATCTCGACTTTCCCTTCTCTCGAATGGCCTCTTACGACATGGACATTGTTCGGCCGGGGTCCCCCGATAAAAAAAGGGCACCGCGCCGAAGCGCGATGCCCAACGAGAGAAGGGAAAGCTGTGTTTCGCTTAGGAATTCTTGCCAGCGGCGGCAGCAGCGGCTGTCGCAGTGACGTCGGCGGGAGTGCAGTGAGCCTCGATGTAGGCCTTGCCCTCGTAAAGGTCGTCGCGCACCCACTTGACGGTGACGGCGCGACCGAGGACGGAACCGCGCTCGGCCTGACCCGGCTCGTTGGCGGTCACCTGGATGACGCCGGCGCGGCGGTCGACGTTGCCGTTCTTGTAGGTGATCTCCTCGTAGGCCATCCACTTTGTGTCGGGCGTGAAGGTATCGACGGCGATGACGCCGTCGGCATCGGGCTTCTCGCCGAAGCAGAGCTCGCGGGTAAGGTCGTTGTCCTCGGCGGTGGTGAACGCGGTGTAGATAGTGGTGTCACCATTGAGCGTGTAACCGCCCTGCCAGAACTCGATGGGGTCGCCGGTCTCAGTGGAGTCCTGCGGCGCTCCGTCATTGGCGATGAGACCGAGAGCAGCGGTGCTGCGGGCGTACACCTCGGGCAGCTTAGGTGTGGCGTTCTTCTTACTGATCATGGTGCGCGTGATGACGTTGTCCTCAGAGTACGGGACGATGCAGATCGCACCGGTTATGGGCACACCTACGTTTGCGAGGTCGTTACCCTGCTTGTCTTTAGCCATTGCAGGCTCCTTTCCAGGGCAAAGCCCTAACCTTAATCCTCAATTGCACCGACGACCGAGTACTCGACCGTCATGTAGCATTTGCTCGAATCGTGCTGGTCCGTCACGCGGTACGGGCCGTTGCATCCGCCATCGATGACCGCTGCGATGGGAGACCCCTTCTCGTAGGCGATGGTCGGCGACGTGAGCGCGGCGAAGGCACGTCTGGCAAGCTCTCCGGCCTGTAGTGTGCTCTGGCGGTTCCCCGCATAGATGGAGATGCCGACCGAGCGGTCGAAGGTGGTGAGTCCGGTCTTCTGACCCCCATCGTCGCGCACCACGCAATAGGGCGTGCCGCCGTCGAAGTCTGACGGCTCGCGATTATCGACCTCGATTTTCGTGCCGAGGACGGCGCGAAGATACCCGCAAAGGAACATCTCCAGATCGGGAGGAACCACCATCTGCATCTACTTCACCGCTTTCAGGGCTCGGGCGAGATAGCCGCCCTTGGATTCGAGCAAAATCGTCTTCCAATCGTGACCGACCACGCGATAGCTGTTTCGGTGCGCCGACTTGTGGACCTCGATGCGGAATCCATCGCGATACGCGCCGGTATCGACGGGCGCGGTCGCGCGGATGTTGGCGAGCGCCTGCTGCGCCTTGGACAGGCACATGTTCTCGACGCCCGCGCTGTGGAGGATGTCATCGAAGAACTTATCGTTGAACTTGACTTTCGTCTGGCCTGCAGCAGGCATCAGCCTTCCACCTCCTGAAGTCCGACCTCGAGGGTAGGCTGCCAGCCCGTGAACGGGTTGGCATCGACGGACGGGACGACATCAACCGTGTAGACGTGCAAGCCGTCCTTGATTCGGTCCCCGCGCCTGATGTCGACCGTTGGGTCAGCCACCGTGAGCGTGACGGCTGTTACCGCCTGCTCGCGTGCGCCATCTGGCGTCATGACCGAGGATGCCGTGGCGATGAAGCCGTTGAACGCGAGCTCATCGACCTCGCCGTCCCAATCCGGTACAGTGCGTGCGGGGTTGTACGGGTCTTCCGCAAGGGATGCGCGGAGGCGCTTGAGCGGTCGACCGAAATCACCGAAATCCGAGCCGCTCATGGGAGCCTCGCAATCCTGTACCTATCAAGAATCTCGCGCTCGTCCTGCATGAGCTGGATTGAAGTCGCACCGGACCCGCTGAATGCGTAGCTCACCGAAGCGCCGTTGACGCTCTGGGAGCGCACGGTGCCAGCGGGGGCGCTCGCCGCCCGGCGTGAGACCTGGAGCGCGACCGCGATGAGGTCCGGCACGTCATCCGGGTTAAATCCCGCAATGACGGTGTACTCGATGCCGCTCAGGCACGGCTCAACGGGCGCGGCAAGCTCGATAAGGCCCGCCGCGTTCCACTGGGCACCGCCCAGAAGGTCGGTGCCGTCTGCCAGCACGAGCTTCGTGACCTCGGTCACGTTGAGCGCGGGGATACGGATGATCTTGCCGCCAGCGGAGCCGACCTTGCCGGACAGCTCCATCGACGGCGCGATATGCCACCCGCAGTAGCCGCGGACGGCACTCACGGCGGCGGCGTTGAACATGGGGGCATCGAGCCCGCTGTAGTCGGTATGGTCGCCGAGGAAAGATTCGGTCATGATGCCCCCTTCCAATCAGTCAGCCGAGGCTATTTCGCAGCCTTGACGGTCTTGGCGGTCTTAGCGGTCTCGGTATCGGCCACGGGCTCGTCGGACTGGACCGCAATGCCGGAATCGTCGGACTGCGCGACGACCTTGGTCTCGTCCGTGGACACCTTTACGAAGGCGTACGGGTACTTGACCTGAAGCGTGCAGCGCTCCTTCAGGCGGAAGGCGGTCACGCCGGTCTCGAAGTTGTCCTTGTGGGAGTCGCTGGTCTTCAGCGTGCGCGTGCCGCGGGAGATGACCTTGCCGCCACGGAAGAACGCGCCGACCACGCAATCGCCCTTCGCCTGGGTCGGGGTGACGACCGTAGGCAGGCCCCACGGGGTCTGCTGGATGACGAGGGTGCCGGTGCCGTTGTAGGGCGGCAGGAAGAAGCCACCGCCGTAGTACTGGCCGTTCTTGTCGCGCTTGAGGCGCAGGGTCTTATAGTCCTCGGGGCTGATGACCAGACCGTCGGCGGCGAAGTTGACGTTCTTCTTGATCATCGTGATTGCCGAGAAGATTCGGTCCTCGAGCGGCTCGGTGCTGGTGTTGGCGATGACGGAGTCCTCGGGGATGCGCGCAAGAAGGCCCTTGACCTTGACGCCGGAGCCATCGCTCGTCCAGATATCGGTCTCCTTGACCAGATCGAACTCATACTGGTTGTGGTCGTTGATCTCGGACACGACATAGGGCAGGTCGTCGATCATGTCATCGGTGAGCTCCCACATATCCGTGATGGTGTGGAGGGTATCGCTCTCCCAAGTGGGGTCGGGGAAGTGGGTGTGGGCGGCAGCTGCGCCCTCGTCGGTCTCGCCGGGCTTGCCCTCGAGCTTGCCGTAGACCGGGTACTTCAGCACCTGGCCGCCCATGGTGCCCTTGGCGAACAGGTCGATGATGCGGAGGTCCTGGCGAGTGGCGAACACGGGAGTGTCAAGCTCGGTCAGATACGGGGCGTTGTCGCCGGTAGCACCGCCGGTGGCGTTGACATCCGTGTTGGCCTTGACGTTGAACTCGGAGGTCTCAAAGTTGATGGTCTTCGCCTGGGCGACGTCGAGGCCCTTGGCCTTCAGCTCGTTGGCGAAATGCTCGCCGATGCTCTTGGCGGTCACGGCGTTCTCCTCCTTCTTCTGCTCGGGGTTCTTGCCCTCGGCGGCGTTGTCGAGGATCTCGGCACCGTCCTTGAGCAGGGCGGCGCGCTCCTCGAGCTTCTTGGCCTCGGAGACGTGCTGCTTCAGCTGCTCGAACTCCTCATCGGTGAGGTTCTCCTCGCCCTTGGCGAGGATGTCCTGTGCCGCCTTCTTCTCGGCGGCGATACGCTCCTTAATGCGCATGTTTTGTCCTCCTAATCGGTGACTGCTCCGCCGAGGTATTCGGCGATTTTCTCTATCTCAGACTTGCGCTCGGCAAGTGCATGAGCCTTCTCGTCGGTCTCCTTGGACTCGTCCTCATCGGAATCGTCATCTGAGCCGACATTCTTGAGTACGTCCTGCAGGCACTGGACGGCCTGCTGGATGA
This sequence comes from Collinsella sp. i05-0019-G5, assembly GCF_042851345.1. Taxonomy (NCBI): domain Bacteria; kingdom Bacillati; phylum Actinomycetota; class Coriobacteriia; order Coriobacteriales; family Coriobacteriaceae; genus Collinsella; species Collinsella sp. i05-0019-G5. The sequence goes on from NZ_AP031421.1 coordinate 1,429,196, forward strand.
GGGACTCGTTATCCTTGGAGATGGCGCGACCGCTCTTGACGTCGGTGACCTCGGCCTGCTGGTTGCAGGCGATGGGTACCACGGAGACCTCGAAGAGCTTGATCTTCTCGATGCGGCGGTGCGACCACTGGTCGCCCTCGTCCTTGACCCAGGCGGTCTTCTGCGCGAGGAAGCCGACCGACATCTGGTGCACGAGGCCGCGCTTGAGCAGGTCGTACGCCTTCTTGCCCTCGGCGGTGTCGAGGTCGAACTTGAACTTGACGTTCAGGCCCTTCTCGTCCTCGCACGCGGAAAGGGACTCGCCGATGCAGTTGAGCGGCGAATCGTAGTTATGGCCCCAATAGAGCGGAATTCCCGCGCCGCCATCCGGGTAGTCGGCTGAAAGCGTCTCGGCGTATGCGCCCTTGGTGATCTCGTCGTCGATAAGGTCGCGCTCCCACGTGGAGGCGTAGCCCTCGAACACGCCCTCCTCCTCGGGGACGGCCTTTACCTCAAAATTGAGGAAATCGAGCTTGCTCATCTTGTTACCTCCCGTTCGGGCTCGCGCCCGTCTGGGCGTTCTGGGTATTGCCGCCGTCCTGCGGGGACGGCTGACCGCCTTGGGTGACGTTGAGCGGGACGATCACCTCGTCGCCGTCATCCTTGGCGGGAAGGTTGAGCTTGCGTCGGCCCTCGTTCAGGGACATGAACGGACGACCGGTCGCCGTGCTCAACGCCTTGTATTGTTCGCTGGGGGTACCCCGCAGCTGCGCATCCATGTTCGCGAGGATGAAGACGTCCTCCTCGCCGACCGCCTTGGGGATGACATGATTCAGCTGCTGTTCGAGCTGCACGACGTATGGGGACAGCTCGACATTCCAAAGCTGGTCCTTGTAGGCCTCCACGCTTGACTTGTTGCCCGTGCGGATGCCGACGTTCTCGGGCGAGATGTGGTATGCGTTGCACACCGCGATGCCGATTCGGTCGCGTGCATCGAGGTCGGCCATGTCGACCGGCTTGAATGCGTCGACCGTGACGATTTCCATGCCGTCCTCGAGCAGGGGCCAGCCGCCGTCCTTGCCGCCGCCCTTGCGGTAGGCGCGCATGCCCTGGATGAAGTCATTTCGCGCCTGCTCGTTCGCCCACTCCATGCCTGCGGGTCGCTTGATATAGGCGGGAATTCGACCGCCGTTCTGGGCGATGAAGCGGCGGTAGCTCGCCAGCTCACGCGCCTCGGTGAGCAGCGGCCCCAAAGCGCCGGACATGGGCTTTGGGTTGCCGACCGCGCCGGGATAGCCGAGCGACAGCAGGACGTTCTTGTTCGGCAGCTCGTAGTTGACCTGACCGTTGGGGAGCGTAATCTGGACGCCGGTCGGCTCCGCGAGCGCGTTATATTGCACGGAATAAGTGCCATACGGAATACGGCGCAGGCGGTAGTCGTAGTCCTCGTCCATCGTGAGCAGCATCAGCCACTGGTCGTTGAGCATCATGTCGACCACCAGCGAGTGGATGAGGCGGTAACGCGTCTCGTTCGCCACGTAGCTCGGGTCCGCGATGAGCTTGCCGATTTCCGAGTTCGGGGCCTCCTCGCGGTCGCCGTTGGGCTTCACGCGGTAGGCGTGGAAGGGCAGCGCCGCGATCTTGCTCGCCACGAAGTCGACCACCATGCGCACGTTGTACTCGGCGGCCCACAGGTCGCGGCGGTCGTAATCGCCGAAAGCGATGTCCTCGAGCAAGCCTGGGGAAATCATCGGCGCGTACGGAAGAGCGTGCTGTGCGGTGGTCTCGGGCTGCTTGGCGGCATTCTCGGCAGTCTCGGATTTGCCCGTGAAGCCATCGTAAGCCGCCCTGATGCGGTCGGAAAAGCGCATGTGTCAGCTCCTAGATAATCGTCAACGGATAGGGCGAAGGCTTGGCCTTGGGCTTCGGTCGCTCGCAGTTGCGCAGCGCCCAGAGAGCCTCGCTCGCGGCGACAACCGCCGAGATCTGACCCTGCGATGCCCTGCGCGTCCAGACATCGACCTCGCCGAGCTTTCGCGTGACAGCGCACTTGAGCTGCTGCGTGAGAACCGGCTGGTCGGTGTGGCGGATGGTCCCGTCGAGTACCGCATCCTTGAAGCTGCCTGCTACGGAGCCGAGTTTGCTGCCCTCGATGGCATGGACCGTCCATCCTTCTTCCTCGAGTGTGTCGCGGAAGTCCCCCGCAGGGCATCCCTTCGACTGAAGCGCGACCTCGTCGATGCCCCATGCCTCCTGCACGGACTTGAGATATTTCGGCACCCACAGGTTGCCGTCTCGGCGGGCGATGACCTCGACATGATCAAGGCCGTCGCCCCTCGCGCCGGCTACCGCGATGTAAGTCGTCTTGCGGTCCTCGCTGGTGTCGATGGCGAGCATGACGCGCTCGTCCTCGGGGATGCAGCTGTCGTTATCGGTGAGCGACTCCCACGTCTCGACATCCACGTAAGGCGTCACGTCGGCCGTGACCCACTGGCAAAGGACCTCGGTGCGGAAGGCTGCCTCGGTCATGCCGTCGATGTCTGACTTGAGCGATTTGAGCGTCATGCCGCCGTAGCCGCACGAGGGGTTCGCCTGCAGGAGGTCCTCGTCGCTGTCCAGTTCGCAGCCGTCACGGCCCGACCACTCGAAGATGCCTATCGCGTTGTCGTGCTTGTCGGCCCACTCGAACGGATCCATGCCGCGCTTCTCGACCAGCTTCTCCCAGCTGGCGACCACCTTGAGCGCGGCCTTGCGCTGGGCGGCGAGAACGACCGACTTGGCGTCGCCGGCGTTGGAGATTCCCCAGAGCTGACCGCTCCAAAACGACTTGGTGGTCTGCGAGGTTGCATTCCACGCGACCCAGTTCTCCTGCTCGCGCAGCTCGTCCATGAGGACGCGGGCGGCGGGCTTGCCGCGGGCGTTCTTGGCGGCGCGGATCTCGTAATGAGCCAGCGATGCCGCCTGGATGTACTCCTTGCCGTTGGTGTCCGAGACCTTGTTGGTCGCGTCCTGCAAATCGGCTATGGCGACTTCAGACTCCGCCTCGCTCGGCGGCTCGGGGTTGCACCACAGGCGAACCTGCGACCAGGGCTCGCGCGCGATGTCGAGATTCTGGGCGGTTCCGACGATCTTGAACTTCACGGGCGGGACGCGCTCGGGGTGGCGCTGGGAATCGACGAACAGCCACCAGCTGGAAAGCACGCTGGCGAGCATCGTCTTGCCGTTCTGTCGGGCGACGAGGACGATGACCTTCTTGAAGCGGTAGCTGCCGTCCTCGTTCAGCTCAAGCGCGTGGATGAGCAGCCACTTCTGCCACGGGCGCAGCTCCACGTGGAGCACCTCGCGGGCGTAATCGATGACCTCGAAGCCGAGCGAGGTCTCCGGTGTGAGCTCGCGCAGCGGCTTGGTCCAGATTCGCGGCTCGGCGTAGCCCTTCTCGTCTACCTTGACGTAGAGCGTGCCCATCAGCCGTTCACGACCTTGAACCCGGATGTGAATGCCGCCAGCGAGCTCGACTTCTTCTTCTGCGGTTCGGCCTTGATGGACTTGTCGCAGCTCGGGTTGAGCTTCAGCGCGTCCAGGACTTTCAGGTACTGGCTCACGGTGGTCGTGTCGGGCTTGTCGGCGGCGTTTATCCAGTCGTGCTGCTCAAGCTTATCGAGTTTTTGCGCTAAAGACCGCCCCAGACGGACTGTAGCCACGAATTTCGGGGCGATATTTCCGTATGGGTCTCTCAGCCAGTCCGCGTGCAAAACGGCATCTTCAAACGTCTCTGAGAAGCCTTTAAGTTCATCCAACTTCATCCAAAATCACCTCGTCCGCCGGCTTTTTCGGGGCATGTTCCCCGAACATCAATCAAAAACACCCCTCTACCTGCGGTTATTCCAAATCGGAATGTCGGGGAGAGAGGAAGAAGGCACACGCGGATGGTAGTCCGCTAAACCCGCAGGTAGATCGCTTACCGCCCCTCCCCCTCAGTCCGCTGTCCACTTGCGGCTCAGCACACCAAGGCTCACGGGCGGCTCGCCGTTGCCTCGCCTCGAGTTGCACGCGAAGTGCGCGGGCTCGAAGTTCGCCGGGTCTTCCTGCAGGTCGGGCCGCTTGCTCACGGGCACGCGGTGGTCCAGCGTCAGCGAGTCGGCGGTCGTGCCGGGGTCAGCCGAGTAGTCGATGGGCTGTCCGCAGAGCCAGCACACCGGGCGCTCGGCCTGGCACCTGGCGAAGAACTCCGCCTTGAGCCTGTGGAACCTGCGCGTCTGCACGCGGCCCGCGCTGTTTCCTCCCATTGCTGATATCCCTTCCCTCTCATCTCTTCGTGCCTATGGTCGCGGTGCCGTCCCCCGAATCGAAGCCGATGCACTCGACGCGGACGTAGATTCCCTGCGGGTCCGACCATCCCTTGGCCAGGTCGTGCGAGCAGATGAGCGAGTCGTCCCTGATCACCTTGCATCTGGTCAGGCAGTCCTCGAGCGTCTTCAGCAGGTTGCTGGTGTCGGGCTTCACGGTGTGCGGCTCGCCCTGGCTGTGATTGCCTGCCACGTGGAAGCACCACCTGACCGTCAGCTTGAGTGCGCCGGCCAAGGGTTCATCGGGCACGCCGGCGGCGATGATGCGCGCGATGATCCTGTCCTCGGCCTCCTTCAGTTCGTCCGACTTGCGGATGCTTGGCTTGCCCTTGCGCAGATACGGCTCGAGGTCGTTGTGCGTGACGGTTGGCACGGGCATGGCCAGAAACGCCGACCATCCGCCCGCCATCAGCAGAGCCCCCTGATTTGTGCCATCACCGCGAGGCAGCCCCACAGGATGAGCAGCAGCCCGAGCGCGACCAGCGCCAGCGCGACCAGATAGCCGACGAATGTCCATGGGTCGAATTTCATAGCGAACCCCTCTCGTTTGATTCAGTTGTCGAAAAAATTGAAAAGCGGCGAAACGCGGAATTCCCGTTTACACCGCGGGGGTTGGGTGTAGACCGTCAGCCACAGCGCACGAGTGCGGGCGCGGCTTTAGCCCGCACGCACGTGTCTACACTTAACCCTTGGGGTGTAGGGTGGTAACACTCTATTACGTAGTAATAGATTTACCACCCCATTTTTACTACCTAGTAAAACTGTAATTTCAAGGCTTTACTACCGTGGGTTAGTTAATTCAGAACCTATTCCGAAAGGTCGATTTCGCCGTCAAAATCAAGCGCCTGATTGCTCTTGTCATAGAGCAGGTTGGTGTCCTTTTTAACTCGGAACGGGCTCCACTTTGCCTTCTCGCTAGTTGCGTATATGAGCGCGTTCATGTCAAAGGGCTTGCCCCTAAACTCAACCTCACCGATGCGCTCCAGCACATTGACTCTTGTCGGCTCAACCCCATCCTCGGCGCACTGCTCCATGGCTTCGCGGATTAGTTCGATTTTGACCTGTTGTGCGGTCTTGTCGTTCTTCGCTTTGGTTTCCCTTCCCTTCGATCGGCTCGCTCTCGGGTCGTACTCGCCCTCGCATTTCAGGTCCGCCAACGCGCCCGTCTCATCGGGCAGGTGCACCGGGTACTCGAACCACAGGTTCTTGGGCTTGAAGCTGCGGAACTCACGCAGCGTCCCCTCGATGCGCCATGCCGCCCATCCGCGCGATGATTCCTGCAAGCTCTCGTGGATGGATTCCAGCTCTCGGCGCAGCTCGATGGGTGCGCCGTTCGCCGGCTCGTTCGCCCACTTCTGCAAATCGTCGGCCGAGTCGATGCCGACGAACTTCTCATCCGAGCGCCATCCCGGCAAAAACTTATCGAATGCCGCCCAGATAGCGTGCTGCCTGCGCCAGTCGTAGTGTGCCTTGGTGCACTCGTCCGTCAGCTCGAGCGCCGTCATGTCCAGCAGCGCGTCCGGGTCTCGCGCGAACACGCCCGAGCCGCTCGCACGGTCCATGGAGCGTTTCTGTCCCTGCAGGCCCTTGGAATGGTGGTGGCAGTATATGACGGCGCAACCGACCTGCTGGGCGACCTTGTCGAACTGGTTGCAGAACGCCGCCATCTGGTCGGCGCTGTTCTCGTCGCCCGTGATGACCTTGTAGATGGGGTCGATCACCACGGCGATGGGGCGAGTCTTGAGCGCCCGGCGGATGAGCGATGGGGCCAATTTGTCCATCGGCACGGAGCGCCCTCGCAGGTTCCAGATGTCGATGTTCCCCACGTTCTCGGGCGCAAAGCCGAGCGCCTTGTACACGTCCTTGAAGCGGTGCAGGCAGCTCGCGGAATCCAGCTCCAAATTAACGTAGAGCACCCTGCCCTGCGCACACCCCCAGCCGAACCACGGCTTTCCCTCGGCGAGCGACACGCACAGCTCGATGAGCGCGAACGACTTGCCCGCCTTGGAGGGGCCCGCCAAAAGCATCTTGTGTCCCTGGCGGAGAACCCCGTCGATGAGCGGCGGCGCCAACTCTGGCATGTCGTCCCATTCGTTTGCGAGGTTCTCGGGGTCGGGCAGGTCGTCGGTCGTCTCCTGCATCCAGTCCCACCACTCGGACCACGACGCCTTGCCGCACGGCCCGCTCACGAGGCACTGCCGCTCGCCCGAGCGCATGGCGCCGGGCATCCTCGACAGGCGGCTCGGGTTCTTGTTCTGGGTGTCGGGGTCGAGTCCGTTCTTGCGGCACACGTCGTACAGGCGCATGACGCGGTCGCGGTACTCGTTGTAGTCGCGAGCGTCGACCTTCACCACGGCGTGAAGGCTCTTCTTGCCGGAATCGACGATTGCGGCGCACGGCAGCTGGAGCTCCTGCATGAGCGCGAGCTGCTTTTCCTTGGCGAGCGTGTCGGATTCGACCAGCGCGTACTTGAACTCGGAGACGTTCGCGTTGCCCACGCCCTTGCCGTCGAGCGGGTTGATCCGGATCCATGCGCCGGCGCGGTCGTCGTAGGAGCACATCGCCTGCTCGATTGAGCCGTACTTCTTCAGGTCGCGCATGAGCTCGCCGGCGGTGCGCGAGTAGCACCCCTTCGATTTGGGGAGCCATTTGCCCTCGCGGTCCCAGCTCTCGCACACGTAGCCGACCACATCGTCCTCGTCGAACAGGTAGCCGAGGTATTCGACAAGCTCCTCGGGGCCGGTCTTGTCGGTCTCGGGCAGCTCGACCGGCTCGACCCATGACGGGTCGATGAGCGCAGTCGAGATCTCGCCGTCCCATGACAGCGCCTCGCCCATTCCCTGGGACGCACGCGGCGGGACCCATCCGCGCTCGGTCGCCATCTTCGCGAGCGTGCCCGACTTCACCCTGGTCTGCCCCGAGCCGAAGCCGCGCCATTTGCGCTCGCACTCGCCCTCGTGGTACCTTCCCGCGTCCCTGCGACTCCATTCGTCCCACGCATCGAGCGGAAGCCCGCTCTCATGGAGCGCCATGCCGACGTTCAGCCATTCCTGGTAGTTGAGTGTGGACGGGTCGATTGCCGAGAGCGCGTCCAGAAGGTCGCTATGGTCTTCCATCAGCTCTTCTCCTTTCTGTATTTCTTCTTGCGACACTTTGGACAGTACTTCCCCCGTGCGCTCAACTTCTCGAATGTCGCGCCGCATTTGGCGCACACGGCGATGCCGTAACTGCGTTTAGCCTTGCGCCCCGATTCCAGACACTCGCGGCAGGTGCGCTGCGCCTTGTACTGCGGCCTGTAGGTCTTGCCGCAGCACGGGCACTTGCGCGGCCTCAGCTCGGCGGTCACGATCGCCTCGCTCAGCTTCGCCATGGCGACGGCTGTGCGCAGCGACTCGGCATCGTGGTACGGAATGTTGTGCCTGTTAATGTAGAGCCGCTGCGCCTGCGTGACCATCACGAGGTTCTCGGGGTCGAAGTTCGTCATGTCGCGGTCGGCGAACATGACGCTCTCGCCCTTCTGGAGCTTTCGACCGTTGACCTGCTCCCAGATGAGCCGGTGCTTCGGCTTCCACCATCCGTGGGCGCGGTCGTCGGCATCCTCCTTGGGCACCTTGACCTCGATATATCCGTCCCTGCTCACGCGCTCGGTTCCGGTGGGGCATTCGTTGTGGGCTTCCTCGCCCTTCTTGAACTGGCACCTGCGGATGTTCGCCAGCTTCTGCTCGTCCTTGACGTAGTCGGTCAGCTTCTTGCCCTTGTTGGGAGGTATGGTGCCCGGCGCGAACCTGCCGCCATACGTGCCCTGCTTCAGGCCCAGGGTCGATTCGCGGTCTTTGAGCTGGGCAACCCTCAACTTTATATCGAACCTTTTCTCGAACTCGTCGATGATCTCGCCCTGCGAATGGCCGGGGACGAATTCCCGCAGGAACTCGTCATACTCCGGGTGTTCCATCCAGCGGACGGTAGTGCTCATAAGCTTCACGCCGTGCTTCGAGATGTAGCATTGCGCAGTCTGGCGCTTCGGCTGGTAGCCGAAGGCGCACTCGAACGAGGCGAGGAGATCGTCCCATGAGCGGAATCGCGGGGCCATGTCGAGAAGCCACGCATGTTCCGCCTTCGTCATGACCCTGCTCATCGCTTCTACGCCTTCAGCATCGCGGGGACGCTCGCGAGCTTCGCGCAGGCCATCTCGGAGCGTGCGCGGATGATGCCGACGGCGGTGTTGGCGTTCTCGATGGCGCGCGCACCGACATCCGAGACGGCCTTGGCGCGGTTGATCTCGCGCTCGATTGCCTCGTCATCGCCGTTGATGTCGAGCGCCATCAGGTTGTCCAGCTCCTCGAAGAAGATGCCCTGGAGTGCGCTCAAGTTGGTCGAGCGCACGGTCTCGTGTCCTGCCATATGTCTTGTCCTTTCCCTCTCTTTTGCAAGCTCATCGGTCTTCAACGGTCTTGCCGGCGATAATGCGATCAGCCTTCATCTGCGACTTCAGGTACGGCTTGATCTCCTTGCGCAGCTTGTACAGGCAGTCGATTGCCTTGTCGATGTCCTCGAGTGTCTTGCCCTTGACCATGCACCTCCACACGTACTTGAAGGCGCAGCACCACCACCAGACCGCCATGGTGCAGCACACAGCCGTGGTGGCAGGCCATCTGCCGAGTGCCGCCTTCATGGCACGGGAGCATGTAATGAACCCATCGCCCCTGTAGTGCTCGGGACACCCGGCGTCCTTCGTCAGCGTAACCTCATCCTCAGTCAAATCGACTCCCATCACTTGGCACATCAATAGTCCTCTCTGTCCAGACCGAAACACTCGGCTATCGCGGACACGCGCTTCTCGAACTCGACCACGGCTTCATCGGTCAGATCGGGACCGACCTTCGTCCAAAGCCACGTGCTCATGCCCTCCAAGAAGCCGACCGCGCGTGCGGCCTCCATCAGCTTCTTCTGGACCAGCTTGTCGACGCTGTTCATCGCTCGACCTCCTTCGGCTCCCAGAAATTGCACGTGTTGCAAGGCTGGCACACGTGCGGTATGTCGCGCCGGTCTCGCCGGCACGTCAGGTAGTCAATCTTGACCTCGTAGACCTTGACGGTGAACGGATCTCTCGCAAAACGGCACGTAGCGCAGCGCTTTCCAACCTGATCTGCCATCACATCGCCCCCGTGCTTCCGTAGCCGTCCTCACCGCGCGAACTTTCCGGCAGGCTGTCCACCTCAGCGAAAACGGCGTTGACGAGCGGCAGGAACACCAGCTGGGCGATTCGCTCAAGCGGATAGACCGTATAAGGCTCATCGCTCAGATTCACCAGCTTGCAGCGAATCTCGCCGCGGTAGCCGGGGTCGATGATTCCCGGCGCATTTGCGAGCGTAATGCCGTGGTTGCAGCTCAGCCCCGAGCGCGGTGCCTGGAGCGCGAACATGCCCTCCGGCATCGCCAGATGCACTCCCGTGCCGACCCAAACCGACTTCCAAGGCTCGATGGTGATTGGGCTGGGGATGTTCGCTTTGAGGTCGCACCCGGCATCCTCCACGCCGTGGGCGTATGAGGGTCTGAGTTTCGAGCTGTCGAACACTGCTTGAATCATTTGGATGTTCGGTGAGAACTTCATCTAATCCTCCTCACTTACGACAATGCCGCCTTGGATAATCACGCGCTTGCCTTGGGCATCGTCAAAGAAAACCTCTTGGTCGTTCGATTCAATGTCGAACTTGCCGTGCCAGCTCTTGATCTCCTTGCCCGTGTTGTCGTAGAGCGTGACGGTACGGTTGATTCCGCCGCTGAAATCGCTGCTCACGCTCTTGACCGAGCGGCTGCACGATGAGCAGCCAGCCAGACCGCACACCGTGACGATAGCCAGGACGGATACGATGAGGGCCGCGACGAACGCGACCCTACGCTTGGTGATATTCATTTGTTGGATTCCTTTCTATTGAGGGAAATAATTGTTCTGGCCTTTCCGGCTAGAGGTATCTCACCTTTATCCCGAGACGCTCGCAGATGGTCTTGAATACCTCCTGCGGTTCCATGCCGCAGACGGTAGCGCACTCGCTCCAGCTGGTCACGCAGCCCTTCTTGCCGTCGTAGCGGAAGGCCATGCACTCGGAATCCAGCCTGAGAAACCCCCAGTCGCGCTGCACCGTCCACTCGATGTAGTCGATGTAGTAGCCCATCTTGCGCTCATCCAGCAGATACTAGGTGGTGTGCCTGCCGATATTGTTTGTCCAGACGCTCTTCTGCGTCAGCTTGTAGACGTTACTCATTTTTCTTCGGCCACACTCTCTTGCCGCACTGTGGACACCAGTTCCACGTGCCGCTCACGTGATAGTGCTCCTCATCCTCGACCCTGCATCCGCAAACGGAGCACTCGAAACCGTTGTCGTATGCGCCGCATTCGCTTTCGTCGTAGACGTTGTAGCAGACGCCGTGGTCGATAAGATCTGCGATTCGGCGCATCACGGTGCGCCAGTCGGTAGCCGGTGCCTTTGTGATTCTCGCCAGCGCCCGCTGGAACGTCTCGCCGCCGAGCGAGTCGGCAGCGGTGCGCCTCAACACATTCACGGTCTCGCTTAAGTCTTCAGTCAACATCATCGCTTGATCTCCTCCCCGCATTTCGGGCAATGAACCGGCTCGTAGGCCAGCATGTCTCCGAAGCCGATGTGTTCCCAGATCCGTCCGTCCCAATCGCAGTTTGAACAGTGGAAGTAGCCGTCGGTCAACCGCTTACCGGGAATAAACGGGTCTCGCTCGTGCTCGATAAGGTCGTGACACATCGGGCGGTCGATTATGTCGGCGACGGCTCCCCAATAACTCGCGTCTCGATCATCCAGCTGGCACAAAACAAATCTATCGCCGAACAGTTTCGTACTGAGCGCCTGGCATTCAGTGCAGTCTTCAAAGCCTACGCAATTGCCGTGAATACGTAATTCTTCAGCTATCTCGCGCAACTCTTCATCGGTAATCATTCGTCCACCTTCTCCAAGAAGACGCGAATATCCATATGCGTCTCTTCTGCAATCGAGAACATGTTGCTGATTGATATGCTTTTTCGCCCGTTCATCAGCTTGTTGAAATACGAAGTCGAGATGCCGAGCCTCTTGGCAAAGTCGGCTTGGGTGAGATCATGGTCAATCAGGTAGTGCTGCAAGGCCTTCTTGTTGAGCACGTAGCGAGATTTTGCCTTAGTCGTCATTCGTCCTCACCATCCATCCATGCGTACTGCTCAAACAGCTCTTCGGGCGCGTCAATCGTCACGGATTCAGCTCTGACTGTCGTAACGTCGCCCGATTCGAGCAGCACGACCGCGACCGGGTACGCGATTTGCCCGGCGGGGAATCCTCCGATTAGGGGCGATGCATCATGCGTCCACGCTTTTTGGTAGAAACCCATAAGCAGCGCCTTTGTCTTCTCTCCGGGCATTTCGGAAATCCAACATGGCGTCATGTTCACTCGTCCTCACCCCTCAGCTTGCGGATACGGTCGAGAATGTTCTCAAATGCACGCTCGTCTCTATGCACATCACAGTTAACGCCGCCATAAAGCGGACAACCTTTGCATTTGTTGGTGGCGTTGAAGTATCGGCAGCCCGTCGGAACAACATCGCGTTCTGCCGCTCTTCCCAAGTCCTCCTCCAGCTTCTCCCAACTGTCGGGCTTGTTTAGGTACATTTGCTCCGGTTTGGCAGTTTTGTAGTCATCAACGACCATAGTCCAGCTGTTTATCCACTTGTCGCTTGAGTCAAAGTCGTTCGTGTACATGAATCGGCGGATGTTGTGGACGTTGCCGCTATCGTCATATAGGGCAACGGCATCCAGAGGTATCTCGCGTCCCTCGGCATCTTTTGGCATTTCGATACTCATTCGGCATCACCGGCCAGGCGATGGACGCGGGACGAAATGTCGCTCGTGAAAGCCTTAAGACAACTTAGATGCCCGCTGAGCTTGCAGCCGTTGCACTCGCGCTTTTTGCGGTTGGCATACGCGCAGACAAGTCCTTGGGGGTGATTAAGAGTCCTGTCTATATCAGCAGCCAGCTTCTCCAAGCTATCTTTTTCAGATGCGTCGAGATACAACCTACTGGTTTCGATACATATGTTTCCACTACATGCAAACCACCTATCAGGCTTCGCTTCGTAGAAGAAATCGGTCACATGGAACTGACTATTGTCATCGCGATACATCATGGTCGTGTCGAGCGGGATGATTTGGCCGTTCGCATCTCTAGGTAGCTCAATTGCCATCTTATTCGTTCCTTTCGCTAGGTACATAAGTCGCAGGATTGACTCCGCTCGGGATTCGCCATCCGCTCGCGCTGATTCGCGAGATCATCGAGCTTGCGGCTTCCAGCGACCACGTGCCGACGTGCTTGAATCCCCGGCGTTCGAGCAGACGGATCTGCTTGGGCGAACTGAGCCCGCTGTCACGGCGCTTCTTCACTCGGTCGAGCAGCTTCGACGCCTTGCCGGCGTTGGAAATTTCTGAAGCGTCGATGCCATACTTCTCGAGCGCGGCCTTCTGCTTGTCGGTGGCTGGTGCCATCTCCCAGGCGAACTCGGGGATGTATCCGCTCAGGTCCTCGGCGGCGATTGACATCTCGTACTGCAGCGGGTTGACCAGCTTGGCCTTCTTCTTGCGCTGCTCGGCGAGCTGTTTGGCGAGGGCCTCCTCGCGCTCCGCAACAACCTCGTCTGATGCCCTGCTTTCGACCTTCTGCAGGTCGACCGGGCATCCCGCCTGCTCGACCATGGCGGTCATCTTCTGCGCGACCTCCCGAGAGCCCGTAACGAGCGCTGCAGGGCGAACCAACTCCAAACGCTCGGTCATCCACAGGAAGTCGAGCAACAGCAGGTCGGTCTTCCCCGTCTCGGGCGACAGGCGCGTGCCGCGACCGACTATCTGACAGTTACCCATAGCGGCAACGTACCCGCTCCTGCGCGTGAAAACGGTTCCCATCTCGGTCTCGACGCACCAGCACATCTCATCCGAGTGTGGCTCCTTGACCCACGTTGAGTGCCTTCCAGACGTGCTGCCGACCTTTATGAAGTCCTGTTTTTTGATATGGACGGTGAACAGGCTGCTCTTTCTGGAGACACCGGGGTATTCAACTGACATTCCGGCACGGTATCCGCGCTGAATTGCCATAGCTTGCAGTCGTTCGATGAACGTTCTGTTGCCTTTCGATATGTGATAAGTCTTCGCTTGGGACTTCGCACCGTCGGCGTGATATATCGCTTCGAGCATTACGGCAAACTGCCGCTCGCTCATGTCAAACAGAGCGGGGCTCATGTCCTTCGAGATATACGGTTCGAGTCTTCTCCACCCGGTCTTGTCCTTGTCTCTTCCCCGTGGCATGCCTTTCGAGATGGTCCACGTCATGCAGTCGCCAGATTGGTTCCATTCGACTCCGACTCGTTTGCGAACGGCCCGGGTGTACTTGAAGCCGCAGCCCTCGATGCAGCGAGTTATCTCCTCGCAATATTCCGAGTGCTGAGTACCTTGGGTGATCGTGATTGCGTTGTTGTGCTTATTGATGGACCCATCGGTCATCACCCAGCCGATAAACATGAGTTCGTCATCCGTTAGCGGAACACCCGAAAACGTCCCGTGTCCAGAGACTGGGATGTAAGCACCGTCCCTGAGACTGGCGACATGTTCGGCAGTTGCGAACTTCCAGCCACCCCTACGCTTGTTGTCATAGAGCATCCGATGCTTGTTGGTAATGCGGATGTCAGAGGATTGGCCACTAAGCGAGCAAAAGTATTCGTCTTCGCAGAGCTTCCTTCTAACTTTAGCGACGACCGGACTGAATGCGGACTTGCCGGTTTTCGGGTCAAACGCTAGCACCTCATCACCAACCTCTGCGTCGCTCCTCCATCCGTCGCGCGTAAGCACCTCAGTGCTCTCATCGAGGCAATAGAGCGCTCGGCTCTTGGTCGGTCGGAGGTTGACGATACAATCGACGCTCGGGCAGTCCCACCCCTCGGTCAAAAGGAGCGAGTTGCACAGCACGTCATACTTGCCGTCATCGAAGTCTTTGAGAATTTGGGCACGGTCCTCGCTCTGCCCGTTGACCTCCACGGCGCGGAATCCGCATTCGTTGAGCAAGCGGCAGAACTTCTGGCTTGTCTTGATCAGCGGTAGGAACACGACCGTCTTCCGCTCTTCCAGCCCCGCGTTCTTCATCTCCTGGGCGATCTGCGGCAGGTACGGGTCGAGCGCTGTGCCCAGCTCGTCTGCCGCCCAGTCGCCGGAGCGAACGGAGACGTTTGAGATGTCGAGCTGGAGCGGCACGGTCTGCGCCTTGATCGGGCAGAGGTAACCGTCCTTGATGGCCTCTGGCATGTTGTACTCGAAGGCAAGCGAATCGAACACCTTGCCGAGGTTCTGGCGGTCACCGCGATCTGCCGTCGCCGTCACGCCGAGCACCTTCGCGCCGTCAAAGTAATCCAGGACTGCTTGATAGCTCGAGGAGACGGCGTGATGGCATTCGTCGATGAGGATGTGCGTGAACCTGTCCCTGCCGAGTGCCCGAAGGCGCTTCTCGCGGCACAGGGTCTGGACGGATCCGACCGTCACGCGCTCGAAGGTTCCCACGCTCGTGTCCTCAGCCTTCTCGACCGAGCAGCGCAGTCCCGTGGATGATTGCAGCTTGTCGGCTGCCTGCTGGAGCAGCTCACCGCGGTGGGCAAGAATGAGGACGCGACCGCCATCGCGGACCGCGTCCTCCGTGACACCGGCCATGACGATTGTCTTGCCGGTGCCCGTTGCCTGTACGAGGAGCGTTGCGCGGTCTCCCGCTTCCCAGCGCTCCTCGATTGCGGCTATGGCCTGCTCCTGATAGGGACGCAGGTTGAATCTCATGCCTTAGAAGCCCCCGTTCTGCGCGGCCTGCGCATTCTGGAAGGTCTGGTTGATCATGCCCTGCATCGCGGGTGATACGGGTTCGGGATTGGCGTTGCCGTAGACGTGCTGCTGGGGTGCAACGACTTGGGCTTCGGGCTTCATCCACTCGGAAATCTCGTTATAGGTCTTGTCCTTGTACTCATGGGTGCCGACCTTGATCTTGCAGCGGCGACCGACCGCGCCGACCCAATCCATCTTCAGCTTCTGCTCCTTGGGGGCATCGACCGCTCGCATCCCGATCGAGACGAAGAACTGGGTGATCTTCCATGCGCTCTTGGAATTCAGGAACAGGCGGTCTGAGAGCACGCGACCGTTGTCCAGGCGGACGTTCACCTTGGCGATGGGGCAGGCGCACATCTTGTCGCTGCCGTTGAACTGCTGGCGCTCGACGTTCTCGACCGTGGCCCAGTACTCGCCGGGCTCCATCAGCTCGAACTCGTTCTCCACCGCATCGATTTCGCCGTCCCACCCAAAGGACTGACCCATATCGTTTGCCATTTCTTACTCCTTTCGACCGGCCACCATGCCGGAATTGATGTACTCGCGCATCCCGTCCCAAACCGCGACGAGGAAGTTTGCGAAATCCTCGGACAGCGAATCGACCGGCGTGCCCTCGGGGAAATAACCGCGCTTGAAGATGGCCTCGCTCACCGTCTCAGCACTGATGCCGTCACGCTGCATCAGGTCGTAGAGCGGCTTGAGGTATGCCGGGCGTTCCGGCTCGAACGGGTCGGGAATGCTTCGCGCCTGCTCGATCTGCTCGGGCGCGACCGTGGAGACGTTGACCGTCTCGACCTGCTGCTGCACCTGCGGCTGCTGCCGTGCGAGCTGCGGGACGGGGATGAACGGAGCCAGCTGCTGGTACTCCATGGGGATCTCGTCCGGCAGGCCCCAGCGGTTCTTCGCATCCCACGTGGCGGCATGGGAGCAATAGAGCATTCGGTTCTTGCCGCCCTGGGCCTTGCCGACCTTGCCGTCCTTGCTGGTGGTGATGACGATGGTCTTGTAGTTGGCGAAGAGCACCGCATCCGCCCACTCCTTGAGCATCGCCGCGACGCTGGCCTTCTTGCCGTCGATGAGCTTCAGGCCCCAGCGGTCGTAGGCCCCCATCTCGTCTGGCTGCTCGAACTTGCTGATGATCGCGTGGGCGGTCACGACCACGTTGCAGCCGCGCTCGCACACCTCGCTCAAGAGATTCAGCAGCTTGCCGAAGCGCTCGGTGACGTAGGTGTAGCCCTTGCCGTAACCGGCGTCCTCGATGCTCTTGTAGCCCATGGCGTTGCACGTATCATCGACTGCCAGCTTCTGCGCCCAGTCGGCGGTGTCCAGAACGAGCGTGCCGCCGCATTCCTCGGGATAATCTCGAATCCACGTGACCTCATCGAGCAGCATCTGCCAGCTCGTGGGAGCGGGAAGGCGCGGGACGTCCAAGTAGTCGGACGAGCTCTCGGTGTCGATGAACAGGGGGCTTGGGAACTGAGCCGCAAGCGTCGTCTTGCCGACGCCCTCGGGGCCGTAGAGGACGACCTTCTGCGGGCGCAGGCGCTGACCGCGGGTGATCTGGAACGTCATTAGAAGCTACCTCCGAACTGCATGGTGGCTGGAATCTTGACCTCGGGAATCTTTACATCGGGGAGTTCGACATTCAGCTGCCCAGCACTCTCGGCCACGCGCCCGTCCTCGATGATGACGGAGCAGGTGTCATCGGTCGCCACGCGGGTACCGATGACCTGCAGGCCCTCGGATTCGGCCCAGGCACCGAACTCGGCGAGCGTCTGCGAGTCCATCTGCTCGAGCTTGTCGACCAGGACGAAACCGCACTCGGGCTTGAGCGAGCGAACGACCGCCGTCGCCACGCGCAGCTGCTCGGCTCCGCTCATGTCCGACCAGACCGCGCCGTTGTACACCAGCTTTCCGTCCTCGACCGTCAGGCCGTCCAGCGGCATCTTGGCGGTCTCGAGCAGCTTCTTGCGCTGGTTCTCGACCGCATTGACCTCGCTGTTGCAGCTCTGGTAATCGTCGTTCAGGGATTCGGCATCCTTGAGCGCCCGCTTGCGGCGCTCGTTGGCCTCGACCTTCTGGTTGAGCGCATCGATGTTGGCGATGCTCTGCTCGATCTCATCGGTCTTCTCGTCCTCGAGGTCGGCTGCATCCTTGAGCGCCGTCTGGTAGTCCTCGGTGAGCTTCACCAGCTCTTCGGTCTTGCGCTTCAGCTCCTCGTTGAGCGACATGATCTGGCTGTTGAGGCTGTCGCACAGCATGTTAAGGTTGTCGCGCTGCTGCTTGATGATGCCGACCTTCTCGCGCTTGCGCTGGTTCTCGCCGTTCTTCGCGAGGATTGCCTGCTGCTGCTCGATGAGCTCGGCAGGAGACACGCGGTGGTCGGGGGCATCGGGGAAGAACGGCATCTCCTCCGCGATCTTGTCCTTGGCGCGCTTGCGCTGGCCGATGTCGAGGCGCTCGCTCTTCAGCTCGCCGAGCTTCTTGTCAAGCTCGCTAAGCTCGTCACCAACGCCGATGATTCGCAGCAACTCCTGCGCCTTCTCGTTGTCGGTCATGACCATGAACTTCGGCAAGTCGATTGCAAGCTCCTCGATGAAGCTGTCGAGAAGCTTCTGGCCCGCCTTCTTGCCGGATGGGTCGGTCACCGTGAGCGATGCGTTCTTACCCGAGCGCTCGACCACGAGGCCGTTGCTCAGCTCAACGTGCAGCTTCGCCGGTGTCGCGCTGCCCTCGCGGTTCGGCTTGGACGGCTGCTTGCGCTTGCCGCCGAGCGCCCACGAGATTGCATCGACCACGCTGGTCTTGCCCTGGCCGTTTCGACCGCCGATTACGGTCAGGCCGTTCTCGGTCGGACGGAGCGCCACGGCCCTGATACGTTTGACGTTCTCAAGCTCAAGCGCCGAGATCTTCACGGGTTCGGGCTTCGCCTGAACCTGTTCCACAGTCTCTTCCATTGTTCTTTTCCTTCTCTCTTTGCAGACGCTTTCTCGCATCGCGCCTGCGCTTCTTTTCCCTCTGGTACTCGGCCTCAGCCTTCTTCTCGTCCATGCCCTCGCGGATGGCTTCCGCCTGCCTTCGTCTCCAGCAGGCTGGACAGAGACCCATGCGCCCGGCATGGGAGTTGGGACGCACGTCCCACTTCCCGCACGAGATACAGCGGTGCATCCCCGATTCGGGGTATTTGCTTAGATTGATTCCGAGTTTTCTCTTGGCGTGCTTCTTGATGGATTCGGGAGACCTCGGCCATCCGCGGCCTGTCATCATCTCCGACAGCAGCAGATAGCCGTCCATCCTGTGCGTCCTGATGTATCTGTCCTCGTCAGACCGCCAGAAATATGAGTTGTCCCTTTTTCGAGGGACAACTACCCCCGATTCCACATTTTCTCCATTGTTTTTGGTCGGTTCCGTCATTGCAGCGCTCCGATTACGTAGAGACGCTTGATCTCACGCATCGCAGCTTCCTTGTCCGCAGATTTGCTGACGTTGACCAGCAGATGGCGCGAGCGGACGATTCCGGTCGCGCTGCCCCTCGTTGGGCCCTTCTCGACAAACTTGGTAGCGAACCAGCTGCCGTCGCGACCGCGCTCCGCGGTCCATCCAAAGAAGCCGACCATCGGCACCTCCTAGTAGTACATGCCACTCGGAGCGGTGCCTTCGAGCCATCCGGCATAGATGAGCCCTGCGATGAGGACGGTCGAGACGATGGCGTTGCGCAGCTTCGGGTTGAGCCGCTTCCAGCGGTCTGACAGGAAATCGAAAACCCTAACGGCCATCGGAGCGTCCCTCCATCCACTTGTCGACATCGACCACTCTTATGAGCGCATTCCTGCTGCCGATTGTCTTGAACGGCAATCGTCCAGCCTTGTTCTCCGCATAAAGGGTGCTTGGGGAGACCCCCGTATATCTGGCGGTCTCGATGACCGAGTAGGCCATCTGCGGCTGGTAGCCAGCCTGGACGGCGAACTTCAGCGCCTCCGAGCCGCAGTACGGCTCGAGGTCTTCCAGCTGGCGGCGCAGCTTCTCGGATGCCGCATCCATCGCGTGCTGGAACTCGCTGATGGGGTCGTCCCAGTTGCTTTTGGTATGATTCATAGCGTCCACCTCCTATGGTGGGTTTTGCCTGTGGCTCCCTTTTCACTCCGCTGCTTTCCACTTCATTGGAGTGTTAATGGGGCCACTCTTTTTTCCCAGCGCCTTGAGGTGCGCATCCTGGCGGTAACGGACGGGCAGAGAACTATCGAAAACGCTTACGACGAGTTGATAGCGGATGCGCACCGCACGACGCTGAGACTTACTGCCAGGCATCGCACCTGACCGTCTGGCTTTTCAACGGAGCCAGCTGCCGAGCCATTGCAGCCGTCACAGGCTCCCCCTGCTCACGGCAAATGGCGGATGCGGTTATCAAAGGTCGCTCCATTCATCCGCTGCGCGCCCGTCTCGTCAGGCGGAACAGCTTGATGGGTGCCGCTGCGTTCCATGTCGCCTAGGGTTGCCTGCCGGCGACACAGGTACCGCCTTGCGATCGGCGTCAAGGAGAAGGCCAAAAAGCCCGGCGCCGATGGAGACGGGTACGGAGCGGATGAACAGAAGTGCGCTATCTACCAGCGCAAACGTTCGCGGGGGAACATCGGAAAATGGTCTGGAATAGGATTCCGATATTGCTGATGGTGGCGGTTTCGCTTATTTACGAAGCGGCCATACTCAAGCTCATAAGCATCTTTCTAGGGCTTTGACCAAAGGCACGAGGAGTAGAACGGCTAAAAGTACGATGACGTTGAGAAACAGGCAGTAGTTGAAGCCCTTCTCAAAGTCTGGAGACCTGCGCCTCACAGCCTGTTCGCCTCATTCAAAGTCGTGATGAAAATCTCCGCAGCCCTGTAGGCCGTGTAGAAAAGCCCGAAGCCGATAATCGGGTGACGCTCGAACCAATCGGCAATCACAGCCCCTTCGCCTCGTTAAGCTCATGGGCGGCATCCAGCCACTCGTTCAGGCGCATGTCGGCGTGCATCCAGTCGGCTTCCATGAAAGCCTCGTAAGCATCGCGTTCGCGCTTCTCAAGCTCTTCAATCGACATTTCCTTCTCCTTCTTTCTGGTCCGGGGGACATTCCCCATAGATTTGTCGGCATGAAAAGAACTGACCGACATAGCAAGCCAAGAATCGTGGTGGAGACCGTTTCTCGTAAGAAGCGGGTCCTGCGGCGAGTGCTATTTCTCGCTGTCATCAGCGGGCTTCTCAGCTGCATCCCCCAGCCTTATGCGATGGCTGCGCAGACGCTTTTCTATGTCGTCGACTTTTATCTGAATGCGGACAACCCCAAATAACAGGGCCACGCACATGCCGGCACAGAAGTTGAGCGTCCATTGGGTCATATCAGGCATCCATTCCTCCTTCCCCTTTGCCTTTTGGGTATTGGCTGTGGGGCTCCGGCTATTCGGTCGGAAAATCCTCGATTTCCAGATCAAGCTCATGGCAGAGATTTACAAGCTCAATCCCAGTCAGCTTTCGCGTTCCCGCCAGGCTGCGACGAAGCAACTCAGGCTCCATGTCGACTCGCCGTGCAAGCTCGGCGACGGTGATTCCGCGCTTCTTAATTGCGGATGAAACAGTGTTTTGGATACCCACAGGACTTACCTCCTTCCTACGTTTTGTAGGTACGCGTTTCATATTACCTACGTTTTGTAGGTTGTCAACAATAATTTATAGCGATTTTCCTACGTTTTGTAGACAGCATTTATTTGGTCGAGTATTATTTGCTTAGCGATAAAGGAGGTTGATAGCCAATGGAGCCTGGAAGAGCATACCTAGCCAAAAAGCTAAGTGAAATTAGACAGTCATGTGGCGAGAATGTCGATGAAG
Source organism: Collinsella sp. i05-0019-G5 (assembly GCF_042851345.1). NCBI lineage: Bacteria > Bacillati > Actinomycetota > Coriobacteriia > Coriobacteriales > Coriobacteriaceae > Collinsella > Collinsella sp. i05-0019-G5. The sequence continues at coordinate 1,450,283 of NZ_AP031421.1, forward strand.
TTGGAAAGGCTGTTTCCAAAAGCGGTAAGACGATCAGTGCATGGGAGGTCGGCAGAGGCCAGCCAGATGCCGATTCGCTCATTAAGCTGTGTAAGCATTTTGGAGTGCCAATCTCATACTTCTACGATGATGGCAATTTCGAGCTATCAGCTGAAGAAAAGAAGCTGGTTGAAAAATATCGCCTTCTTGAAGCACATGAACAAGAAGCCGCAATGCGTTATCTAGATTTCGTATACAAGACAAAGCCAGTGTTTGAAGAGCATGATTCAACCCTTCCAGACGAGGAGGAATAAACATGGACAACGACACGCTGCTTTTCAGGGATAAAGGTGCCGGTGTCTTCAAAGAGATCTGCATCTACCCGAACCGAATTACCACGCTCAAGAAGAACACCTTCTTCGGCACGCATATGGAGGTGGTTTACCTGAATGACGTCACCGGCGTCTACAAGATTAAGGGCAAGCAGGTAATCCTGAACAACAGGCTGCGGACGGGTTATGGCTACAGACTGAGCAGCCATTCCCAGGCAGAGGAATTCGTCAGGGTCCTGAACTCAGTCATGTAGCGACTAGCCACAAGGAAGCGCCCCACTAACCCGCCAAGACCAGTGGAGCGCTAAACAATCCCATCCGCATTGCTAGAGTCGGCTATGCCCGACAGGAGGGACTTTTTTAATTATGACACGTTCGTCATGGGGGACGAAGACCAAAATCACCAAGAACAAATGGCGCATCAGGTGGTGCGAGTGGGACGGACTCAATCGAGTACGCAGATCTAAGACGCTCTACCCCTGCACCTCGCGCGAAGCGGACGATGAGCTGCGCCGCCTTTGGCAACTACACCACCTGCCGCCCAATGAGCGCGTTGTGCCGTGCCCGACATTCAAGCAGTGCTGGGACGAATGGTATTTCCCGCAGCTGGAAAAGCAGCTTGAAACTGGCGATATGTCGCACAGTACATTCATCAATTACCGTAGCGCATGGAGGTCAAAGGTTTCGCCCAAATGGGCAAACAGGGCTATGAATAAGGTACGTGTCGAAGAGTACCAACGTTGGCTGGACAAATTCACCGCAGCGCAGGCTCATGTCTCGCACATTATCGTTCTCAACCTCGTCAACTGTGCAAGACTCCACGATGTGGACGGCATTTCTTTTATCGATGCAAAATATAAAATGCCCCGTGAAAAGAAGAACGCAGGCGACAGCGGGCTAGAAGTCTACACGGTAGCCGAAATCGACAGCATCCTTGAATCGTTGCGAGATAGTCGCATCGAGGGTGTGGTGATTCTAATGGCTAAAGGCTCATGCCGTGTCGGCGAAGCAGCGGCAGCGGCGGTAAAAGACATTACGTTTGATGACCACAATGGCCGTACATACGCCGTCTACAACCTTTATCACCAGTATTCTCAAAACAATAGCTTTGAGCCGCTTAAGACGGCAGAAAGCCGCCGTCCAATTATCATCCCGCCGCCGTGGAGTTTACGGCTCGCCGAGATAGCAAAGCAGCGCATCGAAGACCAAGAGCTATACATCTGCGACAAAGGCACGGGAATGCCGATGGATCGCAAGAGGATTACAGGCGAGTGGCTTAGCTATTACAGGAATGGGACGATTGATTTGCGATACCTGACCATGACCAAGTTGCGCAACTCATGGGCCACGGCAATGCTTTGGAAGTACGGCATTCCAGCCCAGATGGTGGACAAAATGATGGGCCACGCCGCGAAGAATATTCTCGGCAAACACTACGACCGCCCAGACAAAGAACTATTCATCGAGACGGTCGATAGCGCGTACTTTGGAAATTAGTTAGGTACCCGTAAGGACAAATTAGGACGCAAAACCTTTATGCAAGCGTTCTACCTGCGGGTTTGTAAAATTGCCTTAGTCCTCGGCGTTGTAGCCAAAGCGGCGAATCTGGGCCTCGTCGTCACGCCAGCCGGCCTTGACCTTCACGTCCAGCTCCAAAAAGACCTGCGTGCCAAAAATGCGCTCAAGATCGCGACGGGCGTCGATACCGATATGCTTGATCATCTCGCCGCCCTTGCCGATGATGATGCCCTTTTGGCCCTCGCGCTCGACGTAAATAGTGGCGTGCACGCGCAGCACCTTCTTGGTCTGCTCGAGCGCGTCGCAGATTACGCCAACGGAGTGAGGGATCTCATCACGGGTGCGGCGCAAGACCTTCTCGCGCACAAACTCGGCAACGAGCGTCTCGTCAGAAGCGTCGGTACCCATGTCCTCGGGGAACCAACGCGGGCCCTCGGGCAAAAAGTGCGCAACGGTCTCGATAAAGGCATCGACGTTGAAGTTCTTGACCGACGACGTCACGATCTCGTCGTCAAAGTCCATAAGCTCGTGGGCTGCCTTAAGCTGCTCCATGACCTGTGCGGGGTCGGCCTCATCGGCCTTGGTGAGCACCAGGACCTTCTTGGAACGGGCATTCTTGACACGCTCGGCAACCCAGGCGTCTCCCCTGCCGATCGGTTTGGTGGCATCAATCAAAAACGCGACAACATCGACATCGTTCAGCTCGAACAGCGCGCTCTTGTTCAGCTCGGACCCTAGACCGTCCTTGGGCTTGTGGATACCCGGGGTATCGACAAAGACCAGCTGGTAGCCGGGGCGGTTGACGACGGCGCGCATGCGGCGGCGGGTCGTCTGGGCCACCGGCGAGGTGATGGCGACCTTTTTGCCATAGCAGGCGTTGAGCAGCGTTGACTTACCGGCGTTGGGGCGGCCGACCAAGGCCACGAAGCCACTGCGGAAACCGGGCTCAACGTCGCCAAAGCCCGCGAGGCTGTCGTCCTCATCGCACAGGGCGTCGAGCTCCTCGTCGCTCATGCCCTCAAACGGGTCGAACTCCTCGACTTCCTCATAGGCCTCGGTCGCCTTAGCATCCGGGGACTCGTCGTCCAAAATCTCATCGGTAGACTGCATATTGTCGGACATGGGAATCCCTTTCTAAATAAAGCCGAGCGCGTGGGCAAATACCAGCACGCCCACAATCGCGGCGGTGATGGAAAGAACGTATACAGAGGCGGCGGCGATGTCCTTGGCGCGTTTTGCCAGCGGATGGAGCTCCTGGGTCGCCAGATCGACAATGGCCTCCATGGCGGTATTGCACAGCTCGCCGTGAATCACCAGGCCGCAGCAGATGATAATCGTGGCCCACTCGGCAATGTCGAGCCCCACGATGCAGCCGGCAATGACGGTGCACACGCCCGCCACGAGCATGACCTTAATGTTGCGCTCGGTCTTGACGGCGGTGACGAAGCCCTCCATGGCGTAGGAGAACGACTTTAAAAAGGACGGATGGTCCTTGTTCGATCCGGGAATCATAAACGGCTCCTAGTCGTGGGCATGATTGGTGATGGGGCCGACGTGAACCAGTTTGGGATCCTCGCCGCGCTCGAGCGCCAGATCGCGCAGGATAGCGTCCTCGCGGGCCTCCATAACCTCGGCCTCGTCGTCCTCGATGTGGTCATAGCCCAGCAGGTGCAGCATGCCGTGAACGAGCATCAGACGGCACTCGTCAGCGGGGCTATTGCCAAAACCGGGGGCCTGACGGGCAATAACCTGCGGGGCCAAGATGATATCGCCGAGCTCGAGCGTCTCATCGGCGGGAATGTCATCGTCAAAGGCCGAATCGCACTCAAACGAGAGCACATCGGTGGTGCGGTCGATACCGCGCCACTCGTGGTTGAGCTCGTGCATCTCGTCCTCGTCGACATACGAAAGGGAAATCTCGACTTCACGCTCAACGCCCTCGGCGGCAAGCACGACCTCGCAGATGTGCTCCACCTCCTGAGCATCGAGCAGCGTATCGAGCTCGGCATCGTTGCTGATCAATACACTCAACGGGACTCCTTTCGGTCGCGTGAGCGTTGCTCACGCACGTCATCATAAGCATCATATGCCTCAACGATACAACCCACTAGGGCATGACGCACCACGTCGGCACGCTCGAGGTGAGAAAATGCCACATCGTCGACACGGCCCAAAATCTTCTCGACATCCGCCAAGCCACCACGACGACCCACCAGGTCGCGCTGGCTGAGGTCGCCGGTAATCACGAACTTGGAGTTGAATCCAAGGCGTGTCAGGAACATCTTCATCTGCTCGGGCGTGGTATTTTGCGCCTCGTCGAGCACCACGAAAGCATCGCTCAGCGTACGACCGCGCATGTAGGCGAGCGGGGCGATCTCGATCACGCCGCGCTCCATAAGCTCATCGGTGCGCTCACGATCCATCATGTCAAAAAGGGCATCGTAGAGCGGGCGCATGTACGGATCGATCTTTTCCTCGAGGGTGCCGGGCAAAAAGCCCAGGTTCTCCCCTGCTTCGACAACCGGACGCGTCAAGATCAAACGGCCCACCTCATGGCGCTTGAGCGCGGCAACGGCGAGCGCCATGGCCAGATAGGTCTTACCGGTACCGGCAGGACCCAAGCCAAAGGTGATGGTATGCGAGCGAATGGCATCCACATAGCGCTTTTGCCCAAGCGTCTTGGGACGAATGACGCGACCGCGATACGAAAGCAGCACGTCATCGCGAAGCGATGTGGCCTCATGCTCGCCGTCGCGCAAGACGGCCAGGCAACGCGAGACATCGTCGGCAGACAGGGTACGACCGGCCGCCGCCTCGCGAAAAGCATGTTCGAAAAAGCGAGCCACGAGCTCGACCTCGTCCGGGTCGCCGCTCACGGAGATCCTATCGCCACGGGCGACCACGTGAGCGCGAACCAAGCTCTCGAGCGCACGAAGGACGCCGTCGCCGGCGCCCAAAACACGCGAGGGATCAACTCCCTCGGGAACGGTAAGTCTAATCTTCGAGGCTTCCATGGACCTCCCTGCGCGCATGGACCAAGCCGGAATCATCGACTCCGATGATAGCAGCATCGAGCAGGCACGGGGCTGTAAGTCCACAGGTATCGTCAAGACGGGCATGATGGAACGAACCGAGCGTCAGGTTGTCACCATACTCGAGCACGGCGCGCTCAACGGTGCCCACGCGACGACGAGCGTCGGCGATAGCGAGCTCCTGCGCCGCGTCTCGCATACGGCGGCTGCGCTCGGCCATAACCTCGGGCGGCACCTGGTCGGGCATGTCGGCAGCAAGGGTACCGGGACGCTTACTGTAGCGGAACACGTGCATACGCGAGAACCCCACGCGGCGGCACAGCGCCAGCGACTCCTCGAACTCCTCGTCCGTCTCACCAGGAAAACCGACGATGACGTCGCACGAAAGAGACGCCTGCGGCAGGATGGCGCGAATCATGCGCACCGTGTCCTCAAAGGCCTCGGCACTATAGGGACGACCCATGCGATGCAGCGTCGCCGTACAGCCGGACTGTACGGGCAGGTGCAAAAACGGGGCAATACGCTGCGGATAGCGCGCCATAACCTTAAGCAGGCGCTCAGAGATATCCATGGGTTCGACCGAGGAAATGCGCACATGCGCAATAGTCGTGCGCTCCATGATGGCCTCGAGCAGCTCATCGATTTCGACATGCTCGTCGGTCGCGCTCTTGCCATCGTAGGCACCCAGGTTCACACCGGTCAGCACCACCTCGGGCACGCCGGCCTCCTGGGCCTCGCGAACTTGCTCAAGCACGGACTCGACGGGCACGGAACGCTCGGGACCGCGGGCCTTCCACACGATGCAATAGGTGCAACGGTGGTTGCAGCCATCCTGGATCTTCACACCCAGACGCGAGCGACCCAGAGCGTCGACCACATCGCTGTCGCTGCAGGCGGCCACACTATCGGATTCGACACCCAGCACATCGCAGACACGTTCGGCGACATCGATCTTAGACGGCTCGGCAATCACGCGATCCGAAAGCTCCAACAGCTCCTCGGGATGCAAATTGACCACGCATCCGGTCACGACTACATAGGGCTCATTTGGATGGGCCAGCGCATGACGGACGGCCTTACGGGTCTTGGCCTCGGCCTCGCCCGTAACGGCACAGGTGTTAATGACGATCAGGTCGGCATCCTGGGGCTCCACCATAGCAAAACCCAGGCGCATAAGATCGGCAGTGATACGGTCAGACTCAACCCGGTTGACACGGCAGCCGAGGTTGACGACGGAAATATGGGGTGCGAGCACGCGGGCTCCTTAATCGAGGATATCGTCGAGGGCACTCTTGATACGGTCGGTCACCGACTTCTTACCGGAAGCGACGTCATCGCCCATCTCATCGGCAAAAGCACGGAGCAGCTCGCGCTGCTTATTGGAAAGATTGGTGGGAACGACCACGCGCAGTTGCACGATCAAGCGGCCACGCGAACCGCCACCGCCAATGCGCGGCATGCCGTAATTATTGACGCTCACGGTGTCGCCGTACTGGGCGCCGGCGGGGACGCACACCTTAACGACCTCGTCGGGCATAATGCCCTCGACATCGATCTCGCAGCCGAGCGCAGCCTGCGCAATCGAGATATCGCTCACCAGGTACAGGTCGTCACCGTTGCGCTTAAAGCGCTCATGGTCGGCAACGCGCACGTTGACAATCAAGTCGCCCGAAGGCTCGCCGCGAAGACCGGCCTCGCCAAAGCCGCTCACACGCAGCTGTCGACCGGTCGAAACGCCGGCGGGAATATCGATGTCAATCTTTTCATGCGAAGGCGTGCGGCCCTGACCATCGCAGGTCTCGCAGGGATGGTCGATAACCGTGCCCTCGCCATGGCAGTCGGGGCAAGGCGAGGAAGACTGAACCTGGCCCAAAAACGATCGCTGAACCGTCGTGACATAGCCCGTGCCGTGGCAGCGGCCGCACTGCTTTTCCTGTGCGCCCTCTGCCCTACCGGTGCCATTGCAGTCCTCGCAAGGAGCAAAGCGGTCATAGCTGATTGTCTTTTTGCAGCCGAGCGCCGCCTCCTCGAGCGTCACCGAAAGCGAGATGGCCATGTCACGACCGCGACGACGCTCGCGACGGCTGCGGGCGCCACCGCCGGCACCGCCGCCAAAAAACGACGAGAACAAGTCGTCCATGCCCATACCACCAAAGATATCGTTGATATCGACGTAGCCCGAACCACCAGGGCCGTCGGCAGTGCCGTAACGGTCGTAGTTAGCACGCTTCTGCTCATCGGAAAGAACGGAATAGGCCTCGTTGAGCTCCTTGAACTTGGCCTCGGCCTCGGGGTCGTCCGAAACGTCCGGGTGTACGGTACGGGCCTTCTTTAGAAACGCGCGCTTAATCGTCCGCGCGTCGGCATCCTTGTCGACGCCAAGTACCTCGTAGTAATCCCTATTTTCCGACACGACCGAATCCTTCCGACTTTCATTATTGTCACAGTGCGTCCTATACCCAAGCTGGGCCAACCGCAAACAGAGGGTTTGATGTTATTGCATTCCGTAAGGCGAAAGCATGGCCCGTTGCGAGCAGCTCGCGAACCAAACCGACACGAGCGCGAACATGAAGCCATTGGCAAAACCGTTGGCAAACTGCATCGCACCGCGCTTCCACCACAGCAGGCTGCGATGAAGCACGCCGTCCGAAAGCACCATGAACAGGCCCATGGTAAACGGAATAAAGCACATCACAGCAAAGGCCGAGAACACGCCCGAGATGGCCGAGAGTACCAAAAACGGCGCCACGATGCCCATCAGGTAAAAACCGGTACGAGCTTTGCCTTCCAAGCGCTCGGACTCGACATGGGCACGGCCGACCAGGTCGCCGCCCGCGGCACCGTTGGTGCCAGCATGACCCATGCCGCTAATGCGGACCTCGTCGCCATCGTGCGTGCCGGCAGGAAACTCAATCGTCTGCTCGGAGGTTACGCGAGTACGACCGCTGCCACCGCAATCAGGGCAGGGGTCGGCCACGACCTTACCGGAACCGCCGCACTCGGGGCAGACCGACTGGAACGTGCCCGCACCAAACAGGAAGGACAGGTCGACGTCGATGTGGCCGCGGCCGCCACAGCTTGGGCAGGTATGGGCATGCTCGGAGGAGACAGAACCCGAGCCGCCGCAATGTCCGCACGTATCGAAACGCGTGTAGCGGACGGTCTTGCGGGTACCGCCCTTGGCCTCCTTGGCGTCGAGTTTGATATCGACGACCACGTTGGCGCCGTTCTCGGGATTATAGGCAGCCTGCCCACGACGCTGCTGGCCCCAGGCGCCACCAAAGGGAAAGCCGCCCTCAAAGGGATTGCCGTACCCGGCGCCGCCGGCGTAACCGCCACCATAAGGCGAAGCCGTAGGAGCGCCGGCGAAGGGATTGCCCGAGCGCATGGCGTCATAGCGCGCACGCTTCTGCTCGTCCGAAAGCACAGCGTAGGCCTCGGAAACCTCTTTGAACTTTTCCTCGGCACCCGGCTCTTTATTGACGTCCGGATGGAGCTTACGGGCCTTCTGCTGAAAGGCCTTTTGAATATCACGCGAGGTGGCGTCCTTGGAGACACCGAGAATCTCGTAGTAATCTTTTTCGTTCATCGTCGCCATGTACGGCAACCTCCTGCTCACAGCAGCGTATATATTTCGGTAATTCTACCCGAGCGACCTAAGCTAGATCCCAAAACAGCTCGAACAGAACATTTCCATCGAGCCAGCCCAGGTGTGTCGGCGCTAAACGAGCTCGAACATGGCCCGCGATGACATCTGCCGAAGTGAAGGGTCCCTCATGGACTCCGAGCGTCTCGGGCACCCAAGTGGCAAGACCCAATTCGAGCGCGCGATCGCAGGCAGCTGCCAGCTCATCGGCCGGGACGACACGAGCCGCGCGAACCAAAAGGTCGGACGCGACACCGCGCGTCATGCGACAAGCAAGTATCAGGTCTTCGGCCGCAGCCTCGCGCTGCGAGAGATATTCGGCCTCGAACGCCGTCGCGTCATCGTCACGTTGCACCAGACGCACGCGGTACGCAACGCCTCGAGAAGAAACACCGGGGAACAAACCTGCAAGACGGTCGAAATCCCCGGCGTCGAGCATGCCCGCGGCAGAACGACCCAGGCCCAGGTAGCCCCGTCCGGTCCAGTAGGCAATGTTATGGGCGCACTCATGGCCGTCGAGCGCATAGCTTGCCACCTCATACGGGTGATAGCCGGCCGCACCCAGACGCTCACGCGCCACATCCATGCACGAAGCTTGAAAATCCTCGTCGGGCTCGACCGACTCGTCGCGGCACGCCATGCGATAAAGGGGCGTCCCCTCCTCAAGCGTAAGCGGGTAGACCGACACATGATGCGGAGCCGCCGCCAGCACGCCATCGAGCGTGTGCTTCCAACTCGCTGCGGTCTGCCCGGGAAGTCCGCACATAAGGTCGCACGACACGTCAAGCCCAGCGTTCTTGACCGTCGCGATGGCGGCGAGCGCCCGATCGGCATCGTGAATGCGGCCAATAGCAGCCAGTTCAGTATTGACGAGGGTTTGCACGCCCAGAGAGACGCGTGTGACACCAACCTTGGCAAGCGCAGCAGCAAGCTCGGCGGTCAGCGACTCGGGATTGGCCTCGCAGGTAAACTCAACGGGGGCGCACCACGCACGAATACGCCGCACCAGCTCCACCAGGCGCTCCCCCGCCAGCGACGGCGTACCGCCGCCAACATAGACGGTGCGGATCTGGTCAAAGGCCCCAGCCTTGCCAAAAGCATCGAGACGCGCGAACAACTGCTCAAAATAGAAATCGAGCGCAGCGCTCAGGTCGCACGGAGCAAAACTGCGTGAGTCAAAGTCGCAGTACCGGCACTTTTGGGCGCAAAACGGCACGTGCGCATACAGCGCGGTAACGGCCACCCTTAAGCCCCCAGCGGATGAGGGGGCACCGATTCGCCGGCGGCAAGGGCAGCCTCGCAGGCCACCACATCGCGCTCGATCTCATCGACCAGCGCCATGAACTCCTCGTACGTGGAGCAGCGCACCACATGAGCACGCCAAGCGGCGGCATGGGGCATGCCTTTTAAGTACCAGCTTGCGTACGTACGGGCACGCGACATGAGCGGCAGGAGCTCATGCGTCAGCGTTAGGTGCTCACGCAGGGCGTCTAGGCGCTCAACGGAGCTGCGCGCCGGCACCGGCATGCCATCGAGCGCAAGGGCGCGAGCATCACCGAACACCCACGGATTGCCGTAGATGCCGCGCGCGATAAACACCGCGCTGGCACCAGAACTGCGCAGATGCTCCGCGGCATCCTCGGCGCAGAACACATCGCCCGAACCGATAACGGGAATTTCGACGGCGTCGGCAACCTCATCGACAACCGACCAATCGGCCTGGCCGGTGTAGAGCTGCGTGGCACAACGACCGTGCACGGCAACTGCAGAGGCGCCCGCCCCTTCAAGCATCTGGGCAAACGTTGCGGCGTTGCGGTCCTCGGCATAAAAACCCTTGCGGATCTTCACGGTCACGGGAACATGCGCCGCGCCCACCGCTGCCTCGACAATCTTCTCGGCCAGGTCGGGCGTGCGCATAAGCGCCGAGCCTTCGCCCTTAGTAACGACCTTGCGAGCCGGACAGGCCATGTTGATATCAATCAATGACAGGCGATCGCCCACACGCTCCTCGACGGCGGCGACGGCACTCGCAAACTGCTCGGGCTTGGAGCCAAAGAGCTGCACGCAAATCTGCTGCTCCTCGTCGGCCGGTAGCACCAGGCGCCAGGTCTTGTTGCTGGCATAGGCAAGGCCCGCCACGCTCACCATCTCGCTATAGGCGAGATTGGCACCGCGGCGGCGGCACATGATGCGATAAGCGGGATCGGTTACGCCCGCCATGGGAGCCATAAGGAACGGCTGCTCGGCATAGGCGCCCAGCAGCCGCTTGCTGTATTCGGAAAGCGCCATAGACCTACTCGTCCACCTTGAGGATCGCCATAAAGGCCTCCTGCGGGACCTCGACCGAGCCGATGGCCTTCATGCGCTTCTTGCCCTCTTTCTGCTTCTCGAGCAGCTTGCGCTTACGCGAGATATCGCCGCCGTAGCACTTAGCAAGAACGTCCTTGCGACGCGCTTTGACGGTAGAACGGGCGATGATTTTGTTGCCGATAGCACCCTGGATGGGAACCTCGAACAGCTGACGCGGGATGATCTCCTTAAGTTTGTCGCACAGACCACGGGCCAGGCCATAGGCCTTGTCCTTATGGACGATAAACGACAGCGCGTCCACCTCGTCGCCCGAAAGCAAGATATCGAGCTTCACGAGCTCGGAGGGACGGTACTCGTTGAACTCGTAGTCGAGCGAGGCATAGCCCTTGGTACGACTCTTGAGCTGGTCAAAGAAGTCCAGGATGAGCTCGGCGAGCGGCATGTCAAAGCGCATCTCGACCGATTTGCTCGTGAGATGGATCATGTCGGTTGTAATGCCACGGTGCTCGATAGCGAGCTGCATGACGGCACCCGTATACTCGGGCGGGCAGATGATCTTAGCCTTGAGGTAGGGTTCCTCGATACGCTCGATGCGCGTGGCCTCGGGAAGATCCTGCGGACTACGGACATCAATCATCTCGCCGTCAGTCTTGTAGACGTGATAGTCCACCGAGGGGCTCGTGGCAATGAGGTCCAAGTTGAACTCGCGCTCCAGGCGTTCCTTGACGACCTCCATGTGCAGCAGGCCCAGGAAGCCCACGCGGAAGCCAAAGCCGAGCGCCACCGAGGTCTCGGGCTCCCACACCAACGACGGGTCGTTGACGTGCAGCTTATCGAGTGCGTCACGCAGGCTCTCGTAGTCCTTGTTATCGATCGGGAACAGGCCCGTATAGACCATGGGCTTGGCCTCGCGGTAACCAGGAAGCGGCTCGGGGCAGGGGTTCGACGCCCAGGTAAGGGTGTCGCCCACGCGAACGGCCTCGGGGTCCTTCAGGCCCGTGACCACGTAGCCGACCTCGCCAACCGCCAGCGCGTCAACCGGGGTCTCGGCAGGACGCTTGACACCCACGCCGTCGACCAAAAAGTCGCCCTCTGCCTGCATCATGCGCAGGGTATCGCCCTTTTTGATGGAGCCGTCAAAGACGCGCACCGTGGCCACCACGCCGCGATACTCGTCAAAGTACGAATCCAGAATGAGCGCTTTGAGCGGAGCATTTGCATCGCCCTTAGGCGGAGAGATCAAAAAGACGATGGACTCTAGCAGATCGTGAATACCCTCGCCGGTCTTGCCCGACACGCACACGGCATCATCGGCGGGAATCGCCAGGTCATCCTCGATCTCGGTCTTGACCTCGTCGGGATGGGCCGAGGGCAGGTCGATCTTGTTGATGGCCGGCACAATGTCCAGATTGGCGTTCATGGCGAGCGTCGCGTTAGAGACGGTCTGCGCCTCAACGCCCTGCGTGGCGTCGACAACGAGCACCGCGCCCTCACAGGCTGCCAGCGAGCGCGAAACCTCATAGGTAAAGTCCACGTGGCCCGGCGTATCGATCAGATTGAACTGATACGTCTCGCCATCGTCGGCGTCATAGGACACGCGAACGGCATTGGACTTGATCGTGATGCCGCGCTCGCGCTCGATATCCATGGTGTCGAGCAGCTGCGACTCCATGTCGCGCTCGTCGACGGTATGGGTGAGCTCGAGAATGCGGTCACTGATCGTGGACTTGCCATGGTCGATGTGCGCAACAATCGAGAAGTTGCGGATGTGGGAAATGTCAATTGAAGTATCCATGCGGACTATCTTACCCGAGCGGTACAAAAAATGGAGCCTGTTCCATAAAACAGGCTCCATTTATGCGCGTAATCTGTGTGGTGTGAAATTTACAACTTAGGCGTTGATGCTGTTCACGAGCTTGGCAAGACCGGACTTGCGGTTGGAAGCCTGGTTCTTGTGGATAACATGCTTGGCGGCAGCCATGTCGAGACGCTTGGTGACGGTCTTGAGGGCAGCCTGGGCCTTCTCGGCGTCGCCCTCGGCGACGGCGGACTGGACGTGCTTGGTCAGCGTCTTGAGCTCGGACTTGACAGCCTTGTTACGCATGCGAGCTGCCTCATTGGTGCGGATACGCTTCTTCTGAGACTTGATGTTTGCCACTTCTGGAGTTCCTTTCGAGTTCCTTGCAAAAAATGTATGACACCTCTGAGACACGGTGAGGTCATGCAAGCGCCTACTATAGCACGCTCCCCCTCAAAGGGATAGAACGAATTTGTCAAATAGGCAGGTATCATCACGATTTTCTCAAGATGTTCGTAATCCAGAGCAAAAGCGCGGTCTGGGAATCAGCCGAACCCTTCAATGCGAGCTCCACATCGACCGCGCCCTCGAGCGCGGCAACGAGCTCGGTCATCGAAAAACGACGCGCCCAGGTCAGGTGATTCTTGACCTGCCAAGACTGGAGCTTGAGCGTCGCGGCAAGCTCGCGGCCCTGTCCACGCGCATCGAGTGCCTTGGCGACGATAAGCTCGCGAATGCGTCCGCACAGCAGCGTGTAGGTCCACACATAGCTCTTGGTTGGTAACAGCCCAAAGAGCTCAAGCGAGCGGCGCATATCACGAGCCGAGACCGCGTTGAGAAAATCCCAGGGCTGGACTTCGGCCGTGCGCACGATCCAGCGTTCCACATCGGCAAGCTCAATTTGCGGCGCCTCGACCATCTGGGCAAGCTTGGCCAAGTCGTTATCGAGCATGCGAGTGTTCTCACCCGAGCGCGAAACGAGCTCCTCGGCGGCCGCCGTCGAGATGGACTTTCCGTGCTGCGTCGCCATCTGCTGCACGCGGCGCGGGAGCTCCCAGCGCTTGGTGCCCGAACAGTCGATCACGGCCTTCTTGTCAATCTTGGCGATTGCCTTGTACAGGCGCGTGCTCTTGGCAAGCGAATCGGCGATGATGAGGCAAACCGTCGTGGGGCTGGGACTCGCCAGATACTCGACAAGCGGCTCGGAGATCGCTTTGACGAGTTTTGAGCAGCCGTCAAGGATTACCAGGCGAAACTCGCTGCCCATGGGAAAGGTGTTAAGCGACCCGATAATCGACTCGATATCGGGGTCTTTGGTCATATCGCGCTCGTCGAGGTTGAACTCGACCATGCCCGTCTTTTCCAGACGAGCCTTCATACGCGAGACGGCATGGTCGCGTTTGACTCCGTCGGTACCGACGATCAGATACGCCGGCAAAAGACCGGTTTCGGACATCGCGCTCCCCTCCCGCAGGCTCTCGTGCTCGTACCGTGTCATTCTATCCCACGGGTTGGTCCCACGCCAACGGCAGCATCAAGGTCGCTGACATCGCATGGCAAAACCGGTTGCAGTCGGCGAGACAGTGATATCTCCCTGTTCGATGGTGCATGCGAACACGCCACCCGCATCGCGAACGGCATCGATGCAGGCATCGGATGGATGACCGTAGCGGTTGCCCTCGCCCGCACTCGCGATAGAGAGCTCGGGCTTAAGCGTTTCCAGTAGGTCAGTGTCGACGGAAACTTTTGAGCCGTGATGCCCCAGCTTGAGCACATCGATATCGCCCACCGCCTGCACAAACTCGCACTCCTGATCGAGCTCGGCATCACCGGTGAGGAGCACGCGCAGGCTCTTGCCTTCCCTAGCATAGGAAAGCAGCAAGACAAGCGAGTCCTCATTGCCCTCGCCATCCACCGTGTCAAACGGCCACATCACACGAGCCCGAAATGCGCCGATATCGAACGTGTCTCCGCGGGCCACCTGCCGATACGTAACGCCGGGGCGATTCAGAACCTCAGCAGGCGCGCCTTCTAGCGCATCGGCCGCGACCGCAATGGTTCCAACCGAAAACTGATCGAGCACATCGGGAAGACCACCCCAATGGTCTTCGTCCCAATGCGTCACGAAGACGGCGTCGATATGGTGGACATTGTTGCGAACCAACGCCGACACCACGCGCTCATCGAGCCCACAGTCGACGAGCGCCACGGTGCCACCCTGACGAACCAGAATCGCATCGGCCTGGCCAACATCGAGGACCGTTACCGAAGGCGGTGCGCATCGATCCCAATAGACATACGGAACACCCGCTGCAAGCATCAAGCACAACAGCCCCACTGCCATGGGCCGTGCGCAGGGGCGTGGCCACCAGACCAAGAGGACGGCCAGCGCAAACGGCACCACGTATACCAAGGGTGTACCGGGCGGCACGCTTACGGATGCGCCCGGAACGGCAGCAAAGAGCTGCTCAAAGAACAGGGCGCAGCGAGCGACAATCATGGGCACCACGAGCGCCCCGTGACGCAACAGCGGCACAAGCGAGCAGGGCACCAGCACAATCGATATAGCGAGCAGCACGCTTATCACCGGACCGATCACGGCATTTGCGAGCGGGGCAATGAGCGAAAACGTCTCAAATGCGGGAATCGTAACGGGAAGTGTCGCCAGCTGCGAGCACAGCGTGACAGACAAAATACTGGCGACGCCCGATGGCACACCCAACTCGCCCAAGGCGTAGGTGGCGTAGGGGCAAAAACAAAGGATGGCAAAAACACTGGCGCACGATAGCTGAAAACCCATTTCGAACAATACCGTCGGCCGCAGCAACACAAAAATTGCCATGGTCAAAAAAAGAGCCGAGAGGCCATGCCGACGACGTCCGGCGCCGTTGGCGACAAGTGTCACCGCCACCATACAGCACGCGCGCACGGCCGAGGGCGAGGCGCCCGTAAAGACGGTATAGGCAGCGAGGGCCAGCACCAACAGCCCCCGCTGCAGCCCACGAGAGAGACGCGTCTTTTGCAGGGCGCTCTCAATCACAAACCCCACGATGGCAAGATGACTGCCCGAAACGGCGATAAGATGTGCGGTGCCCGTTACCGAAAACCAATCGCCCGCCGGCAGGGCACGCAGCTCGGCCGAGCGTCCGCAGACAACGCCGGCAATAAGCGAGCGCGCTGGATCGGTCGCGGGCGCGATAAGGGCAAGGAGCTCGTTTCGAAGCCAAAGCAACGGCCCCGGAGAACCCTCGTCGACCGATACCAACCGGACGACTTTAACCTTTCGAAGCTCGCCCCGAAGCACGCGTGAGCGCCCATACGCATCATTCTCAAACCGCGAAATTCGACCGATAGCACGTACATGCGAACCGGCGTCGAGTTCATGATCACACGACAGCCGTACCTGACCCAAGCGCTTTTCGCCCGCATACGCATCGCAGGTATAGGAGTACGAACCGTCATTGATGGACGGATCGCCCTGCACATAAAATTCGAGACTGCTCGCAGCCCGATTATCCAATGCCCTCGAAGCGCGCAGCGCCCCTATCGCCCAACCAGCGGACACGACCGCCCCCGCCACGAGGCCGAGAGCCGCGGCATACAGCCATCGCTTCCATCGCACAAGACGCATGCAGGACCGAGCCAATACGATGCACGCCGCAGCCGCAACGGGAATGGCCATAAGCAATATAACGGGCGCTGCCCGCTCTCCCAGCAGCACATCGGCTGCCACGTTAAGCACCAAGCCACAGCTCGCACACAAACCGGCACAAAGGACCATCGTCCACGGCATCAAGGGCCGCGGTGGCATCACATGCTCGCGCTCGGTCGCACTCATACGCAGATGCAATCTTTGATTTTGGCGAGCTTCTTCTCACCGATCCCCGATACGCGCATAAGGTCATCAACCGAGGCAAAGGCCCCGTTTTGCGTCCGTTCGTCGATAATTGACTGGGCCATAGAAGGCCCGATGCCCGAAAGCGTCTGCAGCTCCGCCGCACTTGCCGTATTGATGTTCACGAGCCCCGACGAAGACCCCGCACCAGGAGTCGTGGCAGCACCGCTTTCGGCCCCGCCGACCGCCACAGCCGCTTGTTGCTCCCCCACCGTCGGCACATAGATCTTTTGACCATCTGTGATCTTGGACGCACGATTAAGCCCTGTCACATCCGCCTCGGCCGTAAGCCCTCCGGCAGCATCGATTGCCTGGGATACCCGCGCTCCGCCTTTGAGCCGGTACACGCCAGGCCTCACAACGGCGCCATCCACATCGACGTACACCTCGGCGGCAGAAGAACTCTTGGCAGACGACTCATCGGCATCATCAGGTGACACATCCCCGTCCCCTCGCACATCCGAGGCGCCTGCCTCGTCACTACGCTCAAACGACACGTTGCTGGAATGGCCACCAAAATTTGCCATCGCCAGGCCACTCGCAGCGGCAATGGCAACCAGAATCGCCACGACCACCGCCTTATGGCCGAGCAGCTTTTCTGCCCAGCGGTCCATCCGTTTAACCCGTTCGTGTTGCTCGCGCTGCGCCATAGCAAACACCTCCCAACACCATCGTGTCAGGAAACGAGCGCCGCAGACTCCGCACGCCCACACCAGTTTCCACGGTCAAACCAAAAGCTGACCAAAACCTTGCTGAAAAGTGTCCATTTATTCAGGCAGACGTCGACAGATGAACCGTTTGTCGCCTAATGCCCAGATAGAAAAAGACCGACGATGCAAAATCACCGCCGGTCTATACACAATATTATTCGTGATCTTGGTAAATCTCACGTGGAGCGAGCTCGGAATGTTTGCGTTTTAAGGTCTTAGGGGTCTTATACGTGTTGCTCTCGAAGTCGATATACTCGGTCTGTTTGAGCAAACGCTCAATCATCTCCTCGTGATCGAACAGCTCCCACGCCTCATGCACGGCATCGAGTTTAGCGTGCGTCTCGGGACGGCGCGGCATAAACAGCGTGCAGCAGTCGGGAGCGGCCTCAGTCGAGATATCGAACGTGCCGATCTCCCCGGCGCGCGCGATGATCTCCTGCTTGTCCGAACCGATGAGAGGACGGAACACGGGGATCTTCACGGCCTCGTTGACGGCCATGATGTTCTCAAGCGTTTGGGAGGCAACCTGCCCAAGTGATTCGCCCGTAACGATAGCCTTGGCACCCTCGATGTGTGCAATGCGCTCGGCAACCGAATACATAATGCGGCGATACATAATCACGCGCAGGTTGCTGGGACAGGTGACCGAAATCTCACGCTGGCAGTCGCCAAACGGCACCACGTACAGGCGGCCGATCTGGACACCCGGCTCAAGCGCACGGATGATGTCCTGCACCAAATACTCGCTCGTATCGGGCGTCTGCGGACGACCGGAGAAATGTACCGGCACGCACACCGCGCCGCGACGCGCGAGCATCCAGGTCGCCACCGGAGAATCGATACCCGACGACAACAGCGTCACGACCTTGCCGGCAGAACCCACCGGCAGACCGCCCACGCCACGCTCGGAGCGCGCATACACGTAGACGCTACCCTGGACCACCAGTACGTGCACCATCGCATCGGGGTCATGCATTTGAACCTTTTTATCGGGGAAGGCCTCGCACAGTACCTCGCCCACCTGACGATTGATATCAATCGAGGTGAGCTCATAGTCGGTATTGGAGCGCTTGGCGTGCACCTTAAACGAATCGAAAGGACCAAACTCGCGCAGCGCCTTGACGGCGGCGGCACAGTACTCCTGCGGGTCGCGGTTAGTGTGATACGCCAAAGACACACGAGCAACGCCGGGAACGGTGCGAATGACACGCGCCGCCTCATCGGCCTGATGCTCGTTAAAGGTCACGAGGATATAACCGGAAATTCGAGACACGGCATTCACGGAAAAGGCGGCCAAGGCCGCCTTGATGTTATCCATGAGGATATGCTCAAAATGTGCGCGGTTCTTACCCTTCAGTCCAACCTCGTGATAGTGGACCAGGCAGACGCGAGCCGCCATTTAGGCTTCAGCAACCTTGTGGCCGAGCGCCTTCTCGTAACGGGCCTCGTCGTAAGAGATGTCGCCGTCGACAATCTCGTCCATAGCCATCGAGATGGTATCGGCACCGGAAAGCCCGATGGTGATGTCATCGACATCCTGGACGGCAAGCACGCGGTTGTGCTGGCCACGCAGCATGCTATTGATGTCGCAGGCGCGCTTGGAGGCAAGCGAAGCGAGCAGGAAGCGGTTGTGATCGGTCTTCTCCAAAAGATCGTCAATGCAAGGCTTTACAACGGACACGGACCTCAGATCCTTTCATGCATATCGAGAACGCGAACGAGTTCATCGGTCGCGCGGTCGAGATCGTCATTAACCACGACGTCGTCGTAGCGGTCGGCAAGGGCAAGCTCATCGGCGGCGTTTGCCATACGCAGCTCAATCGTCTCGGGCGTCTCGGTACCGCGACCGACTAGACGCTCGCGGAGCACCTCAAGCGAAGGCGGCTTGATAAAGATCAGCACGGCCTCGGGGAAACGCTCCTTCACCTGCAGGGCACCCTGGACATCGATCTCCAAGATGAGAGACGAACCAGAGGCGAGCTTGGACTGGACCTCGCTCACCAACGTGCCGTAGCAGTTACCGTGGACCTCGGCCCACTCAACAAACTCACCGTTTGCCACGCGGCGGTCGAACTCCTCGCGCGTCAGAAAAAAGTAGTTGACGCCGTCGACCTCACCTTTGCGTGGTGCTCGCGTGGTAGCCGAAACCGTCAGGCCCAGGTTCGAGCGGCGCTCGCGCACACGAGTGACGAGCGTACCCTTGCCTGCGCCTGACGGTCCAGAAATCACAAAGAGCTTGGAATCCTGAGCGCTCACTTATTTGGTCAGCTGCTCGAGGAGCTGCTCGCGCTGACGGACGCCGAGGCCCTGGACGCGACGGGTAGCGGAGATACCGAGCTCCTCCATGATCTTGGCGGCCTTGGCCTTGCCATAACCAGGGAGAGACTCGATGAGGGTGGAAACCTTCATGCGGGAAGCGATGGGGTCATCGGAGTTGAGCACGGACTCGAGGGACTTCTCGCCCTTCTTGATCTGCTCGCGAAGCTCAGCGCGGGCGTGACGTGCGGCAGCAGCCTTCTCAAGAGCCTGCTTGCGCTGCTCATCGGTAAGCTGAGGGAGTGCCATTCGTACCTCCAAATAGTTGGGTTATATCTGATTCAATAATTGGCATTTTAGCACGTAGAACGTACAAAATGCCCAATCGCGGCTCCATAGGTTAGACGATACCCGCAAAAAGTGCAATATACTGCGCCCAAAGTTAAGCCCCTGGCCTGCGATTCCACACAAAGGATGGGAAAGTTTACGCAGGCACAGGGGCTATTTTGTGCTAATGAGACCCAAAAGTGGTGACTTAGGGGAATCTTTTACGCGACGTTTTCGACAAGCTCGGCGACGATGGCGTCAAAGGCGGCAACCGGATCGTCGGCACCGGTGATGGGACGGCCCACCACAATGTGGCTTGCGCCACGCTCGATAGCCTGGGAAGGCGTCGCCACGCGGGACTGGTCACCAAGGGCGGCACCAACCGGACGCACACCCGGAGTCACGATCAGGGCATCGGGACCCAACATCTCACGCATGTCGTGAGCCTCCATCGGCGAGCACACGATGCCGTCGATGCCGTTGGCCTGAGCGAGCTTTGCCAGGCGGGCGGCCTCCTCGGCCACGGGCGACTCGACGCCGATCTCGCTCAAGGCATCCTGATTCATGCTCGTGAGCACGGTGATGGCGACGAGCTTGGCGCGGTCGTCGCGCGCCTCCTCGGCACCCTCGCGGCAGGCAGCGAGCATGGCGCCCGAACCCAAGCCGTGAACCGAGAGCAGGTCGGCACCGGCAAGCGAGGCCGAGCGGGCGGCACCGCGAACCTGATGCGGAATATCATGGAACTTAAGGTCAAGAAAGACCTTAAAGCCTAGGTCCTTAAAGGTCTTGACGATCTGGGGACCCTCGGCGTAATAGAGCGTCATACCAACCTTGAGCCAAGCGGCATGGCCCGAAAGCTCGTGGGCGAGCTCGAGCGCACGCTCACGATCGCAGTCGAGGGCGACGATTACGCGGTCGCGGGCATCGGTCTCTAGCATTCGAAAGCACCTACCAGCTCGTTGATGTCCTTTACGCCCTGGGACTCGGCCCAGGCCTCGAGCTCGTGCGCGATCTTGAGCGAAGCGCACGGATCGACGAAGTTGGCCATGCCAACCGACACGCAGGTGGCACCGGCCAGGATAAACTCGGCCGCATCCTCGCCGGTCATGACACCGCCGACGCCGTTGATGGGGATATCGACGGCCTGGGCGACCTCCCAGACCATGCGCACGGCGATGTGGTGGCACAGCGGGCCCGAAAGGCCGCCCTTGGGCTTTGCCACGCGGGACTTGCGGGTATGGACGTCGATGGCCATGCCCTGGATGGAGTTAATGGCCGAAAGGCCGTCGGCGCCGGCGGCTTCGAGGGCCTTGGCGATCTCGGCGACGTTGACCGGCGCCATCTTCACGAACAGCGGCTTATCGGTCACCTTGCGGCAGGCAGCCATAACGGAAGAGGCGCCCTCGGGCGTAGAGCCCATGGCGGCACCGCCGGCGGCGATGTTGGGGCAGCTCACGTTGATCTCGTAGCCGGCAGCCCAGGGGCATAGCTCGACATACATCTCGAGCGCGCGCACAAACTCGTCAACGGAGTGGCCGGCAACCTGACAGATGACCTGGCAACCGTCCTTGGACAGTTGCTCGAGCCACGGGCCGGACTCGCGGGCAAAGGCGGCCACGCCGGGGTTCTGAAGGCCCACGGAGTTGATCATACCGCCGGGGATCTCGGCCATGCGGGGCGCGGGGTTGCCGGGCCAGGGCTCGGCTGCGCAACCCTTGGTGGTGATGGCGCCCAGCTGGGAAACATCAAAGAAGTTCTGGAACTGCCAACCGTAACCAAAGGTACCGGCTGCGGTGTTGATGGGGTTCTGCATCTTGACGCCGCCGAAATCGACGGCCATGTTCACGGTACCCACTAGAAGACCACCACCTTGGAAGCATCGAACACGGGGCCGCACATGCAAGCACCCTTCATACCGTCGACCGTCTCGACATTGCAGGTGTTGCAGGCGCCAAAGCCACAGCTCATCATGCGCTCGAGGGACACCTCGCAGTACGCACCGGCCTCGGTGGCAGCAGCGGCGACCTTCTTCATCATGACGGCGGGACCGCAGCTGGCGACGTAGTCGTAGCCGCCCTCGCCGAGCAGCTCGGCGGCAGGATCGGTGCAAAAACCGTGCGTGCCGAGCGAGCCGTCGTCGGTGCAAACGTTGACCGTGGCGCCCAGCGCGCGGAACTCATCGATGCCCACGGCCTTGGAAGCGGTGCCAAAACCCAGGCACACGTCGACGGCCACACCCTGCTCGGCAAGCTTGCCGGCAAGGCACAGCACGGGCGGAACACCGATGCCGCCCGCCACGAGCAGCGCCTTCCTGGTGCCCTCGGGAACAAGCCAGCCGCGGCCGCCAGGGCCCAACAGGTTGGACTTGGAGCCGGGGGCCATCTGCGACAGGCGACGGGTGTCGTCGCCCACGACGGCGTACCACAGCTCGACAGTGCCGGCCTCGGCGTCGGCGCGATAGAAGCTCAGGGGCACGCGAAGCAGCGAGGAAGCATCGCCGGGCACGGCAATGTTCACAAACTGGCCGGGCTTGAGCGCACTTGCAAGCTTGGGGGCCGAGATGACGAGCGAGAAGATGCCGTCGGCGATCTCCCGGTTCGAGACGACCTCGAAGTCGTGCATGCGTGCAGTGGAAGGTGTGGGCATAGACGCTCCAATCCCCCATGCGGTTGCATGGTCCAAACGAATAGAAAGCGCGGCACCGCAAGGGCGCCGCGCACAAAAGCGATAAGGCTATGCTAGCAGATGCAGCCGTCGGCAAGCGTCTGCTTACCGCCGACAAACACATCGGTGGCACGGCCGGTAAGCGTGCGGCCGGCGAAACCGGAGTTTTCGGCGCGCGACTCGTAGCCGTCCTCGCCAACCGTCCAGGTGGCGGACGCGTCGAACACGGTCAGGTCGGCAACGGAGCCCGCCTTGACCTGAACCTGGTCGAGGCCCAGGATCTCACGCGGCTTGATGGCCATGAGCTCGACCATGCGGCCCATGCTCATCTTACCCGTGTTGACCAGCTCGGTGAGCACGAGCGACAGCGAGGTCTCGAGACCGATCATGCCAAAGGGCGCAAGCTCGAACTCGCGGGCCTTCTCCCACGGGGTGTGGGGAGCGTGATCGGTGACGATAACGTCGACGGTGCCGTCGATGACGCCCTGACGGATGGCCTCGGCATCCTCCTCGGTACGCAGCGGCGGGTTGACCTTGAGCGAGGTGTTGTAGGTCTCGTCCAGATCGTTCTCGGTCAGGAACATGTGGTGCGGGGTGGCCTCGCAGGTAACCTGAACGCCAGCGGCCTTGCCGGCACGCACGATCTCCAGACCATGGGCGGTGGAGATGTGCTGGATGTGCAGCTTGGCACCGGTCAGCTTGGCGATCTCGATGTCGCGGGCGATCTGGAGCTCCTCGCCGGCAGCCGGCCAGCCCTCGAGGGCCAGACGGGTCGAGACCTTGCCCTCGTTGATCTGGCCGTGGCCGACCAAGTCCTCGTCCTGGCAGTGGCTCATGAAGACCTTGCCGAACATCTTGCCGTAGTCCATGCAGCGACGGAGCATGCCCGCGCCCTGCACGCCGCGACCGTCGTCGGTGAAGGCGACGGCGCCGTGGGCGACCATATCGCCCATCTCGGACATGGCCTCGCCCTTAAGACCGCGGGTCATGGCGCCCGACGGATAGACGCGGCAGTGACCGACCTCGGCAGCACGGGACTTTACGAACTCCACGACGGTACCGTTATCGGTGACGGGATCGGTGTTGGGCATGGAGCACACGCCGGTAAAGCCGCCCTTGGCAGCTGCGCGGGTACCGCTCTCGATGTCCTCTTTGACCTCGTAGCCGGGCTCGCGAAGGTGAACGTGCATATCCACCAGGCCGGGGACGAGGTACTTGCCGGAAAGGTCGCGGACCTCGGCTCCCTCGACGGCGAGATTCTCGCCGACCTCGGCGATCTTGTCGCTGTCAATCAGGACGTCAACGACACCGTCAAGCTCGACGGACGGGTCGACGACGTGGGCATTCTTAAGAAGCAAGGCCATTATCGGCACCTCCAAGCAGCAGATACAGGATAGCCATACGCACGCAGATACCGGCGTAGACCTGCTCCAGGATGACGGAGCGTTGCGGGTGGTCGGCCATATAGGAATCGAACTCGACGCCGCGGTTGATGGGGCCCGGGTGGCAGATAATCGCGTCGGGCTTCATGAGCTTCTCGCGGTCCTTGGTCAGACCGAAGAGCTTGTGGTACTCACGAATGGTCGGGAACGGGGCACCCTCGAGGCGCTCCTGCTGCACGCGCAGCATGTAGACGACGTCCAGCTCGGGCAGGACGGAATCGAGGTCGCTCGTCACGTGGTCGCAACCCAGGACCTCGGGCGCCGGCGGCAGCAGCGTGCCGGGGGCGACGGCGTAGGTCTCGCAGCCCATGATCTTAAGGGCGGGGATCAGCGAGCCGCAAACACGTGAGTGGGCGATATCGCCGACGACGGCGACCTTCAGACCGTGGAAGTCACCCTTGTGCTCCCAGATGGTGTACAGGTCGAGCAGAGCCTGCGTGGGATGGTTGTGCTTGCCGTCGCCGGCGCAGATGACGCTCGCGGGCGAGTTCTGCGTGACGATGTAGGGAGCGCCGGCGTGCTTGTCGCGTACGACGATGCAGTCGATCTTATAAGCGTTGAGGGTCTCGACGGTGTCGACGAGGCTCTCGCCCTTGACCGTGGAGGTCGAGGAGCCACCAAAGTTAAGGCTGTCGGCCGAAAGGCGCTTCTCGGCGAGCTCGAAGGAGCTGCGGGTGCGCGTCGAGGGCTCGTTGAACATGTTGACGATGGTCTTGCCCTTGAGCGTGGGGACCTTCTTGATGGCACGCTCGTTGACCTCGGAGAACGCCTTGGCGGTCTCGAGGATGAGCTTGATGTCCTCTTCGGAGTACTCGGTAATGTCGATCAGGTGCTTATGGTTGAACGCCACGGTACTACTCACCTCCCAGCGGCGCGGAGCCCACGTGGGAACCCGGCGCGACGTCGTTAATCTCGACGGCGGTGTGGCCGTCGACTTCCTTCATATATAGGTGCACGTTCTCCTCATGCGACGAGGGAACGTTCTTGCCGACAAAGTCCGGCGAGATGGGGAGCTCGCGGTGGCCGCGGTCAACGAGGACCGCCAGCTCAATACGGCTCGGGCGGCCCAGGTCCATGACGGCGTCGAGAGCGGCGCGGATGGTACGCCCCGTATACAGGATGTCGTCCACCAGCACGACGCGCTTGCCGTCGACGCTGAAGGGAATGTTGGTAGCGTGGATCGCGGGAGCGAAATTGGTCGCATAGTCGTCGCGGTAGAAGCTGATGTCGAGGCTGCCGAGCGGAACTTCGACGCCCTCGATCTCCTTGATCTCCTCGGCGAGCTTCTTTGCCAGAAGGTCGCCGCGCGTGACGATGCCGACCAAAGCGAGGTCTTCACAGCCCTCGTTGCGCTCGAGAATCTCGTGCGCGATGCGGGTCATCGCTCGATTGACGGCGGTCTCGTCCATAATGACCGCCTTGGGGGAAGTCGTGCCCATCGATCTCCTTCCTCACATGTCTTGACTGCTGACACAGTCAAAAAAATAGATGCCCGACCGCTCAAAGCGGACCAGACACCCACAGGAAGGGCTGCTCTTTGGCAGCTATGTAATTCCATGTGGGTATCTCGTACCCCTTTAATGGTCAAGGGATAGTGTAGCCAACCTAGAGCGTAATTGCGAGCATAAATACAGAGCAATCCGTAAACGGAGCCCAATGCTCCATAAACCTATATATATTTGTGGGACGAGCTTGAAAACGCACGCACGAGCTGGCATAATCCCCTCTGCTGCACGCAAATCGGATCTACGTCCAGGGCCGTGGCGTGGGCACTATCGCCAAAAGAGGAATATCTCTGTGTAGATTACGCACAGGGAGCGACTTCTGTGCTATAGTTCAGGCTTGTTTGTTAACGCGACATGTTCGTTTGTCGCCCAAGGAGGGTCAGTTATGTCCAAAGTTTGCGAAGTTTGCGGTAAGCACCCCGTTGCCGGTCGCTCCATCAGCCACTCTCACCGCGTCACCAACCGTAAGTTCCGCCCCAACATCCAGCGCGTCTACGTCGTCGTCGATGGTCACCGTCGCAAGATGAACGTTTGCTCCACCTGCCTCAAGTCCGGCAAGGTTGCGCGCTCCTAAATAAGGTCTTACCAAAAAGTACCTCGGACTCTCCGGGTCAAAGACCTCGCGTTCACATAGAACTTACCAAAGGCGCCCTCCCCTACGGAGGGCGCCTTTTTGCACTCATTGGGGACAGACTTATATGAGGGTTTGCAGATGTCAAAGGGATCATAGCCCAGCTGGTATGCCTTGTAACTAACGGTACGCCTCGAGCGAGTCGGACGCACCTTACACGGGATTGAAATGGATGTAATCGAGTAGCTGCACCGCCTGTGTGTCCGACTCAACCGCGACCCGCGAATAGCGATTATCAAACAGATGTCCCGTTTTCCCATTGAAATACTCATGAGAGTCTGTACCCAATGAGCGGGGCGATGCAGCAGGCAGATAGTTTTAGTTAAAACGTTTCAGTTTATTGAAGCGTTTTAGTGTGCCTTTTACAGGAATCTTACCGTTCACCGAATTATTTCTTGCTATCATGCAAGGCGTAGGGTAAATCTCCGATCGCAAGGAGACACAAATGGTGAAAAAGTCACCGGAAAACACTACTCCCGCAATTGTGGACAACGTAGAGGCGCTTGAGGCTAAGCTCGCTCAGATGCGAGAGGCCCAGGCGCTTTTTGCTACGTACACGCAGGAGCAGGTCGACAAGATCTTCTATGAGGCCGCCATGGCCGCCAACAAGGCTCGTATCCCGTTGGCAAAGATGGCCATCGAGGAGACCGGCCGCGGCGTTCTTGAGGACAAGGTCATCAAGAACCACTACGCCGCAGAGTACATCTACAACGCTTACAAGAACACCAAGACCTGTGGCGTTCTGGAGCGCGACGAGGCTTACGGCATCACCAAGATCGCCGAGCCCATCGGCATCGTGGGCGCCGTCATCCCGACGACCAACCCCACCTCCACCGCGATCTTCAAGACGCTGATCAGCCTGAAGACCCGCAACGCCATCATCATCTCCCCGCACCCGGCAGCCGCCAAGTGCACCATCGCCGCCGCCAAGCTCGTGCTTGACGCCGCCGTCAAGGCCGGCGCCCCCGAGGGCATCATCGGCTGGGTCGATGTCCCCTCCATCGAGCTGACCAACATGGTCATGCGCGACGTCGACATCATCCTCGCCACCGGTGGCCCGGGCATGGTCAAGGCCGCTTACTCCTCGGGCAAGCCCGCCCTGGGCGTTGGCGCCGGTAACACCCCGGTCGTCATCGACGACACCGCCGACGTGCTGCTCGCCGTCAACTCCATCATCCACTCCAAGACCTTCGATAACGGCATGATCTGCGCTTCCGAGCAGTCCGTGACCGTCATCGACAGCATCTATGACCAGGTTAAGGCCGAGTTCCAGAAGCGCGGCTGCTACTTCGTCAAGCAGGGTGCCGAGATGGAGGCCCTGCGTGCCGCCATGTTCAAGAACGGCGCCCTGGATCACCGCATCCCCGGCATGGCTGCCGCCAAGATCGCCGAGCTCGCCGGCATCGAGGTTCCCGCCAAGACCAAGATCCTGATCGCTGAGGTCACCTCCACCGACCCCGCCAAGGAGGAGTTCTCCCACGAGAAGCTCTCCCCGGTCCTGGCCATGTACCACGCCAAGGACTTCCAGGAGGCCGTCGACAAGGCCGAGCACCTGGTGCTCGCCGGTGGCCCGGGCCACACCGCCTCTCTGTACGTGCACCCCGCCCAGGCCGAGAAGATCAGCCTGTTCGAGCACGTCATGAAGGCCTGCCGTATCGTCATCAACACCCCGTCCTCGCACGGCGGCATCGGTGACCTGTACAACTTTGGCATGAAGCCGTCTCTGACCCTGGGCTGCGGCTCCTGGGGCGGCAACTCCGTCTCCGAGAACGTTGGGGTGAAGCACTTGATCAACGTTAAGACTGTGGCCGAGCGCCGTGAGAACATGCTGTGGTTCCGCGCTCCCGAGAAGGTCTACTTCAAGAAGGGTTCCACGCCCGTCGCCCTCGACGAGCTGGGCAACGTCATGGGCAAGAAGCGCGCCTTCATCGTCACCGACCAGTTCCTCTTCAAGAATGGCAACACCCGCGCCATCGAGGCCAAGCTCGACGAGATGGGCATCGCCCACGACTGCTTCTACGACGTCGAGCCCGATCCGTCGCTGCAGTGCGCACGTCGCGGCGCCAAGCAGATGGCTCTCTTTGAGCCGGACGTCATCATCGCCGTCGGCGGTGGCTCCGCTATGGACGCCGGCAAGATCATGTGGATGATGTACGAGCACCCCGAGTGCAAGTTTGAGGACATGGCCATGGACTTCATGGACATCCGCAAGCGTATCTTCACCTTCCCCGAGATGGGCAAGAAGGCCTATTTCGTCGCCGTCCCGACCTCTTCGGGTACCGGCTCCGAGTGCACGCCGTTCGCCATCATCACCGACAAGGAGACCGGCATCAAGTGGCCGCTCGCCGACTACGCGCTGCTCCCCAACATGGCTATCGTCGACGCCGACAACTGCATGACCGCCCCGCGCGGCCTGACCGCTGCCTCCGGCATCGACGTCATGACCCACGCCATCGAGTCCTACGTCTCCATCATGGCTTCCGACTACACCAAGGGCCTCTCCGAGCGCGCTGCCAAGCTCGTCTTTGAGAACCTGCCCTCCAGCTTCACGAACGGCGCCAAGGACCCGCACGCCCGCGAGGAGATGCACAACGCCTCCTGCATGGCCGGTATGGCCTTCGCCAACGCCTTCCTGGGCCTCAACCACTCCATGGCTCACAAGCTCGGCGCTTTCCATCACCTGCCCCACGGCATCGCTAACGCCGTCATCCTGACTCGCGTCATGCGCTACAACGCCGCCGAGGCTCCCGTCAAGATGGGTACCTTCTCCCAGTATCCTTACCCCAACGCACTGCACAACTACGCCGAGATGGCCAAGTACTGCGGCATCGAGGGCAAGGACGACAAGGAGGTCTTCGAGAACTTCATCACGAAGCTCGAGGAGCTCAAGGACTTCATCGGCGTCAAGAAGACTATCGCCGACTACGGTGTTGACGAGCAGTACTTCCTCGACACCCTCGACGAGATGACCGAGCAGGCATTCAACGACCAGTGCACCGGCGCCAACCCGCGCTACCCGCTCATGAGCGAGATCAAGGAGCTCTACCTGGACGCCTACTACGGCCGCGAGCCCCAGGATTACGCCGTCTGCTAGTTTTAGCACGGTTTTTAACGGCGGGGGTGCACGGGTGTTTCACACACCCCCGCCGTCGCTTCTATCGCATCGTTGAAAGGATGCAACCATGCTGCTACCCGATTCCAAGACCGAGCTCGTCCGCCGTGGCAACAAGGTCGTTTACGACCTGGGCGACAAGATTGTCAAGGTCTTTAACGAGACCAAGCCTGTCTCCGACGTGTTCAACGAGGCTTTGAATCTTGCCCGCATCAATGAGTGCGGCATCCGCAGCCCCAAGGCTCTCGAGGTTTCCCAGCTCGAGAACGCCAACGGCTGGGCGCTCGTGACCGAGAAGGTTCCGGGCACCACCCTTGCCGAGAAGATGACTGCCGAGCCCCAGCGCTTCGGTGAGTACCTCGAGATGTTCGTCGACCTCCAGATCGAGATCCACGGCTACACCTCCCCGCTGCTCAACCGTCAGCGCGACAAGTTCGCCCGCATGATCGACAGCCTTGATCAGCTCAATGCCACCACGCGTTACAACCTTCAGGAGCGTCTGGACGGTATGATCAAGGAGTTCAAGGTCTGCCACGGCGACTTCAACCCCTCCAACGTCATCGTCGGCGACGACGGCCAGCTCTATGTGTGCGACTGGGCACACGCTACCCAGGGCTCCCCTGCTGCCGACGTTGCCACCACCTACCTGCTCTTTGCCCTCAACAGCAAGGACCAGGCCGAGGCTTATCTGGAGCTCTACTGCGACCGCGCCGACATGCCCATGCAGGTCGTGCGTCAGTGGACGAGCATCGTCGCCGCTTCCGAGCTCGCTCGTAAGCGCAACGTGAACGATGAGTTCCTGAAGAACTGGATCGACGTCGTCGATTATCAGTAATATCTGAGCGATTTATTTCGCATCGGAGGCACAAAGGAAACCCCGCAGCTCGCATGGGCTGTGGGGTTTCCTTTTAGCGATTGAGTACGCCGACAAGATAAAAGGACGGCCCCGCATCTCCCCTATCTGGAGAAATGCGGGGCCGTCCCGTATATCGAACTACAAGCGAAATCGCCGATTAACGGCGTGCCGCCTTCACAAGCTCGGCGACCTTGGCGACGACCTCGTCGATCGCCACGTCCTCGCGCTCACCCGTAGCACGGTCCTTGAGCTCGACGGTGCCGTTCTTGAGGCCACGCTTACCCAGAACGACCTGATACGGGAAGCCCATAAGGTCGTTGTCGGCAAATTTAAAGCCGGGACGCTCGTCACGGTCATCGACGACGACCTCGATACCCTTGGCGCACAGGCCATCAACGATCTGCTCGCAGACGGTAGCGCACTCCTCCTTCTTGGGATCGAGCGGAATCACCGCGACCTCGTACGGGGCAACGGAGACCGGCCAGACGATACCGTGCTCGTCGTTGTGCTGCTCCACGACGGCAGCGAGCGAGCGGGACACACCAACGCCGTAGCAGCCCATGATGAGCGGCTTCTCCTTGCCATCCTCGTCCATAAAGGTGGCACCCATGGCCTCGGAATACTTGGTGCCCAGCTGGAAGACCTGAGAGACCTCGATGCCGCGGGCAGCGGAGAGCGGCTTGCCGCAGTGCGGGCAGGGGTCGCCGGCGACAACGGTGACCAGATCGGCCCACTCATCGACGGTAAAGTCGCGCTCGGGGCAGGCACCGGTAAAGTGATAATCGACCTCGTTGGCACCGCAGGCCCACTGCTTGGAATCGCGCAGGCTCTCGTCGCACACCAGACGGATGCCCTCGGGCAGGTTGACCGGTCCGATAAAGCCCTTGTGCAGGCCGTTCGCTTGAAGCTCCTCGTCGGTCATCATGCGGTAGCCCTTGCCAAAGACATGCTCGGCCTTGCAGTCATTGAGCTCGTGGTCGCCCGGGACAATGGCCACGACCGGCTTGCCCTCGGAGTCGATGAGTGCCAGCGACTTGCGCGTGCCGTTCTCGGGGAAGCCGAAGAACTTGGCAACGGCCTCGATGGTGCCCATACCCGGAGTCTCGACCTTGGTGAGCGTGCCATCGCCGGGGCCCTCGGTCACAACGACCTTGGTGCTTGCAGCCTCGTCATCGGCAGCAAAACCGCAATCGTCGCAGTAGACGAGCGAAGCCTCGCCGGCGTCGGCAAGAGCCATGTACTCGACGGAAGTGTCGCCGCCGATCTCGCCGGAGTCGGCGACAACGGGCAGAGCCTTGATGTAGCAGCGCTCGCAGATGTTAGCGTAGGCCTGCTTCATCTTGTCGTACTCCTCCTGCAGGCTCTCCTGCGTGGCGGAGAAGCTGTAGGCGTCCTTCATGATGAACTCGCGACCGCGCATCAGGCCAAAGCGGGGACGGAACTCGTCGCGGAACTTGTCCTGAATGTGGTACAGGTTGACGGGCAGCTGTTTGTAGGAGCGCAGCTCATTGCGCACCAGGGCCGTGACGGTCTCCTCGTGGGTGGGACCCAGGACGAACTCGCGACCGTGACGGTCGTCAAAGCGCACAAGCTCCTTGCCATAGGCGTCGATGCGGCCGGACTCACGCCACAACTCGGCGTCGACCATGATAGGCATCATAAGCTCCTGGGCACCGGCAGCGTCCATCTCGTCGCGCACGATGTTCTCGATCTTACGGATCGAGCGCCAGGCAAGCGGCAGGTAGGAATACAGGCCGGCGGCCTCCTTGCGGATCATGCCGGCACGGAGCAGCAGGCGGTGACTGGCGAGCTCAGCGTCCGCCGGATCCTCTTTAAGCGTCGGCGCATAGAGCTTAGACATATACATTGCTCGGGTCATTTATTTCTCCTCAATAAGCTTGTCGACCTCGGCCATAAGCGCGTCGACAATTTGGTCCTCAGCTACTTTACCAATGATCTGGCCATGCGAAAAGAGCAGGGCCTGACCACGTCCGCAAGCAACGCCCAGATCGGCATCAGAAGCCTCACCGGGGCCATTAACGGCACATCCCATCACAGCGATAGAAAGCGGCGCGGAGTAGTTCTTAAGCCGCTCGGTGACCTCCTCGGCGATGGGAATGAGGTTAACCTGGCAGCGGGCGCACGTGGGGCACGAGACAATCTCGGGGCCACGGCGACGCAGGCCCAGCGACTGCAGAATACCCCAGGCAACCGGCGGCTCCTCAACCGGATCGGCCGTGAGAGAGACGCGCATGGTGTCACCAATACCCTCAGACAGCAGAATACCAAGGCCCACCGAGCTCTTAATGGTGCCCTGAAGCTTGGTACCCGCCTCGGTTACGCCCAGGTGAAGCGGAACGTGGGGAATCTCACGCGACAGGGCTCGATAGGTATCGAGCGTCGTTTGCACGCTATGGGCCTTGGCCGAAAGCACGATGTTCGTAAAGCCGCGGTCCTCAAAGTGCTTGACGAAGCGCTCGCTCGACATCACGAGCTTTTCGGGCTGCGTGAGGTCTTCGCGCTCGGCGATATCCTGCTCGAGTGAACCGGCATTGACGCCGATACGAATCGCACAGCCCGCGGCACCAGCAGCATCGATCACCGCGTCAACCTTGGCCCAATCGCCGATATTGCCGGGATTGATGCGCAGCTTGGCAGCACCGGCCTCAACGGCACCAATGGCGAGCTTATGGTTAAAGTGAATATCGGCGACGATCGGCACCGGAGACTCGGCACAGATGGTGCGGAAACCCTCAAGCGCGGCCTCGGTGGGCACGCTCACGCGCACGATATCGCAGCCAGCCTGCGCCAACGCGCACACTTGCGCAAGCGTTGCCTGGGCATCAGCGGTATCGGTGCAGGTCATGGATTGGACCACCACCGGCGCACCGCCACCGATCTGCACGCCGCCCACATGCACGGGGCGCGTCAAATCGCGAGGCAAAGGATGGGATAAAGACAATCCAAACACTCCCCTACAGAATAAATCGAAGGATGTCGGAACGAAGCATATAGACAAACAGCAGCGCAAAGAGCGCGATGCCCACATAGCTCACAATCGTCTGGACCTTGAGCGGAAACTCGCGGCCCACAATCTTTTGAATGATCTCGATGACCAGCTTGCCGCCATCGAGTGGTGGGATGGGCAGCAGGTTCATAAAGCCAAGCGAGAACGAAATGAGGGCGGCAAACGAAAGGAACGTGGCAGGACCGGCAGCAGCAGCCTGTGAGGACATAACGCTAATACCCACGATCGAAGAAGACTGATCGAGAATCTCCATCGTATGCTGCGGCTGGAGCAGGCGCATCACGCCCTCCGCGGTCTGCACAACATAGGAGAATGACAGACGCGCCGAGGTGATGGGGTCCAAACGGACTACCTGCGTAGAGGCATACACACCTAGGCGCTCGTCCTCTTTGAGCGCAACCGTGGTCGAATGCTGCTTGCCGTCACGCTCGTACTCGATGGCGATATCGTCCTTACCGGCGGCCTTGCCGATGGCATCGTAAACGTTCATCCATGTGGAGCACGATACACCGTCAACCGAAAGGATCGCATCACCAGCCTCGATACCCGCCTTGGCGGCAATAGACCCCTCGTCAACCTGACCGATCACGTTGGTATCGATCGGCACGGTGACGCCCGCAATGGAATAGATGCTCATAAGCAGCAAAAAACCCGTCAGGATATTGACGAGAATGCCCGCGAGCAGCATAAAGGCGCGCTTGAGAAAGCCCTGGCCAAGATAAGTGTGCGAGCGCTCTTGCGCCAAGAAATCAGCCTCGCCGCACGGCAGCTCCCACACATCGCCCTCGGCAGTCGCATGCTCTCGATCGAACCGGCGGCCGTCAAAGGTGGTGTAACCCGCCGCGTCTCGCGGCAGCGTCTGATACTTGGTGGGATAGTAGCTCGGCGAGGGTTTCTCCCCTTCCTCATACCAGGGAGCGATGGAGCCCCAGCCCAGCAACAGAGCACAAGCCTCGAGCACATCCTCCTCGGAAAGCTCGAGCTCGACAGCAAGGTCGGCCACGGTCACGCGACCATGACGGTAGATAGCCGCGAGCACGCGATCGGCGCAGGAGACATCGGTCGGATCCATACCGCAGATGGCAGCGTAGCCACCCAGCAGCAGCGGGGTCACGCCAAACTTGGTTCCAATGCGACGCGACGTGTAATGGATGTCAAAGCGGCACGGCAGGCCCAAAAAGAACTCGGTCACACGGACGCCGCAGGCACGCGCCGCCAAAAAGTGGCCGCCCTCGTGCAAAAACACGAGGACGGAAAGCATCAGCAGGCCCCAAAAGACCGATGAGAGAACGCTCAGAACAGTATCCATAAAACGAAAAAGCAATCCTTATGGGTTAGGAACGGGTTGCGGAGAGTACCTGCGCAGCCTTTTCACGCGCCCACGCATCGATGTCGCGAAGCTGCTCAAACGAATCGACCGCCTGCATATCGTGGGCATCCATGCAGGATTCCACAATGCGATCGATATCGGTAAAGCTGCAGCCATCGTGCAGGAAGGCATCGACGGCGACCTCGTTGGCGGCATTGAGCACGCACGGCATGGTGCCACCCGTCTTGCCGGCACGCTCGGCCAGTGCCAGACAGCGGAAGGTATCCATGTCGGCAGCATCAAACGTGAGCTGCCCCAGCTCGCGGAAATCGATACGAGGCGCCGGGGTATCCCAACGCTCGGGATACGAGAACGCGAACTGGATGGGAATACGCATGTCGGAAGCACCGAGATGCGCCATCACGGAGCCGTCGGCAAACTCGACCATAGAGTGAATCTTGGACTGACGCTGCACGACCACGTTAATGAAATCGAGGTCGCAGTTAAACAGATGCATGGCCTCAATGCGCTCCAGGCCCTTATTCATGAGGGTGGCGGAGTCGATGGTGATCTTAGCACCCATGGCCCACGTGGGATGTGCGAGGGCATCGGCACGCGTCACGCGATTTAGCTCGTCGCGCGTGCGGCCAAAGAACGGACCGCCCGAGCAGGTGAGCCAAATACAATGAGCCTCGCGCGGGTTCTCCCCCAGATAGCACTGGTAGATGGCGGAGTGCTCAGAGTCGACTGGAATAAGCTGGCCCGGTTGCGCCAACGGCATAAGCAAGTCGCCACCGACGACGAGGGACTCCTTGTTGGCAAGGGCAAGACGCTTATTCGAGGTCAAGGCCGCATGGCTCGCCTCGAGACCGGCGGCACCCACAATAGCGACGAGTACGCAGTCGACAACGTCGCGACGCGCGAGCTCGCAAACCGCCTGCGCGCCAACGCCGAGCTTCGTTCCCTCGGGCAACTCCTGCAGCACGGCGTCATCGCCATGAGCGACATCGGCCACGGCAACCGCCGAAACCGAGAACTCGCGGGCAGCGGCAACAAGCTCGGAGGTACTGGAGTTAACGGACAGCGCCGTCACCTGCAGGCGATCGGCATGCTGGCGGCACACATCGAGCGCCTGGGTGCCGATGGAGCCCGTACAACCCAGGATGGCAACACGGAG
Organism: Collinsella sp. i05-0019-G5; assembly: GCF_042851345.1. Lineage (NCBI taxonomy): Bacteria > Bacillati > Actinomycetota > Coriobacteriia > Coriobacteriales > Coriobacteriaceae > Collinsella > Collinsella sp. i05-0019-G5. The sequence goes on from NZ_AP031421.1 coordinate 1,485,810, forward strand.
GCGTCCATCGGGGCCATACGTCGTCTGGAATGACATTACAGCACGCCTCCGATCATCAGCATCAGCTGCGCGGTGATGCAGCCGAAGATAAGCGAATCGCTACGATCGAGCATGCCGCCGTGGCCCGGGATAAGGTTGCCGGAATCTTTGACGCCCACACCGCGCTTGATGCGCGACTCGATAAGGTCGCCGATAACGCCCAGAATGGACACGACCACGCCGCACAGCAGCGCATAGGGCAGGCTGAGCTTGAAGAAATGCGTCGCCCACAGGATGAGCCAAATCAAAACCGAGCCCAGGATGCCGCCAACAAACCCCTCCCAGCTCTTTTTGGGAGAGATCTTGGGAACCATCTTGTGTTTGCCGATACGGCTACCCACGATATAGGCAAACGAATCGGAGACCCAGAGAGACGCGCAAACACCCACCGAAAGCAGGGCGCCGGCAAAACCGGGCACGGCATCGCGCAGCAGCACGATAGCCGACAGCATAAAACCGGTGTAGATGGGACCCATGAGTGTCACGGCAACATCGGATATACGGGTACGCGGCGACCAGACATACCAAATGCCCACAGTGAGCATCAGGGCAAAAAGCAGGGCATTCAGCAGCATCGAATCGCCCAACGCCGACAGCGGAAAGAGCACGGCGGCAGCGATACCCATGCGCTCGTTAGCCATCTTGCCATCGAGCCTTGTCATACGGAAAAACTCATAGCAGCACAGACCGCTCATGACGGAAACAAAGATGGCCGTGGGCACGATACCCAAAACCAGGCACAGGATAAAGACAACGGCGTAGACGATACCGGCGGCGGCACGGGTAATAAAGCCCGCCAGCCACGAACCGGTGCCGCTCTTCACTGCAGGCGTTCCCGCAGTGGCAGCTTTGCGCGCAGGCGTCTTGGGAGCAGATGCCTTGGGACGATCGGACACGATTAAGCCTCCTCGGTCTTGCTCAGTCCACCAAACCTACGGTCACGGCCCTGATAGGCCAAAATGGCGTCGACAAGGCCCCAACGATCAAAGTCGGGCCAATAGGTATCGGTGACGTAGAATTCGGAATAAGCCACCTGCCACAGCAGATAGTTCGAAAGGCGCAGCTCACCAGAAGTGCGAATCACAAGCTCAGGATCGGGAAGGCCGGCGGTATAGAGGTGGGAAGCCACCATGTCGTCATCAATTGCGCCAGGATCGATCTTACCGGCGGCAGCGTCGAGTGCGATCTGACGGACAGCGCGGGTAATCTCGGCACGCGCGCCGTAGTTGACGGCAAGCGCCAGCGTCATGCCGGTGTGATTGGCGCACTCGGCAAGACCGCGTTCAAAAACGTCGCGGGTCTTCTTGGGCAGCGCGGAAATGTCACCCAAAAAGACAACGCGCACGTTTTCGCGCTTCAGAAGCGGCAGCTCGTCGATAAACGTCTTGGCAAACAGGTGCATCAAGACGTTGACCTCATGCTGCGGGCGGTTCCAGTTTTCGGTAGAAAACGCATAGGCCGAAAGCACGTCGACGCCCAGACGCACGCAGGCGGTAATAATCTCACGAAGGGAGACGATACCCGCCTTGTGGCCCTCGGTGCGTGCAAGACCGCGCGATGTGGCCCAACGACCATTGCCGTCCATGATGCACGAGATATGGTGCGGAATGTTATTGAGGTCAAGGTCGGAAAAACCGACGCCCGCAGGGGCGTCGGCAAAGTACTCGACCAGTTTATGCTCGTCGTATTGCACCTTAGATCTCCATGACCTCGGCTTCTTTTTCCTTCAGAAGCTCCTCGACCTTGGCGACATACTCATCGGTGTGCTTCTGGACCTTGGCCTGCTCGCGACGGACATCGTCCTCGGTGAGCTCCTCATCGCGCTCAAGCTTGTTGTTGAAGTCGCGACGGATGTTACGGATAGACACCTTGGCCTGCTCGGCGTACTCGCGGCACTCCTTGACGAGCTCGCGACGGCGCTCCTCGGTGGGAGCCGGGAACGGCAGACGAACGACGGTGCCATCGGAGTTGGGGGTAATACCCAGATCGGAAGCGCCGATGGCCTTGACGATAGCGTTGATAAGTGCCTTGTCCCACGGCTCGATGAGCAGCATGTGGGCCTCGGGGGTCTTGACGGCGGCAACCTGCGTGACCGGCGTGGGAACACCGTAATAATCGACGGTGATGTCGGACAGAATGTTGGCATTGGCGCGGCCGGTACGGACCTTGGAGAAGTTATGCTTGAGGGACTCGAGCGACTTGTCCATATGGGCGGTGATGTTCTCTGCCATGCTTAATCCTCCTGATAGACGAGCGTGCCGACGGGCTCACCCGCGAGCGCGCGCTTGACGGTGTCCTCGCCATCGAGGTTGAGGACCAAAATCGGCATACGGTTATCCTGGCACAGTGCCGTAGCGGTGGAATCCATAACCTGCAGACCGCGGACGAGAACCTCGTGATAGGTAATCTTGTCAAAACGGACGGCATCAGCGCACTTGACGGGATCCTTATCGTAGATGCCGTCAACCTTGGTGGCTTTAATCAGAATCTCGGCGCCGATCTCGCACGCACGAAGAGCCGCGGCGGTGTCGGTCGTAAAGTACGGATTGCCCGAACCGGCGGCAAAAATAACGACGTTGCCCTTGGAAAGGTGGTTGATGGCGCGACGGCGAATATAGGGCTCGCAGATCTCGTTCATCTGGATAGCGCTCATCACGCGGCAGGGAACATCGTTATGCTCGAAGGCATCCTGCAGGGCGAGCGCGTTCATAACGGTTGCCAGCATGCCCATGTAGTCGGCCTGAGCACGCTCCATGCCACCGGCAGCGCCTGCCATGCCGCGGAAAATATTGCCGCCGCCGACAACGACGCCGACCTCATGGCCAACGGCGAGCAGCTCCTTGACCTGCTTAGCAAGATGGTCGGTAACCTTGGGGTCGATGCCATATTGGCCGTCGCCCATCAGCGCTTCGCCGGAAAGCTTAAGAAGCACGCGTTTATATCGGATGTCGGACAAAGCGATCCTCCTTTAGATTGAACTCCCAACATTCTATCAAAGGCTCTAAGAAGAGCCATGAAAAAGCAGGCTGTGAGTAAAACCCACAGCCTGCTCATTACCAGCTACAAGAGCTTATTTACTCGCCACGGACCAGACGGTCAAAGGCAACGACGGTAATGGTGTCGCCGAGCTCCTTGGAGACCTGCTCAGCGTACTTCTTGATGGTGAGGGAGCTGTCCTTGATGAACTCCTGCTCGGTGAGCACGGACTGCTTGTAGAACTTCTCCAGACGGCCGACAGCCATCTTCTCCTGGATAGCCTCGGGCTTACCGGACTCGGCAGCCTGAGCCATGTAGATCTGCTTCTCGTGCTCGACGGTCTCGGCCGGAACCTGATCGCGGGTAGCGCAGATCGGGGCGACGGCGGCAACCTGAAGGGCAACGTCGTGAGCGAAGGTCTTGAAGGATTCAGCCTGAGCGGTCTCAGCCTTCTCGAAGGCGAACTCGACGAGGACGCCGATCTTACCACCCATGTGGATGTAAGAAGCGAGCGCGCCGTTCTCAGCCTTGCGGGCAGCGAAGCGGGAGATCTTCATGTTCTCGCCCATGATGTGAATCATCTCGGTGAGCTCGGAGGAAACGGTCTCCTCGCCCATCGGCTTCTCGAGCAGAGCGTCGACGTCAGCAGGCTCGGTGGTAGCGACAACCTCAGCGACCTTGGAAGCAAAGCCGGTGAACTTGGCGTTAGAGCCAACGAAGTCGGTCTCGCAGGAGAGCTCGAGCAGAGCGCCGGTCTTGCCATCCTCGGAGACGAACGCGGCGACAGCGCCCTCGTTGGTCTCACGGCCAGCCTTCTTGGCAGCCTTGGCAAGGCCGTTCTTACGCAGAACGTCGACAGCGGCGTCCATGTCGCCGTCAGCCTCGACGAGAGCCTTCTTGCACTCCATCATCGGGGAGTCGGTCATCTCGCGGAGCTGCTTGACCATAGCGGCGGTAATCTGGGCCATTGTGGTTCCTTTCAAAGAGATGAAAAAGAATTAACTAAGACTGATTTACTCGGCCTTGGGCTCAGCGGCCATCTCGGCCTCGGAGACCTGCTCCTTACCAGAGCCAGCGAGGCAGGCGTCAGCCATGAGCTCGCACATAAGGGTGACAGCGGAGATAGCGTCATCGTTGCAGGGGATGCCGTACTCGACCTCGTCGGGATCGGAGTTGGTGTCGATCAGGGCGACGACGGGGATGTTCAGGCGCTGAGCCTCCTTGATGGCGTTCTCCTCGCGCTTGGTGTCGATGACGAAGAGAGCCTGGGGCAGACCCTTCATGTCGCGGGCGCCACCGAGGTTGGTCTGGAGCTTGGTGAGCTCCTTGCCGAGAACAGCCTGCTCCTTCTTAGGCAGAACAGCCATGCGGCCGTCCTCGACCATGGCCTCGAGCTCCTCCATGCGGTTGATGCGGGAGCGGATGGTGACGAAGTTGGTCAGCATACCGCCGAGCCAACGCTGGTTGATGTAAGGCATGTTGGCGCGCTCAGCAGCGTTCTTGACGGCCTCCTGAGCCTGCTTCTTGGTGCCGACGAACAGCACGTTGCCACCCTTGGCGACGTTCTTGACGAAGGTGTAGGCCTGGTCGGCGTCGAGGATGGTCTGCTTGAGGTCGAGGATGTAGATGCCGTTGCGCTCACCGAAGATGAACGGCTTCATCTTGGGGTTCCAGCGACGGGTCTGGTGACCGAAGTGGCAGCCGGCCTCGAGCAGGGTGCGGATATTAATCTTGGTAGCCATGTTAAACCTCCTGTGGTTTGCCTCCGCGCGGGGTCATCCTCCAAAACCAACCCGGACATGTGCTACCAAAGCCCGGGCACCACGGTATGAAGTAGCCGCGCGTGCGTGATAAAAACATGTTGCCGTGAAGCAACCCGATGAATGATAGCAGGAATGCCTCTTCCTGCCAACCCGCAATCAAAACCACACACCTGAGTGCGGCGCGGGACGTCCCAGCCACTATTCGCCGCGGGGATGGGCTTGAGCCACGGCACGTTTAAGCCGATCGGGTGTGAGATGCGTGTAGATCTGCGTCGTGGACAGGCTCGCATGACCTAGCAGCTCTTGAACCGAGCGCAGGTCCGCACCGCCCTCGAGCAAGTCGGTCGCAAAGGTATGGCGCATCGCATGCGGGGCGATGTCAGCCGGAATGCCGGCGAGCGTCGCCAGCGTATGGAACCGCCGCCGGAGCATCGCGGAGCTCATGCGATTGCCGCGCGCCGATATAAGCAGCGGATGCGGCCCGGTAGCGAGGTCGCGGCGCTTTGCCCGAGCGAGCAACTCCGGCCTCCCCTCTTCAATATAGAGACGCGTCACATCGAGCGCACGACGATACAGAGGGACGATACGCTCCTTGCTCCCCTTGCCCCACAGGCGCAGCGTGCGCTCGGACCATGAGATGGATTCCACATTGAGCGCCGCAAGCTCTGAGATGCGGGCACCCGAGGCATAGAGCAACTCGAGCATCGCCGCATCGCGCAGTCCCGCGGGTGTTGAGGTATCAGGCGTCTTGAGCAGCGCCTCGACCTGCTGGGTCGTAAGGACGCCCGGCAGGTCACGCGGCAGCTTGGGCGACGCGATCGCCGAGACCGCATCGCCCTCGACAATCCCCTCGGCAGCCATCCAGCGATAGAGAGATCGGATAGCCGACAGGTGCGCCGCAAGCGTTCGGGGAGCCACCTGCTCACGCGAAAGCTCAGCAAGATAGCGACGAATGGTGCGCACGTCGGCAGCGAAAGCATCAATATCCTCGCGCTCGCACCAGGCAGCAAAGCGCTCCAGTCTCGAGCCATAGGCCGTCACCGTGTTGGGAGAAAGCCCCTCAACGCGTGCGATATAGGCGATAAAAGAGTCGACGGTGTCGTACAGGTCAAAGGCTATGACCGGTCGCCTCCAAACAAGTCGGAACGCGTGGCCAAGTAGGCATCGAGGGCCTCGAGCGCACGGTCCGCATAGGCCTGATAGCGGTCGCGCTTGCTGCGGCGCTTACCGTCCTCGAGCGGCGGCACCAGGCCAAAGTTGACATGCATGGGCTGATAGCCCACGGTGGCAGGATCGGTCGCATAGCCCACGAGCGCACCCAGGGCGCCCACGCGGGGCAACTCGACGGAATCGGCGCCGATAGCCTCTGCATAGGTGTTGAGCGCCGCGAGCAGACCGGTCGCCACGGCTTCCATGTACCCCTCGGTGCCGGTGATCTGACCGGCCAGGCGCACGCCGGTACCGGGCACGGCAAAGGTGCCATCGAGCACGTGCGGGGCGTCGACAAAGGTATTGCGGTGCATGACACCGTAGCGGAAGAACTCAGCGTTCTCCAGGCCCGGCACCATATGGAAGACGCGCTTCTGCTCGCCAAAGGTCAGGTTGGTCTGGAAGCCCACCAGGTTATAGGCGGTCTTCTCCTTGTTCTCGGCACGCAGCTGAATCGCCGCCCAAGGGCGACGTCCGGTACGCGGGTCGGTGAGGCCGACGGGCTTCATGGCGCCAAAGCGAATGGCGTCCTTGCCGGTGCGCGCAACCTCCTCGGCAGGCTGGCAGGCCTGGAACAGATCGCCGCCCTCAAAGTCCTTGAGCACCACGCGGTCGGCCGTGGTGAGCGCCTCGATAAAGGCCTCGTACTCCTCCTTGTTGAGCGGAGCGTTGAGATAGTCGCCGCTCCCCTGCTCCTCGTAGCGCGACTGCGAAAACAGCACGTCCATATCGAGCGTGGAGGCATCGACGATCGGCGCCGCGGCATCGAAGAACGCAAGGGCGTCGCCACCGACGAGCTTCATGACCTCTTCGCTCAGCGCCGGTGAACACAGCGGGCCCGCGGCAATGACCACGTGGCCCTCGGGGATCTGGGTGACCTCGCCGTGAACGACCTCGATATTGGGGCGGGCGGCAACCTCAGCCTCGACGAGCTCGGAGAATGTAACACGGTCGACCGCCAGGGCGCCACCAGCGGGAACAGCAGCGCGATGGGCGCAGTCGAGCAGGACTGAACCCATGCGCTCAAGCTCGGCCTTCAGCAAACCAGCCGCGGAATCCGGACGGGTCGACTTAAACGAATTGGAGCAGACGAGCTCTGCCAGGTGATCGGTATGGTGAGCCGGGGAGCTCACCTGGGGGCGCATCTCGCACAGCTTTACGGCAAACCCGCGGTCTGCCAGCTGGATCGCGCATTCCGAACCCGCCAGACCGCCACCGATAACCGTCACCTGATCGAACTGCATCTGCAAACACCTTTCTAATTGACACGTTTTCCATTGTGACCGAAGGGCGTCTGGGCGTGAAGGGCAAACTTGGAGGGCGCATACCTTCCATCCATCATGCGCTCGATAAGGCCCTCGAGTTCAAGCGAACCCAAGAGTTTGAGTACGCCGACAGCATCGAGTGAGACGAGCGCCGCGATGTCGTCGACCTTGAGCGGAGAGGCGATGAGCGCATGCATCACGGTCTGCTGTGTTGGATTCAGGTCGGCAATGCCGGGAGCATCGGGGCGCGAGTAGCGCAGGGTGCCGTATATGCGAGAGATAGCCATCTCGATGGACTCCTCGTCGACAATGCAGCAGGCACCGTTCGCAATGAGGTAATTCGTGCCACGCGACTCGGGCGATAGGATCGACCCCGGCACGGCAAGAAGTTCGCGCCCCAAATCCATAGCAGCCTCGGCTGTAGAAAACGTCCCGGAAGGCATACCCGCCTCGGATACAAAGAGGGCTTGCGACAGGGCCGCGATCACGCGATTGCGACGCGGAAAGGCAAACTTGCGCGGACCCATACCCCACGGAGAGATCGACACGACCGCGCCGCCCGTATCGAGCGTGCGCGTAATAAGCCCCGCGCTCGAACGCGGGTAGACCACGTCGGCGCCCGTCCCCAGCACCACGACGTGTTTGCCGCCGGCGTTGACCGCAGCCCAACCCGAGGCCTGGTCACAACCGACCGCACCGCCCGAAACTACCGTCACTCCCGCCTCAACCGCCACCTTCGCCGCAAGCTCTGCCACGGCAAGACCATACGGCGAGGCCTTTCGCGCACCGATGATGGAGAGCGCGGGCGTCGAAAGCACCTCGGGGTTGCCGCGCACATAGAGCGTCTGGGGTACATCAGATAGCTCCAAAACGCTCTCGGGATACAACGCATCACCTGGATGCAGCTCGAAGGTCCCCTCAGCTATCATTGGTCCCTCCTTCCCTGGTACATCGCCGCCTCGAGCACGTGGTCCTGCGTCACTTGCTCGCTCTCGGCGACGTCAGCGATTGTACGCGCGATACGCACCAGGCGTACGATGCCGCGGCCCGTGAGATGCGTGCGTTTGGATAGGCCAAGTACGCATTTCTCGGCAGCATCATCGAGCTCGAAGGTCGAAACGACGCCGTCAATAGACCGCGTCTCGTCATCCTCGGCCTCGGCATCCGCATCGTCCATACGGAACTCGCGCCAGGCGCGAAAGGCACGACCGCGCACAACGTAGTCACGTAACTCGGCCGACGACATACCCTCCGCACCCTCGATAATCACTTGAGGGTCGGGACGGGTCACATCGATCATCATGTCGATACGGTCGGCCAAGGGACCGCGCAGTTTAGACCGATAGCGCTCGACCATCGCCGCCGAGCAGCGACACGGTACCTCGCGATCGCCCAAAAAGCCGCAGGGGCAGGGATTGCTCGCAGCCAGCAGCTGAAAGCGCGACGGGAAGGTAAAAGCCCCGTCGACGCGTACGATCCTCACGTAGCCGCGCTCGATGGGCTGACGCAGCGTCTGCAGCACGCCAGTGGGAAACTCGGCAAGCTCGTCCAAAAAGAGCACGCCGCCATGAGCAAGGCTGATCTCACCCGGGTGCACCGGGCGCCCGCCGCCGATAAGGCCTGCGGTCGAAATACTGTGGTGGGGACTGCGGAAGGGGCGGTGCCCCGCCAACAAGCCATCAATGTTCTCACCCAAAACCGAATGGATGCACAGTGCCTCCTGCTGATCCTCAACGGAAAGCTCGGGCAGGATGCCGGTCATACGGCGTGCGAGCATCGTCTTGCCCGATCCCGGAGACCCGATCATGAGCAAGCCGAGTTCTCCTGCCGCCGCAAGCGCCATGCCGCGTTTAGCGACTTCCTGCCCCAGCACGTCTGCATAGTCGAGCTCGGGCTCAAAGGTCGCCTCGACACCCTCGGAATCCAAGTAGTGCCGTGCGGCATCGCCCATGCCGTGAGCAAGCTGAGACAGATGGTCGATAAAGCCGCAATCTACGCCCGCGAGTGGCACATGCTGGTCGGACCTGCCGGCGATAAAAGACAGCCCCATGTCGCGAGCCAATAGCTGAAACGCCACCTCGCCCTTGACGGGAAGCACCGTACCGTCCAGACCAAGCTCACCTGCGATAAGGCAGCGATCGAGGTTGTCACGGGGAATCTGCTCATCGGCCGCTAGAACCGCGATGGCGATGGGCAGGTCAAAGCCGCTACCGGTCTTGCGGATATCGCCGGGTGCCAGGTTAACGGTAATGCCCGAGCGCGGGATCTCGAACCCGGCGGAGCGCATCGCGCAGCGAATACGACCGCGTGACTCCATCACCTCCATACTCGGGATGCCGAGCATCTGAATGCCCGGAACGCCGCCGGCAAGCGAGACCTCGACCGTGACGTGAATCGCCTCGACGCCGCGGATGCAGGCCGCGTGAACGGCAAACGTCTCGAACGCCATCACGACACCTGCCAATCGAACGCGTTGTACTGATGCTCGATCTCGGCGATATGCCCGCCGCGAATGGTGACACCCACTGCATCGAAGCGGATCGCCTTGAGCGGATAGTGCTCCATGAGATAGCAACTTGCGATACGGCGATACCGACGCTGCTTTTGGGCATCCACGGCCTCCTCGGGAAAGACCCGCGTGGTGCAATCCAGGGCGACGCGCCTGGTCTTGACCTCGGCCATCACCACGACATCGTCAAGCTCATCGAGCAGCACCAGATCGGCCTCGCCCTCGGTGCAACGATAACCCTGCTCCAGCAAGGTGTAGCCGCGCTCGTTAAAGTAGTCGATGGTGATCAGCTCGCCCAGCATGCCCAGCTCACGGGGACTGAGTCCCTTGATAAACTCGGGCGTCATCGCCCCGCAGTCGAGCTCGCCGTTTTCCCAACGCTCCTTGAGCTGCTGCGTCTTGCTCTTTTTGCTTGCGGCACTCATGGGGTCTCCTTTCCCGCACACTGCATTGCCCCGATGATGAGGGCACCTTTCATGCGGGTAAGTACAGGAAGCAAACCAAAAGCTGACCAAATGCCGTCAAAAAAAGGGCCGTACGCAGCAATGCTGTTGCATACGGCCCGCTACCAGCAGGTTTATAAAACCCTAGAGGTCCCTGTCTCCACAATTGACCTAGAAAAGGCGCTCAGTCTGCAGAAAGTTTCCGCAAAAGCTCACACGATGCAGTGGACAAAGTCCATGTTTTCGAATGGCCTCGATGTGCTCGGGGCTCGCATAGCCCTTCGATTCGGCCAGATGGTACTCGGGGTACTCGGCGTCGTACTCGACCATCATCTCGTCACGCGTGACCTTTGCCATGATGGATGCCGCGGCGATACAGGCGATCTTGGCATCGCCCTTCACCACGTCGCGCTCATTGGGAACGGCGCCCAAGGGGTTGCCATCCATGAGGACGCAGTCGGGTTCAAGTCCCGTATCGGCCACCGCACCCGCAACGGCAGCGCGGATGGCGCGGGCCATACCCATCTCATCGATATCTGCAGGAGCGATATGGCAAAAGCCGATAGCAGTCGCCACCTCGGCAATCTTAACCGAGAGCAGCTCGCGGCGCGCCGGCGTGAGCTTTTTGGAATCGTTGATGCCCCAGATGCGCGGCTCCATCGGAAGGCACACGGCACACACGGTCAAGGGCCCCGCTACCGAGCCACGGCCCACCTCGTCGACGCCCACGACCACGCCATCACCGCCGAGCTCATGCATAAGCTCGTACATGCCGTTGACGCGCTCGCGCTCGGCAAGCTCCTTGGCATGGCGCTTAAGGGCACGCTCGCAAGCCTTGATCACCTGCTGGCGCGGATCCTCGCGATAATGCTCCACGAGGGCGGGAATCTCCTCGAACGTGGCACTCGCCAGCTCGCCGGCAACCTGCGATGCCGAAACCGAGCTCGTCATATTGGCCATACCAGGCCCTCCTTGCATGCAAATCAGATAAAAAGAAGGGCCACCCGAAGGTGACCCTTACGTCCAAACGAGTGGACAGACGCTGCGATCTTCTTAGCGCTTCTCGGGGATGCGAGCAGCCTTGCCCACCTTGTCGCGGAGGTAGTACAGTTTGGCGCGACGGACGCGACCATGACGAACGACCTCGAGCTTGGCGATCTTGGGGCTGTGAAGCGGGAAGGTACGCTCAACACCGACACCGAAGGACATCTTGCGGACAGTGAAGGTCTCGCGGGCACCGGCGCCGGCCATGCGGATGACGTCGCCCTGGAAGACCTGGATGCGCTCGCGGTCGCCTTCCTTAATGCGGTAGTGAACCTTGACGTTGTCGGCGACGCGAACCTGAGGAATGTCCTCGCGGATCTGCTGACGCTCGATTGCGCGGATGTAATCCATGTGCAATTCCTTACTCTTCTAGAGGTGCCGTACCACCTTGGCCGGCACGTAGTTGAACAAACGTATTCGAGTATACACGCGCGGGTTTCTGCTGCAAGAACAATTTTTTACGCAGACAAAAAGACAAAACCCGCACATGATAACCGCCCGCCTCGCGAATGAGACGGGCGGCATGAAGGGGGCTACGCTAGGCGTCTAAACCCAAAACGTTAGGCGGAGCGCTTCGCCTCGAGCTTGGCCTGAGCGGCCGCCAGGCGCGCGAGGGGCACGCGATAGGGCGAGCAGGACACGTAGTCCACATCGGCCACGTTGAACAGGCCCTTAATGGATTTGGGGTCGCCGCCGTGCTCGCCGCACACGCCAAAGTGCATGTCGGGGTTGGTGGCGCGACCCTTCTCGACGGCCATGCGCACGAGCTCCAGCACCGCCGAGTCGATGGTCTCGAAGGGGTTGTCCTTCAAGATCTTCTTGTGCATGTACAGCGGGATGAACTTGGCCTCGGCATCGTCACGAGAGAAGCCGAAGGTCGTCTGGGTGAGGTCATTGGTGCCAAAGCAGAAGAAGTCAGCATGATGGGCGATCTCGTCGGCAACCATGCAGGCACGCGGCAGCTCGAGCATCGTGCCCACGGGAATATTGAGCTCGACGCCCTCCTCGACGGAAACCTCGGCGATCACGCGCTCGATGACCTCGCGGGTCTGGACATGCTCCGCCGTGATGGAGACGAGCGGAACCATGATCTCGGGACGCGGATCGACGCCCTCCTTGATGAGGCGAGCGGCAGCCGTGGCGACGGCGCGAACCTGCATGAGTGGCAGATCGCTAAAGACAACGGACAGGCGCACGCCGCGCAGGCCGAGCATGGGGTTCGACTCGACCATGCCATCGATACGGCGCAGGCGGGCACGCAGGACGGCAAGCTCTTCCTCGCTGGCGCCAGCGGCTTCCTTCTTGGTGATGGCGACCTCGAGCTCGCGAGGATTATCCAGGAACTCATGAAGCGGCGGATCGAGCAGGCGAACAACTACGTCGCGACCGGACATGGTCTTGAACATCGCCAGGAAGTCCTCGGTCTGAACCTTAAGCAGGTCCGCCAGGGCCTGCTGCTTCACGGCCTCATCATCGGAGAGGATGAAGCTCTGGATGATGTTCTTGCGGTCGCCCAGGAACATGTGCTCGGTGCGGCACAGGCCGATGGCCTCGGCGCCAAACTCGAGCGCGAGCGCGGCATCCTCGGGGTTGTCGGCGTTGACGCGCACATGGTTGGCGTGGCCGCCGGTCTCGTCCAGGCGAATCTCGTCGGCCCAGGACAGGATGGTGTCCAGGTCGCCGGTGAGCTCGGCCGAAACCAGATCAACGGCGCCGTCGACGACGATACCCTGGGTGCCGTCGATGGAGATGACATCGCCCTCATGCAGCACGCGGTCGCTGCCCTCGATGCGCACGACCTTCTCGGCGGCGTCGATATGGAAGCGCTCAACGCCGCAGACGCAGGGCGTACCCATGCCGCGGGCGATAACGGCGGCATGGCTCGTCTTGCCACCGTGGCTGGTCAGAATGCCCTCGGCGGCGACCATGCCCTTCAGGTCGTCGGGGTTGGTCTCCCAACGAACCAGAATGACCTTGTGGCCCTCGTTGGCGCGCGCGACGGCGTCGTCGCTCGAGAACATGACCTCGCCCACGGCGGCACCGGGGCTGGCATTAAGACCGCTGGCGAGAGCCTCGTACTTCTTGGAGGCGTCGAACTGTGGGTGCAGGAGCTGGTCGAGCTGCGCGGGATCGATGCGGCTCACAGCCTCATCGCGGGTGATCAGACCCTCCTCGACCATCTCGATGGCGATGCGCAGGGCGGCGGTGGCAGTTCGCTTGCCCACGCGGGTCTGGAGCATCCAGAGCTTGCCCTGCTCGATGGTGAACTCAATGTCGCACATGTCGCGATAGTGATCCTCGAGCGTCAGGAAGACGCGCTCGAGCTCCTTGCCTGCGGACTCGAGGCCCGGGGTGGCCTTGAGGTCGGCGATGGGCTCGGTGTTGCGGATACCGGCGACGACGTCCTCGCCTTGGGCATTAACCAAAAAATCACCGTAGAACTCCTTGGTGCCGTCGGCCGGATTGCGCGTGAAGGCAACGCCGGTCGCAGATGTCTCGCCCTTGTTGCCAAAGGCCATGGCCTGTACGTTGACGGCGGTGCCGAGTTCGTCGGAAATGCCATGCTGCTTGCGGTAGATGCAGGCACGCTCGTTCATCCAGCTGCCAAAGACGGCCTGAATTGCAAGGCGTAGCTGAAGCTCCGGGTCGTGCGGGAAAACGGGCTTGCCGTCAGCGACCTCGAGCTCGGGATACAGGGAGGCATCGACGTTCTCGGAGAAGATGCCCTTAAAGGTCTCGACGAGCTCCTGCAGATCCTCGGCCGAAAGCTCGGAGTCGACGCGGACGCCGGCGACCAGGCGTGCCTGGGTCAGCGCGTTCTCGAACAGGTCGGCGTCAACGCCCATAACGACGTTGGAGAACATCTGAATAAAGCGGCGGTAGCTATCCCAAGCAAAACGCGGATTTTGCGTCTGGGCGATGAGCCCCTGAACGGAGTCGTCGTTGAGGCCTAAGTTGAGGACCGTGTCCATCATGCCGGGCATGGAGAACGGAGCGCCCGAACGAACCGACACGAGCAGCGGATCGGAGGCGTCGCCGAGCTTCTTGCCGCAGCGGGCCTCGAGGTCCGCCTCGGCAGCAACGATCTCATCGAGTGCACCCTCGGGCCACACGTTGCCGGCACCGGAGTACTCGACGCAAGTCTGGCAGGTAATAGTAAAGCCACCGGGAACCGGCAGGCCGATACGGCTCATCTCGGCAAGGTTAGCGCCTTTGCCGCCAAGCGCGAAGTTCATGGACTTGTCGCCCTCGGTGACACAGGTGCCCTGGGCGTCGGTTCCAAAACGGTAAACCCTCTTGCAATCGCTCACGATACTTCCCCTTCCATGCACTTACGCGCACGACCGTGGTAACGAATCGACCCGCCAGATGCGGGCCGTGAGGGAACTATACGGCGGGTTTTGAGCGGGCTTAAGCAGAGGATGCGCGGTTTGGTAAACGTGCTAAAACTGGCGGTAAACGGTAGGTAAAGGTGGTCACCTTATGAAGATACCACTACAAGAAAATACAGGTCAGATGCAATGTATTTGCTAAATCGCTTTACCATAAGTAGCTAATTTGGGACGGGGCTTTTTTAGCTGCCCCCGTCGGCAATCGGCCAAAAAGCTCGCGGCCTCAGTCGGGGTAGCTAAAAAAGCCCCGTCCCAAATTAGCTACTTTTGTTGGGCTCGACGGGCGGCGCGGCGGGCACGGGCTTCTTGGATTTCCTCCAAGTGGCTAATGATCTCGGCAGCGCTTTCCTCGATGGCCTTGCCGTCGGTACGCACCACAAAGCAGCCTAGGCGCTTCATGAGGGCACGGGCTTCCTCGAGCTCGCTGTGCACGCTCTCGGGCTCGGCATAGGAGCCGGCAACGGCACGAGCGTAATCATCGCCCAAGCGGCTATCGCGAATTTCGGAAATCACATCGACGGTCGAAATCAGGCCGAACAGGCGCATCGGGTCAACCTCGTAAATCGACTTCGGCGGCTCCACGCCATGGGCCAACGGAACATTGGCAACCTTGTAACCCTGATAGGCCAAATACATCGACAGCGGCGTCTTGGACGTGCGCGATACGCCCAGCAGCACGATATCGGCACCCGACAGATCGTCGCAGCCGCGCCCGTCATCGTGCTCAACGAAATACTCCATGGCCTCGATACGATGGAAATAGCGGTCATCGGTCCTGTGAATCACGCCCGCAACGCCCTTGGGCGGCACACCGATGAGCGACGACAGCACGGCAAGCGTCGGGCCGATCAGGTCGACCGAGCGAATATGCAACATACCCAGGTAATCGAGCACACGGGCGCGAAGCGCCGGATCGACAATGGTATGGAACACGGCAATATCGCGATGGTCGGCATCGACGCGAGATCCCACAAACGACTTAACCTGCTCCACCGAGGTCACCTTAGGCAGGCGCAAGAGATGAAAAGTCCCTTCATCAAATTGCCCGGACGCCGCAAGCACCACCTCACAAGCGGTATCGCCGAGCGAGTCGGAGATAACGATAACGGTGGGACGAGCGGTGACCGGGCAATCCATGCGGGGCTCCTTTTGCGCTTACGCGCAGGCTGGCTTACTTTTTGCGGGCAAGCTCACCGATGTTTGCGATGCCGGAGAAAACGGCCTCGAAGCGGTTGAGCAGCTTAAGGCGATTATCGCGGAGCTGCTCGTCCTTGTCCATGACCATGACCTCATCGAAGAAACGGTCGATGGGAGCACGCAGGGCGGCAAGGGCGGCAAATGCGGCCGGGTAATCCTCGGCAGTAAGGGCGACGTCGACAGCAGTCTGAGCAGCCTCGGAGGCGTCGGCAAGCGCGAGCTCGGCCTCGCCCATCAGGCTGCGGTCGTACTCCGCACCCAGCTCGGGCTTGGAGATGTGCGCGGCGCGGGCATAGGCGGTCGCCAGGTTGTCGAACGTCTCAGCGTCGTTCTTGCGGGCCTCGTCGAGGGCGGCGCAGCGGGCGAAGAAGACGGACGGGGCGATGATGTGCACCGCGGAGACGGCGGCAACGGTATCGGCAGGAATCTTCTCGTCGCGGGCCATGCTCACCAGGCGGCCGTGGAAGAAGTCACGGACCTGCTGGGCGACCTCGGCGGCGTCGAACTCAATGCCCTGCTCACTGTAGAGCTCGAGGGCGAAGTCGATGAGCGACGTGGGGTCGATCAGCAGACGGTCGCGCAGGATGTTGATGATGCCGATAGCGGCACGACGCAGCGCATAGGGGTCGGAGGAGCCGGTCGGGGGCTCGCCGATGGCAAAGATACCGGCAATGGTATCGAGCTTGTCGGCGCAGGCCACGATGCAGCCAGCGGTGCCCTCGGGCAGCTCGTCACCGGCAAAGCGGGGACGATAGTGATCTCGAATGGCGTGGGCGACCTCGTCGTTCTCCCCCATCGCGGTGGCGTAGTAACCGCCCATCACGCCCTGCTGGCTCGTAAACTCGACGACGGCGTTGGACACCAGGTCGGCCTTGCACAGGTGCGCGGCACGGCCGGCGTCGGCTGCCAGATGAGCACCCAGGTGTGCCTCACGGGCAATAGCGAGCGCGAGCTGCTCGATGCGCTCGGACTTGGCGAGCACGCTGCCGAGCTTCTCCTGGAAGGCGACCTTGGCCAGACGCTCACGGAACTCGTCGAGGGAGATCTTCAGATCCTCCTCGTAGAAGAACTTGGCGTCGTCCAGACGGGCGCGCACGACGCGCTCGTTGCCGTCGATCACGCGCTCGGCATTCTCGGGCTTGCTGTTGGAGACGACCACGAACTCACGCGTCAGCTTGCCCTCGCCGTCATAGATCGGGAAGTAACGCTGGTTGGTGAGCATGGACTCGCAGATGATCTCGTGCGGGACCTTGAGGAACTCCTCGTCGAAGGTACCGACGAGCACCGTCGGCCACTCGCAGAGGTTGATGACCTCCTCGAAGACCTTCTTGGGCGTATCGACATGGCAGCCGGGACGGGCGGCCTCGACCTCGGCGATACCGGCGAGGATGGCCTCGCGACGGCGCTCGGCAGAGAGCACGCCGGCGTCCTCGAGCACCTGCTCGTAGGCGGCGGGGCTGGCGACAACGTGGTCACCGGGGCCAAGCACGCGATGACCGCGCGTGGTGTTGCCACTCGTCACGTCGGCAAACGACACGGGCACGACATCCTCGCCCAGAAGGCAGCAGATCCAACGGACCGGACGAACAAAGGTCGCATGCTCGTGACCCCAGCGCTGAGAGCGGTAGTTGGGCCACTGCAGGCCGGCGATGGTCTTCTCGCACAGGGCCGTCAGGATCGGGGTGGCCGGTGCGGAGGGAATGTTCTTCTCGGCAAAGACATACTCGCGACCGTCGGTGTCCTCGCGACGGACCAGGTCCTCGGCAGCCACACCGCACTTGCGGGCAAAGCCCTGGGCGGCCTTAGTGGCGTTGCCGTCGGCATCGAAGGCAATGTTTGCCGCAGGGCCGCGCTTGACTTCGTGAACCTCGTCGGTCGCGGTGGCGACATTAGCCACGAGCGCGGCAAGACGGCGCGGGCTCGAGATCACGCGGACCTCGCCGTGGGCCAGACCGGCCTCGTCGAGACCCTTGGCGATCATGGTGCCAAGCTGCTTGACGGCATTGTTCAGCGGTGCGGAGGGCATTTCCTCCGTACCGATCTCAAACAGGAAATCTTTAGCGTCTGCCATGGTTTACGCCACCTCGCCTTCCTGGTCGGCATTCTCGTTGACTCCGGCGACCTCGGCCATATAGGCCTCGCAGCACGCCTTGGCGACGGCACGGACGCGCAGGATGTAGTTGGCACGCTCGACTGCGGACAGCGCACCGCGGGCATCGAGCAGGTTGAAGGCATGGCTGCACTTCATGACGCAATCGTACGCCGGCAGCGGAAGCTTGCGCTCCAGGCAGGCATGGCACTCGGCCTCGTAGTCGTCAAACTTCTGACGCATCATCTCGACGTTGGCGACCTCAAAGTTATAGGCACTGAACTCGCGCTCGTTCTCGAGGAACACGTCGCCATAGGTCATGGGCGCGCCGTCGGGCAGGTAGCTCCACACCAGGTCGTAGACCGAGTTGACGCCCTGGGCGTACATGGCGATACGCTCCAGGCCATAGGTGATCTCGACGGGCACGGGGTCGACCTCGATGCCGCCCACCTGCTGGAAGTACGTAAACTGCGTG
Organism: Collinsella sp. i05-0019-G5; assembly: GCF_042851345.1. NCBI lineage: Bacteria > Bacillati > Actinomycetota > Coriobacteriia > Coriobacteriales > Coriobacteriaceae > Collinsella > Collinsella sp. i05-0019-G5. The sequence goes on from NZ_AP031421.1 coordinate 1,504,211, forward strand.
ACCTCCATGCCGTTGAGCCAGACCTCCCAGCCAAGGCCCCAGGCGCCCAGCGTCGGGCTCTCCCAGTCGTCCTCGACAAAACGGACGTCATGGTCATTGGGGTCCAGGCCAATGGCGGCAAGAGACCCCAGGTAGAGCTCCTGGGCGTTGACCGGCGACGGCTTGATGAGAACCTGGAACTGATAGTAGTGCTGCATGCGGTTGGGGTTCTCGCCGTAGCGGCCGTCGGCGGGACGGCGGCAAGGCTGCGCATAGCAGGTGCGCCACTCGGCGGGACCGAGCGAGCGCAGCGTGGTCGCGGTGTGGAAGGTACCGGCACCGACCTCGGAGTCATAGGGCTGCATAATGACGCAGCCCTGCTCGCCCCAGTACTGCTGGAGGCGCAGGATGATGTCTTGGAAGGAAAGCGATGAAGCGTTCATGCCTCTAATATCCCCTCGTCGAAACGATTACACGGTTAGGTACTGTACTATAGCGGTTTTTAGTCGATAGCGCCGATACGGTTGAGCGGCCAGTAGCGCACAAGCGCCACGGCGATCAAATCAGAGCGATCGACGGGGCCAAAGTAGCGTGAGTCGGCAGAGTTTTCGCGGTTGTCGCCCATCACCCACACGCACCCGTCGGGGACGGTGTAGGGATAGCTTACCTGAGCGCCGGGCGCTTGGACCGAAAGCGGCCAGCTCATGCCCGTCGTATAGTCCTCGTCGAGCGCTTGGCCGTCAACGACCACCTTGCCATCCTGCAGGTCGACCGTCTGGCCGGCCGTGGCAATAACACGCTTGACAAGAACATCATGCTCGGAGGTGCCATCGGGGTTGTGGAATACCACGATGTCGCCTTGGCTGACGGGCTGACCGAGCTCGAGGCTCACCTTTTGTGCCAGGATCTGGTCGCCAATCTCGATCGTGTCCTCCATAGAGCCGGTGGGCACCACAAAGGGCTCGACCACAAAGGTGCGGATCAGGAAGGTAGCGACCAGTGCGATCACGATGACCGCGATCCACTCAAAAGCGCCCCTCAACGCGGAATGTTGCGTAGGAACCATACTCACTCCTCGCTCTGCGAATACGAAGCGTCAAGGATCTCCTGCGCGTAAGCGCGCTCCTCGGGCGTGAGCCGCGCTGTCTCGATCAGGTCGGGACGCCAGCGGCAGGTGCGCTCGATGGCGTTCTTGCGACGCCAGGCGTCAACTTTGGCGTGATCGCCACTTACGAGCACTGGAGGCACGCCCTCGCCATTGAACTCGGCGGGGCGGGTGTACTGCGCGTACTCGAGCAGGCCACCGTCCTCGGCGGTCGAGAAGGACTCGTCCACATTGCTCATCTCGTCGCCCAGGGCGCCGGGAATCAGACGCACGACGGCATCGGCAACGACCATAGCGGGAAGCTCGCCGCCCGTGAGCACGTAGTCGCCGATCGACAGACGCTCGTCGGCATACGCATACGCGCGCTCGTCGACGCCCTCGTAACGGCTGCACACAAACAGCAGGCGCTCGCTTTTGAGCAGGCGCTCAGACACATGCTGCGTAAAGGGCTCGCCACAGGGGGTAAAGAACACCACAGTGGGCTTGGGACCCTCTGCGCTAATGGCCTCGATGGCCTCGGCAATAGGCTCGACCTTCATGAGCATGCCCTGTCCGCCGCCGTACGGCTCGTCATCGACGGTGCGATGGCGGTCGTGCGTCCAGTCGCGCAGGTTATACGCCTTAAAATCAAAAAGGCCGGCCTTGCGGGCGCGGCCCAAAATCGATGTGGACATGACGGGCTCAAACATCTCGGGAAAGACCGAAAGGGTCTCAATCAGCATGTTGTCCTCCCTACTTGTCCATATCGATCAAGCCGTCCATAACGTGGACGGAAATTGTTCCTGTGTCGGGAAGATCGAGCACAACCTGCTCGATCACGGGAATCAGTACCTCGCCGTACCGATCGCCCTCGACAACCCAAACATCGTTAGCGGGCGTCGACATGATCTCGACGATCGTGCCGAGCGAACCGAAGCGCTCGTCGACCACCTCGCGACCCATCAGGTCGGTATAGGCGGCGTCGAGCGAATCGAGCTCAAAGTCGTCACGATTTGCCAGCACGTAGCATCCCGTGATGCCCTCGGCGGCCGTCAAGTCGTCAATGCCCTCAAACGAGACCAGATCGCCATCGCCCGTATCGGTGACGGACACGACCGTGCAGAAGCGGTCGCGCTTGAGCGCCGGCGGCGTCAGGGCGACGCGCATACCCGGCTCTAATACAGAAGGAAGCCCCCGCAGCGGCTGCGCGAGGACCTCCCCCTTCCTTCCGTGCGGCTTGACCACACGGGCGATGTTTTTGTACTGGGACCTCAAGGTCCTAGCCCAGAACCTCTACCTCGACAGCAGTGTCGAGGCGAGCGGCCAGTGCACGGGCGAGCGTGCGAATGGCCTTGATGGTACGGCCACGACGGCCGATGACCTTAGCGACGTCATCCTCGGCGACCGAAACCTCAATCGTAGAGGCGTCGTCACCATCGATGACCTCAAGGCTCACGGAATCCGGGTCGTCGACGATCTGAACAACGAGATATTCGACGAGATCGGCGATGCGATCTGAGAGCATTGCCTCACCCTCGAGCTGTGCAGCGTCAACCTCAGGCACGATTTACTCCTCGGCGCCCTCAGCGGCCTCAGCGGCAGCCTTAGCGGCCTCGGCCTCTTTGGCGAGCTGCTTCTTGGACTTCTTGACGACGGTCTCGGTCTTCTCGCCCTCGTTGGCGGCCTTGACCAGAGCGGCGACGGCGTCGGTGAGCTGAGCGCCCTTGGACTGCCAGTCGGCGATCTTCTCGAGGTCGAGGTTGATGGTCTTGGGGGCGGTCATCGGGTTGTAGCGGCCAACCTCCTCGATGATACGACCGTCACGCGGGGCGCGGGAATCGGCGACGACGACACGGTAGTACGGACGCTTCTTAGCGCCGTGACGAGCAAGGCGAATCTTGACTGCCAAAGGAAACTCCTCCAACCAAGCAGCTTTAGGCTGCAACTACAAACAAACAGTTGAACATAATACGCCATCGACGCGGGCAGGTGAAGTCCGTGAGACCAACTTCTTCGGTGTAGTCGAGGGCAAATCCATATCTTAGACAAGAATTCGGGATTTGCAAGCACATACACGCACCCCACATGAGCTGCGCGGTATACTCATGACATGGAAAGACGCGAACATACATACGGTTATGAGGATGCCATGGGCGTCACGCCGCCTCCCTGGACGGGTCCGGCGGTGGGCCTGATGGACCTCGATGCGTTTTTTGCGAGCGTGGAGATGCTCGATCATCCCGAATGGCGCGGAAAGCCGCTCATCGTGGGTGGCGATGCCGATTCTCGCGGCGTCGTATCCACGTGTTCGTATGAGGCGCGTCGCTTTGGCGTGCACTCTGCCATGGCCTCGGCCGAGGCGCGGCGCCTGTGCCCGCAAGCCATTTGGACGCACGGGCACTTTGATCGCTACCGCGAGGTGAGCGCACAGGTCATGGCGATTCTCGCCGACGAGACCCCGCGTGTTGAGCGCGTATCCATCGACGAAGCCTTTATCGATATCACACCGGGTCGCTTTGCGCCCGAAGACCCGCTGCTGGTTGCGCGGCGTATAAGCGACCGCGTGGCAGCGCTGGGAGTGACCTGCTCCATTGGCGTGGGCTGCAACAAGACGGTCGCAAAGATCGCAAGCGAGCGGGATAAGCCGTTTGCGCTGACCATCGTGCGCCCCGGAACCGAGCAGCGCTTTTTGGCCGCACTGCCGGTATCTGCAATGAGCGGCATCGGGCGCTCGGCCGAGGAGCGACTGCGCCGCATGCGCATCTACACCCTCGGCGAGCTATCACGTGCACCGGAATCCACCTTGGCCTATATTTTTGGCGTCAATGGCGAGCGCATGCGTCAGCGTGCGCTGGGACTCGAAATCTCCGAAGTCACGAGCCTCGATGAAGAGCGAGAGATCAAGTCGGTCAGCAATGAACGCACCTTTGCTAAAGATCTGACTGAGCGTGGGGATATTGAGGCGGCAATTGCGCTGTTGGGAGAGTCAGTGGGACGCCGCCTGCGCCGTCAGGGGCTGACGGGTGCCACGGTAACGCTCAAGCTCAAGTATTCGTATGGAAGCGGGCGTACGGCACAGCGCCGGCTGCCTCATCCGACCGACGATGAGAACATCTTCGTGGCGGTTGCGCTCGAGCTGCTCGACAACATCTGGCAGGAAGGCATGCATGTTCGCTTAGCGGGCATCAGCATGAGCGACTTCGACCACCAAGGCGGCATCCAGACCGACCTGTTCTGCGAAGTCGACGACCGCGGAGCCCAATCCAGCGACCGCCGCGACCTCTCCGTCGCCATCGACGCCGTCCGAGACAAATTCGGCGACACCGCCCTTTCCTTCGGCCGCCAATCCCGCTTCAATAACTAGTCTTTTTTGGACGGGGGGTTGCTGCCTTCCGTCCGACACGGCATTGGTAGTCAATTTGGGACGGGGCTATTTTAGCTACCCCTATATATCGGTTGAGATTCATTCGGCCTAATTCATTCACCGTCAGCCAAAGGGTAGCTAAAATAGCCCCGTCCCAAATTGACTACCCCGGATGCCCGGTTTGGTGGCCGTAGCAAAATTACCCCGCCTGAAATGAGCTACTTTTCAACTTTGACTTTTTGAATCGTGCAGTGGCCGATGCCCGTGAGGCGCACGATCTGCTTGATCGAAAAGCCCTCGCTTTTGAGCTTGCGGATACAGTCATCACGCACGCCCTTTGGCAGAGCTTTGAGATGGTGAGGCTCGTAAGGTTTGAGCAACGCCTGCGCAAACTCAAGCGCGTCAGCATCACTCACGTGAGCGCCATAACGGAAGCAATAGCCATTGGGCTCGCCCGAGGTGCTAAATGCAAAAAACCTCTGAGAATTCCCGAGCAACTCGAGCACGCAATCAGTCTTACAAATACCCGGATAGCCCATATACTCGCTAAAGCTGCTCCAGCGATAGAGCGAAGCAGTGTCAATTCTGGCTTTCGCAGGGTTATCGTGAATGTAACGAACGCAGCTGAGCAGCTGATCATCATCAAGAATCGGCACGCTCTTAAATCGATCCTGGAAGAGTGGACCATTTCTGCCTGTCTTAGAATTGAAATACATGGCATACGCCGTCGTAATCGAATGCATGCAATCACTCAGATGAGCATGCTCATCGTCAAGCAGAAGATGAATATGGTTATCCATAAGGCACCACGCGATGACATCAACTTTGAACTTCTGGCATTTCGAAGCAATCAGCCGAATCAAATAGAGTCGATCATCCTCATCCTCAAATATCAGCTGACCACCACACCCCTTTTGAACGACATGGTAAAAGCCATATTCAGAGATTTCTCGCGCAGTCCGAGTCATACGCATTCCCTCCTCTACAGATAAGAATTACGTTACCCGAGCCAGAGCAGAAAAAAACGTACTGGGTGCGACAAATCGCGTTGTTCGGCGAACGGTAGGTGGTAGCTAAAAAAGCCCCGTCCCAAATTAGCTACTTTTGGGCAAAAGAAAGCCGGGCAGCTGCAAATGGTGCAACTGCCCGGCAAACGGATAAGGGTAGCTAAAAAAGCCCTGGCCCAAGCAAAGCTCTAGAGGAGATTGAGGGGGAGCTGGGGGGCGTCTCCCCAGAGTTTCTCGAGGCGGTAGAAGTCGCGGGCTTCGGGAGTGAAGACGTGGACGACAACCGAACCGTAGTCCATGAGCATCCAAGTCTTCTGCTCGCGGCCCTCGATGGAGAACGGATGCTCGCCGCAAGCCTCGGCGACCTTCTCCTCAATCTCGTCGACGATCGAATCAACCTGGCGGTTGTTGGTGCCGGTAGCAAGGACAAAGTAGTCGCACACATCGGAAAGCTCAGTCAGGTCGAGCACCTGAACGTCCTCGCCCTTCTTGTCGTAGGCGGCCTGCGCGGCGGCGCGGGCGACATCCTCGGCGGCGACACCGCTCGCGGACAGCGAGGCGGCGGTGCGGTCGGACGTGGCGGCGAAGCTCTTGTGCTCCACATCCTTGAGAATCTGCTCGTCAGTCATGGTCTCGTCGGCCATGGAATACCTCTTTCTAGACGCACCCGAGCTAGCGTAGCTGGGCGTAATGGTTGTAAATCGTAATAGCCGTGGGATAAAGATAACGCCCGGACTGGATCACATAGACCAAACCCTGCGCAAAACAGGAGAAGAACAACTCATCGAGCGTCGACTCCCCCACCATCTTGCGCAGCGCGTGGGCATAATCGCCGTGGCGGTTGGGCTCGATGGCATCGGCCACAAAGACCACCATATCGAGCGGCGTCATGTCGCAAGCTCCCACGGTGTGACGGTCGACAGCCTGAAAGACCGCCGGCGACAGCCCGGGAAAAAGCTGCGGAAGCTCATAGGCGGCAACTGGGCCATGCAGCAGCGGTGTCGCGGCCGAAGGAGAGCCGGCAACCTTGATGCCATAGTGAAGCGCGCGGGCCACGAGCTCGTCATCGGAAAGCACCTTGTCCCAGTCGTGGATCAAGCCGGCGGCAGCGGCATCAAAGCGGTCAACGCCGTAGACCTCGGCCAGATGAAGTGCGGTCTCGGCAACACCCAGCGAATGCACATAGCGCTTGCGCTTATCCTTCATGCGAACATCGAGCAGCTCTTGAATGCGCTTGAGCAGTGCGCGCTCATCGCCCTCAAACTGATCCTCTACCGACAACGTAGACCCCCATCACTCAAAATCTTCTTGGCCCAAATCGGCATATAGCCTGCGTTTGCGAATGTAGCCGAGCACGGACTCGCTCGTAAGATAGCGCACGCTCATGCCGCGGGCAACTCGCTTACGAATGTTCGTCGAGCTGATCGCCAGCGCCGGAATCTGAATATAGCGCACGTCGAACGGCAGCCCCGACTCTTTGATTCGGGCACGCGCTGTATCGATATCAAAGCCCGGTCGTGTCGCCGCAATAAAGGTAGCAAGCTCAGCGATTCGTTCGGCATCATGCCAGGTCACGATATCGATAATCGCATCGGCGCCCGTAATAAAGTAGAGCTTTACCTGCGGCGGGTAAAAGTCGCGAAGGGCATGAAGCGTATCAGCCGTATAGGTTACGCCCGGGCGGTCGATCTCGAACCGGCTCGCCAAAAAGGCCGGGTTCGCGGCGGTGGCGAGGACCGTCATGGCATAACGATCCTCGGCAGGCGTCACCGGCTTGTCAAGCTTAAAGGCAGGCGTGCCCGCCGGCATAAAGAGCACGGCATCCAAGTCGAGGGACTCACGCGCCTGCTCAGCGGTCACCAGGTGCCCGTAATGGATGGGATCAAAGGTGCCACCCATAATGCCGAGCCTAAACTCCTGCCCGTCCTCTAGAGGAAGCTCGGGCAGACCGATTCCACCGCGCAGCGACATGGCTTACTCGCCCTCCGAGGTCTCGGCATCGTCCTCGGCATCCGCCGCATCGACAACCTCGACGCCCTCATCCGCAGCATCGGCCACGTCAATGGCCTCGACGGCAACGTCCTCGCCAGCATCCTCGAGCTCTTCGTACTCCGAGAAGTCCTCGGCGCCCTCAAAGTCAAAAGCGCGCTGGCAAATGCGGACCTCGTCGCCCGCACGGCAACCGGCCTTCTCGAGCGCGTCGTCAACACCCATACGCGCAAACTTATGCTGCAGGTAAATGACGGCTTCCTCGTTTTCCCAGTCGGTCTGGATGACCATGCGCTCGATGGCACGACCGACCACGCGGAAGGCACCGGGCTCTTCCTGGACAATGCGGAAACGCTTCTCGCGCTGCAGGCGGCGACGCTCCCACTCCTCGTCGCGCAGATCGACCGGCTCATCAGAGACCGCCAGCTCGGCGCGAAGCTTAGCCACCTGCTCGCCCACGGCAAGCATCAGCGTGTTGAGGCCGGCGCCCGTAACAGCAGACACGGCAAAGAACATATGGCCATCGTCGAGCGCCGCACGCTTAAGGTCGGCAATCTTGTCGGCCGTGCCCGGCGCATCACACTTGTTGGCAATGACGATCTGCGGACGCTCCGAAAGCTCGGCGCCATACTGCTCGAGCTCGCGGTTGATGATGCGATAGTCCTCGACCGGATCGCGATCCTCAAAACCACCCGTCATATCGACGACGTGCATGATGAGTGCCGTACGCTCAATGTGGCGCAGGAACTGGTGACCCAGGCCACGGCCCTCGCTCGCGCCCTCGATGAGACCGGGGACGTCAGCAACGACGTAAGAATATTCGCCGGCACGCACCATGCCGAGGTTCGGCACGAGCGTGGTAAACGGGTAGTCAGCAATCTTGGGGCGGGCGGCACTCATGCGCGCAATGAGCGATGACTTACCCACCGAGGGAAAGCCCACAAGCGCGGCATCGGCCATAAGCTTCATCTCGAGCTCGATCCAGTGTTCCTCGGCAGGCTCGCCGAGCTGGGCAAAGGCCGGAGCGCGACGCACCGACGTCACAAAGTGTGTGTTGCCCAGACCGCCGGCACCGCCGGGCGCCACGACGACGCGCTCGCCGTCGTGCACCAGGTCGGCGATCTCGAACATCGGGGTCTGCGTCTCGGGATCGAGCTCGCGCACCACGGTACCCATAGGGACCTTGAGAATCAGGTCCTCGCCGCTCTTGCCGTTACGACGGGCACCCTGCCCGTGCGTGCCGCGCTCGGCGCGGAAGTGATGCTTAAAGCGGTAATCGATCAGCGAAGACAGCTGAGCATCGGCCTGGATGACGACATTGCCGCCACGACCGCCGTCGCCGCCATCGGGGCCGCCCTTGGGGACAAATGCCTCGCGCCTAAACGACATGCATCCGGCTCCGCCGTCGCCGCCGCACACGTTAATGCGGCTGATATCGGTGAACTGTGACAACAGAATCGCCTCCTACAAAAAAGAGGGAGACCCTTGAATCCTAAAACTCAAGTGCCTCCCACATATGTGCTCTATGAAGGGTGAATTACGCGTTCGCGAGCGGGCGTACGCTGACCCTGTGCTTGATACCCTTGTGGAACTCAACGGTACCGTCGACCAGCGCGAACAGCGTGTCGTCCTTACCACGGCCAACGTTCTCACCCGGGTGGATGTGCGTGCCGTGCTGACGGACGAGAATCGTGCCCGTGGTTACCGTCTGGCCGGCATAGCGCTTCGTGCCAAGGCGCTGACCGCGGGAGTCACGGCCATTACGGGAGGAACCGAGTCCTTTTTTGTGTGCCATTGTGTATACCTACTCTTTCGTTACGAGTGTAATCTACTCGGCGACGGGAGCCTCGGCAACAGCCTCGGCCTCTGCCTTGACAGCCTTCTTGGCGCGGGACGTAGCCTGGACCTTCACGATCTTCAGCTTGGTGAGCTGCTGACGGTGACCCTTCAGACGACGATAGCGCTTACGCTTGTGGAACTTGAAGACCAGCTGCTTCTCGCCCTTGAACTGCTCAACGATCTGAGCGGTAACCTTGGCCTTGGCCAGCTTGTCGGGATCGGTGACGATCTTCTTACCATCGTTGAGGAAGATAACCGGCAGGGTGACCTTGTCGCCCTCATTGCCCTCGATCTTCTCGACGGTGATGACATCGTCGGTGGCGACCTTGTACTGCTTGCCGCCCGTGTTAACGATTGCGTACATGTTTACTTGCCCTTCATGCATCAGTTAGTGCAACAGCCGAATATAGTAGCAGGCGAAAATACCCCCGTCAACGAGTATGTGGAGCAAATCCACAAGTTCGCACAGGTATGGGGCTGACGAGTCGGCCCTCGTCGTCCTCGCATGCTTGATTCTGACGCTCGACATCGTAGGAGCAGATGGTCACGAGGTCTTGCATACCGGTGGAAACAATAGGTGCATCCACGCCCGGGGTCAAGCCCTGCAACAAAACATCAGCAGCAGAAAGCAAAATTTCCGGACGCATAGAGCCCTCGTTGTCGGCATGGGTGTCGAGCATGAGAACCAAATGGTCCGGGCGCTCCCCCGCCGTGAGCTCATAGCCAACGAGCGTGTGATCCAAATCCAAGCGCTTGCTCTTTTTGCCGCGCGCGTAGTCGATGCCATGATCCGCGCGCAGCGTGTCGATCGCACGACGCACCTCGTCGGCGCTTACGGGCGCCTCGGGATCCAGGTGTAAGTCGATGCGATACGACAGGCGCGTGAGCTGCGCCGTCAATGCCGGCGTGCGCACGTCGATGTACGCCGCCTCGATGGGCGCCAGATCGGCCGGAGACGCCGCAGCCAGGCGCTCAAACGCCTCGTCGAGCGCCACGAACTCGGTCATAAACAGGTCATACCACTCGCAGGTCGACGACGTACCAACCGGTAGCGCCGAAGAGAAGCCCACGCGCATGTGCGGAGAGAAGCCCTGCGTGACGGCATAGGGAAGTCCCGCACGGCGCACGATGCGCTCAATGGTATGGATCACTTCGAGATGGCCCAGGTACTTAAGGCGATCGCGCTTGCCATAGCGAACACGAAGTCTAAAGAGCGTGGGGTTGTCGGTCAGGCGCTCACTCATGCGCGATCACCCATCAATACATTCTTGGCGTGGAGCGTGGGGCAGATTCCGCAGCCGGTGCACGACGTGCGGGTGCAGTCGGGAGTCGTGACGCCCTCGAGCGAGCGACGGTACTCGCGCTCGAGGAAGCCGCGCGTGCAGCCGGGGCTCACGTGCTCCCACGGCAGGCGCCAGTCCAACTCGTAGGGCAGGTGCACGAGCTCATTGAGGTCGATGCCGTTTTTGGCAGCAGCTTCCTTCCAGTTATCGAGCGAGAAATGCTCTACCCAGGCGTCAAAGCGAGAGCCCGAGCGCCAAGCGTCGATGATGACGGGCGTCATGTCACGACCGGCGCGGGACAGCGCAGCCTCGATGAGCGAGGTCTCGGCATCGTGGTAATGAACGCGGACGGCACGGTTGCGAACGCTCGTGATGAGCAGCTTCTGGCGACGCTTGACGTCGTCGTAGTCGAGCTGCGGGCACCACTGGAACGGCGTGGCAGCCTTGGGGATAAAGACCGAAACCGAGATCGACACCGAGATCGAGCCGCGACGAGCCTTGGGCACCACGGAACGACCGAGCTCCAGCACGTGATCGGCCAGATTGGCGATGGCCACGATGTCCTCGTCGCGCTCGCCGGGAAGGCCCATCATAAAGTAGAGCTTCATGCGGTTCCAACCGGCCTCGAAGGCCGCCTTGGCCGCACGGTCCAGGTCCTCCTCGGTCACGTTCTTGTTAATGATGTCGCGCATGCGCTGGCTGCCGGCCTCGGGCGCGAACGTCAGTCCGCCCTTCTTTTCGCCGGCGACCGACTCGGCCATATCCACGCCAAACGAATCCAGGCGCTGCGACGGAATAGACACGCGAATACCCGTATCCTCCAGGCGATGGTTGAGCCTGCCGAGCACATCGCGAATGCAGGAGTGGTCGGTCGTGGAGAGCGAGGTCAGCGACACCTCGTCATAGCCGGTCTTTTCCAGACCCTGAATCACCGACGAGACGATCTGGTCGGCCGAGCGCTCACGCACCGGGCGATACGTCATGCCGGCCTGGCAAAAACGACAGCCGCGGGCGCAGCCGCGCAGGATCTCGATAGACAGGCGGTCGTGGACCAGCTGCGCATAGGGCACGCACGACTGCGACAGCGGATTCGTGGCGCCGAAATCCTCGACGACGCGCTTGTAGACCACGGTCGGCGCATCCTTGCCCTCACGCGGCACGGTGTAGCCATGCGGCGAGCAGGGCTCGTCGTGACAAACCTCATAGAGCGACGGCACGTAGTTGCCGGCAATGGATGCAAGCTGCTCGACAATCTGCGCGCGCGGGACTCCTTCGTCACGCAGACGGCGATGCAACTGGCAGGTCTCGAGCAGCGATTCCTCGCCCTCGCCGATGAGGATAACATCGAAGAAGGCCGCGTACGGCTCGGGGTTGTACACCGAGGGGCCGCCGGCGATGATAATGGGGTCGTCCTCGGTGCGGTCAGCCGCTAACAGCGGAATACCAGCGAGGTCGAGTGCCTCGAGGAAGTTCGTCACCGCCATCTCGTGCGGCACATGCAGGCCGACGATATCAAACGAAGCGACCGGCGCTGCACCCTCGAGCGACAGCAGCGGAATGCCTGCCTCGCGCATGGCGTCACCCATATCGGGCCACGGCACATAGCCGCGCTCGCAGGAGATGCCCTCGGCCTGGTTAAGGATGTTGTAGAGGATGGCGATGCCCTGGTTGGGCAGACCGACCTCGTACACATCCGGGTAGATCAGGCAGCAACGGTAGTCGGCATCGGCCTTGGAAAGCGTGCCCCACTCGTGATCGATATAGCGACTCGGCTTCTCGACCTTGGCGAGCAACGGCTCAATTAAATGAAAACAGTCTTGGTATGCAACGCGCAACGGAAAACCCCTAAGCAGCGAGATCTGATGCGTCCTGATAGGACGCCATAGGACGGGTAGCGCCCGCGACCGCAGTCACCAGATCGCGAACGCGGGAAAACGTGGCAGTGACCACCTCGTTAGCACGGCTGTAGTCGACATCGCGCTCGTAGAGCGAAACGAGCGCACGGCCCATGCCATAGGTGCCCGCGGCAGCAGCGAGCGCCTTGACGGCAAACCCAATATGCGGCGTCTGCTTGACGAGCGCGCGGGTGACCGCGCGGATCACAAGACCGCCGGCAAGCACGCCCGCGACCTCGTAGCCGCGCTCAGGCTTAATGCCGCGTCCAAAGACGGCAGCGAGCTCAAAGAGCATGCCCACCTGCGCCAGCGCCATAACGGGATAATCGGTGCCCGGCAAAAACACCAAAGCCCCGGTCGCCATATTGGTGAGCGCACACGAGGTGATGATACGATTGGCCGCCGCGATGCGCATGAAGGCAAAGTTCGCCGCAAAAGCCGTTTCCTTGTCGGTGCGATCGAGAATCCAGCGGGCAAGCGTCTCGAGCAGATACGTCTTATCGGTTGCCGCCACCACACCGAGCATGGGCGTGGACTCCTCGATAAACGGCACCTCCACAGCAGACTCGGCAAGCACGCACACGGGCGCGCCGGCGATCACGAGCTCCTGCACGGCACTCTCCAAGCGGTCGGAACCACACGAGAGCACCAGCACCACATCGGTATCGGTCTTTGGAGCAATTCGCTCCTCCCCCAGACGCTCGACGCGCACAATGCCCGAGGTCGTCTGCGGCACAAAGGCGTCACGCACCGTCTCGGCCAGAAAGCGCGAGGCGGACGAATCCAGATAGACCGAGACGCGCACCGGCGTATCGGAATCCTTCTTAACGGACGCGCCCATCTTAAAAGCGCGGGTCAGCTTATCTACGGGAATTTTCATAGCAAACCCCTCCAGCGGTTACGCGGCGCCCGAACGATGCCGCCATATGGATTGTACGATACCCACCGTCAGCAGCTGGATCATCATCGAAGACGAACCGAAGCTAATAAACGGTAGCGGAATACCGGTAATCGGCATCATGCCGATGCACATGCCGATGTTCTCGAAGGTCTGGAATGCCCACATGCCGACGATACCTACGCACGACAGACGCAGGAACAGCGACTCACACTTAAAGGCGACGCGAATCGTCGAAAAGATCAGCAGCACGTAGAGGCACAAGAGAAAAAAGGAACCGCAAAAACCAAAGGTCTCGGACAAAAAGGCGAAGACGAAGTCGGTGTGGAACTCAGGCAGAAAGCCGCCGGCCGACTGCGTCGCATGGCCCAAACCCTTACCAAAGAAGCCGCCCGAGCCAACGGCGATAAGCGACTGCTGCAGGTTGTAGGCATCGTCCGAATCGGCATTATCGGGGTCGATAAAGACCGTCAGACGGTTCATCTGATACTGCTTGATGAGCACATCGTGGCCGAGCAACGAATCAAAGACCGAATCGAGCGCCAGAACGAGGGCCACCAAGCCCACGAGCAGGGCCAGGGTCGACAGCACCCATTCGCGGCGTGCACCGCTCATACAAATGACGATGGCGCCCGAAACCAGCACGACCAGGCCCGATCCCAGGTCGCCCATGGCAACGACGGCCAAAAACGGAATGGACAGCATGCCGCAGAGCTTGACGTAGTCGCGAACGGTATCGATGCGACCGTTATACTGCGAGCCAAGCGTAGCAATAAAGAAGATGGTGATGAGCTTGGCAAGCTCAACCGGCTGGAATGTCAAGCCGATACCGGGAATCTTGATCCAGCCCGTCATGCCCAGACCGCCCGTATAGGACAGACCCGGAATCTTGGGCGAGAGGATCACGATCAGGTCGATGACGAGCAACGCCGTCGAGAAATTGGAAATACCGCGCAGGTCGGAGCGCCAGACCAGCACCGCCAGCACCGCCCCGATGCCGATTCCCAGCAGATGGCGTGAGAACGAGGCATCGGCCTTAAACTGCGAAGCCGACCAGATGATGATGGCACCGTAGGCGACGAGCGCCACAGTAGCCACGAGCACACCGATATGCACCTTTTGGCGAAACGTGCCGCGCGAGGCCGAAAGTTGCTTGTTGACGCGGTCCAGGCTGCTGCGAGAGCCGGTCTTGGTTGAACGGAACAGATCCGCCGGAGAAAAATCCATCGCAACCTCCTATCGAACCGAAGAATCGCCCGAGGCCGAAGAGGTATCGGGCTCGTCATAAATCACGCCGAGCACGTCGCGCACGACATGCATCGCGGTATCTGAGCCGCCGCCGCCCTGCTCCAGGACAGTAGCGATGACATACTTGGGGTCATCGGCCGGCGCATAGGCGCAGAACCACGCGTATTCGTCCTCGCCACTTTTCTCGCCCGTGCCCGACTTGCCGTATACCTGCGGCGTCAGGGTGCCAAAGTGCGCCGCCAGGGACGTCGATGCCGTGTAAATCACGTCGTGCATACCGTTGCGAACAAGAGCCAAATCCGAATCGCTGTTGATCTTGGCCTCCAGGCGCTTCTTCTTGCCCTTGCCGTTGTACTTATAGGCATCGCCGTCGCCATCGCGCGACACGGCAGACAAAAACACGTGAGGCACGTACTGTTTGCCGCCGTTGGCAAGACCCATATAGGCGCACGCCATCTGCAGGGGCGTCACCAGGATATCGCCCTGGCCGATGGCGATGTTGGTCATATCGCCGGCATTCCACTTGCGGTCCTCGGCAGAGGCGTCGGTGAAGTACGACTCTTTCCACTCGGCATCGGGAATACGGCCCGCGCCCTCACTCGGCAGATCGATACCGCAGGTCTTGCCTAGGCCCCAGCGACGAAAGACCTCCTGCAAGCCCTCGGGATGTTGCTCGTCATAAAAGAACGCCTTGCCCATGTCGTAGAAGACAGGGTCGCACGAGTTGGCGATACCCGACTGCAGCGTCATGGTGCCGTGGCCGGAATGCAACCAGCAGTACTTGCCCCACGACTTGCCCAGACCCGTCCAATAGCCCGTGCAGTTGGTCGTCTGCCCCGACGTGTAGGTTCCAAACTCAAGACCGGCCAGTGCCGAGAGCGGCTTGATGGTCGAGGCCGACATGTACTGTCCGCTAATGGCGCGGTTGAGCAGCGGGTGCGAACCCTTGTCATCATTGAGCTCGGTCCACACGTCATTTGAGACGCCGCCGATAAAGACAGACGGATCGAACTTGGGCTGGCTCGCCATGCCCAGGATCTCGCCATTGTTGGGATCGAGACACACCACAGCGCCGTTGCCGGCATTGCTGTAGCCAGTGGTCTTGGCAAGCTCGATAGCGCTCGCCAGCGCCGTCTCGCAGGCCTGCTGGATCTTAAGGTCGAGCGTGAGCTTAATGTCGGAGCCGGCCTTCGCAGGCACGGCACCGGCCTGACCGGTCACATTGCCCGAGGCATCGACCTTGACGGTCTGCTCGCCACGAATACCCTGCAGCAGGTTTTCGTAGTAGCTCTCAACGCCCGCCTGGCCCACGATATCGCCCGACTGGTACGTAATCTTGCCAGCAGAAGCATCATCATCGCCAGAGGTTTTCTTATTCTGGGCCTCGAGCTGCTCGGAGGTAATGGTGCCGGTATAGCCCAAGATATGGCATGCCGTCTCGCCATATGGATACTGGCGCTCGGTACGCTCGGCAATCTTGACGCCCGGGAACTCGCCGGCGTGTTCCTTGATATAGGCAACCGTGGAGCGACGGACGTCCGTCGCGATGGTATGCAGGCTCTGAGCGCCCTCTGTATTGTCCTGAATATTGCGAAGGACCGCCACGTAAGGCATTCCAAGCACGTTGGCAAGATGGCGAACCAGAACCTCATCCTCGGCAAGGTCGCGGTAGGCCACGACAGCAAGTGAGGGACGGTTCTGGACAAGCGCCACGCCATTGCGGTCGAGGATGCGGCCGCGTACAGCGGGAGTGGTAACGGTGCGAGTCTGATTGCTATTAGCCTGCTTCTCGTAATAGTCCGACGAGACCATCTGCATGCCCCACAGCTTGACGGCGAGCGCCGCAAACATCGCGCCCACACCCGTGGTGAGGATGGAAAAGCGGCCCTTAAAGGCGGTCGCCGCGGTATTGCCCTCGCCCTCGGTGGCGCGTGGGGCCGTTCCATGCTGCGTATCGTAGGTAAAACGGGAATCGCCACGACGCATGATGACCAGCGCGACCACGATGGCCACAACCAGCACGATACCAGCGATAATAACCGTCAACTGGGAAGACATCTACGGGCCTCCCCTATTTGAGCTTGCGGGTCTTGGGCTTAAAGCGCATACCCGTCTGGCGTCCGCCACGTGCGGAGAATCCATAGCCGGACTGCGGCACGACGCCGGACATCAAAAACGGAATGGCAACCAGACCCGTCAGGATCGAGGACGGCAGCGCATGGCCGAAGATCGCCACGACAAAGCTCGTCTCCAAACCCATAAACAGCAAGATGATGCTGTAAATCACATTAATGACGAGCGCAAAGGCGCCCACAGTGACGCCGCGCGCACTCGGGGTACCGCCCGTCTGACCGACGGCGCTGTGCACCAGGGCAAAAGAACCCACGGTCAGCAGGAGCGACATAACGCCCACCGGCACGGCAGCGGACAGGTCATAGAACAAGCCGCTGCAAAAACCGCACACGACGGCACGGGTCGGGTCGCCCGAGAACACGCTTAGGCACACCAGGATAATCATGAAGTTGACGCGACCGCCCGCAATGGAGATCTGCGGTGCCAGGCCTGCCTGCAGCAGCACGCACACGATGGCGGCGATTACAAACGTGCGGGAGCTCATCCCCTGCTCGTGTAGATCCATGGACATGCCCCCTATTCGTTCGAGCCGGAATCGGTCGTCTCGGACGTGTCGGAACTGTCATCCGAGCTCTCGTCCATCGTCTTGGTCGCAGCATCGCGCGACGTTCCCTGCGGCGTGCTGTTGGCCGTGCTCACGTCCTCATCCGAGGCCGACTGTTCGTCGGTCAGCGAGGTGATGACCAGCACTTCCTCGTTGTTCTCGGCCGTGGTCTGGGCGCGCACCACAATGGTGTAGTACACGTCGTTTGCCGATTTCTCGACCGACGAGACGGTGCCGAGCGGTAGACCCTTGGGGAACACACCGCCAATGCCCGAGGTCACGATGATGTCGCCAACCTTAACATCGGAGTCGACGCTCACGTACTCAAGACGCAGCGTGCCGTCAGCCTGACCCTGCAGCATGCCTTGGGCGCGCGTGTCCTGCACCATAGCGGACACGCCCGAGTTCTCGTCGCCAATCAGGCGCACGGTGGACGTCTTGGCCGAGACTTCGATGATCTGGCCGATAACACCGGCCGAACTCGTCACAGGCATGTTGATGGTAAGGCCGTCGGCAGAGCCCTTGTCGATGGTGACGGTCGAGGTCCAGGCATCGCCCGAGGCACCAACAATACGAGCTGCGGTCGATTTGAGGTTATAGGTCGACTGCAGGCCGACCAGCCCCTCCAGACGCTCGGCGGTCTTTTGAGCCTCGGAGAGCTCAGCAACCTTAGAGGTCAGTTCCTCGTTTTGCTTCTTAAGATCGTCAAGCGTGTCCTGCGACGCCGTAAGGTTAGAGAACACGTTGCCGATCGCATTGAAGGGAGCCGCCACAGCCGAGCCCACAAAGCGCACCGGCGAGGTAATCGTCGTTACGCCCGAACGCACGGCATGAATCGGTCCTGCCTCGCCCTCGCGGATGTAAAACGTGAGCAGCAACACCGAAATCAGGCTGAAAACAATCAACGGGCGCATACCCGTTGATTGTCGCTTGGTATTCAGATTTGTGGAGAAACCCGAAGATCGTGCCAAATGGAATCCACCTTTTGGAAATTAAGCATTGGTCTGGACGAAGCCGCCATCAAACGCATTGGCCTCGAGCACGCGGGCACAGCCGTTAACGACGTTATCGAGCGCCGTGGGGCTGACGTTGACCGAAACGCCGGTCTCATCGCGCAGGCGCACGTCGAGACCGCGCAGCAGCGCGCCGCCACCAGTCAGCAAAATGCCGTAGTACATAAGGTCCGAGGCAAGATCGGGCGGCGTGGCATCGAGTGCGTCCTTGACGGCCTTGGCCATCTCGTCGAGCGGCTTGTTGAGTGCGCGACGAATCTCCTCGCTCTCGATGCGTACGGTCTTGGGCAGACCGGTGATCACGTCGCGGCCGTTGACCTCGACGTCGAGCTCGTCCTTGAGCGGCACGGCGGAACCGACCTTGATCTTGATGTCCTCTGCCGTACGCTCGCCGATGGCCAGGTTGTAGGCATCTCGAACGTGCGTGAGGATAGCCTGATCGAACTCGTCGCCGGCAATACGGATGGACTGCGAGACGACGATGCCGCCCATAGCAATAACGGCAACCTCGGTGGTACCGCCGCCGATGTCGATGACCATGGAGCCGGTGGGTTCCTCGACGGGCAGATCGGCGCCGATAGCGGCGGCCATGGGCTCCTCGATCAGGTAGGCCTGGCGAGCGCCAGCCTGGATCGTGGCCTCAAAGACAGCACGCTTCTCGACCGACGTGACGCCGGAGGGAACGCAGACGACAACGCGCGGACGCGGGGTCCACGGATAGCGCTTCTCGGACGCCTTGTCGATAAAGTAGCGAAGCATAGCCTCGGTAACATCGAAGTCAGCGATGACGCCGTCCTTCAGGGGACGAACGGCCACGATGTTGCCGGGCGTACGGCCGAGCATGCGCTTTGCCTCGATACCGACCGCCAGGATGCGCTCGTCGTTCTTGTCGATGGCGACGACAGAGGGCTCGCGAATGACGATGCCCTTGCCGCGCACGGAGACAAGCGTATTTGCGGTGCCGAGGTCGATGGCAAGATCGCCCGCATAGCTACCGAAGAACATATCCATCAAAGAAAACAACGCAACTCCTGATGTGTTGGATGATTGCTGGAAAACTACTAGCTCATGATACTAGCGCAAGCCCGGCACCTCACTTGCGGTGAAGCGCCGGGCAAAGCTAAATCCCATAAGGTCACTACTGGTTGTCAGCAGCCGAGAAATCCATATCGAGCGAGGAAACGGCCCAGCCGATATGATTGTCGGAGCGCACGAATTTGACGGTGTACTCCTGCTCGCCGCCCTTGGACAGCGACGCCTTGACCTTGGCGGTCGTCTCGGTCATGGACTGGTCCATGCCCTCGACGGACACGGTAGCACCCTGCGGAATCGAGGAGATGATCATCGACTTAGCGTCCTCGGACAAACTCGAGGCCAGGCAAGACTCGGCCTTTGCGGTGTCGCCGTCGCCGGCAGCCTGGAACAGATCGGTAACCACAGATTCCTGAGACGGGAAGCCAAAGCCGCGCGTGTAGGCAAAGCCCAGACCGCCCGCGGCAATCAAAATGAGCAGAAGCAGCACAATGAAGACTTTGAGACCCGCGTGGCGATGGCGGCGACGGACCTTGGCCTGCTTACGATCCTGACGGTCCTGCTGGACCATCTCGGACTCGGACAGTGTAAAGAAGCCGGTGTCCGAGGGATCGGGCATAAACTGACCGGTCGCGCCCGTAGGATCGAGCGGATCGACGGCGGGAGCGTCCATCGCGGGCGCCGGAGCCGTGGCCATAGCCGTCTGGGCAGACAGTGCGGCAAGCGAATCATGCACGCGGGCAAGCTCATCGGCCTGCTCGGAAGTGAGCTGGTAGATGCCATCGGCAGTAGCGGCGTTAAAGGCGTCGAGTGCGTCGGAGGGACGGCCGGCGGCAGAAAGCGCCTGACCCATGCCGGCATTGAGCGCACGCGTGTCGTCGCGGGGGCCGGCAAAGTCGATAGCCGTGCGGTAGGTCTCCACGGCATCCGCCGGACGGCCGAGCTTAATGAAGCAACGACCGAGCTCGCCGAGTGCGGCGGCAGGAGCCGGATTGGCGCCGTCGATGGCAGCCTGACGGAAGGCAGTACCCGCGTTGGCATAATCGCCCGACTGGAACAGCGCATTGCCCAGGCCCAGATAGGCCTTGAACGGCGTCGCATAGGAAGCATCCTGCGTAGCAGCAGAGAACGCCTGGGCGGCCGTCGTGTAGTCGCCCACGGCGGCGAGCGCCTTGCCGCGGTTGGTGAGCAGCGCGCCGCGCTTGCCGTAGGTGCCGTCGTTGAGGGCGGCAGCATAAGCCTCGGCGGCCTCGGCATACATGCCCAGGTGCATCAAGGCGTTGCCACGAAGGTGATCGGCCTCGCCCATAATCTCATCGGGAGTCTTTGCCGCCCCAAGCATCTGGGCTGCAGCGGAAAAATCACCCGCGCGGTAAGCGGCGCGGCCCTGTTGGATCAGCTGGCTATTCAAGGAAGTCCCCTTTACTCGTGAACGATCTCGACATGGACGATCTCGTCGCCGGCACGCAGCTGCGAAATCACATCGAGACCCTCGACCGTGGTACCAAAGACGGTGTAACCGGAATCGAGGTTATGCTGGGCGCCCAGGCAGAAGTAGAACTGCGAACCCGCGGAATCGGGGTCCATGGAGCGTGCCATGGCAAGGGCACCATCGACATGGCTGTTGCGCGGATTGGTGGCAAACTCGCCCTTGATGCAGTAGCCGGGGCCACCGGTACCGGGCATGCCGTCGGGGCCCTCAAGACCAGCGGCGACGTCGGCGCCGGACATATCGCGGGTATTGGGGTCGCCGCCCTGGATGACAAAACCGGGCACATAGCGATGGAACTTAAGGCCATCATAGAAGCCCATCGTGGAAAGCTCGCAGAAGTTCGCGACATGAATGGGAGCGCCCTCGCCGTCAAACTTGACCTTGATGGTACCCTTCGACGTCTCGATAACGGCGCACTCGTCGCCGGCAAGCTGATACTCGGGCGTGTAGAGCTCTTTCTTAAAACCAAACATGTGGTTCCTTCCTCGTGCGTTTAAAGCATATTTGTACGAATTGTAGCAATAAGCATGCGCTTACATCAATTGCGCACGTAGGTTATGCCGACTATGGCGAACTAATTTTGGGACGCTGCTGCGGCTTCCAGGAGCCCACATTGGCGTCGTACTGGTTCAGCGCGCTGTTGCCGCCCTGTGCGATGGGCGCCAGGATCTCGCTTTGGTGGGAACTCATCGACTCGCCATCGGGAATGGCCAGCGAGATATCCCAGCTCTGGCAGATCACGTCGACACGCTCGTACATCCACTCGGCAAGCTGCTTTAAGTGGGCGATGTCGTCCGCATAGACCGTATCGTCCTGATACTTAAGGTTGTTAAGCTCATCTTGCGTCTTTTTGATCTGGTCGCGCAGGGCGTAGGCACTCTGCGACAGCTCCTGACGGGTGGACAGCGGCGTTCGGAGATAACCGTTGTTAAAGGAATCGATGACCTCGCCGATCTGGTCCTCGTCGCCGTAGGACACGATGGTCTGATACAGACCGTCGAGCCTGGTATAGAGCTGATCATCGGTCAGCACGGTTTCTTCCTGGACCACCTCGGCAGAATCGTCCTGCTTGGTATCGTCCTCAGTCGCCTCGCCCTTTTGGCGCGTGGGGAAGGTCGTCTGCGCGGCTTGGCCAAACTGGTCATAGAAGCCAGGCATGACACCCATGGGATCGGTCGTCACGAACCAATAGGCACCACCGCACACAAAGGCAAGGATCGCGATGACGATGAGCGGCTTAGGGATATGACGCTTGTGCTTGTGATAGGCGTCCTCGTCGGGATGCACCTTGCGCTTGGGTTTTTGAGCATCGTCGTGGCGGGAAACCGGCGTGGGAATATCGACCTTGGGAATACCGAAATCCTTATCGAAAGCCGGCAGCACGCAGGTCTCGTTAGGATCGGCGGCGTCCGAAAGCACCGCAGCGGCAGAGGCCGGCGCATGCGGCACCTCGGTATCGATCTGCTCTTGCGTTAGGCGCGGAAAACCCGCCGTGCGGCCCGCAGCCAAGTCGGATGCGGCCGCGTCCTCGGAGAGGATACCCGGAGCGGGGCGTCCGCATTTGGGGCACGTACGATCATGCGGAGAAAGACGGGCACCGCAGCCCTCACAGAACACGAACTCGGTGTGCTCGGGGCCATCGCCCGGACCCACATAGGCGTTGCAGTAGGGGCAGAACGAGGCGCCGTCCTCGATAGTCTTAAGGCAATGCGGGCAGATCACGGCATCCTCTTTTCGAAGCAATTCAAACAATCGAGGTTAGAGCATAACATCGCCACGGCCCCACAGGAGCAAGGCACCAATTCAACATCGCCAGGGCGTAGTTACTTCTTCTTTTTGCTTGGCATCGAAACTTTGATGCCTTGGGCGGACTTGGTCACGCGAGAGCGCTTGGCTCCGGTACTCTTCTTTTTCTTGGGCTGGGCCTGGGCCACGCCCTCGAGTGCGCGGGCCTCGGCCTCGCGAGCGGTGCGATCTTCGCGGCGCTGCGCCATGTCGGCGGCGAAGCGCTTGGCAAAACGCTCGGCCGTCGAACCCGTCGAGCTCACCTTGCCGCCACCGCGACCCAGGTGGACGCGCACACCGCGGCCAAAACCAGTTGCAGCATGACGACGACGCGGCTTGAGCGAATCCATCATCGTGGCGAGCTTAAAGAACACCGAGCAGGTAAAGACCACGATGACAGCCAAGATAACCATCTGGCCCATCGACAGGTTGGCAATAGACAGCAGCTCTGGGAATCCGATAACGCCCACCAGGATGCCGGCGACTACAAACACAAAGAGCACCACACGTAAGGGCGTGAGAGGCTGCGAGATCCGCCAGATCAGGCTGACGCTCGCCGCGCACGACGTAAGCAGGCACATCGTAGACAGCGTGAGCTGGCTAAAGCCAAACACGCGCGCCACAAAGATATCAAGCGCCGCAGCCAAAATGACCGCAATCGACGCCGGCAGTGCACGCTTGAGTACGTTGCTCAAAAACGCACCCTTCACGCGAGCATTGTTGGGCTCCAGGCCCAACACAAAGCCCGGCGCGCCGATGCAGAAGAAGTTGATGAGCGTCATCTGGATGGGCTCGAATGGGTACGGCGGCAGCGCGATGCACAGCGCCGCCAGGCCCATCGAGAACAGCGTCTTGGTCAGGAACAGTGAGGCCGAACGCTGCAGGTTGTTGATGGAGCGACGGCCCTCGGCCACCACGGCGGGCATCGAGGCAAAGTCGTTGTCGACGAGTACGATCTCGGCCACGTTGCGCGCGGCATCGGAGCCGGCCGCCATGGCCACGGAGCAGTCGGCCTCCTTGAGCGCCAGCACGTCGTTGACGCCGTCGCCCGTCATGGCCACGGTGTGCTCGCGGCGCTTGAGTGCCTGCACGAGCTCGCGCTTCTGCTGCGGGGTCACACGACCAAAGACATGGTAGCGGTCCACTGCGGCATCGAGCTTGGCCGGCGTATCGAGCGTCGTGGCGTCCACATAAGCGTCCGCCCCCGGCACGCCCACCACGCGCGCGATCGACGACACCGTACGCGGGTCGTCGCCACTGATCACGTTGAGCGTCACGCCCTGCTCGTTAAAGTAGCCGATGGTCTCGGCGGCCGAGGTACGAATCTCATCGCGGATGGTCACAAAGCCCACGGGCTCGGCCTCGCCCACCATATCGCCGTCGGGCGTAAAGCCGTCAACGCGCGCCACCACGAGCACGCGGCAGGTATCGGCAAGCTCGGCAACACGGTTCTCGACCTGGGCAAACGCACGATCGGAGAGCACAAACTGAGCCGCACCCATCACATAGGAGCCATGCGCAAACGAGGCGCCGCTCCACTTTTTGGACGACGAGAACGGAATAACCGACAGCGGCTCGGACACCTCGACCGGGCGATCGGCGTAATAGTTGAGCAGCGCCTGGCAGGTCTCATTGGCATCGGCCGAAGTCGCACGCGCCACGTTAGCCAGCGCAAAATCGAGCACCGTGGTATCGACGGGAACGGCGGCGTCGCCCTCCCCCGCACCCATACCCTCGACCGGCAGCGGATACGTGCCCTCGACCTCCATGCGGCCCGACGTGATGGTGCCCGTCTTGTCCAGGCACAGCACGTCGACGCGAGCGAGCGTCTCGATGCAGTAGAGCTGCTGCGCCAGCACCTTGCGGCGGGCCAGGCGCACCGTGGCGATGGCGAGCACCGACGAGGTCAGCAGCACCAGGCCTTGTGGGATCATGCCCAGCAGGGCGCCCACCGTGGACAGCAGCGCCGACGAGGGCACGCGGCCGGCCAGCAGCTCGGAGAAGCACCACGAAAGCGCGCTATCGCCCGGGGTTCCCGCGGCATCCCACAGCTCGCTCACGCTCGAGGCAAACAACGCCAAACCGAGCGGGATCATGATGATGCTCGCAAAGCGCACGATGGCGTTCAGCGCGTTCATGATCTCGGAATTGACCTTTTTGACGTACTTGGCCTCGTTATTAATTTTGGCTACGTAGTTGTCGGCGCCGACATGGATCACGCGGGCGCGCAGCAGGCCCGAGTCGATAAAGCTGCCGCTCATGAGCTCGGAACCGGGCTGTTTCTTAATAGGGTCGCTCTCGCCCGTCAGCAGGCTCTCGTTCACGAGCGCCTCGCCCGAAACCACCACGGCGTCAGCGGGAATCTGGTCGCCGCGCCCCAGGCGGATGATGTCGTCGAGCACGATCTGGTCCAGGTCGAGCTCCACCTCGGCGCCGTCGCGCACCGCGATGGCCTTCTTGGAGGTCAGCAGCGTGAGCTTATCGACCATCTTCTTGGAACGCATGGACTGAATGACGCCGATAGCGGTGTTCAAGAACACCACGAACAGGAACGTCAGATTCTTAAACGAACCGGTCAAAATGACCAGGAACGCCAAGATCACGTTGATCAAATTGAACAGCGTGCAGAGGTTCTCGATGATGAGCTCTTTGACCGACTTGGTCTTGAGCTCCATGTTGCGGTTGATCTTACCGGCGGCAATGCGCTCCTCGACCTCGGCGGTCGAGAGTCCGCGCTCGATATCCGTTGCTGCCATACCACGTCCCATCACGTCGCGTCGGTATAAGAAAAACCGCCCGGACCATGCGAGGTTCGGACGGTCTTACGTTCGATGGTGCCCCGTCTGCCTAGATTCTAGAACCGAGATCTGCGCCGTTGGGACCGTCGTGCTGCTCAGGATACCACGGGCGGCGTAGCAACACCTTTTCTCGAGAAAAAACCCGCCCGGGATAACCCGAGCGGGCCGCGGCTAGCGCCCGTTGATGCTCACGAGGCACAGGCCGATTGTCGCCACGGTGCCGCCGAAGAGCGCGCCGAGGACGAAAGCCAGCGCGATCATGCTAGTACGGGTTGCCGTCGGTGACGCAGACTTGGAGTCGGTCGAGCGGCTCGCCGTAGAAACCGGCGTAGTCGTCGCCGCCGTAGGTGGAGCCGTCGTCGCACACGGTGTCGAGCCATCCGGCGCGCGCGGTGGTCTGCGAGCGATACCACGCCTGCTTGTACTCCTCGCCGCCCGGGGTCACGTAGTACATGCGTACACCGTCGATGGTGTGGCCGGCGATGCCGGCGCAACCGTTCACGGTATCGTTGCGGTCGCCCTTGGAAACATAGTCAAGCCAGCCGTCCTCGATGGTGTGGACCTGATACTTGAGCGTGCCGCGATCGACTCGGGCGCAAAGGAGGTCGTGCTGTCGGCACGGGTAGCCCGCGAAGCCGTTGTCCCCGGCGCCGAAGTCGGTCACCTCGTCCAGCCAGCCGCCGCCCTTGAGGTGGAGGGAGTAGTGGACGGGGATGCGCTTGCCAGATGCCTTCGTGAAGCCGCCGGATGCCGCCTGAGAGGGCTTTGCCGCGGCAGGCTTAGCGGCGGCGGAGGGGGCGGGCGCCTTGCCGCCCTTCATCGCGTCGTACCACGCCTGGGCGCGCTGCATGTAATGGTCGCGCTGGGAGCCCGCAAGCTCGCCGGGGCAAGCCGTGGCGCTCCAGTAGCGGTGCGGGAACACGTTCTTGCACCACTCGGGGCGACCGAGGCCGTAGTACAGGCACAGGGCCGCGACAAGGTGTGCGCCGCTCTCGATTGCCTTCTCGTGGACCGTCCACGGGTTGCTGCCGCTGTTGGCGTGCTCGATGGAGATGGTCGTATCGTTGCCGCGTCCAGTGCCGATTCCGTCGCCGCAGGCGTAGGCGCGGTCGAGATCGTTGACGTGCTGCACGATGTAGCCGTTGCGGTCGACCGAGTAGTGCGCCGAGCAGCCGTTGGCGCCCCAGATGCCGTTGCACTGGCCGGCGTTGAGGTCGCCCGCCATGTGGTGGATCGTGACGCCCTTGATGCCGAACGGACGGCCCGCCGAGAAGTTGCGCCCCAGAAGCTTGTACTCGTCCGGCTGGACGTTTGCGAAGTCTGCCATTAGTCCTCCTTGATGTCGCCGAGCGCCAGCAGGGCGTCCAGCCATTTGTCCGTGATGCCGACCGATTTGAAGGCCGCGTAGGCCACCTGAACGCCGCCTACCGCGGCGAAGATGGACGTAACCCATGCCGAGGGTTCGGTCGGGACGCCGCCCGACATGGCCGTGAGGGCGCCGCATCCCGCCGAGACGGCGATTGCCGTCCAGCGGGCGACGTTGCCCGTCATCGCCTTCGTCTTGATCGCCTGCACGATGTACGGCACGACCAGGACCGTGCACACCGTGAGGCCCGCCTGGATCTCATTCATTCGATTGCTCCTATCTGTCGGATTCCTTGCTGTAGATAAGGTCGACGCGGTCGCAGATGTGGTCGACCTTCTCGGCCATCCCCTGGCTCCTCGCCTGGCTGTGCGCCAAGTCCGCGTGCAAGACCTCGTTGGACGCCACGACGGACTCCATGAGCGTCTTCATCGCCTCCATGAGGCTGTTGCTGCGCTCCATCTGCGCGGCGATGCGGCCCTCCATCTGCGAGCGCTCGCGGTCCCGCTGCGCGCGCTCGTCGACTTCGGCCTGCTTGCGCTCCTCGCGCTTAAGGTCGAGCTCGCCCTTCCGCTGGTTTTGGCGTTTGTACTCCTCAAGAAATTGTTTCCCGAAGTAGAACGCAACGAGCGTCAGGAGCACGCCGCCAAGCCAAGCCGGTCCGTAAGGCGCAAAAAGTTTGAGCACTTCCATCCTGGGCGCCCTCCTTCCGCCTATTCGGCCGTGTACTCCTCGCCGGTGATCTCCTTGTACTCGTCGGCGGTGATCCACTTGCACTCGACGGCCTTGTGTACTCGCGCCTTACTCCAAAGAGGTCGGTCGTAGTACTTCTTGACGAGCGCGAAGTGCTTGGAATGCTCGTCGGTTTTCTTCGTTGGCGTTACTGGTCACCTCCGACCGTCATGAGCAGGTAGTCGATGTTCGCCGTGTTCTGTTCGGTCTGCGTCGGCTGCGACGCCCGCTCGCGCATCTGGTCGATCAGCGCCGACACGTCGAGCGTCTCGCCACTGTCGTAGGCGGCGAGCGCCGCGGTGTAGGCGAGCTTTCGCGCCTTCCGCTCAGCGTACTCGTCATCGTCGATAACGCCCGCGTCGTGCGCCGCGTCGGGGTCGCCGATTTGCGACAGCAGATCGCGCAGGGCGTTGACCTCGGCCATGGTGCCATCTTGAAGATCGTTGGGGCGCGGCGTGTCTTCCTCAGTGTCCATGCGGACTCCTCTCTTGTCGGGGAATGTGCCGCCATCGTATTGGCGCCGTGAGAATGCCGAGCCGCTTTGATGGGCGCAAAGGAAGAAGGCGCGCCGCGGCACGCCTTCGATGTTTCTGTTATTTCGCAGCCGCTTCGCTTAGGCCGCTGCTTTGAGTTGCCGGTTCTCCGCTATTGCGAGGGCTTGCTTCCGCTTGAATCGTCCCTCTGGTTGGCCTGCATTGAGCACCCCCCCCCTGCGCGAGATTTCCGAACAGGCTTCGGTACAGCGCGTCCATGGCCCGCACGCTGCGGTGCGCGTCCAGCCGCTTCATGCCTCCGCGCCAGCTCTGGTAGCTCTGCTCCACCTGCTCGGGGGTCATGATGCCATCGGCGACCATGCGGGCCATCTTCTTGAGCTTGCGGCGCTCCCGCGTTATGGAGTCTCGGCACGGCTTCACGACTATGCGGCCCGTGTCCGTGTAGAAGATGCGCTTCTTCAGCCACGTGAACCCGCGCGTGAGCTTCACCACGCGGGTCTTGCGCGGGTTCAGCTCGATGCCCAGCTCGGCGCATTTGCGCTCTATGAGCAGCAGGCACACCTGCAGGTAGTCCTTGGACTCGTGTATCAGGTAGAAGTCGTCCATATATCGACCGTAGGCCTCGGGGCGCAGCATCTCGATTGCGTAGTGATCAATGCGGTTGGGGTGCGCGACGGCGCATATCTGGTTCGGCTCGCTGCCCAGCCCCAGGCCCACATCGCCCTGCGCGTCTATCAGGCGGTGCTCCAAGGCGACCACGCGCGGATCTAGCAGCGCGGAGGCCACCTGGTCTTTGACGGGTTGGTGCGCTATGCGCGCGAAGTAGTCGGAGAAGTCGCCGAGCAGTATGTAGCCCTCGCGGCCGTGCCGCCTCCAGTGGTCGGCCAGGTGGCGCTTGAGCAGCTTCAGGGCGTAGTCGGTGCCGCGCCCCTTTATGTTCGCGGAGTTCGCGGCTATGAGGGTGGGCACGATCGCGGGCACGAGCGCGTTCTGCGACAGCGACTTCTGCACCACGCGCTCGGGAAAGTGCACGGCGCTGATGTGGCGCAGCTTGCCGCGCTCCCATAGGTCGAAGCGGATGAAGCCCCGGCATATGTCGCGGCCCTCCAAAAGGTCGCGGCGGGACAGGACGGCGTTGCGCAGGTAGTCCTTCATGTACCGCTGCGTGGACGCCTTCCACATCACGCCGCGCGCGGCCTGCTTGGAAGCCTTGCACAGGCTGTTGAGGTCGGCCACGGTCTCAAGCGTGCACGCCTTGACGCGCTCGGCCTTGGCCTTGGCCCGCTTCTCCTCGCGGCGCTTCCGGCGCGCCGCCCGCCTTTGCTCGGAGTTCACAGGAGGCACCCCGCACGGCTTTCAATGTGGCTCTGGCAGCCGCTTGAGGTATGGCCATGAAACGCGGCGAAGCCACGGAGCGCCGCGCCATGCAAGCAGCGTCCGGCCACCCTCGCGGGGTGCGTATTTACGGGCGTGAGCCCGACGGTCGCGCCTTCCTTCCTCTTCGCGCTCTGCTTTCGGCTCTGGGGCCTACTCGGTCTGGCAGTAAGGGAATCCGGGGCGGGGGCGAACCCAGACGTTCGTCGCCGAGTTGTAGTTGGCATTGCCGTTGTTGTTGACGTAGCACACGTTGGACGACGAGCCACCCATGACGGAACGCAGCCACCAATTGTACCGATAAACAAGGCGCGACCGCCGCCCATTATAGCGAACGCAGGCGCTCTAGCTCGGCCTCGGCCTCGGCTATGCGCTCCTCGGCGGATTTCTTGCCGGTCACCCGCACGTTCTTGCGTGCGCCCTTCAGCAGCCTGATCTCCTCCTCGACCATGGCCGCCAGCTCCTCGAAGCGGTTGGCGTTCACCGGCAGGCCGATATCCATGAGGCACTGCATGTCCAGCATCAGCTGCTCGCAGTCCGCTATGGCCAGCGTCAGGTAGCGTTTCCTCTCCAGCGCGTTGAACGAGCTGTTGGGATAGAAGCAGTCGGCGCGGTTGACGTTGTACACGATGCTGCGCGCCGTCTCCACGGTCGGCACCGCGTTCAGCAGACGATAGGTCTTCGGAACCACGGAGGACGACGCCATCAGCTTGTTGACCTCCACGCGGATGGCGATGGCCTGCGTGAAGAACTTGTACTCGGAAACCTCGCGGTTGCGCTGGTAGACGCCGCTCACGTGCACCTCCTGGGGAAACTGGCGGAAAAACCGGCCCGCTTCGCGGGCAGGAGGCGACCGCGCAAGGCGGTCGCCTAAAAGCAGAGTATAGAGCACTCGGCTGGCTAGCCGACGAGGAAGCCGGGGCGGGGGCGAACCCAGACGTCCGCCGCCGAGTTGTAGCCGGCAGTGCCGTCGCCGTTGACGTAGCACACGTCGGACGACGAGCCACCCATGACGGAACGCAGCCACCAACCGCACCGATTTCCGTTGACTCGGTGCGCCGTGTCTCGGAACAGGTCAAACTGGCAGTCGAAGCCCACGCTGTAGCCCTTCGTCCCCCACACGGGGCAGCCGTACACCTCCATCTCCGACAGCGAGAACACCTTGCCGATATCCTGCCAGCTCCACGAGTTGGAGTCGTTGAGCGCGCCGCCGGCGCTGTACCGCTCCTCAAGCAGCACGCGCTGGGTAAGCAGGTACTTGGTCAGCCCCTCGGGCAGGCACGCCTCGAAGGCCGTCTCCCACGCCTTGAGGTTGCTGTTGGGGTAGGGGCATTTCTGGTCGGCGGTGCCCTGGTTCGTGTTGGTGGTGTTCCACATCAGGAAGCTGTCGTTTGCCACGCCGGTCACGGTCTTGGCCACGGCGATGGGCGCGGAGGCCACGAACGCGATATGGTGGCCTTTGGAGCTGTCGCCGCAGCGGTAGTACGGGTCGAAGTGCGCCAGGAGGAAGCGCACGGACTGCTGGGCCGCCACGCCCGACGCGCTTACCAGCGGCACGTCGATGTAGTCTCCCACGCGCAGGCCCGCGAAGTTGCCGTTGGCGGCTCGCTTGTGCAGCGCGTCGTACACGCTGCCGCTGCCGATCTCTCCCGCCAGGATGGTGGCGATGTTCTGCCCGCCGTACTTGCCGATGAGGCTCTGGCGGTTGTACTCGGCGTTGTTGAGTGCCGTCTGCGCGTTGCTGCGCGCGGTATCGTCGATGACGTTGAGCGGCTGGCCGCCTACGACCAGCGTCTTTGCATTTGCCATTTATCCTCCTTAGGAAAGGGTTACCGTGCTGCCCGATACCGAGCACGTGCTGCCGAACGTCACCGTGTCCCCGGATACCGACGCCTTGCCGGCAGGGCAGTAGACTGTGCCGTCCATGTAGATGAACTTGTCTGTCGCGTCGGCGAGCATCGTCGCGAGCTGGCCGTTCTGGCGGCGCAGCTCGGCGATGTCGGACTCGCCGGCGGCGCCCTGCGCCGCCGCGTTCGCGATCTGCAATGCCGCGCTTGCCGCCGCATCGGCCCTCGACGTCGCACCGCTAGCGGCGGATGCCGCATCGTACGCGGATTGACCGAGCCTAGATAGCTCAGTGCTCCACTTCCTGTAGAGCTCGTCGAGCTCCTGGTCGTAGCTGACGGCAGGCCCTGTTGTCCCGTCCACATTTCCCAGAATTACGAGCGCGAAGTCCTCGGTAGTCTCGGAGGCCCCGTTGGCGTTGTAGAACTCGAAGTAGGCCAGGCGGCACTTCTCCACCCCGTTGACGACCTCCGGCGCCAGCGTGGCGCTCACCGATGCCGTGCCGACGGTGGCGGCGCAGCGAGCCCACGTTCCATCGGCGTGGAGCACGCACAGGCGCGCGGACTGGTAGGTCGGCGTATAGGCGGTGCCGTCCACGGTGAGCGACGCCGTTATCTTCTGGGTCTGCGTCTCACCCCTGCGCACGGTGACACGCTGCGGGACTGTGCCCGGGCGCTTGCGCATGTCGAGCGCTATCCCGTGGTTGATCATTCCTTGGCCTCCAACGCCTTGAGGACGGCGAGCGCGGCCTTGAAGGCCTCGACCGGGTCGACGGCCTTGGCCCCCTCCTCCGTCTCGTCCGCCATGGCCGGCTGCGGGTCGACGATGGCCGAGAGCGCGTCGAACACGGCGACCGTGGCGGCGGTGCGCTCATCGACGTACCCGGCGGTCGCCAGTGGGATGCCGTTGACCGTGGGGTCGGGCTTGCGGACGTCTGCGGCCTTGACGACCTCGCGCGTGCCGTCGTCGTACTGGGCGACGAACACGAGGCCGGCGTCCTCGGCGCTCTGGAGCACCTCCGGGTCGTACTCCGTCAGGCACTGTTCGTTGTTTCCGATGATGTCGTGGACGGCATAGCCCACGACGATCTTCTTGCTTGCTTCCATTCCTTCTTGTCCTTTCATCTCTTATCCGCTCCACCCGGACGGCATGGTCGACACGCCGATCAGCAGGCCGTTCCTGAACTCGAGCACCGACGATGTCTGGGACTGGTCGTTGAAATATTTCTTGCCGTTCTCCGTGTAAAGCGGGTGGTATGCCGCTCCGACCTTGGTCGTCAGGCCTGACCACGTCGTGACGCTCGTGTCGGCGCTGCCGCTCACGCTGAGCCTCGGTGTCGAGACTCGCACGACGCCCTGTCCCTGCAGCTGCAGTCCGTGGTAGATAATCGACGGATTGTCGATGTCATGTGACGTTGAGGAGCATTCGATGTATCCGTACTGCGTGCCGTCCTTGAACCCAGCCAGCTTCCCGCTCGAGTCGAGTTCCATGGCGTACCCGCTGCTGCGGTTTCCACCGGTGAAGCTTCCGGTCGCCGTGATGTTCTTCGCCGTCATGTAGTTGGTCGTCAGCACGCCTTCCTTGAGGTTCCACGAGTTGCGCCCCTTTGCGTCCGCGAGAGTCCCGGTTGCGATGTATGTCGCGTTGACGTAGACCCTGTTGTTGCTCATGTAGAGCCCCTGGTCTGCGCCGCCGTTCGTCAGGCGGTCGAAGATGGCCTTCTGGTCCATCTGCTCGTCGTAGGCGCTCAGGATGCCGTCGGCGTAGTCCGATGCGTTCTGCTGCTCGATGGCGTGGCGGGCTCTGGTGGCCGCCTCGGCGTAGTCCTTCACGGCGGTCGAGTAGGCTCCGAATGCGGCGTCGTACTCGTACATCGCCGCCTTGAGCTCCTCGGCGGTCTTGCACTGGAGCACCTTGTCGACCTTGTCGGCGTAGGAGCCGTACGTGCCGCCCTCGTCGGTCGTGCCGAAGGCCTTGGTGTAGCGGGGGCCGAGGACGGACGAGAGGAACTGGGCGCTGAGGGCCTTGTTCGACTTCAGCGCGTTGTACTGGCTCGTGAGCTCCTCGCGCTCCTTGTCCACGTCCTGCTTGGCCTTCTTGACCGCGGCCTTCTCCGCTTCGGTCACCACACCGTCCCTTGCGAGGTCCTGCACCGTCGTGTCGAGGCCGTTGAGCGAGCCCGTCAGGTCGTGCGCGCTCTGGTAGGCCTTGTTGTACGCGGCCTCCAGCACCGGCGCCGTGTGGGTCACGGAGCCATCGCCGTAGGTGACGCGCTCCATCGACCAGACGAAGTATCCGTTCGACCATTGCGGGAGGTCCTCGGACCACCCCAGCTCGGGGTTCTGCGCGTTAATCGGCGGCACGCTGTCCGATTGATTCTTGGCGTAGAGCTTCACGCGCGCCGCGATGGCGCTGCCGGCCATCTGGTTGCTGCCGTTGATGGCCTTGGCGAGGCACGGCGCGGTATATGTGGTCGAGCCGTCCGTCCATGTGACCTTGCTGCGCGTCCAGATGTACCTGCCCTTCGCCCACGCGGGCTGCGCCTCCGACCAGCTGCCGCCGGACTGCGCCGTGAAGCTCGTGGAGAGGTAGTACTGCTCGACGATGCCCTTCACGCCGGTGCCGGTGGAGCCCTTGTCCCCCTTGGCACCATCGATGCCGTCCCTGCCGCTGATACACACGGGCTCGCTGCATTCAATATCGCCAGACTGCATGATGGTCTTGGTGCGCGTCCAGATGTACTTGCCGGACACCCATTGAGGAGCGGTGGTCTGCCAACCGCCCTGCGGCTCGGTGACGCGCGATGAGCCCTGCGCGTACTCAACATCGACAGACGCGATGACGGCGTCGGTCGTGGCGATGTCCTTGTCGCCGAGCTTCGCGCCGGGGCCGATATGCAGTTTGCTCTCGTCGAGGTTCCAGTAGTTCTTGCCCGCCCTGTCCTGAATCGTGCCGGCCTTGATCAGGTCGCCCATGAGCGTACCGACCGTGATGAGGTCGGCTGTGAAGCCCGCGCCGGTGCCGAAGGTGCGCCAGTCCCACGAGCCGTCGGCCTTGCAGCCGGAGGCGATGCGGAAGCCCTGCGAGCACAGCTGCATGGCGCTGCCCTTGCCCGTGGTCGAGCGGCCGTTCGCGTCCATCGGGACGGACGCGTAGATTGTCCCCTGCTCGAAGCTAGTGAAGGTGTAGCTGCTGCCGGACATGTTGAACTGGTTGTTCATCGCGTCCATGACCTGCTGGAGGTACGACGGCGGCGTGGATGCCGCCACGTCCCAGCTGGACGAGCGCCGCGACAGGCTGGAAACCTGCTTCTGCTGCGCCAGCCACATGTCCGTCATGGTCTCGGTTATGTTGCCGAGCGTCACGCGCATGGCGCCGCCCAGCTCGTCGGTCACGAGCTTGGTCACGCGGCCCTCGCAGCGCAGCGCCGGGCTGAAGCACATGTCGACGATCTGGACGTCGTCGCCGACGGTCACGCCCTCCCAGTCGCGGCCGAACTGCACGAGGTCGACGGCGTCGGCCTCATAGGTCATTCCCGGCTCCTTATGGGAGTCGAGATATGCGCGGGTCTCGGCGAGCAGGGTCGCCGCGTCCTCGCAGTTCGAGTTCTCATACTGCCCGAAGACGTGGGCGTGACCGCCCCTGCCGTCGGGTCGACCGTAGAGCTTGAGCGCGGTCGCGTCCTCCACGTAGTTCTTGCCGTTGTTGATTTCGCCGAAGGTCAGCTTGCGGCCGTAGCCGCCAGCATCCGTCTCAATTCCCTTGCCGTAACCATAGCAGGCTGTTATCGCGCCGTAGTGCTCGGTGCGCGAGACTGACGCGAGGTCCTTGGTGTAGGTGAATCGGCGGTGACCGCCCTTCGCGCCGCGATGCGAGCGGACGCCCACTTTGCGAGAGGACACCTTGCCGCCGGATACCGCGATCTCCGTCTCCAGCTCGCCGCCGCACTCCAGGATGGACTTGAGCGACTCGCGTGAGTTGGTATGGTAGAAGGTCAGGCCCTTGTCGACGGTACCGGGCTGGTCGACAGTTCCGGCGGTCCAGCGGGTCGGCTCCAGGCAGACGTTCAGCGCCTGGAGGAAGCCGTAGCCGTAGGGCCTCTTGTCCTCGATATAGTCGCCGTACGTCTCGCAGATTGAGTTGATCGCCGTGTCCGTGTAGACCGTATCGCCTCCGGCGTGGAGGCCCTTGGGGTCTTGGCAGACGTGCTCGTGGACCTTGCCGAGGCGGTCGACCCACACGAGGCGGTAGCCCTGCTTGAGCGCGAAGGTCGTGACGATGTCCACGCTGTCCTCGCCGTTGAGCTCGTCGGTATGGGTGAGGGAGAGCAGCTCCTCGGGGCCGATTGTCGATACGTAGGCGTCCTGCCACGTGTATACGTCAATTCGCACCTAGAGCCACCTCTCCTCCCATTCGAGCGTCGCGGTGCCGCCGCTCGTCTTAATCTGCTGCACGCCGTCAAGCGAGAAGAAGTCGCTCGCGACGGTCACGGGCCAGTCCGCGCCGTTGACTGTGCAGCGCTCGGCGCGCATGTCCAGCACGACGGTCTGTGCGCCCGTGAACGACGCCTCGACGCGGACGAACTGCCCGGTCGATACGTTGGTGATTGTCCAGCTCGAGCCTGCCGGGGGCTTGCACGTGACCGTAGGGTAGGCCCTGTAGTTGCCCCCGGCGGCGACGGCGCGCTGGGATGCCGACACCTGCTCGGAGCGCCGCTGCCCGTAGGCGGCGGGGTCTGCACAGTAGAACCCGAGCGTGAGATTCGGCATGTGCGCGTTGCGCCCCTGCTCCGCCCCTCCCCTGTAGCGCGCGAGCATGTAGCGCTCGGGAGCGTCGTCGAGCACGAGGGCCTTCTCGCCGCCGGACAGCGCCGAGGCGAGCACGGCCCTTGCCTCGGCGACCTCGTCGAGGGAGCCGCCGACGATGTTGCAGTCGACCGCTATCTCGACGGGCTCGAGGCCCGTGGCGCGAACGTGTGTGCCGTCCATGCCGGGGACCTCGGTCTCATCGAGCCGCACCTTGGGGACAATCGGTCTCGTGACCTTGGTCACCAGCAGGTACGGCGTTAGGTCGATTCCGCCGAATATCATGCGAACCCCCTTGCGGCGAGCGTGTGCCTGCCGCGCATCGCGATGGCGGAGGAGACGCGCTCCGAGTCGATGTACAGGTTTCCGTCCTTGTCCCTGATCTGCTCGAGGACGGACAGGATGCCGGCGAGGGCGTCGTCGGAATCCTCCTCGGGACGCGCCGGAGTGTAGACAGCGGACGGCGCGACGGTCAGGCCCGTCGAGAGCATCCCCTGCGCGGTGTCCATGGCGCCGCTGATGGCGGAGACCACGGTGCCGGTGCCGGAGCCGATGCCCTGCGCCCAGCCCTGCATGAGGGCCTTGCCCGAGAAGGTCGTGTAGCCGTGCCCGGAGAAGGGGCCGACCTTTGCCGGCGAGAACGGGAAGAAGGAGCGGATTCTGGAGACTACACCGGAGACCGCCGAGGTCACCGAGCCGATAGCGGACATGATGCCGTCCTTCAGGCCGTTGAGTATCGACTTGCCGGAGTTGAAGAGCCAGTTGCGCGCGCCCGAGAAGAACCCGGTGATCTTGCCCTTGATGCTCGTGACGGTCCTGTAGACGGAGTTGATTCCGTTGGACGCCGCGCTCTTGATGCCCTCCCAGATGGACGAGCAGGCGCTCTTGATGCTCCCCCACATGCTCGACCACGTGGAGCTGATGCTGTTGAGCACGGAGCCGATCACGCCGCTGACCTGATTTATCGCAGAGTTGACGGCGAACTTGATGCGTCCCCAGACCACCTCGGCGAAATCACGGACGGTGCCCCACACGCTTGACCAAATCGAGCTGATTCCATCGAGCGCGGACGTTATCACGGACTCGACGATTCCTATGGCCGCCCGCACGGCGAACTCTATCTGCGACCAGACGAGCTCGGCTACCGACTTGATGGTGTTCCAGACCGTATCCCAGTCGCCGCTTATCGCGGCGGTGACCGTGGAGATGACTGTCTGCACCACGGCCATCGCGACCTGAACGGCAGTGGAGATTGCGCCCATCACGCCAGTCAGGACAGCGGAGATCGCAGACCAGACCGCGTTCCAGACGGCGGAGATGATGCCCATCGCCACCTGAATCGCGCCCTGGATGAGCGGCATCGCCGCCAGCACGGCGGACAGCACGGACTGCACGGCGGGCATGGCGATTGCGACGAGCTGCGAGACGGTCGTCATTACGTCCGCGATGACACCGACCAGGAAGCCGATGACCGGCGACAGCGCCTGCACGATGCCGAGCACCACCTGTATGCCGGTGGAGAGCACCGGCAGCACGGCCTGCGCGATGTTGAGCAGCGCCGTGCCGATTGGCGCGATGAGCGGCGCGATGAACCCGATTGCCGCCTTGATGCCGTTACCGACGGACGTGGCCACGCCAAGGATGGCCTGAAGCGCCGAGCAGATCTGCGAGGAGTCCAGCTTCGGCAGCTTGATACCGATGCCGGCGAGCGCCCCGACGGCGATGTTCCACGCCGTGGCGAGCGCCTCGGACACGATGGGCGTGAGCACCGACGCGATGCCGGAGAGCGCCGCGGGGAGCGCCTTGATGATGCCCTGCCCGATCTGCGCGACGCGCGGCGCGATGTTCTTGGCGACCGCGCCGACGGACGTGAGCAGCTGCTCGGTGAGCTGCGAGAAG
Source organism: Collinsella sp. i05-0019-G5 (assembly GCF_042851345.1). Taxonomy (NCBI): domain Bacteria; kingdom Bacillati; phylum Actinomycetota; class Coriobacteriia; order Coriobacteriales; family Coriobacteriaceae; genus Collinsella; species Collinsella sp. i05-0019-G5. The sequence continues at coordinate 1,542,106 of NZ_AP031421.1, forward strand.
TCCACGTCGTCTCGGCCCAGACCGGTGAGGAAGTTCTCCCATGATGCCTTGGCCATGCCGATGGAGCCGGAGATGGTCGTCGCGGCCTCCTTGGAGGTCGTGCCGGTGATGCCCATCTCGGACTGCACGGTGTGGATAGCCTCGACCACGTCGGCGTAGCTGTCGATGGTGAGGTCGGCGGTCTTGCCCTGCGCCGCGCGCAGCTTGTTGGCGTCCGCGATGAGTCGCTCCATCTCGGACTTCGTGCCGCCGTAGCCCAGCTTCAGGTTGTCCAGCATCGTGTAGTTTTGCTTGGCAAAACCTTGGTAGGCGTTCTGGACGTCGGCCATGTCCGAGCCCATCTTGTTGACGTTGTCCGCCATGTCGCCCATCGCCGTGTTGGCGGACTCGGCGGCCTTCGCCACGTCGCCGCCGCACGAGCTCACGAGCGATGCGGCGAAGCTGGTCGCCTGGGTCATGTATTGGTTTGCGCTCATGCCGCACGTCTTGTACGCTTCCGCGGCGTATCCCTGCAGTTTGCCGGACGCGGAGCCGAAGAGCGTGTCGACGCCGCCGACCAGCTGCTCGTAGTCGGCGTATGCGGATACCGCAGCGCCGCCGATTGCGGTCACCGCCGTGGTGAGCGCGCCCATGCCAGCCGCGGCGACGGTGCCCACGCCCCTGGCGACGGTGCCGAGCCCGCTCAGCAGCCCGCTGGAGCGCTTGACCCCGCCGTCCACGCCGGAGGTCATCGAGTCGCCGAATGACTTTCCGGCCTTGGAGCCCGTGTCGCCGAACTCCGAGCAGATGCTGCCGGCGAAGCCCTTCATGGACGGCATGAGCGTAATGCATGCCGAGCCTACGCTAGTCGCCATCCCGTCCTCCTAATCCTAGAATCTCGTCGATTTCCGCCCTGTTCGCGAGGGCGTTGCGCTGGTGCCTCTTGAGCTCTGCGAGCTGCCCGGGCGTCTTGAGCGGCTGCGGCTCCTGCGGCGGCCGGTGCTTCTTGTCGCTCAGCCCCCACGCGAGGCTCCTGAGCTGGTGCTCGATGCGCCAGAGCATGTACGTCTCCTCGCTCCACTTGAGCTCCGGGTACATGCGGCGCGCGCACCTCGACTCCTTCGGCAGCTGCTCCCACAGGAGGGCGGCGCGCCGGAGGTCGTCCGGTCCGCCCTCGAGCGGGAGGTCGATGCCGTAGTACTGGCGGAAGTCCGCTACGACTTCTGAGCGGTGCCCTTCGAGCTCGAGGACGAATCCTGGGAGTTTTTTGCCTTCGCCGCCTCGAATGCGGCCTGCATGAGCACGCCCGTGGACTCGACGGAGCCGCCGAGGCGCTCCATGTACTCCTCGTCGCGGCCCGCGAAGACGCGCTCGAAGGCCTCGAACATCCCGGCGGGCTCGGTCTCGCTCTTGGCGAACTGCTTGTTCGTCTTGTAGCTGAGCAGCTCGTCGAGGTCGGCGGTGAACTCGCCGTCGATGCCGGGGATGGTGAATGTGAGCTCGGTCATTACTTGCCCTCCGCGGTCTCAGCGGCCTTGGCGGTCGCGGTCTCGGTGGACTGGATGTAGTCGTAGCAGGTGTTGCCGGCATCGTCGGTGAGGTACTTGACCGTGAGGGCGCGCGCGGCGAGCTCGCCCACGGCGAGGGTGAGGTCGTCCAGCTCGGAGGACTGGGCGAGCGGCACGACCTTGCGCCAGCGGCGGCCGTCCTTGAGCACGAGCTCTAGCACGGCGGGCCACGTCTCGGTGGAGTCGCCGTTGTGCTTGACGGTGATCATGCCGGCCTCGTCCTTGACGTTGCCGGAGCCGTACATGACCTTGAGGGTCGCGGCCTTGATCTCGGCGAGCGTGAGCTGCGCGCTCTCGACGCGAGAGGTCTGCGGCGACGCCATGAGGTCGCCGTTCATGTCCTTGATGTCCTCGGAGTCGGTGTCGAGCGTCTCGACGTAGCCGTCCTCGCTGATGTAGCCGAGGCACTTCCACGCCTCGGGCAGCGCGGTCGTGTAGTCGGTCGGCAGCGCCGTTCCGACGGGAGCGGTGAAGATGTAGCCGCCCTTGACTCCCTTGGCGCTGGAGACGTTGGCGACGTTGTTTTTGTTGCTTTCTGCCATGATTGCTCCTTATTCGCAGATGGTCAGGTTGATGTTCGTCTGGTATCTGGGAGTCCCCGTGTCGGGGTCGTCCCATCGGTAGGTGCCGTCGGGCACGGCGGAGAACACGTTCGGCTCGTCCTCGATGGCGGAGCACGCCCGCTCGACGGCCTCGGCGATCTCGCGTGCGCGCCTGCGGGTCTTCGCCCACGACGTGGCGAGCACGCGCGGCGACTGGATGAACCGCGTCGCGCTCGTGGCTGCGAGGGTGACCTGGACGAACTCATCGGGTCTCTCGCGCGGAACGTCCGGCACGCACTTGATGCCGGTCGCGTGCATAAGGCGCTGGGCCACTACCCTCTCGATGTCCATCAGTCACCCCCGAAGACGGATTGCAGGCGGTTGTGCTTGCGCTCGCTCACGTTGGCGTGCTTGCTATCCGTGTAGACGACGCGGCCCCTCGCAAGCGAACCGCCTGCGACCGCGGTGCTGTAGCCGTTCTCGCCGTACTTCGGCGTGAACGTGGAGTTGCATGCGGCCGCGGCGGCGTTGGCCTTCTCGGTGAGCATGGTCTGCACGCCCCCGCCGTTCATGACCTCGGCGTATCCGCCGCGGTTCCAGCCCTTCCACTTGATCTTGACCTCGCACTTCGCCTTAGCCATCGGTTCGGGTCACCTCGCAGGTGAGGTCCCAGGGGCCGGGCGTGTTGGCCGCGGTGTATCGCTTGGGGTCGCCGATCACCTTGTAGTCGGTGCCGCGCACCGTGACCGTCGCGTCCTTGAGGTCAACGTCCGCGCCCTTCGGGAAGCAGAGCGTGTAGGCGACCGTCACGCCATTGGGGCGCGTCGAGTCGAGGTCGGCGGTCGCGCCGGGGCAGACCACGACGTTTTCGACCGCCGTCTCGGTCACCGTCTCGCCGGTCGGCTCTCCCAGCTCGTCGAACGACTGGGCCGCACTGCGCACGGTCACGGTCTCGCCGGAGATGAGGCACGTCATTCGGCCACCCCTCCCCTCTCCAGAGGCGTGAGCGCCCCGAGCGCCTGACCGGTGAGGCCGAGACGCCTGAGGTCGCTCTTCCCGAGGTACATCTCGCCGAGCGCCGAGCCGTAGGTCACCGATGCCGTGTATCCGCCCGCCCCCTGGCTGTACTGGGTGGCCCCCGTCATGGCGGCGGGGGCGGAGAGCACGCGGTTGACGAGCAGGCAGCACACGGCGGGCGCGGCGCGGTCGAACGCCGGGCACGCCCCCTCGGTGTACTCGCCGATTCGGTCCTCGAATGCCGCGAGCATCAGGTCCGATGCGTCCTGCAGCAGCACCCCGGTGCGGGCCTCGTCCGCGGGCTCGCCGTAGCGGGCCTTGTAGTCGTCCACGCTGGCGAGCGCGGCCATGGCTACTCGGCCTCCATGATCCCGGCGTCGACGAGGGCCTGAACGACCTTCGCGACGGTCGGGCCGGCGCCGGGGTTGGCGACCTTCTTGGGCAGCACGAGCGGCTTGCCGTCGGGCGAGACGAGCGCAACGTGCTGCGGGAGGATGCTGGACGCCTTGCCAGCGTCCTCCACGATGAACTTCTGGACTAGATGAGCCATCTCGGTACCCCCTAGGCGCTCTTGAGGACGGCGAAGGCCTTCGGGTCGAGTACCGCGTATGCGAGGACGGCCTCGGTGCGGTAGGCGATCTGGTTGTAACCCTTCAGGTCCTGACCGGTGTTGTCGGGGTCGCCGTACTCGATGACCTCGGCGGTGATGTCGCGGACCATGCCCCACTTGATGGCGGAGAAGTCGCCCATGATCGCGGAGACCTTGGTCGGGGTCTTGGCGAGACGGCCGTTCACGGTGCCGGACACGGAGGCGGGGATGCCGTCGAGGTTGCCCACGTTGAGGGACAGCGGCACCTCGGGGTACAGGCGCTGCCCGGTGGCGGGCACGCGCAGCTTACGCAGCTCGGAGGCGAACTGGCGGCTCATGGCGATGCCGTTGATGCCGTAGTCGAGCAGGGCGTCAGAGAGGGAGTCAATGTCGTCGACCGGGGAGTCGGTCTTGGCGACGCTGTGGACGTCCTTGTCAGCGGTCAGGGCAGTGTAGCCCGTGAGGCCGAGGCCGGTCTTGGGGTTGATGGCGTGGTAGACGATGTAGTCGAGCGCGCGGCCCGCGGCGGCGGTCTGGTCGGCGATGATGTTGGAGATGATCTCCAGCTGGTTGTCCTCGTCGGCCCACTTCAGCTCGTCGGAGACGCGCGTGGTCGTGACGATCTTGGCGCGCTTTGCGACCACGGGGTCGGTGGAGATCTCGGAGCCGGACTTCTTGCCGCCCTCGGCGACGACCTCGGCCTCTGCGGTCGGGTTGAACACGAGATAGGTCGTGTCGGCGAACTTCTGCGGCGTGCTGGGGCTCAGCGTGGCGATGGTGGAGGTGTCCTTCACCTTGCCGATGATGGTGGAGACCACGCTGGACGGCAGCTTGATTTTCTGGGTGTCGTTTGCAGCCATTTCTGTGCCTTTCTTCGGGTTTGGCTTACTTCAGGAGGCGCTTGGCGAAGTCTCGCAGCGCCTCGTCCCCGCCCTTGCCGCCCTTGTCGAAGCTGCCGGGCTTCTCCACTCGCGGCGCGGGCTTTGTCTTGAATGCGGCGAGCATCTTGTCGCACCATGCGGCCATGCTCTCCTCGTCCTCGCCGACGATGAGCTCGGCGGGGACTCCCTTCTCCTGCGCGACCTTGGCGGCGGTCTTGGCTCGCGCCTCGGCCTTCTCCTTGGCGTCGAGTCGCTTCTCGAGCTCCGCGACCTTCTCGTCGGCGGTCTTCTTCGCCTGGTTGGCCTCGTCGAGTGCGCTTGCCGCGCTCTTGTTGGCCTTGGCCTGCTTCTCCCACTTGCGGGAGTGCGCCTTCTCGGCCTCGTAGAGCGCCTTGTAATCGGGCTCCTCGCCCCCGGTCGGCTCCGTACCGCCCGTGGGCTCCGTGTTGGTCTCTGCTGCCATGTCGCGTCCTTTCCCGGACCGTGCGGCCCGTCGGGCCAGCCGTGCGGCCGAGCCCCTTAGATGTGCGTTTCGGGCCGTGCGGCCCTGTCGCGCGGCAGTGTCCTACGGGCGTGAGATTTGGCCTGTTTGGCGTTTTTCGGCATGAAAAAAGCCGCCCGTGGGCGGCCATGCGGTATGATGGGGTTAGGCGGAAGCTGTTTGACTCACCTATTGAGACATGCAGCTCCCGCCTATTTTTTTTATCGTTTGGAGCGACCCGTCGTGCCCCAGCATCCGCACCTCAGAGATTCCGTACCTCTTCATGTACTTGCGTATCCACGCTTCGGCTTGGCTGTCGGTGACCGACTTGTTCTCGCTGACGTCGAAGACGGCGAACCGCACCCCGCTCTTGTTGGCCACGGACTTCATGTGCGACTTGAACGTGTTCTCCGATTTCGACGTGTACACGGTCTTGATTTCGATGCCCGTGGACAGGTCGGCGCGGCTTACGGTCGTTTTTCCCTGCGCGTTCTCGCTCTTCAGGTGCACCTCGTCTTCCCAGAACTCGGTCTTGTAGCCCAGTGCCGCCAGCTTCTCTGCGGTTCTCCTCTCTCCGGGGTCTACCCTCCACCTCTTTACCTTGTCGCGCATCACCGCATCGTCCGTGAACGTTATGCCCTTATGCTCGCCGCCCGCGTACCAGGACGGGTCGCGTAGCTCTATCTCGGATGCGACGCGGTTGTTGAGGTAGGCGGTGTACGCCTTCCCCTCCTTGTTGCCGTGGCGCCTCACGAGCGCTTTGCGTTCGTCCTCCGGCATTGCGTACCAGTCGGAGGCGATGCCGTCGCGGCCTCCGAGCGCGGCCAGGCAGTCGTTATACCTCTCGTACATCCCGTCAGGGTCGTATCCCTTGACTGTGGTCACCCCGTCGAAGCCGGGAACGATTCGGCAGTCGCAGTGCGCGTGCGAGTGTTCGGCCGCCTCCTCGGTCTTGGCGTAGAAGCCGAACGACGCGAGCATGAGGCAGAACCCGCACGTCTCGCCACGGGGAACGCGGGCGTACCACGGCTTTGCCGGGTCTTTGCGCGCGTTGTGGGCGACGCACCTGTTGGCGGCGCGCCTGATCTCCTCGTCGACCCTCGTGACGCACCGCGAGACAAAGACCTCGGGGGCGCCCTCGACGACCTTGCCGATGAAATATCTAACCGCGCCGAGCGTGGCGTCCGGGTCTCGCATGGACTCGGCGACCGCCCGATACTTCCCGGGGAAGCCCTGCGACGCCCTGACCGCGTCGTAGTATTCTGCGGCCCTCGCGGCGGCGCACGTGTCGGCGTAGTACCCGAGCACCGTCTCGATCGTCTCGTAGGCCATCTCGCGGAGAGAGGCGACATCGCCGCCACCTCCGCGCTCCCAGCTCGACAGCAGGGACTCGAGCGCCGGCCTCACCTTCGCCTGGGCGTCTGCCGACAGCGCGTTCACCTCATCGGTCAGCTCGTCCAGCAGGCTAGTCGGCACCGCCGCCATTCTCGCCCTCCTTCGGCTCGAACAGCGATGCGATAGCCGCGCCCGCCTGCGCCTTCTTGGCATCCGACTCGATGCGCTGGATCTGCTCGTCCGTGTAGTCGAGCATCTCGTAGGCCACCGTGGAGTTGGCGAGCTTCGGGAGCGCCTGCACCTGCTTGAGCAGCGCGTCGGACAGGCTCACCGTGGACGGGTACGCCGGGGACAGAAATCGCGGGTTGATCTCATGCCCCGCGTCGCGCTCGGTGGCGAAATCGGTGCCGTTCGCCACGGCGAGCGCCATGTAGGCCACGTTGCGCAGCGCCGTGCCGTTGTCGCGGTTGAGGTTCTTGGCGTCGATGACCAAGGGCTCCAGGGACGCGGCGATAGCGTCCGAGGAGGACGGGTTGTCGTTGGACACGCCGAAGAAGCTCACCGGCACGTTGGTCACGGCCGACATCTGGCAGGCGAGCTGGCGCAGGTACTCCGTGAGCGGTGCCATCTGGAGCTGCGCGGACTGCCAGACCGTGGGCTTGTCGCCGTCCGGGTCTTTCGTGATCTCGTTGACCGCGCCCATCGAGGCGTCGTACTTGTTGTCGTCGTTGAGCATCTTCTTGTAGGTGCCCAGTAGCCAAGTCTGCGGCAGGGTCGCGGCCTCGGCGGCGACCTCCATTCGGGCGCGCTGCCGGATGGCGTCGTCGGTGATGCTCATCACGGAGCGGCTTATGCGCGAGGTGCCGAAGGGGCGCTCGAGCGTCGCGCCGTGTGCCATCGGCTCCATGAGGCAGCGCCCCATCGAGTGCTCGCGGTACTCGGCTACCCACGAGCCGCCGTCGCGCGTGAGCACCACGAGGCTGTCGTCGGTGAGCAGGTGCACCACGGTCGGCACGCGCTCGGTGTCGCCGGGCATCTTCTTGGACTCAGCCACGACGATGCCCGCCCTGATGGCCTTGCGAGCGTCGTCCCACAGGGCCGCCGCCGCGGTGGCGGGGTATGCCGAGATGACCGGGTAGCCGCCGCCGTCCGTCACGGTCCAGAAGCCGCAGCAGTGCTTCAGCTCGCCGATGAGGTTCTTGCGGTAGAGGCGCTCCAGCTGGTTCGACTCGCAGATGGCGCGGAGGGCCTTGCTCGTCTGCTCGTCCGCGCACGTGTAACCGTTGAAGATGGAGCGGTCCGCCAGGGCGTGCACGGCCTTGCGGGGCCAGTCGACGCGCGGGTTGATCTTCTTGGCGAGGCTCGCCGGCATGGCGATGCCGAGGTCCTTCACCGACACGTGCCCGAGGTAGTAGTCCTCGCGCTCGAGATTGCTGGCGCGGTGCTCGCGCCAGACGGTCATGAGCTCGCGGACGAGCGCCGCGTCGCCCGGCTCCAAGCCTGCGGCGGATGCTACCTGCCCCGCCAGTTCCATGTTCACTGCTGCCATCAGAAGCTGGCCTCCTGTTCCCTTCGCGGGTCTCGTTTCGTTGTTCTCGCCGCCCAGAGGGCGAGCGATGCGGACTCGATGGGGGCGGCGATGGAGTCGGGACCGTCCTCGAAGCCCCACCCGTCCCTGCCGATGTCGCGCTTGAGCGACTTGCGCGCCGAGTCGTCGAGCGCCGGCGACTCGATGTGCGAGAGCGTGCCCGAGTCGACCTCGTCCTTGAGCATCGACGCCGCAGCCTGCACGATTGCCGGGGTTCCCATCTCGAGTGCGCACTTGCTGAAGCCGCCGTCGAGCATCCGCCGCTTGAGCGCGTCCGCTCCGGACTTGCCGTCGATGCAGACGCACGCGATCTCGTCTCGGTTGCGCAGGAGCATGTCCGAGATCGCGACCGTTCCGCCCGAAGCGCCCATCACGTCGTACAGCTCGACGTAGGACGGTCCGTCCCTGTCGGCGAGCGCCCAGGACACCGCGGCGCGGGAGCCGTCCACGGAGAACTTCACGCCGAAGGCGAGCTTTCCGCCGGTGGGCGCTGAGTCGCGCCGGCACCCGTCCCACTTCTTGGAGGACAGGGCGTAGAGGAGCGAGCCTCCCGTCTTCGCCCACCATCCGAGACGCTCGCGCGCGAACACGTCGGGCTGCATCTGCTCGGACTCGCCCTTGACGGCCTCGTAGTTGAGCACGGTGCCCATGGACGGGTTGAACTCGTACCATCTCGACTCGTCGTGGACGTCGCCTATCTCGTCCGCGCCCCACTCGATCCACGCCATCTCGGACTCGCCGTCGTGCACGTCGTCGTGGAGGTCGCGGAACACCGTGCCGACGTTGTCGGGGCCTGGCGGCGTTCCGAGGTAGATGGTCTGCGGGTTGTGCATCGCGCTCGCCGAGATTGCAGGCAGGGACGCCGCCTGCTGCGTGTCCGTGAGCTCCTGCGCCTCGTCGTAGATGAGCACGTCGTAGGTCTTGCCTCGCGCCAGCGAGTTGGTGCGGGTGGTGAAGCGAATGAGTCCGCCGTTCTTGAGGCTGATGGCCTGCTGCCCGTTCGTCTTGCGCACGGCGAGCAGGAGGTCGTGCAGCTCGGTCTCGTCCTCGTCCTCGAATGGCTGGGACAGCTCCTTGAACATCTGGTCGGAGGTGTCGCCGTGCTGGCAGGTGTACAGGATCTTCTCGCCGTTGAGCGCGCCGTAGAAGCACCTGGCGCGCACGACCCAGCTCTTTCCGTTCTGGCGCGGGATGGAGATGCCCAGCGTGCGCAGCAGGTACTTGTCGCGCGCGTCGCGGGCCAGCATCGCGTCGAGCAGGTGCGGCTGCCACGGCAGCGGGTCGCCGAAGTAGGCGGTCGCGAGCTCGCAGGCCATCCCGCCGTCGCCGCTGAGGTCCTCCGGGACGTTGGCCTCGTATGTCGGCGTCTGCCTGGGCTCCATCAGGCGCCCGCCGCCTTGGCCTTGCGCTCGCGGTCGGCGAACATCAGGCTCAGCACCCTAGCGCCGTCGCTCTGCGGACGCGCCTGTTGCACCTGGATGGGCACCGCCTTGCGCGACAGCCCGAGCAGCTCGTTGAGTGCGCGAATCTCGGCGGTCGCCTGCTTGAGCACGGACACGGCGGGGTGCGGTCGCTCCATGATGGCGTGCCGCCCGTTCTTCGCCTTGATGGGCTTGTAGCCGACGGGGTCGAGCACCTTCACGGACTTGCCCTTGCTCATGGCGTCCTCCGCTGCCTTCGCCACGGCGTGCCAGTAGCACAGCAGCGCGAGGTTCGGCGCGTCCTCGTCGGAGAAGCGCCCCGATGCGGTGACGCTCGCCCAGATCTGCGATTGATAGTCGTCGGATGCGACCGATTCCGGCATCTCCGGCATCCCGGCCTCCTTTCTCGTGCCCGCATTGTGCGACGCGGGTGAGATTCGCGGCCTACCCCCGCCCTGGGGTCATGGGGCGGGGGGAAATCGGCACTGGCAGCGATGGGTGTCCGTGCACCCCCGGGGAGGGGCAATGCCCCCGCCATCGGCGGCTCAGCGCCCCAAAAAACAGTGAGGCGCAGCCGAGCAAACGACCGCGCCTCCAGTTTGGCTTTTCAGCCCCGCCTATTCAGTTGTCTCGAGCCTTCAGAACAGCCTCGTGCGCCTTATCTCGACGGGCCTCGCGTCGCCCGGCATGTGCTTGCCCTTCCTCTGGTTGCAGATGCGGTGCGCCGCGTCGAGGTTCGCGTAGTCCAGCACCGCGCCGCCCCTCGCCCTCGGCACCACGTGGTCGGCCTCGAAGCTCCACGGCGTGCCGGGCGGCAGGCTGTAGTCTATGGGCTGTCCGCATATGTGGCACGGCCTGCCCTCGGCGCGGAGCCTCGCCTTGAGCTTGCGCTCGGCGTTGCCGTTGGAGCTCCACGTCATGCCAGGCGCTTCCTCGCGATATAGCACTTCTTCACCGACAGGGTCGGGGTCTCGTCGGTGGCGCCTATCTCGATGGTGAGCGTGATGGGCGGCAGCACGAACCTCTCGTCGATGTCTCCCGCCACGTCGTCCGCCATGGACTCAAGCAGGGCAGCGGCGTCGCGGAGCTGCTGTGCTACCTTCTCGCCCTCAGTCATGCGACCAGCCCCACGACCAGCTGCAGGCACCACAGCACGGCGGCGATGCACAGCAGCACGAGCGCCGTCATGATGAGGCATCCGATGAGCTTGCCGGCCAGCCTTACGATCTCGTCCATCCAATCCTCCAATCTCACCCGCACGCCAAGCGCACGGGAACGGTCAAAACCACGGCGAGCGCCCATGCGGACCTCGCCGCCCAAGCCAGCAGCGCGGCGAGCGCCGCCAGCGGCATCAGCCGCAGAACATGTCGCACGCTTCCTCCTGTATGTCCCTCATGTGGTCCGCTATCCATGGGAGCGCCCAGTAGGCGACGTCGCTCGGCTCCGCGTCCGCCCCGTCGAACTTCTCCCGGAAGGCGTCGTCGAACTCCACCTCGCAGATGCCGTAGTCGCAGCAGCACTCGTACATCTTGGCGCACTCGGCGCACGTGGGCTTGCCCTCGCCGAAGCGCCTGTCGATTGCCGCGCCGGTGCACCCGTCCGGGAGATTGTTGCCCGGCTCACAGCTTGCCCCCAAGGCGGGTCACCTCCTCGCGGTACATCTCGTACTGTTCGATGAACCTGTGCGGGTTCTCCGCGATGACGTCGAGAACATCGGTGAGCGTCATCTCGCCCAGCGGGCGCCCGCCGTCCGTGAGCTCGCTGTCCGGCACGTCGATGATGTGGCGCTCAATGATCTCGAATCTCATTTTGTCTCCTGACTTGCAAGTGCTTTGGGCTTCACGATGTCCCGCGGGTCTTCGCCCATCGCATTCGCCAGATTGAGCAGCAGGTTCATCTTCACTTCCCTGCCGCCGCAGATGGCGTGGCTCAGGCTGCTGAGGTTCACCCCGGCGGCGCGCGCCAGCTGCTTCAGCGGCACGTGGTTGTCGATGCGCCAGTGCGCGATCCTCTCCGCGTCCAGAACGTACTCGGTCGCCATCGCGTCACGCCCTCTCGAATCGGTTTTGGTCGAGCCACCAGCTCGGGCACCGCTCGAGGCCCATCCACACGCGGTAGCGCATCCAGTCCCTCTGGCGGTCGGCGTGGGCGCACCCGTTGGGGCGTCCGTAAAGGCATGTCGTGCAGTCTTCGGGCACGTCCCTCTTCTCGACGACGATCATCGCTTTACCACCCTCCTCCCGCATCCCGGGCAGAAGTTCCAGACGCCGCTCACGCGGTAGTGTTCCTCGTCCTCGACCTTGCAGCCGCAGACCGAGCACTCGAAGCCGTTGTCGCATGAGTCCTGGACGCTCCCGTCGTAGACGTTCTCGCACTCGCCTCGGTCGATAAGGTCGGCTAGGACGTCGAATCCGCACTCGCCGTCCGGCAGACACTCGTCGATGGCCGTGAGATACATGCTCTGGTAGAGAATCAGGTCCTGCGGGAACCAGCTGCGTTCGCCGAAGAATTCCTTCTTTTTCTCGCGTAGCTTCTGGGCTACCTCGCGGCGCTCGTCGCTAGTGAATGTCATCAAAACCAGCTCCAAACATACAGTCGTAGTCGCACTCCCAGGTCTCTCCGTCGCGGCTCATGGTCGCCCCGTACCTCGGAGTACCGCCGGTATCGTCGCCCCAGAAGCGGAAGTGCCATCCAAGGAAGTCAAACTCCTTGTCGTACTTGTCGGCGGCGTACCTCGTGTTGTCGTACTCCTCGTAATCGTTCCACCCGAACTTGCGGGAAAGGTCATCGAACGTGTATTTGGTCGGCTTGTCCTTGCCGTCCTCCCACTCGTAGACCTCCGGCCAATACTGCTTGTAGCACCCGACGCGGACGCTGCCGTCTCCCATGACTCCGTGGTGCGAGAACTCGAACCACTCGCCGCCGCCATCCCGTTTCATGATGTTCGCGAACACGCGGAGTCCAGTAGGCAGGGAAGCCTCGTCGGTGTCGTATACGCCTACGTCCTCCTTATCGGTTCTGCGCTCGCCATTGAGGTACACGAACGCGCCGTAGTCGCTGTATGCCATAGCTAGACCTCCTTCGCCGCCGCCTCGCGGCGCTTTTCATCGGTAATCATTCGTCCACCTTTGATATGGCCAGCGCCACGTATTTCTGGGCGAGGCCCTCGAAGTCGTCGAGCACGTAGTTGATCCTGTAGGCAATCCCGTTGAGAGGGTGCCTGGCGGCGTCGCCGATTTGATATCCGCTGTCGTTGACGACGATGAACACGATTTCGTCTCCCGGCTTGAAACCGCGGTCGTTTTTTCTCACCTCGAACGACTTCTCGCCGCTCAGGACGGCATCGGCGTACTTCATCTGAATCTTGAGTGTGTGCAAAGTCATCGGTCCTCACCACTCAGCTTGCGGATGCGGGATGCAATGTCGCGCATTACGACCGTCCTACAATCACAGATGCCGTTAGCCTTGCAAAAGTCGCAATCGTGAGGTTCTTTACCGAAATAAGTGCACAGTACGTATCTCGCGTGCGCAGCTTTGTCCAAGTCCTCTTCCAGCTTCTCCCAGCTGTCGGGTTCGGTGAGGTGCATGAGCTCGGGGTCGAGTTTCCTGCCCGCGTCCGTGACCGCGCGCCAGCAGTTCCTCCACTCTTTCTCTAGGTCAGAATCGGTCGTGAACACCCAGTACACGATGTTTCGGGCCGTGCCGCCATCGCCGTACAGCACCTTTGTATCTAGCGGAATCTCTCGACCTTCCGCGTCTTTCGGTAGCTCAATCATTCGGAATCACCGGCCAGACGGTTCACACGCGATACGATGTCGGCCATCATGGCATCGAGGCAATCCATCTTCCCGTGGCTGCACAGCCGACAATCGTTGCAGTACTCGCCACGGTCCTTGTCGTAGTGGCACGGCATGTCCCTGTAGCCTTTGCCGTGCACATTCCACGCACGGTTGAGGTCTTCCGCGAGCCGCTTGAGGCTGTCCGGCCTCTCTAGGTGCATGGAGCTGACAGATAAGTGGTACACCATGTCCCCAGTCCCGTAGGAACAGGCTGTCCATTCGACCTCGTGTGTGATCACATCGACCCCGAACGTGAACCTGTTCACCTCGTACCCGACGCCTCTGTCGTTGTACAGCACCTTGGTGTCCAGCGGAATCTCGCGGCCCTCGGCATCTTTTGGTAACTCGATATTCGCCATTGCTCTTCCTTTCTAGAACCTGCCGCGCATGTCGTTGCGGGCGTCCATCCGGTCGATGGCCATGTCGATCTCACCCTGCTCGACGGTGAGCGCCGCGAGCATGTTGACGGCCGCCTGGATGGTTTCCACGCACTCGTCGATGACGTAGTCGCGCAGCATCGCCCTACGCGCGTCGGCATCAGGCGTCATCCCATCGTGGATGGTCAGCTCCTGCCACGCGCCGTAAATCTCAGCGGCCTCCTCGAGCGGCTTGAGGGCCTGCGCCTTGTCGTCCCTCACCTCGCGGAACGTCCGCAGGTTGAGCAGGTAGCCGTCAGTCATAGTCCCTCTCCTCCAGTCCCAGGAGCGCGGCGATGTCCGCCACGCTCCTGTCGTAGTCGACTATCGCCTCGTCGGCGATCTCCGGCCCCGCGAGCCGCCACAGGGTCGCGCTCATGCCCTCGAGGTACACCCGACGGCCCTCACGGCCTTGAGGATGTTCCGGGCCTCCATGTTCCAGTCGATTACACTCATCGCGCCTCCCAGTAGTTGCATACGGCCTCCGCCTGCGTCCTGTGAACGAACTCCGGGCGCCGCTCGCACTCGTACTCCGTGCGCTCCACGCCGTGGACGGTGCGCAGCACCGTCGCGCAGCAGTGCAGGCAGTTCTCGCAGCGCTCCTCCCGGAGTCCGTCCGCATAGATGTCCGGTCTCTCGTTCCCCGTCATCTGTATCCCCTCTTCCCGTACCTTCCGTCGTTCACCATGTTCCTGACGTGGCGCCGCATGTCCTGCGCCGCCTGGTCTCCCTCGGGCGGCAGCTTCCGACCGCTCGCACACCCGACGCAGTGGACGCGCCATCCGCCCCGGTAGCGCTCGAAGTGTCCGAACCCGGGAGGCGTCCACCTGCCGCACTCGCGGCAGTAGCCGCCGTAGACGTTCCTAGCCATTCCCCTGCTCCTTCCTGTATTTGCCGCCCATCACCGGCACCTCCCGATGCTCTTCAGGTACAGGTTGTTGCGGCGCGAGCGGGCGAGCGCGCGGCGGCGACGGCGCTGCGACTTCGGATCGAGCGCCTTCGCGAGCTTCCTCATGAGCCGGCTGGCGTCTCTGAACACGCGTGTGATGCTCTCCCACAGCATCTCGGCTACGACCTTCGCGGCCTCGCCGATTGCCTCTAGCAACCGCGTCGCCGCCCAGCTAAGCGTCCCGGGGTATGGCGTCTCGGACGTCTCGCCGGTCTTCTTCTCGTCGGTCATCTGTATTCCTTCCATTCGGTTCCTATTCGCATCCATAGACGTCGCCGGCCATGGATTCCGCGAGCGCGCGCATGTCGGTCACCTCGGCGCACTCAGCGCCGAAGAATATGCCCAGCTCGCCCCTCTTGTGCCTGTCGCACCGGTACGCCCGGCAGATCTCGGGCCTCGCGGCGTAGACCGCGCACTCTCCCCCGTCCGTCAGGTACGGGCACAGCAGGTCGTACTCCGCCCTGGGCTCGGCGGGCTCGATTCCGTTCCGGCGCACGTACGCCTCGAGGCGCACCCGGTCGAACGGGCTCACGGGCAGGAAGCGCGAGCAGCACTCGCCGCAGCCCCTGCAGTCGCCCGTGTACAGGTCGGTCACGTCGTCGCTCTGGAGCCCGGCGTGGATGGCCGCGGCGATGGCCTTCTCGTCATTCATCGGCCCGCCCTGCCGCTCTTGTCGGGCACGGCGGCCTCTATTCGACACTCCTGGCCACCTTCTTGTCGTAAATCCTCTTGAGGTCCCGGCGCATGAACCGGATGAACTCCTCCTCGCCGACGTCGTCCGCCAGCGCCACATATCGCATCGCATCGTGGCACCATTCGTCGAAGTCGAGCAGCCTTCCGCTGAACGCGCTCTTGACGTCCGTGACCTCGGCGTAGGTGAAGCGGGTCAGCATCTCCTCGCGCATGACCTCGTCGGCCAGTTCCTCAATGGGCGTCTTGGGCCGGTTGATGATCTGTCGGTAGCCGTTGGCCATCTTGGTCATGGCGTCGAGCTGCTTGGCCAGCTTGTTGTTCTCGGCCACGAGGCGCTCGTTGCGGCGCTGCTCGTAGTCGAGCTCGGCGAGCACGTACTGCTCGCAGTTGGTGATCTCCATCGTCATTTCACCTCTCGGATGATCTCGTTTCCGTATCGGTCGGTGATGGCCCAGTAGCCGAACATGTAGAGGTCGGGGCTGTGCGGCGGGTACTCCCTGAGCAGTGTGCCGGACCACCATGCCTCCTCGGCCGCCCCGGTGCGCCATACCCACTCGGCCCTGAGGCCGCCGTCGTGGAACTTCCCGTGGCACCTGGTCGTGCCGGAGCCGCATAGGGCGAACAGCGGGCTGCGCAGCTCCCACACCCCGTTGGGCGTGACAAGCCTGAACGTCTTCCCCCACGACCTGCGGGCGACGTGGTGGCAGTTGGAGGCGCGCCTTCCGCACACCGCGCACCGGGCCTGCGTCGGCTCATATGCCGTGTCGTGCGTGTACCTCGCCCCGAGGTGGGGCTTGCCGTACAGCTCGGCGCGCTCCTTCGGCCATCCCCTCAGCAGGCCCGCGTCGAGGATCATGAGAGCCCCCCCTCGCACGCGGCGCGGGCGGCCAGCAGCCTCTGCGCGTCCTGGTACAGCCCGAACTGGTCCCTGCTCGCGGTCGTGCCCCGCGGGGCCTCGACCTTGCCCGGGTCGATGCCCGGGTGCTCGGCGGCCCACCGGCGCTCCTGCTCGGCCAGCGCCTCCTCGGGCGTCCTCGCGGGCCTGAACGTCGCGGCCTCGACCTCCGAGGCGGTCGGCTTGCCCCTCGCACGGTCGTCGGCGTCGATGCGCTTCTGGCGTCTGGACCAGTCGAGTGCCAGGGCGCCCCAGTTGCTCACCGGCTGGCCGTTGCTCTTGACCCAGCCCTGCGACTCGAAAAAGGCCCAGAAGGCGTCCGGGTCGCCGTTCAGGCAGTTGGCGCCGAAGTAACCGCGGGCCTCCTCCAGCGACGGCGGCTCGAACTCGGGCGGCGCGGCTGGGGCATCGCCCTCATCACAGACCAGTTCAGTACAGGACAGGCTAGGGTAGGTTAGGTTAGGGTTTTCACTTTCGGAAACCTGCGTTTCAGGTTTGTCGGAAACTGGTTTCACGTTTGGAAAACCTAGGTTTTCACTTTCGGAAACCTGCGATTCGGGTTTGTCGACAGTCGGTTTCTTGCGTGGTCGGCCGCCCTTCCCGCCCCTGCCGCGCGCGTCCTTAGAGTTGTCGATGGCGTTCTTCATGGCCTTGAACACGCGGCGCAGGTGCTTCGGGAGGTCGGGTTCGACTCCGTGCAGGCCGTACATCATGATCGCGTCGGCGAGCACCGCGCGGTCGCGCATGTCCTCGGTGTCGCTCTCGTCGAAGTCGTCGTAGACCTCGGCGAAGCTGTCGAACACGGTGAATGCCATCAGAACCACCCCCATAGAAGCGAAGAGAAGAACAGGAAACCCGCGGAGAAGGAGGTGGCGAAAAGGGCCGCCTCCCAGTGGTCGCGGATGATGTCGGGTACGCGCCCCATCAGAACGGGATGTCCTCGTCGTACACGTCCAGCTGCTGCTTGGCGGGTGCCGGCTGCGGGGCGGCCTGCGGTGCCTACTGGGGTCGCTGCGGAGCCGCCTGCGGGGCCTGCTGGTAGGCCTGCTGGGCGCTCCACTGCGGCGCGGGCTGCTGGGGCGCCGGTTGCGGGACATACGCCTGCGGGGCGGTTTGCGGCGCCTGCTGCGGCGCGTACTGCTGCTGGTATCCCTGCGGCGCGTACTGTTGCGAGGCCTGCTGGCCGTTGGGGTTCAGACTCATGAGGACGACCTCGTCGGGGATGATCTCGACCTTCGAGCGCCTGCCGCCCCCGTTCTTGTCCTCCCAGGAGCTGTAGCGCAGCTTCCCCTCGATGGCGACCTTCATGCCCTTGTGCAGGATGCGCGAGAGCGCCTCGGCGCGGTTGCCGAACATGGTGCAGTCGATGAAGTTGGGGTAGTCCTCCCACTCCCCCGTCTGCTGGTTGCGGCGGCGGTCGTTGACGGCCACGCCGAAGCCCAGCACCTGCGTGCCGCCCGGCGTGACGCGTAGCTCGGGGTCTCGGGTCAGATTGCCCGACACCACCACTCTGTTGATGCTCATCTGTATGTCTCCTCTCCGCCGCTCGTCCATGTCCTCTGGATGTCGGCGTCTACGGTCTTGATTCGCAGCTTGAGGGCCATGATCGCCTCGCTCGATGCCTTGTAGAGAGCTTCGGCGCAGTCGCGCAGCTGCTTCTTCTCGGCTATCTCCTCGCGCCCCCGGCACAGGTCGCCGATGATGGTCACCGGCGTGCCCTTGGAGCGCTCCTCGAGGATGGCGATGCGCAGGGCCTTGCGGTAGTCGGCCTCGTTCTCGGCGTACTGCTGGCCCGTCCGCCTGAGCGTGTCCAGCTCCGCCATGAGGCGCTCGAACAGCTCCTCGCGCTGCGCGTACATGTCCTGCATGGCCTACAGGACGCGCCACGTCGGCGTGGCGCAGCAGCCGGGGTGCTTCTTGAACTCCTCGTACTGCTCTTTCGACTCGAAGGTGTAGGCCGTGCCGCAGGCCTTGCACTTCGCCGTGAACCCGCCGCTCTCGGGCGGCTCCTTCTCGGGCTTGTCCGAGAGCGCGTCCGGATCGCTCTGCCCGTCGATGGCGAACAGCCCGCAGAGCGCGTACTTGCGCGCGTAGCTCGACGCCATCCCGGTCACCTGCGCGTCGTCGGAGCCGCTCTTGTGCTCCGCCTCGCGGGCGTAGGCCTTGAACTCCCTCGTATCGCCGTGCCCGTCCTCGAAGAACAGCGTGCACGTCGCCTCGACGTAGTAGCGGTCGCCCACCTTGCAGATGCCGTCCTGGAGCGTGAACGCCACGCCAGCCTCCTTGCAGGGCTCCTTGAGCGCGGCGACGATGTCCTCGAACGAGCGGTAGCTGAACTTCCCGAATGCGTTGTAGCGCGCCTTGGGGACTGTCACGGAGCGCTGCACCTTGGCTATCGCCTGGGAGAGCGTCATCTCCTCGTCGGCCATCTAGCACACCCCCTTGCACTTGATGGTGCCGGTGATGCCGCGCTCGCGCAGCGCCGCGGCGAGCAGCTCCATCTGCGAGCGGGTCGCGGACGGGATCTCGACCGTCCACGCGCAGTGCAGCTCGGGGCGCGCCGCGGCGGCGGGTTCCGCCTGGCGCCTCGTCGCGGGACGCGGCGCGGGCTCGGGCTCGACCGCCTCGCGCATGGCGGCGATGCGGGCGTCCTCCTCGTCGGCGGCGCGGGCGGCGTTGAGCGCCGAGCCAAGGTCGAGCGTGCGGAACAGCTCGCGCTCGGCGACCTCGTAGTGGGCCATGGAGTCGCGCTGGGCCTTGAGCGTGTCCCAGTCGCGCGCGACGGCTGAGACCTTGTCCTCGAGGGCCTTCTTGGCCTTCGCCTCGCCGAATGACTTGTTGAGCCATCTGTCGTCGTGCAGGCGCTCGTAGGGCACGACCGGCGAGAGGAGCTCCGCGAACTCCCTGTAGTGGGCCTCGAGTGCGGCCCTCGCGCCCGCCTTGCGCCTCTCCTCCGCCTCGTCGAGCTGCGCCTTGATGCCGTCCGACGCGCCGTCGATGATGGATGTGATCTCCTTGCAGCGCTTCTCGAAGGCGGCGAGCGGCTTGTTGTACTCGCGCTTCACGGCCTTTCGGCGCTCCTCTATCTCGGACTTGAGCCCATTGAGGTAGGAGCGGTCGTGCTTCGCCTCCTTGATGGAGTCGTCCTTGGTCAAGTCGTACTTGGCGCCCTCGTAGTCCGCGACCTTCGCGCGGACGTGGGCCTCCAGCGCGTCGAAGTTGGCGCTGATGACGGACGGCGAGTACGTGACGACGAGGTCGGACGCCCCCTGCTCCTCGATGACCTCGGCGACGACCTCCTCGGCCCCGTTCTTCTCGGACATCACTCGGTCACCTCCCCGTCGTGGCTCACGAACAGGATCTGCGGCTGCTTGCTCTGGATGGACAGCCAGACCTCCTCGCCGCTCTTGCGGATGGCGTCGAACGCCGCGCTGTCCTCCGTGTCGACCTCGAACTGAAGGACGGCGACGCCGCCCTTCACGGTGGCCTGCTTGAACTTGGCCTCGATCTCCACCGGTATGTTTGTGCTCTCCATTGCTATTCCTCTCCGTCTGCGCCCGCGAGCATCGCCGCGAACGTCTCCAATGTCATGGTCACGAACTGCTCGCCGGGGATGGCGGTCCCGCGGCGCTTCCAGACGACAACGCCGTAGTCGGCCCCGCGGTTCCTGCGCTCGGTTTCCGCCTCGCGCAGCCACTTGGGCAGCTCGTGCCTTCCCTGGTAGTCCTTGCACTCGATTGCGATGCCCCGCCCGGCCATCGACACGCCGCGGATGTCGCCCGTGTCCTTGGAACCGGTCTTGACCTGCCTGTCGATGTCGGCCCCCAGCCTCCCGGCCAGGTAGTCGGCGACCAGGCGCTCGAACCTCGTGCCCGCGTCCATGGCGGTCCTCTTGCTCCTACTCATCGACGAACCCGTCGCTCTTGGAGCGGTGCTTGTTGAATGCGTGCCTCAGGTGCGGGTAGCGCGCCTCCATGATGCGGGCGAGGCTCGGCGCGAGGCCGTTCTTCACGCCGACGTGCAGCTCGTTGCGCACCATGTGGATGAGGTAGTTGATCGAGACGTAGCCCTTGCGGTTGAGGCGGGTGGCCTGCTCGACCATGAAGTCCCACGCCCGCGGGTGCTCGCCTATCCATGTGCGCGCCTCGGCCATGTCCTGCTCGCCGTCCGCGCCGAGGCCGAATATCTCGAGCTGGTTGCTCATCGGCTTCTGGCGGTATCTCTCGTCGTTACGCATTGACGGCCCCCGCAGCGCATGCGGCCTTGGCAGCCTGGACCGCGCCGCCCATCGTCGGGAGGACGAAGACGGTCAGGATCGCCGCGAACAGGACCGCGGCGGCGATGAAGCCGACCATGGCCCCCGCCCTGAACGCATCGGAGTCGAGCTGCTCGCGGACGGTCGGTCGGTATGACTTGGGTGCTATGATGGTCTGAGCCTCATGTCTGGGGCTGTTTCGGCGAGTGCTCACAAGTTGGTAGCTGGGGGCGCTCGCTTCTTTGTATGTGTACATCTTGTGTTCCCTTCTGATATTTCCGCAGGTCAGGGCTAGGGTGTTTTTTAGGGTCTATATTTTTGGGACTTTTTCGCGCGGCTCTTGGCGCTGTAGCACCTCTGCCGCTCGCGGTCGTTCCGCTTGGACCTCGCAGCCTCCTCGCGCATCGCGCTGGCCTGCTCCCTGAGGTCTGCCACGTGGCCCTCCTTCGTGCACTCCGCGCACCAGCCGTTCGCCTTGTTCAGCGGCTTGAACGTCATGCGCCCGCACTTCGGGCACATCCAGCGCTGCCGGAGCGATATGCCGCACTTCCTCGCCTGGAGCTTCACGGCCTCGGTAGTCCGTCCGAGCGCCTTGGCTATCTCCTTGGCGCCGTCGCCGGCGTGTTCTTTCAGGTACCGGATCTCACGTGTCGACCATTGCCTCACTGTCTCTTGCTCCCCTCCTTCCTCTCCCATTCCCGGTACGCCGCCCGAAGCGTCGAGCACATGGTGTCGAGCGCTATCTCGCGCGGGGTCTTGGGCTTACTTTCGCTATGGCGCGAGTCGGCAGACTTCATCGCTGCTCACCTCGATAGCCTTTGCGAGCTTTCGTGCCTCTGTGATGGTGATGTCAGACTCGCCGCATACCTTCTTGTTGAAGGTGACGAGCGATACCCCGACAGCGTCGGCAAGACTCTGCTTAGTAATGTTCAGCTCCGCAACTCGGGCCGCCACCAGTCCTTGAAGGCTGTTCATCCGTACCTCCTTCCTAATCTACATTAGGTACATTGGATACAGTAACCTAATGCACATTAGGAATCAATAGAATGTTGAAGTTTTCCTAATTTCTGTTAGGATTTATTCGTACAGTCTTTAGATGGAGAGGAGCTACAAATGCAGCTCTCACGCGCATTGATTGACTATCTTGGCGAGCGCGGCATGAAGCAGGCCGACGTTTGCAGGGCTTCTGGGTTATCCGACGCCCACGTCTCCCAGATTTTCAGTGGGAAGATAAAAGATCCCAAGGCAAGCATTGTTTACAAGATCGCGCACGCGATGGGTATCACGGTCGACGAGCTACTCGAGCGCGCGGAATCATACGAGGACGGTGAATAGCTTTATGGGACTTTTTAAAAAGTCAATGAGCAAAACGGCGGCAAAGGCTCAGCAGGGAGCTGGACAGCCGCCAATGGACGTGCCGTTCGCCCTCTGGGCGCTAGCGAGTGACTGCCTATACACCCACAGCTATACGGCATTTGAAGACGCTTTGTCCACTCACCAGCCATTCGCACCGTTTTCGGTCAAACTTAAGCGGCAAACGAAGAGGAACATGCCACCGCATTGGGAAGTTGAGGATGGAGCCGCTGTAATACTAGACGAGGACGGTACCTTGCTTGGCACTATAAGCGCGAAGAAAATGGAGGAGCACGACTTCATGTTCAATCGGACATACCGGGCTTTCTCTATGCCACCGTGCCGCGATTACGCGCGCGGCTTCACCATTAGCGACAGTTACAGCATTTGCGTCGCACCTTATGGCGCATATATATAAAAAGAGCCCCGTCGGCAGCGCTGGTACCGCTTTAGCCGACGGGGCATCCAACCGCCCAAGCATCTTTGCAAACTCACAACTTGAGGGGGCTTCTACATTATGCCAAAGAAGGCAGTGATATACGCGAGGTTCTCGTGCAACAGGCAGCGCGAGGCCTCGATCGAGGATCAGCTGCGCGTCTGCCGCGAGTGGTGCGCGCGCGAGGGCTACGAGGTCGCGGCGGAGTACTGCGACCGCGCCGTGTCGGGTCGCACCGACGACCGCCCCGAGTTCCAACGGATGATAGCCAACGCCGGCGAGAGCGAGATCGTCCTCGTCTACATGATGGATAGATTCAGCCGCGGCGAGTACGACGCGCCGATATACAAGCGCGAGCTCGCCACGCACGGCGTCAAGCTGGTCTCGGCGCTCGAGCAGATACCCGACAGCCCGGAGGGCATCATCTACGAGAAGCTGCTCGAGGGGCTCGCCGCCTGCGAGTCGAGGAAGACCGCCATCAGGACCAAGCGCGGAATGGAGGGCAACGCCCTCAAGTGCAAGACCAACGGCGTGCGCATCTTCGGATACCGCAGGAACGAGGACGACGAGTACGAGGTCGACGAGGCGCAGGCGGCGTGGGTGCGCGAGGCCTTCGCGCTGAGGCTGGAGCGCATGTCCATGAACGCGATAGCGCGCGAGTTCGCGCGGCGCGGCCTCAGGACGCGCAAGGGCAACCCGTGCGGCCAAGCAATGGTGCAGCAGATGCTGCGTGACCGCAGGTACACGGGAAGGTACGAGTGGGGAGGCATCGTCCGCGAGGGCGGGATGCCGGCGATAGTGGACGAGGTGACGTTCATGGAGGTCCAGGGAATCAAGTGCCGCAAGCAGCGCTCGAGCGAGAACTGGGGCGACTTCGCCCTCGCGGGGACGGCGCTGTGCGCGGAATGCGGCAGGAACCTGCAGGGCGTGAGCGGCAGGGGCCGCAACAACGTGAAGTACGAGTACTACAGCTGCCCGGGGTCGTGCGTCCGCAACATCAGGCGCGAGGAGCTCGAGGGCTCCATAGCCTCGGCGCTGCGCGGGCTGCTCGGCGACCGCGGCGAGGCGCTGCAGATAGCCAACATGGTAGCGGAGCGCGCGGACACGGCCGAGGTGCGGGCGCGTCGCAGGCAGGCCGAGGACTCGCTCAGGGCCGCCGAGAGGGGCCTGAGGAACATCCTCAACGCCATCGAGCAGGGCGTGATAGCACCGGGCGTGAACGAGCGCATAGCCGAGCTCGAGGAGCAGCAGGCGCGAGCGAGGTACGACCTCGAGGCCATCACGGACGAGAGGATAGACCCGGAGCGCTTCGCCGACTTCCTGCAGTGCGGGACGGCACTCGACGACGCGACGCTGCTGAAGGCATTCGTGTGGCAGGCGGTCGTCTCGGAGGACGAGATACTGGTCACGCTGAACTACGATAAAAAGGGCGAACCCGCCAGATTGGACATCCAGCGGGTTCGAGCAAAATTGGAATGGTGCCCCATGTTGGATTCGAACCAACGGCCTTCTGCTCCGGAGGCAGACGCTCTAATCCCCTGAGCTAATAGGGCCAACGTTTGGCATTATACCCAAGTGCGCCACGGGCTATCAAAATAAAAGAAAAAGCTTTGCAATTCCGTGGGAGACGAGGCGCAACGGCCCACTTTAGAAGGCAAAAGCGAGTCAGATAGTATAAACTCACATGCACCATATACACGGCTCGCGATGCGGGCCGTTTTTGCAAAAGTTATCCATCGAGGTGAGAGGCACACCATGATTGCAATTTTAAAGCAGAGCGCCAGCGACGAGGCCGTCGGCCATATCGTCAGCTGGATTGAGAAAAAGGGCCTGAAGACCGATGTCTCGCGCGGCGAGAATGAGACCATCATCGGCCTGGTGGGCGACACGACCAAGATCGACCCGTTCCTGCTCGAGTCCATGGACGTCGTCGAGCGCGTGCAGCGCGTCTCCGAGCCGTTCAAGCGTGCCAACCGCAAGTTCCACCCCGAGGACTCCGTCATCGACTGCGGCCACGGCGTCAAAATCGGCGGTGACCAGTTCCAGGTCATCGCCGGCCCCTGCTCCGTCGAGGGCGAGAACCTCATCCGCATCGCCCGCCGCGTGAAGACCGCCGGCGCCACGATGCTGCGCGGCGGTGCCTACAAGCCCCGCACCTCCCCGTACGCCTACCAGGGCATGGGTCCCGCCGGCCTGGACCTGCTGTGCGAGGCATCCGCCGAGCTCGACATGCCGATCGTCACCGAGATCATGGACCCACGCGACGTGCAGGTCTTCCTTGACAAGAAGATTGACGTCATGCAAATCGGCGCCCGCAACGCCCAGAACTTCCCCCTGCTCAAGGAGGTCGGCAAGACCCAGACCCCGATTCTGCTCAAGCGCGGCATGTCCGGCACGATCGACGAGCTGCTCATGGCCGCCGAGTACATCATGAGCGAGGGCAACGACAACGTTATCCTGTGCGAGCGCGGCATCCGCACCTTCGAGACCCGCACCCGCAACACCTTCGACCTCAACGCCGTGCCGGTGCTGCACCACCTGTCGCACCTGCCCGTCGTCGCCGACCCCAGCCACGCCACCGGCTACACCCGCTACGTTGAGCCCATGGCGCTCGCCGCGACCGCCTGCGGCGCCAACGGCCTGGAGATCGAGGTCCACGACGAGCCCAGCCGCGCATGGTCCGACGGCGCTCAGGCCCTCACCCCCGACCAGTTCGACGACGCCATGCGCCGCATTCGCGCCATCCGCGAGGTCGTCTGCCAAGAGACCATGGAGTAGCCCATGGGTACGGTGAGAAACGCGCGCGTTAACCAGGGCGGTCCCAAATGCGCGGGCATCGTGGGCCTGGGCCTCATCGGCGGCAGCTTTGCCCGCGGCTATGCGCAGACGGGCGTCCGCGTGCTGGCCTGGGACCCCGATGATGATGTCATGACGGCCGCCAGCATGGGCACTGTCGCCGGAGAGCTCAACGACGAGACACTCGGCGAATGCGACATCATCGTCCTTGCCTGCTACCCCGAGGCCTGCATCGAGTGGCTCGAGGCGCATGCCCGGGCACTCGCCGACGCCACCGACACCGAGGCCATCATGGGCCCCGTGGTGATCGACACGGTGGGCGTCAAGGGCATCGTGTGCGAGCGCGCCTTTGAGCTTGCCCGCGAGCACGGCTTTTACTTTGTGGGCGCGCACCCCATGGCGGGCACCCAGTTCTCGGGCTACGCTAACTCTCGTGCCGACCTGTTCCAGGGCGCCCCGCTGGTGCTCGTACCGCCCGCGGTAGACGATGCGCTCAAGCTGGAGCTTTTGGGCCAGGTGCGCGAGATGGTGCGCCCCTTGGGCTTTGGCAAGTTCAGCGTGACCAGCGCCGCCGAGCACGACCGCGTCATCGCGTTTACGAGCCAGCTTGCGCACGTGGTATCCAACGCCTACGTCAAAAGCCCCACCGCCCAGGTCCACCACGGCTTTTCGGCCGGTAGCTACCGCGATCTCACCCGCGTGGCGCACCTCAACCCGCAAATGTGGTCCGAGCTCATGATCGACGACGCCGACGCGCTCGCCTACGAGATCGACCATCTGATCGAATCGCTCGGCGCCTACAGCCGTGCGCTCAAGGACCGCGACCAGCGCTATCTGGAGAATCTCCTTGCCGAGGGCGACCGCATTAAGCGCGCGCTCGACGACGAGACCTCCCACTAGACCACCTATCACGCCAGGTCGAAAGGACCGAAGCTTATGGCGATTACCATCGATATCGACACTGCACGCCCCTACCAGGTGCATGTTGGCACGTTTTTGCTGGAGCAGGCGGGACCACTCGTGCGCGCCACTGCCGGCGGTACCAAGGCCGTCATCGTGACGGACACCAACGTGGGCCCGCTCTACCAGATGCCCGTTAAGCAGAGCCTGGAGGCGTCAGGCTACGAGGTGAGCATCTGCACCTTCGAGGCCGGAGAGGCCCATAAGCGCGCCGAAACCTATGTTGCCATTATGGAGTTTGTGGCAGAGCACGAGCTTTCGCGCTCCGACGTGATCGTGGCACTCGGTGGCGGCGTCGTGGGCGACGTGGCGGGCTTTGTGGCCGCCACCTACATGCGCGGCTGCAAGTTTGTGCAGATCCCGACGAGCCTGCTCGCCATGGTGGATTCGTCGGTGGGTGGCAAGACCGCCATCGACCTGGCTGCAGGCAAGAACTTGGCCGGCGCCTTTTGGCAGCCGAGCGTGGTTATCGCCGACGTGGGGTGCCTGGCCACCCTCACGCCCGAGCAGTTCGCCGACGGCTGCGGCGAGGTCGTCAAGCACGCCGTGATCGCCGACCCGGAGCTTTTCGCCGAGCTGGAGAAGACCCCACTCACGCTGGAGCTGCTCAACCGCGATGTGGCGCGCGTAGCGCTCATCATCGCCCGCAATATCGACATCAAGCGCGCCGTGGTCGTTGCCGACGAGCGCGAGATCAACCAGCGCAAGCTCCTCAACTTTGGACACAGCGCCGGACACGCCGTCGAGGCCTGCGAGCACTTTGAGCTCGGACACGGCAACTGCGTGTCGATCGGCATGGGCATCATCACGCGCGCCGCGGCTCTGCACGGCATTTGCGATGCTGCACTGCCCGGTCGTATCGAGGAGCTCTGCGCCCGCCATGGCCTCAAGACCCGCTGCGACCTAGATGCCGATGCCGTTTTTGCCGAGGCGCTCCACGACAAGAAGCGCGCGGGCGACACCATCGACCTGGTGATTCCGCACGGCATCGGCCGCTGCAGCATCGACCGCACGCCGCTTTCCACTTTCCACGAACTCATTGCCGAGGGCCTCGGCCAGAAGGGAGACGCATTCGCATGCTAGCCCGCATCACCCCGTCCCCGCTTAAGGGCACCGTTCCCGCCATCGCGTCCAAGTCGATGGCGCATCGCCTCATCATCTGCGCCGCGCTTGCCAACGGCGAGACGCACGTTACCTGCAACACCACCTGCGCCGACATCGAGGCTACGGTGCGTTGCCTTACGGCACTGGGCGCTCGCATCGAGACCGTCGAGGATGGCTTCCAGGTCCATCCCACTATGAAGAGTGTTGAGTTTGGCCTGCTCAAGGCCCTTGCCGGCGGCACGCTCGACTGCGGCGAAAGCGGCTCCACGCTCCGCTTTATGTTGCCCGTCGCCTGCGCGCTGGGTGCGGATGCCACCTTCGTGGGCCAGGGCCGCCTTGGCGCCCGCCCGCTGTCCCCGCTCTCGGACGAGATTATCGCCGCCGGCTGCGACCTACAGGGTCTGGGCGGTTTTCCGCTCAAGACAAGCGGACGCATGCGCCCGGGCACCTTTGTGCTGCCGGGCAACGTAAGCTCGCAGTATATCTCCGGCCTGCTGCTGGCAGCCCCGTTGCTCGCCCAGCCCTCCTGTGTGCAGGTGACTGGCCTCATTGAGAGCCGCCCCTACATCAACCTAACGATCCAGGCCATGAAGGCCTTTGGCGTTGAGGTCAACGTCGAGCGCATTCCGGCCAAGGACGGCCAGCCCGAGGTCACGAACTTCCGCGTGAGCAGCGGCTCGTACCGCACGCCCGGCAGCGTGGCCGTCGAGGGCGACTGGTCCAACGCTGCCTTTTGGCTGTGTGCCGGCGCTATCGGCACCGACCCCATTACCGTCGAGGGCGTGTCCCTGAGCTCCGCACAGGGCGACCGCAACGTGCTTGCCGCGCTTTCGCGCTTTGGCGCCCGCATCGTGCGCTCCACCAACGCCGCCACCGTGCAGTCCGACAAGCTCGCCGGCTTTGAGATGAGCGCCCACGACATTCCCGACCTGGTGCCCGTTATCTCGGCCGTGGCCTCGCTGGCACAGGGCCGCACCTTTATCCGCGATTGCGCCCGCCTGCGTATCAAGGAATCCGACCGCCTGGCCACCACCACCCGCGAGCTCACCGCGCTGGGCGCGCAGGTGCGTATTGCCGGCGACGACCTCATCATCAAGGGCGTCGATGCCTTTACCGGCGGCGAGGTCGATTCGCACAACGACCACCGCATCGCCATGATGGCCGCCATCGCCGCGAGCCGTGCCACCGGCGAGGTCGTGATCCACGGCGCCGAGGCCGTCAACAAGTCCTATCCCGATTTTTTCGACCACTACCGCCTGCTGGGCGGCAAGGTCACACTCGAGGAGGAATAGCATGTCCTCGACCTTTGGCAACGTCTTGCACTTAAGCATCTTCGGCCAATCGCACTCCCCCGCTATCGGCTGCTCGCTCGATGGCATCCCGGCGGGCATCGCCGTGGACCAGGAGAAGCTGCAGACCTTCCTCGACCGTCGCGCCCCCGGCCGCGACGAGACCGCAACCAAACGCCGCGAGGCCGACGCCGCGCATATCATCGCCGGTGTGATCGATGGACATACCACCGGCGCGCCCATCGCCGCGATTATCGAGAACACCAACACGCGCTCCAATGATTACACCGAGCTGCGCCGCAAGCCCCGTCCCGGACATGCGGACTTCCCTGCGCGCGTGAAGTATCACAACATGCACGATGTCGCTGGTGGCGGGCATTTTTCCGGCCGCCTAACGGCCCCCTTATGCATCGCCGGCGGCATTGCGCTGCAGGCACTTGAGGCCCGCGGCATTCAGGTCATGGCGCACGTCGCGCAGATCGGCGGCATCTCCGACCTGCCGATGGACGATATGGTCTATCGCGAGGCCGACCGCAAGGCAATCCTTACGAACGATCTGCCGTGCATTGACGCCGCCGCAGCCGGCCGCATGCGCGAGGAGATTCTGGCCGCGCGCGACGAGCTCGACAGCATCGGCGGCATCGTGGAGTGCGGCATTTACGGGCTTCCCGCGGGCATCG
Source organism: Collinsella sp. i05-0019-G5 (assembly GCF_042851345.1). Classification (NCBI taxonomy): domain Bacteria; kingdom Bacillati; phylum Actinomycetota; class Coriobacteriia; order Coriobacteriales; family Coriobacteriaceae; genus Collinsella; species Collinsella sp. i05-0019-G5. The sequence continues at coordinate 1,571,172 of NZ_AP031421.1, forward strand.
GCGACCCCATGTTCGACGGCATCGAGAACCGCATCGCGCAAATCGCCTTTGGCATTCCCGCTGTAAAGGGCGTGGAGTTTGGCATGGGCTTTGCCGTGGCCGCCATGCGCGGCAGCGAGAACAACGATCCGTATCGCATCGATGCCGAGACCGGCGAGATCGAGGTCGAGTCCAATAACGCCGGCGGCATCCTGGGCGGCATCTCCACCGGCGCGCCCGTCATGTGGCGCATGGCCGTAAAGCCGACGCCCTCCATTGGCCGCGAGCAGCAGACCGTAGACATGGACGCCATGGAAAATGTCGAACTCTCGGTCCACGGTCGCCACGATCCCTGCATCGTCCCGCGCGCCGTCCCTGTAGCCGAAGCAGCCGCCGCCCTCGCGATTTGGGACGCCCTCCTAGAGGACGCCGCCCAGCTTTAGTCCACCCACCCCAAGGGTAGTTAATTTGGGACGGGGCTATTTTAGCTACCCCCATATGCCAGTTGATATTTGCCCTGGCACCCATCAATTCGCCGACAGTCAAAGGGTAGCTAAAAAAGCCCCGTCCCAAATTAACTACCCCAGGCAACCATTCACGAAAGGGGTCCCTATGGACCTTGCCGATATTCGCCAGGCCATCGATGACATCGACACCACGCTCCTCAACAGCTTTGTCGAGCGTATGGACATTGCCACCGAGGTAGCCAAGTCAAAAATCGAGATGGGCAAGGCCGTCTTCGACCCCGCCCGTGAGCGCTCCAAGCTCAACAACCTCGCCAGCCGCGCGCCCGAGCGCTACAAGGCGCAGACCATCACCCTGTTCCGTCTCCTCATGAGCATGAGCAAGGCCGAGCAGCAGCGCTACATCAACGAGCTCAAGGGCATCACGGTGTCGCAAAAGGCCCATGCCATGGCCGCAGCCTTTGACACACCCTTCCCCCAGACGGCAACCGTCGCCTGCCAGGGCGTCGAAGGTGCCTACAGCCAAATCGCCGCGTGCAAACTCTTCGACGTGCCCGACATCGCGTTTTTCGAGACCTTCGAAGGCGTTATGCGCGCTGTGCGCGACGGCTTCTGCGAGTTTGGCGTGCTGCCCATCGAGAACTCCACCGCCGGCTCGGTCAACGCCGTCTACGACCTGCTCGCCCAGTTCGACTTCCACATCGTGCGCTCGCTTCGCCTCAAGATCGACCACAACTTGTTCGTCAAGCCCGGCACTAAGCTCGCCGACGTGCGCGAGGTCTACAGCCACGGCCAAGCCATTGCCCAGTGTGCCGGCTTTATCGAGTCCCACGACCTGCACGCCACCAAGTACCCCAACACCGCCATGTCGGCCGAGATGGTCGCCAGCTCCGGGCGCACCGATGTTGCCGCCATCGCATCGCGCAGCTGCGCGACACTCTATGGCCTGGAGGTGCTGGAGTCCAACATCCAGGACTCGGACAACAACTACACACGCTTTGTCGTCATCAGCCGCGAGCCACGCGTCTATCCCGGTGCCAACCGTACCTCGCTCATGATCACCACGGCCAATGAGCCGGGTGCCCTCTATCGCGTGCTCGAGCGCTTCTACGCGCTCAACATCAACCTCATCAAACTCGAGAGCCGCCCCATCCCCGGCCACGACTTTGAGTTTATGTTCTACTTTGATCTGGACTGCCCCTTTGGCAGCAAGGCCCTCGACGACCTGCTCGATTCCATCGACGACGTGTGCGAGAGCTTCACCTACTTTGGCAGCTACACGGAGGTGCTCTAGATGACCGATACCGCCGCAACCCGTCCCTACGGCGTACTGGGCCGTGTGCTGGGCCACAGCTACACCCCGACCATCTACAAGGAGCTCGCGGGGCTTGAGTACGTGCGCTTTGAGCGCGAGCCCGAGGACCTCCAGGCCTTTATGACCGGCGACGAATGGGAGGGCACCAACGTGACCATCCCCTACAAGCGCGCCGTCATGGACTACCTGGACGAGTTGAGTCCCCTGGCCGAGCGCATGGGCAACGTCAACACCATCACACGCCTACCTGACGGTCGCCTGCGCGGCGACAACACCGACTACTTTGGTTTTCGGTGCCTGGTCGAGGAGTTGGGCGTTGAGGTTGCCGGCAAGAAGGCCCTCGTGCTCGGTGCCACCGGCGGCGCCGGCACCACGGCAAGTATGGTGCTGGGAGACATGGGCGCCATCGTCGTACCCGTGGGTCGCACGAGCGAAGTCAACTACAGCAACATCGCGCAGCAGTCCGACGCCGCCCTGCTCGTCAACTGCACGCCTGCCGGCATGTTCCCCCACTGCCCCGACGCGCCTTGCACGCTCGAAGGCCTCGATGCGCTCGAGGGCGTCATCGACATTGTCTACAACCCCGCCCGCACGGGCCTGATGCTCGAGGCCGAGCGCCGCGGCATCCCCTGCATCGGCGGCCTGCTTATGCTTGTTGCCCAGGCGGCACAAGCTGTCGAGCGCTATACCGGCAAAGCCACCCCGCGCGAGAGGATCCTGGACGTAACGGAGCGCCTGTCACGCCGCGAACAGAACATCGCGCTGATCGGCATGCCGGGCTCGGGCAAGACCCGCGTGGGCGAGCAGATCGCCCAGCTCACGGGCCGCGAGCACATCGATCTCGATCGCGCCCTCGAGGAGCGCCTGGGCATGCCCTGCGCCGACTTTATCATCAAGTGCGGCGAGGCGGCCTTCCGCGAGCAGGAGACGGCAGCGCTGGCCGACATCTCCAAGCGCAGCGGCTTGGTGCTCTCCACCGGCGGCGGCGTGGTTACGCGCGACGAGAACTACCCTCTGCTGCACCAAAACAGCCAAATCGTGATGCTCAACCGCAAGCTCGACGAGCTCGCCCACAAGGGCCGCCCCATCACCGCGCGCGACGGCATCGACAAGCTGGCCGAGCAGCGTATGCCGCGCTACCGCGCCTGGGCCGACTACATCATCGACTCACGCGACTGCGCCGCCAACACCGCCCATGCCCTCCTCGACACCCTCCCACCCGCTCTCTAACCAAAACCACCACAAAGGGGGCAGGCACCTTTGTGGTGGTTTTTCAACTGCAAAGGAAGCAACCATGAAAGCACTCGTCATTAACGGCCCCAACCTCAACATGCTCGGCATTCGCGAGCCAGGCATCTACGGCAGCGACAACTACGATCGCTTAGTGCAGATCTGCCAGGAAGCGGGTGCCGCACAGGGCTTCGACGAGGTCGAGGTCTTCCAGTCTAACCACGAGGGCAGCATCGTCGACAAGATCCAGGAGGCTTACGGAAAGGTCGACGGCATCGTCATCAACCCGGCCGCCTACACGCACACAAGCGTGGCCATCCTGGACGCGCTCAAAGCCGTCGCCATCCCGGCTGTGGAGGTCCACATTAGCGCAGTCGAGACCCGCGAAGACTTCCGCCAGGTGAGCTACGCCCGTCTGGCCTGCTTCGCCACCATCACCGGAGAGGGCCTGAAGGGCTACGCCCACGCGTTGGAGCTGCTGAAAGAGCATCTCGAAAAGTAAAATGCCAACCCCAACAAACAGCAGCGGCTTGCTCGCGCTCGGCTCCAGCAACACACAAGATGAAAAAAGCCCAGACCACCAAGCGGTCTGGGCTTAATAAACGATGGTGCTCCATGGCGGATTCGAACCGTCGACCTTGGGATTAGAAGTCCCCTGCTCTATCCAACTGAGCTAATGGAGCAAATAACCGCACGCCCAAGCAAACACAAGCCTGTCAGGCGCAAGTAATTATAACCTAGTTGAACTGCTCGCGGTACGCCTTGCAGACCTCATCGACCGGGCCGTCCATGCGAAGGTCACCCTTCTCAATCCAAACGGCACGCTGGCAGATGCGCTCAACCTGCTCCATAGAGTGCGAAACGAACAGAACCGTCACGTCGCCGCTCTGGATAAAGTGCTGGATGCGGGCCTCACACTTTTGCTGGAAGAACACATCACCGACGGACAGCGTCTCGTCAACGATCAGAATATCGGGCTCGGTAATCGTCGCGATTGCAAAGGCGATACGCGCCACCATGCCCGAAGAGAAGTTCTTAAGCGGCATATCGACAAAGTTCTGCAGCTCAGCGAACTCGATAATGCCGTCAAAGTTGGCGTCGATGAACTCCTTGGTATAGCCGAGCAGGGCGCCGTTCAGATAGATGTTCTCGCGGGCGGTCAGCTCGGGGTCAAAGCCGGCGCCAAGCTCAATCAGCGGCGCGATGTTACCGTGCACCTTAACGCTGCCCTCGCTAGGCTCAAGAACGCCAGCGATAATCTTGAGCATCGTAGACTTGCCGGAGCCATTGGTGCCGACCAGACCCACAACCTCGCCGCGATGAATATCAAACGAGATGTGCTTAAGCGCCCTAAACTCCTCAAAGAACAGCTCGTGCTTGGCAAGCTTAATGAAGTACTCCTTGAGGTTGGTCAGCGACTCGGACGCCATGTTAAAGATCATGGTGACGTCGTCGACCTCGACAGCCAGAGGCTGCTCGCTGTAATCAACAACAGATTCAGTCATCACAGCACTCCTTAGATGTAGAGGATAAATTTGCGCTCGGACTTATGGAACACGGTATAGCCAATAATAAGCGCAAGAACCGCCCAAGCGACGCACATACCAAACGTCATAAGCGAGGGCGTAGTCTGGAACAGGAAGATATCGCGCATAAACTGCAGGTAGTTGAACATGGGGTTCGCATACATCAAGATACGCACGAGATGCGGCATTTGCGCAATATAGTCAGTCGTCCAGAAGATGGGCGTAATGTAAGTCCACGCCGTAATGACGACGCTCCACAGATGCATAACGTCGCGGAAGAAGACCGTAAGGGCAGAGAGCATCATGCCCAGGCCCATGCAGAAGCACATAAGCAGCAGCAGGCAGACCGGCAACAGAATCAGGTGCCAAGAAGGCATAACGCGGAACCACAGCATGACGATGGCGACGGCGACCAGCGAGAAGGCAAAGTTGACCAGCGAGAAGAGCACCTTCTGCACCGGGAAAACCCAGCGGTGCACCTTAACCTTCTTGAGCAGAGGGGCAGCGCCCACGATCGACGTCAGGGCCTGGTTAGTAGACTCAGACATGACGGCAAAGGTGATGTTACCCACGATCAAGTACAGCGGGTACATCTCGGGCGTCATTGAGCCATTGCGGCCCTGGCCAAAAATCGTCGAGAACACGATGGCCATGACGATCATCATCAGCAGCGGGTTGAGCACCGACCATGCGACGCCCAGAACGCTACGGCGATACTTGATCTTAAAATCCTTGGTAACCAGCTGACGAAGGATAAACGCGTCCTTCTCAAATTCGTTCTTAGCAAACGTCGCAGGCAGACTGCGAGTTTCTTGTTGCTTTGTCTGATCCGACACGGATGCAACTCCTTTACTCGTAATCGTTGACAAACGAACAGTATAGACCCGACGGCCATGCAAACGATTCGCGCAACAAAACTGGAGAACTAACCCACATCTTAGGATGCCAGGCCCAAACGGCTATACTTTCTAGGATTGAATGTATAAGGAGCATTAAGTGAATTCTGAATCCATCGCCGTCATCATCCCTTGCTACAACGAAGCGCTCACGATCGGCAAAGTCATCGACGACTTTCACCGCGAACTTCCGCAGGCGACGGTCTATGTCTATGACAACAACTCGTCGGACGATACCTCACGCATTGCCACCGAGCACGGCGCCACAGTCCGCTTTGAGCCCCGTCAGGGAAAGGGCAACGTGTGCCGCCAGATGTTTCGCGATATCGACGCCGATTGCTACCTGATGGTCGACGGAGACGACACCTACCCCGCCGAGGCGGCCAAGGCCCTCTGCGAGCCCATCCTTAACGGCACGGCCGACATGACCGTAGGCGATCGCCTTTCCAACGGCACCTACGCCGAGGAGAACAAGCGTGCCTTCCACGGCTTTGGCAATAATCTGGTCCGCGCCATGATCAAGTGGATCTATGGCTACAGCTTCGATGACGTCATGACAGGCTACCGCGCCATGAGCCGCCCGTTCGTTAAAACCTTCCCAGTGCTTTCCGAGGGCTTTCAGATCGAAACCGAGCTCTCGATCCACGCCGTCGACCACCGCTGGCGCATCAAAGATGTGCCCATCGAGTACCGCGACCGTCCCGAGGGTTCCGAGTCCAAACTCAACACCGTGAGCGACGGCATTAAAGTCGTTGCGATGATCGGCACGCTGTTCAAGGACTACCGCCCGCTGAAGTTCTTCAGCCTCGTTGCGCTTCTGTTCGCGGTATTCGGCCTCGCCCTGGGCATGCCCATCGTTGTCGAATATTTCCAGACCGGCCTCGTCCCGCGCTTCACCACCGCTGTGCTCGCCGCCTCGTTTATGTTCCTGTGCGGCCTGAGCCTTGCGACCGGCTTCATCCTAGATTCTGTAGCAAAGGTCGAAAAAAAGCAGTGGGAGGTCAACGTGTACAGCAAATACGCCTACGACGACCAGCCCGGCCACCCTACTTCCATGCCAAGCGAGAGGTAGATCTTCCGCAAAATACTATTGGCACCACTGCGCAGATAGCCACCAACAAGAAAAGCCGCCGTTAAAGAACGGCGGCTTTTACTCTCGAAAAGTTAATAGCGGCTAGAGCGTCTTGATGTACTCCCCCAGCTCTTCCTCCCAGTCGGGCATGTGGAAGCCGGCAGCCTCGAGCTTGGACAGGTCGAGCGCGGAGTGGACCGGGCGCGGGGCGACGGGGCCCTCGGCGCTCGCGTAGTAGTCGGCGGTCGATACCGGCACGACCCTGTCCCCGTTGCCGTTGGCGGCCTCGAAGACGGCGCGGGCGATATCGGCCCAGGACTTGACGGTGCCGGAGCCGGTGCAGTCGTAGGTGCCGTAGGGGGCGTGCGTCCCCAGCACGTGGAAGATGGCCTCGGCCATGTCGCGCGTGAAGGTCAGGCGGCCCAGCTGGTCGTCAACGACCGTGACCTGCTCGAGCCCGTCCTCGGGGTCGGCGACGCGGTCGGACAGGCCCTTCATCGTCTTGACGAAGTTGCGGCCCTCGCCGATGACCCAGCTGGAGCGCATGATGTAGTGGCGCGGGCACCCGGCCACGGCGATGTCGCCGGCGGCCTTGGTCTGGCCGTAGACGGACAGCGGGCTGAGGGGCTCCCCCTCGTCATGCACCTCGGCGGTGCCGTCGAAGACGTAGTCGCTGGACACGTGGACGAGGGTGATCCCGTGATCAGAGCATGTGCGGGCGAGGAGGGCCGGCCCGGTGGCGTTGGCCTTCCAGGCGGTCGCGCGGCCCTCGGCGGTCTCCGCCCTATCCACGGCGGTGTAGGCGCCGCAGTTGATCACGGTGCCGTAGAGCGACCAGTCGTACTGTGTGTAGGCGTCCGGGTCTGACATATCGAAGGTGTCGATGTCGCAGAAGTCGAAGTCCTTGGCCACGCCGCGCTCCTCGGCGAGCGCGCGGACCGCATGGCCCAGCTGGCCGTTGCAGCCGGTGACGAGGGTGCGCTTCGGCGCCATGGGGACGACATCGGCGAGCATCGGGTGGTTGAGGTCGGCCTCGGAGACGGTGGCCTCGTCGAGAGGGATGGGCCACTCGATGGCGAGCTCGGGGTCGGCGAGGTTCACGAAGGTGTAGGTCCTCTTGAGCTCCAGCGACCAGTGGGCGTCCACCAGGTAGGTGTAGGCGGTGCCGTCCTCCAGGGCCTGGAAGGAGTTGCCCACGCCGCGCGGGACGTAGATGGCCCTACTCGGGTCGAGCGTGCAGGTGAACACCTTCCCGTAGGTGGCGCTGCCCTCGCGCAGGTCCACCCAGGCGCCGAAGACCGAGCCGCGCGCCACCGAGATGAACTTGTCCCAGGGCTCGGCGTGGATGCCGCGGGTGACGCCGCGGCTGTCGTTGTAGGAGATGTTGTTCTGGACGACCCTGAGGTCGGGAATGCCCAGGGCGGTCATCTTGGCGCGCTGCCAGTTCTCCTTGAACCAGCCGCGCGAGTCGCCGTGGACGGCGAGGTCGACGACCTTCAGGCCCTCGATGCCGGTCTCGGCGACGGAGAGGTCCTTCTCGAATGCGATGTCTGCCATATGGGAAAAGCTCCTATCGAAGAGGTTGTATAACCGGGGGCGCCCGCGCGGGGACGCAGGATCATCCCCATGCCCTGCATCCCCGCGCGGGCGCCCCGCGGTGCGGTTCGCCGGGATGCGGTCTTACTGGCCCTGCGCGCGGTAGCGGGCCTCGGTGGCCTCCTTGGCGGGGCGCCACCAGGACTCGTTGGCGACGTACCAGTCGATGGTCTGCTTCAGGCCCCCGGCGAAGTCGGTGTGGGCCGGCCTCCAGCCGAGCTCGCGCTGGAGCTTCGTGCTGTCGATGGCGTAGCGGCGGTCGTGGCCGGGGCGGTCGGCGACCCAGTCGAAGTCCTCGGGGTCGCGGCCCATGGCCTCGAGGATCATGCGCAGGACCGTGATGTTGTTCCTCTCGCCGTCGGCGCCGATGAGGTAGGTCTCCCCCGTGCGGCCCTTGGTGAGGATGTCCCAGACGGCCGAGGAGTGGTCCTCGGTGTGGATCCAGTCTCGGACGTTCTCGCCGCGGCCGTAGAGCTTGGGGCGCACGCCGTCGACGATGTTCGTGATCTGCCTGGGGATGAACTTCTCCACGTGCTGGTAGGGGCCGTAGTTGTTGGAGCAGTTGGAGATCGTGGCGCGCAGGCCGTAGGTGCGGGTCCAGGCGCGGACCAGCATGTCGGAGCTGGCCTTGGTCGAGCTGTACGGCGAGGACGGGTGATACGGCGTCTCCTCGGTGAACTTCGCCGGGTCGTCGAGCGCCAGGTCGCCGTAGACCTCGTCGGTGGAGACGTGGTGGTAGCGGATGCCGTATTTCCGGACGGCCTCCAGCAGGCGGAAGGTGCCCTCCACGTTGGTGCGCAGGAACGGCTCGGGGTCCGCAATGGAGTTGTCGTTGTGGCTCTCGGCGGCGTAGTGCACGATGGCGTCGTGGCCCGGGACGATGCGGTCCAGCAGCCCGGCGTCGCAGATGTCGCCCACGACGAGCTCCACGCGGTCGGCGGGCAGCCCGGCGATGTTCTCGGGGTTGCCGGCGTAAGTCAGCTTGTCCAGGACGGTGACGTGCGCCTCGGGGTGGTTGTTCACGACGTAGTGCACGAAGTTGCTGCCGATGAAGCCGCAGCCGCCCGTGACGATGATGTTCTTGGGTTCAAAAATCTCAGACATGAAAATCCAATCTGAAGCATGTACAGCTTCTTTAGTATGCCGCAGGAAGTGACGCCGCGACACTATTCAACAAAACTATCGGACATTTCGGCATGCGATAAGAGCCATAACCTTCGCAGAATTACTTCCCGTACAAAACGCCTCCGGAATGCAGTCTTTGTCGTACCGGAAGACCGAATTCTCAGTTTTATCACGTAAGTACTTATAGAAGAAATCCTCCCAGCTTTTAAACTTCTCACTGCTAACGAAGGCTTCTGGGGTTTCCAAAACCGCCTTAACATCTAACCCTGAAATTACGCCGGAGCTCAGCAAAAGCCACTCGAACGACTCGGGAAGACAAACCGCAACAGTATCGCGATGAATGTCTTGCAGCTTAAGGACGCGGTCCGCATAGCACCCAAATGCTGCTCCGTCCGCAACAACAAACACGCGATCATCGAGATGCTGATCCAACCAGCCCAAAATCGCGCTGTTCGTCATGGCCGAAGCACAGGTAAGCTCACTGTCGACGAAATGCCGTTCAAAGAACTGGAAACCAGACTTACTGTCCTCGCATAGAAGGATAGAAAAGTCCTGTTTTGGCGCCGACCGGGAAATGGCATAACGATGATTCCCGCGATCTTGATAAACAGGGACGAAAGAATGGTATTTTCCGCTCGTCTTAATCTTGTAAATCTCATCCACGCTATACGGAAGATTAGGGAAATCAGCCCTTGAGATCAGCACGAAATAATTCGAGGAATACAGCACATGATGGGCAAACTCATCAGAATGAATCTCTTTTAAGCCCTCATCGACAAATACAATCGAGTCATGAACAGACGAAAGCTGGTTTCGCCAATCATAATCGGTCAGGGCGACACAGGGACAATCGCATTGCAAGGAAACACCCGACTGCTCGCCCGTTCGCATGTAGTCTGCGACCATGTCAAACAGTGTCGTCTTACCCGTGCCGCTATCGCCACGCACAATAGTGATGTTCCGCTTGATGGTAAATGTGTACTTGGTTCCCCTGCGGCGGGAAATCTTAACGAGATGCGAACCGTTCATAAGCAGCACCTACAGATACGGAATCGACTCGTGAATCAATTCGGCCGTGTTATGAACGATTCGACCGCTGTTCACGACTTTGATTTTAAAATCCTCGCGACCAAAGTCCATCACATGATAGAGATTCACAACGAGCTTGCGGTCTTTCGCCATGTCGAGAATCCACCTGGCACAGTTATCGCCACAGGTCGAAGCGTTAAAAAAATGTTTACGATCAAATCTCATAAGCAGCAACGTTTTCACGCCACCAGAAAGCTGGAGTGGGGAGATGGATCCAAGCACAGGGCTTTCGATGACGTTTTCGGAGACAACGTCCGATCGATCGACATCTTTAATTATCGAGACTGCATAGGGATCCGTAATCCAAGAAGACCGGTAAGAGTTTTTGAAATATGTCGCTGTGTTGTAAATCGCTTCTGGCATATCGCCAAAGTAGACGCTTAACACATCCACTCCCAATCATATTGTCTTTATGGTCAACGTAATCATAACGAAAGGGGCCACCAGATAAACGGTGACCCCTAAAGAAAACAAGCTTGCGCTAGTACTCGCGCGGGCTGTTGACGATCTCGCCGGCGGCGACCTTCTTCAGGTGCTGGCCGTAGACCGACTTGCCGTAGGCCTCCGCGGCCTCCTCCAGCCCGGCGGTCGTGATCCAGCCGTTCTCCCAGGCGATCTCCTCGGGGACCGAGACCGGCAGGTCCTGGGAGTGCTCCACGGCGCGGACGAACTCCGCGGCCTCGTGCAGGCTCTCCATGGTGCCGGTGTCGAGCCACGCGTACCCGCGGCCCAGCGTCACGACGGACAGCGTCCCCTCCTCCAGGTACATCTGGTTGAGCGTGGTGATCTCCAGCTCGCCTCGGGCGGAGGGCTCCACCCTATGCGCCTTGGCGGCCACGTCGCCCGGGTAGAAGTACAGGCCGGTGACGGCGTAGGAGCTCTTGGGCTCGGCGGGCTTCTCCTCGATGGAGACGGCACGGCCCTCCCCGTCGAACTCCACGACGCCGAAGCGCTCGGGGTCGTCCACGTGGTAGCCGAAGACCGTGGCGCGGCCCGACTCGGCGTTCTGGACGGCGCGCGTCAGGTGGCGCGAAAGGCCGTTGCCGTAGAAGATGTTGTCGCCGAGCACCAGCGCGCACGGCTCGCCGGCGATGAACTCCTCGCCGATGGTGAACGCCTGCGCCAGGCCGTCCGGCGAGGGCTGCTCGGCGTAGGAGAGGTTCACGCCGTAGCGCGAGCCGTCCCCGAGCAGGCGCTCGAAGTTGGGGAGGTCCGTCGGCGTGGAGATGACCAGGATGTCGCGGATGCCCGCAAGCATGAGGGTGGACAGCGGGTAGTAGATCATGGGCTTGTCGTAGACCGGCAGCAACTGCTTGGAGGTCACGAGCGTGAGCGGGTACAGGCGGGTGCCGGAACCGCCGGCGAGGATGATGCCTTTCATAGAATTCCTCTCAGTTGACAATCGTTGAGCAAAAGCTGCTAATTGCAAATAACGATTAGACAAACATAGTTATTAAAATTATATGCGCCGGCAACGGCTTCCTCCTCATTCTCTTTAAAACGGACAGCAGAAACACGCATCTCTTTCTGCATTTATCGCGAGGTAGGAAATGAATTAGTACAATGAGCAGTGTCCAACAAACGAAAGGCAAACAATGCGAGTCGAAACAACCGGAGTATGCAGAGGAAACTGGAAAATCTACCAGCAACTTAAAATAGAAGGCATCCATGAAGGCTCCAGCATAAAAGCTCAAGCGGCAACGGATGACGACCGCCGCTTACCTTTGTCTCTTCTAAAATTCAAGGACAATAACGGCGAATCGAACTCATACGTTCTTGTAATCCCCGACCCCGATACCCGAGCCATTAAAATTGAGTTTAACGAAATCGGCAAAGACGGTTGCAACCTGAGCAGCGACTCCCTTTCGCTCAATTGCAAGAACATCAAATGGGAGTCGCGTCTTAACTACAAAATTAAACCTGACATGTGCAGCAAACTCCGAAATTACGATGACGTTTCAGAGTTTGAGATGGCGACGATTGATTTTTGGCAGTGCATCGAAGATTCAAACGAGTATATCCTGAGGTGCACGGTTAGAACACCGTACCGCAATGACTCGCAAATCAAACTTCGCTGCCTCGACCGGTTCCTCAATGAGGTTGGGCTGAGCATAGTCAATTTCGGTTCAAATGTAACGAGCGTTGGATTTACATCAGAGAAAAAGCAACTTGAAACGCAGCTCTCGATCCGCATGCCAAAGGCGTTTGATCGTTACTATTTTATTATTGACGATCAAAATCACCCATCATTCAGTGCATTTGACTGCTTAACGCCTGATAAATTAGGCTTGCTTCTTGAGGAGACCAACTTCCTCTTTACCCATGCGCAGTTTGACCCTGAATACCCCGAATGGTTTACAGAGCATAAGGCAACCATTGGTGCACTGGAGAAGCAGAGAAAAATCGTCTTCAATAGCGCTCCGAAATTCAGCATCATTGTCCCTCTTTACAACACGCCCATTTCGTTTTTTAACGATATGGTCGAATCCGTAAAAAACCAGTCTTATGCAAACTGGGAGCTCCTCCTAGTTAATGCAAGCCCTGACAATCAGGAACTAAAGGCTCGCGTTGAGCAGGAGACGGCCCACGACAACAGAATTAAATCAATTAACCTTACCGAGAATAAGGGCATTTCCGAAAACACAAACGCCGGCGTTGCCATCGCTTCGGGTGATTTCGTTAGCTTCTTTGACCATGACGATATTCTTGAACCGGACTTGTTGTTCTCATATGCCGAGGCAATTGAAAACAATGATGACGTCGATCTTCTTTATTGTGATGAAGATAAACTCATGCCCGATGGAATGCTAGCGCAGCCGTTCTTTAAGCCGGATTTCAATATCGATCTGCTCAGAAACAATAACTATATCTGCCATATGCTTACCATCCGTAAGTCTCTGCTTGACACTCTAGAACCGAACACGAAAGAGTTCGATGGAGCACAGGATCATAATCTGACTCTCCACGCCGTGGAAAAGGCAAGGAAAGTTCATCATGTTGCAAAGGTTCTATATCACTGGCGCCTAAGCGAGACCTCCACCGCAGCAAATGCCGATAGCAAGCCGTATGCCACTATCGCAGGTATCAAAGCGGTCCAGAGTCATTTGGACAGGCTTGGGCTCAATGCGAAGGTCGAACAAGCGCGTCGTCCCTTTACATATAAAGTAACCTACGCTGTGCCAGATTCCCATCCACTCGTGTCAATTATCATTCCAACTAAAGACCACGCCAACATTCTGGACAACTGCATTAAGTCAATTGTTGAGAAATCAACGTACGACAATTTCGAGCTTGTCATAATCGAAAACAACAGCACAGAAAAGGAGACGTTCGATTATTACGATAAGTTGCAAGCAAAATATCCTGACATCGTTCGTCTTGTAACTTGGAAGCACGAATTCAATTTCTCCAAGCTCATGAACTTTGGCGTTGCTCACGCCAAGGGCGACTATCTCTTGCTGTTGAATAACGATACTGAGGTAATTACGCCCAATTGGATTGAGACTATGCTTGGCATCTGCGCACGTGAGGATGTTGGCGCAGTTGGTGCAAAACTCTACTATCCCGACAACACCATCCAGCACGCGGGCTTATGCGTCACTGGTGGCGTGGCAGGACATCTTTGCCAAAGCATGCCAAGGGATAACTGGGGCTACTTTGCACTCAACGATGCACAACAAGACTTCAGCGCCGTCACCGCAGCTTGCATAATGACCAAGCGTGATGAATATGAGAAAGTCGGAGGTTTCACGGAAGAGCTTCAAGTTGCATTTAATGACGTTGACTTTTGCTTAAAGCTACGCGAGATCAACGACCTAATTGTATACACACCCGAAGTCGAGCTCTATCACTACGAGTCGATTTCTAGAGGCGTTGAAAACAATACGGAGAAGCAGATTCGCTTCCACAAAGAGGTCGCGTACATGAATTATCGATGGGCTAAGTATTACGTCAAAGGCGATCCTTATATGAATCCAAACTTCACCGTCGGGGAACCCGCGAATCGTTATTATCATTTATAGATAATGAGTATTTACTCATTTGGGCGCTGTTGAATATCGCGAAACTGCGCCGTCGATATCGCGCTTGGGCACCGGGCCCGACATGGGCTCCGGTGCCGTTTTGCTACCTGCGGTCCGCCCCGCGGCACGGCCTCATGTTGGCCTCTCGCATGCCAACCCAGCGCTCGGTCAAAGTCTCTGCTTGGCTTGGAAAAGCATAGCTTTCGGGGACCCTGCGGCGTCCGAATCATCGCCTGCTATCTAAACTGTTAGATAGCAGAAAAAACCCGAGAGCATTACGCAAAGGCCTACACACAGGATGCAATACTAATAAAACGAATAAGATATAAACAATTCATCACGCACATGCCAAAAGAGACGACAGAAAGCGAAGATGAGTTGAATTTAAACAAGCGCGTTCTCGACCCAAACAACAAAGCTGGTAGAACAGGAAGAAAATATCGTCCTTGAACACCCTGTATTACATTCTCGTAATTGAACGTCCAGCCCAACCACATAGATACAATGGAACCAAGGGCAGCCAAAGCAAAAGCGATAATAAACAGAATGGAACAAATGGGGCTGAGAAAAGAGGGCTCATCTTCGGAATCCAAACAACAAATAAACCCAAACAACAAATAAGGAATCATAAAAAAGGCTGGAAACTGCAAGTTTTTCTGGAGCCATCCAAGCGAATAACCTAAGGTGGATCCCCAATAGAAATCTCCTAGGGAATCTAATGTCCTAAAAAAGACCTCGAAGCTATTCTTTGGATGCATGATGATGTCACTGAGCGTATAAAACCGCCCGATCTCTTGGCCACGAGAGGCATCTGAAGACTGAGACACCAATGTACTCATTGATGCTATGCGCAGCACTAGAACGGAGGCTATAACAGCAAAGATCAGTATGCACTTACCGATACGTCCGACTTTCACATCTTGGAACTGCGAAAGGGGCACAAGCAAACCAAGTAATATCATCCCAGAATAAACAACCTTACACGGAGCCAAAAACGCCGAAATAATTAAATAAATGACGATTTCTTTACAACCTATTGATTTCTGCTCTCCAAAAAAACCGCGCATTAGACAAGCGAATACTAAAAGCGAGTACGCAATAATTCCTGAATCATAAGAGTATGAAGCAGCCAAGTGAAGCGTCATAGGCAGAAGCGAAACAAAAACAATAACCGATTTGCCCTTAGGTGCAATCCTGTATGCCTGGAACGCACAAAAGCAAAAAACCAGAGCCGAACCAATGCGCCCCATATAGAACACAGGATAGGCACCAAGTCCGAAAAACAGACCGATTTGCAGCCCAACGATAGATCCTATTTTCGCAGAAACGTTCTCACTACTGACGCTAAATGAGAACTCATTGAATGGAGTCCACTTCCCATTCTCAAACAGAGCATAATTCTGAATAATCGAATCAAATGAAGAGGAGTCAATGGCGTTACTCTGGCGACCCTTATAAAGGGAAAGATCGATATCCCGTACTAGAAAACCACCATCATTTGTCACATGCGCATTGAATGGAAGACTATCAACCATCCAATAAGTTGAAAAAAAATGATGGCCTTCATCCGGAACCGTAAACGGAGGAAAGATAAAGATAAAAATAATTAGAAATGCTATAAGCAGCGCCAAGAATACCCATTCACTTTTAAGACGATGGTACACCTTAGCATATGCAGCGCAAAGGCCAAGAATTAGAATCAACGAGATGGTAATTGTAAGCAGTACAAGTAATCTCGGATTATTTAGATACCAATAGACTGAATAGAATGCGAAAAAAACGGCAAACAAAACAAATAAAGGCTTACATCTTATGGAACTTGTCATAAAAATCCTTATAATCGAGAAACTAATAGAACGCAATTAAAAATACTGGTATCAGTATACTAGCAAGCACATTGGCATCCAAAAAGAATGGCGGAATTCAATCTCATGGATCGCGCCGAAAATGTTGGTGCAAGGGTGACCCCTTAGTGCCCGTTTAACGAAAAACGGCCTTCGTCCCGGAACCAGAAATCACCACAACAACAGGTTCCGGGAAAAGACGAAGATCGCTATGTAAATCTTGTCAGACCCGGCGCCGGACATACTCGCCATGCCCCGTTTCAGCGACGGCGCCATCGACATGCGGGAGCTGCTCCCCAGACTCGCCAAACAGGTCGTGAACGCCGCGATGGACGCCGAGGCCGACCAGCTGAGCGGTGGCGGGGCGAACAGCCGAAACGGCTACCGCGAGAGGTCGCTCGCACCTGCGCCGGCACGCTGACGCTGCGCATTGTTAGCGCCGGGCGATTTTAGCCGCTAATAGTCAAACTATTTTGACCAATCCCGGTCACCGAATAATGGCCACCGTGCCTCCCCGCCGCCACTACGCTGGTGGTGCCAACACGCCGGCGTTAGGAGGACCATTGAGGTGAACGAGAGACACGATGACCTACAGGAGATTATAGACGCGGCGCTCCGGGAGATGGCCGCGGAGGAGGGCGACGGGTTCGACCCGCAGGCATGCAACCTCGCGGAGTTCTGCAGGAGGACGGGGCTCACCCGCTCCCGCGCGAGGACGGTCAGGGCACACGGGTTCAGGGCCCTGCCCCACGGGAACAGCGGGAGGAGGGCCGCGCCGGGCGTGCTCGCCGGCCACACCGGCCTGGTGGACGACCTCCTGCGGAAGGGCGTCACCAACTCGCAGGTGATATTCGAGCGGCTGCTCGGCCAGGGCTACGCCGGCGGCCTCACCACGGTGAAGACCTATATCGCCGCGCACCGGGACCTCGTGCCCGCGAAGAGGCGGCAGGCGGCCCCGCAGGGCTGCCGCGGCCAGCGCTTCAGGACGGCGCCCGGAGAGGCCTACCAGATGGACTGGGGCTTCGTCGCGGTCGAGCGCCCTGGCGGGGAGCGGGCGCGGATCGCCTGCTTCGCCATGGTCTGCCACCATTGCGGGGGCGCCCACGTCGAGTTCTTCCCGAACGCGCGCCAGGAGAACCTCCTCATCGGGATGCTGCACGCGTTCTCGGCGCTGGGCGTGCCCGCGACCGTGCTCACCGACAACATGAAGAGCGTGGTCGTCCGCCGCGATGCCGACGGCCGGCCCGTCTGGCAGGCCGACTACGCCGAGTTCATGGGCGTCGTCGGCTTCCGCACCAGGTTGTGCAGGCCGCGCCACCCCTATACGAAGGGCAAGGTGGAGAGGCTCGTCCGCTTCGTGAAGGGGAACTTCCTCGCGGGAAGGTCCTTTACCGACCTTGACGCCCTCAACCGGGAGGCCGCCCTCTGGTGCGCCGAGCAGGGAGGCCGCTGGCGGCGCGCGGCGGCATGCGTCCCGATGCGCGAGCACGAGGCGGCGTGCTCGGCGAACACCAGGCCGCTCGAGGTCACGGCCGAGGTCGAGCGGTACCTGTGCCCGCGCCGGAAGATCTCCTTCGACGGCTTCGTGAGCTTCGAGGGGCACCGCTACGGCGTGCCCTACTGGTACGTCCGCCGCGAGTGCAGGGTGAACCGGGAGGGGCGCGTGGTGCATGTTAGCGTCAATCTATTTTTCACCAGTTTCGCTAAACAGGCGCGCCGTTCGCGCAAAGGCGGTTTCACCGGTTGCGCTAACGTATTTTCACCGATTCCGGTCACGGCTTGACGGGGCCGTCCCTCGGCAGGTCCTTCAGCCTGTAGGACCTGCCGGTTATCTTGACCAGGTGGCAGTGGTGGCACACCCTGTCCGCGATCGCGCTCGCCGCCACGTCGTCCCCGAACACCCTGCCCCAGCCGCCGATCCCCACGTTGGTGGTGATGATCGTCGAGCGCTGCTCGTAGCGCGTCGATATCAGCTGGAACAGCAGGTCCGCGCCCGCGCTGCCGACGTCGAGGTAGCCGAGCTCGTCGATGATCAGCAGCCTCGAGTGGGCGTAGTACTTGAGCCTCTTCTTGAGGATGCCGCGCGACGAGGCGTCCTCCAGGTCCTCGACGAGCCGGGCGCAGTCCACGAACCTGACCTCGCGCCCCGCCCTGACGGCCTCGATGCCCAGCGCGACGGCGAGGTGCGTCTTGCCCACGCCGGGGCTCCCCACGAGCAGGACGTTCTCGGCCCGCTCGACGAACCTCAGGGTCGCGAGCTCCTCGATCTCTGCGCGCGGGACCGACGGCTGGAAGTCCCAGTCGAAGTCCGCCAGCCCCTTGACGTAGGGGAACCCCGACGAACGTATGCGCTGGTTGGTGATCCTGACCTCCCGGGCGGCGACCTCGACGCGCGTCATCTCCTCGAGGGCGGAGGCGAAGCCCCGCTCGCCCGCGGCGACCATCCTCACGTAGTCGGGCAGGGACGCCGCCATCTCGTGCAGCCCGAGCGCGGAGAGGTTCGCCTGCGCCCTGATCGAGGGGCTGCCCTCCGCGACGGCGCCCATCACGCCCCTCCGAGCGAGTCGAGCAGCGCGAGGTTGGCGCGCGCGGCCTCGGCGATGTCCGCGTCGGCCAGGCCCCGCTTCCCCTCGAGGGCCTGCCCGTAGTGGTCGGGGTCGTAGTTGATGGGCCTCGACGGCCCGGACGCGGCGTCGTGGACGGCGACCTCCTCGCCGGCCATCCTCACAACGACCTGGCCGCCGGGCATCGCTATGACGCTCACGCGCCGGCCGATGCAGCGCCTGGGCACGGACCACTCCCTGCCGGCGGCCCTGACGAGCATGGTCGGCGGGACGGTCTGGACGCTCACGTCGCCCACCATCGACTCGAGGAGCCGGAGGTTCCCGATGGGCCGCAGGCTCTCCTTCTCCCGCATGAACAGCGCGTCGGGCGGCAGGCCGGTGGTGCGGTTCGGCTCCGAGTTGGCCTGGGCCTCGACCCGGGCCACCGCCTCGGCGAGGCCGCTCCACCCGGTGAACTCGCCGCCGTAGGCGAGCAGGCGGTGGATTGGCAACACCTATTTGGACGATTCCGGGAGGGACAGCCCCGCCTCCCTGAACTCGACCGGCGACATGTAGCCCAGCGTCGAGTGGATCCTGAAGTTGTTGTACCAGTGCACGTAGTCCGAGAGCTTGGCCCGGAGCTCGCGCGTCGTGCCGAACGTCTCGCGGTGGACGAGCTCGGCCTTCAGTATCCTGTTGGTCGACTCGTCGACGGCGTTGTCGTAGGGGCAGCCCTTGGCCGACAGCGACCTCTCTATGCCGAAGGCCTCGAGCATCAGGTCGATCTCGGCGTTGTCGAACTCGCTGCCGCGGTCCGTGTGGAACACCTCGATGTCCGAGATCGGGAAGGAGAGCGTCGCGAACGCCGACTTGACCAGCCGGGCGTCCTTCCTGGGCCCGGCGGAGTGGCCGACGATCTCCCTGTTGTAGAGGTCGACGAGCAGGCAGACGTAGTTCCACGACGCCCCCACGCGCACGTAGGTCAGGTCGCTGCATATATGGGTGCGCGGCGCCCTGCCGCAGAAGCCGCGCGCGACGACGTTCGGCACGTCGGCCTCGTTGACCGCCCCGGGGTGCACCTTGAACCTCTTCCTGCCGTATGCGCTGACCAGGCCGTTCTCCCTCATGATGCGGCAGACCCGGCGCCGGCTGACGGTGACGCCCGACCGCTCGAGCGACGCCTTTATCTTGCGCGAGCCGTACCGGCCCTTGCTGGCGGCGTGGGCCGCGACCACGGCCGGCGCGGCGGGGTCCGGCGCGGCGGGCCGGCCGGGCCGCGAGCGCATGGAGTAGTACGTCGACCTCGCGACGCCGAGGAGCCTGCACTGCGCTGATATGGGGTAGCGGCCCTCGTTGGCCGCTATGGCCCTCACTTTCGAGCGTATATCAGCGCCGCTTGTTTTAAGACGTCGACCTCCATCCGGAGCCTGCGGTTCTCGCGCTCGAGCTCCAGGATCCGGTTCTGCTCGGGCGTGCGGTTGTCCGCGGCGCGCGGCGAGCCGGTCGCGTTTATCGACTTGATCCACCTCTCCACGGTGCTCTTGCCGAGGTCGTACTCGTCCATGATCTCGCGCTTGGGCTTGCCGGCGTTGTAGAGGTCGACTATCTGCCTCTTGAACTCGTCGGTGAAATGCCTCGGGTGCCTGGGGTCCCTCATATACGGCCCTCCCGTCTCCTGCGCCCCTCCCGGAACTGTCCACACCAGTGTAGCCAATCCAGCGGTTCAGGAAGCGGTTGGCCGACTCGTCCTTGCCCTTGGTCTGCGGCGAGCGCGGCGCGCAGAGCCTGAGCTCGAAGCCGGCCTCCCGCGCGAACCGCCACGCCCTCTCCTGCCTGGTCCTCCTGCGGCCCGAGACGGTCACCAGGCACGACATGTTGTCCGTGATGCACTCCTCCGGGACGCCGCCGAGGCGGGTGAAGGTGGCGAGCAGGCAGGACAGCAGGTCGTCGAGCGTGCGGCTCCTGACCGGTATGAAGCGGTGCTTCCGGGAGTAGCCGAGCGTCGCGGTGAACACGCTGAACTCGAAGACCTCGCCCTCCGAGTCGACGAGCCTCATGCCCTCCTTCCAGTCGAACTGCAGCTGCCTGCCCGGGGGCGTCTCGAACCGCGGGTGCGGCTCGCGGCCGCCCGCGCCCCCGAAGGGCACGTCGCGGGCCCGGCACCACGCGGTGAAGGCGCCGTACCCGGGCAGCCCCTCCCCGCGGCCCTCGCGCAGGAACGCGTAGACTGCCATCTTGGTCATCCCGGGCAGCTGGGCCTTCGCGCGGATCACCTCCTCGAGCGGGTCGAAGGCGCTGCCCCTCGCGGACCTCCCGTCGGCGGCGGACTCGCCCTCCCGCCGGTACTTGGCGACCGTGTGCCGGTCCATGCCGTGCCTCCTCGCGATCTCGCTGAAGTTCGGCTTCGCGCCGGACCCCTGTTGGCGCTACTGTAAAAACAACCATTTTGACCAACGCTCAACAACCAATCATGCCAACGCAATCCCGCCATTTGCGCCAACGCATTTTCACCATTTCCACCAACGCCGGGGCTTACGCTTCGATCGACGAGCGAACGATGCTTTCGGGAGGAGCGGGCCGTGGCGGAGAAGAGCCTGATCGGAGAGTTGGACATGTACAGGGAAGCGGGCATAAAGCCCAACTTCAGCGACATAGCGAAGCGCTACGGCAAGGACAGGCACACCGTGGCGTCGTACTGGAGGGCCGAGGGCGGGCGGCCCCGCGACGGGCGCGGCGACAGGGCGGGCTCGTTCGACGCGCACATCGAGGAGGTGGCCGCCAAGGCGCAGCTGCCGGGAGTCACCAAGAAGGGCATCCACGAGTGGCTGCTGCACAGGTATCCCGGCGAGGACCTGGCCGGCTACAACGCCTTCACCCAGTTCATGCGCAAGAACGGCATCGCCGTCGGGGCCTCCGGCGGCCCGGAGCCGCACCCGCGCTTCGAGACGCCGCCCGGACTGCAGCTGCAGTTCGACTGGAAGGAGTCCGTCAAGATGGCGAACCGCGACGGCGAGCTGTTCGAGTTCAACGTGTTCGCGGCGACGCTGGGCCATTCCCGCAGGCACATATTCATCCGGTCGGGGACCAGGACGACCGACGACCTGGTCAGGTGCATGTACGCCACGATCGCGAGGCTCGGCGGCGTGCCCCGCGAGTGGGTCACGGACAACATGTCCGCCCTGGTGACGGTCAAGGGCGGCAGGCGCCTCAAGGTCCAGCGCGCATACGAGTTCGCCAAGGCCGCCGGCTTCGAGCTGAAGCTGTGCCGCCCGCGCAGCCCCCAGACCAAGGGCAAGGTCGAGTCGTCGAACCGCTTCCTGTCGCGGCTCGCGGCCTACCAGGGCGACTTCGACGGCTGGGACGACATCGACGAGATCATCGCGCGGATCGAGGACGCCAGCAACTCCGAGCCCAACGAGACCACGGGGCTGCCGCCCTCCGCGCTGTTCATGGAGGAGAAGGACGCGCTGCTGCCCGTCGGCAACCTGCGCGCCCTCGAGGAGGCGATGGGCGACGTGGTGCGCGTGGCCAGGGTGCCGGCCACGATGCTGGTGAGCGCGCACGGCGAGCCCATGTCGGTGCCCAGGCGCTGCATCGGCAGGCCCGCCCGCATCGTCTGCATGCCCGGCGGCGCGATGGACTGCTACGTCGGCGGCGAGCTGGTGGCCACGCACGTGGCGGGCGGGCCGGCCTACGACCCGGCGCACTACGCCGAGGCCATGGCCGGGAAGCGGTGGTTCGGCGACGCCGCCGGCGACATCGAGGCGGCCGCCGCGGCCAACCTCGGCCTGCTCGACTCGATAGGGGGCTCGCTGTGAGCGCCGCCGTGCAGGCCAGCCCCCTCAACCGCCTGGCGGCCAACCTCGAGGAGCTGGGGCTCGAGGGCATGGCGTCGTCGGTGCCCGAGTACGTCAGGCTCGTCGCCGACGGGAGGAAGAGCCTGGTCGACGCCATGCTCGAGCTCACCGACGCCCAGATAGCCCTCAAGCGGCGCGCCGACGACGAGCGCCGCTTGAGGATGGCCAACTTCCCCTACATAAAGACGCTGGCCGACTTCGACTGGGGCTTCCAGCCGAGCGTGCCCCGCGGGCTGGTCGAGCAGCTGGCCACGCTCGAGTTCGTCGACCGCGGCGACAACGTCGTGCTCGTCGGCAGCCCGGGCGTCGGCAAGACCCACCTGTCGATAGCCATAGGCCACGAGGCGGTGATGGCCCGCAAGCAGGTGTACTTCGCCGACTGCTCGAGGCTGGTCGAGGACCTCAAGCACGCCTCGGCGAAGGAGGCGCTGGCGCGCAGGATGCGGTTCTACGAGCACTGCAGCCTGCTGATAATAGACGAGCTCGGCTACCTCGACATCGGCAAGGAGGGCGCCGACCTGCTGTTCCAGCTGGTCAACAGGCGCTACGCGCTAAAGCGGTCGACCGTCGTCACGACCAACGTGCCGGTGGGCAGGTGGGGCGACGTGTTCGGCAGCAACGTCACGGCCTCGGCGGTGGCCGACAGGCTTTGCCACCATTGCGCGATGATCAAGATAACGGGACGGTCGTACCGCCTGAAGGACGTGTCCATCGGCGGCGAGGACGGGAAGGAGGAGGGAGCCTAGGCGCCGAAAGCGGCGCATCCGCGTTGGCGAATCCGGCGCATCCGCGTTGGCGCGATTGGCGAAAATACGTTGGTGAAAATGGTGAAAAATATATTGACGCTAACAACCCCCTGTAGACGTTCAGCTCTCCCATTACGTTTCGCTCCATATCCCGCTCCTCCCGGGTCGGATACCCGATCGGAGCATAATTCCGTTAGCGCAGTTGGTGAAAGTACGTTAGCGGGGTCGGCGAAAGCGCGTTAGCGCATTCGGCGAGATGCGTTTGCGAAAGTGGTCAATTTTAGATTAGCGCTAACAGTGCACATATACAGCGACGACCTCTCCCGCGAGCTCGTCGCCCACGCCGTCGGCACCGGCGCCGACAGCTGGTGCGAGGGGCAGTGGGAGACATCGCCGGCGCAGCCCGAGGAGCTGCCGACCCAGCCGGTGGGGACCGTGGTCGAGCAAATCGCCCCGCCCAGGACGAAACCCGGTTTCGAGAGGTTCGACTTCGGGAGGGCCGAATGATGGCGGGCGCGGGGGCGAGCCCCTACGAGCTCGCGAGCGACGCCGCGTCGAGGCTCGGGATCGCCGTCGGGGCGGAGGAGCTCGCGACCCTCGCCTCGGACCTCGACCTCGGCGACGGGGAGATGGCCGCCGTGGCAGCCACCTTCTCCTACCTTGCGGAGAAGAGGAGGCTCGCCTCCATCGAGACGCTGCTGAGGCTGAGCAGGCTGCCCAGGCGCGAGCCCAAGACCTTCGAGGGCTTCGACTTCTCCAGGATCCAGGGCCGGGACGCGGCCGCGCTGGGCAAGCTCCCGTCGCTGGCCGACCTCTACGCGCACCGCAACGTCGCCTTCGTCGGGCCCGGCGGCATAGGGAAGACGCACCTCGCGCAGGCCTACGGGCGCGAGTGCTGCATGCGGGGGCTCAAGACCTACTACATAAAGGCGACCGAGCTCAGGGACAGGTTCCAGAAGGCCGTCCAGCGGGGAAACACCTCGCGGGTCGTCTCCTCGCTCGTCAAGCCGTCGTGCCTCATCGTTGACGAGGTGGGGAGATGCGTCTACGACAGGCCGTGCACCGACCTGTTCTTCGATGTCGTCGACAGGCGCTACGAGAAGGAGGGGCCGAACGCGATGGTCCTCACGAGCAACATCGCCCCGAGCGGGTGGGATGAGTTCTTCACGGGCGACGACACGCTCCTCTGCGCCCTCGGCAGGCTGTTCGACAAGGCGTCGGTGTTCGTGATGCGGGGCCCGAGCTACCGCGGCAGGGAGCTTGACACCTACTCGGTGGAGGCCGTCCCCCAGGCGGTGAAGGTGAGGGGGATCCAGCCCGAGGGGATGTAGGAATGCGATAGGAAAGTCATAGATGCGGGCGTGTTGGCTAAAATGGGTCGGCCGGGATTGGTCAATCTCGGCCGACTATAATTGGCTAAATTATTCCGGCGCTAACAGCATCCCGAAGCTCCGCTCCGGCAGCTTCTTCCCGGACGACGTGATCGAGCGCCACCGGCGCGTGGACCGCGCCCTCGTTGCCGCCGTCGCCGAGATGTACGCCACCGGCACGAGCACCCGCAAGGTGCAGAGGGTAGCCGAGAAGATAGGCGTCTCCAGACTCTCGAAGGACCAGGTGAGCGCCATCGCCTCGAGCCTGGACCAGGCATCGAGGATCTGTACGGAAGGCCGCTCGAGGGCTCGCCAGTGCCCTACGTCTGGCTCGACGCGACCTACGTCAAGGAACCCACTCTTCTTCGAGATTGTTTTCCGCAAGATAGCCAAAGCAATATCATTCCAAAGGCGTATTTAAAACCCAGCCCCACTGGGGCGTAGCGGTAGTGTGGTAGTAGTTCAGCCATCAGGCCAGTGATATCGTCCTAATAAATTTAACGGGTTAAAGGGCTAGCAAAAACCGATACATCATCTGCATTATGCATTACAAAATGATGCGTAACTACACACCACATCGAAATTAACCCAAATGGCTCGATAATGGAATTACGCTCTTTTGTAATGGAGTCCTCCGGCTGATTCTATTATCTGTTCTACATTATTAATACAAAACTATTCGACCACGACATAACAGCTGAAACAACATTGCAGCCGGAGCAGGGATATCGCCTCCATTGACAAGCAAATGGCAACCCGCGATGAGAATCATCGGATTTGGTACCGATCCAGACCTCAGCAAAGGGTATAAGCAACGTTTGTATAAGGCAGATTTCCACTTTCCTCAACTAGCAACATTGAAGAACTAAAAGTAAACTGAATCAAATAATTGTATCAAGCTCAGTCATAATAATCCAACCGATTCTCAAGCTCTTTTTCGAGCAAGGCAATCCTTTGTGTAAGGCTTTTGATTGCCAAAACATGACGGCTCACCGCAACGCTAAGGGATAGAGAGATTGCAAGCAACAGCACAATTGCACCCAGGAAGAGGAAATTGGCCGGGTTAACAAACCCAATAGCCGTGGAGCAATAAAAAATAAGCTGAGGGAATAAATCACAAAGCAAGGCCGCCATGCACATTAAAATCCAAAGCAAAGAATACTTAAGAAGCATCTTTCCTTTGGATACGAGTCGAAGAACATAAACGAGGAACCCACCAAAAAAGATGGCTGCCCCAATCCTTAGAAAAAAATTCATTATTGGTCTCCCCTATGGATCCAACACACAAGGACAATAGCAAGCGTAACTTTAATCATGTAGTAGACGGAAGAGAGAACCCCAATGGATGAACGCCCGCCCTGGCGCTCATTCATCTTTACAGGTGCCTCCATAACGGGGAGACCAAGCTTCATAGCCAAAGCTATCGATTCCGGCTCCGGATAATCATCAGGATAGCTCTTGCAGAATAAGTCGATGGCGTCTTTATTGCAGGCTCTAAAGCCAGAAGTGGGATCGGTGACCGCCTTACCTGTAAGCAACTTAAGCAAAAAAGAGAGCCACCTGATTCCAACACGACGCATAAAGGTTGATTGGAAACCGTCGGTCTCGACCAAGAATCGAGAGCCTATCGCCAGACTCGCCCCACCCTCAATCAGCTTAACAAGCTCAGGTATATAAGAAGGATCATGTTGGCCATCGCCGTCAACCTGAATGTCAATATCATAACCAAATCTCTGAGCATACTTATGCCCCGCCTGGACCGCCCCACCGATACCAAGGTTCTGTGGGAGATCCAATATGTTGACATCATGCTCTCGACAAAGCCTAAGTGTCCCATCCTGTGAGCCGTCGTTAATTACGACATAGTCATATCCAGCAGCCTTAATAGAAGCAACGGTATTGAGAATGCATTCCTGCTCGTTATAAGCGGGAATAATTACCAGAACACGCGGATATCCTTTTGAATCTTTTGTTAAAGCAAATGACAATCGAGTTTCATCCATTCCAAATAATAGTTGGCCCTTAGCGACGCTCGAAGAAAATGCGGCCCTTACAGTCCAACGCACTGTCTAGTAATGAATAAAGTTTACAGCATCCGGACTAACCATCGCGAAGTTACATCTCAAGCTTGGATATTTAGTTTGCACGGCTGGCATACAGCTGACGTTCACCTGGAGCCCCCATCTGCCATCGCGAGATACAAATCCGCTGCGGCTCTCGCCCAATTGCGCGGTGCATAAGACTTCGACGCCATTCTAATCGGACAAAACTGCTCCAACTATCCCCCCCATCCCAACGATAGCCTTAATCTTTGGCACTAGCTTAAGGAAACGCGGTCTGGGTTGATACAGGCGAGGCCAACATGCAGCAGCGACGCGACGCCGGACGCTAGCAATAAATAGGCGCCGAGACCCATGTCGGCCCCAAAGCCAGGCGCAATAACAGCGGCGTGCTTCTTGATATTCAGCGGTGCTCAAGCGAGCAAATATTCATGAAATAGGAGGAATCGACAATACCAAAATCGGCACTTATATCCAACTTCACGCAAAAGCCGAACAAAAGCCCTTGATTATCAACTTCATCCGAACAAAAGCCAGCCAAGTATCACTTAGCAAATACAAAACGCCTTCTCGACATCCATAGCAGTGGCATCCCAGTTATATCGATTTTCAACAAGCGCCCTAGAGTTTCGAGACTGAAGAGAAAGCAGCTTTCGATCATCAAAAAGCCTGCATAATGCCGAAACCACCTCATCAGATGCCATGGACCGAATTATTGTGCCGTAGCTATCATCTAAGATAAGCTCGCGTGCCCCGCCCACGTCTGTTACCACTGCAGGCGTTCCGCAGGCTGAAGCTTCAAGAAGTACCGTTGAAAAGCCTTCGGAACGAGTTGGAAGACAAAGCACATCTGCTTGCTGAAGTAAGGAGGAAATATCCTCTGTGTTACATCTCCCAAGCCAAAACAAGTTAGACGAACAAGCTTCCTTGACCTCATTAGCCAGCGGACCATCCCCTGCAAGAACAAAACAAATATCACGCTTGGTAATATCTTTTGTGCGAGCCGCCTCAATAATTGAATAAATTCCCTTTTCAGGAATAAGCCGCCCGACAAAAGCTACAACCAAAGATGACTGAGGGATACCTAATTCAGATCGGAAATCTCTCCCCGAAGAAATACTCCTATAGAATGAGGCATTGATTGAGTTTGAAATTACGCCTTTTGCAGTGATATTAAAGTGCTGAAGCCATTCAACACTTTTAGAAGAAATCCCATAGAAATCAGGTTCAAACGACTTTACGCGATCAGTAATCCAATCTTCATATCGGCGAACAAAATAATCAAGAAATGGCTGATTGAAAGAGAGATACGCTGAGCCGTGGTCGAGAACAACAGCCTTAGCACTATGATCCGCAGCAAACTTCAGCCCTTCGAGCGAGAGAGGGAAAAGTCTCGTGTTTATCAGAACACCATTCCACTCATAATCATCAAGGGTTTGCAGGAGTCGGTAATAATCACTGGTTTTTTTGGGAAGAGGAAGTCTTCCATCAAGTAACGGAATGCAAGGAAGACGAATTACCTCCAGGCCGTTTTCGACTGAATGACCGACTCCCACGCGCATCGAATCATTAGTAACGATAACCACCCTATCGCCGCGTGCAGTCAAGGCGTGAGCGAGACCATCGACAAAATTACCAATTCCACTAAGTTGCGGGTGATAATGGTGAGTGAAAATACAAATAGAGGAGCTCATCACATAACCTCATCTGATATAGATGTCATATCCTTAATTCTGTGCCGTCCAGACTTCCCCATCTCCAAAGTCGAGCAAGAGCGGAAGATGGGTATGTCGATTATCCGGTGACGGTATTTTTTTCCAATCGCCATACATCGTTGTAAGATATTTATCCGTCATACGAGGAACAGGGAATTCACTGCCTTCGAAAACCGCACTGCTCAGAGGGAAAATCTCTGAAATAGGCACTGGCGCCATATTCGGCCAGCTTAACGTCAGACAGTAATCAGAGACCTCACCCGTATTTGAGTCGGCAATACAGGAATCGAACAAATCCTGGTAAGAGCATGCGCCTCGAGAAACCAGTTGTTCCACCACGTGCATAGCAGAACAACCAATTTGCTCGAGTTGACCAAGGAACCCTTTATGAGGGACAACAATGGAAGAAGAATGATATAAATAGGCTCTTTTCTGTGCAATTGATGCAGTTCGGACTTGCTTTGCACGAAGGCGTTTATCTGTATAGAGCTGGTCATATGGAAAGATGTCGACAAAAATGCCCATCGAACTGGAAGCCTCTCGAGCCTCTTGATTCTCGAAGCGAGTTCCATCGCGATACACCTTAGCAAACATCGCAGCATAGCCAGTAGTATTCCGCGATGTATGGAGCGAATATCCTTCCGGTAACCCACCCTCGGCTAAAGAGCAAAAGCGGTCATAATCTGAACGCATCATTCCGATATCTATATCATCATCCCAAGGGATAAACCCCCTATGACGCATTGCTCCTAAACATGTTCCACCGTCAAGCCACCACCTGATGCCGTGCTTAGAGCAGAATGCGGCGACAACCTGAAGGATATCCAATTCAGTGTTTTGAAGCTTTAATAGCGCGTGAGCTTTAGACATCATCGGCCTATCTCTTTTCCCCGAACCATTGTTGCGTCTGTTTCCCCAAAACAGAAGACTGATAAATAAGGCAAATGGCATTGGATATAAGCGCCGATACAGTAGGGCCATTTAAGCCAAACAGCATTTGCGCAGGAGCCATAACAGCGACAGCACTAATTAAGGACAGCATGCTGCCAACAAATACCCCTCGGTAATTATCAAGAGAAACCAACAAATCGTTGACAAACCAAGCGATGCCAGTCAAAAAGGCACAAGCCAACATAGGCTGAAGGAGATCGGTATGTTTAGCTATTCCAGCGCCATAAAACAGTGACAGCAATAATTTACCGAAAAAGAAAAGGGCAACTGAAGATATGACACCGACAAAAAAGATGCCAGCAAGTATTTTACCTATGAGCGAAAAAAAGGACTTTTCTCTAGAATGGTAACGCTCTACTAGATAACCTAATAAAGGATTATAAATATAGGTCGCACCCATTTGGATAATTGCCACAGGTGCAGCAACTGATGCATAAATACCCAGAGCAGAATCTCCGAATGAATAAGATAAATACTGCCTGGGAATATTCGGCGCCGCAGAAGCAGCAATGCCGCCCAGAACGATGGGCAAACAGCTACATAGGAAGGCTCTGACCTTCGCTCGGCTAATTCCAAGCTTGATTGCAGAAATCCGATTTGATCTTGGATAATCGTAAATAACTCCGATGCCTATTGTCACTACCGTCATAAGCAACAGTGCACCTTCGAGGCTATTAAAAAATCCAAAGACAAGAATGAATGAAAGGAGAGAGCCGATGCCCTGCATTATGAGGGATTTCCCAATATAGTCCATCCTATGACCAACCTGATCATTAGCATGCATGACATCAATGACTAAGCCAGCGGTTTTATAGAGAGCATACAGAAGAATAGCGGGCACCGTACCAATACGACACGTTGCAATGGAATAGACGGCTAACATTGCAAACGCTATAAAAGTAGTAAAGAAACGAAAAGTCAGGTATTCACCAGCAGAGTTTTTCCTTTCAACATCTGCAATTTGCACCGTGTACATCCTGTATTGGGCTAATTGAGAAAACATGTTGAAAATAGACATAGCCAGCGAATAAATGCCTGCAGCACTATATCCATCAGACAGCCGAACGACCAAAATGGTGATAAGCCACTGACAGCCTAAATTAGTCAACGAACCGACGGTATTCCAGAACATATTATGTTTAATCGAAAGAGTCTTCTCTGTGGCCTTCACAAATATAAGCGCCCTTCTAAACCTGTCGAAATGAGGATACGGAGCTATCTCGCAGCTTTAAGTTCTTTTAAAATCAAAATAAACAGCCAATTCGGCATAAGACGTATAATGATATCTGCTTTAGCGATAGACGGGCAAGCTCGTCGGTATTTAAGTAAACCAATTATGGAGCGCCGCTCCCTTGCTTCAGCGAACCCCAATATTTCCTTTAGATGCGGTGAATCGGGAAATCTATCGGCAAATCGCCTAGCAGTATCAACCCTGTTTTTAACTCTTGTCGAATACCAATCATCTTTTGAAGAAACACCTGCAAGGAATCCAGTTTCGTTACCACCATGTCGACGATACTTAACCAAAGGAGTCATAGTAAAGCTGCACTTCCCCAGTTCACTGCAACCCAATGTCAACCACAAGTCATGTGCAGTCGATTCCGGAAAGGGAATCATCGACTTCGCCGCACTCGCATCTAACATGAGAGCCATACCAATGCCGTAACATACGCTTGCGGCCTGTACAGTAATATCCTCTCCAGAGCACCAATTTACTTCCGGCGAATTAGGATGAGCTTTCCTATAACTCTTTACCAGAATATTTCCGTTTTCGTCAATTACCGATCTATCACAAACATCTAGAATTGAGCCTTCTTCTAGCATATGGTTGAGCGAAACTTCAACTCTATTAGGCTCCCAAATATCATCCTGATCGCAAAGTACTACGTAATCCCCTTCCGCCAAGGAGAGCAGCGCCTCGAACGATTTGACATAACCGAGATTATTATCACCGTGATAATACCGATAGGCGTTTTTCGTTATATGCGCTTGGATAAACCGCTCTAATGAATCCGATTCAGGGCAGTCATTTCTAACTAGAAGCGTAAGCGGAAACGTTTGTTTATCTATCGAATCAAGTTGTTCCGCGAAAAACTTAAGATCGGGTTTATAAGCTGAGAGAAGTACGCATACGCCAATATCATTTCCCATTTCTATTTCCAAAAATCCTCCCAAATTCATTGCTTAAAGATTATCAAAGCACCTTCAGTTAAAAGAAACTCTTTTAAAAATAGAGTATTTATCCCTGTCTCTTAAAACGAGTGCCTAATATCAATAAGTAACAACCTTTGTTCCATAAGGAATGTTATCGTAAATCCATTTTGCATTCTGAATCTCAAGGCGTACGCATCCAGCAGAGGATGGAACGCCCATCGTGGGATCCATCACGCGGTTGCTGTTGACGTAGTAGGGTGAGGAATGGAATAAGTAATCACCATAGAACTGCGTGTAGTAATAGCAAGTATATCCATGCCCAAAGGAGTATCCCTTACCGTAGACTTGATACTCCCCTATCACCGTAGGCGTGCTAGCTTTTCCCGTCGAACATACATATCGACGGTTTAAGGACCAGTTATTCCAGGATCCAGTGTAAATACTCGTAACGCAACGTGACGTATCGACAAGTATCAGCCAATTTGTATTGCTTGAATAACTTTGAGCCTTAGCATCCATATAGTCTGACACCCACGCGCCGTTAGCCATAAAGAAATTCCAGGATCCGTCCACAACGCGCCAGCCAGTAGCCATAGCTCCACTAGCATCAAGCCAATACCAGGTGGCGCCCAGATTGAGCCATCCTGTCTGCATATAACCAGACGAATTCAAGTAATACCAAGATCCGTTAACGGCAACCCAACCGGTTTTCATAGCATAAGTGGACGGATCTAAATAGAACCAGGAGCCATCCTTGTACAGCCAGCCAGATCGTGCATAGCCAGCGGTCTCATCAAAAAAGTACCATTTTCCGTTAACGTTCTTCCATCCAGCGCAGGGGGAGCCATCGGTTGAATCAGCATAGAACTTACAGCCTCCAAGCATCACAAACCCGTGAGCTTCGGCCAATTCGCCATCGCCGTTTGATGTAAACAGTTTTCCATTACGCAATGCTCCACACAATGAGCAATCAGAACCAGCAAAAGCCTTAGATGGCTCATCCTGAACCGAGTCCTGGACATCTACCCATTCACGACAAGCAACAGCGCCTGAAGCTTTTGCATAATAGCTTTTCCCATTTACAGAAAAATGACCAAGAAGCATTTTACCGTCGGCGGCAGGATCGAGATAATAGTATTGACCACCGTCCTTCAGCCATTCAGTCTTTATAATGCCCGACGCTTGAGAAGGCTCAGCGTAATACCAGTCTCCATCGCTCATAAACCAGCCAAGTGACAACGCTCCCGTTGAAGAAAAATGATACCGGTTGGATCCGATGACATAAAAGCCGGTAGCCATTCTATTGTCATTTGCGACATCGAGCCAATACCAAACGCCATTCACCAAACGCCAGCCCGATGCAAGTGCGCCGGAACCGTCAGCGTAATACCAGTCCGTCCCATCAAACGCCCAACCAACAGCCATTGCGCCGGAATCCGATAAATAGTAACGAGACGAACCGACAGAAACGATTCCTCTAGACATAACACCATCATTGGCGGGATCAAGCCAATACCAGTTATTGCCAGTTTGAAGCCAGCCGGTTAAGACTTCACCATTGCTACCCCAATACCATAAACCGTTATCAAGGCACCATCCATTAATCAGTCCATAGGTTCCAAGAAGATAAGGGTGCCCATCAATAACACGTCGACCAGTAGCCATAGAACAGCTGTTAAGGGAGTCAAACCAGTACCATTGGTCTCCAATAAACTGCCAGCCACTTGCCAAAGCGCCTGACGGACCCGCGTAATACCACTTATTTTCAGTAAAAATCCAGCCGCAGCTCATTGCGCCGTCACGAGCGGGGTCCAAGTAGTACAGCGAGTCGTCAATATTCTGAATTCCGGTCAAACGACAGCCATCTAGATAGTAATACCAGGACAAACCGTTCCATTGCCATCCAGATAGTTGTTCTGTAGTCGACGGGTCATGGCTTTCGACAACCTGTAGGCTCGAATCTTCCGTTGTTTTGCCGGCACAATCGCTGGAGTCTTGAGAGCAACCGCCACCGACCAATGCTCCCGGCCCACCTGTCGAGTCGCGCTCTACGACACCGTTATCCGCCCCCTCTTCCACGGCATAAGCAGTGCAAGAAAATGCGGGGGCTATAACTGAGAGTAAGGCGGAAAATAGCATCAAGCCAATTACTCGCCAGCAAATTCGATGATCAATCCGAGCATTCATTTCAGGCCCCCAACCGGTACCGACTGTCTTGCAGGGAATCTATTAAATAAACGGACGAGCTGCGCCGATTACAT
Organism: Collinsella sp. i05-0019-G5; assembly: GCF_042851345.1. Classification (NCBI taxonomy): domain Bacteria; kingdom Bacillati; phylum Actinomycetota; class Coriobacteriia; order Coriobacteriales; family Coriobacteriaceae; genus Collinsella; species Collinsella sp. i05-0019-G5. Next base: position 1,604,987 of record NZ_AP031421.1, read on the forward strand.
TTCCCCTTGCACTAATAGGATGAATTCCGACACCTTGATGAGGCCAGGAATCAATCATCAAGCCGCCGCCAAGTGCAATTGCAATATGACCGCGGTAATAAATCACATCGCCGCGTTGAATCGAGCTCGTGCTCACGGGCATAAAGATATTGCTTCGATACCAATTCATGGAATTATAGGTTTGGCTTGGATCCCAGCGATGGTTATAAGGGTTGTAAACACCCATATCCATGCCAGTAGCATAAAGGCACTGCAAGACAAAACCAGAGCAATCAACAGCTCCACCGGGAGCGGTAGACCAAGGCTCAATATATTGCGTACCAATATACTCATAGGCGCGCTGGATAAAGGCGTTCACGCAATCTTCCCGCGTTGCTTCGACAGAAATGCGAGAAGGGGTCACATAGGTAAAGTATCCGGTGCAATAGCCAGGCAGCCGAACAGTCCAAGAACTGACCTGAGGATACTGGGATGGATTTTGCCAGCCAACTTTGTCGCACTGTCCATCGCTCCAGAAAACTCGACGAACGCCATCGATGGTCCTTGCGCCCGTTGCCATAGCGCCGCTGCCGTCTAACCAATACCACTTACCCGAATCTTTAAGCCAGCCAACATGCATGCTTCCATTGGACTCAAGGTAATACCATGTTCCATTCAGGCATTTCCAACCAGTTGCCATTTTTCCGTCAGCGTTTAGGTAATACCATGCACCGCCAGTAAAAACCCATCCGGTCTTCATCACGCCAGAATCGGCATCAAGCCAATACCAATCGCCGTCAATCTGCAGCCATCCAAGATGAATGGCACCCGTTCCGGGCTCAGCGTAAAACCTAAGATTTGCGACATTAACCCAGCCGGACGCAACCTGCCAACCATCAGCTCCAGCGGTTTTTAGGATAGTGCCGTTTTCGCGAATCACATCCTTGCAAAGATATCCATTATCATTAGCGTATCTTTGAACGCCGTCATTAACGGTAACCCAGCTTGAAACCACAAGCCTACCGCTCTGGTTTGCAAAACAATCGTTGCCGCCCACCTCAAATAAGCCCGTTTTCATGAGATGGCTAACAGGGTCCAGGTAATACCAGCTCGTGCCCTCTTTATACCAGCCAGAAATAAGTGCACCAGATTGGGAGGCGAAATACCAGCCGTCCTCGACCTGAGCCCAACCAACAGCCATAGCCCCGTTAGGCTTTAAATAATAAGCTGCATTGCCAAGGTCTAAATACCCAACGGACATCTTACCATCGGAGGCTGGGTCGAGATAATACCAAGCGCCGTTAACGAGTTTCCAGCCAGTAGCCGCAATACCGTTAGAGCAGTAATACCAATCTGCTCCGTCTTTGTACCATCCATTTGCGAGGCCATAGTCACCAAAAATGTAGGTTCTTCCATCAATCTTTTGACGACCCTTAAACATGATGAACGTCTGTGGGTCAAAATAATAGCGAGCTCCACCTATCGTTTGCCATGACGAAGCAAGGGCACCCGATAAATAAGCCCAGTACCAATTCCCGTCAACGAGAATCCAGCCGGTTTTCATAGCACCAGTGGCATCTAAATAGTATTTCCCGCTCCCGAGGTCGACAAAACCAACCTGCATTATATGGGTGGCAGGATCCAGGTAATACCATGTGCCGTCTTGATAAAACCAACCGGCAGCTAAATCGCCTCCAGCATTGGCATAAAACCAATTTCCATCTGAGTTACGTAGCCAGCAGTTCTGATATAGCGCGCCAAAAGGCGTTGCGGTATTGCCGTCATTCGCATAAAACGAAGCAGTCGATCCGCCAGCATCGGTCACATTGAAATAACCTGTCTGCATTGCACCATCATTGGCTGGATCAAGCCAATACCAATAGCCCCCGCTTTGCAGCCAGCCAGTTTGGTGTTTACCGTTTTTTCCGTAATACCAAACTCCAGACGACTCGTCTCGTTGCCAGCCATCTTTTATGACGGAAGAATTATCAGGTTGCAAATCATCGGAAACCACAGAAGAAAAATCCGCTTTTGACTCAATACTCTGAGCCTCAACGGAATCCTGTGCAAACGCGACATTCGCACTCAGGGGCAAGCAGCAAGCAGTGATTAATGACGCAGCAGCACAAACAAGCGTGGCCTTCTTTTCGAATCGATACATAAGCGACCCTCCCAGATGTCTCATTTATTTATTTTAATCCACATTCCAGGATTGATTTTCGTTACTGTCTGTTCAGTCTATGTAGATAAATATATTAAATTGAACATAACGTTCAATCATTCTATTCTTTCACTAAGCAATGAACATCTTAATTGGAGGCCTGCAGTGGAACTGACCAAGCGTAACTTTACTGTTCTGTACGAATACCTAAAGAACCCATATGCCAGCCAGCGAGAAGTTGCCGAGCGCACTGGCCTCTCACTTGGATCGGTAAACGCAGCAAATAAAGAGCTTACGAATGAGGGCCTTCTCGAATCGGACAGCCTAACCGACAGCGGTTACGAAGCACTTCACCCCTATAAGGTTGAAAACGCAGTGATATTGGCTGCGGGGCTTTCGAGCCGCTTTGCTCCCATTTCGTATGAAAAGCCCAAAGGCCTTTTAAAAGTGCGTGGTGAGATCCTCATTGAGCGACAGATTAGGCAGCTGCAAGACGCGGGCATCAGCAATATCACCATCGTTGTTGGCTATAAAAAAGAGTATTTCTTCTATCTTGAAAGCAAGTTCGGCGTTTCGATTGTCGTCAACAACGAATATGCATCCAAAAATAACCACGCATCGCTTATGTGCGTAAAAGAGCGGCTTGGCAACACCTATATTTGCTCAAGCGATGATTACCTTCTAAACAATCCGTTTGAAGCATACGTTTGGAAAGCATTTTATTCTGCTCAATATGCTGAAGGCGCCACCAAAGAATGGTGCATTCAAACCGGAGCAATGGACAGAATCACCAATGTTACGATTGGCGGTTCCGATGCTTGGTATATGCTCGGACATGTCTACTTTGATAAAGCCTTCTCGCTTGCGTTTAAGCAGATTCTCGAAACGGAATATAACAAGCCCGAAACAACGGACAAGCTTTGGGAAGATTTATATATCGAGCACATCAAGGAGCTCGATATGGTGATCAAGAAGTATCCTGAGGGCGAGATCAACGAATTCGATTCTCTTGATGAGCTGCGTGCCTTTGATCCGCATTTTATCGAAAACGTTGACTCCGACATTTTCGATAACATCGAGCAAGTGCTCGGCTGTTCCAAATCAGAGATTCACGACGTTTATCCCCTTAAACAAGGCCTTACGAATCTATCGTGCCACTTTAGAACCAATGATGGAGAGTACGTTTACCGCCATCCGGGAGTCGGAACCGAACTGCTTATTAACAGAAATGGAGAAGTAGCCGCACTTAAAAAGGCCAAGGAACTCGGCCTTGACGATACGTTCATTCATGAGGACCCAAAGCGCGGTTGGAAAATTTCGAAGTTTGTACCCAACGCAAAGCAGCCTGATCCGCACGATGCTGCCCAAATGAATCGAATGATGCAGATGTGTCGTTCGCTTCACGAGAGCGGTGCAAATGTCGAAACCGAATTTGACTTCTACCTCGAAGCGAAGCGCTACGAATCACTTCTTCTGGAAAAAGGTCCCATCGACATTCCAGGCTACAGGGAAATGGCCGCCGAAATCGATGAATTGGAGCACTTTGTTCAGGCCGACAATGCGCCAAAATGCCTTTGTCACAATGACTTCTTTTACCTCAATTTCCTTATCGATGAAAACGACAAGTACTATCTCATTGACTGGGAATATGCTGGCATGAGCGATTACGCGAACGATTTTGGAACGTGCAGTGTCTGCTGTGAGCTTTCCGAAGATGAAGTCGACCGCGCGCTTGATGCATATTTTGGGCGCAAGGCAACAAACAACGAAATTGCGCATAACTATGCGCACATTGCCCTTGCAGGATGGTGCTGGTACCTCTGGTCTCTTCTGAAAGAAGCCGAAGGCGACTTCGTGGGCGAATGGCTCTATATCTACTTCAATTACGGTGCCAAATACCTTAAAAAGGCACTGGAGATCTATCGGAAAGGTGAGTAACGATGCAATTCGGCTTTTTTAGCGGTCTTCTTTGGGGCCTTGATACAGTAATTCTTGGAATCGGCTTGGCGCTTGCGCCCTATATTGGATCGGCGGAAGCGCTTGCATGCGCCTCCATTGCGGGATCCTTTCTCCATGATGCCTTCTGTGCAATCTGGCTCTTTGGCTACATGGGAGTCCGAGGCAGACTGAAAGACACGCTCGCTGCACTTAAAACTCGTTCGGGCAAGGTCGTCATCGCCGGCGCTCTGCTCGGTGGACCTATCGGAATGACCGGCTACGTATTGGCAATTAATAACATCGGAGCTGCCTACACGGCAATCATCTCCGCCTTCTATCCCGCAGTCGGAGCATTCCTTTCCTTCGTGCTGCTGAAGGAGAAAATGGGCAAAGGCCAGATTCTTTCCCTTCTCGTTGCTCTTTGCGGCGTAATGACGATGGGCTATCTATCGGCCGGGTCGAGTGAGATTGCAAATGCCCCCCTCGGCTTACTCGGGGCGGTGCTTGCCGTTATTGGATGGGGATCCGAAGCGGTGCTGTGCGCATGGGGAATGAAAGATGATGCCGTTGATGACGAAACGGCTTTGCAAATCCGCGAAACTACAAGTGCACTTGTTTATGGAGTGCTCGTACTCCCCCTCTTCGGAGCATGGCATTTCACGTTGGGCGCTATCCCAAGCATGCCCACATTGATTATTGCACTCGCCGGACTCGCAGGAACTGCATCCTATCTGTTCTATTACAAGGGCATTGCGGCAATCGGAGCAGCGCGTGCGATGGCTCTGAATATCTCCTATTCGGCATGGTCAGTGGTCTTTGGCCTGATCTTGCTTGGAACAATTCCCGACATGGCATCCGTAATCTGCTGCGTTGTAATTGTATGCGGAACAGTTTTGGCAGCCAGTAACTGGGACGAACTATTTGGACGTAAGAAGACGGCGTAGCTAGATTAACAAAGTAGCAAAAGGGGAGAGCTCGTCGAGCTCTCCCCTTTTAGCATCATGGCTATTCAATTACCACGGCCTGGCTATCCATCTGTTGCCACGTGCCGAAGAACACTTGGGCATTTCGCGTAACATTGCCGTTAATCGAATCCGAAAGATAGACAATTCCCTGCTCGTCATCATAGCCTTTAAGGACTACGGCATGATTACCGCCCCACAGACCATAGGAATGCCCGTTATACCAACGCGCAGCATAACGGCCTCCTGGCCAACTTCCCCATTCGGTATTCCACATCTCAACAGGTTGACCACAGGTCAGCCTGTTCTTAATGGAAGAAATTGACGAGAAAGAAACGTCTTTTGCCTGCTTGCCACTTCCAGCAGCACGCAGAAAGTTATTACCAGCAATAGTAATCGCTGTTAGCGCCGGGCGATTTTAGCCGCTAATAGTCAAACTATTTTGACCAATCCCGGTCACCGAATAATGGCCACCGTGCCTCCCCGCCGCCACTACGCTGGTGGTGCCAACACGCCGGCGTTAGGAGGACCATTGAGGTGAACGAGAGACACGATGACCTACAGGAGATTGTAGACGCGGCGCTCCGGGAGATGGCCGCGGAGGAGGGCGACGGGTTCGACCCGCAGGCATGCAACCTCGCGGAGTTCTGCAGGAGGACGGGGCTCACCCGCTCCCGCGCGAGGACGGTCAGGGCACACGGGTTCAGGGCCCTGCCCCACGGGAACAGCGGGAGGAGGGCCGCGCCGGGCGTGCTCGCCGGCCACACCGGCCTGGTGGACGACCTCCTGCGGAAGGGCGTCACCAACTCGCAGGTGATATTCGAGCGGCTGCTCGGCCAGGGCTACGCCGGCGGCCTCACCACGGTGAAGACCTATATCGCCGCGCACCGGGACCTCGTGCCCGCGAAGAGGCGGCAGGCGGCCCCGCAGGGCTGCCGCGGCCAGCGCTTCAGGACGGCGCCCGGAGAGGCCTACCAGATGGACTGGGGCTTCGTCGCGGTCGAGCGCCCTGGCGGGGAGCGGGCGCGGATCGCCTGCTTCGCCATGGTCTGCCACCATTGCGGGGGCGCCCACGTCGAGTTCTTCCCGAACGCGCGCCAGGAGAACCTCCTCATCGGGATGCTGCACGCGTTCTCGGCGCTGGGCGTGCCCGCGACCGTGCTCACCGACAACATGAAGAGCGTGGTCGTCCGCCGCGATGCCGACGGCCGGCCCGTCTGGCAGGCCGATGTTAGCGTCAATATAATTTTCACCATTTTCACCAACGTATTTTCGCCAATCGCGCCAACGCGGATGCGCCGGATTCGCCAACGCGGATGTGCCGCTTTCGGCGCCTAGGCGCCCTCCTCCTTCCCGTCCTCACCGCCGATGGACACGTCCTTCAGGCGGTACGACCGGCCCGTTATCTTGATCATCGCGCAGTGGTGGCACAGCCTGTCGGCGACCGCCGAGGCCGTGACGTTGCTGCCGAACACGTCGCCCCACCTGCCGACCGGCACGTTGGTCGTGACGATCGTCGACCGCTTGAGCGCGTAGCGCCTGTTCACCAGCTGGAACAGAAGGTCGGCGCCCTCCTTCCCGATATCGAGGTAGCCCAGCTCGTCTATTATCAGCAGGCTGCAGTGCTCGTAGAACCGCATCCTGCGCGCCAGCGCCTCCTTCGCCGAGGCGTGCTTGAGGTCCTCGACCAGCCTCGAGCAGTCGGCGAAGTACACCTGCTTGCGGGCCATCACCGCCTCGTGGCCTATGGCTATCGACAGGTGGGTCTTGCCGACGCCCGGGCTGCCGACGAGCACGACGTTGTCGCCGCGGTCGACGAACTCGAGCGTGGCCAGCTGCTCGACCAGCCCGCGGGGCACGCTCGGCTGGAAGCCCCAGTCGAAGTCGGCCAGCGTCTTTATGTAGGGGAAGTTGGCCATCCTCGTGCGGCGCTCGTCGTCGGCGCGCCGCTTGAGGGCTATCTGGGCGTCGGTGAGCTCGAGCATGGCGTCGACCAGGCTCTTCCTCCCGTCGGCGACGAGCCTGACGTACTCGGGCACCGACGACGCCATGCCCTCGAGCCCCAGCTCCTCGAGGTTGGCCGCCAGGCGGTTGAGCGGGCTGGCCTGCACCGCGGCGCTCACAGCGAGCCCCCTATCGAGTCGAGCAGGCCGAGGTTGGCGGCGGCGGCCGCCTCGATGTCGCCGGCGGCGTCGCCGAACCAGCGCTTCCCGGCCATGGCCTCGGCGTAGTGCGCCGGGTCGTAGGCCGGCCCGCCCGCCACGTGCGTCGCCACCAGCTCGCCGCCGACGTAGCAGTCCATCGCGCCGCCGGGCATGCAGACGATGCGGGCGGGCCTGCCGATGCAGCGCCTGGGCACCGACATGGGCTCGCCGTGCGCGCTGACCAGCATCGTGGCCGGCACCCTGGCCACGCGCACCACGTCGCCCATCGCCTCCTCGAGGGCGCGGAGGTTGCCGACGGGCAGCAGCGCGTCCTTCTCCTCCATGAACAGCGCGGAGGGCGGCAGCCCCGTGGTCTCGTTGGGCTCGGAGTTGCTGGCGTCCTCGATCCGCGCGATGATCTCGTCGATGTCGTCCCAGCCGTCGAAGTCGCCCTGGTAGGCCGCGAGCCGCGACAGGAAGCGGTTCGACGACTCGACCTTGCCCTTGGTCTGGGGGCTGCGCGGGCGGCACAGCTTCAGCTCGAAGCCGGCGGCCTTGGCGAACTCGTATGCGCGCTGGACCTTGAGGCGCCTGCCGCCCTTGACCGTCACCAGGGCGGACATGTTGTCCGTGACCCACTCGCGGGGCACGCCGCCGAGCCTCGCGATCGTGGCGTACATGCATCTGACCAGGTCGTCGGTCGTCCTGGTCCCCGACCGGATGAATATGTGCCTGCGGGAATGGCCCAGCGTCGCCGCGAACACGTTGAACTCGAACAGCTCGCCGTCGCGGTTCGCCATCTTGACGGACTCCTTCCAGTCGAACTGCAGCTGCAGTCCGGGCGGCGTCTCGAAGCGCGGGTGCGGCTCCGGGCCGCCGGAGGCCCCGACGGCGATGCCGTTCTTGCGCATGAACTGGGTGAAGGCGTTGTAGCCGGCCAGGTCCTCGCCGGGATACCTGTGCAGCAGCCACTCGTGGATGCCCTTCTTGGTGACTCCCGGCAGCTGCGCCTTGGCGGCCACCTCCTCGATGTGCGCGTCGAACGAGCCCGCCCTGTCGCCGCGCCCGTCGCGGGGCCGCCCGCCCTCGGCCCTCCAGTACGACGCCACGGTGTGCCTGTCCTTGCCGTAGCGCTTCGCTATGTCGCTGAAGTTGGGCTTTATGCCCGCTTCCCTGTACATGTCCAACTCTCCGATCAGGTTCTTCTCCGCCACGGTCGCTCCTCCCGAAAGCATCGTCCGCTTGTCGGTCGAAGCGTAAGCCCCGGCGTTGGTGGAAATGGTGAAAATGCGTTGGCGCGATTGGGGAAATTGCGTTGGCGGAATCGGCTAAAGTGCGATGGCGAAATTGGTTGTTTTTACAGTAGCGCTAACAGCCGACTACGCCGAGTTCATGGGCGTCGTCGGCTTCCGCACCAGGTTGTGCAGGCCGCGCCACCCCTATACGAAGGGCAAGGTGGAGAGGCTCGTCCGCTTCGTGAAGGGGAACTTCCTCGCGGGAAGGTCCTTTACCGACCTTGACGCCCTCAACCGGGAGGCCGCCCTCTGGTGCGCCGAGCAGGGAGGCCGCTGGCGGCGCGCGGCGGCATGCGTCCCGATGCGCGAGCACGAGGCGGCGTGCTCGGCGAACACCAGGCCGCTCGAGGTCACGGCCGAGGTCGAGCGGTACCTGTGCCCGCGCCGGAAGATCTCCTTCGACGGCTTCGTGAGCTTCGAGGGGCACCGCTACGGCGTGCCCTACTGGTACGTCCGCCGCGAGTGCAGGGTGAACCGGGAGGGGCGCGTGGTGCACATATACAGCGACGACCTCTCCCGCGAGCTCGTCGCCCACGCCGTCGGCACCGGCGCCGACAGCTGGTGCGAGGGGCAGTGGGAGACATCGCCGGCGCAGCCCGAGGAGCTGCCGACCCAGCCGGTGGGGACCGTGGTCGAGCAAATCGCCCCGCCCAGGACGAAACCCGGTTTCGAGAGGTTCGACTTCGGGAGGGCCGAATGATGGCGGGCGCGGGGGCGAGCCCCTACGAGCTCGCGAGCGACGCCGCGTCGAGGCTCGGGATCGCCGTCGGGGCGGAGGAGCTCGCGACCCTCGCCTCGGACCTCGACCTCGGCGACGGGGAGATGGCCGCCGTGGCAGCCACCTTCTCCTACCTTGCGGAGAAGAGGAGGCTCGCCTCCATCGAGACGCTGCTGAGGCTGAGCAGGCTGCCCAGGCGCGAGCCCAAGACCTTCGAGGGCTTCGACTTCTCCAGGATCCAGGGCCGGGACGCGGCCGCGCTGGGCAAGCTCCCGTCGCTGGCCGACCTCTACGCGCACCGCAACGTCGCCTTCGTCGGGCCCGGCGGCATAGGGAAGACGCACCTCGCGCAGGCCTACGGGCGCGAGTGCTGCATGCGGGGGCTCAAGACCTACTACATAAAGGCGACCGAGCTCAGGGACAGGTTCCAGAAGGCCGTCCAGCGGGGAAACACCTCGCGGGTCGTCTCCTCGCTCGTCAAGCCGTCGTGCCTCATCGTTGACGAGGTGGGGAGATGCGTCTACGACAGGCCGTGCACCGACCTGTTCTTCGATGTCGTCGACAGGCGCTACGAGAAGGAGGGGCCGAACGCGATGGTCCTCACGAGCAACATCGCCCCGAGCGGGTGGGATGAGTTCTTCACGGGCGACGACACGCTCCTCTGCGCCCTCGACAGGCTGTTCGACAAGGCGTCGGTGTTCGTGATGCGGGGCCCGAGCTACCGCGGCAGGGAGCTTGACACCTACTCGGTGGAGGCCGTCCCCCAGGCGGTGAAGGTGAGGGGGATCCAGCCCGAGGGGATGTAGGAATGCGATAGGAAAGTCATAGATGCGGGCGTGTTGGCTAAAATGGGTCGGCCGGGATTGGTCAATCTCGGCCGACTATATTTGGCTAAATTATTCCGGCGCTAACATCGCAGGTGCGACGCATCCCATGAGACCCCCGCTGCTACGCCTTGGATTGCCATCAAAAGCGGTAACAAAATTGCCATTGCTTCCCTTGGGCAAATAGTAATCCGCAATAATCGTCTTACCTAAACCGAAACCATAGTAGTTAAGCAAGTTTGTAAGGGCAACCGACTCACAGCCAGTAGGAAGTTCCGGGTACTGCGAATAGCACGGGACATCGACCCAAGCGCCAACCATTGCGCCGGATGAACTGAACTTGTAGTCAGTAGAGCCGATCCAATACCAACCGTTACTCAACATTACTCCCCCACGCGCGACATCAAGGTAATACCATGTGCCCCCAAGGGAAAGCCATCCCGTTTTCATCGCGCCAGAAGCGGAATCCAGCCAGTACCAGTTGCTGCCATCGTTAAGCCAGCCGGTCGCCATTCGACCATCCGGGTTAAAGTAATACCAAGACCCAGCAATTTGCTGCCACCCAGTCAGAATTACTCCACTAGCAGAACAATAATATCGAGCACCCTGACTCTCAATCCAACCAGTTCTGGCATTACCGTCGTCGTCAATCAGCTGGATTCCCGAATCGGTCATGATGCCTTTAAGGTCAATTGCGCCGCTGGATGACGAATGATACATCCAAGACCCATCACCGTTTGACCAGCAATTAGCCATCATCTTGCCGGTACTATTAAATATGTATTCACATGATCCGATAGTTTGAACGCCCGTGGCCATGGCGTGCGTCGAGGGATCGAGCCAGTACCACGCACCGTTTAGGCTGAGCCAGCCGGAGGCGAGGGCGCCGGAGCCAGTCGCGTAGTACCAGGTCCCGCCGTCGAGGACCCATCCGGTCGCCATCGCGCCGGAGGCGCTGAACCAGTACGCTGAGCCGTTGCACGCGTGGAGGCCCGTCGCCATGGCGCCGCCCGCGTCGGGGTCGAGCCAGTACCAGGAACCGCCGGTGTAAAGCCAGCCGGTCGAGGCGATACCGTCAGCGAACCAGTACCAGGAGCCGTCGACGAGGCCCCAGCCGTTAAGGGGGCCGCAGCTGCCGAAGTAGCGGCGGACGCCCTGCGCGTCCGTCTGGTAGCCCGTCAGCATGGCACCCGTCCGGGCGTCGAAGCAGTAGGGCACGCCGCCGACGGATACGGGGCCGCGCGCCAGCGCGCCGGAGCCAGTCGCGTAGTACCAGGTCCCGCCGTCGAGGACCCACCCGGTCGACATCGCGCCGGACGAATTAAACCAGTACAGGGAGCCGTTGCACTCGTGAAGGCCGGTAGCCATGGCATGGGTGGAGGGATCAAGCCAGTACCAGGCGCTGCCGACGTAGGCCCAACCGGAGGCGAGGGCGCCGGAGCCCGTCGTGTAGTACCAGGTACCGCCGTCGAGGACCCACCCGGTCGCCATCGCGCCGGAGGCGTCAAACCAGTACGCGGAGCCATTGCACTCATGGAGCCCAATGGCCATGGCATGCGTCGAGGGGTCGAGCCAATACCAGGCCCCATTGGTATAGAGCCAGCCAGAATGCAACGAGACCGGATTGACTGAATCCACATAGAACCAGTTGCCGTCAAACGAATTCCAACCCAGATTCCATTTAACGGATTCTTGAGCAGGACCATCATCAATTGAATCGGAAGGAGAAAGAGTCGAGGGGACGGATTGCCGCTCAAAATCAGTAGGGATGGAGGAGCTTATGGGTTCTGCGTTCGCGATATCAACCACACCGGGTCCAGCGAGCAGTAGAGTTGAAAGAATGATTAGGATTAATGTTATTTGCTTTTTCCTTGCCATGTGCAGCCCCCAGTAGTTACCGATTTTTATATAAACATAGTCTACAAATGGATAGCTAAGAGCAATATGTAATTAGAGAAAAGCAATTAAGGAAGAGTTGCTAGCCGAGCCAAGCGCCATTACTAGCAAAAGAGTATTTCACCCCATCGATTTCTTGAACACCCGTAGTCATAGCGTGCGTCGAGGGGTCAAGCCAGTACCAGGCGCCGCCGACGTAGGCCCAGCCGGAGGTGAGGGCGCCGGAGCTCGTCGCGTAGTACCATGTGCCGCCGTCGAGGACCCATCCGGTCGCCATCGAGCCGGAGCCGTTGAACCAGTACATGGAGCCGTTGCACCCATGGAGCCCGGTGGCCATGGCGTGCGTCGAGGGATCGAGCCAGTACCACGCACCGTTTAGGCTGAGCCAGCCGGAGGCGAGGGCGCCGGAGCCAGTCGCGTAGTACCAGGTGCCGCCGTCGAGGACCCATCCGGTCGCCATCGCGCCGGAGGCGCTGAACCAGTACGCTGAGCCGTTGCACGCGTGGAGGCCCGTCGCCATGGCGCCGCCCGCGTCGGGGTCGAGCCAGTACCAGGAACCGCCGGTGTAAAGCCAGCCGGTCGAGGCGATACCGTCAGCGAACCAGTACCAGGAGCCGTCGACGAGGCCCCAGCCGTTAAGGGGGCCGCAGCTGCCGAAGTAGCGGCGGACGCCCTGCGCGTCCGTCTGGTAGCCCGTCAGCATGGCACCCGTCCGGGCGTCGAAGCAGTAGGGCACGCCGCCGACGGATACGGGGCCGCGCGCCAGCGCGCCGGAGCCAGTCGCGTAGTACCAGGTCCCGCCGTCGAGGACCCACCCGGTCGACATCGCGCCGGACGAATTAAACCAGTACAGGGAGCCGTTGCACTCGTGAAGGCCGGTAGCCATGGCACCGCCCACGTCGGGCTCGAGCCAGTACCAGGTGCCACCCTGGCACAACCATCCGGTATACGCTTTGCCGTCAGAGGTTGCGTAATACCAAGTGCCCTCTTTTAACTGCCAGTAATAAAGAGAGACATCAACATACGCGTAATTCATATCAACGTTTCCGCTAATACCAGAAACTTTTCCGCGGCTTGTATACTGCCAAAAGCTGTAACTGCCGGTATAGTGACATTGGGAGTTGTATTGAGCAATCCAATGATCCCAAGAACCGCTCTTAAATACAGGGTCGGTCAATATATTGTTAAACCAATTTAGGTTTGCATAAATGCCTGGCTTATATCCAGCACTAGAAATCTTATTACAGAATATCTGAGCTCTAGATGCAATTCCGGATTGACGGCCATCTGCAATAATTGTCTTGTCCTCAAGATCGTAATACACCGGTAGCCTAGGATTGCGCCCCGATAGGCAGTCAATCACCATGGACGCCTCATCGGCTGCCTGTTGATTATCAAAAGCATATGAATAGATATAGACGCCGTAAGGAATTCCGAGTCGCTCGCACTCAGAAATATTTCGATTAAATTGATAGTCAACTCGACCGCCCCAAGATGGAGCGCCAAATCCAACACGCAGTATAGCGAAATCGATACCAGAAGCCTTAACAGCATTCCAGTCAATACGTCCTTGATGCTCACTGACATCGATGCCCTGCGCCGTAGCCCCATCGGGAAGAATGTCCATGGACAATAAGGCTATTCCATCTTCTTCGGAAGAAGCATCCTCTGCGACCAATTGTCCATCCTCATAACGCCAGGAATTCTCAACTAGGGACCGCGCAGCTTCCGCGTTCGAGGGAAAAACAAACACAGAAATGGGCGCAAGGACCATCAGCACCAACAATGCCGAAAATAACTTAAGATGTTTGCTCATGTAAACCTCGTCATTCGTTCTTGTTTGCGTCTAGCTTACAGCATGGCTGTGAAAGATTTCCGAACATCCAACTGGACAAGGCGCCATCTAGGACGACAAATAACTGCACGCAATACCACAATGTAAACAAGAACTTCCCAGCAAGGTGAAACCAAGGACTCCTGGTCCCTACTCTTTGCCCAAAGAATGCCGACATCAGTTAGCTTTCAAACTAGATGTCAAAAAGGCAGGGGGCCCAGAGAGTCCCCTACAACTCGGAATTCTAACGAATCAATATTACTTTCGATGGACCCAAAGCAGTCAAACCAGAAATACGGTTTCCATAACCGTCACTATGCCAAAACAAGTTTTCGCTCGGCGAATTGCCCCAGAAAAAACCGATATGACTATCGTCCGCATATGGATTGTAAGGATTGAAAAATACAATATCCCCCTTACGAGCCAAACCACTACGCAACAACTCATCAATAGAGTTGAAATAAGTCACGTTCGCGCATGTATCGATAGCGTAGCCATACCAACGATACGCGTTAACGCAGCCGCCCCTTCCGGGACCCCCACTCCAAGGCGAATGGCTCTGCTCAGCGGCAATGGGAGCTAAATTACCGCCCGCCTTCATATATGCATGCGATACAAATCCGCCGCAGTTCATACCGGTATACCCGTCCCAACGAGGATCACCCTTTGGATACATGCATGATTCTTGGCTAAGATGCGTATCATAGCGTGTTCCACGGTAATAGCCGTCGTTTTCGTGGCTCATAAGCCAATTGACCAGGCTGGACCTATTGACCCCCAAAACAGAACCAGACGTATTCAACCATGCACCGCTTGCATTGAAGTAGTAGTCAACGCCATCGATTTTCAGCCACCCATTAGCAAACATGGCACCCGAAGGCTGGAGCCAGTACCACGTACCGCCGTCATTAAGCCATCCAGTTTTCATCTTGAATGTGGAAGGGTCCATCCAATACCACGCACCGTTGACATATTGCCAACCAGACTTAAGGACACCATTGGAAGATGCGTAGTACCAAGTATTACCGTTTTCATCAGAAGCGTCATTCGACATAATCCAACCAGATGCCACATTAACGACACCGTTTGCGTCCGCATAGAAAACTGCGTCTCCAATATGAATTGCACCTGGCAATGAAGACAAGTCGGCACGATCGGCGATTACGGGAGATCCATCAGATGAAGTAGGCAACGGCTCGCTCAGTGCTCCAGACGAATTCGCCCATGACATACCGTCGCTCAAGTTGATCCAGCACGAAGATGCCATCGCACCAGAATCATAAGAATAATAGCGCGTGTCGCCTACCGTATATTCACCAGTACGCATTGCGCCGGACACCTCATCAAGGTAATACCAGGCGCTTCCGGACTTTATCCATCGCCCTCGTTGAATTGCTCCGCTTGATGCGGCGTAGTACCAAGTATTATCAGCAAGTGCCCAGCCTGTTGCCATGGCACCTGAACTCGTAAGGAAATAGGAGGATGTACCCACTTGCACAAAGCCCGTGAGCATAATATGGCTTCCTGGATCCAGGTAATACCAAGAATTCCCTAGAAGTAACCAGCCTCCATGCAGCAAGCCGTTGGAGTCAGCGTAATACCAGTTGTTGTCAATAAGCGCCCACTGGGAGGAGAGCATGGCCCCCGATCCGTTAAAGATATAAGGGGTTCCATTGCATGCATTCAACCCGGTGGCCATAGAACCGTCCGCAGGATCAAGCCAATACCAACGGCCCCCATCCGAGAGCCAGCCCTTTACCAGGGCGCCAGAGCCGGAAAAATAATGCCAGACGGAAGCATCAAGATGCCATCCGATAAGCATTGCGCCAGAAGAGGAGAATCCATACGTAGCTCCCCCGATCTGCAGCATCGAGTCGTGGACCATCTTGCCTTCATCATCCAGCCAATACCAGTTGTTGCCGTCTGAAAGCCAGCCTTTTACCATGGCGCCAGAACTGGAGAAATAACGCCAAGCAAAAGTGGAGCCCGTAGAATCTAGGTACCAGCCGACACGCATTGCACCCGAAGAGGAGAATCCATAAGTCGCACCCCCGACTTGGACCAATCCATCCTGAGCCATTCGACCTTCGTCGTCGAACCAGTACCAGCTACCGTCTATATGTCTCCAAGAAGAAACAGCGATCGTTCCGTCGGACAAGCCCCAACGCCAAAAACCAGCCCCTTCTTCGGGTGATATCCACCCCTGATGCCAAACAATTTGATTCGAAACCTCAGAAGGGATCTCATTAGGCTCTGTTAGACCAAGGTTGACATAAAAACGATGTCACCGCGAGGCGGTACCCTTCAATTAACGTCGAAGGAGCGCCCATGGATGCAGACGACCTGGTCATCACCCTCAAGAAGAGCCTGGCGAAGCTCAGCAGGACCGAGCGCCGTAAAGCCGTCGAGTTGGTCGGGGACGTCGTCCGCGCCGCCATGTTCGACGATGCGGCGGGAGATGGCTATGAGGTAGAGCGCTGCCCCCGTTGCGGCTCGGTCGCTATCGTCAAGAAGGGCAAGTCCAGGAACGGCGAGCAGCGCTACCTCTGCCGCGACTGCGGCAGGACGTTCTCCGGCTCCACCGACCGGATCCTCGGCACGAGCAAGTTGCCCCGCGAGACCTGGATGGCCTATGCCGAGTGCTTCGCCCTCATGCTCCCTCTCCGCGAGTGCGCCGGCCGCTGCGGTGTCTGCCTCAAGACCGCCTACACCATGCGCCACAGGCTCATTGAGTGCCTGAAGGAATACTCGCCCACGTTCCATGTGGGGCAGGGGCAGGCTTGCGAGCTCGACGAGACGTACTTCCCCGAGTCCTTCAAGGGCAACCATTCAAAAGGCTCCTTCACCCTGCCGAGAAAGGCTCGCCACCGCGGCAAGCAGGTCCACAGGCGCGGCCTCTCCCGCGAGCAGATCTGCGTCATGACGGGCGTTAGCGACACGGACGCCACCTTCTTCGAGGTCTCGGGCCGCGGCGTTGTCTCGCGCAAGCGTGCGGCGGAGGCCCTTCGCGACCGCATCGGCGCGGGCGCGGTCGTCGCCACGGACAAGGCGACCGCGTACATCGACGTGCTGCGCGACCTGAAGGTCGCCTCGCATGAATCCTATGATTCCAAGGACCGCTCGGAGGGCACCATCAACCGCATCAACGCCGTCCATTCGCTCCTCGGCTCGTTCATGGCCCGCTTCAAGGGAG
The DNA here is from genome assembly GCF_042851345.1 of Collinsella sp. i05-0019-G5. Taxonomy (NCBI): domain Bacteria; kingdom Bacillati; phylum Actinomycetota; class Coriobacteriia; order Coriobacteriales; family Coriobacteriaceae; genus Collinsella; species Collinsella sp. i05-0019-G5. The sequence goes on from NZ_AP031421.1 coordinate 1,621,931, forward strand.
TGTCCACCAAGCACTTGGGAGCCTACCTCGACTGGTTCCGCTGGTGCCGCACCTTCATGGCGGCGGGTTCGCGCGCGGCGGAGTCCACGGTCGCCCGCCAGCTCGCCAACGGCTCCTGCTCGACCCGCGTCCGCGACATGTTCGGCCTCGAGCCTCCCCTCATGGACTACTGGGACGGGCGGGCGGCCTAGCGAATTAAAATGGTGGCCACGGAGCAGCGACCGCGGAAGGAGCGGCAATGACATCGAACGTCCCGGCCACCACGATAAGAATCGATCCCGAGGTCAAAAGGGAGGCCGCAGCCGTGCTCGACGAGCTCGGGCTCTCCATGTCGGGCGCCATGAACATATTCCTCAGGGCGGTGATCCGCGAGGGCGGCCTGCCCTTCGACGTCAGGCTGGGATCTGAGGGGAAGGCTGACGGGGAGGGCGGGGACCGCGATGGACGGGGGTAGCCCGATTATTTTCCGGTTCGACGAACAGCCGATCGTGTCAAATTTGGTCTAACAGAGCCTCTCATTATCCATCTGAGAGTTCTGCTCGACAGCGAAGGTCGATTCGCGCTGAACATCAACGCCTGACTCGACAGAAGCAATAGCAACGTTAGATGCGGGACCTTCGTCAGTGTTATTCAAATCAAGGGCGTATAACATCGAGGGCGAACCCAAAAGGAGCCCCAAAGAAACAAGGCCCGAAAAGACCAGCACCCCGAATGACCATTTCTTCATAGCAGCACAGTATCCAATCACGCAGTGGCCCCGTCACCTCAGGGCAACGGGGCCTCAATCAAAACTAGCTCAGTAATGTACTAGCCAATTTGCTGGCAGTTTTTGCACTCTCGTGAAGCGCCATGCCTCTGGGCCTCCTGGATAGAGATCTGCGAATAGCCCTTTGCGTCCTTGCCAACGGTACGGCACTTATGCGTATGGTAAACATGGCTACCGCTCTTGTACCAAACTAAACCGTAGCCCGGAATCCACTTGCCGTCCTCGCCGACATAGTAGGAGCCAACCCAGGCATTCGTAGCCATGGCACCGGAAGACTGGAGGTAGTAGTCGCCGACCCAGGCGTCGTGGGCCATAGCGCCGGAACCGCTAAAGTAGTACCAGGCGCCGCCGACCTGACGCCAGCCGGTGGCCATCGCGCCGGAATCGTCGAACCAGTACCAAACTCCACCAACGTTAGCCCAAGAGTTAGAGGCCATAGCGCCCGAACCTCCGAGCCAATACCACGTGCCGCCATTGCTGAGCCAGCCGGTTGCCATGGCGCCCGAACCGCTCGCATAGTACCAAGAGCCGCCTGCCAAGAACCAGCCAGTGGCCATTGCACCGGAGTCGCCGAACCAGTACCAGGAGCCGCCGAGGCTGCGCCAGCTGTTAGCGACCATGGCGCCCGAACCGTCGAGGTAGTACCACGTACCGCCGATGTTGAGCCAGCCAGTGGCCATCGCACCGGAAGCGTTGGCGTAGTACCACGTCCCCGAAACGTTGATCCAGCCGGTCAGCATGACACCATACTCGTCGAAATAATACCAAGTTCCACCGATATTATGCCAACCGGTCAGCAGTTCGCCACTGGAGGTCGCATAGAACCACTTTCCATAGATGGAGTCATAGAGCCAGCCGCTATGCTGCATGCGGCCATCGGCGTTGGCACCAGGGGTGTTCAGGAAGTAGTTCTTGCCGTCAATCTGAACTCGGCCGTATGCCATATCATGGCTTTCGGGGTAGAAGTAATACTTGTCCCCACCGATAGACTGCCAGCCCGACACCGCGATCCCGTCAGCGCCAAAATAGTACCAGACAGCTTCGTATTCGTTATGCCACTGGTTCGTGACCATGGCGCCAGTTTCGGGATCGAAATAGCGAAGGTTGCCGTCCTCGCACCGAACGAGTCCAGTCTTCGGACGACCGTCGGAACACCATTCCGTAATCGGTCCACCGTCTCCGCCACCGCCAGCAATATCAGCAAATGAGGGCACCGGGGCAACCGTCATGCAGGCAGCGGCAAATGCAACAACTCCCAGCACTGTTAGTCCGCGCCATCTTTCTCGAAGGTTTTTCATACGACATCCTTTCTCCGAGATTTAAGGCTCTCTTAAGTTATTTTTAAACTATCAATTCAGTATTTCAACGGGAAATCGATAAAAGGTGTCTTTGTGACTGCAATTTAAATATGAGTCGCCACACCTCAATCGTTACGCTGAATAGCTCCTAAGGCAAACTTAGCGCATGAGCGAACCGATTTAATACAACCACCTGTAAAAATCTTGAGGCACGTTTTCGATATGACAAGAGCTGCTTGAACGAGGAGTACTTGAACCCCACCGCCCTTGCAGCTCTTGAGGATACTTTGCCGGAACTTGGCATTACTTCGCACTAAAACGAGAAGTACTCACTGTCGGAAGACAAGTTAGGCCCCAACCATGAATCGCCCGTCAAGAAGAACTCTGGCCAGCGCTGCATGAACAGCGCTTGCTCGCGCTTCCAGCGGCGCAGTTTTTCCTCGTTGGCCTCTTCCCTGCCGCGCGAGGTGAACTCGTAGTGGTACAGCTCGGCATAGGGCGTAAAGATGGTGCGGTAGCCTGCCTCCCACACGCGCAGGCAAAAGTCTGCGTCGTTAAAACCGACGGCGAATTCCTCGTTATAGCCCCCGACCTGCTCAAATACGTCGCGTCGCACCATCTGGCAGGCACCCGTCACGGCGCTAAAGTTGCCCGGGCGCACAGCACGGGCAAGATAGCCCTCGCGCTTTGCCGAGAAGTCTTGGTTGGCATGGGCAAGTGCGCCACGCACGCCAACCAAAATGCCAGCATGTTGCACCAGATGGTCGGCAAAGTAGAGTTTGGCGCCCACCACGCCCGCATCGGGACACTGCAGATAGCCCATCATCTCTTCGATAAAGTCCGGGCTTATAACCTCGGTATCGTTGTTCAACAGCAGCAGATAGTCGCCCTTGGCATGTTCAACGCCAAAATTGATGATCTGGGAGTAATTGAACTCGCCCGGCCAGTACACAACGCGCGCGCCGCCCTTGCCTTCGGATGCCGCAGTCACGCGTTCCGGCAGGGTTTCGTAATACGCAAACGTCTCCGGGGCTTCGCTGTTGTTCTCCACCAAGACAATCTCGTAGTTGGTATACGTGGCCTTCTGGGCGATCGACATCACACAGGCATCGAGCGTCTCAACGTGGTCCTTGGTGGGAATCACAATACTCACCAGCGGCGCAGGCTCCGGCAGCGCATAGCGCATGCGGCAGACAAACGGCGTCTCGGTCTCCTCGACCGTTCCGTGAACGCCCAGCGCGTTAAAGTGGCGCTGCAGCGCAAGACGACCCGCTTCAATGGCATACGGCTTGCTATCGGCAGAGCCATCGGCGGTGGAACCGGGATGCACGCGCCAGTGATACAGCACATGCGCAACGTGCTCAAAGCGCGCGCCGGCTGCAAGGCAGCGAAGCGTCAGGTCATAATCCTGGGCGCCCGCGACGTCTTCCGGCGACATGCCAATGCGATCGATAAGCGCCTTCTCCACCATCAGAAAATGCGTCACGCAGTTATGGCTATAGAGTAGGTCGACGTTGAGTTTGGTCTTAAAGACCGGCTGGCCCCACTCCCCCGTTTTCTGGAACATGTCCTCGTCGCAGAACAGGACCTGGGGACGCTCGCCCTCGGCCGCCTTATTCAGCGCGGAAACATACTGGAATAACGCGTCCGGCTCCAGAATGTCATCGTGGTCCAAGAACGCGATGTAGTCGCCCATCGCTTGCTCAATACCTGCGTTGGTGTTGACCACAATGCCGCCGTTGCCAGGCAGCTCAATACGACAAACCCGCTCGTCATTGGCGGCAGCCGCAAGATTGGCCACCGCATCCCATTCGGGCGAGGCGTCCATAAGGAGCAATTCCCAGTTGTCATAGCTCTGGGCTAGCACCGAGTCCAGCAGCTCGCGCAGGTAGACTCGATCGGTCTTGTAGCACGGCACCACAATGCTCACGAGCGGCCTATAGGCAAAGGCCGCCGAAGCGACACGCTGGCACGTCAGATCGCCCGGCTTTGCGCGATGTTGCTCAAACCAACGTCGATAAGCTGCGTCGTCAGCGCGTGCATCCTTCATGCGATTCCAACTGTCGTCGACCATGCCGTTGTACAGGCGACCATCAATGGCGCAAAACCCGCTCTGGATCTGCTCTGTGGGATCGCTCACAATCGCGACAAAATCTCGTATATCCTGAGGCATCTCAACGCTCAGATACGTTTTATTGACGCGGCATCCGTTCTGCTGCGGCACATCGGTCTGCGATTCAAACACATGCACGGTGGCATCGATGGCATTCATATGCGTATCGAAGACCTGGAGCTCAGGCGCGCACTGGGAGTCTCCCGCCCAGGTAACCTCATAGCGCCACACCGCGCCGGCGTCTGCCGGCAGATAGCGAATGGCATCGATCTCGTAGCGACCGCAGCATTCGCCACGCTGCGCGTCGCGGATAAGCGTGCACAGCGCAGGCTTTGCTTTGTAGTTAATCTTGGATTCCAGCTTGGCCACGCGGCTATCGAGGCGAATGGAGCCCAACCTTTGGCCACCGAATGCAAAAACGACATCCATCGACGAACCATCCAAAAACGGAAGCACCAAAATGGCGAGCTCGTGCTCGTAATCGGAAACGGAAGGGCAAAGCGCCAGCACACGGCCATGATCGACCGGGAGCACCAGCGACGGCACACAAGAACCGCTCGTAGTCGCATGGGCAAACGCTTGAGAACCCTCCCGCTCAATAAGCGCGGCGACATCCTGACCGGCAAAACGAAGCAGCACAAACAGACGGCCCTGACTGCGGCAAAGTGCCAAACGCTTGATACTCATCTACACTTCTCGCTTTCCCAGGGCGTTCGCTGCCATGCGTTTGCAGGCACCCAGGCGCCCAAACCTCAAGACGTCGTAATCGAACATGAGCTTTTTGCACTCACGGGCATTGGGGGCCTTGCTGGTAAGCGCCGCACGCACCATAGCAGCAACAGAAGGAGCGCATTGTGCGAGCGCAGCATCGCTGCCCACGGCAGAGCCGGCAAGCGCCGTGGCAACGGCAGCAAACACCTTGCCGCAGTCCGAGCCCAGCAACCTGAGCGCATCGTACAGCACCAGATCGCATAGGAAGTACGCCAGGTCATCGGCATGCTGTACATCGAGACCGTCGCGCTGCCAGTCAGCCAGCACCGCGGAGTAAATCTTCACGTGCTCTAGCAGTCGCGTCTCGTCGTCGTAGCGCATGGTGTCCATGAGCGAGCCCTTGCGCGCCACGCGGTAGTCGTACAGCTTGTTCGAAATAAGCGCGGTCTTGCGCGAGCGACCGTACACGGCAAAATCGAAGACCTGGTCCTCGCCGTACTTAACGGTTTCGTCGAAGACGATCCCGTTGCCCAGCAAAAACTCACGCTTGCAGGCGGTGCGCCATGCAAAGGGGCGAGATGCTTCCTTAAACAGCAGGTCAGAGCAATAGCCTTCAAACGACACATCGCGCGGGCTCAGCACATAGTTAAGCCACGGATACCCCGCCTCCAGCGGATACGGATTCGCGCCAAAGGTCAAAACGTCGCAGTCCTCGCGCCCAAAGGCATCGACGATCACACGGCATGCATCGGGCGTAAATCGGTCGTCGGAATCCAAAAACGCGACGATAGGCGCCGTGGACGCGGCGATGCCTGCATTACGCGCACTCGACAGGCCGCCGTTCGGCTTATCGACCAGCGTAAAGCGCGCGTCCTTTTCGCAATAGGTAGCCGCAATATCGCGCGAACCGTCCGGCGAGCCATCGTTAACCAGTACGCCTTCCCAATCGGGAATATCCTGTGCAAGCAGGGAGTCCAGGCACCAGGCCAGGCACTCCTCCACCTTATAGATGGGAACGACAACGGAAATCTTGGGGGTAGCCATGGTCACTCGCTCCTACTGTGCGGCCGGAACGTCATCGGGGTGCGGATTATCGCCGTAGGTGCGCTGATACGTCAGCACACGCCAGACCAGCGGCAGACCGCCGATCTTAAAGTAATGCTTAAACGTATTGAGCTTGCCCGGCTTCTTAAAGTCAAAGCGCGAATCGATATAGGCACGAGGCGACTTGACCATCAGGCGCAAGTCGGTCTCGCCACGCGGATCAAACAGCGACAGGTCAAAGCGACCGGCATCCCAATCGGCCTTGAGCTCGGACGAGGCTTTCTTCCAAAACTGCTCACGCAGCTCATCGACCAGACGCTCATCATTCCAACGGTACGTATCGACCTTCATGCGCATTAAAATGCCCTGGAGCTGAGCCTTGAGCTCGGGACGCTCATCCAAAAAGCGCTGCATCTCGGCATATTCGTCGCATACGCAAAACACCTTGTTGGGCGAATTAACGGAGCTCTTCTCGTTATCCTGGCGATAGCACAAAATGGGGTCCGCAATAAACGCGGCGCGCTCGGCGCAAGCCCAAACCTTAAAGTTAAAGCCTGCGTCCTGATACGAGGCACCCGGCGTGGGAAGGAATCGAATCTGATTGTCGTTGAGGAACTCGCGTCGATAGATAGCCGACCAAATGGAAGGTTTGCGGTAGAAGATCCCCGGGCGATCGACGGGGCGATACGCCGCGTCCGTCATATGCTCGTCAATAATCCCAAACAGCTCACGGCGCTCGCTGGGCGTGGACCAATACAGGTAAAAGTCGCCCTTTACCACATCGGCATGCTCAGCATCGGCCTTGGCGACCAGCTTTTGGAGCGAATTCTCAAACATAAAGTCGTCGGACTCAAGGATGCCCACGTACTCACCGCGCGCCATCTCCAGGCCGCGGTTCATCGAGTCGCCGTAGCCGCTGTTGGCCTTGTCAATCATCTTGACGCGCCCATCGCGCTCCATGTACTCGCGGATGATATCCGCCGAGCTATCGGTAGAGCCGTCGTTGATGCAAATAATCTCGATGTCCTCGAGCGTCTGCGCCACGGCGGAATCGAGGCACTCGCGCAAGTAGCGCTCCACATTGCAAATGGGGACAAGCAGCGAAACTTTAGGGGTATCAGAGTTCTGCAAGAGAACCTCCTGTTGAATAGCGTGTAACAGGGTTATTTTAACAGCCGAGTTGCGGCGGGCGGCAGCGCTTGGAATTAGAGAAAGCGCTCCAGGCAGGCTTTGAGACCGCGAGTCGAAAGATAGAACAGCGTGGCGTCTGCCATCGAAACGCCCGAGGTCGCCGCAACGAGCTTGTGGGCAACACGGCGAACGGCGCCCTTAGCAGGCATATCCGCCCACTCCGTTCCCAATAACGTCGTGAAAGCCCTGTTGACGCGACTGGCAACGCGGCGGAAACCATCGGCATCCAAGCGCGCCAGGTCGAACACAATAAGGTCCAAAAACCAAGTTATCAGCTCGCCGGGACACAGGTCCAAAAAATCGTAGGCCGCCCAGTCCTCCAAGACCTCCTCGAGCATCCTCATGTGGGCGTCAAGCTTTTTGGCGCGCGCCTCGGCACTGTTGAACTCGTGCGTCGCCGATTCGCTCTCCATCACGTAGTGGTAGAACTTGTCAGGCATGACGACGGTCCTGCGGGCAAGCGCATAAGCCGCAAATTGGAAGACGACATCCTCGCCCAAAGCCAAACCGGGGGCGAAGCGTATGCCTTCGCGATTGAGCAGCTCGCGCGAAAAGGCCGCACGGCAAGCATAGGGCTGCGCATTCGAATGGAACAGCAGTTGGGGATCACGGGCGCCGAAGGTACCGGCTTTGGGGCTCATGAGTTGCTGGACGCGTTTGGGGGCAGCGTCGGCAGGTTCACAGATGCCGCCAAAGACGGCGGCCTCGGCATCTGCAGACTCCATGGCATGAAGCACGCGCTCGACCGTCTGGGCATCGATGTAATCGTCAGCGTCCACAAAAAAGACGGTCTCGCCCTCGGCGGCATCGATGCCGGCATTTCTAGCGCACGAGACGCCCGCGTTTTCCTGGTCAATCACCAGTACGCGATCGTCGGCCTGCGCGATCTGGCGCAACACGTTCAACGAATCATCAGTCGAACCGTCGTTGACGCAGACAACCTGAATCGAACGCTCAGACTGGGCCAACAGCGAATCGAGGCATCGCTGAATGGAGCGCGACGAATTGTAGACGGGAACGACAATGGTCGCTTTGGGGGTCAAAGTCTCTCCCATGTCGACCTACCCCCTCAGCGATTCGATGAGGAAGGCAGCAACCACGCCTGGGCCTCCAACCGAGGCGTAATACTTAGCACGCCCCAAGGCACCATCCGTCGCAAAACTCGGATGCTCGTCAACCCAGCCCTCAGGATCTTTGAGGATGGCAGCGAGATTTGCGCGCTTCCACGGCTTGAGGTCGTCAAGCGAAAAGTCCCCGGCGTCCAAGGCCGCTTGGAACTCCTTGGCCATCTGAACCAGGAACTCCTTATAGAACTTAGGCGCCAGGCGCACGTAGTTCCACATGTACGAATCGTACTTAATGAGCTGATTGAACTTGAGCACGCGCGCGACATCGACGCTTACGTGGTCGCGGGCATAATCCTCGCGAATCCAACGCTCAATCTCGGCATACTCGGTATTGACGCAAAAGACCTTAGCCGAAGAATTGACCGAGGAATTCTCGTTGTCCTGGCGATACGACAACACGGCATCATGCAGGTAAACAGCCTTATCGGCGCACGCAATCACCTTAAAGGCAAATGACGTGTCCTGAAAGGATGCCCCCGGAGTCGGCAGGAACTTAATGCCGTTGCGCTCAAGAAAATCGCGACGGTACACGGCCGACCAAATCGACGGCTTTTGTTTAAAGAACTGCGTCGTGTCGCTCGGGTGCACCGGCTTGCCGCAGTCCTTGGCCTTAAACATCTCGTGCAGCGAACGGCGCTCCTCGGGCTTAGACCAGTAGAAATCAAAGTTCGCCTTCGCAAAGTCGGCATTATTGCTATCGGCGGCCGAGACAAGCTTTTCGAGTGCGTCGGGCGCCATAAAGTCATCGGACTCCAAGATGCCAACGTACTTGCCACGCGCCATCTCCAGACCGTGGTTCATCGAGTCGCCGTAGCCGCTGTTGGCCTTGTCGATCATCTTGACGCGCCCATCGCGCTCCATATACTCGTGGATAATCGCCGGCGAGTTGTCGGTCGACCCGTCGTTAATGCAGATGATCTCAATATCCTTGAGCGTCTGCGCCAGGGCGGAATCGAGACACTCGCGCAGGTAGCGCTGAACATTGTAAATGGGAATAAGCAGCGACAGAACAGGGCTGCCAGAGGCGTTAGTAGACAAATGTGCTCCTTAGGAAATACCTGTCGTTTCATGGTATCAAAGGGCCAGCGCGCCAGCGGGCGTTTATATAATCTATGGAGCCCGCAGAGGCAAACCGATACGAAAGGACGTCATGCAGCCCAAAGCCGCACGCAACATACCCACCGAAGCGCTGAGTTTGGTCGCGGTCGCCGGCATCGCGGTGTTCCACACCTTTCAGTGGACCTTCCAAGCCGTCTGCGTCGGCGCCGTGGAATATGCCCCACTTGCGATGTTCCCCTATTCCGGCGTACTCGGTTTTATTAACTTGCTTGGCTGCTGGGCCAACGAGGTCTTCTTTATGATCTCGGGCTATTTTCTCATCGCTTCGGCCGCGCGTGCTTGGGACGGTGGAGCAACGTGGAAGTCGCAAATGCAACGGACGGCGCAGCGCCTTGGCAAGGTCATTATGCCCACTGCGTTTTATTGCCTCGTGGCGCTCGCGTGGTCCACGGTCGTCTCACCCATTCCCGATGTTACCCTCAATACGCACTATTGGTACACGCTTGGGCTTGAGTTTATCTGGGTCTATGCCGCCACAGTTTTCATGGCGCCATGGTTTGGACTGGCCAAGAGCCGACTCTCCCAGAAAACCTACACGACGACGGTCATCGCCGTTGGAATCCTCGTATTCGTTGTTAACGGGTATTTGGCCGCCATGAGTGCGACAAGCGCCGGCGAGTTTTCTTGGCTCCAAAAGCTCATGAGCGCTACCACGTACGTAGTCGCGTTTTTGATCGGCGGACTGCTCCGCGACGTAACCGACGCCATGGATTCGGACAGGGCGGGCGCCTTGGGCATGCGCTCGCTCGTAACGGTTTTGGCGCTCGCCACCATCCTGGAAGGAGCACTCTCCTTCACCGGCAACCTCACGGCGATGGCAGTCCTCTCCTACAAATCAACCTCGTTGATCTCGTTTGCCCTCGCTGCCGCCTCTCTGCTCTTTGCGGCGACCCGGCGCAGGGCCTCAGGCAATCCACGGACCGCAGGTGTCATCGTCACCTTATCGACCGCCACGCTTGGTTTCTATGTGATGCAGTCGCTCACCAGTAGCCTGTGGCGTCCCGTCTTCAATACGTTGCTCGCAAACATACTGATCAGCCAAAACAGCCCGGCAGCTATATGTATCGTCACGGGTATCGTCATTAGCATCGTCTTTGCTCTGGCACTTCTCATCATCGATGCAACTAGAAGTCTTATTGAACGCAAGCTCAAGAGGCAATAGACACGCTGCCGTCAGACGCTAAAGCCGCTACAGCCGTGGCAGGTTCCTGCGTTTTATTCAAAGCTTGCCGCCAAGGTGCGCCGAGCCTTTACAATAGGACAGTCCCAAGGACGTATTCGATAGCTTCCGCGCTGCACTCACCCGCCGCGCGTGAAAGGATATATTGCCCCATGCCTTCAACCCTTCCCGCTCCCATCGATAAGCTCGCCATTGTCGTCGTTACGTACAAGCGCCAGGAACTCCTGGCCAACTTGTTCGACTCCATGACCGAGCTTACGGCAGCGCCCTGGCGCATCGTGATCGTCGATAACGAGAATTCGCGTGAGACCGAGGCCATGTGCACCGCATTCAACGAGCGCCTGGCCAACCTGTGGGGCACCGACATCGAACAGCCCGACGCGAAGGGCGGCACCGACCGCGTCATCTACGCACCACAGCTCGAAAACGGCGGCGGTGCAGGTGGCTTCTCCGCCGGCACCAAATGCGCCTACGACCTGGGCGCCCAGTGGTTCTGGGTGATGGACGACGACGTGCTCGTCATCCCCGAAGGCATCGAGCGTCTTGCCAAGTGGACCGACCGCTACGATGTCATCCAGGGTTCGCGCCTGGACTTTGACGGCGGCGCCTTCTTTTGGCAGTACCAGCTCATCCTTTCGCTTGGTATCCCCAACCCCATCGCTAAGTGGGACCTGGGCCCCAAGGGCTACCGCGCCATGAACCAGTTGTGCTTTGAAGGCGGCCTGTTCTCGCGCCGCGTGGTCGACAAGATCGGCCTGCCGGATGCGCGATTCTTCATCTACGGCGACGATGCCTGCTACGGCTACGTGGCCAGCCAGCACTTCCCCGCCGCCGTTGTTGCCGACGTGGTGCTCAAGCGTGCCCGCGCTGTCTCTAACTGGGATATCGCCGGCAAGCGCCAGCTCAACTCTACGAGCGACACCAACCGCTACTACATCATGCGCAACCGCGGTTATCTGGCCCGCTACATGCAGATTTACGGCGACTATCACCCCGCGCTGTTCCGTCTGGGCAACGTCGCGACCTTCTGCAAGGAGTTCATTCGCCTGGCTGCCGTTGACAAGTGCTTTAAGACCGGTATTCCGGCGCTGCGCCGAGGCATGAAGGACGCCCGCAAGATCGTCAAGGATCCCAACTGGAAGCCCATGCCGCCCATGAAGGACACCGAGTAACGGAAGCCGGAAACACCTCGGCGCTTAAAGCCGCTGGCACACCGTAGCCACATGCTGCCCATCAAAACCGAACCCCCAGCGCATGCGACCCACGCCGGGGCGCGGTACACGGATTTCGTCGATGCCGTCGCGCTCTATGTCGAGTAGCGACTGCACGGCCAGCAATTCCAGTCCCAGCGCATCCACATCGGGGTCATACATCAAGTTAATCGTTATCAGCGGGCGCTCGTCCAGCATGCCAATCGTATCTGCTACGTCGAACACAGCACCCGTAGGGAAAACCTGGATGTCCCAGCGACCTGCGCCACACTTTCGCCTCGAGGCAGGATTGGCATAGCCCGGTAAGCCAAAGCAGAGCCCCTGCAAGAGCAGATGATATGGCAGCGGCTTATCTGGGTCGGTCTCACCGATTCCCGCATCCCCCAGGATGCGGCTTAGCGCCCGCCTCACGGTATCCTCGTTCCCACGGCACAGCCCGTCGCGAAACGCATCGACGTCTCGAATGTCTTCGGCAGCGCACTCAAACCACTCAACAATCACTAGACGCAAGGCCTGTCTAAGCTCGTTATTGGGCAATCGCAAAGCACGGAGGCGATTGCCATGCTCTGGCTCCTCAGTCATATCCGTCGTGAGAAAACCGGACAGATACAGCGCTGTCCACATGCCATCGTCAGGCGAGACATCTGGCTCTGCAGTGCCCAAACAAAGCGGGACCTCAGCGCACCCATGGGCCTCGAGCAAATCAAACAAGATCGAAAGGCGGTCGAGATTCCACCCGGCAACTACCCTACTCAGACAATCGGCATATCCATACAGATCGGCACGCACAGGCGCCGTGCAGCCTCGGCCCAGAAAACCGATCACACGCTCTGGACTCGAGCAATAGGCCCTGCCAAACCGATATCCCTCGAGCCATTCACGCGCATCATCCAGGTATTCCTCGCGCCCAGCATGATTCAACAGAGCCTCGACCTCGGCATCCGAAAAACCGAACCAACGGTCACACCACGCCGACAGCGGCGTCGTCAGACAATACGAGCAGCCGCGCGAAGAAAGCGCCGCTTCGGCGGGACCGGAACACTCCCCCATCAGACACGTCAGCCGCAACGAATCGCGCGCAGTGGCAATGGCGTCAAACAGCGCACGGTCAAGTAGTTCTGCCGGATCGGCGTCGGAAGCGTCCCTCGCGCTCGCACGGCGAGACCACGCCGCATCGTACCCATCAACGAGCAATACAACCTGCTCATCGCAGGCAATCTCCAGCAGCTCTATGAGCACACCGAGCACCGAGTCAACCTCGTCCGCGCTCGCCACGCCACGCGCGACACGTTCGATGTGACGCACCTTATCTCGAGCTAAATCCGGAGCCTCCAAGAGCGCCAACAAGCGAGCGCACTCGCCCGAAAGGGCATCGCGCACGACGCCGGCAACAGCGGGGCCACGCCTCCCAGCGCCAGAAAAGTCCAGCGATATCACCGGATAGCAAGCATACTCATCCCGATAGCGCCCGCCGTTCGCATCCCAAATCTGAGCATCGGCAAACAAACGCTGACCAGAGCGACCGACCGCTGGACGCTCCAGAAAAGCCCTGAGCATCGACAAGTTCATGCTCTTGCCAAAACCCTCGGGTCGACAGCACACCACAACGGACGCGTCGCAGTCCAACACATCGGCAATAAACATGGTCTTGTCAACCAGCATGCAACGACCAATGGCATCGGCAAAATCATGCACACCGACCGGCAAAACCGCATCATCGACATGGTTGACAAGCCGTACGCCAAAAGTATCGTCACTGTTGCAATACTCCTGTTCAGACACCGTAACTTCTCCCTAAAACGCAGCACGAAGCCCATTGTAGCGAGCAGTTCAAGTGCAACGCTGGATCCGTGCAAAGGCATCGGGCAACGGTAGGAACAAAGGCCTTGAGGGGGCATAACAAATCGTTGTGCAACAAAATGGGGCCCGATGCAACTGCACCGGCCCCCATTGCGAATCTTTAGTTGTCGGGCAACCGAAAGGGACTACTCCTCGGAGTCGTTCTGCCCAGCAGCCTTCTTTTGCTGATCGAGCTTATGCTTGCCACTCACAATAGACGTGGCACCCAGCGTGGCCAAGCTTGCACTGGCAAGGCTCGCCATAACGATAAGGTCGCCCGTCTTGGGCATGTTACCGCCAGATGACTTGGTCGTTGTAGTCGTCGTGGTTGTAGTGGTCACCGTCTTGGAGTCATTTTGCTCTTGGACTTGGTTGTCAGCACCGCTCTTGTCGTCGTCTTCGGGCTGTTTCTTTTCGCCCTCGGTCTTGCTCTCGTCCTTCTTCTGACCGGACTTGTCGCCCTTCTCATCAGAGCTAGGACCCTTATCGGATTCAGCCTTCTCGGAAGCCTTGTCCTTGGAGTCGCCCTTTGCGGCTTCGGTCTTTTCCGTGGAAACCTGATCAGAGTTGTCCTTGTTCTGGGCCGAGCCGTTATTGACGCCAGCCATCAGCGAAGAACCCAGCGTAGAACCAAGCTGCTCGGAGAAAGAAGGCTTCTTGTCCGGCGAAGCAACGGGAGCGTCCGGCGCCTTATTCGAGTCGTCCTTGGAAGCATCGGAATCAGGGGTCGTGTCAGAGCCGGAGCCGTTGTTAGAGCCGGTGTCAACGGACGAATCGCTCGAGCCGGTAGATGAGTTAGAGGTGCCAGCGTCGGTCGAACCAGAAGCGTCGCTGTCCGTATTGCCGGCAGAGCTTGAAGGCGAATCGCTCGCAGCAGAGCCGTTCGAATCGGAGCCGTTCGAGGTAGAGCCGTCGTTGGTAGTGCCACCAGCAGAGCCATTACCGTCAGCATCGGTCGAGGGCGCATCCATCCTGTCATCGTTGGCATCGTCACTCGAGCCGTCATTCGAATCAGGTGTCGGCGAGGGCGCCGGCGCAGGCTCGGGCTGCACGGGCGTCGCAGCGGCAGCGGCCTCGTCCTCGGCGATATAAACCAAGCAGTCCTTCAGCTCGTTGCGGTAGCGGTTCTTCCAGCCCTCATGATACTGGGGCTGACTTGAAAACTTGGTGGCGACATTGTTGACCACGCTATTGGAGAGCGCCGTCGCAAACTCGCGGTCGGACATATCGTTGGAAAGATTCGCCCAGCGGAAGAAGTCTCTGCAGCCACCGGTACCGCACATGTTGGTGATGCTCCACACCATACCCTTGACGCAATCGGCGCGGCCGGAGATGTCAATGCCAAGAGCGCTCTTAAGCCACGCCTCGGTCACCGCATAGTACGAGTTGTACGCATACGCATCCTGCAGAGCCGAAAACTCAGCAGGATCGGTGTTATAAGCACCCTGGAAGGCCTCCTGTGCAATACGGCCCAGCTCGGTAAGCTGGTCGTTCTCGTACATGGCATTGCTCGCGTTGGAAATCTCGCTGCCGCGATCAATCGCATCCTTGAGCATGCTGTATTTTTCGGGGCTGTAGTTGTAGACCTGCTTCATAAACGGAATGAGCGACCAACGGCGGTCGAACTGGTAATAGCCCAGCGCGTTGTAGCCGTCACCATACGAAAAGCCCTGGTTGTAGTTACCATGGCTCTCGTACTTGGTAAAGTACTTCATCTCGGTAGTCACGTTGACAAACGAAACGCCCTGGACCGACCTCAGCACGCCCGAGAAGGACTGCTGGGTGTAGAGACCCTTATCGATATCGGTGGCATCCGAGGCAACGCCTGGCGTGGGCTCCTCGGCAGCGGCGGGTGCCGGCGCGGAAACGGCGCCAAACGAAAGCGCCAGCGTCAGACCCGCGACAATAGCAGAATGCTTGGGCTGCATAAGATCCTCCCTGCATTGGTGTAGTTAAAGTGCAGTTTGCAAAGATAGAATCAGTATTGCAGCTCGTCCGTTGTTGCACAACAACCCCTCGGTAAACGGCAACAACCTTCCGCGAAATCTTAAGGAATTAAACAAACTGGTCGTCGGGCGCCATCAGAAGCTCGCCGTATCGCTCCATCAGCCCGTCCCTCAACTGACAGAAAGCGGGGATATAGACGTTCAAGATGCGCTGAATCAAATCTTGAGCGAGCTTGTTGTCGTAGATATGGACGTTCGTATTGCGGTCTCTGAGCATGTCTAGCCAGGCTGCCTCATCAATAAAGTCGTAGAATCGGTAGGACTCCTTCAAGATGGCACGAGGAGACCCCGACGCGGCAAGCGTGGCGCCCTTATACTCGAGCAGACGCTTAAGGAGCGTAATTGAGATACCAAAAACCTGCTCATAGATATACGCACATCCGGAGACAACATAGTCGTTTTCGAAATCTTGGAATCGAGCTGTCTCTAGCAGTGCCAGACGCGAATCAAAGGCTTCGTACGACTTCACGAAAGCCAGCCCCTACAGCTTAATGTCAAAGTTGATTTCGGGGACGGCGGCCAGGTCGGCCAACGTCACGCCGTCGACGTACTTTTCGATCACGTCATCCAGACCACGCCAGAACTTGACGGTGGAACACAAGTCACTGCGGGCGCAGCTGTTGTCGATGCCATCGCACGCCACCGGAGCCGTGCTGCCCTCAACGGCACGCAAGATGTCGCCGGCACGCACCTCGGCCGGGTCCTTGCCCATCATGTAGCCGCCGCCCTTGCCACGCACGCTCTTAAGCAGGTCCGCCTTCATAAGCGGACGCACCAGCTGCTCCAGATACTTCTGCGAAATGCGCTCGCGGTCGGCAACCTCGCGCAAGGCAATCTTGCCCTCGGCGTCGCCCAGCGCCGCGATATAGATCATCAGTCGGAGGGCATAGCGGCCCTTGGAAGAAATGAGCATACCTACCCTCCCATCGCATCTGGGACAACATAACCAGGTTTGTTTGTCCCAAATTTAAAGTAAGTGGGACAAACACAACAGGTTATTTTGTCCCAGAATTTGAAAAGTCGAGTGGATTAGTCGGGTTTTCCCTTGACTAACGCCGAACCCATAGTAACTTTATTCCGAGAAGATTCCTAGGGTTTAGTACACCTATGAGTACACCATATACAGAGAGGGACAGCATGAGCGCAAATCCGCTGCTTTCCATCGAAGGTCTGACCGCCTCCGTGGACGAGAAGACCATCCTCCACAACGTCAGCCTCAACGTCGCCGCCGGCGAGACCCACGTGTTGATGGGTCCCAACGGCGCCGGCAAGTCCACCCTCGGCCACCTGGTCATGGGCGACCCCGTCTACACGGTCAACGACGGCCGTATCGTCTTTGACGGCCAGGACATCACCGAGCTCACCACCGACAAGCGCTCGCGCGCCGGCCTGTTCCTGAGCTTCCAAGCACCGGTCGAGATCCCCGGCGTGCCGCTGTCGAGCTTTTTGCGCGCCAGCATCGCCGGCCGCCCCGGCCTGGAGATGAAGGGTAAGGAGTTCCGCCGCCGCGTCAAGGAGCTCGCGGCCGAGCTCAACATGGATACCGCCTACCTCAACCGCGAGCTGGGCGTGGGCTTCTCGGGCGGCGAGAAGAAGAAGGTCGAGATGCTCCAGCTTTTGCTGCTGCAGCCCAAGCTCGCCATCCTGGACGAGACTGACTCCGGCCTGGACGTCGACGCCCTGTCCACCGTCAGCCACGGCATGGACGCGTATCGCAAGAGCTGCGACGGCTCCATGCTCATCATCACGCACAACACGCGCATTTTGGAGCACCTGGATGTCGACCGCGTCCACGTTATGGTCAAGGGCCACATCGTGCGCGAGGACGACGCCTCGCTCATCCCCTGGATCGACAAGAACGGCTTTGAGACCTTCGAGCGCGAGGCCGCCGAGCAGCGCGCCCAGGCCGAGTCTGCCGCTGCCGAGCAGCAGGCGTAAAGGGGCGACGCAATGACCAAGAACCGCACCGAGGTCGCGGACATCGACCGCAGCCTCTACGACTTCACCTATGGCGAGGAGGGATTCGAGCGCCTCGACGCCGGCATCACGCCCGACATCGTGCGCGAGATCAGCGCCAAAAAGGACGAGCCGCAGTGGATGCTCGACCTGCGCCTCAAGTCCCTCGAGATCTTCAATCGTTTTCCCGACCCGACGTGGGGCCCCTCCATCGAGGGCCTGGACATGGACAACATCGTCACCTACGTCAAGCCCAACACCGACCAAAAGCACGACTGGGAGTCGGTGCCCGACGACATCAAGAACACCTTTGAGCGCTTGGGCATCCCCGAGGCCGAGCGCAGCTACCTGGCGGGCGTCGGCGCGCAGTACGACTCCGAGCTGGTCTACCACAACATGCAGGACACGGCGTCCAAGATGGGCATCGTCTACTCCGGTATTGAGGAAGCCCTGCACGATCCGCAGTGGGAGCCGCTCATCCACGAGAAATTCATGACGCTCATCCCGCCCACCGACCACAAGTTTGCGGCCCTGCACGGCGCCGTGTGGTCGGGCGGCTCGTTTGTCTACGTTCCCAAGGGCACCAAGTTGGACTTCCCGCTGCAGAGCTACTTCCGCCTTAACGCCAAGGGCGCCGGCCAGTTTGAGCACACGCTCATCATTGTCGAGGACGATGCCGACCTGCACTTTATCGAGGGCTGCTCCGCACCCAAGTACAACGTGGCCAACCTCCACGCCGGTGCTGTCGAGCTCTTTGTGGGCAAGCGTGCACACCTGCGCTACTCGACCATCGAGAACTGGTCCAAGAACATGTACAACCTCAACACCAAGCGTGCGCGCGTGGACGAGGACGGCGACATCGAGTGGATCAGTGGCTCCTTCGGCAGCCATGTGGGTTATCTCTACCCCATGAGCGTGCTCAACGGCCGCGGCGCCCGCTCGAGCTTTACCGGCATCACCTTTGCCGGCGCCGGCCAGAACCTCGATACCGGCTGTAAGGTCGTACTCAACGCGCCCGAGACCTCGGCAACCGTCGAGACCAAGGGCATCTC
The DNA here is from genome assembly GCF_042851345.1 of Collinsella sp. i05-0019-G5. Lineage (NCBI taxonomy): Bacteria > Bacillati > Actinomycetota > Coriobacteriia > Coriobacteriales > Coriobacteriaceae > Collinsella > Collinsella sp. i05-0019-G5. The sequence goes on from NZ_AP031421.1 coordinate 1,640,544, forward strand.
CAAGAGCGGCGGCATCCAGACCTTCCGTAGCTCTATCGTGGCCACGCCCAAGGCCGAGGGCTCCAAGGCAACCGTGAGCTGCCAGTCGCTCATGCTCGACGACCAGAGCCGCTCCGACACTATTCCGGCCATGGACATCCGCGCCAAGAACGTCGACATCGGCCACGAGGCCACCATCGGCCGCATCGGCGACGACAAGGTGTTCTACCTGATGAGCCGCGGCATCTCGGAGGAAGAGGCCCGCACCATGATCGTCAACGGCTTTGCCAACCCGGTCTCCAAGGAGCTGCCGCTTGAGTACGCCGTCGAGATGAACAACCTGATCAAGCTCGAGATGGAAGGAGCGATCGGATAATGAACCAGACCACGAACACCGCTGCTACCACCCTTGAGCAGGTCAATGCGATGCCAGCTGCCACTTGGGGTTGGCTGAAGATGAACCAGACCAAGCTCGAGCTCTCTGACGAGCTTGCCGCCGCTCCCACCGAGGCTGTTAAGGTCGAGGGCTTGGACGAGCAGTTCCGCGGCGCTGCCGACGCATTTAACGCCGCCATGGACGCCATGGCCGAGCGCTTCCCCGAGCGCCGCGCCTCCGCCCCCGGCGACGCCGCCGACCGCGCCCGCATCACGCCCGAGACCGAGCTTGACGTGCCCGCCACCTCCATCTACCAGGCCGGTGCCATCAAGCTCGAGGAGGAGCTCTCCCCTGCTGAAGCCTTCGAGACCGGCATGGGCGAGGCTGCCTACACCTACTTGGCCGACCACGCCACCAAGCGCATCGTCATCGATGTGCCCGCATACAAGCACGCCACGGTTACCGTGCGCGTGAGCGGTGTCGATGCAGCCGCGGCCATCGCCGCCATCGACGTCGTCGCCCGTCCCCAGTCGACGCTCGATCTGCTTATTGCCCTGGACTCTCCCGTTGCCGGCCAAGGCGTCGTGGGATCCGTGCTACGCGTGTGCGCCCACGAGTACGCCACCGTCAACGTGACCTGCACGCAGACGCTCGACGATAGCTGGATCGCGCTCGACGACACCGGCCTGTTCCTGGACGAGGGCGCGCGCGTCAACGTGCAGCACACCGTCCTGGGTGCCGGCGCCAGCGCCACCGGCCTTGCCGGCGACCTGCTGGGCGATACCGCCAAGGTCACCATCGATACTGACTACCTGGGCGCCCGAGAGCAGGTGCGCGACTTTAACTACGAGCTGCGCCACCGCGGTCGCAAGACCGAGTGCGAGATCGACGCCAACGGCGTGCTGACTGGCACGTCCAAGAAGGTCTACCGTGGCACCATCGACCTCGTGCACGGCTGCAAGGGCGCAACCGGCACCGAGCGCGAGACGGTGCTTTTGGCCAACAAGGGCGTCGACAACAAGACCGTTCCCGTCATTCTCTGCGACGAGGACGACGTCGCCGGCAACCACGGCGCCACAATCGGCCACGTCCGCGACGAGCAACTGTTCTATCTCGCCTGCCGTGGCCTTGACCAAAACGCCGCCGAGGACCTGTTCATTCGCGCCAAGCTGGAGGACGCCGCGCTTTCCGCCACCGACGAGCGCACCCGCGCAGCCGTCGTCCGCTTGGGCAACAACCTGATCAACAACTTTGAAGAGGAGCTCGCATGATCGACACCGAGCACGTTAAATGCGATACCTGTACCGCACCGGAGCCTATGGAGTTCGACGCCAGTGACGAGGCCTCGCGCGGCTGGCCTACCGTCGACATCGAGACCAATCCCTACAAGGCACAGTTCCCGCTTTTCCAGCAGCACCCCGAGATCGCCTTCCTCGATAGTGCCGCCACCGCGCAGCGCCCCGCCTGCGTGCTCGACGCCGAGCGTGACTTCTATCAGCGCATGAACGCCAACCCCCTGCGCGGCCTGTACTCACTGTCCGTCGAGGCCACCGACGCCATCGCGAAGGTCCGCCAGCAGATCGCCGACCTCATCGGCGCCTCACAGGCCAACGAGGTCGTCTTCACCCGCAACACGAGCGAGTCGCTCAACCTGGTCGCCAAGAGCTTTGCACCCACAGTCCTCGAGCCGGGCGACGAGGTCGTCATCACCATCATGGAGCACCACTCCAACCTGATTCCGTGGCAGCAGGTCTGCCGCGAGACCGGCGCCAAGCTCGTCTACCTCTACCCCACCAAGACCGGTCAGCTCACCACCGAGGAGGTTCTTGCCAAGGTTGGTCCCAAGACCAAGATTCTGGCCGTGGGTCAGGTCTCCAACGTGTTGGGAGTCGAGAACCCAGTCAAGAACCTCGGCAAGCTCGTGCACAAGTATGGCGGCTACCTGGTCGTCGACGGTGCGCAGTCGCTGCCGCACATGCCGGTCGATGTGGCCGACCTGGGCGCCGACTTCTTTGCCTTTAGCGCACACAAGGCTATGGGCCCCATGGGCATCGGCGTGCTGTGGGGCAAGATGGACCTGCTCAACGCCATGCCGCCCATGCTCACCGGCGGCGAGATGATCGACTCTGTTACCGAGCAGGACGCCGTCTGGGCGCCCGTTCCCGAGAAATTCGAGGCCGGCACACAGGACGCCGCCGGCATCTTCGCCACGGGTGCGGCACTCGACTACCTGGTCAACACGGTGGGTTACGAGAACGTCCAGGCACGCGAGCAGGCACTCGTCCACTACCTGATGGGCGAGCTCATGCAGCTCGACTTTGTCCAGATCATCGGCTCCATCTATTGGGACAACCACCACGGCGTTGTGAGCTTTAACGTCCGCGGCATCCACCCGCACGACGTCGCGAGCATCATGGACATGGACGGCGTCTGCATCCGCGCCGGTCACCACTGTGCACAGCCGCTGCTCACCTGGCTGGGCGTCGAGAACCTTGCCTGCTGCCGCGCCAGCGTGGCCTTCTACAACGACAAGGCCGACATTGACAAGTTCATCGCCGGCCTGCATCACGTTTGGAGCACGTTCAATGGGTAATCTGTACACCTCCACCACATTTATGGAGCACAACTCGCACCCCGACTACAAGTACGAGATGGATGCTCCCACGCACGAGCACGACGGCATCAACCCCAGCTGCGGAGACGAGCTCACTCTGCAGCTGCGTGTCGAGAACAACGTGATCGAGGAGGCCTCCTTTACCGGCCACGGCTGCGCCATCAGCCAGGCCAGTGCCGACATCATGGCCGATCTCATCACCGGCGAGACCGTCGAGGAAGCTCGCCGCCTGGCAGAGCTCTTCCTCGCCATGATCCGCGGCGAGAAGCTCTCCGAGGAGGACCTGGAAGACCTGGACGAAGCCGCCCAGCTCCAGGACATCTCGCACATGCCCGCCCGCGTCAAATGCGCCGAGCTCGCCTGGCGCACCCTCGACGGCATGCTCACGGGACAAAATAATCAGTAGTACTTGTCCCAAATCTTAAGATTTTTGTTGGCCGAATCGCTTGACAAGAGTGGTTCGGCCATTTTCTATTCCGAAAGCTCAGCCCGTGCCTTCACCCGCACATAAGCGCGCACGATACGAGAGACGGTACTTTTGCCAATCCCGGTATACCGCTCAATCTGGCGCACCGTAAGGCCGGCATTGCTCAATCCAACAATAACGGTATCGCGCTGCGCCGGCGGTGCAGTTTTAACCACATTGAGCGGAACCCCGAGGCTCTTCGCCATCTTGTCGGCAAAGGCGTGGCGTTCCCACTCTGTCTCTTTCATATCGCGCAGCGCCGGTTCGCCGCCGTCGGGCGTCGAAAGCGAATAGGCAATAAAGCCCTCGGCAGAACCAAAAAGCTCAAGCACGCAAGAAGGATCAGAAAATCCCCTCGCGACATCGGCCGCGTCACCGTCGTAAGCGCACAAATGCTCCGGAAAGCTGCTCCAGGGATAACGCTCAATGAGACTGATGCCCGCCTCCTGCGGATCGGCGTGAACGGAGCGAATAGCCTCCATCACCTGCCAGTCGGTATCGAGCGAGCGCCGGTCAAAACGGTTCTGGAACAGATGCCCTGTGCGCCCCGTGCGTTTATTGAACCGCCGCGCGTACGTCAAAAGCAGCCGGTGCATCGCCGCGCTCATCGCGTCCTCGTAATCTGCAAGCACCAGACGCACGTGATTGCCCATAAGGCACCAGGCGATAACCGTCACGCCCGCCTTGCGGCAGCACTCACGCATCAGCTCCAAGAACTCCCACCGGTCTTCATCGCCCTCAAAGATGAGCTGCTTGCCCGTACCGCGGGCACAGACATGGTAAAAGCCGGTAACCGTTCTCCAAACGCGCTGCATGGCGCTCCCTTCGCCGGGATCTGCTTGCCATCCAATACAGCACGATTGAAGCGTGCCATCAAAACATTCACGCAAAACAATTCGCTCGCGCGGCCAAAGGCAGTAAACAGGCGGCGAACGGCACCGTTGCAACAGGTCAACCCCTGCAACGCTTACAAAAGCTGACCAAAAGCTTGCCCAAGACGGACCCCCTCTACGGAAGTGCACGACCACAGAATATAGAGTTAAACCGTTTCAATTGAAAGTTCCGCGCATCTCGCTACGAAAACTGAGCCGTTCGCCGAATATTCCGTGCATTTCGCGGTATTATAGGGGCTGCATGTCATGTCCCTTTCGAAGGGTCGCCCGGCAATCGCCAGCCACGGCCCCCAGACGGGACGCCAACACGATAGAGAGGAGAGGCATGCAGTACTCACAGGAAGTGGAGAACATGTGCCCCGTTGCCAAGGGTGCATACCACGGCCCCGCACCCATCCCCGAGGAGGGCAAGTGGGTCCAGGCTAAGGAGATTTCCGACATCTCCGGTCTTACGCACGGTGTGGGTTGGTGCGCACCTCAGCAGGGCGCCTGCAAGCTCACGCTGAACGTCAAGGACGGCATCATCGAGGAGGCCCTCGTTGAGACCATCGGCTGCTCGGGTATGACCCACTCTGCCGCCATGGCTTCCGAGATCCTTCCCGGTAAGACCATCCTCGAGGCCCTCAACACCGACCTCGTCTGCGACGCCATCAACGTTGCTATGCGCGAGATCTTCCTGCAGATCGTTTACGGCCGCAGCCAGACCGCGTTCTCCGAGGGCGGCCTGCCCGTGGGCGCCTCCCTCGACGACCTCGGCAAGGGCCTTCGCTCTCAGGTCGGCACCATGTTCGGCACCAAGGCCAAGGGCGCTCGTTACCTCGAGCTCGCTCAGGGCTACGTCACCCGCATGGCTCTCAACGACAAGAACGAGATCATCGCATTCGAGTTCCTGAACCTCGGCAAGTTCACCGACGCCGTCAAGGCCGGCAAGACCCCCGAGGAGGCCATCGCTGGCGCTATGGGCCACTATGGTCAGTGGGAGAACGCTGCCAAGTACATCGACCCGCGCACCGACGAGGAGACTCACTCCGTCGCCAGCGTGTTCCCGGTTCACGAGTAGAAAGGGAGGGAAATAACTATGACTGTTACGTTCGAAGGTTACGAGCGCCGCGCTGACAAGATCAACAAGTGCCTCGCCGACAACGGCATCGCCTCCCTCGAGGAAGCTCTGCAGATCTGCACCGACAAGGGCTTCAACCCGCGTGAGATCGTCAACAACACCCAGTCCATCGCCTTCCAGAACGCCGAGTGGGCCTACACCCTCGGTTGCGCTCTCGCTGTCAAGCGTGGCGCCAAGTCCGCTTCTGAGGCTGCCGCCATCATCGGCGAGGGCATCCAGGCCTTCACCGTTCCCGGCTCCGTCGCCGAGGACCGCAAGGTCGGTCTGGGCCACGGCAACCTGGGCGCTATGCTGCTCTCCGACGACACCGAGTGCTTCGCCTTCCTGGCCGGTCACGAGTCCTTCGCTGCCGCTGAGGGCGCTATCGGCCTGGCTCTAAACGCCAACAAGGCTCGCAAGAAGCCGCTGCGCGTCATCCTCAACGGTCTGGGCAAGGACGCTGCTCAGATCATCGCCCGCATCAACGGCTTCACCTACGTGAAGACCCAGTTCGACTACTTCACGGGCGAGCTCAAGGTCGTCGAGACCATCCCCTACTCCGATGGTCCCCGCGCCGCCGTCAACTGCTACGGCGCCGACGACGTCCGCGAGGGCGTTGCCATCATGTGGCACGAGAACGTCGACATCTCGATCACCGGTAACTCCACCAACCCCACGCGCTTCCAGCACCCCGTCGCTGGCACCTACAAGAAGGAGCGCCTCGAGGCTGGCAAGAAGTACTTCTCCGTCGCTTCTGGTGGCGGCACTGGTCGTACCCTGCACCCGGACAACATGGGCGCCGGCCCTGCCTCTTACGGCATGACCGACACCATGGGCCGTATGCACTCCGACGCCCAGTTCGCCGGTTCTTCCTCCGTGCCTGCGCACGTTGACATGATGGGTCTCATCGGCATGGGCAACAACCCCATGGTCGGTGCCACCGTCGCCTGCGCTGTCGCCGTCGAGGAGGCCCTCAAGGCCTAATCGCGCCCGCGCGATGCTCATATAGTTGAGCTTTGGAGCCACTACCCACCCAGGTAGCGGCTCTTTTTGTTTGCGCTGTCGCAGGGTAGCTAATGCCGATATATCAGTTGGGGCGAAATACAAGATGTGATGAGATGGAGCGTCAGAGCGTCCATGACGCCCACCTGCCATATTTGCCCTTTACCGATTTGCCGAGTCTTTGCGGCCCCATTGCCGATCACCCGTGCGACAATGCGCCGGACGAGAAAGGAATCCGATGGAATCGACTGATGTACTGGTAATTGGATCTGGCATTGCGGGCCTTTGCGCCGCCATCGAAGCGGCACGCACGGGTGCAACCGTCACTGTGGCAAGCGCCGGCAAGACTATGAGTGGATCGAGCTTCTTCCCCGGAACCTGGGGCCTAGGGCTTATCGGACCCGTTAACGAAGACGACGAGCAGGACCTCATCGACACCATCCTGGCCGTCGGCGGCGGCGTTGCCGACCCCGAACTCGTCCAAGCGTTCGTCCACGGCATTCCCCAAGCGATTGACTGGCTCGAGCAAGACCTGGGCGTTGAGCTCCAGCGTCCGCAAAGCGCCAAGAGTGCTCAACAAAAGCAATTTATCCCCTGCTTTGACCACAAGACGCGCATGTGGCGCGGCCTCACCCGCAAGCCCCTTGAGGACGCTCTGACGACCTGGATCGAGTCGCTCGGCATTCGCCTGCTCCCCCGCCATGAGCTTATCGACCTTGTTGAGGACACGAACGGCAGAATAACCGGAACCGTACTCTACGACCTTACCGAAAATCGAATCGTGCCCTTTGCTGCCAAGGCCACGGTCATCGCAGCCGGTGGCACAGGCGGCCTGTTCGAGCGCAGCCTTACGTCGGCTGATGTGCTCAGTTCCTCGCAGGCCATCGCGCTGGCGCACGGCGCAACACTTACTAATATAGAGTTCATGCAGATGATGCCCGGCTTCATTGAGCCCAAGCGCAACCTCGTCTTTAACGAGAAGACCTGGCGCTACGTCAAATTCGATCAGTCGGTTGACATCGACGACGACAAACTGGACAAGCTGCTTGAGCAGCGCTCCGGATACGGCCCCTTCACGTCACGCCTGGATTCACGTGCTATCGACCTTGCCATCGACCAAGCGGGCGCCGAGGGCCTAGCGCTGCATTACGACTTCCCCAGTGAGGACGTCCCCGAGTTTGTCCAGACCTTTGCCACATGGCTCCAGGACGAGCACGGCATTGCTCCGACTGACGAGATGCGCGTAGCGATGTACGCCCATGCCTCCAACGGCGGAATCAAGATCGACAAGGCAGCCGCGACCGGCGTTGCGGGTCTCTACGCCTGTGGCGAGGCAACGGGCGGCATGCACGGCGCCGACCGCATTGGCGGCCTGTCAAGCGCCAACGGTATCGTGTTCGGACGGATTGCGGGTGCATCGGCGACTCAGGCGGCGCTGGACGCCCCTGAGACGCCCTTGAAGACGGATATCGCCCTCCCCCAGCGCGGCCTCGCCAAGGCAGATGCAGAGCGTCTGGCTCGCAGCCTCAAGCACACGATGAGTAGCCACTGCATGATCAACCGCACCGAGACGGGCCTATCCGAGGCACTACACGAGCTTGAGGGCTTGAAGACAGAGGCAACGACCTTGAGCACACAGAAAGCCCAGGACAGCGAAGTCGCAGCCCTCGCCCGCCTGCAATCGCAGATTCAACTAGCACAGGAAATGGTCAAAGCCATGCGTAAGCGAACTGAAAGTCTCGGGTCGCACTATCGAGCGGATTAAACCGGACACCTATCTAAAGCAGAACACAACCAATCGATATCCATGGGCCCCGTGAGCTCGAAGCAGCACGGGCCCATTCGTGTCCGCACGGCAGCGTATCCTTATTCTGAATACAGAGTGGGCAAAGCCCGCATAGACAATAGACCAGCGAGGAGGAGATATGGACAGTAGAGATATCGAGAAGTGGCGTGTCGAACTTGATAGCTACGCCAATGTGGAAGACGGCGTTGAATATTGGCTCGCACGCGATTTAATGGAACCCATGGGGTACACTCGATGGGAGAACTTCGCCGAAGTTGTTAAGAGGGCAAAAGTCTCGTGCGAAACAAACAAAACTCCAGTTGATTCCCATTTTCGTGACACCACGAAAATGGTAACTGCCGGTGTCGCCGCTCGCGCGGTTAAAGACTACAAGCTGACGCGCTACGCATGCTATTTAATCGCCCAAAACGGAGACCCAAACAAGCCCGAAATCGCACTCGCACAGGCGTACTTCGCCGTGCAGACACGCCGTCAGGAGCTCATAGAGCAGCGCTTCGCAGAGATTCAGCGCTTGCAGGCGTGCCACTCGCTATCCGATTCAAAGAAACAGCTCTCGGGCATTGCGTTCAAACGAGGCGTGGACTCCAAAGGATTCGCGATCATCAAGTCGAAGGGCGATGAGGCGTTATTCGGCGGCAGAAGCACGGCGGACATGAAGCGGCAGCTTGGTGTGTCCAAGAGTGCTGCATTGGCGGACAAGCTAGCCGATGTTCTCATCAAAGCAAAGGACCTCACGAACTCGATGACGGCCTTCAACGCCGAGGAACACGACTTGTACGGTCTGGACCAGATCAAACAAGAACACGTCGAGAACAACACGAGCGTGCGTGGCAGCCTCATCGACCGCGGAATTGTTCCCGAGAACCTACCGCCTGCCGAGGATACAAAAAAGCTCGAGCGTCGCGTGAAGGCAGACGAGAAGAAACTCAAGGAGGGTACTGACGGTTTCACCGATCCCCAGGGTAGACTCAATCTGTGAAAGCGGCCGCGCCCTTTCGGGTTCGACCCCATGCGAGGTTAACAAAAAAAACGACCAGCCTAAGCCAGTCGCTTTAACGATCTTTGGGTGGGCCGTCAGGGGGTCAGCCTGCTGCGCAGGCGGCCGCTGCGGCGCCAAGGCGCCTTGCGCGCTGCGCTGGCAAACGCTTACGCGTTTCCTCAGCTCCGCGCCCTTTCGGGTTCGGCTTATAGGACAAAATGTGTGTCCCGATAGAACATCCGTTTCTATCCATTAATCAAGCCAGAACGGGTACGGGTCCCTGTGGTGGAGGTCCTCCCACACGGCCCTGTCGCCCCACTCCGGCCCTCCGTCCTCGCGCGACGGCGAGGCGGAGTAGACGCTGAACAGGAAGTCGATGTCCGCGTCGGTCGGCATCGCGGCGAGCTTCTCGCGCGCCGTCCTCGCGTCCCCCGAGTGCGCGTGGCACCACCAGAACACCGCCTTCACGCGCTTGACCGACGTCAGCCCCCGGTGGTTGCGCAGGACGGCCCTCAGCTGCGAGTTCACCCCTCCCTCGATCATGTTGTTGGTCGACGGCAGCGGGCCGGCCTTGGCCAGGGCGGGGTCGAGGTAGGTGAACAGCGTCCCCGCCGACACCAGCGACGACAGCGACGAGCGCGCCCGCCTCAGCCTCTCGTGGGTGTAGACCCTCCTGCCGTCCACCACGGTCCTGTCCTCCAGGAAGTCGGCCCAGAACCCGCACCAGTCGAGGTAGCGCTCGACCCAGAGCTCGGCCTGGTGCAGCGTCTCGATGCCCATGAGGTCGCGCGCGATGAGGTAGAGCTCGCGCCCCGCCTGGAGCTTCGGCCGCGTCGTCGTGTAGCGCTTGACCTGCGAGAAGGCGTGGAAGGTGCACCTCTGGACCCTGGTGCGCGGCCAGGTCTCGCGCACGGCTTTGGCGAACCCGCTCCCGCCGTCGGTGACGACCACCTCGGGCGCCGGGATCGGCGACATGAGGGCCGACCACGCCCTCGAGTTCTCCGACCTCGCCATGTACCAGGAGACCACCCTCTCGCCGCTGCAGCATATGAGCACGACGAGGTCGCGCGCGACCCAGATCCCGTCGACGTGGAGCACGCGGTGCAGCTCGCCGTCGGGGACGGGCATCGGCCAGACCTCCCAGAACTCGGCCGTCCTGCGCCTGAAGGACCGCCCGCCGCCCGGCATCGCCGCCTGGGAGTCCTTGGAGAGGAGCCACCCGAGGAACTCGTCCAGCCTCGTCGCCGTGTCGTCGTACCTCACCGTCGTCGACGCGCCGCAGGCCGTGCACCTCCACCGCTGGGACCCCGATGAGGTCCTGCCGTTGCGCTTGGTCCGACCGCCGCAGTAGGGGCAATAAACGGCCTTCATGGGCACCTCTTCCGAAAGGATATTTAACGGTTCCGGAAAAGGTTATCTACCTGCGGGAACGATAGGCAACCGGACACACATTCTGTCCGAGCGGTTAAAAGCGGGCACGGAATTTAAACGGCTGAAAAAGGGGCATCGACCTGCGCCGATGCCCCCAACGTGGACACACATTTTGTCCTATAAGCCTCGGGTTCGACCCCATGCAAGGTCAACAAAAAAGACGGCCAACCGAAGTTGACCGTCTTAACTTGCTTTGGTGGGCCGTCAGGGGGTCGAACCCTGGACCTTGGGATTAAGAGTCCCCTGCTCTACCAACTGAGCTAACGACCCAAAGCTAAAGTCCGTTGTGGCGGACTTTAGAGGAGATATCGTGTGGTGGGCCGTCAGGGGTTCGAACCCTGGACCTTGGGATTAAGAGTCCCCTGCTCTACCAACTGAGCTAACGACCCGATATCAACACGAAGCAAAAACTGGGGTGGGTAAAGGGACTCGAACCCTCGACCTACGGGACCACAACCCGTCGCTCTAGCCAACTGAGCTACACCCACCGTGTCCTGTGCGCTTCGCGCTCGTCTATTATTGCAAGGAACGCCACGCGATGCAAGCCCCAATTTTCAAGAATTTTGAAAAGAGTTTTTCGAGACCATTTCGAGCAAATCCCACCGGTTTCATAGGAGTAAACTTGCCCCACTGCAAATCCTCGAAAGGACCGGCATGAAAGAACTCTCCAACCGCACGGCAACATTTACCGATTCGGTCATCCGCCGCATGACACGCATCTCCAATAAGTACGATGCCGTCAATCTCTCGCAGGGCTTCCCCGACTTCGATCCTCCGGCGCAGCTGCTCAACAGCCTGAGCACCATCGCCGCCGACCCCAAGCCGCTCTACCACCAGTACTCCATTACCTGGGGCTCCCAGGCCATGCGCGAGGCGCTCGCCGCCAAGCAGGAGCACTTTATGGGCATGCCGATCGACCCCAACCAGAATATCGTGGTCACCTGCGGCTCCACCGAGGCCATGATGGCCGCCATGATGACGGTTACGAACCCCGGAGACAAGGTCGTCATCTTCTCGCCGTTCTACGAGAACTACGGCGCTGACACCATTCTCTCGGGTGCCGAGCCCATCTATGTGCCGCTCAACCCGCCCACATTCGACTTTGACCGCGAGGCGCTCGAGGCTGCCTTCCGCGACAACGACCCCAAGGCCATCGTCCTGTGCAACCCTTCCAACCCCTGCGGCAAGGTCTTTACGCGCGAAGAGCTCACCTTTATCGCCGACCTGTGCAAAAAGTACGACGCGTACTGCATCACCGACGAAGTCTACGAGCACATCGTCTACGCGCCCCATGAGCACGTCTACATGGCCACGCTGCCCGGCATGTTCGAGCGAACCATCAGCTGCAGCTCGCTGTCTAAGACGTACTCCATCACCGGCTGGCGTCTGGGCTACACCATCGCCCCGGCCCAGATCACCGAGCGCATCAAGAAGGTCCACGACTTTCTCACCGTGGGTGCCGCCGCTCCCCTGCAGGAAGCCGTTGTCACCGCCCTCAACTTCGACGACAGCTATTACGATGAGGTCCTCGACCTCTACACCGCCAAACGCGACCTGTTCTGCCAGGGGCTCGATAGCATCGGTCTTGAGCATAACGTGCCGCAGGGCGCCTACTACGTCATGATGGACATCTCTGAGTTTGGCTATGACAGCGACCTCGAATTCTGCGAGGACCTCGCATCCAAGGTGGGCGTGGGCGCCGTGCCCGGCTCGAGCTTCTTCCGCGAGCCCGTCAACCATCTGATTCGTTTCCACTTTGCCAAGCGGGACGAGACGCTTAACGCGGCACTGGAGAACCTCAAGTCGCTACGTGATAAAATCAAGCCGCGCGGGTAAGGACAGCCCGGCAACTAAAGCAACCAAAGAAGCCTCGCACCGCCCGCCACGTTGCGAGGCTTCTTTTTATAGCGCTTTCTTAAATGGTTTAGAGCCCTATACTTTAGTCACGGAGCAACTCGTCCCAGAGAGAGGAATACTATGGCAGAACAGCAGCTTATCGGAGCGCTCGAGGCCGGCGGCACCAAGATGGTCTGCGCCACGGGCTATGCAGACGGTACGGTCCTGGAGCGTGAGCAGATCGCGACCACGACCCCGCAGGAGACCGTTGAGGCCGTCAACGCATGGTTTGCGAACAAGGGCATCGCCGCGCTGGGCATCGGCGCATTTGGCCCCACCGCAGTCAACCCCGCTTCGCCCCAATACGGCAAGATCCTGGAGACGCCCAAAACGGCATGGCGCTACTTTGACCTGCTGGGCACTATCCAAAACGAGCTCAATATTCCCTGCGGCTACGACACCGACGTCAACGTCGCCTGCCTGGGCGAGGTCACCTTTGGCTGCGCGCAGGGCCTCACCGACGTGGTGTACCTGACGATCGGTACCGGTGTGGGCGCTGGCGTGCTCTCGGGCGGTAAGCTCGCGCACGGCATGATGCATCCCGAGGCCGGCCACATCCTGGTCACGCGCGACCCGCGCGACACCATCGGCGAGCATAGCGCTTGCCCCTTCCATGACAACTGCCTCGAGGGCCTCATCGCCGGCCCCGGCGTCAAAAAGCGCTGGGATGGCAAGAGCGCCGGAGACGTGGCCGATGACCCGGAGGCCATGGACCTGCTCGCCGGTTATCTGGCACAGGCGCTCATGACCTACACGCTGTGCTACGCACCGCAAAAAATCATCATCGGCGGCGGCGTGGCCGACCACACCCCCATCGTGCCGCTCGCACGCAAAAAGTGTGCCGAAATGCTCAACGGCTATATCGTCACGCCCGAGGTCAACGACATCGATAACTACATCGTCAACAACAGCCTCGAGGGCAAGCAGGGCATTATGGGCTGCCTGGCCCTGGGCGCACAGGCGCTTCAGTAGCAGACGCACCCACAGGGCGTGGCGCGCCCGGCAAATCCGACCTACGGAACGACGCCACCACGCCTCATATAAGTCCTCAAATAAAAAAGGCCGCCTAGGACCAAACATACGTCCTAGGCGGCCTTTTTGGCACATATGAGCGATCGTAGTAGATATCTGAGCACAACGCCCGTTGCCGCTCCACAGTAGTCGATCATCACATCGGTGATCATGCCGGCGCGTCCCGGCACAAAGAGCTGAATCGTCTCGTCGATCGAGGGAATCAGCAGCAGGAACGCCGCCGTGGGCAGCAGCACGTCAAAGGTGCGCCGGCCCTCAAAATCAAAGGCGTGCGTTGCCAGGATGCCGAGCACCATATACTCGGTAAAATGCGCGCACTTGCGAACAACGAAGTTGGTCACCCATTCATATGGAAGTCCCACGCCGTGCAGGAAACCGCGGATAGTTTCCATGACCGTTAGACTCAGCGAGCCCGACCCCGAGCCGGGAACCAGCGAATTGCCCCAGATCAAGAGCGCCATCAGGCAGGTCACGACCGCCCATTTTCGATTGATCTTAACCATGCAGAAGTTATGCCTCCGCGCGGAGCGGCGCAAAGCTGGCGGTACCGCCCTCGATAACGCTCAGATAGGCACGGCCCGTACGCTTGGCGGTAGAGGACTGCAGGCGCTCGATCTCTTCCTCGAGGATCTGATTGACGCGCTCGTGACGACGATTTTCCATAATGCCGGCGGCAATAGCCTCGGCCCGCTCGATGCTCTCGCGCGAGATACGGGCGGTATCCTCGGGGAGCACAGCGCTGTGACGGCCGACATAGGCGGGGGCAGCAGACTGAGGGGCAGCGACGGGAGCGGGCGCTACAACAGGAGCGGGCTCGTCAATCTCATCCAGAATCGCGGTGGCGGCGGCCCACATGTCCTCGTGGCCCGAATAATCGGCCATGGGGACATCGACCTCGAGCGAGGCGTCCGGAAGGTCGCCGGTGTCGATGCGATCTTGGGCATCAATCGATGCGGTGATGGCTGCAGGCTCATCGAGGTCATCGAGATCGATGTCCGCGGCACCGGAGATGATAGGCATGCTGGCGAGGTTTGCATTGTACGGCGCAGCCTCGGCCGCCTGCTGCTGGGCAGGAGCGCCCCACAGTGAGCTTTCGGCGGCACGGCGGGCGGCAACGGCCTCCTCGTCCGCGGCCATGGCTTCATCAACGTACGAATTGTCGGCAGAAGCGTTCGCGTCCGCCGAGGTAGCACTGTAGGCGTTATTGGCTGCCGCGTTGGCGACGAGTGCCACGAAAGCCGCCGTGCTGCCCGCAGGGGCGGCCTGGGAGCCAGATACGGCGCGTGCCGCGGCGGCGATGTCGTCGCGATTGAAGGAGCCGGTCTGCCCGCCGTTGGTGAGCTCGTCGATGGCGACTTGATAGACGTCGCGCGAGTGTGCAGGGTCGCAGCTCACCGGCGAATCGTCGTCGAGCATACTGTCGATCATGGACCAAGCCTCGTCCTCGTCCATAGCATCTGCGGCTCGAGCGATGGTAGGGACACCATCATCGGTATGACGGCGCTGGAACGCACCAGTCAGGCCGGAAAGGAATGCCGAGGTAGACTGCTCCGACTGAGCCTGAGAAGCAGAAGCGGTAGCATAAGGAGTCGCATCCTGCTGCTGAGCTGGAATCGAGGCGGTCTTGAACTCGCTTTGATGCTGATTGAGATTGGCGGCACCGCCCATGGCATCGGGCTGGAACAGACGCTCTTCACGCTGCGCATGGTACTCGGAGATACCCAGCGAGGCGGCATAGATACCCACGCCCGCCACCGCGCCCACGGCGAAGGGAACCGCACCCGCCACGACCGTCTCGTTCACCGACGAAAACGGTAGCGTCGCGGCATACATAACCACGGGAGCGGCAAGGCCGATCCCGCACGAAAGTCCGGCAAGGACTGCTCGTTGTGTTGCTTCAGAAGAAGCCATGAGCTCTCCCCATCTTCCAGCACCCAAATCGCATCATTCAGTTGGCTGCGCGAGAGAAGATGAAGCGGGGCTATGCCCCAAAGCAACGGTATATGGTTCGTTTCATCTGCGTTATCCGTCGCGAAGCTTAAAAGCTATTATGCGAAACCGCCCCGTCGATTGCAAGCGACGATGTCGGATTGAAACGGGAAACCTGCTGCTTGCCAGTCTTATGGTCAAAAATAAGCGCGGATACGCGATATGGAAAAGGGCCGAGGCGCAAGCCCCGACCCTTTATCGCATTGATGGCTATCGCTGCGCGTGGATGACAGCCTAGAACGTCTGCTCGTAGTCGCTGTGCTTTTTGGCCGAACGCACCAGGAACTCCTGGTTGGTGTTGGTGCCTTTAAGACCCTTAATGAACGACGCGGCTGCGCGCTCGGTGTTGTTCATGCCGGCAAGAATGCGACGCAGACCAAAGACAAACGGACGCATCTGCTCGTCGACCAACAGGTCCTCGTTACGCGTACCGGAGGCAACGGGGTCGATAGCCGGGAAGATGCGGCGGTCGGCCAGTTCGCGATCGAGCTTAAGCTCCATGTTGCCGGTGCCCTTGAACTCCTCAAAGATGACCTCGTCCATCTTGGAACCGGTGTCGATGAGGGCAGAGGCCAGGATGGTGAGCGAGCCACCGTTCTCGATATTACGGGCTGCACCCAGGAAGCGCTTGGGAGGATACAGTGCCGCCGAATCGACGCCGCCCGAAAGGATGCGGCCTGAGGCGGGCGCCGCCAAGTTGTAGGCGCGGGCAAGACGCGTGATGGAGTCGAGCACCACCACAACATCGCCGCCCAGCTCCACGATGCGCTTGGCGCGCTCGATGACAAGCTCTGCCACGCGAGTGTGGTTATCGGCGGGCATATCGAAGGTCGACGCCACAACCTCGCCCTTGATGGAACGCTGCATATCGGTGACCTCTTCGGGGCGCTCGTCGACGAGCAGGCAGATGAGGTGCACCTCGGGGTTGTTAATCGAGATAGACTGGCAGATCTTCTTGAGGATCGTGGTCTTGCCGGCCTTGGGCGGGGACACGATCAGGCCACGCTGACCCTTGCCGATCGGCGACACGATGTCGATGGCGCGACCGGTAATGGAGTCCTTGCCGTGCTCCATGCGCAGCGGCTCGTTGGGATAGACAGGGGTGAGGTCGCCGAACTTGGGACGGTTGCGAATCTGCTCGGGGTCCAGACCGTTGACGGTCGTGATTTTGGCGAGGCCGGCGCGCTTGTCGCCGCCGCGCGAAGGACGCAGCGAGCCCTCGATAACGTCGCCCGTGCGCAGGCGCGCGGAGCGGATGAGGTAGGCGGGCACGAAGGCGTCGTCGTTGGACTTCATATAGCCATGGGCGTGGATGATGCCGGAGCTGTCCGGGCGAATCTGCAGAATGCCCTTGATGTCGCGGAAGCCCTCGGCCTTCGCGGCGGTGACGTAGATCTCCTCGACGAGCTCGGCTTTCTTCTTGCCGGTCGTCTCGATCTCGAACTCCTTGGCCTTCTCGCGCAGTTCGGCGACCTTCATGGCAGCGAGCTCCTCACGCGAAAGCGTGGGCTCGGTGGGGGCGGCGTTGCGCTCCTTGTTGCGCTGTTTGCGATCGCGCTGACGGTTGCGACGGTCGTTGTTGCGTTCGTCCTTGCGATCGTTGCGCTCCTCGTTGCGCTTGTGCTGGCGACGGTTGGAACGAGTGCCGTCTTCGGCCTCGGCGGGCGCGGCACCATCGGTTGTGGCGGCGTCGGCATTGACCGCAGCGGCTTCATTGGCCTCGGCGCCAGAATCGACCTGCGCTTCGACATCAGCCTGATGCTCGGACGCCTTGGCCTTAGCGGACTTCTTACGACCGCGCTTGGGCTTCTCGGACGCAGGCTGTTCGACGTCCTGGGGCTCGGCGGCATCAGTCGATGCATCGGCGGTCGTCTCGTCGGAATCCTCGGACGTACCCTTCTTGGCGGCCTTAGCCTTGGACGTGCGTTTAACAGCAGTGCGACGGCTGCGACCTGGACGGACGTCGGCGGGCTCGACATCGGCAGAAACGGCCTCGGAAGTCGTGGCATCCTGGACGGGTGCATCGGCAGCGGTTGCAGACTCGGCGGTCGCCGCAGCATCCCGAGCGGCGGCGGCTGCGGCTGCGGCCTTCTCGGCCTCGACGAAGGCCTTGGGCTTGCGACCGCGACGGTGCGGGCGCAAAGCCGGATCGACAACGGGAACTTCGCTGGCCTCGACAGGCGCAGCGGGCTCAGCAGGCGATGTGCCCTCCCCTGCCGCGGAACGGACCGAAGCCTCGGTGAGCTCGGGGGTTACCTGATCGGCAACCCGCTCGGCCTTAGCAGCCGTGCGACGGCGTGTGCGCGGTACCGACTTCTCGGTCGGCTGGTCGGCGGCAGGGGTCTCGGGCACAGACGGGGCTGCAAGCTCGGTCAGAGCCGCGGCCTCACGCTCGGCAGCACGACGGCGGGCGCGCACCACCTGAGCCTCGCTAATCTGCGCCAACGCACGTGCCTGCGCGACCTCATCGGAAATCGGCGCCGAGGAGTCAGCTGCAACGGTGCGCTTGGCGCGCGTCGTGCGCGTAGTACGGCGCTTGGGCTTGGTGACCTCCTCGCCGTCAGCAGCAGGCTTGGTCGTGCGGCGCGTACGCTTGGGCTTTGCCGGAGCAGCCTCCTCACCAGTTGCAGGCACGGCCTTCTCAGCCGCTGCAGGCGTAGGCGTCGAAGCAGCCTTAGGCGTCTCAGGAGCCGAGGCTTGCGCGGGCGCCGCGACCTGGTCCGACGCAACCGGTGCAGCGGGAGCGGCTTGCGTCGTCGTTATTTCGTTTTCTTGCTGTTGATCAGACACAGTGTTTGCTCAACTTTCTTTTCAAGCCCTGTGATCACATGCTCCCTGCATAAACCTTCAGGGCGGCTAAACAGTCTAGTTCCGTTCAAAACGACGGACATCATTGATCTGTATCGAGATGATTGCGTCAATTACGCAGCGTTAGTGTAACACAACCGCCACCACCTGCAACTTAGTCATTGAGGACGTTCTTAAACGACTATTCAAAAGGGACACTCTTTGGTTTAACACCCACAAATCTGACTGCCTCCGCCAAAACTATGGCGGTTTACTACGATGAATCGCTCAACCGCGACCACTCCGAAACTTGTTGAACTAAAACCGACGCTCCTATAAGTTGTCAAGAGGCAGTTTGCGGGAGCGCTCTCTCCAATTCGCACAGGAGCTCGCAATACCTCCTCTCCAGTTTCGTCGACCGCCGTTTCCCCCGTTCCAAGTGCCCGAGTGTGGCTGCGGACAGGCCGAGCTCCGCGGCGGCTTTCTTCTGAGTCACCCGCATCGCCTTGCGCATCTTCGCGAGCTCGGGGCCTTCCGGCGCGGCGCCGTCGGGGTTCGGGTCCATGAGCACGTGGTACACCTCCCGCGCTATGTAGCGCTTCAGGCAGCGGACCGCCTCCCGCCGGGACTTCCCCTCGGAGGTCCGCCTCGCCACGTACCTCCTCGTCCTCTCGTCGTACGCCATGCGCTTGATCGCGATCTCGTAGAGCGCCCAGTTCGCCTGCCGGTTGCCGCCGCGGTTGAGCCTGTGCCGGTCCGTCTTCCCGCTCGACGCGGGGATCGGGGAGGCGCCGCACATCATCGAGAACGCCGCCTCGCCCTTCAGCCTGCCGGGGTTGTCGCCGGCGGCCACGACCAGGGCGGCGGCGGTCGTGGTGCCGCAGCCCTCGACGCCGAGCAGCGCGGGCGCGTTCGCCTCCAGCAGCGCGCGGATGCGCTCGTCGAGGGACTCGACCTGGCTGCGGGCCTCCTTCCAGACCGCCGCGACGGACCGCAGCGAGGCCAGCACGCTCTCCTCGAGCGCGTCGCCCGCCTTCCTCCCGCGCGCGAGCAGCGGCATGAGGTCCTTCGGCCGCTCGCGGCCCCTGAACCGCTCCCTCAGGGCGCTCGGGGCCGTCGTGAGCATCGACTTCGCGCAGGCCACGCAGGACGTGGACGTCGCGACGGCCAGCCTGCGCGCGACGTAGAGCTGGCGCACCGCCTCGACCCAGCCGTCCTGCGACTTCGGCACGGAGCAGCCCTTCCCGGACGCCGCCTTGCGCGCCGCGCGCTCGGCGTCCAGCGGGTCGCTCTTCCCCTCGCCGGGCCTCACCTTGTCCCTCTTGGGCCTGAGCACCTCGACGACGTTGTACCCGAGCTCCACGAGCCTCCTTGTCAGCCCGGCCCCGTACGATGCCGTGCCCTCGACGCCGACGACCATGCAGCTCCCCGGGTCGCCTATCGCCTCCGCCAGCCTGTCGTAGCCCTCGGGGTCGGCCCCGAAGCTCCCGCTCCAGATCTTCCTCCCGAGGCCGTCGAGCAGGCACAGAACATGCACGTCCTTGTGCGTGTCGACGCCCGCGATGACCGTTTCGCCTTCCATTTTCGCTCCCCTCGGTCTGCCGCCTGCTCCGCGCCCGGGTCTCCCAGACATTGCACTGACGGGAGCGCTACAATCCAATTGGCTTGTCCGATTGTCCGCGCTCATGCTCCTATTAGGTCATGGCAGGACTCCGGGACGCGGATGCCGGGGCGAGACAGGTCGGATTTGAGGACGGCCGAAGAGGCGTCAGCAGGTCAGTGGGTCATCGTCCCGGCATTCAGCATCAGGGTAGCGCTGCGACGCGGAAATCGCGCGCCGTTGCCGCGCCCCGCAGTGCCCGCTTCCCCCGAGAACAATTATCAGTGCAGGTAGATGCCTTGCACTTTTTAGCTAAAAGCCGGCGTGGTTGGAATATCTCAATTCATCGTAGTAAACCGGCATAGTTTCGTATTTCCAGCAGTTCCAAATTCGTCAATACGTCGGCGTTTGCAAAAAAGCCCGACCTCCATATGAACTACGTCCCAAATCTTGGACGCCCTAAATAGCGACTAGGCCGCGAGGGCCTGATTCCGGAACTCCTCCGGGGTCAGGCCCTTCAATCTTACCTGCCTCCGGCTCGTGTTCCAGTGGACTATGTATTCCTCCAGGTCGCGTTTGAAATCCTCGAACGTCTCCCACTCGCGGCCCCGGTAGAACTCGTCCTTGACGTGGCCGAAGAGCTGCTCGGTGGCGGCGTTGTCGATGCAGTTCGCCTTCCTGGACATGCTCTGGACGATGCCGGCGGCCTCGAGCCTGGATGTGTACGAGGCGTGCTGGTACTGCCAGCCCCGGTCCGAGTGCATGGTCGGGGCGGCGCCCTCGGGGATCTTGGACAGCAGCTCGTCGAGCATCCTGACCTGCTGGGCCATGTCGGGCGTGGTCGATATGTCGCTCGCCACGATCTCCTTGGTGCAGAAGTCCAGCGTCGGGGCCCAGTAGGCCTTGCCGCCCGCCACCTTGAACTCGGTGACGTCCGTTCCCAGCTTCCGCCACGGGGCCCCGGCGTCGAAATCCCTCGCGATCACGTTCTCGAACGTCCTGCCGACGACGCCCCTGTACGAGTTGTACCTGTGGTAGGCCGTCTCGCGTCTGATACCGCAGCGAATCCCCATCTCGCGCATCATCTTGAGCACGGTCTTGTCGGCTATCACGGCCCCCTCTTCCGCCCTGAGGCACATCGCTATCTGCCGGTGCCCGCAGCCGTTGGCGGTGCGCGAGAAGATCTCGGCGGCCGCCTCCCAGAGCTCGGGGCGCGTGGGCCTCGGCGGGTGCGCGAGGGCGTAGTAGTAGGTCGACCGCTTGAGCTCGGCGCATGCGAGCAGGTGCCCGAGCGCGTGCCCCTCGGCGCGCAGGGCCGCGACCGCTTCGGCCTTCGCCCTGGTCAGAGCCCGTCCCTCTCGACCAGGGCGCGTAATTTTTTTAGGTAGGCCACCTCGGCCTCGAGCCTACGGCACCGCTCCTCGAGCTCCTCCTCGCGGGTCCGCGGCCTCGCCTTGGAACCCTTCGGCCGGCCCTTGGGCCTCGGGCGCAGGGCCTCCGCGCCGCCCCGGCGGTATAGCGCGCACCACTTCTTGAGCGGCGACATCGACATTATGCCGAACGCCGCCATCGCCTCGGTCTTCGTCATGCCGCCGTCGACGACGGCGGAGGCGGCGGCGACCTTCTGCTCGTATGTGTACCTGCCCTGCTTTCCGTCCATGCGCAGCAGCACCTCGCTCCCGAATGCGCGGTATATCTCCTGCCATCTTCTCACGGCTTCCACGGGAAGCGAAAGGGCAATCGCGGCAGATTTATACCCGTGCCCGAGCTCGAAGAGCCCTATGGCCGCCTTCCTGGCCTCGATATCATGCTTCACTCTCAAATCAACGCGCATAAAGAAAGCCTCCCATTTCTCATGTCCAAGAAATGGGAGGCAGTTCAATATGGGAGATCGGGCTTTCAAGGCTTAGTTAAACCAAACTTGCGCGGTCAAATGACCCGTAGCTTACATCTGCTCGGGCGCGGAAACACCAACGAGGGTGAGCACCAGGGCGAGCGTCACGCGGACGGCATCGCAAGCGGCCAGACGGGCACGCGAAAGCTCGGGGTCGACGGGACGACCCTCGCTCGGCAGAACCTGGCAGGCAGCGTAGAAGCTGTGGAAGTCACCGGCGAGCTCCTCGGCAAAGTGCGTCAGACGGAACGGAGCGCGGTCGCGAGCGCAGCTGGCGATCAGCTCGGTAAGCTCGTTAAGCTTGCGCGAAAGGGCGAGCTCGGTCGGGTCGGTCAGCAGCGAGTAATCGACGTTCTCACCGATGGCCTTGGCGGCAACGGCCTTCATGCCCATCTCGTCGGCCTGCTCAGGCGTTACGTCAGCGGCACGGCGCAGGATGGAGCAGACGCGAGCGTGAGCGTACTGCACGTAATAGACCGGGTTGGAGTTGTCGCGCTTCTTAACGGCCTCGATGTCGAAGTCGACCATCTGGTTGGAGCTCTTGGAGATGAGCGTGTAGCGAGCGGCATCGGAGCCGACCTCGTCGACGAGCTCCTGCAGGGTCACCATGGTGCCCTTGCGCTTGGACATACGGACGGGCTTGCCGTTACGCAGCAGGTTGACGAGCTGGCCCAGTAGAACCTCGAACTTGCCGGGGTAACCCAGAGCGTCGCAGACGCAGCGGACGCGCTCGATGTAACCGTGGTGGTCGGCGCCCCAGATGTCGATGACGTGATCGACGCGCTGGAACTTATCCCAGTGATAGGCGACGTCGGAGGCGAAGTAGGTGTACTCGCCGTCGGACTTGATCAGGACGCGGTCCTTGTCGTCGCCCAGATCGGTGGAGCGGAACCACAGGGCGCCGTCCTTGGTGTAGAGGTAGCCCATCTTGTCGAGCTTCTCAAAAGCGCGGTCGACGGCGGAGGTGCCGGCGGTCTCGCCCTCGGTGTCCTTCACATACAGCGAGCGCTCGGAGTACCAACGATCGAAGTCGCAGTTGACGGCATGGCAGAGGTCGCGCATGTTGTCGACCATCTTCACATAGCCGCGCTCACGGAAGCTCTCCATACGCTCCTGCGGATCGGCGTCGACCCACTTGTCGCCGTCGGTGCGCCAGAACTCGGCGGCCTCGTCGATGATGTAGTCGCCGCCGTAGGAGTCCTTGCCCAGAGTCTCGGCAAAGTTGTCCTGATACGGATGGGTCTCGGGATGCTCGTCGTTCTCGTCGGCAACAAAGGCGTCACGGTCGGCGATCAGCAGCTTGTGAGCCTCGTCGATATCAACGCCCTGCTTGGCGATGATGTCGGCAAGCTGCATATAGCGCGTGCTGATGGAGTTGCCGAAGGTGTTCATCTGAGAGCCGTGGTCATTTATGTAGAACTCACGCTGGATGTCGTAACCGGCGTGGTCCATGACGCGGCAAAGGGAATCGCCCAGCGCGGCCCAGCGGCCGTGGCCGATGTGCATGGGGCCGACGGGGTTGGCGGAAACGAACTCGACCTGGGTCTTCAGGCCACCACCGACGTTGGACTTAGCGAAGTCCATGCCCTTCTCGCGAGCCTCGCCAAAGATGGCATTCTTGACGGCAACGGAGAGGTAGAAGTTGATGAAACCGGGGCCTGCGATCTCAACCTTCTCGATCGCGGGATCCTCGGGCATATGGGCAACGATGGCCTCGGCGATCTTGCGCGGGGCGCAGTGGGCCAGCTTGGCGGACTTCAGGGCCATGGTAGAGGTCCACTCGCCATGAGAAGTGTCAGCCGGTCGCTCGATAGCGCAATCGTCAAGTTCAAATGCGGAAAGGTCGCCGGCCTCCTGGGCCGCAGCAAGCGCAGCGCGTACCAGCTCTTCAATCTTCTCGGGCATAGATCCTCCTTGTGTTAAAGCCCCCGAGCTCTTGGTCACTCGTAGGGCAAAAGCCAGAGTTTGTAGCACTCTATCACAAGCGACGGACACTGTCGCAGGGTAAAGCCAATCGAAATTGCATATGCACAAAATTGACTACAGCTTGTATGGACTCACTCAAAGATGCCGGTCTGCCTGCAGATTATGCACGCGTTGAAAATGCATAAAGGTGTGGATGAGCTGTGTCTTTTATCGAATACTCTTACCTATCAGAGTTGTGTGCTTTTCCTGCATAAAGTGAGGATTTGCGCACGTCAGCGTGTTATTCTAGACATACGTAAATTCGTATAAGTTGGAGGTAGCATGTTCTCAATCGGTCAACACGTCATTCATCCGGGTCAGGGAGTCTGCACCGTCGTCGGTTTTAGGGACGACACGCCGCAGCCCATGCTGTTGCTCGAGACCAAGCAGGGACATGCGCAGACGATCCTTATGTACCCCGTGGCGCAGGCCGACCGTTTGCACGCTGCCATCTCGCAGCAAGATGCCGAGCACCTGCTGAGCCACTACGACGAGCTGGAGTGCGACACCTTTACCGAGCGCAACAGCTCGCTTGAGGAGACGCACTTTAAGCAGCAGCTCAAGCTGGGCGCGCCCGAGACGGTCCGCGTGGCAAAGACCATGATGCACCGCATTCGCCAGGCCGAGGAAGCCGATAAAAAGCCCAGCTCTTACTATATGCGTGTACTCAAGGAAGCCAAGCGCCGCTCCATCGAGGAGTTCGCCGTGGCATTGGGCGTCACCGAGGAGGCCGCCGAAGCCCGCCTAGCCCAAGCCGCCCTCAACTAACCCATCCGCGCCAAAAACCACCACAAAGGGGACAGGCACCTTTGTGGTGGTTTTTTCGTTCTAGTCGTTCTAGTAGTATTCATTCTTAGCGATACCTGCGAGCACAAGGAGTCTTTTATGGCAGAGCCACTTTCCGCCGGAATCACCCGCGATCGCGCGTTCGAACTGCTCAACGAGCACAATAAGGACCCGTTCCACATCACCCACGGCGAAACGGTCGAGGGCACCATGCGCTACTTTGCGCGCGAGTTCGACCCCGAGAACGAGGAGTTTTGGGGCATCGTCGGTCTGCTGCACGACCTAGATTGGGAGGAGCATGAGGACGACCCCATGAACCACACCATCTATGCGGCCGAGATCCTTGAAGGCGAGGGCGCCTCTCCCGATCTCATTCGCGCCATTCAGACGCACACGTCGGACTTCAACACCTCGCTGCCCAAGCCCGAGCTGCAGATGGAAAAGATCCTGTTTGCCTGCGACGAGCTCACCGGCTTGATCGGTGCTGCCGTCATCATGCGTCCGAGTAAGAGCGTCATGGACTTTACGACCAAGTCGCTCAAGAAAAAGTTCAAGGACAAGCGCTTTGCCGCCGGGTGCTCTCGCGACGTGATTACGCAGGGTGCCGAGATGCTGGGCTGGGAGCTCCCCGAGCTCTTCGACCGTACCATCGCGGCCATGCAGTCCTTCGCCCCCGACCGCGACACCTTTCAGGCTTAATTCCAAAACCATCACAAAGGGGACAGGCACCTTTGTGGTGGTTTTTGTTTGCGCGGGCGTTAGGGGCGGACCTGGCCGGTGCCTCGGAGCTTGTATTTGTAGGTGGTGAGGGCCTCGGCGGCAAAGGGGCCGCGGGCGTGGAGCTTTTGGGTCGAGATGCCAATCTCGGCGCCCAGGCCAAACTCGCCGCCGTCGGTAAAGCGCGTGCTGGCGTTGGCATACACGGCCGAGGCATCGACCTCGTCCAGGAAGCGCTCGCAAGCATCCGTGTCCTCTGCAACGATGGCCTCGGAGTGCATCGTGCCGTAGCGGTTGATGTGCGCGATGGCCTCGTCCTCGTTCGCCACGACCTTCACGCTCATCTCGAGCGCCAGATACTCGCGACCCCAGTCCTCCTCAGTCGCGGCAACGTAGTCATCGCCCTCGGCAAGCCCGGCGTCGGCGCATGCGGCGCACGTGGCCTCGTCGCCGTGAATGAGCACGCCGTGGTCATGCAGCACGGCCACGACCGCGGGCAAAAACGCATCGGCCACGGCACGGTCGACCAGCAGCGACTCGGCGGCATTGCACACGCCCACGCGCTGCGTCTTAGCGTTGATGATAATATTGAGCGCTTTATCGAAGTCGGCGGATTCATGCACGTAGATGTGGCAGTTACCCGTGCCCGTCTCGATCACCGGAACGAGCGACTCGCGCACGCAGCGCTGGATCAGGCCCGCACCGCCACGCGGAATGAGCACATCGACGACGCCGCGGAGCTTCATGAGCTCGCCGGTGGCCTCGCGGTCGGTAGACTCGATCATCGACACGGCCTCGCGCGGGAAGCCCTTGGCCTCGAGCGCATCGGCCAGCAGTTCGGCAATCATGGCACACGAGTGATAGGCCAGCGAGCCGCCGCGCAGAATGCAGGCGTTGCCGGTGCGGATGCAGATGCCCGCGGCGTCGGCCGTCACGTTGGGGCGCGCCTCGTACACCATGGCGACCAGGCCCAACGGCACGCTCACGCGGGTGAGGTCCACGCCGCTTGCGAGCACGCGGTGGTCGAGCACGCGGCCGACAGAATCGGGCAGCTCGGCGAGCTTCTCCAGGCCGGCGACCATACCCTCAACGCGCTCGGGCGTCAGCAGCAGACGGTCGAGGAGCCCCGCCGAGGTCCCCGCATCGCGCGCGGCGGACATATCGAGCTCGTTGGCGGCGACGATGGAGTCGATACCGTTGCGCAGCGCTGCGGCCATGGCGCGCACGGCCTCCTGGCGCTGCTCGTCGCTCGCCGTGGCAAGCGAGGCCGACGCTGCCTTAGCGGCAACGGCAAGATCGTGGACATACGTGGCTATATCGACCGACATGGGCGGCCCTTTCTCCTAGAAGTTTGCAACCATGGTAGCCGATTTGCGCATGGCCTCGCCCGCGGCGGTAGAATTGGTCAACCCGAAACACCGCAACGAACGGAAGACTCACATGGCCCTCATCACTTCGTACCACGTCCCCGGCCTGTATGTCGAGGACCACAGCATCGACGTCCCCCTCGACTGGCGCGGCCTGGAGCCGATGCTCCTGGCCGTCGGCAGCACCATGCGCCGCGGCGCTATACCGACACCCATCGCCGGCGCGCCCGAGAGCATCAAGCTCTTCTACCGCGTGGTTTGCGCACCCGACCGCATCAACGACGACCTGCCGCTCCTTCTCTTTTTGCAGGGTGGCCCCGGTGGCGAGAGCCCGCGTCCGCTGTCGCCCACAAGCGATGGCTGGATCGAAGAGGCCGTCAAGCATTTCCGCGTCGTGCTGCCCGACCAGCGCGGTACCGGGCGCAGCAGCTGTGTAGACGGGCGCACGATTGCCGCACTGGGCGAGCGCGCCGAGGCGGCCGGCTCCGATGCTGCCCGCTCGCAGGCGGACTTCCTCAAGCGCCACCTCGCCAGCTCCATCGTGCGCGATTTTGAGTACCTGCGCCTGGTGGGCTTTGGCGGCAGGCCCTGGGTCACGCTCGGGCAGAGCTACGGCGGCTTTTTGACGCTGAGCTACCTGTCGCTCTTCCCCGAGGGCGTGGCGGCAAGCTTTACCTGCGGCGGCATCCCCCACGTACCGGCGAGCGCAAGCGAGGTCTACGCGCACACCTTCCCGCGCATGGCCGCCAAGACGCAGCAGTATTACAACCGCTACCCCGCCGACGTCGAGCGCGTGGCGGCCCTGGCAGATGCCCTCGAGGAGCAAAAGCCCGTGCTACCCGACGGCTCGCCGATGACGGTCGAACGCCTACAGCTCATGGGCAGCGACTTTGGCATGAAGCCGAGCTTTGAGCGCATGCATTGGATTATCGATCATGCTTTTGTTGACGGCGACGGCACGCTGGCCTGCGGCGCCTCGGTATCTGACAGCTTTTTGATGCGCGCCTTCGAGCGCACCAACACGCGCACGAATCCGCTGTACTGGACGCTTCAGGAGTTCATCTACGCCGACGGCGACACCATGCCCATTCGCTGGGCCGCGGCAGAAGAGAAGGCCCGTCGTGCCGAGTTCGACACGCTCACGCGACCGCTCATGTTTACCGGCGAGGCCATGTTCCCGTGGATGTTTGAGCAGATGCCCGAACTTAAGCCCTTCAAGCCGGCGATGGATCTGCTTATGGAAGACACAAGCTGGGACAAGATCTACGACCCGCAGCGCCTGGCGTGCAACGAGGTGCCCCTGCAGGCCGCGGTGTACTTCGATGACATGTACGTGGACTCGGGCATGCAGCTCGATACGCTCAGTCGCGTGGGCAACTCGCATGCCTGGGTGACCAACGAGTTCGAGCACGACGGCTTGCACGGCAGCGTGGTGTTCAAGCACCTCTTCGACGAAGCCCTCAACCGCGGAGACCTGCGCCAGATCTTCTAGCAAAGGAGTGTCCCCGTCTGCCGGCACAATAGGAACGTCCCCAAGTGCCGGCAACGACAATGCCGCTGGTAGAGGACAGAAAGCGAAAACGCCCCTAAGCGAGCAAGGTGACGTGAAAGAGGAGGGCATTGACCTTTTGGTCATGCCCGACGATTGAACGTCAGATTGCCGCTTAGGGGCGTTTGCAGCGTCAATTGGTTAGGCGAACACTATCAAGTTGTCCCTATGGATCGCGGGCTTCTCGGCCAGGTCTGCGAGCAGGCGGTTGCTGGCAATCTGGTCCTGGCGGCGGCCGGCTGCAAGCTCCAGCACGTCCGAATCGGCCTCGGCGATACCACGGGCGACAACCATGCCGCTCGGGTCGCACACGTCGAGCACATCGCCCTCGGCAAACTGGCCATCGACCTCGCGAATACCCACCGCGAGCAGCGACGATCCGCGGCTGACCAGCGCCTTCGCGGCGCCATCATCGACCGTCACCGAGCCATGCGCCTTGTCACCCAGTGCGATCCACAACTTGCGCGGCGCAATGTCCAGGCGCTCCGCCGGCGGATCGAACAGCGTACCCACGCTCTCGCCGCGGGCCAGACGCACGAGCGCATCGGGCTCCTCGCCCGAGCAAATCACGCTTTGAATGCCCGCCGTCATGAGAATGCGGCTCGCGCGAATCTTGGTGATCATGCCGCCCGTACCCACCGATGTGGAAGAATCGCCCGCCGAGGCGATAATCTTGGCATCGATCTTATGCACGACCGGGATAAACTCGGCCGTCGGATCCTCATGCGGATTGGCGGTGTAGAGGCCATCGATGTCCGAGAGCGTCACGCACAGATCGGCAGAAACCAGGCAGCTCACAAGCGCCGCCAGCGTGTCGTTGTCGCCGAACTTGATCTCATCGACGGTAACGGTGTCGTTCTCGTTGACGACCGGCACCACGCCCAGCTCCACCAGGCGCAGCAGGGCGTCGCGCGCGTGCAGGTAGGACGTGCGGCGCGCCGTGTCGTGACGCGTGAGCAGCACGAGCGAGGTGAGCAGGTCGCGCGCATGGAACTCCTCGTCGTAGGCCGACGAGATGATGCACTGACCGGCCGAGGCGCAGGCCTGCAGACTCGGCAGGTCACCGACCGGCTTGCGGTCGAAGCCCAGCACGGGATAGCCGCAGGCAATGGCACCCGAGCTCACCACGACCAGGCGCCAGCCAAGCTCGCGCAGCGCTGCGGCCTGGTCGGCAAGCCCGCCGATAAAGGCGCGGTTGACCTTGCCGTCGGCGCCCACCACCGTGGACGAACCGATCTTTACCACCATCGTTTTATAAGAAGTCGTCATACGTCAAACCAATCGAATGTCGAGCGTTCGGGCGAGCTGGGGCAGTCGGGGCGCCTGGTGCGGAACGGACGAAAATGATCCGTTTTCCTCCGTCCCCTTCGGATCATTTTGCCCAGGGGAAGGCCGAAGCCGCAGCCATGTTCTTGCGCACGAGCTCGTCGCGCACCTGAGCCAGGCCCTGCTCCATGCCCACCACATAGGTCTGCGGGTACAGGAAGCGCTTGAAAGCTGCGTCCAGATGGTCAAGTGCCCAGGCGCAACGCTCGCGCGCGTCCTGGATGCTCTCACGCGGAGCCACCGCACTGCCATCGCGCACGATCGGCACCAGCAGCTCGCGATACTCAAGTTCGGACACGTCGGTCACCAGAGCGGCATCATTCACGGCCACGAGGGTATTGCCGCGCGCGGCGCCCTCCCCCGCCAGATGGTCCTCGTCGTAGATCATGTCGCAGACTGGGCCGCCAAAGCCGTCGTAATAACGGCGCACGCGTTGCACACCCGGGATCGTGCGCTTGTAGGGCTGCTCGGAGAGCTTGACCACCGGCGTCCACGGGTCCGTCTCACTCGCACGGCGGGCGGCGAGCTTGTACACGCCGCCCAGCGCCGGCTGGTCGTAGCAGGTCGCGAGCTTGGTGCCCACGCCAAAGCTATCGATAGGCGCGCCCTGGTCGAGCAGCGACTGAATCGTGTACTCATCCAAATCGTTAGAAACCGAGATCCCCACATAGGGCAGGCCCTCGGCATCAAAACGGCCGCGCACATACTTGGAGAGCTTGGCGAGGTCGCCGGAGTCGATGCGAATGGCCGACAGGCGCTCGCCCACCGCTTCCATCTCCTTGGCAACCGTAATGGCATGCTCGCAACCCTCGCGTACGTCGTAGGTGTCGATGAGCAGCGTGCAATTCTTGGGGCTCGACTTGGCAAAGGCGCGGAAGGCCTCGAGCTCGGAGTCGAAGCTCATGACCCAGCTGTGCGCATGCGTGCCAAAGACGGGAATACCGTAGCGGCGGCCGGCGAGCACATTGGACGTAGAGGAGCAGCCGGCAACGTAGCTCGCGCGCGCGACGGCCAGCCCGCCATCGGGACCCTGGGCGCGGCGCAGGCCAAACTCGGCAACGGGACGGCCGTCCGCCGCCAGCACCACGCGCGCCGTCTTGGTGGCGACAAGCGTCTGGAAGCCGACGATGTTGAGCAGCGCCGTTTCGAGCAGCTGGCACTCCAGCGCGGGACCGGTGACGCGAACCATGGGTTCGCGCGGAAAGACGAGCTCGCCCTCGGGGACGGCGTCGATGTTTACATGTGCATGAAAATCGCGCAGGTAGTCGAGGAATGCAGGCTTGAACATCGCGCCGCCGGCCGGGGCCTGGAGTGAGGCGAGGTAGTCGATATCCTCGGGCGTAAAGCGCAGGTTCTCGACCAGCTCGGGCAGCTCGGCGGTGCCGCACATGACGGCATAGGCGCTGCCAAAGGGATGGTCGCGGTAAAACGCGGTAAAACAACCCTGCTCATTGGCCTTGCCGCTCTCCCACAGGCCCTGGGCCATAGTGAGCTCGTACAGATCGGTGAGCATTGCAATGTCGGTGGGATGCGAGATGTCGGTCAAAGCCATGGGGCGACCTTTCGGATGCGTTGTGCAGAGGTTGAGGGTTGGAAAAGGGCAGAGTGTTCGGGCATGGCACCCAGCGCGAATGGGCTAGAGCAGGCCCATGCTGGTCAGGATCGTGTAGCCCATAAAGATGACAAACGCGATGAGGGCAAGGACAATGATGATTTTTTGAGCCGGCGCCATGCCAGGGATCTCGTTCTCGCCCGTAGGCTCCTTGGAGGTAACCATGCGCTGGGCAAAGGTCATCTCGTCACGGCTCGGCTTGGGCTCGACGGACTTGGAACGAGCGACCTTTTTAGGCTGAGGTTTAGGTGCGGTGGGCGCGGGCTTCGCGGCGGCGGGCTTGGGCGCGGGGGCGACGTTCGCGGCGGCCTCCTCGGCCTTCTCGCGCTCGGCACGCAGGGCGGCCAGCTCCTCACGCTCGCGGCGTGCCTCTTCCTGGGCCTCGCGACGAGCTTTCTCGGCGCGGAGCTCTTCCAACTCGGCGCGTTCCTCGGCAGACAGTGGTTGGGACTCAAGCTTGGCCATGGTACAGCCCTTTCTTTTAAAAAAAGCCGCCGACACAATGTCAGCGGCTTATCAAATCCAAGGGTGGAGACGAAGGGAGTCGAACCCTCGGCCTCTGCCATGCGACGGCAGCGCTCTCCCAACTGAGCTACGTCCCCAGGACAAGTTGATATTTTACCTACGGCTCGCCAACTGTCAACGCCCAATACCCAGTCTTTTTGGGACGCGGCTGTTTTAGCTACCCCGACAGACAACGCGAACGGTTTGGTCGAACAGCGGCAGGGGTAGCTAAAACAGCCCCGTCCCAAAAAGACTACTCAAAGAGCCTCGTCCCAGATTAGCTGGTTTGAGCACTAGTAAGAACACCGGTGGTATCGAACGCCGGGGTAAAGCTCTCGTCTACCGCGCCGCCTTCTTGCCAAAACATCGTCGTAAAGCCCAGGTCGTCGGCATGGTCGAGCACCTGCTCGTACTCCTCGCGCGTCACGGCGCGCGCCAGGTCGCCGCCTTGTTCGCGCATGAGGGCATTGGGCGTGTACTGGTTCATGACCGAGATCGGCACGTCGCCCACCGTCTGCCACACCAGGTCCAACACGCGGCACGAATCGTCCGCATGCCCCGGCAGCACCAGATGACGCACGATTATGCCGCGCCTCATGAGCCCGTCCTCGTCTACCAGCTCTCCCCCGCGGCGCTCAATCTCGCGCGCCATCTGGGCCAGACCCGACACGGCCACGCGCGGGTAGTCCTTAATATGAGAAAGCGACTGAGCAAGCCCGGCATCGGCATATTTAAAGTCCGTAAGCCACACGTCGACAAGGTCGCCCAGCGCCGCCACGGCACTCGCGCGCTCGTAACCACTCGTGTTGTAGACAATTGGGATGACCAACCCGCGCGTCCGTGCCGCGGCAATCGCGGCAGGCAACAGGTGCGCATAGTGCGTCGCCGTCACCAGGTTGATGTTATTGGCGCCCTGGTCCTGCAGCTCCAGCATAATCTCGACCAAACGCTCGGGCAAAATCTCAAGACCGAAATTGCCCGTCGAGATCTCGTGGTTTTGGCAGTAGATACATTTGAGCGAACAGCCGCTAAAGAAAATCGTACCCGAGCCGGCCTCGCCCGAAATGGGCGGCTCCTCCCACATATGGAGCGCCGCGCGGGCGACCTTAAGCGTGTTGTCGGCGCCGCACACGCCACGCGCGCCCTCGTCGCGCGCCGCACCGCAACGGCGCGGACACAAATGGCAGGCGGGCGAAAAAAGTTCGGTCAACGACGTCGGCATAAAAACATGCTCCAAAACAATGATTCAGCAGCTCAAACGTAAAGGGACCAACCGCACAGACGGCTCGAGCCCAAGGCTCCGTAATCGTCCGACACGATTTTTGTAATGTCAAGACTGGAATCGATAAAGTGCCGCTTTATGATGTAGGTATTCCGCCCCCCGCGGAGCAACTGGGTGAACCGTCGCGTTTATTTAGGGAGCCCACACAGTCGTACCTAGTACAGGTATCCTTCGTTGTTAAGGACGCTGGAACAGTCGATGAGGGCACCCACCTGTTTTAGGTGGGTTCATTTTCGTAACGTGGGGGGTGGTTTTCATTTGCCGAAAACCACCATTACAGCCCATATGGATCCCCGCCGGTATCCCGACAAGCCATCGACAACATCCCAATATCTGGTAAGCGCGTGATTATCGCTGCATGCAATTCCATGCACCCCCCGTGGTCGAGTATCATGGTTCGGCTATGCCCTTTGCGCATGGCGTTCTTCTGACCTTTTCCTTCGACGCTTGGCGGTTTTTAGATTCATGGCTTCATCCCCGAGCTACATACCGTACCTATGCGTGGCAGCGGCGGCCTTTATCACGACCTTCCTCATTGTGCCCCTGGTCAAGCGCTTGGCAATTAAGCTCGACGCCGTCGACTATCCTTCCAAGCGCCGCATCAACACCAAGCCCATCCCGCGTTTGGGCGGAACGGCGGTGTTTTTGGGCCTGGTCGTTGCCTGCATTGTGCAAATCCTAGGCACCTGGCACCTAGGCTGGCCGCCCGTCCTGGTGCCGCACCCGCGCCTTCACATTAGCTATCCCATGCTGGCGCTCTCCTTTACCGTCATCTTTGCGACCGGCGCTATCGACGACGTCTTCCAGCTCAAGCCCAAGCAAAAACTGGCCGGTCAGGTCCTCGCCGCGCTCATCGCCTGCGTGGGCGGCCTGCGCATCGGCGTCATCGTCAACCCGTTTGCCCCCGGCGAGATCATGCTCGGATGGCTCGCCTACCCCATCACCGTGATCTATCTGGTGGCATTCACCAACATCATTAACCTCATCGACGGCCTCGACGGCTTGGCCACGGGCATCTGCGGCATCGCGTCGTTCACCATGTTTTCGATGGCCGTTCTCTCGGGCCGCATCGACGCCGCCGCGCTCTCCATTGCGCTCTTTGGCGCCTGCCTGGCCTTTTTGCGCTACAACTTCAACCCCGCAAGCATCTTCTTGGGCGACTCGGGGTCGCTGCTTCTGGGCTTTGCGCTGGGCTCCATCTCGTTGCTCAACGTGAGCCGCACCGCCGCGCTCACCTCGCTTATCATCCCACTCATCGTTGCCGGCGTGCCCATCATCGACACGTTTAGCGCCATCGTGCGCCGCAAGCGCGCCCACATTAGCATCGGGCAGGCCGACAAGGGCCACATCCACCACCGCCTGATCCAAGAGGGCTACAACCAAAAACAGGCAGTGCTCCTCATCTACGCCTGGTGCATTATGCTTTCGGCCGGCGCCGCCGCGATTAACCAGGTCGAGTTGCCCATGCGCGTGCTCATCTTTACCGTGCTCGCCATTGGCTCGGCGGCCTTTGCCAAGCATCTACATCTGTTTGAGCCCGTGCTGCGCCACCATTACAACAAGCGCACACACGAGGATGAGCTCGTCACCCCCGACGATCCCGCCTTTAAGCAGGAGGAGCAGGCGGCAGAAGAGCGTAAGGAAGAGCGACACCACAGGCGCTAGGGTAAGCTGCCGAGGATGCGCCCAGGCGCCGCCGGCCAAACGCGCAGCCACGCCGCGCCCATCGCACATGCCACCCCTTGCCAGCCCCTCGCCTACTTACGCCCCGCCCCTCCAATAAACGCGTTATCATCTTGACCCATGAACATACGTTAGGAGCAATTATGCCAAACGAGAACAGCTACGAAGTCGCTCTGCAGAAGAGCAACGCCATTCGCGAGGGCCTGGCCAAGACGCCCGACAAGTTCACCATGCTCACCGGCGACCGCCCCACCGGCCGTCTGCATCTGGGTCACTACTTCGGCACCCTCAAGGGCCGTGTGGAGCTGCAGAACATGGGTGCCAAGACCAACGTACTCATCGCCGACTACCAGGTCATCACCGACCGCGACACGACCGAGCACATCCAGGACAACGTGTACAACATGGTCATGGACTACCTTGCCTGCGGCATCGACCCCGACAAGACCATGATCTACGCGCACTCCGCCGTGCCCGCCGCCAACCAGCTCATGCTGCCGTTCCTGTCGCTGGTGTCCGAGGCCGAGCTGGCGCGCAACCCCACGGTCAAGGCCGAGATGGAGGCCTCGGGCCACGAGCTCACCGGCCTTCTGCTCACCTACCCGGTGCACCAGGCCTGCGACATCCTGTTCTGCAAGGGCAATGTGGTGCCCGTCGGTCGCGACCAGCTGCCGCACATCGAGCTCACCCGCACCATCGCCCGCCGCTTTAACAACCGCTACGGCAAGGTGTTCCCCGAGGTCGACGCACTGCTGTCCGAGACCCCGCTGCTGCCGGGCCTGGACGGTCGCAAGATGAGCAAGAGCTACGGTAACGCCATCAACATCTCGATGACCGCCGAGGAGACGGCCAAGCGCATCAAGAAGAGCCAGACCGACTCCGAGCGCATGATCACGTTCGATCCCGAGAACCGCCCCGGCGTGTCCGGTCTGCTTTCGACGGCCGCCATCTGCACCGGCCGTTCCGAAGTCGAGATTGCCGAGGAGATTGGCATGGGCGGCTCCGGCCAGCTCAAGAAGTACGTGACCGAGGCCGTCAACGAGTACTTCGCGCCGATCCGTGAGCGTCGCCAGCGCTACGAGAACGACCTGGATTACGTAAAGGACGTCCTGCACGAGGGCAACCGTCGCGCCAATGAGATCGCCGAGCAGACCCTGGGCGAGGTTCAGGACGCCATGGGCATGGTGTACTAGGCAAAGCGCCTTCGCACAACATAGACGGTGAGGCTGAATCCTCACCGAAACAGGAACAGGCCCGCTGGCAGATAGTTGCCAGCGGGCCTGTTCCCGAAGTACACCGTTGAATCGCACAGAGGGGAGGAATGCGAATCAAACTCAACAGGGCAGGCTTTTTCATCGCCTATTGCCTGCTCCGTTGCTGAAAACAATATAGTTCACCGTGGTTTACTTTGCTGCGACAAACCGCGCCGCCATACCTTCTCCATAAGTTAACCTCGGTAAACCTGCCAAAACCACCACAAAGGGGATAGGCACCTTTGTGGTGGTTTAAGCCACGGCAGAGCCGCTAGAGCCCTGCAGGCCAGCGACAGGCGGCCAAGTCGACGTGCATGTCGTCCTTAAACGCCACACCCTCCCCTAGCAAAAGCTCACGTTGAGCATCGGGACCGCCAAAAGCAAAACCATCGCATATGCGGCCATCGGCAAACACCACGCGGTGACAGGGACTCTCGCCGGGGCGCGGATTGCCATGCAGGGCATACCCCACGTACCGCGCACTTCGTGGACGTCCAGCAAGCAGCGCCACCTGACCATACGTGGCGACCATCCCCTCGGGAATCTGCTCGACCACCTCGTACACCCGCTCAAAAAAGCCCTCAGACGCCATTGCTCGCTCCCTTCCACCCGGAATAGCATAAACCACCACAAAGGTGCCTGTCCCCTTTGTGGTGGTTTTGGCAGGTGGGCTAGTTAACGGGCTGGAAGAAGGCCACGGCTACGGCGCCGGGGCCTACATGGGTGCCGATGGTGGCACCGATGGTGTGAACGGGCAGTTCGCCCTCGGTGTGGCCAGCCCACAGTGCCGCGCTGTCCTCGATATACTTCTTGAGCACCGCATCCGAAAGGCCCGTATAGCCGAGCGCCAGCGGCATGGAAAAGTCGATGCCGCCTGCCTTTTCGACCTTCTGGTTGAGCAGGTTACGTCCGTTCTTGGAACCGCGCGCCTTGCCCAGCTGCACGATCAGACCGTCCTCGGCAGCCACAACAGGCTTTACGTTGAGCAGCGTACCCACGGCACCGGCAGCAGCAGACAGGCGACCGCCGCGCACCAGGTACTCCAGCGTCTCGAGCAGACCAATAACCACCACGCGGTCACGGACGGCCTCGACAGCCGCCGCGATCTGGGCCGCGCCCTGGCCCTCGTCCACTAGGCGCAGGGCATACTCGACCAGCACGCGCTCACCCAGGGTAACGTTATTGCTATCAACCACATACACGTCGCCGCCCGGCGCCTCGGCAAGTGCGGTACGGGCGCTCTGATTGGTCCCCGAAAGTTTGGCACCCACGGTAATAATCACCGCCTCGTCGCCGGCCTCACGTGCTTCGGCAATCGCCTGCGAAAAGGCGTACGGGTTGACCTGACCGGTCTTGGGCAGCTCGTCGCGCTCCACGAGCATCTCGTAAAAGCGCTGGTGATCGATATCGACGCCATCCATATACACATCGGTGCCAAAGGTAACGGACAGCGGCAAGACGGAC
Organism: Collinsella sp. i05-0019-G5; assembly: GCF_042851345.1. Classification (NCBI taxonomy): domain Bacteria; kingdom Bacillati; phylum Actinomycetota; class Coriobacteriia; order Coriobacteriales; family Coriobacteriaceae; genus Collinsella; species Collinsella sp. i05-0019-G5. Next base: position 1,677,896 of record NZ_AP031421.1, read on the forward strand.
AGCGCCGGGTGCTCCGCCGGCGACATATCGCTGGCGGAATCGGTAATAATGCGGACGGACATAGCGAATCCTTTCTTGCGCAGGTCTCGCGCAGGGAATTTTGACAGCAATGTCCCGGCACGGCATACGCGCTCAAACGGGACGATGCAGTTTTTAATGGGAAGCAAATGCCTTGGCGGCCTTAGATCTCACGCAGGGTGTTGAGAATCGTACGCAGCGACGCATACATCTGCTCGCGCTGCTCCACACCCATAGCCTTACCGGTGGTGTCGAGCACCTCGCGAATGATGCGGTCCGCCTCGCTCATGCTCTCGCCGCCCAGAGCGGTCAGGCGCACCGGGGCACGATACTTAACGGCCGCATCACCCGAGTCGTCGACCTCGACGTAGCCGCCCTCCTCCAGATGCGCGAGCGTGCGCGAGACGGCGGCACGGGTCACGCCTGCCATGCGAGCCAGGTCAGCGCCAGTCAGGCCGTCCTTGCTGCGCTCAAGATAGTACAGGCACATAACGTCGGAGCCCTTGAGGCCCAGCCTTGCGCCCTCGGATGTCTTAATGCGCTGGATCTCCTTGTAGAGCCCGCTGATCAGTCCGACAAAGTCCTCAAAACGTGTCTCGTCGTTCTGCTGCATGGGAGACGACCGCCTTTCGCTTACATGATGCTAACGGGTAAACATCTTAGCCGCACGAGGCAACACCCATACCCAAATATCCCATTTGTTAACCCATCAACATAAAAACCACCACAAAGGGGACAGGCACCTTTGTAGTGGTTTTGACCGGCGAACATGATCCGCAGGCGTCGCTACAGTTCCACGCAGGGATTGTCGCGGGTCACAAGCGTCTTAACGACAACCGTCGCTCCCAGATAGCGCTCGAGCAACTCGGCGAGACGATCAACGGCAGCCTGGCAATCCCCCATCCGCTCGGGCTCCACGCACTCAATCGCCAGGAATGCATCGGCCGAATCGTCGGACAGCGCCGTGCGAACGCCATCGCGCCAGTTCCAGCAGCGGCATACGGCGCCCGCATCATCGATGTAGGCGAGCTCGCCGGGCAGCGTCGGGTCATCCGTTTCCTCGCCAAGTGGCAGGAACGCATCGCCGCCGTCAGTCACCTTCAAGCGAAGATCCCCCTCAATCGCATGCAGGTCCTCGCCGCCAACGGGCAGCGCGTAGGTCAGCGACACCGTGTTGTAGATGTCCACCGCGGGCGTAATGTGGCCCACCGGTTTGCCCTTGAGCACGCGCTTGAGCAGGCTCTCAATTGAGCAACGCGCGCCCTTTTTGGTCTTGAACAGCCGATAAGCCTCGCGCCATGCCTTGACCGGTGCGTTCTCGCTGATAGTATCGCTGGTCAGATGACGCTCCGCATCGATATTGGCGCGGTCGAGCAACGCCGCAATCGCGTCCACGTCCTCTTGAGGAATCTGAGCCGCGGGCTTCATGCCCTTTACGACCACAACACCGACAGCCGCCTGCGGAAACAGCTCCCAAAACGAATCCTCGGCAATAAAGCTCTTCATGTGCTCTCCCTTCATAGCATGCGCCCGAGCCCGGGTGCCTAAACAAAAAGCGCCCTTACGACGGCCACCTTCAAAGTCCTACGGTGCCGCCACAAGAGCGCTTACGCTGCCCCCATCCGGAGAAGGGAGCGATATGTCAGGCGTATTGTAACCCGAGTCATCCGCGCGAGTAAAACCACCACAAAGGTGCCTGTCCCCTTTATGGTGGTTTTGGGTCTGAGGCGACGCTAGTGGCGAAGTCCCAGCAGGCCGTGGCCGCGATGACGGGCGTCGGCGTGCACCTGAGCATGCGGACCGGCGGCCTTGACGGATTCGGGCAGGTGCGAGTACTTCTTCTCGAAGTTCTCCTCGAACATCACGGCCAAGTTGTGCGCGGCCTCGTCGTAGCGAGCGGTGCTCTGCCAATACTGGCGCGGCACCAGGATGCCGTCGGGTACGCCGTGGCACGTGGTGGGAATGTCGACGTTAAAGATGTCGTCGTGCACGAACTCGCTGTCCTCGATGGTACCGTCGAGGGCGCGGGCCACCAGGGCGCGCGTGTAGGCAAGCTCGATGCGATGACCCACGCCGTAGCCGCCGCCGATCCAGCCGGTGTTGACCAGGTACACACGCGTGCGGCCGTCGGCGATGCGCTCACCGAGCATCTTGGCATAGACCATGGGGTCGAGCGGCATAAACGGCTCGCCAAACAGCGAAGAGAACGTGGGCGTGGGCTCGGTGACGCCGACCTCGGTGCCGGGGATCTTGGCCGTAAAGCCCGTCACAAAGTGATACATGGCGGAGTCGGCCGTCAGGCGCGAGATGGGCGGCAGCACGCCAAAGGCATCGCAGGTCAGGAAGAGCACGACGCTTGGAGTGGTGCCCATGCCCTTGGTCCACGCGTTGGGAATGTGCTCCACAGGGTAGGCCACGCGCGTGTTGTGCGTGACCGAGACGTCATCGTAGTTGGGCTTGCGGCTCTCGTCGAGCACCACGTTTTCGCAGATCGCGCCAAAGCGGACGGCGTTGAAGATCTCAGGCTCGTGGAACGCGTCCAGGCCCTCGCATTTGGCGTAGCAGCCACCCTCGATGTTGAAGATGCCCATGTCGGACCAACCGTGCTCGTCGTCGCCGATCAGTAGGCGCGTGGGGTTGGCCGAAAGCGTGGTCTTGCCGGTGCCGGACAGGCCAAAGAACACGGCGGTCTCGTGCGTGACAGGATCCATGCTGGCCGAGCAGTGCATGGGCAGCACGTCGTCCTCGACGGGCAGCAGGTAATTCATGACGCTAAAGATCGACTTTTTAATCTCGCCGGAGTAGCCGGTGCCGGCGACCAGAATCACGCGTTCCTGGAAGTTGATGACCACGGCGGCGCTGGAGTTGAGGCCCTTGATGGCAGGGTCGCACTGGTAACCGGGCGCTGCGAGTACGCAGAAGTCGGGCTCGCCGGTGCGCGCGATTTCGCGGGCAAGCGGGCGGGCGAGCATCTGTTTAATGAAGAGTGCCTGGCTGGCGCGCTCGCAGGCGACGAGCAGTCGGCGCGTGTGGTTGCGGTCGGCGCCGGCCATGCCGCGGGTGACGAACACGTCGCGCTCGTTGAGGTAGTCGACGATGCCGGCCTTGATGGTCTCGTAGCTCTCGATCGAAAGCGGTCGGTTGACGGCGCCCCAGGCGATCTTGTCGTGCACGTCGGGCGTGTCAACGATAAAGCGGTCATTGGGGGAACGGCCAGTGCGCTCCCCCGTCTCGATCACCAGCGCGCCGTTGGATGCCATGTGGCCTTCTTCGCGGCGGATAGCGTGCTCGACGAGCTCCGCGGCGGGTAGATCGACCAGCAGACGGGGCTGATTCTCGGCGGGATCTTCGACCAGCGTAATGCCAAAGTTGGACAGAACTTCTGCAGGGGTAACACCTGGCATGGGGCCTCCTTTAAAAGCGCGACACGTGGACGAGGCGCGCACTTTACTCACGTAAAGCCCGTTGTACCCGATATGCAAAAACGTTTTTGCGGCAAGGGCGAAGCGCCCGCCCAACGGTCAAAAATCGCAGGCAAGCGGCCTAGTCGTTAGGGACACTCTTGAACAGGCAACAACCAAGGAGCGACCCCGGATGCCGGCACTTAGGGACGTTCCCAAAGTGCCGGCACATAAGGAACGTCCCCAAATGCCGTCTACTGAATGGCGCCGCCGAAATTATCGAACAACCTGTTCAAAAACACGAACGAACACCGTCGCGTCTATACTAGAGCGTAGCAATAGAAAGGACTCCGCTTTGAGCATCACGCCCATCGATAGCATTCGCCGCGCCATCGCCCGCCGCAATGGCGTCGCCGACCCCACCGTATCGGACGGGGCGCACGGGCAGGGCGGACGCATCGAGAACGGCCTGTTCCCCGCATCGCACACCGCCGAGGAGCTCGCACGAATCCAAGAGCTAAGCCAGCGTAACGCCGGCGGTCCCGACAGCAGCCAGGCCACACGCCGTCGCCGCGAGCGCGATCGCCAGCCCGGCCCCATCCACCGCATGGTCAATGCCTGGTGGAACCGCCTGCTCGGAGCCGTCTACGGCGGCGGCTTCTCCACGCAAGAAGCCGAGTACGAAGATCACGCCACCCGTCGCGACTACCTTTGGAATACCCTGGGCACCGCCGTGTGGGGCATGGTGTTTCCGTTGCTCACCATCGTGTCCACACAGCTCGTGGGCGCCGAGGAGGCTGGCAAATTCTCCATCGCCTTTGTCACCGGCACGCTCATCATGATCGCGTGCAACTACGGCGTGCGCAATTTCCAGGTCTCGGACATCGACGAAAAGACGTCCTTTGCCTCTTACCAGCTCAACCGCTGGATCTGCGGAGCGCTCGCGCTGGCATGCGGCCTGGTATACAGCAGCGCCCGCGGCTACGATGCGCAGATGGCCACAATCGGCCTGGGCGTCTACCTGTATAAGGTGATCGACGGCATTGCCGACGTGTACGAGGGACGCCTGCAGCAGGCCGACAAACTCTACCTGGCCGGCATGAGCCAAACGCTACGATCCGTCGGCGTCATCGCGGTCTTTAGCGTGGCACTGTTCCTCACGCGCAGCATGCCCATCGCCGCCATGGCCATGGGCATCGCCGCGATTGCCTCGCTCGTGCTGGTCACCGCCCCGCTCGCCCTGCTCGAAACCGAAAAATCACGCCGTATGAGTCTGCGCGAGGCTGGTCACCTGTTTATCCAGTGCGCCCCGCTCTTTGGTGCGCTGTTCCTGTTCAACCTCATCGAGAGCATGCCCAAGTTCGTGATGGAAGGCACACTGGCCTACAAATACCAGCTGTACTTTAATGCACTGTTCTTTCCAGCGCAGGCTATTTTGTTGAGCATTGGATTTATCTATAAACCGCAGCTCCTACGTCTGTCGAGCATTTGGGCGAATCCGCGCAAGCGTCGCCGCTTTGACTTGATTATTGTTGCCGTTATGGCACTGATCGTGGTCATTACCGGAGCGTGCGCCGCATTTATGGCAGGCCCCGGCATCCCCATCATGAGCTTTATGTACGGCCTCAACTTTGAGCGCTACCGCACGCTGGCACTGCTAATGGTTGTCGCCGGCGGCGTCACCGCGGCAATCGACTTTATCTACGCCATCATCACGGTGTTGCGCCACGCCGGCGATGTCACCAAGATCTACCTGATCTGCTTCGCCGTAAGCGTGGTGCTGCCGGTGATCCTGATTAAGCTGCTGGGTCTGATGGGCGCCGTGGTGAGCTACCTAGCCATCATGGCCCTACTCCTGGTGCTGCTGATAATCGAGTACGCCCACATCCGCCAGCGCATCGAGCGCGACCGCAACCCCTACGGCGCCTAATTAGCTGCCCCGGTCACCGGAATTTGCGATGAAATCGCCCCGGCTGGGGTCTCGTTGAAGACAATATGCATTACGTAAAACTAAGTGAGTAGATTTTTACCGAATCCCTGACCACACCGACAGAGCACAAGTCTGTGACCTGCGGTTTTATTGAGGCAAATATGTTGGGTGCTCGGCATTTCCAAAAAAGTCTACTCACTTAGCCAGCGGGCAGCCAAATGATTATTTAATCCCCGTCCCAGAGAAATCAATTAGCGGGCAGAAGGGCAAGAGTAGTCAAAAAAGCCCCGTCCCAAATTAGCTACCACTTGCACCGATTATTCGCCCGGGTTGATGTTCGCGTAGAACTCCGCCCCATCATCGAGCCGCAGGATGCCCACGCGACCGAACTCGGAGCCGGTGGCGGCGGCGCAGTCGATGTCGATGCGATCGGGCACGCCGGCGGTATCCTCGCCACCCAGGCGCACAATCTGCCCGCGGCCCGACTCCTCATCGAGCCCCGCCAGGCCGCCAACCTCGCAATAGCGCCCAAGCGACACCGTGGGCGTGTGGCCGCTCACCACGACCGGGCCCTCGCCCTCGGCAGAAAGCAGTCCCGTCGGCGCATCCCAATAGCCGTGACGAATCCACAGCAGGTCATCGGACGACTGCACGGCGAGCATTTGCCGCAGCAGCTCGCTATCGGCATCGACCGCTCCCCTGCCGTCACCGCAATCGACACCATGCTCAAGCAAAAACGCGCGCGCCGCCTCGGTCTGGATGCCGGCATGCACCAGCAGGTACGGGCGCTCCTCGGTCTCGGCCACCGCGTAGAGCGGCAGCGCGGCCATCCATCGCACGAGCTCCTCGTATGCCTCAAATTCCATGTCGTTGAGCTGCTCGCTCGTCGTCCAGCCACCGTTGATATCCCAGGTCTCGGCATCGAGCGGGTCCTGGCCAATGATGGCATCGAGCATGATCTGCTCGTGATTGCCCTTGAGCACGTGGGCGTTGGGCAGCGAGCGCACGAGCTTAATAACGCCGACCGGATCGGGCCCGCGATCGATCATGTCGCCCAGCACGTACAGCGTGTCGTCGGACGTCAACGAGATCTTAGACAGGGCCTCGTCAAGCGCACGCACGTGCCCGTGAGCATCAGATGTCACATAGATCGCCATGGTACGCCTCTCCTTGCATTGCGGTCTAAGCCCGGCGCCGCAACTAAAACTTCAAGTTGAACTTAAACGTTACCCATTGTACTCCGTTGCAATAAAGCTGGAAAGGGTTTCCGAGCAGAGGCAAAGACGGCAGCCGTCTATGACGATATCGCGCACGCCCGTAATCCGCCCCCATAAACCCACCACCTTTGGGTACAAATAACCGCAGACAACTGACCGTGCCACGCCAACCACCCAGGAGCGGACACTATCCATGAACCAGATACTTCTCTTTATCGGCCTCGTCATCATTTTGTGCCTGACCATCAAACCCGTCGGCAAAAAACTCCCCTTCCCCACCCTCCTCATCTTTATTGCGCTCGGCATGCTGCTCGGCGTCAACGGTCCGGCGCACATCGACTTTAGCGACTACGCGCTCACCGAAACCGTCTGCAGCACGGCGCTGCTGTTCATCATGTTCTACGGCGGCTTTAACACCAACATCGACCGTGCCAAACCCGTCGCCGCGCCCGCTGTGCTGCTGAGCACGCTCGGCGTTATCGCCACCGCCGGCATCACTGGCGTGTTCGCACACTTCGCACTGGGCTTCGACTGGATCGGCGGCCTGCTGCTGGGCTCGGTCGTGGCGTCGACCGACGCGGCGAGCGTCTTTAGCGTGCTGCGCGAGCACAACCTGTCGCTAAAGGGCGGCACCGACTCGCTGCTCGAGGTCGAATCGGGCTCCAACGACCCCGTCGCCTACATGCTCACCGCGGTACTCGCCACCCTCGCGGCGGGTGGCAACATCGACATTCCCGTGCTGCTGGCCAAGCAGATCATCCTGGGCGTGGGGCTGGGCCTTGCCATCGGCTGGATATCCAGCCGCCTGATTGAGCGCGCACACGCAACGGCCGAGGGCGCGCAGACTATCTTTTTGTTCGCCGTGGCGATCGTCGCCTACGCACTGCCGAGCTACCTGGGCGGCAACGGCTTTTTGGCCGTATACCTGGCAGGCATTGTGCTGGGCGCGAGCGACATCACCGGCAAGGTCGAGATGGCGCACTTCTTTGACACCCTTACCGAGATGGCCGAGATGACGATCTTCTTCTTGCTCGGCCTGCTCGTCACGCCCGCGCGCCTGCCGCAAATGCTGCTACCCGGCCTGGCGCTCATGGCGTTTATGCTCTTTGCGAGCCGCCCCATCGCCGTCGGTCTGCTGCTGGCGCCCTTTAAGACGAGCCCTCGCCAGGTTGCGCTCGTAAGCTGGGCGGGCTTGCGCGGCGCGGCTTCGGTCGTCTTTAGCCTCTTTGCTGTGGTGGCCGGCGTTCCCGGCGGACACGACCTATTTGACCTGGTGTTTGTGATTGCCGTATCGAGCATTGTGGTGCAGGGTTCGCTACTGCCGGCGGTGGCGAAGAAACTCGATATGATCGATGCGGCCGGCGACGTGCGCCGCACCTTTAACGACTACCACGACGAGGACGGCATGTCGTTTGTAAAGCTCAAGGTGGGCGCTGGCCATCCGTTTGCCGGGCGCTCGCTCGCCGATATTGGCAGCGCGACGGACATGCTCGTGGTCTTGGTGCTGCGCGACGGGGCACACCCGGTACTGCCCAACGGCGATACCGTCATCGAGGAAGGCGACCTTCTGGTGATGGCAGCCCCAACGTTCGAAGAGCGTGCCGAGGTTACGCTGCGCGAGGTCACCGTGACGCCCCACGGTCGCCTGGCCGGTCAGCGCCTGCGCGACGTGCCGCAGGGCAAGCACCCGTTTATCGTGGTGATGCTCAAGCGCGACGGCCAAACCATCATCCCCGATGGCAACACCCTAATATACGCCGGCGACGAAGCCGTCATCGCCACGCTAGCTTCCTAGCAGCCCGTCCCTCTTCAGCTACTAGCTGTCACCCACAGCAAAGTCGCGGAGGTCGAGGCCTTCGCGTTCGGCTCGGGCTAGGAGCTCTTGGGGCGACTCGTCCTCGATATCCATCACGTCGAGCATGGCAGCGGGAAAGCCCACGCCAGCCGCGCTCCCCGCGTAGTCGAGCAAGCCCTCGCGCAGCTGGTCTACATCAACTTCAATCTTCACGGTGAATCCTCCTACCGGGCAATCGCGGCCGGACAAACCGCACGTCCCAACTGATGTGCAATAAACTCCAGATACGGCCATAATAAAATAATGAACATCAGGGAGGTTACGGATGATGGACAAGCTCACTGCCATGACAGAACAAGTCAGAGATTTTTGTGATGCGCGCGATTGGCGCAAATATCACACTCCAAAGGAACTTGCCATCGGCATAGCGACAGAGTCCTCCGAACTCCTTCAGCTTTTCCGCTTTATGAGCGACAAGCGCATTGCAGAAATGTTCGATAGCCCTGATCAGCGCCAAGCCATCGAAGACGAAGTTGCCGACACGCTCCTCTTTCTCCTACGTTTCGCCGATCTAAACGGAATCGACCTCCCAAAGGCGCTCTCGTCCAAACTCAAACGCAACGGCGAGCGCTATCCCGTCGACACCAGCTCCAGCGAATACAGAAAGGCGGCCCACCATGAGTAATGAGTTCGCCCTTCGACAATACACGCTTCCCCTCCCCCAACCCTTCGAGGCAAGCGAATCGCTGCAGGACTTTGGCACGCCAAAGCCCGGATTCCACCATGACGAGAGTTGGCCCGTTCTCTATATTCTGACCAACAGTAAAAACAAAACGGCGTACATCGGTCAAACGACCAATTATCGACGCCGCATGAAGCAACACGCCGCAAACGTGGACAAAGACTTCGACCGGACCCTCCTGATTGACAATCCAACCTTCAATCAGTCAGCAACATTTGAGTTTGAGAATCGACTTATCGAGCTGTTCTGCGCTGACGAAAAATACCAGGTAACCAACGCCAACAATGGCTATGCCCAGTTCGATTATTTTGAGCGACCTCAGTATCGCCAGAAGTTCAGAGACCTCTGGACAAAGCTTCGCGAAGAGAACTATGCGATCCACCCCATCGAAGAGCTCGAGAATACCGACCTGTTCAAATTCTCGCCCTTCAAAACGCTCACGCCCGATCAATACGAAACGATTGAGGCGATTTACAGGCGGCTCGAGCAAGAGCATGAAGACATTAAACACGGCGGTCCCAAGAAAGAGCGCGTAACCGTCGTGAACGGCGCGCCGGGAACAGGCAAAACAATCCTCGCCATCAGTCTCATGTTCAAAATCAAAAATGAGCCGAACCTTTCCGGTCTGCGGGTCGGCTTCGTGACGCCCATGGAGTCTCTGAGCAAGACGCTCAAAAAACTCACGCACTTCCTCCCCGGGTTAAAGCCCGGCGATATCCTGAGCCCCAACGACGTCACAAAAAACGATCGGTATGACGTCTTGCTTGTCGACGAGGCGCACCGACTGGGAAACTACTTATCCGCCGGCGCCGGCATCGGAGCTTTCTACAACACATGTGAACGACTCAGCTTGCCGCGCACGAGCAGCCAGGTGGATTGGATTTTCAAATGCTGCGACAAGGCGTACCTGTTCTTTGACCCCAAACAGCAAGTCCGCGCATCGGGACTCAACCGAGATGGCCTTGAGCAGCGACTCAACCAACTCGAAGAAGCCGGCATCGAGACCGAAGAATTCAACTTGAGTACCCAAATGCGCGTGCGTGGCGGCGATGAGTACCTCGATTTTGTCTACGACCTGCTTGATAACAAAGCGTACATGCATGCCGGCATGAAGTTCAAAGCACTCTTTTCATAGGAGCCTTACGATTCGCGAGCCGGGGATCCGGACAGCGATATCCCCAGATACCAGTTTGGAATCGTCGACCGATTTGAGGACTTCTGCTCTCTGCAGCAAACCAAGGAAGAAGAAGTTGGTCTATCCCGCATGATGGCAGGCTTTGCGTGGAAGTGGGAAACGAAGAATAACAAAGATGCGTTCGATATCGTCATCGAGGGCATTCCCAAACGCTGGAACTCAACCCAGAAGGATTGGGTTAACTCCGCCAACGCCGTCAACGAAGTCGGATGCATTCATACGGTACAAGGCTACGACCTCAACTACGGATTCGTAATTCTGGGTCCCGACATTTACTACGATTCGAACAAAGATGCAGTCAACGTTAACAGGGCAAACTTCAAAGATGCCGTTGCCAAGAAAAAGGCAAGCGACGATGATCTGCAAAAGATCATCGTCAACGCCTACTACGTCCTCATGACGCGCGGCATGTTAGGAACGTATCTCTATGTGTGCGACCCCGCGCTCAAAGAGTACCTGTCACGGTATATCCCGGCGATATAGACCTTGCGACCGCCCTCCCCCATGTAACCATCCTGTAAATCATAGCGGCGCACTCGAGTTTTACCGTGATGCGGTCGCGCCTAGCGCTCCACTGTGCTAAAGTATCCCGAACGTTCAAACGACTACGAGGGGGAACTAGAAGATGGCACGTGTGCACAACTTCTCAGCTGGCCCGGCCGCACTGCCCACAAGCGTGCTCGCCGAGATCGCCGACGAGATGATGGACTACCGCGGTTGCGGCATGTCCGTGCTCGAGATGAGCCATCGATCTAGCATGTACCAGCAGATCATCGACGACGCCGAGGCAACCCTACGCCGCCTGCTGAGCATCCCCGACAATTACCGTGTCCTGTTTTTGCAGGGCGGCGCCACGCTGCAGTTTGCGGGCATCCCCATGAACCTCATGCGCCGCGGGCGCGCCGGCTACATCGTGACCGGCAACTTTGCCAACAAGGCGTACAAGGAGGCCGCCAAGTACGGCGAGGCCGTGCTGCTCGCGAGCTCCGAAGACACCAACTTCGACCGCATCCCCGACATGGCCGACATCAACGCGCGTATTGCCGCCGAGGCTGCGGGCGACGGGCTCGACTACGTCTACATCTGCCAGAACAACACCATCTTTGGCACCATGTACCGCGAGCTGCCTAACTGCGGCGATGTGCCGCTGGTCGCCGATGTTTCGAGCTGCTTTTTGTCGCAGCCACTCGACGTCGAGCGCTACGGACTCATCTACGCCGGCGCTCAGAAAAACGCCGGCGCCGCTGGCGTGACCGTGGTCATCGTGCGCGACGACCTGATCGCCGACGGCCCGGCCTTTGCGCAGACGCCGCAGTACATGAACCTTAAGACCCAGGCCGCCAAGGGCTCCATGCTCAACACGCCCAACACCTTTGGCATCTACGTGTGCGGCAAGGTGTTCCGTTGGGTTGAGCAGACCGGCGGACTTGCCGCCATGGCCGAGCGCAACTGGGCCAAGGCCAACCTGCTCTACGACCTGCTCGAGCACAGCGAGCTGTTCCATGGCACCGCGCAGGCCAACAGCCGCTCCATCGCCAACGTCACGTTCCGTACCGGCGACGCCGAACTCGACGCGGCCTTTGTTGCGGGCGCGGCAGAGCACCAGATCCAAAACGTCAAGGGCCATCGCCTCGTCGGCGGAATGCGCGCCAGCGTGTACAACGCCGTCACCATGGAGGACGTGCAGGCGCTGGCCACGTACGTGAAGGACTTCGAAGCGCAGCATAGTTTGAGCCCGCGATCTAACTAGCCCGCAACACGCGGGCCGACCAGCCACTTCAAACCACTTGTAATAAACAAATCCGCTAAGGAGTTTTTCATGCGCAAGATTAAAACCATCGACGACATTACCAAGGACGGCAAAGTCGAATTTGGCGAGGGCTACGAGTTTGTGGGCACCGCCGAGGAGGCCGACGCCATTCTGATGCGCTCCACCGACCTGCACGGCTACGAGCTGCCCGAGGGCATCCGCGCCATCGCCCGCTGCGGCGCCGGCGTCAACAACATCCCCGTCGAGGAGTACGCCAAGAAGGGCGTCGTCGTCTTTAACTCCCCCGGCGCCAACAGCAACGCCGTCAAGGAGCTCGTCCTGGGCATGTTGGTGCTCTCGAGCCGCGGCGTGGTGCAATCGATGAACTGGGTGCGTGACAACGCCGACGACCCCGAGATTCAGGTCGATGCCGAAAAGGCCAAGAAGGCCTTTGTGGGCCGCGAGCTCAAGGGCAAGCGCATCGGCGTCATCGGCCTGGGCAACGTGGGCTCCAAGGTCGCCAACGCCTGTGTCGATCTGGGCATGGACGTCTACGGCTACGACCCGTTCATTTCCGTCGAGCACGCATGGGTGCTGAGTCGCGAGGTGCAGCGCGTGGGCACGCTCGAGGACCTCTGCCGCGGCTGCGACTACCTCACCGTGCACGTGCCCAGCAAGGCCGATACCATCGGCATGATCAGCACCGAGCAGATCGACCTGCTGGCGCCCGACGCCGTGCTCATCAACTACGCGCGCGAAACCATCATTGACGAGGACGCCGTCGACGCTGCCCTGCGCGAGGGCAAGCTCAGCTGGTTTAGCTGCGACTTTGCCACGCCCAAGACCGTCAAGATGCCCAACACGTTTATCACCACGCATTCGGGCGCCGGCACCGGCGAGGCCGAGGCCAACTGCGCCGACATGGCCATCAGCGAGCTCAAGGATTACCTGGAAAACGGCAACATCGCGCACAGCGTCAACTACCCCGCCTGCAGCATGGGCAAGGCGCGCGCCGCAAGCCGCATTGCCTGCCTGCATGCCAACGTGCCCAACATGATCGGCCAGATCACGGCCATTCTCGCCAAGGACAACGCCAACGTGCAGCGCATGACCAACGAGTCCGCTGGCGAGAACGCCTACACCATGTTCGACACCGATGAGCACCTGGACGGCAGCACGATCGAGGCACTCAAGCATATTCCGTCGATGTATCGTGTGCGCGTGATTAAATAGCGCCGGCGCCAATCCTGCCAGACAGACCACGAAGCCCATTCGGCCCCCGTTTTCACGAAACGGGGGCCGATTTTGTTGCTCCGGACGACTTTAAAATGATACCCATAACAAGTTTTTTCAGATAATCGATAGTGAGGCTCAAGTCGCTAAGCACACCCGCTTTGATAAACAGCTTTATCAGGGACTTTAGTAGGTAAAAATCGATCTCTATGTGCCGAATGTAAGTTGACTGTCCATTTTCCGAAACAACTTATTCTAGATAGCATTTTTAAGGCCCCTCCAAGGCGAAATATAAGTCTTTTTGTGACCAAAACTCTAGTCCGCGCGACCGTTTTCCACCCGCGCGGCTACATTCCTGCCCAATCGATAAAAATCTCCTCACGAAGCCGCCGTTCGAGCTCCTGCTGTCGCGGCGTCTTGTCTTTCAGCGGCACATCGAGATAGGACATGATGAGCTCCATCACCACGCGGAAGGCATCGGAGTCGGCCAGCTGACCATAGGTCATCAGAATGACGGGATATCCCATCGCTTGCAGCGCCGTCGTTCGATCGGAGTCCGAAATCTTGGATTCAATGGATCCGTGAATGGCTTTACCCTGGCATTCAACCAGACACTCTCGGCTGCCGTCCTTATTTGCCAGCAGGATATCGGCATAGCGCCTATCAAGCCCCGAAATCAGGCGGGCGCTGCGCGTCATACGAATCTCAACGTTATTGGTAAGGCTCAGCCCTTCGCCGCCGCGCAACCTCGTAAGGCCAAACAGCATCGAAGCCTGGACCTCGAGCGGCGATGCTGCCACCCCCGTAATGCATTTCGCGGCTCGTATGAACGATTTAGCGCCGCGGAGCCCCCGGACCTTATCGACGAACTCTGTAAGCTCAGAGAGCTCGATCAAGGGAGGTCGTTTCCACAAGTCCGTTGGATTCCCCGAGACATCCTTTACGTTTTCCCAGCCCGACCGTGCGTCACCCCACCGGCCCCCGTATGCCTGCTCAAGTGCCGACTTTACCTGAGGCGCAATCTTGCACACGGCAAAGGTGCCGCACATCTCATACATGCACATGATTAGACGCTCGTTTGAGACCGAGGAAGCCAGGGTCAGCAGGGTAAAGAGTGGGGACGCAACATCGAGGCCAAACTCCGTCTGCCGCACGGAATCAAACGGCCTCTCCCCGTTCCAAACATGCCTGACAATGCGATCGCCCTTACGTCCGCAGCTGCCCTGCGCCAACACGTGTAACGGGGTGCCCAGGAAATGCGTGACGAGCGGATGCTCACATAGGTGCTCCCTGCGCGGATCGTCCGCAGAATCGGGCAGGTCCGGCATTATTGCCAAGACCTGTGGAGGTATCCGGTGATACCGAAAGGCAGATATGTCGCACAGCATGTCGTCCATGAAGGGTACGTACCCGCTGCGTCGCTTGTGAACCCGCCCGGACGGCAAACGCGCTGGCTCGGCCTGCGAACGGTAAATACTGCCACGCCCACGTCGCGGATCTCTCAGGAGGCTTACAATCGGTTTGGAAAGCAAACTGATTGTGAGGTTGCATATGGTTGATGAGGATTTTGCCTGGCGGCTTGCGCAGGAGCTTGTGCGGATCGACAGCTCAGACCCGGGCGCGTATGAGGATGAAATTGAGCGCTTCATTAAGAGGCTCATTGAGCAGCAGCTGGCACAACTTGATAGTTCTGCGCTCGATGCCGTGCAGATTGAGGAGCTCGAAGTGCTGCCCGGGCGCCGCAACCTTAAAGTCACCGTGCCGGGCCAAAGCGACGAGCCGCGGCTGATCTATATCTGCCACATGGATACCGTCACCTTGGGCGATGGCTGGGACGCAGACATCGAACCGCTTGGGGCGGTTGTGCGCGACGATAAACTCTATGGCCGCGGTGCCTGCGATATGAAGGGTGGCCTGGCCTGCGCCATTGCCGCACTGGTCCATACGCTCGAGCGCGTGGCGGCGGATGGCGCGCTGCCACGCCGCGGCTTTTCGCTCATCTGCTCGGTCGACGAGGAAGACTTCATGCGCGGCTCAGAGGCCGCGATCGATGCTGGCTGGGTCAGCTCGCGCGAATGGGTGCTGGACACCGAGCCCACCGACGGACAGATCCAGGTGGCGCACAAGGGGCGTACGTGGTTCGAGATTGAAATGGCTGGCGTGACGGCGCATGCGAGCCAGCCTTGGAAGGGCGCGGATGCCGTCGCCGCCATGGCCGAGGTCGTGTGTTCGCTTCGTCGCGCGTTTGCGGCGCTGCCCGCGCACGATGAGCTGGGGCCTTCGACCATCACGTTTGGCCAAATCGAGGGCGGATATCGCCCCTACGTCGTACCCGACCGCGCCAAAGTCTGGGTCGACATGCGCCTGACCCCGCCGACCGATACGGCCGCCGCAATCAATATGGTCGAGCATGCCATCGCCGTCGCCGAAGCCGCCGTTCCCGGTTGCCATGGCAGCTACACCGTGACGGGCGACCGCCCCGCCATCGAGCGCGACCCGAACTCTCCCCTTCTAGCAGCGCTCAAGCGTGCCGCCGATGACGTAACGGACGCGGACACGACCGTCGGCTTCTTTACCGGCTACACCGATACCGCCGTCATTGCCGGCAAGACAGGCAACCGCAATTGTATGAGCTACGGCCCCGGCTCGTTGGCGCTCGCACACAAGCCCGACGAATATGTGCCCCATGCCGATATCGTTCGCTGCCAAAACGTGCTCATCGCGCTTGCCGATAACACGCTCTGGGACGCAAGCGGCCAAGTTGGGGCATAATAAGCCGCGAACAAACCGACTCGCGCGTTAGGACCGCCCATGAAAGCACTTCCGTTTCCCTGCATCCGCCCGGCTCAGGACCGTGTGCTCGAGGCGCTGCCTGCGATGGGCGGTATCCTGAGCGGCAACGACGCCCTGCGCGGCGCCATTGCTGACGGCCTAATGCTCAAGGATCCAGGCGCGGCGTATTACGTGTACGAATGCTCGGGCGAGCCGGGTCGCGCGACGGGTGTCGTGGCGATTTGCCCGGTTAACGTACTGACGGGTAGCGACGAGGCTGCCGCCGAGAGCGTCGACGCACTCGCCGCCGCGCGCGCGATCGCCGAGCTTAAGGTGCAGCCGCGCCCCGTGTCGCTCGCCTACGAGGCGTCGCCCGTCATGGATATCATTTTGAGCGCTGCCAAAGAGGGCGCATCGCTCTACGCCGTCACCGATCCCGCGGGCGTCACACATCGCGTGTGGGAGGTCAAGCGCGAGGACGCCGTTGCCGCCATCCGTGCCATGCTCGATCAGGCGCCCGACCCGGTGTTCGCCGGTGACTCCGCCTATGTCGCCGCACTGGCTGGGGCATCGCAGATTCTGGCCGACGAGGCCCGCGCTGCCGGCGCCTACTCTGGCAAAGAGCCGTTCAACTTTGCTGTAGCCGTGCTGTTCCCCGCCGCGCAGGTCAGCGGCAGCGCGCCGCAGGTTCCGACGGGTCTGCTCACTCACCAGGTCTCACGGTTCTAGCGAACTCAAACGCTAAGCTGGAAAACCCAGCATCCAAACAAACAAGGGGCGGAGATGCAGCAAACGCATGCACCTCCGCCCTTTTCGCATCAAACAATTACGCCGGTAAACCGGGCCGCAACGTCAGCGTTATCCACGCTGCGGACCTGCCGCCGCCACGAGCGGCTCTAGCCCCAGCTCGCGCGCGTAGTCTTCCTGCGTAAAGACTTCGACCAGTTCAAACGTATCGGCCGCATCGTCAAACGCAAAATGCAGCACTGAGCAGTTGCCCGGCACGCGTTCGCGCTCGTCGGCCGCCGCGCCCCGCACGTGGTCCAAAAACTCCTTGATAGCTGAGCCATGACTTACCGCGAGCACGCACGTATGGTCCGGACGCCGCATAAGATCGGTCAGCGTCGCCACCATGCGCGTGCGCACCTGGATCTGGCCCTCGCCGCCAAACTGCCGATAGAAGTCGCGCCACGGGCGCTCGGGCATAAGCATCACGCGCTCGGCCTCAAAGTCGCCAAAGAACCACTCACGCAGGCCGTCCAGGCGCTCGTACGCCAAGCCCGGCCACAAGTTGGCGATAGTCTGCTCGGTGCGATGAAGCGTAGAGGTGTAGGCATGATCGGGCTCAATGCCGCGCGCACGTAAAAACATGCCGGCGCGCGCCGCCTGGTCGCAACCCAACTGCGTAAGCGGCGAGTCACTCCACCCCTGAATGATACGCTTAAGGTTGAATATCGTCTGTCCATGACGGACCAGATACAGATCTTTATTCATAGGGGTCCTTTCGTTCGTTACCAACCCAAGAGCGAAAACGCCCCGTCGCAATAGCCAAAATGAAGCACGGCACCGTTGTCGGGTAGCTCTCCCCCGCCAGTCACATACTCAAGAAACTCCTGGCAGGCTGAGCCGTGGGAAACCGCCAGCACGCAGTCGTGCTGCGGCCGGGCCATAATACGGGACAGCGCCGCGACCATGCGCGACTGAAGCTGCACTTCCGACTCGCCGCCAAAGGCCACCGGATAATCGCCCCAGGGCTGCGGCGGCATCTCGCGATTTGATGTGCCCTCCAGCGAGCCAAAATGCCACTCACGCAGGTCATCGACCAGCTCAATGGAACGGCCCTCGCCAACGATAAGCTCGGCCGTATGCCGCGCCCGGCCCAACGGCGAGGAATACACATGATCAAAGGCCACGCCACGCGCCGCAAACGCCGTACGCGCCGTCAGCGCCTGCTCGCGCCCGCGCGCCGTAAGCGGCGAATCGTGCCAGCCCTGCAAAATGCTCTGCACATTGAGCTCAGTCTGCCCATGCCGCACCAAATACAGATCTGCCACACGCTCTCCCCTCGTACCACCACAAAGGGGACAGGCACCTTTGTGGTGGTTTACCGTCTGATCACGCCGCGGTGACGCTCAGCTACACCAGCACGTCGGCGAGCGGGCGCTTGGGTACGTGGTGCACCTGCGCATCGTCACGCCAGTAATTAATTGAGCCGTCGGGGTTGGAATCGATCGCATCGATCATCTGCGTCTCGGCCGGCACGCCAAAAGCCATGATCAGCTTGAGCTCATACTTGTCGTTATCGAGCCCCATAGCATCGATCGCGCGGGGCGTAAAGGCCTTGAACATGCAGGCTGCCACCTCGGGCGTGGCGCTGCGAGCGGCGAGCATCATCGTCTGCGCGGCAATGCCCGTGTCGACCTCGGTGATGGGCGCGGCGGGCTTACCCGGAACAGCGCGCTCGGCAAGAATCGCGATGTAGCCGGTCGGACGCTCGCCCTCGGCAGGACCCGACCAATCCTTAAGCGCGCCGGCCCATGCAAGCTCATCAAATACACGCGCGCAATCCTCGGCACCGCTCACCACATGAAAACGCAGACGCTGAGCATTGGCGCCGCAGGGAGCCAGGTGCGCCAGTTCCGCCAGCTCGAGCAAAAACTCGCGCGGCACGCGCATGGACTCGTCAAAACGGCGGCACGTACGGGCGCGGCGGACCAGCGCGTCAAACGTGTCCAGGCCAAGCTTTTCGCAACCTTGCTTTGCCATCGATTCGACACTCGACGGTGCCTCGGGAACTGCTTCGTTCATAGGGACCCCCAATACAAGCCAATTGTCCTTAGGAAAATCTAACCTAAAACGTAGGCAATAACGAACAGGGCTGCAATGTTCTACACCTGTTGAATAGAAAATCGCGACGTGGGGAACAACGGAAACAATTCGGGGCCTTTGGGTTACGTTTCGCCCTCCCCGACCCATACGTCAGCGCCCTTAGGGGATACTGGTTGTAACGATCAAGGCTTACGCCGCACGGAAAGGAGACTTATGGGCATCTTTAAGAACGATGATCAAAAATCGAGCCAGTTTGGATTTGACGAGAAAAGCATGGCGGGCAAAGCCGTCAAGGCCGTACGCTGGATCTACGCCATCACGGGCGTCTTAGCACTCATTGCTGGTATCGCGCTGCTTTTTGCACCTGCCAAGTCCCTCGTCTTTTTGACGACTGTCCTGGGTTTTTACTTTGTAATCACTGCTGCCATCAGACTATTCACTGCCATTTTTGAGCCGCTGCTGCCCACCGGCTGGCGCGTGACGAGCATCATCTCCAACCTACTCATTATCTTGGGCGGCGTCATAATCCTGCGCAACCAGGCCTTCTCGACCGCGACGCTCACCACGATGGTGGTTATCGTGGCCGGCTTTGGCTGGATTGTCGAAGGTGTCATGTCCATTCTGGAGTCCGAGCTTTCGTCCAACCGCGCCCTCGCTATCCTGAGCGGCGCACTTTCCATCATCGCCGGCATGTTCGTGTTTATCTATCCGCTGTGGTCGGCCAAGATGCTCGTCA
This sequence comes from Collinsella sp. i05-0019-G5, assembly GCF_042851345.1. Classification (NCBI taxonomy): domain Bacteria; kingdom Bacillati; phylum Actinomycetota; class Coriobacteriia; order Coriobacteriales; family Coriobacteriaceae; genus Collinsella; species Collinsella sp. i05-0019-G5. The sequence continues at coordinate 1,697,514 of NZ_AP031421.1, forward strand.
TCTTTAGCGGTGCCGCGCTGCTGGTGTTTGGCGTGACGCTCATTGTTCGCGCCATTCAGTTTGGCAAACTGGTGCGCTAGATGCCAAAGACGCTCTTTATTGATGCCGACGCCTGCCCGGTCACGCGCGAGTCGATTGACTGCGCGCGGCGGGCGGGCGTCGCCGTTGTTATCGCCGGCAACAGCACGCAAAACCTGGAACGGCACATTCGCCGCGACGACCCGCGCGATGCCGAGCACGCGCGACGCGGCTTTTGGGTCACGACGCTCGACGTGAGCGTGGGCGCCGACAGCGCCGACTTTGCCATTGTCGAACGCCTGCAGGCGGGCGACGTGGTCGTGACGCAGGACATTGGCTTGGCGAGCATGGTGCTCGGGCGCGATGCCGCCGCCATCGGTGTGCGCGGGCGCGTGTACGACAAGGCGACTATCGACATGCAGCTGTTTATTCGCCACGAGGAAAAGAAGGTACGCCGCGCCGGCGGACGCACTCGCGGTCCGGCAGCATTTACCAGCGAAGACCGCGCCCGCTTTAAACGCAACCTCACCGAGTTGCTGCACTAACCAAGGTAGATTTTTGAGACATGCCTAAAATCTACCTTTTTGTTTTGAGCGGTGTGAGCGCTCGGAATCCATGGCTCAACAAAAAACGGGCTTCAAAATGCCATGCGTCGCCGCATTGCGCAGGCGCTGAGCATGGCTATTTGAAGCCCATTTTTTAGGCCTACTTAGAGGCCAACGGCGGAGAGGATGAGGCCCCAGCCAGCGCCGATGACGTACATCATGATCAGGAACACGGCATTTTCGCGGGCGCTGCGGTTGGTGCGGAACAGCACCAGATAACCCACGCCGGCGGAAATGAGCGTGCCGGCGAGCATCGGCGCCAGTTGCAGCGCGCCTTCCAGATACAGCTGTGTAATGACCACGCTCGCCGAGCAATTGGGAATCAGCCCGACAAGCGCCGAACCCAGGACAGCGAGTGTCTCGTTGCCGCGCAGGAACTGCTCGATCGCGGACTCGCCGAACGTCTCGAGCACGGCGACCAGAATCAGCGTCACCAGAAAAATGAATACCGAGACCTGCACGGTGTGCGAGATCGCACTGCGGATGATCGACAGGACAGGCGTCCCTTCGTGGGAGTGAGAGTGACCGTGACCATCATGGTGTTCATGTTCGCCCTCATGACCGTGATCGTGGCCATGTCCGTGTTCGTGCTCGTCCTCGTCTTCATCACAACCGCAATGGTCGCGCTCGCACAGCTCGTGGATGTGGTCGGCGCTCACGCCTGCCTCGGCCACCTCGTCGATGATGTCACCGCCGCTGTGGTCGTCGTGCGCGCAGTTCACGTGGGCCGGGTTGGCCGCGGTTCCCAGCACGGTACGGCGAATCGCCGCGTGCGCGCGGGCGTTACGGCGCAGGCCGCGAATGGCAGCGTCCACGATAAAACCCGTGACCAGTGCGATCAGCGCTTTCGAAGCCAAAAGCATCGCCATAGTCTGCACGGGAACCTGCTCGGCAAGCAACAGCGGCAGCATCTCATCGGAGGTCGAAAGGAACACCGCCACCAACGTGCCCAAGGTCACGACACGGCCGGCGTACAGCGTTGCTGCCATGGCCGAAAATCCGCACTGCGGCACCATGCCCAGCAGCGAGCCAACCACGGGACCCGCAGCGCCGGCGCGCTTGATAGCGCCGTTGACGCGGTCGCCCGCAACGTGCTCAAGTGTCTCGAGAGCAAGATACGTCACCAACAAAAACGGCACCAGCGACAGCGTGTCCTTGCCGGCGTCGAGCAGAATATCAATCAGTAAATCCATGACGGATGGAACCTTTCGTGTCTTTCGGCAGCATTGTAAAAGTCCTAGCGGTCAACTAGGGTATTGTAGTTGTCCCGGGCGCGGTGCCAATAGTTGCCTATGGTAAACTATCATCTCGCCATAACTCAGTAACCTCGAGCCGCACAACGCGGCCCGTCCAAGGAGTAGCATATGAACGTATCGCAAGCACTCGAATACGAGCGCCAGCCGTTTATCCCCATGTTTATCTACGGCGACCACGGCGCCATGGAGTCCGAGCGCCAGAAGGGCGAGGAGGCCCTCAAGGTGCTCGAGACCGAGTACTTTACCGCCGAGGGCGACCCCGGCTTCGACTTTGCCACCGTGCGCGACCTGGCCGACCGCAACCGCGACCTGTGCGACCAGATTGGCGAGGCGCGTCTGCGCAACGTGACGCCCGCGACGCTCTCGCGCGGCCTGTCCGATGCCGACACCTGCGCCGCCATCGGCAAGATGCAAAAGCGCACCGCCGCGTCCGTTATGCGCGAAATCCGCGGCGACCGCGACGCGCTCGGCGTGGCCTACGCCCGCAAGCCCATCCAGGGCACCGTGCTCGGTATCGACATCGAGACCACCGGACGTGCACCCGAGCGCGGCTATATCATCAACGTGGGCTGGGAGATCATGGAGCTCACCAGCGACGCCGTCCCGCATGACGCCGAGGCACACTACTGCGGCCTGCCCGACATCTACCGCGGCGAGGATGTGCCGTTGTCGAATATCCACCACATCACCTGGGACGACATCGACGGCAAAAAGCCGTTCCGCGAGAACAAAGAGCTGCAAAAGCAGCTGCTCAAGCTTATGAAGAAGTACCCGTACATGGCACACAACGCCGCCTTTGAGGACAGCTGGTTCAAGATCCACCTGGACGGCTACGCCGAGGCACGCCGCGCCGGCAAGATCATCGTCATCGACTCGCGCCAGATCTGCCGCAGCCTGGACGCCGACGTGCGCTCGCTCCCCCGCGAGTCCGCCCCCGCCGCGCTCGAGAACTGGGCACGCCGTCGCGGCACCCTCGCGCCCGACGCCAACGAGCAGCATCTGGGTCTGGACGACACCGACCTCATGCTCCGCACGGTACAGGCCGAGTTCAACCTCAAGAACCTATTCGCGAAATAGCAACGCCTGCGACAAACACTACTTGCTCACGAGCGGCCTCGCAGCGGGAAACACCGCAGCGGGGCCGCCCTATGTTCCACAGATAGATCTGCCATCACAAATTCTGAACCCTCATTTTGAACGATTTCGGCCAATTCCCGACACGTAATTCGTTGTCGGATGGTGATGCATCGATATCAAATGTGCAGCAATTGAGTTTTTATATGCTATAGCTAAGCTGCGATAACATTGATTTTAGGCATGCCAACCCATAATTGCGTCAAGCTTTTGGACAGCATTTGGTTAGGCCCCTAAAACGACTTTCCCACTCAGCGCCATCAGCACGGCATTAGCTGACACGATATATACCATGAGTATCGTATTGTCACATACCACTGCAAAAGCGGTCTACCAGGCCGCGCATTCGGCGTCTACGAAAGACACCGAGCCCTGTAACCCTGCCGCGATTTACGGATCATGTCCCACCGGAACGCTCCTTGACGCAGCCGCAGAATGGCTCACCAAACACGATGTTTCCCTTGACGCAAATGATTGCCTCGAAGTAATGGTGTTTGATCGCAGGAATGCGCGCTATGCAATGAACTGTCAATGCCACGTTTCGTCAAAACGATTCTCGAGCTCACGCTTTATAGAGCTCAAAGATGGCATCTTCATTGTTGGCGTTGAGCTTTGCGCACTTCAGGCCGCCACCTATCTCCCTTTTCGCGAACTGGTGGAGTACTACTTTGAATTGTGCGGCGCTTACTCCCTTGGAACCGGCTCTTCCACCTCGTATAACGAGCGTTTCGCGCTCACCTCGACCGAAAGGTTAAAACAGTTCTTTAATTCCATTACCAGATGCGACGGTCTGGCCCTTGCCCGAAAGGCGATTCAATGTGTGCGCGACGGATGCCGGTCTCCTATGGAAACGGCCTTTGTCATGATGCTAACGCTGCCTAAAAGCGAAGGAGGGCTTGGTATTAAGGGAATTGAGACCGATTGCGAGGTGCAGGTCACCGCTGCCGCAAAGAATCTCACGAGACGCAAAAAGTTCTTTATGGATGCGTATCTAAAGAAATCTCGCACAGACATTGAATACAACGGGTTTTATCATGACGCGGAAGAAGACCGCGCCATCGATGAGGAGCGCAAGAATGCGCTTGCGTCCATGGGATACGGAATCATCACCGTCAGTCGTTATTCCTTTATGCATGCCAGCGCTTTCGTTAGGGTCATGGAGGCGATCCAACGGAAAGAGGGCATACGCCCCTCGCGTCTGCCAAAAGACTTTCAAATCATGCAAGAGGACCTGAGACAGTTTGTGCTCAGAAGGTTTATAGAAGAGAAAAAGAGAATTCAGAAGCAGCTTCGCCAGGATTCCGAAGATCGTCAACGAATCGACCTCGAAAAAGCAACACTCGAAGGCATCACGCTGGATGACCCGACAATAAATGAAGTTCCGGCAATCGATGACATGCAGACTGTCGAATCCGACAGCCCATCATTTGCCCAAATAAGCAGCCTCGCGCCCGAGGGCAGAATCTTCGGGGCCGGAAGCTAGACCGGCTAACAAGGTGGGTACCCTAGCGATGTGCAAAATTGCGAGTATTCAGCAGGGTCGGCCCTCCAGCACCCACAAGTTAATCCAAATGAAAAACAAAAACGCTATCGAACGGGAACGTTAGGCAACATTTGAGGAAGACCTTGTCTGTTTACCGCCCTTGGATAACTCTTGAGCGGCTTTATTTGGCCTGGAATAGATTAACGGACCCCCTATAGTTGCAGAATACTCCAATTTTTGCACGGCGCGGGGGCACCCACCCCGGCATCGGCTATCAAAACCGCTCAGTCCGGAATCTCGTCCACTATTCCCCATCATTTTATGCGACGAATTACCTGTACGTCATTGACATATGAACATGCGCTCATATAATCGGAAGTAAGTTATATGAGCGCATGTTCATATGAAAGGATATTGCAATGAGCAGCCACGCTGATGAAACAAAGACTGGCATCGAGGCCACCGAGCCGATCGTCCCCACCACCTGCTCGCCCGAGGACCTTCCCGACGAGGAACTTCTCTACGACCTTGCCGACCTGTTCAAGGTCTTCAGCGACACCACGCGCATCAAGATTCTCTATGCCCTCATGGGCCGCGAGCTCTGCGTGGCTGACATCGCCGAAGCGACCGCGACCTCGCAGTCTGCGGTGTCGCACCAGCTGCGCACGCTTAAGCAGTCGCACCTGGTCAAGTTCCGCCGCGACGGCCGCAACATTCTCTACTCGCTCGCTGACGATCATGTCTATACCATGCTCAACCAGGGCATGAGCCATATCTGCGAATAGCAATCAACCACGGTATCAGCGCGGCCGGCACCCAGACCGCCAACACAGGGAAAGGAACCCACCATGAAAAAGCAGTTTAAGCTCGACGAGATCGATTGCGCCAACTGCGCGCGTGAACTTCAGGACGAGCTGGCTAAGCTCGATGGCGTCAAGTCCGTTTCGGTCAACTTTATGACCCAGAAGCTGACGCTCGAGGCCGACGACGCCAAGTTCGACGAGGTCCTGGACCGCGTCGTTGAGTTCACCGCCGACGCCGAGCCGGACTGCGAGATCATTCTCTAACCCGCGCACACGTTGACCTGTAAGGCCGCGCTTGCCGCGGCCTTTGCTCGCGAAATTATATGAGCAAGTGTTCATACACTCAAATGGGAGGTTTGAATCATGGCAGCCGCCGACCCCAAAAAGAAAAAGAAGAAGCGCAAGAAGAAAGAGTCCCTTGAGCACAAGCGCAACCGCATCCTGGTAGCACTGGGCATTTTTGCCGTTGTTTATGCCCTCGACGAGCTCGGCGCCCTCACTATCGCATTTGGGGAGCCCGGCAACATCTACGCCACCTTCGCGCTGTTCCTCGTGCCGTTTTTGATTGCCGGCTACGACGTACTGCAAAAGGCATTCAATAACATCCGCCGCGGCAAGGCCTTCGACGAGAGCTTCCTCATGGCCGTCGCGACCATCGGCGCGTTTGCCATGGTGCTCTTCCCCGACACCGACCCGCACATGGCCGAAGGCGCCGCCGTCATGCTGTTCTACCAGGTCGGCGAGTTGTTCCAGGCATACGCCGTGGGCAAGAGCCGCAAGTCGATCAGTGCCATGATGGACATCGCGCCCGACTACGCTAACGTCGAGCAAGCCGACGGCACACTCGAACAGGTCTTTCCCGATGACATCGCCGTCGGCACCGTGATCGTGGTCAAGCCCGGCGAGCGCGTGCCTATCGACGGCGTCATCGTCGAGGGCGAAACCCAGCTCGACACCGCCGCGCTCACGGGCGAGTCAGTCCCCCGCCCCGCCAAGACCGGCGACGATATCATCAGCGGCTGCATCAACATGACGGGCCTCATCCACGTGCGCACCACCAAGCCCTTTGGCGAGTCAACCGTCGCGCGTGTTCTGGAGCTCGTGGAGAATGCCAGCGAAAAGAAGGCGCGCACCGAGAACTTCATCACGCGCTTTGCCCGCGTCTACACCCCCGCCGTCACTGGCGCTGCCGCGGTGCTCGCGCTTGGCGGCGGCCTGGTGACTGGCGCTTGGTCCGATTGGATCCTGCGCGGCCTGACCTTCCTGGTCGTCAGCTGCCCGTGCGCCCTCGTGATCAGCGTACCGTTGAGTTTCTTTGGCGGCATCGGCGGCGCGTCCAAGCTGGGCGTTCTCATCAAGGGCTCCAACTACCTCGAGACGCTCGCCGACGTGGACACCATCGTCTTCGACAAAACGGGCACCCTCACCAACGGCACGTTCTCAGTCGTCGCGGTGCACCCCGAGGCTGGCTATACCGAGCAGTCGCTGCTCGAAGTCGCAGCCCTTGCTGAGTCGTTCTTCGATCACCCCATCGCGCAGTCCGTGCGCGACGCCTACCAGGGCGAGGTCGACCCCAAGCGCGTGAGCGACTCCGCCAACGACGCGGGCCACGGCGTGACGGCAACCATCGACGGCAAGCACGTCGTCGTTGGCAACGCCAAGATGCTCGCCGCGGCCGGCGTTGAAGCACCGGACTGTGAGGTTGTCGGCACGATCCTCCACGTGCTCGTTGACGGCGTGTACGCCGGCCACATCGTGATTGCAGACACCGTTAAGGCCGATGCGGAGCAAACGATTCGCGACCTGCATGCCGCCGGTATCAACCGCACCGTCATGCTCACGGGCGACCGCGAGGAGGTTGCAGCGTCTGTGGCCAAGCAACTCGGTCTCGACGAGTTCCACGCGCAGCTCCTGCCGGGCGACAAGGTCGAGCGCGTTGAGGCGCTACTCGCGGCCGAAAGTGGCAAGGGCAAGCTCGCCTTTGTCGGCGACGGTATCAACGACGCTCCTGTGCTTACGCGCGCCGATGTGGGCATTGCCATGGGCGCCATGGGCTCCGACGCCGCGATCGAGGCCGCCGACGTGGTGCTGATGGACGACAAGCCGTCCAACATTTCCCGCGCGATCCGCGTGGCGCGCAAGACCATGTCGATTGTTTGGCAGAACATAATCTTTGCGCTGGGCATTAAGCTGCTGATCCTTGTGCTGGCAGCGCTGGGTATCGCCAATATGTGGCTTGCCGTCTTTGGCGACGTAGGCGTGGCGATCATCGCCATCCTGAACGCCATGCGCGCGATGGGTGTCAAGAACCTGTAGCGCTCGTGGTCCCTCCGGCCGGGGCCGGGCTTGGTTTTGAAAACGTCCTCGCGCATGAGGCCCGTCTTTCTTGCTCCTGCGGAGCAACGGAAAGGCGGGCCTCGCGCTGCGGAGTGTTTTCAAAACCAAGCCCGGCCCCGGCCTGCATTGACACAGCTGGCGGTTCTTGGGCATCGCTTGCTGGCGGGGTTCCTTTGCTGAAATGGACTTGGCCGAAAGGGCCGCTGGTCCCGGTCGCTGGTTCGCGCTTTGCGTGAACTCCGCGCTACTGTGGGTCAGTTAGGCTTCTGTTGTTGGACCCGCTACATCTTCCCGTCTCAGCATCGATCTTAGCTTCTCGAAGCTCTCCTCGCTCAGGCAGTGCTCCATGTGGCAGCCCTCTTGCGACGCGACCTCGGGCGTTACGCCTGCGTCCTCTAGCAGACCTACAAAAAAGCAGTGGCGCTCCCACATTTGACGGGCAACCTCAAGACCGCGTTCCGTCAGATGCACGTCGCGTTTGCCCATCTCCACGTAGCCGGTGCTCTCCAAGGCCGCCATGGCTTTAGAGACGCTTGCTTTGGTTACGCCCAAGTATTCGGCAACGTCGATCGAGCGCACGATGCCCTGACGTTCCGATAGAACGTAGATCGATTCGAGATAGTCTTCTCCGGATTCACGCAGGGCCATGGGCCGCCTTTCGCGATGGCTTCTAGTTAGCCTTTGGATACTTTTGCTTGATTTACTTTACCGCAAAAGTTGCCCATGTCTTACTACTTTGCCTAAAAGTTAGCCGTGTTTCACAAAACATGCGGGACGAAAACAAAATGGGGACGCCCCGCAAGGAGTGTCCCCAACTGCCGGCAGAAAAGGAACGTCCCCAAGTGCCGAATCCGCAGCTACACCAGCCCGAAGTGCTTTGCGGCGTTGTAGATGCCGTCGTCGTCTACGGCGGTCGTTACGTAGGTCGCTGCGGCCTTCACAGTATCCTGCGCGTTGCCCATGGCAACACTGGTGCCCACGGCTCCAAACATCGACAGGTCGTTCTCGCCATCGCCAAAGGCAATCGCTTCGCTCACGTCGACGCCCAGGCGCTCCAGCGTCGCCGCAACGCCCAGATCCTTGCCGCCGTTGGCAGGGATAATGTCGCAGAACAGATCGCACCAGCGCGTCGTGAGCGAATGCGACACCGCATCGGTCACGATATGCTCGTCGGCCGGATCCACAAACGCGCAAAACTGGTAGACCGGCGCGTCGAAGGCGTGGTCAAACGGCTCCTCGTGGTAGACGATTCCCGCGTTGTTGCCGGCCGCCACCACGCGCTCGGACAGGCGGTTCACAAACGAGTTCTCGCCCTGCATGCACAGCGAGTCGTAGCGCCCCTGAGCCACCTGGTCCACGATCACCGCAACATCGTCCGGATCGATCGGGCAGCTGCGGTAAACACCACTGGCATCAAAGCAATGCTGACCCGAAAGCGTAATGTACGCATCCCAGCCAAGGTCGAACAGCCAGTCCGGCATCTGGTAGGTCGGACGGCCCGTAGCGATCACGCACGCAATCCCCTGCTCGTGAAAGCTGTCGAGCACCTGCTGCGCCGACGCCGGAATCCGGTGGGTCTTAAAGCTCAGCAGCGTGCCGTCGATATCGAAAAACGCGGCCCCGATCATCCTCGTCTACTCCTCGCCCTCGAGCTTTTCGCTCGCCTCGAGCCACGCCATCTCCAGCTCGTCCATGGCGGCGTGGGCCTCGTCGATCTTTGCCTGCTGCTCGCCCAGCGCCGTGTAGTTGGTGGGATCGACCTGGGCCATGGCGGCCTCGGCCTCCTCCACGCGAGCGCGCTGCGTCTCCATCTTGCGCTCGAGCGAACTCACCTCGCGGCGAAGCTTCTGGCGTTCGGCGTTGGAAAGGCCATTGGGCTGCCCGCTCGTCTTGGGCTTTTCGGCCGCAACCGCTGCGGCGCCGGTGTCGAACGTGCCGGTCTTGGCGCTCGGCGCGCCCACGGGCTCGCCCTCGGCGGTGGCGTTGCACAGGCGCAGGTACTGATCCACGCCGCCGGGCATATGCGTCAGGTGGCCGTCGAGCAGCGCCCACTGCTGGTCGGTCACGCGCTCCATGAGGAAACGGTCGTGCGTCACTAGGATCAGCGTGCCAGGCCAGCCGTCGAGCAGATCCTCGACAATCGCCAGCATGTCGGTATCGAGGTCGTTGCCGGGCTCGTCCAGGATGAGCACGTTGGGCTCGTCCAGGATTGTCAGCAGCAGCGACAGGCGACGGCGCTGGCCGCCCGAAAGATCGCCGATGCGGCTCCAGAGCTGCTGCGTCGTAAAGCCCAGACGCTCGCAGAGCTTCTCGGGCGAAGTCTCCTTGCCGTCGATGACGTAGTACTTCTTATAGTTGCTGAGCACCTCGCGGATCGTGTCGCCCATGTAGGGCTCGAGCTCTTCGAGCTGCTGCGACAGCACGCCAAAGCGCACCGTCTGGCCAATCTTCACGCGACCGCGCAGGGGCGCGATCTTGCCCTGGATCACGTCGAGCAGCGTCGACTTGCCGGCGCCGTTCTCGCCCAAAAGACCATAGCGGTCGCCCGCACCAATGAGCCAGGTCACGTCGGAGAGCACCTGCTTGGGCGCACCATCGGTATCCGCATAGCCGGCATCCACGTCGATGACATCGATGACCTGCTTGCCTAGGCGGCTCACGGCAAGGCGCTTGAGCTCCAGCTCGTCACGCACGGGCGGTACGTCGGCGATCAGCTCGCGAGCAGCCTCAACGCGAAACTTGGGCTTGGTGGAACGCGCCTGGGCGCCGCGGCTCAGCCACGCGAGCTCCTTGCGCGCCATGTTGCGACGGCGCTCCTCGGTAACGGCGGCCATGCGGTCGCGCTCCACGCGCTGCAGGATATATGCCGAGTAGCCGCCCTCGAAGGGATCTACCTGGCCGTCGTGGACCTCCCACATGCTGGTGCAGACCTCGTCCAAGAACCAGCGGTCGTGCGTGACCACGAGCATGGCGCCCTGGCCGCGCTGCCAGCGGGCCTTTAAGTGACGCGCAAGCCAGTTGATGGTGCGCATGTCCAGGTGGTTGGTGGGCTCGTCGAGCATGAGCACGTCGTAGTCGCCGATCAGCAGGCGCGCGAGGTCCACGCGACGGCGCTGACCGCCCGAGAGCTCGCCCACCATGCCCTCCCAGGGTACATCGCTGATGAGGCCGGCGAGGATCTGGCGCGTACGCGGACTCGACGCCCACTCATACTCGGGCGTGTCGCCCACGACGGCATGATGCACGGTGTCGGTATCGACCAGGTTATCCTTTTGGCCGAGCAATCCAATCGTCGTGTCGCGGCGGTGCGTCACGCGGCCGTCGTCGGGCTCCAACGTGCCGGCGAGCACGCTCAGCAGCGTCGACTTACCGTCGCCGTTTTTACCGACAATACCAATACGGTCGCCCTCGCCCACGCCGAGCGTAACGCTATCGAAAATATGCTTGGTGGGAAACTCTAGGCTGATGGAATCGCATCCCAAAAGAATCGCCATATGCCCTGCTCCTTCGTAGAAATTCAACGTTGTCCATGATAGCAGCGAGCCCCACCCCAAACCACCACGAAGGTGCCTGTCCCCTTTGTGGTGGTCGTTTCGGTCGCAGAGCAAAAAGGCGGGCCATCTCGCAAAAGAGATGACCCGCCTCTCCAATCAGTCCCGCGGGGGCCGTGGCCGCCGCGGGCCTCAAGCATGTCCCGGACTAGGAGAACATGCCGGTGAGGTAATCATTCAGCCGCTTATCCTTGGGCCGTTGGAAAATCTCGTCGGTCTCGTCGTACTCGACCATATCGCCCATGTAGAAGAACGCCGTGCGGTTGGACACGCGCGACGCCTGCTCCATGTTGTGCGTCACGATGACGATGGCGCGCTCGGCAACGATCGACGACATGAGGTCCTCGATCGCCAGCGTCGAGATGGGGTCGAGCGCCGAACAGGGCTCATCAAACAGGATCACGTCGGGGTTGAGCGCCAGCGTGCGCGCGATGCACAGGCGCTGCTGCTGACCGCCCGAAAGCGCGTAGGCGCTCTTGTCGAGTTTGTCTTTGACCTCGTCCCACAGCGCCGCGCCGCGCAAGCTCTCCTCGACCATGCGATCGAGCTCGTCGCGGTCGGTGATGCCGTGACGCTTGGGCGCAAACGTGATGTTGTCGCGAATGGACTTGCGGAACGGGTTGGGCTGCTGGAACACCATGCCGATGGAACGGCGCAGCTCGTAGGTGTTTTCGGTCTTGGTGTTCACGTTGCGGCCGCGGTAGTTGATCTCGCCCTCCACGCGACAGCCGCGAATCTCGCGATTCATGAGGTTGAGGCTGCGCAAGAAGGTCGACTTGCCGCAGCCCGAAGGCCCGATGAGCGCCGTGATCTCGCCCTTGTGAAAGTCGAGCGACGTATTGTGCAGCGCATGGTGATCGCCATAGTACACGTTGACGTCCTTGGTAGAGAGTACGACCTCGTCGCTCACGGCCTTGCCGCTCACACGCACGTGCTTTTCGCTTTGCCCCACGCTCGACAGAAAGTCCTGGGTCTCGGACGTGGCCGCTTCGGTTGCGGGCGTTGTATTCATCTCGCTCATTCGGCCGTCATCCTCCTTGCCAGTTGCTTGCCCACGATACGGGCGACTACGTTAAACAGCAGCACGCAAATCATCAGCAGTGCCGCGGTGCCCCAGACGATCTGCTGGGCCTCGGGGCTGCCCTCGCCATAGATCTTGTAGATATGAACGGCGAGCGACTCGCCGGGACGGAACACGTTCCAGGCGCAGGTGGGGCTCGACAGGTTAAAACTCAAGAAGTTCAGGCGAACCGGCGAGCTCATGCCCGAGGTAAAGAGCAGCGCCGCGGCCTCGCCAAACACGCGGCCGGCCGAAAGCACGATGCCGGTCACGATGGCGGGCATGGCCTCGGGAATCAGGATGTGCAGTGTGGCCTCCCAGCGAGTGAGGCCCATGGCCAGGCACGCATCGCGCTGGGCCTGCGGCACGTCCTCGAGCGCCTGCTGAATCACGCGCACCAGGATGGGGATGTTGAACATGGTGAGCGCGACGGCGCCGGAGATGATGGAGTACTTCCAGCCCAGCTGCACCGAGAACACCAGAAAGCCGAACATGCCCACGACAATGGAGGGCAGCGAGGACAGCGTCTCGATGGCGGTGGAGGCGATGTCGCGGATGGGTCCGTCCGGCGCGTACTCAACCAAGAACACCGCGCCGCCCAGGCTGATGGGCACCGATATACCTAAGGTGATCAGCAGCAGGTAGAACGAGTCGAACAGCTGGTAGAGCACGCCGCCCTGGGTTCCGTTGGCGCGCGCGGGCTGCGTGAGGAAGCCCGGTTGGAACAGCGTCGAGATGCCCTCGAACAGGATGTAGGCCACCATGGAGACGACGATGAGCATGACGATGGCGACAATTGCCGTCAGCACGCCCGTGGCGATGCGGTCCTGCTTTTGGACACGCCCGAGTCTTGCCTCGTCGATATGGATGCGCATGCTAGCCACGAGCCTTCGCCCCCTTGCGGCCAATGAGATGGATGATCAGGATGAAGATGAGGCTCATGCCCATCAGCAGCAAACCGAGCGCCCACAGGACATCGTCCTGGGCCGAGCCCTCGGCATAGACCGCCATGGACGTGGTGAGCGTGGTGGTGATGGTGGACGCCGGCGACAGCAGCGACGTCGGCATGGCCTCGATGCCGCCGATAACCATGCGCACGGCGAGCGTTTCGCCAAAGGCGCGGGTCATGCCAAGGATGACCGCGGTCATGAGCGACGGCATGGCGGACTTGAGCACCACGTGCCAGATGGTCTGCCAGCGGGTGTAGCCCAGCGCGAGCGAGCCCTGACGGTAGCTGTCGGGCACAGCGCGCAGGCCATCGACCGAAAGCGTGGTCATCGTCGGCAGAATCATGACTGCCAGCACGATAGCGCCGGGCAAGATACCCAGACCCGTGCTCACGTGGAAAACGCTCTTCATAAGACCGACGACCACGTGAAAGCCGATCAGGCCAAAGACGACCGAGGGAATGCCGGTCAAAAGCTCAATAAGCGGCTGAAAGATCTTGGAACCAAACTTAGGCTGGATCTCGACCGCAAAGATGGCAGAGCCGATGGCGATGGGCAGCGCGATAAGCGTGGAGAGCACCATGACCGCAAACGAGGTGACGATCAGGGGCAGGGCGCCGGTATAAGGCAGGCCGTTTTCGGCTGTGTTGGCCAGGTCCCACTTGGTGCCGGCAAAGAACTCGACGACCGAGACGCCGTCCTTGACAAAAGCCGAGAGGCCCTTTTGGGCGACCATAAAGATGAGCGCGGCAACGACAAGCGTCACGAGCGCTACGCACGCACCCGTGACGCCCAGGCCCACGTTCTCAAGGTCGCGCTTTGGCAGCTGTTTTGCCATTGCAAACCTTTCCGGGGCGGTTACTTATTTAGAGGAGACCTTGCCGCTGGCGTCCTTGACGACCTTCATGGCAGAGACGGGAATGAAGCCCTGCTCCTCGACGAGCTTGCCCTGGACGTCGTCGGAGAGCATGAACTCCAGGAAGGCCTTGGTGGCCTCGTCGGCGTCCTTTGCGCAGTACATGTGCTCGGTAGCCCAGATCTTGAAGGAGTCGTCGGTGACGTTTGCGCTCTTGGGCTCGACGCCCTCGACCTTGATGGCGTTGAACTTGGAGTCATCGAAGTGCGAGAAGTCGAGGTAGGAGATGGCGTTGTCGGTGCTGCCCATCTGAGTCTGGACATCGCCGGACTTGTCGAGCTCGGCGTCGCCCTTAAAGTCGACGGCCTCATCGCCAAAGACGGCGGCCTCGAAGGTGGCGCGGGTGCCGGAGCCGGCCTTGCGGTTGAGGACGACGATGGTAGCGTCGTCACCGCCGACCTCCTTCCAGTTGGTGATCTGGCCGGAGAAGATGCCCTTGAGCTGCTCGAGGGACAGGTCGTCGACCTTCACGTTCTTGGAGACGACGGGACCCATACCCACAACGGCGACCTCGTGGTCAACGAGGTTCTTGACCTGATCGGCCTCGAGCTTGGTCTCGGCAAAGACGTCGGAGTTACCGATGGTAACGGTGCCGGCGGCGACAGCGGTCAGGCCCTTGCCCGAACCGTTGCCCGAACCGGAGACGGAGACGTCGGGGTTGGCATCCATGAACTTCTCGGCAGCGGCCTCGACGAGAGCTTGGAACGAGGAGGCGCCGTCGTAGGTCACCTCGCCGGAGACGGACTCGGCGGCGGCGCTACCCTTGGCGGCGGCGTCGGATGCGCCGGAGCCGCCACAACCAACGAGACCGAGACCGACGATGCTGGCAAGACCACCAGCGAGGCCGAGGAACTGACGACGAGAATAAGCCTGATCGAGCATGATCTTCCTTTCATACATGCGACTCGCGGGCACCCTGCCCGCTTTGCTGTTTGGAAAGATACGGTCTCGATCGGGCGACGACCGCCTTATCTGCGGTTTCTTACGGACATTTGATAGACCCTTACCGCAAGCTCTGCCCAGCCTTTACAAACGGATAACAAACCCGCCACCAAGCATGACCCGCCTTTTACACCAATAAAAACAAAGTTGCGGTGAAATAGTTCCTGCTTGGCCATCAAATGGCCCATTCTAGGAACTATTCCACCGCAACTTAAAAAGCCCGGACGAAAGGGGTGCTAAGTTGTTAAAACGCCGCAGCCTTAAAGCTCAAGCTCGTTCAAACGTAAGATCGCCACGATATAAATCTTGAGCGCCTGCTTGAGCTGTTCCTCGTTGGCGCACTCATTGGGGCCGTGCATCTGGCCGCCCCATGCGGGCAGCTCCAGGCCGGTCTCCTCGGGGCCAAACGAGACGGCGCGGGCAAAGTTGCGTGCGTACGTGCCGCCGCCCATGGCAAAGGGCTCAGCATGCTTGCCCGTAAACTCGTTATAGGTATCAATAAGCGCCTTCACGGCCGGATCGTCGGCAGAGACCGAGAACGGCACCTTCGCACGACCCACACGGCACGTCACGCCAAAACGGCCCACGAGCGGATCGAGCTGCTCGCGGATGGTATCGGCACTCGTGCTGTCGGGGAAGCGCACGTCGATGACCTGCTCAATATGGCCATCCGCCACGCGGGTGACGCCAGCGTTGCAGGTAAGCGGGCCAAACGCCGGACTCGTCGCATCGATACCTAGGCCGCGGCCATAGGCGTCCGCATGCACAAAAGCCAGGAACTTGACGAACTCGTGCTCGGCAGGTCTCAGCAGGCGCTCGTCGCGCGCACCAAACGCATCCTCGGCCTCGCGCAGATACGCCACGATGAGGCCGACGGCATTGATCGTTCCCTCGGGCATCGAGGCATGACCGCCAATGCCGTGGGCGAAAATCTGGGCATGTCCGTTGTCGAGTGCTGTGATCTCCAGGCGGTCGGCGTTCTCGACCGGTGCCGGCAGCTCATCGGCGTCAATCGCAAGCTCGCAGATAGACTGCGACGGAATGGCGTTGCTCGCCTCGGCACCGCTCCAGGACACAATACGACCGCCGTCGATCTTGGAGCTCACAAATGTCGCCCCAAACTGGCCCTTCTCGGCATTGCAGACCGGGAACTCGGCATCGGGCGTAAACAGAAAGTCGGGGTCTGCGTGGTTCTCCAGATAATGGTGAACGTCGGACATGCCCACTTCCTCATCGCAGCCCAGCAGCGCGCGGAAAGCATAGCGCGGGGTAATGCCGTGCTTGAGCAGATAAGCGCCGGCGTAGAGCGACAGCACCGCCGGACCCTTGTCGTCAATCACGCCGCGACCGAGCAGCCAGCCCTCGCGGCGCTCCATCGCAAACGGGTCGGTGTTCCAACCGGGGCCAGCGGGAACCACGTCCACGTGGCAGATAGTCGCGAGCTGCTTGTCGCCGCGACCCGGGATATCGGCGATTCCCACATAGCCCCCGTCGTCGCTCGTCTGATAGCCGAGCTTTTGCGCAATGCCGAGCGCGCAATCGAGCGCGTCACGGACCGGGCGGCCAAACGGCGCACCGGGCTCCGCATCGGCAGCAACGGCCACGGACGGATAGCTCACCAGTTGTTCGATATCGGCAACGACATCCTCCCAGACCTCGTCGACATACTCGGCAACGCTCTGCTCCACCTGATTCATGAACGACCTCCTTACCAATGAGCGACGGGTACGCCCGCCCCTCACATTATGTCTATTAGATAGCGAAAAGTTTAGCAAGCTCGGCCACCGAGTGCACCACCGCATCGGCGCCCGCGGCCTCGTGCTCCCCCGGCGCTGCCGCGCCCGAATAGATGCCGATGCACGGCACGCCCATCGCGTGCGCGCCCTCCACATCGTTAAAGCGATCGCCGATCATCACGGCATCGTCGGCCGTCGCGCCGAGCGCCGCCAGGGTATCGCGAACCGAATCGGCCTTGGTCTCGCGTCCCTGCGGCGGATTCATGCCAACCACAGCTTCGAACTGGCAAAGCCCCAGCTCATGAACCATATCGATGCACTTCGCCTCCATGCGAGACGTCGCCACGGCCATACGCTTGCCCTGGGCGGCCAACCCATCCAGCAGCTCGGGGACCCCATCGAACACGGGGTACTCCTCCGGCCCCAGCTCATCAAAAAAGGCGCGGTACTCGTCGGCCACCACAAGCGACTCCTCGCGGGAAAAGCCGTAAAAGTCGTGAAAGCTCTTCCACAGGGGCGGCCCGATCATACGGCGCAGATCACCCATCTGCGCCTCCGAAAACCCGCGCGCAGCCAGCGTCTTGCGCGTCGAGGTCATCACTGCCCGGCCCGTATCTGCCACCGTGCCGTCAAAATCGAACAACACGACCGGCCGTTTGCCTATCTCCAACGCCTCCATCGGCATTCCTCTTCCCCAGTTGACGATTTCCACACCGACACTTCAAACTGTTGACTATTCAACAATTGAACCTAGTAATGTGGAACGACTCTACTATACTTGTCGCACTTTGCTCTCAGAAGGCGGCGCGCAAGCGCCCCAACGAAAGGTGCAATTATGTCTTTTGCCATCATAACCGACTCCACGTCGGACATCTCCCCCGCCCACGCTCAAGAGCTCGGCATTTACGTGATTCCGCTGCATGTGATTATCGAGGGCGAGGACCTGCTCGACCAGGTGCAGATTACCGCCGAGGAATACGTCGCGCGCATGGCCGGCTCCGAGCAACTGCCGCACACCTCGCAGCCGAGCGCCGGCGAGTTCAAGGCACTCTTTGACCGCGTGCTCGCCGACGGCCATGATAGCGCCATCTTTATCTCACTGTGCAGCGAGTGGTCCGCCTGCTATGCCAACGCCAGCCTGACGGCCGAAACGCACGAACTCGACGTGCGCTGCATCGACTCGCGCACCGGCTCGGGTGCCGAGGGCCTGCTGGTGGAGTACGCGCTGGCCATGCGCGAGGACGGCCGCAGCCTGGACGAGACCGAGGCGCAGATCCGCGCGACGCTGCCCGACGCCCACCTGCTGCTGATTCCCCGCACGCTCGAGAACCTCGTTAAGAACGGCCGCGCGCCCAAGCTCGCCGGCCAGCTCACGCAGATGCTCAACATTCGCCTGGCCGTTTCGCCGGAGTGGAAATCGGGCGAGATCAAGGCCATCAAGAAGGGCCGCGGCGCCAAGCGCATCGTCGTCAACACCATGGCCGACTGCCTCGCGTTTTTGGCTGAGCATCCGGGTTCAAGCGTGCGCGTGCTCACGACCGGCGCCGCCGAGGAGCAAGAGCTCGTCAGCCAAGCGCTCGCAGGCCAAGACTATGTAGACGCCGGCACCGGCCCCATCGGCTGCACCATCGCCACCCATGTAGGCATCGACGCCATCGCCATCAGCTACTGCCCCCGCTACCAGCCAACTCACTAGGGACGCCCACATCAGTTGCGGTGGAATAGGGACTGTTTTTGGCTTATTAGCCGCCAATCAATCCCTATTCCACCACAACTTGGAAATCGGCGATCAGCCCAGCGGACCCTGAAACAGCTCCTGATGAGTGCCCATTCTCACCAGCCTAATCATTGGGTTAGTCTTATGGGGAAGATAAAGAACGACCACATCGACCAAGCCATCGGATAGGTGGAAATCGATGTGGTCGTTGTAGTTTCCGCCCGGGTTTGAGAGCTCGTGGGCGCCATACTCCGCCGGAAGTGACCCATGAGCCACAAGCTCTGCAACCGCCGCTTTAAACTCACTTTTTAGCTGCGGATGCATGCGCATCGTTCGTTTGTAGTCCACCTTAAATTGAGCCTCGACTTTAATCTCGAACATCGCTATTCCTCATCGAGGAATGACATAAGCTCATCAGCGTTATTGAATGACGGGCTATCGTCCGGCAAAATCCCCAACTCATGAGCCTTGGCGATCACCATGGCACGCCTCGTCGCCTCGTTGGGCACCTCCGCCCTTCCTACAATCTCAAAAGGAATCTTTCGCTGATTTACCAGCTGCCGAACGGCAAGATTGAGATAGGAATTGAGGCTGAGGCCGACCGAATCCAAGAACTCAGTCGCCTGCTCCTTGAGCCCCTCTTCGATTCGAACCGTCGTAGGCTTAACTGTTGCTGTAGACATTTGCGACCTCCTCGCCCTCGTCTTTTACACCAGTATACCCAATCAGAACCACCCTTAAAAAGGGTGGTTTGCTCTTAGGGTATAACCCACGGGCCCCGGGCTCGCGTCTAAAGGCGCGGGCCCGGACTTCGTCCAGGCCTAGTGCATCTTGACCCGTGGCGCGCCGGTCGAACCGGCAGCATCACCCCCTCTTGAAGGGGTCCTCGTACTCCTTCACGCTCAGCTTGTCCAGCGCGATGTCGTGGGACTCCTGCTCCCTGATGTACTTGGCGATCGTCGCCTCGTTCAGGCCGACGGTGGACACGTAGTAGCCCTCCGCCCAGAACTTCCTGTTGCCGAACTTGTACTTGAGGTTGGCGTGCCTGTCGAATATCATCAGCGAGCTCTTCCCCTTCAGGTAGCCCATGACGCTCGCGACGCTGTACTTCGGCGGGATCGCCAGCAGCACGTGCACGTGGTCGGGCATCAGGTGCCCCTCGATTATCTCGATCCCCTTGTACTCGCACAGCTTCCTGAGGATCTCCCCTATGTCGCTCCTGATTTGGTTGTAGATCACTTTGCGCCTATACTTCGGCGTGAACACGATGTGGTACTTGCACATCCACTTCGTGTGGGAAAGGCTGTAGGCCTTCTGGGCCATGGCGACCACCCCTTCGACTCGAATTCTTGACGGCCTGAACAATCGTCAATATCGGTCGGAGGGGTGGCTTTGTAAAGCCGTTTGTCTCCACCCGCGTAGCGGGTGGTTTAAAGCTGGCCGCTGCGCGGCCAGCGGACTAAAGTCTTGAATATAAATGGCAATCTGATGTTAAATAACATCAGATTGCCATGCGTATTCATGTCGCGTGGGCACGATTGATCTACATCAGCCCGCTCAGGGCGATGTCGACGGCTTCGTTGAGGTCGTCGGTGATGTGCACGAGCTCGGGATCGAGCGGGCTGATCATACCGGCGTCCATCACCGGGCCGTTGAGCCAGTCGAACAGGCCCTGCCAGTACTCTGTGCCCACCAGCACGAGGGGCATGCGCTTGACCTTGTGCGTTTGCACCAGCGTGAGCACCTCGAACATCTCGTCGAGCGTGCCAAAGCCGCCGGGAAACACGATGGCGCCCGAGCTGTATTTGACGAACATGGTCTTGCGCACAAAGAAGTAACGGAAGTCCATGCCGAGGTTCACGTATTTATTGAGCCCATGCTCGTGCGGCAATTCAATGCCCAGGCCAACTGACTTGCCGTTGACACTCGCCGCTCCCCTGTTGGCCGCTTCCATGATGCCGGGGCCGCCACCGGTGATAACCGCCACGCCGCGCTGGGCAATCTTACGGCCGACCGTGCGCGCCGCCTTGTAGGCCGGGTCCGTCTTGGGCGTGCGGGCACTACCGAAGATGGTCACCGCAGGCCCTAACTCGGCAAGTGCGCCAAAGCCATCGACAAACTCGGCCTGGATGCGCAGTACGCGCCACGGATCGGCATGCAGCCAGTCGGTCGACTCCTCGGGCGCCAGCAGGTTGGCGTAGGTGTTGTCCTTAGGAATCATGGGGCCGCGCATGACCACGGGGCCGCGGCGGTACGTCTCGTCGTAGGCAGGCTCGCCCTCGACGTTCTCATTCTTAATCATGGGCACTCCTATCGAGAAAAAGAAAAGCGGGCGGGGTCGACGCCATGCGCCAAACACCCGCCCGAACATCAACTATTCGGTATGGTACCCACGATGCATCAAGTGCTTGCAAGCTATCGGTCAGCGGTCGTGCGGCCGGTGTCAGCAAATGTGACGACCGGCCGTCGCTCGCCCCTTGCCGTTGCCCGCGCTCTGCAAGCGCCCGCGCCGCTCTTAGTAGTCCACCGCCGCAGGGCTGTTCATCCAGTCGCTCACAAACGCGCCGTAGCGGCCCTCGATAATGGCCTGGCGGGCACGCTGCATAAGGTTGAGCAGGTAGTAGATGTTGTGCATCGAAAGCAGGATGCCGCCGAGCATCTCCTTCTGCGTGACCATGTGGCGAATGAGCGCGCGGCTGTAGCCGCCCGTGCACACCGGGCAGGTGCAGGTGGGGTCGATGGGGCCGTCGTCGTGCGCAAAACGCGCGTTGCGGAAGTTAAGGCGACCTTCACTGGAGAATGCCGTGCCCATGCGGCCGGTGCGCGTCGGCAGCACGCAGTCGAACATATCGATGCCCACGCCCACGCCGCGCACGAGCGT
Organism: Collinsella sp. i05-0019-G5; assembly: GCF_042851345.1. Taxonomy (NCBI): domain Bacteria; kingdom Bacillati; phylum Actinomycetota; class Coriobacteriia; order Coriobacteriales; family Coriobacteriaceae; genus Collinsella; species Collinsella sp. i05-0019-G5. The sequence continues at coordinate 1,718,900 of NZ_AP031421.1, forward strand.
CGTCGGGTTGCCGACGCCCATCAGGTAGCGCGGCTTGTGCTTGGGCATGTACTCGCTCGCAAGCGGCGCCAGGGTCTCGAACATGGTCTCGTGGTCCTCGCCCACCGAGTAGCCGCCGATGCCGTAACCGGGGAAGTCGCCGCACTCCTCCAGATGGCGCAGAGAGCGCAGGCGCAGATCCAAATGCATGCCGCCCTGGACGATGCCAAAGAGCGCCTGGTCATCGCGGGTGTGAGCCTTGTAGCAGCGCTCGGCCCACATGCTCGACAGCTCCACCGCGCGCTCAACGTAGGCGCGCGTGGCGGGATAGCCCGGGCACTGGTCCAGCTGCATGCAGATGTCGGAGCCGAGCTTCATGGCGATCTCCATGTTGTCCTCGGGTGTCCAGAACACGTGGCGGCCGTCGTAATCGTTGACGATAAAGCGCACGCCCTCGTCGGTGAGCTTGACGGCGTCGTTGTGGCTGAACACCTGGAAACCGCCCGAGTCGGTGAGGATAGGACCGTGCCAGTTCATAAACTTGTGCAGGCCGCCCAGCTCGGCGATAGTGTCCTCGCCGGGACGCATGGACAGATGATAGGTGTTGGCAAGCACGATCTGGGCGCCGAGCTGTTTGACGGTCTCGGTGGGGATGCCCTTGACGTTTGCCTTGGTGCCCACGGGCATAAAGATCGGCGTCTCGATGTCGCCGTGCGGGGTGTGCAGCACGCCGGCACGCGCATGCGTCGTCGGATCCTCGGCGATCAGGTCGAATTTAAAAAGGCTCTGGTCCATAAACTGGAACTCCTTGGTTGCGGTTCATACGCAAACCATTATACGGGCAACCCGCAAACCGCACCGACTCGACAGAAACTGGTGCAAAGGGGTCATAGTCATTGGGGACGTTCTTAAACGGTTAGTCGTTGGGGACAGTCTTCAGCGCCATCTTGCAAAGGAGTGTCCCAATCTGCCGGCACTTAGGGACTGTCCCCAAGCGCCGGCAAGAGTATCCCTTATGACTAGTCATTTAAGAACGTCCCCAACGACTACTCCAGCAACACCGATGTTTTGGCAACGTCAGCGAGCGGTCACCAGAGCGAACAAATTGGCATGAAAAGAGGACGGCATAGACCTTCTGGTCATGCCGCCCTCTTTGAATGACAAGTTGTCGCTCTGGTGACCGCGCAGCGTCAACTGGCTACGCGGTTTGGTAAAACCGCGTAACTCTTAGGGCCGCTGGCCCATGCCACCCTCGAGGGTGACGGTCTCGCCGTTCATGTACTTAAAGTCGGGACCGCAGAGCTGAACGACCACGCGGCCGATCTCCTTCTCGACGTCGCCGTAGTGGCCTGCCGGCGGCATGTGGACGTTGGCCTTGAAAGCCTCGGGGTAAGCATCCTGGAAGTTCTCGAGCGCAGCGGTCCAAGCAAGCGGGCAAACGATATTGACGTTGATGCCGTCCTTGCCCCACTCGTTGGCGGCAACGCGGGTCAGGCCGCGGATGCCCTCCTTGGCGGCAGCATAGCTGCACTGGCCATAGTTGCCAAACAGGCCGGCGCCCGAGGCAAAGTTGACCACGGAGCCCTTGGTCTCCTTCAGGTGCGGATAGGCCTTCTGCATGTACAGATAGGTAGCATACAGACCGGAGTAAATGGCCAGGTTAAACTGATCCATGGTGTGATCGGCGATGGTCACACCCGAGGCGCTGGCCTGAGCATTGTTGACGACGGCGTCGATGCGGCCGAACTCCTCAATGGCCTTGTCGATGACGTTCTGGACAACGGCCTCGTTATCCTGGCCAGCCGAGACATCGGCCTGAACAGGCAGAACCTTGACACCGTACTCGGCCTCGAGAGACTCCTTGGCGGCCTCGAGCTTGGCGACGTTGCGGCCGGTGATGACGAGGTTCGCGCCCTCCTTGGCAAATGCGATATCGATGCCGTAGCCGATGGAGCCAGCGGAACCGTCCTTAAGCGTGGCCTTGCCGCCGCCGGTGACGATCACGGTCTTACCAGTGAAAAGTCCCATACAAAGTCCTTTCAAATCGCGACGGGCACGCCCGCCGACTGCGCGTATCCAACTTCACGCGCCAAAAGCTGAGATGCAACTTTAGCGTGTTCAAGCGAAAATAAAAGACCGCGGTAGGCGAACGGCACCACGTCGTTCGGCGAAGGGATTGTCAAGTACAAACTGGATAAAGCGGCCGAGTTATCGTTATCAGATCGAGCCATCGAACACGTTTTGAAACTTTGCTGCAGCGCGTGGGATGTCGGCGCGAGACTTTATCATAGGGTGACAAACAACGATGAGGAGCACATGCCTATGACAGACGAGCTGGACCCCCAGACTCAGCAGCATATTGATCATTCCGAAGACGCCGTCGACGACTGCGATACTCCTACCTGCGTCGACGCCTCCACCGATGCGCCCGCCACCGCAGATGCGCACGCCGGTGCGGATAAGGCAACAGACACAGACGATACTGTCGAGCATGATGAAAGCGAGCAGCCGGAGCCGAGCGATGCCGAACCTGACACGGACCCCGCCCCGCAAGCAGCGGGCCCCATCGAGGTGTCTTCGGAAGAAGAGCTCGATGCCGTCATGGACTCCATGATGGATGCCGTCAAAGCGATGAAAGACGCCGTGGCCGATGCCGATATTGATGCCGAGGAAGAGGAGGCCGCCGAGGCGGCCTCGACCTTTGTACCCGGCGAGACCCCCGTTGCCGACCAGGGCAGCACCATGCCCTCGTTTCTGCAGCTCGAGCACCCCACGATTGGCGCCGATGCGGTCGATCCGCACGCAGCGGGCTTTTCTGTGGTCGAGGGCGGTACCGGCAATATCGCCGCGCCGCAGGCTGCCGATGCGGACGCTGTCGACACCGCTCGCCCGATCGCCCCGCACTCCCCCGACGCGAACCGCGATCTGGGGACCGCTGTCTCGAACACCGCGAACGCCGTGGGCACCTTTATTGCCCAGGGCGCCTCGGCCATGCGCGAGATGAACGCCGCGAAAAAGGCACTTGCCGATGCCCGCGCCCACCTGGCCGAACTTGAGCAGCGCATTGTCGATCAGGCCGAGGAGCTCGAGACGCGCCAGGATATCGCAGGCCGCTACGACCAGATCGTCGCCGACCAGCGTCAGGCGATCGCCACAGCGCAAAAGACCGCTGCGGCAGCCGAGATTGACCGTGATGCCCACGCCGCCAAAGCGACAGAGCTCAAGAGTCAGCTCGAACAAATGAAGACAGAGGATGACGCGACCGAGCTCCGCCTGAAGGCCGCGCTCGACGCCGTGGAGGCCCGCGAGGCAAGCTCGCGCGAGACCGGCAACCGCCTCGTTCGACGTCTTGAGGATTCCAAGCGCATCCGCGACAAGGTGCAGGCCGAGCGAGACGCCGGCATTGCCGCCGCACAACAAACCGTCGACGCCACGCGCGCCCAGCTCGAGACGCTGCGTCATGAGTATGCCGAGCTGCAACGCAATCCCTCGGCAAATCCCGCCAACTATACGGTGCGCACCAGCGAGCTCTCGATGCAGATCTCCGACACGGCAGATGCCCTGCGTAAAGCCGAAGAAGATGTCCCGCGCATCACCGCCGACCTTGAGCACTCGCTTGCCGCAGCCGAGCAGGCCGTCGAGCAGGCTCAAGCCCCCATTGCCGAAGCCAAACGCGCGCACCAAGCCGTGACGACTGAGGCTGATGCCGCGCGCGACGAGCTGCAGACGGCGAAAACTGCCGCCACGACGCGCCAGCGCGAACTGCGCGAGAAGATCGCCGCCGAGGACAAGGCACGCCGCGACCAAGAGCAAAGCATCGCCAACGCCCAAGCAGATGCCGCACATGCACAGTCGATCATCGAGCAGGCGACCGAGGTACATGACCATCCAGAGATCACTGAGTCGCTTGCAGGATCCTTGGCCCGAGACAAAGCCGAACACGCCGAGACCGAGCGAGAAGTCGCCCAGCTCGAGGCCACCGAGGACGCGGTGCGCGAGCGCACCCGCGACTCACGCATCAAATTCACCGGCGCCATCGTCTGCATCGTCGCCGCAATCCTGGTGATCATCCTAGTCTGGCTGTTCGCGAGCAAGTAAACCAGCCGCCAAAAAAACGCTCAACGCAGTTGCGGTGAGATAGTTCCTGTTTAGCCCAAAAAGGCCAATTCAAGAACTATCTCACCGCAACTTATTTAGATTGATGCAAGGTAGTCGTTTAAGAACGTCCCCAATGACTACACCGATGTTTTGTTGACAACCAAAGAAATGCCGGTGTTTTGGCAACGACAGACACTATGACCCAATCCAGGGGCACGGAAACGACAGGAGCCCCCGCTCGTGACCGCGGGTCGGGACTGCGACAATGTTGTTGAAGTGCCAGAGGCGCAGCCGCGCCGCAACGAGGTTGGGAGGCTCCCGTGCCTAGATATTCTACCGCCTTCGGAATGGACGTGCACCTCAGGTCCACCACCGTCTGCGCGCTCGACGCGGAGACGGGCGAGGCCGTGACGAGGAGGTTCCGCGGCAACCCCTGGGGCGAGGTCGCGGAGTGGATGTCGGGCTTCCCCGGCCCGTCGCTCGCCGCCTACGAGAGCGGCTACCTCGGCTTCGCCCCGCAAAGGGAGCTCTCCGGGCTCGGCGTCGACTGCGTCGTCGCGGCCGTCTCCAAGGTCCCGAGGTCGGCTGCCGACCTCTCGTCCAAGAACGACCGCAACGACGCGGCCAGGATGGCCAAGGCGATACTGTCGCACGACGTCACCCCGGTATGGGTGCCGTCCCCCGAGATCGAGGGGCTCAGGGACCTCGCCGCCGCCCACGACGCGGCGACCGCGAGGCTCGCGGCGGCGAAGCAGCGGCTCCTGGCGTTCCTAGCCCGCCGCGGCTATGTCTACGGCGGCACGACGCCGGCCGGCAACCCCCGGAAGTACTGGACGTACGGCTTCCTCAGGTGGCTCGACGGCATACACCCCGCCGACGACGGAGGCATCCGGGCGCTTGCGGCGCTGAGGAACGAGGTCGAGGCGGCCGACGAGACGAGGGAGGCCCTCCTCGCCGAATACAGGGCCGCCGTCGCGGCGGGCCCCCTCTCGGCCGAGGTCGAGGCGCTCCAGTCGATCAAGGGGTGCGGGTTCGCGCTCGCCGCCGCCTTCGCGTCCGAGGTCGGCGACTTCTCGAGGTTCCGCTCCGGCAGGCAGGTGACGGCCTACTTCGGCCTCGCCCCGAAGCAGAGGTCGAGCGCGGACTCCGTGCGCCTCGGCGGAATCAGCGGGGCCGGCAACGCGCTCGTCAGGAAGCTGGCTGTCGAGGGGTCCTGGTGCTATGCCCAGGCCGGCCACCAGCCGAAGCTGATGCCCAAGGGCTCCGGCGTGCCCCTCGAGATAAGGATGCACGGGAGGAAGGGGTCCGAGAGGCTCCTGCGCCGCCGCGAGGAGATGATCGCCCGCGGGATGCCGCAGGCGAAGGCGAACGCGGCCACCGCGGCCGAGCTCGTGAGGTGGCTGTGGGCCCTCGGCACGATGTGCCGGGAGGGCGCGGAATAGACATAAGCCCCCGTCCCGGCGAGCCGGGCAGCCTTCGGGGACACCCCCGTTCTCGCTGTGCGCGCGGCGGCCGCCGCATGCGCGAAGACAGACTAGGGGAACCCCGCCGAAGGAGAGGATTGCGGGCCGCCGGAGCGGTATCCGCGGATATGAGACTGAGCCGAAGGCGTCGATGACATGCCGGGGGCGGACCGGGACGGGTTTAACGGCAGGCCCCGCCGACCGATTGCAAGCGGTCGGCGGGGCCATTGTGGCCCTTGACAGTGGATTGGGTCATATGAGCGAGCGGGTCGCATTTGAGGCAAGGTGACGTGAAACGAAAGGGCGCTGACCTTCTGGTCGCGCCCTTGAAGTTGAACGTCAGATTGTCCAAATGCGGCCCGCGCAGCGTCGACCGGTTACGGCGTTTGTAAAACGCCGTAACCTACAAGATGAGCATGGCGTCACCAAAGCTGAAGAAGCGGTAGCGTTCTTCGATAGCAGCGGCGTAGGCATCCATGATCTGGTCGCGGGTGGCAAGTGCGCTTACGAGCATCATGAGCGTGGAGCGCGGCACGTGGAAGTTCGTGATCAGCGCGTCTACCACGTGATAGGTCGAGCCGGGCATGAGGTAGAGCTGCGTCGTGGCGTTCTCGCGCACCACGATGTCACCGCGGCCAAGCGTGTCGGCTCCGTCCTCGCGGCCTTCAAAATAGCGCGCCGTCACGGCCGGATCGAACACCGGGGCTTCTGCGTCAAACGCGCTCTCGAGCGAGCGCACCGCGGTAGTGCCGACGGCGATCACACGATGACCCTCGGCTTTCGCCTTATGCACGGCGTCGACAACTTCCTGCGACACGTGGTAGCGCTCGGTGTGCATGACGTGCTGCGTGGGGTCGTCCTCCTCCACCAAGCGGAAGGTATCGATGCCCACCTCGAGCTCGACGGCGGCAAACTTCGCACCCTTGGCCTCGATAGCGGCCATGAGCTCGGAAGTAAAGTGCAGACCCGCCGTGGGAGCTGCAGCCGAGTGTTCCTCTTTCATGGCGTAGACGGTCTGGTACTTCTCGGGATCGCCCTCGTAATCGGTAATGTAGGGCGGCAGCGGCACGTGGCCGGCAGCATGGATGGCCTCGTCGAGCGTGCGCGGCTCGCCGGCGGCATTGCAACCGGCCGGCTCAAAACGCACCAGGCGGCCGCCGCGGCTATCGGTGACAAAGTCGATGACCTCGGCCGTCAGCACCACGGGAGCCCCCTCGGGCGCATGGGCGCCGCCCGCACGATACTCAATCTGAGCACCGGGCTTCAGGCGCTTACCCGGCTTGACCAGGCACTCCCAAACGTGGCCCAGCGGGTCAACATCTTCGCGGCGCTTGAGCAGCAGCGTCTCGACCACGCCGCCCGAGCCCTCCTTGCGACCGATCAGGCGGGCCGGCATCACGCGCGTCTTGTTGATGACGAGCACATCGCCAGGCTCGATATAGTCGATGATGTCGCGGAAGATGCGGTGCTCAACGGTACCGCCGTGCTCCAGCGGCGTTCCCGCCTGGGAGCCCTTGCGATCCACCACCAGCAGGCGGCAGGAGTCGCGCGGCTCGGCAGGAGCTTGGGCAATCAGTTCCTCGGGAAGGTTGTAGTCAAAATCATCGGTACGCATAGACACGTCGGATACTCCTTATATAGCTATAGTCCGCTCTACATCCTAGCAGGCTGCCAGCTCAAAAGAACTACTTTTTGGACGCTTTGCGCTCGTCGCGGATGCGGGCGCGGTCCATGGCCGCCTCGACAGCCGAGAAGCGGCAACCACAGTAGTTCTGCCGATACATGCCCAGCTCGCGCGAACGGCGTGTCGCCTCGGGGTAATACGGACGAAAATCGCGAATCACCGGAGTGAGACCGCGGGCGGCAGCCAGACGCTCCAACACATCATTGCAGGTGTCGAACAGCTGATACGGCGAGACGGCGAGCGTCGTACCCACAAACTCAAACCCGCGCTCCTGGGCCACTCGGCATGCCTCGGCCAGGCGCAGGGCATAGCATGCGCGACAGCGACGGGCTCGATCGGCGCCCAGCGGGGCCACGCCGGCCTCCCAACGCTCACGGTCCTCCCCCGCCTCGATAAGCTCGATGTCGCCATCGGCACACCACCGGCGCAGCTCGTCCAGGCGACGCTGCCATTCATCGTGCGGCTGAATATTGGGGTTGGTCCAGCAAATCGTGGGCTCAAACCCTTCCTCGCGCAGCAGGCGGACCGGCTCAAGCGAGCACGGCGCGCAGCAAGCGTGCAACAACAACGGCTTCATCAACATCTCCTCACCCGAAAAAGCGCACGCCAAAGGACGTATCCTCGCAGGCGACAATGCGGCGGTCGCGCAAAATGGTCCGCACGTAATACCAGTCGCCCACACAGCCTGACAAATGCAAGCCGGCCGCCAGATAGCACAGCAGCGGATAGCCCGAAAACGCAAACCCCAGGGCAAGCGTTGCCGTCACAACAACCGTCGGCGCCAGGCAAACCGCCACGTACCGCCGGCGAGAATACACAACGCCTTCGGCGCAGGCATAGATCATCGCTGTCTCGCGATTCGCCCCAAAGGTCACCTTCGCGCCCGCAGGCGCCAGCAGCTTAAAAAACACACCGTGCACCAGCTCGTGCACGGCGAACGACGCCATTGAGATCGCAGCCAAGCCGACTATCCAGCCCACGACCGCCGTCCAACCGCCCGCGTCAGCCGCATCCAGGTCCGCGGGTCCGCCCAGCAGCATAAACACCGGCACCAGGCACACGGCAAACACGCCGACTACGACCATCCCCCACACGAAGCAAGCGTGCAGAAAATCCTCGTCTTCAAACGCATGTATGTTGGAAATCTCATTCATAGCATCTTAGGATAGCGCCCCTGCCACGCACCCGCCCGCATGTGCGATAATGTCGAACGATATGCACGAATTGACCACCGCGCCGCCGAGCCCCGCGCCCGGCCGCGCCCTCACCATATGCGAAGGAGCCCCATGGCATCCAAATACTCCATGAACGACCGTCCCAGCTGGCCTCGCCGCGCCATCGTTACCGCCGGCGAGCCCTACGGCAACAAGGGCCTTCACTTTGGCCACGTTGGCGGCGTCTTTGTCCCTGCCGACTTCTTCGCCCGCTTCCTGCGCGACCGCCTGGGCCGTGAGAACGTCATCTTCACCTCGGGCACCGACTGCTACGGCTCGCCCATCATGGAGAGCTACCGCAAGCTCAAGGAGAACGAGGGCTACGACAAGTCCATTAACGAGTACGTCGAGTCCAATCACTCCCGCCAAGCAGCGACCCTCAACAACTACAACATCAGCTGCGATATCTACGGCGGCTCGGGCCTTGAGCCGGCTGCGCAGATTCACAACGAGGTGACCGCCGAGATTATCGAGCGCCTGCACGAGCAGGGCACCATCTCCAAGCGCTCCACGCTGCAGTTCTACGATGCCAAGGCCGGCACGTTCCTCAACGGCCGTCAGGTGATCGGCCGCTGCCCCATCCAGGGCTGCAAGTCCGAGAAGGCCTATGCCGACGAGTGCGACCTGGGCCACCAGTTTGAGCCCGAGGAGCTCATCGCGCCTAAGAGCCAGCTCACCGGCGAGGTGCCCGAGCTGCGCCCGGTCGACAACCTCTACTTCGACCTGCCGGCCTACCTCGACTTTATGAAGACCTATACCGCCAAGCTCGCCCAGAACCCGCAGGTTCGTTCCGTGGTCTCCAAGACCATGGAGGAGTGGCTGCTGCCGGCTCAGCTCTACATCCAGAACAAGTTCCGCGAGGCCTTCGATGCCGTTGAGGATCAGCTTCCCGAGCACACCGTCCTGGAGCCCGAGGGCAACAAGAGCAGCTTTACCGTCACCTTCCCCAGCTGGAAGGAGCGCGACGATGCCCACGCGGTGCTCGCCAACGGTGGCGTGCGTTTCCGCAGCGGCAAGGCGCTCGTGCCCTTCCGCATCACCGGCAACATCGACTGGGGCGTTCCGGTGCCCGAGGTCGATGGCGTCTCCGACGTCACCTGCTGGTGCTGGCCCGAGAGCCTGTGGGCGCCCATCAGCTATACGCGTACCGTGCTCGCACGCGATGCCAAGGCCGCCGGCGTGACCGAGGGCGTCGCCGCCCAGGATGCCGCCCTCATGGGCGAGCCCGCTGCCGATTCCACGCAGGTACCCGCTCCCACCTACCAGCACAGCTCGCTCGACTGGCGCGACTGGTGGTGCTCTGACGACGCTCAGATCTACCAGTTCATCGGTCAGGACAACATCTACTTCTACTGCATAGCTCAGACCGCCATGTGGGAGGCCCTGGGTTGGGATCTTACGCAGAGCACCGTCAGCGCCTGCTATCACCTGCTCTACATGGGCAAAAAAGCCAGCTCGTCCTCGCAGACGCCTCCCCCGCCGGCAGACGACCTGCTCAACCACTACACCTGCGAGCAGATGCGCGCGCACTGGCTGTCGCTCGGCCTGTCCGAGAAGCCGGTGAGCTTTAGTCCCAAGGCATACGACACGCGCGTAACCGGCAAGGACAAGGACGGCAACGAGGTGCGCGCCTGCGACGACAAGCGCGTCATCGACCCCGCCCTTAAGGAGAGCGCGCTGCTGACCGGCGTGTTCAACCGTCTGGCCCGCAGCTGCTTCTACGGCGTCGCCGTCAAGGAGGGCGACGAGAGTCCCTATCGCAACGGTTGCATTCCCGCCGGCGCCGCTTCTGGCACCGTAATCGAAGCCGCCCAGCAGGCAGCCCTCGCCTTTGAACAGGCCATGTACAAGTTCGAGACGCACCGCGCGCTTGCCGTGTGCGACGACTACCTACGCGCCGCCAACAAGCGCTGGAGCGACGCCTCCAAGGCCGCCAACAAGCTCGAGGGTAATGAGGCAAACGCCGCGATGGCGCAGGCCCTCGTCGACGCCTTTAGCGAGCTGCGCGTGGCGACCGTGCTCATGCACGGCATCGTCCCGGCCGGCTGTGAGCTCATCTGCGAGTACTTCGACGTCGACCCGGTCGCCTTCTTTAGCTGGGATAACATCTTTGCCTCCACGGATGAGTTTGTGGAGAGCCTGGGCGAGAAGCCCGGCGAGCACCGCGTGAAGCCGCTGCCCCCGCGCTTCGACTTCTTTAGCAAGCACGAGAGCCAGTACTAAAGCACGCCAGCAGCGGCGTGCCCGGAAAGTAGTCAATTTGGAACGGGAAGGAAAGACGGATGTCCAAGCCGCGTCGTCGTAAGCAGAAAAAGCAGGTTAAGCCCGAGCTCAAGCTTAGGCAGTTTGCCTCCACCGAGCTTTCCGACCAGCTTGCCGCCCTTCCCTGCGCCGCCGACCTGCCGCGCTTTATGGTCGACACGGTCGCCGGCGCCTATGCGCCCGCCGATGCCGAGCTCATGATCGAGGGCTTTGGTGCCGCGGCCACACGCCCGGTCACACTGCGCGCCAACACGCTCAAGGCGACCGCCGAGGACATCGCTGCGGCGCTCGATGCAGCCGGCATCGCCCACAACCCCGTCGTCTGGTACCCAGACGCCTTTATCCTGCCCGAGGCCCAGGTTTCCGATCTGTGGGATCTCGACATCTACCGCGACGGCAAAATCTATCTGCAGAGCCTGTCGTCCATGATGCCGCCGTTGGCCCTGGGCGTTCAGGCCGGCGAGGACATCCTGGACATGTGCGCAGCCCCCGGCGGCAAGACAACGCAGATCGCCGCCCTCACCCAGGGCCAGGCACACCTCACGGCCTGCGAGATGAGCATTCCCCGCGCCGAAAAGCTTGAGTCCAACCTCCACCGCCAAGGTGCCAAAAACGTGCCCGTCATGCGCATCGACGCACGCGAGCTCGACGAGTTCTTCCGCTTTGACCGCATCCTGCTCGACGCTCCCTGCACCGGCACGGGCACCGTCATCAACGGCAACGAGAAAAGCCTGCGCGGCCTCACCGAGCAGTTGCTGAGCAAGTGCGCCCGCTCGCAGCGAGCACTTCTGGACCGCGCCATGGGTGCCCTCAAACCGGGCGGCACGCTCGTCTATTCGACCTGTTCGATCTTGCCGCAGGAAAACGAGGACGCCCTGCAAGAGGCCCTCGACAAGCATATGGACTGCGAGCTTATCCCCCTCGACGGCACGCCGAGCGAAAGTGAAACGCAACGTGCTCAGGAAGCTGGCGAAGAGCCACACATCGAGAGCAACGCTCTCACCGAGGCCATCGCCGCCGGCCACGTCTCGTCCGTCGCCAACGGTATGCCCGGCACGCTGACCATTCCGCCCAGCCGCGACTTTGAGGGCTTCTACATTGCCCTGATCCGAAAACGCAGCTAGCGCACGGATCCAAAACTCAACAAGCTATTTCTGTGCGCGTTTGCCCTGCTGGTCGCGATGCTGTTTAAGCATCGCACGCTCCTTGCGCTCGGCCCTTTTGCCCTTAATGGCCGTGGCCACAAAGTAGATGACCGCGGCGGCAACGATTGCGCCCACACACAGGCCAATCGAGCCAAACATTGCTGTCAATTCCATACCGCGTCACCTCTCTTTTAAACGGGACTTTCAAGATAGCACCTCGATCCCCGCCACCACAGCTCCTTCACGTTCGCCGGCCCTTCGGTCTAACGGATGGCGCGGCGGGGAAAAATCAACTCGTCAAACGATTTAGCATTCGCAATTCCGGCTGCATAGCGCCGGCCGTTATCACATAGAATCGAGCCTCCATGGATACCCTCAACGATCTAAATGAGCGCGTCGACGCCTTCGTCGGCACCAGCTCCTTCGACACGCCTGCCGCGGCAAACGACCAAGCTCCCATCGATGTGCCCGCCGAGGTTCACGAGGACATCGTCGCCTCGGTCGATTTCTCCGAGGTCGAGCTCGCAGACGAGTTCACCGAGCCCCAGGTAGCCGTGACCCCCAACGGACTGCTCCCCATGGAGCCACTGCCCATCGACGGACGTTTGCGCAAGGCGGCCCTTCGCATGCCCGACGAGATCGAGGAGGCCAGCGGCTTTACGCTCTTCGGCCGCCGCATCAAGTCGCTCATTTACACCACCGATGTCGCGGTTATCCGCAACTCCAACGCCGATGCCGTCTTTGCCGTTTACCCCTTCACGCCGCAGCCGGCCATTACGCAGGCACTGTTGACCGTCGCCGAGTGCCCGGTCTTTGTAGGCGTGGGCGGCGGAACTACGACCGGTAAGCGCTCCGTGCAGATGGCAGCCGTCTCCGAGATGCAGGGCGCGGCGGGCTGCGTGGTCAACTCCCCCGCCACCGCCGGGATGGTCGAGCACATCACCAACATCGCCGACATCCCTGTCATCGCCACGGTCGTACGTTGCGACGACGATGCGCATGCCAAGGTGCGCGCCGGAGCCAAGATTCTCAACATCGCGGCCGGCAAAAACACACCGCAGGTCCTACGCGAGCTGCGCGAGCACTATCCCAACCTGCCGCTCATCGCGCCGGGCGGCAAGACGCCCGAGAGCATCCGCGAAACCATCGCCGCCGGCGCCAACGCCATCATCTGGACGCCGCCTTCGGCCCAGCAGCTACAGGCCGACATGATGCAGCGCTATCGCAAGATGAAGGAAGACGCCACACCTGTCATCTCGCGCGACGATGTGCCCATTATCGACCAGGTCGCCGCCGCCGAAGTCAGCCAGGTCGAGAACATGAATCCCGACGTGCCGATTCCCGACGAAGTCATCGAGCGCGTCGCTTCGATCCACGAGCGCGTCGAGGAGCATCGCGCCAACCGCGGCCTCAAGCCGTCACTGCACGGCTTTTTCTTCCGCGGAAAGAAACGCTAGCCGCAACAGCAAGGCCCGCTCCACAAACGTGAGACGGGCCGTTTTCGTTTGAGCAATCATGCAGCGACGTGATGGGGCAAATTAATCCACGCGCTTGTCGCCCATAAAGAAGAGCGCCACCGTACCGGGTCCGGTATGCGAGCCAATCAGAGTACCGATGTCATTGATCTCAATCTTGCCTTTAAGCTGCGGAACCTGTTCCTCAATCAGCGCCGCAACTGCCTCGGCATCCTCGCGGCACGCCGAGTGCGACATGATGCACTTACCCGAATAATCCGTACCGCCCTGCACGTGTGCCATCATGGTCTTAGCCATCTCGGAAATCGCGCGCTTCTTGGTGCGAATCTTCTCACGCGGCGACAGCTTACCTTCGCAATCGACCGTTATAAGCGGGCAAATCTTAAGCGCCGTGCCAATGATCGCGCTCGCAGCCGAAATGCGACCGCCTCGTAGGTAGCTCGACAGATCGGTCGAGAAGAACCAGTGGTGCAGGTTGAGTTTGTGCTCCTCAATCCAAGCGGCCGTCTCGTCGAGTGAAGCCCCGCTATCGCGCACATCGGCGGCATATTCCAGCAACAGACCAAAGCCCGAAGACGCCCCCAGCGAATCGATGACGCGCACCTTGCCGCCCTCGGGATAGCGATCCGCAAGCATCTGCGCCGCGACGCAGGCCGATCCATACGTGCCCGAAATACCCGACGACAACGTCAGGTGCAGCACGTCTTTACCCTCGGCAACAAACGGCTCCCAAAACTCCTCGTACTCACCCACGCTCACCTGAGACGTCTTGGGCATGGCGCCCGCGGCAATCTGGGCAAAAAACTTGTCCGGCGTAATCGACTGATACAGATCGTCCGTATAGACAACATCGTCGATCTCGTAATGAAAACACACGACAGGAATATTGCGCGACGCAAAGAACTCACGGGTTCGGTCGGCGGCGGATTCACAGGTCAGGACAAAATCACTCATATGAGGCTCCTTACTCATTGCTGCGCAAATTATCGCACAGTGAGCCTACATACGGTACATATGTCCACTATTTACCAAATCGAACCAAAAATAGCGAACATCTTTACCACCATCGTCTCCACCGGCTCCACGCATAAATATCTGAGAAAACACCTTCTGTCGTCTCCACCCGACCAACACATCTACCTCAACTAAATCGATTTACCAAACCGTTCGGCCAACAATTCGACCTCCCACCCCCAATCGAAACAAAAGCGGCGCATACTGATAAACGTTTGACGCTGTTTATCAGTTTTACCAACCCCATCGGAAGGTGTTTCATGGTCGCATTCGATCGCAATCCGCAAGACTTTAAGTATCTGCGCCTGCTGTCGAGACAGTTCCCCACCGAACAATCCGCATTTACCGAAATTATCAACCTCTCGGCCATCCTCAACCTACCCAAGGGCACCGAGCATTTTATGAGTGACGTGCACGGCGAATACGAAGCCTTTATGCACATCCTCAACAACTGCTCGGGCGTCGTGCGCGAGCATGTCGACGAAATTTTTGGCGACACGCTCACCTTTGACGAAAAGGGCGAGCTGTGCACGCTCATCTACTACCCGCGCGAGAAGATCGACCTGGTCCGCAGCCGGCGCGAGGACTCGCCAACCTGGTACAAGACGATGCTTGACCAGCTCATCATGGTCGCTCGCTCACTTTCAAGCCGCTACACGCGCTCCAAGGTGCGTAAGGCCATCCCGCGCGACTACGCCTACATCATCGACGAGTTGTTGCACACGCACCCGGACGAGAACAACTATCGCGTGCGCTATCACGAGCGCATCGTGGAGTCCATCCTGGAGACCGCCAGCGCCGACGACTTTATCGAGTCGCTCGCCTCGCTCATCAAGCGCCTGGCCGTCGACCACCTGCACCTGGTGGGCGACATCTTCGACCGCGGCGGCGGCGCGGCCAAGATTATGGACCGTCTGCTCACCTACCATTCACTCGACATCCAGTGGGGCAACCACGACTTGCTGTGGATGGGCGCTGCGGCCGGTGAGCCCGCCTGCATCGCCACGGTGTTGCGCAACAACCTACGCTACGACAACTACGAGATCCTGGAGAACGACTACGGCATCTCGCTGCGTGAGCTTGTCGCCTTTGCCGATGCCACCTACACCGCCGGTGAGTCCATCACCCCGCTGATCAAGGCCATCAACGTGCTGCTCTTTAAGCTCGAGGGCCAGATTATCCAGCGCCACCCCGAGTTCGATATGACCGACCGCCTGTTACTCGACAAGATCGACCACGACACCGGCACGGTCACGCTCGCCGACGACAGCGTGTGGCCGCTCACGACCAACGACTTCCCCACCGTCGACCCGGCGGACCCCTACACGCTCACGTCTCAGGAGCAGCACATCATCGACAAGCTCGTGTCAGAGTTTGTCACCGCCGATCACCTGCATCGCCATATCGATTTCCTCTATTCCCACGGCTCGATTTACAAGGTCGCCAACGGCAACCTGCTCTTCCACGGCTGCGTTCCGCTCAACGAAGACGGCACCTTTAGCAGCATGAACTGCCTGGGCACCTGGCACGCTGGCCGCGATTATCTCGATTTTTGCGACCACATCGCCCGCCGCGCGTGGCGCGTGGGCGACCGCGATGCCCTCGACTGGATGTGGTACCTGTGGATTGGCTTCAATTCACCCGCCAGCGGACGCCTGGTGCGTACCTTTGAGCGCGCCTATATCGCCGATAAGAGCACCTGGGTCGAGCCGATGGACCCGTACTTTACGCTTACCAAGTCGCCCTCGGTCTGCGATGATATCATGCGCGAGTTTGGCGTCGCGCCCATGGCATGCTCGCCGACCGGCCACATCATCAACGGCCACACGCCCGTTAAAACCACCAAGGGCGAGCAGCCCATCCGCGCCGAGGGCAAGCTGCTGGTCATCGATGGCGGCTTCTGCCGCGCTTACCATCCCAAGACGGGCATCGCCGGCTATACGCTCATCTCGAGCTCGCGCGGCTGCCGCCTCAAGTCGCACCGGGCCTTTACGACGGTTGCCGAGGCACTCACGCGCAACGTGGACATCGAAAGCGAGACCAACCGTTTTGACCAAGCGGACCGTCGCCGCATGGTGAGCGACACCGATACTGGCGCCAAGATCCGCAGCCAAATCCAAGACCTGCGTCAGCTGCTCGATGCATATAGAAACGGTGCTATCGAGGAGCGCGCCTAGCACCACCCGCGGGGATTGGCTAAACTTGCTGAGTTTGTCATCCCCGCGGCGCTTCGGCGCCAGCTTAAGGCAGGTACCATGCAAAAGCTCCTTGCGCAGATCATGAAATTTGGCGTCGTCGGTGTCATTGCCACGGTTATCGACTTTGGCATTATGAATCTGCTCCACTACGGTCTGGGCCTCAACATCCTAATCGCCAACACCAGCGGCTTTATCATCTCACTCATCTTTAACTACCTCGCAAGCATGAAGTACGTGTTTGCGCACAAGGAAGGCATGAGCCGCCGCCGCGAGTTCATCATCTTTGTCGTGCTGTCCGTGATCGGTTTGGTGCTCAACGACGGCATCGTGCTGGCGCTCAACGCCGGCCTGGGACTCGAGGCCAATATCGCCAAGATCTGCGCCACCGCGCTTGTCATGGTCTACAACTTTGTGACTCGAAAAATCTTCCTGGAGGGCGACGAGACAAAATAGCTCGAAACCCCTGCAGCATTACGGCGCCCACGGACGACGCGCACTCAGCGCAGTATCGTCCGTGGGTGTCGCTCGTTTACGGGCAAATATTTTACGTTTGCGGATTAGCTCTTGAAAATTTGGCGAGTTCATATAGTTATTGGCAAAGACCTTACGTTTCCCTTGTAAAAGCTCTAAAGTATCCTCTGCTCGATTCATCAACGCATTGGATGTGATTACGTGCGCAAGGCGCTGGCACAACCTCATACCAAGCAGTTCCTCAAGTTTGCTGTCGTGGGTCTTATCTCCTTTGGCATCGACTGGGGCATGCTCATTGCGCTCGTCGAGCTGTTCCACCTCGACTTTTTGATGAGCACCACGGTTTCGTTTATCACGTCCGTCGTGGTCAACTACTGGCTCAGCATGAAGTACGTGTTCGACCACCGCGAAGGCATGAGCCGCAAGCGTGAGTTCACGATCTTCACCATCCTGTCGGTGATCGGCCTGGGCCTCAACGACCTGTATATGTTTGTGGGCGTCACGTTTTTGAGCATCGGCTACCAAGCCATGAAGGCCATCGCCACGTTCCTCGTCACCTGGTACAACTACTTCAGCCGCCGCTTCTTCCTCGAGGGCGCACGGTCATAGTCGATTCACTATTTGCTTGAATGTATAACCGGTTGGAATTCCCGTTCCAACCGGTTTTTTGTTTGCCGAGAGACCCGGCGATCCAGTCCCATTCGCATGAAAAACGGGCGGCTCGGATGTTGGTCCGAACCGCCCGTCTGGCGCGCTATGTCGAGGCCTCTAGTCTGTAACGTAATACCAGACTACGTTGTCGCCGTTTGAGAGAACGTAGTTACTACAGGCCGTCATGGGCGTTGTGCCGTTGACGGAATACATCCAGCCGCTCGTGCCGCCGTACTGTTTCTCGGCCAAACCACCAATCGCAGAAACATACGTGCCGTACGATGAGCCGTGTGCGTTGACAGAGAGGCCCAGCGCGCACAGGGCATCGTAGACGGTAGCACCTTCGTTAAAGGTAAAGGTGCCACCAGAGGACACAGGATTGTCCACAGCGCTCGATGTGACCGAAACCGTCACCGTAACGTAGTTGGACTCCTGTGAGCCGCTCTGGCCGCCCGAGGAGGCGTTTCCACCATTAGAGGATGAGGCTCCATCAGACGACTGGCCACCGCCCGAAGAAGCACCGCCAGACGCATTGGAAGTATCACTGGCTCCCGTATTTTGGGCAGCGGATTTATCGCCAGACTTCTTGCCGCCCCGGTCCTCGGACTTCTTGCTATCCGAGTTTTTGTCCGATTCCTTGTTTGAAGACTCGGAATCGTCCTTGTCGTCGTTCGAACCCTTGGACTCATCTTTTGCGTCATTCGATGACTTGGAATCCTTGGAACTGGCCTCGCCCGAAGTCGTAGTCGAGCCAGACGCCTTGGTGTCCTTGGTGACGACGCTCTCCCCCGTCACGGTCTGAATGATCCAGTCGATGGACCAGGCACCGCTTGTGGAAGGATGGACGAAACCCAGCGAGACGACGATCAGAATGGTGCATGCAGCAGTCAGAACGCCGAGGAGCGCCTTGCGACGAGAGGTGGACGCCGCCGAAGCGGCGCCCTTTTGCTTTGGATCATCGAGCTGAATGAACGAGGAATCTGGTTGCTTGGGGTCAGCGTCCTTGGATTTATTGGACACAGCCCTCACCTACCGACGTTTGGTGAACACGAACACGCCGACGATGGCGAGACCGATGACGCCGGCGGCAACGCCAACAATGGCGAGCGGGTTGGTGCCCGTCTCCTGCTCGGAAGCACTAGAGGACTTCTTAGCAGTGGTCATGGAAGCAGCACCCGTATCGGACTTGGAATCGGACTTCTTATCGGACTTATCGGAGTCCTTCTTGTCGGACTTGTTGTCCCTGGTCTCGGTCTTGGTCGACACCGTCGTCTTGGTCACCGGCTTCTGGCCCGGGGCAATAGCGCCGCCCTTCGAGCCGGAGCCAGAACCAGCGCCAGCGCCAGTGCCGGAACCAGTACCGGTACTAGAACCGCCGCCGCCATTCGAACCAACGCCGCCATTGCCGCCATTGGAGCCTGAACCGCCATTACCGCCAGGGTTAACGGCATTCTTGGTCCACTTGGCATACAACGTCAGGTCGGCCGTCACCGGCGTACTGAAGTCATACGCCTGCGTGCAAGCCTCATCGGTATACCAACCGCCGAAAGTGTAGCCATCGCGCGTCGGATCGACCGGCTTGACCAGCTTGCCATCGGCCGTAGCAACAAACTTAGTGTCGCAAGCAGACCCGCCGTTGGAGTTAAAGGCAACCGTCCAAGACTCGACAGCTCCAAGTTTAAACAGCGTGCCCGAATCATTAATGTAGTAGAGATTGCCAGAAGCATCGGCAATGACCGGAGAGTCACAGTACTGGTAATGGCCAGCCGCATCATAAATCTGCGTCGCCTCTGCATCGCCGAGCGTATAGCGATACACGCCACCACCAGCAGAGTAGTTGACGTAATCCTTGCTATCCGCGCTGTTAACGGTGAAGTACACATAGGTCTTGCCGCCCTGAACACTCACCAGCGGAGTAGCAGCAATACCGTTGAGGCCAGCCGGCAGCGCCTTGCCGTCGGCAGCAGCGACCATCGTGGTCTTACCCGTCTTCAGGTTATAGAGAACCAGAGCAGAGCCAGTAGCCGTCTGTCCGCCGACAATCAGATTGTCACCAGACACCGCAGGGGCGCTCAGATTATTCGTAAGGCCCAGATCAACCGTCTTCTGCTCGCTCAGCACGCCCTTCGCCGAAAGCGAAATCACATGGAGCTTTCCGTCGTGCGTCATCTGATAGAAGGTCGAACCATTGGACGGATCGGCAATGCAATCGGCATTTGCGACAGCGCCGAGCTTCATGGTCGAAACGACATCGCCCGTCGTCTTATCAATGCACTTAAGCGTACCCGCGCTCGTAGGAACGATGGCATACTTATCCGTCAAAGCCGCACCAGTCCAGTAATAGCCCTCGGCAGGGTCGATGTTCTGCCAAGAAACTTCGCCCGTGGCAATCTTAATGCGCGCAAAGGAGCCGTTGCCGTAGGTCGCGTTGTAATTCTCGTCATACGAAATATCGACCGAGCCTACATAGACGTACTCGCCGTCCGAAACGACGGTGCAGGAGCTCTGCGTCAAGTCCGTCAAACCAGGCGTCAGCCACTTGCAGATCAGCTTGTCTGCAGTAATCGCCTGGACCGCACCGCCGTTGAGCGGAACGATGATAAGGCCATTGGTATAGATCGGACGAGAGGTATAGCTCACCTTGGAGGCAAGCGGCGCAGAGGCAACCTTTTTGCCCGTGGACGAATCGATCTTGATGAGCTCGTTCTCGGTCGCGATGTACACAAAGCCGTTGGCGATGACAGGTTCGCTGCAGTTGGCATACTGCTGACCAGACTCGGCCTTCCAATCGAAGGCCCACTTAAGACCGGCGGCCTGCGCAGGCGTCTTGGCATCCGTTACGGTCGAACCGTTGCCACTGTTGCCGTAGCCGGCCCACTCGGCATCCCAATCAGGAGTCGTCGCACTCGGGTCCACGACAACCTTGTCGGGATCGGGCATGGGCGAATCGTCGGTGGTATAGGCAAGCGTGACCTTATCGCCGCTCTTGAGCGTAATCTGATTGGCGCAGAGTAAGGAGGGCTCTCCATTGATATACAGGTGCCAATATTTATTGGTCGCAGCATCATAACCGTACGACTTGTCTTCGAACGGCGATTTGATGGAATTGAGGAACCAGTACTCGCCACTCTGGGAGCCGTTGTACGTAACGCCCTTGGCCTTCAGAACCGTCTCAATAAGGTTCTGGGCAGTAGAGCCTTCAGGCAAAGAAACACTGCTTGCCGAGCCCCAGCGAGTATTGTTGCCGTTGACATCGGGACCGATAACATCGGCGGATCCAAGCACCTGACCGGGGAGGGCATCGGCGTCAGCACCATACATAAAGGTGACGGCGTCACCCTCCTGGAGCTTGTAGGCACCGGCGCCAACGTCGGCGAACTTGCCATTTACGTAGAAGCGCCAATAGCTCTTGGTCGCAGCATCCCAGCCATAGGACTTACTGTCGAACGGCGAAGTAATACCGTTGAGGAACCAGCCCCAAGACGATTCGCTAGCATCGAGCTTAAGGCCGGTCTGCTCAAGGAGATCCTTGGCAGTAGAGCCCGCCTTGAGACTCGTCTGGCCCGTCGAAGCCCAAACCTGCTGCTTGCCGTCCTTGTCCTTACCGAGAACCTGAACAGAAGCATGGACAGAATCGGACGGCAACTGGTCGCCCCAGCCACCGTAGAACCACGTGACGGTATCGCCGGCATGGATGGTGACATTGTCCGCCGTATAGTCACTCGACTTGCCGTTGATAAACAGCTGCCAATAGGTCGAATAATCTTGGGGCGTACCCAGCTCAACACCGTTGTACTTAAGGCTCAGAATGAAGGAGCCCGCAGCAACGGCGTCAATATCATTCGCCTCGAGCGCGACCTTCGTAAGGTCAAGCGCGCTCGAGCCGGACGTCACCACATACTGCGCGTTATCGACCCAAGTCTGAGTCTTGCCCTGGGCATCGCGACCAATGACGGTCACATTTGCGGCAACCTGGTCCTTAACGACAGGGGACGAGCTACCAGCCGTATAGGCAAACTCAATCTTCTGCCCCTGGGTGAGCTTGACGCTGCTCGCGCCAACCGAGGAAGACGCGCCGTCGACGAACAGCTGCCAGAAGGCATAAGTCGTCGGATCGTAGGCAAGCGTGCGACCATCGCTCGGAGATGTGATGCTTTTGAGGTAGAAGCCGTATGCCGTGTTCGGTTCGTAATCCGCTTTAAAGCCCGTCTTCTGCTGCAGCTTAACGAAGGCATCCGCAGCCGTCGCGCCCTCGTCGAGCTTGAGCTGCGTAGGTGCCACCCAGGTCTGAGCCTTGCCGTCAGCATCGGTGCCGATAATCGAGAACGAGACCTCGACCTGCTTCTTGGCGACATCGCCGGTTTCTGTCGGGTTCTCTGTCTGAACGGCAGCCGCGGCGGCAGATCCCGCTTGGCCAGCGGATGCCGTCGAAGACTGCTCGCTCGTGGCAGGCTCTCCCCCGTCGCCGAGCCTTCGCCGCCAGTTGCTGCCTCTGCTATGGCTGCACTAGCTGCAGGCGCGCCCTCGGAATCCGAAACCTCGGCGCCGCTCTGCTCAGCGGTACCGCCCGCAAGCGCTGCGTCCTCGCCCGGCGTCGCAGCCTGAGCCACAGCCTCGGCAATGCCCTCGGCGCCCTCGGCCCACAGCTGAGCCGGCGTGGTGCCAAAGGCCATCGCGAAGGCCAGGAATGCCACCAGGCCGCGCTTGGCTACACCGCGTGCAATCGCGCCACGGCGATGCGAGACGCGCTGGCGCTCGTCCTCAAACATATCCATTTGTCTCCTACTGTCTGTACTTGGAGCGTTGCCTTGAGACTGCCCCACGTCATCGCGCATGTTGCGCTCGAGTTCCCCCATCGGGGTCCCCCTTCCCTCCAGAGCCCTATGCACACCGGCGGCAAAAGCCGCAGCCGCATGCAAGACGGGAGGCGATCCGACTTAACCTTAACGACTCGGGCACGTCGTCCGATCTGCGACGCGAGCATCCCGAGCCAAGAGGAATTACGGTTACTGGTACAGCTGGGGACTTGCACCCCGATTCTCCCAAATGCGCAGGATAACCGCGCATTCGTGCGTCTCCGCACCACCATCTAGGCCATCGATTATTACCGTCAAAATGGTATCACGCAAAAGGGCCTCGCACGCAGGCGAAGCCCAAGGTAAAAGCTATTGTTTGCGATAGGAAAATGCGGTGACGGCCGCAGCCTCTAGTGCTTGCCGCCGTGACTGTTGAGCCAGATATTGCGGCCCAGCATAAGCGCCAGCACCAGCGCGCTCACGTAGCCCATAAAGCCAATGACCGGGATACCAAACACAACCGGCTCGATGCGCGCGTAGTACACCACCGACGAACCGATAAACAGACCGGCGATCACAATTGCCATCGACATGCGGTCGATAATCCCACCCAGCTGTCGCAGCGCCTTATCGCTGCTCATGATCTGCGTGTTTACCTTAAGCTGGCCGCGCGTAAGCATACGCGAAGCCAAGCCCAGATACTCGGCCGCCTCGAGCGAGCCCTTCGCCGCGCGATAACTGCTCGCTGCAAAGTCGCGGCTCATCTCGCGCATGCGCGCATAGGTGCTTTTCTCGTTTTTAATATGCGTCTGGATGATCTGGATCATGTTGACGTTGGGCATGTACTCGGTCAACAGGCCCTCGAGCGTCACCATGCCGCGGGCGAACATCGTCACCACGCTCGGCAGCTCAACGTCATTTTTGCGCGCGAGGTTTAACAGCGAGGTCAAAAACTCGCCGATATCCAGGTCTTTAAGGTCGAGCCCGGCAAAGTCGGCAACAATAAAGTCCAAGTCGGACAAAAAGGCCGAATGGTCAAGCTCGGCCGAATCGCCGCGCGTCACGGCAAAGCGCATGAGCGAATCCTTGAGCTTTGGCACGTCGCCCTCGGCCACGGCAAAGATCATATCCTTGACGATGCCACGGTCGTGGCTCGACATGCGTCCGACCATGCCCAAGTCGATAAAGTAGACAATTCCGTCTTTGAGGATGATGTTTCCCGCATGCGGGTCGGCATGGAAAAAGCCGTCGTCGAGCACCTGCGTCGAATAGTCCTCGACGATTGCGGCACCGATCTTTTCCAAGTCATAGCCCTCGGCCACTAAGCGTTCAGGATCGGCAATCGAAATGCCGTCGACGTAATCCATAACCACCACGTGCTCGGTGCACAGGTCCAGATAGGATTTAGGGCACGTCACGCCATGAACGCTCTTATGGAACTCGTAGAAGTCGTTGAGGTTTTTGGCCTCGGCCAAAAAGTTGGTCTCCTCGCGAAACGAGGTCCACAGCTCCTCGACCACGCCGTGCAGGTCAACGAATTGATCGGTGTTGACGAACTTGGAAACGATACGCACCACCGAGCGGATGATATCGATGTCCTGCGCCATAACCTGCTGCGCACCGGGGCGCTGCACCTTGACGGCCACGTCCTCGCCCGTCACCAGACGAGCGCGGTGCACCTGCGCGAGCGATGCGCTACCAAGCGGATTGGGATCGATCGCATCGAACATCTCCCCCAGGCGCAGGCCGTATTCTTCCTCCAGACAGCGAAGCACTACCTCGTACGGCACCGGCTCCACGTCGGAGCGCAGACGACGCAGCTCGTCGCAAAAGCGTTGCGGCAGAATCTCGGACCGGTTGGCCAGAATCTGCCCCATCTTGACGAACATGGGGCCGAGTTCCTCGAGCAGGCGGCGCAAACGAACCGGCGTGAGGTTATCCCACACGCGGTACTTTTTGACCAGGCGAACAATCTGCCCAATGCGTTCGCGACGACCCGCCGGCGTGAGCTGGTATTCCTCGTCCGGTGCCATCGCGTCGGGCTCCTCGGGCACCCTATCGACAGCGCGTGGCTTCTTGCGAGCGCCCGAGACGGCAGCGTCGACCTCATCGACAACCGCCGCCTCGTTACCCAGAGGATCTAGATTGTTGTAATCGGTGGTGGAATCTGCCATCTGCGCTGCTACTCGGCCTCTTCGGTATCCTTCGCATCGTCGGCCTCAACAGACTCGACGGGCACCGAGGTCACGTTGTCCTCGACCGAATCGACGATGTCGCGCACATGAGCCAGGAAGGCCGTGCGCTCGGGCGCGGTCATAACGCGGACGCGAGCCAGAATGAGCTCGTCGAGCACGCGTTGGGCCGCGGTCTCGCCCTGCATGCCCAGACGCTCGGTCAGGTCGGAGATGGTGCCGCCGGCCTGCTCGAACATGTCGGACACGCTACGGGCGATATCGGGGGTGCCGGCGTCCTTGCGAACCTGCTCGCCCTTGGTATTAAGGTCGTCGAGGACCTTCTTGCCGCCTTCGACAGCAACGGCGGCAGCGCCAAAGCCCACGTTAATGGCGCCGTTAACAAGCTGATCGAGTTTCATAACCATGGTTGTCTCCAATCACAAACAACTGCATTGGCGTTCTTGTACCCAAGATTGAGCGAAAGCGACAAAGCGTTTTAGCACTATTCGATCGACGAGAAATCCCTACCTCACGTTGTCGTTCATCGCGAAAGAGTTCTTCATGGCGCAGCTCGTGGTGAAGAGCACCTTGCCCAGCAGGGCATCGGTCTCCACGCGAACACGCTCGGCAAAGGCCTCGTTGGCGCGTGCAAGCTCGGAAGGCACCTCGGCCTCGGGCAGAGCGGCTACGGCAGCGTCGACGTCATGGATCTGCTTGTGACCCATGCCACCGACCTTCTCCTGATAGTCCTCCACAGCGCGGCCGCACTCATGGAAACGGACGTCGGCCAGGGCGCCGATCAGGCGGTTGGCCCAGTAGAAGTTTTCGGACGTTACGCGAGCCTGCGTGTCGGCATAGTACTCGGGCATGGTCTCGACGTTGGCGTACAGCGGAACCAGCGCGTTAAACGAATTGGAGCCAAACGCCATCCACTGCACGGCGCGATAGGCCGGCTGCGCATAGGGGCGCAGCTGCAGCACGGCGAGCTGGCTGTTGCGGTTGATGCCGATGGGGCGATAGGCGCCGCGCGTGGCGGGCGTGCCCTTGCTGCCGTAGCAGTCGTACTCCGTACCCTGGTAGTGGCTCGAGAGTACGTACTTGATGTCCTCGATGGTCACCTTACGCTCGGGCACGCGGCTCCAGGGGATATCGTCGCTCTCGGGCGTGTAGTCGGCGTCGGGGCCATCCCACACGTCACTGGGGTTGAGGCAGCGCTGCATGTACCAGGCGCGCGGCGTGTTGTAGACGTGGTCGCTGTCGCTGTGCGAGCCAAAGGCCTCGCGCGGGTTAAAGACCGCAGCCGAGCCGTAGCCCTCGACGCCCAGCGTCAGGTCCAGATGCCACTCGGCCATCCAGGAGCGCAGGTCGGCGGAACACATGTGGTCGGCCTGGGCGCCCTCGGCGTCATCCAGGTCAAAGCTGTCGATACCCAGTTGGTTGGGCATGGTCACATAGGCGTCATCGGGCACACGCTTGGCAATCCAGTGGTGGCCGCCGATGGTCTCGAGCCACCAGATCTCGTCCACATCACTAAAGGCGATGCCGTTGTTCTCGTAGGTGCCGTAGCGCTCGAGCAGGTCGCCCAGGATACGAACGCCGTCGCGAGCGGACTTGGCATACGGCAGGACCAGGGTCACCATGTCCTCCTCACCCAAGCCACCAGGCTGCGCCGGCACATAGCCGTCCTCACCCTCGTTACCCTTGGCGGGCACGTAGTCCACGAGCGGGTCGGCGCCGCGAACGCGCTCATTGGTGGTGAGCGTCTCGGTTGCGGACATGCCAACATTGAGCTCGTTGAAACCGGCCTCGGCCCAGATACCGTGGCCCGGGACAACATCGGGGACGCTCGTATAGCGCATGGGGTTATCGGGCAGCTCAACGGTCAGGTGGCTCAGGACGCTCGTGTAGACACGCGGCTGCTCGTCGGGATGCACTACGCGCATGCGCTTGGGCTCAAATACCCCGTTGGACGAGTCCTCGTTACGCGCGACCAGGGTCGACCCGTCGTAGCTTGCGTTTTTACCGACCAGAATCGTTGTGCACGGCATGCGCATCCTCCTTGAGCGAAGAAATCAAACGGCAACAGTGTATCGCTTCGGCGCAGAAAGGGCGAAACCACGGCCTCGGCAGCCCCCGTGGTCAAAAAATGCCAAATATGAGTACTGTCACAAATTTAGTGGCAGCAAATTGCACTGTTCCGGGCGCCGGGAATCCTCACCTGTCCAAAAACTGAGTCTAGTAATTCCCCATACGTCCAATAAAATTGGCTCTTTAACGATATTACTTATCGCTAAAGAACCAAAATGATCTCAAACATATGTGACTAACTTGGCAACAGTACTCATATTTGGCATTATTTGACCACGGGGTATCTAACCAACCCCCTAAACAGCCTCCAAACGCCTATTTTACCGCGCGCTCAGCCGCCTCGATCACGTGCTTGGCGAGAATTGCTGTCGTCACGGCGCCCACGCCACCCGGCACGGGGGTGATTGCACCAACAACCGGCTCCGCGGCATCAAAATCGACGTCGCCGACCAGCTTGCCAGCGGCTTCGTCCCAATTAATGCCAACATCGATAATCGCCTGGTCCTCGCAGACCGCATCTGCGCCAATCGTGCGCGCGCGTCCAACGGCGGCAACCACAATGTCGGCAGCACAGCACTCGGCGGCAAGATCGCGCGTATGCGTATGGCACGTCGTCACGGTTGCGTTGCGCGCCGTAAGCATGGCGGCAACGGGGCGGCCAATTACCAGTGAGCGTCCGACCACAGCAACCTTGGCCCCATCCAGCTCAACGCCGTAATGATCCAGCAAAGCAAGCACGGCTTCGGCTGTGCAGGGGGCAAAACCCTCGCCGCGCCCCGAAAGCGTGGTGAGCAGTGAAGCCGGCGTCATGGAGTCAACGTCCTTGGCGGGATCGAGCGCTGCAGCGACGGCGTTCTCGTCAAGGCCGGCGGGCAGCGGGCGGAACATCAGACAGCCATGAACAGCCGAATCGGTATTGATGTCCTCGACGGCCGTCAACAGCTCGTCCTGCGAAACATCGGCAGGAAGCAAAACGCGGCGAGCCTCAATGCCAACCTTCTCGCAGCGCTTGAGGGCACCGCGCTCGTAGGACAGGTCGTCCTCGCGTTCACCTACACGCACGATAGCAAGCGTCGGAACAACACCGCGTTCGCGCAGCGCAGCGCAGCGGGCAGCGAGCTCCTCAGTCAAAGCGCGGGCGACGGGAGCACCCTTCAGTAGCTCAGCCATGGCTATCCCCTCTTTCTTGCAGCGTCGGAGGCGCGGCGCGCCAGCGCATCGGCGCGCGGCAACCATGTGTCGAGCAACTCATCACACGCCGTCTCGAGCTCCTCGGCGCGTGCACGATCCTTCATAGACGTGGTGTTCGCAAAGAGCGTCAAGCTCGCGCCCTGCATGGCGGCGCGGCAGAATACGGCGCCGCACGCCACATCGGACAGCAGCTGACGCGAACCCTTGTCGGCCATGTCCTCGAGCAGCGCCAGTGCGCGCCCGCAGGCATCCATAATGCGATACGGCGGCATAGCGGCCACATGCAGCGCATCCTGAATCGCAGCCGGTCGGGCCGGGTCCTCACGCGGAATACCGTACGCAGCGGACACCTGGCCGTACGCACGAACGTCCTCGGCGACCAGACCCACAAGCTCCTGCGCCAACTCGTCTGCCTGGGCAAACGCACGCGTCAGGTCATCCGCACGATCAGCAAGCGCGGGATTGGTCGCACCGTAGCGGGCAACCATTCCGCACAGCGAGGCGCCCAGCGCGCCCACAAAAGCGCTCGCGCTGCCACCACCGGGAACTGGCTCGCGCGCGGCCAGCGCCTCGGCAAAACCGCGACAGGTTTTATCCATCATCTCTTGGCTCATACGCACACGCACCTTCAAGTCATATATATCGGTCGGGCGGCCGACGCCGGCCGACCGCATCGATCACGTAATGGTGCTAAGTCTAGCCCATAAGTACGCGAGCGTCAGCGCACCTGGCCATCGCGGATTTCTATGGCACACGATAGGCCATGCCAACGCAAACATGGGACACATGGCCCACCTTTCGAGACTCCCGAGCAGCACAAGCTGGGGCATATCTATAAGTAAGGAACCCGTTGGGGAACGGCCGCGCAACGGCCACAAGCGATGAACGGAGGCATAAGTCGCACAGTACACAGAGACATCCGCCGCCAGCGCAATCAGTACCCCAACAGCATGCGGCGCCGTGATGTCATCAGCAGACAAGGAGGACGCCACCATGATGAAAAAGACCCTATCAATCCTTTCCCTTTGCATCGCCCTCTTTGCCGCGCTCGCCCTTGTGGGCTGCGGCGGGAGCGCATCGGGCGGCGGCAGCGCCCCCAAGAGCGAGAGCAAGGAAAAGGCCCCCGTCGCCAAGAAGACCGACTACATCTGGTTTAAGGTCGAGATGCCCGAGGGCGTCGGCGTAAGCGACTCTGCCGGCAAGAATGCCGACAGGGTCCAGCTCACCTTCCCCGAAGACGAGAACGCCTCGGCCGATCGCTTTATCCCCGTTTGGAAAAAAGCGCTGACGGCCGAGGAATCCCACGCCGACCAGGCGGAAAAGAAGGGGGATACGTTCCAGTGGAAGGATGGCGGGTCCGTCGAGTATAACGGCAGGACGTGGCTCGTCGGAACATACGAGGACAACAGCGGCATCTCAACCATGCTTTTTACCGATGTTGAGCCGGGAAGCGTCTACGTCCTCATCTCGAACTTCGACCAGCACAAGAAAGAAGCCGAGGCACTCCTCAACTCCATCGAGTTCCCCGATGACATGGAAGAGGCAGTTTCCGAGGCACGCGAAGTCGAGATTTCGAGCATCGAGATCAAGTAACGGGACACCCGCACGCGCCTACGCGCACCCGCGCACATGCGCCCCATTAAAACAACGGGCGCCCAACCCGGGGAGGGCCGACAGCACCGGCCCTCCCCTCTTTTGGACCCGTGCATATTGCCACTTAACGGCGCAAATCCGGCCCTCAGAATGGGACACATGGCCCACCCTAGCGAGCCGTCCACGCGTACAGTAAAGGCAGGTAATCCATGGGCGGTTACAGATCGAGGAGGACACGACCATGAAAAAGAAGGCCTTTGCGATTCTCACCCTCTGCATCAGTCTCTTTGCCGCGGTTGCCCTGGTGGGCTGCGGTGGCAGCGGCGGCGCTACCGGCAGTGGAGGTGGCGGCGGAGCAGAAAAGCCAGCCGTGGATATGAGGACCGACTTCATTTGGTTTAAGGTCGAGGTCCCCGAGGGCGTCGAGATCACCGACGTCGCAGGCGACACCGCCGACAGGGCCCAGTTTAAGTTCACCGAGAGCGAGCACGCCAGCGATCGCTTCATCCCCGTCTTCGACTCTGACAAGAACGCCGATGAACTGTTCGACTACGAGGCAAAGTGGAATGCCAGCTTTGAGTGGACCGAGAATGACCCCGTCAAGTACAACGGCAAGACTTGGCGCAACGCTTCCTATACACACTCGGGCGGCGTAACGACCGAATACTTCACCGACGTTGACGGCGGCAGTGTGTATGTGCGTATCGACAACGTCGAGGAGCACAAGGACGCCGTCGAGACCATGATGAAGTCTCTGGAATTTGCCGACGACATCGCCGAGGCCAAGACCGAGGCCATGGACGTCAAGCTCGACGATATCGAGATCAAGCGCTAAGCGACTGGCGAGCGCAACGGGAAACACGGTCGCAGTGCAAACAAGCGACGGTACCCCAGCGCTTCGTACCCAGGGAGGGCCGGTAAACCGACCCTCCCTTTCTTATGCCTGTAGCCGACGAACGCGAGGATGCCGGACGCCGGAACCGCCCCAAATGTGGCAACAGTACGAAAACGACAAACACCCCAACACGTCCGCCCACCGATTTATTGCGCCGCGCAGACAATTAAACCAGCATCTTTAAACATCTGGGCAGTATAGTGACCAAAACTATCGCATAACCGCACTCTGCGAATGGAGAAGTTATGACCGAACACCATGCCATCAGCCGCCGAGCGTTTACGCTGGGCCTAGGGCTTGCGGCGTTGTCACCACTTGCAAGCCTGCCCGAAACCGCAGCGCCGGGCATTCCCCTGCGAGCGGCATTTGCAGACAACACACCCGCACCGTCGGACAGCCTCCACAATTTCGTCATTCGCCTTCGCCCCGCGGGCTATTTTCGCACCGCGAGCGTCAACCAAGACGGCAACGTTCGCGGCAACGTCTGTCACCTGTTTAACGACGGCACGTCCAGCAAGCTCATCCTTGAGAACGTAACGACCAAGAATGACGATACAAACTGGTACGCCATCCGCACCTTGCTCAATTTCGAAGAGCATAAAAAGACGGGCTACAGCATTTGGTCGGTCGACGACGACTCGGACAAAGATGGAAAGGTCATCCACGTATGGGGCGGCGAGTATGACAACAAGCCCAGCCGCGCTTTTGCGTTCGAGCGTCAATCAAACGGAACCTACATCATCCGAGACCGCACGGTCGAGAAAGAAACCGAGAAAAAAGACATTAAGTACCTGGCAATAGAATCGAACGGCAAAGACCAGGACAACAATAAGATCTGCCATAAGAGTAAGAGCATTCCGTGGGAGCTCGAACTTATCGGTTACGACATGAAAAAGAACGATGCCACGGTTAGCAGCCTCGACTGGATCACGTACAGCAGCTACGTCGACGGACCATGTTGGATGAAATACGTCGACGACAACAAGTTCCTCGACGAGCTGAGCATCCCGGGTACGCACGATTCGGGCACCTGCAGCGTGGACAACGACACTGAGCCCCAATCCTCGCAAGTAAAATGCCAGCAGGATTACATTCCCACGCAGTTGCTCGAAGGCATTCGCTATTTCGATATCCGGCTCGGAAAGGGCGATGACCCCGGCATCGACCACGGGATTTTCTACCTACTCAAAAAAGACGGGAACTATCTGCATCTCTCCGATGTCATAGGCTACTTCAAAACGTTTTTGAACGAAAACCCGACAGAAGCGCTCATCATGCTTGTATCACGAGGCAACGACGAGGCTACCGACGAAAGTGTTACGACGGCTTTCGCCAAGGTTTTGGACGACAACCCCAAACTGTTCTATACGTCGAGCCGCGTTCCCACACTGGGCGAGGTGCGCGGAAAGATCGTCCTGCTACGTCGATTTGGACTCGACGGCGACAGCGTAAGCGGCCACACGTGGGGACTCGACCTCACCGAATGGGATAACAAAATCGCAGTGCACACCGACAGCAGTTCCATGTGTCTCGTCCAAGACGCGCGGGGCTTTGAAGCCGCGGGGGAAACAGGCGACAAAGAGCCCTATTGCACCAAGGTATACGCACAGGACAAGTACAAACTCACGGGAACCGACAAGCTCAGCTGGGTCGATAATGCGCTGAAGGAAACGACCGGGCGCACGCGCAACGAGGTAGATGTCGAGGACGATAACGGGGCCAAGGAGAAAGTCCTGGAGCGTTGCTGGTCTATCAACTACACCAGCTGCACGGGCTTGTCGCACGGAGGCAATCCTTTTACCTCGGCACGAGTAGTCAACGAGCATCTGTATAAGAGCCCGTACATCAATCCCAGCGGCATCGAGGATACAAAGTCAGATTACCTCAAGCACATTGGCATCATCGCATCCGACTTTGTTGATGCGGCGCTGGCCCGGAGCATCTATCAGCGCAATTACGATACGGAGCACAAGCAGGCGGCTTCGTACTATCTCCCGTACTATCTCCCGACCCGCATGCGCATGACGTACGGCGACTCGCTGAGCGATGCCTCATTCCAGGATGGCAAGACCGTTGGCGAGGGTCATTTCCGCCTCGTTAACAGCAGCAACGTACTCAACGTGGCCGCTTCTGGCAGCGCGTTTGCCATCGAATACGTGGATGTCGACGCCCTGGGCAACGAGACCGTTACGGGGCTGCAGGGCTCTGTGCCCATCGATATCGATCCACGCGCGCTGACGCCCCATTTTGAGGGACTCGAAGGCCTTAAGGCCGGCGAAGACGTGCGCGCCAAGATTGCGGCATCACTCGAGGGCAAGCTCGAAACCGATGCCTGCACGGCCCAGCTCGAGTTTGTGCACGACGCGGACGGCGCTCCGGGCACGGCAATGGCCGAGGGCGAGGCATTTGCCGCGGGGACGTATTGGGTGCGTGCGAAAGGTCTGTTGGGCGACGCGGCGCAGAACTACACGCTCGCCAGCGACGGAGCCGCAAACTTTACCGTAGCGGCCTCGGACAGTGCAGGCGGCACCGGCAGCGGCACGGGTTCCAGCGCAGGCAGCGCTGATAAGAATGGTAAGGGCAACAAGGGCAAGGGCTCGGGCGGAAAACTCGCCGACACGGGCGACGGCTCCGGCATTGCCGCCGGGCTCGCCGCTGCCGCCATGGCGACAACGGTCGCCGGCGCGGCGATGCTTGCCAATGACCGCGAAAACGTTGGGGACGACAGCGAATAGGCAAGCCCGCCTTTTAGACACATCGACTCAATTGGGGGGGCGCAGAATACCGTTCTGCGCCCCGATTTTTACCTTAGCCCGAACACCGTTATCGGCTACATCACCATGTTCAGCGCATTCACGAACTCCTGAGCTTGGGAGCGGCTGCTCAGACTAAAGACACAGGCAGTCAACAGCCTGTTACGTAGGAAAACGTCGCGGCCCTTGATCCTGCTGACCCCCGTAATGTCCTTAAGATAAACAATCTCGGTGTGCTTGCCACCAAAAGTGCCCTTCTTGAGCACCTCGATGCGGTTAGGGTAGATCTTGACGTCTTTAAACCTACCCGAACCTTTGTCCTGGAACAGCAGCGTGTTGTTGTCCATACGCGTCACTCCCGTGGGGTTCGCTAAAACTGTCTCTATGGCCACATTTTAGTCACCGCAAGGCTCCCATGCGAAGGTGCCAGACAGCAAAGCAATTCGTGTCCGCGCGAGGCTTTAAACTAAATGCGATAAAGATGCATTCCACAAGAGGAAAGTGGGGCGACAGTGATGGGCGAACTGGTAAACCGTGGAGAATCGGCAATCGTGCCCGAAGGTTTTTACAAGCAGGTCTCCTCGATTCTCAACGCCGCTCGCGACAAGGCCTATACCGCCGTTAACTTTGCGATGGTTGAGGCATATTGGGAGATCGGCAAGAGTATTGTAGATGAACAGGGCGGAGAGGAGCGCGCAGCATATGGAGAGGCATTGATTGCAGGCCTCTCCAGAAGGCTTACCGCGGATTTCGGAAGAGGCTTTGGCATCGCAAACCTTCGCAATATGCGTCAGTTCTTTCTTGCGTTTCCAATTCGCGACGCACTGCGTAGCGAATTGAGCTGGACTCATTACCGCAGGTTGATGCGCATTTCCGACCCTGATGCTCGCACCTGGTACATGAACGAATGCGCCGATTCTCGTTGGAGCACGCGTCAGCTCGAACGCCAGATCAACACCATGTTCCGCGAGCGCCTACTTGCCAGCAAGGACAAGGAGGCCGTCACCCAGGAAATCCAAAAGAGCGCCCCGGCTCGTCGCCCCGAGGATATCATCCGCGACCCATATGTACTGGAGTTTTTAGGTTTCTCGGACGATACTGCGTTTCGCGAGAGCGATCTAGAGCAGGCGCTCATCACGCATCTTCAGAAGTTCCTGCTGGAGCTTGGCCGTGGTTTCGCTTTCGAGGCGCGCCAAAAGCGCATCACCTTTGATGGGCGCCATTTCTATATTGACCTTGTTTTTTACAACTATCTGATGCGCTGCTTCGTGCTCATCGACCTTAAGACGGACGACCTTACGCATCAGGACCTGGGCCAGATGCAAATGTATGTGAACTACTACACGCGCGAGCTCATGAACGAAGGCGACAATCCGCCCATAGGCATCGTGCTCTGCGCGGACAAAAGCGATTCGATTGTCGAGTACACGCTGCCCGAAGACAACGACCAAGTGTTTGCCGCCAAATACCTGCCGTATCTTCCAAGCAAGGAAGAGCTGGCGCGCGAACTAAGCGCCGAGTACCGCGCCATCAACGAAGCGACTAATGGCGAAACGCAAGAGTAGCAGCACGTTGCGACCGAAGCCACCGCAGCCGTCGCAGGCGCACTCGCGGTTGCGACGCACGCTACGAAACAATACCGGTCATGGACGCCGGCAACGACATTCTAGCCGTGGCTGGCGAGCGTGACCTGACAGGCAAAGACGCGGCCTTCGTCTGATGTGGGTCCATTGGCTGCCACAGAAAAGGGCCGGTTGCAGCCGGCCCTTTAGACGATAATACCTGCGTTGCCCGCGCTTCCGAAGTGTGACCAGCTGAAGAGCGGGTTCCGCGGCACAATCTGATTTTACCCAGTGAGGAGGCTCTTTTGCAGCCGCTCCACTGTTTATTTACATCTGGCACCCTCAAACAATCAGACGGCAGCCCGCACTCCTGAGAGCTGCCCCGCACCCCCGGCCATCACCTTACGGCAACAACCGGTGCTACTCCCCTACTTCCCAAATAGCGCACCCAGCAGACCGCGGCGTTTGGGCTTCTCCTCTCGGTAGGAACCCTCGACGGCGGCTGCAACCTGGCGCGGTTGCTCGCCGCCTCCACGGCGCACGATCTGGTACAGGAAGGGCGATTTAACGTATTTGACCTCGACGGGCGTGGCGTGTACGGTGCTCTCACCGGACAGATGCAGGCTCGGGCTGAGCGGTGCCACGATATGCGTTTCGCGCTTGTCGCTAAACACCACCGCGGCCGCGCGGCCCGTCTGGCCGTTTACGGCAATGCGCACCTGCTCGCCATCGCGGCCGTCTGTCGCCGGACGATCGACAAAGTAGACCGGCACCATCACCAGGCCGTCCTTATGCTTGCGGGCCTTGCGCGCCCAGGTGCGGATGCTCTTTTTATTGAGCCCCAGTACAGCCTCGGCGTCGTTGCCCGCAACGTCGAGCGCCAACTTATCAATGACCACCTGGTCCTTGGTAGACGCATCGACTGAGACAACGCGAAAGTCACCTTCCTGCATGGCGGGATCGAACGGACCGACCTTGGCAAAGTCCCACGGCTCCAAAATGCCCATGAGGCGAACGTCCAGGTAGTTTGCCCTGGGGTATGCCCAGTCGAGCACCTCGTAGTACACCAAGGCCTCCTTGCTCAGGCCCTTGCCCGGGAAGCTCGCCATCATGCGCAAGTCCGCCAGCGCCATGGGGAAATAGAAGAGCATCATGTCGTTTTGGATCGCGTCTTCCACGTCGTGCCCGGCAAAGGCATCCGGATACTGGCGCACCAGCTGCAGCGCGTTGGCACGTGCCTGCTGCGGCGAGATTTCGCAGGGAATACCCTGCTCGGGCACATACTCCGCACCAACGCCCATGGTCAGGCGCTTGCTAAACGTCCCCGGCTTGAGCAGGTCCGCAATGCCGATCTTATTGCCGCAGGACGGGCACTCAAACACACGCTGCGTTGACTCGCCCTCAAAGGACGCTCCGCAGAAGGGGCAAGGAATGCTCACATGCGTGGCCTCTTGGAACTCCTGCGCCGTGCCGCGATCCTCCCACAGCAGATGTTCCAGGACCGACTGATTGCGCCAGTGCGCATTGAAGAAATACCAGTCCGGGTCCTGCGGGCGCTCGAGTTGCGACACATGCGTGAGTTTGAGCAGTCCATCCACCACCGTCAACGGCGTATGGCGAATACCCAAAGCGCTCTTGGGCTCTCCGGCGTCCGCCTGCCACGGAACCACCGTGCCGCAATAGGCGCACTCAAAGCTGCGCTTAGCCTGGTGCGAGTACATAGGGCCGCCGCAGTTTTGACATTTAATGGCAAACATCTCGTCCATGGAAACGTCCTCCTTTGCACAGGGGCTGTCGACATTAAGTATGTCGAGCAAGCAGGCACATGCCCATACCCATGTGGCCCAAAATGGACCACCCAGGCAGACGAGAAGGCTCGTTCGTTAGCACCGGCAGACTATTGCTGCATTTTCTGAGCATCGGCGCACGGCGCCCCCGTGCGAGCTACACTATCCCCTTAAACATGATTGTGAGGACGACCGCTATGCTATTTGTAAATCGGCTGGTACATACGCTTGTTCCCGGCAGCGAGAGCGAGCCGGTCGATGCATCTTGCCGCACCAACGCGGGCTTTTCCGCAAGCCTCGTCTGCATTGGCCTCAACATCACCCTGTGCCTGGCCAAGGGCATCGCGGGTCTGCTCGCCGGCTCCGTCTCCCTCATCGCCGACGCTTTCAACAACCTCTCCGATGCCTCGAGCAACATTGTGAGCCTGCTCGGTTTCCGCCTTGCCAGCCGCCCGGCAGACGAAGGCCACCCCTATGGTCACGGCCGCTACGAGTACCTAGCCGGCCTGTTCGTCGCCGTCCTGGTTTGCGCCGTCGGCATCAACCTGATTCTCGAGTCGGTCACCAAGATCATCAAGCCCTCGCCCACCGCTTACACGTTTATTTCCCTTGCGGCACTGGCTACGTCCATGCTCGTTAAGCTCTGGATGGCAGCGTTCAACCGCACGCTGGGCAACCGCATCGATTCCGAGACACTCATCGCCACGGCGCAGGACTCCAAAAACGACGTCATCACCTCGGGCTCGGTCTTAGCGGCGGCGCTTATTTCGCAAGCGACAGGCTTTGACCTCGACGGCTGGGCGGGCCTGGGCGTGGGCATCTTCATTTGCATCAGCGGCATGGGCCTGGTGCGCGACGCCATCAGCCCGTTGCTGGGACAAGCGCCCGACCCCAAGCTCGTTCAGGCAATCCGCGACAAGATCATGTCCTATCCGCAGGTCTTGGGCACACACGACCTGATGGTGCACGACTACGGCCCCGGTCGTCAGTTTGCCAGCGCCCACGTGGAGATACCCGGCGAGGGCGACGCATTTGAGCACCACGAGATTTTGGACACCATCGAGCACGACATCAAGCGTCAGATGGGCATCGGCATCACGTTGCACTGTGACCCCATCGCCACCACCGGCGACGACCTGCGCGGCT
Organism: Collinsella sp. i05-0019-G5; assembly: GCF_042851345.1. Lineage (NCBI taxonomy): Bacteria > Bacillati > Actinomycetota > Coriobacteriia > Coriobacteriales > Coriobacteriaceae > Collinsella > Collinsella sp. i05-0019-G5. The sequence goes on from NZ_AP031421.1 coordinate 1,756,539, forward strand.
GGGTCAAGCGCGGCATCATGCAGATCGATCCCGCGCTCTCCATCCACGACCTGCACGAGCACGACGGGTTCGTTTCGTTTGACCTTGTGCGTCCCGACGGCTTTGACATATCCGACGAGGAGCTGCTGGAGCTCGTCACGCGCATCGTGCACGAGCGCCGACCCAATGCCTCATGCGTCGTTACGTTTGACTCGGGCTTTAGCTCGCCCGACCGTCCGGCCGAGCAGCTGTAGCCCGCTTAACAGCTAGTTTCCCTGAGCGCCCGAGATGCCGTTTTGCAGAGCGTTCCAGGCATCCGTCGCCATGCCGCCCAAGTTCTGAGCGGTGTCGCCCAGGTTCTGGGCCGTGTCGCCCAGCTCTTGGGCCTTATCCCCAAGCTCCTGTGCCTTGTTGCTCAAGTCCTCCAGCGTATTGGAACTCGAGCTGTCGGTACCGCTTTGGCCGTCGGGCGAGTTGCCCGAGCTATTCTTGTGCGTGAGTTGAATTTCGAGGTTGCCGCTGTCGTTATAGTAAGCAGAAGTAACGACCCAGTTGGCATCGATGACGGGCGTTGAGCCATCATCAGTCAGGACCACGGCATTCGAAAGATTGGCGCCGCGCGACTTGAGAAGTTTCTTGGCGTTGGACCAGTACTGCCCCGGGATATCGCTCAGATCGACGGTGCTAGACGAGGCGGACTCGGTTTGCTCGGCAGCGGTATCGGCCGTTGAACTCCCTCGCTTGTTGAGCATGCCCGACACAATGGCAAACACAACCGACAGCGCAAAGAAGATCGCCAGCACGATGAGGATCTTCTTGATCACGCTCGACGAACGCGACGGCTTCTTCTCCTCGTCCTCGCCATATTGCGGAATCGACTTGGGGTACTCGCGATACGGCTCGCGCGACTCGTAGCGAGACTGCGCCGTGCGAGGCATATACGTCGTCTGCTGAGGCTGCGGAATGGGATTTTGCGGCAGGTCATCATAGGGATTCGGCGTCGAGGCGGCATAAGAATCCTGCGGCGCGTAATCAAACGGGTCCGGAGCTGCGTTGCCATAGGGGCCTTGCGAAGATGTAGCGTAAGAATCCTGCGCCGTGTCGCCATAGCCCATAACCCGGGTGGGCTCGGCAGAAGGCTGCGTCGCGGCGGGGTCGGTATAACCGAGGTTGGGAACAACGCGGGTCGCATCGGCGCTATCGCCAGCCTGCGCGGAACCGTAGCCGCCCATCACGGTTGTCTTGTCCTGATCCATGCAACGATTCCTTTCCGTCGCGCGTGAGCATCAAGTTATCCATGCATTCTACCCGCGCAAAAGCCTATGATGGGCAGAGCCCGTCGGTATCTACAAGACATGCGCGGGCCTAAGGATAAAAAAGCCCCGCCGGGCCTTGGGGGCACGGCGGGGCGGGCAGGCAGCTAGGGGCAACAGGCTTAGAACAGGCCGGTGATGTTGCCGTCGCTGTCGACGTCGATGTTCTCAGCCGCGGGGACCTTGGGCAAGCCCGGCATGGTCAGAACACTGCCAGTCAATGCGACCACAAAGTGGGCACCGGCGGAAACCTTGAGCTCGCGCACCGTGATGCGGAAGTTCTCGGGAGCGCCCAGGGCCTTGGCGTTGTCGCTAAAGCTGTACTGCGTCTTGGCCACGCACACCGGCAGGTTGCCAAAGCCGTTCTCGCGCAGCTCGGCGAGCTGGCGCTTGGCGGCCGGCGTAAAGTCGACGCCGTCGGCGCGGTAGACCTTGGTGGCAATGGCCTCAAGAGCGTCGGCCACATCGGCGCCGTCCTCATAGGCAAACTTGAGCTCGCTCGGCTGCTCAATCAGACGCATGACCTCATCGGCAAGCTCGAGCGCGCCCTCGCCGCCCTTGGCCCAAACCTCGGAAAGCTTAACGTTGACGCCGAGCTTCTGACACTCGGACTCGATGAGCGCAAGCTCGGCCTCGGTGTCCGTCGGGAAGCGGTTGATGGCGACTACGCAGGGCAGACCATAAACGTTCTGGATGTTGTCGACGTGACGCAGCAGGTTGGGCATGCCGGCCTTGAGTGCCTCGAGGTTCTCCTCGTTGAGGTCGGCCTTGGCGACGCCACCGTTGTACTTCAGCGCACGAGCGGTCGCGACGACCACGACGGCGCTGGGGCGAACGCCCGTCATGCGGCACTTGATGTCGAGGAACTTCTCGGCACCCAGATCGGCACCGAAGCCGGCCTCGGTAATGGCGACATCGCCAAAGCGCATCGCCATACGCGTGGCCATGATGGAGTTGCAGCCGTGGGCAATATTGGCGAAGGGACCGCCGTGGACAAACGCGGGCGTACCCTCGAGCGTCTGCACCAGATTGGGCTTGAGCGCATCCTTGAGCAGGGCCGCCATGGCACCCTGAGCCTTAAGGTCACGGGCGCGAACGGGCTCGCCGGCATAGCTGTAGCCGACAACAATCTCGCCCAGGCGCTCCTTGAGGTCATTGATGCTCGTGGACAGGCACAGGATTGCCATGACCTCGGAGGCAACGGTGATATCGAAGCCGTCCTCGCGCGGCACGCCCTGGGCCTTGCCGCCAATACCGTCGATGACATGGCGCAGCTGACGGTCGTTCATGTCGACGACGCGCTTCCAGGTGATGCGCTTAACATCGATACCGAGCTGGTTGCCCTGCTGAATATGGTTGTCGAGCATGGCGGCCAGCAGGTTGTTAGCGGCACCGATAGCGTGGAAGTCACCGGTAAAGTGCAGGTTGATGTCCTCCATGGGGATGACCTGCGCCCAGCCGCCGCCGGCGGCACCGCCCTTGACGCCAAAGACGGGACCGAGCGAAGGCTCACGCAGGGCCACAGCACTCTTGACGCCGCGACGGCGCAGGCCATCGGCCAGACCGATGGTCGTGGTGGTCTTACCCTCGCCCGCAGGCGTGGGGTTGATGGCGGTCACGAGGACGAGCTTGGCCTGGTGATCAGTTGGCTCATTAAGCAGAGAGTAGTCGACCTTAGCCTTGTCGAAGCCGTACGGAATCAGGTGCTTTACGTCGACACCGGCGTTCTTGGCCACCTCGGTAATGGGCAGCGGTGTGACGGAACGTGCGATTTCGATGTCAGTAGGCATGGGAGGTCCTTTCGTTACCGAATGAGAAAAAGACCAATTCAGCATAGCACGGGCGCGCAATAGTAAAACACCCGTAACCGATGAATGGCGATATGTTTATCCAATGCTCAGCGATAGCTTAACAGCCCGCCAAAACAAAGCGCCCTAAATGGTAGGTTCAATCCCCAAGTGCTCAAAGGTGCGAAGCGTTGCCTGGCGGCCCTGGGGCGTGCGAATCATCAAGCCGCACTGCAGCAGATAGGGCTCATAGACATCCTCGAGCGTTCCCGGGTCCTCGCCCACCGCGCTGGCAAGGGTCGTCAGGCCCACGGCACGGCCGGAGAACGTCTTGGCAAGCGTCTCCAAGATGCGAATGTCCATCCAGTCCAGACCAAGCTCATCAATCTCGAAGAACTCGAGCGCCTGACGGCAGATATCAAGCTCAATAGGACCGTTACCGCGCACCTGCGCATAGTCGCGCACACGCTTGAGCAGACGGTTGGCCAAGCGCGGCGTGCCACGCGAGCGCGAGCCGATCTCAAGTGCGCTGGGATGGTCGATCGTCACACCCAGGATGGTCGCCGAACGCGTCACGATCTGAGCGAGTTCCTCGACCGTGTAGTAGTCCAGGCGATACGAAATGCCAAAGCGGTCGCGCAGCGGGCCGGTCAGCATACCCGAGCGGGTTGTTGCCGCCACCAGCGTAAACTTGGGGATATCCAGGCGAATCGAACGTGCGGCCGGGCCTTTACCGATCACGATATCGAGCGCAAAGTCCTCCATAGCGGGATACAGGACTTCCTCGACCGAACGGTTAAGACGGTGAATCTCGTCGATAAACAGCACATCACCCGGCTGCAGGTTGGTAAGGATAGCCGCCAAGTCGCCGGTACGCGCGATGGCCGGGCCGCTCGTCGTCTTGATCTGAGCGCCCAGCTCGTTGGCGATAACCGTGGCCAGCGTGGTCTTGCCCAGACCCGGAGGGCCCGAGAAGATCACGTGGTCGAGCGTCTCGCCACGGCTCTGCGCCGCCTCGATCAGCACGCGAAGGCTCTGCTTGATATGCTCCTGGCCGCAGTAGTCGTCCAGGCGCTGGGGACGCAGGGTACGGTCGACATCGAGGTCTTCGGGCGTTAGTTCCGAGCCCACCATGCGCTCACCGTGCGCCATGGATGCCGCCGGCGAGTTGCCGGGCGTCGCCCACAGGTCCTGAGAGTCATCGGCTTCCCACATCACGCATCCATTCCGAGTCGCTTAAGCGCCGCGCCGAGCAGATCCTCGACACGCATATTCTGCCCATCATACCCGCTCAGGGCAACATCGGTCTCCTGCGGGCTAAAGCCCATGGAAAGGAGCGCCGCACGGGCATCATCGATGGCCGAGGGAGCGGCAGCGGGCACGGGCATCACAACCTGGCCGGGAATCACGTCGACCGGCACAAAGCCCTTATCCTTGGCAAAGATGCTCTTGAGTTCCAGGATCAGGCGCTGAGCTGTCTTTTTGCCCACACCGGGTACCTTGGCCATGCCCTTGTCGTCCTCGGCCATCACCAGCGAATACAGCTGCCCCACGGTATAGGTGGAAAGCACGGCAAGCGCCAGGCGCGGGCCAACGCCCGAGACGGACACGAGCCGGTCGAACATCGTGCGCTCATCCTTAGAGGAAAAACCGAAAAGTGTCATGGCGTCCTCGCGCACCTGCATACGCGTGTAGAGGCGGACCTCGCCGCCGGGCGTCGGCAACGTGGCCGCAGTGCTGCCCGAGATGCCGAGCTCAAAGCCAACGCCCGACACATCGACGACAGCCGAGCTCATCGTGGCCTCGACAAGCGTTCCATGGAGCTGGGAGATCATCAGTATCCGGTTCCTCTCTGTTGATAGAACTCGCCGCCGGTAAGCGCCCGGGTGCGGCTAAGGTTAACGTGGCAGATGGCGCAGGCCAGGGCATCGGCGGCATGGTCGGGATGCGGGTCGTGGTCGAGCTGTGTTAGCGTGCGTACCATGTAGGCGACCTGCCGCTTGTCCGCGGCGCCGGTGCCCACCACAGCCTGTTTGATCTGCATGGGCGTGTACTCGCCAATCTCGAGCGCGCATTCCGAAAGCGCTACGAGTGCAGCACCGCGGGCATGCGCCGTGGGGATGGCCGAACGAACGTTGGCGCCAAAGTAAATGCTCTCGATAGCAGCGGTATCGGGACGATAGCGTTCGACAACGCCCTTGAGGTCGCGGGCGATATGCGACAGGCGCACCGCAAGCGGACTTTCGGCGCTGGTCTCTATGCAGCCATAGGCACGGCAGCGAACCTCGCCGCGCCGCTCCTCGATAATCCCCCAACCCGTATGAGCCAAACCGGGGTCAATGCCCAAGATAACCAAGCCGACCTCCCCTCGCCACAAGCACAGCGCAAGACAAGGCCCCGCGCATCATTCACGAACGTCTGTTCTAGAATAACACAACGCCAGCCCCATACGTCAGCCGAGATTGAATTGTAGGCTGAGCATACGCAAGCGAGCGCCCGCCAGAGCGAGCAAGGTGCCTTGAAAGAGGAGGGCATTGACCTGGCGGTCATGCCCGACGATTGAAAGGCAGATTGCCGCTCTGGCGGGCGCGCAGCGACCTAGTTTTGAGAGAAGAATGGGAATTGCCTCGGATCTATCGGCGGATGCGGCATCGGACCACCCTGGGGACTACCTTGCGAGCCGCCCTGACCGCCCATCATCTTATCGATGGCGTCCTGAACCTCGCCCTCGAACTTTTTCATTCCCTCATGCAAACGACGCTGACCGTCCTCAGAGCGCAGCTCCTCCATCTGCTCGGGCGAAATACCCAGTAGCTCGCCCAGCACGCCCATCATCTCGTTTCGCACGCGCTCGCTCGTATCCTCGTCAGCAAAACGGCGCACCTCGGCGCGCGCCAGCGAATCGACCGTCATACGCTCCTTGCCGTTAAGCCCCAGGTCGGACCACGCGAGCATATACGGCCAGGCACGCTCGGCAAACGAACGGGCCGAGACGATCGGCGCCGTCGGCAGCATGCGGCGGGCGGCCTCGCCCTGACGCACGAGCATCAGCAGCAGCGAGCAGGCCTCTGGCTTGCCAGCGGCCATCGGGATGTCGTCGAAAGATCGATTGCGGTCCACGTGCGCCTCGAGCGCGCCATCGACCTCACCCGGCTCAAGCCCGCCGAGCAGCTGTGCCGCGCGGTCGAGCATATCGACCGGACCGTCGAGCGTCGAGAGCGCCTGCGCCAGCACTCGCTCCATACAATCTTCCACCGCGTTGAGCGTCACGAGCTCTTGGGGCACCACGGCAGACGTGCGGTTGCGCACGCGCGCCACAAACTCAAGCGTCGACAGGTACACATCGCCAAAGGGCGCGTAATCACCCTGGTAGCCGCCGCAAAGCGCCGGCGCCGCCAGCGCGTACTCGGTTTTGGACAGCGGACTCAACGCCATCGCACCCAGCTCGAGCGCCGTGTCCTCCAGCATGAGGCCCAGCGTGCGAGAGCGCAGGCGCTCGGCGTCGCCCGCCGACACATCGCGGTCGAGCACGCGCGCGGCATCCGGCGCATCGCGCTCAACCGTGCGAATATGCAGGCGCTCGGCAATGGCGCGAACGGCGGCACAGCGAGCAGCCTCGGCCTCCTCCTGCGCCGGCGTAAAGATGCGGTTGCGCCCCAGCACCAGGCCAATCACATTACGTGGGCCCAGAGCGTCGACGGCCAGCGCCGCCAGCAGGGACGACGGCAAGTCGCCCTCGAGTGCCACCACGGCGCGCGACGCACCGTGGGCCCGGGCGTTGTCGCGCACGGCGAGCACCAGCGCCTGCCACAGCCACTCCTCGGAACGGAACTCGGGCAGTTCGTGATCTTCCAGGGCATCGAGCATCACGCCGCGCTGAATCTCCTGAACCAGCAGGCTCTCCTCAAAACACGGCGCTTGGGCCACCACGCGACCGCAGTCGTCGAGCACAAACGAACCGCCGGTATACACCGACTCGTCATAGGCACCGACCGGCGCCATACAGGCAAACCACACGCTGCGCTTGGATGCGATCTTGCGGTAGGCGCCGCTGCGAACGGCGGCAATGGCGGCAGTCTCGCGGTCGGTCATGTCAAACGCGTTGAATTGGAAATACGCAATGAGGTCAACACCGGTCGGCAACATCTCGAGCTCGCGGTCCAAGTCAAAAATCACGGCGATGCGCACGCCATCCACGTCGAACACCGGCGGCGCCCAACGCGTGTCGTTGTTCTCGCCACGCTGCAGGGCAATGCTCGAACGCGCCGGCACCACATGACCGTCCTTGAGCATCATGTAGTCGAGTAGCGGCTGGCCCTCAAACGAAACCGCCGCGGGCACGATGCAGATCATGTCAAGCTCCTGGATGCGCTCGGCGACACCAGTCAAGCCGGCAAGCATGTCGTGCTCAAAGTCGGCAGCGCCCACCAGGCCACCGGGCATGGCGCCCATAAAGAGCGGAGCCGGAACGCACAGCACGCGCGCCCCGCGCTCGTGGGCCAGACGAGCCTGGTCCTCGATGCGGCCGCAAATGCCCTCAATATCACCCAGGCGCATATCGATCTGTGCAAGCGCGAGCTTCATGGCTCAGCCCTTTCCGTCGTAAACCATCGAAATCGTAGTAAAAGCGCCGGCCGCATGATGCAGTCGGCGCTCGCATGTGCATATGCTAGCTATGATACCCCGAGCGGGGGCGCGCTCCTAGAACGTCGCGGACCACAGCCCGTGCAGGTTGCAGTAGGCATAGACGGTACCGGTCTTGGAACCGCCGGCAAAAAACGTCGCGGGCTTCATGCCGGGCTCAAGGTAATGGACCTCTAAGCGGCCCTCGGCCTCAAGGGCGATCCACTCAATATAGTGCTCGGGCAGGCTGGGGTGCTCGACCGAGCCAACGCGTGCGCGAATCACGTGACCGTCGCGCTCGGTCTCGACAACAGGCACGTGCTTCTCGTGCGCCGCGTCCTCAGTGTTTGCGGTCAGTTCCGTGCAACCGGCAGGGGTTGCAACGTCGTTGCCAAAGGCGGCAATGAGCTTACCGTCGGGGTCCTTAAAGAATTTCGCCATGATGTTCTCCTTTGCTGACGTGCCAATGTTCTTGATGGTTCTTATGCCCAAAGGCAGACAAACCATCCACGGCATTGCAAATGAACACATAACGGGCGGGGACGATGGGGCAGCGTGCGCTATCCGCCCTGGCGGCCCCACCCGAGCGGGTTAGCGCCCGTCGCCGCCCAGCAGCGCCAGAACATCTTCGCGGGTAAACAGCGCCGACGAGATGCCGTCGCCGCCGAGCACGCTGTTGACCAGGTCGCGCTTGGACTCCTGCATCTGCATAATGCGCTCCTCGATCGTGTCCTTGGCGATGAGCTTGTACACGGTCACGGTATGTTGCTGGCCAATACGGTGCGCGCGATCGGTCGCCTGGTCCTGCGCCGCCACGTTCCACCACGGGTCGTAGTGGATGACCACGTCGGCCGCCGTCAGGTTAAGGCCCACGCCGCCCGCCTTGAGCGAAATCAAAAAGACCGGAACCTCGCCCGCTTGGAACTGCGCGACCATCTTGGCGCGGCTCTCCTTAGACGAAGCGCCCGTGAGCTTAAGGAAGGCGATGTCCTCCTTGGCCAAGCGCTTACCGATGATATCGAGCATACCCGTAAACTGGCTGAACAACAGGATGCGATGCCCGCCGTCGAGTGCGCCGTGCACGAGCTCCATGCACGTATCGAGCTTGGCGCTCCCCGCCTTGTAATCCTCGTAGTGTAGACGCGGGTCGCAGCAGATCTGGCGCAGCTTGGTGAGCTCGGCGAGCACCTTGAGTTTGTCCTTCTTAAACTCCCCAGCCTCGCGGTGCTGCACCTGCTGGGCGATGCGGTCCTGGTTGGCCAGGTAGAGCTTGCGCTGCTCGCCGGTAAGCTGCGCCATGACGGTGTCTTCGATCTTCTCGGGCAGGTCGGCCACCACGTCTTCCTTAACACGGCGCAGCACAAACGGCGACACGAGCGCCTGCAGGCGAGCGGCGCTATCGCCCTCGGCATGCTCGACGGGGCTCTCAAAGCGCTTGGCAAACGACTCGCGCGTCCCCAAAAGGCCCGGCATCAAAAAGTCGAAGATGCTCCAGAGCTCGGACAGGCGGTTTTCGATGGGCGTGCCCGTCAGGGCAAAGCGCACGCCGGCAGGCAGGCGCTTGGCGGCGCGCGCCACCTGCGTGAGCGGATTTTTAATGTACTGTGCCTCATCGAGCACCACGCGGGCAAAATCCCGCTCGACGTACTCGTCGATATCGCGCCGCATAAGGTCATACGACGTCACGACCACGCTATGCTCGGCCACGCCGGCGATCTGCACGCGGCGTTGAGCCTTGGCGCCCACAATGGCGCACACATCGAGCGACGGGGCAAAGCGCTCCAGCTCGGCAGTCCAGTTGTACACGAGTGAGGCCGGGCATACCACGAGCGTGGGCTTGGTGTCCCCCGCCTCCACGCGCGCCAGAATATGCGCAATCATCTGGAGCGTTTTGCCCAGGCCCATGTCGTCGGCCAAGATGCCGCCAAGGCCCAGGTGTTCGAGCGAGCCGAGCCACTGGTATCCGTCGACCTGGTAGCCGCGCATCGTTGCCTTGAGCGATGCCGGCACCGTAAAGTCCATCTTGCCGAGCGTGTCCAGGCGCTCGACGGTACGGCGGAACGCAGCGTCGCGATCGGCCTCGAGCGCCGGCGTGCGTGCGAGCATGCTGTCGACGAACAGGGTGCTCGACGCGGGAAGCGACACGCCGTCGAGCAGGTCGACGGCATCGACACCCAGGTCCTCGGCAAGGCCAAACGCGGCGCGCGCCCCCTCGTCCAGGCGAATGATGTCGCCGGACGTAAGGCGCGCAAACGTTTGATGGCGCTTGTACGAATCGAGATAGACGGCAAGGTCCGCGGCCGAAAGCCCGCTCGCGCCCAGCTCGACATCGAGCAGATTGCTCTTAACGGTCGCACGAACCGAGAGCTTGGGCGCGGGGCGGACCGAGATCTGGCGCAGACGGTCGCTGAGCATGATCTCACCCAGTTCGGACAGGGCAGACAGGCCCTCGGTCAGCAGGCAGAACAAGCGGGCGTCATCGCGCTCCTCAAACGCCAGACCGCGCTCGTAGAAATCGAAGTACAGGGCCGCCGTATCCATAACGCGAAACTCCGCCACCTCGTCGCGGGGCGGCACACCGGGGCGCTGCTCTTCGAAGGGGCTGCCCGGAGCGCCCAGGCTAAAGAGATCCGCCGACCAATCGCCGTAGGTAACCGTAATTTTGCAGGTCACGAGCCCATCGTCGACACCGATCGCCATAGCAAAGCTCGGCTCGGGTGCCACGGTATCGAGCGCGGCGGGCGCGGTGAGGTCGGTGTAGTCGCGCAAAATGGGCAGCGCCATACGGCAGAACTCACCCACCTGCTCGGCGGCAATATGGGCGGGCGTGCGGCACGGCAGCAAGCGCGACAAAAAAGGTGCGGCATGCTGAGCAAATGCAGCGTCGGTACGGCGCGCGCGGCGCGTGTCAACCAAGTAGGCGGCATCGCCCGACGCAAAGCAGTACATATCGGCGGGCAGGCGCAGGTCATAGCTACCACCAGCCGCCGGCGCGATTTTGGCGGCAAGCAGCGGTGGGCGCTTAGCGGATGCCTCGTCCTCCCCTTGCGGAGACAGCTCAACCGCCACGTCGTAGGTGCGATGCGTCGTCATCCCCCGCGACCAGGCGGGCTCAAAGGAGATGGTCTGGCCGCGCAGCAGGTCCAGCACATATACGATGCTATGCTCGGACAGCGGCAACTGACGCTCGGCAACAAAACCACTGCGGGCAAAGTCGTACGACGCCGAACGCGAGCTTGTGATGTCATCGAGATAGGCAACTGTCGTCGCAACAAGGTTGAGCAGCTTTGCCGATGTTTCGTCAAAGGCCTCAGGTGAATGGACAAACGTGAGCTTCTTGCCATAGGAGAACGTGCCGCCGCGCACGTAGGCATCGGCCATGCCGTCGATGTCCTTGACCACGTAGGAGACCGATCCACAGCGAATGCGGAACTCGAGCGCCCAGCTAAAGCGGTCAGCGAACAGCGGATTGTAGTACGGCACCAACGAGGGCTCCAACGCCGCTTTGGGGGCGTCGGGATCAACGGCACCGGCAAGCTTGCGGCGCATGCTCGCCAGCTCATCCATGCGCGCGTCCGAAAGATCGGAAAGCGCCGCCACAAGGCTCGGGCTCGTGGGGACGGGCGCCGGGAAGGGAAAGTTGGGGTTGACGGCCGGCGCGGCGGACGCGGCGCGCGCGGGCTGTTTCGGCTGCGCCGTAAACGTGCGAACCGGCGTGCGCAAACCTTCGACGGGCTCGGCGCCGCTGGCATCCAAATACGCCAGCGCCGTGGCAATAGCGTGCTTACACATACCGGGGTAACGATAGGCGGCGGGACAATCGCAGTCGTAGTCGATCACCTCGTGCTCGTCCATGTCGAGCGCCACGTGCGTCTTGTACAGGTCGCCGCGCGAGCCGCGCACCGAGCCCTCAACCGTCACGTTTTTGGAGAAGCGCGAGCCGCTGTCCTCGATCGACAGCACGGCGCCGTTGAGCATGAGCGAACGCCCCTTCATAAAGGTGCCGCTCAACGCCGCCTCTTTCCGGAGCGCCTGTGCAAACGTCCCCTGCGCCATCACTTCCTCCAATCTCACCCGGGGTAGCTAATTTGGGACGGGGCTATTTTAGCTACCCCCATATGTCGGTTGAGATGCATTCCGACCCCGACTCATTCGCCGTCAGTCAAAGGGTAGCTAAAATAGCCCCGTCCCAAATTAGCTACCCCGCCAACGCCGTCCTTAAATTACCGTCACTCTGCCTTGGTTACCCACGATGGCCTTTGCCTCGGCCAGCAGCGGAATCGAACGCGCGTTGACCTTGGCAGGTACCTCGGCACGCAGCACGCGCCCGTCCACCTGCTCGATAAAGATCTCCACGCGGTCGCCGCCCGGGTTAGCGGTGAGCACCGTGGCCAGGCGCGCCATATTGCCCTGGCTAAAGCGGCTGTTGGGCACCATGACCTCAAACACCTTGGGCTTGTTGTTCTCCTCGTTGAGCTCGAGCGGCACGATCTCCTGCGCGATGATCTGGTCGCCGCGGTCCGAGCGCTCGAGTTTGCCCTTAATGCGCACAAAGGCATCGGACAGCTGCGCGCCGGTCTCGGGATCGACCTCGCCGTACAGGTACCCCTCGGCCTCTTTATAGGTCTTGGGGAACACGACGACGGTGGCCTCGCCTTCCATGTCCTCGAGCTGCACGATGCCCATGGGGTCACCGTTTTTGGTCACGCGTTTGGACACGCTCGAGACCATGCCGGCCCACCACAGCGCCTTGCCCTCGGGAATCTCCTGGTTGATGGTGCCGCCCGTAGGATTCTGGACTTCGTAGCCGGTATCGATCTGCGAGAACGAGAAGTCGCGCGCCTTGGCTAGTGCATACTCAAACGGGCGCAGCGGGTGGTCCGAGACATAGATGCCCAGAACCTCCTTCTCCTGGCTCAGCTTAAGGTGGCGGTCCCACTCCTGACCATCCGGATCGGGCACGCTCACCTCAAAGCCCGAGCCCTCAACGTCGCCAAACATATCAAAGAACGACGTCTGACCGCTCGCGCGATCCTTCTGGCGCTTCACCGCGGCATCGATGATGTTCTCGGGGTTGTTCTTATCCACAAAGTGCATCATCTGGCGACGCGGATACCCCGTGGAGTCGAAGGCGCCTGCCTTGATGAGCGATTCGATCACGCGGCGGTTGGCCTGGCTCGAGTCCACGCGCTCGACAAAGTCGTGCAGCGTCTTAAACGGGCCGCCCGCCTCGCGCTCGGCGATAATCGCCTGCGCCACGCCGGTGCCCACGCCGCGGATGCCGGCCAGACCAAAGCGCACGCCCTCCTTGGTAGCCGTGAACTCGGTACCGGACTCGTTGACATCTGGCGACAGCACGGGGATGCCGTCGTGACGGCATGCCGAGACGTAGTGCACGATCTTGTCGGTCTTGCCCGTATAGGACGTCAGAACGGCCGCCATGTACTCGTGCGGATAGTGCGCCTTGAGCCACGCCGTCTGCATAACCAAGATGGCGTAGCCGGCGGAGTGCGACTTGTTGAAGGCGTAGGACGCGAACTCGAGAACATCGTCCCAAATCTTCTGGGCGACCTCGCGCGTATAGTTGTTCTTGATGGCGCCGTTCATCCAGTGGTCGTAGGTGGTCTCGTCGGAGCCATCCTCCCAGTGGAGCACCGTCGACGTGAGCAGCTTGATTTTCTTCTTAGCCACGGGCTTACGGATACGCGAGTCCGATTCGCCCTTGGAGAAGCCGCACATCTCGACGGAGATGAGCATAACCTGCTCCTGGTAGACCATGGTGCCGTAGGTTTCGCCCAGGATGTCGTCCAGGCGGTCGTCGTAGGAGACCGCCGGCTCCTTGCCGTTCATACGGTTGATGTAGGACGAAACCATGCCGGCGCCCAGCGGGCCCGGGCGGTACAGGGCGATCAATGCTACGACGTGCTTGTACTCGGTGGGCTTCATGTTCTTGATCGTGGCCGTCATGCCGGCGGACTCGACTTGGAAGACGCCGGCGGTGTGGCCGGAACCCATGAGCTTAAAGATCTCGGGATCGTCAAAGGGAATCTCTTCCTCTTTGATGTCGATGCCGAAGTTCTTTTTGATGTTTGCCTTGGCCTTGGAGATAACAGTCAGCGTGCGCAGGCCCAAGAAGTCCATCTTGAGCAAGCCCATGTCGGCAACGGTATGGCCCTCGTACTGGGTAATCTCGACGCCGCCCTTGGTGTCGAGCTTGGTGGGCACGTGCTCGTTGACGGGGTCGCGGCAGATCAGAACGGCGCACGCGTGCACGCCCTCGCCACGGGTGAGGCCCTCGATTGAGAGCGCCGTGTCGATGATGCGGCGGGCGTCGTCGTCCTTTTTATATGCCTCGGCAAAATCGGGGTTAAACAGGTCCTCTTTGCCGGGTTGCTTTTCGAGCACCTGCTTGAGCTTGACCTTGGGGTCGCTCGAGACCATCTTGGACAGACGCTGGCCCATGTAGACCGGGTAGTCCAGGACGCGAGCGGCGTCGTTGATGGCCTGCTTGGCCTTAATGGTCGAGTAGGTGATGACGTGGGTGACCTTCTCGGGGCCGTAGAGCTGGCGAACGTGCTCCACGACCTCGAGGCGCCGCTCATCGTCGAAGTCCATATCGATATCGGGCATCTCGGTACGCTGCGGGGACAGGAACCTCTCGAACATCAGACCGTTCTCGAGCGGGTCGAACGCGGTGATGTTCATGGCGTAGGCGACGATAGCGCCGGCGGCCGAGCCACGGCCGGGGCCGACGCCGATGCCGTTGTCCTTGGCCCATTGCACGTACTCGGCGACGATCAAAAAGTAGGCGGCAAAGCCCTTGTCGCAGATGACCTTGTATTCGTACTCAAAGCGCTCTTTGATGTTGACGCCACCGATCTCGCGCGTGGCCCAGTCGTCACCGTAGTGCTGGCGCAGGCCCTTCTCGCACTCGCGGCGGAACTGGCTCTCGTGCGTCTCGCCGGGATCGAGCAACGGGAAGCGCGGCAGGATGATGGAGTCCCAGTCCAGCTCAACGTAGCACTTGTCGGCGATCTCGAGCGTGTTGTCGCAGGCCTCGGGGCAATACGGGAACATCGCCCGCATCTCCTCCTCGGTCTTCATGTAAAACTCCGAGCCGGTCATGCGCATGCGGTTGGGGTCATCGACCTTGGCGTTCATGCCAATACACATGATGACGTCCTGCACGGGAGCGTCCTCGCGGTGCAGGTAGTGGAAGTCGTTGGTAGCGATGACCTTGACGCCTACCTGCTTGGCGATGTCGATGAGCGTGCGGTCCATCTGCTCATCGGTCAGGCCGTTGTCGGTGGTGATGCCGTGTTCCTGGATCTCGATATAAAAGTCGCCAGGTTCGAAGGTATCACGGAAGGTCTCGGCCCACTTGATGGCGCCCTCCATGTCACCGCGGTCGATGTACTTGGGGATGATGCCCGCGATGCAGGCGCTCGTGCAGATCATGCCCTTGGCGTGGCGGCGCAGGTTGTCGAGCGTCACGCGGGGCTTGTAGTAAAAGCCCTGCACGGCTGCCTCGGAAACCGTCTGCATCAGGTTGACGTAGCCCTCCTGGTCCTTGGCCAGAAGGATCATGTGGTAGAGCTCGGGCTTATGGTCGCGGGCAAGCGTCTCGTCCGGCGTAAAGTAGACCTCGCAGCCAAAGATGGGCTTGATGACCAGAGGCGGCTTGAGCTCGTCGATGTTGCCCTTCTCGTCCCACATGGCCATGTCCTTCACATACTGGGCATGCTCGCGCGGGTTTTCCTCGGGATCGGGCTCCACCAGCTCGTCGCGGCGATCCTTTTCCAAAAAGGCCTTGTCGTGGCTCCAGGTTTTGTACTCGGGCGTGTTGTGGTTGACGGCGTCGCAGGCCAGCGCCAGGTCGGGTACGCCATACATGTAGCCGTGGTCGGTAATGGCCACGGCGGGCATGCCCAGCTCTACGGCACGGTTGACCATATCCTGGATACGGGTTGCGCCGTCGAGCATGGAGAAAACGGTGTGGTTGTGCAGATGGACGAATGCCATGTGATGAGCTCCGATGCGGGTTCGTGTTCTGACTGAACGATTTTACCGCACGGCGCGGATAGCACCCGAACCTAGCCAAACCAACACGGGTAGTCAATTTGGGACCTTCAAAAAGGGGAATGAGGGCATCCAGATATATCGAGTATTACTGGAACCCCGGCGATGCGCGGAATGATTTGTGACGAATAGTCATGTCCATCAAGAAGGCTCGACGCTTCGGATAGCTCGTCAATCGATATATCAATTCTTGGAGACCTGTATTCCAACCATTTTTAATGAAACAACGGCGGTAATTGCTATCGCGATTGCACCAATAATACCGAGCGCTATCTGAATGGGATATAACCCCAACACATGTCCAAATATGGAGAAAAACACTGCAGAAAAGAGAGCCCTTACCAGAGACGCGACGGAAAGGATCGTCGCGCGGAGATCGTCCGCTATCGCGTCTTGGATTAAGTTTTCCGAAGTGATGTACACCACTTCTGGGAGAAAACAAAGCACCATGCTAAGGCCAAACAAACACAGCGGATTTGAAGCGAACCACGGAAGAATCATGAAAAGGCCAGCCTCGATTAGCATCGAGCCGAGCATGGTATTTCTTTTCCCGAAACGCAATGAGAAGAAATCTGCTGCAATGTAGGCCGTCGCATTTACTGCATAGGATGCACCGAAAAAGATTCCTATTATGGAGACGGGAGCATCAAATGCGTCGAATACCAACTGATTCAAGTTGTAATAACTCCCATAGAATCCATCGAGCATGCTTGTGCCGATTAGAAGAAGCAATACCGCAAAAGCGGATTCTCCAACACGCCAGGTTTCGCGTCTGAACATCTTGGCCGCGTCAAACCTTCCCTTTTCAGAGCTTTCAGAACGGGTCGCTTCCGTCCTCTCAATGGGATACAGAAGGAAAAGCTGCAGGAGATAGAAAACGGAGACACATACGTAGAGGGCGCTCCAAGATACTTGGGCAATGAAAGATCCGAGCACAATCGCCATTCCCGTAGCGATTGATTGCGCGGCAAGCAGCCGAGCGTTGATGGTGAGGAAACGCTCTCCTTGACCGGCATTCCGGGCAATTTCATATAAAAGAGCTTGTTCGGATCCCGATTGAAGGGAGTAGGCGAGTGCCTCAACAAGGGAAAGCACGACAAGAAAGGGACCTGAGAGCAACAGCATGCCAGCCGTATGGAAGAAAAGCAGCAGCACGCCCACTTGAATCGAAAACTTCTTTCCAAAGAAATCGCCTATCAGCCCTGTTGGCAGCTCGAGGACGACCGTTGTAATGTTAAACAGGGCTTGATAAAGCGCGATTTCCGTGACAGACATTCCTTTCTCCGCAAGGAAAAGTAGAAACACTCCCCGATTTAAAACAAATCCCGCGAGAACGAAAAAGGCGGAATAGATGTGCAGTTGCGTAGCGGCATTCTTATTCATTTGGCACTTCCATCAACTACTTTTGTCGGGCCGCTCGCTACTGACTCGAAGCCTGAAGTGTTCACAGTTTCCGATGAAGAGCTACCTTGCCTTTTTGCGGCCTGGGCACGCTTCTCGTACTTATTGCCGTTGAGCCTGTTGCGGCTGGAGCGCTTGCCCGTGGCGTTTTCGATATCCTGCATGATGGACCCCGCTAGGGCGTCAAAAAGCTCCTCCGGCGTCACCCCAAGCGTTTTGGTGAGCTGCATATGGCTCCTTATTCGTTTGAACCGTTCGAGCTATTGTACCGTCCCAGGCTCTCCCATGCGTTGCGGTGCTATTTGGACGATTGAGGGCTTTATCCGGGGCGGCCGCGTGGGTTTGCCCAAAGTAGCTAAAAAAGCCCCGTCCCAAAAAGACTGCGGTGGAATCGATAGGGATTCCACCGCAGGTTGTTGAGGGCTAAAGGTTGTAGGTGACCACTTGGGGCTCGCAGGGGTTGGCGGGGTCGACCTGCTCCGCGCGGACGAACTTGACGGTCACGGCCTCAAAGCCCGCCTTGTGCAGAACATCGGCGTAGACGCGCGCCTGCAGGGCGTGCTTCTCCCGCAGCTGTTCCGGCGTCTCGTCCGGTGTGCCGCCCGTCTTGTAGTCGATGACCAGCGCGCGTGACGAATCCGCCGGGTTCGTCGCCAAGGCGTCGATGGCGCCCTCGGCATATGCACCGTAGCGGGCGATGTCCTCGTCCTCGCAGCCCAGCGAGAAGAACGGCACCTCGGCACGGATGCACGGCCAGGCAAGCAGCTCGGCACGGACCGCCGACTTGAGCCAGCGGTCCAGGGCAACGTCGAAGCGTTCGCGCTGCTCCGGCGTCAGGCACCACAGGCGCGCCAGCGCATCGGCACGCTCAGCGGGCAGCGCATCGGCACCCATCTCGATCAGCCACTGGCAGGCGGCATGGAACGCCGAGCCCAGCGCCATGGGGTTGCCGGCGGGCTCAACGGCGGCCACGCCTGCATCCGTCATCTCGGAACCATCCGACTCCGCATCATCGCCGGCCTCGTCCATGGGCGTGTGTGCCTCGGCGGCACGGTCCTCGGACTCGGCATGCAGCGCCGCGGCAATTGACGAGTAGCTGTACGAATCGCGCGCCGGATACGGGCAGGCGCCCATGCGCACGCCCACCGTCTGGGGATACACGAGCTCAAACGCATCGGGCTCGGGGTCGGCAGGGCCGGGAACGGCGGCGCGGGCATCCGCACCGGCGCCCTCCGGCTCCGCATCGCCGCGGACAAGCCTGCCCTCGGCATCCAGCGAAGCGTTGGCCTCAAACGCCTGCTCGCCAAAGGTAAAGTCCGAAAGCGAAATGAGCTCGTAGTCGCCCGGCTTGGAGTTGTCGAACACCAGGCGGTCGGCATCGAGCTGCGGCATGTCCAGAGCGTCGGTAGGCAGAATACGACGCAGCACGTCATAGGTCAGATCGGTCTCGACGTCGAAGGTCGGCGCCGTCACCTTGCCGCGGCTCACGCCGGCATCCATCGCCAGAATGACCAGCTCTCGCGCACGCGTCATGGCGACATAGAGCAAGCGAGCCCGCTCCTCGAGCGAAAGCTGCAGGTCGTCGTTACGCAGGCGGGCAAATGCCTCGGCGGGAGAGCCCGTCGCACAGACGTCCTCCATGAGCTCTGGCGGCAGCCACAGCGACATGCCCTTGCCCTTAAACGCGTGCTCAAACTGCTTTTTGACGTCATCGCCCTTCACGAACGTGCCGTCCGCGAGTTTAACGCCGTCGAAGCGTGCCGGCAGCGCCACGACCTGCGCTCCGCCCTCGACACGCCCCATCTGAGCCGCACCGGACGATTTGCGCACGCCAAAACACTCGGCAACCGCTACGACCGGATACTCCAGACCCTTGGACGCATGCACCGTCATGATGCGCACCGCGCCGTCGCCCTCCTCGTTGAGCGCGCCCGGGGCCTCCTTGCCCGCCAAGAAGCGGTCGAAGGCGAGCGCGATGGAGCGCGGAGAATTGCCGAGCTCGGCCTCTGCCTCGGCCACGGCGTCGAGCGCCTTGAGCACGTTGGCGGCGATGGCCTTGCCCTCGGGACCACGCTGCGCCAGACGCACAAACCAGCCGGAGGCGTTGACAGTATCGCGCGCGATGGCGGCGAACGAATCGCGCCCCACGCGACGAAGCGCATAGCGCAGCACCTCGCGGGCGCGCGTCAGCAGCGGCAGATCCCGCAGCCCCGGCACATCGCAATCGCTCATGATGCCCACGTCGATGTTGCGGCGCGAGGTCTCCCCCGTCTGGTCGTCCAGCTTGGTCGCCAGCGCCAGGAACTCCTGACCGCCGAGCGCAAACATCGGCGAGGCCAGCAGCGGCATAAGACCCTGCGCCGTATCGGCCGGGTTAGCAAGCGCGCACACCAGAGCACGCACCGTTTGGACCTCGGCAGCCTGGGCAAAGACCGAGCCGCCCGCGATGACGCAGTCGAGCCCCTGGTCGCGGAAGGCCTGCGCATAGACATCGGCGTTGGTCATGCGGCCCAGCAGCAGGACCATGCTGCCCTGGGGCTGGCCCGCTTTAACGAGTGCTTGGAATCGCTCCGCAATCGCACGAGCTTTCGCCTGCGTTCGCTCCTGCGTACTGTCACCGGCAACGAAGATCGCCTGGCGGCGCGATGCCTTCGCCTTGAGCTTGTCCTCGCGTTCGTCGCTCGGTTCAAGATCCAAGAACCCCTGCATCAAACCACCGGTGTCGCCGTCAAAGACGCGCGCCACATAGCGCAGCACCTCGTCGTGGCTGCGGAAGTTGCGTACAAGCTTGACGAGCTCGCCGGCGGGGGCATCGGACGTGGCGACCGTCTCGGACGCCGTCGTCGAACCCACCTTGCGCTCCTGGCGACGGAACACCTCGACCTCGGCACCACGGAAGCGGTAGATCGACTGCTGCGCATCGCCTACGGTGCACAGTGCGCGCTCCCCCGCGCCCGTCAGGTAACGGATCAAATCGACCTGCATCTGGTCGGTATCCTGGAACTCGTCGATCATGACCATCTTAAAGCGGCCCTCATAGGCCGCTCGAATAGCCGGATAGTCGCGCAGCGCCTCGTACGCCATACGCAGTAGGTCGTTGTTATCGAGCGCGGACTGGCCGGCCTTCAGCGCGCGATACTCAGCCTCCACAGCACGAGCAAGCCCCACCAGCGCATCGAGCGCCGGACCGCCGCAGGCAAGCACGATATTGATAAATGCATCGGCGGCCTCGGCCTTGAGCAGCTCCACCTGCTCCTTAGGAAACGCCTTGCTCGCCCGAGGCATGCTGCACGACATCATGAGTCGCGCCGCATCCTCCATGGTTTTGCCGCTCGCCTCAAACGCGTCGATGGCATCGAGTGCCACCTGCGCTTTCTCGGTCGCGGCCTTGCTTGCGCCCAGCGCCGCACGATAGGCATCGGCGAGTGCCGAGGTATCGGCCTGGCCGCGCGCCACGCACACGTCGTCCATACCGCCCGGCAGCTGGCTCGAGAGCTCCAGCAGCTCACGCACCAGGCCCTTGATGGTGGTGCCGGCGCCAAAGAGGCCACCCTCGCCTGCCATGGGATACCAGGCGTAGAGGCTTTTAAGCGAAGCGGCGAGCTCGGGGGCGGCATCGGGCGCCGTCGCTCGGGCCAGCACATGCTCAACAGCCTGATCCATAAGCTCATCGGTATCGGTAAGCACCGTGAACTCGGGATCGATGCCCAGCTCCAACGCATGCGCGCGCAGGATGCGCGAACACATGCCGTGAATGGTCGAGATCCACGCATCGTCGACGGTCAGGGCCTCCTCGTCCATACCCTCTTCGATAAGCGCGCGACGCACGCGGTCGCGAATCTCGGCCGCGGCATCTTTGGTAAAGGTAATGGCGAGCACCTGATCCAGATGCTCGACAAACGGACCGGATTCGGGCGAGAGCGCATAGACGATGCGGCGCGTGAGGGTAAAGGTCTTGCCCGAGCCGGCACCTGCCGAGACAAACAGCGGGCGGTCGAGCGTTTTGACGACTTGCAGTTGTTGCGGCATCAAAGTCGAAAGATCCATGGTCTACACGTCCCTCCTTACAAACGTTCCTTCGTGGTTATACGAGCAGCGCGCATGCGCGGCCTGCGTCGACGCCGGGTCGACGGCGGCAACGTTGCCTGCCTCGAGCTCGCGCAGGCGCTCGGCGATGCCGTCCTCCACGCGATCGAGCAGGGCGTCGAAGTCCATGCTGCCGCCCTCGCCGGGAAAGCCCTTCTTAAGCCCCGGGATGCGGCCGTCACCACGCTCCTCCTCGAGCAGCTCGGCACTCGCGGCGCCTCGCAGCGCCGGTTTGCCGCCCTTGGTCGAAAAATAGAGCGCCGCGCGGGTGTCCAGATCCAGCGCCCGGCGCATAGCCTGCGCATAGATAAGCGTCTGGGTATGGGGCGGCAGCCACCGCGGATCGTCGATGGGCGCCGTGCCTGATTCCTCGTCGCGCACCGTAGGGTCGGCGAGCTTAAACTCCTCAACGCCCGTGCGATGCTTGTAGTCGATTACCACGGCGCGATTCTCGGCGTCCACGTCCACGCGGTCGATGCGCCCGCCAAGCGGCCAGCCGGCATACTCGACCTGGAGCTCGTTGAACGCAAACTCCAGGTAGCGCGGCGCGAAGGGCGCGAGCGCCTCGGCTTCATAGGCAAGCACGCCCTCCAGCTGCGGCAAAATCTCGGCCACTTGGCGCTCCTCCACTGGAGAGAGCGGCACCAGCGGGCCCTCGGTACCGCGCTTGCCGGCGTGCTCGGCCAGGGTCTCGGCAAAGACCTCGTGCAGCAGCTCCTGAGCACGTGGCAGGTTCTCGGGCGTCACGCGCTCCATGCCCTCCTGGGGCAGACGGGCATGCAAGTGCTCCAGCACGTCATGGACAAAGTTGCCCTTCTCCATGTTGCCAAAGCCGGCGTCGATCGACTGGGGTTTGACGCGATACGAGACGAACCAGCACAGCGGGCAGGTCGAATAGGCCTCGATCTGCGAGGCAGACGTCAGGCGCGGCACCAGCGGCGCATCCTCGCCCTCGCCATCGCGACGGCGCAGGACCAGATACGGAATGGCTTCATCGCTCAGATGCTGAGGAGCTTCGCAGGTCACGCGCTCGCGCCTAAGACCTTCGCCTGCCGCGGGATCGAAGTCCCTTACGATATCGCCCTCACCCACGCACTTCGCCTTGTCGGCGCCAACGGCCTTAGCGTCGTCAGCGGCCTTGTCGGCGTCAGCGGCCTTAGCATCGTTAGCGGCCTCGGCATGCGCCCGCAACTCGGTCCACACGGCAGCCGGGTAGCACTCGCGCGCCTGGCGATCGTGCGTCACGCGGGCAAGCGCAACCGGACCGCGCGACGCTTGTATCGCGCGGCCAAAGCGTGCGCGCAGCAAGGCCGCAGGCTCAAGCGTCACGCCCTCGCGACCGAGGCTCGCCGTCAGCGTGGTCAGCGGCCCCTCTTCGTGTGAGAGCGGATAGCTGTCCAGATCGACATCGGCAAACAGCCCGGCATCGTAGCTGCCGGGGCGCAGAGCCGCCGCATCGGCAAGCGAAGCAAAGCGAACCTGGGCGCGTGGCGCACGGTCAACCTCGTAGGTCTCGTAATCGTAGGCGGCGCTACGCTTGTCCACCTTGGTTCGAATGTCATCGAGCACGGGCACGGTCGCGGCCTGCGACACGTCGAGCGCACGGGCGCCATTCATAAGGATGTCGATGACGTGGCGCAGCAGGGCCACCTCCGCCTGGCGACGGGCCTGACCGTCGAGACCGCCAAGTGCGCGATCGGGCAGTGCCTCGGCAACGGCAAGCATGGCCTTGAGCGCCGTCACGGGTTTGTCGCGCCACAGCGCCTGGAACACGTCCGAGATCACGCACGGCACGTTCTTAAACCAGTTCTCGTCGCTCGCCGCTTTACGCGCGCCCCTCACCTGGCCCTGCACGCTCTGCAGCAGGCTCTTGACGCCCGCAGTGGTCTTGCTGCGCGACAGTCGCATATTCTTGTCGAACGTGCGCGCGCTGGCGGCGTCGGCACCCGAAAGCGGGCTGTAAATCCAGTCGGTAAGCTCCGGAGCGGGCCACCACTCAGTCTTAGAAGCTGCCCCTTCGTCGGCGGCCTTCATACGCTCGATCAGGTTGGCGAGCGCCGTGAACTGCCTGCCCGCAATGGATTGGGAAAACGCCGTGAACTCGGCCGTCTCGGCAGCAACGTGGCGCGCCGCCAAACGAGCGGCAAGCTCGCCGAACAGCTGGGGTGCCCGGGCAGAAACAACGAGCACGCGTACGGGGTCGGCGGGTGTTGCAGCAGCTTTATCGTCCTTGGACTCCTTGTGCGCTTTCACCAACTTATCGATGACGTCCGCATAAGCATGGGCACGGGCATGGGGGCCGGCGACCTCAATAAAGGCAGGCTGAGCAGCGGACTTGGAGGCAGTCTGGGGCGCGGCGGCGCCCTCCCCCAGCGGCGCGATCTCAAACAGCACACCGCGGACATCAAATGCCGCGGCAAGCTCCTCGCGCATCGCCGCTTGCTCGCGGGCAAGCAGCACGACAACCTCTCCCCCGTTGTTTGCCACGGCGGACAGCAGCTCGAGCAGGCTATACGTAAATGACGTGACGCCGCACACGCAAACGGCGCGGGCGCACCCCGGCAGGTTGTCGGCCAAAGCGCCGGCCATAATGTCAGCCGCCTCGCAGGGCTCGACCATATCTCGACGGTCCAAACCGCGCGCATAGGCGCACAAAAGTTCAAACACGCGAGCCTCGGCGTCGCTTTTGGGCTTGGGCTTGCAAACGTTGTCGCAGCAACGCTCGGCGCCTGTCCCTGCCACACCCGGCAGCACATCGCGAGCCATACGCGCGAGCATACGCACCGTGCCCTGGCTGCGCGAAAGCGGCTGCAGGTCGGCGTCGTCGAGGCGCGCTACCATGTCCGAAAACAGCATCTGGCGCTGCAGGTTGTCGACGAAACCGCGCCCGTCGCCCAAAAGCTCCCAAAGCGAGCGAAGCCACGATGTAGGCGTCTTGTAGTCAATACCCAGCGAAACGCCGGCTTCCGCCGCATCATGACGGCACAGGTCGAGCTCGGCAAACGTTGGCGCCAGCAGCACGGCACGCCCGTGGCGGGCAATAAGGTCGGCAAGCAGCGCCGCCTCGGCATCGCTCAAATCCGCGCCGGCGTTGGTGGTATAGATTCGAACAGGCATGGTCCTCCACTCAAACCGTTCGCAATATTCAATGTTTCCATCCTACCCGCCCGCGCGGACAGATTTGCCCCACGCCAACAGATTTGACCCCTTGGAGACGGAGGAAAATGGATCACCGAGGAGGTCAGTCTAACCCAGTGATCCGTTTTCCTCCGTCCCCAAAGGATCAAAAAACCGCCCCCGAAGGGACGGTTCTGCGCAATTCGTTTGTTGCCGCTGGCCTACTCGCCATCCTCCAGCTTGATGAGGATCTTGCGATAGCCACCGTACTCGCCGTTGAGTGCCTTTGAAACGCGGCTCACCGTAGTGGACGAAGCGCCGGTGCGGGCCTGAACCTCAACATAAGGCTCGCCCTCATCCAGATAACGCGCAACCTGCAGACGTTGCGAAAGATCGCAGATCTCGCGCGGCGTGCAGATATCGGTCAAAAAAGCCTGGATATCCTTCTCGTCATCCAAAAGACTAAATGCGTGGACCAGCTGCTTGACATCAGGCTTGTCAAACATGTTCTCGATATTCATCGATCACCGCCAAACCCGCCATAAGGCATCGAAGTTGATACTGACATCGGGCATCGTTCGCCCGTTCTATGCAATAGGGCAACGCCTGTGGCTTTTGCCCGTAGCAGTGTAGCACACCACCAAACTAAAGCGACAAGACTCTCTGCCAGCGGCGCGTTTTCAGGACGAACGCCGTTTTGAAACCGAATGCGCACGTAAGCTCCACGAATATCTGAGACAATGGGCGGCCGAACAAGGCGGCACACCCGAGCGGCCGTCCAAGCTGCCGCAGCAAACCGCTTCACGCGACGCCGACGCACCCTGCGCAAGAAAGGATTCACACCATGCGCTTTATGCTTAACTGGCTCTTTACCTCGATCGCCATCGCGATTGCCACGTTCCTCGTCCCCGGCATCCAGCCCTTCGGTTTTGCCGAGGCCTGGGTCTGTTTCGCCTTCGTGGGACTGTTCCTGAACATCGTCGATTCGCTCGTCAAGCCGTTCCTGACGGTTATCTCGCTGCCGCTCACGATCATTACGCTGGGTATTTTTCAGCTCGTAGTCAACAGCTTTATGCTCGAGCTGGCCAGCTATCTGTCGGTCAATCTGCTGGGCGCGGGTATCTCCATCGCCAGCTTTGGATCGGCCTTCATGGGCAGCATCCTGGTGTCCATCATGCGCAGCATCCTCGACAGCATCGCCGAGGGCTAAAACGGCCATTCCGGCCGCGCCCGTCTCAACAGCCCAAAACGAAGGCCGCCCATCACAAAAATGGGCGGCCTTCTTATTTGCCAAGTCTCAAAGGGCGAGAGAATCTGCCATTTCCACCCCGTCCCCAAATGGCAGGTGGGCTAGATCACGTAGTCGTAGCCTTCGTTGGGAGCGACAAGTTGATCGAGCGTCACACCGTCGAGGTAGTCGTTGATAAGCTTGTCCAGGTTCTTCCACACGTCGAGCGTGGGGCACTCGTCAGAGCGCGAGCAACCCTTGCAGTCGCCATCCAGGCAGGCGACCGGCGCCAGACTGCCCTCGGTCAGGCGCAAGATCTCGCCCACCGTGTACTGCTCGGGCGGGCGCGTGAGCACATAGCCGCCGCCCTTGCCGCGCATGCCCGAGAGCATGTTGGCGCGCACGAGCGTAGCCAGAATATTCTCGAGGTACTTCTCCGAAATACCCTGACGCGCCGCAATCTCTTTAAGCGGGATACGGCCTGTCGCCTGGTGCTCGGCCAGGTCGACCATAACGCGCAGGGCATATCTGCCCTTTGTGGAAACCAACATATATATAGCTGCCTTTCGGTCTTTTAATTCGTAGAAATTCTAGCCGAAAAATTGGTTTTAAAAATACCTATTCCCGTCAAGATGGTTAATCGACTCGTAATAATCTTCTATTTCCTATTGCGTTACTAGGCTTTACTGTCTACTATGCTTGCCAACAGCAAAACGAACAACCTATAGGGTTTGTGGGTTTCGCTGCCACACACACCGTAAAACCACACGGTATCCAGTCATTTGAACACTTTGGAGGTTCACCATGAGCAATGTTTACACGTCCATCGATCAGCTTATCGGCCACACCCCGCTTCTGGAGCTCACCCACTTCGAGGCCGACGAGGACCTCAAGGCCCGTGTGCTCGTCAAACTGGAATACTTCAACCCCGCCGGGTCCGTCAAAGACCGCGTCGCCAAGAACATGATTGACGAGGCCGAGAAGGCCGGCAAGCTCGTGCGCGGTGGCGACTACACCATCATCGAGCCCACGAGCGGCAACACCGGCGTCGGCATCGCTTCGGTGGCGGCGGCCCGCGGCTACAAGGTGATCATCACCATGCCCGAGACCATGTCCGTCGAGCGCCGCAAGCTGATGCAGGCATACGGTGCGCAGCTCGTGCTCACCGACGGCTCCAAAGGCATGAAGGGCGCTATCGCCAAGGCCGAAGAGTTGCAGAAGGAGACCCCCAACAGCATCATCGCCGGCCAGTTTGTGAACCCCGCGAACCCGGCCATTCACAAGGCCACGACCGGCCCCGAGATCTGGGACGACACCGACGGCAAGGTCGGCATCTTCGTCGCC
This sequence comes from Collinsella sp. i05-0019-G5, assembly GCF_042851345.1. Lineage (NCBI taxonomy): Bacteria > Bacillati > Actinomycetota > Coriobacteriia > Coriobacteriales > Coriobacteriaceae > Collinsella > Collinsella sp. i05-0019-G5. The sequence goes on from NZ_AP031421.1 coordinate 1,783,496, forward strand.
GGCGTCGGCACCGGCGGCACCGTGACCGGCGTGGGCGAGTTCCTCAAGGAGCAAAACCCCGAGATTCAGGTCGTCGCCGTCGAGCCCGCCACCTCCCCGGTGCTCTCCAAGGGCCAGGCCGGCCCGCATAAGATCCAGGGTATCGGTGCCGGCTTTGTGCCCGACGTCCTCGACACCCAGGTCTACGACGAGATCATCCCCGTCGAGAACGACGACGCCTTTGCCACCGGCCGCGCCGTGGGCCACAAGGAGGGCGTGCTCGTGGGCATTTCGTCCGGCGCCGCCGTGTGGGCCGCACTGCAGCTGGCCAAGCGCCCCGAGAACGAGGGCAAGACCATCGTGGCGCTGCTCGCCGACACCGGCGAGCGCTACCTGTCCACGGCACTCTTCCAGGACTAGAGCTCTCGTTCTTAGAACGAGTCCAAGGCACGCCGGTCTCCCCTCTCTTCTGGCAGCCTGAGCTCATCCCAACAGGGTGTCCCACAGGACGCCCGAACTTGCTACAATGCCTGCGGCGCGGAACCAGCCTCCCGCGCCGCTTTTCTTTTTTGGCCACATGCCACCAAGGAGAACCTCCCCATGCACAACAAGCGCGTGCTCGTCGCCATGAGCGGCGGCGTCGATTCCAGCGTGACCGCGTATCTGCTCAAAAGTCAGGGTTACGAATGTGTCGGTGCCACCATGCGCCTCACCTGCCCCGCGCCCGATCCCGCCACGGGCATGAGTAAGGTCGACCACGACATCGCCGATGCAAAGGCCGTCGCCGAGCGCCTGGGGATACCCCATCACGTGCTCGACTTGCAGCAAACCTTCGACCGCAACGTTGTCGAGCGTTTTATGAACGCCTACCAGGAGGGGCTGACGCCCAATCCGTGTATCATCTGCAACCGCCATATTAAGTTTGGCGCGCTGCTCGATGCAGCGCTGGACATGGGCTGCGACTACATCGCCACGGGCCATTACGCCAAAACAAGCCAGGCGGCAGACGGCACCTGGCAGCTGCATCGCGGCGAGGACCCCAAAAAGGACCAGAGTTACTTTTTGTATTCGCTTACGCAGGAGCGTCTGGCGCGCACGATTTTTCCGCTGGCGGGTCTGGACAAGGAGCGCAACGTGCGCCGGATTGCCGCCGAGCAGGGCTTCATCAACGCCAAGAAGGCCGAAAGCGAGGATATCTGCTTTATTCCAGACGGTGACTACGCGGGCTATATCGAGCGCCGTTGCGGACATCCCGCTGCACCGGGCGACATTATGTGGCGCGACGGCAGCGTGGTCGGGCGCCACAACGGCGCGCTGCGCTACACCATCGGCCAGCGCAAGGGCCTGGGCGTCGCGATGGCGCATCCCGTGTACGTAACGGGTGTCGACGCCGTCAACAACACCGTGCATCTGGGCGAGGCAGAGGACCTGACGGCCACGGCGCTCACGGCCAACGACTGGATCTGGAGCGCCCCTGCCGACCGCATGGAGGCCGAGCTGGATGCCGGCGGCATCCGCGTGGGCGCCAAGTACCGCTACCGACAGAAAGACCAGGCAGCGATCCTTACGTGCGGCGAAGACGGGCAAATGTTGCTGACCTTTGACGAGCCGCAGCGCGCCATCGCCCCCGGCCAAGCCGTTGTAGTCTATCGCGGCGACATCGTCCTGGGCGGCGGCACCGTGACCGGCGCACTTAAGTAGCCGCGGGTTTATCGCTGCACGTGTCGAAGTACCTCAACAGCGGCACCAACCTCGATTACGCGACGCTCGAGGCCGCGGCGGATGGCCTCGAGTCGACCCTCCGCCGTGGCCCATTTGCTCTGCGAAAGAATCTCGATCGCCTCATCAACAAATCCGTTGAGCCGCGATGAATCGAACCAATCGAGCAAATCCGCAAGCGCCAGCTGGACGGAAGGGTCGGGCCCAAACGGCTTAGCGGAAAACCCAAACTCCCCAGCTGCGAGCACGGCAGTTGGTACGTTGTACCACAGGCAGTTGCCGCTATCGAACAGCGGAGCAGGTTTTATCTCCAGGGTGTCGACATTGCGGATGATGCCGAAGTTTCGCCAATGGCGATCGCTGTTGGCCAAAAGGGCATCGCAAACGATCATCTGCGACATAGACCTTCTCACGGCAGCCTCGTCTGCTCCATGCTTACCAAGAAAGCGGCAGTACCGGTCGTACGTCGAACTTCCTCGCTGGCCACCAAGGGCGTTCTTAACGTAAACAGCCGGAACATATTCCTCGCGGCCGTCAAGAAAGTCGTCGCACAGACACACAGGGCCATCGAACATGCGCTCAACCGTGTAAGGAACAAACTCCCCCTTGGAAAGCAAGCGACGATGCAGAGCCGTTGCAACCGCCTCGTTAAAGGGCCGTTGGTCGTCCATGCCGCACCCCTTGACCAGAACGCGAACACCGTTGCGAATCATCCACGATTTAGGAAGCTCGCCCTCGGATGTGTTGTCGGGATTTTTAAGACCGATGCCCTCCAGCCAACCCGAACGCCCCTCGGGCGCCGATCGCTCAAAATCATTCTCGAAGTAATTGAGGTTTCGCCATTCGAGCCCGTCGCATTCTGCCGGCCGCAGCCAATAGCAATCCGAAAGCGAGAGGCCCAGGCACTGAACCGGTGCCTCAACGCCGTTGACAATTCCCAGCTCGCGGTAGCGCGAGATAAGCCCGGGGCGAACATCGGGCACCGACCGATGGCTCCACCACACGTTGAGCTCCCGTTTATTCACCGTAGGAGAAGAACTCGAGCACGTGCCAAACGGCATCCTCTGCGCATCGAGCACCTCGGCGATTTCGAAGGGAAACTCACGTGTCGGATCAAATGAGACATGCGCGACCTCATGGTCGGCCGACATCAGCGTAAACTTGCGCCCCACATCGGCCGCAGGACGGCGTCCACGTTTGCGGACCTTTTGATAAGCGAGCGCAGAATCATACTCAACCATCTTCCGTCCGCCCACAATATCGCACGCGAGCGTTCCCGATGCGGCAAGTTGCGATATGCGGGCTTTCGTAACGCCCAACAGGCGGGCGGCATCACCCATAGATAAGTACTCAGATGTATTCATATGCCGCATCACCTCGTTAAGTAATTTACGCGTTTAGTTAACATATTACATACATCATAATACTAAACGACCTAAGGCGAAAAAAGGCCCGAGAAATCGGGCCTTAGCGATTGGTCAGCCGAGTCGCAAACTACTTCCCTAGCGCTGGACGTAGGCGCGGACGAGCTCGTAGGTGTTGCGCACACCGTCGATGTGGCTGCGCTCGTAGTTGTGGCTCGCGTACACGCCGGGGCCGATCAGGCCATGGCGAATGTCGTAGCCGGCCGAGAGCGTGGCCTCGACGTCGGAGCCGTAGTGCGGATACACGTCGATGGCGTAATCGAGCTCCAGCTCGCGCGCGATGTTGGACAGCGTGGTTACCAGGTCGTAGTTGTACGGACCGCCCGAATCCTTGGCGCAAATCGACACCATGCGCTCGGTGCAGCCCAGGTCGTCGCCCACGCAGCCCATGTCAACGCTGATCATCTCGCGCGTGTCGGCCGGCACGAAGGCACCGCCGTGGCCGACCTCTTCGTACACGGTAAAGAGCAGCGATACCTTGCGCGAAAGGGTCACCTCGCCGTCGGCAACGGCGCGAGCCAAACCCAGCAGAATCGACGCCGACAGCTTGTCATCCAGGAAGCGACTCTTGATGTAGCCGCTCTCCGTCACCGTGGTACGCGGATCCATAGCGATGATATCGCCCGTCTGAATACCCAGCTCGAGCACATCGTCCTTGCTATCGACGTTCTCGTCGAGCAAGATCTCCATGTTCTTCTCGATGGTCTTGACCGGCTCATCGGCCACATGCGCCGAAGGCTCGGTGTTGAGAACCACACCCGTGTAGACATTGCCATCGCGCGTGTAAACGGTGCAGTTCTCGCCATCGGCCGTAGACCACTGATGCCCGCCGAGCGTCGTGGGACGCAAGCGACCATTGTCCTTGATGGAGCGCACCATGGCGCCCAGGGTATCGACATGGCTCGCCAATACGAGCGGCTCGCCCTCGCCGCCAAGCTCAACCAACACGTTGCCCTTATTGGAACGCTCGGGCCCAAACCCCATCTCGCGCAACGTTTCCATTAGATAATCAGTCGCCGCACGGGTATAGCCCGTAGGTGAAGCAATAGAAGTCAGCGCCTTCAACTGGTCAGTAATATAGGAGAGCGTAGAATCCATCTTGGACACCAAAGTCACCCTTTCATATCGAATTAAACCCACAGCAACAATACCACCACGCACAATTATTTACCTAGCGAGACAACCCATCGAGCTTCCCAGAGCAGCGCCCGCCACGATAACGAGCCGGCGGGCCCCTGCCCGTTAGCCCCAGAATCTTTCCGCAGGACAGAAGGAGGCCCCGCCGCACGTAGTGCGCAGCGGGGCCTCCGACATGTCCGAGGACGATTCTGGGGCTAACGGGCAGGGGCCCGCCGAACCATGTTAGGCAGCCGGGCAGATCTTCTTGAAGAGCTCGATGACGTCGTCGAGCGTCGCCTCGCGCTGGTTGCCCGGGAAGCAGGCGTCGGCCATGGCGTCCTTGGCCAGGACCTCGATCTCGTCGGCCTTCATGGCCTCGCAGACGTGCGGGATGTTCACGTCGGCAGAGAGCTGCTTAACGGCGGCGATGGCGGCGTCGGCGGCCTCGTCGGTGCTCATGCCCGTGGTGTCAACGCCCATGGCGACGGCGACCTTGGCCAGGCGCTCGGCGCAAACCGGCTTGTTGAACTCCATGGCGATCGGCAGCAGCATGGCGCAAGCGACGCCGTGCGGAGTGTCGTAGTGAGCGGACAGGGTGTGAGCCATGGCGTGGTCGATGCCCAGGCCAACGTTGGAGAAGCCCATGCCGGCGACATACTGACCAAGAGCCATGCCCTCGCGGCCGGAGCCGGGCTGGCCGGACTTGGCCTCGGCAACGGAGTCGCGCAGGTTCTCGCTGATCAGCTTAATAGCCTCAAAGTGGAACATGTCGGAGAGCTCCCAAGCGCCCTTGGTGGTGTAGCCCTCGATGGCGTGGGTCAGAGCGTCCATGCCAGTGGAAGCGGTCAGGCCGGCGGGCATGGAAGCCATCATGTCGGGGTCGACGACGGCGACCTCAGGGGCGTCGTTGGTGTCGACGCACACGAACTTGCGGACCTTCTCGGGGTCGGTGATGACGTAGTTGATGGTTACCTCGGCAGCGGTACCGGCGGTCGTCGGCACGGCGATGGTGAACACAGCGTGGTTCTTAGTCGGAGCAACGCCCTCGAGGCTGCGGACATCGGCGAACTCGGGGTTGTTGATGATGATGCCGATAGCCTTGGCGGTGTCCATGGAGGAGCCACCACCGATGGTCACGATAGCGTCAGCCTCGGCGGCCTTAAAGGCCTCGACGCCGTCCTTGACGTTCTGGATGGTGGGGTTGGGCTTAATCTCGGAGTAGAGGCTCCAAGCGATGCCGGCGGCGTCGAGCTCGTCGGTCACCTTAGCGGTAACGCCAAACTTGACCAGATCGGGGTCGGAGCAGACGAAGATCTTCTTGTAGCCACGACGCTGGAGCTCGCCGGGGATCTCCTTGATGGCGCCGGAACCATGATAAGAGATGGTATTGAGAACGAAACGATTAGCCATTGATAGCCTCCCATCGTGTGCGGGGCATCCATTACGCCCCGCGCTATAAGTCCCATCCTAACGCTTTTGAAACAAAAAACGCGCGAGAACGTCAAAGTTGTTAAAGCGTTTCAACAGAAGATGAAAAATAATGCGGCAAAGGAACAACCCCTCTGCCGCATTCGGTTACTTTCGGCAGCCCTCTTTCCAAGCCTCGGCCGCAACCTTCCAGCGAAAACGCAAGTCGCGCTCGCGGTCGATGAACATGATGGCAAACGCGACAAACAGCAGCACGCTCGCCACCGCAATGGCGTGCAGGCCCATGCGCTCAATACACCAATTGCCCAGCACGGCGCCAAACACAAAGGTAAAGATCACGCCAAAGTACAGCAGGCCGTTTTCCAAAAAGCCACGCCTATGGGTGATGATGTAGTCGTCCACGTTTTGCAAGGCATTACGGAGGTTGCCGATACACATCGTCGTGGCAATGCCGTGACCATGGATCTTGCGGAAGCTCTCAACCTGCATGCCGCAGGCAAACGACGTGAGACAGTTGGCGAGCAGGTTGTAACCGCCACCGGGGATAAAGCTCACGCCCAGCAAGATGACGGCTTCAAAGAACACCGTCACTTGGCGCCAGTGAATCACGCTGCCAAACCGTTCGTGTACCAGGTCGGCAAGCATAATGCCCACGGCAAACGACACCACAGGGAAGAAGTAGCGCCCCGCAAGTGCCCAATTGCCCTCCGAGATGCTCACGCCCACCAGCAGTATGTTGCCCGTCTGCGCGTTAGCAAAAACATGATCGCGCCCAATGTACGAATAAACGTCCATAAAGCCACCGGCGAGCGCCAAGATGATGCCCAGCTCGATGGACTCCGATATCTGCTTGGCACGTTGCATCGTCGTGCATCCTCCTTGTTGACGACCCTCTCGTGCGTTGGCGGAAACATAGCCGCCGTTCATACTGTAACCCATTGACAACATGGCATGCGCGCGAGACGGGCTCCCCAACGCGCAGATACACAGTCTGGAAACAAACGGCGGGCGCGGCGCCACACCCGACGCCCGACGCCTCGTGTACTCCACCAGTCTTTTTAGCTCCGTCCCAAAAAGACTGGTTACAATTACGTGCAGCATACAGACACCGGGAGGGATCGTGGCAAAAAAGCCTCAGCACGCTCAGAACAGCCAACGCGGACAGCAGGGCAAACAGGGCCAGCAGCAAAAGCTCGGCGGCAAGGCGCAGGCCACGGTCGCCCGCGCCAAGCATTCCCAAGCGACGCCCACCCGCCCCTGGCGCCCGGGCCGCGATAAGTTCCTCCCCGTCAGCCGCGCCGATATGGACGCGCGCGGTTGGGACCAGTGCGACTTCGTCTATATCTGTGGCGACGCCTACGTGGACCACCCCAGCTTTGGTATGGCCATCGTCAGCCGCGTACTCGACGCGCACGGCTACAAAGTGGGCATCGTCTGCCAGCCCGACTGGACCGACCCCGTCAGCATCACGGTGCTCGGCGAGCCGCGCCTGGGCTTTCTCGTCAGTGCCGGCAACATGGACTCCATGGTCAACCACTATTCGGTGACCAAGCACCGCCGCCACACCGACGCCTATACCCCCGGTGGCGAGGAGGGGCACCGCCCCAATCGTGCCGTCACGGTCTACGGCAACCTCATCCGCCAGACGTTCAAGGACGCCCCCATCATCATCGGCGGCATCGAGGCGAGTCTGCGCCGCCTGGCCCACTACGACTACTGGCAGGATAAGCTCAAGCGCTCGGTGCTGCTCGATTCGGGCGCCGACATCCTCATCTACGGCATGGGCGAGCACGCGATCGTCGAGATCGCCGATGCGCTCGACGCGGGCCTGCCCATCGATCAGATCACCTATATCAACGGCACCGTCTACCGCACCAGCTCGCTCGACGAGGTCTACGACTACGACCTGCTGCCCAGCTGGGACGACCTTGCCGCCGATAAGCTCAACTACGCGCGCAGCTTTAACGTGCAGCAGCAGAACATGGACCCCATCACCGGGCATCGCCTGGTAGAACCCTACCCCAACAGCGTCTATGTGGTGCAGAACCCGCCGTCCGCGACGCTTACCACCGACGAGATGGACGAGGTGGCCGAACTCCCCTACGCACGCGATTGGCATCCCGATTACGACGCAGCGGGCGGCGTGCCGGCTTTTGCCGAGATCAAGTTTTCAATCAGCTCCAACCGCGGGTGCTTTGGTGAGTGCTCGTTTTGCGCGCTGACCTTCCACCAGGGCCGCGTGCTGCAGATGCGCAGCCACGACTCGATCATGCGCGAGGCCGAGCTGCTCACACACGACCCCGAGTTTAAGGGCTACATCAACGATGTGGGCGGACCGACGGCCAACTTTAGCCGCCCGGCCTGCGACAAGCAGCTCAAACATGGCGTGTGCAAGAACAAGCGCTGCCTATGGCCGAGCGTGTGCAAGAACATGGTGGTCGACGAGAGCGGCTACACGCAGCTGCTGCGCGACCTGCGCCAGCTGCCGGGCGTCAAGAAGGTCTTCGTCCGCAGCGGCATCCGTTTTGACTACACCATGGCCGATGCCTCGGACGAGTTTTTGCGCGAGCTGCTGGAGCACCATGTCTCGGGCCAGCTACGCGTGGCGCCCGAGCATGTGAGCGACGCGGTGCTCTCCGTGATGGGCAAGCCGAGCCGCGCCGTCTACGATGCGTTCTGTCGCAAATTTGAGCGCTTGAACCGCGAATACGGACTCAAGCAGTACGTAGTGCCGTATCTGATCTCGAGCCACCCCGGCTCGACGATGAAGGAAGCCGTGGACCTTGCCGAGGCCGTGCGCGACATGGGCTACATGCCCGAGCAGGTGCAGGACTTCTACCCCACCCCGTCCACCATGTCGACCTGCATGTACTACACCGGCGTGGACCCGCGCACCATGGAGCCGATCTATGTAGCGCGCGACCCGCACGAGAAGGCCATGCAGCGCGCGCTCATCCAGTATCGCAAGCCCGAGAACTACAAGCTCGTGCGCGAGGCGCTGGAAAAAGCCGGGCGTCGTGACCTGATCGGCTACACCAAGCATTGCCTGATCCGTCCCGTACCGCCGCGCCCGGGCGAGACGTCTGCTGGCGGTGGGCATGGCACCGGCAAGAAGGGCGGCAAGCCGCACGGTGACGCCGGCGCTGGCAAGGGGCCTAAGGGCAGCAAGGGTCACGGCGGCATGTCGCGCGCGCAGAACACCGCAGGCCGCAACCGCGCAGCTCAGGGGCGTCAGGGTGCCAACGGAGGCGGTCGCCGCAACTAGCGAAGTGGTGCACTCGCTGCGTCCATCCCACACGCTTGGCGCAGCGAGCGCATTGCCTCCACCAGGATCACGCCGGCGATCGCGACCGTGATTATCACGTCGAGCGGCGTGTTCACAAACCACAGCAGGCCCATGAGGTACGACCCGGCGTTAAAGGCAAAGTGCAGCAGAATCGTGTAGCGGAGCTTTCCGGTGGTCACGAGCACCCAGCCAAAGACCAGACCGGCGGCGCCGGCGTAGCAGCCCTGCACCCAGTTCATATGCATAAAGCCAAAGACCGCCGCCTGCAGCACAATCGCCGCGGCGATGCCTCGCTTGTCCGGCGCCGCCCAGGGCACCATGGCGCCGTCTTGCGCGTTCGCGCGGCGCCGGCGTTTCCAGAGCGGACGGCACTGCGGGTTAAACGCTCGGAGCGAAAACTCAAAAATGATACCGCGCACCAGCAGTTCCTCGCAAAACGGAGCGCCGAGCACCGTGGTCAGGACGGCCAGATAGCTCGTGTCGCCCATGCCCGTCTCCTCGACAAGCTCGCTGTAATCGGCCGCCGCCTCGGGCAACAGCGACAGCACGGCGTCGGTCACGTAGCCAACGACCACCTGCAGGGCAAGGCCGATCACGATAACGCAGGCGATGCGCCTCCATGCTTTGCCTGCTCCCCCGCCAAGCGGGCGCTCGCCCTGCCAGCGCACCATAAACGAGCGCGGCCACAGATAACGCCACCACAGCAGCGCCATCAAAAACGATACCGTCTGCGCGACGGCCTGAAGCAATTGAATGTCGAGGTCATCGATTGAAAAACCCATGAACACCGATGCGACGCCAAGGGCGGAGAACAAAACGACGCTCAGGGCTATATCGGCAGCGACGACGCCAAAACAGGCAAGCGCCCAAATCATCGCATTGAGCATGCCAACCTCCTCAAAACCGTTCCCTAGTTCTACCACAACTCGGCAGAGAGCTGATCCCATGGGGATGGAGGAAAACGGATCACTTATTGATGAGAATCAGGCGCAGTGCCAAAGGCCCCGTTGGGCGAAATGTCGAACGGAAAGGTGCCGCAGCGATTAAACGCGGCGATAAACATGCGGATGGCGTTGGACGGTGTGGTGCCCACGAGCTGGGTTGCCGCCGCGAAGGCCGCCTTTTCCTCGGGCAAGACCTTCGCGACAACCGGGGTCATGTGTTCTGCCATGGCGCTTCCTTTTTGAAACGACGGTGGTGCGGATAGATGCGGGCCACGCGGCTGGGCGACGGGCTGTGAAGGCAACCCGATTGGCCCGCATCTGGAGTTTGTTTCTGCGGCGTTGGTATTACTTGGTATTCCTAAGTATTACCCCGCAGATAGAATACCACAGCCGACCCCATGGGGACGGAGGAAAACGGATCATTTTGTTGCTGAATTAGTATTTAGAGCGTGATGATGTCAGAGATATCGAGAGCCTGAGCGTCGGCGGCATCGTGCGTGGCGAGCAGCAGCATGCGACCGTCGAGCAAGTCGAGCACGACCTCGGCGCATGCGTCGCGCGCAGCGGTATCTAGACCGGTAAAGGGCTCGTCCAGAATCACCGCATCGCCTGGGCACAGCAGGGCGCGGGCAATCTCGACGCGACGGCGTTGCCCGCCCGAAAGCTCGGCCATGCACGCATTCACATCGATTCCCGGCACCAGCAGGCGCAGCAATGCCGCGGCGCTCGAAGCATCCGCACGCGCATCGGCGCACACCAGCACGTTATCCAGCGCCGAGGCGGACTCGACCAAGCGCGCGTCCTGAAACACCATCGAGCACGGCGCGCACTCCCCCGCTGCCAACGAAAGCAGCGTCGACTTGCCCATGCCCGAAGCACCCATCACACAGATACGCCCGCCCGCGGGCACGTTGAGCACCAGACCGTCGAGCGCCGGCGCCCAGGGCGCACAATCGCCCACGGCAAGCGCAAGCTCCGCCGCAGCGCCGGCGCCAGCAGAGTCGCCCGAACGCCCGCGAGTACCACGCCCATGTGCCCACACGGCAGCACGCCACGCCGCAGGCCCCGAAGCCCGCAGCAGCCACACCAGTACGCGCTCGCATGCCCACGAAGCCATAACAACCAGCACGGTCCACGCCAGCAGGTCAGCCGTCTCGATGAGCAGCTTCGCCTGATAGATGCGCTCGCCAACGGTGCCCGTCGCCATGCCGATCAGCTCCGCCGCCACACCGGCCTTCCAGCTCATGCCAATCACCGCTTGCGCGCACGAAAGCACAAACGGTAGAACTTCGCGCCAGGTATGGGCGCAAAACAGGCGCCAACCCCGTACGCCATGCAGGCGAAACATCTGCTCCAGTGGCTTATCCGCTTGCGTCAAACCCTCGACCAGCGAGAAATACACGCCCGGCAGCGCCATCAAAAAGACCGCCGCAATGCTCACGCGCGCCGACCCCAGCCAAATGAGCAGCAGGACTACCACGCAGGCGACCGGTGTCGCCTTTACAAACGACAGTGCCGGAGCCACCAGGCGCGCAAACGCCCGCGACCGTGACGAAATCCCGGCAAGCACGCCACCACACACCGCGGCAAGCGCTAGCCCGCCCAGTATCCGCGCGCCCGAGCCCGCCAAAATCACCCAGGTACCGCCATCGCACACCAGGCGCAGCAGCGCCAAGGCAACCGCACCCGGCCCCGGCAAAATCAACGGCTGCGCCACGAAACCCGCCATCAGCACCCACACGGCAAGCCAAAAGGCGGCAACGGCACCTGCTGCCGCCACCGCCTTCATACGCTCTGTCATTTGTCGAGCAAACGCGCGCACGGGCTACTCCATGTAGTAGAAATCGTCAGCCGGAAGTTTACCACCCACGGCACTCGCGTCCGCGTCGGACAGCACCTGCAGATACCCGCTAAGTGCCGCCTTCATATCCTTGCCCGTCTGGCAGACAAGCATGCACCCGGGAATCGCCTTCTCGGCGATCTTGGCGTTATCCACGATGCCGGCATCGACCACGGCCTGCGCCCAGTCTGCTGGCGCCGCATTGACAGCCTTAACGCTCGCCGCATGGCAGCTCAAGAACTCCGCCACGGCCTCGGGATGTTCCTCGGCAACCGCGCGGCGCACCACGGTCACACCCGTCAGCAAGCGCGAGCCCGTGTCACCCGCCAGCTCATCCCACGCATCGGTCAGGCTTACCGGAGCCGACAGCTTGCCTTCGCTCTTTGCGATGGCAGCTGTCTTGAACGGCTCCGGCAGCACGCCCACGGCGGACGGGTCGGCAAGCAGGGCCGACAGCACCTCGGTGGGCTCGCTCTTAAACTCGAGCGTCACCTGTCTGGTCAGGCCCGCGCGCTCCAGCAGGTAGTTCATGACGTACTCCGGCGTGGTGCCTTTGCCCGTCATGTAGACGGTACGACCCGCCAGATCACCAAACGAAGTAACGTCCGCGTTACCCGTCACCACGTTCAGCACGCCCAGCGTGTTGATGTCGATGACCTGCACCGCGCCCTCGGTCTTGTTGTAGAGCACGCTCGCCACGTTGGCGGGCACCAGGGCAATGTCGACATCGCCCTGAATCATCTTGGGCACGATCTCGTCGGCCGCGGCGCTGATCGCAAAGTCGAACTCGTTATCCGTGGCATCGTCGGCCGCCTGGTCCATAAACTGCACCAGGCCAATCGAGGTCGGTCCCTTGAGCGAGGCGACGTGCACCTCGACCGGCTCCGCAGCAGCACCGGCACCGTCCGTGGCAGCCGAGCCCGCGGCGGGCCCGGCACCGACAGCCCCGCCGCCACAGCCCGCGAGCGCAAGCGACAACGCGCCCACGGCGAGCGCCGAGGCAAACCCCCGGCGCGTCATCTCAACATCAAACGCGCGCATCGCTAGCACTTCCCCTCGTTAGGCATCGACCAGGCGTGATGGTCGGTATGCAGCAACTCCTCGGCCAGCGGCGAGAGCGGCGCGCCCAAAAACTCGCGGTAGCACGCCTGAACATCGGGGTTCTCGTGCGAGAAGCGAATGTCCGCAGCGGCATCCAGGCCCCACAGCACCTGGCCGCGCTCGGCCGCCAGCTCGCAGCCGTCGTGAATGGACTGGCCGCCGCCACCGACGCAGCCGCCCGGGCACGCCATGACCTCGACGAAGTCATAGCTCGCACGGCCGTCGCGAATCGCATCGAGCAGGCGGGCAGCGTTGCCCAGCCCGTGCGCCACGGCGACGCGCACCTTGGTGCCATCGATATCGGCCACGGCCTCCTTCCAGCCATTCAGGCCACGCACGTCGGTAAAGAAATCCGCATCGGGGTTCTTGCCCGTCACCAGGTAATAGGCCGAGCGCACGGCAGCCTCCATCACGCCTCCCGTGGCGCCAAAGATCACGCCCGCGCCCGTGCCGAAGCCCAGCGGCGTATCGAGCGGCTCCTCGGTAAGCGTGTCGACGCTCACGTGGCTCGCGCGAATCATGCGTACCATCTCGCGCACCGTCAGCGCAACGTCCACATCGGGCACGCCGCCCTCGCCCACCATGCTCGGCAGCGCACACTCGGCCTTCTTGGCCGTGCACGGCATCACGGACACCACGAACAGGCGCTCGGGCTCCACGCCCAACACCTTGGCGTAGTACGTCTTGGCAATGGCGCCGAACATCTGCTGCGGCGACTTGGACGTGGACAGGCTGTCGACAAACTCCGGATAGCGCGCCTTCACAAAGCGCACCCAGCCCGGGCAGCAACTCGTGAACATGGGCCAGCCGCGACTGTCGCCCTCGCCCTTGGAGGCAGCGCCCAGGCGCTCGAGCAGCTCGGATCCCTCCTCCATAATGGTGAGGTCGGCCGAGAAATCGGTGTCGAACACGTACTCAAAGCCCACGCGGCGCAGCGCGCAAGCCAGGCGTTCGACGGTAGCCTCCTCGCGCGGAATGCCGAGCTCCTCGCCCCAGGCGCTACGCACGGCCGGCGCAATCTGCACCAGTACAATCTTGTCAGGATCGGCGAGAGCATCGAACACGGTCTCGGTATCGTCACGCTCGCGCAGGGCGCCCGTCGGGCAATGCGTGATGCACTGACCGCACGCGACGCAATCGGTCTTGCCGATCGGTGCACGCCCGCGGGTGCCCACGGCGGTATGCGTGGCGCGGTTGGTCAGGTCCCAAATCCCTAAGCCCTGCACGCTCTCGCACACCTTGATGCAGCGCATGCATTTGATGCACTTGTCGTTATCGCGGATGATGGGGAAATCGAAGTCCCAGCCCTCGCGCGCCAGGTGCTGCTCGTACGGCAGATAGAAAATGCCAAGGTCGTTGGCGATGGTCTGCAGGTTGCAGTTGCCGCTGCGCACACAGCTCGTACAGCGCGAGTCGTGCTGGGACAGCAGCAGCTGCACGTTGGTGCGACGGGCCTCGCGGGCCTTGGGGCTGTTGGTGTGGACCACCATGCCGTCGAGCACGTAGTTGTTGCAGGCGGCAACCAGCTGTTCGCAGCCCTCGACCTCGACCACGCACACGCGGCAACCGCCGATCTCGTTCAGATCGCGCAGGTAGCACAGGGTGGGAATCTGGATGCCGACGGACTTGGCCGCATCCAGGATCGTGGTGTGCTCGGGCACCACGACCTCGCAATTATCGATCGTGAGCTTGACCATGTTGAGTGCTCCGCTTTCGGTGTTGTCGCTGACAGTGGTTTTGTTGGGCTCTACCATTCCAGGTTCCTCCCTCCGCGGAACGCGCCAAAGCCAAAGTGGTCGCAACGCAGGCAGCGGCTTGCCTCCTGGCGTGCCTCCTCCTCGGTAAGGCCCTGCTCGACCAGATTCCAATCGTGGATGCGCTCGCCGGCTTCGCGCTCGCCCAGCTCGCAGCGGCCGCACTCGTGCTTGCCCTTAAACTGCACGGTCGGCAGCTCAACGTCGAGCTTGATCTTGTGGTCAAAGCCCAGATAGCGGTCGATATTTGCCGAAGCAACGCGGCCGGCGTTGATGGCACGGATGACGGTGGCGGGGCCGGTCTGGCAGTCACCGCCGCTAAAGAGGCCATCGAAGTTAGGCACGGCGCCATCCGAATCGGTGACGACGCGACCCCACTTGCAGGCGATGCCCATGTCCTCAAACGGCTTGGAATCGATGTCCTGGCCAATGGCCACAAACACGCGCTCGCAGGGAATGACGCGCTCGGGCGTGGCGGCGGCACGCGGGGCCGGACGCCCACGACGGGGCTCGCCGATGATCTGCGGCTGCACGCGCAGGCCACTCACGCGACCTTCCTCGCCCGTCTCGATAGCGAGCGGGGCGGTCAACTCCAGCACCTCGCAGCCCTCGGCCTGGG
This sequence comes from Collinsella sp. i05-0019-G5, assembly GCF_042851345.1. Classification (NCBI taxonomy): domain Bacteria; kingdom Bacillati; phylum Actinomycetota; class Coriobacteriia; order Coriobacteriales; family Coriobacteriaceae; genus Collinsella; species Collinsella sp. i05-0019-G5. The sequence goes on from NZ_AP031421.1 coordinate 1,798,709, forward strand.
CACCGGCGATCTCGGCGTCCTGGGCCGTCATGTCGCAGATGCGACGGCGGTAGACGATGCTCACCTTTTCGGCACCGCAGCGCACGGCGGAGCGCGCCACGTCCATGGCCACGTTACCGCCGCCGATGACGCACACGCGCTGGCCGCTCAGGTCGGGCAGCTCGTCATCGCCGATGGCGCGCAGCATCTTGACGGCCGACTCCACGCCGGGAGCCTCTTCGCCCGGAAGGCCGAGCTTCTTATCGCTGTGGGCGCCAATGGCCAGGTAGACGGCATCGACCTCGTCGCGCAGACGGGCAAGCTCCTCGCCGTTGACGGAGTGGTCGAGCTCCACGTCGATGCCGGCGCTCAAGATCCAGTCGATCTCGGCCTGCAGGCGCTCGCGCGGCAGACGATAGCTGGGGATGCCGTAGCGCAGCATGCCGCCCAGGTGGTGGCGCTGCTCCAAGATGGTCACCTTGTGGCCCATCACGGCCAGGTAGTAAGCGCAAGAAAGACCGGCCGGGCCGCCGCCGATCACGGCGACGCGCTTCCCGGTGTTGTCCACCACATTCGGCTTGTGGTCGTTGAGGTCGCTATGCTCAACGGCAAAACGCTTGAGGGCGAGGATGTTCATGGGGTCGTCGACCATGCCACGGCGGCAGTGCATCTCGCAGGGATGCTCGCACACCAGGCCGCAGACGAGCGGCAGCGGATTGTTCTTGCGGATGACCTTGACGGCGTCGGCATAGCGGCCGGCCTCGACCAGCGAAATGTACCCGGGAATGTCGACGTGCGCCGGGCAGCCCGAAACGCACGGGACGCGGGCCTCGCGGTCAAAGCCGCAGGAGTGCTCGCGAATGTGGTGCTCAAAATCGTCGCGGAAGCCGCGAATGGCCGTGAGTGCCATGGCGCCAGCTTCGTAGCCGATGGCGCAGTCGCTCGAAAGGTAGATGGTGCGGGCGGTGCGCTCAATCAAGTTGAGCGTGGACTCGTCGGCGCGGCCCTCGAGCACATCGGCGAGCAGGTCGCTCAGCGCGCTCAGGCCCACGCGGCAGGGCGTGCACTTGCCGCAGCTCTGGGTGGAGCACAGATTGACGAGCGCTGCCGTAAACTCAACGGGGCACGGGGCGAGCGAACTCACCGCCAGACGACGTCCGAGCGCATCGTGCAGGTCGTCCATGACGGCCTGAGCGTGGCTGCGTTCCATTACGTGCAGTCGAGCCATAAGATCCCCTCTCACATGGCAGCCCGGAGGCGAGGCCGGGCGAAGTTGCTACACGCACAACACTGACCTAAAAAGTTGTTAGGTCTCCACGCAGTTCGGCAGGCGGTATGAAATGTCACCCTCGGCGGTGAAATAGAACATTACCGCAGATAAATGCCATATTTGGTAAAACGCGTTACCAAATGACAATGCCCCGCCCACGCAATCACGTGGACGGGGCATTGCTCCAGGTATGCGGCCAGCGACCCTGTTGCTTTTACTTAAGCTCGGGCCAGTAACCCTTGTTGGCCTCGATCATGTCGTCGAGAACTTCCTTGGCGACCTTCATCGAAGGCACGGTCTTGTTGAGCGTAAAGGCCTTGAGCGCCTTCTCGTACGAACCCTCGATCGTGGCCTCGACCACGAGCTTCTCGGAGTTCAGCTGCTGCATCATAAGACCCTGCTGGAACAGAGGAATGTTGTCACGGCTGATGACCTCGGGGCCGTTCTTGCCAATGTAGGCAGGCAGCTCGACCATGGCGTCGTAGGGCATGTTGGGGATAGCGCCCTTGTTCTCGCAAATGACCAGGAAGCGCTGCTTGGTATCGTTCTTCAGAGCGATGGCCAGGTCGGCAATCCAGTCGCCGTGGCTGCCCGCATAGAACGTACTCTCGTCGATCTCGCCGGTCTTCTCGTAGTGGTCGATGCCGTCGAAGAGGTTCTTCTCGCGCGTCTCCTCAACCTCGTTAGCACGGGTGCGCTCGGGGTTGGAATGCTCGACGAACTCCTTCTGCTGCAGGTAGTAGTTCAGATACGTGTTAGGCAGGTACTCCGGGAAGCACTCCATGATCTCGTACTCGCCCTTCCAGACGTAGTACCAGCTGCCCTTGGTGTGGCGGTTCTGCTCGGGGTGCTCGTCAGTGGCCTCCTCGGGCTTCTTTGCCATGAGCGAGCCCATGCCCTTGAGGTAGGAGTCGGGCAGCAGAATCTCGTGCTCCTTGATGTACTCGCGCAGCTGCGGGAGCACCTCCTCGCCCTTGTGGCGGATCGAGGTGAACCAACCAAAGTGGTTGAGGCCAAAGTAATCGTACTCGACATCCTTCTTGTCGATATCGAGTGCGGCGCAAACCACGTCGATGATCGCGATCGGCATGTCGCAGATGTTGATGATGCGAGCGTTGGGACGCAGCACGCGGCAGCCCTCGGACACGATGGCAGCAGGGTTGGAGTAGTTGAGAATCCAGTAGTCCTTCTTGGCGTACTTCTCAACGTCATCGATCAGCTCGACCATGGGGAAGATGGTGCGCATGCCGTAGGCAAGGCCGCCGCAACCGCAGGTCTCCTGGCCCACGCAGCCGTGACGCAGCGGAATCTTCTCGTCCTGCTCGCGCATGGCATAGCCGCCCACGCGCATCTGGGCAAACACGAAGCTCGCGTCCGTAAAGGCAGTCTCCTTGTCGGTGGTCACCGTGAGCTTGATGTCCAGGCCAAGGTCCTCGTGCAAAATCCAGTCCACGAGCACGCCGATCTTGCGCTGGCGCTCCTCGTTGATGTCGTACAGACGAATCTCGTCAACGTCGAGCTCGTCCTTGCGCAGAGCGATGGACTTGACGATGCCGGGGGTAAAGGTGGATCCGCCACCACACAGAGTAATGATCATTGTTTACTGCTCCTTCTCAATTGCGTTTTCGACCTTGTCGCGCATCTCGGCGACCTTCATGCCAAAGATGATCTGGATATTATTGCCGTTGCGGTTGATGCCGCTGTTGGGCACGTGGTTGATGAGGTCCTCATTGATGAGGTCCGGGTTCTTAACGTTCACGCGGAGACGCGTAAAGCAGTTCTCGAGCTCCTCGATGTTGTCCTTGCCACCAAGACCTGCGACCAGGTCGGCAATACCTGCATCGACGCCCTCTGCGGGGGCCGCGGCAACAGCGCCCTGCTTCACCGCGACAGACGCGGCGGCCTCGCCCTCGGCAACGGACTCAGCAAGCTCGGACTCTTCCTCGCGACCAGGCGTGTGGAGGTTGAGCTTCTTAATAAGGAAGGTGAAGAGGAAGAAGTACAGAGCGGCGTTGACGACTCCAAGCACCAGCATAACCGGCCAGTTGGTCTTGTCGACACCGAGGACCAGGTTGGAAACCACGATGTTGATGATGCCGCCTGCAGTCGAAGCGGGCACGGAGAGGACCTTGAGCAGAACCAGGAAGATGCCGGAAAGAATCGAGTGAACGACAAAGAGCACGGGAGCGGCAAAGACAAAGAGGAAGTCCATGGGCTCGGTCACGCAGGAGAGCACGGCGGTGATGATCAGCGGGATGATAACGGCCTTGGTCTTATCCTTGTTCCCCTTGTAAGCGGTGAAGATAAAGGCGAGACCGATACCGATGTAGGGCCACAGGTTGTTGAAGGTGTAGCTGTTGAAGTAGGTGCTATCGGAGAAGGGCTGGCCCGTCATCGCCATCTCGGCAACACGGATGGGATAGGCGCCGGCGATAACCTGATCACCCAGCGTAAGGGTGCCGCCCACATCGGAGAACTGGAACGGGGTGTAGATGAGGTGGTGCAGGCCGGTGGGAACGAGCAGCTTGTTGAGCATGCCGTAGATAAACAGACCGATGTTGCCCGACTCCTTAATGATGCCGGCAACGGAGGAGATGGCGCCCTGAACCGGAGGCCAAACGATGCAGAAGCCAGCGCCCATGATCCAGGAGATGATGATCATGATCAGGAACGGGAAGCGAACGCCCGAGAACATCGAAAGGGCAATGGGGAACTGCTTGTTCGAGTACTTGTTGAACACGGCACCGGTGATGCAACCAAGAATGATGCCGCCAAACACGCCGGTATCGAGCACCTGAATGCCCATAACGGTGCTCTGGCCGGTTCCGGTAAGACCGAGCATGCCGCTCGCTTCGGCAAGAGAGCCGGTGGCGTTGAGTACGATGTTGTTAGCCTGCAGGAACAGGAAGAACGACATCAGGGCAATCAGCGAAGCATGGCCCTTGTTCTTCTTTGCCATGGCGCCGGCGATGCCCACGCAGAACAGAATCGAGAGGTTGTTGATGATAAACATCAGCGACTGATAGACAACGGCGCCCACAAGCTGGAACGGACCGGAGCCCAGCACAGGGATCACGGCGCAGATGGTCTTGTTGGTCAGAATAATGCCCACGATGAGCAGAATGCCGGCAACCGAGAGATACATCATCGGCTGAACGATTGACTTCGCGAACACCTCCAACGGCGCTTTGAAATTGAACTTCTTTTTTGCGGTCATAGCGGTACTCCCCTTCCTTTTCCGCAAATTAAGACAGATGTGCCCTGGACAAGACCGTGAGCCTTGCCTTATATCAATCGATGTGTGGGCACGTTATGCCTAGAGACCAGGTTCTCCAAGCAGGTTAACAATGTGATATGCGAGATAACTCTTCTCGGCATCGGTAACGACAACGTTATAGGTAGACGCTAAGTGGTCGGCAATTGACTCCGCACACGAGAACGCCCTCGGATACGCCGTTTCATCGATACGGAACAGCGCGTCGCCATTGATCTGCCCGGCCGCGGGGTCAAGCGCCCGCTGTGCGAAAAACTGCAGGTGGCGGACGAAACGCTCATAGGGCAGCGAGGTGTCATCGAGGGTCGTAGCATAGCGCTCGGAAACAATCGCAAGCACGTCGCGAACAAGCTGGACCGAGATGATGAGACGGTCGGAGCGTTGCGGCATGGTGGCGTTGACGATATGCAGCGTAATAAAACCCTGCTCTTCTTCGCTCATCTGGATGCCCATATACTCCTTGACAATCTGCAGCGCACGGCCCGCAAGCGCATACTCCTTGCGATAGAACTGCTGGATCTCGAGCAGCAACGGATTCTCGCAGGGGACGCCCTTGCGCTCGCGCTCCAAAGCAAGGCTGATATGGTCTGCGAGAGCAATGAGAATCTTGTCGTTGATATCAACATTGAGCTCTCGACGAAGCATCTGAACGATGTCCTCGGAAATCACGAGGTTGACGGTGGGGATGGACTCTAAAAGATGTGCCAAGCGGTCAATCGTACGCGAATCCTGAGAAGTTCCCTCCTGCAACGCGTAGGTCTTTTCGACCGATGCCTCGTCGATGGCATCGCCGGCATGACGGCCAAAGCAGAGGCCTCGACCGATGACGATGAGCTCAGAGCCATCGTCCGAAGTGACCATTGCGACGTTGTTGTTGAAAACTCGCTTGATAACCACGGTACCCACCACAAGAATTTACTCGGAAAGCCAGACGACAGGCTCTTTAACAGCAACAGGGCCGGAAGCGTGCTCACGAAGAGTCGAGTTCTCCGAACGCTCGCACACGATAACGAAGACCGTGGGATCGAAGCCGGCGGCGCGGACCGCGTCGAAATCGACCTCGACGAGGGGCTGGCCCGCGTCGACATGGTCACCCTGGGCAACAAGCGCATGGAAGCCCTTGCCCTCAAGTTTAACAGTGTCGATTCCGATATGCAGCATCACCTGAGCAGAGCTGTCGTCGGACATGATGCCCAGTGCATGCTCGGTCGGGAACAGCGCCGCGACGGTGCCGGAAACAGGAGCGCACACCGTTCCCTCTTGGGGAACCACGGCAACGCCATCGCCCACGGCACGGCTGCTAAAAGCGGGGTCATTGGTATTTTCTAGATGAACAAGCTCGCCGGAAACGGGAGCGAGGATTTCGAACTCGGAAGCTGCAGTCTTCTGCTCATCCGAACCGCCCATCAGGCGAGAAAAGAAACCCATGGTGGCATGTCCCTTCATAAATATAGCCCAACCAAAATCAAGCGAATGCATCCATAGAGACACACCCGTTCAAAGACTTTGGTTAGGCCCACGTCCGAGGGACTCGGTAACCTTCCGCATTTCTTTTTACGGGAGTTATTGTAGACAAGCCCAAAGCCGGAACAATCATTATGACCGGCGAACGGTATTTTTTCTCCGATAAACGGTATTTATGCGGCACTTAGGGACGTTCCTTTTCTGCCGGCACCCAGGGACACTCCTTGCTCTGGCCCCTTTGCACCAATCATGAGTTGCGGTGAAATAGGGGCTGAAAAGCCGCTCAAAAGGCCAAAACAGTCCGTATTCCACCGCAGCTTCAAAACGTTGGTGCATATGAACCTGTCCCCCTTGCACCAAAAAGGGCCCCGAGCAAAACATGCCCGGAGCCCTCTGGTCGCCTCGACTTACCGCGCGACACGTGTGTTACTTGCGCTTGCCGCCGCCGTCGCCGGGACGACGGGAGCTGCCGCCGCGCTTGCCGCCGCCGTCGCCGGGACGACGGGAGCTGCCGCCGCGCTTGCCGCCACGGCTGTTGCCATAGCTGCCACGGTTATCGCGACCGCCGGCGCGGCCGCCGCGGGAGCCGGCCTGGTTGCCGCCACGCCCGCCACGATAGCCGCCACGACGCTCCTCGCGGGTATCGTCGTAGTTGCGCCAGTCATCGCGACGATCGCGGCTGGCACGCGGATCACGACGATCGCGCGACTCGTTAGAACGGCCAGCGCCGCTGCGGCCGCCATTGCCGCGAGCACCCTCGCGACGCTCGCCGCCGCGGCTACCGCGCTCTTCAAAGCACTTGCCGCCACGGGACTCACCGCCACGGGCACCTCGCTCACCGCGACCCTCGCCGCCGCGACGCTTATCACGGCCACCGCGCTCGTCATCGCGACCGGAACGACGACGGTCGCCCGAGCCGCGCTTGCCGCCACGCGAGCCACGGCCCTCGTCCTCGCGATCGACACGACGACGGCCACCGCGGTCCTCGTCCTCGCGGCGACGGCGATGCGCCTCGCCCTGGAACTGCTTGGCACGACGCTCGGCACGGTTACCGCGCGGGGCCTGCTCGACGGCGGCAGCACCGCCGCGCTCCTCGGCAGCCACCTCGCGGGCCACGCTCTCCACAGCCTCGTCCACGCGAGCCTGAACGCCCTCGCGCACGCGGGTCTTGCCGCCGCGCTTGGGACGGCTCGGACGCTCGCCGTCGCCGCGGCGCTCGTCGCGGCCGCGGTTGGAACGACCAGCAACGTCGCCGTAATCGTCGCCGTTGCGCTTACCGTCGCGACGCGCTTGCTCGAGTTTCTTCTTGCTCTTGGACTTGCCGCGCTTGGTCTTCTTCTTCACCTTAAAGGCGGCAGGATCGCGCTCGGGGTCAACGGCGGGCGGGTTGGGACCCACGTGCAGGTCGCCCGCTTCGTAAATATCGGCCGTCTTGTCCATGAGCTTCTCAATCTCGTAGAACTCGTCGACGTCCTGCTCGGTCACAAACGTAATGGCCCAGCCCAGCTCGCCGGCGCGGCCCGTACGGCCAATGCGGTGGATATAGTCGGTCGGCTCGGCCGGCACGTCGAAGTTCACGACGTAGCGCACGTCGCTAATGTCGATGCCGCGGGCGAGAACATCGGTTGCCACCAGCACGTCGACGGTGCCGTCGCGGAAGGCAGAAAGCGCGCGCTCGCGCTGGGCCTGGCTGCGGTTGCCGTGAATCGCGGCGGCCTTGATGCCCTTGCGCTCAAGGCGACGGCAGCAGCTGTCGGCGCGGTGCTTGGTGCGCATAAAGACGATGGTGCGCTCCGGGCCCTCCTTTTTGAGGAACTCAGGCAGCAGGTTGTTCTTTGCCTCGATGGACACCGGGAACACAAACTGATCGACGGTGTCGGCGGTCGACGTGGCCGGCGCGATCTCCACGCGGGCCGGGTCGCTCACCAGGTCGGTGATCTCGCCCACGGCCTCCTCGTCGAGGGTCGCCGAGAACAGCAGCGTCTGGCGCTCGGCCGGCGTCTCGCGCACAATGCGGCGGACGGCGGGCAAAAAGCCCATGTCGAGCATGCGATCGGCCTCGTCGAGCACCAGCACCTTGACCTCGTTCAGATGGCAGGCTCCCTGCTCGATCAAGTCGACCAGACGGCCCGGCGTTGCGACCAGGATGTCGCAGCCGTACTTGAGGGCAGCGGTCTGCGGCTTGTAGCTCACGCCACCCACGACGGTCACGGCAACGTGGCCGGTGACGTCGGCGATCTTGCTGGCGACCTCGTCGATCTGCTGGGCGAGCTCGCGCGTGGGGGTGATGACGAGCATCACGGGGCCGCGGCCGTTGCCCTCGGGCTTCTTGGCACCGCGACGGCGGTTGCGGCCGCCGCGCTCGCGTACGGGTTTGGGAGGAGCGATGTGCTCCAGGTTGTTCATGGTCGGCAGCAAAAAGGCAGCCGTCTTGCCAGTGCCGGTCTGAGCGGCGGCAAGCAGGTCGCGGCCTTCGAGCACCACAGGAATCGAACCGGCCTGCACGGGCGTCGGCGCCGTGTAGCCCAGGTTCTCGATAGCACGAAGCATCTCGTCGGAAAGGCCCAGCTCGTCAAAGGCGGGCAGGCTCTCGGTAGCGGACTCGACGGCCTGGGCAGCATTGGCCTCATCGGCAGCATCGAAGGCAGCCTGGGTCATGGCCTCGCGGGTCTCGTCCAGAATCTCGGCGTCGGTGACGTCGGATACAGAATTACGCATATGTTGTTGTTCCTTATCTGCACGCGCAATGGGCACGGCATGCGGCCGCGCGGGCGTGCTTGGTAGTGCGCTAATACATACAAAAACGGGTGCGCACAGAGAGGACGTTGCTCAGCACGCTGGCGATCGCTTTGGCAGCCCTATCACGCGCCGTCCAGACGCAGCAGCACTAAGCGATGGAGCAGATTCGCCGCGGGTTAGTATACCCGTGCTTCGCATGCCCCCACGTAAACCACAGATGACGAGGCGGACGCGGCGGGCCCGGCTGATTGTCTCAATCTGTAACGGCTGCGGAGCAAAACCGGCCCTAAATGTTACAGAACAAGACAGAGGGGGATTTCCGTCCAGTCCAAACCAAATCTCTCAGTCTTCCTGCAATTTCGAACATGTGGCCTATAATGTTGCTTTGGTTACGCTATATATTGCGCAGCCATTTAATACGTCGCCCACCGGGGGCCATTAATTCCTATCGCCATATTGGCTAGGAAGCAATCAAAGGAGGTATCCGTGGCAGCAGAGACGCCTTGCTCGGTCCTCTATAACGATATTCGCTCGTTCGGCGGTCTTAAACATCTCGAGATCGCCCGAATGCTCATCAATGGAAACTCTTATCTCGGCAGTACCCTGCTCGAGAAATGCTCTTCCAACCGCTCGTATCTCACCCGTTACATCGTCCATCGCGAGCCTGACCAGTGCGCGCCCGCCATCTACAGCGACTTTGCCATCACCACGCTCAATCTTTCCGCGGCAATCTGCAGCAAGCTCGGCAGCGGCGAGTCCGCCTATCAGGCAATCGCCGAGCACTATCGCGGCCCGGCCGCCAACGAAATGATGTCGGCTCTCGCCAGCTACAAGTTGGACAGCCGCCTATATGCAAATGCCCTCAATCGCATCGACAACTTTGACGGCAATGCCGTGCGCGAGAAGAGTACGCTTTACCTTATGCTCTTTGTGGCAACGGGGGCGCTCGCTGACCCCATCCAAGGCGTGGCCACCGTCGAGCGCTTTTGCGACAGCAAGACAGGCGGGCACTTTGGCACCACCGAAACTACCGTCGGACGTGGCTTTATGAGCAGCCTGGAGCAGCCGCGCACTGTCGCCCCCAACCTCGGTCTGCTCAGAACCCATGCCGACAACTGCGCCGACATGCAAATCCATCCCCTCACACGCGATCCGCGCGGCACGGTAATTGGGTCCTTGCCCAAAACCTCGCCCAGCATCACCGATGTAGGCACCGATGCATCGCGCGAGCATCTCCGCATTTGGCTCGAAGGTGGACGCTGGTACGCCCAGGGCCTTGGATCGACCAACGGCACAGTGCTCGAATCGGGCGCGGGCGACGGCGATATTGTGATTGAGCCGCCGCGCGACCAACGCGAACCCGGCAAGATCTATCCCCCGGTGGAAATCGAAAACAGCGACAGGCTTCACTTGGGTCTCCATACAACGTTTCTCGTTATTGTGGACTAGCGCGGGCGGTGATCGAAAGACGGTCACCGCCCGTCTTTCGTCTACTGCCTTCTACGTCGTAAACGACAATACCCAGCGGTATACGTGGGCAGTGCGGCTATCATAGTACTTTACCGATATCCGCACTGCCCACGTATACGCGCGGCAACCCATGCCAGACAAAGGAACGCCATGGATACTACCGATAGCGCCTATGGCGACAAACTCATCCGTCTCGATACGTTCGATACCGCCGTGGCAGTCGACCCCAGTGCCGAGGACGACGCCAAACGCCGGTTTATGACGCTTATTCTTCAGACGGCATACCGCGACAGCGGCAATATCGGACATGTGCTTCGCGCGACCAACACAAGCGGCGAGGTTTTTGCCGTCAAGCTACTCAAGGACAACGCCATCCTTTCCGGCCAAGCCCCCGACCGCTCCGCCGAGCAATCGGCCGCGCACCTGGCCAACACCGCCGCACTGTTCGAGGAGTACCGTCATCTGTGTACCGTCTCGCACCTGCGCGGATTTCCGCGCGTCTATGGCTACGGATCGTGCGAGGACGACCCGCTTATCCTCATGGAGTGGGTCGAGGGCACCTCGCTCAAACAGGCGCTGCCCTTGCTTCCGCACGACGCCTCGGGCGGGCTGACCACCCAGATGGTCGCCGCCGTCGGAAACGCCGTGCTTCGCGCGCTCTTGATGACCCAAGGCCTTGTGAATCCGGTCGTCCATCGCGACCTGTCGCCTGCCAATATCATGTTCCGCACCACCAGCCGAACGCTCGAGCAGCAGATTGCCGATTGCTCCTTTGACCCCTGTCTCATCGACATGGGCTCCGCGACCATGGCCCTCGGCGACGACACGATCACCCGGCGCGCCGACATCTGGCGCTTTGCCACGCCCGCATACGCCGCGCCCGAAATGCTCACGCAGGATATCGAAGGCATCGCGGCCCTTCGCCGCTCGCCCGCGATCGACGTCTATGCGCTTTCGAGCATTCTGTACCAGCTCTACAGCGGTCGCAAACCGTTCGATGTCGAGTCGACGGGTGCCGCGGCGACCGGCTCGTTCTACCTCATAAAGACCAAGACCAAACCGGCGCCGCTCGAGCCGCGCTGCGAGGGCGACAAAGCGCTTGTCCAGATCATCATGAAAGGCATCTCGGTCGAACAGGGCGATCGCCCTACCGAGCAGCAGATGCTCGAGGTGCTCTCGACATACCTCCCCGCTGCAGAATCTGAGGACCACGAGGGTGCAGGAGACGAGGCCGCAATTGATATCGATTCTGGCACGCACCTTAAGGTCGACGTCGCCGGCGAGCGCGCGCGAGAGATTTTGGAGCAGGCCCGGCACGACGTCATGACACGCCGTCGCTTTGTCATCGGCGGCGTCGTTGCAGCCGTTGCGGGGCTCGGCGTTATCGGGGCGGCAACCCATGGCTTTGGCATCCCCGACTACCTGGACGGCATCCGCGGTTCGCTTGACGACTACACCTGGGCTCAGCTGCAGGAGATTTCGCTCAAGATTAAGGCCGCCGAGACCCGTAGCGAGGCACACGAGATTGCCAAGCGCTACCACCTGCTCGACGTTGATGGGCATATCCCCTATCCGTGCACCAAGCGCGTGAAGCTCGCCAACGGGCTGGAGGTCGGCGCTCAGCTTGTGGGCATCCGCCACGATGAGCTTCTGGACGGGACGGGCAAGGCCGGGCTGACGTTTATGTTCGACGCGGGTATTGCCGAGCGCGATGCTGCGACTGAACCGCCGAGCGCCGGCTGGGCAGATTGCGAGCTGCGGGAATGGCTCGACGGCGACGGCCTTAAGCTGCTGCCCAACGAGTTGCGCGCGCTCATTAAAGGGGTCAAGAAGGTCTCGAACAATGTGGGCGCCGCCAACAGTGCATCGTGTCTGAGCGAGTTGCCCGCAACCCTTTGGCTGCCCGCCATGGTCGAGCTGTGCGGTACGCAACCGCCCGATTCGTTTGCCGAGGGCTATCACTACCTGGCAGACATCTACAACGGCGAGGGCAAGGAGTATCAGCTCTTCCGCGAGCTCAAGGTGAGCCCGTATTCCACGAACGAGACGATGGTCCGCCAGTGGAAGGGCAAGGACACCTGCTGGTGGGAACGAACGGTGAGTCCCGACACATCGGAGAGCGAAGGCACGCTCTATATGAACCGTGTGGGCTACGACGGCGACGTCTTTACGTACGCAACGCCTGCGGAAAAGCCAAGCAAGCGAACCTGCGTGATCCCCGGGTTCTGCATCTAGGGAGCGGGCGTCTTGCCGTGACGGGACCCCTCCCCGGCAATTGTCTAGATCTGTAACACCAGCTCGGCAGATACAGGTCTAGATGTTACGGAACGAGACAAAACCCCAACCCCGCGAGACAACATCTCAATCTGTAACAGTAAGGGGTCAAAAAACTCTCTAGATGTTACAGATTGAGATGATTGGTTAGAACGGCCACCGATTGAGCAGCCGCCCTCATCTGTAATGAAAAGTCATACATTCCAACCATTACTGGACACCCCCAGGGGGTATGGGTGTATAGTATCAGCAGGTTAACAATTCCAACAGCGAACCACAGAAAGGAGAAGCCATGGCTCAAGATAAGTTCGACGTGGGCGGCATGACATGCGCCGCTTGCCAGGCGCACGTGGACCGTGCCGTGAGCAAGCTCGATGGCGTCGAGAGCGTCGCGGTCAATCTGCTCGCCGGCTCCATGATGGTCGACTATGACCCCGCGCAGGTCACCCCCGACGACATCTGCACCGCCGTCGATCGTGCTGGCTACTCGGCCTCACCCGTCAGCACGGGCACCGACGCCGCCCAAAGCGGCAGTACGCAAGCCGGGTCCGGCGCCGCCCATATGGAGTCGCCCACCAAAAAACTGGAGGCCGCCGCCTCTGCCATGCGCACTCGTCTCATCGTCTCGATCGTATTCCTCATCCCACTGTTCTACATAGGCATGGGGCACATGCTTGGCTGGCCGCTGCCCGGCATTTTCACCGACCATACCCACAGCATGACGCTCGCCCTCACCGAGCTCGTCCTGCTTATCCCCATCGTCTATGTCAACGACGCGTACTTTATCAACGGGTTTAAATCGCTCGCGCACGGCGCGCCCACCATGGACGCCCTTATTGCCGTAGGCGCCACCGCTTCCGTCGCCTGGTCGTTCTATGCCATGTTTATCATGGCCGACCAGCTGGCCGCCGGGCAAATCCACGAGGCCATGATGACGGGCATGGACAACCTCTATTTTGAGAGCGCGGGCACGATTCTGTCGCTCGTCACCGTGGGCAAATACCTCGAGACGCGCAGCAAGTCCAAGACCGGCGGCGCCATCGAGGCGCTCATCGACTTGGCGCCCAAGACCGCGACCGTCGTTGCCGATGACAGCACCGAGACCACGGTGAACGTCGACAGTATCCTTCCCGGCCAGGTCCTGCGCGTGCGCCCCGGCGAGTCTATCCCCGTCGACGGCGTGGTACTCGAGGGCGCGTCGGCCGTGGACGAGAGTGCGCTCACCGGCGAGTCCATCCCCGTGGAAAAGACCGCCGGCGACACCGTCAACGCCGCCACCGTCAACCGCACCGGTTCGTTTACCTTCCGTGCCACACGCGTGGGCGCCGACACGTCGCTTGCCAAAATCATCCAGCTCGTCGAGGACGCCAACGCCACCAAGGCGCCCATCGCCCGCCTGGCCGACAAGGTCGCCGGCGTGTTTGTGCCCGTGGTGTTCGTGATCTCGGCCGTGACCTTTGCGGTATGGATGGCGCTGACCGGCAGCATAAACGAGGCGCTCACCTCCGCCGTGGCCGTGTTGGTGATCAGCTGCCCGTGCGCACTCGGCCTGGCCACGCCCGTCGCCATTATGGTGGGCACCGGCAAGGGCGCCGAGATGGGCATTCTGTTTAAGAGCGCCGAGGCGCTGGAGAATCTGCGCAACGTGGGCGCCGTGGTGCTCGATAAGACCGGCACCGTCACCCGCGGCAAGCCGGCCGTGACCGACATTGTGGTTGCCGTGCGCGCCGACGGCTCGCCCGCCATGAGCGAAAAGTCGCTGCTCAAGCTGGCCGCCGCGTTGGAGCGCTCGAGCGAGCACCCGCTGGCCGAGGCGATTATGGCCGAGTGCGAGGCACGCGGAATTGTCGCGCGCATGGTCGAGGACTTTGCCGCCGTGCCCGGTCGTGGCGTAACGGCGCGCGAGGGGCAGAATGTCATCGCCGCCGGCAACGTACGCCTGATGAACGAGTTGGGCGTTACCGTGCCCGCGGGTCTTACCGAGCAATTTGCCGCCGAGGGCAAAACACCGCTGTTCTTTGCCAAGAACGGCGAGCTTGTCGGCACCATCGCCGTGGCTGACGAGGTCAAAGAGACGAGCGCCGGGGCCATCGCCGCGCTCCGCAAGCTCGGCGTCGACGTGCGCATGCTCACCGGCGACAACCGCGTGACGGCCGAGGCTATCGCCCGCCGCGTGGGACTCACCAGCGAACAGGTCATCGCCGACGTCCTCCCCGCCGACAAGGAACGCCACGTGCGCGAACTGCAGGATGCGGGCGGCAAGGTCGCCATGGTGGGCGACGGCATCAACGACTCCCCCGCCCTGGCGCGCGCCGACGTGGGCCTTGCGATCGGCACCGGCGCCGACATCGCCAAGGAGGGCGCCGACGTGGTACTCATGCGCAGCGACCTCATGGATGTTGCGCGCGCCATCGAGCTTTCGCGCGCCACGATCCGCAACATCAAGCAGGACCTGTTCTGGGCGCTGTTCTACAACGGCATCGGCATTCCGCTGGCGGCAGGCGTGTTCTTCCCCCTCACCGGTTGGCAGCTCTCGCCGATGTTCGGCGCCGCGGCCATGAGCCTGTCGAGCGTATGCGTCGTAAGCAATGCGCTGCGCCTACGAACCTTTAAGCCTAAAGTGGCAAAATAGGTTCACCCTTAAGTCCATTTAGAACGGGTTTTCCAGGTGCCCGAGATTGACCTGAAAGAGGAGCGACGCGTACTTTGGTACGCGAGCGACGGCTTGAAGGCCAAGGTCGGGTGCCTGGGAAAGCCGACACAACAGAGAGGAATACCGATGCGATACACAATCAAGACTTCCGGCCTCATGTGCGGCCACTGCGACGCCACCGTCGAGACGGCGTTGCTCAACGTTGCCGGCGTGACCGACGCCGATGCCGATCACGAGACTCAGACCGTCCAGGTGGAGTGCGCCGACACCGTGACCGCCGAGCAGCTCGCCGCCGCTGTCGAGAGCGCCGGCGAGAAGTTCCACGCCCTATCCGTGACCGCCGCGTAGCAGCTACCAGAAGCATTCGACCCCATCGACCAGAAACGAGGACCCGCCATGATGGCAGACCACAAATCGGTGACCCGCATGCTCAAGACGGCACGCGGCCAGATCGACGGCATCTTGCGGATGGTCGATGAGGACCGCTACTGCGTCGATATTTCCACGCAGCTCATGGCAACGCAGGCGCTCATTGCGCGCATCAACGCCGATGTGCTCAAGGCGCATATCGAGGGCTGCGTGACTTCGGCAATCGAATCGGGCGACGAAGACCTCAAAGCCGCCAAGCTCGCCGAGATCGAACGCGTCGTCGACAAGCTCTCCAAGTAATTGGGGCATTGGGGACAGACTGCTTTGCACCATCTTGGTGTATCGGGGATAGGTACGTTTGCACCACCTTGGTGCAGATTAACCTGTCCCCCTTGCTCTAAATCGGGTATAAAGGCGAGCAGCATATCGAACGAAAGGCAATTTGCATGAATGACTTTATGAAGGGTCGCAATGGTGCCGATGAACTCACCATCGTGATGGGTTTTGCCGGCATCGTCATCGCGATGATCGGATCGATAGCCCGCATCCAGTGGCTCAGCTGGATCGCCATCGCCGTGATCGTGATTGGCGTGCTGCGCGGCCTGTCCAAAAACATCGATGCGCGTCGCAAGGAAAACGCTGCCTTTGTCACCGCGACCGCGAACGTCCCCGGCTTGGGCAAGTTTGTCGCCAGCTTGGGCGGCGGCGCTGCGGCGGCCGGCACCTCGCGCGCGGCTGGAACGAGCAAGGAAGACTTTGAGCGCGCCAAGCGCACGGCCAAGAAGATGTGGAAGGGTCGCAAGACCACGGCATACCTCAAGTGCCCCAACTGCGGCCAGATGCTCTCCGTCCCCAAGGGCAAGGGCAAGATCCGCGTCACCTGCCCCAAGTGCCACGCTAAGATGGAAACCCGCTCCTAGCGCCCGCACGCGGGACAAATTAATCAGGTTTGTTTGTCCCAAATCTTAAGTATTTGTTCGATAAAAAAGCCGAGGCCTCGTGTTGAGACCTCGGCTTTTTACATGCGGCAACGGAGCTACACCTTTGTCACACCTATGCCACACCGTCACGGGCGAGCTCCTCGGCCAGCGCCTCGGCCGGCATGGCCATAATCGCGTCGAGCTCGGCGTCCACCTCGGGAATACGCTTTACCTTGAGCTTGCGTACCAGATCACCGCGACACATCACATGTATCGGCTCACGCAGAGCGCACAGGTCATCGAGCGGATTCTTGCGCGTCACCAGAATATCGGCGGCCTTGCCGCACTCGATCGCACCGGTCTCGCCGCCCAGCCCCAGGAGCTCGGCATTGACCTGCGTAGCCGTATGCAGCGCGAAGGCGTTGCTCACGCCGACATACTTGGCAAAATAGGCCACCTCACGCCACATGTCGTACTGCGTCACGAACGGGCAGCTCGAATCTGTGCCAAGGCCCACCTTAACGCCAGCTTCCAGCGCCGCACGAGCACTCTCGATAATGCCCGAGCACACGATGTCGCCGTTCTTCTTTTGCGTATCGGTCGAATGGGTCTTTTCCGGGTCGAGCAATACAAACGGTAGCGCCGGGCTGATCGTGCAGGTAACGCTGGGCGCACGTCCCTCGAGCTGCGTGCCCGCGGCGCCACGGTACAGCTCCAGGATCTCGGGCGTCATCGGGGCACCGTGCTCGATCGTATCGACGCCGGCCTCAAGCGCGGCCTTCACGCCCTCGGTACTCTCGACATGGGCCATAACCGGCAGGCCCACCTCGTGCGCCGCCTTGCACGCCGCCGCGGCAACCTCCACCGGCATACGCAGCACGCCCGGCTCGCCCACCTCGGTCGCATCGAACACACCGCCCGTTACGAACAACTTGATGACGTCGGCACCACGCGCGTACAAGTCGCGCACCTGTTCGGCCGCCTCGTCGGGCGTATTGGCGACCTGCGCGAACAGCCCCGCGCCGTGGCCACCCGGCACTGTAACGCCCGTTCCCGGCGCTACCAGACGCGGACCCTGATACTTGCCGGCATCGATAGCATCGCGCACGGCGATGTCGGCAAACAGCGGGTCACCCGCACCGCGCACCGTAGTCACGCCGCTTGCCAGCTGCTGCTGGGCGCTGCCTTTGAGGATGTGGCGAACGATGGCGCGGCCCACGGGATTGTCGAGCTTCTTCATCAGCGCGCCCGCATCACCCGCCGAGACCGGCTTGCCCGAACCGCACAGGTGCACGTGCATATTGATGAGGCCCGGCATGAGATACGCCCCTGCCAGGTCGATGACCTCGGCCCCCGCTGGAGCTTGGGCCACAGCGCTCGGTCCCATCCAGGTGATGATGCCACGCTCGACGACCACGGCCATATCGGGCTGCGGCTCCATATGCTCCGAACCATCCAGAACGGTCGCATTGATAAACAATGTGGGACGATCGGCAGATGCCATATCGAGCTCCTCCCTCACGATTAACTTGAACATTTGTTCATTATCACCTAGTCCCGCTGGATTGCTGCAGACGCATCGGTTAACGGAAGAAAGAGGGGATGTGGGGAGACGGAACACGTTGCAGTCCCACCCCAGCGACACCAGGGAAATGTCTCGATCTGTAACAGGTACAGGGTTATTAGGCCCCTTGATGTTACAGATCGAGACATTCGGTCGACGTTTCACCGGCTTGTCTCGATCTGTAACAATTACGAGCTCAAACAACCTCTAAACGTTACTGATCGAGACAAAACCTCTCAGCGCCCATACCACTGGCATCTCCACTCCTCAGCCAATTCAACCTGCCGAGGAATACCCGCCAGCCTCATTTTCTCGATCAGCTTCCCCGGATTCTTGAGCTCATCAAACGTAAACCGAAGCACCTTATGCCCGAGCATTGTCAGATGAGATTCCCGCTGACGCTCTGCCACGAATGGGTCAACCGACTCCCGACCCTCGCCGCTCTGCAAGGTGTACTTCCCCTTTCCGTCGAGCTCGCCGATGACACACGTCCCGTCCTCGAGCCGCCAAAAATAGTCGACGCGAAACACCTGGCTCGGATCGAGCGGGTCGCGAAACTCCACCTGCAGCTCCGGAACCGGGAAGCCGTACGCAATAAAGAATGCTCGGAACCGAGACTCGCCGCCGTTTTCAGACAGCCCGTCCGCATACGACGCAATCACCTGTGCCCTGCGATACCCTCGCCTGCCCTCGCAATCGGCGCGGAGGCGCTCGCACAAATCCCCACGTGATACGCCTTTCGCCCGCAGTGCAGAATCGGCAATCGCCAACCCGTAGGAGAACGGCGCACGCAGTAGGCAATCCTCCACCGTGCGCCAAAACGACGTCACCCGCACGCCATCAACATGCTCGAGTGCGCCCGCCATCTGCGGACGCAACAACCTGCACCCGCCGCTCAACGTCACCGAACAACCCGTCTTAACAAGAAAACGCGACCCAAGCAGATCATTCGGCACCTCCAGACCCCACAAAAGCGCCGCGTCATAGCCCCAAAACGCCCAATCGGGATGAAACTCTGCAAGCCCTTTGATGGTACTCAGCGTTCGCTCCGCCGGCGTCAGCACACCCCAATCATGTTGAAAGCAGAACAAATACGGCTCGGGTTCCGCGATATCGTCGGTTCCAACATGACGCCGCAGCCACATGAGCTCGGCATTGTCATGCGTTGCGAGCAGCGCACCTTGCTCGGTCGCCTCCGTGAGTCGCGCGAGCATCCTATTCCGCGCCAACGTGTTGCGAGTCGTATGCTTGTGCTTGAAAACGGTATTAGACACTTCCATCACCACCACATCGGACAAATGGACCATCGTCACCGTTGCCTCCACCGACAAACGTCTTGATCTGTAACAAGAAGACCGATTTTTGTACTGTAGATGTTACAGATTGAGACATTCCCCCCAGCCAGGTGCCAAACGTCTCGATCTGTACCAGTAAGACGTTCTCCAGGCCCCTAAACGTTACAGATTTAGACAAACCAGCGGCGCCCAAGCATTCGTCTCGATCTGTAACAGATAGACTGGTTTTTGTCCCCAAACGTTACAGATCGAGACAAAAGGGCAGAAGGCAAGGCAGGCGACAACCGCCCATCCTCTACCCCCATTCCTGTTCGTAGATGTTGAGGGACTTTACGTACCGCCCCTGGGCGCCCATGATGTCGCGGACCAGACGCAAGAAGAAGCTGATGCACGAGGTGTCAAAGCCGTCCTGCAGATCCTCGGGATGCACCGCACCCGGTCCGTCGACCGCCGTGTCGTTCAGGCGCGCGATGTCATACAGGTAGAGCTGTCCCGCCGTAAGCCAGACATCGTCGACGCAGGCGAGGCGCACCGCAATCGCGCCGTCGTTCCAATGCTCCTTCTGCACGATATGCGGGTCGTAGACATCAAAGCGATGATCGGTGCGCGTGTCCTTCAGCACGACCATGCCGGACGCAGGATTCTTGTCCAAAATGCCAAAGCGCGAGAAATACTGCGTGTCGCGTACCCGCTCGAGCCGCTTGAGCGAGGCAGGCGAAAGCGATGCCGGCGGCTCGTCAACATATAGCTCGAGCAGCGTTTTGCCATGGCGATAGGGGCGCTCGAAGAGCAGCCAATCGGTAAACGCCATGTTGTAGGCCATGATTTCGTTTTGAGAAGGTTCCTCGCAATAGCTGAGCCACGGGGCGACGATAATCTCGAACTGTTCGCGCGCCGGCTCCAGGAATTGAAACTTCCGCAGCATCCAAAAGTGAGCCATGTCGGCAATATCGTTGCCGACGGCTTCAGCCAGCTCTGCTCGGTCAAAAGCGTGGTCAGTCATGGCATCCTCCTCAAACTGATGGACCTCAATTTGAGCTTACGAGGAGGGTGGGCAGCCACGACCAGCGCGGGCAAAATAGGCCTCCGACTGCAAACCAGATGCTGACCAAACACTTGACGAAAAGCTTGACCGAAAATGTGCACCGCAACAAAACCGCAGGCAAACATAGACGGCCAACCCGCCCTTTTGAGCCAGATGCCTGCAGCCACCACAGAAACAACAGGTGACCACAGCCCAAGAAGTCGACAAATGAACACCCGCACATCGACAAACGAGCAAATTGCTCGCAAAGAGTGTCCCCAACGACTAGACAAAAAAATGGCTAGTCATTGGGGACGTTCTTAAATGACTACTTTACAGCTCCAGCGCCTCGGCGACTTCGGCTGCGCAGGCCAGGGCATCGGCCATGGCACTCACCACGAGCGAGCTGCCGTTGCGGGCATCACCCGCCACATACACCGGCGCGGCATCCGCGGCGACGCCCTCCGTGCGAGCCGCGAGATGCGAGCCCTCGGCAGCCATCACCGGCAGCGGACGACCAGCGGTGGCAACAGGCACGCTCACCGCATCGAACACACCGTACTCCGGACCCGTAAAGCCGCAGGCGATGAGCACCAGCTGCGCTGGCACCTCGTGCTCGGAGCCCGCGATGCGCTCGGGCTTTCCCGCCGACCAGTCCAGATCGACCACGCGCAGACCCGCAGCCGCACCCTTCTTGTCCAGCAGCACCTCGAGTGTATCCACGGCCCAGGCACGCATCTCGCCACCCATCGCAGCGATAGCCTCCTGCTGGCCGTAATCGGTCTTCTTAACGTTGGGCCACTGCGGCCAGGGGTTGCCTGCCGCGCGCTTATCGGGCGCAGCCGGCAAGAACTCAAACTGGCGCACGCTGCGCGCGCCCTGACGCACCGCGGTACCCACGCAGTCGTTGCCGGTATCGCCACCGCCAATGACCACGACGTCCAGGCCGCGTGCGTCAATAGCAGGCTCACCGCCATCGAGCACCGAGACGGTCGAAGCCGTCAGGTAGTCCACGGCATACACCACGCCCGGGGCATCAATGTTCGCAGCCGAAAGTCCACGCGGAGCACGGGCGCCGGCAGCCACCACGGCGGCGTCAAAGTCGTCGAGCCTGGCGGTAACCTTGGGATCGCTCACGTCGGCGCCCAGCTCGAACACAATACCCAGCTCGCGCATGAGCGCCACACGACGCTCGACCACAGACTTCTCGAGCTTCATGTTGGGAATGCCGTACATGAGTAGGCCGCCGGGGCGGTCGTCGCGCTCAAACACCGTCACGCGGGCACCGCGACGTGCAAGCTCCCATGCTGCCACCAGGCCAGCCGGGCCGGAACCAACCACGGCGACCGAGGGCGCGTCCTCCCCTGCCGGCTCAAAGCGACGTGGGCCGCCGTTGGCCCACTCATGGTCGCTGATCGCACGCTCGTTATCGTGAATCGTCGTGGGTTGGCCGTCGACCGAGCCCAGGTTGCACGCGGCCTCGCACAGTGCCGGGCACACGCGGCTCGTGAACTCAGGCATGGGCGAGGTGAGCGACAGGCGCTCGGCAGCCTCATCCCAGCGGCCGCGGTACACCAGCTCGTTCCACTCGGGAATCAAGTTGTGCAGCGGGCAGCCGCTCGGACGTGCCTTGCCAAAGCTCGCGCCCATCTGGCAAAACGCCACGCCGCACATCATGCAGCGGCTCGCCTGGGCGCGACGTGCGTCGTCGTCGAGCTCCACGTACAGCGGATCGAAATCACGGCTGCGCTCCTCCACGGGGCGAAGCTCGTGGGTCACGCGATCGATATCAAGAAAAGCACCGGGCTTACCCATGGCACTTACGCCTCCTTCTTGGTCGAAGCAACAGAGCTGGCAGCCACAGACGCAGCACCCGCAGCACCGCCCGCAATATCGAAGCGAGCGACATCCGCGGCGCTCGCGCGACCGGTCACAATGTCAAACGCCAGTTCCTCTGCCTGCGCATGTGTCTTGCCGGCAGCCTCGCTCGCAGCGACAATCGCCAGCACACGCTCGTACTCGGTCGGAATGACCTTCACAAAGTGCTTGCTCATCGTCTCAAAGCTGTAGAGCAGCTTGATGCCGCGCGGGCTCTGCGTCGCGTCCACGTGCTCCTGGATGAGCTCGCGAATCTGCGCCAGCTCGCCGGCAGTCGGGGCCTTGAGCTCAACGCTCTCGTGGTTCACGCGGGCATCGAGCGTGCCGTACTGGTCAAAGACATAAGCCACGCCACCCGTCATGCCGGCAGCGAAGTTCTGCCCGACCTCGCCCAGGATGAGCGCCAGGCCACCCGTCATGTACTCGCAACCGTGGTTGCCGCAACCCTCGACCACCACGGTGGCACCGGAGTTGCGTACGCCAAAGCGCTGGCCGGCCAGGCCGTTGATGAAGCCACGGCCGCTCGTGGCGCCAAAGAACGCAACGTTGCCCACGATGATGTTTTCGTCGAACTTATAGGTCGCATGCGGGTTGGGGCGCACCGACACCTCGCCGCCCGAAAGGCCCTTGCCAAAGTAGTCGTTGGCGTCGCCGCACACGTTGAGCGTAATGCCGCGCGGCAGGAAGGCGCCAAAGCCCTGACCGGCCGATCC
The DNA here is from genome assembly GCF_042851345.1 of Collinsella sp. i05-0019-G5. Taxonomy (NCBI): domain Bacteria; kingdom Bacillati; phylum Actinomycetota; class Coriobacteriia; order Coriobacteriales; family Coriobacteriaceae; genus Collinsella; species Collinsella sp. i05-0019-G5. Next base: position 1,821,595 of record NZ_AP031421.1, read on the forward strand.
ATCGCAATCGATGGTGATGGAGCCGGCGGGCAGGCCCTCGGGATGCGCCTTGGTCACCGCGTTACCCAGGATGGTGCCCACGCAACGGTTGACGTTGGCGATATCAGCGCGGAAGCGAATCGGACGCAAGTGGGCACGGGCATCGGCCGTATAGGGCACGAACAGCGTGGAGTCGAGCGTCTTGTCGAGCTCGCTGTCCGCGGCCATCTGCGGCAGGAAGTGACGACCGTCGGCACCCGGGATATGGGCACCGAACTCGCAGGTCGCGCTCGCCAGCACGGGCGACAGATCGAGCAGGTTGGCCTTACGGTTGCCCGGGACCTCAATCTGGCGCAAGCACTCGGGATGGCCGACCATCTCGTCGACGGTGCGGAAGCCCAGGCTCGCCATGACCTCGCGCAGTTGCTCGACAACAAAGAGCATAAAGTGCTCGACGTGCTCGGGCTTGCCGCGGAAGCCGCGACGCAGGCGGCAGTTTTGCGTGGCGATGCCGGCGGGGCAGGTATCCTGCTGGCAGTCGCGCTGCATGAGGCAGCCCATCGAGATGAGCGGCATGGTCGCAAAGCCAAACTCCTCGGCGCCCAGCAGGCAGGCGACGGCAACATCGGTGCCGTCCATGAGCTTGCCGTCGGCCTCGAGCACCACGCGCGAGCGCAGGCCGTTTTGCAGCAGCGTCTGCTGGGCCTCGGCAAGGCCAAGCTCCAGCGGCAGACCGGCGTGCCAGATCGAATCGCGAGCAGCGGCACCCGAGCCGCCATTGTGGCCGCTGATCAAGATCTTGTCGGCAGCGCCCTTGGCCACACCGGTGGCGATGGTGCCGACGCCGGCCTCGCTGACCAGCTTGACCGACACGCGTGCGCCAGGGTTGGCGTTCTTAAGGTCAAAGATGAGCTCGGCCAGGTCTTCGATGGAGTAGATGTCGTGATGCGGCGGAGGCGAGATCAGGCCGATGCCGGGCGTGGACTGACGGACCTCGGCAATCCAGGGGTAGACCTTCTTGCCGGGCAGGTGGCCACCCTCGCCGGGCTTGGCGCCCTGGGCCATCTTGATCTGAATCTCGAAGGCGCTGCACAGGTAGCGGCTCGTCACGCCAAAGCGCGCACTTGCCACCTGTTTGATCGCGGAGTTCTTGGAATCACCGTTAGCCAGCGGGGTCTCGCGACGCGGATCCTCACCGCCCTCGCCGGAGTTGGAACGGCCGTGCAGGCGGTTCATGGCGATGGCCATGCACTCGTGTGCTTCCTTGCTGATGGAGCCGTACGACATGGCGCCGGTGTTAAAGCGGCGGACGATGTTGAGCGCGGGCTCGACCTCGTCGAGCGAAACCGGCGTGCGGCCGCTGGCATCAAAGTCGAGCAAGTCGCGCAGACGCACGGCACGGCCGGTGCGGTGCAGGCGGGCGCTGTACTCCTTAAAGGTGTCGTAGCTGTCCTCACGGCAGGCGGTCTGCAGCAGGTAGACGGCCTGGGGGTCGATGAGGTGTTCCTCGCCGCCGAGCGGGCGCCACTTGGTCAGGCCCAGCGTGGGCAGCTGATCGGGAGCCGGGCTTTTAAGGATGGCGAGCGCGGCGTCATAGCGCTCGTTTTGCTCGCGCTCAACGTCCTCGACACCCATACCGCCCACACGGCTCACCGTGCCGGCGAAGTACGCGTTGACGAACTCCGGAGTAAAGCCGACGGCCTCGAAAATCTGCGCGGAGTGATAGCTCTGCACCGTGGAGATACCCATCTTGGACATGATGGAGACGATACCCGCCGTCGCGGCCTTGTTGTAGTTGTCGATGCCCTGCTCGGCCGTCACGTCCAGGTCGCCGCGTGCTGCCAAGTCGCGGATGCACGCATGCGCATTGTACGGATAGATGCCGCTTGCGGAGTAGCCCACCAGCGCCGCAAAGTCGTGCGGGGACACGGCATCGCCGCACTCCACCACGATGTCGGCAAAGGTACGCACGCCAGCGCGAATCAGGTGGTTGTGCACACAGCCCACGGCGAGCAGCGACGGCACGGGCACCTCGCCCGCAGCGGCACGATCGCTCAACACCACGATGTTCACGCCGTCGCGGACCGCAGCCTCAACGTCCTCTGCAAGCTGCTTGAGCGCAGCCTGCAGCGCGCCCTCGCCGGCGTCACGACGGTAGACGGCACGGAAACGGCGAGTCTTAAAGCCCACGCGGTCGATGGCGCAAATGCGGTCGAACTCCTCCTCGCTCAGCAGCGGACGCTCCAGGCGAACCAGCTGGCAGGCCGTACGGGAATCCTCGAGCAGGTTGCCGTGGTTGCCCAGGTAGAGCGTGGTCGAGGTGACCATATGCTCGCGCAGGGCGTCGATCGGCGGGTTCGTGACCTGGGCGAACAGCTGATAGAAGTAATCAAAGAACGAGCGTGTCTTCTTGGACAGGCAGGCCAGCGGCGCATCGATGCCCATCGAGGCGAGCGGTGCCTTGCCCTGCTGGGCCATGGGACGCACGACCTCGTCGACGTCATCCCAGTGGTAGCCGAGCTTGGCCATACGCACGGCGGCGGGCACCTCGGCATCCTCGGCGGGCGTTGCCGCGGCAGGCCTATCGAGCGCGTCGACGGTCAGCGTCTCCTCGGCAATCCAATCACGGTAGGGCTTTTCCTTAGCGTAACGGGCGCGCAGCTCATCGTTGTAGATGACGCGACCGCGGGCAAAGTCGACCTCGAGCATCTGGCCTGGTCCCAGGCAGCCGCTCGTCAGGATGTTCTCGGGGCTCACCTCGATGGTGCCTACCTCGCTTGCCAGCATAAAACGACCGTCGCGCGTCACATAGTAGCGGGCGGGACGCAGGCCGTTACGGTCGAGGGCGGCACCCAAGGTACGACCGTCGGTAAAGGCGATGGCGGCCGGGCCATCCCACGGCTCCATGAGCATGGACTGGTAAGCGTCGTAGGCGCGGCGCTCCTCACTCAGGCTGTCGTTGTGGTCCCACGGCTCGGGCAGCAGCATGGACGCGGCACGCGTGAGCGGGCGACCGTTCATGACCAGGAACTCAAGCACATTGTCCAGAATCGCGGAATCGGAGCCCTCGCGGTTGATGATGGGCATCACGCGCTCAAGATCGTGCTGCAGCACGGGGCTGTACAGGTTGGGCTCGCGGGCGCGAATCCAGTTGACATTGCCCTTGAGGGTATTGATCTCGCCGTTGTGGATGATAAAGCGGTTGGGGTGCGCGCGCTCCCAACTGGGTGTGGTGTTGGTGGAGTAGCGCGAGTGGACGAGCGCCACGGCCGTCTTGACGGCGGCATCGTTGAGATCGATGAAGAAGCGGCGCATCTGCGTGGCGACCAGCATGCCCTTGTACACGATAGTGCGCGAGCTCATGGAGCAGACGTAGAAGATCTTGTCGCGCAGGGCAAACTCGGCATCGGCCTTCTTCTCGATAGTGCGACGGCACACGTACAGGCGGCGCTCGAAGGCGTCACCCGCCGGCGTATCGTCAGGGCGGCCCAGAAAGGCTTGCAGAATGGTGGGCATGCAGGCGCGGGCGGTCTCACCCAGGTCGTGCGGGTCGACGGGCACCTCTCGCCAAAAGAGCAGCGGCACGCCGGCCTCGGCGCAACCCTCCTCAAACACGCGGCGGGCATCCTCTACGCCCTTGTCATCCTGCGGAAAGAACAGGATGGCCACACCATAGTCGCCCTCTGCCGGCAGAATCTGGCCGCACTTTTGAGCCTCTTTACGGAAAAAGTGATGCGGAACCTGGAACAGGATGCCGGCACCGTCGCCGGTGTTCTTCTCGAGGCCCGTGCCGCCGCGGTGCTCCAAGTTGACCAGAATGGACAGCGCGTCGTCCAGAATCTGGTGATGGCGCTCACCGTTGATATCGGCAAGTGCGCCGATGCCACATGCATCGTGGTCGAATTCGGGGCGATAAAGGCCCTGCTGTTGAGCGGAATCTGCCTGCATCGCGATCCTCCCCTAGATATTTAGACAGTCAGTTGAATAGGCATAGTAGGAGCATCAGGGCATCGTTGTGTTTCCCGCCCGTTTCGAAACAATCGCGTAACGCACACCTTACGAGTGGGCACCGCCGACCTCAAGGGCGGCAACAAGGCGCCCAAGTTCGGCTTGTAAGCTCACCGCTTCAAACATCTCAATCTGTAACAGGAGGAACCGATTTTGGCGCCTAGATGTTACAGATTGAGATTTTCTGCGGGACGGTTTTGGTTTGTCTCGATCTGTAACACGAAGGGTCGGTTTTGGCGGCAAACTGTTACAGATCGAGACATTTCGGCAGCCCCCCTTCATCATCCTATTCAAATACAACAATTTTGTTAGTCTTGGTTAACTTTTAAGCTTAAAACGGGTATCCTTTGCGGCGTCAAGCAAACGGCACGCACACCGTGCCAGATCAAGGAGGCCCCTATGGCGCACCAAGCAGACCAGCAGACGATGCAACTTGTCCTTATCCGTCACGGAGAATCCGAGTGGAACAAACTCAACCTGTTCACCGGCTGGACCGACGTAGAACTCACCGACACGGGCCGCGAAGAAGCCGCAGCAGGCGGTCGAGCCCTCAAAGAAGCGGGCTTCGACTTCAACGTCTGCTACACCTCGCGTCTCAAGCGCGCAATTCACACCCTCGACATCGTGCTCGGCCAAATGGATCGCGAGTGGTTGCCCGTCATCAAATCCTGGAAGCTCAACGAGCGCCACTACGGTGCGTTGCAGGGTCTCAACAAGGCCGATGCCGCCGCGGAGCACGGCGACGAACAGGTGCTCATCTGGCGCCGCTCCTTCGATATCTGCCCGCCGGCACTCGAGCCGAACGACGCGCGCGATCCCCACACCCAGGAGCAATACCGTGATGTCGCGCCCGATCAGCTGCCCTATACCGAATGCCTCAAGGACACGATCGCCCGCGCCTGGCCCTATTTCGAAGACGAGATTCGCCCCCAGATGCTCGCCGGCAAGCGCGTACTCATCGCCGCACACGGCAACTCCCTGCGCTCACTCGTCATGAAGCTCGAGCACCTCACGCCCGAGGAGATCCTCAAGGTCAACATCCCCACCGGCGTGCCGCTCGTCTACACCTTCGATACCGATTTCAATGTCCTCGACAAGCGCTACATCGGCGACCCGGCGACCATCGCCGCCAAGATCGACGCCGTGGCCAATCAGGGCAAAGCGCACAAGTAGCCCCAACCCAAATCCGACGCGTGGCGCCGCACGACCCAGATGCGACGTCACGCCGCCCATACGCAGGAGCGCACCATGCTCAACCATCTCAAACAACACTTTGGCTCCCGACGCACCGGTGGTCACGGAGGCCTAGACATTGCGCGGCATATCGGCCCCGGGCTGCTCGTGACCGTCGGCTTTATCGACCCGGGCAACTGGGCCTCCAATATGGCCGCGGGCTCGCAGTTTGGCTACGCGCTGCTGTGGATCGTCACGCTGTCCACGATTATGCTCATCGTGCTGCAGCACAACGCGGCGCACTTGGGCATCGCCACGGGCGCCTGCCTTGCCGAGGCCACGACCCGCTTTCTCCCCCGCATCGTGGGACGCGCGGTGCTCGGCAGCGCCTATCTCGCGACCATCGCCACCGCCATGGCCGAAGTCCTGGGCGGCGCGATTGCCCTTCAAATGCTCTTTGGGCTGCCCGTGCGTGCGGGCTGCGTCATCGTGGCGGCAGTATCGATGGCGATGCTCATGACGAACTCCTACAAGCGAGCCGAACGCTGGATCATCGCCTTCGTAGGCGTGGTAGGACTCTCGTTTTTGGCCGAGCTTGCACTAGTCAAGGTCGACTGGCCGCAAGCCGCCGCAAGCTGGATCACGCCCAGTATGCCCACTGGCTCTGCCGCGATTATCGTGAGTGTCCTGGGTGCGGTCGTTATGCCACACAACCTTTTTCTGCACTCCGAGGTCATCCAATCCATGCACTTCGAAGGCCAAGGCGAGCAGGTTATCGAAGAGCGTCTGCGCTACGAGCTCTTCGACACGCTCATTTCGATGGGCGTGGGCTGGGCAATCAACTCGGCCATGGTCATCCTGGCCGCAACGACCTTCTTTGCGCACGGCATGGTCGTAGACGACCTCGCCGTCGCAGCGGCCACGCTCTCCCCCATTCTGGGCCCGGCGAGCTCGACCATCTTTGCGGTAGCGCTGCTGTTCGCGGGACTATCGAGCAGCGTGACAGCGGGCATGGCGGCGGGGACCATCACTGCGGGCATGTTCGACGAGGAATACGATATCCACGACCGACATTCCTCGATCGGGGTGGCGGCCTGTTTCGTCGGCGCAGTGACGGCGTGCCTGGTCGTCCCAAATCCTTTTGAAGGTCTCATCTGGAGTCAGGCACTGCTGTCGCTTCAGCTACCGATTACGGTCTTTGTGCTCATACGGCTCACCAGTTCACCCCGCGTCATGGGCAAATACGCCAATTCGCGTCCACTCAACGCGCTGCTCGTAGGGATCGGTGCCATCGTGACGATTCTCGATGTCGTGTTGTTGACAGGGATGTAATGGGGCGGGGCACCTACTCAGGCAAACGTCTCGATCTGTAACATCTAGACCCGCTTTCGATGTCTAGATGTTACAGATTGAGATCTTCTGCCGGACGGTTTTGGTTTGTCTCGATATGTAACAAGTGGGCCCAATTTCCACCGTTAGATGTTACAGATTGAGACAAAAGGTCGGTCGGACTCACAACAGACAGGATCGGTCAACAGCAACCGTGATCCCTTGGGGGCGGAGGAAAAGGGCCCCGGCCGAGAATTCGACCGAGGCCCTTGGACAGAGCTATGTTCGGCTTTCGCCGTGTGTCTGCGAGCTACTCCTCGACGAGCTCAAACTGATCGGGACCGACGCCGCACACCGGGCACACATAATCCTCGGGCAGCTCGGGCGTATCGACCTCAACCTCGTAACCGCAAACGACGCACACGAACTTATACGTCTTCTTCTCCTCAGCCATGATGTTCTCCTCTCAAACGCGACTGGTGATGTACTTCATTTATCAGTATAGATTCTCAATAATATAATGCAAGTATTTTTAAAACATTTCTAGCCTTGATACGAGGACGCCTTCGGAGGCGTCTTGCCCTTCAGGACCTTATGGTAGTAATCGTAGGTGAGCGGCGTCTCGTCACTCAAGCGCTCGGCATCCTCGACCTCGCCGATAAACAGTAGATGCGTGCCAACATCCACAGTGTCGATCAAATGGCAGCTAAACAGGGCCGCCGCGTGCTCGGGCACATAGGGCATGCCCAGAGCCGTCTCGCGGGTCTCGTATTTGGCAAACTTGTCATAATCGCTGCTGGTGCGGAACCCAAAGTTACCGATGTAGAGCATATCGGCGGTCTGATCGATCACGGTCAGCGCGAACGCTTTGGCCGAAGCGATGACGCCCGAGGTGACGTTGTCCTTGTTCACGGCAACCGAAATGCGCGGCGGCATGGACGTCACCTGCACCGCAGTGTTGATGACGCAGCCGGCGCGCAGCCCGTCTGCCGCGGCGCTCACCACGTACAGACCGCTCGGCATGGTAAAGAACGCAGTTTTGTCCATAACAATCACTCCCCTAACCCGGGTTGGAACCTCATGGATGTATGTACCCACAAAAAAGGCGGCGCCCACAACGGACACCACCTTTGAGACATATGTGTCAAAACAGTATAAGCAAGATGAGACGCCCGCAGTTGCGGTGAAATAAGGACTGAATAGCCCCTCAAACAGGCAAAACAGTCCGTATTCCACCGTAACTTATACAGAACGCCTAGCGATTGCGCTCCTTGAGGGCGCGGTCGATCTCGCGCTGGACATCGCGCTTGGCCATATCCTCGCGCTTGTCGTAAAGCTTCTTGCCGCGGCCTAGGCCCAGCAGCAGCTTTACGCGGCCGTCGGTATTAAAGTAGAGCTCCAGCGGCACCAGCGCATAGCCGCGGTTGCGAAGTTTGCCGTCAAGAAAGTCGATCTCCTTGCGGTGCAGCAGCAGACGGCGCCGACGGTCGGGATCGCGATTCCACACGCCACCATGGCTATAAGGGTGGATATGCAGGCCGACGAGCCAGCACTCCCCACCACGAATCAGTGCGAAGGTATCGGTAATCTGGCACGCGCGCTCGCGAATCGACTTGACCTCGGTACCGCTCAGCTCAATACCGCACTCAAACGTCTCATCGATAAAGTACTCGTGATGTGCCGAGCGATTCTTGGAAATGAGCTTGCGCTCGCGCTTACTGGGCATCGCCGGCCTCCTTGGCGCCATCGGCGTTTGAACCCGCAGCCTCGCGCTTTGCCCTGCGCTCGGCATTAAGCTCGGCATCGCTCTCGCGCACCAGCTTGATAATCGCCGCGCATGCCTCCTCGCCCACCAGGTCGCGGGCACGGACCGTCAGACGCGTAGCCTCCTGCTTGTCGCCGTCGCTTGCAGCATCGGTCGCGCACATGATCAGGCAGATGGCGATCTCGGCCGAAGGCGAGGTCGGCACGCCCTGCAGGGCGAGCTCACCCATCACATGGTCGTCACTCTCGTCCGCGGCATCCGGATAGGTGGTATGGATCTTGTTGAGCAGGCGCGTCGTATGCGCATCATTGGGCGCCAGGCGCAGCGCCAGACGCGCGCAGCCCACGGCTGCCGAAATGTTCTCGGTCTCGGGCTCCAAGAAGTACTGACCCAAGTTGGTGTAGGCACGTGCGGCGCACTTACCGTCGCTCGCGCGCTCCAGCACCGAGAACGAGAGCGATGCCCACTCCTGCTTGTCCTCGAGCGCGCGGAACAGCTCGGCCAAGTCCAAGCGATAGTTGCAGTTCATGGGATCCCAACGCACGGCCTGCATCAGGGCATTCCGAGCACTCACATAATCCTGCTGGCGAATGTAGGCAAACGCCATGTCGGAGTACAGGCGGTCAAAGGGAACCTCGACCTGCACCAGCTCGCGCGGATCCTTCTCCACGCGGCGATAGGCCAGGCGCTCAAACTTGCTGTCGAAGCTAAAGTACTGGCGCTTCTCCTCCGTCTTGCACTCAGCGTCGATATACTCCTCGGCGAGCTCCACCAGACGCTCAAGCAGCGGCGTCGCCGTAGCCAGGTCGCCCTGCGCCAGATAGTTCTCGGCATACGTGATGTCTTCCAAGCTGATAGGCAGGTCCATGACAACTCCTCGGTCCGGGCGGCAGACTCAACGCGCGCCTTAAATATCGGTCAATACACAAAACCCGGGTCTCTTACGAGGCCCGGGCGTTCAATTTTGGTAGCCCGTACCAGATTCGAACTGGTGATCTCCGCCTTGAGAGGGCGGCGTCCTAAACCGCTAGACGAACGGGCCATATGTAGCAAATGCAATGGCTGGGATGGAGGGAGTCGAACCCCCATTGACGGAACCAGAATCCGCTGTCCTGCCATTAGACGACATCCCAATGACTGCATCGCTGCGCTCGGCTGTGCCTTTGCGCAAGAAAGAAATATACGGGAAGTCCGGCCGTGACGCAAGCCCCAATTTTGACTTTTTTGAAATTCAGTCAAATACGGCCGACACGTGAAGGACCTGTGAAGCGCCAGCGACACGTACGGCGCCAAAGCCCGTAAAACATCCCGCATCTACCGCTGGTAGATTACAACAATGCAGCACTCACGGCTGATGGCACAATCGAACCGTCATCATTGCACGGATATCGAGGCGCCATGGACGAAGAGCTTGATTACCTATGGGAGACCCTGGGCCTCGAGATCACTGCTGACCTTTGGCCCGAACGGGACAAAATCCATCCCACCCTGCGCCCCGCCATCACGGTGATGCAGGCAAAATACCGCCGTGCATCCTTTTTGATCATGCGGATGTCATGGCACGCGGGACTCCCCGACCTTAAGCGAATCCAGGCAAGCCTCGTCGAGCTGTCCGGTATGCCGACTGTCATATCCGAGGCGCACCTGGAGCAGCGCCAACGCGAGCGACTGCAACAGCAGCGGATTCCCTTTATCTGCCCCGGTGTTCAGGCATATCTGCCCTTTATGGACGAGGAGTACTGGAGCGGCAAGCCCAACAAGCACGTAAAGGTCTACGGTCCGCACGAATGGGCACAGCTCAAGGATTGAGCCGAGCGAGCCCTCCGATGGAAAACACGTCCCACCCCGAGCGCTCAAAACGGGTCGCACTTTCCGCAGCCGCTACAGCAGCGCCTCGGTCCAAGCTGCTTCCCTAAAGCCGGGAATCGCAAAGTCGTCGCCCACCAGCAGCGGACGCTTGACCAGCATGCCGTCGGTCGCCAGCAGCTCGTAGCACTCCCGATCCGTCATGCCCGCATCCAGACGCGCCTTCAGGCCCAGCTCTCGATATTTCATGCCCGACGAATTAAAGAAGCGCCGCACCGGCAGCCCCGAACGAGCAATCCAGGTCGCAAGCTCATCAGCCGTGGGATTGTCCAAAACGATATCGCGATCGATATACTCTACCCCATGTTCGTCCAGCCATGCCTTGGCCTTCTTACAGGTCGAGCACTTGGGATATTCAACAAGCAGTACGGTCATGGGAATCCTCCGAATATAGATCGGCCAACGCGAGCACACGCCACACGAGGCGCCTTCGTATGATGGGCCAATTGTAGCCCACGGGTCACACGCTAAACGAACCGTACCCCGAATCCGCGTTTGATGAACGGCAGTAGCTCCATTGCCTCGGGCGTGATATGGCCCGCAACGTTCATGCGCTCGTCACCGGGAAGATCGACCCGCGCAATCTCAAGCTCGCCTTCGTAGCGCCCATATCCGCTATTGCTCACAGCGATCGACCCCGCCTTTCGCGGCAGGCCGGCTCCGGCATCCGTCGGCACGGAATCCGGCTTAAGCGTCGTACGTGACTCCTGAGACCTAAAGATGAAGACGCTCGAGTCGGGCCGGTCGTGATGAATCTGCCCGCGCGCATAGGCATAACCGGGCTCAAGCTCGCATTGCAGGTCCACGTATCCGGCGGAAACTTGAGCAAACTGCGCCCAGCCCGCATCGGATAGATCGGGGTCGCCGACCAACACAATGTCGCAATCGGCGCCATGTGCAAGCTCAAGCATATTGAGAGCAACCTTTGACGCGCGACCGCGCTGCGCCTCGACCGTCGGCAGTCCCTCGAATACCGGCCCGCGAACGTTAGCATCACCCGGCACAAAAGCCATGATTTCGAATCCAAGCGCCGCAAGACGAAGATTCACCCGAGCAATGTCCTCCAGAGCTAAACCGGTATAAGGCTTGGGGTAAAAATTGTGGCAGGCGGCAAAACGAGTCACATCGGCACCAGCCTCACGCCACGATGCGATTTCATCAGAACTCACCGTCGATGCATTGACCACAATGTGAAATACACCGGACAGCTCCGCGACCCGCTGGGCGCTAAAGCCATAGTCCAAACGAAGGTATTCCAACCCCAGATCGCGCAGGTCCTCGATGCGCTCAAGCCCGAGCAAATCGCACGTGCGAGGCCCCACATCGGCAATGAGCGCAATGCCGCGGGCGGAAAGCAGCGACAGCACATGACGGACCCTATCGGCATACGCCGCTCCCCCATCCTCGGGAATATGCAGCGAGGTGAACGCATAGCGCGCACCCGCCGCGGCACCGTGTTCAATCGTCCGCTCAATATCCTGCAGAGGGCTGGAAAGATAAATCGAAATACCCGTTTTCACGCTTCAACGCTCCTTTAAAAAAGGCCGGCGGAGCAGCTAGCCCCGCCGGCACAACCATAACATCAAGAAATCTGCCGCGCGCCGCGAACCCCGAGCAACACGGCTCGCGATATCAAACTACTCGCCAAAGAACTCGTTGATCTTCTGCTCGTCGACACCGAAGAACCACGTCAGGACAAAGCCGGCGGCATAGGCAAGCAGCATAGCGGCAACGTAGCCGAGCTGCTGGCCAGGAACGACGATCAGCAGGCCAAACAGACCGGAAACGCCCTGAGAAACCGTGCCGATGTGAAGCAGCGCCGCGAGCGCGCCGCCAAATCCGGCACCCAGGCAGGCCGTCACAAACGGACGAACGAGCGGCAGCGTAACAGCATACATCAGAGGCTCGCCCACACCCAGGATTCCAACGGGAATGGACTCTGCGACGTACTTCTTGAGCTTGGCGTTCTTGGTCTTAAAGTACAGCGCCAAACCGGCACCGACCTGGCCGCCGCCAGCCATCATAAGGATGGGAAGCAGGTAATTGATACCCTTGGTAGCGCCGTCGGGATCGTTGAGCATAGCGTGGATCGGCGTGAGCGCCTGATGCAGGCCGACGGACACCAGCGGCAAGAAGCCTGCCGACAGGATATAGCCGCCCAGGACGCCCAGCTTCTCGAAGATAAAGGTCAAAACGCTAAAGATGGCAGTCGTCAGCCATGCGCCAACCGGCTGGATGACGAGCATCAGAGCAAAGGCGCCGATGATGAGCACCAGTAGCGGAGACAAGAACGTGTCGAGTGCGTTGGGCATAACCTTGCGAATCTGACGCTCCATCCAGGCAAAAAATGCGCCAGCGATGAGAGCCGCGATCATGCCGCCCGCTGCGGGGTTGTACTGCGCACTGGTGAGCGGCAGCAGAATGGCAGTGGCAGGATCAGCCGCGCCAGGCGCAAGCAGGGGCATGGCACTGTTGGCGATACACATCATGCCGGCGATGCCGCCCAGCGCAGCGGAGCCACCAAACTCACGTGCCGCGTTATAGCCCACCAAGATGGGCAGATAGGCAAACAGGGCCCAGCCCATGGAACGAATGCCCTGGTACCACCACTCGCCTGCAAGCGCGCCTGCCGTCGAGACGTTAATGACGTTGCAGATACCGTTGATGAGGCCAGCCGCAATGATGCCGGGAAGCAGGGCGACGAAGACATTGGAAATCTTCTTGAGGAAGGCCTGAACCGGCTTGGACTCGTACTTGGCCTTCTGCGCGGCCTTGTTTGTGGCCGCAGCGTCAACCACGCTCTCGTCGGCAACGCCTTTCGCAAGGCCGGTGAACTTGGAGAACTCCTCGAGCACCTTATTCACCTTGCCCGGACCCAACACGATCTGCATCGTGTCGTCCTCGACCAGGCCCATCACGCCGTCGAGTGCCTTAATGCCCTCCGTGTCAACGTTGCCCGTGTCTTTGACGGTCACGCGCAGGCGCGTCATGCACGCCGCGTTTGCCAGCACGTTGTCTTTACCGCCCAAAAGGTCCAGCAGCTTTTGAGCCAGCTCTTTGTTCGTCATAACTCCTCCTTGTATTGGGTATCTCGTCTGGATGTCGTATCAGATCACGCCGCGCACCTATTGGGCATCGGCATTGCTCTTCTCATGGCCACTCACCGCAGCACGGACATGGCCTCGCGCCCGCCCAAGAGCTACCGCAGCCTGCTCGGCATCGCAGTCCAGCAGCACCGAGACAATAGCGGTTTTTACGTGGCCGCCGGCATCTGCAAGCGCCTGAATAGCGCGCTCGCGCGTGCAGCCGGTCGCCTCCATCACGATGTTCTGGCCGCGCACCACCAACTTCTCGTTCGTCTGCTGCACATCGACCATCAGGTTTTGGTATACCTTGCCGATCTTGACCATGGCACCGGTTGAAATCATGTTGAGGATGAGTTTTTGAACCGTTCCCGCCTTGAGCCTCGTTGAGCCGGTCAGCACCTCGGGACCGGGCACGGGTTCAATGGCAAGATCTGCGCTCTCCCCGATCTTTGACCCTTGGTTGCAGGCAATTGCAATGGTCTTGCACCCAGTTGCCTTGGCGTACACAAGGCCGCCCACCACATAGGGAGTACGGCCGCTTGCCGCCAGGCCAACGACAAGATCCTTGTCCGAGAGTCCACGCTCCCGCAGGTCGCTCGCGCCAAGTTCCTCGCTGTCTTCGGCACCTTCGACAGCCTTGATAAACGCCGTCTCGCCTCCGGCAATGAGCCCGACAATCAGATCGGGTGACACGCCAAACGTGGGCGGACACTCCGAAGCGTCGAGTACGCCCAGACGACCGCTGGTGCCTGCGCCCATGTAAAAGACGCGCCCGCCGCGCTCGAGTGCCTCAGCAGCCCAGTCGATTGCTGTGGCAACCTGGGGCAGCACTTTTGTGACCGACTGGACGGCACGAAGATCCTCATCATTCATCGTCGTGACGATTTGCAGCGATGTCATCGTATCGAGGTCCATAGACCTTTGATTACGCTGTTCGGTCGTGAATTTTGTTAAATCGAGCATTTCATTCACCTCATCTTTCCTGTTTCTCGATGTAGTTTTGCTTAATGACATGTGTCGCCCGTTCGTAGTCGCTGGCAACGTAAGCAGCGTACAGGGCATCGACAACCATAAGCTGGGCCATACGCGAAGCCATGGCACCGCTGCGGACCAAGGGCTCACTCGCAGCGACGCCGAGCACGGCATCGGCCATGGTGGCAAGCTTGGATGATCCATCTACTTTGGTCACGGCCACAACGGGACAGTTGTGACGTTGGGCCTCGGCGGCGCAGCCCAGCACCTCTTGCGTCAAGCCCGAGTAGCTAAAGGCGATTGCCATATCGCCCTCATGCATGTTCTTGGCACACAAGAGCTGATCATGCCAGTCGTCGTACAGATGGCACTCTTTGTCGACACGCATGAGCTTTTGCGCCAGATCGTGCGCGACCAAACGAGAGGCACCGATACCGAACAGATTGACCGCGCGTGCCCGCTTAAGATAGGCCGCACATCGCTCCAAGACGGTGTAATCGAGCGTTCGCGCCGTCGCTTCGATCGTGCGCACGTTGCTTTTCATCACCTTCCCCACGATACGTTCGACGCTGGCATCCGGGGAGATGTCCTCGAGGGCAACGTCTTTCTTGTCACCCAAGAGCGCCAGCTCGGCAATCAGTTCGCGCTGGAACTCCTTGTAGCCCGCAAAACCCAAGCGCTTGCAAAAGCGCAAAATGCTCGAGGGCGAGGAGAACGTGGCATCGGCAAGACCGCGGACGGACAGCCCGACCACCTCGTGCGGATGAGCGCTTACATATGCGATGACATTGCGTTCCGCCGGGCTCGCGCTGAGCTCACGCTCGCGAAGCCGCAAAAGCAATCCGTTTGCCATCTCAAACACCTCCGTTGAGAAGAATTAAAGACCAACGAACGATTCGTACCGGATATAAACAGCTTTTACGGTACATTGTGCCGCATCGTGGCGCACAAAGGGCGAGCGTTCTACCGCTCGCCCCTCAAATCCGACCGCTCGGAAATACGCGCGACACAAAATAATTCAACAAGATCGCATTATCAAAAACGGGCTTGTTACCGGCTAGCGCCTCGCATGGGCGCCGATCGGCCGAGTCGCATGGCGCACCAACACCGCTGCCAGCAATACCAACAGCATGGCGGTGACATAGCCCGCAGCATCGAATCCTAAATCGATAACGTCGAAATGCCTGCCGGGAACAAAGATCTTATGTACCTGATCGCCAACGGAGCAGACGGCGCAAAAGAGCAACACGGGCACGCAACGGGAGCATACGCTCCACGGACGCCTGGAAAAGCAAACCACGACCACCGAGGCGAACAATCCGACGAAGAAAAACTCTACGGTATGGGCAACGCGACGGACGTTCGTGCCCACCCACATGCGAATGGAAGCAAGTCGGCCAGACCGGACATTCGAAGCAGCCGAATCGGTGCCCCCGGTCATCCCGTTCTCGGTCTGAGCTTCACCCGCGACATCGGCAGCCTGTACGCCCGTAGCTTGACCCTCCACCACACGCGCGGTGGACTCGCTCAGCAACGACGTCTCCACCGCATTTTGCTCCGTCAGCACCCAGATGCCCGCCAGCGTTGCAGTAAACAGAACGATCGCGGTCCATCCGATTATTTGTTTTACGCGCGCCAAGGGCCTACCTCCTTTTTTGAATATCAGCGAGTGTAGCCCCAAATGGCATCGTCACCGTATCAAAATTTGAATCGCAACAGGAAGCGCCAAAGCGGCGCAAACCCCTACCCCGCCTCGCGCATCCAGCGATCGAACGTCCCCACGCACACGCCCAGGCACTTTGCTGCCTGGCTGCGGGTAATATCGCCTGCCTCATAGCTATCGCGTACCAGCTCAAACTGAGGAGGGCACGGCTTGCGAGGTCGACCGAAACGGACCCCTCGCGCCCGCGCCGCTGCAATCCCCTCCGCTTGGCGCCGATGGATATTCTCGCGCTCCACCTGCGCCACGTAGCTCAGCAGTTGCAGCACAATATCGGCAATCAGGGTATTGGTCACATCCGGCGCGCCGCTGGCCCTGGCGCGCGTGTCAAGCAATGGCATGTCCAACACCACAATGGCAACCCCGAGCTCCTTGGTAATGCGACGCCATTCCTCAAGAATCTCGGAGTAATTACGGCCAAGTCGGTCGATAGAAAGCACCACCAGCACGTCCCCGTCTCCCAGGACGTGCAGCAGCTCGCGATAGCGCGGTCGATCGAAGTCCTTGCCGCTCGCATGGTCGGCATAAATACTCGCCGAGCTCACGCCATAGGCGCCCAGCGCATCCAGCTGCCGATTAAGATTCTGATCGCGCGAACTCACCCGCGCATAACCATACACCGTCGCCATCTCATCCCCGCTTTCTTGTAAACCTGCCAAAAAGGGACAGGTTTATTTTGGTAGGTTTTACCTCTCGAATAGCAGGTAAGCGGGCGGCCGAGCAGACGGCAAGGTAGCCATGATCCAAATGCGGAGGGCGGCCCCGAAAGACCGCCCTCCGCTCTCCCGCCATGAGTCGAGATTTGGCTAATGGATAAGCTTAAAGTCCAAGTGCCCACGCGTGGTATTGACGCGCGAGACCTCGATAATCACGCGCTGGCCCAGTTCATAGCGAGTCCCCGTGTCGGCGCCCGTCAGCGTAAGCGCATCCTCGTCGAACTCGAACCACTCGTTGCCCAGGCTCTTGATCGAAACCAAGCCTTCGACCTGCGTCAGGTCCAAGCGCACAAAGAGGCCCATGCTGCTAACCCACGAGACGGTTCCGGCATAGCGCTCGCCCAGACGGTCCTCATAGTACTGGGCAATCTTGATCTTTTGCGTCGCATGGCTAGCGGCATCTGCCGCGCGCTCGGCATCGCTGCATGCGCGGCAGATCTGCGGCAGAATGCGCGGCAGCGACTCGCGCCCCTTGCCGATCAGCCGCGGCGTACGGACCAGGGCGTCCTTGCCGCCGAGCTGCTCATAGGCCAACTGCAGTTTGAGCACGCGGTGCACCACCAGATCGGGGTAGCGACGGATGGGACTCGTAAAGTGACAGTAGCACGGCGCGGCGAGCGCAAAGTGGCCCTCGTTGCGCGGCTTGTACAGTGCGCGCTGCATGCTGCGCAGAAGCAGCGTGTTGACGAGCGGTGCGTTGGCCGTACCGGCGGCAGCATCAACTGCAGCCTGTAGCTCATCGGGACTCCCCAGGGCGATACCGGCAGCACGGCGATCGTCGATGATGCCCAGCTGCGCCAGCGCAACGGCGGCACCGTGCAGGCTATCGGGGCTCGGATCCTCATGCACGCGATAGCAGGCCTCGATATCACGGTCTGCCAGCCACTCTGCAACGCACTCGTTGGCGAGTAGCATGGCTTCCTCGATAAGCGACGTGGCACACGAACGCTCGCGCGCCACAATCTGCACGGGTACTCCGTCCTCATCCAATAGAGCGCGAATCTCGGCCGTGTCAAAATCGACTGAGCCGCGGGCACGACGAATACGACGGCGAAGTTCGGCGAGTTCGTTGGCGGCGACAAGGAAATCGCCGAGGTCGACGTTATAGCCGCGAGCAGTTTCCTCGCACGCAAGACCGCGCTCAAGCGCCTCCTCGCGCGAGGCCTCAGCAGCCGCAACATCCTCAGCGGCGCCTTCCAGCACCCCATACTCCACCGCGCCGGCACGCACCAGCAGCGCCTCGGCGCCGTCATAGTCCATACGCACACGCGAGCGAATCACGCTGGGGTACGGATCGTAATGCCGCACGCGACCCTGCGCATCGAGTTCAATGTCAACGGTAAACGCAAGACGGTCCTCGTCAGGGCGAAGCGAACACAGGTCACAGGACAGGCGTTCGGGCAGCATGGGAAGCACGCGATCGGCCAGATACACCGATGTCGTACGATGGCGAGCCTCAAGATCGATATGCCCGTCCCAAGCCACATAGTGAGAAACGTCAGCGATATGCACACCCAGCTTGTAGCCGCCCTCGGGCGTGCGCTCAAGCGAAATGGCATCGTCAAAGTCGCGCGCGTCGACCGGGTCGATCGTGATGACAAAGCGGTCGCGCAGATCGCGGCGGAGCGGGTCCTTAAGCGCCGCGGACACATCGAGCGAAAGTCCCTCGGCCTCGTCCAGCGCGGCCTCGGGATAGCTATCGGTATAGCCGTAACGCGCCATCACGTATTGAACGCCCAAATCGGGCGCGTCATCTCCGCCAATGCGGCGTTCGATCGTCACGGTGCCCGATTCCAGGCGCGTCGGGTAGGTCAAAATGCGCGCGACAACGGCATCACCCGGGTGGACGCCCAGACGATCCGCCGAGGTATCCTCGGGCAGAATGAAGAAGTCGGCCTTCAGGCGCGAATCGAGCGGCTCGATCACACCGAGCGGACCAGCGGTCTGGTACGTACCCACCACGCTTATGGCTGCGCGCTCAACCACGCCTTCGATCACGGCGCGCCGCTCACCGTGCGGGCTGTTCTTAATGCTCACGGCAACGGTATCGCCATCCATGATCTCGCGCTTACCGCGGCCCATAACCTTGTAGTCGCCGCTCTCGGTTATGACATAGGCGCCATGCTCATGGAGCTGCACGCGCCCGGTCAGGCTCGGACGGCGTTCGCTGCGCACCGGCCCACGCTTATTGCGAGCACCGCGCTTATGCTTGTTATTGCGCCCCATGGCGCCTCCTTGCTATCGATGACGAACTCCAAAGAGTCTACCCAAATGATTCGCTTTCCTGCCGTCCCCTAGAGATCAAAAAACGGGCCGCCCCATAAGAGACGACCCGTTGGAAGGGATGAATTCCAGGCATGCCTACACGCGCAGGTAGCGGCGCATGGCTATGGCAGAACCAAAGAGACCGATAATCACACCGACCAGAATCAGCGCAGCATAGGTCACCAGGTAGTACTGCATCGGCAGGGCAAACGACATCCAGCCGATGCTCTCCTGCAAACGCGGAATCATCAGATTGCGCAGCAGCTCCAGAACGCCAATGGAAAGCAGCGAGCCCAAAATGGCCTGCAGTACGCCCTCGGTGATAAACGGGCCGCGAATGAAGCCGTTGCTGGCGCCGACCAGACGCATAATCGCAATCTCACGACGACGCGCCGTGATGGACAGGCGAATCGTGTTGTTGATGAAGATGAATGCGATAAAGGTCAAAAGGCCAACGAGCACCACGGCGGCGATGCGGATGTAGTTGGTCACCTGGAACAGGCGGCTCACTTCCTCTTGGCCGTACAGCACGCTCGCGTTGACGTCGCCGTCATCCGCGATCTTCTGGAAGTCGGCGTTCTTCTTGAGCTTCTGGGCCGTGCTCTCGACCTTGGACGGATCGTCCATCTCAATTGCAAACGAAGCCGGCAGCGGGTTCTGGCCATCGAGCGCGCTCATGGTGGCGTCGGCGTTGCCCGACATCTTGCTCGTATACTCGGCCAGCGCGTCGTCCTTGTCCTTATAGGTCACGGACTTGACGTTATTCCACGTCTTAAGCTCGGCCTCAAAAGCCTGGACATCGGCCTGATCGGCGTCATCACTAATGAACGCGTTGATGACAACCTGATCCTCGACGGTGCCGATCACGGAGTTCAGCATCGCGGAACCCATAATGAACAGGCCGATGATAAACAGCGAAAGGAAGATCGTGATGACGGCGCCGAGCGAGGTAGTCCAGTTACGGAAGAAGTGGCTGATTGCCTCTTTGAAGGAGTAGCCCACGTTAGTTGGTGCCATAGTTGCCGTAACCTCCCCTCTCCTGGTCGCGGATGACGTGGCCGCCCTCGAGGGCGATCACGCGACGGTGCATGCTATCGACCATCTCGCGGTCGTGCGTGGCGACGATCACGGTGGTGCCGGTGCGGTTAATACGCTCAAGCAGCTTCATGATGCCCAGCGAGATCGCCGGGTCGAGGTTGCCCGTGGGCTCGTCGCAGATCAGCAGCGGCGGACGGTTGACCATAGCACGGGCGACGGCAACGCGCTGCTGCTCGCCACCGGAAAGCTGGTCGGGCAGCGAGTCCATCTGATCGGCCAGACCGACCAGACGCAGCACCTCGGGCACTTGGCTGCGAATGACGCCCTTGGGCTTGCCGATGCACTGCAGGGCAAACGCCACGTTTTCGTAGGCGGTCTTTTGCGGCAGAAGCTTAAAGTCCTGGAACACGGCGCCAATCTGGCGGCGCAGGAACGGAACCTTACGGTTCTTGATCTTCATGAGGTCCTGACCGGCAACCAGGATGCGGCCGCTCGTCGGCTTGACGTCGCGGTTGAGCGTCGACAGCAGCGTGGTCTTACCCGAACCGGAGTGACCGACCAGGAAGACGAACTCGCCCGGATAGATCTCGATGTTGATGTCGTCGAGTGCAGGCTTATTGGGCTGTGCCGGATAGATCTTGGTGACATGCTCCATAAGGATGACGGGCTCGACACCGGCCTGCTTGGCCATCTTCTTGCGGCTGGCCTGCGGATCGATGGGCGCAAACACCGACGTAAAATCGGGGTTGTTGAGCGCGTTGTCGAGGCTTGCGACCTCGGCTGCCTGATCGCTCTCGACCACCGGGGCAGCAGGCTGCGTGGGGTCGGGAATAGCGGCAAAGAGACCGGACTGCGCAGGCTGAGGAGCCGGCGTCGCAGGGGCCAAGGGGTCGGGAATGCCGGCCATGGTAGGCTGCGGCGTGGCGGCACCAGCCTGAGGCTGCTCCACGCGAGCGGTCACGACCTGAACGGGCTCAAAACCCGCCGTGCCGGAAAGCGCGACGTCGCTGGTTGGATTGTAGGCAAAGGGATCGGATGCCGGCTGTGCCTGATCTGCCGGCTGAGCGGGGGCCTGAGCAACAGGCTGGCCCTCTGAATCCGGAGTGGCGAAACGACTGCCCTGGACGCCTGCCTGCGTCTTGGGGGCATCATCGCCCGCACCGGAGGTACGGAAGTGGTTACCCACTGGTGCTCCTTATCGTCGTGCGTTTAAACTACATGAGCGCTTTGTATTTTAGCAGTATTAGCTTTGCTGCACATAAGAAGCATGGCGTGCTTAGGGATCCCGTCGGCCGGGCACAGGGCTACTCTCCAAATCGTCCTCGGACATGTCGGAGCCCCCGCTGCGCGCTTCGCGCTGCGGGGGCTCCTCCGTCCTGCGGAAAGATTTGGAGAGTAGCCCTGTGTCCGGCCTGCGGTAACTAAGGGGTCGCCGTGTTTTACTTGAGGTGCTGCATATACAAAGTTGGAAGGGTCTGAATTGCGCTTTGTCGATATATGCCCTTTTCCCTGATGGGACCGTGCTTGAGGGGCGTCTTCATAAGTTGCGGTGAAATAGGGACTGTTTTACCAGTTAAAAGGTCTAATCAGTCCTTATTTCACCGCAACTGAAACAGGGGCGCTCTCCAAGAGAGCGCCCCTGCCGGGTTTCCATAGTTCTGGCGAAGCAGTCCTTGAGATCCGCCTTGCCTTATGCCAAGAACTCCTTGGTGGTCGCCACGATGTTGGCGGCGTCCAGGCCATACTTGTGCAAGAGCTCGGCACCCGGACCAGACTCACCGAAGGTGTCGTTGACGCCGATCTTCTTGAGCGGCGTCGGGCACTGCTCGCACAGGACGTCGGCAACGGCGCTGCCCAGGCCACCGATTACAGAGTGCTCCTCGACGGTCACGACGTGGCCGGTCTTGGTGGCGCTCTTGACGATCAGGTCGGCATCGATGGGCTTGATGGTGTGCATGTTGATGACCTCGGCGTCGATACCCTCGGCAGCGAGCTGCTCGGCGGCCTCGAGAGCCTCGCCGACCATCAGGCCGCAGGCGATGATGGTCACATCGGCGCCCTCGCGCATGACGATGCCCTTGCCCACCTCGAACTTGTAGGTCTCGGGGTCGTTGATAACCGGCGAGGCCAAACGGGCGAAGCGCATGTACACGGGGCCGTCGCACTCGTAGGCGGCGCGCGTCACGGCACGGGCCTCGATGTCGTCGGCGGGAACGATCACGGTCATGCCGGGGATGACACGCATCAGGGCGATATCCTCGCAGCACTGGTGCGTGGCGCCATCCTCGCCCACCGAGATACCGGCGTGCGTGGCACCGATCTTAACGTTAAGGTGCGGATAGCCGATGGAGTTGCGGACCTGCTCAAAGGCGCGGCCGGCGGCGAACATGGCAAAGGTGCTCGCGAAGGCGACGCGGCCGGTGGTTGCGATACCGGCGGCAACACCCATCAGGTTGCTCTCGGCGATGCCCACATCGAAGAAGCGGTCGGGGCAGGCGGCCTTAAACTTGCCGGTCTGCGTGGCGGCGGCCAGGTCGGCGTCGAGGACCACAAAGTCATCGTGCTCGTTGGCGAGCTCGACGAGGGCCTCGCCGTAGCTTACGCGCGTGGCGATTTTCTTGACGTCTGCCATCCTAGAGCTCCTCTCCGGCGGCCGTGAGCTCTGCCATGGCCTGCTCAAACTGTTCATCGTTGGGGGCCTTACCGTGCCAACCCACCTGGTTCTCCATAAAGGAGACGCCCTTGCCCTTCGTGGTCTCGGCGATAATGGCGGTCGGCTGACCCTTGGTGGCGCGGGCCTCGGCAAAGGCGGCGCGGATCTGGTCGAAGTCGTTGCCGTCGGCGAGCTCCACCACATGGAACTTGAAGGCGCGGAACTTGTCGGCGAGCGGCATGGGGTCGTTGACCTCCTCGACGGGGCCGTCGATCTGCAGGCCGTTATGGTCGACGATCACGCAGAGGTTGTCGAGCTGCTGGTTGCCGGCAAACATGGCGGCCTCCCAGACCTGGCCCTCCTCGCTCTCGCCGTCGCCCAGCAGGGCGTAGGTGCGATAGTCGTCGCCCCAGTGCTTGGCGGCAACGGCCATGCCCACGGCGGCAGAAATGCCCTGGCCGAGCGAGCCGGTGGACATGTCGACGCCCGGGGTGTCGTTCATGTTGGGATGACCCTGCAGGTGGCTGCCGATATGGCGCAGCGTCTCGAGATCCTCCTTGGGGAAGAACCCACGCTCGGCGAGCACGGCGTACAGGCCCGGAGCGCAATGGCCCTTGGAGAGCACAAAACGGTCGCGATCGGCCTTGCGAGGATCTGCCGGGTCGACGTTCATTTCCTCAAAGTACAGATAGGTCATGATGTCGGCAGCGCCGAGCGAACCGCCCGGATGGCCGGACTTGGCAGCGTGCACGCCGGTGACGATGCCCTTCCTTACCTCGTTGGCAACCTTTTTGAGCTCTTCGTCGCTCATTGTGCCTTCCTTTCATCCTCATTAGACAAAATGCGCACGGCACCGAAGGTAATCCCAACACAGCCGCAATGCACGTACGTCATTCATTATGCTGGAAACTGATGGCTTTACCAGAGTTTTTATCATTATTTGAACAATTTAGCAGGCAGAACCGCTGATGAAACGGTTTATCAATGTGAACGTCTTTTGGATGGAACGCGGTCGACCCTACGCGCTAATGTCCTTGAATCCCTCACCGAAGGCTTCCGTAACGTCAGCGACCGTCACAATGGCGTGAGGATCGCGCTCGCGCACGATCGTCTTGAGGGTATTGAGCTCTCGACGGCTCACGATGACCATAATCACCGGCTTCTCGGCACCCGAATACATGCCAGTCGCCTTAAACTTGGTACAACCACGACCCAGGCCATACATGATATCGGCAGCGATATCAGGGAACTTGTCCGAGATGATGAGTACCATACGGCGTTTGTTGCCACCATCGACCACGGCATCGATCACGTAGCCGCTAATGACCATCGAAAGGCCTGCATATAGTGCGTTTTCGATTGAAAAGACCGGAGCCGACAGCGCGCATACGGCAACATCGATCGCCATGACGGTCGAGCCCACCGGCAGCGAGGTGTTACGCGAGATGATTTGGCCAATCGTGTCCGAGCCGCCGGTGTTGGCGCCGGCGCGCAACACCATGCCGTAACCGATGCCCGTAATAATGCCGCCCCACATGGCAGGGAGCATCAGGTCCGCATCCGCCAGAGGTGCTACAAACGGGGCGAACAGATCGGTAAAGAAGCCCAGCAGCACAAAGCCCGTCGCGGTCTGCACCACGTAGAACATGCCACCCTCGCGCATAACGACCAGCAACAGCAAGGCGTTCATCACGATCGTCTGAATACCAACGGGAAGCGATAGGCCACGCGATGCGCCGACCGCCTGGATAATGGTGGCAAGGCCCGTAACGCCACCGGCAGCAAGGCCGTTGGGAATCAAAAACAGGTCGGTCGCAATAGCGGCCAAGGCACACCCCAACATGATCTGGGGCAGGTCGTGAAAGAAGTTCATCGAAAGAATGCGCTTGATGTCCAGACGATATGCCATGCTGCCTCCCTCAAAAAAGCGCACCCCATCGGATGCGCTTTGAACTTCTTCTTGTATTCGATTCTACCGATTCGCCGGACAAAAACCACCCCTGCGCAGGGTTTATTCTGGATACAAACCCGTCCAACCGTTGGGTTTGGCATCGGCTTGAAACTGCCCGATGTTTTAGACCTCCGAGCCTTCTGCATCGGCGTTGCCGGTAGCCCAACGGTGATAGCCAATCACAAACGGATCCAGATCGCCATCGTCAAGAACGGCCTCGACATTGCTGGTCTCCACGCCCGTGCGCAGATCCTTGACCATCTGGTATGGGTAGAGCACGTAGCTGCGGATCTGGTTGCCAAAACCAATCGTGGTCTTGGGTCCGCGAATCTCATCCAGGGCCTCGGCACGCTTTTCGAGCTCAATCTCGTACAGGCGAGCCTTGAGGATCTGCATGCACGCGGCCTTGTTCTGGATCTGGCTGCGCTCGTTTTGGCAGGTGACCACAATGCCGCTGGGGAAATGCGTCACGCGCACGGCGGAGTCGGTGGTGTTAACGCCCTGGCCGCCCGGGCCGCTCGCGTGGTACACGTCCACGCGGATGTCATCGGGACTGATTTCGATGTCGATATCATCGGGTAGCACGGGGATGACCTCGACGCCGGCAAACGTGGTCTGGCGGCGCTTCTTGTCGTCGGTGGGGCTAATGCGAACCAAGCGGTGGACGCCGGCCTCGGCGCGCAGCATGCCAAATGCGTCCTTGCCCTCGACGGTAAAGGTCGCGCGGTCGATGCCGATGACCTCGGCTGCGGGACAGTCGTTGATGGTGACCTTCCAGCCGCGACGCTGGCAGTACTTCATGTACATCTTAAAGAGCATGAAGGTCCAGTCCTGTGCCTCCAGGCCGCCCTGCCCGGGCTTGATGGTCACAATCGCGTCGCCGTGATCGAACTCACCGGTAAACCAGCTCGAAAGCTCGAGCTCGTCGATAGCGCGGGCCAGGCGTTCTGCCGTAGCGGCAGCCTCCTCGCGCAACGCGGCGGCATCGGGGTCGTCGCCCATCTCCTCGGCAAGCTCAAGCGCCGCGCGGGCGTCAGATAGCTCGCCGCGCGCGGTATCCACGGCAGCGATATCTTCCTTGGCGCGAGCGATCTCCTCCATGGTAGCGCGAGCGGCGTCGGCGTCATCCCAAAAGCCGGGGGCCACGCTTTTGGCCTCGAGCTCCGTTACGCGGGTGCGCTTCTCGTCCAAATGGAGGTACGACTCAACCTCACCGAGCCGGTCCGCAAACGCGTCCAGCTCGGCGGGCGTTACCTCTAAAGCCTCAGCCATTAACGATTCCTGCCGTGGCAGTACTTAAACTTCTTGCCGCTACCGCAGGGGCACGGGTCGTTGCGGCCCACGTTGACGTACGGATCGTCGCTCTCGGACTTGCGATAGGTGGTCACCTTGCCACCGTTGTTAACGGCAGCCGGACCACCCTGGACAGCCGTGCGGGCCTGCACCTGCGCCTGCTTGCGCAGCACCGAGTCGCCGTTGTCACCATCGACCTCGGCAGGACCGGAGAAGTGCGCACCCTCGAGCGCGGGCTCCTCCTTGTGCTCCACGGCACGCGGGGCAGCCTTGATCTCGATGCGCAGAACCGTGCGCAGGTAATCCTCGTACATGGTGTCGACGAGTATCTGGAACGCGCCGTAGGCCTCGGTCTTGTACTCGACCAGCGGGTCGCGCTGGCCAAAGCCGCGCAGGCCGATGCCGGTCTTGAGGTAGTCCATCTCCTGCAGGTAGTTCATCCAGCGGGTATCGATGACGCGCAGCATGACCTGGGTGTTGAGCTCGCGCATCAGGTCCTCGCCCAAGCGCTCGGCCTTCATGTTGTAGCACTTCTCTACGTAAGCCAGGACATCGGCAGCCAGAGCCTCATAATCCTCGTCGGGGAACTTCGGCGTATCGATGTGGCCGGTGAGCTCTACAACCCACTTGCGCAGGCCCTCCAGGTCGCGCTCGCCATCGTGACTGTCCTTGGTGCAGAACTCCTGCACGCAGCGGTACACGGTATCGTGCATGACCTCGGTGATGTGGTCGGTCAGATCCTTGCCGTCCAGAATCTTATTGCGCTCGGCGTAGATGACCTGGCGCTGCTTGTTCATGACGTCGTCGTACTCAAGAACGCTCTTACGCATGGAGAAGTTGATGCTCTCGACCTTGTGCTGGGCGCTCTCGACAGCCTTGGAGATGATCTTGTGCTGGATGGGCATATCGTCGCCCATGTCAGCCGTGACCATCATCTTGGAGACGCGGTCCATCTTGTCGCCGCCAAACAGACGCATCAGATCGTCCTCGAGCGACAGGTAGAACTGGGTCTCGCCCGGATCGCCCTGACGGCCGGAACGGCCGCGCAGCTGGTTGTCGATACGGCGGGACTCATGGCGCTCGGTGCCGATAACGGTCAGGCCGCCGGCGGCAAGAACGCGCTCGCGCTCGGCCTTGCAAGTCTCCTTGGCCTCGGCGTTAAACTGCTCAAGCTGCTCGGGCGTTACGTCCTCCATGGTCAGGCCCTCGTACTCCAGGCGCTCGCGCACCAGCTCGTCGGGGTTACCGCCCAGCAAGATGTCGGTACCGCGGCCGGCCATGTTGGTAGCGATGGTCACGGCGCCATAGCGACCAGCCTGGGCAACGATATGGGCCTCGCGCTCGTGGTGCTTGGCGTTGAGGACCTCGTGCGCGATACCGCGCTTCGTGAGGGCGGCGGACAGCTTCTCGGAGCTCTCGATGGAGACGGTACCCACCAGGACCGGCTGGCCCTTAGCGTGACGACGCTCAACGTCGTCGGCAACGGCGTTGTACTTAGCCTGAATGGTGCGGTAGACCAGGTCCTCGTGGTCCACGCGCTGCACGGGCTTGTTGGAGGGGATGACCTCGACGGGCAGCTTGTAGATCTCGCGGAACTCGGCGTCCTCGGTGAGTGCCGTACCGGTCATACCGGAGAGCTTGTCATACAGGCGGAAGTAGTTCTGCAGGGTGATGGTCGCCAGCGTCTGGTTCTCCTCGCGCACGAGCACGCCCTCTTTGGCCTCGATGGCCTGGTGCAGGCCCTCGGAGTAACGGCGGCCTTCCATAATGCGGCCGGTGAACTCGTCGACGATCTTGACCTCGCCGTTGGTGACCACATACTGCTTGTCGCGGTGGAACATGTACTGGGCCTTCAGCGCCTGCTGCAGGTGGTTGACCAGCTGGCCGGAGAGATCGGCATAGATGTCATCGATACCCAGGCGGCGCTCGATCTTCTTAAGACCGCGCTCGGTGGCAGCGATGGTGTGCTTGGCCTCGTCCATGACGTAGTCGCCCGTGGGTTCAACGTCCTCGGTGGCGGTAAGCATGTCGTGCGACACGTCCTCGCCGCGCTCAAGGCCACGCACGGCACGCGCGAAGTCCTTGTAGGTACTGGCGGACTTGGTGCCAGCGCCCGAGA
This sequence comes from Collinsella sp. i05-0019-G5, assembly GCF_042851345.1. Classification (NCBI taxonomy): domain Bacteria; kingdom Bacillati; phylum Actinomycetota; class Coriobacteriia; order Coriobacteriales; family Coriobacteriaceae; genus Collinsella; species Collinsella sp. i05-0019-G5. Next base: position 1,849,528 of record NZ_AP031421.1, read on the forward strand.
TGATCAGCGGGGTGCGAGCCTCATCGATCAGGATGGAGTCAACCTCGTCGACGATGGCGTAGTTGTGGCCGCGCTGCACGCGCTGCTCGGGACGGGTAACCATGTTGTCGCGCAGGTAATCAAAGCCGAACTCGGAGTTGGTGCCGTAGGTGACGTCGGCCTGGTAGGCCGGGCGCTTGAGCTCGAGCGGCATGTTGTTCTGGAGCAGACCGACGGTCATGCCCAGGTACTTATAGATGCGGCCCATCCACTCGGAGTCGCGCTTGGCAAGGTAATCATTGACAGTAACGACGTGCACGCCCTTGCCGGCAATAGCGTTGAGATAGCCAGCCAACGTGGAGACGAGGGTCTTACCTTCGCCGGTCTTCATCTCGGCGATGTGGCCCTCGTGCAGTGCCATGGCGCCAATGAGCTGCACGTCAAAGTGGCGCATACCCATGGTGCGCTTGGAAGCCTCACGCACGGTGGCAAAGGCCTCGGGGAGCATGTCGTCGAGCGACTCGCCGTTGGCGTAACGCTCGCGGAACTTATCGGTCTGGCCGCGGAGTTCCTCCTCGGTCATCTTCTCAAACTGGGGCTCAAGACCGTTGATCTGGTCGACGATCTTGTAGTAGCGCTTAAGGTCCTTATCGGATCCAAAGGACAGCAGCTTTGACATGAATCCCATGTGGTTTTCCTTTTTGGCCATCGCCCACGCCGTGCAGCTGCGGGCGAGTTAAACACAGATGATTGTACTTTAGCCAAACAAGGCGCGGCCTATACGGTCGACCTCGACCGCCACGTAATAACTATGACCAACCTGCCACAATGGGACAGGTTTATTTTGGCAAGTTTTATCTGGGCAAACGCCGCCTCTCCGCCATGTGGTGCCATGGGGACAGGTTAGTTTGCACTAATCAAAAAGAAAAGGGCCGTGCACCCAAATGGATGCACGGCCCTCATGCCATGAATGCGAGCGATTCCGCGGCGAGCTATTTACTCAGCAGCCTCGGTGGTCTCGGCCTCGGCAGCGGCCTCCTCGACGGGAGCCTCTGCGGGAGCCTCGGCGGCCTGCTTGGCAGCCTCCTCGGCGAACTTAGCGGCACGCTTAGCCTTCTCGGCAGCCTTAGCCTCAGCGGCGGCCTTGCGAGCGGCCTCGGCCTCAGCAGCCTTGGCGGCCTTGGCGGCCTTGGCCTCCTCAGCCTTCTTGAGCTGGGCGGCAGCGGCGCCACCGAACTTGTCGGCGAAGCGCTGGACGCGTCCACCGGTGTCGACGAACTTCTGCTGGCCGGTGTAGAACGGGTGGCACTCGTTGCAAAGCTCGACCTTCATCTCGGACACGGTAGCGTGCGTCTTGAAGGTGTTGCCGCAGGAGCACGTCACCGTGCACTCGACATACTGGGGATGGATACCCTGCTTCATGGTAGGACTCCTTATTGGTCAGGCGCTGGTTACCGATCAGCGCATAAGGCGTCTTGGTTTCCGACCAAGACAACAAACTCGGCTATGGTACCACGGCGCCGCGTGTCCCACAAAAGGTTCACGGTCTTTTCGGAACGACACGAATCTGACCCATCGAAACACATCTCCACCGTTCCTTCAACTGGGAAAATGCCGTCCCCGGGGCCTGAGAAGGGCCCCGGGGACGTTCGACTGACTGCGGGAACGGCCTTTCCGCTCAATGTGTTCGGCTGAGATCGGAAATCAACCAAACTGAACTAGGTTCAGTTGACATGGTTAAAAACGAGGGGCGACGCTTTTGCGTCACCCCTCGTCCCGGCCGGTTGCTTTAGTTGTACACACGGTAGTTACACTTGAACTGGGTTATGTGTCCATAGTTGGAGCGGTACCAACCCGACGTATAGCTGATTGCCTCTGCGCCTAGATAGTCGTAGCCCTTGTTGTAGCGAAGCTGACGGTAGGTCGTGTCGTACTCTGCTACGTAAAACGTGTCTCCAGAGAAGGCTTTGTACCGGTCCTTAACCGTCGAAGCCATGTACGCGGGTTCGACATCGCCTTTCTCCCCGTTGAGCGCATAGACGGGTGCCGCGATTCCGCATAAAGCCGTTGCCACGAGGATGGCGTAGACAGCCATGCGCGACGCATTGGACTTCAGCTGTTCAAATAGTTTCATGTCATTCACCTCGCTCGTATGTATCGAGGTATTCCTGCTTGAGCGTCTGCGAGGACGACTTGATCTTTTCCACGAGCGTGCCGGCCTCGATGAAGTAGAACGAGTTGGTGAGGTCTGCCAGGTCGTCGAGCAGATGGCTTGAAATGAGCACGCTTCGTCCCCGCGCCACCTCGCTGCGCATCGCGTCGCAGGAGGTTTTCCGCTTTCCCGGATCGAGGCCGTTCAGCGGTTCATCGAGGATGAGGTACGGGCAATCGGTCGATATCGCCATGGCAAGCTTTACCTGCTGCTTCATTCCTGTCGAGAGTTTACGGGTCGGCTTGTCGAGATATGGGGAGATTCCGAGGGAGCTGCAGAGCGAGTCGATGTCGGCGGCCGATTTCCACGCCTCCCTAACGAAAGCAAGGTGCTCGATGGCCGATAGCGTGGGATAGAGATCCGTGCCGCCCGAAGAGCTCAGGTAGACGAGTTCTGCAAATTCGGCTGATCGACGTTGGCTGATTCCGTCTGCCGCCAGGCTTCCCGAGCGGATGCGGGTGGGAAATTGGCCCGACAGCGCTTCAAGAAGGGTGGTTTTCCCCGAGCCGTTGGGAGCAACGAGGCCCGCCGCCGTTCCCGGGCTCAGGAAAAGCGACCCGATTGAAAGTATCGTCGTGCTCCCGTATCCCACGCTCGCGTCCAGAAGCTCGAGCCCATGGTGCTTTTTCGCGGGTCCAGGCTGTTTGGGGGAACGTGTCGCAACGGCGCCGACCGCAAAAAAGACCGCGACGTATGCCAGGGCCACGGCAAGCATCGATGCGCTGCCTGAACCGGAGCCAATGAATTCTGTCGGGAAGCATCCTACGTAGCCCGTGGCCTCGATAGGCGAGAACACGGCCAGCGGCAGGAGCCCGAGCACGGCATTATGCTCCAGCGCCGAATCGGACAGCAACGGGAATGCCGGGGCCGCGACAAGCAGCGCGGAGGTAAGGGGGCCCGCGAGGACGCGCCTCGTTGCGGTCGATAGGACGGCGGAGCAAACGGATATCAAGGTTCCGCCCGCAAGCAGCGCGAGAAGCAGGGTCGTGAAGACGTTTCCCGCGGTCGTGGTGGCAAGCGCGCCGTCATGGAAGAAGGCGATCGGGTACCCAATTTGCCCGAAGCCGTTTAGGGCCAAGGCGTAAATGCCCCCGGGTGCGAGGCCGGCGAGGAGCATCGCGGTCCCCGCGGCGATTATCGAAAACACGATCTGGATAAGGCGCCGGAATTTGGGCGCGGGCGCCTTCGCCGCCAGGGTCCCGGGCCTTGTGGCGCCGAGCACGAGTATCGACGAGAGAAGGAAGGGGATGAAGGGAAGGAATGGCAGGTCGCTTGCGGAGGCCGGGATATCCGTGATGCCGGAGCTGCTCAGGGCACGGCAATACGCGAGGTCTGCGTCATTGGTCTCTCGGTCTCCCACGATGGACCCGGATTGGAAGCCTTCGCCCATGAGCGCGTAGTAGCTCTCGGCAGAATCGAGAAAGGCGGCGTCGGTTTGAGCGGCAAGGGCGGCGTTCGCGTATCTTGCAAGCTCCGCGTCATTTTGCTGCTCTGGAGATAGGTCTGTGCCGCTGGCCTGGGGCGCGCGCGTATTGAATGCGTCGACAAAGCTCTGCATGCCCTGCTTCATAAAGAAGGGCCCGTAGATGGGTGAATTGAACGCAATGGGGACGGAAAAGGCTGCAGCGAGAACGAGCGTACAAATCCATGCGGCCTTGTCTCTTAGGATTAGTTTGAGAAGAAGTCGACAGTACATTTGGAAGCACCTACATTTCTCAAAGCATCGTTAGATTAATAATGACAGACCGAATGAAGATGCGTGCGATGGGGGCGAGGCGAATGGCTGAGCGGTATCGATATGCGGGTTCAACGGTATCACATTGGCCACATAGATTTTTAACTTGCATTTCTACCCGCCCTTTTCGTAGAGTCGCCGATACGTGCTTAGCGCACCCTCGGCGCGTCCGGCAGGCTTTGCGAAATGGGATCCAGGAGACTTCGGCGCAGCATCATCTTGCGGAATGCTTCTAATGAGCCTCCCATCCTTCAAAAACAGAATCTCATCGCACAGCCTATCGACCGAATCCAAGATGTGGGATGACATGATGATGCACGTACCAGAATCGGCCAGCTTCCTGAGAATCTCGGAATGCAAGTCCACCCTGCTGGGGTCGAGCGCGTTCATGGGCTCATCTAATAGAAGGTACCGCGCGCCCGTCGCATACGCAATCGCCAGGGTAAGCTGCTGCTTCATGCCCTGGCTCAGAGTGCGGATCCTCATCTTCGCGAACTCGCCTATCTGCGTTTGTTCCACTATCTCTTCGATATCGCGAGCATGCGGCCACATATCGCAAACCATCTTGAGGTGATCTTCCGCACGCAATCCGGGATACAGCAGCGTCCCCTCACCAGGTGCATAGAAGATCATAGAACGGACCTCTCTCGCACCCGTACCCTGCACCTCATCCAGAACGATGCTCCCGTCCACGCGAGGACCCGGCAAACCTGCCATCGCACGCAGCAACGTCGTCTTTCCATGCCCGTTCGGAGCGACGAGACCGTAGACCGTACCCGGGGCAAACTCAGCGTTCACCGAATCTACGAGCACCTTCTTTCCATAAGAGATCGTCAGCGTTTGAAGGTCAATCATCGAGATCATCCCCTTTCGATCTTTGGAACACTCAGGCGCACCATCAACGGAGATACGGCGCCCAAGACCACCAGCAGAGCGCCCGATGCGCCGACGACCTCTCCAAAAGGCATCGCGTTCGTCCCTCGCCCAAGGAACCCAATCGTCCCCACCTGGGAAGCGGAATCAAACGAGGCGAATGGAGCCAGCAGCGCGACGCCCATGCCCACGCTTTCAACATGAGCGCTCAACGAACCCAACACCAAGAGAACCGCGCAAACCATTCCGGTGACAACGGGGTTGCGGCTAATCGCCGCTGTCAACGCAGCGACGACGGAAATCACGCCGTATGCCATGACCAGCAACGGAATACTGCACAACACCGCCTCCCCCACCGTGGACGTTGTCGAAGCTCCCGCCCGAATGAGAGCGACGGGATACTCCGATCCACCCGCACCGTTCTTAATCACGGACACAACGACAGCGGGAACCATCGACACCAAAAGCAGCACCAAGCCAAGCAGGAGAGCCAGCGCAACAGCCGTCAGAAAACGCACATGCGCTGTTGCGGGGATCTGGAGAACCAGAAGGGAACGACACTGCAGGTGGGTGCACGCGAGCGATGTGACAACCACGGGCAACAGCAAAAATAAGGAGGGAAGCGCTGCCTGGAGATACGAAAGGAGGATTAATGGGGGCATCTTCGTACTTAACTCGTAAACCTTGGGGTCCGGCAAGCTCGCGATCGACTCAAGCAGAAGGGCGCGCGCCTCCGCACGAGAAGGAGTCTCCGGCTCGATTCCGATCGATTGCAGGAGAGTCGCATCTGCCGCGCCCAGCTCACCTCGAGCGCGCTCGTACGTCGCAAGGCTTCGAAACCCCTCCGCAGGCATAGGCGCGTACACGAAACCCGAAAGAGCATCCCGCATGTCTTCCAGGGCCGCTTTGCCCTCGACGTCCATATTCGCAGCGTTCTGCTCTAGATACCGATCTATTGAACGGAGCTCCCCATCCCTATACCGAACAGCGGAAACGTTATCAGCGTCAGGAAACATCTCGACCAGAGCCGGGGCCAGCATCGTCGTCGACATTGCAATCGCGCATACGGCGAGGGCAGGAGAACGCAGGAGCAGTTTCCCCATCGTTCTTACGTATGCAACGGCGGAGGCACAAGCGCTCGAACGAGTTGCCGTTCTCGATGCAGTGAAGGAACCTCTCTCAAGACAAATCGGGGATATCGGGCACGCGCAGCCGCTCTTTCCAGCAACGCAAAGCAGGCTAATTGCCAGCACCTCGATCCCGATTGCGCATACGAGGGCAATCGCACCACGCTCGAAGCAAAGTCCAGGCAGATTCACTATCTGCGTTGTCGGGTACGGGCTATAGACGCCGACGGTCAACTCAGTGTTCGCATACGTAAGGGGATTCAACAGGGCGAACTCACGTAAAGCGATGGATCTTCCGTAATACCCGGGAACCATCGTCACCCCCATCAGGGCACATACGAACACGATTCCAAGCGTAGGGTTATTGGCAATCTTCACGGCAAGGTGAACGACAAGCGAGATGAACGCTGCCACCAAGAATTGCAAGATGGCCGTCTGCGCGAACACCAGCCAAGCCGGTTTGATAACCGGAGTCGCATATTGAATGTAGCCTATCGGATAGAACGGCGAGCCCGGGCCATTCTTCACAAGCGCGGCGATTATCCCTGGAAGATTGATGGCGAGGACGGCAAGCATTGCAAAAACACTCGCCCATACGCTCGATGCAACAAGTCTACCCAGCTCGCCCATCGGTGCCTGGATGATGAGCTTTTCACGTTTGTTAAGACGCGCGGCAAGGAACGAGACGGCAACGGCCGTTGCGACCCATAGCAAGTACTCCTTCGATCCGTCATAATAGGTGTACTCTCCATCCGATATCTGCAGAAACGGAAGTAGGGGAGAGAGCGGTGCCAAGATAAGACGTCCCGCGGCAAGAGGGTACAGAAGCGCGGGCATGCTTGATGAAGAGGTATAGACACCGTCCTCCCCCGCATTCACAAGCGCATCCGCATAGGATGCTGACAATTCCTGCTCAACACGGGTTATTCCCGACTCGAGGTATTCGACCCGTCCGTCGATGCCAGCCGCGCTCCTGAAGACGGGCAGAGCACAAAGAACCATCAACGCAACAACGACAACACAGAGCGACCTGGAGGAGAGAAGCGACCTAAAGATCGCCTTCGAGATTTTGAGCATATTCATCGCCAACCTTAACCTCATCCAGTCGGAACAGAGGGGCCGAACAAAATGCTCGGCCCTTATTACTTGCCGGCAAAGTCAATTTAACATAAACTGTTAAAAAGTAACCTGAGTTTTTTAAATTCTTCGGAGGTTATTATGAGTTCCGACAATCGCACTCCCCGGCTTCATTCCTTCCGCATCGCATGTGCGATAGCCTCTGCGACCCTTTGCGCCACCGCCATCGCACAAGTGGCGTTCTCCTTAAAGCCAGCAATCGAAGTGCTCGACAACCCTGTAATTGCAGACTCCCCCGCGTATCCAGCCCTTGCGATCTCGACATTGGTCCCTGCCGTCATCGGTATCGCTACGACCATCCTCAGCGCCGTTCTCGTGTGGACGATCAAGAGCGGAGACCCCTTCAAGAAAGGGTCTGCGACATGCTTGAAGGTGCTCGGCATTCTCTTCGTTGTTCAAGCTGCCACCAGCCTCTACGCCGGCTCACTCAAAACCTCCGTTTCGATGTTTGGCGGCGAGGGGGCCGTCGGCGCCCAAGAGATCGCTTCATCATTCGATTGGACCTCTCTGGTTCTCGGCATCGTCCTGTTCATGCTTTCCCAGCTCTTCTTGTACGCCCGAGAGCTGTACCTCGACTCCGACGAGATTGCGTAAGGAAACGCCATGCCCGTAATTGTTCGCCTCGACAAGATCATGGCCGAGCGAAAGATTTCCTCGAACGAACTTGCCGAAAGGATTGGAACCACGCCCGTGAACCTGTCCCGTATTAAAAAAGGGCATATTCGCGGCATTCGCTTCAACACACTCGAGCAGCTATGCCTCGCCCTTCGTTGCCAACCCGGAGACCTTCTCGAAGTCATGAGCGAAGAGGATGCCCGAAAGGAGTTCGGACTCGATTGGTCCGCCGAGGATTAGAGGGCGGTCGTACTCGCCCTGCACACGGGGATGCGAATCGGCGAGGTCTGCGGCCTTCGGTGGTGCGATGTGGATTTCGAGACGGGCCTGATCTCGATCAGACACTCGGTGGCGTACGCGAAGGGAATGGGTTCGTTCATCAAGGACACCAAGACCCATGACGCCAGGGGTATCCCCATCGACCCGGTCGGCCTACTCCCCTTCCTGAAGGAGACCCACGAGATCGACTGCGGAAAGCTGCGCTTGCGCGGCCTTACCGGGGCGGTCGAGATCGGGGACTGCTACATCCTGTCGGAGCCGGGCGCGACCTTCGCGACGACAAGCTATATCCGCAGGGCGTTCAAGACGTTCTCGGAGACCAACGGCCTCATGGGCACCAACGACGAGCTGATCACGTTCCACGGCCTTCGCCACACGTTCGCAACGCAGTGGATCCGCCAAGGCGGCGATATCAAGGCGCTCCAATCGATCCTCGGCCACAAGGACGCCATGGCGACGCTCAACGTCTACGCCGACATCGAGCCCATCTCCAAAATCCATAACATGCTGCGCGCCACGCCGTGCCTTTGGCGCGGGCACCTCGGGCCGAGGGTCGATCCGGGTCCCATGTTCCAACAGAGGATCCAGGAGTCCATCGAGACGCTCCAGGCGTTCGGCTACGGCATCACCGAGCCGGACGACCGAAATATCGCCATACGCGACGTGAAGACGAACAGTTGGCTCTAGCTCACCGAGTACGCGGCAGTGCTGGGCCCATCCCAACTGAGGTCACGGTGGTCCGATAGGGGCGCCGCCCGCGGCATGCGCCGCGGAGCGGTATCCCCTACCGAAGGGCGGGGATGCCCTCCGCTTCCAGTTCGGAATCAGCCGTCGGAGGCGTTCGGCTGACTGCGGGAACGGCCTGTCCGCTCAATGTGTTCGGCTGAGATCGGAAATCAACCCAACACGAGCCGGACACGCGCCAGACGGCTCTTCCCCGTACGGCCTTCCCCCTTACGCTCATGTTGCAGGCATGTAACGCCGCAGCGAGCGCGCCTTTTTTGCGCCAGACAGGTACAATGATGAACACTGTACCGTAGCGGAGCGCCCCGCGCGCGCCGCAATCACGCGAAAGGGTTTCCCATGGCCGAGATCTCGTCCTCCCGTATCGTCATCACCGTCCTTGGCAAGAACCGCCCCGGCATCGTCGCCGGCGTCACCCGCGTCCTGGGCGAGGCCAACGTCGACATCCGCGACATCACGCAGTCCATTATCGAGGACATCTTCACCATGACCATGCTGGCCGATACCGCCGAGTCCAAGCTCGACTTCGCTGAGCTGCAGAAGGCCCTGGCCGAGGCCGGCGAGCTTTCGGGCGTCAACGTGTCCATCCAGCGCGAGGACGTCTTTAACTTTATGTACCGCCTGTAGCGAGCAAGCCGCTGGGGATAGCCTGACGCGCGCATGCCCATGCAAGCCACCCCGATGCGGCCCGGAGAGGAGCGCGCATGGCCTACGACGCCAAGAAAATCTATTACCGCTTCGATGACCACTTGAGCCGACTGGTTCTGGATTACGAAGCAAGCCGCCAGATTTCGTCTGAGAGCGAAAGCCTCTACCACGGCCTGCCGACCGACCCTTATGACGAGGACCTGTTTGTCGAGCACAATGTCAAGCGCGGCCTGCGCAATGCCGACGGCTCGGGCGTGGTCGCGGGCCTCACTCGTATCTCGGATGTGCACGGCTACAACAAGGTCGACGGAAAGGTCGTGCCCGATCAGGGCAAGCTCACGCTTCGCGGCTACAGCATCGAGGATCTGGTCAACAATGCCCAGGCCGAGAATCGCTACGGCTACGAAGAAGTCGCCTATCTGCTTATCACGGGTTCGCTGCCCAACAAGGAAGAGCTCGACGGCTTCTGCGAGCGCCTAGGTGCCTTTAGACATCTGAGCGACGAGTACGTTAAAGAGTTCCCTATGACCACGGTGTCGTCGAGCATCATGAACGTGCTCCAGCGCGCCGTACTGCTGCTCTACGCCTTCGATGCCGAACCAGACGTGATCACGCCTGAGCACGAAATCGACGTCGCCATTTCCATGCTCGCACGTCTCCCGCGCATCGCCGCCTTCGCACACATGGCCTCGGTCGCCAAGCTTCGCGGCTCCGAGGTTCACGTGCCGCACCCTACGCCCGGTCTCTCCACCGCCGAGACCATCCTACAGGTCCTGCGCGGCGGCATGGCGTTCACCCGCGATGAGGCGATGCTGCTCGACGTTATGCTCATGCTGCATGCCGAGCACGGCGGCGGCAACAACTCCACCTTCGCTTGCCGCGTGCTGTCGTCTTCGGCCACCGACCCGTATTCCGCCTACGCCGCGGCTATCGGCTCGCTCAAGGGCCCGCGCCACGGCGGCGCCAATGCCAAGGTCGTGTCTATGCACGAGGACATCCGCGCGCATGTCTCCAACTGGGAGGACGAGGACGAGGTCGCGGCCTACCTGGGCAAGATCCTCGACAAGCAGGCCTTCGACGGCACGGGCCTCATCTACGGCATGGGCCACGCCGTCTATACGCTCAGCGACCCGCGCGCCGAGGTCTGCCGCCGTTACGCGCGCTCACTGGCAGCCAAGAAGGACTTGGGCGAAGAGTTCGCACTCATCGAGCGCATCGAGCGCCTGGCACCGCAGGTGATGCGCGACCACGGCATGACCAAGCCCATCTGCGCCAACATCGACCTGTACACGGGCTTTATCTACAAGATGCTCGGCGTGCCCGAGACGCTCTTTACGCCGCTATTCGCCGTCGCCCGCATGGCCGGCTGGTCGGCACACCGCATGGAAGAGCTCTTCTGCGCGCACCGTATTATTCGCCCGGCCTATCGTCCGGTGATCGAGCCGCTGGAGTACAAGCCACTCGCCGACCGCTAGGACGCGGACCGTTATAGAACTCGAGCGTGGCCAGGGACCCAAGCCCTCGGCCACGCTTTTTATGCCAGCAGAAAGGGCTGCATCAAATGATTGTGTTTTCCGATATGGATGGAACGCTGTTGACGAGCGATAAGCAGATGAGCGATGCCACCTGGGCGATGCTCGACGAGCTCGCTCGACGCGGGATTGAATTTGTGCCCTGCACGGGACGTCCGCTGTCGGGCATCTTTGAGCCCATTCTCGCCCATCCCGCCGTGCACTACGCGGTCTGTGCCAACGGCGCCAGCGTCTGGCAGCTCGACGAGGATACGCCCACCGACGCCTCGCGCGCCACGTGCATCTTGAGCCGTCCGCTCGATTGCGGCATTGCCCACCGCATCCATCGCATTGCCGCCGGCCACGATGTGACCTTCGATATCTTCGCGGATGGACAGTGCTTCCTCCCCCGCTCGCTTTACGGGCGCCTGGATGAGTTCTGCGGCGGTGACCCCCACATCGCGGCTTCGCTCAAGCGCACACGAACACCGATCGACATGGATATCGACAGCAAGATCGACGAGGTCGAGACGCCCGAACGTATCGCCATGTACTGGCACGACCCGGCCGATCGCGACGCCATCGCGGCGGCGCTCGACACGCTCGGAGGCATTGAGGTCACGCGTTCGTACGCCATGAATATCGAGGTCATGGGTGAGGGCGCCACCAAGGGAACGGCCCTCACGTGGCTATGCGAGCACCTGGGCGAGCGTCTCGCCGACGCCTGGGCGTTCGGCGACAACATCAACGACATCCCCATGCTGCAGGCAGCGGGCCATGGCATGGCCATGATCAACGCCGAGCCCGAAGATCGCAAGGCCGCCGACGCCATTACCGAATACGACAACGACCACGACGGCGTCGCCCGCACCATCATGGCCGCCCTTGCCTAGTCATTGGGGACGTTCTTAAACGACTAGTCACTGGGGACACTCTTCGCAAAAAGCCGCAAGGACTGTCCCCCACTGTCGGCAGAAAAGGAACGTCCCCATCTGCCGGATTAGGAGAGACTCTCCAGCACGCGACGGAGCTCCTGCTGGACGGCGTGGTCGCGGTTACAACCCACCACACGATCGGCCACCGCCTTGAGCGCGGGGCGCGCGTTTTCCATCGCGCAGCCCGTGCCGACAAAGCGAATGATCTCGTAGTCGTTCATCGAGTCGCCAAACGCCATGACCTCGTCGCGTCCAATGCCGTAATGCTCCGCGAGCTGCGCGATACCCGAGGCCTTCGACACACCAGGCTGCATGGCATCGATCCACGCGTTGCCCGAAGGCGCAAAAGTAAAGAGCTGACCAAGTTCGCGCTGTAGCACGTACGCGCTGTCCATAACCGCACTGTCGTCGCAAAAGATACTCGCTTTGATGATATTTACGCTGGGATCGGGCAGCTCCCAAATGCGCTCGGCATTGGGAAGGTCCTTATCGACCTCACGCACGAACTTGCACTCGTCATCGAGCAGGAAGGACTTGGTTCGGTCAAAGAGCGCAAGATGCAGATTGGGAAACGTCCTGACGGCTTGGGCGAGCCTTCGAATCGCCAGGTGGGAATACACCTCACGGTCTACCATCTTACCGTCGGCGTAGACCTGAGCGCCGTTAGCGGCGACAAAGTCCATCTTGTCGCGAACGGGCGCAAAGAACTCGCACAGGCGATCGTAGCGACGACCTGACGATGCAGCGAAATGCACACCATGCTCGTGTAGCGCCAGAATCAGTTCATAGGTCTCGGGAGGCACCTGGCCGTTTTCGTCAAGCAGTGTGCCGTCCATATCGGATGCAATCAGTTTAAACATAGAAAAGCTCCCTTCGGGCTTGTTGGAATCGAACGTGTATCCGATTCCAACGTACCCAAAGGGAGCTCAAATAAGACTCCGCGGGCGTAAACGTTACAAGGACCTGGCAAATAGCTCACACATGCCAGAGGCCCCACGGTCGCGACGTCAGGCGGCCCGCCAAAGAATGTCCCCAACGACTAGTCGTTTAAGAACGTCCCCGATGACTAGTCGGCGAAGGTGAAGGTTGTAACGTCGAACATGCCCTCGGGGCGAATGCGGAGCGTCGGGATGACCGGCAGGGGCAGGAAGATGATGCCCATGATGGGGTCGAGCGGCGGCTCAATACCCATGGCGCGCGCCTTGACCATAAAGTCGTCGTGCTGTGCGGCAACGTCCTCTGCCGTGCCTTCGCTCATAAGACCACCGAGCGCCAGCGGAATGCGCGCCACGACCTCGCCGTTGCGCACCAGTACGTGACCGCCCTGGCCCACGGCCTCAACGGCAGCCATCATATCCGCCGCATTGTCGCCCACCACGCACACGTTGTGTGAGTCGTGGCCGATCGTGGAGGCAATGGCGCCACCCGTGATGGTGAAACCGCGCACCCAGCCGCGACCGATATGCTTGCCGACCAGGCCCAGGCCAGCGGGGCCGTCGCCATCGGCGCCCTCGGCCTGCAGCGACACGCCGCGGCCATGGCGCTCAATCAGCATAATGCGGCGCAAGTCCTCGGCGCTCTCGGGGCGGGCCATACCCGTGATAGCCATACCCGGGATAACATCGATAACGGCCTCGCCCGGCTTAAAGGCATAATCGAACACGTCAAGCGAAAGCTTCGGCAGCTTAACGGAAGCACGCAGCTCATCGGCAAGCGCTGCGACCTCGGCCGTCTCGGGTGCGACCTCGCCCACAAAGGTGCCATCCTGCGCCACCAGGGCACCGGCGGCATAAACACGATGCGGAGCCTTGGCAAACGTCAGGTCATCGAGCAGCAGCAGGTCGGCGCGCTTGCCCGGGGCGATTGCACCGCGTAGCTCGTGCGGGTCGCGGCAGCCGTGATCTAGCCCAAACGCCTCAGCCGTGGAAAGGGACGCCATAGAGATGGCGACCACCGGGTCGACGCCGGCCTCGATGGCCACGCGGCAGGCGTTGTCGATCATGCCGGTCGAAAGCGCGTCGGAGGGAGCGCGGTCGTCGGTCGCAAAGCAGCAGCGGCGGGCGCGGGCGGGGTTTTCCAGCAGCATCGGGGACAAATTGGCCAGATCGTGGCTGCACGTGCCCTCACGCAGCATCACATACATGCCGCGGGACAGTTTATCGAGCGCCTCCTCGGGAATCGTCGACTCGTGGTCGGCGATAATACCCGCCGCGGCATAGGCGTTGAGGTCCTTGCCGGCAACGAGCGGCGCGTGGCCGTCAACCTGCTTGGACGGCGTCTGGTTGGCAGCATCGATGCGAGCGCAAGTCTCGGGGTCGGCCATAAAGACGCCCGGCAGGTTCATCATTTCGCCCAGACCAAAGACATCGCCTGGATGCTCGGCAAAAAACGCCTGCATATCGGCAGCAGAAATAACGGCACCGGCCTGCTCGTCGGGCAGCGCGGGCACGCACGAAGGCATCATGTATTTGATGGAGATGGGTGCGCGGCGGCCGTCCTCAATCATAAAGCGCAGGCCGTCCAGGCCCGCCACATTAGCAATCTCGTGGCTGTCGGCAATGGCGGTGGTAGTACCGCGCGTCGCGGCCATGCGAGCATACTCGGCGGGACGGATGTTCGAAGACTCGATATGCAGATGCCCGTCAATAAAACCGGGAGCGAGATAGCGACCCTGGCAGTCGATGACCTCAGTTGCCTCATAGGTGCCAGCGGCATCGTCGCGACCATCGTAGAGCACGCCGACGATCACACCGTCCTTGACGGCAACGCTACCGGGCGCCACGCGCTGGCCATACACGTCGACGATCTGTGCATTGGTAAACAGCGTGTCGACGGGCACGCGGCCCTCGGCGGCCTCGATCACAGTCCTCATGACCTCAACGGACATACATACTCCTTTAACCGTAGAAAAAAGCTGCGGAGCGGACAAGCCTTCACCGCAGCATGCTCATAGCCATTGTATGCCCAAACGATGGGTCAACAATACGCCTCTCCGCTTAACGGCACACGCCACTTGGTGCAATGGGGACTGCCGCTGAGCACCAATGACTACTCGACGACTACTAACTGCCGTCCCGACAACAAAAACGCCGATGTTTTGGCATCGCCAGCGAGCGAGTCGCATTTGAGACAAGGTGACGTGAAACGAAAAGGCGCTGACCTTCTGGTCGCGCCCTTGAAGTTGAACGTCAGATTGTCCAAATGCGGCCCGCGCAGCGTCGGCCGGTCCGCCGTTCGGTAGAACGGCGGAACTAAATCAACTTGAAGCCCTTGCGCTTGCCCACGGAGAGGGTGTCACCCAGCTTGAGGGCGCTGGGATCGATGTTATAGCTCTTGGGAGCCACGGCCTTGCCGTTGATTTTGACGCCGCCGCCGTCGATATCGCGCCGAGCCTGGCCGGCGCTCGCCGAAAGACCCAAGTCCTTGAGCAGGCCGGCGAGGTAGATCTGGCCCTCGTCGTTAACAGTCAGCTCAACGTGCTTCTCGGGGAAGTCGGCGAGCTGGCCCTCCTTGAACACGCGGTCGAACTCGGCCTGAGCCTCGTCGCCGGCACCGGCGCCGTGGTAGGTGTCGCACAGGTCGCGACCCAGAGCGCGCTTGAGCTCATAGGGATCGGCAGAGCCGTCGGCCAGGGCGGCGTCGATCTTGTCGACCTCGGCCGGGGTGAGCGAGCTGGCCAGACGATAGTACTTGCCGATCATCTCGTCGGGGATGGACATGGTCTTGCCGAACATGTCCTTGGGCGCGTCGGTCAGGCCGATGTAGTTGCCGTATGACTTGGACATCTTGCGCACGCCGTCGGTGCCCTCGAGCAGCGGCATGGTGAGCGCGATCTGGGGCTCCATGCCCATCTTCTCCATGAGCTCACGACCAGCGAGCAGGTTAAAGAGCTGGTCGGTGCCGCCCATCTCCACGTCAGCCTTAATCATGACCGAATCGTATGCCTGCATCACGGGATACAGGAACTCGTGCAGGGCGATCGGCGTCTGGGACTGGTAGCGCTTGGTAAAGTCATCGCGCTCAAGAATGCGGGCGACGGTGAACTTGGAGCACACCTGCAGCAGACCGGCCAGATCCATCGACAAGATCCAGTCGCCGTTGTGCACGATGGTGGTCTTCTCGGGGTCCAGGATCTTCATGGCCTGGCTCACGTAGGTCTCGGCGTTAGCCTCGATCTGCTCCTGCGAAAGCTGCGGGCGGGTGGAATTCTTGCCCGAGGGGTCGCCGATCAGTGCGGTACCGTTGCCGATGATGAGGGTGACGTTGTGGCCCAGGTCCTGGAACTGACGCATCTTGCGCAGCGGCACGGCGTGGCCCAGGTGCAGGTCGGGGCTGGTGGGATCGACGCCGAGCTTGATGTTGAGGGGCTCGCCCTTCTCAAGCTTCTTGCGAAGGTCGGCCTCGGGGACGATCTTCGCAGCGCCCGAGGTGATGATACGCATTTGCTCGTCAACAGACAGCATTGGGTATCCTCCTTTTGCTATAGCACCCTCGCCGAAAACGGCGGTGCTGGAAGTCCATAAACTCTCATATGATAACAAACTGACGCGACGCAGCACCTACGACAGGAAAATCCTCGTCCTGCCGCATGCGTCGATGGCAACTGGCAGACGTGTACCGTCACGCTCGACCAGATAGCGTGCCTGCCGACGACGCAAGCAGTCGCGGCAACGAACCTGTCCCGTCGCATCGGTGGCGCAGACGCCCTCGGCGGTCAGCAGGCAGTGCTCGCACACCATAAGCTCGGGACGGTCGGCGTCGACCGGACCCAAGACGCCGGGTTCAGCAGCCAGTTCGGCAATACGCTCCGCATCATTGCCGAGCAACTCCGCCGGCAAGTACACCCGCCCCGCACCGAGTCCGCGCAGCCAGGTAAGCGTGGCCCGATTCGCGCAGAACACCGGCGCCGCCACGTCAAAAGTCACGCCCAGCTCGCGAGCGATCACCACCTGTCCCAGGTTGCGGCAGACGACGCGCCCGGCACGCTGCATCAGTGAGCGGGTCCAGTCAGCGTCACTCGCGCGGCACACCTCGTCAAGCACCACAACGGCGTCGGACAAATCGAGTTCTCCGCGCGGGTCGGCATCCATCAGCTGCCAAGCAAAAACCATGCGAGTGGGAACCGCGCACTCCACCAACTCCGTCGACGCACCGCCATCCACCGCAACGCCCTCAAAGGGCAGCACCTCAACGGCATGCGAAACGGGCGCAATCGAATCCGCCTCGGCCCGCATACGCTCCAACACCGCCGCCGTCTGATCCAATACGCCGGCGCTGCGAATCAGGTACACCTCGCAGCCCGCGTCCACCTTACGCTTGCAATGCACGACGACGCGCTTCCCCGCTGCGGCATCCACCGGGCAGGGCACCTGCGGCCAGCGCTTGGGCACATCGGGACGCGCGTCGACACCCGGATAGAACCGAATCTCGAGCGTGTCACCCGCCGCCACGGCGGCATCGAGCTCAACGGTCACCTCTTCGTGGCCCACAGCGACCAAGCGCCCCACGCGCACGCCCTGGTTGATCGCGCGCTCAAAGCTCATGAGCTCGGCACCCGAACGACCCCGCAGGTAAGCATCGGTAAACCCACGGTTAAACGACCTTCCCAGCTCGCGTTCAAGCTCTTCCACGGCACCGGAGTCCCACGCGCCGTCGCACAGCATATCGAGTGCCCGACGCCACACCCTCACCACGTTGAATACGTAATCGGGATTCTTCATGCGTCCCTCGATCTTGAGCGATGCCACGCCGGCGGCAACAAGCTCGGGCAGGTGCGCGATACCCAGATAGTCACGCGGACAAAGCAGGCGGTCTCCCTCGACGGCAACAACACTCTGCCCCGCCTCGTCCACTAGGTCGTACGCCAGACGGCACGGCTGCGTGCAGTCGCCGCGCATCGCCGAGCGCCCACGCCGCAGGGCCGAGAACTCGCACGCCCCCGAATAGCCGATGCAAATCGCACCGTGGCAGAATACCTCGATGGGCACGCCCGTGGCACAGAGCGCCGCAATCTCGTCGACCGTCAGCTCGCGTGCCGTCGTCACGCGCTCGACCCCCAGTTCATCGGCGGCAAGCCGCACGGCACCCTCGCTATGAGCGCCCGCCTGCGTGGACAGGTGAATCTCGACCCCGGGAATCGCCGCGCGCAGCGCGCAGGCCAACCCGGCATCGGCGACAATCAGAGCATCGGCGCCCAGCTCCAGTGCATGAGCTCCCAACGCCACCGCGTCGGACAACTCATCGTCAAACACGAACACGTTGAGCGTTACGTACACATGCACGCCATGGGCATGCGCCACGGCGCAGCCGCGCGCAAACTCGTTATCCGTAAAGCCATGGGCGCTCACACGGGCGTTAAAGCCGCCCAACCCCGCATAGATGGCATCGGCACCCGCGGCGATAGCCGCAAGCATCTGGTCGAGTCCGCCCGCCGGCGCCAGCAGCTCGGGCAGCGCCGCACTGACAACATCCAATCCAGTCTCGTATTGTCCGCTCGGCCCCATCGTCCGAATCGCCATCGACAAACTCCTTACCAAGGTATGCATTCACTCTGAAAAATGCCGTCTTCCAGCATACACGAGGCCTCGCGCGCCCCGTTTGGTTTATCGTGTAATAACTTATGTCCATCCTGCCCCGACGGCACATCCACCGTCTGGCACGACATACCTGGAGGTCAATATATGGGTCCTCGCCAACGACAGGGACACAGCCGTTCAAAGACGCACGCCCTGCCCATAATCCTGCTCTCGTTTTTGGGCTTTCTGCTGATTGCGGGCGTGGCGTTTGGCATCGGCATGGTCGGTAACGTCAACCGCTGGCTGTCCGATCTGCCCGACTACACCGACGCCAACGCGTATCTGGTGAGCGAGCCCACCGAGATCGTCGACTGTAACGGCAACAAGATCGCGAGCTTCTACACGCAAAACCGCAAGTCCATCACCAAGGACGAGGTCTCCCCCTACGTGCTGCAGGGCACCGTTGACGTCGAGGACGAGCGCTTCTACGAGCACGGCGGTATCGACCTGTGGGGTATCGCGCGTGCTGCGGTGGCAACCCTCGGCGGCGGGCACGAAGGCGCCTCGACGATCACCCAGCAGCTTGTGCGCAACACCATCCTGCAGGAGGAGCAATTCGACTCGACCATTGAGCGTAAGGTGCGCGAGGCCTACATCGCCATCAAGATGGAGGACATGTACTCCAAAGACGAGATCCTCATGATGTACCTCAACACCATCTATTACGGCCACGGCGCCTACGGCATCGAGGCCGCAGCCGAGACCTATCTGTCCAAGAGCGCCGCCGACCTCACCCTGAGCGAGGCCGCGCTACTCATCGGCCTTCCCAACTCGCCTTCGCAGTACGACCCCACGGTCAATCCCGATCTGGCACTGTCTCGCCGCAACAAGGTTCTCGACAACATGCTGCGCCTGGGCCACATCACCCAGGAGGAGCACGATGCCGCACAGGCCGAGCCCATCACCCTCAATGTGACCGAAATCTCGGGCAGCGGCGTCGACGTATACTCGCAGCCCTACTTTGTCTCCTACGTCAAGCAGCTGCTGGAGCAGGAGTTCTCGACCGACGTGCTCTTTAAGGGCGGCCTGACCGTCAAGACCACCATCGACCCCACGATGCAGCAGGTGGCAGAGAATGCCGTCCGCGAGCAGCTCGACACGCTCTCGCTTGACGGCCTGGACATGGGCATGGTCGTCGTCGACCCCAAGACCGGCTACATCAAGTGCATGGTGGGCGGCTACGACTACAACGCCGACGAGAACCACGTAAACCATGCCACGGCCAAGCGTCCCGTCGGCTCCACCTTTAAGGCCTTTACGCTGGCAACTGCCATCCAAAACGGCATGAACCCCAACGTCACCCTCAACTGCAACTCGCCGCTCAAGGCCAAGGGCACCACGACCGAGGTCCAAAATTACGCCAACCAGAGCTACGGCAACATCACGCTTAAGCAGGCGACGGCATACTCCTCCAACACCGGCTACATCCAGGTGGCGGAAGCCGTCGGCAACAGCAAGATCATCTCGCTCGTCAAAAAGCTCGGCATCGACCCCGCCAAGGACAACATCGAGGACGTTCCCGTCATGACGCTCGGCACCGGCTCGATCTCGCCACTCGAGATGGCCGCCGCCTACGCGACGTTTGCCAACGGCGGCTACTATCGCCAGCCGATCGCCATCACCGAGATTGATTCTCGTACCGGTTCGGTGCTGTACCAGCACACCGACAATCCCTCACAGGTGCTTACCGAGGGCGAGGCCGCCGCGGTCACCGATGTTCTGTCCGGCGTCATGAAGGGCAGCGGTACGGGTGCTGCCGGCGCCCTGAGTGTCAACCAGCCCTATGCCGGCAAGACGGGCACCACCGACAACACCACCAACCTTTGGTTCTGCGGCTATACCCCGCAGCTGGCGTGCGCCCTGTGGACCGGCTATTCCGCGGGCGAGATCCCCATCCAAAAGTACGGCACGGACCTGCTGGGCGACAGCACCAACCTGCCTGTCTTTAAGCGGTTTATGAACACCGTTCTGACCGGTACCGAGCGCGAGGAGTTTGCGACCGGAACGGCGCCCACCTACAAGAACAACAGCGTCTGGAAGTTCTACGGCACCAACAACACCAAGAAGTCGGAGAACGACGACAAGGACGAGGACGAAGAGGAAGAGGAAACCACCACAACAACTACCACGACGACCACGACCACCGAGACCACGGGCGGCGACACCACCGGCGGCACCGGTACGACCGGTGGCTCGACGGGCGGCTCCACTGGTGGCTCGACGGGCGGCTCCACTGGTGGCTCGACGGGCGGCTCCACTGGTGGCTCGACCGGCGGCGATGGCGGCACGCCTACGCCTACGCCCACTCCCGACCCCTCGCCCACGCCTGACGATACGGTCGGCTAAGAAGTACGCGACTAAAGCCAACAAGGCCCCGAGCAGCTTATTGAACTGCTCGGGGCCTTTTAGTTTGAAGCGACCTGGTGGGCGGTCTTTATACCGGCAAACAAAAAGGGGTACCGACCAACGTCGATGCCCCTTACAAGCCACTATGTCAGCGCACGCAATGCCGAGCGCACGGCCCGCACACCTACTTGCGAGAATTGCTCAGCTTATTGATCAGCGCCTCGAGGCGCTCGCCGTCCTCGGCCGTCTGGGCAATAACCAAAATCGTATCGTTGCCGGCAAGCGAGCCAAGCACATCGGGCAACTCTGCCGCATCAACGGCGGCGGCGATGCCGGAAGCCGTGCCAGGCTGAGCCTTGATCATAACCAGATTATCGGTACGCAGAACGCCCGTTACGAGCTCGGAAACCATACGCTGCAGGTGCAGGTCCTCTGCCAGAACATAGATGCCCTCAGGGAGCTTACGCAGCCCCATATCGGCAATATCGCGAGAGACAGTCGCCTGCGTGCAATCAAAGCCCATAGCACGGAGCTCATCGACCAGCACGCGCTGCGTGCGGACATCCTTATTGCGCACAATATCTCTAATGGCATCCTGGCGCCCATTGCGTTTTTTAGCCATACAAACCCTCTCTCCAAAAGATGGCGGAGACAATCAATCAGTGATTGAATAGTTTAACGCTATTTGAAGGCTTTTGTGTATAAGAACGCATTTCGAAACAATTCTATGCAAGTTTGTTTCGTAATGAGCCGTTTAGGCGGTTTTTGCGCCCGTCCGGTTAAGAAAAGCTGCCAGATGCGTACACATCACGCAGCGCGCGGGCTTGGCGCTGGCGATCGGCCCAAACAACAGACCGAGTCCCCGATGGTTATCCTTGAGCGCGGCGACCATCTGACGGGTTCGAGGCGCCTCGAGCATATCACGCATGCGGGCGGAACGCTCGATTGACGACACTCCATGCGGGCTCAGACACAAATTCTCGATGCAGGCGACCAGTCCGGCAAAGTAGAACTTTTGGCTTGCCAGCTTGAGCCGACCACCGCTATCTGCTTCCGAGAGTGAGTCCGCAAGCTCGTCGAGCGCCCGGGCGTCATCGGATACCTTGGCATACATGGTGGGATCAAAGGCATCTGTAAGCTTAGGCGCCGCCGCGTGGAAACAAGCGTCGCCGCATCCGGAGACGCGCTGTGCCTGCGAGAGCGCGCACGCCATAAACCCAACCGTGCGAAACGTCTTATCGCACAAAAGACATGCCTCAAACAGTGAACGGCTGTACATCACGCCAGAGACTTGAGCAACCAAGCCGCCTAAAATCAACTGGGGCAGCCCAGTCACCATAGAAGACTCGTCTTCTATGGCAATAGAGGCAGCATCCAAGACGCGCGAATGACGCTCGCGATGCGCATCGTATCGATCGAGCGACACCGAGGGGAGCACAATGTCTGCCGCAGTATCGCACGCGATATCGACCATCTTGGAAAGGGCCTGCGGAGCAAACCACTCATCGGCGTTCATGGCGATGATTTGAGAGCCGCGCGAGGCATCAAAACCGGCACGAAGACAAGCGCCGCGCTTCGCGTCCTCGACGTCAATCAAATCAATATGGATGTCCCTGTCGGCAGCAACTTGAAGCGAATGGCGCACACCGGGCACAGCATCGCGGCAGACAACGACAATCTGCAAATCATAGAGGTCTTGGTTCTGGATACTCTCGAGCGCACGCATCGCATAGCTGGGCGAACCTTCTACCACAAGGATCACCGAAAGTCGCGGATGCGAACAACGTCGAACCAAGTTTTCCATCCTCTCGATAGCAATGAATCAAATCGTGGTTCATGGTACACCCCGGCAATAAAAGCAATGAGACACCGGTTGTATTGCACGCCAAGAACAGATGTTGCACACGTGCAGCCCACAGATGACAGGTGTCAACGCACGCCGCGTCGAGCCCTCCCCTAGTCGAGAACGACAAGCTCGTCGGGGCCGTAATCCACACCCATAAACGTAAGGCCGCAGGCAGGCGCCGTGGGACCCGCAGCGGTTCGGTCACGGGCGTCAATAACCTCGCGCATCCACTGAGGATCGCGACGATGCATGCCAATCTCCACGAGCGTTCCTACAATGGTACGCACCATCGAGTGCAAAAACGCATTGCCCTCGATAGTGAAGATCAGGATATCCTCGCCAAAAGCGACCTCGTGACCAAACTCCGCACGCATCACGCAGCGGTGCGTGGGCTTGCCCACAGCAGAGGCAACCTTGCAAAAGCTCTTAAAGTCCTGCTCGCCCAAAAGCGCAGGGCAGGCGGCCGCCATCGCATCGACGTCGAGGGGATAGCGATGCCACCACACCGCACCGCGCGAGAGCACGGGGCGCGCATCGCGATCGGCAATACGGTACGTATACGTACGGGACCGCGCGTCAAAGCGGGCAGAAAAGCCCCTACGGGCCTTGTAGACCTCGTTTATGGCGATATCTTTGGGCAGGAGGGCATCCATAGCCCTCAGCCACCTACGGCGCGTACACGCGAGCTCAGCGTCCGTTACGGGCACGCTAATGTACTGGGCCACCGCATGCACGCCGGCATCGGTACGACCCGCACACGTCAGATCGATCGGGCGGCGCAGCAGCGTCTCGATAGCGCGGCGTAACTCGCCCGCAACGGTCGTCTGGCCCGGCTGCTCGGCAAATCCGCTATAGGACGAGCCATCATAGGCAACACGGAATACAAGCGTGGCATCGAGCTCAGGAATCGAATTGAAATCAGACGGCGCGGTCATGGGCGCTCCCAACAAACAATCAACGGTATCGCGACAAATCAGAACCACCCTTAAAAAGGGTGGTTTGCTCTTAGGGTATAACCCACGGGCCCCGGGCTCGCGTCTAAAGGCGCGGGCCCGGACTTCGTCCAGGCCTAGTGCATCTTGACCCGTGGCGCGCCGGTCGAACCGGCAGCATCACCCCCTCTTGAAGGGGTCCTCGTACTCCTTCACGCTCAGCTTGTCCAGCGCGATGTCGTGGGACTCCTGCTCCCTGATGTACTTGGCGATCGTCGCCTCGTTCAGGCCGACGGTGGACACGTAGTAGCCCTCCGCCCAGAACTTCCTGTTGCCGAACTTGTACTTGAGGTTGGCGTGCCTGTCGAATATCATCAGCGAGCTCTTCCCCTTCAGGTAGCCCATGACGCTCGCGACGCTGTACTTCGGCGGGATCGCCAGCAGCACGTGCACGTGGTCGGGCATCAGGTGCCCCTCGATTATCTCGATCCCCTTGTACTCGCACAGCTTCCTGAGGATCTCCCCTATGTCGCTCCTGATTTGGTTGTAGATCACTTTGCGCCTATACTTCGGCGTGAACACGATGTGGTACTTGCACATCCACTTCGTGTGGGAAAGGCTGTAGGCCTTCTGGGCCATGGCGACCACCCCTTCGACTCGAATTCTTGACGGCCTGAACAATCGTCAATATCGGTCGGAGGGGTGGCTTTGTAAAGCCGTTTGTCTCCACCCGCGTAGCGGGTGGTTTAAAGCTGGCCGCTGCGCGGCCAGCGGACTAAAGTCTTGAAAAAAGAGGGGTACGCGAACGTACCCCTCGAATATAGCCTATGCAGACGGATTGTCTACTCAGCGGTCTCCTCAGCAGGAGCCTCCTCGACGGCCTCGACCTTCTTGGGAGCAGCGGCCTTCTTGGGGGCCGGAGCAGCCTTCTTGGCCTTAGGCGTGCAAGGCTCGGTGACGAGCTCCATGATAACGATGGGAGCGTTGTCGCCCTTACGGTTACCGAGCTTCATGATGCGGGTGTAACCGCCGTTGCGGTCCTGCCACATGCCCTGAGCAGCCTTGTCGAAGATCTCGGCAACGAGCTGCTTATCGCCGAGCTTGGCGATAGCCAGACGACGAGAGTGCAGGTCGCCCTTCTTGGCCCAGGTGATGATCGAATCGACGACCGAACGCAGCGCCTTAGCGCGGGTCTCGGTGGTCTTGATGCGGTCGTTCTCGAAGAGGGCCTTAGCAAGGCTCTTCTTCATGGCCTTGGTGTGGCTCGCATCGGTGCCGAGCTTCAGGCCCTTCTTAACGTTGTGACGCATGGTCTAGTTTCTCCTCAAATATGCGAAGCATTAAGCCTTCAGGCTCAGGCCCATGGACTCAAGCTTGTCCTTCACTTCCTCGATCGACTTAACACCGAAGTTACGGATGTTGAGCAGATCGTTCTCCGAGAACTCAACGAGTTGACGGACCGAGTGAATGCTGGCGCGCTTAAGGCAGTTGTAGGAACGGACGGAAAGGTCCAGATCCTCGATCTGCTTGTCCAGCTCGGCGTTGTCGTTGGTGACCTCGGGAGCGAAGATCGAAGCCTCCTCCTCGACCTCGGGGGTCTCGGCAAGGTTCATAAAGGCGGCCATATGCTGGTTGATGATATTGGCAGCCTGGACCACGGCGTCGCGCGGGGCGATGGAGCCGTTGGTCTCGATCTCGAGGACAAGGCGGTCGTAGTCGGTGTGCTGACCGACACGGCAAGCCTCAACGAGCTTGGCGCAACGGGAAACCGGCGAGTACAGCGAGTCGACATGGATCACACCGATGGGATCGTTGTCGCGCTTGTTGGCCTCGCCAGAAACATAGCCGCGGCCATAGCCGATGCGCATGCTCATGGTGAGATGGCCACCCTCGGTGAGCGTAGCGATGTGCTGCTCGGGGTTGACCAGCTCAAACTCGGACGGAATAAAGAAGTCCGCACCGGTGACCTCACAGGGGCCGTCAACCGAGATGGTGGCGGTCGCCTCGTCGGTCGTGCCGAGAGCCCTGAAGACAAGACCCTTGACATTCAGGACGATGTCGGTGACATCCTCGACCATGTTAGGGATGGTCATGAACTCGTGCTGCGCACCATCGATCTGAATAGCCTCGACGGCGGCACCCTCGAGCGAGGACAGAAGAACGCGACGAAGGGAGTTACCCAGCGTATCGCCGTAACCACGCTCGAGCGGCTCGACGGAGACACGAGCAGACGTCTCGTTGATCTCTTCGACCTGAACCTGAGGCCTAATGAATTCTGACATGTATTACCTCCAGCCTCAGCAGCCCGGATGGACTACTTAGAGTAGAGCTCGACGATGAGCTGCTCGTTGATATCACCGCTGATCTGCTCACGCGTCGGCAGAGCGAGCACGTTACCAGACAGCTTCTCGATATCGACCTCGAGCCAGCCAGGGACCTCAAAGCGCTCGGAGGAAATCAGGGCCTCCTTGATGGGGAGGAGGTCACGGAACTTCTCGCCGACAGCGACGACGTCGCCGGCCTTGACGCGGTAGGACGGGATGTCCACGCGCTTGCCGTTCACGGTGAAGTGACCGTGACGGACGGACTGACGAGCCTCTTTGCGGGTGCGGGCGAAGCCAAGACGGAAGACGACGTTGTCGAGGCGAGACTCAAGGATGATCATGAGGTTCTCACCGGTGACGCCGTTCATCTTACGGGCCTTGTTGAAGTAGCCGTGGAACTGCTTCTCCAGAACGCCATAGATGAACTTGACCTTCTGCTTCTCGCGCAGCTGCATGCCGTACTCAGATTCCTTGCGACGGCGCTTGGGCTGACGGATAGATTCCTTCTTGCTGCTGTAACCGAGCTCAGCGGGATCGATCCCGAGCTGACGGCAGCGCTTAAGAACAGGAGTCCTGTCGATTGCCATATTGATACGATCCTTTCAGTTACACGCGGCGACGCTTCTTGGGGCGGCAGCCGTTGTGCGGAATGGGGGTCTTGTCCTGGATGCTCGAGACCTCGAGGCCAGCAGCCTGGAGGGAGCGGATGGCGGTCTCACGACCGGAGCCGGGGCCCTTGACGAAGACGGAAACCTTCTTCATACCGTGCTCCATGGCCTGCTTGGCAGCAGCCTCGGCAGCCATCTGGGCAGCGAACGGCGTGGACTTACGGGAGCCCTTGAAGCCCACCTGGCCAGCCGACTTCCAGGAAATGACGTTGCCCTGGGGATCGGTGATCGAAACGATCGTGTTGTTGAACGTAGAACGAATGTGAGCCTGGCCCACGGAAATGTTCTTACGGTCCGCGCGCTTCAGACGGGCAGCGCGAACGTTCTTCTTAGCAGTAGCCATCTATCTAGCGCTCCTTATTTCTTCTTCTTAGCACCGATCTGACGCTTCGGGCCCTTGCGGGTACGAGCGTTAGTGTGGGTGCGCTGGCCGCGGACCGGGAGGCCCTTGCGGTGACGAAGGCCGCGGTTGCAGCCGATGTCCATAAGGCGCTTGACGTTCTGGTTGCGCTCACGGCGGAGGTCGCCCTCAACCATGATCTGGTTCTTATCGATATAATCGCGGATGGCGTTAACCTCATCCTCGGTGAGGTCCTTAACGCGCGTATCCACGTTAACGTTGCACTCGACGCAGATCTTCGTCGCAGTGGTGCGGCCGATGCCGTAAATGTAGGTCAGACCGATCTCAACGCGCTTCTCACGCGGGAGGTCGACACCATTAATACGGGCCAACGTAGTCTCCTCTCTTAACCCTGACGCTGCTTATGACGGGGGTTCTCGCAAATGACGAGGACCTTGCCATGGCGCCTAATGATTTTGCACTTATCGCACATCTTCTTGACCGAAGGACGTACCTTCATCGTTCTTCCTTTCGGTAGCGCTCAAACTACTTCCCTACTATCTACTCGCCCAGCCGCAGGCGTTTAAAACTATGGCTGGTCTTCACACACAATCCGACCGTAGGTTGAGCTAAGCCTGCAGCCGGAAATGGAGTGCGTGTATGCGTGCCGCTATTTGTAGCGATAGGTGATGCGACCGCGGGTCAGGTCGTACGGGGAAAGCTCCACGACAACCCTGTCACCGGGGAGAATACGGATGTAATTCATTCGGATCTTGCCAGAAATGTTGCACAGAACCGAATGACCGTTCTCGAGCTCGACCTTAAACATGGCGTTGGGCAACGGTTCCTTTACCGTACCCTCGAGCTCAATTGCGTCTTCCTTCTTCACAAGCAATCATCTTTCTCTAGAAAACGACAGCGATTGAGTATTCTACAATACGCATGCACGTATCGTAATATCTTCGTAATGGCTCCACAACTAAGCGGAACTTGTTACTTTACAGAAATGTAGATGCCGACGTATTTGAACGGGACCCCTACATTTCACCGCCCTGCAAGGAACACCAAGCACCTTGGGCATCCGTGGTGAGAATCACCGGGCCGTCATTGGTAATGGCGACGGTGTTCTCGTAGTGCGCGGCGGGCAGGTGGTCGTTGGTCGTGACGATCCAACCGTCGGAGCCAGTGCTCACATGGTTGGAGCCCATCGTAACCATCGGCTCGATGGCAATGACCATGCCAGCCTGGAGGCGAACGCCTCTCCCCTTCTTTCCATAGTTAGGAACGTTGGGGTCCTCGTGCATCACACGGCCAATGCCATGGCCCACATAGTCGCGAAGCACGCCGTAACCGTGAGACTCGGCGAGAGACTGAACGGCATAACCGACGTCCCCGATATGGTTACCGGGAATAGCCTGCTCGATGGCAGCCTTAAGGCAATCGCGCGTGACCTCGCACAGGGCCTTGGCCTCGGGCGTAGGGGTGCCGACGAAAAACGTCCAAGCGTTATCGCCAACCCAACCGTCGACAACGGCTCCCGTATCGATGGAGATGATATCGCCATCGCGCAGGATCATGTCGGGGTTGGGAATACCGTGGACCACGGCATCGTTAATCGATGCGCAAATGGTACCGGGGAACCCGCCGTAACCCTTAAAGGCCGGGGTGCCGCCATGCATACGGATAATCTGCTCCGCGAGCTGATCGAGCTCAAAGGTCGAAACACCAGGGCGCACCATGGCTCCAACGTGGCGGAGCGCCATCTTAGATAGCGCTCCTGCCTTCTTCATCTGCTCGATTTGCGTTGCAGACTTAATCTTGATCATAGACCGAGAGCCTCTTTGACATCCCCGTACACGGTCTCGCGAGCCTGGTCACCGTTGACCGACTTGAGCAGACCCTGGCCACGATAGTAGTCGACGAGCGGGCTCGTGGACTTCTCGTAGACGTCGAGACGGTTCTTGATGGTCTCGGGCTTGTCGTCGTCGCGCTGATACATCTCGCCGGCGCACTTGGGGCAGGTAGCATCGGCAGCGGTGCCGGTGTAACCGCAGGCGCGGCAGGTGCGACGCGAAGACAGACGATCGATGATGACCTCGGGGGCCACGTCGACCAGAAGGGCGCAATCGATCTCGCGACCCATGGCGGAGAGCTCGGAATCGAGCGTCACGGCCTGGGCGGTGTTGCGCGGGAAGCCGTCGAGAATGAAGCCCTGCTGGGCGTCATCGGCAGCAAGGCGCTCCTTGACAAGGTCGATCACGAGCTGGTCGGGAACGAGCTCGCCAGCGTCCATGTACTTCTTAGCCTGAATACCAAGCTCGGTGCCACCCTTGACGGCAGCACGCAGCAGGTCGCCCGTGGAAATGTGAGCGACGCCAAACTCGGCGACGAGCTCCTGTGCGACGGTGCCCTTACCGGCACCCGGAGCTCCGAGCAATACGAGGTTCATGAGCAATCCTCCTCTAGCCTATTTAAAGAATCCATCGTAATCATACATCTTGATCTGGCCTTCGAGCTTATCGACCGTGTCGAGCACGACGCCGACCATGATGAGGATGGACGTGCCGCCAAATGCCTGGATCAGATGGTTACCCGTGAAGGAGAAGATGATCGAAGGCACGATGGCGATGAGCGCCAAAAAGACAGCGCTGGGAAGCGTGATCTTGTTGAGCGCGTTCTTGATGTAGGCCGCGGTAGCCCTACCCGGACGGACGCCCGGAATAAAGCCACCCTGCTTCTTAAGGTTGTCAGCCGTGTCATCGGGGTTGAACACCATGGAGGTGTAGAAGTACGCGAAGAACACGATGAGGACAACGTTAAGCACCCAGTTGAGCCAACCGGTCGAAAGCGCAGAGGCAACTGCCTGAATCCAGCCGATGCCGGGGAAGAACACGGCAATCTGAGCCGGGAAGTACAGCAGCGCCGAGGCAAAGATGATCGGCACGACGCCCGCGGTGTTGACCTTGATGGGCAGGTAGGTGGTCTGGCCACCCATCATGCGACGGCCCACGACGCGCTTGGCATAGGAGACCGGGATGCGGCGCTGGCCGCGCTCAAGGAAAACAATCAGCGGGATAACCAGCAGGATGATGGCGCAGATGATCACCATGGTGATGATGCCACCGGCATTACCCTCGGTGCTGGAGAAGATAGCCTGCGGAAGGCCGGCCATGATGTTCGCAAAGATGATCAGCGACATGCCATTGCCGATACCGCGCTGGGTGATGAGCTCACCAATCCACATGATCAGCATAGCGCCTGCGGTGAGCGTACCGACGATCATGAGGTCGAAGATGATCTCGGGAGCGCCGGCGCCATTGAAGCTGATGCCGAAGCTCTTAAAGAGGAAGAGGTAACCCACGGAGTTGAGGATTGCCAGAGCCAGGGTGAGGTAACGCGAATACTGCGTAATCTTGGTCTGACCGACCTCGCCCTCGCGGGCAAGCTCATGCAGGGAAGGCACGACGGCCTGGAGCATCTGGAGGATGATCGAGCTGGTGATGTAAGGCATGATGCCCAGCGAAAACACCGACACATAGCTCAACGCGCCGCCAGAGAAAAGATTCAGGAGGGCCATAGCACCTGCGGCGACCGAATTGTTATCGGTCGAGAAAAGGCCCAGCATCCCCTGGAAGGGAATGCCGGGCACAGGAACGTGCGCACCAATGCGGTACACGACGAGCATAGCTATGGTAAAAAGAATCTTTTCGCGCAATTCTTTGATGCGGAAAGCATTCTTAAGACCATTTAGCACGGCAGCTCGACCTTTCCGCCAGCGGCCTCGATCTTGGCCTGCGCAGAAGCGCTGACCTTGTCGACCTTGACCGTGAACTTCTTGGTGAGCTCACCATTGCCGAGCACCTTGACGGGCTCGAACTCGCTCTTGGTGATGCGAGCGGCCTTAAGAGCGGCACCGTCGATTACAGCGCCGTCCTCGAACTTACGCTCGAGACGCTCAACGTTAACAGCGGTGTACTCGATACGACGGGGGTTGCGGAAGCCCGGAAGCTTGGGCAGGCGCATAGCCAGCGGAGTCTGGCCACCCTCGAAGCCGGCACCCTTGGTGCCACCAGAGCGGGAACCCTGGCCCTTCTGGCCGCGGCCAGAAGTGGTGCCGTGACCCGAAGAATTGCCACGGCCGACGCGCTTACGGTTCTTGGTGGAACCGGGCGCGGGAGTAAGATCGTGAAGCTGCATTTGCTACTCCTCTACAATCTCGACAAGGTGCTTGACCTTGAAGATCATGCCGCGGACGGACTCGTTGTCAGCAATCTCGCGAACCTCGCGGATCCTGTGGAGACCGAGGGCACGGACAGTACGGACCTGGTCCTGCTTGCAACCGTTGGTGCTGCGGACCTGCTTGATCTTGATGGTGTCAGCCATGCTTAGTTCTCCTTACCGACGAACATCTCGGAGACCGTCAGGCCACGGCGAGCCGCGACGTCCTCAGGGCTGGAGAGCTCCTTGAGGCCCTCGACGGCAGCCTTGATGATGTTGAGGCCGTTGTCGGTACCGAGGGACTTGGACAGGACGTTCTTGATGCCAGCAAGCTCGAAGAGGGGACGCACAGCGCCGCCGGCGATAACGCCGGTACCCTCGACAGCGGGCTTGATGATGATGCGGCCGGCACCAAAGTGGCCGAGAACCTCGTGCGGGATGGTGCCCTGCTCGGTCACCGGCACGTGGAACATGTTCTTCTTGGCATCGAGAGACGCCTTGGAGATGGCCAGGGGCACCTCAGCGGACTTGCCCATGCCAACGCCGACGTTGCCCTTGCCGTCGCCAACGACGACGAGAGCGACGAGGCTCATGCGACGACCACCCTTGACGGTCTTCGACACGCGGTTGATGTAAACGACGCGCTCCTCGAACTCGGAGGCCTCGCGCTGCTGCTTCTGATTACGAGCCATGTGCTACATACCTCCTAGAACTCGAGACCGGCGGCACGAGCACCGTCGGCGAGGGCCTTGACGCGGCCATGGTAGATACGGCCACCGCGATCGAAGGCGACCTTGGTGATGCCGGCCTCGATGGCACGCTTGCCAACGAGCTGACCGACCTTCTCCGCAGCCTCCTTGTTCGAGGTGTGGGTGCCCTTGAACTCGGCCTCGAGGGTCGAGGCAGAGACGAGCGTCAGGCTGGAGCCCTTGCTGTCGTCGATGATCTGGGCATAGATGTTGGCGTTAGTACGGGTCACGCGAAGACGCGGACGCTCGGAGGTACCCGAGACCTTGCCGCGAACACGACGCTGACGACGCTTGAGGCCTTCCAGCTTCGCCTTATGCTTGTTCATACGTAAACTCCTAAAAAGGTTGATCTTGCCAGCACCTGACGGGGTGCTGGTCTTATGCGAGTGAGTCGGTTACGACTACTTGGCGGCCTTACCCAGCTTGCGGCGGATGTGCTCGCCAACGTAGTGGATACCCTTGCCCTTGTAAGGCTCGGGAGGACGATGGCCGCGGATCTCAGCGGCGATCTGACCGACCTGCTGCTTGTTGATACCCTTGACGTTCACGTGGGTGTTGTCGGGAACCTCGAAGGTGATGCCCTCGGGAGCCTCGACGATCACGGGGTGCGAGAAGCCCAGGGAGAACTCGAGGTTCTTGCCCTTCTGCTGCACGCGGTAACCGACGCCGGCGAGCTCGAGCTTCTTCTCGAAGCCCTCGGAAACGCCAACAACCATGTTGTGGATGAGGGCACGGGTGAGGCCGTGGCGGGCACGGGTCTCACGCTCGTCGTCGGGACGGGAAACGGTGAGGACGTTGTCCTCGATGTTGATAGCGAGCTTCTCAAAGACATCGAGCTCGAGCTGGCCCTTGGGGCCCTTGACGACAACGTTGTTGCCGTTGACTGCCACTTCGACTCCGGCGGGAATCTGGACAGGCTTATTACCGATACGAGACACGGTGATCTCCTTTCCTTCTACCTACCGAGCGAATTACCAGACGTAAGCGATGATCTCGCCGCCGACGTTGTGCTTGCGAGCATCGCGGTCGGTCATAACGCCATGGCTGGTGGAAATAATGGCGGTACCAAGGCCACCGCGGACGCGGGGCATGTCGGCAACGCCGGTGTACTTACGCAGGCCCGGCTTGGAAATGCGGCGGATGCCGTTGATGACCTTAGCCTTCTTGGGACCATACTTAAGCGTGATGTGCAGAGTCTTCTGGGGAACGGTGTCCTCGACATCGTAGCCCTCGATGTAGCCCTCCTCGTGCAGAACACGAGCGATCTCGACGAGCTTCTTGCTGCTCGGCATGGAGACCGTGGCCTTGTTCACAGAGTTAGCGTTACGGATGCGCGTAAGCATATCTGCGATCGGGTCTGTAAGGTTCATACAGATTCTCCTTCGTTCTTGATGAACACGTGCTCTTGGTTCTTCGCCGCCCTTAACGGCAAAGCCTAACTAGCGCGTTTTCCCTGTTCCAAACTGATGCTTGAAACGCTGGTAGTGACTTACCAGCTGGCCTTCTTAACGCCGGGAAGCTCGCCCTTGAGTGCAAGCTCGCGGAAGCAGACACGGCACAGGCCGAACTTGCGGTACACAGAGTGCGGACGGCCGCAGCGCTGGCAGCGCGTGTACTCACGAGTAGAGAACTTCTGCTTGCGATTGCACTTGACGATCATCGATGTCTTAGCCACTTATATCCTCCTCACATAGAGTATTGTTCGCCCCCAAGCGCCGCCCCCTTGTGGGAACGGCGCTTATAGGGCAGGTGAACCTATTTCTTGAACGGGAAACCGAAGGCGTCCAGAAGGGCCTTGGCCTCCTCATCAGTGTTGGCGGTGGTCACGAAAGTGATGTCCATACCACGCTGGTGATCGACGGAGTCGAAGTCAATCTCGGGGAAGATGAGCTGCTCGGTGACGCCCATGGAGAAGTTACCACGGCCGTCGAAGCTCTTGGCGGAGATGCCGCGGAAGTCGCGGATACGGGGGATCGCGACGGAGGTCAGACGATCGAAGAACTCCCACATACGGTCGCCACGCAGGGTAACCTTGCAGCCGATCGGCATACCAGCGCGCAGGCGGAAGGTAGCGATGGACTTGCGGGCACGGGTGATCATCGGCTGCTGGCCGGTGATGGCGCGCAGGTCGCGCACGGCACCGTCGATGGCCTTGGAATCGGTAGCGGCCTCGCCGACACCCATGTTCACAACGATCTTCTCAAACTTGGGGATCATCATGACGTTCTCGTACTGGAACTTGTCCTGAAGCTGCTGCTTGACCTCGTTGTTGTACTTGGTCTTCAGACGCGGCACATACTTCTCTTCTGCCATTGTTCACTCCTTCTTGGGGTTTTAAGCACGGGGCGTGGCCACGATGGGTTGTCCTCGTGCCTCCTGGCTGCATCCGCGCCGCTCATGGCATTTACGCGGTTTGGACTCGACGCAGCAGGAGCCGACAAAACAATCGGTACTATACGCGCATCGGGAGCGTTTTTCCAGAAAAACCTCGTCTGCCTGCACAACTCCACAACTCCCCCGCACAAACCGATCCGCATGCGACGGAGGAAAATGGCAGTTGCGGTGAAATAGGGACTGTTTGACGGCTTAACTGGCTTAAACAGCCCGCATTTCACCGCAACTTATTGATGGGGATGCGACTAGCGCTTGCGGGGGACGAGCTTGGTGCGGCGCAGGTGGATCATCTCGGCAGCGATGGAGATGGCGATCTCCTCGGGGTCCTCGGCCTCGATGGCGACACCAATCGGCAGGTGCAGCCCGTCGATCTGCTCCTGCGTAAAGCCCTCCTGCTCCAGGCGGGCGCGCACAAAGGCGGTCTTGCGGCGCGAGCCCAAGCAGCCCAGATAGGCGGGTTTGGCGCGCATGG
This sequence comes from Collinsella sp. i05-0019-G5, assembly GCF_042851345.1. Lineage (NCBI taxonomy): Bacteria > Bacillati > Actinomycetota > Coriobacteriia > Coriobacteriales > Coriobacteriaceae > Collinsella > Collinsella sp. i05-0019-G5. Next base: position 1,884,187 of record NZ_AP031421.1, read on the forward strand.
CCTGAATCACCACATCGATATCGGACTTGTGACCCGCCGTGGCGACGACCACCAGGTCGCGCGGGCCGATGGGGCACAGCTCGCTCAGGTTCTTATAATCGACCAGACGACGGTCGTAGACGCCGGGCACCCATTCGGGGGTCAACGTGCCGGGGCGGTCGTCGCAAGCCACGACGGCAAAGCCCGCCGCCGTGAGCACCCGCGCCGTCGCAGCGCCCACGTGGCCGCAGCCAAAGATATAGGTCAGGCCCTCGGGGCAGAGCGTCTCGATGTGCGCCGTGGGAATCTCGGAGGCGGCGTTGGTGTAGGTGACCTTACTCCCCTCCTCCACCAGCGAAAGCCCGGGGCAGCCCGCAATGGTGCGGCGCGATTCCTCGCCATGGTACTCGGCCACATCGCCCTCGAGCACGCTCGCGATAAACGGCTCAAAGTCGATGACGAAGTCGCCGATGCGCCGATAGGCCAAGATGTCGGCAACCGACTGGAACAACGGCGCCTGCGATACATCCAGGCGCAGATAGCACAGGCAGATGGCTCCGCCGCAGATCATGCCGGTATCGGAGTTCTCGCCGCCCATGGTGTAGCGAACCAGACGCGACTGTCCCGCGCTCAGGAGCTCGCGCGCCTCATCCAGCGCAAAGAGCTCAATCTTGCCGCCGCCGATAGTGCCCGCCTGGCTGCCATCGGCAAAGACGGCCATCCAGGCGCCCACACCGCGCGGGGACGACCCCGCCGTGCCGGCCACGACCACGAGCTCGCACGTCTCGCCAGCACGCAGGGCGGCAAGCGCCGCATTCACCACATCGAGCTTTTCCATTGCCGCCTTCTATCCTCTAAAGACATCGGTGAGCATAGCGAGTGCCTCGAGCACGCCGCCGCCGACCGACGTCGCCTTGTCCGAAATATAGTTGATATAGCTGGCATCGCCGCGCGGATCGACGTCGGCGCATTTAAAGCCCTCAGTCACCCGCACGCCGTTCGCCAAAAGCCCGCGCAGACAGCCATCGATCTGCGTGCACATGGGTGTATCTCCCGCGTAGCCAATCACGTCTCCGGCGCTCACGATGTCGCCGATTGCGCGGTCGGACCGAAACACGCCGGCGGCGGGGCTGTGGATAACTCGTTCCTTGCCATAGCCGGCGATGACGCCCGGCACGCCCGTGTTGGGCTGGGGCGAACCTTGGGTAATGACGCGGCCCAAAAAATGCCCGCGCATGGTTTCGACCGCTGCGTCGCAGTCAACCGGCGCGGTGAAGCCCGGTCCCACGGCGATGACGGCAGGCGCCATATCGCGCGTGGTGCCCAAGTTGCGCTTAGCCAAAATCGCGTCGACCACAGCCGTGGGTTTAAGCTCATCGAGCATCTTGGCCTGAGGGTCTACCACGACGGCGACGTCTCCAGCCTCGGCAATCGCAAGCGCCTCAGCCGGCGTCTGTGCCAAGCGAGCGCGAATGCCCTCGACCTCGACCTCGCCCAGGCGAATGGCCTCGCAAAAACTGATTGTGCGGCGGATGCACGTGGGAACCGCGATATCGGCCATAACGACCGACACGCCGGAGCGTACCAAGCGAGCGGCGACGCCCGTGGCGATATCGCCAGCGCCGCGAACATAAACGAGCATTCCCGGGACACCTCCCTGTGCTACGGTTTGAGCAGAGCAAAGCGGTTCGACCGCTACTCTGATGATTTTTTATTATCACAGTATTATACGGCGGTGAACAGATGAAAACGACGAGCGGAAACCTTGCCTCCGCGCTCAAGATCGAGCCGGGCATTACCGCGATTGTCGGCAGCGGCGGCAAGTCGACGCTGCTAAAGACGCTCGGCCTTGAGCTTATGCGCGCTGGCGGCCGCGTGCTCCTCTGCACCACCACGCACATGTTTCCCGTCGCCGGCGTGCCATGGGACGGGTCGAGCCGTCGCCTGGACGCCGCGCCTTGGAAGCCGGGGACCCTGCATGCCCCCGGCTGCACCTGCGAGGCCTGCGCGGGCCTTGTGCGCGGAAGCATCTGCCAGGCAGGCGTCTTGGACCCGGAGACAGGCAAGCTCTCCGCCCCCGCTGAGCCGCTCGACCAGCTGGCGCAGCGCTTTGACTATGTGTTGGCCGAGGCAGATGGCAGCAAGCGACTCCCGCTCAAGGCACATGCCGCCTGGGAGCCGGTAATTCCCGCCGCCGCGACAAACGTTGTCTGGGTCGTCGGCGCCTCGGGGCTGGGCAAGCCCGTCGCCGAGGTTGTCCACCGCCCCGAGCTCTTCTGCGAGCGCTGCGGCTGCGAGCCCACCGACGCTGCCACCCCAGAGCGCGTCGCCCAGGTGCTCAATGCCGAGCTGCAGATGCTGAACCTCAACAATGCCCGTATCATGCTCAACCAAGCCGACACGCTTGCCGACCCAACAATGGCAGATCGCTTCGAGGCAGCCCTCAACCGCCCCCTCATCGCCACCAGCCTCCAGGGGTAGCAAATTTGGGACGGGGCTCTTTTTGCTACCCCGTCCCAAAAAATCATCTCCCAAATTAGCTACCCCGGCGGTCTTCCCGTTAGCGGGGCACGTAGCGGCCGGGTTGGGCTCCGGTGGGCTCGCCGTCGCGTGCCGCCAGCACGCCGTTCACAAACACGGCCTTGGCGCGGCCATGTGCCTCAAAGCCCTCGAGCGGCGTGTAGTCCACGGCCTGATGCTGCGTCGCGGCGCTGATCGTCCAACGCGCGCACGGATCCCACACGCACACGTCGGCATCGGAGCCCTCGGCAAGACAGCCCTTGCGCGGATACATGCCAAAGACGCGCGCCGGGTTCTCGCTCATCAGGCGGCACAGATCCTCGGGGCCCAGCTGTCCCTCAAAGCTCGTGGCGATCGCGACGGGGCGATGCTCCACACCGGGTCCGCCGTTGGGAATCGCGCGGAAGTCGTCGCGCCCGCGATCCTTTTGCCCGTGCAGGTTAAAGCTGCAGTGGTCGGTCGCAATCGTATCGATCTCGCCGGCCACAAGCGCCTCGCGCAGTGCCGCACGATCACCCGCATGGCGCAGCGGCGGGCTCATCACATACTTGGCGCCCGCAAAGCCGTCCTCGCCCTGCTCCAAGTAGCACGTATCGTCGAGCATCAGATACTGAGGGCAGGTCTCGACATAGATATTCTTCTGCCCGCGCGCCTTGGCGGCACGGATGGTCTCGAGCCCCAGCTTGGTCGAAAGGTGCACCACGTTGACCGGTGCGTCGCCGGCCAGATGCGCCAGATACAGCAGACGGCTCACGGCCTCGGCCTCGCACACATCCGGACGGCTGAGAGCATGTCCCTCGGGCCCGTGGATACCCTGCTCAAACACGCGCTTCTGCAGCTCGTTCACCAGCGTGCCGTTCTCGCAATGCACGCACAGGATACCGCCCACGCGCTTGAGCTCCTCCAGCACCTCGAGCGTCTCGGCATCGTCCAAGCGCAAATGATCGTAGGCAAAGTAGGTCTTGAACGACGATACGCCCGCCTCGCGCATGGCAGAGAGATCGGCGCGGTTGCGCTCGTTCCACTCGGCGAGCGCCATATGAAAGGCGTAGTTGGCCGTGCAGGTTCCGTCGGCGCGGCGATGCCACTCGGCCAAGGCATCGGGCATGGTCACACCGCGATCGGCCGTGGCGTAATCCACAATGGTCGTCGTGCCGCCGCAGGCAGCCGCACGTGTGCCGGTCTCAAAGCTATCGGCCGTCCAGTCCATGCCAGTCCAGCACTGCATGTGCGTGTGCCCATCGATAAAGCCTGGGAACACCCAGCAGCCCGCGGCATCCTCGACGGTATCGCCCTCGGCCGGCTCAATCGCCGCGGCGATCCGCACGATCTTATCGCCATCCATGGCAAGATCGGCGCGGCGAAGCCCCTGGGGCGTCACGAGCGCGCCGTTTTTGATGATGATCATAATTGCTCCTTATTAATTGATGCAGTTGGCCACGCGATCAAAATACGAGCAGGCGGCGATATGCTCCGTTATGCGTCGCTGTCCCTTGACGGTATCGACGTCCCACAGTTCGTAAGCACGCGCATCGACCAGCACCACGTCGATACGGTCCCTGAGAATCGACCCACCACCGTCCTTGCCCTCGAGAAGCATGAGCGAAGGGAACAGTTGCCTTGGGAAGAGCACCGGGCTCGAAGGCTCACCGTTGCACGCAAGACGCACCGGATGCCTGCGGCCACGCTCGTCAAATGCACGAACCATAGCCTCAAAAGAATCCGAACTCACGAGCGGCTGGTCACCCGGCAAAAAGAGGCAACCTTTCCAGTTGCGTTCGACTCCCCACGAAAGGCCCGCACGGACGCTTTCGCTGCGCAGCTCGCCATCGTGCAGCACGCACGGGCAATGCTTGTCATCACAAATCTGAGCGGCCTCGGGCCAACGCGTCGAAACCACGACGTCAAAGCCCCGGGGAACCGAATCAATGGTCCGGGCAATCAGCGGCTCGCCATAGATATCGGCGAGCATCTTGTTAGAGCCAAATCGCTTGCCCTCGCCCGAAGCCATAATGACGCAACCAAGTTTCATGGCGATACCTCCCCTGAAACCATCGTACCCATAACTCGCGTCGCGGGGCATCTACATCGAAAGCGCTTATCCCGCACGCCCACGATGCAAAAAGGGGCACCCCGCCGGTTGGCAGAGCGCCCCCTTTACATGGCTTACCTCAGCGCGGCTTTAGGCCTGGAACCAACGGGCGGTGTTGCGCTCGTCGAGGGCCTTGAGGGTAGCGGCGGGATCGGCAACCTTCTGCAGGAACATCATGGCTGCGATGGCGTACGGCTTGTAGCTGGCCTCCTTGTACATGCCCACGCGGTGCATGTCAAAGACGTCGGCGTTGACCTCGCCGCGCTCGCAGGAGACACCGGAGATGTCGGCGGGCAGCGGGTGCATAAAGATAGTGTCCTGGCCGTTGGCGGTCTTCTCCATGAGCTCGGTCGTGGAGCACCAGTCCTGATGGGTGGCGTTCTGAGCGAGCAGCTCCTTCTCGAGCGCTGCGATGCCGGCGTCGTCGCCCTCCGCGTACAGGTTGGTACGCTTCTCCATGGCGGCAAACGGAGCCCAGCTCTTGGGGATCACGATGTCGGCGCCCTCGAAGGCCTCGGCCATGGTGTTGACCTGCTTAAAGGTGGTGCCGGACTCGGCGGCGTAGCCCTTGGCGCGCTCGACGACCTCGGGCATGAGGTCGTAGCCCTCGGGGTGGGCCAAAGTGACGTCCATGCCAAAACGGGGCAGCAGGCTGATCAGCGACTGCGGACAGGACAGCGGCTTGCCGTAAGAGGGCGAGTAGGCCCAGGTGACGGCAACCTTCTTGCCCTTGAGGTTCTCGAGGCCGCCAAACTCGTTGATGAGGTAGAGCATGTCGGCAGAGGACTGCGTGGGGTGATCGGAGTCGGACTGCAAGGAGATGAGCGTGGGACGGTGATCCAGAACGCCGTCCTCGTAGGCCTGCTGGACAGACTCGGAGACCTCGGCCATGTAGGCGTCGCCCTTGCCGATGTACATGTCGTCGCGGATGCCGATGACGTCGGCCATGAAGGAGATCATGGTAGCGGTCTCGCGGACGGTCTCGCCGTGAGCGATCTGGGACTTCTTCTCGTCCAGGTCCTGCAGCTCGAGGCCGAGCAGGTTGGCGGCCTTAGAGAAGGAGAAGCGCGTACGGGTGGAGTTGTCGCGGAACAGGGAGACGGCCAGGCCCGAGTCGAAGATCTTGGACGAAACGTTGTTCTCACGCAGCTCGCGCAGGGCGTCGGCAACGATGTAGAGAGCCTTGAGCTCATCGGTGGTCTTATCCCAGGTGTGCAGGAAGTCGCTGCCGTACATGCCCTTAAAATCGAGTCCGTTCAGCTGCTCGACGAGCTCGGTAAACTTGGCGTCCATGTAAATATCCTTTCCATAGATGAAACGATCGCAATGAGTAGATGTGCTCCGGCATGCGCGTGTGGCTAGAACATGCAGAGCGCTATGACGAGGACCCGCTACCGTTGAGGAAGCATGGGAGATAACGACCGCGGGCCCCAAGTCAACAGGGGGTGCCGGGGACACGAGCGGCCCCCGGCTCAACAAGATCAAGGAATGGGACTAGTCGATCTTGTTGTTGGTCAGACCGGCGCGGAACACGGTGGCGTCGCCATCGGCCTGGCTCGGATCGTAGAGGTTCAGGGCAGCCACATACATGGCGGCAGCGGTGACCAGGTCGTCCTTGTAGGTGACCTCGTTGGGAGCGTGAGCCTGAGACTCGGCACCCGGGCCAAAGCCAACGCAGGGGATGCCATAGCGGCCCTGGATGGAAACGCAGTTCGTGGAGAAGGTCCACTTGTCGCACAGCGGACGACCGGTGCGCTTGTCCATGCTGGGCTCGCAGCCGATGCGCTCGTCACCGAACATGGCCTTGTGGGCGTCGACGAGGGCCTTGACGTGCGGAGCGGTCTCCTTGTTGATCCACGTGGGGAAGTAAGCCTCGGTCTCGTAGACCTCGCCGGTCCAGGACGGACGGTCGTACATGTACATGGAGACCTTCACGTCGTCGCCGTACTTCTTGGCGGCCGGCAGGTTGCGGATCTCGTCCAGGCAGGACTCCCAGGTCTCGCCGGCGGTCATGCGACGGTCGATGGAGATGGCGCAGGAGTCAGCGACAGCGCAGCGGCTGGGGCTGGTGTAGAAGATCTGGCTGACGGTGCAGGTGCCGCGGCCCAGGAAGCGGGCGTCCTCAAAGTGCTCGGGGTTGTACTTGGGGTCGAGCATCTTGACGAGGCCCTTGATGTCGGTCGACTCGTCGCAGCCGTTGTTGTTGAGGGCGCGGACGTCGGCGATGATGTCGGCCATCTTGTAGATGGCGTTGTCGCCGCGGTCGGGAGCGGAACCGTGGCAGGAGGTGCCGTGAACGTCGACGCGGATCTCCATGCGGCCGCGGTGACCGCGATAGATGCCGCCGTCGGTAGGCTCGGTGGAAATGACGAACTCGGGCTTAATGCCGTCCTTGTTGTAGATGTACTGCCAGCACATGCCGTCGCAGTCCTCTTCCTGGACGGTGCCGACGACCATGATCTTGTAGCCCTCGGGGATGAGGCCCATGTCCTTCATCATCTTGGCAGCGTAGGTAGCAGAAGCCATACCGCCCTCCTGGTCAGAGCCGCCGCGGCCGTAGATGATCTCGTCGGTCTCGTAGCCCTCATAGGGATCGGCATCCCAGTTCTCGATGTTGCCGATGCCGACGGTGTCGATGTGGGAGTCGATGGCGATGATCTTGTCGCCCTCGCCCATAAAGCCCATGACGTTACCCAAGCCATCGACCTTGACCTCGTCATAGCCAAGGCTCTCCATCTCGGCCTTGATGCAAGCGACAACCTCGCCCTCCTCGCAGGACTCAGAGGGGTGCGAGATCATGGCGCGCAGGAAGCGGGTCATGTCAGCGCGGTGAGACTCAGCAGCGTTTTTAATTGCCTCGAAATCGAGTTCCTTAGTCATAACAGTCAACCTTTCTACAAGGGTTTACCTACAGGTAGATATTTCAGATAGATCACTTGTGCCAAGCAGCGTGAGGTCGAGCACCCGGCAAGCAAGCAACCATAGGAGGCGGACGGAGGACTTTGCTCCGTCGCGAGTTCCGCACGAGCCGGAGAGCACTTAATGTGCTCTCCGTGCGAGCAGGACTGTCCGAGCAGGGAGTAAAGTCCTCCGGCTGCCTCCGGACAGGTCAGCCTGCTAGCAAGTCGGGTACTCGCCCTCCCAGACGATGCGACGGTACTGATCCGGATCGGTGTCGCCCTCGGTGGAGAAGCAGAGCACGGAGCTCGTCTTGTCCAGGCCGATGAGCTCCTTGAGCTCGGCGTACTCGGGGTCGAGCATGAGGGTCTCGACCAGACCGGTGGTCACTGCGCCGGACTCGCCGGAGATGACGCGCGGGTCGCCCTTCTCGGGAGCGCCCAGGGTGCGCATGCCGCGAGCGGTGACCCAGTCGGGGCAGGACACGAAGGCGGTGGTGTGGTTGCGCAGGATATCCCAGCCCAAGATGTTGGGCTCGCCGCAGCACAGGCCGGCCATGATGGAGGGCATGTCACCGTCCACGATGCGCGGATCTCCGTCGCCGGCGGCAGCGCCCTTGTACAGGCAGGCGGCCGGTGCGCACTCAACCACGACGAAGGTGGGCGGGTTATCGGGATACAGGTTGGTGAAGTAGCCCACCACGGCGCCGGCGAGCGAGCCTACGCCAGCCTGGACAAAGACGTGCGTCGGGCGGTTGATAGCCATCTCGCGCAGCTGCTCGGCAGCCTCGGAAGCCATGGTGCCGTAACCCTCCATGATCCAGGACGGGATCTTCTCGTAGCCCTCCCAGGCGGTGTCCTGAACGATGACGCCGCGCTCGCAGGCGTCGGCCTCGGCGGCGGCCATGCGCACGCACTCGTCGTAGTTGACCTCTTCGATGGTCACCGTGGCGCCCTCGGCGGCAATGTTATCGAAGCGGGGCTTGGTGGAACCCTTGGGCATGTGCACGACAGCCTTCTGGCCCAGCTTGTTGGCAGCCCATGCCACGCCGCGACCATGGTTGCCGTCGGTAGCGGTAAAGAAGGTAGCCTGGCCAAAGTCCTCGGCAAGCTGGTCGGAGGTCAGGTAATCGAAGGTGCAGTCGGCAACGTCCTTGCCGGTCTCGTCGGCAATGTAGTTGGCCATGGCAAACGAGCCGCCCAGAACCTTAAAGGCGTTGAGGCCAAAGCGATAGCTCTCGTCCTTAACGCACAGGTTGGACAGACCCAGGCGCGCAGCCTGACCGTCCAGGCGGGCAAGCGGGGTGACGGTATATTGAGGGAACGACTGGTGGAAGGCACGGGCCTTCTTCACGTGGTCGAGACTCATGATTCCCAAGTGCTTGTCATCGCTCTTGGGCATCGTGTTGCCCGCCCACTGGATCTTATCGGCCATACGGTGAACTCCTTAAGTCCTCTCTTGCCGGCCCCCGCATACGCGTTTCAGCCCGATCCCATTCACACGGCTGAACTTTTATGTGGATGCCAAACAAAAAGTTTGTTAGTAATGTTCTATCACACTTTTTGATTGGCATACCTAACGAATTGTTTGTTGCCGTAATCGGTACTTTTTCGCCCCCGAACGGTCATGAATTGCCTTGTTGATGGATTTGTTTGCGGTCAAGTGTGGTTTATGGCACAGTGAGCCCAAACTAATTTTTAGGAAGGCACCCATGACCCCGTCACAGATTGAGTTTTATAAGCGCCTTGCACACGGCCTGGCGCTCCAATTTGGCCCCAACTGCGAAGTCGTCGTCCACGACCTGGAGACCGAGGACGTGGACCACTCCATCGTGGTGATCGAAAACGGCCACGTCAGCGGGCGCAAACTGGGTGACGGTCCCAGCCATATCGTGTTTGAGTCCATGCACGAGGGCGCCACCGATGTACACGACCGCGAGCCGTACCTCACTAAAACCACCGACGGTAAGCTGCTCAAATCGTCGACGATCTTTATCCGCAACGACGAGGGCAAGCCCGTCGGCATTCTGGGCATCAACTTTGACATTACGCTCATGAAGGCTTTTGAGCGTTCGCTCGACGCCTTTACCGGCACCGGCGGCACGGGCTATACCGAGCCCGAGCCCATTACCAAAAACATCGGTGACCTGCTCGAGGACCTGCTGCACGAGTGCGAGCAGTTTGTGGGCAAGCCCGCGGCCCTTATGACCAAAGACGAGCGCATTCGCGCCATTGGCTACCTCGACCGTCGCGGCGCCTTCCTCATTTCCAAGTCGAGCGAGCGCGCCTGTGAGTTCTTTGGCATCTCCAAATACAGCTTCTATAGCTACCTCAATGAGGCCAAGGCGGCGGCCGGCGACAAGTAGGCACTCGCCTGGATTGCCCTCCCCTTTTGGGCGCGAGTTCTGGAAAGCATGAATCCAAGACCGAGCCGCTTGGAAAGTTCCATATAATCGATGTCATTAGTATTTCGGAAGGATGGAACAGAATGGCGTTGAGCAAGGCATCATGCACCGGTCGCGGATTGATTCCGGCAATTGGTGGACATGTGCACCGCATGTTCGATGAGGGTGAAGACGACCTGTTTTCGCTGAGCCTTGACGACGTGATGAATGATCGCCCGTGGACCGCCGACGAACTCATGGGCGGCGGGGCTCGTCCGTCAAGCCTCAATCCCGCACTTGCGCCTAAGCCCGCATCTGCGCCGACTCCTGCGCAGTCGCCTGTTTCGACGCCCGCACTCACTTCGGCGACCACGCCCGCTCCCCGCCCCGCAAGCGACCCGTCCGAAACGGCGGCATTTCTCGCTGCAGCGACGCAGGGCAAATCGGCCGACAGCACCGTTATGTACAGCGCCCAGCAGTTGCCTGTTCCTGCGGCACGCAAGCCTCCGGTCACAAGGCTCGATGAGCCCGTTGCCCATCAGGTTGCCTACGATTCCTGGGCTGCAACCGATCTGGATGAGACCTCTACCGGCATGCCGGCGCTCGACGTTCCAGTTAACCCGCTTTTTGCCGCCAACACGAGTGCCGTGGACTATGAGGGCGGTGCAGCATATTCCGATTATTCCGATGGCTATGCTGGCAACGGTCGCATCGAGACCGAGGATTATGGCACCGCATCGAGCGATTATCTCAACGATCCGTACGCTGCCACGCCTGCACCGGAATATGACCCGGAGGCCGCGTCCGCGCCGGTGTATACCAAAAGCACAGGCGAAGAATGCTTCGCCGATTATTACGCCGAGGAAAAGGCGCTGCGTTTCTCGGAATTTCCGCAGGCAGTCAAGGTTGCCTTTATCGCCATTGTCATTGCCCTGCTCGGTGTCATTGCGTTTGAGGGATTCCGGCTGTTCTCCGGCCCCACCCAAGCGGAGTCGGAGACCCAGCAAAAAGAGGACGATAACGAGTATCTGGACATCAACACCCTCAAGGGCGACCCCAACGACGGGGACGACGAGTAGCGAGGGCTAAGGGAGGGTCGGAAGAGTCGGCGGCACGTTACGGCTCCAAAAGCCCTGCCATAAAGATGGGCAGATACAGCACGTCACCATCGCGGTGAAGATTACATTCCGCAAGTACCAGGGCGCGATCGATTCCGTAGCCCTTCGTTGCCAGTGCGTTATCGAGCGCCGCGTGGGACTTAAAACTCTTGCCCGATTTGACCTCGATGGCGAGCACTTCCCCATCGAACGTCTCTTCCACAAAATCGAGCTCACCGACCTTTTTGGACGTAAAGTAGCGCAATCTAAATCCGTGGGCTTTGAGCTCTTGGGCAACGAAGCCCTCGAATGCCGCCCCCATATTCATGCCAAAGGGGCCTTCTGCCTCCCCATCAAAAACGCCTTGGGCGACCCTTTTGGAATACGACGACATAAGCATTCCGGTGTCCAAGTAAAACAGCTTAAACAGATTTCGTTGCTCCCCCAATAAAAGGGGTGCCACGGGCGCCGTTACGTTATACACAGGAAGCGCGACACCCGCCTCCGATAGCCAGAGGAAATGATCTGTCACCTGCGAAAAACGTTTGACACCGTTAATCGATGACAGTTTGAATCGCTTGTTTTTGGAACCGGCCTCGCTGGGAATCAGATCATAGATATCGCGAATAACCAAGCGCAGCTCGGGCGGAGCGTACTTTGCGATGTCATCGCGATACAGGGCGTGAAGATCGCGGTGGATGTTTCGAACCTCGTCGACATTGCGCGTCGCCAAGAAGGAATTGACCGCGTCGGGCATGCCTCCCACCACCACATACTGATGGAACAGATCGAGCAAGCGGTCATACAGATAGCCGGGAAGCTCCCCCTCATTCTTTAGACAGCCCCTGAGCATGTCAAACACGCTGGCACCAACGCCATTTGCCCAGCAAAACTCCTCAAAGTCGAGCGGGTACATCTGGACCTGCTCGACATACCCCACCGGCAGGGAATCGATGCCCTCGAGCTCAACGCCAAGGAGCGATCCGGTAAGGATGTATCGAAAGTCGCCGCGCTGGACCAGATATTTGATAAACGTCACCACGTTGGGGCATCGCTGCACCTCGTCGATAACCACAACGGTCTTGTTCGCAACCATCGGCTGCGTTGCAGCAATAGACATACGCATAAGCAGATCATCCGCACTTTTCGCCGCCAAAAACGAATCGCGCACGGACGCGTCGGCGATAAGGTCGAACGTCACGACATTTTCGAACGATTCATTTGCAAAGACGTTGACCAAATATGACTTTCCTACCTGTCGGGCGCCCTTGACCAAAAGAGCCTTGTTAGGCGACGAGGCAAGCCAAGATTCAAACTGTGCTTTCGCTTTTCTCTGTAGCATAAGCGCACCCCTTATTACGTGCTGTTTTAGCATTAGGATACACTTTTCCGTGGTTGCTAGATGCTCATTTCGACACTTTTTCGAGATTTTGAAGTGTGTATTACGATACTTTTCCGTACTTTTACACGGGATATTTCGACACTTTTTCGGATTTAAGCCTAACAGCAGCCGGCGAAATCAAGCGCCGTCTGCACATCATTTCGCAGGCGGCGCTTGATTTGTGTCCGCGCGCGCTGATAGACTCCATCGTGCCAGCAAGGAGCGGGCGCGTTTTATCCAGAGTCGGGGTAGAGAGTTGGCTCCACGATCCCGACGCCAACCGGCCAAGAGGCACGGTGGCCCTGCCAACATCGATGAAAGGAGTCCGTATGGACAATTTCTCCGTGCGCAGTGAGCGCAACTTCCACAACCTGGTAGCCAAGCCAAAACGAATGCATCTTCTGGACAAGCCGAACGGCTATGCCTCGGCCATGGTCAAGAGCAGCCTCTCCCACCAGATGCGCTTTACCGTGCAGGTGCTCGAGGAAGAGCTCTGCGTTGCCGGCGACCCGCACGTGCTACAGATCAAGCTGCTCGGAGACGACTCGCGCGAGTCGTCCAGCTGGAAGCTCTTTGCCGACGGCTCGTGCGTCGCAAGCGGCTCGGGTGACTTTGCCCGTGAGTGCTTCTGCGAGGGCGCCGAGGTGTTTTTGGACTTGTGTCGTGATGCCGTCGAGGCTGCCAAGCTGCACCAGTGGAGCCAGAGGGAGTATGAGCTGCTGAGTGCCGCGCGCGGGATTGCGGGGGTGTAAACAGGCGGAGCGCTCCTGAAGCCTTATTCCACACGATCGGGTGTACTCATCTGCAACTCGACTTGCTACCAGATGGTGCAATCACGTTCCACGTCGGTTAAGCCAGACCCCGGCCGGTCGTTGGCAAGTGAAACAACATCTCCCACCCATAGGCCTCTAAGACCGACCGTCCACTATAATCCAAGCGGTTAGCGTCTCCCAAAATCGCCATGGACACGTCTTCCAAGATGCCCTCTCAACTGTGCAGAAATAACAGCCGCCCATACGGTCGATGTGCTCCTTGCACGTCTCGCTGACCACGCAACGATGGAAAACAGGTTCCTGGACGGATGACCCCTGAGGGGATGCATGAAATCGGCATCGAGGCCATCGTCTGTCGAACAATACCTGCCCATACCTTTAAAACATGAGAACAAGACGCCGGCGTCGGTATCGTTTTCAATTCAGTTTAAAACTGAGGAGATTCAGGAGCCAGCCGAATAAACTAAGACTCACTTAGTAATTGCTAAATTTCTGACTGGGTATATAATATCTGACAGTAATAAGGATTCTTTACTATATGTGAGGCAGAAATGACTTCAACGGATGATGAACTAGTCAGCAGGCTCCAAGCTCACCTGTCAACCATTCGCAAGGCGGCGGGCTGGAGTGGCGAACGGCTTGCGAACGAACTAGGCATAACAAAGCAAACCGTCAGCAGCCTTGAGACGGGTAAAACGCAGATGACGAAGATGCACTATCTCGCCATCAGGGCGGTATTCAACAACGAAATCGCCGTCAGCGGAAACGAGGATCTGGCAAAAATAATTCAGCTATTCGTTGACCAACCAGTAGCACCCAAACTAGAGAAGATGCAAAATGCCCTTAAAGAAGGGGATGAGAAGGGGACACAACAAGAGGCAGCTACTAAGCAGAGCGCCATAGTTGGAGCAACCGCTCTCACCGCCGCCCTAATCCCCGCTTCATCGGCATTGATTCCGGCATTGGGCTCTCTTGCATATCAACTTGCAAAATCAATCAAGAAATGAGGTGTACAGAAATTGGAGTCGGAAAACACTGATCTGCCCGCAAAGAACAAAGGCCTCGTGTGGCTCGAGCAGCACAAAGTCCAGATTGGCATCGGTGTATTTGTGGCAATCAGTTCAATCGTTAGCATTACGATTGCCGCGAAAACGGGCCATACGCCTAAATTCAAAACTATTTGCAACGGCGCAGACAAAGGTGTTGCCACGATTGCTAAGGCAGCAGAAAAGGCCTCCTTGCCAGTGGTCAACCTTACCGGAGTCAAGAAGACTGCAACGGGACTCGGACATGACTTGCTTCTTTCGAATCAGGCAGTTAACAAGCGTCTCGTCTCCAGCGGAATGATGACAAAAGAGCCCTGGGGTTACAAGCTCACAGAAGTCGGCAAACTCTTTGGGAAAGAAACAGTCAAAGTAACGCGCGCCGGTTATACCTTCTCAAATATCGAATGGGATGAAGCGGTTGTCCCGTTTGTTTTTACTTCCGACGAACTTGCGAGCATTAACGCCAAAAAAACTCACATTGCGCAAGTCATAGCCCAGTAGTCAAATCTGATACACCGTGCGCCCCGCGTACGCAAACGAAAAGGAGACACCATGGTCATATACAGAACTCAAGAATGGAACGGATACGGAAAGCAAAACTACTACTGGAATGAATACCGCCGTGAGGGCGACACGGTTGTCAAATACAAGTGTAATAGGCGCAAGTTCTTCGATGGGGACGAAAGCAACTGGGAAGAAAGCGAGCATGAAGAAGATTCGTGGAGCATTGACGATCCCAATATGCCCGATTGGCTGAACGGCTACCTCTAATAACTATTAACTAGCAGCCCTTGAAAGCCCCACTTCCCACAGGGAACGTGGGGCTTGATATTGCCCTCCTGTCCGAAAGCACTTTCCATCTCAGCTTTCAATCTAGGCAACCACAATGGTATGGGCCATGGCCGTCAGTTCACCAATCTCAATAAACCTGTCTTTTGTAATGCGATTGACCAATGCGCCGACTCTCTGGTCGGTCGCATCGACATCACAAGCGATGCGCAGCCCGGGAGAGCCGCCAAAAGCAGCTGCTTGTCTGATGCACAAAAGCGCAGAAACCCGCATCCCGAATATGGTGGGATGCGGGCACGGACAATCGTGTGTCCCATTCCAGGCGCGGATTCTGGGATGCAATCTCCGCCGAGGGCTCCAAGGGGAAAGCGCATCCCATTCTGAGCGCCTATTCCGGGACACAGTTTCCGCTCCAAGCAAAAGGCCCCGGCTCGCGATGGAGCCGGGGCCAAAGGCGCAGCGTATGCAGTTGATGCTGAGCATGGACAGCCCGTCAGTAATGGCCGTCCGCGCTCTACTCTACCCGCGGTGACGAGCGCGGCTGTACGGCGTATCCACCATGGGCAGATCCGGACGCAGCTTGCCGTCAAATGCGCGGTAGGCGTTCTGCACGGCGGGCGCCGTGGGGATCGTTGCGATCTCGCCGATGCCCTTGCCGCCGTATGCCACGGGCAGCAGCTCGTCCTTCTCCACGTAGATGGCGTGGATATCCGGAATCTCGGGGGCACGGAACAACCCGAGCGTACCGTACCTTGCCTGGGGTACGCAGTCCTTGAGCGGCCAGTCCTCAGTAAGCGCATAGCCCATACCCATGAGCACGCCGCCTTCGATCTGACCCTGGATGGAGATGGGGTTGACCACCTTGCCGGAATCGTGCGCGGCATAGACCTCGCTCACGCGACCGTCATCATCCAAAATGACCACATGCGTGGCAAAGCCGTAGCAGATGTGACTCTTGGGGTTGGGAACATCCGCACCCAGTTTGTCGGTCGGCTCCAGGTACACGTAGCCAAACTCGCATCCCTCGAGTGCCTTGATGGCGGCCGCGGGATCCTGAGGATGCATACCCTGGCCGGCGACGAGTTCCTGCGTGCGCAGCTGATAGGCGCGGCCGTCGTCGTACTCGATCTTGACGCCGTCGCCATGGGCGCTCACCGGGGCGGTAGGCGCAGGCTTGCCGGCCTCGATGCCAACCATGGCATCGCGCAGCAAGAAGGCGGCGCCGCGCACGGCCTCGCCGGCCACAACCGTCTGACGCGAGCCAGACGTGGTGCCGGAGTCGGGAGCGTTCTCGGTAGAGCACTCGCCGTTGGCGATGCAGCTCAGCGGCAGACCGCAGGCCTCGGCAACGTCCTGCAAAAAGACCGTGTTGCAGCCCTGGCCGATGTCGGACGTGGCGGCATAGACCACGGCCACGCCGTCCTCGACGCGAATCTTGCAGCGGCCGGCATCGGGCAGACCCACGCCCACGCCGGCGTTCTTCATGGCGCAAGCGATGCCGGCGTGTCCGGGATGCGCGTAATAGGCATCCTTGACCTCGAGCAGCGTCTCCTTAAGCGCCGTGGAGCAATCGGCGATCTGGCCGTTGGGCAAAACCTCGCCCGGCTCGATGGCGTTGCGGTAGCGAATCTCCCACGGATCCAAACCGACCTTCTCGGCCAGCAGGTCGATGAGGCTCTCGAGCGCAAACTCGGACTGGCAAACGCCAAAGCCGCGGTACGCGCCGGCAGGCGGGTTGTTAGTGTAGTAGCCAAAGCCGCGGATGTCGGTGTTCTGGTACTTGTAGGGGCCGACGGCATGCGTGCAGGCACGCTCGAGCACCGGGCCGCACAGCGACGCGTAGGCGCCGGTGTCAAAGTTGATCTCGCAGTCCAGGCCGGTAAAGATGCCCTCGGCGTCGCAGCCCAGCGTAAAGGTGCCGTCCATCGCATGACGCTTGGGATGGAAAGCGAGCGACTCGGCACGCGTGAGCTTGCACTTCACAGGACGCTGGAACTTATATGCGGCGAGCGCGGCCAGGTGCTGGACCGAAACGTCCTCCTTGCCGCCAAAGCCGCCACCCACGAGCATGGTCTCGACGACCACACGCTCGGGTTCGCTATCCCAGCCAAACATGTGGGCGCACTCTTTGCGCGTATCGTAGGCACCCTGGTCGGTCGACTGCACCTTGACGCCGTTCTTGTACGGGAAGGCGACGGCGCACTCGGGCTCCAAGAAGGCATGCTCGGTAAAGGGCGTGGTAAAGCGCTGCGTCACGGTAAACGCGCTCTCTGCCAGCGCCTTGGCGGCGTCACCGCGCGTCACATGGCGGCTCTGACACACGTTGTCCTTGAGCTCCACCGTGTTGCCAAAGGCAAAGAAGCTGTCGTGCAGGCGCGGGGCGTCGGCAGCCCTGGCCTCGACAATGTTACGCACGGGCTCCAGCGGCTCGTAATCGATCCTGACGAGCTTCTTGGCCTTCTCGAGCGTCGCCTCGTCCTCGGCAACCACCAGCACAATGGCATCACCCACGCAGCGGGTGATATCGCCCTGGGCGATCATGACGTCCCAGTCCTGGATAAGGTGGCCGACCTGGTTGACCGGCACGTCCTCGGCGCGCAGGATGCCCACCACACCGGGCAGGGCCTCGGCCTTGGAGGTATCGATGGAGAGCACGCGGGCGCGCGGATGCTTGGAGCGCACGGCGCTGGCGTAGGTCAGACCCGGCTGATCGAGCTCGTCGATGTCGTCGGGGTACTTGCCCTCGCCGAGAACCTTCTTGCGCACGTCGATGCGGAAGGCGCACTTGCCCACGCCGTAGTCGTCGCCGCGCTCCAGGTCCTCGTCGATCTGCTTTTCGCCGCGGAGCACCGCAGCGGCCAGCGAAATGCCCTCGATAATCTTCTTGTAGCCGGTGCAGCGGCAGACGTTGCCGCGGATGGCGTACTTGATCTGCTCCTCGGTGGGCTCGGGGTCCTCGGCGATGAGCGCCGCGCCCGCCATGACCATACCGGGGATGCAAAAACCGCACTGCACGGCACCCACGGCACCAAAGGCGTACACAAAGGCCTCGCGCACGTCCTCGGGCAGGCCCTCGACAGTCACGATGTTGCGACCGGCGGCAAGAGCAGTGGTCAGTACGCACGCCTTGACGGCCGCGCCGTCCACATGGATAGTGCAGGTGCCGCAGGCGCCCTCGGAGCAGCCGTCCTTGGCGGAATGGATGTGCAGGTCGTCGCGCAGGTAGCGCAGCAGCGGCTTGTTCTGAGTCGTTGTGCGCTCCACGCCGTTAACGGTAAAAGTGAATTCCTGTGCCATGGTGATTCCCTTCTACACGCCGGCGGCGATGCCGGTGCGGTCGTGAATGGCGCCATGCGGGCAGACGACGGCGCACATGCCGCACGACAGGCAGTCCGCGCCGTCGATATGGGCGCAGTTGTCCTCGATGCGGATAGCGCCGGCAGGGCACTTTTTAGCGCACATGCCGCAACCGATGCAGCTCGTGTCGCAGATCTTGCGAGCAATGGCGCCCTTATCGGTGTTGTTGCAGCGCACCAGAATGTTCTGGTAGCCGGGAACGAAGGCGATCACGCGCTGCGGGCACGCCATGCCGCACAGGCCACAGCCCGTGCACTTGGAGCGATCCACGCGGGCGATGCCATCGACCAGCGCAATGGCGCCATGGGGACAGGCCGTGACACAGGCGCCACAGCCAATGCAGCCTTCGCTGCAGCGGGCGTCGCCGCCTGCGGAAGCACAGCCGCTTCCGCAGGCAACGTAGGCCACGTTATGTTGAATGGATTTGGCCATAAGAGACTCGCCTATTTCTTAAGAAGGTACGAATAGTTGTCGCGCACGGCCCTGATGGTCAGGCGGACGGCCTCGGGAAGACCGGTGTTGACGGCATCGACCGAGACGGTGCGGACCGTGCCGGCGACGCGGACCTTAAAGTGATCCTCGTCCACGGCCAGGAAGCCCTCGTTCTCGGAGTTCTCCATGTCCTGCTCGCTCCAGAACAGGGTGAGCTTGTCCTTGTAGGGACGACCCTCCTGGTAGGGGCAGAACACGGCGCAGTTGCCGCACTCGTTGCACATGCCATCGACATGTACCACCTGGTGCTTGGCCAGGCCCGGCACCTTAATTGCCACGTTGGCGCGGTTGGGGCACACGTCACAGCAGACCTCGCACACCGAGCCGCAGCCCAGGCAGCGGGTCTTGGTGCAGTTGCGCTTGTCACGGCACAGCGACCCCTTGCGCTCGTAGCAGGTGTCCTCGCGACCGGCCTGCTCGTTGCAGTCGACGTACTTGTTAAAGTCCACGCCGGCGATGGCGCGGGCGACTTCGGCGGCGTCGGCAATAGCCTCGACCACGGTGGCAGGACCGCGACGGCAGTCGCCTGCAGCCCAAACGCCCTCGACGCCGGTGGAGGTGGCGGCAAGGCGGCCGCGACGGTCGTGCTCGACGCCCGCGGCGTCGTACAGGCTGGCATCGATGCCCTCGCCCACGGCGCAAATCACCGTGGTGGCAGGAAGCTCGACGGTCTCGCCCGTGGCGACGGGGCTGCGACGGCCGCTTGCATCCGGCTCGCCAAGCTCCATAACGTCGCAGGTCAGCACGGCGTCGTTGAGCGCCTTGGGCGCCAGCAGCTCACAGAACTCAACGCCGTCGGCAAGAGCAAGATCGAGCTCTTCCTCGTCGGCGGGCATCTGCTTCTTGGTGCGGCGATACACCAGGCGCACGTTCTTCACGCCAGTCAGGCGCTTGGCCACGCGGGCCGCGTCCATAGCGGTATTGCCGGCGCCGATGACCACGACATCCTCGCCCAGCTCGAGTTTCTCGCCCTTCTTGGCGGCCTCGAGGAACTCCAGCACGTCGAGCTCGGCACCCTCGCCCAGGCCCGCAGAGCCGGGCATCCAGGCACCGGTGGCCACGACCACGTCGGTAAAGCCCTGGGCCTTGAGCTCGTCAATGGACTCCACGTGAGCGTTGAGCTGAACCTTGGCGCCAAAGACCAGGCAGAGCTCGGCGTCGTGGGAGATATCGTCGCTCGCGATACGGAACTCGGGGATCACGTGACGGACCACGCCGCCGAGAGAGTCGCGGGCCTCGAAGATAGTGACGGGCACGCCGGCGCGCGTCAGGAAGAACGCCGTCGCCAGACCGGCCGGGCCGCCGCCGATAACGGCAACGTTGCGCTCGGCGTCGTTGGCAATGGCCTGGGCGCGCAGCTTGGGCAGCACGGCGGTCATGGCCTCGCGGGCGGCCTTGAGCTTGCTGGCGCGAATCTGGGCGCCCTCGGGCTCGTAGAATGCACGCTCGCAGGCACGGCCGCAGGGATGCGGGC
The DNA here is from genome assembly GCF_042851345.1 of Collinsella sp. i05-0019-G5. Lineage (NCBI taxonomy): Bacteria > Bacillati > Actinomycetota > Coriobacteriia > Coriobacteriales > Coriobacteriaceae > Collinsella > Collinsella sp. i05-0019-G5. The sequence goes on from NZ_AP031421.1 coordinate 1,904,468, forward strand.
AGATGGTACCGGTAATGAACGGCAGGGCGTTGCGCTCGATGATGATGTTGAGCGCGTCCTCGTAGCGGCCCTCGTCAACAGCCGCCAGATAGGCAGGGATATCCTGCTGGATGGGGCAGCTCGTACGGCAAGGCGTGGTAAAGCAGTCGGAAAGCGGGCTCTTACCGGCGACCTTGCGGTCGGGCAGCGGGCGCAGCGGCTTCTTGTAGAGCGGGTTGGTGAGCGAGTCGGTCTGGATCGCAGTCACGGCCTCGAGCGAGACGCCCGCGAACGGCTTGCCATCCAGATCGGTGAACTCGCCGGCCATCTGGCTAAAGCGCTCGTAGCCACCGGGCTTGAGCACGTCGGTCGCCAGAGTAACGGGCCAAATGCCGGCGTCATACAGGGCACGGATGTTGTAGACCGTGGCACCGCCGGAGTAGCTGATACGCAGCTTGCCGTCAAACTGCTCGGTAATGCGGCGGGCAGCCTCGATGGTCAGCGAGAACAACGAACGGCCGGACATATACATCTCGGTGGAAGGCAGCTCGTCCCTGGTCACGTCGACGGGGAACGTGTTGGTCAGCTTGACGCCAAACTCCAGGCCGTGCTCGGCGCACAGGGCAATCAGGCGCTCGAACATGGGCACGGCGTCGGCCCACTGCAGGTCCTCGCGGAAGTGCATGTCATCGAAGACGATGTAGTCAAAGCCCAGCTCGTTGAGGCGCTGGCGGGCAAACTCATAGCCCAGCAGCGTGGGGTTGCACTTGATGTAGGTGTTGAGGCCCTTCTCGGTGATGAGGTAGGTCGCGATGCGCTCGATCTCGGCGGGCGGGCAGCCATGCAGCGTGGACTCGGTGATGGAGTTGGACACGCGCGCCGGAATGGACTCGACAAACGCGGCGTCGACATGCTCAAACTTGTCCAGGTTGGCGAGTGCCCAGGCACGGCACTCGTTCCAGACGTCGGAGCCGCTGGCACCCTTCATGCCCTCGATGTAGGCGTCGACCTTGGGGCTCTTAATGCCCTCCAGGTCATAGCCCACCGACATGTTGAAGACAAAGCCGTCCGGGCTGCCCAGACCGTACTCGCGAGCGATCAGGTGGCAGGCAAACCATGCCTTCACGTACTCGGCAAAGGCCTGCGGAACCTCGAGCTCGGTCGACCACTCGCAGTTGTAGCACTCGTCCTGTGCCACGATGCAGGGTTTGTTCACACACTTGGAGAGCTCCTCGCCGTCCATAACCTGGACGGTCTTGAGCTCAAAGAAGCGGGAACCGGCCACGTAGGATGCCACGATGTTCTGGGCAAGCTGCGTATTGGGACCGGCGGCCGGGCCAAACGGAGTCTCGATGCGCTCGTCAAAAATGGGAAGCGCACCCTCCTGGTTGGTCGTGACCATCTTGCGCACGCCAAAGATGGCGTCCTGGGTCTTGTGCTCCTCGATGATCCAGTTCATCAGCTGCGAAAACGGGATCGGCCTCATGATGTCGCTCATAATGAGCTCCTCTCTGTAACGCCCGGCGAGACCGCGCGGCGGGCGCAAATACGGTGTAGCGCTAGCACGGCGCCGGCGACCCCGCGGAGGCCGCCTATACGCGCGTCGGATGTGGCGAAACATCCGACGCGCGTGAATCTCCAATTGGAATTAATACACGCGATCGTTGAGCGTGCTCCAGAGCTTCTTGGACTCAGCCATGGTCCACGCGTTGATCTTTTCCTCATCAATGCCAACGAACTCGCGATCCTTGTACAGGACGCGGCCGTTGATGATGGTGGTACGGCAGTTTTTGCCCATCATGCCAAAGAGCATGTGGCCGTCGATGTTCTCCTCGCTCAGCGGCGTAAAGGGCTTGTAGTCCATGACGATGACGTCGGCGGCAGCGCCGGCCTCGAGCACGCCGAGCTTGCGATCGAAGTACTTGCTCGCCATCTTGGCGTTGTTCTCGAACAGCATCGTCATGGCCTCGCACCAGCCCACGTTGGGCATGGCGGCGTTGTGGCGCTGAATGATCAGAAAGACCTTGAGGCTCTCGAGCATGTCGTGGGTGTAGGCGTCGGTGCCCATGCACACGGGGATGCCGCGGCGGAAGAACTCGAGCACGGGGGCGCAGCCCACGGCGTTGCCCATATTGGATTCGGGGTTGTTGACGAGCCAGGTGCCAGACTCCTTGACGATGTCCATCTCGGCGGGCGTCACGTGGATACAGTGGCCGAGCATGGTGTCGGGACCCAGCAGGTTGTGCTGCAGCAGGCGCTCGACGGGGCTGATGCCACCGCGGTTGAGGCGGGAGTCCCACACGTCATTCATGCCCTCGCACACATGGATGTGGAAGCCGGTCAGGCCGTTGTTGGCCTCGGCCATCTTATCCATGGTCTCGTCCGACAGCGTAAAGGTGGCGTGACCGCCAAACATGGCGGCGATCATGTGGTTGTCGTTATCGCGACGCTCCTTGGCGGCCCACTGGGCAAACTCGGCGTTCTCGGCAATGGCCTGGTCGCATTTTTCCTGGCCGCGGCGATCGGAGACCTCGTAGCACAGGCACGAACGCATGCCCAGCTCCTGAGCTGCATCCTTAATGGTAAAGAGGCTGCCTGGGATCTCGCAGAAGCTCGCGTGGTGATCGAAGATCGTTGTGACGCCATCGCGGATGGAGTCCAAAATCGTGGCATAGGCGCTGGCCTTGGTGCCGTCGAGTGTCAGGTTGTCATCGATCTTCCACCACTGCTGCTCAAGATTCTCCAGGAAGTTGGTGGGGTTGCAGCCCTTAATGGCAAGGCCGCGAGCCAGACCCGAGTAGATGTGGGTGTGGCAATTGATGAGTCCGGGCATGATGAGGTTGCCCTGGGCGTCGACGTACTCGGCATCCGGGTACTTGGCCTTGAGCTCGCACTCGGGACCTACTTCGACGATCGTATCTCCGTCAATGGCGACCGCACCGTTGGGAATGAACGGGGTCTGAGCGTTGCGGGTAAAAACGGAACCGTTAGCGACCAGAAGCATGAATGCTCCCTTCAACATCAGGGGCGGGGTTTGACACCTCTGACATGGCGGAGTGCGAAGCGCCGGCCTACACCGGAAACGGGCCCTCTCCCGTCAACGCTTCACCAAAGGGACAAACCCTTTGAAGCGCGGCTTGGCGCCGCATGACGTCGGCGGACGAGGCGATGCGCCCGCCGACGAATAGCACCGAATTGGTTACTTCTTGCTCTCGGGCAAGACCAGATCCACGGCAGCGTCCTTGGCAGCATCGATGTGCTGAGCCACGACCGGCGTCTGCGGAAGGATCAGGTTAAGGACAATGGCCATAATGGCGGTGGGGGTTACGGCATTGGAGCCGATGACGGTGGATACCCAGGCGGGCATACCCTCGCCGGCAAGGCAACCGCTGGCCATCCAGATACCCAGGCCAAAGACGACGGAGGTACCGACGATGGTGGTAGTGCGCTGCGTGAGGCCCTCGCGGGTGAACATGCGCACGCCGTTCATGGTGATGGTGCCAAAGACGCCGACGGTCGCGCCGCCGATGACGGGCTGCGGGATAGCGGAAAGGACGGCAGAGAGCTGCGGGAACAGACCGGCGATGGCAAAGACGGCCGCGATGATCACAAAGACCCACTTGTTGACGACCTTGTTGGAGCAGATGATGCCCACGTTCTGGCCAAGGGCGCTGGTGGGAAGACCGCCCAGCAGGCCGCCGACCATAGAGGTGAGGCCCTGGGACACGATAGCGCCGGAGAGCTCGCGCTCGGTGGGCATACGGTCGATGGAGCCCAGGCAGGCGGCGGAGACGTCGCCGATAACCTGGATGGCAACCATGGGGAACACGACAGCGAGGGTAATGCAGACCTCGGGATCAAACTCGAGCGCGTAGGGCATGAGCTTGGGAAGGGCGAAGACCTGAGCGGTGGCGACGCTGGAGAAGTCGATCATGCCAAAGGGGATGGAGACGATCATGCCGACGATCATGCCAAAGAACACGGATCCCAGCTTGAGCGTGCCCTTGCCAAAGTTGGCGAGCGCAAAGACCACGGCGAAGGTGATAAGAGCGACGCACCAGGCCTGCGGGGTGCCCCATAGCGGCGTACCCATACCGCCGGCCATATACTTGACGGCCGTGGGATACAGCGAAACGCCGATGGAGAAGATGACCGTACCGGTCACGACGGGCGGGAACAGCCACTTGATCTTGCTGTAGGCCAGACCAAAGAGGACCGCGACGGCGCCGCCGACGATCTCGCCGCCCAGCAGCGCACCAAAGCTAAAGCCCGAGGCACCCATGGCCTGCAGGGCCGGGAGGAACGCGAACGAAACGCCCATGACGATGGGCAGGCCGCCGCCGATGCGACGGAAGGGGGCAAAGGCCTGAAGGGCCGTGTCGATCGCCGAAAGAATGAGCGCGACCTGGATGATGTCGGTGCTCTGCTGGCTATTAAAGCCGTAGACGCCGGCCATGATGACAGCCGGGGTGATGATGCCGGCAAACGATGCCAGTACGTGCTGAAGGGCACACGGGATCATTTCCTTAACGGGAGGCATGCCTTCACGAGTGAACAGGGCTTCAGTGCCGTTCTTAACCGTCTCCTGGGTCATTTGACCACCAATCCTCGAAATAGTTGTTTTCGCATCTAACGCTCTATTGTGACGCAGTGCGGGGTTGAGGTTGTGCCTTCGTTGCATATCGTATTAAAGATGATTCTCATTCTCAATAATAATTTTTTGTTATCAGACTGTTCTTGAGCTGGGATTATGCATTTCCGCAGGTCAGGAAAGTGCCTGGTCAAAATAACATCTAACTTTTCTTTTGGTCAACCGTTTACCGCCAAATTCCTACCGTTCGTCTGTATTACGCAATGTACCTGCGGATATACGAGATGAAGAGCAGCGTGTTACCATGAGAAAAAATTGTTATGAAACTTCCGATTTCACCCAAAGGAGTTGCCCGTGAACGAGACCGTACGCCGCTTTTTGCCGATGGTCGATTTCCTGGAGCAGATACTCGGTAAGAACAGCGAGATCGTCCTGCACGATTTCTCGGATCCCGACCATGCCATCGTCGATATTCGCAACGGCATCGTGAGCGGTCGTAAAGTCGGCGGTCCCGCCACCGATCTGGCGCTCAAGATCATGCACGACCCCAAGTATCGCGACCTGCCGTTTATTACGGGCTACGAGGGGCGCGGTGCCGGTGGCAAGACGTTGGAGTCCGCGACGTTCTTTATCCGCGAAAATGACGAGATCGTCGGTATGCTCTGCGTCAACACCGACCTCTCGACCGTACGCTCCATCAACGCCATGGCGCAGCAGCTCATGGCGTGCTTCGACGCAGCGCCGACGCGCACGGAGCCCGCCCCTATCGAGGTCGAAAGCCTTTCGGAGTCCACCCAGGAGCTCATCGACCGCAGCATTGCCGAGTTGCTGAGCGCGCGCGGGCTGGATGTAGCGTCGCTTGGTCAGAGCGACCGCGTGGACGCCATTCGCCACCTCAACGGCAACGGGGTGTTCATGCTCAAGGGCGCCGTGGCCTGCGCCGCCACCGCGCTGGGCATCTCGGAGCCCAGCGTGTACCGCTACCTGCAAAAAGTCCGCAAGGAGGGCTAACGAGCAAAATGAAGCGCGGCTCCACAAGCGATTCGTCACCTGACAAAAGACCCTGCAGCTCGCACGCGCTGCAGGGTCTTTTTGCATGTCATGTTTAGTTGTGGCCAACGCCTTAGAGAGCGGCGACGACCTCGATCTCGACCAGACCGCCAGCCGGAAGAGCGGCAACCTGGAAAGCGCTGCGCGCGGGGAACGGGGCCTCGAACTTGGAGGCGTAGATCTCGTTCACGGCGGCGAAGTCGGCAATGTCAGCCAGGTAGACCGTGGTCTTGACGACATCGGCAAAGGTGGCGCCGGCAGCGGTCAGCAGGGCCTCGACGTTAGCAAGGGACTGCTTGGCCTGGGCCTCGACGCCCTCGGGCATCTTGCCAGTTGCGGGATCGATGCCCAGCTGGCCGGACAGGAACACCATGTTGCCGGTCTGGATACCAGGGGAATACGGGCCGATGGCTGCGGGTGCGTTATCGGAAGACACGACGGTCTTGCTCATGTTTTTCTCCTTACAAGTAAAAGGGAACGGGAGCGCGGCGTTCACACCGGGAGGCACAGTTCGGTCTGAACACCGCGCTTGATTGGGATAGTACTCAAGGTTTCCGCGCGATGCAAGATTATTATCACGTTGCGAGAATATTTTATCGCCCAACGGTTTCCCCGGACCGCTGAACGGTTCTCATGTGAAGCAGCCAGTCCAAGCTGCTGAAGACTTTATCCCGCTTAGAGCACGGGCATCGCCTGCCGCGACGGCACCACTATACTTTTGAGTATCTGAGCATTTTGAAAGGCAGGATATGACCGCAACCGCCAGTCGAACCACCAACCGCAGACCCGAACTCTTGGCCCCCGCCGGAGGCCCGGAGCCCTTTGCCGCCGCGCTCGCCGCCGGGGCAGACGCCATCTACTGCGGCATGGGCAGCTTCAACGCACGCCGCAAGGCCACCAACTTTACCGACGAGGCCTTTGAGCAGGCCTGCCGCGCCGCGCATCTGGCCGGCTCGCGCGTCTACGTCACGGTCAACATCGTCATCAAGCAGTCCGAGATGAGCGATGCGCTGCAGCTCATCCATCGCTGCTCCACGCTGGGCGCCGACGCCTTCATCATCCAGGACTGGGGCCTGTTCTTTGAGGTCAAGCGCACGATGCCCGGCATCGAGACGCATATCTCGACCCAGGCGAACATCCACGACGACCGCGGAACCCTTTGGTGCCGCGAGCAGGGCGCCGACCGCGTGACCCTCTCGCGCGAGCTTTCCATCGACGAGATTGCCGCCATTCACGATGCCGCGCCCGATGTGGACCTTGAGGTCTTTAGCCATGGCGCCATCTGCTTTTGCTACTCTGGCCTGTGTCTGCTTTCGAGCTTTGCCATGGCGGGACGATCGGCCAACCGTGGCATGTGCGCCCAGCCCTGCCGCTTGCCCTACGAGCTGATCGACGAGAACGGTCACTCGCTCTCCCCTGCCGGTCGCGAGCGCGCGCTGTGCCCGCGTGACACCAACACTTCACAACTTGTTCGCCGCCTGTATGACGCCGGCGCCGCGTCGCTCAAGCTCGAGGGCCGCATGAAGGCGCCCGATTACGTGTATTCCATCGTCGACGTGTATCGTCATCAGATTGATGACATGCTGGCCGGAACCACCGTTGCCAAGGACGAGAAAGACGCCCGCCAGCGCCAGCTCAAGCGCTGCTTTAACCGCGACTTTACGCACGCCTATCAGGACGGCACCTCGGGCGACGAGATGATGAGCTATGAGCGTTCCAACAACCGCGGCCAGATCGTGGGCACGGTGCTGGGCAGCCGCCCGGCCAACCGCGATGTGCGCGGCCTCAAGCCCGACGACCGCCGTCGCCGCGCCGCCATCGCCCGTATTGAGCTGTTTGAGCCCGTGGGCAAGGGCGACCTGCTGGAGCTTCGCCACGATAACGAGTTTGACCAGTTCCTGACCACCATTGCCGCCGATGATGCCGCAGCCGGTGAAGTCATCGAATGTCGCGTACCCCGCAGCATGCCCGAGGGCTGCCGCGTCCGCGTGATTCGCAGTCAGCGTGCCATCGACGCCGCCGGCGCCGCGCTCAAGCGCGATGTGCTGCGCCGCCGAGCTGTTGATGTGTCCGTCGTGGCGCGTCTGGGCGAGCCGTTTACCGTTACGCTCACCTGCTGCGACGACCCTTCGCTTACGGCCACGGCCACGGGCTTTACCGTCGAGGCCGCCAAGACCCGTGCGGTCGAGGCGTCCGATCTGGTTGAGCACGTCGGCCGCATGGGTTCCTCTCCCTTTGAGGCTGCGAGCTTTGAGGTGGCGCTCGATGAGGGCTGCGGTATGGGCTTCTCCGCCGTGCACAAGGTGCGCGCCGCCGCTTGCAAGGCGCTGGAAGAGGCCATTCTGGCACCGTACGAGGAGCGCGCCCGCACGCTCGAGCTACCGGCGACTGTCACCAATGATTCCCGCCCCGCGCCCGAGCACTACCGCGATGAGCCGCAGATCTGCGCTACCGTCACCTCGCTCGAGGCCGCCGAGGCCGCTCGCGCGGAGGGTGCAACGCGCATCTACATGACCACCGACGCGCTCGAGGCTGTCGGACTCTCCCCTGCCGATGCATTTGAGCAGGGTATTGTGCCCGCACTCGACGAGGTCTGCCGCGCCGTTGACCACGCCCGCGTTGACCCATGGGTTGTTGCCGGCGCCACGGTCGCTATTGGCAACATCTCTGAGCTTGCCCTGGCCGCCCAGGTTGGCGCCACGGCCGAGATTCGCTCTTGCCTGCCGGTGCACAACACGCCCTGCATGGAGGCGCTTGCCGAGCGCGGAGCCGGTGCGTTTTGGCTCTCGCCCGAGATCACGCTCGACGAGATTGTCTCGCTCGGCGCCGCCGCGCCCGCGGCTCTAGGCATCACCGTCTTTGGCCGCCCGCGCGTCATGACAAGCGAGCATTGCATTCTGCAGGTTGCCAACGGTTGCATCCACGATTGTGCCAGCTGCCGCCTGCGTGCCCGTAAGCTCTCGCTCAAGAATATCGACGGAAAGGTCATGCCCGTCCGCACCGACATCCACGGCCGCTCTCGCCTGTACGACGCCTACCCCATCGACCTCACACCGCAGGTTCCACAGCTGCTCGACGCCGGCGTGCGCCGTCTCATGGTGGACGGAACGCTGCTCGAGACGGATGAGGTGGGCCGTGCCGTCGCCCGCGTCCGTCGCGCCGTCGAGGCCGCGCAGGCCGGTCGCAAGCCCGCCGCCCGCCTACGCGGGGCGACCTCGGGCTGCATGTTTGTCGGAATCAGCTAACTGAAAGGCTTACACGTGAACGAAGAACCTCAAGTCCTCTACTGCGACGCCTGGCTCATGGCCATCGACAAGCCTGCCGGTATGATCGTCCACGGCGATGGCACCGGCGAGCGCACGCTCACCGACTACGCCAGCGACCTGCTGCTGGCGATGGGCGACGGCTTTGCCGCGACCGACATGCAGCCGCTCAACCGCTTGGACCGTGACACCACCGGCGTGGTGCTGTTCTCACTCGACAAGCAGACGCAGCCCGCCTTTGATCAGATGATCATCGACCACGCGTTCGAAAAGCACTACCTGGCGCTGGCCGAGGGCAAGATCGACTGGAACGAAAAGCTCATCGACAAGCCCATCGCCCGCGACCGTCACGACAGTCGAAAGATGCGCGTCGGCGCCAGCGGCAAGCCGTCTCAAACACGCGTAAAGGTGCTCAAGCGTCTTAAGAGCCGTCGAGGCCTGCCCACGCGCTCGTATATTGATGTCGAGCTGCTCACCGGCCGCAAGCATCAGATTCGCGTGCACCTGGCAAGCGAGCATCATCCCCTGGTTGGCGACGACCTGTACGGAACGCCGCGCCCCTGCGGCCTCATGCTCCATGCCCACAGCGTGTCCTTTACGCATCCCGTAACCGGCGAGCACATCCACATCGAAGCCCCCTGCCCCTGGGAGCCCTAAACCACCACAAAGGGGACAAGCACCTTTATGGTGGTTTTGCCGCAATGGCTCAGCCGCGGTCCCAAAACGTCTCGATCTGTAACAGTTAGAACCCATTTTCCGGTCTATCTGTTACAGATCGAGACATTCGAATCCCCCTTAAGGGAAAATCTCAATCTGTAACAGTAACTCGGCAAAATCGATCCCAGATGTTACAGATTGAGACAAAGGGACGGCGCGGTTCGGAAGCATCTCAATCTGTAACACCTATCCCACTTTTAACGGTCCAGTTGTTACAGACTTAGACAGAACCAGTAGACGACGAAAGCGGCAACGTCCGTGATGGACGTTGCCGCTTTTCTATTGAGAAAACTAAATGGTTTTGACCTTGCCCCGCCGCTAGACCGTGACGACGTTGTCCATTGCCCGGTACTTGGCGGGCACCTCGCCCGCGGTGATGATCGTTGCATCGCGAAAGTCCGCGAACTTGACGGGCGCCACCATGCCAAATTTGCTGGCGTCCGAGATTACGAAGCGTTTGGCCGTATGACGCATCGAGATGCGCTTTACTTGGGCCTCCTCGATATCGGGCGCCGTGAAGCCCTGCTCGGCGGCGATGCCATTAGAGCCCCAAAAGCCACAGTTGAAGTTGTAGCGATCTAAGGTTGCCAAGGCATCGGGGCCAACGAGCGCCTCGGTCTCGGGTTTGAGCTCGCCGCCCAGCACCACGGTACGCATACCCCGCAAAGCAAGGCGCTGAGCATGGAGCACGGAATCGGTCACGTAGGTGACATCTTCAAGGTGGGGAAGATGCTCGATGAGCCTGAGCGTCGTCGAGCCCGAGTCGATGTATACAAAGCTCTCAGGCTCCACAAGCGCCGCCGCACGGGCGCAGATACGCTCCTTGTCATCGTTATGGAGGTCGCTGCGCTCATTAAGCGTTAGGTCGCGCGTCACGTGCGCGCGCTCAAGACTCGTCGCCCCACCGTGGACCTTGGCGATGCGATGCGCTCGGTCGAGCGTCTGCAGATCGCGCCGAATGGTAGACGCCGTCACGCCCAGGGCCTCAGCAAGCTCCGGAACGGTAACCGAGCCGGCCTGCTGCACCATCGATACAATCGCGTTGAGCCTATCTTCCGCAAGCATCGCTTACTCCTCCTCGGGGTACACGACTCCCCAGTCGGCGCGAAGCTTGGTCATAAGCTCCATAACATCAGAAGCATAATCCAGCAGCTCGCGCTTGGAGTCGTCGCCGGCAACGGCCTTCTCAAGATCGGCCATCTCGTAGCACAGTGCGTAGGCCTCGGTGCCAGCGTGGACCTCCTCGCGATGGCCGTCGGCAGTCCACACGATGGTCGCGTGATCGGCACGCGGATACTCGTTGACCTCGATATAACACTTGTCGAAGCTAATGATCGAGCGCTTGGGCTGCTTGGAGTGGAGCGTAAGGCCCACCACGCCCAGCTGCTGTTCGGCATTACGGCAGACGATGCCGCCCGCAACATCGACGCCAGTCTCGCAGGTGTTGCCTAGAGACACGACCTCGGCGGGCTGGCTGGCCATAAAGAGACGCATGACGGACAGGGCATACACGCCAATATCGAGCATGGCACCGCCAGCAAGGTTGCGGTTGTAGAAGCGATTGGTCAGATCGCCGTACTCCTTGTAGCTGCCAAAGTTGAGCTGAGCGAGATTCATGCGGCCGAACTCACCGACATCCATGCGACGACGCAGCTCCTGATACAAAGGCATGTGGAGCACCGTGGTGGCGTCCATAAGGACCACGTTGTGCTCGGCGGCAATGGCACGGGCCTCATCGAGTTCAGCGGAATTGAGGGTAATGGCCTTCTCGCAGAGCACGTGCTTACCAGCTGCCAGCGCAGCGCGCAGATAGGTGATATGAGTGTTGTGCGGGGTGGTGATGTAGACGGCGTCGATGTTCTGATCGGTGTAGAGGTCCTCGACCGTTTCATAGACCTTCTCAATGCCATACTGCTCTGCAAAAGCCTGAGCCTTGGACAGTGTGCGGTTGGCAACGCCCGCAAGCTTGCGGCCGGCAAGAGCGAGAGACTGGGCCATCTGGTTGGCGATAACACCGCACCCGATCACAGCCCAACGGAGCTCGGGAGCCGTAAAGATATCGTCGGGGAACGGCTTGTCCTGGACCGAAGCGAACGCTGCTTTGGCGGCTGCCGCCGCGTCGAGTGGAGCCTGCTTGAAATCTGCCATATGTGCCTCCTGGGTCATGGAGCGTCTAACATTTCTGCCGTCTCTATATTCGCACAAATTAGCGCGTATGTGCGTACTTTTGCGTATATAACCGCCAAATGGTCATAATACAGCCGCAGACGGTGCTTATACACGCATAGCCACGCAATCCTACGCACACAAATACGCACAAATGCGCACTAATCATTACTCAGAGACGGGGAATTCTGCTTAGAACTCAAAAGACAGGATGATCCGCTTCGCCTCGTCGCTCATGGCGCGCTGCAGCTCTAAGGACCGTCCCAAACTGCCGACAGAAAAGGAACGTTCCAAACTGCAGACAGAAAAAGAACGTCCCCAGGCGCCGGCATTTCAAGAGCACTCATTTAAGTCTGTCCCCAATGAGTGGGAGCAATCAGAGACTCTTTGCGAGGGAGGCCGGACGTGGCCTTCCTCGTTTTATTCATGGACTTTAGTCCGTGCCGTGCGGCACGCGCGGCATAGAAAGCCACCCGCTCAGCGGGTGGAGGCCAATTTCCGCTACGCGACAAAAACCTTCCCCCTAGCATGAGGATTGTTCAGACCATCATACTAAGGGGAAGGTGATTGCTGTGGCCCAGAAAGCCAACAGCCTCGCGCACACGAAATGGCTGTGCAAGTACCGCATCGCACCGAGGTCAAGCTCATCGCCGCCATCGTCGAGAAGCACCCCAAGGCGCGCTTTGCCGTGAGCTGCACCTCGGCCCACGCCGACCTCTACGACCGCATGGAGCAGGCCCTGTGCGAGCGCGTGGCCAACGCGGTGGAGGTCGTCCGCTCCGACATCAGCCCCGCGCTTCTTGTCCACACCGGTCCAAACCTCGTGGGTGTGGCGGTCCAGGGACTCTAACGGAGGCGGGGCGTCCTGCCCCAAAAAACAAATGCAAAAGACGAGCACTTCTTGCCGCTCAATTGGCAAGAAGCGCTCGTCTTTTCTTAACGCGTTGTATGGCGGAGAGAGCGCAAGTTACGCGAGCGCCCTTCTTGCCAGCTCGGCCGCGCCGAGGATTCCTTGGTCGCCGCCGCAGCCCGGGGCGCAGATGTAGCTCTCCATGTCCTTAAGCTCGGCGGTCTGGATGTAGCCACCCAGATATTCGAGGGTCTTCTTGCGGACGATGCCGTAGAGCTGCTCCTGGTGCATCACGCCGCCGCCGAGGACGATGCGGCGAGGCGAGTACATGAGCACGAGGTTCGCGCACATCTGCCCCAGATAATCCCCTTCGAGCGCCCACACCTCATCGTTGTCCGCGAGCTCGGCCGCGGGCTTTCCCCAGCGCGCGGCGATGGCGGGGCCGGAGGCGAGGCCCTCGAGACAGCTCGCGTGGCTCGGGCAGACGCAGCGTCCCTCCTCAGTGGGACGGGTCCTTACCAGCATGTGGCCGGCCTCGGGGTGCAGCATGCCGTGAAGGAGCCTGCCCGCGCACATGACGCCCGCGCCCACGCCGGTGCCGATGGTCACGTAGACGGCGTCCTCGAGCCCCTTGCAGCAGCCGAAGACCACTTCGCCGAGACAGGCAACGTTCACGTCCGTGTCGTAGGCCACCGGAATCCCGAGGGCGTCGACGAACGCGGCGCGAAGACCATAGCCTCGCCACGCGAGCTTGGGCGTCTGGAGGATGGAGCCGTAGCGCTCATCGTCGGGGTCGACGCAGGTCGGGCCGAAGGCGCCGATGCCCAACGCGTCCACATCGCGGGCAGTGAACCACTCGATCATCTGCGGGACGGTCTCGACGGGCGTAAGCGTCGGGGTCTCTATACGGTCGAGGACCTCGCCGTCGCCGGACACCACGGAACAGACCATCTTGGTCCCGCCGGCCTCGAGGGCGCCGAGCCTCATTTGCTTTTCGCTCATGTGATCCTCCTTGCAAAGGGGCGTCCGCGGTCATGGTCAACCGCGGGCGCCCATAACGTTGGCTTGTTTCGAGGCGACCCTACCTGGGCACGCGGTCCTGCCTTGCGGCAAACGGGGCGAGCACGGCGTGCGGCTCGCTTTGGTACCAGTAGGCGACGGTGGAGATGTCGTCCTCGCGCTCGTAGAGCTTGATGTCGTCGTTGCCGAGGTCCTGGAACGTCACGCGCAGGTCCTCCTTGAACGAGATCGGGTCGGGAAGGTGCCACCTGTAGAGGCCGTGCCTGGGCAGCGCGTCGTCGTTGGTCGCGAGCATCGGGTTCGGGTTCGGCTTGCCCGCGCTGAAGCGGTCGCGCGTGGCGTCGCGCGTCGAGCGGTACGGGTAGCCGGCGAACAGCGTGTTGAAGCACTGCGCCTCGGGCAGCGCGTGGGGCGGCCTGTCGAGGAAGGCCCAGGCACCGCCGAAGTAGTCCTCGGCTCCCGTCGAGGTGACCGTGGGGAACTCCTCGTCGCCGTCGAGGAAGAACTTCATCTCGCCCTCGCCCCACCAATAGCGCTCCAGGGCGCACAGGGCCATGTAGGTGCCGACGTAGTAGCCCTTGCCGCGCACGCCGTCGAGCACGGTGTAGTCGACGCCCCTGCGGGTGCTGCGCTCGCGGTTAAAGCGGGCGTGGAAGTACATGGCGTCGTCCGGCACGTCGGTGAGCGCGTAGTTGAACGTGTAGAAGATGTACTTAATGAACCCGGGGTGCTCGCTCGTAAGCGTGACCTTGGCGTGCTTCCTGAAGGGCATCTCGAAGTAGCAGTTCATGCCGCCCGTCGGGTTCACGCAGATGGGCATCGAGTTGACGATGGCGCGCTCACCGAAGCCGTTGCAGAAGAAGTCGCCGACAGGGCACTCGACCGAGGGGGTCTCCTCGTCGTCCCAGTAGAAGCGCAGCACGAGGTCGCGCATGACGAAGCTGCCGGCGGCGGTCTTGTCGGGGACGGTCATCCAGATGTGGCGGATGATGCCGGGGCCCTCGATGTCCGCGAGCGTGATGGTCTCGCCGGACTCAAGGGGCACGCAGCACGAGCCCTTGCGGCCGACGCCGAGGTGGCTGGCCGACATGGCGGCGCGGCCCTTCTCGCCCGTGATGTTCTCGGGGGTGATGGCGCGGCTTTCCTCACCGCCGTGCATCCACACGTCCTTAAGGAACTCTCTCATCGTCGACCTCCTCTATTCGTCGTCGTCGCGCTCGGCGGAACTGGCACCGTTCACGTAGATGATCTGCTGGCGCGCCTCGTTGACGAGGGCGTCGAAGTCGAGTTTCTCGTCGGGGCGCGCGAGCGCGACCGTCATGGCGAGCGGGAGGTTGACACCCGCGATCACGTGGATCCGGTCGGAGGCGAAGCGGGAGAAGCGCTGGTTCACGCTGCCGCCGTACGCGTCGGTGAGGACGACGACCTCGTCAGTGCCCGAAAGAGCCGCCTCGACCGCCGCGTCGAGCCCCTCGCCGTTGTCGTTCACGTAGGCGCACACGGCGTTGACGGCGTCGCCCTTACCCGTAAGGAACTCGAGGGTGTCCTTGAAGCCCTGGGCGAGAAGGGAATGGCTCGCCACAACTATCTTTCTCATTGATTCACCAATCTCTTGGGTCGAAGCTAGGCGAGGATGCCGGCGGCGGAGGCGACCATCGCGAGGACGATCACCACGAGGATGAGGGCCGTCATGCTCGCGTTCTTCTTGGTAAGAAGGTAATACGCGCTTCCCGTGATGGCGGCGGGGATCATGGCAGGCAGGATCTTGTCGAGCAGCGGCTGAATCTCCATCGCGACGTCGCCGAAGCTGAAGCTAATCGGGCAGGTGACGCCGATGACCGAGGCGATGAGGCAGCCGACCACGGTGAGGCCGAGCACGGAGGCGGCGGCAGTGAGGTTGGGAAGCTTCTCGCTGAAGTCGGTGACGAGCTTCACGCCCTGCTTGTAGCCGAACTCGAGGGCGTGCATGCGGACCCAGAAGATGGCCAGGATGAGCGCGAACCAGATGCCGGCTCCCACGGGGTTGCCCTCGATGGCCATGTAGGCGGCGATGGAGCCCATGATGGTCGGGATCATGGTCATGAGCAGGGAGTCGCCGACGCCGGCGAGCGGTCCCATGGTGCCGATCTTCAGGTCTTGGACGGCGTCCGCCGCCGCTAGGCCGTCGCGCTCCTCCATGGCCACGCAGGCGCCAAGGATGATGGCGGCGAGCCAAGGCTGGGTGTTGTAGTAGCGGAAGTGGTTGTTGAGCGCTTGCTTATAGTCCTCGTCGTTCGTGTAGATCTTCCTCAGGACCGGCGAGAGGGCGTAGGCGACTGAGGCGCCCTGCTGGGTCTGGTAGTTGAAGGTGCACACGCTCATGAGCCAGCGCCAGTTCGCGTTGCGCAGGTCCTTCTTGGTGACCTTGTAGCCGGAGGGCTTGCCCTCGGCGACGGCGGTGATGTTCTCGTTTTCCATGGTTACTCATCCTCTCCGATGAAGGCGTCTGCGGAAGCGTGGGCGGCGAGCTCGGTGTCCCTCTCGGCACGCTGGTAGAACGCAATCGCGAGGGCAACGCCGACGATGGCGGCGCCGATGATGGGCACGTTCAGGAAGGCCGAGAGGAAGAAGCCGGCGAGCAGGTACTGGAAGTACTTGGCGGTTGGCATGTAGCGGAGCAGCATGGCGATACCGACGGCCGGGAGCATCTTGCCGGCGAGGGTGAGGCCGGAGAGGAACCACTGGGGCATGACCTCGAGGAGCCAGTTGACGGCGGGCTGGCCGAGCGTCACGGAGACAAAGACGGGCAGGGCGGCGCACAGGCCGAAGAGCGCGGGGCAGACCCACAGGATGGCGTTCATCTGATTGAACTTACCCTCGTTGCAGAACTTCTGGGACTTCTCGACGACAAAGCCGTTGAGGATCTTGGCGACGACGTCGAGCTGGATGCCGAGCATGCCGACCGGCAGGCCGATGGCGAGGCCCGTGTCGGAGCCCAGGGTCACGCCGTAGGCGGTGGCGATGATGGCCATCGTGCCGTAGTCGGGAATGGAGGAGCCGCCGAAGCCCGCGACGCCGAGCTGCATGAGCTGAATGGTGCCGCCGATGACAAGGCCGGTCTTCCAGTCGCCCATGACGACTCCGGTGATGAGGCCCCAGAAAACGGCGTAATTGACGAAGATCATCGGGATGCCGTAGTAGTCCACGTGCTTGATGAAGGCCAGCAGGGTCAAAAGGACGACCTGCAGGATAGTGAAGTTGACCATATTTCCCCCTTAGATGAGGTCTGCGACGGAGACGGGCTTGTCGGCGGGCACGAACTGGGCCGTCACCTTGACGCCACGGGCGATGAGCGCCTTGTAGCTCTGGACGTTCTCGGCGGAGGCGTAGGCGCGCTGGGTGAGCTGGATGCCGTCCTCCTTGACGAGCGAGCCGCCGACGACCAGCGACGGGAGCTCGACGCCCGACTCGACCAGGCGAAGCATCGTCTCGGGCTCCTTGGCGATGACGAAGACCCTCTCGCGGTCGTACTTGCCCGCGGCGAAGTTCTTGAGCGCGGTCTGCTCGGAGATGATCGAAACGGCCATGCCCGCGGGGCGCGCCATCCTCATGGTGGACTTCAGGACCTCGTCGCCGGCGACCTTGTCGTCGATGACCATGACTCGGGTCGCGCCCGACACCGGGGCCCACTGCGTCACGATGATGCCGTGAAGCAGGCGATTGTCGATTCGTGCCATAACAACACTCATGTTTGCTCCTATCAAATGAAGTTTTGCGTTCGGTACTGCCTCGGCGCTATCCGGATTCGCGCCGGGCAAGGGGTTATCGGATTATTGAGGACGCGCGGTCAGCTTGCGGCGGCGTGGGGAAGGTCACTCGTCGAGCAGGAGGTCCGAGGAGCCGAGGCGCTCTTCTCGCGCCGGGGCGGCGCTCACGCTTATGTAGTCGAAGACATATGCGATCTCGCTTACGGGAACCTCTACGCGATAGCGCGTCGAGATGCTCGAGAAGCTCTGCCTGAAGGACTCGATGAAATCGGCGCGTTCCTCCTCGAAGCGGTCCTGGCCAACGTAGGTCTCAATGGGGTTTCTGGTAACAAGGCGCTCGACGAGACAGCAGAGGTGAACGTAGAGCCCAATGATGGCGTTGCTGCCGATCTTCTCGCCTGTCCTGCGCTGAAGCTCGTGCACGGCGCTCTCGATCTCATGGAATAGCCGCTCCGGGTCGAGGATGGTGATGGAGCGGATGACGTTCTGCAGCGTCATGTTCGAGAGCAGCTTCTCGTGGAAAGAAGAGAGCTCGGAAGCGTCAAGCCACCTGCCGAACACGGCATCAACCTTAGAGGCGGACGCCGTCGACATGATGTCCTCGAGGGCGACGAAGGGGACGGAGGCGACCCCGGGGTCTCCCGTGCCGATGACGGCGCAGACGCGGTGCTCGGAGAAAACGGCGTCGTTCGACCCGTTCGCGACGAGCTGCTTGAAGGGCCTCGTGAGCAGGCGCGCGCCTATGGTGCGCGGGAGGCTCTGCGAGACGAGCTGGCGTATCCTCTCCGCGGCGTCGACCCCGGACTCGGAGCAGAAGACGATGGAGTCCTCACGGTTGACGCGCTCGATCACCTTGCAGTGCGTCACGCACGCGGCGGTCGCATCGCCAAGAACCTCGGCGATGGACTTGCCGCCGAGCAGCCCGACCCCGATCTCGAGCGCAAGACCGGTAGAGACGTTGTTCACCACGCCGATAGTGGAGTCGGTAACGTTCTCGAGGGCCTTATAGGCCTCCTCCAAGGAGCCCATGTCGACGAGGAACACGACCCCGGTGCAGTAGGAATGGCGGTCGACGAGGCGCTGGAGCGGACCGACGATGTCCTTCAGCTGCTGGTCGTAGGGCATGTCGACAGCCTCGTACACATGCATGCCGAGCATACGGTTCGCCGCGTCGGCGATGCTCGTCGCCGTTGAGTAGCCGTGGGACAAGATGACGCAGAGCGTCCGAAGGGCCTTCGCATCGCGAGACTCCGATGCGACGCACAGCGTCAGAAGCGTCTTCGTGAAGTGATCGAGCGAGATTCCCAGCGCCCCTTCCACGTCTGCGGCGACCTGATCGGAGACACTCGAGGCAAACGGCAATTCGGAGGTCACGGCACCGAGGAGATGGGAGATTTGCTCCGCACAGGCAGACTTTCGCTTAGCCAGGCCGATACCCGGCCACAACTGCAGGCAAATCTCCTGGGCCAGTAGAAAAGCGACCTTCCTCGAAAGCTCGATGCCATAAGAAGAGCCTGCGTCGGCAAGGACCGCGCCCACGACGCGCTCGAAGGCGCGCGACCTCGAGGAGGCGACGCCGTGGTCGAAGATCAAGTGATCCTCAACGCCGCGCACAGCGGAGACAGCTTGCGAGACAAGCTCGGAGACAGAGAGCTCCCCGGCGCAGAATCGCTCATCGAGGGAGCACAGGGCATCGAGCGCCTGCTCGACCGGCCCTGTGCTCTCGGCGGCATCCAGAGACGCGTCGATCAGAACGCCATCGTCGGGCTGTTGATCGATCTGCGCGGAGGAGAGGAGCCCGCTGGGAAGAAGATACGGGCGAACGACGACGTAGTCGCCCTCGCGATTGAGGAACGCTTTGGCGCAGCAGTTCGTCACGCAGGCGCGCAAGCCGGCGATGTTATCGGAAAAGTCCGCGTTCACGAGGCAACGGTATGCGCCGCGGCTGATCTTCACATCAGAACCGATTCGGCACCCCTCGCTGCGCAGGAAGCTCAAGATGAGATCCTCGCGCTCCTCGGGGGTCCGCTCCTTGAGTGAGGGGACGCGGGCACAGATGGGCATTTTGCTGTAGGCCGAGGAAACCTTCAGGTCATCGGCGGAAAGCGTCGTCGAAAGAACGAGGCGAGCGCGCGGCGCATCCTGGGAGGCATCGAGCCCGAGGGCCGTCGCAAGGCAGTGCTCCATCGCAGAGGGAGAGAGTGCCTCGATGCCGTTGACAAAGACCACACCCCCGCGCGCTTTCGCGATCGACTCGTCAAGAAGCCCGTTGAACGAGGCGGCGTCCGGGACCCCGGCGCAGTCGATGCGCACATAGGAGGAGTCGCGGGACAGCAAGCCCCGGTTCTTGCCGTACTCGTACACAAGGCGAGAAAGGAAAGACTTACCGACACCCACGCCGCCGCTCAAGAGGATGGGCAGGCCAAACGGAGGGTACTGAACCGCAGCCTTGCACTGCTCGACAACGGAGCTGAGGCTCATGTCGAAGCCCACGGCACGCGCGAAGTCGCGGTGATCGGCGATTCCCGTCGCCTGGATGAGGTCGGCGAGCGAGGCATACTCGCTTGCAGAGAGCTTTACCTGAAAACGCTTCTGGAACGCGCGGCGATGAAAATAACGGACAGGCCTGCCCGCCACCTTAACCACAAGACCGGCGCGAACAAGGTCGTTGAGGTACTGGCTCGCCAGGCTCCTGGAGATGATGAGCGTCTCGGCGATGTCGGAGGTGGACAGACGGGCAAGGTCGTCGAGCGAGACGGCAGAGGTAAGGGCCTCGAGATGCTCGAGAATCCTGTCCCTCATGTCGACGGGTTTCTTTGCCAAGCTGTCCTGTGTGGTCCTGTCCATGACTTCTTACCTCCTCGTACAAGGAGTATAAGGGGAGAACAGAGAACGGAAGGGGGCGCGTGGGGGAATCAACAGCTCCGAGGAAAAGTCCACCACTTGAGGGGCAGAAAACAACGGCCATTGAACATTCAGGGCCGACGCTCAACACTTCGGCTCGACACTTCGCTTTGGAAAGGGCCCGGCGCGCCGGGGTCCCAACATAAAGAAGGGCCCCGGCGCGCAGGGCCTAAAGCTTAACCATGCGCGCGGCGATGCGGGCGCAGTCGCAGGCGGCCTTCTTCTCGAAAGTGTTGTAGTCACGACCCGGCCCTCGGCGCAGGGCTTGTCGCTGATGGCGCGCACGACGACGAGGGGCACGCCGTTGAGATAAGCGGCCTGCGCGATGGTGCAGCCCTCCATCTCGCAGCACAGGTCGCCGAAGGTCGCGAGGATTCGCTCCTTCTGTTCCGCGGGCGAGACGAACTGGTCGCCGGAGACGACGCGGCCCTTGAGGACCTTAATGTCGGGGGCGACGGCGGCCGCGGCGGCGCACGCCGCCAGCAAGGGCCGGAACGGATCGCGCAAGATCAAGGCGTCGCCCGGGAGGTCGGGCGTTACCGTCAGCCGGCGCCGCGTCTGCCGCATCATGAGGGAGAACGGCCTGGCCGGCGCATACGGCAGGAAGAGGTTCAAGGTGCACCCCGGGGCGGTCAACGAGGCCGACGTGTCGAACGTCGTCGCGCGCGGCTTCGGCGGCAGGGCGCCGTGCACCCATATATGCAGCGACTTGGCCTGCGTGCGCGTCGGGGCGTCGTGGAACTACGTCTGCCTGCTCGTCGACCTCTGCAACGGGGAGATCGTCGGCCACTCCGAAGGACCGAGGAGGGACGCGCGAGCTCCGAGCCAAGCTCTTGGATTACGTGCACTGGTATAACAACTTCAGGATCCACTCGACGCTGGGCTACATGTCGCCGGTCGAGTTCAGGGAGGCGGGGCCGTCCCTCCCGGAATCGTCCAAATAAGTGTTGCCAATCCATAGCCAATCCAGCCATCATCTTCGCGAAGGCGGACGTCAGGAAAAGCTCGGCTTGAGCTCGGTCGGACGCGGTCTGTGGGGCATCATTCAGGCTCAGGGGGTCTCCTTGTCTTCTTCGGTCGCAACCTGAATGATAGGGACGGCCCCTTCTCTCTTTCCCCTTCGTTTTCGACGCGTCACCCTCTCGGCGGGCTTAAGGCCCGCGCTCGCGGGTGCAGGGGCTACGCCCAAACCCCAAAAACGTAACGCCGTGCTCGAAGCGTTTCCGGACGTCAGCGTAATCTCAAATCCCGTTCGTCAACTCATGGGCAAGCCACCTGAGACTACTCATTTCTCCTACTGGCAATGAAGACCTGCGACCTGCAGTTTTGCAAACTGCTTGAAAGTCACCTGCGTTGATTCACTTCCTATTGCAGCTGGCGGCTTGCACGCGAAAAGGCATTTAAGTTTCAAAACGGGCGTTTTCGGCGCTATCGAGCCTCCAAAGGCATCCCGCCGCGCCCTTTGGGACAAAAACAAAAACTCAAAGCCCTGAGTTCGAAAATAGTTTTTGGAGTTGTCCCGACTTTTGTCCCCGAAGCCGACGAAACGCGACAGGGTGTCACCTGGCGGCATTCGATTCGAGACGGCACCGAAAACTGGATGCAACCGGAATGACAGGACGGCAGAACCGAAGCCATCGAGTAGGGATAGAAAAAGGCCCGGGTGCCATGGCATCCGGGCCTTTACTAGCAACTTGATGTTGCGGGCAGCTTAGAACTTGTGGCCGCACTTCTTGCAGACGCGCAGCTTGTTCTTGCCGTCCTTCTCGTGACCGACGCGGGTAACCTTACCGCACTCGGGGCAAACGAGATTGACGTTGGAGGCGTCGATGGGAGCCTCCTGCGAAACGATGCCGCCCTGCTGGTTGGCAGCGTTGGGCTTGACGGCCTTCTTGACGACCGAAACGCCCTCGACAACGACCTTGTTCTCGGCGGGGAGAGCACGCAGGACAACGCCCTGCTTGCCGCGATCCTTACCAGAGAGAACCTGGACCTTATCGCCCTTCTTGATATACATATATCTCCCCTAACTACAGGGTCTCGGGAGCGAGCGAGACGATCTTCATGTACTTCTTGTCACGAAGCTCGCGAGCGACGGGCCCGAAGATACGGGTGCCGACGGGCGAACCATCGTTGTTGATGACAACGCAGGCGTTCTCATCAAAGCGAATGTAGGAGCCATCCTTGCGGCGGATCTCCTTAACGGTGCGAACGACGACGCAACGGACAACGTCCTTCTTCTTGACGTTGGCGCCAGGGGTAGCCTCCTGGACAGCACCGATGAACACATCGCCGATGCCTGCATAACGACGCTTGGAACCGCCAAGCACCTTGATGCAGCGAATCTTGCGAGCGCCGGAGTTGTCGGCGACGTTCAGCATGGTTTGCATCTGAATCATGGTAGATGTTCCTCCGAACTAAGAACCGAAGAGAGGTGCGCAGCCTTTATACGGCCCGTGGTATGCAAGCCAGGCATACGCACATCTTCGGAAACGTACAAGTCGTAAGAGCGACTGCTTATTTAGCGCGCTCGACGACCTCGATGAGGCGCCAACGCTTCATCTTGGACATAGGACGGGTCTCCATAACGCGGACGGTATCGCCCACGCCAGCCGTGCACTCCTCGTCGTGAGCGTGCAGCTTCTTGGAGCTGGTCATCATCTTGCCGTACTTGGGGTGACGCTTGCGCTCGGTGATGGTGACAACAATGGTCTTGGCACCGGAGACGGAGGTAACGACACCCGTACGGACCTTACGCGAGTTACGCGAATCAGTCATGTTCTCTCCTTAGGTCCTACTCGGCGACAGCGGACTTCTCCGCTGCGATCTCGCGGGCGCGCTGCTCCGTGAGGACGCGAGCGATGTCCTTCTTCACGGTGTTGACGCGAGCGGTGTTGTCCAGCTGGCTGGTGGCCATCTGGAAACGAAGGTTAAAGAGCTCGGCGCGCATTTCCTTCAGCTTCTCAACGAGCTGAGCGTCCGAGAGCTCACGAATCTCTGCGGGCTTCATTAGTTCTCCTCCTTGGCGGCGGCGGCGTCCTCAGCAGCCCACTTGGCCTCGAGAGCGGCCTCCTCAGCCATCTCCTTCTCGATGCGCTGCTCAGCGTTCTTGGCAGCAACAATCTTGGTCTTGATGGGAAGCTTGTGCTGTGCAAGACGCAGAGCCTCGCGAGCGACCTCCTCGGGCACGCCCTTGACCTCGAACATGATGCGGCCGGGCTTGACGACGGCCACCCACTCCTCGGGGTTACCCTTACCAGAACCCATGCGAGTCTCGGCAGGCT
The DNA here is from genome assembly GCF_042851345.1 of Collinsella sp. i05-0019-G5. Classification (NCBI taxonomy): domain Bacteria; kingdom Bacillati; phylum Actinomycetota; class Coriobacteriia; order Coriobacteriales; family Coriobacteriaceae; genus Collinsella; species Collinsella sp. i05-0019-G5. The sequence continues at coordinate 1,928,038 of NZ_AP031421.1, forward strand.
TCTTGGTGATGGGCTTATCGGGGAAGATCGTGATGTAGACACGACCGCCACGCTTCATGTAGCGGGTCATGGCAATACGAGCGGCCTCGATCTGACGGTTGGTGATCCAATGCGCCTCGAGAGCCTGGATACCAAACTCGCCGAAATGCAGCTCGGTATTACCCTTGGCCTGGCCCTTCATGGAGCCACGCTGCACCTTGCGGTGAAGAATACGCTTAGGGGCAAGCACTACTGACCCCTCCTCTCGGAGTTACGACGACGAGGACGGGAAGAGCCCTCGAGTGCAGGGTTGGGAACAGGCTGGCCCGGGAGCTTCTCGCCCAGGTAGATCCAGACCTTCACGCCGCAAGCACCCATGGTGGTGCTGGCGACAGCCGTGCCGTAGTCGATCTTGGCACGGAGGGTGTGCAGAGGCACGCGACCCTCGCGGTACCACTCACGACGACCCATCTCGGCGCCGCCGAGACGACCGGAGCACTGGATACGGATGCCCTTAGCGCCGGCCTTGCGGGCGGACTGAACAGCCTTGCGCATAGCGCGACGGAAGGCAACGCGGCCCTCAAGCTGCTCGGCGATAGACTGAGCAACGAGGTTGGCGTCGAGCTCGGGGCGCTTGATCTCGACAACGTCGACGGAGAGCTGGCCCTTGGAGACGCCAGCGACCTTCTCGAGCTCGGTGCGGAGGGTATCGATCTCGGCACCCTTCTTACCGATGACAACGCCGGGGCGAGCGGTGAGGATGATGACCTTCACCTTGTCGCCAGCGCGCTCGATCTCGACGCGGGAGACAGCTGCGCGGGAAAGACGCTTCTCGAGGTACTTGCGGATCTCGAGATCGTTACCGAGGGTCTTAGCGTAATCCTTCTCTGCGAACCAGCGGGAGCGCCAGTTCTCGGTGATGCCAAGACGGAAGCCGGTGGGGTAGACTTTCTGACCCATACAGCTTTACGCCTCCTTTCGAGGAGCAACGACGACGGTGATGTGGGAAGTACGCTTCAGAATGCGAGAAGCGGAACCCTTGGCGCGGGGACGGATGCGCTTAAGCGTCGGACCCTCGTCAACATAGGCAGCGGCGACAACCAGGTTGTCGGCACGCAGACCGTTGTTGTTCTCGGCGTTCGCAACGGCGGAACGGAGAACCTTCTCGACATCCACAGCGACGGCGCGGTCGCAGAAGTGGAGGATGTCGAAGGCCTGAGCGACAGGCTTGCGGCGGATCAGATCGACCACCAGGCGGGCCTTGCTGGGGGAAACACGCACGTACTTAGCGACGGCGCGAACCTCGGTGGCCTCAGTTTCAATAGACTTAGTTGCCATTTACGGTTAACCCCCTATTTGGCCTTGTGGCCACGGAACGTACGAGTCGGCGCGAACTCGCCGAGCTTGTGACCAACCATGGACTCGGTAACATACACGGGCACATGCTTGCGGCCGTCGTGGACGGCGATGGTGTGACCAACCATCTCGGGGAAGATGGTGGACGCGCGGGACCAGGTCTTCACGACGTCCTTCTTGCCAGCCTCGTTCATCGCGGTGATACGCGAGAGAAGGCGAGTCTCCACGAACGGGCCCTTTTTGAGACTTCTGCTCATAAGTGCTTTCTCCTAAAACTCGGTATCCGAAATTACTTCTTACGGCGACGAATGATGTGCTGGTTCGAGACCTTCTTCTTCTTGCGCGTACGAAGGCCCTTCGTCGGCTTACCCCAGGGGGTAACAGAGGGACGACCAGAGGTGTGGTTCTTGCCCTCGCCACCGCCGTGCGGGTGGTCGACAGGGTTCATGACGGTACCGCGGACGGTCGGGCGCACGTTCATGTGACGCTTACGGCCGGCCTTGCCGATGACGATGTTGGCGTGATCGGCGTTGCCGACCTCACCGACGGTGGCGCGGCAGGTAACGAGGATGCGGCGCATCTCGGAGGAAGGCATACGGACGATAGCGTACTTGCCCTCCTTACCCATCAGCTGGCAGGAGTTACCGGCGGAACGGGCGATAGCGGCGCCCTTGCCCGGCTGGAACTCGACGGCGTGGATGAGCGTACCGACGGGGATGTCGGCGAGGGGCAGGGCGTTGCCCGGCTTGATGTCGGCGTCAGAACCGGACATGATGGTCTGACCGACCTCGAGGCCCTTGGGGGCCAGGATGTAGCGCTTCTCACCGTCAGCGTAGTGCAGCAGAGCGATGCGAGCGGAACGGTTCGGATCGTACTCGATCGTGGCAACCTTGGCGGGCACGCCGTCCTTGTTGCGCTTGAAGTCGATCACGCGGTAACGACGCTTCACGCCGCCGCCCTGGTGGCGGGTGGTGATGCGGCCGTTGTTGTTACGACCGGCCTTCTTGGGCAGGGGCTCGAGAAGAGACTTCTCGGGCTTGGTGCAGGTGATCTCGGAGAAATCGGAGATCGTCTGCCAACGCCTACCAGCGGAGGTCGGCTTAAGGTGCTTTACAGCCATTACAATCCCTTTCAATAGGAATCCGTTAGCCATCGCAGACAGGGATTCGAGGTTCTGCCTCGGGTGCGATGACACCGGACGTATACACGGTTCCGGGCGTGTCCATTTTATACGCCCGAAACCTTGAGCTCTCGCCTCCCCTATTTGGGAGGCATGAGCTCACTCAACAGCAGCGAGTCTTAGGCCTGGTTGCCAAAGACCTCGATGGTGTCGCCCTCGGCCAGCGTGACGATGGCCTTCTTCCAAGAACGGGTCTTGCCGGCGACATAGCGCACGCGCTTGGTCTTGGGCTTGACCGTCAGGGTGTTCACGCGAACGACCTTGACGCCGAAGATCTCCTCGACAGCGTCCTTGATCTGATACTTGTTAGCATCCTTGGCGACCTCGAACGTGTACTTGTTCAGCTCCATGCCGGAGAAGGAACGCTCGGACACGATCGGACGGATGATGATCTCGTGGGCGGTCATTTATGCAAGCACCTCCCCGAAGTGAGCGGCGATGTCGGCGGGCATCAGCACAGCGTTGTTGTTGACGAGATCGTAGGTGTTGGCCTCGTCAGCGGTGATGATGAACGTCTTGGGAATGTTGCGGAACGACAGGTAGGCGTTGACGTCCTCATCGCGAACGATGATGGTCAGACGCTTGCCCTCAAGGCCAAGAGCCTTGAGCATGGCGACGGCAGCCTTGGTGGAAGGCTTCTCGAAGCCGTAGTCGTCGACGAGCACGAGCTCGCCATCGGCCAGCTTGGCGGACAGCGCGGAGCGCATAGCCAGCTTGACCTCCTTGTTGTTCATACGCTTAGCGTAGGAACGGGGCTTGGGGGCGAAGACAACGCCACCGTGACGCCACTGGGCAGCACGGATGGAACCCTGGCGGGCACGGCCGGTGCCCTTCTGACGCCAAGGCTTCTTGCCGCCACCGGAAACCTCAGAGCGGCCCTTAGCGGACTGGGTGCCCTGACGCCAAGAGGCCATCTGGCACTTGACGATGTGGTGCATAACGTGGATGTTCGGCTCGATGCCGTACACCTCAGCGGCGAGCTCGGCCTCGGCGACCTTCTTGCCCTCGCTGTTCTTTACTTCAAACTTTGCCATTTAAGTGTTCTCCTTGGTATGACGCTGGGCTAAATGGGCTGGGCCCTTAGGCCATACGGATGGCGACGAGACCATTCTTGGCACCCGGGACAGCGCCCTTGACCAAGATGAGGTTCTGCTCGGCATCGATGCGGACAACGGAAAGGTTCTTGACGGTAACGCGCTCGTTACCCATGTGACCGGCCATCTTGACGCCCTTGAGGACGCGCGCAGGATAGGCGCACTGACCGATAGAACCGGGGTGACGCTGGAAGTGAGAACCATGCGTCATAGGACCGCGGCGCTGACCCCAGCGCTTGATGCGACCCTGGAAGCCCTTACCCTTGGAGGTACCGATGACGTCGACCTTCTCGACATCAGCGAAATCAGCGACGGTGACGACCTCGCCGACCTTGTGCTCCTCGCCGTTCTCGACGCGGACCTCACGAAGGAAGCGGACAGGCTCGACGCCAGCCTTGGCGAAGTGACCAGCCATGGGCTTGTTCACGTTCTTGGCCTTGATGTCGCCGAAACCGATCTGGACGGCGTCATAGCCGTCGGTTGCCTGAGTTTTAACCTGCGAGACAGCGCAGGGGCCAGCCTGGATGACCGTGACGGGAACGACGTTATCGTCCTCGTCCCAAACCTGGGTCATGCCAATCTTGCGGCCGAGAATCATGCTGATCAAGATATGATCCCAACTCTCGCGTGGTCTTGGGACAATGCGTACACCACCGAGCGTACGCCCCTAGAGGACCACTACTTACACGACGTGCTCCCCAGCCTTGTATTTCGCCCGGACTACCTGACAACCCTATTAAGCAGGCATTTTGTCCAGCCAGAATACTCCCCTGGTTTCACACAGCTGTTTAGTATACACGGCTGCGGGCGTATCCATCGAGATTCATATTTCACTCACATTGTTTACGCAGGTAAAGTGCGTGGATGGCTCCCGAGCACGGCGGAGGGCCGGAGAAATATATTAAGGTCCCTGCTCTACAGTCCTGCGCAAGACGGAGAGCACATTAAGTGCTCTCCTTTGCGTGCGGAACTCGCGATGACCTTAATATATTTCTCCGGCCCTCCGCCGTGCTCGGGAGACGACACGTTGATGTCTGCTTAACTCTGCTCGCTCAGGCTAATGACTTTGTTGGGGGTCCACTATTTGCTGGAGGGTGAACTTGCATTGCATTGGCTCGCCCTCTACTTGTGGCTCCGCCTCATCAAAATCGAAAATCATAATGGCGCAGTTGGGGAGTTTTGTTGGGAGCTCGAAGCCCTCTGGGGCTGCAGCCTTGATGAATTGGCGGCTGGCGCTGCCGTGGCTTACTGCTAGAAGGGTTTCGATGCCCTCAGAGCCCATGAGATTGGTGAGGGTGCCTACCATGCGCTCTTGCAGCGCGCGGCTTCCTTCTCCTCCGAAGGGGACCAAGTCCTCGCCTGGATCCCAGACGTCGGTGGGTAGGGCGTCGTGGGGGCCTTCTTCGAAGGTGCCGTAGCTGCGCTCGATGATGCCTTCGCAGGGCTCGACTGCTGTGTCCGGGCCGAGGAGCTCGCATGCGACGAGCTGAGCCGTGTCCATGGCTCGGCCTAAGGGCGAAGAGACCACTTTGTCGGGGACGACGCCGTGGGCTTTGAGCCATGCGGCTGCCATTCCCGCTTGCTTGCGGCCCAGATCGGTCAACGGAGAATCGCAGCGGCCCTGGACGAGCTTTTTAACGTTGAATTCTGTCTGACCGTGGCGGAGTAGATATAGACGCTTCATGCTCTCCCCTTCTGTATAACTTGCTTTGCTGGCACAGCCCTACTCGTGGGTATGGCCTACGTAGTCTTCGTCGATCGCGATCTTGGCAATCGACCTGGGATATTCCGATTCGACCCGTTGTGCCAGTGCGTGCTTTAAGTCTTCGGCACTCATCTGTAGATCCGAGGGACGCACGCAGTCAAAGATCACGTTGGTGTGCGTGGGGCCCGGAACACAGCGTAGGTCGTGGATCGAGAGGCGGCTATCAATCTCTTGAGCCATAGCGTTGATGCGCAGACGCATGCTCGCCACCTTTGGATCGTCGGTCACGATGGGGTCGTAATGGAGCGTGACAATCATGCCGTCTTCGTTCCTAAATGCCTGTTCAATGTTGTCGAGCGTGTCGTGACTTTCCAGCGGGCTGGCCTCAGCCGCCATCTCGGCGTGGGCACTTGCGAACTTTCTGCCTGGGCCGTAGTCGTGAACCATCAAATCGTGAACGCCCAAAACGCCGGGGTAGCTCATGATTTTGTCTCGAATGTGCTTGACCAGCTTAGGATCGGGCGCCTGGCCCAAAAGCGGGCTCACCGTATCCTGGATGAGTTCAAAGCCGCTCCAGCCAATATAGGCGCCAACGGCAAGGCCGACCCATGCATCTAGATTGATATGCGTCACCTGCGAAACAATCGCGCACGCCAACACGGCGCCCGTGGCTAGAACATCGTTCTTGGAATCCTGCGCGGTCGCATGCAGCGTCTCGGACTCAATGCGATCGCCGAGTTTTTGGTTGAGGGCCGCCATCCAAAGCTTTACGACCATCGAAAGCGCAAGGACTGCCACCAGGGCAAGCGAGAACTCGACAGGTTCGGGGTGGATGACGCGCTCAACCGAGGACTTGATAAGCTCAAGGCCGATCAGCAGCACGAGCGCCGCCACGACCAGACCCGAGAGATACTCGTAGCGGCCATGGCCGTAAGGATGCTCGGGGTCTGCCGGCTTGCCCGCCAGCTTAAAGCCAAGCACGCTCACGATGTTCGAGCTGGCATCAGACAGGTTGTTCATAGCGTCCGCCACGATTGAAACCGATCCCGACAGCACGCCAATTGCACCCTTCGCAGCGCATAGTGCCACATTGGCGAGAATACACACCATGCCCGTCAACGTTCCCACGCGTGCACGGTCGCCCTGCGCACGACGAACAATCCACTCGACCATCTGCATCCGCCCCCACGGTACTACCTATATATCTATTGCTCAAACGGATTGTAGTGTAGCTACTTTGTCCCCCAGATACAAAAAGGCCGCAACCCACACGGGCCACGGCCTTGGAATGCGACATGCGGGACCGTCCCTTTGTCGCACAGGTTTATGCGTTTGCCTCGGCCACGCTCTTCGAGGTTTCGGGCAAATCGGCTCCGTCCCCCGTCACCTGCTCCTTCGCCGGCACCACGCCAAAGCAGTAGCTCAGCGCCGCAGACACCGCAAATGCCGTGCCACCGGCAGCGCAGCACCACAGCAGGTTCGAAATGCCGCCCGTGGCAAAGCCAATGACCATAAGGACATTCGTCATGCCGATGGTATAGGCCGTAACGTGGCCCACGGCCGCAACAAGGCCTCCGACGGCGCCGCCAATGGCCATGCATGTCAGACACCTGCCATATTTAAAGCCGCAGCCGTACAGCGCCGGCTCGCTTACGCCGCCAAGCACGCCCGAGATCGAATAGCCCAGCATGAGCGCCTTCTCGTCCTTATCCGCAACGCGGAGCGACGCGCCAAAGGGCATACCCCAAACGGCGAACGTTGCCATCGTCGCGGCGATCAGGATGCACGAATCCGTTCCCACACTCATAAACTGCGCATAGGCGAGCGATAGGACAACGTTGCTGACACCCGCGATCTTAAGAAACTCCCAGCCCGCGGCAAGCCCCATGAGCGTGAGCAGCGACACGATGCCACCGGAATTGCCAAGCATAAACATAAGCTGTCCCAACAGCATGCCCAGATAGCTGCCTGCCGGCGCCGTAACACACAGCGACACCGGAACCATGACAAGCATGGTTGCAAACGGTACAAAAGAAAACGCCACAGCCTGAGGGATAGTGCGCTTAAAGAAACGCTCCACCTGCCATAGCACGGGCACCGAGATGAGAACCGGAATAACAGTCGTCGTGTAATCGTTGACCGGCGCGGGAAGTAGACCATACACGAAAGTCATCGATGCCCCCGTCGTCGATGCGGCATCAACGAGCTTAAGCAGATCGGGCACAATCAATACGCCGCCCAGCATCATGCCCAGCTGCTCCGAGCAACCGAGCTGGCGGGCAGCGGCCCAACCAAGATAGATGGGCAAAAAGTAATAGCCAGCGTTATACAGCCAGCTGTAAAACAGGCGATAGATTTCGGAATCGGCAGGCCATAGACCAAGCATGCCTTCGCCCATAATGACGGCAACGGTGCGGAACAGCGCCGCGCAGACAATAAACGGCAACGCCGACATCATGCTTTTGGACAGATAGTCCACCACGGCCATGGCGTTTGATGAAACCGTCGTTGTAAACGAGGTGTTAGAAACTTGTGACATGGAACGCCTTTCCCAATGTGACATGCGGACTGTCCCTTTGTCACATCGTGCGGTACTGACCGATTGCGCGGTACTTTTCGTAGCGGAGGTTTGTGAGGGTCGCGTCGTCGAGCTGCCCAAGCGTATCGAAGGCATCAAATGCCGAGGACATGACGACACCGGCGATCTCCTCATGCGACAGGCCCCTATCGTCAACAATGCCGTCGATGATGCCGAGCGCCAACAGATCGGGGGCCGTGAGCTTAAGCGCCTCAGCGGCCTCATTCGCGCGCTCGGTATCCTTCCACAGGATCGACGCACAGGCCTCGGGGCTCACGACCGAATAGGCCGAGCTTGAGAGCATCAGGATGCGGTCGGCCACGGACAGCGCCAGCGCGCCACCAGAGCCGCCCTCGCCTGTCACCACCGAGACAATCGGCGTCTTAAGGCCGCTCATCTCCATGAGATTCTGGGCAATCGCCTCGCCCTGGCCGCGCTCCTCGGCACCGATGCCGCAAAACGCGCCCGAAGTATCAACCAGGCACAGAACCGGCCGACCAAATTTCTCGGCTTGGTGCATCAGGCGACGTGCCTTGCGGTAGCCCTCGGGATGTGCCATACCAAAGTTGCGACGCATGCGCTCTTTGGTCGTGGTACCGCGCTCGATGGCGATAACCGTCACGGGTCGCCCGTCTTTCCAGCCGATGCCGCCCACCACGGCAGCATCGTCGCCAAAGTAGCGGTCGCCGTGCAGCTCTACGAATCCGTCGAGACCCAACGAGATCATCTCGCCTGCCGTGGCGCGGTTCGCCGAGCGAGTCTGTTTGACGATTTCGAGCGCGCTTTTTGGTGCGGCCGAGCGCTTAAACAAGTGTCCCAGCTTTTTGTCGCGACGACCCGTATGCACGATCTCATGCGGAGCCCCCAGACCAGGCGCGTGCCCTTCGTGCAGCGCCAGCAGCTCGCCTACCGTGAGCGCAATCTCACCACGCGGAACAACGGCATCGCAAAAGCCGTGCTCCAGCAAAAACTCGGAACGCTGGAATCCCTTGGGCAGACGCTTGTGCATGTTCTGCTCGATCACGCGCGGGCCGGCAAATGCCGTCAGGGCATCGGGCTCGGCCAGGATAATGTCGCCCTCCATGGCAAAGCTCGCGGTTACACCTCCGGTCGTGGGATCGGTGAGCACCGTGATATACAGGCCGCCCGCCTCGCTGTGGCGCCTAACCGCCGCAGAAATCTTGGCCATCTGCATGAGCGAGGTCACGCCCTCCTGCATGCGGGCGCCGCCCGATACGGTAAAGCCAACGACCGGCAGCCCCAACTCGGCCGCGCGCTCAAAGACATGACAGATCTTCTCGCCCACCACGGAGCCCATTGAGCCCATCATAAAGTTGGCATCCATAAAGAAGAGCGCGGTATCGCAGCCGCAGATTTTGCCCCTGCCGCACACAACGGCATCGCGCTCGCCCGAACGCTCGCTCACGCTCTTAAGCTTGTTGGCATAACCGGGAAACGAGAGGAAGTCCTTCGACGCCAGATTGGCATCCCATTCCTCAAAGGTACCCGCGTCGACCGTCATGCGCATGCGCGCGCGACCGCTCACGCGAAAGTGTTTGCCGCAACGAGGGCAGACCTCGAGGTTGTCGTGCAGGCGCGCCTCATCGATCACACGGCGGCACTCCGGGCATTTGACAAACACGTGGCGCGCGGGGAACTCGGCGCACGACTCGGTTATCGGCCCCTCAAGGACATTGACCGTCTTCGCTTTTCTATTCATCAGCATAGAGATGCCCCATCAGATCGGTGTGATACATGCCCGACAAAAACTCGTCGTTTGCCAGCACGTCGAGCTGAAGCTCGCTATTTTCGCTCACGCCCTCAATCACGAGCTCGCCCAGGGCCGAGCGCATCTTGCGAATGGCACCGTCACGCGTGGGCGCGCACACGATGAGCTTGCCGAGCATGGAGTCGTAGTACGGCGGAACTTTCGCTCCGGTAAACATGGCGGAATCCCAGCGCACGCGCGGACCACCCGGCACACGCAACGCGGTGACCGTTCCACATGACGGTAGAAAGTCCGGCGTTTCGGCATTGATGCGGCACTCCATGGCGTGGTTGCGGACCGGTACGTCCTCCTGCTCAAAGGGCAGAGGCTGGCCGGCAGCCACGCGCAGCTGCCACTTAACCAGGTCGGTATCGGTCACAAACTCCGTAACCGGATGCTCCACCTGCAAGCGCGTGTTCATTTCCATAAAGTAGAAATTGCCGTCATCTGAGTACAAAAACTCGATGGTGCCAGCGCCCTCATAGCCAACGGCACGAGCCAGGTCGCGCGCGGCCTTGTGCATACGGGCACGAATATCATCGCGTCCGTCGAGGCACGGCGCGGGGCTCTCCTCGATCAGCTTTTGGTTGCGGCGCTGCACCGAGCACTCGCGCTCGCCGAGCGAAAACACATGGCCCTGCTTATCGGCCATAATCTGTACCTCAACGTGATGCGCCGGCGCAACGAACTTCTCCATGTAGCACTCGCCGTCGCCAAAAACGGCCTCACCCTCGGCACGCGCCTCGATGAACGCCTTTGCCGCATCTTCCACGCGCTCGACCTTGCGAATACCGCGACCGCCGCCGCCCGCGCGCGCCTTAATAAGCACGGGGCAGCCGATGCGCTCGGCCTCGGCCGTTGCTTCCTCGGGGCTTTTGAGCAAATCGCAGCCCGGCACGATGGGCACGCCCGCAGCAGCGGCCGTTCGGCGTGCGGCGTCCTTGTCGCCCATGCTGTCGATCACCTCGGCCGAAGGACCGACAAACGCCAGACCGAACTTGTCGCAGTCGCGCACGAAGCTCGCCTTCTCGGAAAAGAAGCCATAGCCGGGATGAATTGCCTTAGCTCCCGACTTTACGGCACAGGTGAGCACGGCATCGTCGTTGAGGTAGCTCTCGGCAAGACGCGGGCCGCCGATGCAATACGCCTCGTCGGCAAGTTGCACGTGTAGCGCGTCCGCATCGGCCGTGGAATAAACGGCGACGGTCTTGATGCCCATATCGCGGCACGCGCGGATAACACGGACCGCGACTTCGCCGCGGTTGGCGATGAGCACTTTGTCGAACATGGAGCCTTCCTTAACTTTCGTGCATGAGTGCAAAAGACATATCGGCGCGGCAGCAAACCTCACCGTTGACGCTCGCAGTACCCGTCGCAAAGCGGAACGGCCCGCGCGCACGCGTGATGGAGCACACTAGATCCACCGTGTCGCCCGGGCGCACCGGACGCTTAAAGCGCACCTTGTCCAGACTCGTGTAGAACGGCGTCGCGCCGCGCGCCTCCTCATCGCCCATCAGCAGCACGCAGCAGTTCTGGGCGAGCATCTCGCACTGAATCACGCCGGGAACGACCGGGTTTCCCGGAAAATGTCCCTGCAAAAAGTACTCGTCGCCTGTAATCGTGATCTTGCCGTGGGCCTCGTCGCCCACCAGCTCGGCTTCGTCGAGCAAAAGCATCGGCTCGCGATGCGGCAACAGCTTCTTGAGCTCTTCTTTGTTCATGGATATCACCTATCCGATCCTCATGAGGCAGCTGCCAAACTCCACGAGGTCGCCGTCGGCCACGCAGATCTCGAGCACCTCACCGTCTGCCTCGGCCGTCACCTCGTTGAGAACCTTCATGGCCTCGATGATGCAGAGGGTCTCGCCGGCCTTGACCTTGGAGCCCACGTGCACAAACGGCTCGTCGCCCGGCGCCGGGGCAGCGTAGAAAACGCCGACCATGGGAGCGGTCACCTCGGTGCCCTTGGGCTCCGATGCGGCGGCAGGTGTCTGCGCGGCGGGTTCCGGTGCGGCGGCAGGCATGGCGACGGGAGCCACCGCCGGGGCAGTCACGGCGCCCGGCATAGGCATGGGCACGGCAACCGGCTGCGCGGCGCTCGCGCGCTCGAGTTCGACCGCGGTGCCATCGGGCTCCTCAACGCGCACGCGCGTGAGGCCACGGTCCTCCATAACATCGGCTATCTCGGCAAGTCTTTTGGAATCCATGCTCTAGCTCCTCGTATATCTACGCAGCGCGATGGCGGCGTTGTGCCCGCCAAAGCCCAGGTTGGTCGAAAGCGCCCAGGTAAGGTCGGCACGAACCGCGCGATTGGGCGTGTAGTCAAGATCACAGGCGGGATCGGGCGTGTGGTAGTTAATGGTCGGCGGCACCACGCCCTGCTCGAGCGCCATGGCACAGGCCATGACCTCGATGGCACCCGTGGCACCAATCATGTGGCCGGTCATCGACTTGGTCGACGAGACATGTGCGGCGCGCGCCGCGTCCTCGCCGAGCGCTCGCTTGATGCCCGCCGTCTCGGACGAATCGTTGAGCTTGGTCGAGGTGCCGTGAGCGTTGATGTAGAGGCCCTCGGAAGGCTTGACATCGCCCTCGGCCACCGCCAGCGATATCGCGCGGGCAATGCCGGCAGCCTCGGGATCGGGGCTCGTGATGTGATAGGCATCATCGGTGTTGCCGTAGCCCACGACCTCGGCGTAAATGTGCGCACCGCGGGCCTGCGCATGCTCCATACCCTCGAGCACGAGCACGCAGGCGCCCTCGCCCATCACAAAGCCGTCGCGGTCTGCATCGAACGGGCGGCAAGCCGTCGCGGGATCGGGGTTGGTGGTCAATGCGCGACAGGACGTAAAGCCGGCAACGGCATCGGGGATGATGGCCGCCTCGGCGCCGCCGGCCAGGATTGCATCGGCATAGCCGTGCTTGATGGCGCGGAACGCCTCGCCCACCGCATGGGCCGAGGTTGCGCACGCGGTCACCACGGGCAGGGTCGGGCCCTTTGCCTTGTGGCGGATTGCGATATTGCCCGATGCCATGTTGGGGATCATCATCGCAATCATATAGGGTGATGCGCGGCGAGGCCCACGATCGGCAATCGTATGGACGTTATCGACGAGCGTCGTCATGCCGCCCACACCCGAGCCCACGTAGACGCCCAGGCGCTCGCGATCGATGGCACCTTCGACATCAAAGCCCGCATCGTGCATTGCCTCGTCCGAAGCCGCCATCGCAAACTGAACGCAAGGGTCCAGATGCTTGGCGTCACGCTTGCCAAAGTACTCGTTGCCGTCAAAGCCCTTGACCTCGGCCGCCACCTTGACGGCAAACGCGCCGGTATCGAAGTGCGTGATCGGGCCGATGCCACAGGTCCCGGCGCACATGGCCGCCCAGGTGGCAAGCGCGGTGTTGCCGAGCGGCGATACGGCACCTATGCCGGTGATTGCAACTCTCTGTTCCATCATGGTCTCCTCATCCAAGCCGTTCTTCGGCCCTGGTTTCTACATCGCCATTCCGCCGTCAACGCGTATGACCTCGCCCGTAATGTAGGCAGCCGCATCGCTCGCCAAAAAGCACACCACGCCGGCCACTTCCTCGGGGCGCGCCATGCGCTTTAGGGGAATCTGCTCCTCGGTTGCCGCGCGAACCTTCTCCGAGAGCTTTGCCGTCATATCCGTCTCGACAAACCCGGGGGCGACCGCGTTCACTCGTACGCCGCGGGGCGCAAGCTCGCGCGCCACCGCCTTGGTCAGGCCGATCACGCCCGCCTTGGAGGCAGCGTAGTTGGCTTGCCCGGCATTGCCCACCAGGCCCACGACCGAGCTCATGTTGACGACGCAACCGCCGCGCTGGCGCATAAAAGTCTTGGTGAGTGCGCGCGTCATATTGAACGTGCCCTTGAGATTGACATCGAGCACGCGGTCGAAGGCGTCATCGCCCATGCGCATGAGCAGGCCGTCGCGCGTGATGCCGGCGTTGTTGACAAGCGCCCAAATGAAGCCAAAGTCGTTGAGGACCGTCTCCACGCAAGCGTTGACGGCATCGGGGTCGGCCACGTCACATTGATATGCGCGCGCCGTGGCGCCAGCCGCCTCACAGGCTTCGCATGTCTCGCGCGCCGCATCGACGCTGCCGGCATAGACGACGGCGATATCGTAGCCATCCTCCGCCAGGCCAACCGCACAAGCGCGGCCGATACCACGCGAGCCGCCCGTGACCAGCGCCACGCGACGTGAGTCGTTGCGCTCGAGCGCGCCGTTGTTCAAGTTGCCCATGTCATTCCTTTCGGGTTACAGCTCTGTGGACTATGCGAGCTCGTCGGCAATAGCTGCGACCTGCTCGGCCGTTTCGCACGAATACACGCGAACGTCGCTCAACGTACGCTTGACCAAGCCGGACAACGTTTTGCCAGGGCCGACCTCAATAAACGTGTCGATGCCCTGATTCTGCAGAGTATGCAGCGTGTCGACCCAGCGCACGGCATGACTCACCTGGTTGGCCAGCATCTCCGCTGCCGCCTGCGGGTCGGCCGGATAGGGCGCCGCTGTCATATTTGCCATAACAGGAATCAGCAGCGGGGACGGCGCGTGACCGGCCTCGATATATGCAGCAAGGCCACAGGTCGCCTCGGCCATATAGGGGCTATGGAATGCACCCGACACCGCGACCTTCATGGCGCGACCGCCAGCCTCTTTCACTAGAACGTCGAGCTCCTGCAGCGCCTCGGGCGCTCCGGCCACAACCGTCTGCTGGGGGCTGTTGTAGTTGACCGGCCAGCAGTCCTCGCCGGCCTGTTTTGCCAAGCCCTCGACCTGCGCCGCATCGAGTTTGATGACGGCGCGCATGCCGCCGGGGTGACGCTCGGCCGCCGTGGCCATCAATGCCGCACGCTCACATACGAGCTCAAAACCCGCTCGCGTATCGAACGCCCCCGCAAAGGTGAGCGCGGCGACCTCGCCAAGCGAAAAACCCGCACAGGCGGTAGGTACCACGCCGCGCTCACGCAGGGCGGCAGCCGCTGCCAGATCGTGAACGAACACGCACGGCTGCGTGTTCTCGGTCTGCGAGAGTTCCTCCTTGGAGGCGCTTCGGCACTGCTCACTGGTCCCCGGGCGCACCTCGTCGGCAATGGCGAACACCTCGGCGGCCGCCGGCGATGCCTCGATCAGGTCGACGCCCATCGCGGGGTGCTGGGCGCCCTGGCCGGCAAACAGAAACGCTACGCCACCCATGCGCACGCACCCTTCAGGACGTGCTCGGCGCCATCGACCAGGTCGTCAACGATTTCACGTGCGCTTTGGCGCTCGTTGACCATGCCGGCAATCTGTCCACACAAAAACGAGCCCTCTTCGTAATTGCCGTCCTTGGCGGCCTTGCGAAGGGCGCCCGTGCCCATGGCCCCGAGCTCCTCGACGCTTACGCCCGCCGCCTCGCTCTTGGCGTAGGCGTTGGTGAAGGGGCTCTTGAGGGCACGCACCGGGTGTCCCGTCGAGCGGCCGGTCGCACGCGTCGAGGTGTCGTTGGCCTTCAGGACCATCTCCTTGTACTGCTCCGATACGGTGCACTCATCTGCGATCAGAAAGCGCGTACCCACCTGCACGCCGGCGGCGCCCAGCATAAAGGCGGCCGCCACGCCGCGGCCATCGGCGATACCGCCAGCCGCAACCACGGGAATATCGACCGCATCGACAACCTGCGGCACCAGTGCCATCGTCGAGGTCTCGCCAATATGGCCGCCTGATTCGGTACCCTCGGCAACCACGGCAGTGGCTCCACGACGCGCCACGAGGCGCGCCAGCGCCACCGAGGCAACGACCGGGATGACCTTGATGCCCGCCTCGTTCCACGCCTTCATGTACTTGGTGGGATTGCCGGCACCCGTCACGACGACCGGTACCCGCTCGTCAATCACGACCCGCGCGACCTCGTCGGCAAACGGGCTCATGAGCATGACGTTGACGCCAAAGGGCTTATCCGTCCTGGCGCGCAGCTCATGAATCTGGTCGCGCAGCCAGTTGGCGTCGGCGTTCATGGCCGCGATAATCCCTAAGCCGCCCGCCTCGGACACTGCGGACGCCAGCGAGGCGTCGGCGATCCAGGCCATACCGCCCTGGAACACGGGCTTTTCGATGCCGAGCAGATCGCAGAGAGGAGTCTTGAGCATCTCTACTTCTCCAATGCCGCCTCGACCGTATCGGCGAACTCGCCGACCGTCTTGGGGTTCTCCTCGGTATCGAGCTGGATGCCAAACTCGTCCTCAACGGCGACGAGGATCTCGACGGTGCCCAGACTGTCGAGACCAATCTCCTCGAGCGTGGACTCGGGCTTCATCTCGACATCGTCAAGACCGGCGGTCTCGCGGATAACATCGCAAACGCGCTCGAAGGTCTTCTGATCTGCCATGGTAGTTCTCCTTTGTTTGTGCCCTAGGGGCGTTTTTATTTCCTATGTGCGACTACTTCCAACGAAGTAGATAGCCACCTATATCCAGACCGGCGCCAAATCCAACGAGGGTGATGGTGTCGCCCGTGTGAAGTGCACCGGCGTTTGCCAGCCGGTCGAGGGCAAGCGGAATGCATGCGCTCGAAATGTTGCCGGTCTCGCGCAGCGTTCGAACCACGCGCTTGTCTGGCACACCGAGGCGCTTGACCGCCTGACTCAGGATTCGTTCGTTAGCCTGATGGAATACAAAATGGTCGATGTCCTCGACCGAAATGCCCGCATCGCTCGCAAGCTTATGGACCGTGTCGCAAATCGCGTTGACGCCGAACTTGAACACGCGGCGGCCATTCATGGACAGCACGCTCTCGCTATCTGCGGAGGCCTTAAACGGCGAGGTGCCGACCAGACCGGGAACGCACAACGTCTCGACGTCGGGCGCCGTCGAAAGCTCAACGGCAAGGGGGCTGTCTCCCCCAGCCTCAATCACCGCGGCGCCTGCCCCATCGCCAAAGAGCACACAGGTGGCGCGGTCGGTCCAGTCGAGCGCGCGCGTCATCTGCTCGGCGGCAACGACAAGCACATGCTTGGCTCGTCCTCGGGCGATATAGCCCTCGGCAACATCGAGCGCAAATACGAAGCCGGCGCAGGCAGCCGAGACATCGAAGGCAGGGCACGTCGCGCCCAGTCGCTCAGCAACGGCACACGCCTCGGCGGGAACAAGGTGGTCACCCGTCGTCGTCGAGCAGACGATCAGATCCAACTGGCTCGCGTCGATTCCGGACACCTGAAGTGCCCGCTCGCTCGCCGCTACGGCAAGGTCGTCAAGTGACTCGGTGGTGCAGACGTGGCGACTCTTAATACCTGTGCGGGTAAAAATCCACTCATCCGAGGTATCGAGGAACTCGGACAGCTCGTCATTGGAAACACTGCGCTTAGGAAGCGCCGAGCCTGTTCCAAGAATCGTGAAACCCATCACTAACCTCCTTTGAGTTGTTGACGTGTTTACATCGACCAAGAGAGGATAGCGCATTTCAGTCGTTGTTAACGTGTTAACATTAAATTGTCCAAATGCGACAAAGGCTTCACATTGTGTCTCTCTCGACACCATTGCGTTATTCACTTATTCATTAAGGAGGTAGCAGCCGTTATGGATGCCAAATTAACGATAGTCGACGTAACCGGATCGACCAACGATGACCTGCTCGAAGCAGGAAAACAGGGAGCGCCGCACGGCACAGGACTTGCCGCCCGGGCTCAGACAGCAGGACGCGGCCGGCGCGGCCACAAGTGGGATTCAACCGCCGGCAACCTATTGCTTTCGATTGTCCTGCGTCCATGCGTTAATCCTGCGAAGTACTCTGGTCTTGCTGCCGTCAGCGGCCTAGCGGTGCTCGAGGCGCTCGAAAAACAGGGTCTTGCAAACGAGATTGGCCTCAAATGGCCCAACGACCTGGTCGCGCGTGGACGCAAACTCGGCGGCATTCTGGTCGAGGCCGCACGCGATAACGAAGGCAAACCTTTCGCCGTCTGTGGCATTGGTGTCAATGTGAACTATGCGCCCCAAGAGGTGCCCGATGGCGGCCTGCCGGCAATCGGTCTCTCGGACCTTAACGAGAACGTTCCAGCTGTCGACATGCTCCTCGATGAGGTCTATCACGCAGTTATAGACGCTATAGATGCCTGGGCAGAACGCCTCAACGCCATGGAAGAAAACACCGGACCGCTCGCGCCCGTCCACGGCGAATATGTCGCTCACCTCAATTGGATTGGAAAGCACGTTATCGCCCGCTCCCCTGCCGGTGACGAGCTGGCGCGAGGCATCTTTAAAACGGTCGATGGCTTTGGTCGTGCGTGCATCGAAACAGAAGACGGCTTGCGATCCTTCCATTTTGAGGAAGCGTCATTGCGCCCCTTGAGTGAGTAGGTCGCCACAGCCAGCCGCTCGGCAGCCTTACCCGGCGATCCAAACCCATCATGCAAAACAAAAGGGCCCCGCTACCGTAACGGCAGCGGGGCCCTTTAAGCTATGAGCGATATCGCTTAGAGCTTGATGTCGATGTCGACGCCAGCGGGGAGGTCGAGACGCATAAGCGAATCAACGGTGCCCGAGGTGGGGTCGAGGATGTCGATGAGGCGCTTGTGGGTGCGCATCTCGAACTGCTCACGGGAGTCCTTGTTCACGTGCGGCGAGCGGATAACCGTGTACAGGTTGCGCTCGGTGGGCAGGGGGACAGGACCGGAAACGCGAGCGCCGGTCTTCTGAGCGGTCTCGACGATGAGCTTCGCGGACTGATCGACGACCTCGTGATCATAGCCCTTGAGGCGAATGCGGATCTTCTGGGTAGCCAACTTAAACCTCCAAAGAGTGCGAGAGATGTTCTCGCAGGATTACGTAACAGGGAGCTCGAACTTAGGCGTTCTTGCTCATGACCTCGTCCACGATGGACTTGGGCGCGGGCTCATAAGAGTCGAACTGCATCGTGTAGGATGCACGGCCCTGGGTCTGGGAGCGAAGGTCGGTAGCGTAACCGAACATCTCGCCCAGCGGCACCTTGGCACGGATGAGCTTGCTGTTCTTGCGATCCTCCATGCCCTCGATCTTGCCGCGGCGACCGGAGAGGTTGCCCATAACGTCGCCCATGTACTGCTCGGGGGTCTCGACCTCGACAGCCATGATCGGCTCGAGCAGCTGCGGATCGGACTTCTTGAGGGCGTCCTTGATAGCCATGGAACCGGCGATCTTGAAGGCGGCCTCGGAGGAGTCGACCTCGTGGTAAGAACCGTCGAACAGGGTGACCTTAACGTCGAGGACCGGGAAGCCGGCGATAACACCGGTGTTCAGGGCCTCCTGGATGCCCTTGTCGATGGACGGGATGTACTCCTTGGGCACGACGCCGCCGACGATAGCGTTGACGAACTCGTAGCCGAAGCCCTCCTCCATCTTCTCGAGCTTGATGACGGCGTGGCCGTACTGACCGCGACCGCCGGACTGACGGACGAACTTGCCCTCAGCCTTCTCGACGTCGTGACCAGCGGTCTCGCGGTAGGCAACCTGGGGCTTACCGACGTTAGCGTCAACCTTGAACTCGCGGAGCAGACGGTCGACGATGATCTCGAGGTGCAGCTCGCCCATGCCGGCGATGATGGTCTGGCCGGTCTCGTGGTTGGTGGACACCTGGAAGGTCGGGTCCTCCTCGGCGAGCTTGGTCAGAGCCAGGGACATCTTGTCCTGCTCGGCCTTGGTCTTGGGCTCGATGGCAACGTCAATAACGGGCTTAGCGAACTCGATCTTCTCGAGGACGATCTCCTTGCCCTCGGCGCACAGGGTGTCACCGGTGGTGGAGTTCTTGAAGCCGACGCAAGCGACGATGTCGCCGGCGGCAGCGTCGTCACGGTCGATACGCTCGGCGGCGTTCATCTCGAGGATGCGGCCGAGGCGCTCGCGCTGACCGTTGGAAGCGTTGACAACGTAGGAGCCGGACTCGGCGCGGCCGGAGTAAACGCGGACGTAGGTGAGCTTACCGACGAACGGGTCGGTCATGATCTTGAAGACCAGGCCGGAGAAGGGCTCGTCGAAGGAAGGATGACGCTGAATCTCCTCGCCGGTGTCCGGATCGGTACCGGTGACGGCCTCGACGTCAAGCGGGCTGGGCAGGTAGTCGACGACAGCGTCGAGCAGCTCCTGAACGCCCTTGTTCTTGTAGGCGGAACCCACGAAGACGAGGTTGAGCTCGTTGGCCAGAACGCCCTTGCGCAGAGCAGCCTTGAGCTCCTCGACGGTGAAGTCCTCCTCCATGAGGATCTTCTCCATGAGCTCGTCGTCAAAGCTGGCAGCAGCGTCGAGGAGCTCCTCGCGCTTGGTGGCAGCGATGTCGGCAAACTCAGCCGGGATCTCGTCCATCGGCTCGGGGTAGGTCATGCCCTTCTCGTCGGCCTTGAAGTCCCATGCAGTCATGGTGACCAGGTCGATGACGCCCCAGAAGTTGTCCTCGGCGCCCATCGGGACCTGAGCGGCCACGGCGTTAGCGTCGAGACGATCCTTCATGGTCTCGATAGCGTTGAAGAAGTCAGCGCCCACGCGGTCATACTTGTTGATGAAGGCGATGCGGGGGACGTTGAAGGTGGAAGCCTGACGCCAAACGGTCTCAGACTGAGGCTGAACGCCGGCAACGGCGTCGAAGACGGCGACAGCACCATCGAGGACGCGCAGGCAGCGCTCGACCTCGGCGGTGAAGTCAACGTGGCCCGGGGTGTCGATGATCTGGATGCGGTAGTCCTTACCGTCCTTGTTCCAGAAGCACGTGGTAGCAGCGGAGGTAATGGTTACGCCGCGCTCCTGCTCCTGAACCATCCAGTCCATGGTGGCAGCGCCCTCATGGACCTCACCGATCTTGTGGGTCTTACCGGTGTAGTAAAGAATACGCTCGGTCGTGGTGGTCTTACCAGCATCGATGTGGGCCATGATGCCGATGTTACGGGTATCGGAAAGCTTGTACTTAGGCTTAGCCATGTTAGTTCCTTACCTTAACTTACCAACGATAGTGAGAGAACGCGCGGTTGGCCTCGGCCATCTTGAAGACGTCCTCACGCTTCTTGACGGAAGCGCCAAGACCGTTGGAGGCGTCGAGGATCTCGTTAGCGAGACGCTCGGCCATGGTCTTCTCCTTGCGAGCGCGGGAGAAGTTGACGATCCAGCGGATGCCCAGAGCGGTGGAACGACGGGAGTTGACCTCCATCGGGACCTGATAGGTAGCGCCACCGACACGCTTGGGCTTAACCTCGAGCGTGGGCTTGACGTTGTCCATAGCCTTCTTGAAGGTAGCGAGAGCGTCGCCACCCTCGGACTTCTCGGCAACGATCTCGAAAGCGGTGTAAACGATGCGCTCAGCGGTGGCCTTCTTGCCGTCAAGAAGGACCTTGTTGATGAGCTGAGTCACCAGGCGGTTGTTGTAAACGGCGTCAGGCTGAACCTCACGACGATTAGCTGCTGCACGACGCGGCATGTGAAATCTCCTTAAGTGTCTACCGTGCGGCGCTTAGGCGGCGCACGGCGAAAGTATCAAAACGTTATCTGGCTTATTTAGCCTTGGGGCGCTTAGCACCGTACTTGGAACGGGCCTGCATACGGTTCTGGACCGGAGCAGCGTCGTAGGCGCCACGGATGACGTGATAACGGACACCAGGGAGGTCACGGACACGACCGCCGCGGACGAGCACGATGGAGTGCTCCTGCAGGTTGTGGCCCTCACCCGGGATGTAAGCAGTAACTTCGATGCCGTTGACGAGGCGAACACGGGCAACCTTACGAAGAGCCGAGTTCGGCTTCTTGGGGCTCGTGGTGAAGACGCGGGTGCACACGCCGCGCTTCTGGGAGTTGTGCTGCAGAGCAGCGTTCTTGGACTTCTTGGGCACGGAACGACGGCCCTGGCGAACCAGCTGGTTAATAGTAGGCAAAGCGTACTCCTTCTCGAATGATTCCAGCTTTCTGTAAAGTGCAACGGCTTGAATCGAGGGGTCAGCATCCCCCTACGAAACACGCAGTTCGATAGGATACGTGCCGTTAGCTGTGCCGTCAACAGACCACGCCGCCGGGCGTATCCCAAAATAGCCATATTTCCGCAAAGCCTCCATAAAAGGAATCCCCGCCTGTGCGCAAGTGCCCATTCCAGCCGTCCATGTAACGCAAAAATGGCCGCTTCCTCTAGCAGGAAGCGGCCTAGACCTTACGAATAGACGATGGTAAAGGGTACTTCTGTTTCGGTCTCTCCTGTTGATGTGCATCTCGTGCCCTCGAGGGTCACCGAGACCACTTGATCGACATTGATCAGTTTTGTCGGAACCCAGATGTTCTCTCCGCTATTGCGCGCCATCGAAACATAGAAATTGTACGCCCCTGCGTCGTCATCTTCGATAATCTGCTCCGATCCATCCTTGTAGCTGACGGTCAGTTTATGATCAACTGCTTCATAGCCCAGATCATCGATGTGCGTCTGGATGGAAAACGGGCTGATCTCGAGAGGCGAGTCGTCGGAGCGGAGCTCCTTTGTATCGACGTGCGCTCCGACGTTAAACTCTGGCGTCGATACCTCGATCACCTTCGCATCCTCACCTTTGCCCTCCGTCCAACTGATATTCCAGGTGACCGCATGTCGTAAATCTCGATCGCGATTCCAAGATGCAAAGTACATCGTGCCGTTAATGACCGTGTCGCTTGATGTGTCTTTATCAATGGTGCAGCGTGTATCAGCCCATTCCTCGCCGAAGTTCATGCTGGGTGTACTGACGCCCCCTTCTTCTTCACCATAGAGAACAAGTTCGCCAAGCTCTGCCGCCGGCTTGTAGTAGCTAACGCCATTCGGATTGGACAATGTAAACGTCACAGCACCGCAACCGTTCTCGTCGATTGCCATCTCATGAATGTCGAGCGTATAGCCGTTGCCCTCGACGGACAGATTGACCTTCTGGACTGCACCCTCCAGGCTTTGGGGCGCGATACCATCACCAAACTCTCTGGTGTAGGTATATTTCGTCCCCGACGAGCCGCCATTTGTCCAGGTAACGGACTCTCCGTTGCCATGGTTTCCCCAGGCAGAGGCAAAATAACTGGAATTGACAACAGCGTAGGCGACCCCTCCGGTCGCCAGCACTCCGGCAAGACATCCGATTACGGCAACATACAGAGGCTTCGCGTGACCCTTTCGGCGAAGCGGCTCGCCAGCAGCGGCATAAAGAACACGGTCAGCAAGATCGCTATCGGCTTGGACGGACTCGAAGGCCTGCTTGATCTGGTTGGATTTCACGGTCGCCCTCCTCTAGGATGAACTTGAGCTTCGATCTGCCGCGAGCTAAACGCGTTCGAACGGTCGCGGCTGGCACATGCAGTAACTCGGCAATTTCTGAAGTCGAGAAGCCCAGATAGTAATAGAGCACGATGGAGATACGGAATCGTTCCGGAAGCCGCATGACGTCTAATAGGACGGCCTTGGTCTCGTCCTGCGCCGTCAAGAGCGAATCGGTCAGACTTTCAATATCCTCCACGCGCCTCCACGGCTTTCGAAAGAGAGATTTGCATTCATTGATCGTGACCCGGATGAGCCATCGACGAAGATGCTCCCAGCTTTCAAAATGCGTATCGCTTTTGAGTAACTTTAGAAAGACGTCTTGAGCGACATCGTCGGCGTCAGCGCGATCACGCAGATACGTCAAGGCGATTCGGAACACGACATCTCGGTGATCCTCGACCGCCTGTCTAAAAGCTTGTTCTTCCATAATCACCTCCCGGTGACACTGATGGTTCTTGATGGGGCCCTCACCATAGATACGCTTTGACCAAACGGAATGTTTCAAATTCAAGCAGGAAAAACTACCAAAATAAACCTGTCCTTTTTTGCAAGTGATCAACGGAACGCAACAAGTTGAGCATACGCAAGCGAGCGGCCCCCAGAGCGTACAAGGTGGCATGAAAAAGGCAGGGCATTGACCTTTTGGTCATGCCCTGCCTTTTGAATGACAGATTGTAGCTCTGGGGGCCGCGCAGCGACGGAGGTCGCCGCCGTTCGTTAGAACGGCGGAACTAATTACTCCTCGTCGTTGTCCTTGGCCTCTTCGGCGTCGTCGGTGTCCACGAGCTGGTTGAGCAGCTCGTCGAGGGAAGCCATGTCCTCGTTGATCGCGCCGTTGGCGGGAGCCTTCTTGTCGTCGATCGGGGCGCCCAGGAGCTCCTCGTCGGCGTCGGCGTGATGCGTCGGAGCGGAGGTACCCAGCAGGATATCGTCCGGACCGTCGGGGCTAAAGACCATCTGCAGCAGCTGCGAGAGGTCTTCCTCGTCGGCAACGTCGTCGTTGTTCTCGAGGATGTAGAGCAGATCGTGGGCCTCCAGGCCGTCACGGAGCTCCTCGATCGCCTTGGCGCCGATGCCATCGATGCGCAGCAGATCCTCCTCGGACTTGCCAACCAGGTCGCCGACCGTCTCGATGCCAACCTCGCTGAACTTGTTGGTCCAGCGCTGCGACACGCCCAGATCGTCGAACAGGTACAGACGAGCCTTCTCGGCGGAGATGGTGTGGCCGTTGCGGGTGAACGAACCGTCAGCACCACCGAACTCGTCGTAGCCGGCCCAGTCGAGCTGCTGCGGGAGCTGCTCGTCCAGGTCCTTGAGCTCCACAGGAGCCCACTCGGGCAGCGACTTGGCGTTGGGCGAAGCCGGGCCGTCGATGTCCACGTAGCCGTCGGCCGTGCGATACGTCAGCTTGGCGTTGGCGTACGGCTTGAGGCCGGTACCAGCCGGGATCTTCTTACCGACGATGACGTTGGACTTAAGGTCGAGCAGGTGGTCGACCTTGCCCTCGATGGCAGCCTCGGTAAGGACGCCAGCGGTACGAATGAACGAAGCGCTCGACAGCCAGGAGTCGATGTTGGACGCGACCTTGAGCGTACCCAGGATGACGGGCTCGGCCACAGGAGCCTGACCGCCCAGACGGGCAACGCGCTCGACCTCGTCGGCAAACTCGTAGCGGTCGACGTACTGACCAAGCAGGTACTTGGAGTCGCCGGGGTTGGTGATCTGAACGCGACGCAGCATCTGGCGTGCGAGCACCTCGATGTGCTTGTCGTTCAGGTCGACGCCCTGGCTGGTGTAGACGTCCTTGACGCTCTCGACGAAGGTGTGCATCGTCGACTCGATGTCGGTCAGCTTGCGCAGGTTGCGGAAGTTGACGAAGCCCTTGGTGATCTGGTCGCCAGCGCGAACCTCGCAGCCGTCCTCGATCTCGGGCATGAAGCGCACCGAAGCGGGGACGCGACGCTCGTCGAGGACACGGGTGTGATCCTCGGAGTCGGTGAGCGTCAGCACGTACTCGGACTTCTCGGGCTTAATCGAGAGGTGACCGGAGTACGGAGCCAGCTCGGCCTCGCGACCCAGGATCTTCTCGTTGACGTTGCCGACGATATCGAACATACGGCTGACCGTAGGCAGACCCTGCGTAATATCGTCGACGCCAGCGACGCCGCCGGAGTGAATGGTACGCATCGTAAGCTGCGTACC
This sequence comes from Collinsella sp. i05-0019-G5, assembly GCF_042851345.1. Lineage (NCBI taxonomy): Bacteria > Bacillati > Actinomycetota > Coriobacteriia > Coriobacteriales > Coriobacteriaceae > Collinsella > Collinsella sp. i05-0019-G5. The sequence goes on from NZ_AP031421.1 coordinate 1,953,180, forward strand.
GGGCTCGCCGATGGACTGGGCGGCAATAATGCCGACCGCGGTACCGATGGCGACCGGACGACGGGTGGAAAGATCCCAGCCGTAGCACTTCTGGCACACGCCGTACTTGGAGCGGCAGGTGAGCAGCGCGCGAAGCTTGACCTTCTTAAGGCCGGCATCGACCATCTTCTGGATGTCAGCGACCTTCTCGATGTAGCCGTCCTGCTCAAAGAGCACGGTGCCATCGGGAGCCACGACGTCCTCAATGAAGCAACGGCCGACGAGGTCGGTGTTGAGGTCGGTGGTGCCGGGGATGATGAGGTTGTAGGTGACGCCCTCGTGCGTACCGCAGTCCTCCTCGCGGACGATGACGTCTTGGGCCACGTCGACCAGACGACGGGTCAGGTAACCAGAGTCCGAGGTGTGGGATGCGGTATCGACCAGGCCCTTACGGGCGCCGTAGGTCGAAATGAAGTACTCGAGCGGCAGCAGGCCCTCGCGGAAGTTCGCCTTAATGGGAAGGTCGATCGTCTCGCCGGACATGTCTGCCATCAGGCCACGCATGCCGCCGAGCTGACGCAGCTGGGTCTTAGAACCACGGGCGCCGGAGTCGGCCATCATGTAGAGCGGGTTCTCCTCGTCGAACAAGTCGAGCATGAGCGCTGCGACCTTGTCGGTACAAGCGGTCCACTCGTTAACGACTTCGATGTGGCGCTCCGTCTCGTTGATGAAGCCCTCCTCGAAGTACTCGTTGATCTGGTCGACGTTAGCCTGGGCGCGGTCGAGCAGCTCCTGCTTCTCGGCAGGGATGAGAGCGTCCCACACCGAGATGGTGAGGCCGGCGCGGGTAGCGTAGTGGAAGCCGGAGTACTTGATGGCGTCGAGGATCGGACCGACCTTGGCCTCGGGGTAACGATCGCAGCAGTCGGCAACCAGCTTGGCCACGTCGCCCTTGACCATCTTGTAGTTCATGAACTCGTAGTCTTCGGGCAGGCACTGGCGGTTGAAGATGATGCGACCGATAGAGGTCTCGAAGCGTGCGGTCTTGTTACCGGTGACGTCGTAGTCGACAAACTCGTTCTTGCCATTCTTGACGCGGAAGATACGGGTGCCGTCCTCGTTGATGACGTTGGCGTTCTCGGCGGACACGCGGACCTGAATCTTGGCCTGCATGTCGACCTCGGAGCGGCAGTCATAGGCGTGCAGCGCGTCGTCGAAGCTCGAGAACACGTGGTTCTCGCCCGGCAGACCGTCGCGGACCTGGGTGAGGTAGTACACACCGATGATCATGTCCTGCGAGGGGATGTTGACCGGCTTGCCGGATGCCGGCGAGCGCAGGTTGTTCGCAGAGAGCATGAGCACGCGGGCCTCGGCCTGAGCCTGGCTGGACAGCGGCACGTGGACAGACATCTGGTCGCCGTCGAAGTCGGCGTTGAAGGGCGAGCAGACCAGCGGGTGCAGGTGGATAGCCTTGCCCTCGACCAGAACCGGCTCAAAGGCCTGGATGGACAGACGGTGCAGGGTCGGTGCGCGGTTGAGCAGCACGACGCGGCCGTCGATGACCTCTTCGAGGATATCCCACACAAAGGTGGCACCGCGGTCGATAGCGCGCTTGGCGCCCTTGATGTTCTCGACCTTGCCAAGCTCGACCAGGCGCTTCATGACGAAGGGCTTGAAGAGCTCCAGCGCCATGGTCTTGGGCAGACCGCACTGGTGCAGCAGCAGCTTGGGGTCGGTAACGATAACCGAACGGCCGGAGTAGTCGACACGCTTACCCAGCAGGTTCTGACGGAAACGGCCCTGCTTGCCCTTGAGGGCCTCGGCGAGCGACTTGAGCGGGCGACCGCCACGGCCAGAGACCGGGCGACCACGACGACCGTTGTCGAACAGGGCGTCCACGGACTCCTGGAGCATGCGCTTCTCGTTGTTCACGATGATCGCAGGGGCGTCCAGGTCGAGCAGGCGCTTGAGTCGGTTGTTACGGTTGATCACGCGACGATACAGGTCGTTGAGGTCGGACGCGGCAAAGCGACCACCGTCGAGCTGGACCATCGGGCGCAGATCGGGCGGAATGACCGGGATGACGTCCAGGATCATGTTCGCGGGGCTGTTGCCACCCTTCAGGAAGGCGTCAACGACCTCGAGGCGCTTGACGGCCTTCTCGCGCTTCTGCTTCTGGGAATCCTCGTCGGCGATGATGGCCTTGAGCTTCTCGGCCTCGGAAGGAAGGTCGATGGCAGCGAGCAGGTCGCGGACGGCCTCGGCACCCATGCCACCCTTGAAGTACATGGAGTAGTAGCGGGTCATCTCGCGGAACAGCGGCTCATCGGAGATGAGGTCGCGCTCGGTGAGCTTCATGAAGGCGTTGAAGGCGTCCGTGCGGAGCTGCTTCTCGTCCTTGCACTCTTCCTCGATGTCGACGATGCCGGAGGCGATCTCCTCGGGGGTCAGCGGCTCCTCGTCGGAGAACTCGTCAAAGTTCTCGGGGTCGCCCTGCTCCTTGAGGGACTCGATCTGGCGGGCGCACTCGGCATCGATCTCTTCCAGATCGGCGGCGAGCTCCTCGCGCAGGTCGTCGGCGTCGGCCTCGCGGGCCTCATAGTCAACCTCGGTGATGATGTAGCTGGCAAAGTACAGAACCTTCTCGAGGTCCTTGGACTTGATGTCGAGCATACGGCTCATCGGGAAGCTCGTGGGGCTCTTGAAGTACCAGATGTGGGACACGGGAGCGGCGAGCTCGATGTGGCCCATGCGGTCGCGACGCACCTTGGCCGAGGTGACCTCGACGCCGCAGCGCTCGCAGACGATGCCCTTAAAGCGGATGCCCTTGTACTTGCCGCAGGAGCACTCCCAGTCCTTGGCGGGACCGAAGATCTTCTCGCAGAACAGGCCGTCCTTCTCGGGCTTGAGGGTACGGTAATTGATGGTCTCCGGCTTCTTGACCTCACCGTGCGACCAGGAACGGATCTGGTCGGCGGAGGCAAGGGAGATCTTTACCGAGTCAAAATCAGTAGCTTCGAAATCTGCCACAGTCAACTACTCCTTATCAGTGGTCGTGGCGGCGACAGCCTCGGGTGCCTCGGCGGTCTCGGCATCCTCGGCCTCGACGTCGGTGTCAACGCCGGCGAGCGCAGCCAGGTCGTCGAGAGCAGAGGTCTCCTCGGCGGTCACAGGGGCGGAGGCGTCCTCGTCGGCATCGTGCATGGGCTCGATGTCCAGCGCGAGGGAGCGGATCTCCTTGACGAGAACCTTGAAGGACTCGGGGATACCCGGGACAGGAACGTTCTCGCCCTTGACGATGGACTCGTAGGTCTTGACGCGGCCCACGGTATCGTCGGACTTGACGGTCAGGATCTCCTGCAGGACGTTGGAAGCACCGTAAGCGTACAGTGCCCAAACTTCCATCTCGCCGAAGCGCTGGCCGCCGAACTGGGCCTTGCCGCCCAGAGGCTGCTGGGTAACCAGGCTGTAAGGGCCAGTCGAACGGGCGTGGATCTTGTCGTCGACCATATGGCCGAGCTTGAGGATGTAGGACGTACCCACGGTAATGGGCTCGCGGAACTCCTCGCCGGTACGGCCGTCGAACAGACGGGTCTTGCCGCGCTCGTCAAGCTGGGTGACGAACTCGGGGCGCATGTGATCGCCAAAGGCAGCGGTGGCCTTGTTGAGCATGTTCTTGTTGGCACGACGGATGACCTCGGCGATCTCGTCCTCCTTGGCGCCGTCGAAGACGGGCGTGGCGGTGAAGAACGGACCGGGGACGTATTTGTCGGAGTCGGCCTGCTCGGTATCCCAACCGCAGGCAGCAGCCCAGCCAAGGTGGCACTCGAGCAGCTGGCCGACGTTCATACGCGAAGGAACGCCCAGCGGGTTGAGGATAACGTCGATCGGGGTACCGTCAGCCATGTAGGGCATGTCCTCGACCGGCAGAACGTTACAGATAACGCCCTTGTTGCCGTGGCGGCCGGCGATCTTATCGCCCTGCTGGATCTTACGACGCTGGGCGACGTAGACGCGCACCTGCTCGTTGACGCCGGGGGCCAGGTCGTCGCCGTTCTCGCGGCTAAAGCGGACGACGTCGATGACGCGGCCGTAAGCGCCGTGAGGCATCTTAAGGGAGGTGTCGCGGACATCGTGGGCCTTGGCACCGAAGATGGCGCGCAGCAGGCGCTCCTCGGCGGTCAGAGCGCTCTCGCCCTTAGGCGTGACCTTGCCGACCAGGATGTCGCCAGGGCCGACCTCGGCGCCGATGCGGATGATGCCGTCCTCGTCGAGGTTGGCAAGCATGTCCTCGGAGAGGTTCGGGATCTCGCGGGTGATCTCCTCGGGGCCGAGCTTGGTGTCGCGGGCGTCGATCTCGTGACGGGTGATGTTGATGGTCGTCAGCAGGTCCTCGGCCACCAGGCGCTCGGACACGACGATACCGTCCTCGTAGTTAAAGCCTTCCCACGGCATGTAGGCCACAGTGAGGTTCTGACCCAGTGCGAGCTCGCCATGATCGGTCGAAGGACCGTCAGCCAGGGGCTCGCCCTGCTCAACGGTGTCACCGACGCGCACGAGCGGACGGTGGTTGATGCAGGTGGACTGGTTGGAGCGCTGGTACTTGGCCAGATGATACTCGTCCATGCCACCGGCATGCTTGACGATAATCTTGGCGGCGTCGGCAAAGATGACCTCGCCGGCGTTCTTGGCCAGGGTGACCTCGCCGGAGTCCAGGGCGGCGCGACGCTCCATGCCGGTACCGACATAGGGAGCGGCGGGGTGAACCAGCGGCACGGCCTGACGCTGCATGTTGGCGCCCATCAGCGTACGCTTGGCGTCGTCGTGCTCGAGGAACGGGATCAGCGTGGCTGCGACGGAGAGCATCTGACGCGGCGAGACGTCCATGTAGTCGACGTCCTCGACGGGCACGTCGGCGGGAGCGCCGAAGGAGCCGTCGAAGTCGCGGGTACGGGCGATCACGGTGTGCGGGCGGACAAGCTTGCCCTCAGCATCGGTCGTGATGAACTCGTTGGTCTTGGGATCGAGCGGCGTGTTGGCCGGCGCGATGACGTGCTTCTCTTCCTCGTCAGCGGTCATCCAGTCGATCTGGTCGGTGGCAACGCCGTTCTCGACGCGACGGAACGGGGCCTCGATGAAGCCATACTCGTTGACGCGGGCGTAGAGGGCGAGCGAGCCGATCAGGCCGATGTTGGGGCCTTCGGGGGTCTCGATCGGGCACATGCGGCTGTAGTGCGAGTTGTGAACGTCACGGACGGCCGTCGGCACGTTGGTGCGGCGGCTGGAGCCGGACTTGTGGCCGGCAAGACCACCAGGGCCGAGTGCGGACAGACGGCGCTTGTGGGTCAGACCGGTCAGGGGGTTCGCCTGGTCCATGAACTGCGAGAGCTGCGAGGAACCGAAGAACTCCTTGATGGAGGCCACGATCGGGCGGATGTTGATGAGCGACTGCGGGGTGATCTCGTCGATGTCCTGGGAGCTCATGCGCTCACGGACGACGCGCTCCATACGGCTCATGCCGATACGGAACTGGTTGGCGACGAGCTCGCCAACGGTGCGGATACGGCGGTTGCCAAAGTGGTCGATGTCGTCGACCTTGAAGCCCTGCTCGCCGGCAGCGAGGGACAGCAGGTAGCGCAGCGTCGCGACGATATCCTCGTCGGTGAGCACCGTGACCTCTTCCTCGGTGGTGAGGTTGAGCTTCTTGTTGACCTTGTAACGACCGACGCGGGCCAGATCGTAGCGCTGCGGGTTAAAGAGCAGGCCCTCGAGCAGGCTGCGGGAAGCGTCCACGGTGGGAGGCTCGCCTGGGCGCAGGCGACGGTAGATCTCGATGAGGGCGTCCTCGCGGGTGAGGGCGGTGTCGCGCTCCAGGGTGCGCTTGATCACATCGGAGTTGCCGAGCAGCTCGATGATGTCGTCGTTGGTGACGGCGATGCCAAGGGCGCGCAGGAACATCGTGGCGCTCTGCTTGCGCTTACGGTCGATGGAGACCATGAGCTGGTCGCGCTTGTCGACCTCAAACTCAAGCCAGGCACCGCGGGACGGGATGATCTGGGCCTTGTAGATCTGCTTGCCCGAATCCATCTCGGAGCTGTAGTACACGCCCGGGGAGCGGACGAGCTGCGAGACGACGATACGCTCGGTACCGTTGATGATGAAGGTGCCCTGATCGGTCATCATGGGGAAGTCGCCCATAAAGACGAGCTGCTCCTTGATCTCGCCGGTCTCCTTGTTGGTGAGACGAACATCGGTCAGAAGCGGGGCCTGATACGTCATGTCCTTCTCGCGGCACTCCTCGACGGTGTGCGCGGGGTCGCCGAACTGATGCTCGCCGAAGGTAACCTCGAGAACATGGTTCTGGCTCTGGATGGGGCTGGATTCCTTGAACGCCTCACGAAGACCCTCGTCCTTAAAACGCTCAAAGGATTCCCTTTGAACAGAGATAAGGTTGGGGAGCTCCATGGCCTCCGGGATTTTCCCGAAGCTGACGCGCTTGCGCTCAGTGGCAGTGTATGCGTAGGTCACCAGGTTTTTCCTCCTTCACGGAAATGCTCGGTGGGTTGGCGAGGCATAGCTTCGCCAGTTATCGCAACCTAATAGTTTATCAGGTACCGACCGTTGGGCAAGAAAAGCCTTGACGCGATTGAGTTTTTGGAGTAGCAAAGTTTTTCGACAGAAAACACGCAGGTAGATGTATGTGTATCGAACATCTGTTCATATATTTTCTGTGAACAGAGAGCCAGCAATCGCAGCTCTTATAAAAAACGGGCGCGAACCGAGGTCCACGCCCGTAAATGTCGGTGCCCGAAGGCTTACTTGCGCATCAATCCGCCGCGCTCGTCGATAGCGTCCCAGAAGGCATCGGCAAAGCGGGGGTCGCTTGCAGCCATGAGGGCGTTGGTGGCCATCCAGCCAGAGGGAGTGCCGGTGTCGTAGCCCGACAGCGGGTCGATGACGACGGCGTACATGGCCTCGCGGTCGAGCGAACGGGCCATGGCGTCGGTGAGCTGGATCTCGCCGCCCTTGCCGGCCTGCTGATCTGCCAGCAGGTCCATGACCAGCGGGCTCAGCAGGTAGCGACCGACGATGTACAGGTTGGACGGAGCGGCCTCGGGAGCGGGCTTCTCAACCAGACCGCCGATACGCCAGACAGCGCCCGGCTCGGCATCGGCAACGTCCTCGGCGCCCTCGAGCGAACCGACGCGCTCGCCAGCGATAACGCCGTAGCGGCTGACTTCCTCGGGCGAGCAAGCAGCGACGGCGATAACCGAAGCGCCACCGTGCTCCTTGGAAACGGCGAGCATCTTGTCGCAGATATCGCGGTTAGGCACAACGTAGTCGCCCAGAAGAACCAGGAAGTTCTCCCCTGCCACGGCGTCGGCAGCAGAGCGAATAGCATGGCCGAGGCCCTTGGGCTCGTACTGATAACGGAAGTCGACCGGCATACCGCCAGCGTGGGCGACGGCATCGGCATAGGCGTTCTTGCCGCGCTCGCGCAGCAGGTTCTCGAGCGAACGGTCGGGCTGGAAGTAGTTCAGCAGCTCGGGCTTGCCGGGAGAAGTAACGATGATGGCGTCGTCGACCTCCTCGGGGTCGAGTGCCTCCTCGACGACGTACTGAATGACGGGCTTGTCGAGCACCGGCAGCATCTCTTTGGGCGTGCACTTGGTGCCAGGCAGAAAACGCGTGCCAAGACCGGCGGCGGGGATGATTGCCTTCATGTTATTCAAAGATCCTTTCGCAGGCGCAAAAGCGCCCCATGCGTGCGGCACACAGCCGCAGACCAAATTGCGATACCCAAGCATCTTACCGCTGGAACTATATGTCGCTACAAGGCAGAGACAATTCTTCAGCAGGTCAACGCAAATTATTGCTCGAATGGTGCAATTTTATTGCCCAACGGCAGGGCACCCGATACGACGCAAATCACAGAACATGGCAGTTTGAGCAACCGATGCCGAGGGACCGAAAAACAAAAAAGACGGGGCTCGCAATGCGAACCCCGTCTGCAAAGAAATCTGGCGAGAAAGCCTGATTACTTGAGGGTGACAGCAGCGCCAGCAGCCTCGAGCTTCTCCTTGGCAGCCTCGGCGTCCTCCTTCTTGGCACCCTCGAGAACAGCCTTGGGAGCGCCCTCGACGACCTCCTTGGCCTCCTTCAGGCCAAGGTTGGTGAGCTCACGGACGGCCTTGATGACCTGGATCTTGTTGTCGCCGAAGCCCTCGAGCACGACGTCAAACTCGGTCTTCTCCTCGGCCTCAGCAGCGCCAGCAGCGGGAGCGGCGACAACAGCGGCAGGAGCAGCGGCGGAAACGCCGAAGGTGTCCTCGATAGCCTTAACGAGCTCGGAAGCCTCGAGAAGGGTCATTTCCTTAAGAGCATCGATGATCTCATCGGTGGTAAGCTTAGCCATTTCTAAGTCCTTTCGGTTTCCGTGTCTGTGCACGGAGATCAGTTAAAACACGGCGCGAATGCGCCAGGGGTGCGGCGTTGCCGCCGCGGGTGAAAACAGCGACTAGGCTGCCTTCTGCTCGGAGACCTGCTGGATCGAACGAGCGAGACCAGAGGAAACGCCGTTGACGCAGACAGCGATGTCGCGAGCGAAACCGGAGATGAGACCGGCGATCTGGCCGAGAAGCTGATCCTTGGTGGGCAGCTCGGCGATAGCCTTAACATCATCAGCGGAAACGGCCTTGCCGTCGGAGATACCGCCCTTGATCTCAAGGACGCCCTTGGACTTAGCGGAGAAGTCCTTAAGGGCCTTAGCGGCCTCGACCGGCTCGGTCTCGTAGAACACATAAGCGACGGGGCCGGCGAGGATCTCGTCGATCTCGGGCTGCTCCTGGTTCTTGAGAGCGATCTTGACCAGGTTGTTCTTGTAGACCTTCATCTCGGCGCCGCACTCGCGAAGCTGATGACGCAGCTCCTGAGCCTGCTTAACCGTCAGACCGTTGTAGTTGACGACGAACAGACCGGCGTTCTCGGCGATACGGGACTCGATCTCTGCAACCTTGTCGATTTTGTACTGCTGGGGCATGAATTACACCTCCTCGAATTCTTTCCGGGCACGGTCCGCCACAAGGACGTGACGGGGGCATGTCCAAAAAGAAAGCCCCCGCGCTGCATGAGCGACGGGGGCGAGAAGACATATCTACTCGACCACCTCGGCTGGCGGGATGTCCCATTAAGCTCGCGGGCGATGCCCGTTTGCACCGGCTGTCTCTGGCAGCGGATTCGTGCGTGAACCGAAAGTATTATGGCGGGGACCCTGGCGTCGGTCAACGGGCGCGAGGATTCGTACACAAACCCTGCATACGCTCCGGTCCGAGGGGCCGGGTTGAGATTTTCGCTCGGTCAAGTCCTGGCTCGCACGAAGGCCACATTAAGTGGCCTTCGGCTCGTGCGGAATCTACGAAAATCTCAACCCGGCCCCTCGGACCGGAGCTGCGGTAACTTTGCTGCGAATCCTCGCGCCCGTTGAGCGACGCGCCCCACGCATAACCCTTATGTCGGTAGGCTGATGCGTTGCGTCCCTGATGGCTACAGGGTTGAAACGAAGGTGGACAGGCGGTGGAGGCCTTCGTCTAGGTCTTTGTCGGAGACGCAGTAGCTTAGGCGGATGTGGCCTTCGGTGCCGAAGCAGTCGCCCGGGACTAGGGCTACGTTTGCCTCTTCGATGGCTTTGATGCAGAAGTCTTCGCTGGTTAGGCCGAACTTTTTGATGCTCGGGAAAGTGTAGAAGGCTCCTGCGGGCTCTACTACGTCGAGGCCCATGGCGTTTAAGGCTGCGAGTACGCGTTCGCGGCGGGCTCGGTAGACTTTGAGCATGGGGGTTGGGTCGACGGTCAGGGCTCGGGCTGCGGCGTCCATCTCGAAGGAGACGGCGCTCGATACTAGGTATTGGTGAGCTTTTGCGATCTCGGCGATGACGGGTGCCGCTGCCGCGAGCCAACCCAGGCGCCAGCCGGTCATGGCCCAGGGCTTGGAGAAACTCTCGATGACGACCGTCTGCTCGCGCAGCTCCGGGTGTCGCTGGGCGAAGCGCTCGTAGCCGTCCACATAGACGAGGCGGTTGTATACGTCGTCGCAGACTACGTAGATGCCCGACTGCTCCGCTACGCGCGCCACGGCGTCGAGCGATGCCGCGTTGAGAATGCAGCCCGTGGGATTGTTGGGCGAGCAGATAACGACGGCCTTGGTCGCCGGGGTCACACAGGCGCGAAGCGCATCCTCGTCAATCTGAAATTGCGCAGGCTCCGTATCCAAAAAGACCGCTTTGGCGTGATTGGCCACAACGATGCTCTCGTACAGGCCAAAGGCCGGCGTGGGAATAATGACCTCGTCGCCGGGGTTGAGCATAGCCATGAATGTTGCCGACAGGGCCTCGGTCGCGCCGTCGGTCAGGATGACCTCGTCGGCCGAAAACATAAGGCCCGCGTCCCCCATGTAGGCAGATAACGCCTCACGCAGGGCGGGGCGACCGTTGTTGGGCGGATAGTGCGTGTCGCCGCGGTCCAACGAAGCAGTCACCTCGGCGCTAATCACATCGGGCGTGGGAAAATCGGGCTCGCCTAGCGCGAGCGCGATGCACCCCGGATGCTGGGCGGCGAGCGCGTTGATCCGGCGGATACCGGAGGGCTTAAGCGTGGCAAGCGAGGTGTTCATGGGCAGACGCATGACGTTCCTTTCGTAAGGGTTGCACTAGGATAGCGCGGCGGGGCGCCGCCGGACGGTGTAACCTAAACGGAAACCAACCGGAAAGGAGACGGCATGGAGACGACCGCACGCGGCGATGTACCAAAAACACTGCATAACATCGCGTTTGTCAGTATTTCCGAGAGCGCCGATCTTGAGTTTTTGCTCTGGGACCTGCAGGATGCCATCGCCGCCTATGCACAGCTTTCCGGCACTGTGCTCCCCCACCCGGTCGTTTTGGAGGCGGATGATTCCGGCAGCGTTGCCGGTGCCGCCGATGGCATTGTGTTCGCCATTGAAGATGCACCCAATGATGAAGCGATGGCGCCCATTAAGCAGATGCTCGACCGCTTTGGCGGCGCAGGGACGCGTGCCTATGTTGTTGTCCAGGCCGACGTCGGCGGCCTCGAGCGAGCACACGGGCTCGTCGTGCGTCTGCGAGCGACGTGCGACCTTCGTGGGCTGTCATGGTGCGGCGGCGTTGTCGTCTGTACCGGCAGCGGCTTCGCGGCGCTTCGTCACTCACCGCGCATGGGACTCTTGCGGCGACCGTTTTCGGAAGCGATGGACAAGCTCGTAGGCGCCGTTCGTATGGGCTGTTCGGTTGAGCATGCGCAGCGACTTGGTGGTGGTAATGCCGAGGACGTCGACGCCGACGGCATGATTTGCACCGAGCCAGCCGTGCCCGCGCCGATCTGGCGAGGCGTTCTGAAACGTCTGGGCGCCCACGCTCAAACAAAAATCTAAATTAAATAACAGCCCAGTCAACGGCTTCACTCCAACGCTCGACAAGCCGCTCCAAACGCCACGCCGCGTTGGCAGGACTCGTCGACGGCAGCACGATGGCGGGTAGCCCCGTCCGCTCTTGTAGATAGCGTTTGTAGAGCCGCCCGGCCGCGCCGCCGTTGCAGATAACGACCTCAATCGGCGTGACATCGGTAATGCGCTCGACATGCGCCGGAACGACGTTTTTGATGCTCGCGTCGCTTGAGCCCTTGATGTCACAGCTCTCGATCACGTCCCACAGGGCCACGCCGCCGTTGAGCAGCATAGCCCGCTTGGCAGCAACCGAGGCGTCGAGCGTCGCGGGCTCGCCGCTCGCCAAAGAGTCTCCCTCGTTGGGCGGCACGGGCACACCGAGGCACGCGGCCATCACACGCCAAAAGCGATTCTGAGGGTTGCCGTAATAAAAGGCGTTGGCGCGCGAAAGCACCGAGGGAAACGATCCGAGCACCAAAACGCGCGAGTGCTGGTCGAACACAGGCTCAAACCCATGCTCAATATGTTGATAGCCCTCGTCGGACGCAGCCATGGCCTAGGCCCTCAACAGATAGCGCACCTCGTAGGGTGCAAGCTCAAGGGCACCCGTTAGCTCGACTGTGGGCGCGCCGTCGGCAAGTAGGTCGGCAAAGGAGCCGTTGAGCTCGCCGGCTCCAAAGGTATAGGGCTCGTTCACGGCATTGACCGCCACGAGCACCGTCGCGTCGTCGCAGGCGCGCTCGAACAGCAGCTGCTTGTTCTGAATCACCACGTTGCGATAGGCACCATAGTTGAGGGCACGGGCCGCCGCGTCGTCTGCCGAGCGCAGGTGCGCGAGCTGCTTGATGAAGGCCGTCAGCTCGTTGGGCGCAGGCTCATCGAGCGCAGGTCGCAGCGCCCAGTCACCATCGGGGCCGCCCTTTTCGCCAGGAATCCCCCACTCGCTGCCATAGTAGACGCACGGAATGCCCGGCATGCCAAAGAGCATGCCATAAGCGGGGCGCAGACAGGACTTGTCGGTAAGGATGCTCGCCAGGCGCGGCACATCGTGGTTGTCGACAAACGACAGCAGATGCTTGCCGCGATAAATGCACCACGGGTCACCGCCAAACTGGCGGTGCAGCGAGTGCGCGATCTCGAACATATTGACCGAGTTAAAGCTGGAGTACAGGCCCTTGTAGCACTCGTAGTTGGTGCAGGAGTCGAGCATCTCGTCGTTGACGATCTGGTTGTAGTCGCCGTGGAGCGTCTCGCCGATCAGCACAAAGTCGGGCTTGAGCTCACGGGCAAAGGCGTGCAGGCGGCGCATAAAGTCGCGGTCGAGCATATAGGCAACGTCCAGGCGCAGGCCGTCGACGCCAAAGACGTCGGCCCAACGGCGCACGGACTCGAGCAGGTAATCGACCACGGCGGGGTTTTGCAGGTTGAGCTTCACGAGCTCAAAATGGCCTTCCCAGCCCTCGTACCAAAAGCCATCGCCATAGCAGGAGTCGCCGTCAAAGCTGATGTGGAACCAATCCTTGTAGGGCGAGTCCCACTTGCGCTCCTGCACATCGCGGAAGGCCCAAAAGCCACGGCCCACATGGTTGAAGACCGCATCGAGCACCACGCGGATGCCATGGGCGTGCAGCGTCTCGCACACGGCGGCAAAATCGGCATCCCCACCCAGGCGACGGTCGATATGGCGCAGGCTGCGCGTGTCGTAGCCATGGCTGTCGGATTCGAGCGGCGGGTTAATGAGCACAGCACCGATGCCGAGCTCTTGCAGGTAGTCGGCCCATTGGGCGATCTTCATGATGGGCGCATCGGGGTTGGGCGCTGCGTTGGCAGCCTGGGCGAGCTCATCTTCGGCAACGGGCGCGGCGTTTTCGCGCGGAGCTCCGCAAAAGCCCAGCGGATAGATCTGATAGAACGTCGTCTCGTATGCCCACATAGCAACCTCCCGGTAAGCTCAACACAACGACATCCATTGTATGCCCGCCGCGTATCCCCTCCCCCAAAATAAGTTGCGGTGAAATAATTCCTGCTTGGGCCTTCAGAGGCCTTAAACAGGAGCTATTCCACCGCAGCTGATGAGGGGACGTGATTAGGCGACGGGCTTTGCGCGGCGTATGGCCGGGAACAGCACCGTGATGGCGAGGATGACGCCCACGACGGTAATCGCCCCGCCCGCGAAGCCAATCCAAGCGATACCGGGACCCGAAACCACGGCGCCACCGATTGCGGTGCCCGTGCCGATACCCAGATTGAACAGGCCCGAGAAGATCGACATGGCGACGGCCGACGAATCCGCCGGTGTGTACTTGATGAGCTCGGCCTGAAACGCCACGTTAAAGGCCGTGGCGCAGCAGCCCCATAGCGCGCAAACAGCGAGAACGGCGACGAGCGACGGTGCAACCGGACCCATGAGCAGCAGAGCCACCGGCACGCCGGAGAGCGTGATAGCCAAGAACGGGAAGCGATGCCCATCGAACAGACGGCCGAACAGCCAGCTTCCGAGCAGACCAGAGCAGCCGAACGCCGTCAGCGTCATGGTAATAGCGCTTGCGTCGACGTGCGCGACCTGCGCCAGGAACGGCTCGATATAGCTGTAACCCGCATAATAGCCGGTTGCCATAAAGACCGTGACCGTGTAGAGCGCGATCAGGAACGGGTTCTTGAGCAGCACGGGCAGCTGTTTGACGGTAAAGCGCTCACCCGCCGGCATAGCCGGAAACACCGCGGCTTGGTACACCACCGCGGCGGCAGAGAAGGCACCGACCACGGCGAATGTCATGCGCCAGCCCACGGCCAGCCCGATGGCGCGGCCGATCGGCAGGCCAAAAATCTGCGCGATGGACGAGCCCGTGGCGATTATGCTGATGGCGAGCGCCCCATGGCGGGTGTCGACCAGGCGCGAAGCCATGATCGAGGCGACCGACCAGAACACGGCATGCGCGCAGGCGACCACCAGACGCGCGCAAACCAAAATAGGATAGGTGGGCGCCAAGGCGGACAAGAACTGGCCGAGCGAAAACACGGCCAAAACGCCCAGCAGCATCCGCTTGAACTCAAAGCGCGAGGCAAACACCATGAGTGGCAGCGACAGCAGCATGACACCCCAGGCGTAGACCGAAATCATGATGCCTGCCTGGGCCTCGGTGAGCGAGAACGATGCGGCAATATCAGTCAGAAGGCCAATGGGCATGAACTCTGATGTGTTGAACACGAACGAACAGCAGGCAAGCCCGATAAGCGGGAGCCACTGCTTGAGCGAGATGCCATCTTGTCTTGCCTGAGTCATGTAGGAACCCCCTCCGATTGTCTTGAGCGATGGGCGATTATATAGCAACGGCCCCGCATCCGTCAGCAACAGATGCGGGGCCGTAATCAACTCAATACACAGAGGTTGCGCCATCAATAAATAACTAAGCCAGCCCCAGCAATATGCCCGCCGAATGCACGACAAACGCCACGATCCAGGCGACCGTCACCTGAAACGCGAACACGGCCACGGCATAGCGCGCGCCCAACTCGCTCTTGACGGCGCCGATTGCCGCTACGCAGGGCGGGTACAGCAGCGTAAAGACCAGGAACACGTAGGCGGTAAACGGCGAAAACATGGTCGACAGCGCCGCGGGCGACGTTGCGCCCAAAAGCACCGTGAGCGTCGAGATGACGCTCTCCTTGGCAATGAGTCCGGTGACGAGCGCCGTCGACGCACGCCAGTCGCCAAAACCGAGTGGGGCCAACACCGGCGCGATGATGCTACCCAGACCGGCAAGCAGACTCTGCGACTGATCGGCGACCACATTAAAGCGGATATCGAACGTCTGGAGGAACCAGATGACCACGGTGGCGGCAAAGATAATGGTAAAGGCCTTGGTAATAAAGTCCTTGGCCTTATCCCATGCCAGCATCACCGTCGTCTTAACGCTCGGCAGGCGGTAATTGGGGAGCTCCATGATAAACGGCACCGGGTCGCCCTTAAATGCCGTGCGGTTGAGCACCAAAGCCGCTATGCATCCGACCGCAATGCCAATCAGATAGAGCGAGACCATGGCGGGAACTGTCGCCTGCGGGAAAAACGCCCCGCACAGCAGACCGTAGACCGGCAACTTGGCCGAACAGCTCATGAACGGCGTGAGCATGACCGTCATCTTGCGGTCGTGCTCGGATGGGAGCGTACGGGTCGACATGATAGCCGGCACGGTGCAGCCAAAACCGACGAGCATGGGCACAAAGCTGCGGCCCGACAGGCCAAAGCGACGCAATACCTTATCCATGACAAAGGCCACGCGCGCCATGTAGCCCGAGTCTTCCAGAATGGAGAGGAACAAGAAGAGCACGACGATGATCGGCAGGAAGGTCAGCACGCTGCCCACGCCCGTGAGAACACCGTCGACGGCCAGCGAGCGCACCACGTCGTTGGTGCCGAACGCCTTGAGACCCGCATCGGCCGAGGCGATGATGGCAGCGATGCCGTCCTCCATAAGTCCCTGCAACGCCGCGCCGATCACGCCAAACGTCAGCCAAAAGACGAGGCCCATGATCACCAGGAACGCCGGAATGGCTGTGTAACGACCTGTCAGGATGCGGTCAATCTTGACGGAGCGCACGTGCTCGCGGCTCTCGTGCGGCTTTACGACGCAGCGCCCGCACACGTCGCCGATAAAGCCGAAGCGCATGTCGGCCAGCGCAGATAGACGGTCGGTGCCGGCCTCGCCCTCCATCTGGGTAATGATGTGCTCGATGGCGTCAAGCTCGTTGCGATCCAGATGAAGTGCCTCGGTCACCAGCTCGTCGCCCTCAACCAGCTTGGTCGCCGCAAAACGCACGGGAATGTGCGCCGTCGCGGCATGGTCCTCGATCAGGTTGGCAATGCCGTGGATGCAGCGATGCAGTGCACCGCCGTCTGGACCATCGGGCGCACAGAAGTCCAGGCGACCGGGGCGCTCACGGAACCGCGCCACGTGCAAGGCATGATCCACCAGCTCGCCGATACCCTCGTTGCGGGCAGCGCTAATGGGGACAACGGGCACGCCCAACAGGCTCTCGAGCAGGTTGACGTCCACGGCGCCGCCGTTGGCCGTCACCTCGTCCATCATGTTGAGCGCGATGACCATGGGACGATCGAGCTCCATAAGCTGCAGCGTCAGGTACAGGTTACGCTCGATGTTGGTGGCGTCGATGATGTCGATGATGGCGTCGGGGTCTTCGTCCAAGATGAATTGGCGGCTGACGATCTCTTCGCCCGTGTACGGAGACAGCGAATAGATGCCGGGCAGGTCGGTAACGCTTGCCTCGGGATGGTTACGGATGGTGCCGTCCTTGCGGTCGACCGTCACGCCGGGAAAGTTACCGACGTGCTGGTTGGAGCCCGTAAGCTGGTTGAACAGCGTGGTCTTACCGCAGTTTTGGTTGCCGGCGAGGGCAAAATGCAGCGGTGCGCCCTCGGGCACGGCCGTCTTGGCAGCACGGGGCGAATACGTCCCCTCGCCAAGTGCCGGGTGCTCCGTCGTGCCGATTGCGGCGTTAGTGCGCGGACCCGTGTCTGTGTCGTGAACACCCACGAGCTCGATGCGAGCAGCATCGTCCTTGCGCAGCGTCAACTCGTAGCCACGCAGGCGAATCTCGAGCGGGTCGCCCATAGGAGCGTACTTCATCATGGTGACTTCGGTGCCCGGCGTTAGGCCCATGTCCAAAATATGCTGTCGGAGTGCCTGATCGTCCGATGCCACCGATGCGACAACGGCGTCCTTTCCAATCTCGAGTGTATCGAGCTTCACGCGCTCATCCTTTCGTTAGACGCGGTTAACCGTTTACCGGGGCTAACCAACTCGTAACGACAAATGATAGCGCTCTGAACTATTATATAAAGTCAAATACCGATGTTTACCTGCGCAAACTTTATGCGGTGCGCCCCGAAAGCTCTTTGCGCATACCGCTCAGCGAGATCGAAATGGAACCCGACCGCGCGGTAGCAGTGAGTCGATCACCCTCAACCGACCCCGTGCATGTAAAGGGCGCCTTGCCCATCAAGACGTGGGAGATAGTACCCGAGAGCTCAAAGAAATCGCACTCAGCGCGGGCACCCGAGAGAGCGATATTGAGACCCCTGACGTTTAGTACTGCCCTGAGCGCGCCGTTCACCCCATGTGAAAACGTCACCTCGCCGCGCTTGCTCCCCACCGGCGTCTGGGCCAAAACCACATACGTACCCTCAAGCATGGCTCCTCCTCTAAGCAGACTTTTTGAAACGGGCAAGTAGTCTACTTTTACATATGGCGTTCCAGGAAGCGGAAGGCCAGGCGGATCCAGGGACGGACGGAAACCTGCTTGTCCTCGTTGTCGACCGCGGTATTGGCGTTGCCGAGCGAAAGGCCGTGGCCACCCTGGTCAAAGACGTGTATCTCGCATGCAGCACCCTCCTCGGCCATGCGCTGCGCAAACGGGTAGACCTGCGCGACCGGCGCCGTCTTGTCGTCCGAAACGCCCCACACAAAGGTCGGGGGCATCTGGCGCGAAACGTGCGTGGTAGGGCAAATGTCGGCCAGGTGCTCATCGGTCGCCTCGCCGCCCGTCACCATCGACAGATAGTCGTTGAGCAAATCGCGCCCTGTCTTGCCACCCGTCTTGGGCACGCGCAGGTCGATGCGCGGGTCACGCGTCTGCATATCGCGCACATAGGCAAGGTCGAGCAACGGATAACCCAGCACCACGGCGTCGGGACGAATATCCTCCGGACGAGCCCCGGCAAGGCCCGCGAAAGGTCCGGTCTTCCACTGCGTTGCCAACGAGGCGCAGATCATGCCGCCCGCCGAGAAACCCACGATGCACACGCGCTTGGGATCGACATGCCACTCGTCGGCGTTGGCGCGCACGGTAGCGACCATCTTGGCGAGGTCCGCCTGCGGGTGCGGAAAGCTCACGTCGCCCGTGGCGCTCGTCACATAGTTGAGCACAAAGGCCTGGTAGCCGCGGTCCAAAAACGCAAACGCCACCGGGTCCTGCTCGTGCGGAGCGATATGCGTAAACCCGCCTCCGCCGCAGATGATCACCGCGGGGCGGCGGCCATTGGGCTTGTCGGGCAGCGGCTCGGCACCCAGATACGTAAACGTCGCCGGATAATCCTCGGTCGGCTCCTCGCCCCACAGCGCATGGTTCTCAATAATCATAGGTGCTCCCTCCGTGCGATTCGTGCGCACTCGTTTTTCGCACCTTAGCGTACCCCACTTGAGCCCGCGGCGCAGAAACACCCCCGCAATAAGTTGGCCTTCAACTGATATATCACAAAATCGCTGTTCAGAGGTATCGTTGGACAGCGTAAAATAGGAGCGCTGACCGTGCTGGGAAACACGTACGAAACGTTTCCGGCAAACCACACGCGTGCAACATGCGCGCCTGATACGTTGGAGGCATCTATGGGTCTGCTCGATTCGCTCAAGTCCACGTTCACTTCGTCGGGCGAGGCGTCCGTTCCGCCCGCAGCAAGCTTCGCCACCCGCGAAGGCGTCATCTACGCTCCTGTCAACGGCGTGCTCGTCAATCTGAGTGAGGTTCCCGACGAGACCATCGCCTCGGGCATGCTCGGCCAGGGCTACGGCATCGAGCCCATTACCGGCACCATTTACGCCCCCGCTAACGGCCGTATCGGCGCCACCACCGTCACCAACCACTCCATCGGCATGATCACCGAGGACGGTCTTCGCGTGTTCATCCATGTTGGCCTGGGCACCGTGGAAATGAACGGCAAGGGTTTTGCCCGCTTTGTCGAGATGGGCGACACGGTCAAGGCCGGCCAGCCGCTCATCAGCTTCGACCGCGACGCTATCAAGGCCGCCGGTCACGAGGACATCGTGACCGTCATCATCTCTGAGCTCGACCGCCTCAAGAGCATCGACCACGTCGGCGAGTCCGGAACGCTTATCGGCGGCAATCCGCTCGTCAAGCTTGGCGATCCGCTGCTGGTTGCCAAGACCAAGTAGCCAGGCCCCGCGCCACACAGCCAAAAGGCAACACGAAAAGCGCCCACGAGCATTTGCCGTGGGCGCTTTTCGTTTGAAAAACCATCCCGCCAATGCCTTATCTGTATAGCCCAAATGAGCCGAGCTGCTAGAATACCGAACTGTATGGATAACTATCATTCAACCGTTATGGGAGGATACGTGAACCGCACCAAAATCGCGCAGCTCTATGCCGACGCCGAGTCGCTCGGCGGCCAGACCGTCACCGTCGCCGGCTGGGTCAAGTCCGTCCGCGACATGAAGAACTTTGGCTTTGTTACGCTCAACGACGGCAGCTGCTTCCGCGACCTGCAAGTCGTCATGAACCGCGAGGCACTCGACAACTACGACGAGATCGCCCATCAAAACGTCTCGGCCGCACTCATTTGCACCGGCACCGTCAAGCTGACCCCCGATGCGCCCCAGCCTTTCGAGCTTTCTGCCACTTCCATCGAGGTCGAGGGCGCGAGCGCCCCGGATTACCCGCTGCAGAAGAAGCGCGCAACCGTCGAGTTCCTGCGCACCCAGCAGCACCTGCGCCCGCGCACCAACCTGTTCCGCGCCGTGTTCCGCATCCGCTCTGTCGCGGCTGCCGCCATCCACCGCTTCTTCCAGGAGCAAGGCTTTGTCTACGTCAACACCCCCATCATCACCACGAGCGACTGCGAGGGTGCCGGCGAGATGTTCCGCGTGACCACGCTCGACCCCAAAAATCCGCCCCTCACCGAGTCCGGCGAGGTCGACTGGAGCCAGGACTTCTTTGGCAAGCATGCGAGCCTCACCGTGTCCGGCCAGCTCAATGCCGAGAACTTTGCCATGGCCTTTGGCGACGTGTATACCTTTGGCCCCACCTTCCGCGCCGAAAACTCCAACACCACGCGCCACGCCGCCGAGTTTTGGATGATCGAGCCCGAGATGGCCTTTGCCGATCTGAACGACTACATGGATAACGCCGAGGCCATGCTCAAGTACGTCCTTAAGGACGTTATGGCCACCTGCCCCGATGAGCTCAACATGCTCAACAAGTTTGTGGACAAGGGCCTGATCGAGCGCCTGGACCACGTGGCAAACTCTGACTTTGCCCGCGTTACCTACACCGAGGCCATCGAGATCCTGGAGCAGGCCGTCGCCGCCGGTCACAAGTTTGACTATCCCGTGAGCTGGGGCATCGACCTGCAGACCGAGCATGAGCGCTTCCTGACCGAGGAGCACTTTAAGCGCCCGACCTTCGTAACCGACTACCCGGCCGAGATCAAGGCCTTCTACATGCGCATGAACGACGACGGCAAGACCGTCGCCGCCGCCGACTGCCTGGTGCCGGGCATCGGCGAGATCATCGGTGGCTCCCAGCGCGAGGAGCGCCTGGACCTGCTCGAGGCCCGCATCAAGGACCTGGGTATGAATCCCGAGCAGTACAAGTACTATCTGGACCTGCGCCGCTATGGTTCCTGCAAGCACGCCGGCTACGGCTTGGGCTTCGAGCGCCTGGTCATGTACCTGACCGGCGTGGGCAACATCCGCGACGTCCTGCCGCACCCGCGCACCGTGGGCAACGCCGACTTCTAATCGTCGGACGCTAGCTCGCGTCGCCACACGCCAACGCTCATCGCGCAAGCGTCTCTCGACATCGGTCGAGAGACGCTTTTTTTCAACGGTATCCGTCAAGCTTTTGGCAAGTTTTTGGTCAGTTGGGCAGGGCTGTTGAAAACTCGACCCGCCGCTTGCCGACGGCTACCGACCGCCCAGGGCGTCCTGCACCCCTGGGAAAGCCCCGCGTCCTAGGCTCCATACCGTCGCCACCCAAAACGGAAAGGACGTGGGCGCCATGACCGAAACCGCTGTTGAAACTTACGAGACCACGACGAGGGGCGCCGCCTCGATGGCAGCCTATCGCGCCGTTCGCATCCTGCAACTATTAAGCGAAAACACCGGTGAGGACAAGGCCATGCTTTCCGATGAGTTGATCCGGCGCCTCGCCCATCCCGACGACCCCGCCCGCATGCCCATCTCGGCGGCGCGGCGCAGCATCTACACCGCCATCTCCGCACTTCGCCATGCCGGATACGAAATTGAGTACAAGCGCGGCGTGGGCTATCGACTCTTGACCCGTCCGCTCACCGATGAAGAGATCATCCGGCTCCACGGCATGGTCATGCGCAACCGCTCCACGCCCATCGCCATTCGAAAAAGCATGGCGCAGCACCTGGTCGCCATGGCGAGTGCCGACGTTCGCGGCTACCTTGATGCACCCGAGCCCGCTCCAAGTGCCGGCAGCAAATCCACCAAGGCCACGCGCACGCCCGTCAAGCGCATCGACACCTGCGAGCTCATCGAGCAGGCCATCGACCACGGAACCACGGTGAGTTTTGATATTTCGAGTGTCACGGCACGCGGAGAGGTCGAAGTGGCACGGATGACACTCCGGCCCTTTGCCATCAAGCAACGAGACGGCATCTCGTATTTGCTGGGAACGGTCTACGACACCCGAGGCGCCGACGACACCCTGCGCACCGTTGAGGTCAGCCGCATGAAAAACGTCAGCACGCGCTTGCTCGACGGCAAAAAACTCTTTGCCGCGCTAGACGATGAGAACGCCTCCGCCGCATAAGAACCTCCGCCGTCCATTCGACTACCCGTACCGCCCATCCGGTTCTGTATTAAAAAACCCGCCAGGTTATTGTAAAAATGGACATCCGCGCTACTATAGTTCCACTTGTACTTTGTTTGAGTGCAGTGTTTCCAGCCATTTCTATACTGGGGGTAACGATATGAAGGATATCACCATCAGCCGCAGGAGCCTTCTGGTCTCTGCTGGCCTGCTCGCGCTCGCTCCGCTCGCCGGATGCGGCGGCAACTCTGGTTCCGGCTCTGCTGCCACCAGTTCCGACTACACCATCGGCGTTCTGCAGCTCACCGAGCACTCCGCACTCGACGCCGCCAACGACGGCTTTATCAAGGCCATCAAGAAGAGCGGTCTTAAGGTCAAGATCGATCAGAAGAACGCCCAGAACGACCAGTCCACGTGTAAGTCCATCGCCGACAAGTTCGTGGGCGATGGCGTCGACCTGATCTATGCCATCGCTACGCCCGCCGCGCAGGCCGCCGCCGGCGCCACAGCCGATATCCCCATCGTGGGCTGCGCCATCACCGACTACGCTGCCTCGGGCCTGGTCCAGGACAACGATAAGCCCGGCACCAACGTCACCGGCGCCTCCGACCTCACCCCGGTCGCCGAGCAGCTCGAGATGATGCAGAAGGTCCTGCCCGACGTTAAGAAGGTCGGCTTGCTCTACTGCACCGCCGAGTCCAACTCCGACGTCCAGATCAAGGCCGCCAAGAAGGAGCTCGACAAGCTGGGCCTGAAGTACACCGATTACACCGTCTCGAGCTCCAACGAGATCCAGTCCGTCGTCGAATCTGCCGTGGGCAAGGTCGACGCGCTGTACTCCCCCACCGATAACACCATCGCCGCGGGCGCCTCGCAGGTGGGCCAGATCTGCAAGGAGAACAAGCTTCCCTACGTGACCGGCGAGGAGGGTATGTGCATGGCCGGCGGCCTGTTCACCCTCTCCATCAACTATGAGGACCTGGGCTACGCCGCGGGCGAGATGGCCGTCAAGATTCTGAAGGGCGAGGCCAAGCCCGAGGATATGCCGATCAAGCACCTCTCGAGCAAGGACCTGGTCGTCGTCAAGAACGACGAGATGGCCGAGGCTCTGGGCATCGATCTTTCTGCTCTGGACGAGTAGCGCCATGCGCGGCGATGTGCCTAGGGCCCATACTCGCGCCGTTGCCGTGTTATTCAATATCTGAGCCACAGGGGCGAACGCCAAAGACCGGCGTTCGCCCTGCTTGTTACGGATGAGACAAAACATCCGGCCGCAGCTCTTTCATGCATTGTTACCGCTATCATGGTGACTCACGTGTCCACCCTATCCTAGGAGGTATGAAGCATGCTCATTGCATTGCAGGGCGCCGTTTCGCAGGGCGTCCTCTGGGGCATTATGGTGCTTGGCGTGTTTATCACGTTCCGCCTGCTCGACATCCCCGATATGACCTGCGACGGCAGCTTTGCCCTCGGCGGCTGCGTCTGCGCCGTGCTCATCGTCAATAACAACGTCGACCCGCTGCTCGCTGTTTTGGCCGGTATGTGTGCCGGTGCCATCGCGGGCGCCGTCACGGGCATTTTGACCACCGTCTTTGAGATTCCCGCGATCCTCGCCGGAATCCTGACGCAAATCAGCCTGTGGTCCATCAACCTACGCATCATGGGCAAATCCAATACGCCCATCCTTGCCAAGGGCACTATCTTCTCGTCTGTCAGCAACATGACGGGCCTGCCGCAGTCCACCGTCGCCATCATCCTGGGCATCTTGCTCGCTGTGGCTATCGTTGCCATCCTGTATTGGTTCTTTGGCACCGAGATCGGCTCGGCACTGCGCGCCACCGGCAACAATGAGTACATGATCCGCGCCCTGGGCGTCAACACCAACTCCACCAAGATGATCGCCCTCGTGCTCTCCAACGCCCTCATCGGCCTTTCGGGCGCGCTCATCTGCCAGAGCCAGAAGTACGCCGACATTGGTATGGGCACCGGCGCCATCGTTATCGGTCTTGCCGCCATTGTTATCGGCGAGGTACTCGGTCGCCTGCTGCCCGGCGGTCTCACGCAGTTTAGCGTCCGTCTTGCCTCCGCCGTCTTTGGCTCCGTGGTGTACTTCCTTATCCGCGCCATCGTGCTGCAGCTGGGCATGGACGCCAACGACATGAAGCTGCTCTCCGCCGTGATCGTTGCCGTGGCCCTGTGCGTGCCCGTGGTTTGGGAGCGCTATAAGCTCCGCAGCTCCTACACGAAGGGGGATGAGGCAGATGCTTAAACTCTCGCACGTCAAAAAGACCTTTAACAAGGGCACCGTCACCGAGAAGCGCGCGCTCACCGGCGTCGACCTTACCCTCAATGATGGCGACTTTGTAACCGTGATCGGCGGCAACGGCGCCGGCAAGTCCACGCTGCTCAACATGATCGCCGGCGTGTATCCGCTCGATTCGGGGGTTATCGAGCTCGACGGCACCGACATCTCGCGTCTGAGCGAGTCGCAGCGCGCCAAGTACCTGGGCCGCGTGTTCCAGGACCCCATGCGCGGCACCGCAGCTGACATGCAAATTGCCGAGAACCTGGCCCTCGCCAAGCGCCGCGGCCAGCATCGCGGTCTTTCGTGGGGCGTCACCAAAGCCGAGAAGGACGAGTACGTTGAACTGCTCAAGCGCCTGGACCTCGGTCTGGACACGCGCCTCAGCGCTAAGGTCGGCCTGCTTTCGGGTGGCCAGCGCCAGGCACTCACTCTGCTCATGGCCACGCTCACCAAGCCGCGCCTGCTGCTGCTCGACGAGCACACCGCGGCGCTCGACCCCAAGACGGCCTCTAAGGTGCTCAACCTGACCGAGGAGATTGTCGACGAAAACCATCTGACCACGCTCATGGTTACGCACAACATGAATGACGCTATCCGTCTGGGCAATCGCCTGATCATGATGCACGAGGGTCACGTGATCTACGACGTGGCAGGCGATGAGAAGAAGTCGCTCACCGTTGCCGACCTGTTGCAGAAGTTCGAGGAGGTCTCGGGCGGCGAGCTCGCCAACGACCGCATGCTGTTGAGCTAAAATCTGCCAAAAAGGGATGTTTATTTTGGCAGGTTTTATCTGCACAAACGTCAAAACCGCCGCAAAGGAACAGATACCTTTGCGGCGGTTTTCGCATATTATGTCGATAATCCAGCGTCAGCAGGAACCACTGGTTAAGAACTAAGGAAACTGCCATGAGAAGACTCCTTCCCCGTCTTGCCTTGACCGCCGCTCTCCTCGCCGGTGCGCTCACCGGCGCCCCCGTCTGCTCCGTAGCGGCCGTCCCGTCTCAAGTTATCGACGGCGCCGTAACCGTGATGCACACCAACGACATCCACGGCAGCTACAAGTACAGCTACAACGCAAGCAAGGGCACGGGCACCATTGGCTTTGACGGACTGGCGGTTCTCTATAGCGCCCAAAGCAACGCCCCCGACTTTCTGCTCGATGCAGGCGACACCTTCCACGGGCAGTCCTTTGCCACCATGAGCGAGGGCAAGAGCATCGCCGAACTCATGAACACCTTCTACGCAAACGGCTACGACGCGACCACACCGGGCAACCATGACTGGAGCTACGGCGCGGATAAGCTTCGCACGATGGCCGGCAACGGTACCACCAGTACACCTTTCGCCATGCTTTGCGCGAATGCAACGTCCTCGAACGGCGTATGGAGCTCGAGCATCACCAAGATGCTCAACCACACTTGGAAGGACGGCGAGAACAGCCCCACGTTTAACTACAAGATTAAGGTCGGCGTCGTCGGAGCCATGGATGAGACGCTGGGCTCCTCGCTGCGCGCAGACCTGGTCGAGGGCACGTCGTTCTCGGGTGCGGCGGACGCCATCAATGACGAGGCCAAGCGACTGCGCGAGGACGAGGGCTGCAACGTTATCGTCTGCATCGCGCACACGCTCAACGCCAAGACCTTTGCCGCACAGCTCAATGGCGTCGATGCTCTGGTCGCAGGCCACGAGCACATCAACTTAAATGAGAACGTGACGGGAGCCGATGGCAAGCCGGTCCGCGTCGTCGAGGCGGGCAGCGCCTTTGCCGAGGTTGGTCTGCTTTCCATTCCCTATGAGTACGACACCAAGGGTACCGAAACCACCAACGACGACATAGTGACGGTCTCCGCAGGCAACAGCGCCGAGACGCTCTACGCCGCCAAGGACGTGAACGACCTTTTGGCAGACTCCGACAAGGGCGCCTTCTACCAGAGCCAGCTCGACGAGGTTCGCAACAAAATCAAGCCACTCGATGACGCCTTTGAAAGCGAATCGAACAAGGTGCTCGGCACATCTGCCACTGACTATTTCTACGGCGAGGATGCCGCAGGCACGCATGGCTGGGAGATGGTGCGCACCACCGATCTGCGTCCCAGCAAAGCGGGCGACACCGCTAAGGCTCAGACCATCGGACATGTGATCTGCGGTTCCTATCTTAATTTGACGGGCGCGGACCTTGCCATCGAAAACGCGGGCGGTATCCGTGGCGGTATAACGGCGGGAGACGTAACCGCCGGCAACGTCATCGCCATCTCACCCTATGGCAACACCGTCGAGACCTGGACCATGACCGGTGCGGACTTCCTGGCAGCGCTCGAGCACTCGTTACAGATCAGCGACGATTGCAACGACAGCTACGAGCTTCAGCAAGCGTATGTGGCAGCCGGCCACACCGAGCAGGAGGCACAAGACAAGTACAAGTGGCGCGACGACTCCGGCAGCGTCCTTTCCTTCGGCGGCATCAACGTGACAATCGATTGGACGCAGTCCGAAGGCAAGCGCATTGTAAGCGCCACGCTCACCAAGGATGGCAGTACGCTCGACCCCGCCAAGACCTATACCGTTGCCACCAACAACTACATCATCACCAACACGGCCGACTTCCCCGCCTTTGCAAACGCCACCAAGCACACCGAATGGGGCACGTGCGAGGCGGCGCTGAGGGCACTGATTGGTCAGAATGGCTGGGAGAGCAAGATGGCCTCGCTCGCGGGCACCATCAGCTTTGGCTCCGCTGCCGTGGACCCCACGCCCACACCGGCCCCGACGTCTGAGCCCTCGCCCAAGCCCCGCACGACGACCACGCAGGTCACCACCAAGAAGACGACCGGCAAGCTTGCCGCAACGGGAGACCGCACGCTGGCCGTGGTCGGAGCATGTCTCATTGCCGGCATCGTCATTATCATTCTCGGCATTATCTGGAAGCGTCGACGCTAAGCTACACCGCCGAGCCTTGCAGCCCCGCCGTGCAAACCTGATATCGAGCGCAGATGCCCGTCCGAATTTGATCTGACGGGCTTCTCGATGGGTATCATGGTTGAATGATCATTAGGAGGTTTTCCCTACATGGAATTGTTTGAGCCAATTCTTCATTTCTTTGAGCAACGGTGGGTCCACAACATCATCTGGGCCGTCATCTTAGCGATAGGCACCGCCGTCGCCGCCAAGGTCGCATCCAAGACCCTGCACCATCTGCTTAACCGAGACGATAACCCGCTTCCGGCATCGAGTATCTTCATCAACATCGCGCGCGCCGTCATCTGGATGATCGGCGGCAGTTTTATCCTCGACAACTGCTTTGGCATTAACGCAAACGCGCTCGTCGCCGCTCTTGGCGTCGGCGGCATCGCCATCTCGCTCGGCTTTCAGGACACGCTATCAAACCTCATCGGCGGCATGCAAGTGACCTTTATGGGCATCATCAAGCCCGGCGACAATATCGAGGTCGGCGGCGTGTCGGGCGTGGTCCAGGACATCACTTGGCGCCACACGACCATCGAAGATGCCTGCGGGCAGACCATCATCGTCCCCAACTCCAACATCTCCAAGAACACGCTCGTGCATCTGATGCCCTTTGGGCGCGTGGCCGTCCCCGTCGCGGTCAAAGACCCCTCCAAATGGGCGTCACTCGATGCACTAGCAGACGAGCTTGTCAGCGCCACCAAAACGGCCGTCTCGCCCATCTCGGGTTTTGACAAGGAGCCATATGTGCTCTTTAGCGAGATTGGCGACTTTGGCATTAAGGGCAAGATCATCTTTATCGTCAGCGACGACAGCACCACTTTCACCGCCGCCGACGCCTGCATCCGCGCCATCGCCCCCATCATCGCCTAACCTACCAAATAGGGACGGGTTTATTTTGGCGGGCTTTATCTGGGCAAATGAGCGGTTAATTTCTTAATGGCCCAGCCGCCCTTTACGAGCTGCCCCTTTTCGAGCGGCCGAGACGATGGTACCATGGTCCATATAGTTGTTTAAACGACTAAGGGAGCAAAACTATGGAAGAGGCCTATCGTCAAGCACGCAAGCGTGGCGAGCAAGGACGTCGACGCGCCATTAGTCAAAGCGAGTATCCGTACCTCACGAACCTCGATAGCTTGGTTGCCCAGCTCCCCTTGGGCCAGCGAGAGAATGTCGGTCTGAGAGACATTCCGCTCGAAATGGTCGTCGGCACGGTTACCAAGGGCCGTCAGTCCGCCTTTTCGTGCAACTTCATGCCCCTGCTGCCGTTTAACACCGAGTTCGCCCGCAAGTGGTCCAACCTCTACGACATCCAGGTGACCGAGGGCTATCGCGATCCCGTCATCGTCACCGAGTTCATGCATCGGTTTTACGTCCAAGAGGGCAACAAACGCGTCAGTGTCCTCAAATTCTTGGACGCCCCGACGGTTTCGGCCAAGATTACCCGTCTCTACCCCGGCACATGGGATTCCGTCGAAAGCCGCCTGTACGGTGAGTTCTGCGCGTTTTGGCACGTCTGTCCCCTATACGAGATCGAGTTCTCGCGCGAGGGAAGCTACGAGACGCTCGCCAAGATGCTCGGTCAGAACCTTATCGAAAAATGGCCGCAGAAAAAGGTCGACTACCTGCGCCACACCTTCCTGCTCTTTAAGCGCGCCTACCTTCGCGCGGGCGGCGACCACCTGGACATTACGCCCGCCGACGCCATGCTCGTCTACCTCAATGTGTACAACCAGGACCGCCTGCTGGATACGCCGACGGATATCGTCGTAAACCGCCTGTGCAAGATTTGGCGTGAGCTGGTCATTGCCGGCAAAAATGACGAGGACAAGGTCGATCTTGTCGAAGCACCGAGCATCGATGAGGAAGAGTCGCCCGCCAAGTCCACCTCCAGCGTGCTCAACTTCTTTATGGGCAAGACCGTCTATTCGGCGGCCAATCCCCTACGCATCGCCTTTATCCATGAGTTCCCCTGTGCGACGTCGAGCTGGGACAGCCTGCACGAACAAGGACGTCAGTATCTCGATGAGCACTTTGGCGGTATCGTGCGCACCGAGGCGTTCGAGGACTGTCACGATCCGGACGTGTTCTACGCCGCCGTCGAGACAGCCGTAAAGCACGGGGCGAACGTCATCTTCTCGACCTCACACCGGCTCATGGAATACACGCTCAGGGCGTCAGTCGAGTATCCCCAGGTGCGGTTCCTTAACTGCTCAATCGGCCTTCCCCACCAAAGCGTCCGCTCGTACTTTGGAAAGATGTACGAGGCCAAGTTCCTACTGGGCGCCCTTGCCGCCAGCATGGCCGACAACCACCGTATTGGCTACCATGCGTCGGTCTTCGCCTCGGGCGCGCTGAGCGAAATCAACGCCTTCGCTATCGGTGCCTCGCTGCTCGACCCTCGTGCGCAGATTATCCTCACTTGGGGAGATGTTCCCGCCGGCGGTCTTGCCGAAGCCATGTGTCGCGAGGGCGTGAGCGTCATGACCGGCGCCGATATGTCCAAGTCTCTCGAGGACCCCACCGCCTACGGGCTTCACCGTCTGGTAAACGGCAAGGAAGTTACCGGTATTGCTATGCCGGTATGGAACTGGGGCCGTTACTACGAACTCATCGTACGCAGCCTACTGCACGGCACATGGGACGAGACCGCCGATGACCAGCAGGTGCGCGCCGTCAACTACTGGTACGGTATGAGCTCCGGCGTCATCGATATTCGCTACGCTCCGGGCCTACCCTATCAGACGCGTAAACTTGTGCAGCTGCTTCGCAACGGCATTGTCGAGGGCTCCATCAACCCATTTGGCGGCGAGCTCCACAGCCAGGACGGCGTGGTTCAGATTGAGGGCTTCCCTCCCCTGCCGAGTACGCAGATTGTCGAGATGAACTGGCTGGCTGACAACGTTATAGGCTCGATTCCGCAGCTCGATAACGAGCCGGAGGTCCGTGCCCTATGAATATCCTAGCCATTGCCGATGTAGAGGAGCGCTGCCTGTGGGAATGTTTTCGCAAGGAGCGCTTTGAGGACGTTGACCTGATTCTATCCGCAGGCGACCTGGATCCGGACTATCTTGAGTTTTTGGTCACTGTCATCAACAAACCGCTTGTGTACGTTCGTGGCAACCACGACGACCGCTACGCGCGCCATGCACCGGGCGGGTGCATTTGTGTTGAGGACAGCGTATATGTGTACCGAGGTATTCGCATTGCGGGTCTGGGCGGTTCCATGCGCTACCGCGACGGCGCGAACATGTATACCGAGCGCGAGATGGCAAAACGCATGCGCAAGCTATCGCGAAAAATCGCACTGGTAGACGGATGCGATATTCTACTTACCCATGCACCCGTCGCAGGCATGGGCGACCTGGACGACCTGCCGCATCGAGGATTCGAGTGCTTTAATGCGGCTCTTGAGTCTTGGGGTCCCGACTATATGATTCACGGGCATGTGCACCAAAGCTACGGCCCCAACTTTCAACGCGAGCGCCAACACCCATGCGGAACGAAGATTGTCAACGCCTGCGGCTATACCAAGATCGAAATTGACGAGGCGCGCTACCCCACGCGCGGTTGGAAGGCCGCTTGGCTCAACTCGCAAACCATGCGCCGCGAGCTCAAACGCCACGAAGCAATCGAGTCTTCAACCGCCAGAACCCCCTGGTAACTGCCAACAACCACCACGAAGGGGATAGGCACCTTTATGGTGGTTTTGCTGACTCGTCCGACCTGTCCATCACGGTGCTTGTGTAATTAACGAGAACACTCATTGTTTTGTAAGGACGGCGCTCACGTGCCGTCTTTTTTTGTCAACTTATGCAGTCTCGACCGTGTTGTATGTAGAGGGACCTCGCGAGACGCCTTCCCTATATCCACCACGACCAATTGGAGGTGACACTATGCCTGCACGCCGTAACCGCAATAGCACGCTCCGATGCGATGCCGATCAGATCGAGCGGGAAGCAAAGCGCTTGGTCGACACGTATTCCGACCTCATCCTTCGATTGTGCTATTCGGCCCTTGGATCCGCTGACGACGCTCAAGACATCTGCCAGGACACGCTGATCAAGATTCTCCAACGCACTCAACCGTTCGACTCGCTCGAACACGAACGTGCTTGGGTGATCCGAGTCGCACTGAACGCATGTCGCGATATCGGCCGTACGCACGCGAATCACCCGGTTGTCGACCTCGATTCGCTCCCCGATTTCTGCGCACCCGTAACACATACCGAGCAAGAATTCGCGCAACGCGACTGCGCCATTCTTTCCGCTGTCACGGCCCTGCCTCAAGCACAGCGCATCGCCATCTTTTTGCACTACTACGCAGGCATGAGCATCAGGGAAATCGCAGACGCCGTTCACGCGACGCCAGCTGCAACCGCCCAGCACCTTAGCCGCGGACGTGCGTCACTTCGGCTTTCCTTGAAAGGAGACCACAATGACTACGAATTCGAATGACTATCGCCACGCCCTGGAGCACATTTCGTTTACCGATAATGCGAAGCAGCACATGGCAAACTCGATTGCTCAGTCCGTCGCCTCAAGCGATGCGGCGACCGCTCAAAGCAACTTTAATGGCACGCGACGCAAGCCGCGCATCGCCCGCCATCCCGTAAGAACAGTCGCTCGCATTGCCGCTGTAACGGCAGTCCTCGCTATCGTCATTGGAGGCGCTGGCACGGCTATGGCAACAGGCGTCCTGCCGCTTCCTTCTGACATGCTTTCCGACATCTTTGACGGACCTGCTTCTCAAACCGAGATCATCGACCGTATTGGCCGGCCCGTCGGTGCTAGCTGCTCCAACAACGGAGTCACCGTGACCGCCGACGCCATCATGGGCGACAAGGATATGGTTACCATCGCCTATACGCTTACGTTCGACGATCCCGCTGCCCTGAAAAAGCTTTCCGAGCCGGGCGAGAACGGAACTATCGCCGGAAGTGTCGATGGAAACGTATACGTTGATGGCGAGCATGGCGGCCAAGGCCAATCATGGCTCATTGACAAGAACCCCAATGACTCCAGCATTCAATACTTTGCACAGTTCAGCGTTGAATCACCCGGCCTTATGGGCAGGACCGTCCGCACGCATATCAACTCTCTCGTTGTGCCACGTGCTGGCAAAGAGCTTCCCGAGTATAAGAAAATACTTACGGGCCCATGGGATCTTAAGTTCCAGCTGAATTACGAAGATACATCCGTTACGATTCCCGCGCCCAAATCGGTCAACTTTAACGGCACCAAGGCGACGATTCAAGAGGCCACCGTATCCTGCGTTGGCGTTTCAGTCCGCTACAACATAGATCGTTCCATCGAACACGACAACAACAGCGGCAAGATGTCTCAAAACATGGAGGAGTCTATGGATGCCGTTGGCAACATACCCCTCATCGTGACGTTCAAAGACGGTCATGTTGAGGACGCAACCAGCCACAGCGGCTATTTCGCAAATAAACTGGATAACGGCACCACTGATGTCCACAAGACCTGGCCGTTCTCGCAAGTTTGTGACACAGACAAGATTGCAAGCGTACAAATTGGCGATACGGTCATTCCCATGAATTCGTAACGCTACGCGGCTCGTATATGCACCCGGTTCCGCACTTCGCGTCTAAAGATGCGCTGTCATCGAGCAGCGTGAGCGCAAGGCCGCCCGTATGGTCGGCTGGGAACACCTCGTTGCGCTAAAAACCACCACGAAGGGGACCGTGAACTGCCTCCCATTTCTTGGACATCGGGAAATGGGAGGTTTTCCATGAGTATAGACCTCAGGGTGAAGCACGACCTGGAGTCCAGGAGGCGGGCCGTCGAGCTCTTCGACGCCGGCGTCGGCTGCAAGCCGGCGGCCGAGGCCCTGTCCGTCCCCCGCGAGACCGTGAGAGAATGGCAGTGGGTATACCGGGCGTTCGGAAGCGAGGCGCTGCTGTCCATGGGCGGGAAACAATCCAGGTACACATTCGAGCAGAGGGTCGCCGCGGCGTCGGCCGTGGTCGACGGCGGGATGGCGAAGGCCGACGCCATGGCCGAGTTCGGGATCAGGTCGAAGTCCCCGCTGGAGCGCTGGTGCAGGCTCTACCGCGAGGGCGGCGCCGAGGCGCTGCGGCCCCGCCCGAAGGGCAGGCCGAGGGGGTCGAGGTCGAAACCCCGGGCCCGCACCCGCGAGCAGGAGCTCGAGGAGCGCTGCCGCAGGCTCGAGGCCGAGGTCGCCTACCTAAAAAAATTGCGCGCCCTGGTCGAGCGGGACGGGCTCTGACCAGGGCGGCGGCCGAGGCGGTGGGGGCGCTGCGCGCGGAGGGGCACTCCCTGCGCCACCTGCTGGAGTGCTCGGGGCTCAGGAGGTCGACCTACTACTACGCGCTGGCGCACCCGCGGAGGCCGACCAGGCCCGAGCTGCGCGACGCCGCGGCCGAGATATTCTCGCGCACCGCCAACGGCTGCGGGCACCGGCAGATAGCCATGTGCCTGCGCGCCGAGCTGGGCGCGGTCGTGGCCGACAAGACCGTGCTCAAGATGATGCGCGAGATGGGCATCCGGTGCGGGATACGCCGCCGGGGCTCCCGCCGCCGGTACAGCTCCTACAGGGGGCTCGTGGGGAGCACGTTCGAGAACGTCACCGAGTTCAAGGTGGCCGGCGCCAAGGCCTACTGGGCCCCGGTGCTCGACTTCTGCACGAAGGAGATCGTGGCGAGCGACATATCGACCTCGCCGGACCTCGCCCAGCAGCACAGGATGCTCGACCGGCTCCTCGAGGCCCTGCCCGACGGGGCGGCGCCGACCATGCACTCGGACATGGGCTGGCAGTACCAGCACGAGTCCTACGCCTCCAGGCTGGAGGGGGCGGGCATCACCCAGAGCATGTCGCGCAAGGGGAACTGCATCGACAACGCCGCCACCGAGCAGCTCTTCGGCCACGTGAAGGACGAGTTCTACCGCGGCAGGGAGTGGGGCAGCTTCGGGGACTTCAAGCGCGACCTGGAGGAGTACATAGCCCATTGGAACACGCGGCGCAGGCAGGTAAGATTGAAGGGCCTGACGCCGGAGGAGTTCCGGAACCGGGCCCTTGCGGCGTAGTCGCTATTTATTCAGTCCAAGTTTCGGGGCGCAGTTCACCGGCACCTTTGTGGTGGTTTTGCTGACTCGTCCGACCTGTCCCAACGGTTTGTCTCAATCTGTAACAGGTAGGGCCCAAATAATCGGTTAGCTGTTACAGATCGAGACAGACCACGGATGCTCAGCCGAAAATCTCAATCTGTAACAGGTAGGAACGATTTTGCCCCTTAGATGTTACAGATTGAGATATTTGACAGCTTGAATCGGCATCGCCTACAGCGCGGCGACGACCTTGTCGCCCATCGTCGTGGTGCCGAGGATCTTATCTGCCGGGGTGTTGACATCGGCGATGTCACGGGTGCGCCAGCCCTCGTCGAGCACGCGCGCCACGGCGCTCTCGATCCACGCGGCTTGCTCGCCCATGTCGAGCGCGTAGGTCAGCAGCATCGCCACCGACAAGATTTGAGCCAGCGGATTGGCCACGCCGAGCCCCGCGATGTCAGGAGCGCTGCCAGCGCTCGGCCCAAACAGCGATACGCCATCATCCAGCGAGGCAGAGGCAAGCATACCGAGCGATCCGGTAATCTGAGCCGCCTCATCGGACAGGATGTCGCCGAACATGTTCTCCGTCACCACGACGTCAAAGTCTGCCGGTCGACTGATGAGCTGCATGGCGGCGTTGTCGACGAGCAGGTCCTCAAGCTCCACGTCGGAGTACTCCTCGTCTTGCACGCGATGCACGATCTCGCGCCACATGCGGCTCGTCTCCAGCACGTTGCGCTTATCAACGCTCGTCACCTTGCCGCGACGTTTGCGCGCCGCCTCAAATGCCTGGCGCGCAATGCGCTCAATCTCGTACTCGCGATACTCCATCACGTCGACCGCACGCTGACCGGCCGCACCCGCAGCGCCCGCGCAGGTCACGGATGCGGGCGCCAAAGTCCCACGGCATGTTGTAGCCCATCGTATCGGGGATGTTCACGACCGTGGCACCGGCCTTTACGGCCGCCTCGATAATGCGCACCAGAAACTCCTGATCGGAGCGGCCGGCATCCTCGGCATAAAACTCAACATCGTCAACGAACTTGCGAGCATGTTTGACGGCATGGATCGTTCACTCAATTGCCCTTTCCTCAGTCATATGGAGCTTGTCGCGCAGGTGACTGGTGCTCACACCCAGCCCTGTATGGATACGGGGCCTCTGGGCCGTTTTGAGCGCCTCTGCAGCCACTTCGATATCCCTGTCGACAGCGCGCGTCAGGCCGCATACCGTGCATCGGTCGCCCGCAATCTTGCCAATCTCCTGTACGGAGCGAAAGTCACCAGGACTCGAGATGGGAAAGCCCGCCTCGATAACGTCCACGTTCATGCGCACCAGCTGGCGGGCGATGAAGAGCTTTTCCTCGGTATTCATGCTGGCGCCCGGCGACTGCTCACCGTCGCACAGGGTGGCGTCAAAGATTGTGATTTTGCGGCTTATATGTTCCTCCTGATTGACCGTTTTATGACAGATGGCTTTCAGGAGAGAGAGAAGGCCTAGAGATAGAAAAATACCCGTGTCGCTCATCACGCCTGAAAGCGGCAGACGATAGCGCACCCGGGTACAACAAATCGTTATAGCGAGATTACAACCCTAGCGCGCTATCCAATCTAGTAGCGCTAGGCCTAGGAGCTGTTGCGTGTTCTTAAACATGTTGGGCTCCCTTCGGCCTCGGGTAGTACTACATCGCGCTAAAGTACAACACAAGTAAAACCACCACAAGGGTGCCTGTCCCCTTCGTGGTGGTTTCGTTGACTCAAAAGCAAGAAACCCGGTCCTGCACGAGACAGAACCGGGTTTCTTTAGCAATGCTTGCTTTACTCAGGCAGTAACTAAAAGTTACTCAGCCAGGAAGTCACGCTGGATAGCGGGATCGACCTTGACGCCAGGGCCCATGGTGGAAGACACGGAGATGGACTTGACGTACTTGCCCTTAGCAGAAGAGGGCTTGACGCGCAGGATCTCGGTGTACAGGGCAGCGTAGTTCTCGACGAGCTGCTGCTCAGAGAAGGACTTCTTGCCCAGGGGCACGTGGCAGATGCCGTAGCGGTCGGCGCGGTACTCAACGCGGCCGGCCTTGAGCTCGGAGACCATCTTGGCGACGTCCATGGTCACGGTGCCGAGCTTGGGGTTCGGCATGAGGCCACGGGGACCAAGGATCTTACCGATGCGGCCAACCTTGGCCATCATGTTCGGCGTAGCGATAGCGGCGTCGAAGTTGATCTCGCCCTTCTGGATCTGGGCGACGAGCTCGTCGGAACCGATGATGTCGGCGCCGGCAGCCTCAGCCTCGCGGGCCTTCTCGCCTTCGGCGAAGACGGCAACACGAACGGTCTTGCCGGTGCCGTGGGGCAGGGAGATGGAACCACGGATGTTCTGGTCAGCCTTACGAGTATCAATGCCCAGACGGAAGTGGGCCTCGACGGTCTCATCGAACTTGGCGGTGTCGAGCTCCTTGAGGAGCTTGGCAGCCTGAAGGGGGGTGTAGAGCGTGGCGCGGTCGATCTTCTCGGCAGCGGCGTTATAGCTCTTACCATGCTTAGCCATGTGCATTACCTCCAGTGGTTAAACGGGCGTGAGCCCTCCCACATCGTATCGTGTGCCCTATTGCACACATTTAACGGGCGCCCGGTCGGAGCGCCCGTCATTACCGTAAGAAATCGCTACTCAGCGATGGTGACGCCCATGGAACGGGCGGTACCGGCGATGATCTTCTTGGCGGCGTCAATGTCGTTGGCATTGAGGTCCGGCATCTTGATCTCGGCGATCTTGGTGAGCTGCTCCTGGGAGAGCTGACCAACCTTGTCGGCCTGGGGCTTAGCGGAACCAGACTTGAGGTTCAGCTCCTTCTTGATGAGGTGAGCCGCCGGCGGGGTCTTGGTGATGAAGGAGAAGGACTTATCCTCGTAGACAGAAATCTCAACGGGGATGATATCGCCCTTCTTGTCCTGCGTCTCGGCGTTAAAGGCCTGGCAGAACTGCATGATGTTCACGCCAGCAGCGCCCAGGGCGGGGCCGACGGGAGGAGCGGGGTTAGCTGCACCAGCAGGAATCTGGAGCTTAATGACGTTGGCAACCTTCTTCTCAGCCATGGTCATTCCTTTCGAATCACGAGTGTGAAGTACTTGCTATATCGTAAGCACGCACGTGTTAGAAGCACTCCTGAGATGAGCAGTCACAGAAGAAGCACGCTCGCGCGAACGGACGAAAACTTAAGCGATGACAGCGACCTGGTTAAAGTCGAGCTCGACCGGCGTCTCGCGGCCAAAGATCATCAGCGTGACCTTGAGCTTGCCTGCCTCGGTGTTAACCTCGGAGACCTTGCCATCAAAGTCGGTAAGCGGGCCATCGGTGACGCGGACGGACGTACCGACCTCAATATCAACCGACGTACGCTTGGGCGAATCGCCCTTACCGGGACGACGAGTCATCTTATTGTACTCGTCGCGGGAAAGCGGAGCGGGCTTGCCGTTGCCGCCCAGGAAACCGGTGACACCGGGCGTGTTGCGAACACACGTCCAAGCATCGTCATCCATCTCCATGCGAACCAGGACATAACCCGGGAAAATCTTGGAATCCTTGGTCTCGCGCTTGCCACCCTCTTTGATCTCGGTGACGCGCTCCATAGGAATCTCGATATCAAAGATACGGTCCTGCATGCCCATGGTCTCGATGCGATGCTCGAGATCGGACTTAACGCGGTTCTCGTATCCAGAGTAAGTGTGAACGACGTACCAACGCTTAGACATGGTTTAGCCCCTCAATCCAGAGAAAAGAGCAAGAGCCTCGCCAAAGCCAGCATCGAGCAGAGCGATGACGACGCCGACGACAATCAGAGAAGCGCAAACGACGACCGAGTAGTTCACGAGCTCCTTCTTATCGGGCCACGTGACACGCTTCATCTCGGACTTCACCGAAGCAAAATACTTCTTGGTGCGGGCGAAGAAGCCGGGTTTCTCGTTCTTCTTGGACTTCGCAGCCTTCTCACTCTTCTTGGCAACGGCCTTCTTGGCCTCAACCTTGGAGTTGGCGGCAGCGTTGTTGGCAGGCGCCTGCTGCTGTGCCTTCTTCTTGTTCTTCTTGTTGGCCATTTGGGTTACCTCCGCGCAATGCGCTTATACATGAGTAAACCGTAAGCCCCCAAATGGGAGCTTACGGAATAATGACTGGCACGCCAGGAAGGACTCGAACCCTCAACACTCGGTTTTGGAGACCGATGCTCTACCAATTGAACTACTGGCGTATGTAACTAGAGACTAGCGAGTCTCTTTGTGCAGCGTGTGGTGACGGCACCAGGGGCAATACTTCTTAATCTCCATACGATCAGGCATGGTCGACTTGTTCTTGGTGGTCGTATAGTTGCGGCGCTTGCACTCAGTGCACGCAAGAGTAACTAGAGTACGCATGTATCCTGAACCTTTCATATCCGCCCCGTACGGGCACGAGTTGTTACTTTATCAGCTCTACGTAAGTGCTGTCAATGAAAACCTCGAATCAATTGGTTCTCGCTGGATCCATTCATATTTGGAACACATCAATGAAGCCAGCGAGATCTAATCGATCCCTCACGCTCGCTTAAGGGCGAGCTGGACGTAATTGGCGGGCAAAAAAGCCTCGCGCAGAAAAGAACCCGGCACCCTATAAGTGCCGGGTTCTCTCTAAGTCAGCTATATCAAAGAGCTAATTTACTCAATGATCGTGGAGACGATGCCCGAACCGACGGTGTGGCCACCCTCGCGGATAGCGAAGCGCAGGCCCTCCTCCATGGCGATCGGGTGAATGAGGTCGCCCTCGATGGTGATGTGGTCACCAGGCATAGCCATCTCGGTGCCCTCGGGGAGCTTGACCGTACCGGTAACGTCGGTGGTACGGAAGTAGAACTGAGGACGATAACCATCGAAGAACGGGGTGTGACGGCCGCCCTCCTCCTTGGTCAGAACGTAGATCTCGCCGGTGAACTTGGTGTGCGGGGTAACCGAACCGGGCTTGCAGAGAACCTGGCCGCGCTCGATGTCCTCGCGCTTGATGCCGCGGAGCAGCAGACCGACGTTGTCGCCAGCCTCACAGAAGTCCATGGACTTACGGAACATCTCGATACCGGTAACGACGGTGTTCTGGGTATCCTTGATGCCGACGATCTCGACGGGCTCGTTGAGCTTGAGCTCACCGCGCTCGACACGGCCGGTAGCAACGGTGCCACGGCCGGAGATGGTCATAACGTCCTCAACGGCCATCAGGAACGGGAGGTCGTTGTTACGAGCAGGCGTCGGGATGTACTCGTCGACAGCCTTCATGAGCTCGCGAATGGCGTCCATCCACTTGGCGTCGCCCTCGAGAGCGCCCAGAGCGGAACCACGGATGACGGGGATGTCGTCGCCGGGGAAATCGTACTCGGAGAGGAGCTCACGGGTCTCCATCTCGACGAGGTCGATGAGCTCGTCATCGTCGACCATGTCGCACTTGTTCAGGAAGACGACGATGTAGGGAACGCCGACCTGACGGGCGAGCAGGATGTGCTCGCGAGTCTGAGCCATGGGGCCGTCGGTAGCAGCGATGACCAGGATAGCACCGTCCATCTGAGCAGCGCCGGAGATCATGTTCTTGACGTAGTCAGCGTGGCCCGGGCAGTCAACGTGAGCGTAGTGACGGGAAGCGGTCTCGTACTCAACGTGGGAGACGGAGATCGTAATGCCGCGCTCGCGCTCCTCGGGAGCCTTGTCGATGTTCTCGAACGCCGTAAAGTCAGCCTTGCAGCCCTCGGTCTCGGAGAGAACCTTGGTGATGGCAGCGGTCAGCGTGGTCTTGCCGTGGTCGACGTGACCAATGGTGCCGATGTTAACATGCGGCTTAGTGCGCTCAAACTTCTCTTTGGCCATAAAGCCCTCCTCTAAACAGGTCGTCCCCGGACGGGACTTTGCCTTTATACCATAGTGGCCTCTCAACATATTATTGAGAAGCCACCGTGTTACCTATGGTAGCGGTGACTGGATTCGAACCAGTGACGCCACGGGTATGAACCGTGTGCTCTAACCAACTGAGCTACACCGCCGGATGGAGCCTGCAACCAGACTTGAACTGGTGACCTCTTCGTTACCAACGAAGTGCTCTACCGACTGAGCTATACAGGCACTTGACGGGTGGGAGCTATAGGATTCGAACCTATGTAGGCAGAGCCAACGGGTTTACAGCCCGTCCCCATTAACCACTCGGGCAAACTCCCAATCGTTCAAGTATCCGCAGGTCCTTTGGTCTTTTGGACCGCCGCCCCCGCGAACGAAAAAGATAATACGATGCAACCTTGGGGGCTGTCAACGAAAACCTCTAGATACACGGTTCCGGGCGTATCTATATACCTTTGACCTGCGGTTTTGCTGTGTTTGGATATGAAGGATGGTGGATTTGCATGTAGCGGTAACATTTCCCGAGGGAACACTTTGTCGTAGTGGAGTACGCTGGCTGGAACGAACTTCGATAACGACTCATTTGCACCTATATATAGGTCGAGATCGGGCTTCCCTGGATCGATCGAGCGTGGATAATCTCCCGTTTGAAATCGAGCGTGGATAATCTCCCACTTTTGGTGTGCCCCCAAGGCCAAAGTGGCAGATTATCCACGCTCATTCTCCAGACGGGAGAACTATAGAGCCGCAACTACTCGGGCCAGGCCAAAGTAGACCCATAGAGCGGCTCACCCTTGGTGCAGGGGTAGCGACTCAAGTAACACGACGATAGCAAGTCGAAGAAATAAGTCATGGCATATTTCGAATAAACGCCGAGTCGGTCAATTCCGTTTCCCGCATTACCAAGACGATATATACGGTCAAAAGACCTCGATTTGTCATCGTTGCTAAACGCAGTAATTAGAATCTTCCTGCCCGAACGGCAATCAAGATACTCACGCGCCTGTGACGCAAATAGCCCGGAGACCGATACGAGAATTATCAATGACTGCGAAGCATCTCCCATGTTTTTCAATTCCGCGACGTTAGCCCCAGCAACTATGCGAACTATCTTGCCCGCATAAAACATTTCCTGCTGAAATCGTACGAGATTGGCGCTCACATTATTGGTGCACCAGATTTCAACGTTTTTATGGCCATCAATTTCGTCGGCAAGGTGCTTAATAGCAATATCGGACACGCCGCTTTCAACCTCAGCGAACATCTCGATCATGCGAACGTCGAGCTCTGCCCTGTACTCCTCGTAGCCAAATTCCTCCTCTCGATGGCTTAAGTCGCTTGGAAAGACTGATTGAGTAAATGATTCTTTCAAATCGCTAAGAGACTGGTAGCCCAATCGATTGCAGAAACGACGAACAGCGGAACGGGTCACGAATGCATCGCGGGTTATTGCGGCAACATTGATTTCGCTCGAACGCCTAATGTGAGCGACGAGATATCGAGCGATGGCGGCATCGTTTGACCCAAACTCGCTGTTGATGATGGAGCTAATGCGATTGAGCACATCGAAGTCATTGATATTCACGTGATCCCTCTTTCCGCTCTCCTCGAAATCATAGTTCATTTATTGAATCAAACAGCTTTGGTCGTTCTCCTATGATTCAAATCAGTTGACGTCATCTTAATCGTAATTCCGCCACACGTATCCACCGTGTTGAATGATGGAAAGGGGATTCATGGGCAACGTGAACAACATGCCGTTTCTCTGGGGTTCCGCCACGGCGTCTTATCAGTGCGAGGGTGCCTGGAACGAAGACGGCAAAGGCCTTGGCGAGTGGGATTTCTTTAGCCACACAAGCAATAAGAACATCAACCATGTTGACGGTGATGTATCTTGCGACTTCTACCATCGCTATGAAGAAGATATCCGCATGATGAAAGAAGGCGGACAAAACACCTATCGCTTCTCTCTTTCATGGAGTCGAATCATCCCCACGGGTATCGGCGAAGTGAATGA
Source organism: Collinsella sp. i05-0019-G5 (assembly GCF_042851345.1). Taxonomy (NCBI): domain Bacteria; kingdom Bacillati; phylum Actinomycetota; class Coriobacteriia; order Coriobacteriales; family Coriobacteriaceae; genus Collinsella; species Collinsella sp. i05-0019-G5. The sequence continues at coordinate 1,995,481 of NZ_AP031421.1, forward strand.
AGAGGGTATCGATTTTTATAATCGGGTCATTGATTGCTGCCTCGAAAATGGCATAGAGCCCAACGTTACGCTGTTCCATTACGATCTGCCATTCACGCTTGCTTGCAAAGGCGGATGGCTGAACAATGACATGGCAGAGTGGTTCTGCAAATACGCCAAGATTTGCTTTGAGCGCTTTGGAGACCGCGTCAAAATCTGGGCTACCGTTAACGAGCCGCATTTCTACAGCTACTGCGTAAACATGTTGGGCAACTATCCCCCCAATCGATCGCTCGACGTTCAGTCGTACATGCAGTTTCAGTACAACCTGATGCGCGCAAGCGCACTCGCAGTCCGAACATATCGTCAAATGGGCTACGACGGCATCATCGGCGCCGTCCACGATGGCGGCGTTGTCGAACTCGACCCGGCAACCGAGCACCCTGATGACGTATTTCGATACGCAGACTTTTTCGCCAATCGCATGATTCTGGCACCAGCGCTTCAGGGTCAACTGCCGCCAGAAATGGACGAAATCCTTGAAAAACTTGGCGTCTCGCTCTATCGATCCCCAAATGACGTAGAAGAATTCAGAGACGGTAAAGTCGATTTTATTGGACTCAACGTGTATTGCCGAGAGTATGTAACCGACTGGCACGGTGGAGAGCTTGCCGTTTCGGCGAACAATAAGGGCGGTTCGAGCAAAAAGGTCGAAGGAAAATGCATTGCGCCCTTGTTTGAAAGCGCCCGCGACAGCAATGTTCCCCGCAATAAATGGGGCCGCGAAATACTCCCAAGTTGCATGTATTCAACCATCATGGATGTCCACGAGCGCTATGACGCGCCCCGCATCTTTATTACGGAAAACGGACATGGCACCTATGAGCAACCAGACGCAGACGGAATGATCCACGATGATGACCGCATCGAGCTTCTGGGCCAGTTCATCGAGCACATGATGAGGGCTAAGCGCGACGGCGCGCGCGTTGAGGGCTACTACCTCTGGTCGACGATGGATCTGTATAGCTGGATCAACGGCTACGAAAAACGATACGGACTTGTCCATATCGACTTCGAGAACAATCTGGAGCGCACCCCCAAAAAGAGCTGGTATTGGTACCGAGACCTTATCTCGAAGTATCAGGAGCAGGAAGGTTAGGAGAAAGAGATGAAATATCAGGCAATGTCCGAAACAGTCCTAAAGGCTGTTGGCGGCAAAGAGAATATTACATCGGTAACTCATTGTGCGACGCGCCTTCGCATCGACGCACGAGACACCTCGATCATCGATCTCCAGCTCGCCAAATCGGCCGACCAGGCGCTCGGGGCAGTAGTCAGCGGTGGCCAGCTTCAGGTGATCATCGGCCCCAACGTCACCGAGGCTTACAACGACTTCCTCGACTTCGCGGGAATCGAAGTCGGCGGTGGCACGGTTGCCGACGATGCCCAAACCGCCAAAGACCTTGCAGAAGGCATTAAAAGCGGTAACACCGCCATGGGCTTGATTGAGAAATTCGGGAACGTCTCTGCACAGGTATTCATGCCCATCGTCCCGGCGCTCATCGTTGGCGGACTCATTCTTTCGATCAAGAATCTCCTGGTCAATTATTGTGGATTGAACACCGATAGCGGAACCGCCCAGGTTCTGCTGGCGATCTTCAGCGCCTCATTTAGCTTCCTGCCCGTTTACCTCGGCTATCAGCTCGCCGCCGTCATGAAGATGCAGCCTATCATGGGCGCACTGCTGGGCGCAATCATGATTAGCTCGTCTATTAGCGGTGCTGAGGGTCTCGACTTTCTTGGCATCCCCATCCCGACGAATGACTACTCGAGCACGGTGGTGCCAATCGTACTGGGCGTTGTGTTCATGTACTTTGTTGATCGCGGTCTTCAGAAAATCATCCCCGACATTACCAAACTGTTCTTGAAGCCGCTGCTCACCATGTTCATCGTCGTGCCTGTTGAGCTGATTATCCTCGGCCCCGCCGGCAGCATGATGGGCTACGCGCTGAGTGATGCCGCCACGTGGCTCATGGATAACGTGGCATTTATCGCTACTCCAGTCCTTGCAGCCCTTAACCCCTATTTTGTCATGCTCGGTCTTGATAAGGCCTACATCGCGATCGAAGTTACGAGCTTGGCGCAGCTCGGCTGGGCACCCATTATCTTTGGATTCATCTCGAACCTCTGCATTGGCGGCACGAGCCTCGCCCTGGCAACTGCCATGAAGGGAAACAAAGAGAAGAGGGGTATGGTCACCACGGTTGCCGTCACCGCACTCTGTGGCGTAACCGAGCCCGCGTTCTACGGTTGCCTCATCGAGCGTCCCCGCCTGCTTGTCGGCACGGCAATCGGCGCGCTCTGCGCTGGACTCCCTGCAGGCATCTTTGTTCTGAAAGAGTATGTTGCGGGAGCATGCCCCGGCCTTCTTTCGGCACTCATCTTTATCGCTCCCGATGGGTCCATGGGTAACTTCGTGCTGGCATGCGTTGTCGCCATCATCGCCATCGTCGTCTCCTTCATCGCTGCACGCGTGATCATCAAGAAGAACCCCAGCTATATTGAGTAGATGCCCGCTGTTTGCATTGGGGACATCCTCGGCAGACCATTAGCAAGAACCCAAGAAGTTCCTTAGGAGCTCGATTAATCCATTCGGATTCCTGAGGCACAAACGGCCCCGATTCCACAATGAAATCGGGGCCGTTGTTTCTAAAGCCGTCGATAGACAATCGGTGTTTACCTTAGCTCCCTATCCAAGTTAATTATCCACGCTCGTTCTCCGGTCGGGAGATTTTCTTCGCTCGCGTATCCAGAAATCCACGCTCGAGCAGGACATCCAGATCCGCGCCCGCCCTTGTCTCGATCTGCAACAGCAAGAGGCCTATTCCGCTTCTACATGTTACAGATCAAGATATTCCTAAAACACCCTAAGTTTCATCTCAATCTGTAACAGTTAGATGCCGAATATCGGTCTTGGTGTTACAGATTTAGACAAACTGGAGGACGAGACAAACCAAAAACGGGATGGGCGCTAACCCGATGGCGCACCACCTAAATAGAAACGGGCTCTGTCCCATATAGAGACAGAGCCCGAAACTCTCATGGAGCCAGTGACAGGAATCGAACCCGCAACCCACTGATTACAAATCAGTTGCGCTACCGTTGCGCCACACTGGCACACTTGGCGCTTTCGCGCGAAGCCTGTTTAGGATAAAGGAATTGAGGACGGGGCGCAACAGGCCCTTCGACCGACCACATCTCAAAAACCGTTCGTCAGAACGAACAGTTTTATCTGTTCGTCAAAACATAAACCTATTCGTTTTGACAGCTGCAAACCCGCAACCCACTGATTACAAATCAGCGGGTAGACCAATCTAGGAAACGGCTCTCTGCCGCAACTCCCCTACCGTCCGCGCAGGGCCTTGAGCTTGGCCAGGGCATCGGGGCTCAGGCGACTGCCCAGGGTCATCTTGATCTGCGGGGCTTCCTCGGCCTCGTGAACGTCGTTGTCGATCTGTTTGATCTCGTCCACCAGCATACGGCTCGAGATGCGCGTGACGCCCTTGCCCATGACGACGGCCTGTATTGTGCCGTCACTCGATACCACGGAGCACGCGCGGCCTTCCTCACGCGCCTCGATGCAGAGCTTCTGCACCACGGTATCGGCAGAGACGCCCGTCGGCGAGAACTCGATGCGCACGCCGCGGGCCGGTAGGTTGGGGCGCTCGTTGGAGATGTTGCCCGCGCCGTCGAACACGATCACGGCCTCGTAACGGCCCTGGGCAAACGCCGCGACATCGTTGATAAGCGCAGTACGAGCCATATCGTGGACGTCGCTGGAATATGGATCGTCGGAATGGTCGTAGACGAGCTTTTCGTAGCGCGGCGTGCAGTGAATCACGTTGTAGCCGTCGACCACCAGCAGCTCGGGCTTATTGGAGTGCACCGTCGAGACCGGGTCGGCGATGGCCTGCGCAAACGCATTGCCGCCCACGCCATAGGTCGCGGCCGAAACAATCGGCTTGGCCGAGCCCTCGCCAAAGCGCTTGGCCTTGGACTTGGCGCGGTTCTTCTTGGACATGCGCTACTCCTCCCCCATGAGCTCGCCGGCATTGCGGCGCAGCCACTCAAAGCACAGCGCGGTGGTCGCCTGGGCCACGTTGAGACTCTCGGTCATGCCGCGCTGGGGAAGCTTGGTCAAAAAGTCGCATTTCTCGAGCACCAGGCGCGAGATGCCGTCGCCCTCGGAGCCCATGACGAGCGCAACGCGGCCCTCGAAGGGAGCATCCCAGCAGCTGCCCTCGGCGTGCTCGGAAGCACCGCCCACCCAAAAGCCGGCGGCCTTGAGGTCGTCAAGCGCTCGGGCGATATTAGGAACCTGCGCGATGGGCAGGTGCATGACGGCACCAGCGGAGGTTTTGTAGCTGCCCACGGTCACACCGGCGGCGCGCTTGTTGGCAATGATGACGCCCGCTGCGCCCACGACCTCGGCAGAGCGCACGATCGCACCAAAATTGCCATCGTCGGTCACATGGTCGAGCACGACGACGAGCGCCGGTCCTTCACCCGCGCGATCGAGAATATCGGCGACATCGGCATAGGGGAAATTGCCCACCTCGAGCGCAATGCCCTGGTGAGCGCCATGGCTCGACAGCGCATCGAGCTGCGTGCGCGGCACATACTTAATGCGGACGTCCGCGGCGTTGAGGTCGTCGACCAGGCGCGACAAGGCGGCATCGCGCTCCCCGCCCTCGGCGATGAGCGCGCACTTGACGGGAAAGCCGGTACGCAGTGCCTCGGCGGCAGCACGACGACCTTCGATAAACTCGCCCTTGGGAACCTGAACGTTGTCGCGGTTGCGATCTCGCTGCGAACGCGCAGCCTGGGCTTGGGAGCGCTCGCGCTGGCCCTTGGGAGTGGCAGCGCGGTCGTTGCGGCGAATCGGACGCGAGCCAGAAGCAGCCTGCTTGCCTCCACGCGGTGCACGTTTGCGATTGTCGGCCATAAAACGGCCTCCTTAAATAGATAACGAACAAGAATCGACCGTCCGAGCCACGGCACCTTGCCTTTCAATCGTTGGGCATGACCACCAGGTCTATGCCCTCCTCTTTCAAGGCAATCTGCCGCACCTCGAACGGTCGACAAATACTAGAGACTCTTAATACGAGTACCCGCGGCCGTATCTTCAATCGTCAGGCCCAGGTCCTTGAGCTGGTCGCGGATGGCGTCGGCCAGATCCCAGTTCTTGGCGGCACGGGCCTCGGCACGGGCCTCGAGAATCTTGGCAGCGGCCTCGTCCACGTCGTCACCCGTGTAGGCGACCAGGCCGGCGGCAACGCCCAGCAGGCCCAGCGGCAACTCGACCTTGGGCTCGGGGAGCTCGACGCCAAACGTATCGAGCAGCTCGACCAGCGTATCGGCAGCAGCAAGCGCAGCGGCCTTGTCGGCAGCGTCGCCCGCCTGCTCCAGGTACTGGTTGCACTCGGTCACAAAGCCAAAGACAGCACCCATGGCACCGGCAGTGTTAAAGTCGTCGTCCATGCACTCCTTAAAGGCGGCACGGGCCTCGGCGGCCTTAGCGGCAAACGCCTCGGATGCTGCCTCATCGGCATCGGCCGTCGCATGGTTCGCGGCCCAGCGCAGGTTCTCGACCGTACCGGCAATGCGTGTGAGCGAGTTCTCGGCACCATCCAGACGCTCCCAGGAGAAGTCAAGCGGCGAGCGATAACTCGTCTGCAGCATCAGCAGGCGCAGGGCCGCGGCAGAGTGCTGTTCGAGCACCTCGGCCAGCGTAAAGAAGTTTCCGAGCGACTTGGACATCTTCTCGCCGTCGACCAGCAGCATGCCCGTGTGCATCCAGGTGTTGGAGAAGCCCTGGTGCCAGGCGCAGGTGGCCTGAGCGCACTCGTTCTCGTGATGCGGGAAGGCAAGGTCGGAGCCGCCGCCGTGGATGTCGATCGGAGTGCCCAGGTAGCGATGCACCATGGCGGCGCACTCGGTGTGCCAACCGGGACGGCCTTCGCCCCAGGGGCTCGGCCAGCTGGGTTCGCCGGGCTTAGCGGCCTTCCACAGGGCAAAGTCGAGCGGATCGTTCTTGTCCTCGTTCTCCTCGATGCGCGCGCCAACCATAAGGTCGTCGATGTTGCGGCCCGAGACCTGACCATAGTTGGGATCGCTGCGCACGGCAAAGTACACATCGCCGTTATCGGCTGCGTAAGCGTGGCCCTGCTCGATAAGCGTCTTGATCATGGCGATCATGGGGCCGATCTCCTTGGTGGCGCGGGGGCGCACATCGGGATCGAGCACGTTGGCGGCGCGCATGACGCCGATAAACTTGTCGGAGAACTCCGTCGCGACCTCGGCGGCCGTTCGGCCCTGCTCGTTGGCGCGCTTGATGATCTTGTCATCGACATCGGTGAGGTTCTGGGCGAACGTGACCTCGTAGCCGCTCGCGATGAGCCAGCGACGAATCACGTCAAAGCTGATGAACGTGCGGGCATTGCCGATGTGGATGTTGTCGTAGACCGTGGGGCCGCACACGTACATGCGGACCTTGCCGGACTCGATGGGCTGGAACTCTTCCTTTTTATGGGTAGCGCTGTTGTAGATACGCATTCGTTACTCCTTAACGGTTTTCTGTAGCAGGCAGACGGCCCAGGCACCGATTCCCTCGCCCTGGCCTTCCCAACCGAGCTTTTCGGTCGTAGTGGCGGCGACGCCCACGTTTTCGACGTCAACGCCCAGGGCATGGGCAAGGTTGGCGCGCATGGCATCGCGGTGCGGAGTGATCTTGGGTTGCTGACAGGCAATGGTGCAATCGGCATCGACAAACTCAAAGCCCAGCTCGCGCGCATAGTCCATCACGCGAGCGAGCAGCACCATCGAATCGGCACCCTCGTAGGCGGGATCGGTGTCGGGAAATAGCCTGCCGATGTCTCCCCCGCGGCAGGCGCCCAGAATGGCGTCGGCCAAGGCATGCGCGAGCACATCGGCATCCGAGTGGCCCAGCAGGCCGCGCTCGTAGGGAATGTCGACCCCGCCGATGATACATCGACGCCCATCCACCAAACGGTGGACGTCGTAGCCGTGGCCAATGCGCAGGTTACTGAACATGGGGAAGGTCCTCTCCCTCGGCCATGCGGCCAAGCAGAATCGCGGTTACGGGACGCAGGTCCTCGGGCACCGTCACCTTAAGGTTATCGCGCGGGCTCTGGACACAGCGGACGCGGGCGCCCATGCGCTCGACCAGCGAAGAATCGTCGGTCCCGATAAAGCCCTCGGTGATAGCTGCGGTGTGGGCGCGCTTCATGGCGTCGACGCTAAAGATCTGCGGCGTCTGCGCGGCCCAGTAGAGCTCGCGCGGCGGCGTCTCGACGATATTGTCGCCGTCGACGATCTTGAGCGTGTCGATCGCGGGCTGGCCGCACACGACGCCGTCGAGCGAGCGGTCGCCCACAAGCACGTCGATCGCATGATCGATGACCTCGGTCGTGATGAGCGGACGGGCGCCGTCGTGGATGGCGACATATTCGAAACCCGCCGGTACCGCATGCACGCCGGCACGGGTGGAGTCCTGGCGGGTATCGCCGGCATCGGCAAAACTGATGGGCGTGTCATAGTCAAACGGGTCGATGGCCAGGCGGCGCATCTCGGCACGGCGCTCGGCAGGGCACACCACCACGATGTGGCCGACCTTGTCGCTACGATCGAACGCGCGGATGGACCAGCTCATAAGCGGACGACCCGCTACATTGACGAGCTGCTTGCCACCGGGGTTACCAAAGCGCTGGCCGCTGCCACCGGCAACGACCACGGCGCATACGGGCGCCATTATGCGTTCCCCTGTTTGGTGCCCTTCATGCGGTACAGGGAGTCCGCAAGAATGGCAGGGTTGTTAACGCCAAAGTCGCCCAGGCGCTCCGGATCCTCGCTGATGTCGTCCATGAGCTCCTGCAGCGATCCATACTCGTCGACGATTTTCTCGGCCACGCCGTCGCGCACGACGGACACGCGCGAAAGCGTGCGCAGGCCCAGCGGTGTCATGACGGAGTCCTCGTCCAGGTCGTCGTAACCCAGAACCGCCGCCACATGCTGCGGGTCGGACAAGTCCTTGGGCGTCATACGGCTCAGGTTGGCGCGGATCTTTTCGGCATTGGCCTCGGAAGAATCGCTCGCGTAGTCGCGAATCATCAGGTCGTACTCGGTATCCATGCTGGAGCCGGCGAGCTGCTCGAGCTGCATCTGCACGAGCTTGCCCTGGTTGCCCAACTTGACAATGCAATCCTTAAGCTCAGTCTTTGCCTGCTGCATGATCTCGAAACTCGAGAAAATGCCGGTGATGTCGGCGAGCGTAACGTAGTCGTCGAGCTCGAGGGCCGTCAGGCGCAGCAGGGAGCGATCGAGCGACTGACGGGTAGTCTGGAGCGTGGCGACGAGCTGGTTGACCGAGCTCATGATGGTGGTGACGGGCTGGATCTCGTAGCTCTTGCCGTGGACGTACACGTTGACGACGGCACGACGAGCCGAAACCGAGATCACGATGGCGTCGGTGAGCACCGACATGCGAGCGGCAGTACGGTGACGCATGCCCGTTTCACTCGTGGCGAGCGAGGGATCGGGATTGAGGTGGAAGTTGGCGCGCAGGATCTGGGTGAGGTCGCCATCGATGACGATGGCACCGTCCATCTTGGAAAGCTCGAACAGGCGGTTCGAGGTAAACGAAATGTTGAGCGGGAAGCCGTCGTTACCGGCAGCGAGTACGTTTTCGGTGTCGCCGACGCAAATAAGAGCGCCCAGGTGACCAGCAATGATCATGTCGAGGGCGGTGCGGATCGGCTGGCCGGGGGCAGTCAGGCGAATAGCCTGTTCCATACGCTTTTGCAGCTCGTTCTTATCCAAGGCATCGCTCCCATCGTATACGCTCCATAAACGCTAAATAGTTTCTCACGGTTTGCCCCCGCAGCGCTTGCGAAATCCGATGCTTACAGAATGAGCGAACACCGCTGGGGTAGTCAAAAGAGCCCCAACCCAAATGAGCTGCTTATGTGGTAGCATCGGGATTCACATGAATGAGGGAGTAGTCGCGTGACCGGGTTCGCCTCCGGTGGCGCGGTAAGTCAACACACTGGCCGATGCGGCCTGGCTTGCCTTAATGAACGAGACTCGTGGCTGTGCGCGCAACGCGTACGCCACGGGTCTTTTTTGTTACTCCCCCAAGAGGTACACGCGGGCCCGCCCGCAGAGAGGGAGCCAGACTATGGGACTCGCAGAGCTCGTGCTGCTCGCCGTTGGCCTTTCGATGGACGCCTTTGCCGTATCCATCTGCAAGGGCCTTGGCATGAAGAAGATCGACCTTAAAGTCGCCGCGGTGCTCGGCCTGTTCTTTGGCGGCTTTCAGGCCGGCATGCCCGTAATCGGATGGGCGCTTGGCAGTCAATTCATGGGCATCATCGGACCCATCGACCATTGGATCGCCTTTATCCTTTTGGCCTTTATCGGCGGCAAAATGCTGTGGGAAGCCTTTACCGAGGACGAGAATGAAGGCGACGGCAAGGATGCCGAAAAGATTGACCTGGGCGAGTACCTGATCCTCGCCATCGCCACCTCAATCGACGCCCTAGCCGTAGGCATCTCATTTGCGGCGCTCTCGGTTGACATCGTTCCCGCTGTATCGCTTATCGGCGTCACAACGTTTATCTTCTCCATCGCCGGCGTAGCGATCGGCCACACCTTTGGCGCGCGCTACGAAAAACCTGCCACCATCGTGGGCGGCATCGTGCTCATCCTCATCGGGCTTAAGATCTTGCTTGAGCATCTGGGGATTTTGGCGCTGTAACGCCAAACGCAATCGCTCAAAACTCAACGCCAGTAGCATCACGAATAGTCCCCGCCCAACGGGGTTCTCCCCTCCGCAGGCGTTTCGAAACCCGCCCCCATCCCGGATTCCCACGCAGCGGCCGCGTTCACCGCCGACACGGGGACCCCTAGCTCCCCCGCGACGCGGCAGACCCTCGGCTGCCCCTCGTAAAGGATGCAGAAGACGCGCTCGAGGTCCGACGGTTCGACCAGGCTGCACCGGCAGTCCGCGTACAGCGCGCAGCCCCTCCCGCGCGGGTCGCCGCCCGAGCCCTCATCCGGCTCGTGATGGCGCACCTCGACCCAAAGGCCCTCCGACACGTCATCGAACCCGAAATCGAGCTCCGCCTGGACGCTCTCGCCGAACGCATCGCCCAGGACGAGCTCCGGCACCTTCGTCACACGGCCGTCCAGCCACTCAATCTCTATCATCGTACGCATGGTGCAAGCCCCTTCCGGCACGGGATTGTCAGCTCAAACCGACCCTTACCCATACGGACGAACATAGCTCGCCAGGGGAAGCCCCTGAAGGCCGTGCGCCACAACATGAGGCCGAATCCGCCCCCGGCTGGACAGGCCAACAACGAAGGAGCACACGGAACCGGCGCGGCGTTACAACCGTCCCGGCAAGCGTGTCACTTGGCCAAGTCATGATGCCGACAAACCCGGAAATGCTCCAACGGAGCGCCGAACGAGCGTAACAATATAAAGCCGTGCAACACGCGTTGGACGACCAGAACATCCCAAACAAAGGCCTGTCGGTCCCACCTTCAAGCCCAATAGCAAAATGTGCATCAGCGGATTTGCAGCGATACAAGTCTCAACCGTCACCATCACACCGCAGCGCGCCTAGTCCCACTCATCCTACTGCAAATGTCCCAGAACGAGAAAACGACCAGCTTAACATGCCAACCTTTATATCCGCACGCGCGTAATTCAACTCATAAGGACCGGTTATCCCTTACCTGTGACACAATCTCAAACGCACAGAACAGAATCATCAGTCCAATCATCGCATAAGAGGCAGCCGAACCTTCAAACACTATTCCACAAAGAACAATCTCCGCGCCGCCAATAAGAACTGTTATCAGGCGCTCTGCCTTTTTGCTCTCGCCGCTCGCATAAAAAGGCGGCAAAGCGCACAAGATCACATATAGCCCGGGAAGGGAATACAGGATCGATAGTCCAAGCCCCCCATCAACCGCAGTGTTTTGCGTAAGAATCAACTGAACCCAAACGGCAATTATCACTGAGCAGGTTGTCGATAAAAGAAGGCTAGAAATATAGCACGCAAGAAAGTCCCGTCGCATTCGAACAGAGAAATCCGCGAACTCTCTTCGCCGCGTGGAAACAATAAGGTACACAGAAATTGCAATAGAACCAATCAGAGAAAACAGCGGAACAACCAGCAATTCAAGCTTATTACCCCATCGATCAACCACACCCCCACTCCAATGAGCGGGAATTGTATCAGGGAGGGCTGACCAAGCCGCCCATAGAATCAGAAATGGAAGAATAGAGAGGATGAAAGATGATAACACTGCAGTAGTTTTTTTTGAGGCTCTCATCGATTCCGCATCTCCTTGTGCGCTCACATTCCACTCCGTCTTAAATCAAGTAAAAATAATAGCTTGAATGCAAATTTGTTTTAATTATTGGTTGATCTCATTTCCATTCTTAATAATTGTTATCTTGATTTTATATCGATTATTCGATATATAGTAATATAAATTGTGTTCAAGGAGGGCACCATGATCCGTATTCGCTCCATAGAGCTCTCAAATGTGAAAAACGTTGCTAACGGCACGATCGGCTTCAAGGACAGCCCCTTCGGTTCCAGCGTGATGGGAATATACGGTCAGAACGGATCGGGCAAGACCGCCGTCGTCGAATCCCTCGCGCGAGTCCAGGATTTGATGTGCGGCTTTCCGCTCGACCGTGAAAGCGTCGATCTGATCGGCCCCTCTGCCGAGTGCGCCAAAATCAGCATCGAGGTCGAGGTGACGGAGGGTTCCCCTTCCTCGCTCGGCTTCGTAGGCGGGCTCGGCGGCACCGTAGCGGCCGGGAAGCCCTTCACAGTTTGCTACTCGTTCTCCTTCGACAGGCTCGACGACAGACCGCGCCTCCTCTCCGAGGACCTCTCCGTCCGCGCCGAGGGGCTCGTCAAGAGAAGGCTCGCCGCCTACGATGCGGCCGATACCGAGGACAGCCAGAACCTGAAGCCCGTCAACAGGTGGCGGGCACTCAGAAATCTCGCCGGAAGGGAGGCCGACCTCGACCTCACCGTCGCACGGCGCTCCCCCGACCTGCAGGGCTCCTCGAAGCTGTTCTCGAACGCCATGGTCGCCTTCGCGGTCGCCGCGAGAAAGTCCTATCTCGAGCGCCTCGGAAATAACTCCCTATCCGAGGCGGCGAGGACGGCGTACGAGAGCGTATTGGTTCCACTCATGGACTCCACGACGCTCCTGAACAGGTTCGCCGACGATAAGATGAGGGTCTGTGACACGCGCCGAAGCGCGGCGCTGGCGTTCAACATCTTCCTCCTCGCCTCCCCGGGCAGCAGCACAGGCGGATGGTCACCCGAGGAGGCCGGAAAGGCCCCTGTCATCCGCGACGTGTCACTCCCTATCGATCAGACAACGGTCCTCCCCTCAGAAGTCTGCGACTCGGTCCGCAAGACCGTCGAGACCATCAACTGCGCGCTTGGGGCAATCGTTCCGGGACTCAGCATCCAAGTGAACACCCTCCACGGCGAAACGATGGAAGACGGCACACCGGGCGAGCGCGTCGAGCTCCTATCATGCCGGCAGGGGGTACGCGTCCCCTTCAGAACAGAATCGGAAGGAATCAAGAAGATCGCATCGATGCTCGGCTGGCTGATAAACGTCTTCAATGACGACAGCGCCTGTCTCGTCGTTGACGAGATCGACTCCGGAGTGTTCGAGTTCCTGCTCGGCGAGCTCCTCGAAGTCGTGACCGAGCAGGGCAAGGGCCAGCTCATCTTCACCGCTCACAACCTGCGAGCGCTTGAATGTCTCCCGGTCGGATGCCTCGTCTTCTCGACCTCCAACCCCAACAACCGCTACATCGGGTTCCGGGGCATGGCACCCTCGAACAACCTCAGGAACCAATACCTGAGAGCCATCAACCTCGGGGGGCAGAAGGAACAGCTGTACGAGCCGACCAGAACCTCCGCGATAGGCTCCGCCCTCCTTGAGGCTGGAAGCCCCCAGGCCCTCGACTTCGACTCCCTTCTGTCCTCCATGGGAGGCGAGTGACCATGGCAAGGGAGAAGCGGGTCGTCCTGATTCTCGTGGAGGGGCCGAGCGATGAAAACGCGCTCCTCGAGCCCATGCAGGCCGCGCTCAACTTCGCCGCAAACGGTGCACCGCCCGAGGCGAGGGCGCTCGCCTTCCACTGCGACGTTACCACGGTGCGACCCTTCTCATGGGAGGCCTCCTTCGCCGTCAAGGACAGGGTGCGCGACACCGTGCGCCAGTTCGTCGTCGACCGCATCGCGTCGCGGCACGAGTACGAATGGACCGACCTCGACCGGATCATCCACATCGTCGACCTGGACGGCGCCTTCATACCGAACGAGTGCATCGTCGAGGGGGACTGCGATGGATTCGTCTATGGCCGCGACTCTATCACCGCCCGGGACACCGCTAGGGTGGTAGACAGAAACGAGAGAAAGTCTGCCGCGCTGCTTGAGCTCGCGGGCACGCGCGAGCTCAAGCACAGAAAACACGCAGTCCCCTACAGAGTCTACTTCATGTCCCGCAACCTCGAGCATGCGCTCTACGGCTCCGTACGCGAATTCAGCGATGACGAGAAGAGGCAGCTTTCCGCAGCCTTCGGCAAGAAATACCGGAACGACCCCGAGGGTTTCATCAATCTGCTCCGAAGCGGGGACGTAAAGGTTCCGGGCGATACCGTGGAGGAGACATGGCGCTACGCCCGGGAAGGCACTAATTCCCTCCACCGGGGCTCAAGCCTTCACCTCTTCTTCTCTGACTCTGAACCGGAATCTCCGCCCCGGCCATCCGCTCCCTAGGATCCGAAAGCCCGAATGTCGTGCTGGCGCTTGTGCGAGACGATCAACTTTCGGCAGTCGCTGCTCCCCGTTTTGATCGCATGGCTCTTCCCCGTCGCCCTCCAGCGCCGGGGGTTCCCCTCCATCGCGAAGAGGTAATCCCCGTCCGGCCTTGCCGTCTCTGTAACGCCGAGCCTCCCGACGCGCCTCAAGGAAGGCGGGGTCGTCCCGGGAGAGTGGACAAAACTATAGAGACACGTTCCAAATTGACTAAAGGGTGATATGGGTTAGACGCCAGGCAATTTCCCATTTCTTAAAAGAAGAGAGGGGGCACCTGTCGCAAAAGACCGGGTGTCCCCTCTCGTAATGTCATTTGCAATCCGCTAGCACGTGGCTCGGACCGCTGCCGGCGTGACCTTTACGCGGCAAGGCGCTTGAGGACGTCGATGAGCAGCTCGTAGAAGCGCTCGGCAGAAGCGAGCTCCATGCTCTCGTCCGGGGTGTGGACATCGGAGAGCGTCGGGCCCACGGCGATGGCGTCCAGACCGTGCAGGGCCTCGGCAAACAGGCCGCACTCAAGGCCGGCGTGAATGGACTCGATGCGCAGCTCGGAGCCAAAGAGCTCACGATAGCTCTCGACAAAGACGTCGCGGACCGGCGAATGCTCGGCATAGCTCCAGCCGGGATACTCGAACTCAAACTTGGCGTCGAAGCCCAGGACATCGGCCAGCGTCTGCAGGCGGTCCTTGAACTCGTCCTGCAGCGAGGTGATCGAGGAGCGCGGGGACAGCATGATCTTGACCTCGTCGTCAGAAGTGGCAACCACACCGATGTTGGAGGAAACCTCGACGGAGCCGTCGGTGGCGACGTTGCGGCGAATCACGCCGTTAGGGGCAAGACGCAGGGCGCGGATGAGGGCAAGCGCGGACTTCTGGTCCATGGCCTCGACCTCAGCGTTATCGGCAATCTCGACGGTGCAGGTAAAGCCGGGGTCGAAGACCTCGAGCTCGGCAGTGACGTCGGCGATGATGCCCTTTGCGATCTGGGCCGCGGCCTCGGCGGCAGCGTGGTCGGCGTAGACCAGAACAGCCTTGCACTCACGGTTGATGGCGTTGTCCTTGGTGCCGCCGTTAAAGCTAACGATGGCGGGCTCGCCGGCAACCATCAGGCGGTCGATGATGCGGGCCATGATGAGGTTGCCGTTGCCGCGCTCTAGGTTGATATCGTTGCCGGAATGACCACCCAGTAGGCCGGAGATGTCGAGCGTGAGGGTGCTGCCGGTCTTGTGCTCGCGCACGATGGGGCAGGCGTAGGTAACAACGACGCCGCCGGCGCAGCTGACGGTGGCAACGCCCTCTTCCTCGGAGTCAAGGTTAATCATGGTGCGGGCGCTAATCTGGGACTTGTCGAGCGTCTCGGCACCGACCAGGCCAGTCTCCTCGTCGGTGGTGAATACGCACTCGAGGGCGGGGTGAACGATCGAATCGTCATCGAGAACAGTGAGCATCAGAGCGACAGCAATGCCGTTGTCGGCACCCAGGGTGGTGCCGTTAGCGGTGAGGACGCCGTCCTTGACGACCAGGTCGATACCGTCGGTCGTAAAGTCGTGCTCAACGGAGCCCAACTTGTCGCACACCATATCGATGTGGCCCTGCAGCATCACGGCCGGAGCATTCTCGGCGCCGGCAGAAGCGGGCTTGCGAATGATGACGTTGTAGACCTCGTCCTGGTACACATCGAGGCCGCGCTCCTTGGCAAACGCAACCAGGAAATCGCTGATGCCCTTCTCGTTGCCAGACCCACGGGGGATCGCGCTGACCTCCTCAAAGAAATGGAACAGCTGGGCGGGCTCGTAGCCGGTAATCTTGTAATCCATGGTGCCTCCTTGGCGCAACTGGTTAGACAGTAAGACATGCGCCTTGTATATTCCCAGACTTTGCGTGCATAAACCAGTCGAAAACGCCGAGCGCCCTCGCATCATCGGCTAACGGCGGGGAAACGCTACTTTATTAAGATAAAGCAGGTTAGACGGGCCGCACCGAAGGGGCGTTGGACCCTTCAACCAACCTCAAAGCTTGATCAACGTTTATGCATACGCCATTGGTATGTTTAATGAGGTTTTTGTCCTCCGTCACGACGTAATCGGCATCAATGCGATTAGCGACGCCCAGTATCAGGTCGTCCTCAAAGTCGTTGTGATGATACTTGAACACAAAGGAGTCGAAGACCTCATCTGCACCGACCGGGGCGATGAGGGCTAGCTCGCGCATCTGTCGAACGCATGCCCAGGCCGTTTCGTCTGCCGCCGCAATGGCGTTATCGCTCAGTGAGCCAGTCTTTCTTCGGCACTCCTGCTTGATTGCCGCCGAGACAAGATATGAAACGTCTTTGACCGAAAGCGACGAGGCAAACAGGGCAATCCGCTCCGAGGCGTCGGCAATCTCGATCAGATGGGCGACATTTGCCGTACGGTCGGACCTGCCAGAAAAATAATCCATCCATACGTTGGTATCGATTAACAGCTTGAGGACGCCTTCTGTGCTCATAGTTCCACCCACTCGGGATAGCGCTCCGCCATGGCCTCCTCATAGAGGTCGTCATAGTCTCCCGAGAACTCAGGGATGGGGATGCCGTATTTGAGGCACGAATCGCGAACGATATGGCTGCCTTGCGCGGCCCTTGACTCCATGCGCCGGGGCTCCACTCCGTCAGAAACTGGAGCCGCCGCGTCTCCCTTCGAGGGCATATGTCCGTTAACGACCAGATACTCCCAAAGTGTCCGAACGGCTTGCGACGGCGTCATGCCAATCTGTGCCAAAACGGCGTCCCCGGCATCCTTGAGTTGGCGATCCATGCGCACGTTCATCTGAACCGGCCGTGAGTCTAGTATCGACATAGACATGTTGGCTCCTTTTGCTATACGCTTTCCTTTACTTAGTATAGCATTTAGGATGAATGCCGCCTTTACCAGAAAGGGGACGTCCCAGCTGGAACATCCCCTTCATTCAGACTATTTCACACTTTACAGCGCGCCAGAGCCGGCTTGCATCATGCCGCCGGGGCCCGAGGTCACGCCGCCGCTTACGGGCGTGGCGTTGCCGGTGTGCGGCGCCGCCGGAGCGGTATCGCCGCCGAGCGCGCCGACCGGACGCGGTGCCGGAATCTCGCCCGTGCCGTGGCTAAAGACAAACTTGCCGTCGGCCACATCGCACAGGACGGTATCGCCCTCGCCCCACTCGCCGGCCAGCAGCTCCTCGGACAGCGGGTCCTCAATGAGCTTTTGGATGGCGCGGCGCAGCGGACGCGCGCCATTGGTGAGGTCGGTGCCCTCGGCCACAATCTTGTCGTAGGCCGCATCGGTGAGCTTGATGTTCATGCCGTTGGCAATCAGGCGTTGACGCAAGTCGTCCACCAGCAGGTGCGCGATCTTGGTCAGATTCTCGCCCGAAAGCTTCTGGAACACCACGATGTCGTCGATACGGTTGAGCAGCTCGGGGCGGAACAGGCGCTTGAGTTCGCCCATCGCACGGCCCTTAATCTCGCTCGAGGTAAGGCCGTGCTCGCCGGTGGTGCCAAAGCCAACGCTCGCATCCTGCGCAATCTCGCGGGCGCCCACGTTGGACGTCATGATGATCACGGTATTGCGGAAGTCGACCGTCTTGCCTTGGCTATCGGTCAGGCGGCCCTCCTCCAGCACCTGCAGCAGAATGTTGAAGATATCGGGGTGCGCCTTCTCGATCTCGTCAAACAGCACAACCGAGTACGGATGACGGCGCACGGCCTTGGTGAGCTGACCGCCCTCGTCATGGCCAACGTAGCCCGGGGGGCTACCGATAAGCTTGGAGACCTCGAACTCGCTGCCAAACTCCGACATGTCGAAGCTGATGAGCGCGTCCTTGCTGCCAAAGAGATACTCGGCAAGCGTCTTGGCGAGCTCGGTCTTGCCCGTGCCGGTGGGACCCAGGAAGATAAAGCTGCCGCCGGGGCGACGCGGGTCCTTGAGCGGCGAGCGACTGCGGCGCACGGCCTTGGCAACGGCCTCGACTGCCTCGTCCTGGCCGATAATGCGGGTCTTGAGCACGCTTTCGGTCTGCAGCAGGCGACGGCTCTCGCTCTCGGTGAGCGAAGACACCGGCACACCCGAGGTCACGGAGACGATGTCGGCGATCTGGGCGACGTCGATGGTGAGCGGGCTCGCGTCGAGCTCGGCCGTCCAGGCAGCCTTGGCCTCGGCAACCTCAATCTCGGCAGCCTTTTGCTGCTCAGTGATCTCGGCAGCCTTGTTCATGTCGTCGCTCTCGGTGGCCTCCTGTGCGGCAGCCTTGAGCTCTTCGACGCGATGCTCGGCCTCGCGCACCGGCTCGGGCGCGCGGTTAGCGGCGATGCGGGCGCGGGCACCGGCCTCGTCGATAAGGTCGATGGCCTTATCGGGCAGGAAGCGGTCCTGAATGTAGCGGTTGGAGAGGTTCGCGGCGGCCTCGATAGCACCCTGTGTGTAACGCACATGGTGGTGCTCCTCGTAGCGCGGCTTGAGCGCGGTCAGGATCTTGACCGTGTCCTCGACGCTCGGCTCCTCGACATCGATTGTCTGGAAGCGACGCTCAAAGGCCGGATCCTTGGTGAGGTACTTGCGGAACTCCTCGGCCGTGGTGGCGCCGATGATCTGGAAGGCACCGCGTGCGAGAACGGGCTTGAGCATGGAGCTCGCATCGATAGAACCCTCAGCAGAGCCGGCACCGATGATGGTGTGCATCTCGTCGATAAACAAGATAACGTCGTCGGCTTCGGTCGCCTCCTGGATCACGTTCTTGAGACGCTCCTCGAACTCGCCGCGATACTTGGCGCCCGCAACAAGACCCGGCAGGTCGAGTGTCCAGATATTCTGGTTCATGAGGTTCTCGGGCACGTTGCCGGCGGCAATCTGCTGAGCCAGGCCCTCGACGATGGCTGTCTTGCCCACGCCGGGATCACCCAAGATAAGCGGGTTGTTCTTGGTGCGGCGCGAAAGGATCTCCATCATGCGCTGGACTTCCTTTTCGCGACCGATCACGGGATCGAGCTTGCCGTCGCGCGCCTTCTGTGTGAGGTTGGTGGCGAACTGCTTGAGCGTGTCGGTGCCGTCCCCCTTTTGCTGTGAGGCGTCCGAGCCGCTAAAGAACGGCAGGCCCGCACCGGGGCGGCCGGCGCCAGCTCCGGCGAGCGGACGCTTCTTGTCCTGGTCCTTGGCGGTGAGCTTTTCGATGGCCTTTTTGATAGAAGCGGACGAAACACCCAGGCGCATGAGGATGTCCATGGCCATTCCGTTGCCCTCTTCGACGATACCGATGAGCAGGTGCTCGGTCGACACATAGGTCTGGTTGTTCTCGCGCGCCACACGGAAGGAACGCTCCATCACGCTAATGACGAGCGGCGTAAAGGCGAGCTTGGCGGCCTCGGTCTCCTCGCTGGGCTCGGGAACGGTGGTCTGGACCTCCTTGAGGGTGTCCATGATGTCGTCGTAGGAGATATCGAGCGAGCGCAGTGCCTCGGCGGCAATGCCCTCGTCCTCCTTAGCGAGCGCGAGCAGCAGATGCTCGGTACCCACTTTATTTGAGTGTAGATCGAGCGCCTCTTGCTTGGCCATGGACATGACCTTGCGCGCGCGATCGGTAAAACGGTCTAACATGCTAGTTCCTCTTAGACGAGCTAGTTTTTTCAAACGCAAAGCGCCGCCCCGCGGCAGCGCTTTGGTCTCTTTACCCATATGGAGTATATGTTAACCGTTGGGACCTTTTCCGCACGGAGCCATACGACAACGTCTACAAAAAAGGAATCGCTCCGGTCTGTTTGGGGGTCTGGTTCTGAGCGTTGCCTAGCAGGCAGGCTCGACGTCCATGCCCTCGGAAATGTTGGCAACCTCCTCGGCAGCGGGAGCACCCGGCATGTGCACGAGCTCCATGTGCGGCTCGGCAAAGACCGTGCCCATGGGGAAGGCGCGACGGAAGACAAACCGGGCAACCGGACCGGCCACCAGCAGGTTCCAGGGCAGGGCCATGATAAAGTTGCGCGGAATGTTGACGAGCCACATCATCGGCAGCGCCTGCAAATTGGCAAGCGGGCCGCCGGGCATATGGAACAGGCCCTCGCAGGCGCCGTAGAGCGACATGATGATGACCATGGGGACGACCATGCAGGAGCTGACGGCGAGCGTCATAGCGAGCGGCGAGCTCTTGCCCGGAGTAACCAGGAACTTGAAGGCGAAGCCTTTGGCTGGCGGGCTGGCGATAAACCAGTCGCAGCACATGGCAAAGACGTAGGCAACGGGGAAGCCAAGCCATGCAGCGGCAACAACCTCGCCGTTGATGGCCCCATGCTGCAGGGCAACGTTGTAGATGCTCATCCAGAGCACCATACAAAAACACATGATAAAGGTGAACAGCAGGCTCTCTCGTTTGTTGATAGGCATAAAGGGCGAAATCCTTTCTGTGTTACGCCGCGGCGCGTGCAAAAAAACGGGCAGGCGAGATGGAGTTACTGGGACTTCATCTCGCCCGCCCGCGGTACGTGCGTCTGCGACTACTTATGTGGTGGAACTACCCTAACACGAACAACACGCGCTTCGTAAGCGTTGAGTTTGTGGAGATGCTCGGCGTATTGGTGCAAAGTAACCTGTCCCCCTTGCACCAATTAGCTGGTGTGGCGCCAGCGGGGATCGGTGAGAGTTCTCGCTACGCTCAGGCCGACGGGAAGGAACGCCACGATGAGCACCGCACGCACAAACCAGCCAAGCATATTAACCGTGTCAAACGTGCACATGTAGTACATCGAGCGATACAGATACAGTCCCGGCACCATGATGACAATCGATGGCACCGTGAGGGCGATGCGCGGGTACGTGAGCTTGATTTCGGCCAGGCTCGCAAGCAGTCCCGACACCAGCGCGCCGATAAACGCCGCCGCCTCGGGAGGCATGCCTGCACTCAGGCCCAGAAAGGGAAACAGCGTCGGCGCATCGACGAGCGTAAGGCGCAAGGTATTAGACACGGCACCGATGAGCCCAGCCGCCGCGGCCATCTTTATCGGACTGTTGAACATAACCGAGAAGCCAAATACACCGATAAAGCTCATCAGTATGCGCAAGAGCGTAAGAGCCAACGGTGAGAGGCCGAGCGGGGCGAAGTCATCCGGCGCCAGTCCCACACACTCGGCAACCATCCAGCCTACGAGGGTCGCCATCACAATAATTGACACAGCATACGAAAGACGCTCGATGCCGCTTCGCATATCGAGCTTTGCGATGTCGAGGCCTGCCGTAATGAGGGGAAAGCCGGGGATGACAAAGAGCATGGCGCCGATATAGCCTTCTTGGTGCGACATTGCCCCCGGAATGACCTGGCCAAGGCCGAGCAACGCCAGTAAATACGAGATACAGGCCAGCGCGACGCCAATCGTCAACGCGCTAAACTGGCCGAGGCCCTGCTTGAGGATATGAGAACGGGCAAAGTTGCCGACGCCCGCGCCCACGAACGCACATGCCATCTCAATGGGACCGCCACCAAGTAAAAAGACAAAGGCGCCACAGGCGCAGGCCGCCGCAAGGCCCTGTTGCCAAGGCGCGTAATCAGGTTTTGAACTCTCAACGGTCTTGAGCATCTCGTGATACTCATGCACGGTAAACCGGCGCCCATAAGTCTCGATTTCCTTTAGGAAGCTCTCCATCATCCAAATGCGATGAGTGTTGACGCCCGTTGTTGGCAGGCTGACGACCTCGTTAAAGCAGTGGCCGCCTTCGATGCAGGCGCACTCAAACGACAGGAGACTTAAGTCAACGTGGATGGTGACACCGAGTACGGCGGCGACGCGGTTCATGGTATCGCGTACACGCCAGGCACCCGTTCCGCTCGCGAGCATAAGCATACCGGTGCGGCAGATGATGGATGATTTGTCGGTAAGTGGCGCATCGACGGCAAGCTCATCGCCCGCGGTCACGATCTGGCGCCAGTCAGTTTTCATATGGAGCGCGCCGGCACGGACACCGTGGTGCATGGGGGCTCTCGAAGGCAGTGAGTCAAGGCGCGAAGGCTGTGGGGGTTCCGTCGATTCATCCTCAACCTCATCAGCCTCTTCATCGACCAGATCAAAGGAATCAAGCGGCGCTGGCTCGCGACGGTCGATCAGCTCCTCGTCCTCATCATCAAAGTAATTGAACTGATCGAGCATGTCCTCTTCGATCGCGCGCTCGCTCGCATCGTCCATACAGACGCTCCCTTCCTGCCGACTAACTCCCATCCTAGGCAGCGACGGCTAAAGGAAACATAAAAGAGACAACTGTCATGTGAGTCATGTACGCAATAGCCGTTAGGTAGTCGTTGGGGACGTTCTTGAATGGCTAGTCGTTTAAGAACGTCCCTAAGTGCCAACCAAGGCAACGCCGCAGGTAGAGGACGGACAGACACTATGACCCAATCCAGGGGCACGGAAACGACAGGAGCCCCCGCTCGTGACCGCGGGTCGGGACTGCGACAATGTTGTTGAAGTGCCAGAGGCGCAGCCGCGCCGCAACGAGGTTGGGAGGCTCCCGTGCCTAGATATTCTACCGCCTTCGGAATGGACGTGCACCTCAGGTCCACCACCGTCTGCGCGCTCGACGCGGAGACGGGCGAGGCCGTGACGAGGAGGTTCCGCGGCAACCCCTGGGGCGAGGTCGCGGAGTGGATGTCGGGCTTCCCCGGCCCGTCGCTCGCCGCCTACGAGAGCGGCTACCTCGGCTTCGCCCCGCAAAGGGAGCTCTCCGGGCTCGGCGTCGACTGCGTCGTCGCGGCCGTCTCCAAGGTCCCGAGGTCGGCTGCCGACCTCTCGTCCAAGAACGACCGCAACGACGCGGCCAGGATGGCCAAGGCGATACTGTCGCACGACGTCACCCCGGTATGGGTGCCGTCCCCCGAGATCGAGGGGCTCAGGGACCTCGCCGCCGCCCACGACGCGGCGACCGCGAGGCTCGCGGCGGCGAAGCAGCGGCTCCTGGCGTTCCTAGCCCGCCGCGGCTATGTCTACGGCGGCACGACGCCGGCCGGCAACCCCCGGAAGTACTGGACGTACGGCTTCCTCAGGTGGCTCGACGGCATACACCCCGCCGACGACGGAGGCATCCGGGCGCTTGCGGCGCTGAGGAACGAGGTCGAGGCGGCCGACGAGACGAGGGAGGCCCTCCTCGCCGAATACAGGGCCGCCGTCGCGGCGGGCCCCCTCTCGGCCGAGGTCGAGGCGCTCCAGTCGATCAAGGGGTGCGGGTTCGCGCTCGCCGCCGCCTTCGCGTCCGAGGTCGGCGACTTCTCGAGGTTCCGCTCCGGCAGGCAGGTGACGGCCTACTTCGGCCTCGCCCCGAAGCAGAGGTCGAGCGCGGACTCCGTGCGCCTCGGCGGAATCAGCGGGGCCGGCAACGCGCTCGTCAGGAAGCTGGCTGTCGAGGGGTCCTGGTGCTATGCCCAGGCCGGCCACCAGCCGAAGCTGATGCCCAAGGGCTCCGGCGTGCCCCTCGAGATAAGGATGCACGGGAGGAAGGGGTCCGAGAGGCTCCTGCGCCGCCGCGAGGAGATGATCGCCCGCGGGATGCCGCAGGCGAAGGCGAACGCGGCCACCGCGGCCGAGCTCGTGAGGTGGCTGTGGGCCCTCGGCACGATGTGCCGGGAGGGCGCGGAATAGACATAAGCCCCCGTCCCGGCGAGCCGGGCAGCCTTCGGGGACACCCCCGTTCTCGCTGTGCGCGCGGCGGCCGCCGCATGCGCGAAGACAGACTAGGGGAACCCCGCCGAAGGAGAGGATTGCGGGCCGCCGGAGCGGTATCCGCGGATATGAGACTGAGCCGAAGGCGTCGATGACATGCCGGGGGCGGACCGGGACGGGTTTAACGGCAGGCCCCGCCGACCGATTGCAAGCGGTCGGCGGGGCCATTGTGGCCCTTGACAGTGGATTGGGTCATATGAGCGAGCGACGTCCAGGGCGAACAAGTTGGCATGAAAAAGGCAAGACATAGACCTTCTGGTCATGCCTTACCTTTTGAATGACAAATTGTCGCCCTGGGCGGCGCGCAGCGTCGAGCCGTTACGCGGTTCGTAGAACCGCGTAACTAGTTAGCACATCTTTGCGCCGGCGGGGATGGAAGCGTCGAGCTGAATCAGATTGAGGCGCTCCTCGCCCTCCTCCTCGTGAATAGCGCTGATCAGCATGCCGCAGCTGGGAATGCCCATCATCTTGCGCGGAGGAAGGTTGGTGATGGCGAGCAGGGTCTTGCCGACCAAGTCCTCGGGCTCATAGTATTCATGGATGCCGGAAAGGATGGTGCGGTCGGTACCGGTACCGTCGTCGAGCGTAAAGTTCAGCAGCTTCTTGGACTTCTTGACGGCTTCGCACGCCTTGACCTTCACGGCGCGGAAATCGCTCTTGGAGAAGGTATCAAAGTCGACAAACTCCTCGAACAGCGGCTCGACGGCGATCTTAGAGTAATCGAGCGTAGGCTTGAGCGATTTGACGAACGGGCTCGAGGCGTTGCCGGCCTCGGCGGCCTTGGCGGCAGCAGCACCGGACTGGAAACCCTTCTCGGGCTTCATGTGCGGGAACAGCAGGACGTCGCGGATGGAGGCCTGGTTGGTGAGCAGCATGACCACGCGGTCGATACCGATGCCGATGCCGCCCGCGGGAGGCATGCCGTACTCGAGGGCGCGCACGTAGTCCTCGTCGTACTCCATGGCCTCGTCGTCACCGCCAGCCTTCTCGGCCATCTGAGCGGCAAAGCGCTCGGCCTGGTCGACCGGGTCGTTGAGCTCGGAGAACGCGTTAGCGTACTCGTGACCGGCGATAACCAGCTCAAAGCGGTGCGTCAGACGCGGGTCGTCCTCAAAACGCTTGGCAAGCGGGCTGACCTCGATGGGGTAATCGCACACGAAGGTCGGGTTGACGATGGTGTCCTCGCCCAGCTCATCGTAAATCTCGGCGATGATCTTGCCAGCAGTCCACTCGGGCTTGATCTCCAGGCCCTTCTCGCGCGCGGCGGCAGCAAGCTCCTCGACCGGCGTGTCGATGGTGACTTTCTTGCCGAGCACGTCAGAGACAATATCAGTCATGGGGCGGCTTGCCCACTCACCGGAAAGATCGATGGTCTGGCCCTGGTACTCGATGACCTCGGGGTTGCCGATGGCCTTGTTGGCAGCCTTGATGACGCCCTGGGCAAGCGCCTTCATGCCCTCGAGATCGGAGAAGGCACGGTAGGCCTCCATCGTGGTGAACTCGGGGTTGTGGGTGAGGTCCATGCCCTCGTTGCGGAAGATGCGGCCAATCTCGAACACGCGCTCAAAGCCGCCGACGATGCAGCGCTTGAGATGCAGCTCGGTAGCAATGCGCAGATAGCACTCCTGGTCGAGCGCGTTGAAGTGCGTGATGAACGGCTTAGCCGTGGCGCCGCCCTGGATAGTCTGCAGGATGGGGGTCTCGACTTCCATGTAGCCGTCGGACTCCATGAAGCGGCGGAAGGTGGAGAGAATCTGCGAACGCTTGCGGAAGGTCTCGCGGACATCGTCGTTGGCGATCAGGTCGACGTAGCGCTGACGATAACGGGTCTCCTTGTCGGAAAGACCGTGGAACTTCTCGGGCAGCGGACGAACGGCCTTGGCAAGCAGGGTCGCGCTCTTAGGGGCAACGGAGAGCTGGCCGCGCTGGGTGCGCACAACCACGCCGGTCACGCCCAGGATGTCGCCCAGGTCGAGGGACTTGAGCGTATTCCATGCAGCCTCGTCCATGTCGTTGATGCGGCAGAACAGCTGAATCTCGGCAGTCGCATCGCGCACGACGATGAACATGATCTTGCCCTGACCGCGCTTGGCGACCACGCGGCCGGCGATCTTCACGACGTCCTCGGTGTCCTCGCCATCGGCAAGCTCGGCGTACTTAGCCTCGATATCGGCAACGTAGTCCTCAAGCTCAGAGTGCTCGGGATAGGGGTTCTGGCCCGCCTCGAACAGGGCGGCGCGCTTGGCCAGGCGGGTGGCGCGCTCGTCGTTGAGCGTCGATGCCTGATCTGCGGCGTTCTGGTTCTCTGCCATAAGTTAGCTCCTCAAACTAAAACGCTCCCCAGGATTCGGTCCCAGGGAGCGAAAACATACCTTTACGCGGGACCGTGGTCTAGCGTGCAATCTTGGCGATGGTGTAGACGCGAGTCTTGCCGGAAGGCGTAACGACCTCGACGGAGTCGCCCTCGCCGTGACCGATGATGGCGTGGCCGACCGGAGACTCGTTGGAAATCTTGTGCTCGAGCGAGTTGGTCTCGGTGGTACCGACGAGCGTGACTTCCATGACCTCACCGTTGGGATCAATCAGAGAAACGGTGGAACCGATGGAGACGGTCAGATCACCTGTGGTGGCAGCAACCTGAGCGTTGGCAAGGATGGCCTGGATCTCGGCAATACGAGCGGCGTTCTGGGCCTGCTTGTCCTTGGCGGCATCGTACTCGGAGTTCTCCGAAAGGTCGCCGAACGCGCGGGCTTCCTTGATGTCCTCGACGATCTCCTTGGCGTAATCGCCCTCACGCCAAGCGAGCTCCTCGACGAGCTTCTGGCGGCCCTCAGCGGTCAGTACGATCTGGCTTGCGTCCATACGGATATCTCCCCAACTCTGATCAAACAATCAACTGTCAACAAAACGAAAAAGACCGGCTAGCCTGCGGGCAAGCCGGTCAGGTGCTCACCCCAAAGGGATGGGACTACTCTGCGTCCGCGTCGCTGTCCTCTGCCTGCTTCTTCTTGGCAGCAGCGAGCTTGGCCTCGAGCTCAGCGATCTCCTTGTCCTCCTCGGACTGCTCGACCACGACCTCCTCGGCCTGCTTGGTCTCGGCCTTATCGTCGCCCTCCATACCCTCGCGGATATTCTTGACGGTAGAGCCGAGGGACTTGCCGAGCTTCGGCAGGTTCTTGGGCCCGAAGATAATCAGGACAACGACGAGAATAATGATGAGCTCAGGAGCCCTCAGTCCAAACATGTAGACCTCCACAATACAGCGAGACAAGCTCGAATGAGTATACCGCGGGTATCGCGGTATCACAACAATAGCTAAAAAAAGGGACCGCAAGAAGCGGTCCCTCCTCATGCTCTGGTCGGGTTGACTGGATTTGAACCAGCGACCCCTGCGTCCCGAACGCAGTGCTCTACCAAACTGAGCCACAACCCGTTAGCTCGACTATAGTAACAAAGATTTCCGTCGTGTGCTAGAGAAATTTTTACTTCTTTGGCACTTCGATGCGAACCGTGTTGGGAATGAGCTCCGTCGCGCAGGACCACCAGCCGTTTTGCAGGGCAGCGTCGGCAAGCCTTTCGGCCGTGGCGGCGGTGTCGCAAATGGCAAATGAGCAGGCACCCGATCCGCACACATCTACAGCAACGGTGCCGTCCTGTTTACGCAGCCAATCGAGAACCGTTTGAATCTGCGGCTCCATCTGTGCGGAAATGACACCTAGGTTGTTATGGATGAGCGCATATGCCGTCTCGGCATCACCAGCATGCAAGGCAGAAGCTATCGCGCCGGGCTTGTCTGCAGGCACCGGAGCCTCGTCAAAACGTCGATAGGCTTCAATTGTTGAAACGCTTGCCTCGCGCGGCTTGACCAACACGACGGGCGTTGCGGGCAGCGCGGGATACTCAGTTGCCAGCACGTCTCCCCCACCTACGTAGAACGCAAGGCTCGCGTGCAAAAAGAACGGGACGTCAGCACCAATACCCCGCGCAATGTCGTCGAGCGCGGGGTCGGTGCGATCAATTCCCCAGAGCTCCGCCAAGGCGACAATGACCGCGGCCGCGTCCGTCGAGGGGCCGCCCAAGCCGGCGCACAATGGAATGCGCTTCTCAATCGTCACGCAGATGTTTGCCTCGCAACCATAATGCTCGGCCATAGCAACCGCAGCCCGATACGCCGTATTCTTTTGCATGGGAAAATCTGATGCCGGAACCGTCTGGACGGTCAGCGCCTGCGCCGGCGCGACCGTCACGGAATCGGAAAGACCGACGGCTGCCATCAGGGAATCGACCCTGTGGTAGCCGCGGTCATCGCGCTCGGTATGAACCCCCAGGTAGAGGTTAATCTTTGCCGGCGCGGAAAGAGTCAGGGACCGATCGGTCACCGTTAGTGCTCCTCGAGCTGATTGCCGAGCGGGGTAAAAATGTGCTCACCGCTCTCGGGGTCGAACAGCTCGACCTGCCCGGTGAGGACATCGATATACTGGTAGGACTGACGCGACTTGCGGCCGCGACGTTCGTCAACCTCGACGATAAAGACGGCGGGGTGGACGCTCTTGATGGTGCCCATGCGCTCGACGACGCGGGTGCGGCCCATGTTGGCCTTCACCTTGACGCGATCGCCCACCATATCGGTCAGCTTCTCGTGGATGTCGTCGACGTGATTGACTTCCATCTCTTCCATGAACAGGGCCTCCAGAAGGTGCAATTCAAAAAGGGGATAATACCCCTAAGATAGACAAAACTCTAATACTATAGCACCCTGTTGCGACCACGCGCAAGTAGCTAATTTGGCTACTTACAGATTGTCGGTATCGAGGACGATGGTGAATGGGCCGTCGTTGACGAGGTCGACTTTCATATCGGCGCCAAAGATGCCATGCGCCACGTGTTCGACATCTTGACGAACGAGCGTCAGGAAGTACTCGTAGAGCTCGTTGGCGACATCGGGGGCGCCGGCATCCGTAAACGATGGGCGGCGGCCGTGACGGCAATCGGCGAACAGCGTGAACTGCGACACTACGAGAACCTCGCCGTCGACATCGGCAAGTGCCAGGTTGGTCTTGCCGTTCTCGTCCTCGTTAATGCGCAAGCCGCGGAGCTTGCCCCACAGCTTATCGGCCTCGGCGCGCGTGTCGCCGTGGCCCACGCCCAGCAGCACCAGATAGCCGCGCCCAATTTTGCCCACGCACTCGCCGTCGACCGTCACGCCGGCGTTGAGTACGCGCTGCACCACCGCACGCACGGCCTACTCCTCGCCCGTCAGTTTGGCGGACAGATGCTCGAGCGCGTGGAAACGATGGCTGATGGCGTTCTTCTCGTCCGCCGTCAGCTCGGCCATGGTCTTGCCCGGCGTGTCGACCGGCAGGAACAGCGGGTCATAGCCAAAGCCGTGATCGCCGCGGCCCTCGTGTGCGATAACGCCCTCGCAGGCGCCCTCGCCATAGGTGACCAGACCATCCGTGTCGATAAGCGCAACGACGCTCATAAAGCGCGCGGTGCGGTCCTCGTCCGCCACGCCTTCCAGGTTAACGAGAAGCTTGGCGTTGTTGGCGGCATCGTCTCCGTGCACGCCCGCATAGCGCGCGCTATACACGCCCGGCTCGCCGTCAAGCGCGTCGACGACCAAGCCAGAATCGTCGGCGATGGCCATGAGCCCCGTCTCTTCGACGGCAGCCTGCGCCTTGATGATGGCGTTCTCCAAAAACGTCGTGCCGTTTTCCTCGGGGTCCTCAAAATCGCCCAGCTGGCCGAGCGCCACAAAGCGAACCTCGGGCATGACCTTGCCTAAAATGGCCTCGATCTCGGTGAGCTTATGGGCGTTGCCCGTTGCCACGACAATGGTCGCCGCCGGGTCGAGGGTGTCGATGTCGATCTTCTCAAGTGCCATGAGTGGTCTCCTTGTCTCTATAGCAATGCCGCGCCGAGGGCGACGAGGGCCTCCGCCTCTCCCCTCTCAATCAACGGCAGTCTTATACTTCGACGTTTTCCCAGATAAAACCTGTCAAAATAAACCTGTCCCTTTTTGGCAGGTTAGGCGATGGCTTGGCGCTGAAGCTCGATGAGCTCGGCGATGCCTTTGTCGCCCAGGTCGAGCAGGGCGTTGAGGCGCTTACGGTCAAAGGGCGCCTGCTCGCCAGTGCCCTGGAGCTCGATCATCTCACCGGTGTCGGTGGCGACGAGGTTCATGTCGACTTCGGCATGGCTGTCCTCGGAATAATCGAGGTCAAGCAGCGTATTGCCGTCGACAACGCCCATGGAGATTGCAGCCACCTGGCCGGTAAGCGGGATGCGCTCGATCTTGCCCGCCTCGACCCACATGGCGAGGGCGTCGTGCAGCGCCACCCAGGCGCCGGTGATGCTCGCTGTACGCGTGCCGCCATCGGCCTGAATCACATCGCAGTCGACGGTGACGGTGTACTCGCCGAGCGCCTTCATGTTGACGACGGTACGCAGGCTGCGGCCAATGAGGCGCTCGATCTCCATGGAGCGACCCTTGCGGTTGGCGTGCTCGCGCTTGCAGCGCTTGCCGGTCGACGCCGGCAGCATGGCGTATTCCGCGGTCACCCAGCCGACCTTAGCTCCCTTTCGCCAGCCCGGCACGCCCTCCTCGATTGTGGCGGCGCACAACACGCGCGTGTCACCGAACTCGGCAAAACACGAGCCGTGGGCGTGCTTCATGACGCCACGGGTGAGCTTAACGGGGCGCAACTCGTTGGCGGCGCGACCGTTGGCGCGGTTGACCTGCATGTACTCCATAGAAAAATCCTTTCGGCAAAAGGTGTGGCGAAGGCTCTGACGGCGGCCTTACATCTATTTCAGCTCATCGATATCGATATGCTCAATGCTCTTGAGCGGCTGACCAAAGATAAAGCTGCCCGCCACCGCAAACTCGGCAATGTTATCGGCCGTCGTGGCAAAACGATGCTGCGGCTCGGCGGCGACGCCCGCCAGCTGCTCGCGGCGCGTGAGGATATCGGTCAGCTCGCGCGTGGTCTCCTCGGCGGAACTCACGACGCGTACCCCAGGCCCCAGCGCATGGCGGATAGGTCCCACCAACAGCGGAAAATGCGTACAGCCGAGCACCACGGTATCGATACCGTGGTCGCGCAGTGGCTCAACCGTGGCACCCACCAGCGCACGCACGGCAGGCGTATCGAAGATGTCCTCGTTCTCAAGCCACTGCTCTTGCAGATGCGCACCCGAGGCGAGCTCGTGTTCGACAACCTCGACAAAGCTCGAGGCGGGGCAGCCGTATACGTCGACGCCGGCATCTAGGTCCTGAATGGCGCGCGTGTAAGCGCCCGAGCGAATGGTGAGGTTGGTGGCGAGCACGCCCACGCGACGCGTGCGGGTGCTGTTGATTGCCGCACGGGCACCCGGCGCGATCACGCCGATCACGGGAACGTCGAGCACCTGCTGGGCCAGACGCAAGGCCGCAGCTGTCGCCGTGTTGCAGGCGATGACCATAATCTTGACGTCGTGCTTCGACAGCCAACGGCCCGCCTGCAACGCAAACGAGCGCACCTCATCCTCGGTGCGCGTGCCGTAGGGGCAGCGTTTGGTGTCGCCGAAGTAGTAGACGGACTCGCGCGGCAGCACCGTCGCGATGGCGCGCGCAACCGTCAGACCGCCCAAACCAGAATCGAACACGCCAATCGGGCGCGTGTCGCCTGTCGGATTCTCGATATCGGACATTACCTCACCAGTCTCTCTCGAAAAGACATGTCCAAGTGCGGCGACGCCGCGCTACGAACGCGCCGCGACCAGCAGCTCTGCCGTCGCCGCCCAACCGTCGACAATTTTGCCGCGCGTAACGAAAGCGTTCTCGCAAGCAGCCAGGAACTCGGGCGCACCGGCGCTCGTCAGGCCATTCTCGACCAGGCAGAACGTGCCCACGTGATCGGCCATGTAGAAGTCGGACTCGGAATCGCCGAGCGCGAGCGTCTCCTCGCGCTCGATCCCCAGGTGCTCGCAGAAGCGCGCGATGGCAACGCCCTTGTTGAGGCCGGCGGGATTGATGTTAAACGCGCGACCGTCCTCGACGCGATCGAGCTCGAGCGTCGTCGGCTTGGACAGATGCGTCAGGTGACCGTTACAGGCCCACACCAGGCCGCAGCCGGCCTCGTCCAGGATGGCCTGGACCTCATTGTCGGGCACATCGCCGCGCATGCCGACGGTGACCTCGCGGTACTTGTAGCCGGTCGACATGTCGTTGTGATACTCGATCTTGTGCGGCCAGCGGGCAAGAATCTTCTCGCACACGCCGGTCTGCTCGATCACCTGGTGCGGAGTAAGGCCGCAGGCGGGGTCGTAAGGCATGTCGCCAGTCAGATACTCCCAATCGTTGGCTTTGAGGTCGTACATGACCAGGCCGCCCATCTCACCAATGTAGGAGTTGAGGCCGAGCACGCGCGCGTCCTCGTGGATCATGGTACGGTTGCGGCCCGAGGTGGGAACCACCTGAATGCCAGCGCGAGCGAGCGCCACGACGGCCTCGACGAGTTTGGTCGAGGGGTTGTCGTCGTTGTCGCGCAGCACGCACGAGCCGGGCGCGAGCATCGTGGCATCCAGGTCGGTAAAGACGTACTTGACCTTGGCCAAGCGCTCGCGCATCTCGCCCGAAAGCTCGGCAACGGTCGGCAAGGTGTTGTGGGACATGGTTACTCCGTTTACGTAGAAGGGTTTGGACTTGGACGGCATGTTTTGATTGAGGGAACACGCTTATGGCGACAGCGCACTCAGGGCGCCGCCGCCATCATGGTTCATTAGTCAAACTGGGTAACATCGATCAGGCGATTGGCCAGCGAAAGGTCGCTCTCGATGGGCACGAACTCGTCGCCCACGTGCATGAGCTCCTCGTCACCCTTTGCCAGCAGCAAGACAATGGTGGGAGCATCGGGGTTGACGTACTCCTCGCGCGCCGCCTTGAACGCCGCATGCACAGCGGCTTCGCGGTCGAGGATGATCTTGTTCGGCGTATCGTCGGGAACATGCTCGGCAAGCTCGCGACAGACCTTCATCGGGTCCTCGTGAGCTGGATCCTCGTTCGTAAAGATCATCAGGTCGGAATACGGTGCGGCCTCGCGTGGCAATTGCTCGCGGCGCTCCTGCGCCTTGCCGCCGGCGGCGCCAAACAGCGCAATGACGGGGCTAGCGGGAAACGCGCGCTTGACCGACGAGAAAAGCGAACGGAACGAAAGCTGGTTGTGCGCATAGTCAACGACGCAGATCACGCGGCCGTCCTTCGACTCCACGACCTCCATGCGGCCCGGCACACGCAGTTTGGAGAGGCCCTTCTTGATAGCCTCGATACCGATGCCGATCTCGCGCGCAGCGGCGATAGCGACCAGCGCGTTTTCCACGTTAAAGTCGCCCGCGATACCCAGCAGGACCTTCTCCCCCGCCTCGGGCTCGTCGGCGCTCATGCCGTGCAAGTTGAACTCGATGTTAAAGCCGAGCATGCGGACATCGCTCGCCCACAGGCTTGCCTCGGGATGCTCGACGCCAACGGTCACCAAGCGCTCGGCCGTCGACGCTGCCTCTAGCACACGGTCAACCTCATCGGTGCCCAGATTCACCACGGCGGTCTTTGCCTGGTCAAAGATCCTAAGCTTGCTCTCAAAATAATCCTCAAACGTGGGGTGTTCGATCGGCGAGATGTGGTCGCGGCCGATGTTGAGGAAGCACGCCACGTCAAACGGCAGATTCTCGACGCGTTGGTACTTGAGCGCCTGGCTCGAGACCTCCATGACCATGGACTGGCGACCGGACGTGCGGCAGTTGGCGATATGGCGCCAAACCTCGGGGGCCTCGGGCGTGGTGTTGGTGCTCTCGTAGCACTCGATACCATCGTCGGTACTCACCGAGCCGATCATGCCGCAGGACTCGCCCGCCGCCTTGATGATGGACTGGAGCATAAAAGCGGCCGTGGTCTTTCCCTTGGTGCCGGTGATGCCCACGATCTTGACGTCGTGGTCGGGACGGTCGTAGACCTCCGGCGGCAACAGGGCCATGGCCGTGCGAACACTATCAACAACCAGCATCGCAGCACCGCTCTCCTGCGCCAGCGGCTCCAGAGACTCGACCAGCGACTCCTCGCACACAAATGCGACGGCGCCCGCATCGAGCGCCATGCTCAAAAACGCGGGCTTAAAGGCAGCACCTTTGCAAAAGAATACGTCACCTGCCGAGACCGCGCGCGAATCAAACGAGCAGCCGGTCACGGCGCGCTCGTCAACCTGCTCTGATGCGCGCAGCTCGCCGCACACATCGAGAAGCTTGGCAAGCGTATCGACCGTGGTCACGGTCGCGGAATCCGAATGGTGCATCTTTCACCTTTCTCAGCCATTTGGCAGGGACGGTTTTATAGTAACTGAAACGCACCCACGCAAAAACGGCTCCCGGAGGAGCCGTTACGCGCAGGCGTTCGTAAGCCGAGGCTAGGCAGCCTGAACAGCGGGCTGGTCCTCGTCGATAAAGAAGCGCTTGTACCACACTAGGAACACGAGCGGCGTATAGATCTTGCGCTGGAAATCGCCCTTGCCCGCAAAGTGCAGATCGAGCAGGTGCATGAGCTCGTCGGTATTGAAGAACTCGCTTGCCCACGGCGCGGTGAAGTACTCCTTGACATAGTCGTACCACTTTTGCTCGCGCAGCCAGTAGACAATCGGCACCGGGAAGCCCACCTTGGGACGGGTGGCCCACTCATCGGGCAGCGACTTGTTGGCAGCGTGGCGGAGTACCTGCTTGTTGCCGTTCTCGTTGATGCGGTAGCGATCGGGAATGTGCTCGGCGAACTCCATGACTTTGCGGTCCAGGAAGGGCACGCGCAGCTCCAGCGAGTGCGCCATGCACATCTTGTCGGCCTTGAGCAGAATGTCGCCCGGGAGCCACATGTTCATGTCCAGGTACTGCTTCTTGACCAGTTCGGGCTGACCCTTCACGCGTGCGTAGATGGGTGCAGCGAGCTCAAAGGCGCCGTCGCCGGTGTTGTACTCGGGCTTGAGCACGCCGTCGACCTCGCGCTCCGGCCATACCAGAGCCTGTCCCAGGAACGACTTCTCGGGGATCTCGGCACCCTTGACCAGGAAGTTATGTCCCTTGAAGTACGGCATATGCAGCGCCAGGTTACCGAGCGCGCGACGGACGGGCAGCGGCACCATCTTTTTGTACTTGCGCACCGGGACCGTATCCTCGTAGTAGGCGTAGCCGCCAAAGAGTTCGTCGGCGCCTTCGCCCGAAAGCACCACGGTGACGTCCTTGCGGGCCATCTCGGCCAAGAACCACAGCGGCACGGAAGACAGGTTGGACTGCGGCTCGTCCATGTGATACTGGATGTCCTCGAGCGCACCGAAGAACTCGTCGGCGGTAATCATCTTGCGAACGTTTTCGACGCCGAGCTTATCGGAAAGCTCCTTGGCGTAGTTGGTCTCGTTGAAGTTCTTGTAGTCAAAGCCCACCGAGAAGGTCTTGTCGGGCATGAGGCAAGCGGCGATGTAGCTGGAGTCGACGCCACCGGAGAGGAACGACGCGACCTTGACGTCGGCGATGCGATGGGCCTCGACGCTCTCGTGCACGACCTCGTCCAGCTCATCGACATACTCTTCGAACGGCTTCTCGACGGCAGAGTAATCGCAATCCCAGTAACGCTCGATGTTCATCTTGCCGGTCGGGATATCGACGGTAAAGTAGTGCGCCGGCGGCAGCTTGTAGACACCCTCGAAGAAGGTCTCCTCGGTTGCCGAATACTGCAGCGTCATGTACGGACGCAGAGCCTTTTTGTTGACCGCCTTGTGGAAGTGCGGGTAGTCCAGGAAGCTCTTGATCTCGGAACCAAAGAGCACGCCCGGAGCGCCGTCGCCCGCATCGGCCATGGGATAGTAGTAGAGCGGCTTGATGCCAAAGATGTCGCGGGCGCCAAAAAGCTTGTTCTTCTTTTTGTCCCAGATGACGAAGGCGTACATACCGCGCAGGCGATCGAGAACGGCCTCGCCCCACTCCTCGTAGCCGTGCAGGAGGCTCTCGGTGTCGGCGCCGCAGTGGAACTTGTAGCCCTTGGCCTCGAGCTCGGAACGGAGTTCTTGGAAGTTGTAGATCTCGCCGTTGAAGACAATGACGACGCTGCCGTCCTCATTGGCCATGGGCTGAGCGCCGGCCTCGGTCAGGTCGAGGATCGACAGGCGGCGGAAGCCCAGGGCAACGCGGCCGTCGATAAACTGACCGCCCATGTCGGGACCGCGATGGACGATGCGGTCCATCATCTTGGTGAGCACCTCGGATTGGTTATCCGTCCCACCGACAAAACCGACAAAACCGCACATATACTATCCCCTCTGCTGTTGCTGGGCATCAAATCGAATCAGTAGCTTTTGAGTATACCCGAGGGCGTAAAGAGGGGCGGAATGTTCAGGCAATCTCAACTGAATCAGCTCCGCTGTGACACGCGCCGGTTACCTTTAATGGATATGAGGTGAATGGGGCGATTGTTTTGCTATACTCTCTCCGCACGGGCGATTGGCGCAACGGTTAGCGCAGGTGCTTTACACGCACAAGGCTGGGGGTTCGAATCCCTCATCGCCCACCACTGAATTGGAAACGGTCCTCGCAAGGGGACCGTTTTTTGTTTGGGCCCAGCGCATGGGATTCGAACCCTAAGGACCCCTTATTTCAAGGTCCGTGGCCAAATAATGGCAAAAATGAGTACTGCTACTTTGCTTGCAACATATAAACAGATAGTGTTTGCTTAGGTTACGCAACATATGTCCATTATAAGGACTAACAGTCAGATCAAAATCGTGTATTCATCGCCATTTCGACTTGCCATCTGGCCTTATTAGTCCAAAATTGCTGCTACCAAATCGGTAACAGTACTCATATTTGATGTTTTTTGACCAGCAGGTCTCCCTGCCTTAGCAAATCTAAGGCAAAACGGGCTCCAGACCGCTGAATCATGCCGCATAGGGCACGTCCGCAGTCCGGAACTCGGTCCAAATTGAGTTATTGCGCCGCGTTAGCCCAAAACACCCGACAGGATCTCGATCAGACTGTCCACGTCGGCTTCCTCGCAGACGAGTGGCGGCAGGAAACGCAGCGTATGCGCACCCGTAGCGTTGATCACGGCACCGGCGGCCAGCGCGCGGGCAACAATATCATGCGCGTCGCCCGCGGCATCATCCAGATCACAGCCGAGCATCAAGCCGCGGCCACGCACCTCGGTCACGTGCGGCAGCTTGGCGAGCTTTGCCTCCATATAGGCGCCTACCTTGGCAACATGGTCGGCATAATCGCCGTGCACGAGCGCGGAGAGCGTCGCGGCGCACGCCGCGATGGCCAAGCAGCTACCGCCAAAAGTCGAACCGTGGTCGCCCGGCTTAAACACGTCGGCAATCTCCTTCTTTGCTACGACGGCACCCATGGGCACGCCATCAGCAATGCCCTTGGCAAGGCTCATGATGTCGGGTTCCACGCCATAGGTTTGGAATGCAAACGGCTTGCCGGAGCGGAAGATGCCGCACTGGACCTCGTCGGCGATAAGCACGGCGCCCACTTCGTGTGCCAGGTCGCGCGCTGCCGCCATAAACTCCTCGGTCATGGGGTGCACACCGCTCTCGCCCTGAATCGGCTCGAGCATCACGGCACAAATTTCGCTCCCCAGCTGCTTAAATTTCGCACGCAGTTCATCGATATCGTTGGGCGTGCAGGCCACAAAGCCACCCGGCAGCGGGCGGAAACTATCCTGCAGCCAATCCTGCATAGTGGCGGCAATGGTCTCGAGCGTACGGCCGTGGAAGCCGCCGCGCATGCACACGATGGTGTTGCCGCCGTTACCGGCACGCTTGGCGTACAGGCGCGCGAGCTTCATCGAGCCCTCGTTGGCCTCGGCGCCGGAGTTGGCAAAGAAGGTCTCCCAAACCTGCTCATCCGCAGCCGGGGCACCAAGAGCAGCTGCCGTGGTCTCATCGCCGGCGACAATGGCATCGGCAAGCACGCGCGCACCATCTACGTCGTCGTTAGCAAGCTTGGACAGCAGCGCCGCGACCTGTCCACGCTGCTCGATGTAGAAGTAATTGGAGACATGCATGAGCTTTTTGGTCTGTGCCTCGAGCGCCGAGAGCACAGCCGGGTCGCCATGACCTAGGCTGCACACGCCGATGCCGGCAAGAAAGTCGAGGTACTCACGACCATCGTCGCCGGTGAGCTTCATGCCGTGACCCTCGACAAACTCGACCGGAGAGCGGCCAAAGGTATGCATAACGTAATGGGATTCAAGCGATTGCTGAGCTGCAAGTGACATGGGATGCCTTTCGTTGAGCGCCGGACGGCGCAGGCCTATGGGTGCAGAAATGGGGCGGCTGAGGGTCAGTTAGACCGTCTGAAGCTTCTCGACCTCGTCGA
Organism: Collinsella sp. i05-0019-G5; assembly: GCF_042851345.1. Taxonomy (NCBI): domain Bacteria; kingdom Bacillati; phylum Actinomycetota; class Coriobacteriia; order Coriobacteriales; family Coriobacteriaceae; genus Collinsella; species Collinsella sp. i05-0019-G5. The sequence continues at coordinate 2,033,504 of NZ_AP031421.1, forward strand.
GGTTCTCGGTCAGACGCGCAGCAAACGTCGAAAGCGGATGCGGATGCGTATCGAACTCGTAAGCCGTCTCGGTGGAATGGATCACGGTGCCGACGCCGGCATCGGTCAGCAGCTCCAGCAGCAGCGAATGCGGCGTGGTACCGTTGATGATGTGAGCGCGAAATACGCCGCCGGCAAGCGCATCGACGGCCGCGCGCAGCTTGGGAATCATGCCCTTATCGACCTCGCCGCCGTAGAGCATTTCGTTAACCTCGTCGAGTGTTAGGTTGGAGATGAGTGAGTCTTTATCGCTAAAGTCCTTGTACAGGCCGTCGACGTCGGTCAAAAAGATCGCCTTGTGCGCGTGGAGCGCTGCCGCAACGGCACCGGCGGCGGTATCGGCGTTGATGTTGAAGAAACCGCCGTCCTCCCCCGCCGCGACGGTAGCGATGACGGGGATGTACTCGCTATCGAGCAGGCGCTCGATATAGTCGGTGTTGACGTGCGTCACTTTGCCCACGCGACCGAGCTCGGGGTCGAGCGGCTCGGCGATGAGCGTGCCGGCATCGCTGCCCGACACGCCCACGGCCAGGTTGCCGTGGTGGTTGATGGCAGCAACCAGCTCCTGGTTAACCTTGCCGCCCAGCACCTCGCGCACGATATCCATCGTCGCCGGCGTGGTCACGCGCTGGCCGTTCTTAAACTCGACGGGAATATCGTAATGGCTCAGCGCCTCGTTAATAGCCTTGCCGCCGCCGTGCACGATGACGGGGCGCATACCGATGATCTTGAGCAAAACGATGTCGCTCATCACGTCGCGGCGCAGCTGCTCATCAACCATGGCGGCTCCGCCATATTTGATAACAACCGTCTTGCCGGTCAGGTTCTTAATCCACGGCAGCGCTTCGAACAGCAGCTGCGCGGTTGCTTCGTTGGATTCGCTCGAACGACAATCGCGTGCGAATTTCATAATCTGCCTCGTCTTTCATATCGTTATCGCGCCGTGCTCCGCTGTCCGCAATCGCGGCAAGATGCGCAGCGTGCCCGGAATCTAGGAACGGTAGTCGCCGTTGATGGAGATGTACTCATGCGTGAGGTCGCAGGTCCACACGGTCGTTGCCGCGTCGCCTGCGCCCAGGTCGGCCGAGATCACGATCTCGGGCGCCTCGAAACGTCGTAGAGCCTCGTCCTCGTCAAAGGGAACAGTCAGACCGTCGCGACAGACAGGCATGCCCATCATGTCGATGGAAACGTCTTCCTGATTAAACTTCACGCCGCACTTGCCAAGCGCCATAGCAACGCGGCCCCAGTTGCAGTCGTGGCCGGCGATGCAGGTCTTAACGAGCGGCGAGTTGGCAACGGCACGGGCGGCGATATCGGCCTCCTCGTCGTTCACGGCGCCGGTAACGTTGACTGTAACAAGCTTGGATGCGCCCTCACCATCGGCGGCAATATTGCGCGCCAGGCTCTCGCACACCTCGTGCACGGCAAATGCCAACTCGTCAAAAGCATCGGAGCCCTCGACGATAGGCTCGGCATCTGCGGCAGCGGCACCGGAGGCAAGCATGATGCAGGTGTCGTTGGTCGAGGTGTCGGAATCGACCGTTACCTTGTTAAAGGTCTGCTTGACGGTCGAGAGCAGCAGGGCATGAAGTGCCGCCGGCTCGACGGGGGCATCGGTGGTGATAGCTGCGATCATGGTGGCCATGTTGGGCATGATCATACCCGAGCCCTTGCACATTCCGCCTACCGTATAGACATTGCTCGCATGACCCGCAGCCTCACTGACGTAGGACACGGCGTACTCCTTGGAGTGCGTGTCGGTCGTCATGATGGCGCGAGCGGCATCGGCGCCACCGTGGGCGGAGAGCGCCTCGTAGGCAGCAGGAATGGCGGTCTCAAACGTGTCGATCGGCAGAATCTGGCCAATCACACCCGTGGAGGCAATCAGAATCTGCTGAGGCTCGCAGCCGATGACCTGCGATGCGATGCTGCACGTCTCGCGCGCGCATGCAAGGCCGGTCTCACCCGTGGCGGCGTTGGCATTGCCAGAGTTGACCGAAATGCCGGCGATGATACCGTACCCCTTGTCGGTACCGCCCAGGTTGGCACGGCTCACCTGCACGGGCGCCGCGCAAAAGCGATTGGTGGTAAACACGCCAGCACCGGGACAGGGTTTATCGGGCACGACGAGCGCGTAATCCAGACGCTCGGGGTTCTTGCGGAACCCAGCGTGGATGCCTGCAGCCTTAAAACCAGCCGCAGCCGTAACGCCACCCTCGACGGCGCGAATCTTGATATCAAACAGCTCGGTATTCATCGTCTTTATGACTCCTTATGTCAAACAAAAAACGGACATCGGTTGGTGCGCCATGCCAGTCGTGATCATGAGACCAGCTTAAGAGTGGCGCCCCATTCGATGCCCGACTACCAAATCGTTAACAATCGAATGTGCTACACCGGGCACGCCACTGTGGGCAAGCCTCGTCGCTCGTCAAAGCCAAAGACGATATTGGCGCACTGGACTGCTTGGCCCGCAGCGCCCTTGCACAAATTGTCGATGGCGCCCGTCGCCACCAGCACGCCCGCGCGCTTGTTGAGCGCGAGGCCAATCTGGGCAGCGTTGGTGCCGACGACCGAAGCCGTCTTGGGCTGCTGGCCGGCATCGAGCACGCGCACAAAGGTGCGACCGGCGTAGAACTGCTTGTAATGGTCGACAACGTCCTCAAGGGTCAAGGTATCGATAGCCTGCGGCGCGAGCGGCAGCGTCACCGTGGAGAGCAGACCGCGCTTGAGCGGTGCCAGGTGCGGGGTAAAGACGACGCGATCGGTCAGGCCAAGGATTTGCTCAATCTCGGGCGTGTGGCGATGCTTGCCCACGCCGTAGGCCTCCAAGTTCTCGTCGGCGCTGCAAAAATGGGTGCGGGCGTTGCAGGACTTACCGGCGCCCGTCACGCCGCTAATGGCATCGACAATCACGGGACCGTTCTCGGCCACCCAGCCCGCGCGCACGGCGGGCGCAGCGGCAAGGCTCGTTGCGGTGGGATAGCAACCGGCGCAGGCGACCAGCACGGGTTTGCCGTCGGCATGGTCGGATGCGGCGGTCTCCAAGTCCTGGCAGAACAGCTCGGGCAGACCGAAGGCACGGGTCTTGAGCAGCTCGGGGCTCGTATGCTCGGCGGCATACCATGCCTCAAAGACGGACGGATCGCTCAGACGGTAATCGGCCGAAAGATCAAAGCAGGAAACGCCCGCGGCAAGGAGCGCGGGCACCTGCGCCATGGCAGCCGTGTGCGGCACGGCAAGAAAAACCGCATCGCAGCTCTTGAGCTCGGGGGCGTCATGCGTGGTGAAAACCAGATCGCTCACGCCAGCAAAGCTCGAATACACCGCGGACAGCGGCTGGCCGGCATCGGCGTTGGACGTAATGGCAACAAGTTCAAACTCGGGATGGCCGAGTACGAGGCGAATGAGCTCGGCTCCGGCATATCCAGCCGCGCCGACGATTCCAACCTTCAAAGACATATCAGACTCCTTGTCTGCGATTTATGCACCGATGCGCATTTCGCAGCAGTCGTTATGAGATGGGTTGAAACTTTAGCACCAAAAGATGCATGAATACGTAAATAGCTTGCATGTTCATGCATTGAAACATTCCCGACACATTCGCTTGAAGGAATTGACAAATAGAGTGGGCCCCGTATTGACCGGCACTCCTTACGGTGCCAGGCAACACGGGGTCCGCCCATGCGAAAACTAAGTTGTTAGGATGAGCCAGCTGGCTAGAGCTCAACCGGCACCCATTCGTCATGATTGCAGATAAATGCCTCGGGATCCTCGACGCTAAAGAAGACGAGCGCGGGGTCGTTAGGCCCCTCATAGTGCTCGCTCAAGCGCTCAAGATGCTTCCATCCGGCCTCGCGCATTTCGCTCGAAGCCCGGTCTTCCAGCCCCGCACGCCCGCGCAGGATCAACCAACCATGGCCCGGCCACCAACTCGTGGCCTCAAAGCGCTGGTTTTGCAGCAGCTCCTGCCACACATCTTTGGTGCGCGCCGTCACAAACCACAGCTTGCCATCCTGGATCTGCGCAAACGAAAACGGACGCACATGAGGCTGTCCGTCAACGCTCGTCGCCAAATACCATGCCGGCACCGACGTCAGATACTCCAACACCGTATTCAATCCGTCCACGTTTCCTCCTGTACTAGTTAGTTTGGGAACCTGGTTTGTGCGAGCTAGAGCTCCAGGCGCTCCTCGCTGCCGTCGATATCACAGAAGCGCGCGGCAATATTGCGGACCGAAAAGAAAGCAAGGCGGCCGTCGTTGGCACTCTCGTGTTCCTCGCCAATGCCCACCATGTGCTTAAAGCCCGCTTGACGCACCTTGTCGCTCACAACTGCGTCGTCCTCAAGTGCGGCTTCGCCGGTCAATACGATCCAACATTCCCCCGGCTTCCAGCCCGATACCTCAAACTTGGGATTCGCACTCAGCTCCGCCCACACGTCCTTGTCGCGCGACGTGCAAAACCACAACTTACCGTCATCGACCATGGCAAACGAAAACGGCCTCACGCGAGGCTGATGCCCGTCACTTGCATCGGTCGTGGCCAGATACCACGCCGGAATGCGCCTGAGATACGAACAGGCGCGCTCAAGCTGAGCCGTGCGGTCGTTGTCGGTCATAGGGACCCCTTTCTTGCGCCCGAATCGCGCCTAAACAAGTTGAAGATTGATAACGATGACGCAGATGAGCAGCAACGCCGTCACCACCGCCGCCAACGCATCGCCGCGGCCAAATGCAAGCGCATGCGGGCGCGTGCGGCCCTGCTCGCCGTGATAGCAGCGTGCATCCATGGCGGCCGAAAGCGTCTCGGCATGACGGAACACGCCCGTGAACAGCGGAATCGCCACACTGCCGAGCATACGCACGCCGCCGAGCGGACCGCCCGTCACGCGCGCGCCGCGGCTTGCCTGTGCATCGGCCGTCTGCTTCATCTCAGTGGCAAACTGCGGCATAAAGCGTAGCGCGATACCCATGATCATGCCGAGCTCGTGCGCAGGAAGTCCCACACGCGCAAACGGCGCGAGCAGGCGCTCAAAGCCCGCGGTGAGGTCGAGCGTCGGCGTGGTGAGTGTAATGGCGCTCATACCGGCCATCATCAACGTCAGGCGGCACGCCATAAAGGCGGCAGAACGCAGTGAGCCCTCGCTTATCTGCAGAAAGCCGAGCTGCCACAGGATGCGCCCACTCTGATCGGTAAACAAGTTGAGCACCGCGACCACGACGACGATTGCCAGCAGCGGCGCCATCGACGACAGAACGCGACGAACCGGCACCCGAGACACGGCATAGGTCAGCACAACGAAAATTGCGACCGGGGCCAGTCCGCGGAAGCCACTGACCGTGAGCGTCGTGATCAGAAACACAAAGCCCAAGAGCAACTTGGTTCGCGGGTCCAGGCGGTGGATTGCACTATCGCCGGGATAGTAACTGCCAAACGAAAACGCCTCCATCAGCAGCCCTCCTCTCGCGCGACCGTCTTGGAATTAGCAATGTCCGCGACGTTAGAAGGACCGCCCGAGCGACCGATTAGCAGGTCTACCAACTCGTCTGCCAGCGACTCAACCGTATAGAGGCCGTCAAAGCGCAGCGGCACGCCTGCCTTCGCAAGCGCCAGCGCCATACGCTGGGCGGCGGGAACGCCCAGGCCAATCGACTTGAGCTCGTTCGCGTGCGCAAAAACCTGCGAGGGCGTTCCCTCGGCAAACACCGCGCCCTCGTTCATCACAACGATACGGTCACAACAATTTGCCAGGTCATCCATGCTGTGCGAAACCATGACAACGGTCAGACCCTCGCGATGGAGTCGACCGATGAGCCCTAGGAAATCCCTGCGCGCAGCCGGATCGAGCCCTGCCATGGGCTCATCGAGTACTAGGACCTCGGGCTCCATAGCAAGCACGCCAGCAAACGCCACACGCCGCTGCTGGCCGCCCGAAAGCTCAAAGGGGCTCTTGTCGCCTATCGCGGCAAGGTCGAGGCCCACGCGTGCAAGCGATGATGCGACACGGCGCGCGACCTCGTCTTGCGGCAGACCAAGGTTACGCGGGCCAAACGCCACGTCCTGCGCCACGGTCTCGGCAAATAGCTGGCGCTCGGGATACTGAAACACCACGCCGACCTTGGCCTTAACCGCGGCGGCGTCTTTCTTGTTTGACAGGTCGAGCCCCAGCGCGCAAACGCTTCCCTCCTGCGGACGAATCAACCCGTTGAGATGCTGAACCAGCGTTGATTTACCCGAGCCGGTATGACCCGCCAGGCCCAGAAACTCACCGCGACGCACCGTCAGCGAAACATCGCGCAGTGCCCAGGGGCTGTTTGGATCGTTGCCCCAAAGGGCCTGTTTGCTCGATGCGTCCGCAGTGGCCGAGCGCTTACGCCAGCGACGGCGCTCGCGGGCGCTCAGCGAGTAACTATGCGAGAGGTGCGAAATCTCGATAACGAGCTCCGACGCGGCTATCCCGTCGGCCGCAGAGGATCCATTGTCAAGCACATGGGAATCGGATGCGGAAGGCTGCCCTGCGATGTTCGTCCCGCTCCGCTCGGCATAAGCCTGTGCAATCTCGGCGACCATATCTGCCTCGCGCACCTGCGCGCAAACGGAAACGCCCTTCTCACGAAGTACCCTACCTAGGCAGCACGACGCCGGCATATCCAGGTTGAGCTGCGCAAGTTCGTCCGCCCGCGTCAAGATTTCCTCGGGCTTACCGAGCATGGCAACGCGGCCCGCTTGGAAGACAGCAACGCGATCGGCCTCGGCGGCCTCTTCCATAAAGTGCGTAATCATCACGATGGTCATGCCGCGATCATGCAACGCACGGCAAGCCTTCATGAGGCCCTTGCGTCCACGCGGATCGAGCATCGAAGAAGCCTCATCCAAAATGAGCACGCGCGGCTCCATGGCGAGCACGCCGGCAAGCGCCACGCGCTGCTTTTGGCCGCCCGAAAGCGCATGGGTCTCGTGGCGCTCAAAGCCCACCAGGCCCACACCCTTCAGCGCCTCGCGTACACGCCGCGCAATTTGCGCCGACGGCACGCCAAGGTTTTCGGGACCAAACGCAACGTCATCTTCGACAAGCGTTGCCACCAGCTGGTCATCGGGATTCTGGAATACCATGCCCGCGGTCGAGCGAATGTCGTAGACCAGCTCGGGGTCGGACGCATCCATGCCGTTGATGCGTACCGTGCCCGCATCGGGCTGCAGCAGCGCATTCAGATGCTTGGCAAACGTCGACTTACCCGACCCATTGCCACCGAGGATGCAGAAAAACTCGCCGTCCTCGATGTTTAGATCGACGCCGTCGAGTGCCGGTGCGGCACCGTCATAGCTAAAGGAAACGCCCCGACACTCAATCATGCGCGGCCTTTGACCTGGTCCTTTTTAGGCGTGATGAGGTTGGAGACCGCCTTATACACCGCAAGCGTCAATACCGAGTTAAGCACGGTCTTGATAAGGTTGAACGGCAGCACGGCAGGAATCATAAGCGGGGCGATCACATCGACCGAGCCATACCAGAACCATACGCCAATGGTAAGGTTTGCGACCATAGACAACGCCGTAGCGGCAATAACGCCGAGCACCAGACCAATCACGGCACCCTTATAGGTATGCATCTTCTGGTAGACAATAGCCGCGGGCAGAATGTAGCCCAGCGTGGCAACCAAGTTCATAAGCGCACCGACCCAATCGCCCGTGGTAAGCGCATGGATAACGATCGCCATGGCGGCAACAGCGGTACCGGCACCGGGGCCATAGGCAAACCCGCACACCATCGCCGGCACCAGCGACGGATCGTAGGTCAAAAACGGCGCCGAAGGAAGGATAGGCAGCTGCACATACATAAACAGGGCGCCCAAGGCGCACATCAACGCCATGGTAACGAGCTGTTTGGTGCTCCACCTATTCGTGTTCTCAAAATGGATATGCTGCGACTGTTCAGACATAAGATCACCTGCCTCTTTCATCCGGACTCTAACCGTTGGTACTGGGATTTCACCAGTTCAGCCTGCATGCGAACCAACACACGCACGGGTCGCGGACTCATCGGCTCGACGCAGGTCCTCGCCTGCGCCACGGCACCCCTTTGGCACCGCCCGATTTACCGCCAGTGGGGAATTTCACCCCGCCCTGAAACAGCAATTGCAAGTGTAGCACGAGCAGGCTTTCGCGCAAGTATGCCAAGGGTAATTTATGATGAGGTTCAGTTGCCGTAACAACCACGTTCCCCACCCATCCCAAAGTAACGCGCCTTTCGCGCAAAGCGCGAAACAGCGAAAGGGACAAGTCACCGCAACAACCACATCCCCCACTCGCCCCAAAGTGGCGCGCCTTTCGCGGCAAAGCCGCGAAACAGCGACCGGGACACGTATTCCCAACAACCGAGTCCTCCGCCCACGCCGACCCCAAGGCCGTAAACGCAGGGGATCCGGGGGCGTGACGGGGTTTCTCTCCGGAACATTCCGCACTGATATTTTCTGTATTGAAGACGTCGATGATGCACCCGTATACCATTGACGTCGACACCATCAGATGCGGACCGCGCGGTGACCCCACATTCCGCTGGCGCCCACAGGGCTGCCCTCGTTTCCTGACATGTCCCGCGCGGGCCGCGGCGAGCCGAGACCGCCGCATGACCTAATAGGAGCATGGAGCGATACCGCGGGCCCGAACAACCGCATTCTATCGCGCCCCGTCAGTGTGCCGTCTGCCCGGTCCAGGCGAGCACGGAAAGAACGGAGCGAGACATGAGAACCGAATCGGCACCCGGCGCCCGCGGGCCGGTCTTCTGCGGGGTCGACACCCACGCCGACTCGCACTGGCTGTGCGTCCTGGACTGGAGGGGCCGCAAGGTCCTGTCCCGCCAGTTCCCCGCCGACGCGGCGGGCTACGAGGCGCTCGCCGGGGCGATCGCGGCGGCCGGGGAGCCGGCCTGCGTCGCGATGGAGGGGACGTCGTCCTACGGGGCGGGCCTCACCAGGCACCTCGCGTCGCTGGGGATGCTGGATTGGCTACACTGGTGTGGACAGTTCCGGGAGGGGCGCAGGAGACGGGAGGGCCGTATATGAGGGACCCCAGGCACCCGAGGCATTTCACCGACGAGTTCAAGAGGCAGATAGTCGACCTCTACAACGCCGGCAAGCCCAAGCGCGAGATCATGGACGAGTACGACCTCGGCAAGAGCACCGTGGAGAGGTGGATCAAGTCGATAAACGCGACCGGCTCGCCGCGCGCCGCGGACAACCGCACGCCCGAGCAGAACCGGATCCTGGAGCTCGAGCGCGAGAACCGCAGGCTCCGGATGGAGGTCGACGTCTTAAAACAAGCGGCGCTGATATACGCTCGAAAGTGAGGGCCATAGCGGCCAACGAGGGCCGCTACCCCATATCAGCGCAGTGCAGGCTCCTCGGCGTCGCGAGGTCGACGTACTACTCCATGCGCTCGCGGCCCGGCCGGCCCGCCGCGCCGGACCCCGCCGCGCCGGCCGTGGTCGCGGCCCACGCCGCCAGCAAGGGCCGGTACGGCTCGCGCAAGATAAAGGCGTCGCTCGAGCGGTCGGGCGTCACCGTCAGCCGGCGCCGGGTCTGCCGCATCATGAGGGAGAACGGCCTGGTCAGCGCATACGGCAGGAAGAGGTTCAAGGTGCACCCCGGGGCGGTCAACGAGGCCGACGTGCCGAACGTCGTCGCGCGCGGCTTCTGCGGCAGGGCGCCGCGCACCCATATATGCAGCGACCTGACCTACGTGCGCGTGGGGGCGTCGTGGAACTACGTCTGCCTGCTCGTCGACCTCTACAACAGGGAGATCGTCGGCCACTCCGCCGGGCCCAGGAAGGACGCCCGGCTGGTCAAGTCGGCGTTCGCGACGCTCTCCTTCCCGATCTCGGACATCGAGGTGTTCCACACGGACCGCGGCAGCGAGTTCGACAACGCCGAGATCGACCTGATGCTCGAGGCCTTCGGCATAGAGAGGTCGCTGTCGGCCAAGGGCTGCCCCTACGACAACGCCGTCGACGAGTCGACCAACAGGATACTGAAGGCCGAGCTCGTCCACCGCGAGACGTTCGGCACGACGCGCGAGCTCCGGGCCAAGCTCTCGGACTACGTGCACTGGTACAACAACTTCAGGATCCACTCGACGCTGGGCTACATGTCGCCGGTCGAGTTCAGGGAGGCGGGGCTGTCCCTCCCGGAATCGTCCAAATAGGTGTTGCCAATCCAGGGAGGCGTACCGGGCGCTGATGCACCCGCACGAGATCAGGAGGCCCGAGGACGCCTCGGAGCTCGTGGCGGCCAGGCGCGCGGCGAAGGTCAGCCAGGTGAGGGCGGCGTCCATATTGGGAACCAGCGAGAAGTACATCTCGATGCTGGAGAGGGGCCAAAGGGAGCTCAAGCCCATAAGGAGGGCCTACGAGGCATGGGTCGAGGCCGGACTTCCGCTCGATTGGGACAGGCGGGCCTTCGAGGCCGAGCGCAAAATGGATTCTAAAAAACACCTTGCCAAATAGGAGCCTCTTTGCATGTCCGAGGACGTTCCGGAGAGAAGCCCCGTCACGCCCCCGGATTCCCGGTGGGAGTTCTAGACCTTGTCGGCCTTAGTACATACCGCCGCCCTGCTGACCAGCGGTGGCAGCAGCGATAGCGTCCTCAAGCTGAGTGTTCTTGGGCACATCGGAGACGGTGGCCTCGGTGATGAGGATCAGGCTGGCGACAGAAGCAGCGTTCTGCAGGGTGACGCGGCTGACCTTGACGGGGTCGAGGACGCCCATCTCGATCATATCGCCCCACTCGCCGTTGGCAGAGTTGAGACCCTGGCCGGCGGGCAGCTCGGCAACCTTGTCGACCACGACGGCACCCTCAAAGCCAGCGTTCTTGGCGATGGTGGCGACCGGAGCGGTCAGAGCCTTCTTGACGATGTCGACGCCGATCTTCTCCTCGGGGTCGTCGATCTCGACAGCGTCGAGTGCAGGAGCAGCGTCCATGAAGGCGACGCCGCCGCCAGCGACAATGCCCTCCTCGACAGCAGCGCGGGTAGCCTGCAAGGCATCCTCGACGCGATGCTTGATCTCCTTAAGCTCGGACTCGGTAGCAGCGCCGACCTTGATGACGGCAACGCCACCGGAGAGCTTGGCCAGGCGCTCCTGGAGCTTCTCGCGGTCGAAGTCAGAGGTGGTGTTCTCCATCTCGCCCTTAATCTGAGCGATACGGGCGTCGATGGCCTCCTTGGAGCCAGCGCCGCCGACGACGACGGTGTTGTCCTTGGAGATGGTGACGGACTTAGCGGTACCGAGCATGTCGGCGGTGATGTCAGCGACCTTCACGCCCAGCTCGTCCAGGGCAGCCTGACCACCGGTGAGGACGGCGATGTCCTCGAGGATGCGCTTGCGGCGATCGCCGTAGCCCGGGGCCTTGACGGCGCAGACGTTGAGGGCGCCACGGATCTTGTTGAGGACCAGGGTAGGCAGAGCCTCGCCGTCGATGTCCTCAGCGATGATGAGCAGGCCACGGCCAGCGCGCTGGACAGCCTCGAGAACAGGCATGATGTCCTGGACGCTGGAGATCTTCTGGTCGGTGATGAGGATGTACGGATCCTTCATCACGGCCTCCATGCGGTCGTTATCCGTGACGAAGTAAGCGGAGACGTAGCCCTTGTCGAACTGCATGCCCTCGACGGTGTCGATGGTGATGTCGAACGTCTGGGAATCCTCGACGGTGATGACGCCGTCCTTGCCCACGACCTCCATGGCCTCGGCGATCTTCTCGCCGACCTCGGGGTCACCGGCAGAGATGGTACCGACGGAAGCGATCTGCTCCTTGGTCTCGACCGGCTTGGCCTGCTTCTTCATCTCGGCGACGGCGGCGTTGACGGCCTTGTCGATGCCGCGACGGATGGCCAGCGGGTTGGCGCCAGCGGCGACGTTGCGCAGGCCGTCGTTGACGATGGCCTGGGCGAGCAGGGTTGCGGTGGTGGTGCCGTCACCAACGGTGTCGTTGGTCTTGGTGGCGACCTCCTTCACCAGCTGAGCGCCCATGTTCTCGATGTTGTCCTCGAGCTCGATCTCCTTAGCGACGGAAACGCCGTCGTTGGTGATGGTCGGAGCACCGAACGTGCGCTGCAGCGCAACGTAGCGGCCCTTGGGGCCCATGGTGACGGTAACGGCGTCGGCCAGAGTGTTGACGCCCTTTGCGAGCTTAGCGCGGGCATCGGTGTTGAACGTAATGTTCTTTGCCATAGTGGGTAATCCTCCAATAGAAATGTGACTCGCGTCGCCGCTTCCGAGTCCTATGCGGCGAGCGCGCTCAAAGACGAATCAGAGATTCTGACGAGACTAGGCCTCGACGACAGCGTAGATGTCGTCGGCGCGCATGAGCAGATACTTCTCGCCGTCGACCTTGACCTCGTTGCCACCGAACTTACCGTAGATGACAACGTCGCCAACCTTGACGTCCATGGGGATGCGCTCACCCTTGTCGTTGACCTTGCCGGCGCCCACGGCAACGATGGTGCCGCGCTGCGGCTTCTCCTGAGCGTTGCTGGCGATATACAGACCAGAAGCGGTCTTCTGCTCGGCCTCGTCGGGCTTGACCAGGACGCGATCTGCAAGCGGCTTCAAAGACGACATGCTTGTTTCCTCCTTTGTGGGCCGCGCGGTCATGCCGCGCGGGTTAACCCTTTTTGTTTGCGTACGCGTTGAATGGTACCCACGAATGGCGGGTTATACAACACAGAGTCAAAAAATCTTATTTTTTGGCACTTAGATTTTCTGAATGCCGGGGGATAACTTAGCAGTGGCTCCCGTGTGGCTCCGGAGGGGCGGGGCATAAGGTTTCCTGCTCGGGCAGTCCTGCTCGCACGAAGGCCACATTAAGTGGCCTTCGGCTCGTGCGGAACTCGCGATAAACCTTATGCCCCGCCCCTCCGGAGCCACACGGGAGCCAGGTTAACTAATTCGGGCCCGGCATTCAGAAAAGTCAGTACAGCAAAATGGCGATGCGGATGGTGCGAACAAGAAAGGGGCACGTTGCTGAAACGCGCCCCTTGTGGGTGGGGTATGGGGCTAGCGCTCGTAGATTAAGTTACCTGCCAGGTAGGTGGCTTGGACTTTGGTGGCTTGGAGTTCTTGGGGGTCAATGGTAAGCGGGTTTTGGTCCAGGACTACCAGGTCGGCGTACTTGCCGGGCTCCAAGCTGCCGAGGTTTTGCTCGTCGCCCGCTGCATAGGCGCTGCCCAGGGTGTAGTTGCGCAGGGCTGTTGCCGCATCGATGCGCTCGCTCGGCAACCAGCCGCCCTCGGGCCAGTGGCTTTTGGGGTCCTGGCGCGTGATAGCCGTGTAGAGCACGTTCATGCTGGTAACGGGCGTGATAGGGCTGTCAGTACCGAAGGCTTGGCGAATGCCGCGCTGCTTATAGGTTGCGAACGGCCACATGATGCGGCTGCGCTCAAGGCCCAGATCGCGCTCCGGTCCACCCGGGTCGAGCGTAATGTGGCAGGGCTGGCTCGAGGCAACCACGTTGAGCTTGCGCAAGCGATCGATGTCCTCGGGCAGGAGGTTCTCCAGATGCTCGAGCGTGTTATGGCCGTGCTGGGGCAGCCCGTACAGGTCGGCGGCCTCCTCGAAGATATCCAGCGCGGCATGAATCGCACCGTCACCGATGACGTGGATGCGCACGGTGTGACCACGCTCCGCGGCCGCCAGAACCAATTTGCGCATGCGCTCAGCCGGGACCGTCAGACGGCCCTGGTCGCCCGGGAAGCGCGGATTGGTATAGGGCTCGGTGAGATATGCCGTGTGTTCGCTCGACACGCCGTCGAAGAACTGCTTAAAACCCGGCGCCGAAAGCAGCGCGTTGTTCGCGTAACGTACCTGGAGCTCTTCTAGACGCGACTGGTCATCCAGCAGCGTGGGGAACAGATGGGCACGAATGCCCAGCTTGCCGGCCGTCTGCAATTTGTCATAGACATCGTCGCGGATAAAGTCGCATCCCGGCATGGGCATGAGCGACATGTCGCAGATCGAGGTGATGCCCTGCTCGGCCATGCGCCTCATTTGATCGGCGTAAGCGCTTGCGGTGCGATCTTCGCCCAGCCACTCAAGGCAGCGCGGCAACAGCTGCATGGCAGCCGCTTCGTGAGCAATGCCCGTGAGCTCGCCGTTTGCGTCCTTGTCGTAGCTACCGCCCGCTGGCGGCTCGCTGTCGCGCGTGACGCCGAGCGCCTCGAGTGCACAGCTGTTGAGCCACAGCGTGTGGCCGTCGCCCGAGTACATAACGCAGGGACGATCGGGGAATGCCGCATCGAGCGACGCCTTGCTAGGATGCTCGGGCGGGTCCCAGCGGTAGTCGCGCCAGCCCTGCGTCACAACCCAAGCGTCGTCGGGCAGGTCCTGGGAAAACTCGAGCGCATGTTGCACCAGTGCCGCCTCGGACGTGCCCATATCCATGAGCATGTACGGCGAGGAGCCAACCGAGGTATGGAAGAAGTGCAGATGAGCGTCATGGAAACCGGGGCAGACAAACTGCTCGCCGTAATCGATAACCGGCGTGGCGGCGGGAGCGGCGGCAATCACGTCATCGGGCTTTCCGACTGCGACGATACGGTCGCCTGCGATGGCAATCGCCAGCTCGCGGGCGGTATCGATGCCGTCTTGCGCGGTAAAGACGTTCTTGGAGCGGATAATCCGATCGATATGCTGCATGGGCATCCCCATCTCTGGCAGGAAATTCAACACCCCCGAGTGTACTCCCCCACTCTTGTTACAAAACCCCAAGCGGCAAACGGCAACTTTACCAGCCCTAGCGGCAGGTGGCATACTGGAGAGAGCCTGTACGATTTTGCGATCAACCCAGCAAGGAGCAAATCGACCATGACGAAGACCAAGGCACAGCAGATTATGGCGGCGACCGAGGCTCGCGCGGCAGACGATGTCACCGCGGCCATCCGAGATATCGCCACCGAGTTTGAGCCCTACATCATCAAGCAGCGCCGCCACTTCCATAAGCACCCGGAGTTGAGCCTTGCCGAGGAGCGCACGACCTCCGACATCGCCAACCAGCTCGACGCCATGAATATCCCCTACGAGCGTCCCCTCAAGACGGGCCTGGTGGCGACCCTTCGCGGCACCGCGCCCGACGCCTATCGCGAGGACGGCACGCCGCGCCGCCGTATCCTACTGCGCGCCGACATCGACGCCCTGCCCGTTACCGAGCAGACCGGCGAGGAGTTTGCCAGCGTCAACGAGGGCTGCATGCACGCCTGCGGCCACGACTGCCACATCGCCATGATGCTCGGCACGCTGCAGATCCTGCGCCATATGACCGACGACATCCACGGCGAGGTCCGCATCGTCTTCCAGCCCAGCGAGGAAAACGGCCAGGGCGCCAAGCTCATGATCGGCACGGGCGTGCTCGACGGCGTCGATGGTGCCTACGCCGCGCATATCTGGAGCGAAGTCGACGCCGGCACCGTGAGCTGTGAGCCCGGCCCGCGCATGGCAAACACCGACTGGTTCCGCATCGATGTCCGCGGCACCTCGTGCCATGGCGCCATGCCCCAGCGCGGCCACGACGCCGTTATGGTGGCTGCCGAGATCGTCAACGCCCTGCAGACCATCGTCTCGCGCGAGATCAGCCCCTACGAGCCGGCTGTCATCACCGTCGGCGAGCTGCACGGCGGCACCGCGCGCAACGTTATCGCCGGCACGGCCTACCTCGCCGGCACGGTGCGCACCTATGGCGACAAGACGCACGAGGAAATGCCCGAGCTTATGCGCCGCATCGTGGAGCACACCGCGGCAGCCCTGGGCGCAGAGGCCGAACTTACCGACTACACCATCGCCAACTACAAGGTCGAAAACGACGTCGCCTCGAGCGAGCGTTGTCGTCAGGCCGTGGTCAAGTGCTTGGGCCCCGCGGGCGAAGGCCATTATCGCGGCACGCTTTCGGGCGAGGACTTCTCGGAGTACCTGCGCCGCGTGCCGGGCGTGCTCGCCTTTGTTGGCACGCGCAACCCCCAGATTGGCGCCACGTACGCCCAACATTCTTGCTTCTACAAGATTGACGAGACCGTGCTGGCAAAGGGCTCCATGGTGGCCGCCCAGTATGCTATCGACTTTTTGGCCGAGCCCACGCAAGAGGAGCTCGACGGCCCCACGATCGCCGCGGTTGCCGAGACCAACCCCGACTTGGCAGCCAAGCTGCGCTCTGCCAAGGCCACGGCCGCTGAGGCGCGCGACGCCATGCACGATGCTCGCACCGCCCGCCATGCTGCAATCAAGGGCATCCACGATGCGCGGGCTGCCGCTCGCCACGAGGAAAAGCGCGACGAGTAGCCGTCACGCCCATCCATAACAGCCTGGCTAAAGCAAAGCGGGGGCGGACGTTATCTCAACGTTCGCCCCCGCTTATGTGTCGACCGTTTTTCTAGCGCGTCCTCCGTCACGCCAGGTAAGAGCGAAGGATGGTGAGCCAGCGTGGGGGTTCGAGGTGGATGATATCGTCGGGAACTCCGGCGGGCGCATAGCCGCCAAAGAGCAGACCGGCATCTGCCGGATTGACGAGGCGCACGATCCATACGACGACGACCAGCACGCACAACACGGTGACCGCAATGTCGATACCACGCTTTAGCTTGCTCGATGCCACCTCCTCGCGCACGAACGCGAGCACAAACGCAATCGGCACCACCCAAAACAGCGGATGGTAGGCAAAGGCAGCCGCATAATCGAGGCGCAGCGCCGCCAGCCACGCCCTCGTCATGCCGCATCCCGGACAAGGAATGCCCGTCATCAATCGAAAAATGCAGCCAATGTCGAGCAGGTAGAGCGCGAGCCAGGCGACAAAGAGCGCGCCGGTGCAAAAAAGGGCGCGGCGAAGGAGCTCTGCCGTGCCCCTATGTCCCTGGAAGCTGTTCACGCCGCCCTTATTGTTAGGCACGAGCGCCAAGGCGGGTGTTGTAAGCCGTTGCCATGGCATTGGTATTATTGATGACGATGTTCATAGCGAAGATGGGACCAAGGCCGCACAGGAGCGCGCCGAAGATCTGCCACAGAAGAACGGTGGTGCCGTTTTCCTGGAACACCAGGCCGTAGCGAGGAGCGTTGGCCTGCAGGCGGTTGCCAATCTTGTAATACCAGTAGTACGCGTAGAAGCCGCAGGTCACAAACGATAGAAGGATGAATTCCGCCAGACCCGGCGTGTAATCGCCGTCATCCTGACACAACGTGTTGACGTCGCGTGCCAAGCAATACAGGAAGTAGAACGAATAGATACCGCAGGTCACAAGAGAGAGCAGCAGCCAGCCGATCAGGCTGCGGTCAGCCTTAATGGGGTCATAGCCCATCGGAGCGGATGCGGACTGTTGGGCGTATTGACCGGTGTACTGCTGCTGAGGCTGGGGCGCGGGCTGAATAGCCTGGGCCGGAGCGGGCTGGGGCTGCGGGGCCGCAGCGGCAGAAGCGGCACCAACGGCGGATCCGCAAACAGGGCAGAATTTGGCATCATCCGAAATGGGAGAACCACAAGTGGGACAGAACATGAGCCTCTCCTTTTCCTAAGGCGTCGCATGCCTTCAAACCTTACACGTCTACGTTCTCAACAATAGCCGCGACGTTGTTGCGCAACATTGACCAATTTCCGAGAAATTTTGCTGCAACCGTTTTCCCAGGCATTTTCTTGCTTTCGCAGTAGAAAAAGGCACCCCGGGCTCAGTTGCCCAGGGCGCCTCGACCGGCTATTCGGTTTGATTGTTTTCGGCAGCAGGATTATCGCCCGGCTCATCCGCCGGCGTGGCAACGGCATCCCAATCGGGCTCCGCAGGCGTCGCCTCGGACGCCGGTGCGGGGACAGGAGCAGGTGCCGGGGCAGGGGCAGGCGCGGGTGCCGGGGCAGGTGCAGGCGCGGGCGCCGGGGCAGGCGCAGCACCAGTGGCTGCCGTGGGATTGAATCCCGCAGGAGCAGGCTTCTTCTCACCCGGGAGCACAAAAGTCAAAACGTCGTCCTTGTCCTCATCGGCCCATTCGCTTGCATAACGTGCAGCCCAATAGCCAACGGCACGGTGCTTGAGCATCTTGCCAAAGACCGTAAGGAACACCGTGACGAATGCAATCAGCACCAGGAACAATACGAGCGTGACACCACCGGCGGTAACAATCGCCTCGATACCCGTGGGGCGATAGTAATAGCCGTACGCGCCAATTCCGGCGATGGCACCAAAGACAGCTGTCAAGATCCACGTAATGGCGTTGGAAACCAGGCCCGTCAAAAACTCGGGAAGGAACGAAGCACAGAACAGCTTGGTCTTGTTGTGCTTAAAGGCCGCCCAGACCTTATCGAGCGAAAACGCGCTCTCGACGCGCCCGGTCACCGCAAAGTGCATCACGGCAATGTCGGCGAACATCTTAAAGAAGACACCCAGAATCGCCGAGGCAATTAGCGCCAGGACAAGCAGGCCAAGCGAGCCAAACAGCGCAGCTTCGAGCGCATAAGAGCCGTAATACGAATACGAGCCTGCGGCGCCAATTACCGCGCCCTCCGCCAGCGAAAGCACTACACCGATAACGGGAATGGCAGCGATAACCTCGAGCACGACCGAAATAACGCTCGAAAAGACTCCGAGACCAAACGACGTGGAACGCATCAGCGGACGGTCCATGCCGTCATCGACCTTGAGCGACAGATCACGGCCCCACTCGATACCAAAGCCGGAACCGCACACACTCGCAATGCAAGCTGCCAAAAAGCCGATGGCAGCCGCAATGCCGCCAATAACGGGAATAAACAGCACGAGCACCGACACAACGCAAATCAGCGCCGGCAAAAACGCGATTTGGCATACACGCTGAAGCACGCCCGGAGTCTTAGTCATATCTTGGAACGCCTGAGCCACACAGCCCTTTGGCGCATTCGCCACGGGCGGTTGCGGAACAAACTGCTGGGGCTGAGGCTGTCCCTGGGGAGCGGGGCCAGCGGCACCGGCATTAGGAGCGCCACACACGCCGCAGAACTTGTCGTTATCGCCCATGGGGGCGCCACACTGCGAGCAGAACATAGAATCATCCCTTCGCATCTTGAACGAATCACTTGGATCGCAAACGTTGTCTTTAGCATCATTATTGCCCAATGTGGGGTCAAATACTCAAAGACGACCGATTTGCAAGGTACACGGCGCCAGCAGGCGGTTCGTTGAATACGTCCGCGCTAGTTCGTGCCGCGGAAACCCTTGCCGACGATCTCGGAGCTGTCGACAATCGTGATAAAGGCGCCCGGATCGACTTCGCGCGCATAGCGGCGTAGTTGCACGGCCTCGCGACGGCTCAGCACGCTCATGATCACCGTCACGCACTTGCCCGAAAAGGCACCGTAGCCGCGGCTGATAGTCGCCGTACGGTTGAGATGTTTGACGATAAACTCCTCAACTTTGCGCGGCTCGGAGCAAATGATCGTGCAGACTTTGCGCAGGTGAATGCTCTCGATGGCCTTGTCGACCACAAGCGTCTTGGCAAACAGGCCGAGCACGCAGTACAGACCGACGCGCGGACCGTACAAGAAGGCCGCGATGGTCACGATGCCGATATCGACCAGCAACAGCGCGCGGCCAATCTCGAGCGTGGTGCGTCGCTTGAGGATCATGGCGAGGATATCCGTGCCGCCCGTCGAGGCGCCGATATCAAAGACGATGGCGCTGCCGAGCGCCGGCAAGATGACAGCAAAGCACAGGTCGAGCCACATATCGCCTGTCATCGAGACATCGGTCGGGATAAAGAGCTCGAACAGCGAAACATAGGCAGACAGCGCAAACGAGGCGAAGACGCTCCACAGGATTGTCTTGCGCTCCAAAAAGATAAAGCCCAAAACGACGAGAACCGCGTTGATAATCCACATAAAGACGCCGACGGGCAGGGTCGGGAACAGCGTGGACAGAATAACCGACACGCCCGAGGTGCCGCCAAAAGCAAAGTGATTAGGGGTTTTAAACGCAACGATGGCAAAAGCCGTAAGAATCAGGCCCAGATTGAGCTCGGCGAAAAAGCGCGGGAAGCCTGGCTCCTGGCTACGCTTTTGGCCGGCACGCTCGCCGCGCTCGATATCGGTGCGATCAACCACGCGCTCCATCGGCACCACGGGAGGACGATGTACCTCCTCGGCAGCTCGCGATGCCGCCTCTGCCGCGGCAGCCTCAATCGCCCATGCCTGGCTTTCTGTTTCGTGCTCGTCAGCCATTACGGCAACCCCTCGTTAACAATTTGGAAACAATGCGCCCATTAGGGTAACGCGGAACACGACGATTGCAACCCCTAGTTAGACGAGCGGTATGCCTACATCGGGGACATACAAATAACGGCCGGCCGCACATACATCCGTGCGGCCGGCCGTTTGACGTTTTCGCAGATAAAACCTGCCAAAATAAACATCCCTTTTTGGTAGGTTACTCGTGCTGGTTGGTGCGGTGCTCGTACTCATCGGGGGTGATGACATCCTCGATGCGCAGGTTGACGCCTGCCACCTCAAGGCCGGTCATCGCAGCCAGACGCTCGGTCACGCGCGCCTTAACGTCGTCGAAAATCGCGGGCGCGTAGGCGCCGTACTCGATAATGACGGAAATGTTGACGACCACGCGGTTGTCATCGGTGACCTCGACCGTCACGCCCTTGGTCAGATTCTCGGCACCGAACTGCTCCTGCACAAAGTGCATGAGGTTGCCCTTCATGCCCAGGACGTGCGGCACCTCGCGGGTGGCCATGGCGACGATCTTCTCGATCACACCGTTGGAATAGGTCAGCGAATCCTCAGACTCGTCTGTTTCCTCATCGTCCTCGTCCGCATCGTCGGCGGGTTCGGCCTCGACGAGCGCCTCGTCCTCGAGCGTTACGTCCTCGGCCTCGGCAGCGACGGTCTCGTCCGCCTCGAGCTCGGTATCGGCCACATCGACCTTCGTGTTAAAAGCCATGGTTCCTCCTTATGCCCACCGCACACGCGGCGGTCGAATACATGCTAGCGGCCGCTAAACAGACGACCGAAGAAGTTGACGATCCCGTTCTCGCCGTCTCGAATCTGGCCAATCACGGCGCCGATCAGCACAAAGAATGCGATGACGAGCGTATCCCACAGGCCGAGCGTGAGAACCAGCACAGCGAGCACAAAACCAGCGACGGCTCCGAGCGTGGTATTGGGATGACGGACGGCATAGCTCCAGATAGCCGCCCCCGTACCCTTGATGAGACCCATGGCCTCATCAAAATCGTCGGCGACCGCGTCATGCGACTCGGCACCCTCTACCTTGGAATCGACGACCTCGCCTGCCGGCGCGGCGCTCTGGTCAATCGTCAGGCGCGGCGTACGAGCGGTCTTATCTTGATTGGTATCACTCACCGGAAACCTCCACGGTCTGGACGGTAGTCTTGGACGGCAAAAAACGGACGCGCGCGGTCGTACCCGGCGCGCCGAGCATGGTATCGCAGGCTTCTTCGATGCGCTGCTGCATCGCGGTAGCCAGAGATGCCACGTCCTTATCGTCAAGCGCGATAGCCTCGACCTTAAAACGGACGTGCGAATCGTCGGGGCCTTGGACGCGAGCCTCGACATGCTCGACCATCACGCGGTCGTCGCGCCCGGCAGCAACCCTGGCGCACGAAGAAAGCGCCGCAAGGGTAACCTCGATATTGCGCTCCCCCGCCGGATGCACGCAGGACGGCTCGCGACGGGCGAACATCAGGCGGAAAAAGCTCAGCAGTACGCCGATCGCCACGACGCCGGCGCACGCCGTCACGACGATGCGCGGCATGGGGTCGCGCATCAGCAGCATAAAGCGATACGTATACGGCCCCCAAAACTGGCAGACAAGCGTACCCAGCGCCACGATGGTGGCGGCAAGATACACGATCGCTAGGGCTCGTTTGAGTACGCGCACGCGGCGCTCCCTTCAAATCTCGGCTCTCGAAATGCAAAACGGTTCGCATCATTATAAAAGAGCCGGGTCCGGTGCTCTACGCACGCGGATCCGGCTCATCTATTCCACGAGGCTTGCATGCTCGCTTCATTATGCCCAGATATGCACGGCTCAATCCGTGCTGGCGCTACTCCTCCTCGAGGGCAGCGATGACCTCGTCGGTCATGTCCATGGTGCTGTAGACGTCCTGGACGTCGTCGAGCTCCTCAAGACGGTCGATGAGGCGCTGGACCTTCTTGGCGTCGGCGCCGGAAACCTCGGTCGGGGTGGTCGGGACCATGGTGGTCTCGGAGCCCTTGACCTGGACACCCTGCTCCTCGAGCGCCTTGGAGACAGCCATGACCTCGTTGGCAGCAGTCCAGACGATCCACTCCTCGCCGGCATCCTCGTAGTCCTCGCCACCGGCCTCGGCGATAGCCATCATGAACTCATCCTCGTCACCGGCAGCACCGTTGGCGATCATGGTCTCCTTCTTGGCGTTCTCATCCAGGATCTCCTTGGCGACGACGATCTGGCCCTTGCGCTCAAACTGGAAGGCGACGGAGCCGGAGGTGCCCAGGTTGCCACCAGCGTGGGAGAAGGCGGAACGGACATCAGCGGCGGTACGGTTGCGGTTGTCGGTCAGGCAGTCGACGTAGACGGCGACACCGGCGGGACCGTAGCCCTCGTACACGATGTTCTCGTAGACGGCGGCGTCAGCACCCGAACCAAAAGCCTTGTCGATAGCGGACTTGATCTTGTCCTTAGGCATGGACTGAGCCTTGGCCTTGGCAACGGCAGCGGCGAGGCTGGCGTTGTTCTCGGGCAGCGGGTCACCGCCGAGACGGGCAGCAACAGTGATGTTGCGGCTGAGCTTGGAGAAGAGGGCGGAACGCTTGGCGTCCTGCGCGCCCTTACGATGCTTGGTTGTGGCCCACTTAGAGTGTCCGGACATACGTGTCTCCTATCGGTTTCGACCTAAAGCCCAGCGCAGATGCTCGGGCAATATAAACAAACGTCGTTATGATATACCTACTAGCCTGCGAGATAAACCCCAAAATGAAGGCGTCGTGATGATGTCCCCTTTGGTGCAAAGAAACCTGACCCCAATGCACCAAGTTAGGACCAGAGGAAGTCGCTGCGGGTGACGGTGGCGCCGATGGCGAAGGGCATGCAGGCGATGACCGGATACAGGTAGCGCATGTAGGTCGAGCCGTTGCACGGACCAATCAGGCACACGGCGAGCACGCCCAACAGCGGCACCCAGATCGCCAGCGCACGCCATGAATGACGACGCAGCAGGTAGACCACCACGGCAATCATGATCCACACATAGGTGGCCGAGCTCATGGTGAGCGAAATAAACGGGATGCGCTGCACCGCCACACGGTACAGATTGATCAGGTGGTCACACCAGCGCACCACGTTGCTGTCAACCGGATGGAAGTCGAAGTACTTGAGGTTGTCGGGACGCGCCATGATCTCGGCACTACGCGCCGTGCTGTAGACCCAGGCATCGCGGGCACTCGGATAAAAGTAGCCGTAATAGTTATTGATGAGCGCCGAGATATAGCACTCGGGATCCTTTTTGAACATCTGCGCCCAGACCTCAAAATAGGCCTTGATGTCCTCCTGCGAGGCGTACTCGTTAAAGCAGTTCTTGACGGCATCGGACTTGTCAGGGTTGTAGCGGCGGCCCAGGTTCTCGTACTTGAGCACGCGATCGATCACGACGCGCTCCTCGTCGGTCACCAAACCGTCGCAGGGCGCCTCCACGATGGTGCCGTCCTCCTTTACCGTGGGGTTGACACCCGAGTTGAGGCCATCGTGCTTTTGAACGAAACGAGCCGTCTGCTGGAACGGAATCGAGAGAATTTCGCGCTTGGAGCCGGGCGTGATGTCGTGCGCCGGCATAAAGACCTTGGTGAAGTACATATTAGAGGCAAGGCAGAGCGCGAGCACCGCGAGGACGCCAACCCAGCGGAATCGCGGCGTGACGCATGAGACCGCGGTGCCCGTCTGCTTAGCCGCACGACGAGCGACATGTGCATCCCATGCGCAAAACGCCGCCGCGATCATACACGCCGCCAGCGGAAACACCAGGCCTCCATTGCGCAAAAACGTGGAACCCATGGCAGCAAGCGCAAACAACAGCCAGTCATGGCGCGCAAAGAGCACGGGGGCCTTCTCGCCCGCACGCTCGGCATTGGCATCGCGACGGGGCAGGCCGCAGGCCACGAGCTTCACGGTCTGCACCAACAGCACCAAAAACGCGTCGGCAAAGAGCACGTCTTTGGTTAGCAACGCCGCGTAGTTAGAGAACATGGGCATAAACACAAAGAACAGCAAGATCACGCCGCGGACCGGCAGGCTCACGCCCAGTTTGCGCAGCGACGAGACGGAATAGGCCATGCAGGCGGCCGTAATGACGAACTGAGCGCAGGTGTAGATGGCAAGCCCCGCATTGGCGCTGTTAAAGACCGAAAGCCCCAGTTGAACGCACGAGCCGATAATGGCCGTGTGCACGACCGGGTGATGCCCGTTGAGCAGGACATTGGGGTTGAGTAGGCGCAGGTAGTCGCTCGTGCCGTTGGGATAGTTGAACCACTGGCGAATCTGCGCACCCGTATCTCCCATAAAAAGGCCGGGCAGCGAAGCGATGAGCGTGGGCGCCCAGGCGATCATAAGCACCAGGAAGGGCCCGGCAAAGGGATGGGCCGAGAGCACGGCGTGAGCCACACGCCATACGCGGCCAAAGTGCGCTTCGGAAAACGGAATGCGCCGAGAGCTCAGCCAATCTAGACACTCAAAAGCCAGGTAGAAGGCAACGATCGCCAAGAGCATCCAGCCCGCGCCGCCAATCCAGGCACAGATGATGCGGGCCCTGTCGCCAAGAACAATCTCGGCCGAGTCGGTGAGGTCGTAGCTGCGGCCGAACACCATGCAGATGGCGAAAAACAGCGACGGCAGAATGATCGACGGGCGCCAGGTGTCGCCACGGCCAAAGAATACGTAGCGAAACGGCAGCGTGAGCAGGCAGGCAAGCGCAAGCAGCATGACCGCGTCGGTATGGCCGGCAAACGAGAGGAGCACCTCGTAGCACACGTACAGCATGCCCGAGGCTTTGGGGTCAATCGCCAAGACTGCGTTGCTCGACACCGGGGCGGGATCGATGGAAAACGCCGTGGTCGCCAACAGCGCGAGCAGAAATGCGATGAGCGTCTGCTTGGCGGGGTAGCGCTTAAACCAGACGATGCGGGCCGCGTCGCGCGCAGCCGTTGTGGAGAGATCGGAATCCTTCACAGTCCAAAGAGCCTTTCTAGAAACCTGCCAAAAAGGGACAGGTTTATTTTAGCAGGTTTTATCTGGGGAAACGTTACGGTTCTGTCATCGTTGCCCAGCAAACCACCACAAAAGTGCCTGTCCCCTTTGTGGTGGTTAGGAGTCGAGGTAGATGCGCTGGGGACGGTTGCGGCGGAGGGCAAAGATGACGAGCGCCAGGCCCGCAATCACGAGCGGAAGGCTCAGCAGCTGACCCATCGTGATGACGCCGCCCAGCAGATAGCCCAGCTGGGCATCGGGCACGCGCACGAACTCGACGAGGAAGCGGACGATGCCGTAACCCATCACAAACACGCCCATAAACGTGCCCTGGGGCAGCAACGGCTTTTTGCGGCTGAGCACCTGCAGGATGCAGAAGAGCACAATGCCCTCAAGAAATGCCTCGTAGAGTTGGGAGGGGTGACGCGGCATATCGCCCGCAGTCCCGCCAAAGACTACACCCCAGGGCAGATCGGTCGGCTTGCCCCACAGCTCACCGTTGACAAAGTTGGCACAACGGCCCAGACACAAGGCCAGCGGCGCGCCGATGACAGCAAGGTCTGCCAGAGTCCATGCGTCGAGCTTATACATGCGGCAAACGATGATGCCGCCGATAATGCCGCCGACCAGGCCACCGTGGAAGCTCATGCCGCCTTCGTTGGTGGCAAAGATCTCGAGCGGATGTGCCCAGTAGTAGCCGTCGCCGTAAAAGATGACGTAGAACAGGCGGGCGCCGATGATAAGGCCAAAGACCACACCGACCACGACGCTCGTCAGGTCGTCAATCGTGATGCTAAAGCCCCAGCGACGCTGCGTGCGATACATGACGACCGCCGTGAGCAGGGCGCCGACCACATAGGCCAGACCATACCAGTAAATCGTGATGGGCCCCGCCGAAATCGCGACGGGATCAAGCATATGGTAGAAGTCGTTGAGCATGTCGACCCTCCTACTCCCTACATACAAATGCGGCCGCGGGCCTTGCGCTCGCAGCCGCATATTTGGGCGTAACGTCTATGCGGAGTATGCCGTCCGCAGCTTTCGCATCTTAGAACGGCGCGTACTCGTCGTACAGGTCGTCGGTCTCGCCGGAGGCATTAACCTGCTCGACACGGGTAACGCCGGGCACATGCTCCTTGAGGATACGCTCGATACCCATGGACAGGGTCAGCGCGCTCATAGGGCAGCCGGCGCAGGCACCCTGCAGCTCCAGTTTGACGACGCCCTCGTCGTCAACACCCACATACTCCATATCGCCGCCGTCGGCCTGCAGGTTGGGGCGAATCTCTTCAAGAACCTTCTTAAGCAGCTCTTCGTTAACAGCCACAGGGGCTCCTTTCTCACAATAACGCGGGCACGCCCGCGGACAGGGGCTATGTTACTACAGCCATGTACCCGCTCACGAGCCATCCATGCGCGCGGACACGACTTTCACGAGCAGTCAATTTGGGACGGGGATCTTTTAGCTGCCTGTTGTTACCAGCTGGCATTGTCACGCGCTACTGCTGAGCCTGCCCCTCGGTACCGATGTGAACATCGACGATAACCTGGCGGTAGCTAATACCGCAGGAGTCGAGAATGCGGCGGCTGATGCGGCCGTCGTCGGTGTCGGCGTACTTGTTGTCCAGGTAGACAACCTCGCCCACACCCACCTGCGCCAAAATCTTGGCGCAGTCGTGGCACGGGAACAGCGTGACGTAGACCGTGGAACCCTCGAGGTCCTTGAGCGAGCCACGGTAGTTGAGCACGGCGTTGGCCTCGGCATGGACCACGTAGTTGTGCTTGTCCTGCAGCGGGTCGTCGCTCGTACCCCACGGGAAAAAGTCGTCGTTGAGCGCCGAGGGCGTACCGTTGTAGCCCACCGAAAGGATACGGTGGTTGGTGCTGGCGATGCACGCACCCACCTGCGTGTTGGGGTCCTTGCTGCGGCGCTGTGCGGCGATGGCCACGCTCATAAAGAACTCGTCCCAGCTAATGACGTCCAGGCGCTTGCCTGACGAAGTTTGATGAAGATCGTCCGACATGGCAGACACCTCCGTAATCGCAATAGTTTGACCCATTGTAGCAGGTGAAAGGTGGGGGGCGTTTGTCCCACCGGCGCCCTCACTTTTACACGCGGCGGGGCTTTTGGTTGATGCGGTAGAGCTCGGCGAGTCCTCGCAACGTCAGCGCGTCGTCTACCGTCAGGCTGTGGCCGACCAGCGACGCGAGCGCCTCGGCATCGTCGCCGGTAATGACGATGGGCACGTCGCCCTCCCCCGCGGCCTTGGTCGCGCGCATCTCGGCGAGCACCATGTCGAGCATGCCGTCGATGCGGGCCACCTCGCCCAGAACCACGCCCGAACGCATGGCCTCGCGCGTGTTGCGGCCGATCACATGCGTGGGTGCCGAGGGCTCGACCTGCGGCAGACGCGCCGCAGCAGCCGAAAGCGAGCGGGCGCCAAGCGCCAGACCCGGCGCGATGACGCCGCCCACAAAGGTGCCGCGCGCGTCGATGACCTCGATATTGGTCGTGGTACCCAAGTCGATCACGATGCACGGAGAGCCGTAGACGGCACGGGCCGCCACGGCGTCGGCAATGCGGTCGGGGCCGATCTCGGCCGGATCGTCGTAGTGTACGGGCATGCCGGTCTTGAGGCCCGGCCCCACGGTGAGCACGCGTCCCGTGCAGGTGCGGGAAAGCGCCGCCTTCCACGGGCGCTCGAGCGCCGGCACCACGCAGCTCAGCACGGCAGCCGTGGGCACAAGTGCGCCCGGCATGCCCGCATCGGCCGCCAGCGCGGCCGTGACCTGCGCGAGCCTCATGCGCGCCTCGTCAGCTGTGATGCTCGACGGCGTGGTGATCTCGCACGTCGCGAGCGGGCGCTCCTGCGCCGCGGCCGAATCCTCGGCAAACAGGCCAAAGCGAATGAACGTGTTGCCCACGTCGACCGTCAATATATATGCGCACCCATTAAGCATCGTCGGCGCTCCTTTCGTCTGCCCAGCAGTATATCCCCGCAGTTCCATCCGGCAAGCAGGGGCAGTTAAAAGACGCCCCTCCCAAACGCGCTGCCTTGCGGCTATACTGGTGCGCGGTCGTTTGCGAGCTCACGCGGCGGCCCTTGGTAACCCGACTTCCCGCGCCGTATCCGTAGCGGCGCTCCCGGGGGAAGCGGATATACGCAAAGGAGTTTTATATGAGCAATCCCTCGAACCGCGCTTCGATGCGCGGGCAACTCACGCTGCGCGGCGTCGTCATCGGCGTCCTTGGCTGCGTGATCATCACGGCAAGCTCGGCCTACACCGCCCTCAAGATGGGCGCACTCCCCTGGCCGATCGTCTTTGCTGCCGTCATCTCGCTGTTCTTCCTCAAACTCATGGGCAACGCCAACCTCAACGAGGCAAACGTCACCCACACCATCATGTCCGCGGGCGCCATGGTCGCCGGCGGTCTGGCGTTTACCATCCCGGGCGCCTGGATGCTGGGCTATGCCGACCAGATTAGCTGGCTCGACATGTTTATCGTGGCGCTCGCCGGCACCATCCTGGGCCTGCTGGCCACCGCGCTCATCCACCGTCACTTTATCGTGGACGCCGCGCTTGAGTTCCCCACCGGCAACGCCGCAGCTCAGACCTTGCGCGCAACCGAGGCCGGCGGCAAGACCGGCAAGCAGCTCTTTGGCTCCATGGCCATTGCAGGCATCTACAGTGTGCTTCGCGACGCCCTGGGCGTGGTGCCCAGCATGCTGTGCACGCTCAATATCCCCGGCGTGACCTTTGGCATCTACAACTCGCCCATGCTGCTCTCCGTCGGCTTCCTCGTGGGCTTCGCCCCGGTCGCCTTCTGGTTTGCCGGCGCCCTGCTGGGCAACTTTGGCATCGTCGTCGGCGGCACCGCTGCCGGTCTGTTCGACGTTGTGACTGCGCAGGGCATCGTCAAGTCCCTGGGCATGGGCCTCATGATGGGCTTTGGCGTCGCCGTCGTCCTCAAGGACATCCTGCCGCAGGTCGCCGGCATCGTCCGCGGTCTCGCCGCCGACAGCTCCACCGACACCGACGAGCAGTCGCTCATCTCGGGCTCCCTCAAGCTCGACGCCGGTATCATCGGCCTGGGCGCTGCCGCCATCGCCGTGATCATCGCCATCGTGCTTGACCTTGGCCCCGTTCCGGCCGTCATCGTCACGCTGTTCACCTTTGTCACCACCATCATGAGCGCGCAGAGCTGCGGCCAGACAGGCATCGACCCCATGGAGATCTTCGGCCTCATCGTCATGCTCATCGTGGCAGCCTTCGCACAGATCGCTCAGGTCAAGCTGTTCTTTATCGCCGGCATCGTGGCCGTGGCGTGCGGCCTTGCGGGCGACGTCATGAACGACTTTAAGGCCGGTGCCGTGCTGGGCACCAACCCGCGAGCACAGTGGGTCGGCCAGGCCATCGGCGGCATCGTGGGCGCCCTGGTCGCCGCCGCCGTCATGGTCGCGCTCGTCACCGCCTATGGTCCGGACGCCTTTGGCCCCGACAAGAGCTTTGTTGCCGCGCAGGCAAGTGTGGTCGCCACCATGGTCTCGGGCATCCCGAGCGTGCCGTGGTTCGTTGGCGGCTTTATCGCCGGCATCGTCATGTACTGGCTCGGCATTCCGGCCATGATGATCGGCCTGGGCGTGTACCTGCCGTTCTACATGTCACTCACGGCATTCCTGGGCTCCTGCGTCAAACTCGCCTACGACAAGTGGTCCGCCCACCGCGACGCCACTGCTGGTCTTTCTGACGAGGAGAAGGCTGCCAAGGACGCCGCCTTCCAGGAGCAGGGCCTGGTCGTTGCCAGCGGCCTGCTGGGCGGCGAGTCCATCGTCGGCGTTATCCTGGCGTTTGTCTCCGTGGGCCTGAGCCTGCTGGGATAAGCTGAGCAGTTGCTCGACAGCAACCATATTGCCTACGATTTGCCCGGTCGGTAGCTTTCGCGGCTACCGACCGGGCTTTTTGATACCAACGCAAAGAAAGACCGGCGCGCTGCGTTTAACAGCGCGCCGGCCTTATCGGTTAAGCTATCGAAGCGTTCCTGCTATGAACCGAAGTTCGTTGCAGAATCTACGCTCGAAACGCTACATCTGCTTGCGGCGACGATCGCCCAGCGTCACACCCGCAGCCACGAGTGTAATACCGCCGATAACGAAGACCTCGCCCGCAAGTGCGGAGTCATCACCGGTCTGGGCGAGCGCGGCAGGCGCGGCCTGTTTCTTGGCGACAGGAGCCTTTGCGGCAGCCTGCGCAACCTGAGGCTTAGCCTGCGGCTCGGCCTTGGGATGATACTTGTCGTACTCGGCCTGCGCGGCAGCCAGGGCATCCTTGGCATCGCCAAGCTCGGCAAGAGCGGCGGCATAGGCGTCGTTGGCATCGGACAGCTTGGTATCGGCATCGCTCAGGGCAGCCTTGAGGCCAGCGGCGGCATCGACGGCGGCCTTATAGCGAGCGTAGGCAGCGTTCAGCTTGACCAGCTTCTCGTTGCCCGTCGTGCCCGCGGCAAGGGATGCCTTGTGGTCGACAACCTCAAGATCGGCCTTGAGTGCCTCGTCGTTGGCAAGCTCGGCCTTGGCCTTGACGATCTCGAGGTTCGCATCGACGACGGCTTCGTTGGCGGCATCGAGCTGCTTCTGGGCATCGGCGACACCGGCGACGGCAGCGTCATAGGCGGCCTTGGCGTCGTCGACCGCCTTCTGGACACCGGCGAAGCGCTCGAAGGCCTTGTTTGCGGTGGCAAGCTCGTCCTCGGCGGCCTTGGCCTTCGTCTGCGCGTCGGACAGGGCCTGCTTCTTGGCGGCAACTGCCTGCTTGGCGTCCGAAAGAGCGGTCGCGGCGTGCACATCTGCGGCCTGGGCCTTGTCAACGCCAGCCTGGGCAGCACCGTCAGCCTTCTTGGCCTCGTCTAGCGTGACCTGCTTGTTCGCAAGGTCCGTCTTGGCGGCATCGCGCTTGGCGGTAAGGTCCTTGACCGAAGCCGTGGCGTTGTCATACGCCTCGTTGGCTTGATCGGACTTTACCTTGGCGGCGTCGCGGGCGCTGCGAGCCTTCGCCTTGTGAGCAGCGGCATCGGCTGCCTTCGTCTTGCTGTCGGCAAGCGTGGCGTTTGCTTTATCGAGAGCTGCCTGGGCAGTAGCGCCTTGCTCTTGGCGGCATCGAGCTTGGTCTGGGGCGTCTTGACGTCGATGCCCTTGAGTTTGGCTTCGGCGGCGTCGTATGCCGTCTTCGCGGCGGCGGTGCCGGACTTAGCCTTCTCGTACTCGCCCTTGGCGGTGTTCACGTTTGTGTCGGCCGCGGTATAGGCGTCATGCGCCGCATCCTGCTTATTTACCGCTGCAAAGTAAGCTTTCTTAGTAGTACCGAAGTTCTTCTGCGCCTCCGCCAGCTTATTCTGCAGCTGCTTCAGCTGCTCCTTCTGCTCCTGCGTGCCGCCTGCGTTGTAAGCGGAATCGATGTAGTCGTTAAGGAGCTTCTTGAACTCGGAGACAGTGAAATCAGCCTGAGTGTCATCAGCACTGTAATCGAAGATGGTTACCTCGGAATCGGTGTTCTTACCGCTACCGGTTGCGATGCCGATAGCCTTCGTACCGGCATCGATAATGTTGAGATAGTGCCCGCACTCATGGTAGATGCTGTTGTAGTGCTGATAGATATAGCAGGAATCATATCGATGGCTTCCAAGTGCGTCGCCATACTGCGCGACGTACTTATCGAATGCCTCCTTCTCCTGTGTGTAGAGGCCGGTGTAGGGCCAACCGAGTGTATCCTCGGTCTCGCCGCCGGTATATGCGCCGCCTCCGCCGGCAAGATTTTCCCCGTTGTCGAAATAGCAGTTCGAGTGTCCCCAGATGTTCGATGAATATGATGTATTAAGGGCGGCTGCCGCAGTCATGCGGAGGCTGACGCTGAGCGCCGACTGACCGTTCGCCTTGCGGAGGTTGTTCTGGGTGTCGAGATATGTCAGGGCGTTGCGCATCTGCTCCAAGGAAAGTGGGTTGGTGTCGCGAGACATGTCCTGATCGACGTACTGGTCATACCATTCGGCCTTGTCAGCGGCACCGGTCAGCATCGATACGGCTTCCTGGGCGTTCTTTTTCTGCGTGGCTGTGAACTGGCTGCCGTCGCTAATATAGTTCATGAAGCCGAGTATACCTTGGCTGATGACTTCCTGGTCAACGGTCATGTTGGACTTGAGGTCAGCAATCTGCTGCTCAAGAGCCTCAACCTGGACATTAGCAGCGTCATAAGCCTTTTCCGCGGCGTTCGAAGCAGCGCAGGCTGCCTCCCACTCGCTGCGCTTCTGCTTGCGAACTTCGACAAGCTTATCGTACTCCGCCTTCTTGTCGGCCTCGGTCTGCTGGGCCTGCTCGTATGCCGTCTTCGCGGCGTCACGCTTACTGGCCGCGTCCTTGTACTCCTTGTTTGCCGCATCGTATGCAGACTGGGCAGATGCCACAGCAGCGTTGGCGGCGTTGGGCTTCTGCTGCGCGGCAGCGACGGCAGCCTGGGCGGCCTGCAGATTTGTCTGTGCGGTGGCGTCGGCATCCGTCGCGGCATTGAGCTCCGCCTGCGCGGTCTTGAGCTCACCAGCAGCAGCTTTCTTGGCGGCCTCAAGCGCACTCAGGTCAACACCCGTACCCGAGACGGCAGCATCGAGCGCGGCCTGCGCCTGGTTGAACTTCTGCTGGGCGTTATCGCGCGCGGTGGTTGCGGCTGCGAGAGCAGCGGCAGTCTCCTGCTTCTTGGCCTGGGCGGAAGTCAGAGCGGCCTCGGTATTCCGCTTTTCCTGCTGGGCGCTGGCCTCGGCAGCCTTGGCCTGGTCCAGATTGTCCTGTGCAGTAGTAACGGCCTTATTGGCGTCATCGAGCTTTGCCTGCGCGTCCTCGACGGCCTTCTTGGCGGCCTCGTACTCGTCCATACCCATGGCCTCGAGCTTGGCCTGGGCATCATCGAGGGCCTTCTTGGCCTCATCCTGCTTTGCCTTGGCGTCCTTGAGCGCCTGGGTCTTATCCTCGACACTCTTGTTGGCTTGATCGAGCTGATCGTTCAGGTCGCCCAGCTTCTTCTGCTGCTGCTCTGCCTTTTCGACGGCGGCTTTGAGCTCGTCAATCTTCTCCTGGAGCGCGGCGACTTCTGCTGCGTTCTGCTCGATTTCGTTGTCGCTCACAGCCTGTGAGGCCTGATTCTTTTGCTGCTGTGCCTGCTTTTGAGACTGGCCCGCCGCGTCGGCCTTCTTCTGAGCCGCATCGTAGGCGGCCTGAGCGTCCTTGAGCTGCTTTGCCGACTCCTCGACCAGCTGGGCAGCCGTCTTTACGACCGCTTGGTTACCGGCGGCAACGGTGTTCTCTACAGAACTACCCCCCTGAACAGAATCGCCGTTATCTGCCGTCGGTGCGGCGATTGCCGCCAGCGGCGACATGAGCGGCTGAGCGATGAGGCCCGCTGTCAAAACGGTTGCGACGGCGCGGTTGGCAACGCCCTTGACGTTGACGGCCTTAGCCCGAGGCTCAAAGTGTTGTGGACTGTAGTTTGCCATGGCTTTCTCCCTTTGACACGGATGTATCCATACGCTTCAAACTGTAGGTGCCGATTTTTGAATTCTGTTGCGCAACATTGGTCACCAGCGGATTTTTTTGAAATTCGCGCTCTCGTGCTTCACAATTTCGTCACATTTGAAGGAGCTGGTGCATCATATTCTTGCGGGATCGAATTGAGCCTGTGATTTGCATTTGCTCCCGCGTCATCCGCCCTATCGGATTCCGCATCCAACAGACACCCCGCCCGCCACGGTGTAGAGTTAGGACAACGGACGCGTTGCGCGGACCGCGCTGGAACGAGGTGGACATGGAACTCGATAGACAACAGCTCAAGCGACTGCGTGAACGCCATCACCGGCGCCATGGCATCCGCCCTGCCCATAGTGAGGCTGCCGAACAGGCTGGTCGCTTTTTAAAGCGCGCGTTCAACATTCGCGAGGGACGCGCGCCCTATCACGTGATCCGCAAGCGTTTTGTAAACGGAGCGCGTCTGACTGGCTCCCACCTATGCATCCTCATCATCGCCATGCTCATCGCAAGCATCGGCCTCGATATCGACTCGGACATCGCCATCGTGGGCGCCATGCTCATCTGCCCGCTCATGGGCTCGGTTCTTGCCATGGCATACGGCATTGCCACGCTCGACCGCGAGATTACCGTCGAAGCCGTCGCCGGCCTTGCGCTGCAGACGGCCTTTTGCCTGGTCACGTCCACGCTGTACTTTAAGCTCTCGCCCCTTGGCACCACCACGGCCGCCATTATCGACAACTCGACGCCCACCGTGTGGGACCTTGCCGTCGCGCTCGCGGGCGGCTTTGCGGGCGGCCTGGGCAACTCACGCGACCAGGAACCCGCCACGCTCATCGCCGGTGTGGCCGTAGCGACCGCGCTGATGCCGCCCCTTTGCGCGGCGGGTTACGGCATCGCCATCGCGAGCGGGTCGCTGTTTCTCTCGGCGCTCTACGAATTTGGCATCAACGTCGTCTTTATCGCGCTGGCGGCCGAAGCCGTACTGCTTATCTTGCGCGTGCCCCTCAAGCGCGACCTCAACGGCGACGGCATTGTGACCGCCGAGGAAAATGCCGAGGTCGACGAGCTATCGCGCAAGGTGCGCCGCCGCATCATCGTGGGCACGGTGATCTTTGCCATCCCCTGCATCGTCATGACGGCGGGCTCCATTGGCTCGGCGCAGGCCGGCGTGCAGGACGGCTACGGCGTCACCGAGACCACGCGTGAGCTCGCCGCGGTGCTACCGGGCTTTAAGGACTACACCGTCGCCGTCGAGACCTCGGCTACCGAAGGCGAGGAGGAGGGTATCGTCGAGCGCGAGATTGTCGCTCACGTGACGACAGGCGAGGCGCTTGGGGCACACGACCGTCACGTCGCTCGCAAGCTCATCGACCTCAACGTGCCCGAGCTCGATCGCGTAGAGTTTGACGTGAAGTGACCTGATATAGGACGCAGTTCATGCCTGCGCCCCGCTCGCTGTTTTATTGCCGTGAATCAACTGTCCACATCGACATCGACATCGCCAGACTCCACCATAAACGCCGGTTCGGTGCCCACCAGATAAAAACGGGTCACCTTGGTATCTCTAAATAGGTAGAGCCAACCCTGATCGCGGCGTCGCGAAATATACGCCACGTGGACCGTACCGAATTCTTCGCCGTTTTCCTTTTTTAATATCAGGATGTTGGGGTCATCCGTACGCTTAAACTGCCCGTCTGTGCAGATTCCGTCTTGGTCGACCAGCTGCCATCGACAGTTGTCCTCCTCAAGAAAAGCCAGGGTTTCCCGACTCGTTTTGTCATCCCGATAGTAACCGTCAATGGCAAAGCCTTCGGAAACGCATTCCTGCATATAGGACGTTTCTCGGCTTATAGCAAACAGCCCTGTAGCGCCCAGGAGCACAGCAAGGCAGACCACTGCAAGGGTTATCGAAATAACACGGCGATCCATGTTAGCCCAACCGATAGTTGTTTAACGGAGCACGAAACATACCCGGAACCTCCGATATCAGGGGGAACGTCACCTACGGCCTGCCGGCAATCATATGTTTCCAACATCAAACCATATGGTTACAACTCGTTGGAGATAGGTTCCATGAACGGACGGTAATTTGCGGCGAACGGCTACATATGTTCATTATCTCAGGGTTCCGGAGGCTATTTTTGGCGCCACCGAGGCATTGTTTTCGGAAGTATGCGGCAAATTCCGGAACTCTCGAGCATACCCCGGTTTTTCGCC
The DNA here is from genome assembly GCF_042851345.1 of Collinsella sp. i05-0019-G5. NCBI lineage: Bacteria > Bacillati > Actinomycetota > Coriobacteriia > Coriobacteriales > Coriobacteriaceae > Collinsella > Collinsella sp. i05-0019-G5. The sequence goes on from NZ_AP031421.1 coordinate 2,069,569, forward strand.
AATAAAACCGCAGGTACAGAGCTTGGACATATCCAGTGTGCTCGGCCTATTCAAATTTTGCCGCATACTTCCGAAATCCGAGTCCGCTGAAAGCGCCTGCAACGCCATTTGCGCAACATATGTCCAGCAAAAACGGGTGGTAGCCGGCACGGCTGCCACCCGTTTGTCTCATATCTAGCCCATAGCAGGCCAACTACTTCTTAATGCCGCGTCCCAGACGCTCGGCGACCGATGCAACGGCCTCCTCGCTGGCCGGTCCGCAGCTCGCGCAGCCATCGTGGGCACGCATCTGGCCGGTGACCTCGTCCATCGCGAGCGGCGCCACCTTCTCGAGCTTAAAGCCCTTGCCGGCGCGCATGTTTTCCTTTGCCACGCTGATCATAAGCTTAATACGGTTGAGCTGGTTGACCTCGGACGCACCAGGATCATAGTCCACCGCGACGATGTTGCTCTCGGGATGCTGACGGCGCAGCTCCTTGATCACGGCCTTACCCACCACGTGGTTAGGCAGGCACGCGAAGGGCTGCGTGCAGATGATGTTGGGTGCGCCATGATCGATCAGGTCGAGCATCTCGGCCGTGAGCAGCCAGCCCTCGCCCATGTTGTTGCACACCGAAAGCACCGTGCGGGCCTTGTCGGCCATGGTGCCGATGCGCTCGGGCGCCTCGAAGCGGCGGGACTTCTCGAGCATCTCCTCCACCGGCGTACGCATCCAGTCCACGAGCTTGATGAGCGCCTGCATACCAGCGCGCGTGGTAGCACAGCTTCCCAGCTCGTCCTTCTGTAGCTCGGCGTTACTCATGGAGTACAGGAAGAAGTCGAGCAGACCCGGCACCACAGCCTCGCAGCCCTCGCGCTCAATGACGTCGACCACGTGGTTGTTGGCCGTGGGATGGAACTTGACCAGAATCTCGCCGACCACGCCCACACGTGGCTTGGTGCCCTCGCCCACGAGCGGCATGGTGTCGAACGCGCGGATGGCCTCGCGGCACAGCTTGGTGTAGTTGTGCCTGTTGAACTTAGGCGCCAGCTTGCGGGCGCGCGCCATGTACTCCTCGTAGAGCGCGTTGGCGGCACCGGGCGTAGCCTCGTACGGGCGGCAACGATAGAGCATCTGCATCATCACGTCGCCAAAGAGCACCGCGTAGACTGCTTGCTTGAGCAGCGCCGGCGTAATCTTAAAGCCAGGGTTGTCCTCGCCGAGCGCCACGGCCGAAAGCGAGATCACCGGGATCTCGGGGTGGCCGCTCTCGCGCAGGGCCTTGCGGATGAGCGCGATGTAGTTGGTGGCACGGCAGCCGCCGCCGGTCTGGCTGATAACCACGGCCGTCTTGGACAGATCGTACCTGCCGCTCTCGATGGCCTCCATAATCTGGCCCGTTACCAGGATCGACGGGTAGCAAATGTCATTGTTCACGTAGCGCAGGCCGGCCTCGACGGCATCGTGATCGGTCGAGGGCAGCAGCTCCAAGTTGTAGCCGGCACCGCGGAACACCTCTTTGACCAGGTCAAAGTGGATCGGCGCCATCTGCGGGCACAGGATGGTGTAGCCCTCCTCGCGCATCTGCTCGGTAAAGGGCACCTTGGGCCACGCGGTCGAGGCGCTTTCACGCTGCGCCTCGAACGTGTACTTGCGGCTCGCGAACGCGGGGGCATCCTTGGAGGGAGCCACCGGCGCGGCGTCGCCCTGCTCGTAGGCCTCGCCCGCGGCCGTGGCCTCGGCCAGGCGCTCGGCCTCCTGGTCCTTAAGCGCGGCCATGAGCGAGCGGATGCGGATGCGCGCGGCGCCCAGGTTGGATACCTCGTCGATCTTGAGCACGGTGTAGATCTTGCCGCTGGCTTCCAGAATCTCCTGCACCTGATCGGTGGTCAGGGCGTCCAGACCGCAGCCGAAAGAGTTGAGCTGGATCAGGTCCAGGTCGTTGCGCATCGTCACAAAACGGGCGACGGCGTACAGGCGGCTGTGGTACATCCACTGGTCGACGACGCGGATGGGGCGCTCGGGCTTTACCAGATGCGCGAGCGAATCCTCGGTAAAGACCGCAAAGCCAAAGCTCGAGATAAGCTCAGGCAGGGCATGGTTGATCTCGGGGTCGTTGTGGTAGGGGCGGCCGGCGAGCACAATGCCATGGCCACCGTGGTCCTCGACCCACTTAAGAGCCTCCTCGCCCATGGTCTGGATGTCCTCGTGGAAACGCGCATCGGCCTCAAAGGCAGCGTTGACGGCGGCATCAACCTCGGAGCGCGTGATCCTGGGTCCACGCACGCGACCGCGACCAGCCTCGGCATCGGCCACACGGTCGACGGCGAGCACCTGATACAGGCGGCGCTTGAGCTCGGTCTTGTCGTGATAGGGCACAAACGGGTACAGGAACTCGATGTTCTGCTCGCGAATCTCGTCGATATTGAGCGCCAGCGCCGTGGGGTAGCTCATGACGATGGGGCAGTTATAGCAGTTGCCGGCGGTCGGATCCTCCTTGCGCTCCCAGCGCACGCACGGCATCCAGATAAAGTCGACGTCGCGGTCGATAAGGTTCATCACGTGACCGTGGCTCATCTTTGCCGGATAGCACACGCTCTCGGACGGCATGGACTCGATGCCCGCCTGGTAGGTCTTCTTGCTCGACTGGTCGGACAGCTGCACGCTAAAGCCCAGGCGCGTAAAGAACGCGTGCCAGAAGGGGTAGTTCTCGTACATGTTGAGTGCGCGGGGGATGCCGACGGTGCCACGCGGGGCCTCGTCGGGGCTCAGTACCTCGCGGTCAAAGAGCAGCTCGTTTTTCTTTTTGAAGAGGTTGGGTGCCTCGGTCTTCTGCTTTTTGTGGCCGGCGCCCTTCTCGCAGCGGTTGCCGGTGATAAAGCGCCTGCCGCCGCCAAAGTCGTTGACGGTAAGCTGGCAGTTGTTAGAGCAACGGCCGCAGCGGACGTGCTTTTGCGTCACGGTGAGGTGCGCGATGTCCTCGGCCGAAAGGATGGTCGAGGTGCCGTCGGCGCCGGCGCGATCGCGAGCGAGCAGGGCCGCACCGTAGGCGCCCATGCAGCCGGCGATGTCGGGACGCACGGCATGAACGCCGGTGAGCTGCTCAAATGCACGCAGCGTGGCGTCGGACATAAAGGTGCCGCCCTGAACGATTACCTGGCTGCCGATCTCCTTGGGGTCGCGCAGCTTAATGACCTTGAACAGGGCATTCTTGATGACGGAATAGGACAGACCGGCCGCGATGTCGCCCACCGTGGCGCCTTCCTTTTGCGCCTGCTTGACGCGCGAGTTCATAAAGACCGTGCAGCGGCTGCCCAAATCGACCGGGGCCTTGGCATGGATGGCGGCATCGGCGAACGCGCGCACGTCCATGTTCATAGACACGGCGAAACTCTCGATAAAGCTACCGCAACCCGACGAGCAGGCCTCGTTGAGCATGATGTGCTCGATCACGCCGTCTTTGACGCGCAGGCACTTCATGTCCTGGCCACCAATGTCCAAGATGAACTCGACGCCGGGCAGGAACGCCTTGGCGCCGCGCAGGTGCGCAACGGTCTCGATTTCGCCCGAGTCGGCCTTGAGGGCCTCGATGAGCAGCGCCTCGCCGTAGCCCGTGGTGGTCACGTGGCCGATGGTGCAGCCCGCGGGAATGTAGTTGTAGAAATCGGCCATGATGACCTTGGCCGTGCCCAGGATATCGCCGTTGTTGTTGCCGTACCAGGTGTGCAGCAGCTGGCCGTCCTCGCCCACGAGCGCGGCTTTCATGGTGGTGGAGCCGGCGTCGATACCGATGAACACGCGGCCGGTGTAGCCGTCGAGCTTGCCCTTGGGGACGACCTCGGTGTCGTGGCGGGTTTTGAACTCGGCAAAATCCTCGTCGGTGGCAAAGAGCGGGTCCAAGCGCTCGACCTCGGCACCCTGCGTGTCGCCCAGGGCATCGATGGCCTCAATGAGCTGCGGGAACGTGCTGAGCTTATTGGACTCGTGCGCCATGGCGGCGCCGCTCGCCACAAACAGGTGGGCGTTTTGGGGCACGATACGGTGCTCCTCGTCCAGGTTGAGCGTGAGGTAGAAGCGGTGGCGCAGCTCGGAGAGATACTGTAGCGGGCCGCCCAGGAAGGCGACGTTGCCGCGGATGGGGCGGCCGCATGCCAGGCCCGAGATGGTCTGGGTCACGACGGCCTGGAAGATGGAAGCGGCGACGTCCTCGGGGCGGGCACCCTCGTTGAGCAGCGGCTGCACGTCGGTCTTGGCAAAGACGCCGCAGCGGCTGGCGATGGGATAGATGGTGGTGGCGTTGGCCGCAAGCTCGTTGAGGCCGCTCGCGTCGGTGTGCAGCAGAGTGGCCATCTGATCGATGAACGCGCCCGTGCCGCCGGCGCAGGTGCCGTTCATGCGCTGCTCGATGCCGTTATCGAAGTAGATGATCTTGGCGTCCTCGCCGCCCAGCTCGATGGCGACATCGGTGGCGGGGATAAGGGTCTCGACGGCGCGCTTGCTGGCGATGACCTCCTGGACAAACTCCAGGTCGAGCCACTGGGACAGCAGCAAGCCGCCCGAACCGGTAATGGCGCAGGTCATCTGGGCCGTCGGCAGCACGGTCGCAGCACCCTCGAACAGGTCGCGGGCGCAGGCGCGGACGTCGGTGTGGTGGCGCTGGTACTTGGCGTACACGATCTGGTTGTCGTCGTTGAGCACGGCGAGCTTGACGGTGGTAGAGCCCACGTCGATGCCCAGGTGCAGGTTACCACGGGCGTTCTCAGGGTTGAAGATCGTGCCTTCGGGGGGCCGGGCGGCGGTTACGGGCTCAGCGGCGGTGGCGGTTACGGACTCGGCAACGTTGGGCGTGGCTGCGTCGGCGGCAAGCGTCTCTCCCGCCGCATTCTTGGCCTCGGCAACAGCCTCGGCAACCTTCTCGGCAGCAGCGGTCGCGGCCTTCTGCGCGGCGTCCACCACGGCGGGCGCGGCCTCGCGTGCGGCAGCGACCATGCGGTCCTTAATGCCCTCGACGAGTTTGCTCATTGTCTCTCCTCTTAGTTGTTGGACTCGACGGTTGCGGCGGTGTCGACCGCGTCCTCGAGCTGCAGATTCAATAGCTTCATGCCGTATTCCGGCACGTTGATATCGATGGGTTGGCCATACAGGTCGCCGGGGCGCACAAAGGCGATAACCGTCATGATGCGCGCTATGGTCTCGGGCGATTCGGTGAGCCCACGCTCAAACCAGCGCTGAATCAGGCCGACCTCGGCACTCACGACGTAGGTGACGTAGTAGTCAAAGAACGTGCCTAACGCCAGGCCCAAAATGCCCGTCTGCGCACGCGGCGCCACGGCCTCACGTGCGGTGTCGATAATCCTTTTAATGAAGGCCTGGTCGCCGCCCGGACCCAGCAGCGCACCGATTAAGTCGCGGTTGGCCGCAAGATAACGCAGCAGCTCAACCGAACCGGGCGCCGGCTCGAGCTCGTCAATGTTACGGTAAAGATCGGGCAGCTGAGCTGCGGTGATGAGCTCAATGCGCTCACGGATCTCGGCCAGCAATCCGTCCTCGATTTGATTGATAAAGTCGGGGATATCGCGGTAGTGCGAATAGAACGTGCGACGCGTAAGGCCAGCGCGCTCGGTGAGCGACGCGACATTAATGCGTGAAAGGTCGCCGCTTTCGGCAAGCTCGCTGGCAAGTGCCTGGCGAAGGGCACGCTGCGAGCGAAGGGATCGGCGGTCGCATTTCTCGAGCTGGGACAAGCGTCCTCCTTGTTACTCAGCCTGTGCGCTATTGCACAGTGCGAGTATTATTGCACACCGTGTGCATCAACACGTAAAGGCAATATTTAGATTGTGGCAAAGGGACTGTCCCTTTGTCACATTAGGTTGCGCTCAGCTTTTAGAAGCGGCATTGTCGATTGTCCAAAATGTCATTCGTGGGTAGAATAGTGTCGACGGCAGCCCAAGTTCTGGAAAGCTGGGCAGCGCCGTTGCTTGTTTTAGGGGGTCAACGTCTTAACGGCGGCGACCCCTCTTACGTTGCTTCGAACGTTGCTTGAGTGCCTCGGAAAGTCCGATAAGCGTCGTGAGGAGCGAGACCAAAGCGGTCAGGAGCTTCACGAAATCAATCAAATCGGTCATGGGCATCACCTCCCATCAGATGGAGGGCGCTGCCCGGCACATGGAACTGCCGTCAACGATACCGATTCTATCAAAGCGCAGTTAGATATGCGAATGTTTGTTCGTATTTCAGAAGATCGGAGCTCGGGTATGGCGAAGGAACAGTTCCTTTGCCATACCCGAGCTTGTCGCCGAACTGCCACCTACATTTTTCGAGTTATTCGGCCACGCTACTGGTTCTGTATAAATGCACCGCCGGGATTATCTGAGGGTTTTTGTCCTTATTTGAGCGTATACATGCCCATTTGCGCACTTACGTCACCGAATCAAACACCATTAGAGGCATGAATGTTCCCGAGAGGGCATCTTTAGCCATTTAACGTCCTCCGACAGGCCGAATAACTCGAAATTTGTTGGTGGCGAAAGCGTAATAGTCCTATACGCCAAAAGCCGGTATCTCCCATGTGACAAAGGGACAGTCCCTTTGTCACATTATTCGATGATGGTGCGGGAGTTCTGCGTGCGCATGGTGGCGAGCATGTGTTTGGGGACGGCGTGGACCATGCAGCTGCCGATAGTTGCGCTCGCGGCGACCTTGGCTGCATCGCTGCCGTTTTTGGTCGCGTAGCTGTGGCGGAAACGCTTGAGCATGGCGATGTCGTTGCCGCCGTCTCCATAGACCGCGACCTCGTCCTCGGCAATACCGTAGTAGCCCGCCAGCCAGGCCACGCTCTCGCCCTTGTTGCATGCCACGTCCGTGATCTCGAACATCACCGGATCGAACGGCGCGTTGACCACATGGTCCGAGCGCTCGGCAAGATATGCCTTAAGGTCACGCTCCAACTCGGGCGAGGTCACACGGCAGTTGATCTTGCACACATCGTGGCGCAGGATGTCACCAATCGACTGGTCGAAATACTGTTCCTCGTGATACCCGCCACGCGCACGCATGCCGCGCATCACGATGCGCTTGATAGGACTGTCTTTTTTAAAGCCCGCCTGATGCATCTCGAACGAACCGCTCGAGTACATGCCATCGGGCGTGGAGCAATCAAAGCAAATGTCCGGAAACGCCTTGAGCAGTTCCTCAGTGACTTGCGGATCGATGGTCCAGGTCTTGAGCACCTCACCATGGCTGTCGCGCACGATGGACCCATTGGAGCAGCAGGCGTCAAGCGCCAGGCCCGTAAAGCCATGCTCGCCGATCGGCAACGTCGAGCGTCCAGTCGCGGGAACCACATGCAAGCCAGCCCCGGTCAGCTCGCGGATGGCACGGCGGATGGTCCCATCCGCCTCATGCAGTGCGTTCAGCAGCGTTCCGTCTAAATCACTCGCGAACATCTTGATCATGAGCGTGCCTCTCCTTCGTCTGCACGATATTGTAGACGAGAACGGGCGTGCCCCAAGAGAGGCACGCCCGTCAGGCGAAAGATTGTCCTACACCGCGGCGGGGCCGTGCTCGCCGGTGCGGATGCGGATGACTTCTTCGACCGGCTCGACCCAGATCGTGCCATCTCCAACGGTGCCGTAATCTTGGAAACGGAGCGGCAACGGACGCGAAACCAACGGGAAATACGCAAGCAAGGGAGCCGTGAGCGCGCCCGTCCCAGCTAGCGCCGGAACAGCTCGCGGGCTCGGTCGCGGAGGTCGGTAGCTCGAATGACACCCTCGTAACGATTGATGCGCAGACGCGGGAAGGCGTTAAAGAAGCGTAGGTCGCGGCGGCTGAGTGACACGCTCGGTACCGGGCGGCTCATGCGCTTGCCGGCAAGGCGACGACCGAGCGACGGACGCGGCATGCTCGGCGCGGCATCGGCCACGCGGCGGGCAGCGAGCGCCAGGCCGCGAGCACCATCCGAGATAAACGTCGGCATCGAAGTCTTCTCGCGCAGGGCATCGAGCGCCGCGTCGCCCAGCTCGGCCAGCCAAGCGTTAACGGCGCGACCGCGGATATGCGTCTGCGCCACCGAGTCAATCGCCGAATCGGGAATACGTTCGAGCATAGAGTCGGAGGCGTCGGCAAGCGACTCATTGATGCGGTCGGCAAGGTCGGCACGCACACGCTCAAGCTGATCGGACAGACGCCGCCAGCTCGCCAACGAGCACACCGCATCGACCATCATCGCGACCGCGACGATAAAGGCGGCCAAGCGCACGATTAGCACCGGCAGATGGCCAAGCAGCCCCAGCAATGCCGGCTCCACTAAACGGCAAATACACAACGCACCCAAGCCAAACGCGCAGGCCCAGTACAGGCAGATGCGTCCGTGCAGGTTAAACGGCAGATGCGAGTAATCCCAAAACCGGGCACCCGTCGTTTTTTCCAACAGCACGCCCACGCTATATTCGATCACGCTGCATACGAGCGCGGCAGCGACAAACTGGCTCGAGGCGTCTGGGATTCCACGCAGCAGCAACCAGCACGCAATGCCGCCCGCACCGTAGATGGGACAACACGGCCCTAGCAAAAAGCCGCTGTTGGCAAAGCGTCCGTGGTTGAGCATGGCGCAGACTGTCGACTCCCATACCCAGCCGCAAAAACCGTAGAAGGCAAACGAGAGTACCAGCGCCGAGAGCGGACAGGCGGCAAGCGTCGCGCCGTCAAATGCCATGTCGATCGCGGTTCCCACCGTCTACCCACTCCTCTTTTCGTTCGATTCTTTGCTCGAGCCGTCACTCGGGCCCTCGTTCAAATCGTTCGCGCCGCCTTTGCGCGGCAGACGGCCGGCAATCGTCTCGCGCAGTGCGCACCATTTATCCGCCAGGCACACAATCCATGCCTCACGACACGTCGGCGGCACCGGTACCAGCGGAAACATATGCCGTACGATAATATTCCGCTCGCGCGGCGTCAGCTCAAAATCTTCCTCCGCACGCGCCAAGGCAAAAAACGGGTGACGAAAGCCATGCAGTCGATGGCTTGGGTCGGGATCGTGCCAGTCATAGAGAAAGTAATCGTGCAGCAGGGCCCCGCGCAGCAGCGATAAGCGGTCGACGGAGATACCGACGCGGCCCAGGCGCTCGGCAAAGGACAGACTTGCCCGCGCTACCGAGGTCACATGCGTATAGACCGTCACATCGCCATGTTGGATAAACTCATGCATCAGGTCCAAGCGGCCCGCCTGGGCAAGCTGACGGGCGGCATCGTCGACCTCGCGCGCGATTTTCTCGGCACGAACGGTATCGGACATGCGGCCTCCTTCCGGCGGCGCTCGGCGGCAAGCCGCGGCCTGCGCGCAATGAATAAAATCATCATCGAATTTACCAGTATGGCATCGGACAAAACGTTTTGCCCCACCAGTTGGCGAATTACCGCGCCGCCGTCACATATCAAACGCCAAAATGTGCGAGACTGTCTTGTGCAATTGTGCCGGCCGAGGGAGTGCCGGCGCACGATTCGCATGGAGTAACCCACAACGATGCTGCTTACGCAAACGACAACGCCCGAGGACGTCAAGGCTCTCGATCGCGCCGAGCTTCCGCTGCTCTGCGGCGAGATCCGCCACGCCATCCTCGAAAGCTCCGCCGCCGTCGGCGGGCACGTTGCCCCCAACCTGGGCGTCGTTGAGCTTACAGTTGCGCTCCATCGCGTGTTTAACTCCCCCATCGACAAGATTGTCTTTGATGTTTCGCACCAGACCTACGCCCACAAGGCGCTGACTGGGCGCGCGTACACTTATATCGACCCGGCACGCTACGGCGAGGCCTCTGGTTTTGCCAATCCTGACGAGTCCGAGCACGACCTGTTCGCCATGGGCCACACCTCCACGTCGGTGAGCCTGGGCTGCGGCTTGGCGCACGCTCGTGACCTGGCGGGCGATGCGTACAACGTCATCACCATCATTGGCGACGGTTCGCTTTCGGGCGGTCTGGCGTTTGAGGGCTTTAACAATGCCGCCGAGCTCGACAGCAACCTGATCATCATCGTCAACGATAACGACCAGTCCATCGCCGAAAACCACGGTGGCCTGTATCGCAATCTGGCCGAGCTACGCGCCAGCAACGGCACCTGTGAGCGCAACGTTTTCCGCGCGATGGGGCTCGACTACTGCTATCTGGACACCGGCAACGATGTGTTGGCCCTGGTCGACACGCTGCAGGAGCTGCGCGATATCGATCATCCCATCGTGCTGCACGTCTCCACCGCAAAGGGCAAGGGCTTTGAGCCAGCCCAGAGCGACCCCGAGCGCTGGCATCATGTGGGTCCGTTTGACATGGCGACTGGGCGCAAGCTCTGCCCGGGCCATCCGAGCGAGCCTGCGCCGCGCACCTATGCCGACATTACGGGCGAGGCGCTCAGCGCCGTCATCGAGCACGATCCGCAGGTCGTGGGCATCACGGCCGCCACGCCCTACATCATGGGCTTTACACCCGAGCTTCGCGCCGCCGCCGGCAAACAGTTCGTCGATGTGGGCATTGCCGAGGAGCACGCCGTCACCTTTGCCACCGCGCTTGCGCGCTCGGGTGCCAAGCCAGTCTTTGGTGTGTACGGCACGTTTTTGCAGCGCGCCTACGACGAGCTGTGGCACGACCTGTGCCTCAACGATGTCCCCGCAACCATCCTGGTGTTTGGCGCGTCGATCTTTGGCACCACATCCGAGACGCACCTTTCGTTCTTTGATATTTCCATGCTGGGCGGTCTTCCCAACATGCGCTACTTGGCGCCGGCCTGCATGGAGGAATATCTGTCCATGCTGAGCTGGTCGCTCGACCACCGCGAGCATCCCGTGGCGATCCGCGTACCGGGCATTGGCCTGGTGAGCCGTCCCGACCTTGCGCCCGCCGAAGGCACCGACTACAGCGTCGCTCGCTACAACGTCGTGCGCCAGGGCCGCGACGTTGCCGTGCTCGCGCTTGGCGATTTCTTTGAGCTGGGCGAGCGCGTGGCAAACCGTCTGACTGCCGAGTACGGCATCGAGGCCACGCTCGTCAACCCGCGCTTCGCAACCGAACTCGACCGCGAGTTCCTCGACAGCCTTGCCGCCGAGCATCGCGTTGTCGTCACCCTCGAGGACGGCGTCTTGGACGGCGGTTGGGGCGAGCGTGTGGCGTGTTACCTGGCCTGCACGCCCGTGCGCACGCGCACCTTCGGCATCGCCAAGGGCTTCCCCGACCGCTACGACCCCAACGAGCTGCTCGCTCAGAACGGCATGACGGTCGAGACCATGGCCGCCGAAGCCGTGAGACTACTCAACGAGTAAGAAAGCCTCCGCAAGGGAAGCATCCCTGCGGAGGTTTTTATTTTCGCGGCGCGATTATCTCAATCTGTAACATCTAGGGCCCGAATTCCCGTCTAACTGTTACAGATCTAGATAAGACGTCTTAGTCCCAAACCTTTATCTCAATCTGTAACAGAAAGGGAGCTTTTGTCCGTCTAACTGTTACAGATCGAGACATTCGAATCCCCCTGAAGAGAAAATCTCAATCTGTAACAGTTACTCGGCAAAAATGGCTGCAGATGTTACAGATCGAGACAAAACAGCAAGGCATGCCGCTGCATCGGCCAGAACCACCACAAAGGTGCCTGTCCCTTTTTGGTAGGTAGAATAACCCATAAGGTAAGTATGTTTCTGAGTTATTTCGTGTTGACCCATTTGAGTGGGATAGGGTATAACTCTACTCAACCGCTAGGGATTTTATTGAGAAAGGTGTTCTACCATGAGCAAGAACCTCTCCCAGCAGGTCGTTCTCGACCGCCGCGGCTTCGTCGCCGCCACCTTCGCAACCGTCGCCGGCCTTGGTCTTGCCGGCTGCTCCGACACCAGCACCGAGGCCGACAAGGGTTCCGCCGGTTCCTCCAAGAGCTCCGAGGATACCGAGGTTTCCGCCACGCTCGACGCCAAGGCATTCGACAAGCTCGTCAACGACGGCCCCAAGGCCGATGACGACGCCATCGCCGCCAGCACCTGGGCTACGGCCGTCAAGGATGCCGGCGTCTTTACGATTGGTGGCGTCCAGACCTCCACGCTCTTCTCCCTCCTCAACGAGAAGGACGGTCAGACCCGCGGCTTCGACGCCGGTATCGCACAGCTCCTGTCCAACTACATTCTGGGCGAGAACAAGGTCGAGATCACCCAGGTGACCTCGGACACGCGCGAGTCCGTCCTGCAGAACGGCCAGGTCGACGCCGTCTTTGCCACCTACACCATCACTGACGAGCGCAAGAAGCTCGTCTCCTTCGCCGGCCCCTACTACTACACCCAGCAGGCTATCCTGGTGCTCACCGATAACGACGACATCAAGGGCGTCGACGACCTGGCCGATAAGAACGTCGCCGTCCAGTCCGGCTCCAACGGCCCCGCCATCCTGGAGGAGTTTGCCCCCAAGGCCAGCCAGCAGGAGTTCAAGACCGACGAGGAGGCACGTCAGGCACTCCAGCAGGGCCGCGTCGATGCCTACGTCATCGACAACAACATGCAGCAGAGCGCCCTGGTCCGCGAGCCCGGCAAGTACAAGATTGCCGGCAAGCCCTTCGGCAGCAAGGAGCCCTACGGCATCGGCCTGCCGCTCGATTCCGACGGTGTCGCCTTTGTCAACGACTTCCTTAAGAAGATCGAGGATGACGGCACCTGGACCGAGCTGTGGCAGATCTGCATTGGTGACCGTACGGGCGACACCAATGTTCCCGAGCTGCCCGAGATCGGCGCCTAGGCAGCGAGCCTAGTAACGGCCGCTACGAAACCATATGGAAACGCACGATGCGCTTTATTGCGCTAAACTGTTTCCTCACTGAGTTGTCGGGGCTTCCGTACACACGGGAGCCCCTTTCCTTACCGGCGGGAGGTCCGCATGAGTCTCTCCGAGCTCTGGTCGCTCTATGGCCAGAACTATATCGACGCGCTGCTAGCAACCTGGGGCATGACGCTTGAGTCGTTTGCCATCGCCATGGTGCTGGCCGTCGCCGTCACCGTGATGCGCGTGTCGCCGCTCAAGCCGCTGCGCGTCTTTGGCGACCTGTATGTCCAGGTCTTCCGTAACATCCCCGGCATCGCGCTGCTCATTATCGTCGTCTACGCGCTGCCGCCGCTCAAGGTCGTCCTGCCCTACCGCACCTGCGTCATCGTCGCCACAGTGCTCTTGGGTTCTGCCTTTGGCTCCGAGAACTTTATGAGCGGCATCAACACCGTCGGTGTCGGCCAGGTGGAAGCCGCCCGCTCGCTGGGCATGAGCTTCAGCCGTATCCTCGCCAAGATCGTGATTCCGCAGGCGCTGCGCTCGAGCGTGCTGCCCATGACCAACCTCTTTATCGCCGTCATGCTCACCACCGCGCTCGGCAGTCAGGTGCCGCTTAAACCGCAGGAGCTCACCGGCGTGGTGAGCTACATCAACACGCGCTCGCTCGGCGGCGTCGCCGCGTTCTTTATCTCGGCGCTCGGCTACCTGGGCACGGCCTTTGTGGTGAGCCACATTGGCAACTATATCGATAAGAAGGTGAGGATCCTCCGATGAGCAAGCACTCCACCTCTGCGCTCACCATGCGCGATGCGCTCTACGAGGCTCCCGGCCCCAAGATGCGCGCCAAGATTCGCGTCGGCACCGCCATCTCACTTGTTGCCGTGGCCGCGCTCATCGCTCTGGTACTGCAGCGCTTTTATGTGACCGGCCAGCTTTCGGTCCATTACTGGTACTTCTTTACGCACCTCACCACCTGGAAGTTCCTGCTTGCCGGTTTTGAGGGCACGGTTAAGGTCGCGCTCACCGCCGGCGCCATCGCGCTGGTACTGGGCTTAGCCCTCATGCTCGGCCGTACCAGCGACATCAAGCCGCTGCAGCTGGTCTGCCGCGTGCTCACCGATTTCTTCCGTGGCGTGCCGAGCCTGCTGTTCATCTACTTCTTCTTTTTGGTGCTGCCTCAGTACAAGATTTCACTGCCGTCGTTTTGGATGCTCACGCTTCCCGTCGCGCTCGCTGCAGCCGGCGTACTTGCCGAGATCTTCCGCGCCGGCGTCAACGCCGTGCCGCGTGGTCAGGTCGAGGCAGCCCAGGCGCTCGGTCTCTCCAAGGCCAAAATCACCTTTAAAATCGTATTGCCCCAGGCGATTCGGTTTATCATTCCGTCGTTGATTTCGCAGCTCGTGGTCGTAGTCAAAGACACCACCGTCGCCTATGTGGTGAGCTACCCCGACCTCATGCAAAATGCCCGCGTGCTCATTACCAACTACGACGCCCTCGTGTCGGTCTACCTGGTTATCGCGGTCATCTACATCCTCATCAACGTCGCGATCAACAAGGCCGCTGTCTACGTTTCGCACAAGACCGGCGCGACGATCATCCGCTAACGCTTTTACCATTTCGAGTCATAAGGAGCCGAGCACCATGGCACAGAGCACCTCTTCCACCGGCAATCAGCCGCTGATCGAGCTCAGGCACGTCGATAAGCACTACGGCGACCTGCACGTTCTCAACGACATCAATCTCTCGGTCGACCGCGGCGAAGTCGTCGTGGTGATCGGCCCCTCGGGCTCGGGCAAGTCGACCATGTGCCGCACCATCAATCGCCTGGAAACCATCGACTCGGGCGAGATCCTCATCGAGGGCGAGCCCTTGCCGCAGGAAGGCAAAGACCTTGCCCGCATGCGTGCCGAGCTGGGCATGGTGTTCCAACAGTTCAACCTGTTTGCACATATGACGGTACTGCAGAACGTCATGCTGGGACCGGTCGATGTGCTGGGCGTGTCCAAGGAGGAGGCTCGTGAGCGCGCCATGGACCTGCTGAGCCGCGTGGGCGTGGCCGAGCAGGCCGACAAGGTACCCGCACAGCTTTCGGGCGGCCAGCAGCAGCGCGTGGCCATCGCCCGTTCTCTTGCCATGCAGCCCAAGGCCATGCTCTTCGATGAGCCCACGAGTGCCCTTGACCCCGAGATGATCAATGAGGTGCTCGAGGTCATGGTGCGCTTGGCGCAGCAGGGCATGACGATGATCGTCATTACGCACGAGATGAACTTTGCCCGCCGCGTGGCCGACCGTGTCGTGTTTATGGCCGATGGCCAGATCGTGGAAACCGGCACGCCCGATGAGTTCTTCGACCATCCCCAGACCAAGCGCGCCCAGGACTTCCTCAACTCCATCAAGGGCCACTAACCCAATTGCCATGTTCGCTCGCCATGACCATCCAAACTCGAAAGCAACACCTATGATCGGAACTCGCACTTCATCGTCATACACCCCGCACGTCGACGTCGATCCCGCCGACCGCCCGCTCATCCTCGTCGCGCCGCGCTGGGAAGAGGCGAAGCCGTTTTTAAGCGAGACGCTCTCCCCCAACGAGGAAATCGCAAGTGTCTTTGTCGATGCCATCCTTGCCGCCGGCGGCCTGCCGCTGCAGATGTCCATCACCGAGGACATTGAGGTCATCCGCCATTACGTCGATATCGCCGACGGTATCGCTATTCCCGGCGGCCCGGATGTCAACCCCAAACGCTGGGGCGATGAACGACCCTACGACCCCACCCTCTGCTGCGAGATCCGCGATAGCTTTGAGTTTAAGCTGGTCGGCGAGGTGCTCCGCGCCAAAAAGCCGCTCTTTACCACCTGCCGTGGCACGCAATTGCTCAATGTCGCCACTGGCGGCACCCTGTGCATGGACGTGCCGAGCCTGGGCGCTCGCGAGGGCCGCACGCAGTGGCGCCATACCCACGTGCTCAACGACCCCGTGCATCCCGTCGAGGTCGTGCCGGGCTCGCTGCTGGAGCGCGCGCTTGGCGGGCACAGGCTGATCCAGACCAACTCCGCACACCACTGCTGCGTCGATCATCTGGGTAAGAGCACGCGTTTGGTCGCCAAGGCAACCGACGGCGTTCCCGAGTGCATCGAGGTCGAAGGCCAGCCATTCTGCTTGGGCGTGCAATGGCATCCCGAGTACACCTGGCAGACGCTCGAGACCGACTTTAACCTGTGGAAGTCGTTTGTCGAGGCAGCGACCAAGGTAAAGCAGGCCCGCTAGTTCGCGAACCGCACAACAGACAAGGGCGCCCCGCCGGCCACATGGTCCGGCGGGGCGCCCTTTTGCCTGTACGCGGCTGGCACGCAGCCCAAGGCTCACAGCCTCTTACTCGGCCACCTCGCGCAGGGCCGACATCGTAGCCGCATATTGCTGCTGCAACGCATGCATTCCCGCGCGAGCGCCGTCAACGGCATCGGCGCCGCGCAGCGCCTCGGTCACCACGACCGCCGGCTCGTACAGATTATCGAATCCCAGGTTCTGGCTCACGCCCTTGAGCGTGTGAGCTGCCATAAACGCTTCCTTGGCGTCTCCTGCCGCCATGGCGGCCTCCAGCTTGTCCATGCTCTCGTCATCCAAAAACTTGAGGGCAAAGCGGGCAAGCATCTCCTCGCCCATCAGCCGAGCGCACGCGTCATCATAATTGGCGCCAATCTTCTCATACGCCTCACGCATGGAAATCATGGGTTAAAACTCCTTTGGTCAAACTAAATCGTAGGAAGCGCAACGACCTCAGCAGGGCGCGCCAATGTTTCGGCAATACGGTCTTGCACCTCGAGCAGGCAGTCGAGCAGCAGCGGGTTAAAGGTACCGCACTTACCGTCCAAGATCATCTGGATCGCTTCCTCGTGCGGGATAGCATCCTTGTACACGCGCACGCTCGTCAGTACATCGTACACGTCAGCCACCGAAACCACCTGCGCGGCGATGGGAATTTCGTCGCCCTTAAGGCCATCGGGATAACCCTTGCCGTCCCAGCGCTCGTGATGCCAACGCGCAATCTGGTACGCATATTCCATAAGCGCATTGCCGGCGTGATGGCTGCCCAGCTCGAGCAGCATGTTGGCGCCAATCGTGGTATGCGTCTTCATAATCTCGAATTCCTCGGGCGTGAGGCGCCCGGGCTTGTTGAGGATCGCATCGTCAATCGACATCTTGCCGATATCGTGCAGCGCCGAAGCCAGGGCGATCGTGGAGCGTTCCTCATTGTCGAGGGAGATCGTGCCGCTACGCTGGACCAGATAGCCAAGCAGCAGCTCGGTCAGCTTTTCGATGTTCGTAACGTGCCTACCGCTCTCGCCGTTGCGAAGCTCCATGACGCCGGCCATGATGTCGATGAGCATGCGACTGTTCTTGACGCGCTCGTTGTACTGTTGGGACAGCAGGTTCGTCAGGCGGCGCTGTTTGGCGTACAGGCGGATGGTGTTGCTTACGCGGCGGCGCACGACACGGGAGTCAAACGGGCGGTTGATATAGTCTGAGGCGCCCAGCTCGTACGCGCGCAGAACCGCATCATCGGAATCTTCGCTCGAAATCATGATGACAGGCAGATTATCGATACCCGATCGGCGCGACAGATCGGCCAGCACCTCAAAGCCGCTTATGCCCGGCATCACAATGTCCAGCAGCACGAGCGACAACTCATCGCCATAGCGGTCGACCATGTCGAGCGCCGCACGACCGTTATCGGCCTCGAGGATGCAATGCTCGTCCTTGAGCATCTCGCTGAGAATGGCTCGGTTCATCTCGGAGTCATCGGCGATAAGCACCAAAGGCTTTTCGCTTTGGAAGGCCTCGATGGAATCGGCATCGGTCACGACCGTACCGGCTTTTGCCTTAGCGCGGCTCAGTAACTGAGCAGCGCGGCCAACGCCCTCATCGACCGTCTCGCCATGAATGCGAACGCCACCAACACATGCCGTCAAGCTCACGTACTCATGGCCCGGAATAATCGTGGAATGAACGGCATCGGACACCTGATGCAGGCGACGGGTGAAGTCATCGGAGGGAATATTGGGCATGACAACCACAAACTTGTCGCAGCCATAGCGCACAAGCTCGTCAGTCGAACGGATTCCGCTGCGTATGGCTGTCGCCACAGCACCGAGCGCAAGGTCGCCGGCATGACGGCCACACGTATCGTTGAAGGCCCTAAAATCATCAACGTCGATCATCGCAACGCCGGCATTCATGCGGGCGCTGCGAAGCTTTTCCTCGTAATATCGGCGATTGCGCACGCTCGTCAGCACGTCGGTGTAGACAAGGTCCTCTTCCGCGGCCTCTTGCTCATCAATCGGACGCACCATCAGCAGAACGTGAGGCTCGCCCTCAACCATCAAAGAGCGCAGGCGAGCGCGGTACTCAACGCCATCGTTGAGCAGCCGTTCCGACACCTCATCGGAACCCGCCGCCAAGGCTTCAAGACTTGACTGGCGCAGACAGGGACACCGTTCGCCGGCGAGCAGGCAGTTAGGATCGCCCTTAATCTGATCGACAGACAGCAAACGCACCACGGGGTAGGTCTTCGCGACACGGGCGACCTCGGCGGCAGCCTCCTCGTCGGTTAGATTGGCCTCGTGATTATTGAGCATAGGGGGCCCTTTCAGTAGTTTTGCTTGGTAGCAGTGGGTGCCAAATGTTACAAGGGTAGCACCTTGTCGATGCAGGTACGCACGTGAATACCGTTTCTTTTTCATGAGTTGGCAGACGGTAGGGCTGAAGCCGCAGCCGTAAGGTTCTGGGCGCATCTGTTAACACGGTCGAAATGTTTACGGGAAAAGCCCGTTTTGATTATTGCGGCTGCTAGAACCCTAGGACGCCACGGACGGCCTGGGCAGCCGCTACCGGTCGATCGCGCAGCCCGTTGTGCGCGCCGGGGACCGTTACGAGCGGACAGCCCAAAAGCTCAGCCGACGCTCTCGTGCCCGCTTCGCGGGGCGTGCCAATCGAGAGCTCGCCCAAAAACACGGCGGCCACTGTTTTCGATGCGCGGACGCGATCCCAATCGGGAACGCAGGTCATAATGATCCCGTATTCGTTTGCCATAAAGCTGCGGCCGTTGCGCAGGGCATGCTTGGCTTCCGCCTCGGTTGTCTTGGGAGCTTGAGGATCCGAATCACTGATGGCACTCAGGAAGGCTCTTAATGCCCTCGAGACCTTTCCCGCAGCAATCATCTCGAGCAAAACCGGGGCCGTGCCCAGGCCAGCGCCCTCGTTTTTCACGGCGGGTTCGTGCAGCATCGCGCGCGAGACAATGGCCGGGTTTGTACGGAGAAGCTCCAGGGTCACCAGCGTACCGGCGCTGTGCGCGAGGACATTTGCCGGGGCGCCGACATGCTCGATAACGGCCTGCAGGTCGGCGGCCTGGGCGGCGAGGTCGTAGCGCCCGTCCGCGGCATCGCCGCTCTCGCCGCAACCGCGGCGGTCGTAGGCAATTACGCGATAGCCGCAGGCGAGCTCGCGGGCGATCCCGTCAAAAAATGTGCCGTCGACGCAAGCGCCGTGCACGCACACCAAGGCAGGCGCATCCGACGGCACGCCCGGCTCGGCAAACTCGCGACAGGCAATCGTGGTGCCCGCATTCTCGACCGTAAAATCCATGTTGTGCCCCATCGCCTTGCACCTTGTTAACGCATTAACTGTACCCAACCGGGAACCTCTCATAGCGCGGACATCGAGGGCAGCGTGAAAAAACGAAATCTGAAAAGCACAAGCCCGAATCAGACTTTGGCACCGATGCTATGCTTAGGCACAACTGTCCCAAGGAGCATATGCCTATGTCTACGTTTTTAAATGCCAGCCCCATCTTTGGACCGGTGCGCAGTCGCCGCCTGGGCCTTTCGCTCGGTGTCAACATGATGCCGGCGTCGGGCAAGATCTGCACGTTCGACTGCATCTACTGCGAGAACGGCCTTAACGCCGAGCGCCCCTGCCATGAGCCGTATAACACGGCCGCCGGGGTGCTCGACGCACTCGAGGCCAAGCTGCGCGAGATGGCAGCCGAGGGCGAGCTGCCCGATGTAATCACCTTCGCCGGCAATGGCGAGCCCACCGCCGCACCGGAGTTTCCGCAGGCTATCGCCGGCGCCATCGCACTTCGCGACCAGCTGGCCCCGAACACCAAGATCGCCGTGCTCTCCAATGGCACGCGCGCTGACCAGCCCGCTGTGCACGATGCGCTCATGATGGTCGACGACAACATCCTCAAGCTCGATACGGTCGACCCGGCTTTTATCCAGCTGCTCGACCAGCCCGTTGGCCCCTACGACGTCGAGCACCAGATCGAGACGTTCGCGAGCTTTAACGGCCACGTTATTATCCAGACGATCTTTTTGAACGGCGAGTACCAGGGCAAGTCCCTCGATAACACTGGTGAAGCGTACGTCGGCCCTTGGCTCGCGGCGCTCGAGCGCATTCGCCCGCAGGAGGCGACCATCTACACGGTGGCGCGCGAGACACCGGTCGCCGGCCTTGCCAAAGCAGCGCCCGTGGTGCTCGACACAATCGCCGCACGCGTGCGCGCGCTCGGCATCCCCTGCCAGGTGAGCTACTAGCAGAACCGCACAGACTACCCGGTACTTGGCTGATGGGGTGGGCTATACTAGCTGCGGATGAAAGGAAGTTAGCCATGTATGACAAAGGACCCGTACCCGGCCGCAACGACGCCTGCTGGTGCGGCAGCGGCAAAAAATATAAGAAATGTCACAGCGCCTTCGACGAGCGCCTCGAGCGCCTGTGGGAGGAGGGCTGGGAGGTTCTGCCCCGTACGCTCTACAAGACGCCCGCCGATATCGAGGGCATCAAGCGCTCCGCCGCCATCAACGTGGGCGTGCTCGACTACGTAGGCGAGCACATCGCCGCGGGCATGACCACCAACCAGATTGACCAGATGATCTACGACTACACC
This sequence comes from Collinsella sp. i05-0019-G5, assembly GCF_042851345.1. Taxonomy (NCBI): domain Bacteria; kingdom Bacillati; phylum Actinomycetota; class Coriobacteriia; order Coriobacteriales; family Coriobacteriaceae; genus Collinsella; species Collinsella sp. i05-0019-G5. Next base: position 2,090,280 of record NZ_AP031421.1, read on the forward strand.
GTCGAGCACGGTGGCACGCCGGCCGATCTCAACTACGAGGGCTACCCCAAAAGCGTGTGCACCTCGATCAATGATGTGGTCTGCCACGGTATCCCCTGTGATACGGACGTGCTGCACGAGGGCGACATCATCAACGTGGACTGTTCCACGATTCTTGACGGCTACTTTAGCGACTCGAGCCGCATGTTCTGCATCGGCGAGGTCTCGGCCGAGCGTCAGCGCCTGGTCGACGTCACTCGCGCCAGCGTGGAGGCGGGTCTGGCCGCCGTCAAGCCGTGGCTACCGCTGTCCGTGATGGCCGAGGCCGTGCAAAAGACGGTCGAGGACGCCGGTTTTAGCGTGGTGCGCGAGTACGGCGGACACGGCATCGGTAAGGAGTTCCACGAGGACCCGTTTGTGGGCTTTACCACCGAGGCGCCCGATGTGGACACCATTATGGCTCCGGGCATGGTCTTTACCATCGAGCCCATGGTCAATGCCGGAGCGCCCGACATTAAGATCAGCAAGGGCGACGGCTGGTGTGTGCGCACCAAGGACGGTAGCGATTCGGCCCAGTGCGAGGTACAGCTCGTGGTGACCGAGGACGGTTACGAGCTGCTCAGCTGGTAGCTGTGGATGCGCCGGATGCCGACGGGCACGCCCGTCTTGCATCCGGCGTTTTATTTGAGCGTTTTGCCTGATAAAACCTGCCAAAATTAACCTGTCCCTTTTTGGCAGGTCGAGCGGAGAGGACTGCTTGTGAACATTCTGGTTTTGTTGCCCGTCAACGACCGTCATCGCGCAATTCTTGAGTCGAGCGCTCCGGGCGAGGACTTTATCTACACGAGCGCCGACGCCGCCACGCACGAGCAGGTCGCCGATGCCGACGTGATCCTGGGCAACATCGACCCTGCCCTGCTTACCGCGTGCAAGCACCTCCAGCTGTTGCAATTGCAGACCGCCGGCTATGACGACTACTTGGCCGCCGGCACCGTGCCAGCCGACGCTAAGCTTTCCTGCTCGGTGGGCGCCTACGGCCAGGCCGTAAGCGAGCACATGTTTGCCATGGTTCTTTCTATGATGAAGCGCCTGCCCGGCTATCACGACTTGCAGCGCGAGCATCGCTGGGAGGATTTGGGGCCGGTTACCTCGCTCAAAAATGCCAACGTGCTGGTGCTGGGCGCAGGCGATATCGGCGGCCACTTTGCCACGCTCTGCCGCAGCATGGGCGCACACGTCCGCGGCATCAAGCGCCATCCGCTCGTCTACCCCATTGTATTTGAGGACATGGACGGCATGGATGCCCTGTCTGAGCGCCTGGCCGAGGCCGATGTCGTCGCATCCTTTATGCCCAGCACACCCGAGACCCGCGGCCTGGCGAACGCCGAGTTCTTCGCCGCGATGAAGCCGGGCGCCTTCTTTGCCAACGGCGGTCGCGGCGATCTTGTGGTCGCCGAGGACTTGGTTGCCGCTCTGGAGTCGGGACATCTCGCCGGCGCCGCGGTCGACGTCACCGACCCCGAGCCGCTGCCCGCCGCAAGCCCGCTGTGGGATGCGCCCAACATGCTCATCACGCCGCACGTCTCCGGTTGGTTCCACTTGGAGGCTACGCTCAACAATGTGGTCGACATTGCCGCAGAGAATCTGCGTCACTTGCAGGCCGGCGAGACCCTGCGCTGCTGGATCGAACACTGATTGTTCCGGCGTTTTCCAAACGCCGGAACCCCTCGACGCTGCGAGCCCGCCAGAGCGGCAATCTGCCTTTCAATCGTCGGGCATGACCAGAAGGTCAATGCCCTCCTCTTTCAAGGCACCTTGCTCACTCTGGCGGGCTCTCGCTGACTTTTGTTCAACCTGCGGCGCTTTGCTGGCGCGGCCCTACCTGTGGGCTCTCGCTGACTTTTATTCGACCTGCAGGGTCTTCAAATTGCTAGAGCGTTGCTAAGTAATTCTTTGCGTCTTCTGCGCTCATTGCTGCGACGGGTGCGTGTGAACAGAGTTTGGCATCGTTGGTGACCAGAAGGTCTGCCTTTGCGCGCATTGCTGCCGCAATGATTAAATCGTCTTCGTAATCGCTATGGAGCTTACGCTGCTTGCTCGCCATCCATATGTCACTCAGGTCGCAGGGTACCGGCGTGGCAAGTTGCGACAACACGTCGAGGCAATCCCATGCAAGTGATGTCGCCGCCACGGCGGCATCTTGGGATAGCGAGCCATGCTCGCGCCGATACCACGCCTTATGTTCGCTCGAAATCAAATAGAACAGATCTTTGGACGATGTCGCCGCATACAGCAAATCCACCTGCGCCGTGCATGCATCGCGTAAAAACTCAATCGCCACCGAACGACCACGTCGTGAGGGAATGAAGTAATCGAGCCACACGTTGGTGTCAACCAAGATGCGCCTTGGAGCCTCACTCATAGAGCCAGCTCATCTCCTCGCCGTAGCGATCCGCGTAGGCGTTCCGTTTGAGTTCTTCATCGCCCGAGGGCTGAGCCTTGACCATATCGATTCCCGACTCACGGCAAGCGGCAGCGAACAGCTTCGACCCCTGATCCATGAGCTCGAGCTTACGTTTAGCGGCCTTTTCGCGCTCGCGCTGTTCCGCCCGGACACGACTGGGCAGCAGGATATCCTCGAGCGCACCGGGGCGATCGGCCAGCGACGCTGCAAGCTGCCAGAGCGCTCGCACCGCTTGGCTCGGCGTCATACCGGCCCTGGAGAGAGCGGCGTCCCCGCTCCTTTTAAGATCGGCATCGAGACGTACGTTGATCTGAGCGGCTGTTGTGGTCATGACCCCTCCTTAATACTTTAAAATCATCATAAAACTCTATGGTAGATACGTAAAGCACGTATAGTATTTATTAGCATTAGCCGCACTCTGTGCACAAAAAGCCGCCGAGGTGCACTGCACCTCGGCGGCCACGTACCACCGATCTAGCTCGGTTTCACCCTTTGCATTTGCCCAGATAAAACCTGCAAAATAAACCTGTCCCTTTTAGCAGGTTTTAGAGCTCCGCGCTTTCGGCGCCGTTGATGGTTAGGTTTCGCTCGTAGAAAGCCGTGAGGGCGCGGATGGCGTACATCACGTCGCGCACGCCGCCGGTCTCGTAGCTCGAGTGCATGGCCAGCTGCGGCAGGCCCACGTCCACGGCATGCATGCTCGCCTGCATATTGGACAGATTGCCGAGCGTGGATCCGCCGGCCATATCGCTCTTGTTGGCGAAGGCCTGCGTGGGCACGTCGGCGTCATCGCAAATAGCTTGGAACACCGCGCGGCTAAAGGCATCGGTACAATAGTGCTGGTTGGCTGCCTCCTTGATGACGATACCGCCGTTGAGCACCACCTGGCTGCGGGCGTCGCACTTCTCGGCGTGGTTGGGGTGCACGGCATGCGCGTTGTCGCAGCTCACGAGCATCGATGCGGCAAGGGCGCGATGATACGACTCGTCGTCAAAGCCCAGCGATCCGTTAATGCGGCGCAGCGCGTCGGCCAAGAACGTCGACATGGCGCCCTGCTTGGTCTCGGAGCCAACCTCCTCATTATCAAAGCAGCAAAAGACCGAAACGTCGTGCGCGTTCTCGGCACCCAAAAATGCCTGCAGCGAGGTGTAGGCGCAGGCCAGGTCGTCAAGCTTGGGCGTCGAGATAAACTCGTCGGCCCAGCCCCAAATGCGCGCATCCTGACGATTGACCAGGAACAGATCGCGGCCCAGGATCTGCTCGGGCTCAACGTCCAGTTCGTCGGCAACCAGGGCATCAAAATCGCCCTGCTTAAGCTCACCGGCGCTGATGAGCGGGCACAGGTCGACGGCGCGGTTGGGCGCAAAGCCCTCGTTAACGCCACGATTCATATGGATGGCAAGGCTCGGGATAATCGCGACTTCGCGCTCGGTGGCAAGCAGGCGGCTTTCAATACGGTCGCCTTCGCGTACCAACACGCGGCCCGCGAGCGCCAGCGGGCGGTCGAACCAGGTGTAGTCGATCATGCCGCCGTAGGCCTCGGTGTTCAGGCGCAGCGTCTCGCCTGCGCCGTCGAGCTCGGGCACGGCCTTGACCTTAAACGTCGGCGAATCGCTGTGCGACGCCGTGAGCTGAAAATGATAGTCGCCGGCAACGCCGTCCTCGCCCCACGTAGCAGCCAGGTCCTCGCCCACCTTAAAGGCAACAACGCTCGAGGTGTTGCGCTGCGTGTAATAACGCCCGCCTGGCTCGATGTCCCACGCCGCATTCTCGGGCAGGTAGGTAAAGCCCGCCTCGTCGAGCTCGGCCATAATGGTCGCCGCCGTATGGAACATGCTGGGGCACGCCTCGATAAAGTCGATAAGGTCGTTGGCGGCCTCGATATCGTCGGCCGTCACGTGCGCGCGCTCGGGCGTTTCCTGATCCGTCATGCTCTCCCCTTTCGCTGGGTTGATGGTCCCCTCCAGCATACCCCGCCACGCCAGCGCCGCACTCTTCATTCCATGTTTAATCCCGCGCCGCTCACCAAGTTGAGCCATCATGCCCGCGCTCCTTTTGCGACAATTACGCTAACAGGACGAGAGGAGCCGTCATGAAGCCACGTAACATTGCCATCGCCTGCGGTGTCGCGGGAGTCGCCGTCGGCCTTGCCGCTGCCACCGGTATCGTTTACCGCAAGCAAATCAAGTCCGCCGCGTCGCTCAAACGCTTGACCGGCTACGCGGATAGCTATGACCTGTACGCAATCGACATCGCCTACGACTACGATCTTGATCGCATCATCGCCGCTGGCGTGCGCGACGACCAGGCCTACATCGATGCCGTGGTGGCGCAGGTGCTGCCCGGTGTGCCGGTACATGTCCAGGCGCCCCAGTTTGCCTGCAGCGCTTTTGTCGCCGTAGATGCCGAAGGCCGCGTGCGCACCGGTCGCAATTACGACTTTAAGGACGACACCTCGGCACTGCTGGTGCGCAATCACCCACGCGACGGCTATGCCTCCATCGGGTTTGCCGCCCTTAACAACCTGGGCGATAACACTCCGCTTGACTCCGTCGCCGGACGTGCCGCCGCACTCATGGGCCCGTTTGCCCAGCTCGACGGTGTTAACGAATGCGGCGTGTCCATTGCCGTACTCACTCTGGATTCCAAGCCCTGTGACCAGGACGCGCAACGCCCCGTCATCAATACCTCACTCGCCATCCGTCTGGTGCTCGACCGTGCCGCCACCACGCAAGAAGCTGTCGACCTGCTTTCCGCCTACGACATGCACGCCATGGCAGGACGCGATTACCACTTCTTTATCAACGACGCCGCCGGTGACGCGCGCGTAGTAGAGTGGGATCCGCGCGATCCGGACCGTGCTTTCAAAGCGACCCCTGTTCGCCAGGTCACGAACTTCTACGCCTGCTATGGCGACGAAGTGCTGCCCAACCAAAAGAATGGCGAGCTGGGCCATGGTAAAGAGCGCGCCGTCGCAATCGCCGATGTCCTTGACGCCCATGTCGGCGCCCAAGACGAGGCAGTCGCTTGGAAGGCCCTACGCGCTGCGGCGCAAAAGCCCAATCCGGAAGACATCACCAGCAACACGCAGTGGTCGGTCGTCTTTGACAATACCGAGCCCGCTGCCGCCATCACGCTGCGCCGCCACTGGGGCAACGTCGATGCCTTCGCACTGTAAGGAGCCAGGCCCGTCGACCTTACGTTCCCTGACGTTGCTTACATTTCCATACGCTTGAGCTAACACGTTTTACCCCCGTATCAACAGTGTGCGGGGGTAAACTTATGCGCATGTTATAACTTGCCCGGAAGGATTCATCATGCTCAGGATCGGTCTTCTTACCAGTGGCGGCGACTGCCAGGCGCTCAACGCCACCATGCGCGGCATCGTCAAAACGCTTATGACCAATAGCGAAGAACCTATCGAGATCTATGGTTTTGAGGACGGCTACCAGGGCCTTATCTACAGCAGGTTCCGCGTCATGTCGCCCGCCGATTTTAGCGGCATCCTCACCCGCGGCGGCACCATCCTGGGCACGAGCCGCACGCCGTTCAAGCGTCTGGATATTCCCGAGGCCGATGGCGTCGAGAAGGTACCCGCAATGGTCCACACCTATCATAAGCTGCAGCTCGACTGCCTGTTTATGCTGGGCGGCAACGGCTCCACCAAGACCGCCAACCGCCTGCGCGAAGAGGGCCTCAACGTTATCGCCCTGCCCAAGACCATCGATAACGACACCTGGGGCACCGAGCTGACGTTTGGCTTTACGAGCGCCATCGACGTCGCCACCAAGTGCATCGACGACATCCACACCACCGCTTCGAGCCATGGGCGCGTGTTCGTTATCGAGATCATGGGCCACAAGGTTGGCTGGATTCCACTGTACGCCGGCGTCGCGGGCGGCGCGGATGTCATCCTGATTCCCGAGATCCCCTACGACATGGATAACGTCATCAAGACCATCGAGCATCGCATGGAAACCGGCAGCCGCTTTACCATCGTGGCCGTCGCCGAGGGCGCCATCTCCAAGGAGGACGCGGCGCTGTCCAAGAAGGAGTACAAGAAGAAGCTCGCCGAGCGTACGAGCCCCTCGATTGTCTACGACATCGCCAAGGAGATCGAAGCCAAGACTGGTCGCGAGACCCGTGTCGCCATCCCCGGCCACACGCAGCGCGGCGGCCAGCCCGACGCCCAGGACCGCATCTTTGCGACCCAGTGCGGCGTCGAGGCGGCACTCGGCTGCCTACGCGGCGAGTTTGGCTACATGATCGCCCTGCGTGACGGCAAGATGTGCCACATGCCGCTCGAGGAAGTCGCCGGCAAGCTCAAGTATGTCGACCCCCAGAGTGATCTGGTGCGCGAGGCCAAGGCGCTGGGCATCAGCTTCGGCGGCGAATAGCCTCGGCCGAAACTGCTCTCATCGGAGACCCCAGGGCTTACCTCCCAAATCGTCCTCGGACATGTCAGGATCCCGCCGTGCGCTTCGCGCGGCGGGATCCTTCCGTCCTGCGGAAAGATTTGGGAGGTAAGCTCTGGGGCCTCCTACGGTGACTGGGGAGGCCGAGACTATTCGTCTTCTTGCTGCGGGTGCCTGGGGTAGGATGCGGCGTGCATTTTTGGGAGTATTCAGCAGCCGAGGGTGCCTGCATACTGGATTTTGGGCGAAAGGCAGGCACCATGGGCCGCATCCTGTAAAAAAACGAGCGGCTCTAGAGGCGTTGGGACTCAGAATCGGGGCTTTCAGCGCAGTTTTGCACCCCCGCCCCCGCGCCCGCGGACCCCGGGACGCTGAATACTCCGGAATTTGCACGGCGCCCCCTGGGGTACCTGTGGGCAAAAAGCAACTGCCCCGTCAAAGTATGCATTTGGCGGGGCGGTTTATGCAAAAATGCTGCTGCGGGCGCGTCGGCAGCTCGCTAGAACTTGAATCCCAGGACAGGTTACTCGGCGCTCTTGAGGGCGCCGACCATGTCGATCTTGTTGAGCGTTCGGTTGGTGGCGAGGTTGACGATAAACGTAAAGCCGAAGGAAAGCACTACGGCGAGCACGTAGCTTAGCGGCTCGACCTCAACGTCAAAGTACAGCGACGGCATCTGCAGGATGTACGTAAAGCTCTCGGCAAGCAGGCCACCCAGCGGCACGCCCAGTGCGGTGCCAATCGCCGTGAGGATCAACGTCTCCTTGTTGACGTAATGGTGTACCTCGCCACGGCGGAAGCCCAGCACCTTGATGGTCGCCAGCTCGCGCTCGCGCTCGGAGATATTCGTGTTGGACAACGTAAACACCACCACAAACGACAGGCACGCCGCCATAAAGGTCACGAGCACCACGACGGAATTGATGATAGTGAAGTTCGCCTCGTAGTTCTGCCAATGTTCGGCCGTGCTCGAGATGGTGAGCCAACCGTCACTCTTAAGATTCTTGCTAAACGCAATCTGGTCGGCCGACGAGCCCTTAAGCAGCACAAAGATGCCGTTAAGACGCGCGCTTCGGCCGAACGCGCGCTCATAGGTGCCCTGCGTCATATAGAGCGTGTTGCCCAAATAGTTGAGCGAGATGTCGCTGACTTTGACCTTGGCGACGTTGAGCGACGAATCCTGGACCTGCGCCGTGTCGCCCGGCTGAATCCCAAGAACCAGCTGTGAACTCTTGCTCAGATACACGTCTCCGTCACGCAAAGACAGTGGCTCTTTGGACTCATCCTCGAGACGCACGTAGTCGTCCAGGTCGTTCGTGCGGTCATCGGGCACCACGATCAGCTGCACGGTCTCGCTCTTGCCGCCAAATGTAAAGGTGACGTTGTCGGTCATAATCGGCAGCGTCGAAGTCACGGTCACGTCGGAATCCTTGGCTGCGCTTCGCTCATCCAATGCCGCGCACGTCTGCGAAAAATCGTCGGGATTGGCAACCGCCAGCAGGTCATAGCGCGTGATATGCCCGTACTGCTTGGGCGAAAGCGCCACCGACGTATCGCGGATGCCCATGCCGCAAATCACAAGCGCCGTACAGCCCGCGATGCCAAAGATGGTCATAAAGGCGCGCTTTTTGTAACGGAATAGGTTGCGTGCAGCGACCTTGTTCAAAAAGCCCATGCGGCGCCAGATAAAGCCGATGCGCTCGAGCAAGATGCGCGAGCCAGCGCGCGGGGCCTTGGGACGCATAAGCGAGGCCGGGGTCTCGGCCATCTCGTGGCGGCAGGCGATAATCGTGGCGCCCACCACGCCCACGGCAAACAGCGCCACCGAGACGATCGAGGACACGATGTCGTACGAAAGCAGCATCTGGGGCAGCGAGTACATGTCGTCGAACACCGTAAACAGGAACAGCGGCAGGCCCACAAATCCGATGATGTTGCCGAGCACGCCGCCGATCAGACAAGCCCACAGCGCATAGTCCACGTATTTGGACAGGATGCGTCCGCGCGAATAGCCGAGCGCCTTATACAGGCCGATGAGCGTGCGCTCCTCCTCGACCATACGCGTGGCGGTGGTAAGGCTGATGAGCACGGCGACGATAAAGAAGATGAACGGGAACACCGTGGCGATGGCTTCAATTGACGAGCTATCGCTCTCCACGCTCGAGTAGCTTGCGATATTGCCGCGGTCCTGGATGTACCAGGTGCATTCGCCCAGGTCGGAAAGCTCGGCGCGGGCGTCGGCAAACTGTTGGTCGGCGGCGGCACGGCGCTGGTCCAGGTCGGCTTGCGCCTGCGCACGCTCGTCGCTGCCCTCGGCCATGCGATTGATGTTGTCCTGCTCGATCCCAAAGAGCATGGCGGCCTGACGCTCGGCCGCATCCAAGCTTGTCGGCGTGTCGACCGTCAGCTCCTGAGCGCGCGCCTTCTCACGCTCCTCGCGGATCTTCTCTATATTGCCCTTGACCTCATTGATCTTTGCCGCGTAGGCATCCGAATATGAGTTGAGATCCTTGGCTCCCTCGACGACCACGTGGACCGCGGAGTAGGAAGAAGATGTCGCGGCGTCCTCGCTCACATAGAACTTATAGTCCGCCGCCGAGGCGGCACGGAAGGCGTTGACCGTCGAGTCGGAGCTCACATCAGTGGGATCGAGAACCTCGGCCGTGATGGTGTAATCGCCATCGGCAAACTGATCCTTGGCGCTTTGGTTCGACGAGTTCGCATCGTTGGCAGCAAAGCTCACCGTATCGCCGAGCTTTTTGCCCGAAGCCTTCAGGAACTTCGAAGTCACCGCGACCTCATCGGCGCTCTCGGGCAAATCGCCGTTCACGAGCACTGGCTGATCGATATTCTCCTTGGAGAGACTTTGCACGACCACGCGCTCGCGCGTTGTGCCCACGGCGGTGTAGGCGGTCTCGGTGTAGATGCCCTCGGCCGTTTCGACGCCATCGACCTCTTGGATGGCGTCGAGATCATCGTCAGTCAGGCCATAGGTCGACTGCACGTTAATGTCATAGACATTTTGCTGGTCGAAGTAGGCGTCAACCGAATCGCACAGGTCCTCGCAACCCGCCTTAAGGCCGCACATCACGCTCACGCCGAGCGCGGTGATCACGACGATAGACAAGAAGCGTTTGAGGCTGCCGCGAATCGTGCGGTAGACACCGCGGCGAAACACCGTCGGCACCATATCGTTTGAGCTTTGGGCAGTGCGGTAGGTCGTAAAATCCTGCTCGCGCTCCGTGTTCTGCGCGTCGCGGCGTTGGCTGTTTTGGCGGTCCTGATCCATGGGCGCTACCACTCGATCGTCTCGATAGGCACGGGATTTTGCTGGACCGTCTCGCTCTCCACGCGACCGTTCTTAAAGCGGATCAGGCGATCGGCCATGGGCGCCAGCGCGGAGTTGTGGGTGATGATGATGACCGTAATGCCCTGCTTGCGGCAAGTGTCCTGCAGCAGCTGCAAGATCTGCTTGCCGGTTTTATAGTCAAGTGCGCCCGTGGGCTCGTCGCACAAAAGCAGCTTGGGGTTCTTTGCCAGTGCGCGGGCAATGGACACGCGCTGCTGCTCGCCGCCCGAAAGCTGCGCGGGGAAGTTGGCGAGGCGCTCACCCAAGCCAACCTGGCAAAGCGTTTGCTCGGCATCGAGCGAATCAGGGCAGATTTGCGCCGCAAGCTCAACATTTTCGAGCGCCGTCAGGTTGGGGACCAGATTGTAGAACTGGAAGACAAAGCCGACGTCGGCGCGGCGGTATTCCACGAGCTGCGCCTCGTTAGCGGAGCTCACGTCGCGCCCGTCCACCGTCACAGTGCCGGAGGTTACCGTATCCATGCCACCCAGGATGTTGAGCGCCGTAGTCTTGCCGGCACCCGAGGCGCCCAGGATAATGGCGAGCTCGCCGCGCTCAACGGTAAAGCTCGCGCCGTCGAGCGCGTGAATGCGGGCATCGCCCTCGCCGTACGCCTTGATGACGTCTTTGAATTCGATATAAGCCATCGATTAATTCCCATCTGGTCGGATAACTCCTTAGTATTACCCATTTCGCACCGACCAAAAAGGGACAGGTTCATTTTGGCAGGTTTTAGAGGCGGACGGTGAAGGTGATCTGGTTGCCGTGGCCGCAGACAGAAGCGCTCCCACCATGGGCTTCGGCGATGGCACGCACCACGGATAGGCCCACGCCCGAGCCGCCCGTCTTGGAGCTGCGCGACACGTCCGCACGATAGAAGCGGTCGAACAATCGATCTAGGTCGCCTTCGGGCAGCTCGTCCACGGCGTTCGAAACGACAAGCTCGGCCGAGCCTTTGCCCGCACCGCGCGAAACAGCACGCAGGCTCAGCTCGATAACGCTGTCTTCGCTTGCGTAGCGTGTGGCATTGTCCAGCAGTAGTTCAACAACCTGCGCCACTGCCGCGGCATCGGCATGGGCCCGCACACCGCTCGCGATCGACGTCGACAGCCGCTTGCCGCGCGAAACCGCCACCGATTCAAACGGCGCCGCCGCCTTGTCCACCGCCTCCGAAAGATCAAACGATGTCATGGCAAAGCCCGCCGAGCCCTCGTCCATGCGAGCCAAAAATACCAGACGCTCCGTAAGTGCCGTCAGCCGCGCGACCTGCTCGTGAATGCTCTGCGTCCACTCACTCTCGCCGCTCTCAATTTCCTGTACCTCGTTAGCGGCATCAATCACGGCCAGCGGCGTCTTGATCTCGTGGCTCGCATCGGTAATAAAGCGCTTTTGCTTGCTGTAGCTCTCGACCATCGGTCGAATCACCGCGCCCGAGGCACCCGCCACAATTGCCAACACCGCCAGCCAGCCAATGCAGCTGATGGCCACGCTCGCGCTTAAAAACGAATGGAAGCTTGTGAGCTCGCGTGAACAGTCGACGAATACATAGGTTGTCTCGTCGCCCTGAACCGTAACCGTATAGCGGTAGTTACCAGAAAAGCCCGAGGTCAAACCCTTGGAATACAGTCCTGCAGCGATGCGGGCGGCACGCTTGGCGCCCACCGCGGCAATGCGAGCCGTGTTGACATCGGTCACCTGCCCGCCGGCAATCGACACCGTAAAGTAGCGCGTGTCGAAGGGAGACTCCGCCGTCATGCCTTCAAAATGCCCATCGCGAACGGCTGCCCGGTTACCGGTAGCAACCTTGCCGGCAACCGCATCCTGACCGGGATCGGCCTTAGGCTCATCCGTCCAATCGATGCCGTCCTTGCCCGCCAAGATATAGCCCAGACGAGCGTCGGCCATCTTGCAGACATGCGAGTAGTTGACGATATTGATGCCGGCGATGATAAGCGTAAGCACGGCGGTCACGGCACCCATGGCAACCAGGATGAACTTACGACGCAGGCGACGTCCCATTGCACTGGCAGCATCGGCGCGCCCCGGATTACCCGAGTCCGCGCCCATGCCGAGCTTTGCCGTCGTGCGCTTCCACCACGCACTCGCGCTCACGCCTATTCGCCCTCTTCAACAACCTCGAGCGAATAGCCCTGGTTGCGCGATGCACGGATGGCCACGTTGGCACCAAGCGCCGTCAGCTTTTTGCGCAGGTACGAGATGTAGACCCACACCACGTTGGCGCCTTCGGGCGCGTCCTCACCCCAAACCCCGAGCATCAGACGCTCGGTGGGCATGCGCGTGCCGGCGTTGCGCATAAAGAGCTCCATAAGCTGAAACTCTCGATTGGCCAGGTGCTCCTCGCCCAAAGGGCCCACGAGTGTGCACGATGCCGTGTCGAGGCGCACGTTGCCCACGCTGAGCGTCGTGGCGTCAATTGCCGTCGCGGCACGCGTCATGGCGCGAATGCGTGCGAGCAGCTCCTTGGCGGCGAACGGCTTGGTCAGGTAGTCGTTGGCACCGGCATCCAGGCCCTCGACCTTATCGGACACCTCGCTTTTTGCCGTGAGCATGATGATGGGCAGTCGCTTACCGGCGGCGCGTGTGCGCTTGAGCACCTCAATGCCATCCATGCCGGGCATCATGATGTCCAGGATTGCGGCGTCATAGTCGTTGGCGAGCAGATATTCGAGCGCCGTCAGACCGTCGAGGGCAGTGTCGACCTCGTAGTCGCTATGTTGAAGAATCGCGGTAAGGGCACGGGAGAGGCCGGGTTCGTCCTCGGCAAGCATCAGCTTCATAGTTGTTCCTTTGGCGCGCGGCTATACAGATTTCGATATTGCCGATGATAGCGCACCGCCAGCCGCCTTAGCGCAGCCTTAGCTGCTCAACCTGCACGTTTCTAAAACGCTGGATAGGGCTTAGCCAAACTTAAGGCACATATGCCGAGCGCTTGGACGCATGCCGGCCGCGAAAGGACGGCGACTCGTTCTTTCAGGGTGTCTTGGCCATGCAAAGTGCTTGAACGTTAGTCCTCGTACGCGCCCTCAAGCCGAAGCAACCACTCCTTGCGGTCGAGGCCGCCGGCATATCCGTTGAGCGAACCATCGGCGGCAACCACGCGATGGCACGGCACAATAATCGAAATGGGATTACGCGCGACCGCGGCCCCCACGGCACGGGGAGACACAACGGGTGCCTCATTTCCCGGCACACGATGTCGAGCCGCAACACGCTGGGCGATCTCGCCATACGTGGCGACCTCGCCACGCGGAATAGAAAGCAGCTCGTACCAAACTTCATGCTGAAACGCCGTGCCAATCAAATGCAACGGCGGCGTAAACCGAGGTTCCTGCCCCGCAAAATAAGCATTCAGCCAAGCCCAGGAACGCTCAAGCACCGAAGAGGCCGCACCATTTGCGGGACTTACCGACGACATGCCACCGGTACCGGAAACCGCGTCGGCGCCTTCAACATGTTCGGAGTCTTCCCGGAGAAGCGTGGAGCCAAAATGCTCCTGCCCCTCAAACCAAAGTCCCGTCAGACCGCGGCCATCAGCGGCAAGCAAGATTTCGCCCAAAGGCGAAGCAAACGTCGTCGTGACCACCAGCGGCTCCTTTCAAAACTCCGCAACATAATACCGCGAATTGTGCAGACAACCCCAATCGACCCCAAAGTCACCCTAGGCAGCAGGCGCGAACGCGCCGCAGCTGCCGGCCGCGCCCCACAGTCCCCCAAGGCGGCAGGCGCAAAGCGCCGAAGCCGCCGCCGGGATCAGGGCCCGCAACAGCCACGTGCCCCCACATCAGCCCAGCGGCCCCAACCAACAACGGCCCCATCGCAGGTCGCTTGCAGCAGCGTCACCGCAGGCGGGGGCCGGGCTTGGTTTTCAGAACACTCCGCAGACCAGTGTGGCGCCTTGTCCGCGGCTCCGAAGGAGCAGGACAAGGCGCCACACATGGTCGAGGACGTTCTGAAAACCAAGCCCGGCCCCCGCCGGACAGGTCACACTACTCGCAGAGCAGCTTAGCGATCTGGACGGCGTTGGTTGCCGCGCCCTTACGGATTTGGTCGCCGCAGCACCAGAAGGTGATGCCGCGCGCAGCCTCGGGGTTCGAGATGTCGCGGCGTACGCGACCGACCCAAATCAGGTCCTGGTCGGAGGTGTCCATCGGCATGGGGAAGCGGTCGTGCGCATCCTCGGCGCTCATGTCGTCAACTAGCTTGACACCCGGAGCGGCAGCCAGCGCGGCACGGGCCTCTTCCACCGTGATGTCGCGCTCGAACTCAAGCGTGATGCTCTCGGAGTGCGAGCGCAGCACGGGCACGCGCACACAGGTGCAGTTCACGCGCAGCTCGGGCAGATGCATGATCTTGCGGCCCTCGTTTTGCAACTTCATCTCCTCGGAGGTAAAGCCCTCCTCCTTGACGCCGCCAATCTGCGGAATCAGGTTGCTCGCGAGCTGGGCGGCAAACGCGCGCGGCTCGGGAATCTCCTCGCCACGGCCCAGGGCGGCCAGCTGAGCCTCGAGCTCGGCCATACCGGGAGCGCCAGCACCCGAAGCCGCCTGGTACGTCGAGACGATCATGCGCTTCACGCCAGCGAGCTGATGCAGCGGCCACGTGGGAACCAGGCCGATAATGGTCGCGCAGTTGGGGTTGGCGATAAGGCCGTGATGCCACTTGATATCGTCGGCATTGATCTCGGGTACGACCAGTGGCACCTCGGGATCCATGCGGAAGGCATGGCTGTTGTCGACCACGACAGCGCCGCGCTTTACGGCCTCGGGCAGCAATTCCTTGGCGATATCGTCGCCGGCAGCACCAAGCACAATATCGCAGCCCTCAAAGGCCTCGGGGCAAGCCTCCTCAATCACGATTTGCTCGCCGCGGAACTCAACGGTCTTGCCCGCAGAGCGCGCGCTCGCCAGCAGCTTGAGCTTACCGACCGGAAACTCCTGCTCGTTGAGGCACTCGAGCATCTGGGTGCCCACGGCTCCCGTCGCGCCCAAAATAGCAACCGTGTACTGTTTCATGCTTCCCCCTTTAAAGGTTGTGGCTTTTGCCCGCACGCCGAGCAGGCCGATTATTGTTGCCAGTGTATACAAGAACGGGGCGGGCACGAAACCCGCCCCGTCGAAACGAAACCGAAACGAAACGCCCCGCCGTAGATTTATGAGACATGTCCCAAAAAATCAACGGGATGGCAGCTACTTGTGGAGCGCGACCAGGGCGGGATCGACCGGCGCGGGAGCCTCCAGATCGGAGACCTTCACAATGCCGTTCTCGTCGGAGAAGGCGCGGTAAATGGTCTGAATCGCCAGATCAAAGTCCTTCTCCTCCACACCGATGATGATATTGATCTCGTCGCAGCTCTGCGAAATCATACGCACGCTCACGCCAGCCTGGCCAAGCATGCCAAACAGGTGGCCCGAGATGCCGGCACGACCGCGCAGGTTACGGCCGACGGTCGCGATAAGTGCCAGGCCCTCGACAACCTCGATCTCGAGCGGCTCGACCTCCTGCTGAATGTCGCCCACGAGCGAGTACAGTGAATCGTGAACGTCCTGCTCCTGCACCACGGCGCCAAAGCGGTCGACGCCGGTGGGCATATGCTCGACGGAAACGTCATAGCGCTCGAAGACCGAAAGCGCGCGGCGCATAAAGCCGACGCGCGGTTTGGTGCGGTCGCGGGCCACGTTGATGGCGACAAAACCGCGCTTGCCGGTCACGCCGGTAATGATGGGCTCTGCCTCGCCCTCATCAGCCGTCTCGCTAATGATGGTGCCGGGATCCTGCGGCGCATTGGTGTTCTTGATGACCAGCGGAATGCCTGCCTCGCGCACGGGGAACACGGCTTCCTCGTGCAGGACGCTTGCGCCCATGTACGAAAGCTCGCGCAGCTCCTCGTAGGTAACGCGCGCAATGGGCTGAGCCTCCGGAACAATACGCGGATCCGCAGAATAGAAACCCGAGACGTCGGTCCAGTTCTCGTAAAGGTCGGCGCCCAGGCACTTAGCCAAAATCGAGCCCGAGATATCGCCGCCGCCACGATCGAGCAGCTTGATCTGGCCCTCACGCGTCGCGCCGTAGAAACCGGGCATAACAAAGCCGCCCTGCTGACCGTACTCCTGCACCAGCTCGGAGGTGCGGTTCATGCTGAGCGTACCGTCGTGATGGAACGCAACGACCGTCGCGGCATCCAGGAACGGCAGGCCCAGATACTCGGCCATCAGGCGAGCGGTGAAGTACTCGCCGCGGCTCACGAGCTCCTCGGTGGAGTAGCCGCCCGAGCGGGCGCGCTCGGCAAAGGCCGCAAACTCTTCGCGGATGGGATAGGTGAGTTCCAGCTCGTCAGCGATATCAAAGTAGCGCTGGCCAATGTCCTCGAGTAGCTCCTCGCACGACACGTGATACTTAACGTGTGCGTTAACCAGGTAGAGCAGGTCGGTCACCTTGGTGTCGCCCTTAAAGCGGCGACCGCAGGCAGAAACCACCACAAAACGGCGGGCAGGGTCGGCATCGACGATGGCCTTGATCTTCTTGAAGTGTTCGGCGTCGGCGACCGACGAGCCGCCAAACTTGGCAATCTTAATCATGGGCTGGAGGTTACCTTTCTAAAAGCCTCTGCAAACCTGTTTTGCGCGCTCTGATACCATGGGTTCACCGATTGGGACCAAGGCATCCGAGGAGCAGTGTTATATGGGAACTTATCATAGTACACGAGGACGCACTTTATCGTGCTCAAGTAAGGTGGCAATCCGCACCGGCATCGCTCCCGACGGGGGTCTGTTTGTCTCGGACGAGCTCGGCACCCAGCAGGTCGATATCAGCTCGCTTGCAGATAAATCGTACTTTGAAATCGCTCAAGATGTGTTGGGAATGTTACTGAATGATTACACGGCCGAAGAAATTTCGGCGTGTGTCGACGAGGCATACCGCGGCACGTTCGCGAGTGAAGAGGTTACGCCGCTCGTCAAACTCGACGCTGCGCCGGGCGCTGACGCCCCTCAGACCTATGTGATGGAGCTCTTTGGCGGTCCCACGAGCGCCTTCAAGGACGTCGCCCTGCAGATGCTCCCCCGCTTGATGGCCCGCACTTCCGCCAAGGACGGCGGCGCCGAGCGCATCATGATCGTCACCGCCACGTCGGGCGACACAGGCAAGGCAGCACTCGCCGGCTTTGCCGACGCCCCGGGCACGGGCATCACCGTCTTTTATCCCGAGGGCAAGGTCAGCCGCGTGCAGAATCTGCAGATGTCCACGCAGGAGGGCGGCAACGTCGCCGTCTGCGGCATCCGCGGCAACTTCGACGACGCCCAGAGTGCCGTCAAGCGCATCTTTGCCGATAAGGAGCTGGCCGAGCGCCTGGAGGCCGCCGGCACCGTGCTTTCGAGCGCCAACTCCATCAACGTCGGCCGCCTGGTGCCGCAGGTCGTCTACTACTTTGCCGCCTATGCGCAGCTGCTGCGCGCCGGCGCCATCGAGGCCGGCGATGCCGTGGAGTTCTGCGTACCGACCGGCAACTTTGGCGATATCCTGGCCGGCTACTACGCCAAGCGCATGGGTCTGCCCGTCGCCAAACTCGTCGTGGCCAGCGACAAGAACAACGTGCTCGCTGACTTCCTGACCACCGGCGTCTACGACCGCAACCGTCCGTTCTTCACGACCATTTCGCCGTCGATGGACATCCTTATTAGCTCTAATCTGGAGCGCATGCTCTACTTCCTGTCCGACGGCGACTGCGAGCTCGTTGCCGGCCTTATGGAGCAGCTTGCCCAGACCGGTCGCTACGAGGTGCCTGCCGAGCTGCTGGCCAAGATCCAGAGCGTATTTGGCTGCGGCTGGGCCAGCGAGGACGAGGTTCGCGCCGCCATCAAGAGCTGCTGGGATGCCAACGGCTACGTGATCGACCCGCACACCGCTTGCGGCTATCACGTCTTTGAGCAGGTCGCCCCCACCGAGGGCGCCAAGGCCCGCGTGCTGCTTTCGACCGCCAGCCCCTACAAGTTCCCGCGCGCCTGCTGCGATGCCCTGGGCCTCGACGTTCCCGAGGACGACTTTGAGGCCATGCGCGTGCTCGAGCAGGCAACCAACACGGTCGCCCCAGCCCAGCTCGCCGAACTCGAGTCCAAGCCCGTCCGCTTCGAAGACGTCTGCGACGTCGATGAGATGGCAAGCTACGTCGAGTCCGCAGCAAAACGAATGAGCACCAACTAGATCCCTCATTAAGCGCCGGCGAAAGCCGGCGCACCTTCTTTTTATTTAGCTTTTGGGATAATGACGAGCATGCGAGCGGGTCTGGCCGTTTAGTTCGTCGCGAGTTCCGCACGAGCCGGAAAGCACTTAATGTGCTTTCCGAGCGAGCCAGGACTGCCCGAGCAGCGAACTAAACGGCCAGACCCGCCCAGGAGGACCCACATGATCAAAATCACCGTCCCAGCAACCAGCGCCAACCTAGGCATCGGCTACGACACCCTCGGCATGGCCGTCAGCCTCTACTCGCACTTCACCTTCGAGCGCGCCGACAAACTCACCATCACGGGCTGCCCCGAGGAATTCCAAAACGAGAACAACCTGGTCTACGTGAGCTTTGTCGATGCACTGGCTGCATGGGGCGAGCCGGCTTTTCCCGTTGCCATCGACATCCAGACCGACGTGCCCGTCGCCCGCGGCCTGGGCTCCAGCTCCACCTGCGTCGTCGCCGGCATTATGGCCGCCGCCGCACTGACAGGCCACACCGTCGACCGCGCCGAGCTGGTTCGCATTGCCACCGAAGTCGAGGGCCATCCCGATAACGTCGCCCCCGCTATCCTGGGCGGCGCCGTCTGTTCCTTTACGCCGACCGATTCGCTCCCCCAGTGCCTGCGCTACGAGGTGAGCGATCGCCTGCGTTTTATTACCGTGATTCCGCCCTACGAGGTGCATACGAGCGAGGCGCGCAAGGTTGTGCCGCAGGAGATTCCACTCTCCACCGCCGTGTGGCAGATGGGCCGCATCGCCGGCATGACGCGCGGCTTGGAGACTGGTGACCTGGACCTGATTGCCGCCGCCAACGACGACCGCATCCAGGAGCCCTATCGTCGCCGCCTGATCCCCGACTACAACGCCGTGCGCGACACCTGCCTTAACGGCGGCGCTAAGACCATCTGGATTAGCGGCTCGGGCTCGACCCTCATGGCTGTGACCGACGACACCATCGTGGCAAAGTTCCTGCAGGTCAAGCTGCGCGAGCAGTTCCCCAAGTGCGACACGCATATCCTCACGTGCGACACGGAAGGCGCTCAAATCGAGTACCTGTAGACATCCTCCTCATATACCTGTCCGGGACGGTCGGGATGTTCCCTCAAAATCGTCCTCGCGCATGAAGGCCCCTTGTCCTGCTCCTACGGAGCGACGGACAAGGGGTCTTCGCGCTGCGGAATGATTTTGAGGGAACATCCCGACCGTCCCTGCGCCTACCTTGCTGAGGATGTCTACAGGGACCCACGCTTTGAAGGGGCGCCGGGCTGAAATATATGGCCCTTTATTGATAGGGGCTCTTGCTAGGCTGGAGCCCTTACTAGAGGCAGGCCTCGGCGATGCGGCGCTTGAGTTCGTCGATACCCACGCCGGTCTGGGAGCTTGTGATGATTACGTTCTCGGCCGGAACGTTGAGCTGCTTTTTGATGGCTGCTGCCTGGCGGGCCTGCTGGGTGCGACTGAGCTTGTCGGCCTTGGTGAGGCAGACGATAAAGTTGAACTCATTGCCCTGCAGGTAGTCGATCATGTCATGATCGAGCTTGCTGGGATCGTGACGAATGTCCACCAGCGAGACGACCAAGTTAAAGCTGCGCTCGGAGTCGAAAAAGTCGCCGATAAGCTCGGCCCAGCGGTCGCGCTCGGCCTTGGAGCGACGGGCGAAACCGTAACCCGGCAGGTCCACGAAATGCACGTCGTCGGCCTCAAAGAAGTTGATGTTGCTCGTCTTGCCCGGCGTACTGGAAACCTTGACTAGGTTCTTGCGGCCAAATAGCTTGTTCATAATCGACGACTTGCCCACGTTGGAGCGGCCGACAAAGCTCACCTCGGGGCAGGTGGACTCGGGAATCTGCGAAACCTTGCCATAGCTGGCGACGAACTTGGCAAGCTGGTAGTTAATGGAATCGGCCATGGACACTCCTTGGTCGTAGGTTCTTACAAATAGACGCGCTATTGCACAGCGGCAATGCGGCGGACGATATCGAGCGTAATGTCACTTGCGACACGCGCGTACTCGAACAGATCGAACTCTCGCTCGCAAATTGCATCGTACGCCTCGTCACAATTATCGCTGATAGCGCGCAACACCAGGCAATCGACACCATTTTTGGTTGCGACATGGGCAATTGCCGCGCCCTCCATGCCGACACAATCGGCATGCGTCGCCTCGATAGCGTCGTTGCGCATGGCGGCGCCCGTCACAAAACGGTTACCCGTGGCAATCGTGCCGACCAGGAACTGCTTGGTGCCCTCATTCGAAGCGACTGCATTTGTCGAAGCGTCAACAAACCCACGCTCAGCAAGCACGTCGGCGGCAATATCGACCAGCGCGGGCGTCGAGCCAAACTCCTCGAGCCCCGGTGCGGACTCGGCGATAAGCGCGGTATCGGTATCCAGATAGCGTAGGCGTTTGCCAATGACCACGTCGTCGATATGGAGCTTGGGGTTCAAACCGCCCGCAATGCCCGAAAACACAACAGCCTGCGGAGCATACTTGCTAATGAGGTGCTGTGTTGCAGCAGCGGCGTTCACCGTGCCCATGCCCGCCGTTGTGGCGACAACTGTCAGGCCGTCGAGCTCACCGCTCACAACGGTCAAGCCCGCCTCCCGTGCCTCGCAAACGTCGCTCAGCTCTTCCTTAATCTGCATGATCTCTTTTTCGAGCGCACCGATAATCGCGATGGTAGCCATACCATTCCCCAAACCTATACGAAATTCTCAACCAAGGTATGGTACCAGCATTTTGTTTGACCTCGCCAAACGAACACGCTAAGCCAGTGCAGCTCGCGTATCAAACAGAGCCTTTGCAATCGCGGCCGTAACCTCGCTCGAACGGTCACTCCATGGCATCGATGTCATGACGCTCATGACATAGGTACGGCCATCGATGTCGATGAGGCCTGCATCGCATGTCGAATAGTAACCATCCTCGCTAATCCAGCCTGCCTTGTTGCGCACCAAAACCTGCTCGTCCGCAATGCCATCGCGAATAAACGAGCGCGATGTTGATGTCAGAAGGCCCGACAACCACTGTGAAGTCTCGGTATCCATGCTCAGATACTCGCTCATCTCACGCCATAACCTCGCAGAAGTGCGCGGGCAGTAGGTCGGAAAATCACTCATCGGATTCAGTGCCGTTTCGTCATCAACACCCAGATTGGCAATCCAATCCTCATAGCCATCATGGTCAAACGCCGCGCGTAACGCGATAAACGAATCGTTGTCTGAGTTGGCGACGGCATTCTCGATAAGGTCGCGCACCGTCTGCCAGCCCATGCTGCAACCACCATACGTGGCTAAAGGCCCATCGAGCGACACCCGCCCCGATTCGACCAACGTCTCGCAAATATAGAGCGCATACAGCGCTTTGTAGCTGCTCGCTCCATACACCTCGACATCGGCGTTATACGTCACGCCCCTACCGCTCGATAGGTCGTAGAACACTACACCCACGTCGCCCAGCTCCTGCGCCCGACACAGGGCATCCTGGAGCGAGGCAAGGCTCTCATCCTCCAAGGCAGGAGTCTTGTTATCCACCAACGAGAAGGTCCGAACGGTATCACCCGAAGGGATATCGTTGAAGTCCGCCTTCGAAAGTCTCGTCTTGAGATCTGCCGTCGACAGAGCTTGATCTGCCGACGCTTTGGACTTTGAAACCTTCTCGTTTTGCAGCTGTACCGTTGACGCATCTGGGCGCACCGTTCGCTCCGAGGCGTAGGTTTTAACGGTAATTCCGAGGATAATAACCGCCGACGTTAGCATCCCAATGGCGGCAATCTTCCTCACGCGGATGCGAGCGCCGGCAAGGCCACGCGAAGACGTGCCCTTCGTCTTATATCTGCTGCCATGCTGCGGCACATACTCGTCCCGCGATGCGATGTTTCGCACGTGGTCTCCTGACTGCCACCGTTTATATACGAGCAGTATGATACCGAGCAGGCATTTCTTTCCAAAGATATTCAGCGGCGTTTAAGGTGTCTTTAAAGAAACCACAAGCGTATTTATCCAAATGGCACGATTCTGTTGCGCATCTCACCGCAACCCAGAGAGCAGTCTTTTAAGGACGGGGCTCTTTAGCAATCAACTAGGTGCCCAGGGGCACTCATTTAAGTCTGTCCCCAATGAGTGCCCTTGGGGAACGAAAATGGCATGCTATCCGATAGCGTTTTTGAGCTCCGCACGGCGCTTTTTCATGCCGGTCATAACGGCATTGCGCAGCTCGGGCATGCGCGCGGTATCCATCTGGGGCACGCCCTCGAGCTTATAGGGAATGCCCAGTTGCTCGTACTTGACGACACCCATCGTGTGATATGGCAGCATTTCCAGGCCCACCACGTTGTGCCATGGAGCGATGAGGCGACCGAGCTTCTCGCACTCCTCCACCGTGTCGGTAATGCCCGGCACAACCACGTGGCGGATAACGACCTTGATCTTGCGACGGGCAAGCTCATCGCCAAACGCCAGGATACGTGCAGGATCGCAGCCGGTCAGCTTTTTATGCTCAGCCGGATCG
Source organism: Collinsella sp. i05-0019-G5 (assembly GCF_042851345.1). Taxonomy (NCBI): domain Bacteria; kingdom Bacillati; phylum Actinomycetota; class Coriobacteriia; order Coriobacteriales; family Coriobacteriaceae; genus Collinsella; species Collinsella sp. i05-0019-G5. The sequence goes on from NZ_AP031421.1 coordinate 2,113,238, forward strand.
GCATGCTTGATGTCGAGCAGCACCATGTCGGTCTCGTTGAGAACGGCATCGAACTTCTCGGGATGCTGAGGGTCGAAGGCGTAGCCACAGCTATCCATGCAGGTATGTACACGACCATCGGGGTTGTTGTGCATTGCACGGAACAGGTCGGCCAAAAACTCGGGCTGCAGAAGTGGCTCGCCGCCCGAAACCGTAATTCCGCCGCTGCGGTAAAACTCATGGTTACTCTGGAACTCGTCCATAAGGTGCTCGACGGTCACCATGGTGCCGCCGCTAACCGACCAAGTATCGGGATTGTGACAATACGCACAGCGCATGGGACAGCCCTGAACAAACACCACAAAGCGGATGCCGGGTCCGTCGACCGTTCCCATCGTCTCGATTGAATGCACGCGGCCTAGGGCAAATGCGGAATCCTCAGGACGAGCGTCCACACCCTCAAGCGTCATCTCAGCCATTCCCGCTACCTTGCCTCTCCTTGGATGCAACCAATTAAAATGCCAGAGCCATTCTAGCCCATGCGCTTGCGTTTAAACGTCTCGGGCTAGAATGGCACGTTTTAATCTATCCCCCATCACCATGGCTGGGGTCTACGTCGAGATGTCAGGCTGAAGAACGCTCGCCTGCGGCCTTTACGCCTTAAGCGTGAGCACCGCACCGAAGGCGGTCGGGCCACAGTGGCTCGAGATGACGCCGCCGACTTGAGTCCAGGTAACGTCCTTAAAGCCCAGGTCATGCGCATAGACTTCCATGTCATCGCGCAGCTCCTGGGAAAGGCCCACCGAATACGCCAGGCCAATGTGCGAGTAGTCAATCTCGCCCTTCGCAACCATGTGGTCAATGAAGGCGCGGGCGCACTTGAGCATAGAACCGCGGAACTTCTTGGTCGCCACGAACTTACCGCCCGTCACCTCAATGCAGGGCTTAATCTTGAGCAGATGGGCACCAAGGAATGCGACGTTGGACAAGCGACCGCCCGCCTTAAGGAAGGCAAGGTCCGTAGGAACAAAACCCAGCAACACGCGGTCCATGACGGAGTTGGTAAATGCAAAGATCTCGTCAACGGTGGCATCGGGATGAGCCTCAATATACTTGGCGGTCTCGACGACAACGAGCGACTGGCCCACCGAGACAAAGCGCGTGTCCATGGAGAACACGTAGTCGCGCCCCTGAGCCGCAATCTTAGAGGACTGATGCGAACAGGTCGTGGCCTCGGAATATGCAAGATGCAAAATAGTCGCGTCGGGTTGCTCGGCATGGATGCGGTCGTACACATGCGCAAAATCCGCTGGCGAACAGCCACTGGTCTTGGGCATCACACCAAACTCGTTGCAGCGCGAATAAATCTCGAGCGGATCGATCGAGCCGTCCTCGACGGTCTCGTCACCAATCGTGACATGCATGGGCACGCGCACGATGCCGTAGCGCTCGCAGAGCTCCGGCGTTACATCCGACCCAGACTCAACCACGATTACATACTTGCCCATTCTTATCACGACCCATCTCGACATTGGCTTTTCAATACATGACACGCGCGTCGCGCTGTTGCACAACGGCATCTAAGCGCCAAAGAGACGCCGCCCTTTGCACATAACAAAGGACAGCGTCTCCCTGGAAAACTCCGTGCTTAACTGAGATTTTACACGGTTTATTAAGGAGTGTTACTTATTCCGCAAACGGTCGCTATACGCGATAAACGGTAGTTGGCCGCGGCAACTGCGACACATTCCGCCCAACAAGTCCAATCGTGCTCCATGCACGGTTAATGAGCGAGGCGGTAGAAATCCATCGACGCCGCGCCCTCGGCGTGCAGCGCCATCGCCGGAACCGCCGACGAATAGGTACGGCTCGTAAGTGCCGCCTCACCGCCGTTGGCAAAAATCTCGACCATCGTAGTGTCCGAAAGCACGCGCAGGTCGCGAAGCTCGCCGAGCTCAATCGACCTCTGGTCGCGCCCATAGCCTTCGTCACCCATGTCGAGGGTAAGCATCCCGTCCGCATAGCGCACAAAGACACCCTTGCGAATCTCGAGCTCAACCATCTTGGCGCCCTCACAGGAAACCACGAGATCAAACAGGCGGCCCGGCTCCTCAACGGTTTCACCGCCTGTCGTGCGAACGCAGTCGCCGCGCATCCTCTCAATCTCGTGCGCCGGCTGCTGGCAGAGCTTACCATCGCGCATGCTCAGCTCTCGCGGCACCGTCAACGCGCACTGCCACCCGCGCGCCACCGTCGGGTTTTCCGCCGTCGCATCGGGGCAACCCGACCATCCGATCATCAATCGCCGGCCTGCAGCATCCTCAAAGGACTGCGGAGCATAGAAATCAAAACCGGCATCGACCATCGGGGGCATGCCCTTCCCGACGATTTTAAAGCTCGGCGCCTCCCAATCGGCCTCGATGGGGAACCACACGCACTGATGCGGATTGCGGTAACGCCAGCCATCGGCAGGCACACCCTGCGGACAGCAAACGAGAATAAGCTCGCCATCAAGCTCAAACAGATCAGGGCACTCCCACATAAAGCCAAACTTCTCGCCCAGCTCAATGCGCGTCGCATAGCTCCAGACCCCTAAATCACGCGAAGTATAGACAAGCACGCAGCCACGGTCGTCTTTCGTACGAGCGCCCAGAACCATGTAGTAGATACCATCGTGCTCAAGGATCTTGGGGTCGCGCACGTGCGTACCGATATCGTCGGGGTAATCGACTGGTCCAACAGCCATGCGCTTCTCGCCCAATTCGTCGGGATTCTCGGCAACCATATGAATCTGGTTTTGCTCACGGCCCGTCAACACGTAGTCGTAATCATCGCGGTCAAAATGCTTGACGTTGCCGGTATAGAAGTAGTGAATCTTGCCATCACGTACAAAGGCAGAACCAGAATACGCTCCGCTCGAATCCAAATCGGAATCGGGGAACAGCACGGGGCCGTGATTCTCGTACGTCACAAAATCCTTTGTCGTCAGATGGTTCCAAAGCACTGGACCGCCATGCGCAGCATCGAACGGATCGTATTGATGATAGATGTGATACGTATCACCAATCTGAACCAAACCGTTGGGGTCGTTGAGCCAGCCAAGCTCAGGCTCCACATGGAACAGAAGCCTATCGGGGTCGGACGCGATGCGAGCCGCCGTCTCATCCTGTCCGACACGCCACTGCTCATAGTCCGCGCGTGTCACCTTGTTTTTTTGATTTAACATCGCCGTTGACTTTCTCGTCTATGGGGAAGGACGCTCGACTCACACGAGTCGAACGCCCTTCCTCAAATGGACTTATCCTCAGATTACACTGAACGGCTCAACTAGAAGCTAACGTCGAAGCCAGCGCCAGCGCCCTCTTCATCGGTGGTCGGCACGCCCTTTGCCTTGTTGTAGGCAAAGATCAAGACGATCGGCACGATAAAGGCGATGAGATTGCCAGCCACATACCACACGAGGGTCTCGGGCGTGACGATGAGCAGGCCAAGCACGCCGGTCAGACCCTGACCGATAGCGCGCACCTCAAAGAGCTTGACGAAGGCACCGCCGCAGCCTGCACCGATGCATGCGCAGATGAACGGAATGATCGAATAGCGCATGTTTGCAGCAAAGATAGCGGGCTCGGAGATTCCGACCAGCGTCGGGATAAAGGACGACATGCAGATGTTGCGCTCTTTGGAGTGCTTCTTGTGAATGAGGTACATACCGATGGCGCCGCCGCCCTGGGCGATGATGGAAACCGACCAGATGGCCTGGATGTAGTTGAAGCCAGTCGTGGCAACAAGGTTTGCCTCGATACCCTGGATGAACTGATGCGTACCGGTAACGACGAGCGGCTGCAGGAACGCGGCGAAGACAAAGGCACCGAAGACGCCCATCCTGTTGTACAGGATATCGATTACGCCGGCGAGGACGTCACCGATCAGGTTGCCGAGCGGGCCGAACACGGTGAACAGGGCAACGTTAGCAAGAATCAGGGTAACGGTCGGGACAAAGACGAACGAAACGACCTCGGGGATGTACTTCTGGGCAATCTTCTCGACCTTGGCCATAAACCAGGCAGTCAGGATTGCGGGGAACACACCGCCCTGGAAAGCAACCATGGGAATGGATAGCGGACCGAAGTTCCAGTACTCAGCACCCGTCGGGTCCATAACGAACGTGTTGCGGTTCATAAGGCTCGGGTGAACCATGACGATACCGACGAGGATGCCCAGGATCGGGTTACCGCCAAAACGCTTGACCGCGCTGTACATAACCAGGACAGGCAGGTAGTCGAACGTGGTGGCGATAATGGCAAAGAAGCTTGCGAGGTTCTTGAGGAACTCGCTGTGATCGGCGAGGCTGCCCTCCATGCCAAAGAGGCCGTTGGCAACGATCAGCGACTTAAGGCCGATGATGATTGCAGCGCCGACGAAGGCGGGAATGATGGGGATAAAGATGTCCGAGAATACCTTGAGGACCGAGAAGAACTTGCCCTTCTTGTCCGCCTCGGCGCCCTTGACCTCGGAAGCACTGATCTCCTTAACGCCCGTCAGAGCCATAAACTCATCGTAAACCTTGTTGACGGTACCGGTACCGAAGATGATCATGAGCTGGCCGCTGTTGTACAGCACGCCCTTGACGCCATCGATGTTCTCGAGCTCGGCCTTGTTGTATTTGCTCGTATCCTTGAGCACCAGACGCAGACGGGTCACGCAATGCGTGGCGCCCTCGATGTTCTCCAGTCCGCCGACGTTGTCGACGACTTGCTGGGACACTGCCTTGTAGTCCATGTTCCTCTCCATTCCTTTTCTAAATCATAAAACGGTTCGTTGCCGCTACAGAGACGCGATCGTTGCGTTTGCGCACTTGAGCGCACCGTCGGTGACGGTAAGCGCCACACCCTGGCCCTGCTTGTTGCAGAAGCGAGCGTTGAGCGCAACATCATCGACAAAGATGGTCGCGATGTCGTCGTCGACGACCAGACGCACATGGTGAGTGCCCTCGCCCTTAAAGAACAACGGACGCTCGAGGCCCATGTTGTTGACCTGGAACCACGGGTACTGGGGAGCCGGCGTGAACTCGAGCTTGCCCTCGCGCAGGTTGGCGCGGAACTCATAGGCAAGACCAGTCTCGGCGTCCTCGGCGAACTTGACCGAGAAGCCGGCAGCGTTACCGCCGAGCTCAATGTCGGCATCGAGCAAGTAGGTGGAGCCGGCATCCGCGGCGAGCACCTGCTCGACCTTGCCCGACTCGCAGGAAAGCTCAAAGGTCTCGACAGCCTTGCCCTCGCCAAAGGCGCCAAGCATGCTGTCGGGGAGCTTGGTGCCGAGCGTTCCGTCGGCACGCTGAACGATCTCGAGGGGCATAAAGGTGCCACCCCACAGGTAAGAGCTGGGGTCACCGCCCTCGTCACGCGTAGGAACCCAACCAAAGAGAACGCGGCGCTCACCATCAAATGCGGTACGCGCGGCATAGTACGCGCGGCCATCGAAGGAATCGTCCGCAGGAGTGATCCAAGGACCGTTGATAGAGCGAGACATGCGGTAACGGGTCTTGTTGCCGTCGCTGTACTCGGAAAAGACGAGGTACCACCAGTCGCCCATCTTAAAGAGATCAGGCATCTCGAACATGGTGTACAGGCCCGGATTCCACCAGTCGCCCTGGAACTCCCAGGTATCCAGGTCCTTGGAGGTGAACTTGACCAGGCGGCCGGTCATCAGACGCTTGTCCTCGCCCACACGCGTGCCGAGGATGAGCATGTACTCTTCGTTCCCCTCATCCCAAAGCACAAAGGGATCGCGCCAGTTGCGGTCATCGTAACCCTCCTGGGGCGGAAGCAGCGTCTCGGCGATGTTCTTCTCCCACTTGACGGCGTCGTCGCTCGTTGCGTGAAGAAGAACCTGCTTCATCAAACGTGCGCGGACCTTATCGCGATTGCAACCAGTGTAGAGCGCATGGTACTTGTCGCCCACCTTAAACACCGTGCCGGCATAAATGTACTGGTCGACTTCCTCGTCGCCGCCGCGCTCAAGGCTCTCGCCAAAGTCCTTGTAGTTGACGAAATCCTTGGTCGTAGCGAGTGCCCAGCCAAACGGCTCTCCGAAAGGTTCGGGGTTACGCGTGTCACGCTGATGATAGAGATAGAACGTGCCGTCCTCGCCGTACGGCATGATGTCGCCTACCCAAATTCCCTCAGGCTGGTAATACACCTTGTGCATCCGAGACTTCCTTTCCACGACATACTAACTCGGTACAATGGCAAGATATGTCAATCGTTTTCATATGTCAAACGTTTTCATATCAATACGTCTTTTCGCAGTTCCAGTCGTCGGTAAACGGTTGACATATGCCGGCGAACGGTCATCGGAGGCGTTTGAGGAATTCTTTTGGCACAGGATGAACTACGCGGTTTTGCCCTCAATGAGTTCAACGGGGAGCTTGATATTCGATTCGGGATTATCGCCGTTAATAAGAGCGATGATGGATTGCGCCGCGAGCTCTCCGATGCGATCGATATCTTGACGTACGGTTGTTAAGTCAGGCATAAACGTCATAGTTCGGCGGGCACCATCCGCGCCCACGACCTTAATATCGTCTGGAGCGCTCAAGCCACGCTGCTTCATCACGTTGAGACAGATGGCCGCCATCGTATCGTCTCCCGCAAAGATGCCGTCAATATCGGGGTTCTCATCGAGGATCTTCGCAACGACCGCGCCCTTTTCGTCGTCGGGCTTAACGAACTCAACCTCACGGACAAGCGCGGACAAACCGGCCTGCTCAACAACATCGAGGTAGGCATCGGTACGCTTATTGGCAGGCATGCGCATGCGGCTATTGCTGCGCAGGCACAGGATACGCCTGCAGCCGTCATCAATCAGACGGCGCGTGGCGAGCTCGCCGATGCCATAGCTGTCACTTGCAATCTGGACAGAGCCCTCGCCAAGATCGCAGTCGATGCCAACCAGGCTCAAGCCCATCTCGGCATATGCCTCAGCACCGATATTGAGGGAGTTGACGATTACGCCGTCGACCATATTGCGGCGGAGCATGTCGATATAGGAACGCTCAAGATCAGGTCGATTGGCGCTGTTGCACAGCAACATCTTAAAGCCGTTTTCCGCTAACGTGCGCTCGACCGCCTGCACAACCTGAGCATGGAACGGGCTGCTCACAAAGGGAACGATCATACCGATAAGATTCAGGCGACCGTTGAGCATGGCACGGGCGATATCGTTGGGCGTATAGTTGATGCGCTCCATCGCGGCATGGACCTTATCGCGGGTCTCTTGGCTAATATAGCCGCGATTATTAAGCACGCGAGATACCGTAGTAGGCGAAACCCCCGCCACCGCTGCAACTTCCTTGATGCCAGGCTTAGCAGAATCCTTAGAACGAGCGCCCTCGCGAGCCATAGCACCCTCCCCCATCAACATGTCAAACGTTTACATACGAACAAAGCATACCCCAACAACAGCGGGAAGACGGTAACAGCACAAGTAAGTAAACGACTCATCCAAATAATTAGGAGAGTTCCGCCTAAAGGGTGACTACACAGGACCCCCGCCGGGCCGCTTTGGGTTACTTTCCAAAACATTTCCGCAGGACGCAAAGGGCTCCGCCGCGCGAAGCGCGCAGCGGAGCCCTTTGCATGTCCGAGGACGTTTTGGAAAGTAACCCAAAGCGGCCCGGCGATCCTGCGGGAGTTAAACCCCTTTAGAACTTGTCGTGGAAGGTACGCGAAATGACCTCGTCCTGCTGCTCCTTGGTGAGCGTGTGGAAGTTCACGGCGTAGCCGGAAACGCGAATGGTCAGCTGCGGGTACTTCTCGGGGTGAGCCTGAGCGTCGAGCAGCGTCTCACGGTTGAAGACGTTGATGTTCAGGTGGTGGCCACCCTTCTCGGCGTAAGCGTCGAGCATGTGGACCAGGTTATCGGCCTGAGTCTCGGAAACTTCAGAAACCTTCATAATGTGTCTCCTTCGATCGATAGGCGCCGGCCGAAACCGGCGCACTAATCAGTAATCGTTATTGTTAGTATAGCACTAACAATAGTTACTCGCCCAGCTGATCAAGGTCGATATCGCCAAAGAACACCTGGTCCTCCTTGCCGAGCGCACCCGGGATGATGGAGAAGGTGTTGGAGATGCCGTCCTGAGCATCGCGGAACGGGAGCTTGGAAACCGAAGACAGCGAAGCGATGGCGCCGTGGCTATCGCGCTTGTGCATGGGGTTAGCACCCGGGGCGAAGGGCTGGCCAGCCTTGCGGCCATCAGGCGTAGAACCGGTCTTCTTGCCGTACACGACGTTGGAGGTGATGGTCAGAACCGAGGTCGTGGGCACGGAGTTGCGGTAGGTGTCGTTCATGCGGATGTACTCCATGAACTGGTGCACAACGTCGTGAGCGATCTGGTCGACGCGGTCGTCGTCGTTACCGTACTTGGGGAACTCGCCCTCGGTCTCGAAGTCGACAATGATGCCGTTCTCGTCGCGGACGGGGTGGACCTTGGCGTACTTGATGGCGGACAGGGAGTCAGCCACGACGGAAAGGCCAGCAATGCCCGTAGCGAACCAGCGGTGCACGTGCTTGTCGTGCAGAGCCATCTGGATGCGCTCGTAGCAATACTTGTCGTGCATGTAGTGGATGATGTTCAGCGAGTTGACGTACACGCCAGCGAGCCACTTCATCATGTCGTTGTACTTGGCCACAACGTCGTCGTAATCGAGCGTATCGCCCTCGACGGCGCGATACTTGGGGCCGACCTGCTTCTTGGAGACCTCGTCAACACCGCCGTTGAGTGCGTACAGCAGGCACTTGGCCAGGTTGGCGCGGGCGCCGAAGAACTGCATCTCCTTGCCGATGCGCATGGAGGACACGCAGCAGGCAATGCCGTAGTCGTCGCCGTGGTAGACGCGCATGAGGTCGTCGTTCTCGTACTGAATCGAGGAGCTGGCGACAGAAGTCTTGGCGCAGAACTTCTTGAAGTTCTCGGGCAGACGGGTCGACCACAGAACGGTCATGTTGGGCTCGGGGCTGGTGCCCATGTTCTCGAGCGTGTGCAGGTAGCGGTAGCTCATCTTGGTAACGAGCGTACGGCCGTCAACACCCATGCCGCCGATGGACTCGGTGACCCACTGCGGATCGCCGGTAAACAGGGCCTGGTACTCGGGGGTACGGGCAAACTTGACCATGCGGAGCTTCATGATGAAGTGATCCACGAACTCCTGGATCTGCTCCTCGGTGAAGGTACCGTTGGCAAGGTCGCGCTCAGCGTAGATGTCGATGAACGTGGAGGTACGGCCGATGGACATAGCGGCGCCGTTCTGCTCCTTGACGGAAGCGAGGTAGGCGAAGTACATCCACTGGATGGCCTCCTGCGTGTTGGTAGCAGGGTTGGAAATGTCGAAACCATAGGTCTCGGCCATCATCTTGAGCTCGCCGAGGGCGCGGATCTGCTCCTGCAGCTCCTCACGATCGCGGATGTTGTCGGCGGTCATGACCGTCGGGGTGGAAGCCTTCTGGGCCTCCTTGTCCTTGATCAGGTAGTCGACGCCGTACAGGGCAACACGACGGTAGTCGCCGATGATGCGGCCGCGGCCATAGCCATCGGGCAGACCGGTGATGATGTGGGCCGAGCGGCAGGCGCGCATCTCGGGGGTGTAGACATCGAAGACGCCGGCGTTGTGAGTCTTGCGCTCGAAGGTGTAGCGCTCGACAACGTTCTCGTCGATCTTGTAGCCGTGCTGGCTGGCAGCCTGGCAAGCGATGCGGATACCGCCGTTGACGTGCAGCGCGCGCTTGAGCGGCTTGTCGGTCTGGAGGCCGACGATGGTCTCCTTGTCGCGATGGGCGTTATCGATGTAGCCAGCGGGGTGGCTCACGATACCCGTGACGGTCTTGGTGTCCATATCGAGGACGCCGCCCTGCTCGCGCTCCTTGAGCAGCAGGTCGAGAACCTCGCCCCACAGCTCCTTGGTACGCTCGGTCGGGCCGGCGAGGAACGACTCGTCGCCCTCGTAGGGGGTGTAGTTCTTCTGGATGAAGTCTCGGACGTCAACCTCTCCCGTCCAGATGCCTTCCTTGAAGCCTTCCCATGCCTCCTGCATTGTGTAACCACGCTCCTAGTTACGTGTAATGCGGCGCTCTCTCACACCGCTGCTTATTGAATTCTTGAATTATCGGCTTGCACTACCGGCTTCTTCCGTTCTTCACCACACATTGGTACAGGGAAAAACGTTTGTCCACCTTGGAACTGCAACCCAAAACCCAAGATTTCACCCGTTTGAGAAGGATAACATAGCCACCCCCTTCATCAGGGCTGTTATATGTTTCTTTTTTTATACCATTAGGGCGTTTTTAACAAATCCGCAGGAAATGCGAGCGCGAGCAACTACCGTTCACCGATTTGTTTGGTATATTTCCTTGCCTTTGTACGACGTTCACTCTAGCTGTTATGCCAGTTTTAGCAGGGTAAAGTGCCTCTGAGTAGGCTTTGGGACATGCCTAGAGATCTACCCCTAACTTTGCTGGTACCGACGGTGCACGGAGGTCGCCTAAAGGTAGTTTTCTAGACATGTCCCAAAAATCTACCGTATAGGGTGCGCGTGCAGGGGTATCATCTTCCACCGAAAATAGTTTCTAGTGTTAGGGGTTTTCGGTGGAAGATACCGATTTCCATGAGCTTGGGCGTCAACTCTTAACTGAGTTTGGCAGCATGCATCAGCGCATTTCGCGCTTTGCGGACAAAGCTCTCGGCGGCGAGATGGCCGTCATGCGCGCTCTCATGCTCGCTGGCGGCTCGCTCACGCCGAGCGAACTCGCCAATCGTGCCTGGGTCTCGAGCGCCCGCATCGCCAATATCCTACGCGCTCTCGAAGCCAAGGGCTGGGTTGAGCGTGAGCACTCAAAGACCGACCGTCGTCGCGTACACGTCACGGTGACCGACAAGGGATTCCATGATCTCGAGATCAAGCGTCGGGAATTCGAGGACCGCACCGCGGCCTTCCTTGAGCAGTTCGGCGAAACAGATACCCAAGAGATGGTGCGCCTTCTAAGACGTGCCAACGAAATTATCGACCGCAACCAAGAAAGGAGAGATGCCGAGTGAGGATTCTCAAGCTCTTTAAAAAGCATGTCCTGGCACTGTTCGCAGCTATCGTACTTATCGTAATCAGCTGCAACGCCGATCTGGCGCTGCCTACCTATATGAGCGACATCGTCGACGTGGGCGTGCAGCAAGGCGGCATCGCCTCGCCCGTGCCCGACACCATCCGCTCCGAATCGCTCGACGACCTCGAACTCTTTATGAGCGCCAAAGACGCCAAGACGGTAGAGGCTGCGTTTGGCAAGGCAGACAAAAACGGGATTCGCACGTACAAGGGCACCGAGGACGAGCGCGCCGACGGCAGCAAGCTCGCCGACATTATGAGCCTGCCCGAGACCGTCGTCCTTTCGCTCAACCAAGGCATCGACGCCGACTCCATGGGCGACATGACCGGCACGTCCAGCGAGAAAGACAGCGACGCCGCTCAGGCCATGCCCACGCCCGAGCAAATGGCGGCGATGACGCCCGAGCAGCTCGCCGAGATGCAGCAGAAGGCCACGGCGGCCCAGAACATGCAAAAGCAGATTGATGCAGACGGCGGTAAGATCACCATGAAGAGCCTGCGTCTGGGCATCGAAGGCGGTCTGGTAGACCAAAGCAAGCTCGTCGAAAGCGCCAACGAAATGGCAGATAAAATGGGCTCCATGTCGGGGTCCATCGTCACCCAGCGCGCCGTGACCTACGTACAAGAAGAGTACAAAGCGCAAGGCATCGACCCCGCCGACGTGCAGAACGCCTACCTGGGCCGCATGGCGACCACGATGTTTGGGCTGTGCCTCGTGTCGCTCGTCGCCACCATCCTGACCGGCGCCGTGGCTTCGCGCACCGCCTGCTCCATCGCCCGCGACCTGCGCCGCGAGACCTTCAACAAGGTTATGCACTTCTCGCCGGCCGAGGTGGGCAAGTTTAGCCAGGCCTCGCTCATCACCCGCTGCACCAACGACATTCAGCAGATCCAGATGGCCGCAACCCTGTTTATCCGCATGTGTCTGATGGCCCCCGTCATGGGCATCGTCGCCGTCACGCGCGTCCTGGCCAACCATACCGGCCTGGAGTGGACCATCGCCGTGGCCATCATCGCGGTCTCGGCCGTCGTCGGCGTGCTTATGGGCCTCACTATGCCCAAATTCAAAAAGATGCAGAGCTTTGTGGACCGCGTGAACCTTACCGCCCGCGAGCTGCTCGACGGTCTTATGCCCATCCGCTCGTTCAACCGCGAGGAACATGAGCTCGAGCGTTTTGACAAGGCTTCGCTCGATCTGATGACCACGCAGCTCTACACCAACCGCGCCATGAGCTTTATGATGCCGCTCATGATGCTCGTCATGAACTGCATCACCGTGCTCATCGTCTGGTTTGGCGCGCAGGGCGTGTCCGACGGCGTGATGCAGGTCGGCAACATGATGGCGTTTATCTCCTACACCATGCAAATCGTCATGGCGTTTATGATCCTCACCATGGTTTCGGTCATCCTGCCCCGCGCCGAGGTCGCAGCCGAGCGCGTGGAAGAGGTCATCACCTGCCCCACGAGCATCAACGACCCCGCCTCGCCCAAACTGCCCGCAGCCAACGCGCCGCGCGGTGAGCTCACCTTCCGCGACGTGAGTTTCCAGTATCCCGATGCCCGCGCCGACGTCATCAGCGGCGTAAACTTCACCACGCATGCCGGTCAGATGCTCGGCATCATTGGCTCCACAGGCTCGGGCAAGTCCACGCTCGTGCAGTTGATTCCGCGCCTGTACGACGTCACGGGCGGCAGCATTTCGCTCGACGGCATCGATGTGCGCGACATGACCCTTTCCGAGCTGCGCCGCCGCATTGGTTACATCCCGCAGCAGGGTCGTCTGTTCTCGGGTACCGTCGAGAGCAACCTCAAGTTTGCCGGCGACATGGTGAGTGACGAGGATATGCGCCAGGCAGCACGCGTCGCCCAGGCGGAGGACTTTATCGCCGAGCGCGAGGACGGGTACGACTCCCCTATCAGCCAGGGCGGCTCCAATGTTTCGGGTGGTCAGCGCCAGCGTCTGGCCATCGCCCGCGCGTTGGCCAAAAAGCCCGAGATCGTGGTGTTCGATGACTCGTTTAGTGCCCTCGACTACAAGACCGACGCGCGCCTACGCGAGGGGTTGGCCAAAAACGTCACCGACGCCGCGCTCGTGGTCGTGGCCCAGCGCATCGCGACCATCATGCACGCCGACCAGATCATCGTGCTCGACGACGGCCACGTAGTGGGCACCGGCACGCACGAGGAGCTGCTGCGCAGCTGCCCGGCGTACCTGGAGATCGCACAGTCGCAGCTTTCCGCCGAGGAGCTGGGGCTTACCCAAGAAGAAATTGCAGGCGTCATGGAAGGAGGCGAGCGCTAATGGCAGACGAGACCAAGACTCAGATTCCCAAGCCCACCCGCCAGCGTGGTCCCATGGGCCGCATGGGCGGCATGCGTCGTGGCGAAAAGGCCAAGGACTTTAAGGGCACCATGAGGCAGCTGCTCGGCTATATCGGCCAACACAAGATTGCCGTGTTTGCCGCCGTCGCCTTTGCCGTATGCTCGGTCATCTTTAACATTGTGGGACCCAAGGTGCTCGGCCAGGTTACGACCAAGCTGTTCGAAGGCCTGGTCGCCAAGGTCAACGGCACCGGCGACGTTGACTTTGACTGGATCGCCAAGACGCTCGGCTTTTTGCTCTGCCTGTATCTGGCGAGCTCTGTTTGCAGCCTGATCCAAGGCTGGCTCATGACCGGCGTCACGCAAAAGATCTGCTATCGCATGCGCAAGGAGATCGCCGCCAAGATCGCCGTCGTTCCGATGAGCTACTTTAACGGACACAGCAAGGGCGACGTGCTCAGCCGCATCACTAACGACGTCGATACGCTGGGCCAGTCGCTCAACCAGAGCGTGACGCAGCTCATCACGTCGGTGACGCAGATTATCGGCGTCCTCGTCATGATGCTGTCGATCAGCCTGCCGCTCACCGGCGTCACCGTGCTCACGCTGCCGGCCGCCGCGATAATCCTGGTCGTGATGATTCACTTCTCGCAGCCGTACTTCCGCGAGCAACAGCAGGTTCTGGGCGCCGTCAACGGCATTATCGAGGAGGACTTTGCTGGCCAGAACGTCATTCAGGTGTTCGACCGCGCCGAGGCCTCGATCGAGGAGTTCGACCGTCAAAACGACCGACTCTTTATTAGCGGCTGGCGTTCGCAGTTCCTGTCGGGCCTGATGATGCCGCTTATGAGCCTGGTGGGCAACATGGGCTATGTGGGCGTCGTCGTGGTGGGCGCACAGCTCGCGTTGACCGGCAATGCCACGCCCGGCGACATCCAGAGCTTTATCCAGTACGTTCGCAACTTTACGCAACCCGTACAGCAACTGGGCAACGTGAGCAATACGATGCAGTCGATGGCCGCTGCCACCGAGCGCGTCTTTGAGTTCCTGGCCGCGCCCGAGGAGGAGCAAAAGGCCGACGCGCAGATTCCCGAAAAGCGCCCCGGCCACGTGGAGTTCGACCATGTCAAGTTTGGCTACACGCCCGACAAGACCATCATCCACGACTTTAGCTGCGAGGCGCAGCCCGGCCAAACCATTGCCATCGTCGGCCCCACCGGCGCCGGCAAGACCACGCTCATTAAGCTGCTGCAGCGCTTTTACGACGTGGACGGCGGTTCGCTGCGCGTCGAAGGCGTCGACGTGCGCGACTGGGACCGCGCGGCGCTGCGCGGCGAGTTTGCCATGGTGCTGCAGGACACCTGGCTGTTTAACGGCACCATCCGCGAGAACATCCGCTACGGACGCCCCGATGCGACCGACGCCGAGGTCGAGGCCGCCGCACGCGCCGCACGCTGCGACCACTTTATCCATACGCTCGCCGGTGGCTACGACTTTATGATCAACGAGGAGGGCACTAACCTGTCGCAGGGTCAGCGCCAGCTCGTGACCATCGCCCGTGCCATTTTGGCCGACCGCCCGGCGCTGATTCTAGACGAGGCGACTTCCAACGTGGACACCCGCACCGAGGAGCTCATTCAGCGCGCCATGGATGCGCTGATGCAAGGCCGTACAAGCTTTGTCATCGCGCACCGCCTGTCCACGATCCGTAACGCCGACGTGATCTTGGTGATCCGCGACGGCGACATCGTCGAGAAGGGCACACACGACGAACTGCTCGCCCAGGGCGGCTTCTACGCCGACCTGTACAACTCGCAGTTCGACGAAGCGGCGTAAATTCTGCCGCAGGGAACGAATAACGCCCTAGAACGGGGACGCAGGACAATCTGCGTCCCCGTTTTTGTTTTGCAGCCCTCGAACCGCCTCCCCTGGGACCTGATTGACGCCCTCCCTCAAGGCCCCGTGGACAAAAAATGGCAAATATGAGTACTGTTACTTTTTTAGTAACATCCAAAACGACCCAAAACACCGCTCTTGTAGCTTGTATGCACCTCCACATTGCTCAATCAGCTCTGTATCAGGCTTATATGTACTAGCGTTAATGAACATATTTACTTTATGTCCATTATTTTGTGGGAGCAATATGGCACTACAGCAGCAACAGTACTCATATTTGGCATTTTTTGCCCACAGGGCTTGGAGAACGCCCAACAATCTGGCAATACCAGCAAGCAAACCGCGTCCGCTGGCGCAAGGAGTTTCCCCAAGTGCCAGCACATAAGGAACGTCCCCAACTGCCAGGTTTGAAAGGTAGTCATTGGGTGTTCCTATAGTTTTGTCAACCTTCGACGCTACTCCCGGTAGGGCACCCGGTCGCGCATCACGGCGTATATCGCCCTGAGCCGCTTCCTCGCGACGGCCTTGAGCGCCCGCCCGTGCCCCATGCCCCGCGCCCTGCAGGCCCGGTAGTACTCGCCGTAGCGCCCCGACGACCTCACCAGGCTGTTGCACGAGAAGATCAGAAGAGACTTGAGCCTCGCGTCGCCCCGCCTGGACGCCCTGACCGACCTCACCGACGTGCCGGAGCTCCTCACCCTCGGGGCTATGCCGCAGTACGAGGCCAGGTGGTCGTGGTCCGGGAACCTCGCGATGTCGACCGATACCGCGAGCTGCGCCGCCGTCCTCGGCCCGATGCCGGGCACGGTGAGCAGGCACGCGTAGGTCTCGTCTGTTGGCGCTACTGTAAAAACAACCATTTTGACCAACGCTCAACAACCAATCATGCCAACGCAATCCCGCCATTTGCGCCAACGCATTTTCACCATTTCCACCAACGCCGGGGCTTACGCTTCGATCGACGAGCGGACGATGCTTTCGGGAGGAGCGGGCCGTGGCGGAGAAGAGCCTGATCGGAGAGTTGGACATGTACAGGGAAGCGGGCATAAAGCCCAACTTCAGCGACATAGCGAAGCGCTACGGCAAGGACAGGCACACCGTGGCGTCGTACTGGAGGGCCGAGGGCGGGCGGCCCCGCGACGGGCGCGGCGACAGGGCGGGCTCGTTCGACGCGCACATCGAGGAGGTGGCCGCCAAGGCGCAGCTGCCGGGAGTCACCAAGAAGGGCATCCACGAGTGGCTGCTGCACAGGTATCCCGGCGAGGACCTGGCCGGCTACAACGCCTTCACCCAGTTCATGCGCAAGAACGGCATCGCCGTCGGGGCCTCCGGCGGCCCGGAGCCGCACCCGCGCTTCGAGACGCCGCCCGGACTGCAGCTGCAGTTCGACTGGAAGGAGTCCGTCAAGATGGCGAACCGCGACGGCGAGCTGTTCGAGTTCAACGTGTTCGCGGCGACGCTGGGCCATTCCCGCAGGCACATATTCATCCGGTCGGGGACCAGGACGACCGACGACCTGGTCAGGTGCATGTACGCCACGATCGCGAGGCTCGGCGGCGTGCCGCGCGAGTGGGTCACGGACAACATGTCCGCCCTGGTGACGGTCAAGGGCGGCAGGCGCCTCAAGGTCCAGCGCGCATACGAGTTCGCCAAGGCCGCCGGCTTCGAGCTGAAGCTGTGCCGCCCGCGCAGCCCCCAGACGAAGGGCAAGGTCGAGTCGTCGAACCGCTTCCTGTCGCGGCTCGCGGCCTACCAGGGCGACTTCGACGGCTGGGACGACATCGACGAGATCGTCGCGCGGATCGAGGACGCCAGCAACTCCGAGCCCAACGAGACCACGGGGCTGCCGCCCTCCGCGCTGTTCATGGAGGAGAAGGACGCGCTGCTGCCCGTCGGCAACCTGCGCGCCCTCGAGGAGGCGATGGGCGACGTGGTGCGCGTGGCCAGGGTGCCGGCCACGATGCTGGTGAGCGCGCACGGCGAGCCCATGTCGGTGCCCAGGCGCTGCATCGGCAGGCCCGCCCGCATCGTCTGCATGCCCGGCGGCGCGATGGACTGCTACGTCGGCGGCGAGCTGGTGGCCACGCACGTGGCGGGCGGGCCGGCCTACGACCCGGCGCACTACGCCGAGGCCATGGCCGGGAAGCGGTGGTTCGGCGACGCCGCCGGCGACATCGAGGCGGCCGCCGCGGCCAACCTCGGCCTGCTCGACTCGATAGGGGGCTCGCTGTGAGCGCCGCCGTGCAGGCCAGCCCCCTCAACCGCCTGGCGGCCAACCTCGAGGAGCTGGGGCTCGAGGGCATGGCGTCGTCGGTGCCCGAGTACGTCAGGCTCGTCGCCGACGGGAGGAAGGGCCTGGTCGACGCCATGCTCGAGCTCACCGACGCCCAGATAGCCCTCAAGCGGCGCGCCGACGACGAGCGCCGCTTGAGGATGGCCAACTTCCCCTACATAAAGACGCTGGCCGACTTCGACTGGGGCTTCCAGCCGAGCGTGCCCCGCGGGCTGGTCGAGCAGCTGGCCACGCTCGAGTTCGTCGACCGCGGCGACAACGTCGTGCTCGTCGGCAGCCCGGGCGTCGGCAAGACCCACCTGTCGATAGCCATAGGCCACGAGGCGGTGATGGCCCGCAAGCAGGTGTACTTCGCCGACTGCTCGAGGCTGGTCGAGGACCTCAAGCACGCCTCGGCGAAGGAGGCGCTGGCGCGCAGGATGCGGTTCTACGAGCACTGCAGCCTGCTGATAATAGACGAGCTCGGCTACCTCGACATCGGCAAGGAGGGCGCCGACCTGCTGTTCCAGCTGGTCAACAGGCGCTACGCGCTAAAGCGGTCGACCGTCGTCACGACCAACGTGCCGGTGGGCAGGTGGGGCGACGTGTTCGGCAGCAACGTCACGGCCTCGGCGGTGGCCGACAGGCTTTGCCACCATTGCGCGATGATCAAGATAACGGGACGGTCGTACCGCCTGAAGGACGTATCCATCGGCGGCGAGGACGGGAAGGAGGAGGGAGCCTAGGCGCCGAAAGCGGCGCATCCGCGTTGGCGAATCCGGCGCATCCGCGTTGGCGCGATTGGCGAAAATACGTTGGTGAAAATGGTGAAAAATATATTGACGCTAACATCGTCGCCCTCGAGCAGCCCCGCCGTCTCGGCCTCGAGGGCCCCGGCCTCGTCGAGGGCCTCCGATATCCGGGCGGCCAGGAACCTGACCTGCCTGTTCTCGGCCTCGACGAGCGCCGGCGGGGGCGCGGTGGAGGCGGCCGCGGCCTCCCCGGCGGCCTCGGCCCGCGGGCCCCCGGCCCCGGAGCGGGCGATCCCCCACGCCCCGCCGAACCCGGCGAGCAGCTCCAGCCACCGCCGGTCCGACAGGTCGACCGCGGCCTCGAGGGCCGGGCAGGACTCGAGCAGCACCGCGCGCAGGCGGTTCTTGTCCCTGGTCGCGCAGGCGACGACGTGGTCGCGCTGCGACGAGAGGGCGCGGGCGGCCTCGAGGGCCTCGCCGCGGCCCGGGACCCCCGACAGGGAGTCCGGCACGCCCAGGGCGGTCCGCGCGATCACCGCGGCGTCGCGCTCGTCGGTCTTGGCCTCGCCGGCGAACAGGCCCGCGGCGCGGCTGGCGGCGAGCCCGGGCAGGTGGGCGACCCCGAGCCCCGCGGCGCGGGCCCGCCTCACGGCGAGGGACCCTATGTTGCGGAACTGGTCGACGACGACGAGCGTGCCGGCGGGCGCGGAGGCGAACAGCGCGTCGAGCTCGGCCTCCCTGTTGCGGACGGGGGCGCTGGCCAGCACCTCCCCGTCGCGGTCGATCAGGCAGGCCCAGTGCGATGACTTGCCGACGTCCAGGCCGAGCACGGCCGCGGGCCTGGTGGATGGCGCTTTCACGGTGGTATCCTTCCGGTAGTCGTTCGACCGGATGGCCTCCCCCTCGGCACTCACATTACCAGCCGCGGCACCTGCCCGGCACTTTCCTATCAGCCGTCGGGGGCGGCGCGTCCCGCGCCGGCAGCACCCAACGGGCCCTCTCGGGGGCAGGGACGTTCGGCCGTGCGCGGGCGCCCGGTCGGCGGCCCGTTCTGGGCGCGCCTCAATCGTAGCCCGAGACGGGCCCGGGCTGACAATTTCGACTGTAATGGACGTTCTTAAACGACTAGTCAAACAACAAGAACGTCCCCAACAACTACTTATAAACGGCAGACTATCCACTCTCATTCTGCGAGCACTCATTTAAGTCTGTCCCCAATGAGTGCCCTGGAGCAGGACAACTCCGCAGGTAGAGGACGGACAGCGAGCGCCGTCCAGAGCGTACAAGTTGGCATGAAAAAGGCAGGGCATTGACCTTCTGGTCATGCCTTGCCTTTTGAATGACAAATTGTCGCTCTGGGCGGCGCGCAGCGTCGAGCCGTTACGCGGGTTGGTAAACCCGCGTAACTAAACACGCTCCGCGATCTCGTGGATCAGATAGTCGGTCTTTTCCCAGCCCAGGCACGGGTCGGTGATCGACTTGCCAAAGACGCCGCCGTCGACCGGCTGGTTGCCATCCTCCAGGTAGGACTCGATCATAAAGCCCTTGACCAGTTTGGAGATGGATTCGTTGCGGCGACAGCTGTCGAGCACTTCCTTGCAGATGCGATACTGCTCCAGCGGGCGCTTGCCCGAGTTGTCATGGTTGCAGTCGATAACCGCCGCCGGGTTGGCGTAGCCGGCGTGCTCGGTATAGCGCTCGGCAAGGCGCTCCAGGTGCTCGTAGTGGTAATTGGGGTAAGTGCGACCGTCGAGACCGATGTAGCCGCGCATGACGGCGTGCGCGAGCGGGTTGCCGTCGCACTCGACCTCCCAGTTGCGGAAGATAAAGCTCTGGTGCGCCTGGGCGGCGTAGATGGAGTTGAGCATGACGGTAGTGGAACCGGCTGTAGGATTTTTCATGCCCACCGGCACCGAAATGCCGCTCGACACCAGACGGTGCTCCTGGTTCTCGACCGAACGCGCACCCACGGCGACGTAGCTCAACAGGTCGACGAGGTACTGGTAGTTGGACGGGTAGAGCATCTCGTCGGCAGTGAAGAAGCCAGTCTCCTCGATGACGCGCAAGTGCATGTGGCGAATGGCCTTAACGCCTTCGAGCAGATCGTCGGGCGCCTCGGGATCGGGGTTGTGCAGCAGGCCCTTGTAACCGGTGCCCTTGGTGCGCGGCTTGTTGGTGTAGACGCGCGGGATGATGATGAGCTTGTCCTTGACCTCCTCGGCGGTTTTGGCCAGGCGGTTCATGTACTCGAGGACCGAGTCCTCGCGGTCGGCAGAGCACGGTCCGATGATGAGCACCTTGCGCGCGTCCTCGCCGGTAAAGACCTTGGCGACCTCGGCGTCGAATGCCTGCTTCTTAGCAGTAAGCTCAGCGGACAGCGGCATTTCCTCGCGGATCTCCATGGGGATCGGCAGCCTGCGTTTAAATTCCATGGCCATGCGGGGCCTCCTCAATCAAAGAAGTCTAAGCTTGAATCGTCGAATGCTCGGCATTATCCGCTGTCGCACGCTAAAGTGCAAGCACGACCAACCAAAAAGGGAATGGATAACGCGCGGGTCGCTTACCACGAGAGTGGATAATCTCCCGTTTTTGGCCTAGGATCGCGCTGAAAGTGGGAGATTATCCACTCTCGTCGAGCAAGCGTCCGAAAATCCTCGCTCGTGGCCCCTTTTCCTCCGTCCCCGAGGGAACGGGACTCGTCTGCCGAATGATTGATGCGGCGACGGCGCGCCCATGTCACACTCAGAGGTGGCCTGACCCACCTTGGAAGGAGCCTCCATGAGCCTTGACAACGTAACCCTGCGCGCCGCCACGCTCGACGACCTGGCTGGCATCGCCGCCATCTACAACCAGCTGTGGTGCAACACGCTGCGCAACCGCGGTGACGTCGAAGCTGCCGATTTCTGCGCGCGCTTTAACATCACCATGCAGCTACAGCGCTCACCTATCGCGCTTGTCGCCGAGGCCGAGGGCCGCATTATCGCCGCCTGCTGCATCGGCATCTTCGAGGACGGCAAGCCGCGTACCAATCCCACGTGGGTGCCCTGCTACGACGAGATGTTCGCCCAGGCAACCGAGATGGCAAAGACCGCCGACGCCAAGCTCGAGGGCTCGCTCTTTGGCGACAGCCGCGAGAAGGCCACGGCCGACCGCTTTGCCGCCACGGGCAATGAGTATGCCCAGGGCTCATCATCATCGTGCCCGAGTGGCAGGGCAAAGGGCTCGGCCGCGCGCTCATCGACCTTGCCCGCGCCGAGCTCGCCCGGGCAGGCTGCACCAAGTTCTTCCTGATGAGCGACTGCAACTCTGACTGGCAGTTCTACGAGCACCTCAACATGAAGCGCATCCTAGAAGATCACAGCCAAGACACCGGCGACGGCTTTATCGTCTACATGTACGGAGGCGACACGCAGGATTAGCCTGTGTGCCGCCTCATGGGCTTTCTCCAAGACAGCCCAAACCGGTCAGCCATACCAAATAGAGACCTGCCAAAAAGGGACAGGTTTATTTTGGCAGGTTTTATCTGGGAAAACACCAAGGCCGCCGCGAGGGAACTACTTTCCCTCGCGGCGGCCTTCTAACAGCAAAAACCAAGTGAGTAGATTTTTTGCAGGAATCCGAGCACACGCCAAATCGCCACAGCGCTGACCTGCAGTTTTACCGAGCATTTGTCGCGATGTGCTCGGTAAATCCAAAAAAGTCTACTCACTTGCATCTGAGGCGCACCGGATCGGCAAAAAACCGCCGCGAAAGGGATCCGGACCCTTCGCGGCAGTTGTTAATACGCCGAACTTGTTATCGCAAAAGCCAATCACGCGCCGAGACCACGCTACAGTCTTTCGACTCATACGTTGAATCCACGCGGGCCACAACATAGCGCGCATCTTTTGCAATGTCGATCTCATCGCATACAGCCTGTAAATGGCGGGCGTACTTATCGTGATACGTTCTGGATGATTTTATTTCGATAGCCTTGGGACTCCCTGAGTTTGTGCAGTCGAGCAAATCGATTTCTCGCTTGCCGTCGTCCCTATAGAAATACAACTCGGGATTCTCGCCCACGTTGAGATGGCTCTTCGCCGTTTCGGAAACGATGAGGTTTTCGAAAACTGCCCCCAGATAAGGGCTCTCCAAAAGTTGCTCCAGTGATCCAATTTTGAGCAAGTAGCAGAGCAGCCCCGTGTCGTAAAAATAAAGCTTGGGCGTTTTAGTCAAACGTTTCCTGGCATTTGCATAATAAGGCTGCAGTGAAAACGTCAGGTAGCTCTGCTCCAGGATAGACAACCAGCTTTTAATGGTCGATACGTTCACACCCGTATCTCGAGAAAGCGAAGATATATTAATGAGAGCACCGGCGCTCTGGGCAATTATGGACAGTAACTTATGAAACTCCGCTTTATTGCGCACGTCAAGCAAGCCCACAACATCGCGCTCAACATAGGTATCAATATAGCTGGGGAAATAAACCGAGGACGGCATTCCGGCGGAACGCAGGCGAGGGTATCCCCCTTCGAGCGCAAACAAATCCACTTCCAACTGCCCCTGCTGGCCCCTCTCCGCTTCTCGAAACGAAAATGGCAGCAATTTTAAGATCCCGACTCGCCCGGCAAGAGACTGGCCGATGCTTTTCATCATCAAAAAGTTTTGCGATCCCGTAAGGATGTATTGACCGGCATCTCCCCGCTCATCCGAAACAACCTGGATCATCGAGAACAAATCCGGGGCGTATTGCGCCTCATCGATGATGAGTCCGCCCTTTCGGTTGCGGATAAAACTCACCGGATCCTCCAAGGCCGCGCGCCTCGTTTGGGGGTCCTCAAGCGTGACATAGGAATAGTCGGGAAAGGCATGCCTAACCAGCGTAGACTTTCCGCTCTGCCTAGGCCCCGTCAACGACACAACAGGAAACCAACCCGCCATGCGAATGAGCAACTCATGCAAATCCCTGTTAATGTACTCGGCCATATCAACGCCCCTTATAACGCTGTTACCATAATCGTATAGTATCATTTGCCATAATCTCGCAGTAGCGTTTTCCATAATCTTGTAGTAGTGTTTTCCACAATCTTATAGTAGCCCAGTTCAAAAACGTTATTTATAGAGCCGAAATCTCAGACCCTAAATAACAATAGCCACCACAATGGGAACTGTCCCCATTGCGGTGGCTTGCAGGCGAGTTGACTTATTCGACTATCGCGGGCCGGCCGTGTCCGAGTCTAGAGCGTGGCAAGTCGCTTGGATTCGCGGACGGCGAGGGCGATGGAGATAAGACCAGTGATGGCGTCAGCCGCCACCAAGGCAAACCAGACACCCTGAACGCCCATCATGTTGCCAAGCAGGTACATAAGCGGCACGGAGCAGATCACGTAGCGGAGCAGACCGGTGAACGTGGCGATACCCACCTTCTCAACCGCCTGGAAGTACATCGACATGGTCATGGCAAGATAGCCCAGGGCCACGGCCAGGATAACGATGCGCGTGGCGTTGGCGGCAACCTCGACGAGCGCCGGGTCGCTACCAGCAAAAAAGGCGCAGACCGGCGTTGCGGCCACCCATAGCACAGCAGACACCGCAGCAAGCGTCACGACCTGGTACTTAAGCGTGCAGGAGAGCGTTTCCTTGAGGCGCGCCCACGCCTTGGCGCCGGCGTTGAAGGCGGCAATGGGCTGCAGGCCGTACGAGAAGCACTGGGCGACCATCATGGTAATGTAGAGGATGTAGCCGTTGATCACACCAAAGGCCGCGATGTAGAGCGAACCCATGTCGCCGCCGAGCTGGCCAAGCAACGAGTTGGCAACGGTGTTGAAGATGAACGTGGCAGCTTGCACCAAAAAGAACGGGAAACCAATCTTAATGATCTGGCCGCAGATGGCCATGTCGAGTTTGAGGTCGGCGGCGTTGATCTGGAGCTGCGACTTCTTACCGCCGATGAACCAGAAGATACCGATGGCCCAGATACCGATGGAAAGACCGTAGTACACGCCAGCTCCCATAACGCCAAGCTTGAGCACAAACGTGGAAAGCGCAAGCCAGCAGATAGCGACGATGGCAGACACGGTCATGAGGTTGGCCTGGATCTGAACCTTCTCGTCCACACGCATGACGGCGGTGACCATCTGACCAATGACCGTGAGCGGCAGCAGCACGGAGAAGGTGCGCACGCCGGCAACGGTATCGGTCATGATGTCGGGCGTGGCGCCGAAGAATGCGCAGATGGGCTCGGTAAACACAGCCATCACCACAGCAAGCAGCACACTCACAATCGTGGTAAGCCAAAAACCCTGGCTAAACGCCTTGCTGGCGCCCTTAATGTCGCCGGCACCCAAAAGGTTGCCCACCACGGCGGGCACGCCGGTGCCAAACAGGTTGCCAAAGGCCAGGTTAATGTACTCGACCGACATGATGATCGAAACACAGGCCAGGCCGTGTGCACCCAGGCCCCAACCCATCACGAGGCCCTCAAGGACCACCATGATAATCTGGGCGAGCATACCCTGGCCGGTGATGATGGTGTACTTGCGCACCAGGCCGGGAATCGGCTGCGAGGCAAGCTCACGCTCCTCCTCAACAGCGGCGGTTGTCTCTTCTGCCATTGTTCTCCCCTTTCCATGAGAGATTGATGAATGGATGGATGAATGGATGGGCGGCACGCACAGGCTGTGGCACCGCCCAGCGATGCAGCAGCCCCGCTAGGCCTCGTAGACCACCTTGCCGGCAATCATCGTGAGAGACGCCGTGGCCTCGAGGACCTCAGCCGGTTCGCAGTCAAAGAGGTTGCGGTCGAGCACACAGATATCAGCCTGTTTGCCGCATGCGAGCGTACCGATGCGATCCTCGGCATGCATGGCGTAGGCGCTGCCGTAGGTGTAGGCGCGCAGGGCCTCGGCCATGGTAATGCGCTCCTGGGGGAACCAGCCCTCGGGGTTGGAGCCGTCCTCGAGCATGCGGAAGACCGCGCCGTACACCTCCTCCATGGGCTCCAAGCCCACAACGGGGAAGTCGCTGCCCAAGTGCACCACGGCACCGCTGGCAAGCAGGCTGTGCAGGGGCCACGAAAGCGCTGCACGCTCGGGGCCCACGGCATCGTCCTTGGCAAGGTCAGCCATATCGAGCAGCATGTGCCACGGTTGCATGCCGGGGCATATACCAAGCTCCGCGTAGCGCGGCAGATCCTCGGGCTGAACCGTCTCGTTGTGCTCCATGGAGTGGCGGCAACCCCGCTTACCATGCAAGCGCTCGCCCTCCTCAAAGCAATCAAGCACAAAACGCACCGAGCGATCGCCGATCGTATGGACGCGCGTGTCAACGCCCCATTCCTGCGCCCTGACAATGGCGGCACGGATGCGCTCTGGATCCTCCGCGGGCTCACCGCAGGTATCGGGCGCATTGCTATAGGGTTCAAGCATCCAAGCGGTGTGGTCGGAGCACACGCCATCAAGAAACTGCTTAAAGCCGTGCCACTCGACCTGCGTACCCGAGAAGGCGTATTTCTCCTTGATCTGCTCGAGCGTTAAGGACTCGTTTTCGAACAGATCGGTGTACAGGAACACGCGCAGTGGCAAGTCGCCCTTGGCATTAAGACCTGCCAACACCGCATACGGGTTTTCCATGCTCACAAACGTAGGATTGACCATGCCGACCGTAGTGATTCCCAGGGCATTGGCGCGCCGGGCGGTTTTTGCAAACGACGCGTCAACAACCTCGGGCGCTGGGTCGTAGACCTCGTCCATAAAGAAGACGCCGGCGTTGTTGGAAAACACGCCCGTCAGATTGCCCTCGGCATCCTTAAGGATCTTGCCGCCTGCGGGATCGGGCGTCTGCGAAGTTACTCCCACCTTGTTGATGGCGCAGGTATTGGCACTAAAGGTATGCAGGTCAACCTGCTGCAGAAAGACCGGGCGGTCCGAGATGTACTCATCGATCATCGCGGCTGTGGGCATCTCGGGGACATCCCACTGGAACTGGATAATCTGGCAGCCCAGAATCCACTCGTTATCGGGATGGTCGGCCGCAAACGCCACGACACGTTCCATCGCCATCTCAAAACTGGTGCAGTCGATGAGGTTGACGGCAAAATCGGGGTCGGTCATAAACGCGCCCTGGGCAAAATGCGTGTGTGAGTCGATCAGGCCGGGCATGACGAGCTGGTCGCCAAAGTCGCGCACCTCGGTATCGGGACCGATAAACGGTGCCAGGTGAGCATCGTCACCGCAGGCAACAATCTTATCACCGCGCACGGCAACGCCGCCCTTAAACGGCTCGAGCCCATCGCCGGTAAAGACGGCGTTGCTCTTGATAACTACATCAGCCTTGTCCATGTGAGCCTCCTCAGGCATCTTTGGTTGCAACGCGGACGCACCGCCCGCGTGGGCACTCGGTTGGGAGCGTAGCGCTCCCGCATCGGCGCGTGCCTACAAGCCGTGCTCGGACGTCTGTCCCACGTCCGCGGCTTCGCGCTACACCCATTGATACACAGGGGCAAATCCGTGCCAAGGCCAGGGATCGCAAACGGTCAGTTTAAGCAGGTTTACACGCTTTACCTGCAGGTTTATTGTCTGAGATTATTACCGCGTCATTACGCCCAACGGCGTGCCCGCCCACACGGCAAGACCCGCATGCAAGGAAGAATAGGACTAGGAACGCCAAAAGGCATCTATGAGGTCATCTCGGTTGGAGACACCGCTTTTAACGTAGATGCGATGCAAGTGCGCCTTGACAGTGCCAGGGCTGATGACCAACTCGCTGGCGATGTTTTGGGCGTCGTTGCCCTTCAGCACCAGCGTGAGCACCTCCTGCTCGCGCCGCGACAGCTTACGGGCATCGGCATAGATCACAACGCGTGATGCTAGATCGTCCCCAGAGCGTGCGCTCTCGGCCGCCACGTCCTCATCGGCACGCGGATGACGGGCATACACGCGCAGGATATGGCTAAACTGGCAAAAGAGTTGGACCGCGCATGCCACGAGCAGCACGTTTTCGGAGATATTGCGCTCGGACAGATACCACAAAAAGAGGCTGATGACGGGGTTTTGAGAGTCGGGGCGGCAGAGCAAAATCATGTAGGTGTCCTCGGCGATTACGCAAAACGCAAGAACGAGTGCCACCTTCCAAAAGAGCTTTGAGCGGTCGAGGTCGAGTTTCTCAACACGCGTGGCCCTGTGCCGGTAATGCCAGGCGGCATAGGCAAGACATCCTACATTGCCCAGGTCACGCGTGAGCCAAAAGAGATACTGCTGCATCTCTCCGGCAGCACCGCTGCGAGGCACCAGCACCAATTGCAAGATTGAAAACGGCACGATAACAAGTCCGAGCATGCGCGACGTCGGCCTTTTGCGCAAGCGCGCAAACATCCACAGCACAATGCAAGCATAGATGGCAATACCGAGCACGCAGCGCAGCAAGGGGTGCTGCAGCGGCTCGCTAAAGGTAACGGCGTAGTCATATTTGAGCCGAGTGTACTCGTCAAAAAAGATGACCGACATATCGAGCATGTAGAGCAAAAAGCCCGCCGCGGCCACTAGGCTGTCGCGACGGTGCGTCATGAGCCAAACCACCAATGCCACGGCACTGGTCACCAGAGCCACACCCATGATAATCGTGGTGTAGATATAGAACGCGAAACTCATGCCCGCCTCCCCTGTCTAGATGCTGTGAGGATGTTGACAGATTCTTTGCCGCAAGATTAGACTCACCGATTAAACGTACTGTATCGTTTAGATAAACAAGCTGTGTCTCACCGATGAAAGGAGATGCCATGGCACCGATCGCTCCGCTCAAGATGCTCGTCGCGCCCGCCGCCAAGGCCATCACCCGACTCGGTTCTTCCATGACCTACGACGATGTCCCCTGCGCCGTTGAGGCGCGTTCGGACAGCTGCCCCTACCTGGGCCACGTCCCCTACTTTGCACCCAAGCTCGCATCTGATCCCGAGCAGCGTGAGCAGTAATCCAAGATGCATCTAGCACCGCACAACTCGCGGCGCTACTGTTTTGGCGCAAAGCGACCTGTCCCCCTTGCGCCAACGCCGGGATTGTCGATGCTGCGGCCGCGGCGCGATATGAGGCGCGAAACCTCGCCCAGCAACACGCCGATCACCACACCCATGAGGATCGGCAACTTTGACATCTCGGCGGGCGAGCTGTTAAGCGGCACGATTGTCGCAACAATCGAAAGCACGAGCTCTACCACCGGCACCGCAAGCGCTACCGCAAGCACCTTGCCCTCGAAGGGCGCGCGGAACACACGTGGGCGGTCGTCGTATTTACGCAGGCGCCAAAACGCCGGGAACATCGGGATATAGCTCATGAGCAGAAAGACGACGTTCATCGAGAAGAAGACCCAAAAGACGTCGGAACCTTCGCCCAGCGGAATCTGAAGTAGCAGCACCAAGCTGGCAAAACAACCGTTAATGAGTGCTGAGCCGTTGGGCATGCCGGTCTTCTTGGACACCAGCGCAAAGGGGCGCGGCATGTTGCCGTGGCGCGCGGCATAGCTCGCCACGTTGTTGACGCCAAAACTCCAGCAGATCATGTTGGCGAACAGCGTCACCAAAAAGGCCACGCCCACGACCATCGTCAGCGGGTGAGCGCGCCCCACCATGGCGGCAACCGCGTCCACAATGCCCGAATCGAGTGAAAGCTGCTCGGTGGGAACCGCGGCTCCAATACCGATGCCACAGATAATGTAGATCGCCGCGATGGCAACGCCACCGGCGATAACCGCCTTGGGGATATCGCGCGATGGGTTCTTCATCGTGCTGGCAAAGGTCGCGACCACCTCAAAGCCCATAAAGTTGAATAGGATGATTGAAAGATACGTCAGTGAGTTAGTGTCTCCCAGATCGGGGACAAAGGTCTTAAACGACATATCGTTGGCAAAGCCGTTATTGCAGGCAAACCAGATGCCGACGATTCCCACCACGGCGGTAATGAGCACCTTGATGACGGCGCCGCCATCCATGACCCAATCGGCCTCGGCCACCGGCTGCATTGCCATGACCGTGACGCCCCACACAAAGGCAAGCTCGATGGCAATTCGGACCCCAAGCGAAAATTCGATGCCCCATACCGCATTGATGACACTGGGGAACATGCAGGCGATACTTGCCACCCACAGTGGAAAGTTGACCCAATAGCACCAGGAGCAGCGGGCGCCCCAACGGTCGCCCAAGCCCAGGCGAACCCAATCGTACAGACCGCCCTCGGAATCGAACGCCGTACCGAGCTCGGCCACCACCAGGCCATAGGGAAGCAAAAACGTAATGATGAGGAAGATCCACCAGAAGAACTGCACGTTACCCATGGCAGATGCCGGAGCGGCCGCCTCGATGGTAAAGACAACGCAGATAACCGAGAGGATGACCTCGAACAGGGAGAACTTTTTACCTGCCACGACACGCTCCCCCTACAGCAAAAAGGATGGCATCTGTACCGAAGGCGCAGCCCAAGGTAGGGTTGCAGGCCGCGTCACCGGTGCAGGTGCCATCCCAAAGAGAAGAGAGGATGCAATTGTTGGACCAACGCTCGCGGAACAGGCGCGTGTAGATAACGATACGCTGGTACATAGATACTCCGATCAAAACGGCCGCGATTGCGACCGGAATCTTTTGGCAATTGAAGACGCGTCTGACCTGGGATATTCAAGCGAACAATTGGCCTAACCCGCAATAAATCCCAGATCAGACGCGTACTCAATCAAAGAGGCGGGCACTCCGAAGTGGAGGCAACGGAGTGCCCAAAGAAAAACCCAGCCGACCAAGACATCGAATAAACCGACCATCAATGCCCCGAGATGGTCACGGTGCGATTCATCGACTGTCCGATTGATCGGCTGGGTTTCCGAGGTGCGGCAGATTGCCCTGAAAGAGGAGGGCATAGACCTTAAGGGTCATGCCCGACGATTGAAGGGCAAGGTGCCGTGCCTCGGGAAGCCAGACAATTACGCGGACGGCTCCTGCTGCGTAATGCAGTGGATGTTGCCGCCGCCGAAGACGACCTGCTCGGACTGGACGCCGACGCACTTGTAGACGCCCTCGCCCCAGACCTCGTCATAGATCTTCTGGAGCGTGTCGACGGCCAGCTGGTCGTTCTCGTCGCCGTACTGCGGGACGATGACGCCGTGGTTGGTGACCAGGTAGTTCATGTAGGACGCGATCAGCGGCTCGTCGGGGACGCGCGGCTCGGCGTTCTCGTCGGCGTCGATGGTGTCGCAGGAGGCCTGGTCCATGAACAGCGGGTTCACGGGCATGCAGAGCTTGTAGACCTTCATCTTGCGGCCCTTGGCGTCAACGGCGTTGGAGAGGGTCTCGTAGGCAGCGTGGCACTGCTCGTAGAACGGATACTCGGGATCGTCGGTCCAGATGCAGGCCATGACGCCCGGAGCGATGAACGTGGCAACGTCGTCGATATGACCGTTGGTCTCCTCGGGGTCGATGCCCTCCTTGACCCAGATGACCTTCTCGACACCCAGGTAATCCTTGAGGTGCTCGTCCATGTAGGCGCGAAGCTCCTCGCTCCAAGGCTCAAACTTCTTGTGGAACTTGGGCCAGATGGACTCGGGATCCTCTTCCTCCTCCAGAACCGCAGAGCAGGTGCGGCCCGGGGAAAGCAGGCACTGGTCGGTCACGACAAGGGTGCCCTCGCCGTCGACGGTGATGGAGCCGCCCTCGAGGATCATGTCGTCGGGACGATAGCGACGGCAGCCGGAGAGCTCAGCCATCTTGAGGGCGATCTGCTCGTCCTTGTCCCACGGAAAGTACAGGCCGTCGACGAGGCCGCCGTAGGCGTTGAAGTGCCAGTGGTTGGCGCGCTTCTCGCCCTTGCCGTTGATGACGTAGGTGGCGGCGGTGTCGCGGAACCAGGCGTCGTCGGTGGTCATCTCGATAACGGTGACGTTCTCGTCGTTCTCGAAGACGGCCTTGCAGTTGGCATAGTCGACCTGGTTGGCGCACATATAGACCGGGGTGAACTCGGAGATGGCGCGGGCGATGGCGGCATACTGCTTCTGAGCCGGCTTGGCGCCGTGGGCCCAGGTGTCGGTGCGGTGGGGCCAGCCCATCCACACGCGATCCTGCGGGGCGAACTCGGCGGGCATAAAGAAGCCGTCGGCCTTGGGGGTGGACTCGGACTCGGTGATCGTACGCATAAGATTTCCTCCAAATCGAACGATCGTTTGCCGCGGGCGGATTACCCGCAGCCTAAAACCAAGAGATAGTGGGCGCCCGTCCCCCGGCAAAGGTCGGGGCGCCCGGTGCCGGTTTTCACGGAGCCGCACCGACGAGCGGCAACGTAACCAAGTGCGTGGAGACAAACGCACGAAGGATACGAGAGAGAGGTTGGGGCGGGCGGTGGTTACCGGAGCTATCGCTCGCACCCGCCCCAGGAAATAGTGAGCAAATTTGTCGCTTTGGGCACGCCCTCGAAGAGGCTAGAGTGCCTGGAGTCGGGAGCGACAAGCCCGACGAAGCGCACGTTGGTACGCGAGGAGGGTTGGAGCCCCAGAACCGGGTGCTCTAGTTCTCCTCGGCCTCGGCGGCCTCCTCAGCGAGACGCTGAGCTGCCAGCTCGGGAGTGAGGCCCTTGTACTCGGTCTCGCGGCCCTTAGCGCTGACGACGCGGACAACCTCGCCGATGAGCAGAAGCACGATGAAGATAACGATCATCGGGAGCTTGTCGCCAATTTCAGCGGCAGAGAACGGCACCAGCGTTGCAACGATGGCCAGGATCAGCTCGATGCAAGGGATGGCCAGCATGACCTTCATCATGGCACCCTTAAACGGGAACGTGAAGATGCGCTCGCGGTCGGGGTCGTTCTTGCGAAGGTTGAGGAACGCCGGGAACATCGGGATGTAGGTCAGCAGCAGGAAGACGACGGAGGTGCCGAAGAGCATCCAGAAGACGCCGTTGGAGATGGCATCGATGGGAACGAGCTGCAGGCACAGCACCAGGGAGGCAACGACGGCGTTGACCAGGTTGGCACCGTTGGGCATGTCGTCATCAGAGATCATCGAGGCGAAGACCTTGGGCATGTTGCCGTGCTCGGCAGCGTAGCGAGCAACGGAGTTAACGCCGAAGGACCAAGCAGCCATGTTGGCGAACAGGGTGATCAGGAAGGCAATGCAGATGACCTTAAAGATCATGGAGTCGCCCACCATGGTCTGGACTGCATAAATCATGCCGTAGTCGGGGTCGATGGAATCGGCCGGCACAGCAGCGCCGATGCCAAAGCCAGCGAACAGGTAGATCACGGCGATGGACAGGCCACCGACGATGATAGCCTTGGGAATATCGCGAGCGGGATCGGCCATGTCATCGGTCATGGTGCAGATGACCTCGAAGCCCATGAAGTTAAAGATGATGATCGACAGGTAACCGAGAGCGTTGGTGTTGGTGAGCTCGGGCAGGAAGGTGGCAGCGGACATGTCGTTCGCAAAACCGTTCTCCATGGCATACCAAATGCCCAAAGCGCCAACGATAACGGCGACGGCGACCTTGATGATGGCGCCACCGTTAAGGACCCACTCGGAGTCGGCCGCCTTGGAGCGGCCCATGAGGTAGACGATCCACACAAAGGCAAGATCGATACCCATCTTGGCGATCAAGTTGAACTCAACGCCAAAGACCATGCCCAAAATGTCGGGGAACATGGTAGCCAGCGAGGCAATCCACAGCGGGTAGTTGACCCAGTAGTAATACGAGATGCGGGCGCCCCATTTGTCGCCCAGGCCATCGCGTACCCAGTCGTAAATGCCGCCCTCGCCGTCATAGGTGGTGCCGAGCTCGGCAACAACCATGCCATAAGGAAGCAGGAAGGTCAGGATCAGGAAGATCCACCAGAAGAACTGCTGGTTGCCAATGGCAGCAGCAGGAGCGGCGGCCTCGCAAACGAAGACGACGCAGATGATGGTCGAAATGACCGTCAAAAAGGAAAGCTTTTTCTTTCCGTCGCTCATGATGAGCTCCTTCGCTCAGTCTTGGACAGATCCGAGGCCCAAGGTACTAAGGCAATTGCCTGAGCCTCGGTGAGCGGGCGACAGGAGACGAGCATCCGCCGCCCGCAAACGTGCGTTTAGCAGGCTTAAGGCTTAGAGCTGCTCGAGAGCCTCGAGAGCGGCGTGAAGCTCGGCCTTGGCGGAGTACTCGACACCCTCGTCGTTGAGCGGGGTGCGCTTGCCCAGGGCAGCGAGGAGAGCACGGATGGAGTGCTTGCGGTTCTCGGCCTCGACCCAGCACAGGGAGCGCTCGGGATCGTCCATAACCTCGTCGACGACTTCCTCGTTGCGAGTGGCCGGCAGGCAGTGCATGAACTTGGAGTTGGGGCCGGCGAAGTTCATCATGTCCATGGTGACCTGATACTTGGGGTAGAACACGTCCATGTAGTTCTCGCCCGAGACCTCCTCGTCGTACAGGCCATACCACACGTCGGTGTAGATGAAGTCGGCGCCCTTGATGCACTCGATGTCGTCGGAGATGACGACGGAGCCGCCGGAGACCTTGCAGTTCTCCTCGGCGACGGCCATCATCTGCTTGCCGAACTCGGCGCGCTCCTCAACGGTGCCAACGTGCAGGCCGCCGTCGGGGATCTGGTGGCCCTTGGGTCCAAACTGGACAAACTTCATGCCGACCTTGGAGGCGATGAACATGAGGGAGACGCAGACCTGGGTGGCGTCGCCGATGAAGGCCAGGGTGCAGTCCTCGATCTTCTTGCCCTCGGGGAGGTTCTCGAGCATGGTCATGAGGTCGCCCATCTCCTGCGTGGGATGGTTGAACTCGGACATGCCATTGATGACGGGCACAGCGGAGCCCTCGGCGAGGCCGACGACGTCCTTGTGACGGTCAACGCGAGCCATCATGATGTCGAGCAGCGAGCCCATAACGCGAGCGGTGTCGCCCAGGGACTCGTGACCGCCGAGCTGGATGGTGCCAGGGCCATAGAACTGAGCATGGCCGCCGAGGTCGGTCATAGCGGTCTCGAAGGAAAGACGGGTGCGGGTGGAAACCTGCTGGAAGATCATGCCAAGGCTCTGGTTGCGGAGCAGGTGCGGATAATAACCGTCAACCTTGATGGCCTTCTTCATTGCCAGGCCAAGATCCTCGATAGCCAGGATCTGCTCTTTGGTGAAGTCGTTGGTGTCGATGAAATCCTTAGGCAGCGCCATGTCGATTCCTTTCCGCCGGTCGTGCCGACTATTGCTATGAGGCGCTCGAACATCACGCCTCGTGTTGACAAGACCATCATTCACCCGTATGCAATTTTTACCTAGTTTATTCGGGATTAAAGACCGTTCACGGAGTTACACCCCCTCTAAACCAATATAAACCCGCAGGTAGCCAGCTTGCAGGGGGTTTACTATCTAGAACCGCGAACGGTATACGGCTATGCTGTATCTCGGCGCCTAATCCGCAATGGAACGAAGGGTTGAGACGTCTATATCCCACAAGGTATACAGGGCTCGGCCATAGATGAAAT
Source organism: Collinsella sp. i05-0019-G5 (assembly GCF_042851345.1). NCBI lineage: Bacteria > Bacillati > Actinomycetota > Coriobacteriia > Coriobacteriales > Coriobacteriaceae > Collinsella > Collinsella sp. i05-0019-G5. The sequence goes on from NZ_AP031421.1 coordinate 2,148,079, forward strand.
GAGATGGGACGGTGGCAGATGAACACCCTGATGTTCTTCTATACCCTAGCGATACTCGTGATCTGTATTGTGACGGCAGTGCTTTCGCTTGCCGCCTATGCCTCGTCTCGTCGACGCTTCTTTATCTATGGCAGCGGCGTTTTTATTTGCTATGCCATCGAGATGACCGAGATCTTCTTTTTTGAATACACGTTGCAAAACCAGAGTTTTCCAGCCAGCGACTATTACTCAATTACCATGCCTGTGTTGCGGACCCTTGTGGCGACCGCTTCACAAGCTTTTATCTGGCTCATTGCCATGGACTTGCTCGACAAACATTCAAAAAAGCAGTTTGTTATTCCCGTCGCAACGTTCTTCCTGAGCGAGCTGCTGGTCATTGTCGCTGTCCCCTACGGCCCCATGCATCAATGGCTCTACTACACGATGCGTCAGGTATTCCTTGTATTTGTGGGACTGTATATCTTTTGGACGGCGCATAAAAGCACGCAGGTCGAGCTTAAGGCGCGCGTCAACAATCAACGAAAGCACCTCATTATCGGCGCCATTCTGGTCGGGTGCATCGTTGCCGAGGATTTCTACAACATCCTTGTTGTTCCCATGAGCCTGGCACCCTCTTGGCTGCAGCTGTACCTGTCCGAGCGCAACTTTAGCGAGAACATCTTTGCGTGCTACTTTGCGATTCTGCTGATCATCTATGCCTATCACGTGCTTTCGATTCGCATGCAGGAGGCGCCCGAGGAAAAGAACGTCAGCGATCTTGATCGACACATCGAAGAGCAGATGCCCTTCTATCGCAACGCCTACAAGCTCTCCAACCGCGAAACCGAAGTCATGCGTCTGGTTGTGTTGGGCAAATCGAACCAAGAGATCGCTGACGAGCTCTTCCTTGCCGTGGGCACCGTCAAGACCCATATCCACAACATCCTGGTCAAAACTGAGCAGCAAAACCGCACGACGCTCATCCTCCACTTTTGGAAACGATAACCTACCAAAAAGGGACAGGTTTATTTTGGCAGGTTTTATCTGGGCAAATGCCAAAACCGCCGCGAGGGAGCTACTTTCCCTCGCGGCGGTTTTCTAGCAGTAAAACCAAGTGAGTAGGCTTTTGGCGGGATGCCGAGCACGCCCCAAAACACCACCGCCCTGACCTGCGGTTTTATTGAGCGTTTGGCGCGGTGTGCTCGACAAGTCCAAAAAAGTCTACTCACTTGCATCTGAGAGGCATCCGATAGACAAAAAACCGCCGCGAAAAGGGTCCGGACCCCGTTCGCGGCGGCTGTTCGCGTTGGTTTTGCGACGGTTTTGCCCGCTTGTTACTCGCTGTAGCGGGTGGCGATGGCAGCTTGTACCATGCCGGCGCTCATGAGGTACGTCACCAGGAAGTAGCCACCATAGGCTGCCAGGAAGATCGCACAGGTGAGGCCCACGGTGCCGCCGATGCTCATATTTCCGAATATGCTCACCAGCTCGATGATCACCTTAAGTGCCACAAAGGAGTGCGCTAGGCCCACTGCCAGCGGGAACAGGAAGAATACCGCTTGCTGCGCCATCACCGAATGGCGAATCTGGCGGTCGTCGCAGCCGATCTGTGCCAGCACACGATAGCTGCGGCTGCCATCGGCCACGTTGGAGAGTTGCTGGATCGACAGAATCGCCGCGCATGCAACGACCAATACAAAGCCGATGTAGATGGCTAGGTAGCTAATAAGACCGTTCATTTGCGCTGTTTGCGTGTACATCTCGGAGCGTGTGATGAAGGTTCCCCACGACCCCGGCTTCTTGCCGTCAACGAGCAGATCGTCGAGCAGAGTGTATTTAATGCTCTCGTCTGCCTCGGTCGTATCCATCCCCTGTTTGTAGTTAACGAGCAGGCTACTGGAATACGGCTGCAGATTAAGTTGGGACAACAGCTCGTCGGCAACGACGACGGTACCCAGATTACTGCCCATCGCCGAGTTGGCGATGGCCGCCGTATCTTCGTCCGACTTATCGGTTGCGGGCTTGAGCGTATGCCCGCCCAAGGTAAGGGCATGGCCACCAGCCATATACTTGGTGTACAGGTCGACCAGCTCGCCGCCCATATCACACGTGAGCAGATACTGGTCGTGACCGATGTGCACCGGCTCCTCACCCATCATCTGACGCAGTTTGTTGTACTGGCTCGCCGGCGTCACAAACAGACCCATCGTATCGGCATTGCTACCCCCGAACGCCTTGGGAAGCTTTTCGCCCATGATCTTGCACATCTCACTTGGGGTCACCGAAGGATTCGAGCTGCCAAACGGGTAACTCAGATACGAATCGATCTGCACATGCTCACCGGCAACATCGGCGATATCGACCTTCTTGCCGGTCTCGTCGTTGTTGTCCGCCGAACTGTCCCTGCCGTGCCATGCGGGGTACAAATCGACCGTTGTATCGGCCGGCACCATGCGATCGGCTTCATCAGACGGATTGACGTACTCTTTGTAGTAGTCGAGCGTATCGGGCGTGTAATAGACATACGTCTGTGACACGTCAACAGGGTTATAGCGCTCCAGGTTTTCGTTCATCACATTGGCAATCGACATACCGCACGTCACCGAGGTGATGGCCAAAAACAGGAGCATCGCGATGACGCCCATCGAAAAGCACACCGTGTTGACCTTGGCCGCAAGCTGGCGCACGGTAAACATGTTGAGGCCGCGCCAATACACGCCGCGCAGGCTCTGCAGCAGCTTGATGAGCATGCCCGAGAGTCCCCAGAACAGGGCAAAGGTGCCCACGGTAACCATAGCGGTCGTAATGCCAAACTGGTTCATGGCCTCTTGCAGCTTGCTGTCCGTCGCGGTTAGCGGGAACCCATCACGTAGCAGACGGTAATAGGCCACACCCACAAGCACCACGCCCACGGCAAAGATGGCAATCGCAATCCAGGGGTTGCGCGTCTTGATGCTCTCGTTGCGACGCTCGGCACCCATAAGCTCGATGAGTTTGGTACGACGCACGGCGCGAAGGTTCAGCAGTAGCGTAAGCACAAACATTACGAGCATGCAGGCAAGGGTCAGATTGAACGCATGCACCGAGAAAAAGAAGTGGAAATTGGCGATCTGTGTCTTAAAAAGCGAGGCCGTAAAGAACGTCATGAGCTGGGAGAGTCCCACACCCAGCACAATGCCGGCGACAAAGGCCACGACCGAGACAATCACCGTCTCGAGCGCCATGATCGTGGCGACGCGTCCGCGCCCCATGCCGAGCACCTGATACAGGCCAAACTCCTTCTTGCGGCGTTTCATGATGAAGTTATTGGCATACACCATCAAAAAGGCCATGACACCGGCCAAAAAGTACGTCAGGTCGCCGAGCATGCTGCCCATAACCTGCACCAAGCCCTCTTCATCGATTCCGGCAATGTCGACCTGCATCGAGACGGTATTGAAGGCATAGAAGACCGTGACGCCCAGGGTGAGCGTCAAAAGGTAGACGAGGTAGTCGCGGCCGGCGCGGCGGACGTTACCCCAAGCGAGTTTACAGAGCATCGGAGCCCTCACCGCCCATCATGGCAACGACCTCCATAATGCGGTCGAAGAACTCTCGGCGATCGGTGTCGCCGCGGCGCAGCTCGGTGAAGATCTTGCCGTCGCGAATAAACAGCACACGGCTCGTGTAGCTGGCGGCAAAGCTGTCGTGCGTGACCATGAGCACGGTGGCGCGTAGACGGCGGTTAAGAGCCTCCAGGCTCTCGAGCAGCAAACGGGCGCTCTTGGAATCGAGGGCGCCGGTGGGCTCGTCGGCCATAATCATAGTGGGGTCGGTGACGAGCGCGCGAGCCGCGGCAACGCGCTGCTGCTGACCGCCGGACATCTGGTAGGGATACTTGTCGAGCACCTGACTGATGGACAGACGCGCGGCCACGTCCTGCACGCGGGTCGAGATTTCGGCCGAATTCACACGGGCGATGGTGAGCGGCAGGGCTATGTTCTCGCGTGCCGTGAGCGTATCGAGCAGGTTGGAATCCTGGAAGATAAAGCCGAGCTCCTCGCGGCGAAACTGCGAAAGCTTGGCCTGCTTCATGCGCGTCACGTCCTGGCCGTTGATGCGGATCGTGCCACTTGTGGCGCTATCGATGGTCGAGACGCAGTTGAGCAACGTCGACTTGCCCGAGCCCGAGGCGCCCATGATGCCAACGAATTCGCCGCGGTTGACGGTAAAGCTGACGTCGTTGAGCGCGCGGGTCACGTTGCCCAGCGCTCCATATACCTTTTCGAGATGCGCGACCTCCAGTACCGGGGTCGCCATGTGCGTGGTTTGCATACCGAGTCCTTTCTTGCGATTAGTCTACGGCATCTATAGTCGCAAGAAGACGAGTCGGCTACCATCGATATGGCTTACGCTTGCCTTACCGTTGTGTAAGGTACGGGTAGCTAGCCTGTCACTTGTTGATGTTGAGAGAGGACTCCTGTTGAAAACTGTTCATGTTGCCGCTGGGATCATTCGCAAGGAAGGATCTGACGAGCTGCTTGCCGTGCAGCGCGGCTACGGCGACATGCGAGGACTTTGGGAGTTCCCGGGCGGCAAGCTCATGCGCGGCGAGTCGCCCGAGGACGCCGTACGCCGCGAGCTCATGGAAGAGTTGCAGGTAAAAGTCACCAATCTGCGCGATTTCTATACCGTTGAGTACGACTACCCCGATTTTCATCTCTCCATGGAGTGCTACTACTGCTCGCTGGCTAAAGAGTCTGGCGAGCCCCAGAAGCACGACCGCCAGCTCGATATCCGCTGGATTCCGCGCACCTCGCTTGCCACCGTTGAGTGGATGCCCGCCGACAAGGGACTCATTGATGCCCTAATTGAGTTGAAGGAAGACCGGCTTGAGGCCAACGGCGTTGCCAACGACGCCGAGGCCACCGCGACCGACGAGCCCGCCACCAAGCCCAAGCGCGCACCTAAGCGCCGCAGCAAAAAGCGTCCAAAGCCCGGTCTGTTGGACGGCATCGACACCTCGGACCTTTCCGCCGACGAGCGTGAACTCGTGCGCCGTCGCGCCGCTATAAAAAAGTCCATGAAGGGCAACAAGCGTGCAAACACCAAGCCCGAGCTGCTCGTACGACAGCGCCTGCGCGCCGCGGGCCTTACGGGCTATCGCTTGGAATGGAAGGTTCCCGGCAAACCCGACATCGCCTTCCCCGGGCGCAAGATCGCCATCTTCGTCAACGGCTGCTTTTGGCACCGCTGCCCCAAGTGCAACCCTAGCCAGCCCAAGCGCAACGTTGAGTTTTGGGAGGCAAAGTTCCGTCGCAACGTCGAGCGCGACCGCGCTGCCGTGGCAGCACTCACTCAAATGGGCTGGACGCCTATAACCATCTGGGAATGCGAACTCAAAAAAGACCGCATCGACGGCACGATGGAAAAGGTCATCGAGCAGGTGCGGGCCGCAGAGCCGCAGCGCTAGGAACGAGCCGTCCACACGCCCCGCACAGGCGAGCCACATCCACGCCACAAACCTTAGAAAGCCCTTAAGCCCAAAACCTTTCAAGAGTGTTACTCGATAGCTTTGACCTGCGGTTTCATCGTAACACCAAACCAGGTTAAGCCTTTCTTTAGCGCTTCTTTGCAGCAGCCGCGGCATAATACTGCCAACGCACGGGATCTAGCAGCATACCCCGTGCGCAACCTTTTGGTGGACATCGAGGAGGCCGCATAAGCATGCATTCTTCCAATGACGCAGCACAGCAGCCATCCCTAAAACATGCAGACCTTTTCTCCTTCCCCCCGACACAGAGAAACGGCCTCCTCGACTCCCCCACCACAAAAACCAAACGCTCAACCGACCAGGAACTCAACCTGCGAGCATCCTTCGAAAAGCTCCAAGCATCCCTAGACAAAACCTTCCCCAACCAAGCCCGGGCATACCAATCCCCCATCAGCAAAGAAGCCCTAACGCCCCACCCATTTCTGCCCTAACGCCACAAGGGCAATCGAGCAGGACGGCTTGGGCGGGTCCCCGTACTTAGTTTCCAAAATCATTCCGCAGCGCGAAGGCCCCCGTCGCCAACGCTTCGTAGAAGCGAGGCAACGGGGGCCTTCATGCGCGAGGACGTTTTGGAAACTAAGTACGGGGACCCGCCCAAGCCGTCCGGTGGGATCGGAGTACCCTTGCTGTTACTCTGCCTTGCCCACAGAGTTAAGGTTGGTCATGCGGATCTTAACCAGCTCGGTGATCTCACGCATACCCTCCTTGGCCGGCTTCTTGGGATCGAAGCAGGCAGGGTTCTCGGCCATGTAGGCCATGAAGCCCTTGGTGTAGGCCTGACGCAGCTCGGTGGCGTAGTTAACCTTGCAGATGCCGTTCTTCACAGCCTCGGCAACCTGCTCATCGGGCACACCGGAGGTGCCGTGCAGAACCAGCGGCACGTCGACGGCGTCGCGAATGGCCTTGACCACGGACTGCTCGATGTGCGGATCGCTCGTGTACACACCGTGGCTGGTGCCAACGCCAATAGCGAGGGAGGTGCAGCCGGTACGCTCGACGAACTCCTTGGCCTCGGCCGGATCGGTGTAGGGGCTCTCGCCCTCAACCGCGGGACCGTCGTCCTCCTTGCCGCCAACCTTACCGAGCTCAGCCTCGACGGGCACGCCCATGGCGCGGCCAGCGGCGGCGACGGACTTGGTCAGGGCGATGTTGTCCTCGAAGGACTCGTGCGAACCGTCGATCATGACAGAGGTGTAGCCCGTGCGGAAAGCCTGCATGCAGCGGTCATAGCCATCGCCGTGATCGAGGTGCAGAGCGACGGGCACGGAAGCGCGCTCGGCGGCAGCCTTGACCATGCCGTAGAAGTAGTCCAGACCAGCGGTCTTGATGGTGCCCGGGGTGGTCTGCATGATGACGGGGGACTTGGTCTCCTCGGCAGCGGCCAGAACGGCCATAACAAACTCGAGGTTCTCGACGTTGAACGCGCCGACGGCGTAGTGGCCGGCCTGAGCGTCCTTGAGCATCTTTTCGGTGGTAACAAGTGCCATGAGCGTTTGCTCCTCTCCCTCGCCCGCATCTGGACATCGGGCGTAGTTGTTCACAAGGCGTTTTACCTTGCGTTTTACTGCGCTCATTGTATGAAATTCAGCGGCTTTACACGCGCGAGATATTGAGCCCATGCAGGTCAATACAGTCGTTTTTGAAAAGTAAACGGAAGGAATTGGAGCCGAGTGGGCGTATTCGATATTGAATTTTGGGCGTTCAGCGTCTTTCTTTTATAGAAAAGATAAGTAATCGAAAGGCGTTTTCTTACTCAAAAAGAAAATGAACGAAAATAGACTCAACACAATTCCTGCAAATTTCGGTTGAGAATGGAGCAGCTATGGCCCATGCGACAACCCGAGCTTTCGCCGATGAGCGTCGTTCCGCCATCATGGAAATGCTCGAACATAACGCCTCGGTGCAAGTGGCAGAAATCGCCCAGACCTTTGGCGTGTCCTCCGTTACCGCCCGCGCCGACCTGGACGCGCTCGCCGAGTCCGGCAAGTTGCGCCGCACGCATGGTGGCGCCGTGTCTCTCCAGAAGCGACTGACCGTATCCACCCAGGATCGCCGCATCAACGTCAATGTCGCCGCCAAGCAGGCCATCGCGCAAAGCGCCATCGAGCTCGTCGGCAATGGCGACACGCTGCTTGTCGACTCGGGCACCACGGCGCTCGAGTTCGTCCGGCTCCTCGATCAGCGCGACGGCATCACCGTCATCACGGCCGACATTACCATCGCCGATTATATCGACGAGAGCATGCCCTCGGTCGATGTCGTCATGCTGGGTGGGGCACTACGCAAAGGTCATCGCTATCTGTACGGCCCACTTACCATGCAGGCGCTCCAAATGGTCCACGCCGACCTTGCCGTCATGTGCCCCGGCGCCTTTGTCCCCCGCTGCGGCTTTACGACCGACTTTCCGCAGATGGCCGAGACCAAAGCGGCTATGGTCGGCGCCGCCCGTCAAAGCGTCGCCCTCATGGACGCCAGCAAGGTTAACGGACGTGGCATGTACCGCTTTGCCGAGCTGGCAGATGTCGACACCATCGTGATGGACCGTGACCCCGATCATGCCGTTGCCACCTCAATCGCCGAGATCGTCGACGACGCCCGCCCAAATCTCCTCATCGCTGACGCTTAAACAAAAACCACCACAAAGGTCTCCTTTGTGGTGGTTGAGCATCAGAAGTGAATGTGTCGCTACTTGGAAAGCTCGTCGGCGAGGGCCTCGATCTGGGCGCGCGAGGCGTCGTTGAGCGAGCCCAGCACGGTCACTTTGTTCTGCGTCAGGGTGATGTCCTTCATGCCCTCGAGCTCCTTGGTCATAACCTTGGCAGCGGCAGGCGCCCAGGAACCGGCCTCGACGAGCGCAACTGTACGGTTCTGATAGGCGTGCTCGGCAAGCGTATGGATAAAGGTGCTCATGAACGGGAAGATCTCGCCCTGATAGGTGATGGAGGCGAGCACCAGGCGGTCGTAGCGGAACGCGTCCTCAACGGCCTCAGCCATATCATCGCGAGCCAAGTCAAAGACGGAGACCTTCTGGCCGCGGGCCTCGAGCGCAGATGCGAGCTCCTCAACGGCAGCCTTCAGATGCCCATACACACTCGCATAGGCAATCGTGATGCCCTCGTCCTCGGGCTGATAGCTCGACCAGGTGTTGTAGGTGTCGAGGTAATAGCCCAGGTTCTCGGTCAGCACAGGACCATGGAGCGGGCAGATGATCTGGATATCCAGATCGGCGGCCTTCTTGAGCACGGCCTGCACGAACTTGCCGAACTTACCGACGATGCCAAAGTAGTAGCGGCGCGCTTCGCAAGCCCAGCCCTCGGGATCCTCGATGTCGTTAGCACCGAACTTGCCAAAACCGTCGGCACTAAAGAGCACCTTGTCGGTGGCCTCATAGGAGAAGAGCACCTCGGGCCAGTGCACGTTGGGGGCGCCGACAAACGTCAAGCTGTGGCCGCCCAGGTCGAGCACGTCGCCATCTTTGACGACCATCTTGCGCTCGGGGAAGTCGGTGCCAAAGTAGTTGACCATCATGCGGAAAGCGCCCATGCTGGCCACAATCTGCGCCTGGGGGTAGCGCTCCATAAAGGCGGCGATACCGGCGGAGTGATCGGGCTCCATATGATGGACAACCAGGTAGTCGGGCGTACGGCCATCAAGCACGGCCTCGAGGTTGCCGAGCCACTCGTCGACAAAGCCGGCGTCGACCGAATCGGCGACAGCGATCTTGTCGCCCAAGATAACGTAGCTGTTATATGCCATACCGTTCTCGGACACGTCGTACTGGCCCTCGAACAGGTCAATGTCGTGATCGTCGACGCCAATGTAGCGGATATCCTTGGTGATCTCCATCAGGCAAAGCCTCCTAGATAGACAAAAGAGCCCGTCTATCATAGCACTCGGCTACATCCCAACAGCTATCTACCGACATCCTTACCGATTGTTATTGATGTTCAACATATCACCGTTGACCTGCGAAAACTATGCGCGCGGTGCCGCCGTACTATGTCGAACGATGAGCTGGCCGGGAATACGGATGGCAACGGTTTTGCCCGCCGTACCCGCCTCGGGAACCGCATGCTCAAACACCTCGCGTCCGCGCTGATGTAGATCGAATCGCACGGTCGTGAGCTCGTTGTGTGCCACAAAATCATCGAGCGAATCGTCGACGCCCACCACGCTCACGTCCTCGGGCACGCGCAGACCGCTATCGCGCAGCGCTGCAATCGCGCCATTTGCCATCTGGTCGTTTGCCGCGTAAATCGCCGTCATGGTGCGATCGTGCTCGGCCAGGTACCTGCCGGCCTCGTAGCCGCTGTTGGCAGACCAGTCGCCCTCGAGCGGCTCTGCCGGCTCGATGTGTTTACGCTCGAGTGCATCCTGCCAACCGGCGCGACGAAATTGCTCGTCGACCGAGAATGACGGGCCGCCAATATAGCGAATCTGCTCGTGCCCTAGCTCAAACAGGTGATCCATAAGCAATAGCGAGCAGCCGTAATGGTCGGAATCGACCGTGGTCACCCGCGGGTGCGCGTACATGGTAACGATGACCGTGCCAATGCCCGGCAGTGGATCAAACGTCTCAAAATCGGGCGCCATGCGACTCATACCGATGATGATGCCGTCCACCGGCAATGCGGCCATACGACGCGTGGCCTCGGCAAGCGAAAACTCCTCGGTCTTGGACATCTCGACCAGCGTGATGGCACAATTATGCTCACGAGCAGCGCTGGCGATGCCGTCGATCATTGAGAGGTTGCCGAACTTGGTCACATCGTTGACGCACAGGCCGACCGAATGGTAACGGCCGTCGCGCAGCGAGCGACCGGCATAACTCGGACGAAAGCCGAGCTCTTGCATCGCGGCCTGTACGCGCTGGCGCGTCTGCTCGTTCACATTGGGCAAGCCGTTGGCAACGCGCGAGACCGTCTGCTGCGAAACGCCGGCAGCGCGGGCGACGTCGGCCATGGAGACCGGACGCGAACTGGTATCGTTGGACGGGCGCCTTGCCACAGGATCACCTTCACCCTTGCGAGATCTGAATAGCGTGAATGCCGGCCCGGGCAGAAATACATCCCGCGCCGAGGCCCGCTATCGTCGGACGCATGTTAACGTACTCTACTTTTTCTATCTGCATCTCTTCTGCTTTATAAGTCCATACGGCAGTACCGTTCACGGCTGAATTTCTACCGATTACCAGATTCTCAAAAAGTGACAAGCGATGTGTTATGAGTACGTTAACATAGCCCGTAGCGTGCGGTATTGTGAACACTTGGTTCATGCCGCTTCAAGTTGTTAACGTACTCATAACGACGCAAAACCCACCCGTGCGCGCCAAGGAAAGGACTCCCATGACCACCCCCGACGAAAAGACATTCGCCACGCTCACCAAGCTGTTCGAGGAGGAGTTTGGCCCCATCGGCGACCGCCAGGTGCTCTACGTGCACGCGCCCGGCCGTTCCGAGATCAGCGGCAACCACACCGACCACGAGGGTGGCCACGTTATCGCCGGCTCGCTCGATGTCGCCGTCGACGGCATCGCCGTGGCAACCGATTCCAACAAGGTTCGCGTAGCCGACGAGGGCTATCCCACGTTTGAAATCGCGCTCGACACGCTAGACGTTCAGGAGTCCGAGAAGGGCACGTCCGCAAGCCTCGTGCGCGGTATGGCCCACGAGGTCGCAGCCCTTGGCGTTGAGCCCAAAGGCTTCGACTTTGCCTTTACCTGCTCCGTCCCCTCGGGCGGCGGCCTTTCCAGCTCTGCCGCCGTCGAAGCCGCGTACGGTCGTGCCATGGAGACGCTCTGGGGCGCGCCCGCCATTGAGCCCGTCACGCTCGCCCAGATGAGCCAGCGCACCGAGAACAACTACTACGGCAAGCCCTGCGGTCTGATGGACCAGGCCGCCGTTTGCTTGGGCGGACTCGCCTACATGGACTTTGAGGATCAGGCCCAGCCCAAGACCCAGAAGCTCAAACTCAACTTTGAGGATCACGGCTATGCGCTCGTGCTCGTTAAGGTCGGTGCCGACCATGTGGCAGCTACCGACGACTACGCCGCCGTTCCGCGCGAGATGCAGGACGTCGCCGCCGAGTTTGGCAAGGCGCGTCTGTGCGAGGTAAACGTGGCGGACTTTGACGCCAAACTCCCCGAGCTGCGCGCCAAGCTGGGCGACCGTGCCTGCCTGCGCGCCGTTCACTACTGGTACGAAAACGGCCTAGTCGACAAGCGCTGGGCTGCCCTGAACGCCGGCGACATCGACCAGTTCCTGGTCCTGACGCGCGAGTCCGGCGCCAGCTCTGCCATGTACCTGCAGAATGTCGTTGCCAAGCTGGGCTCCGAGCAGCCCTCGATGTATGCCCTGGCACTGGCCGAGCATGTGCTCGACGGCCGCGGCGCCGTCCGTATCCACGGCGGCGGCTTCGGCGGTACCATCCAGGCCTTCGTGCCGCTCGATCTGGTCGACACCTTCATTGCCAAGATGAACGGCTGGCTGGGCGAGGGCTCTGCCCGCCACTACGCAATTTCTGACAAGGGGGCTTACGCGGCATGGCTGTAATGACTGACGTGCGCGAGGCCGCGCAGAACCTGATCGAGTACGCTATCCACCGATCGATGATCGGCCAGGACGATCGCATCTGGGCATACAACACCATTTTGGAGTGCATCGGCGCCACGGGCCCCGCACTCGACATGGCCTGGGCGCTCCAGGTCGAAAAACTCTCGCTCTTGCACCCCGATACCCTGCCCGACTTTGACCTTGAAGGCACGCTTGCCGCGCTTGCCGAGGCTGCCGTTGCCAACGGTGCCGCCGAGGACACGGTGTCGGGCCGCGACCGCATCACCATGCGCATCATGGGCGCGCTCATGCCGAGGCCTTCGGTTGTAAACGAGGAGTTCAACGGACGTATGGGCGTCAACGAGCCCCGCGCCGCGACCGACTGGTTCTACGGCCTGTGCTGCGACGCCGGCTACGTGCGCCGTGCCGCCATCGCGCGCAACATCAAATGGAGCACCCCCACCAACTGGGGCGATCTTGAGATCACCATCAACCTGTCCAAGCCCGAAAAGGACCCGCGCGATATCGCCGCGGCCGGTGCGGCCAAGAACACGGGCGAGAAGTATCCCGCCTGCCAGCTCTGTATCGAAAACGAGGGCTATCCAGGACGTTCCGCAACAGCCGACGGCGGCGCCCACCCCGCCCGTCAGAACCTGCGCGTTATCCCCATCCAGCTCGACGGCGAGCGCTGGGGCTTCCAGTACAGTCCGTACGCGTACTTTAACGAGCACTGCATTGCCATGAGCTCCGAGCATCGTCCGATGCACGTCGACCGCAAGGGCTTGACCTGCCTGCTCGACTTTGTGGACCTGTTCCCGCATTACTTCATCGGCTCCAACGCCGACCTGCCTATCGTGGGCGGCTCGATTCTGTCGCACGACCACTTCCAGGGCGGCGCGCACGAGTTCCCCATGATGCATGCCGCCGAGGTCTCGCAGTTTAGCGTGCCCGGTTTTGACCAGGTCACCGGCACTGTGCTGCAGTGGCCGCTCTCGGTGCTGCGCCTGCGCTCGCACGACCGCGCTCAGCTGCTCGATGCCACCGAGAAGATTATCCTCGCCTGGCGCGAGTGGACCGATGAGTCGGTGGGCGTCATCGCGCACACGGCCGACGGCGTGGCGCACAACACCGTGACGCCGGTCATCCGCCGCGTCGACTCCCGCGGCAATGCCGGCGGCGAGATCTACGAGGCCTACCTGGCGCTTCGCTGCAACATCACGACCGACGAGCATCCGCTGGGCGTGTTCCACCCGCATGCCGAGTATCACCACATTAAGAAGGAGAACATCGGCCTGATCGAGGTCATGGGCCTGGCGATTTTGCCGCCGCGCTTGGTTCCCGAGCTCGGCGCTGTCCGCGAGCACCTGCTGGCGGCCAAGGCCGATGCCAGCTACGACCTTGCCAGCGCGCTCGAGGGCGACGACCTTTGCCACAGCCACGCCGCATGGGCCGAGGACGTTTTTGCTCGCCGCGCCGACGATCTTACGGCGGATAATGCCATCGACATCCTGCACGAGGAGGTCGGCGTGGTGTTTGGCCACGTACTCGACAACGCCGGCGTCTTTAAATGGGACGAATCCGGCCGCGCCGCCCAGCAGCGCTTTATCGACTCACTGTAATGATCCCCTGGGGACGAAGGAAAACGGATCATTTCGTCTTCAAGACAACGGCGCCCGCCGGCAACATCGCCGACGGGTGCCGTTTTCTGATGCAAGGGTAACTAATTTGCACCAAAACAAGGAGTGTCCCAAACTGCCGGCAGAAAAAGAACGTCCCCAGATGCCTACCTAAACCCTCACATTATTCGATGGAAAAACGTGATTGCCTCCCACATTATTCGATGGAAAGACGTGGTTCATTCCCACATTTTTCAATGGAAAGACCAAAACAGTCTTATATTAACCATGATCGTTAGGAGGCAGTATGCAGCGACAGCTAATGGACGAACTCATCGCTTGGAAATCTAGGGCAAACCGCAAGCCCCTCCTGCTTAAGGGGGCCCGCCAGACGGGAAAAACCTGGCTTCTTAACGAATTCGCAGGCCAGCAGTATCAAAACGTCATCCGCTTTGACTTTATGCTCGAACCGGGCGCACGTTCGCTGTTCGACGGAAGCCTTGACCCCAAACGCATCATCTCCCAGATAGAGCTCCTGCGCGGCCAGACCATAACGCCGACAGACACACTCATCATCTTCGACGAAATCCAAGAGGCACCGCGTGGCATCACCTCGCTCAAATACTTCAACGAGCTGGCGCCGGAATACCATATCATGGCAGCCGGCTCCTATATGGGGCTCGCGCTCCGACGCGAAAACGAGTCGTTCCCCGTCGGCAAGATCGACCAGCTTACCATGCGCCCCATGGGGTTTGTCGAGTTCGTTCGTGCCGTCGATGGCGATCCGCTCGCAGATGCCATCCTTGCCGCAGACATGGACCTGCTGGCAAACGTTTCCGAAAAGCTCGAGCGCCTGCTCAAGGAATACCTCGTTGTCGGTGGCATGCCAGAAGTTGTCTCCGCTTTCGCCGCCTCCCACGATTTCATCGAGGCCCGCAGGCTTCAGCAGCAAATCATCGAAGCTTACGAATCCGATTTTGGCAAGCATGCGCCAGCCCGCATCGTCGAGCGCATGAGGCTGGTTTGGAAATCCCTTCCCGGCCAGCTCGCAAAGGAAAACAAGAAGTTCGTCTACGGTGCGCTCCGCCCCGGGGCGCGCGCACGCGATTTTGAGGAAAGCCTCCAGTGGCTCATGGACTATGGAATCGTTCATAAGGTACCACGTGTTTCCGCCCTAAGAGCACCGCTCACAAGCTACGAGGATCTCTCGGGCTTCAAGCTGTTCTGCATCGACACCGGCATCCTCGGAGCACTCTCCGGCCTCTCGCCAGCCATTGTTCTGAACGGGCCCGCTGTTTTTACGGAGTTCAAAGGCTCGCTGACCGAGCAATACGTCGCACAGGAGCTTTTGCTCCAAGGCAAAACTCCCGCGTATTGGTCATCCTCCTCCGGCAATGCAGAGACTGACTTTGCCGTCGACCATGCGGGGACCGTGCTTCCGCTCGAGGTCAAGGCGGCAGAGAATCTCAAAGCAAAGAGCCTGAGGATTGCCTGCGAGAAGTTCAAGCTCGAGCGCTGCGTGAGAACATCGTTAGCGGCATATAGAGACGAAGGCACGCTCGTCAACATTCCGCTCTGGGAGATTGGGCAAATCGACAAGCTAGCATAGGCGCTGTGGAGGGGGTGCCCCGTAAGGAGTGTCCCAAACTGCCGGCAAAAAAGGAACGTCCCTATCTGCCGCATTCCCGAAGCAAGGCAACGCCGATGTTTTGGCAACGGCAGCGAGCGGGCCGCATTTGAGACAAGGTGACGTGAAACGAAAGGGCGCTGACCTTCTGGTCGCGCCCTTGAAGTTGAACGTCAGATTGTCCAAATGCGGCCCGCGCAGCGTCGAGCCGTTGCGCGGTTTGGTAAAACCGCGTAACCCTACAGCTCCGTTACTTCAACGTTGTTGAAGATCTCATCCCAGCGGTCCATGACCAGGTGGCCGGTCTTGGGATCCATGGCGTTGAGCTTGCCGCAGGTATTGGCGGTCTTGAGCACCGTGACGTCGTCGGCACCAGCAGCAATGGCATGCGCAAAGCCGGCGATGGTCGAGTCGCCGGAACCCGTCGCGTTCACAGCCGCAATCGCGGGCGTCTTGGCGCGGAACGCGCGGCCCTCATGGAAGCCCACCGAACCGGCAGCGCCCATCGAAACGACAACCCAGGGGATACCGGCAAAACGGTCATCGGCGGCAAGCGCCTCGCGCAGGGCATCGACATCATCGGTCGTAAAGGACGTACCCAGCAGGCCGTTAATCTCGGTCAGATTGGGCTTTACGAGCTCGGGCTTTGCGTCGGACTCCAGCGCGGCCTCCAGCGATGCACCCGAGGTGTCGAGCAGCACCTTGGCGCCCGCCTCCTCGGCGATCCTGACGAGCTCGGCATAGTAGCCGGCATCGACGCCACGCGGCAGCGAGCCCGAAAGCGTCACAACGTCCGCCTTCGCTGCAAGCTCGGCGAACTTGGCCGTAAAGGCCTCGAGCTCGGCCGGGGCGATCTGCGGGCCGCTCTCCAGCAGCTCGGTCTGATTGCCCTCGTGCAGGATATTCAGGCAAATGCGCGTCTCGCCGGCGATGGGCACAAAGTCGTTCTTGACGCCGTCGGCATCCATAAGCTCGGCCATATAGGCACCCATGTGGCCGCCGAGCAGACCGGTCGCGAGCACATCGTCGCCCAACTGCAGCAGCACACGGCTCACGTTGAGGCCCTTGCCGCCAGCGGTCTTTTCGGGCGTCACACGGTTAACATCGTCGATGATCAGCTTGTCGAGCTGATAGCGCGTATCAATCGACGGGTTCATGGTAACGGTCAGAATCATGTTGAACTCCTGTTCCGGGGCGGCATGACCCGCCCCAAACATACGATAACTCGTTAAAGGATCTCGATCTCAAAGCCGCGGGTGACAGTCTCTCCCGGCTTGGCCACCAGGCAGCCACGCTTGTGCTCCAGGATATCGTCCTCGTCGGAGCAGGTGGACAGACCACCCCACGGTTCAACAGCCACAAAGTCGCCCTCGGGCTTGCTCCACACAATCAGGTACGGCATATCGGGGAACGTCAGGCGCACGCCCTTGTCCTCGGTTTTCTTGGTCAGCGTAACCACGCGGCTCTCGAGCACGTCGAAGATGGTCTCCGCGAAGTCAAAGAGTTCATGGGTAAGCGGCAGGTTCTGGCCGATCATGGGGTTCTTGCTGCGATGCTCAACATCAATCAGGCCCGTCGAGGGAACGGCAGTGCAGAGGTCGGTGGCCTCACGCTGCTCAAAACGAAGCTCGTAGTCGTCATAGGACTCGCCCTCGTCGAGCGGGCACTTAAAGCCGGGGTGACCGCCCACAAAGAACGGCATGTCCTCGGTGCCCTCATTGGTCACCTCGTACGACACGGCCACCTTTTCCGAATCGATCGTGTAACGAGCAACGATCTTAAACGGATACGGGTACTGCTCGAGCAACTCGGCATGGTCGGCAGAGCTTAAGCTCAGCGCAACCATGTTGTCGGTCTGTTCCTCGAGCTTCCACTCCTGCTTGCGCGCAAAGCCGTGGCGGGCGAGCTTTACCTCGCGGCCGCCCATGGTCATTGCGTGACCGTCACGAAGGCCACCGCAGATCGGGAAACAAATGGGCGCCTGGCCCGACCAGACCGCCGGGTCACCCTGCCACAGGTACTCACGGCCGTTGGCCGCAATAGAAGTGAACGACCCGCCCGCCGTGCTCAGTGCTACGCGGATAGAACCGTTATCAAGAACAAACTCCATAGGAGCCTTCCCTTTCTTACGACAGCCCGCCAAGTCAATAGGGCTGATAGAAAACCGGCCCGCGCCCCCTCACAGAAACGCGAGCCGTCAATTGAAAAGCTGCAGAATGCCGGGTACCACCAAAACGAAGCACACAAGCTCAGCAAGCAAACGTGTTATCGGAGCAGCTTACCGAACCAGAAAGCTTCGCAACAACAGCGGTAACCCCACAGGTACCCCCAACGTCAGCGAGAAGCCAGCTGGTGAGGCAAGGTGCCGTGAAGCAAGGCGGCATTGACCTTCTGGTCATGCCGTCGAAGCTGAACGGCAGATTGCCCACCAGATGGCTTCGCAGCGTCGGCCGGTTACGCGGTTTGGTAAAACCGCGTAACCTCCTTAGTCGTGGTATTCGCCGCGGTCCCACTTCTCGAGGAACTCGTCAAAGAAGTGCGGGTCGGCCTGAGCCTCGGCATCGGCCTTGTTGCAGGCGTCGATCTTAGCGATCAGGGCATCGTGCTCGGGAGTCTTCTCGTAGGGCTCCTCCAGGAAGGCAAGCATGATGTCGGCCATCAGGAACTCGCCGGTGATCTTGCCACCAAAGCCCACGATGTTGGCGTTGAGCTCACGACGGGCATACAGGGCAGAGGTCATGTCGCGGACCAGGGCGCAACGGGCGCCGGGGACCTTGTTGACGGCGTTGGTGATGCCAATGCCGGTGCCGCACAGGGCCACACCAAAGTCGGCCTTGCCGCTGGCAACGGCCTCGCCCACGGCCTTGCCGTAGATGGGATAGTGCGTACGGGTGTGGCTGTAGGTGCCGCAGTCGAGCACCTTGTAGCCAGCCTGCTCCAGGCGGTCGGCCAGATAGATCTTCTCGTCCGTAACGATATGGTCGCAACCGATTGCGATGGTCTTCTTCATCAGAACGTCCTTTCGTCTGAATTCACAAGTTGAGGTAGAAGTTCGAGTTCTCGGTGGCTCTCGTTAGGCCATCCTGTTGAGCATGTCGACACGGATCTGGTGACGGCCGCCGGCGTACTGGGCGCGCAGGAACTCGCGGGCGATCTTCTTGGCGACCTCGGTGCCCACAACGCCCGGGCCCATGGTGACCATGCGCGAGCCGTTGTGCTCGCGGGTCATGTAAGCGGAACGCTCGTCGGAAATGTTGGCGACGACCATGCCCTTGATCTTGACGGCGGCCATATAGGAGCCGACGCCGTACTTATCGAATGCGAAGCCCTGGGAATCCTTGTGCTCCAGCAGGTCCTTGGCAACGGCGGTCGCGGAATCGACAAAGTCCGCGGCAGGGGTCTCGGAATAGTCGACGACCTCGTGACCGTCGGCGATGAGCATCTCCTTGATGGACTCCTTCATCGACATACCGTCGGCATCGGAAGCGATTACAACCCTCATGACATCCTCCTTGAGAGATACGCAGGTGCGTAGTTTCTGTTTGGAAGTGTTGAATCGCGTTCAGGTCCGGGCATCTGAATGTGCGGTTCTTCACTGTTCATGTTTATTTGAACACATTCGAACATCAACTGCAAGAATTATTTGTTTGTCTTTGTTCTTTTTTGAACAAATACCGTTCGCGGATGATTGCTGACCGTTTGGAATCGGGGAAAGCCCGCCCTGCCACGTATTCAACAAACAAAAGGGCGGCCGAGAACGTGTCTCGGCCGCCCTTCGGCGGTATTCCCCGGTATATACAGCTGTTTTAGCTACTCGGACTGCCCGCCCTTTTTGGCGTGCTTGGACGGAGCGCTCAGAAAGCGACCCGTCAAATAGTTCGCCGGGCCGGAAATATCAATCCCCAGCAGGGTGTGCCCCAGCCACAAAAACGCCGCGAGCACCAGCAATGGAATCACGCACGAGGTCACGATCATCACGATGACGCCTTCGATAAGGTCGGTCACCTGCTGCACGATCTCGTCGGTCATCTGCTTGGCACCACTGGTTACCGACGTGACCAGGCTTGAGGCACCGTCGGCAAGCTGCTCAAGCACGTTCTTGGACTCTGTGGACTCGGTCTTTTTCTTGCTTGCTTTGGAGCTATCACTATTTGCCGTACCCGCAGCGTCGGCCGCCTTTTGCTCGGCCGCTTCGATGCTCACTCGATACGTTTCGTCGACCTTTTGCGACACCCATACGCTTGCAGGCACCAACGCCATGCCGATCGTGGCGACCACCAGCACGCGAGTCGCCACGCGGCGCAGGACGGCGCTCGTGCTCCAGCGCCCGTGAATGCCGAGCGACACCGCAAGGAGCACCAGCGCAAACGGGATCAGGATGCCCAGGCCAACCGACCACAAAATGGTCAGCAGGTATTTCTCGAGGTAGAGCACGGCAAGCACGATGCCCAAGTTACCCGAAAGCTGCGCGAGCTGCTCGGCAACCGGCGTTCCCGTATCGCCCGGCAGCGCAGTGATACCCGCAGATAGGGCGACGCACGAGGTCGTGAGCGCCAAAACATTGCCCTTCTTTTGATCGATGACCTCGATGGTGGAGTCCCAAGTCTTGGTATCGGCGAAATGCGGACGAGCTACAAAGCCCGACAGCAGCGCCAGTACCACGAGCGCAACGATAAAGCCAATCTGCAGCTTTTTGTTTGCGCACACGACATCGGACAGACTGGGCTGCAGCTCGGTTACCGTCGTGTGCTCGGTTATCTGGACAGGACGCCCATGAGCCATCTCGTGCGCGTCTCTTTTTTGTATTGACCCGTTATCCGGCATTTGGATACCTCCTCAGTCCGGGGCTTAATGCGAAAGGAAGTATACCCACCGAGCAAAAAACGAACGGGAAGACGAACAGAGCGCACCAAGACTGTCCCCAATGACTATCTCCGGATGAGTTGCGGTGGAATAGGGATTGTTTTGCGCCCGTCGGCCCCTATTCAGTCCCTATTTCACCGCAACTTGGAGGAGGACAGAAAAAGCCCTGCTGCGGATAGCGGCAGGGCTTATGGAAGGGGACTTGGTTGTGAGGGCTCGTTAGGCGAGCTTGGCCTCGAGCTCGGCGATGCGCTTGTAGGCATCGATGGTAAAGCGGGCCTGCTTCTCCAGGATCATAGTGGTCATGAGGGTGTCCTGAGCGTGAGCCATGATGAAGGTCATCTCCATCTCGCCACCGCCGGCCTCCTGCGAAAGCAGCTTGGTCTGCGTGTCGTGGGCACCGATGAGCGCATCGCTGGCATCCTTGTGCAGCTGCTCGGCCTTCTCAAAGTCACCCTCGCGAGCAGCATCGAGCGCTGCAAGCAGATCGGTCTGGGCGTCACCTGCGTATGCGACAATCTCGAATCCAACCATCGAGATTTCTTCTTTGGTTGCCATATTGCGTTCCTTTCACATATGAACCAATGGAGAGCATCGCGTCCGGGCATACGCGCTGCGTTCTGTATGGCAGAAACATTAACATTCAAACAAAAAAGAACAGCGCAAAACGTAATTTCAAGCTATGAACGGTCACTTTTCGCCCGCGAACGGTTTTTAAACCAATCTGAACAATATCGAACACAATTAGCGGAAACCCAAACAGGCCCGTGCCCTAGCGCCAATCGCGCACCGTATCGCCCTCGACGAGTACGCCCGGAAACAGCATGTGCTCCACACCGGGTTCAACGCCCTCGGCACCGGCGATCTTATCGACCGCCCACATGCCGACGCGCTTGTTGTCAAAGCGCACCGTAGTCAGGCGACAATCGGGCACGATGTCGCCCAGACTGTCATCAACACCCACCACGCTCACGTCCTGGGGCACGCGCTTCCCGCGCGACTCGAGCCCACGGATGCAGCCATATGCCATGGCATCGTTGGAGGCATAAATGGCCGTACAGGTCGGATCGTCCGCCAGAGCCTGACCGGCAGCATACCCGCTCTGTGCCGTCCAATCGCCGCGCACGAGCTGCGGGGGCTCAATGCCATGCGCACGCAATGTCTCGCGCCAGCCTTCCTCGCGCCGCATGCCCGAAAGCGAGCGCTCGGGACACGAGATAAAGTGCACGGTTTTGTGCCCCCGCCCCAGCAAGTACTCGACCACCTGGCGCGAACAATCGAACTGGTCGTTATCGACCGTCGAACAGAGCGGGTGCTCCAACATCGTAACGAGCACCGTCTGCATGCCGGGCAGCGGCTCGAAGGTTCCAAAGTCCGCCGGCATGCGGTTCATAATCACAACCATGCCATCCACCGGCAGTGCGCTCATGCGCGACGATGCGCTCTCGAGGGTATACGGATGCCCGTCTACTTTAGTGAGGGTGATGGCATAGCCATGTTTGTCGGCCGCGGCGGCAAAGCCCTCCATACGGTCGAGGTTGCCGGTACCGGTAATGTTGAACATGGCGACGCCGACGGTCTTAAACCTGCCACGGCGCAGCGATCGACCGGCAAAATTGGGGCGATACCCCAGCTCGCGCATGGCGGCACGCACGCGTTCCTTGGTCTCGGGGCGCACGCTGGGCGAATCGTGCACGGTGCGCGAGACCGTCTGCTCCGAGACGCCCGCGAGGCGCGCCACGTCTTTGACGGATACCGATTTTTTAACAGCGGCCATAGATTGATCTTTCTATGTCAACGATGCCATTGGTGGCACCCTGCGCATTCAAATGAAACGCCTTCAAGTATATCCAACGCCTCCCCCACCATACGCTCACCACCCAAAACCTACCGTTCACCGACATTTTTGCTTCCCCGAACGGCTTTTGGTGCCCAAATGTTAACGTTGCCATTGTGCAAACACAGAGCCACCGGGCGGCTCAAACGTTTACGCGTAAGGAATCGACGGTTCGCAGGCACAGGAACCACCGGTTCGCGTCTTTTTTTGTGTCACAAAATGGCAACGTCAACATTTTGGCAACCGAACGCCAAAAGCTACCATCGTTGCTAACCCACCGACTCTTAGGAGCATTGCATGGAGCAACTCATCGCCATCATCGAAAAGGGCCAGCCCTTTTTCAACGCGATCGCCCGCAACAAGTACCTCAAGGCGATCCGCGACGGCTTTATCTCCGTCATCCCCATCATCATCTTCTCGTCCATCTTTTGCCTGGTAGCCTCGGTCCCCAACATCTGGGGTTTCTACTGGCCCGATGACATCAACAACGCCCTGTGGAAGTGCTACAACTACTCCATGGGCATCCTGGCCATCGCCTGCGCCGCCACCACGGCCAAGCACTTCGCCGACGCTCAGAACCGCGATCTGCCCAAGAACAACCAGATCAACTTCATCTCGTGCATGTGCGCGGCCATCATCGGCTTCTTGCTCCTTTCGAGCGACACGATCGCCACGGACGCCGCCAGCGGTTTCAACACCACCTACCTTGGTTCCAAGGGCCTGCTGACCGCTTTCATCGCTGCGTTTGTGACTGGCATCATCTACAAGTTCTTCATTAAGCGCAACATCACCGTCAAGATGCCCGAGCAGGTTCCGCCCAACATTTCGCAGACCTTTAAGGACATCATCCCCTTCTCCGTTTGCATCACCGTCTTTTGGGTCTTTGACATCGCCTTCCGCGCTGCTTTTGGCTTCTGCTTTGCCCAGGGCGTCATCCAGGTGTTCCAGCCCCTGTTCACCGCTGCCGATGGCTACATCGGCCTCGCTGTGATCTACGGCGCCATGAGCCTGTTCTGGTTCGTGGGCGTCCACGGCCCCTCGATCGTCGAGCCCGCCATCGCCGCCGCCCTCGTTGCCAACATGACCGACAACCTGGCTGCGTTCCAGGCTGGCCAGCACGCTTCCGCTGTCCTGACCCAGGGTGCCCAGTACTTCGTCGTCTGCATGGGCGGCACCGGCGCCACGCTCGTCCTGGTCTTTATGTTCTGCTTCCTGGCCAAGTCTCAGGAGATGCGCGCCGTCGGTAAGGCCGCCATCGTCCCCGTCTGCTTTGCCGTCAACGAGCCGCTGCTGTTCGCCGCGCCCATCGTGCTCAACCCCGTCTTCTTTGTCCCGTTTGTCTTTGCCCCGATCGCCAACATCTGGATCCTCAAGATCTTTATCGACTTCTTGGGCATGAACGGCTTTATGTACACCCTGCCTTGGACCGTCCCCGGCCCCATCGGCACCATCATGGGCCTGGGCTTCCAGCCGCTCGCTTTTGTGATGCTCGCCCTTATCCTGGTCATCGACTTCGTTCTGTACTACCCGTTCTTCCGTGCCTATGACGCCCAGAAGTGCGCCGAGGAGGCCGAGATCTCCCAGGAGGAGCTCGCCGCCAAGAACGCCGAGAAGGCCGCCAAGCTCAACGATGCCTTCCAGGGCAAGGCTGACGCCAAGAGCGTTGCCGCCGGCGCTGCTGCCGAGGCCGTGAAGGCCGACTCCCCCGCCGCTTCCGCAGCGTCCGCCACCGAGGCTGCGACCGCCAGCGACCTCAACGGCAGGCGCGTGCTCGTACTCTGCCAGGGCGGCGGTACCTCGGGCCTGCTCGCCAACGCGCTGGCCAAGGCTGCCAGGGAGCGCGGTATTAACCTCGAGACCGCTGCCGAGGCCTATGGCAACCACGTTGACATGCTCCCCGACTTTGACCTGGTCGTCCTGGCCCCGCAGGCCGCAAGCTACCTGGCCGACCTTCAGAAGGACTGCGAGCGCGTGGGCAACAAGTGCGTCGCCTGCCGTGGCAAGCAGTACATCGAGCTCTCCCAGAACGGCGACAAGTCTCTCGCCTTCGTAAGCGAGCAACTCTCGAAGTAAGTAACGCTCAGGGCCAGCCGACCATCCAAGACCGGCTGGCCCTTCAATTTAGACGATTGGATCATCATGTCCGTTAACCCTGCTAGCGTCACTAACCCGCCTGCGCAGTTTCCCGAGGACTTTGTCTTTGGCGGCGCCACTGCTGCCTACCAGGTAGAGGGCGAGACCCGCACTCACGGTAAGGGCAAGGTTGCCTGGGACGACTTCCTGGAGGCCCAGGGGCGCTTTTCCCCCGATCCCGCTTCGGACTTCTACAACCAGTACCCCGTCGACCTGGAACTGTGCGAGGAGTTTGGCATCAACGGCATCCGCCTCTCCATCGCCTGGAGCCGCATCTTCCCCAACGGCACCGGCGAGATCAACCCCGAGGGCGTCCAGTTCTACCACGACCTCTTCGCCGAATGCCATAAGCACCATGTTGAGCCGTTCGTCACGCTGCATCACTTTGACACGCCGCTGCCCCTCTTTGAGAAGGGCGACTTCCTCAACCGCGAGACCATCGACGCATTTGTGGACTTTGCCACCTTCTGCTTTAAGGAGTACGCCGACCAGGTGACCTACTGGTTCACCTTTAACGAGATCTGGGCGAACGCCTCCAACACCTACATCGAGGGCACCTTCCCCGGTGGCGTCAAGGCGCATCTTGCCGAGGCCTTCCAGTGCGAGCACAACATGATGCTCGCCCACGCCAAGGCCGTACTGGCCTTCCACAACGGCGGCTTTAAGGGCAAGATCGGCGTCATCCAGTCGTTGGAGTTTAAGTATCCGCTCAACGAGAACGACCCCGCCGACATCAAAGCCGCCAATAACGAGCACGTGCTGCAGAACCAGTTCTTGCTCGACGCCACCTTCCGCGGCGACTATGCTCCCGACACCCTCGAGTGCGCCAACCGCCTGGCTGCCGTCTCGGGCGGCACCATCGAGATCCCGGACGAGGATCTGAAAATCATGCGCGAGGCCGCGCTCTACAACGACTACCTGGGCGTTAACAACTACCAGTGTCGCTTCCTCAAGGCTTACGATGGCGAGAACGACCTGCACCACAACGGTACGGGCGAGAAGGGCACCGGCCGCTGGCGCGTCAAGGGTATTGGCGAGCACGTAAACAAGCCCGGCATCCCCACCACCGACTGGGACTGGATCATCTATCCCGAGGGCCTGTTCGACCTGCTCGTCTACATTAAGCAGCGCTACCCCAACTACAAGCAGATTTTCATCACCGAGAACGGCATGGGCTACAAGGACCCCTGCAAGGACGGTTTTGTGGACGACCAGCCGCGCATCGACTACATCGAGCAGCACCTGCGCTGGCTGCTCAAGGCCATGGAGGTGGGTGTCAACGTGGGCGGTTACTTCCTGTGGAGCCTGCAGGATCAGTTCTCCTGGACCAATGGCTACAACAAGCGTTATGGCTTCTTCTACGTTGACTTTGAAACCCAGAAGCGCACGCCCAAGGCAAGCGCCTACTGGTATAAGCACGTAGCGCAGACCCGTCGTCTGGACTAGCGGCTTGCGACCAGCGGAATTGCCCCGCTCACATAACCTGTCCCCATTTCTCAGCCGGGGGCGGCACGTCACACGACGCGCCGCCCCCGGCCTTTTTTGGGCAGACCGTACCGCACGTTTGTCTCAATCTGTAACATCTAGCTGAGATTTTCGGCCCTACCTGTTACAGGTTGAGATGAACGAGCCGAGCACGCCTACGCCCGCAAATCCCGCACGCTCGCACGCTCGACCAACACGCCCGAGACAAGCGTACGACTTCTGGAGCTCGGGGCTTCCAAACCCGCAACGACCTCGTTAAGCGCACGGATGCCCAGCTCGCGGTGGCGAAACTTCACCGACGTCAGAATCGAGTTGGGAATCGTCTTGTAGAGCTCATCGTCGAAGCCGATCACGGACACGTCGTCGGGCACACTGAGCCCTTTGTCACGTAGAGCCATCATCACACCGTTTGCCATGCAGTCGTTAGCAGCGAGGATCGCCGTGCAATCGGGTTTATCGGCAAGCACAAGGCCCGCGGCATAGCCACTATCCGCATTCCAATCGCCTTGCAGAGGCTCGGACGGCTCAATGCCACGTGCCTCGAGTGCCGCACGCCAACCTTTCATACGGCACTGGCTCGACAGCGACTCTTTCTTACCCGAAACGAAGTACACGTTCTTGTGACCGTGGTCCAAAAAGTACTCGCACGCCATACGCGCGCCGCCCTCTTGGTCGTCACTGACGGTAGAGCAGGTAGGATGTTCCATCGGTGTGATAATCACCGTCTTGAGGTCTTTCGGCGCCTCAAAGGTATCAAAGTCATCGACCATCTGGCGCAGATTGAAGATCATGCCATCAACAGGCAGCTGCGACATCCTGCGCGCTGCGTCGGCAAGGGTCATCTTCTCCCCTGCCCGCTTTTTGATCATCGTGAGCGCAAAGCCGCGTTCTTCGGCGGCATCGGCGATACCGTCAATCATGTCCACGGCGCCGCCCGACAAGTGAAACATCACCACGCCGATGCACCCGTAACGGCCCAACTTGAGCGAACGCGCGGCAAAGTTGGTTCGAAACCCGAGCGCCTCCATTGCGGAATGGACTTTATCGCGTGTCGACTCTCGCACGCTATCGGGCTCGTTGATCACACGCGACACCGTCTTGAGAGAAACACCTGCGGCAATCGCCACATCGTTCATCGAGACGTTTTTCTTGTCCATCGTTGCCACTGCTTCTCCAGTCGGTTTTGCATCGCTTGTTTTTTGTGTTCTAGCATACACTACCTGCCCGACTGACAAATCAGCCGTTTATCGGACAATATCGACCGTTCACCCGTAAATCCTTGTTGCTCTTCCAAAAATGTCTTACGTTGTCATTAACGAAATGACAACGTTGTCATTTGGCAATGCCTTCCTTAAGCAGGAAGGTTTCCGGGCAGTCCTGACCATCCATCGACGACCAGTTCCATCCACATGCGTCGCGCATTAAGTAGCAAAGGAGCTCTATGGACGCCATCGTAAAGATGCTCGAAAAGCATCAGCCGTTCTTTGAGAAGATCTCGAGGAACATCTACCTCCAGGCTATTAAGGACGGATTCCTTGGGTGCATGCCCATTGTCCTCACCTCTTCGATCTTTCTGCTCATTGCCACCCTTCCCGGCGTAGTTGGCATCACGCTGCCCCAGCCGCTCATCGACTGGTGCAACAAGCTGTACAACTTCACCATGGGCGTCATGGGCATCATGGTTGCCGGCACCACCGCCAAGAACTTCACGGCTTCCATGAACCGTCGCATGCCCGCCGGCAAGGTGCTCAACGACGGCTCCACCATGGTGGCCGCCCAGTGCAGCATGCTGCTGCTCGCTGTTACGCAGTTCACCACCAAGTTCAACGGCTCCGAGCTTTCGGTCTTCGATTGCACCAGCATGGGTACGCGCGGTCTGTTCTCGGCCTATATCGCCGCGTTCATTACCGTGTGGGTCTACAAATTCTGCGTCTCGCGCGATCTGACCATTAAGCTGCCCAAGGAGGTCCCGGGCGCCATCGCTCAGAACTTCCGCGACATCATCCCCTTTGGCGGCGCCGTCATCATCTGCGGCATTATCGATGTCGTCGTGCGCAACCTCATGGGCGTTCCGTTCTCCGAGCTGCTTATCAAACTGCTCTCCCCGCTCTTTACCGCTGCAGAAACCTATCCTGGCCTTATCCTTATCCAGGCAGCCACCGCGTTCTTCTGGTTCATCGGCGTCCACGGCCCCTCGATCGTCCAGCCGGGCATCGACCCCATCCGTCTTGCCAACCAGGCCGAGAACCTGCAGGTTCTGCTGGCCGGTGGTCACCCCGCCCATTCCCTCACCTTCAACATGTCGCTCGTGGGTGAGTTCGGCGGCACCGGCGCCACGTTCATCGTGCCGCTTCTGCTGATTCTCTTTATGAAGTCCAAGCAGCTCAAAGCCGTCGGTAAGGCCTCGATTGTTCCTGTTGCCTTCGCTGTCAACGAACCGCTGCTCTTTGGCGCGCCGATGATCCTTAACCCCTACATGCTCATCCCCTTTGTTGCCGCCGGCTGCGTCAACGTGAGTGTTGCCAAGTTCTTTATCGACAACGTGGGCATGAACGGCTTCTCCTTCGTGGTGCCTTGGGCTACCCCTGCCCCCATCGGCATCTTCATCACCACGAACTTCCAGCTTATCGCCCTGGTATTTGTCGCGATCATCATCTTGCTGGACGCCATCATCTACCTACCGTTCTTGAAGGCATACGATAAGCTGCTCTGCGACCAGGAGGCCGAGCGCGCCGCCGAGCTGGGTCTCGAGTCCGATGGTGCCGCCGCCATCGCCGCCAACGCCCCTGCGCCCGCTGTCGAGCAGGCTACCGCTTCCGTCGAGACGACCGTTGCCGCCGCCGACAGCAAGCCTGTCGCCGATCAGCCCGAGCCCGCTGCCGATGCATCCGCCAAGAAGGATGTCGATGGCCTGAAGGTCCTCGTCCTGTGCGCCGGCGCCGGCACCTCTGCCATGCTTGCCAACGCCATCAAGGAAGGTGCCGCACAGACCGGAGAGAACATCGCTTCCTCCGCAGGCGCCTATGGCCAGCACACTGCCATCATGGATCAGTACGACGTCATCGTGCTCGCTCCGCAGGTTCGTAGCTACTACAACGACATGAAGGCCGACACCGATCGTCTGGGCATTAAGCTGCTCGCCCCGCGCGGTAAGGAATATATCGACCTTACTCGCGACCCCGCTGGCGCCATCAAGTGGCTCCGCGAGAACCTCGACTAGTTCCTCCCTCTGTTGGTGCCCGGATCCCCAGTTCGGGCACCTCTCCCTATTCGTATCCCACAGAAAGGATGACTCATGACCAACCCCATGCAGTTCCCCGACGGCTTTGTGTTTGGCGGCGCCACCGCCGCTTACCAGGTTGAGGGTGAGACCCGCACGCACGGCAAGGGCAAAGTGCCCTGGGACGATTTCCTGGCTGCTCAGGGTCGCTTCTCCCCCGACCCCGCAAGCGACTTCTACAACAAATATCCGGTCGATATCGACTTGTGCCAGCGCTTCGGCATTAACGGCATTCGCGTCTCCATCGCTTGGAGCCGCATCTTCCCCAGTGGCACCGGCGAGATTAACCCCGAGGGTGTCGCTTTCTATCACGAGCTTTTCGCCACCTGCAACAAAGCTGGCGTTATCCCCTATGTCACGCTCGATCACTTCGATACGCCCGAGGCCTTTTACCAGAACGGCGGCGAGGGTTTCCTGACGCGCACGACCATCGACGCCTTCGTCGAGTACGCCAAGTTCTGCTTTGCCGAGTTCACCGAGGTCAAGCACTGGTTTACCTTTAACGAGATTCCCGCAACCGCCGAGGGCAGCTTTATCGTCGGCAACTGGCCGCACGGCGAGAAGTACCGCCTGGACAAGGCCTTCCAGCTCATGCACAACATGATGGTGGCCCACGCCAAGGCTGTCGTCGCCTTCCATGAGGGCGGCTTTGAGGGCGAGATCGGCATTGTCCAGAACCTGGAGCCCAAGTATCCCCTCGATCCCAACAGCGCTGCCGACTGCGAGGCGGCTCGTATGGCCGACGTCATCAACAACCGCTGGGTACTCGACGCCACCTTCCGCGGCCACTATGCAGCCGACACCATGGAGGCCGCGACCAAGCTGGCCCATATCGCCGGCGGCGAGCTCGACGTCCGCGACGAGGACATCGCCGCGCTGACCGCCGCGCTCCCCTACAACGATTGCCTGGGCGTCAACACCTACAAGTGCCAGTTCCTGCGTGCCGCCGAGGGCGAAAACGACATCAACCACAATGGCACCGGCGACAAGGGCTCCTCGCGCTGGTTCCTCAAGGGCGTGGGCGAGTCATGCGTGCGCGAAGGCGTACCCACCACCGATTGGGACTGGATCATCTATCCCGAGGGCCTCTACGACCTGCTGCTCCGCATTAAGAACGATTACCCCAACTACAAGAAGATCTACATCACCGAGAACGGCATGGGCTATAAGGACGACTTCGAGGACGGCTTTATCGACGACGCCCCTCGCATCGACTACATGCGCCAGCATCTCGCATGGATCCTCAAGGCAATCGACGGCGGCGTAAACGTCGACGGTTACTTTGTGTGGTCGCTGCAGGACCAGTTCTCCTGGACCAACGGCTACAACAAGCGCTACGGCCTGTTCTACATCGACTTCGAGACCCAGAAGCGCTATCCCAAGGCGAGCGCGTACTGGTACAAGAACGTCGCGGAGACCGGCCTGCTCATGGCCTAATTCAAGCCGCATACCCCCTGTCGGCCGCATGCGAATCCCTCCACGGGTTCGCATGCGGCTTTTTTGTTTTGGCTCGACCCGAGCAGGCCGTTTGTCTCGATTTGTAACATCTAGCAGGGATTTTCGGCCCCAATTGTTACAGATTGAGATGAACGGGGGCACCCGGTTCGAAATATCTAGATCTGTAATACCTAAGCTAGCAGATGACCTGCGTGTGTTCCTCGATGGCGGCGCGATTCTCGGCGGCGATGCCCGGCTCGCACACCACGGCGTCCAAGCTGTCCAGGCGGCAGAAGGTGTAGAAGTCGCGCTTGCCGATCTTGCTTGAATCGGCGATCAAGTAGCGCGAGTCTGCCTTGCTAAAGGCGAGCTGCTGGATACGGCCCTCGTCCATATTGGACGTAGACACATCGCCATCCAGAATGCCGTTGGCGCCGATAAACGCCGCGTCGATGCCCAACGCACGCAGGGTATCCTCGGCCGTTGGTCCCACAAAAGCGGCGGTGCGGCGACGGTACATGCCGCCCACGAGGCACAGGTCGCAGTCTTCGCGCGCCTCAAGCAAGTTAAACACCGAAAGCGAATTGGTCACGATGCGCAGGCGAAACGCCGGCAGCATCGAGGCCATCTGCTCAACCGTGGTGCCCGTACCCAAAAAGATGGTCGAGCCCTCCTCGATGAGCTCAACGGCGCGGCGCGCGATCTGCAGCTTTTCCTCGGCATGCTTGGTACGCTTTTCGCTGTGCGAATACTCGTGGCGCAACATAGCATGTGGACGGCCCTGCGCGCTACGGGCTCCACCGTGCACGCGCTCAATCTCACCTAGGCTCGCAAGCTCCTCAAGATCGCGGCGGATCGTCATATCCGAGACGCCCAGTGCGTCCGAGATCTCCTTGACCGAGACCGTGCCCTGTTCCTCGAGCAGCTGACGAACCTTATCCTGTCGCTCCGCCTTAATCACGATGAATCCTCGCCGTTCTTTGCGCACATATCATTCAAACAGTAACGAACAAATTGTATCAGACTCGTGCGCGTCAAAAATCAACGCCAGCACAGCTCCAATCATCACTTTTTTGAGAAAAATACCCCCTGCTTTAGTGGGGTGTAGTGATAATCTCACCTGTTCGCGCTACAGTTTGTCGGAAATACCTCGATGTTAGGAACCAAATGATCACTTCCGAGCTTTTCGGCACCGCGCCGTGCGGTACCCCCGTTCATCGTTACACCCTCAACGGGCCCGAGATCTGCGTTCGCATTATGGACTATGGCGCCACCGTGCTGGGTATCGATGTGCCCGACATTCCCGGCAACGTGCGCGATGTGGTGCTGGGCTTCGATAAGCTCGAGGATTACTTTGACAACCCCGCCTGCTTTGGCGCGACCATCGGCCCCGTGGCAAACCGCACCGCGGGCGCCACGATCACCATCGACGGCACGGACTGGCATATGCCGGCCAACGAAGGCGTCAACAACCTGCACAGCGATCTTGAGCATGGTCTGCACAAGCGCGTATGGGACGTTGAGCTCGACGAGACTCACAACGCCGTGCGCATGACCACCTCGCTTAAGGATGGCGAGCTGGGCCTGCCCGGCAACCGAATCTTTACGGCTGTGTTTACCGTTACGCGCACCGGAGTCTTCCGCATCGAGTATGGTTGCGAGAGCGACCGCGCCACCTACGTGTCCATGACCAACCACACGTACTTTAACCTTGCCGGCCATAACGCCGGCATGGACTGTGAGCACTTCTTTATCGCCAACGCTGCCCACTACTTGCCCATTAACGAGCAGAACATCCCCACCGGCGAAATCGCTCCGGTCGAGGGAACACCGTTTGACTTTCGCGAGCTGCGCCCCGTCGCACCCGGCATGGAGGCCGACGACCCGCAGATTAAGCAGGCCCGTGGCTACGATCACTGCCTGTGCATCGATGGCTATCAGTACGGCCGCAACCTGCGTCGCGCCCTACATGTCGAGGAGATGTGGACCGGTCGTGAGCTGGACTACTACACCACCGCCCCGGGCGTGCAACTCTACACCGGCAACTGGCTGGGCGACGAGCACGCCAAGGACGATGCCAACTATGGCTGGGGCGCCGGCTTTGCCCTCGAGGCCGAGATGTACCCCGACACGCCGCACCAGCCGCTGTTCCCGCAGGGCATTGTGGGTCCGGGTCACCCCTACAGCAATATGATCGAATACCACTTTATGAGGCACTAGGCCCACAACGCGACATCTCGCACAGCAACGCCCGCCGGCACCACCGCCGACGGGCGCTGCTTCATGCCTAAATCCTTCTTTTCGATGCCACCGAATTGGTGACATAACAAAACTATGCCGAATTACTACGATGAACCCACTATGTCCGACCACGCGCTGGTTTATAAAAAATTAGCAACTCGTCTACCTGCGGTTTTATTCTCTGCAAATTTGGCATGCTCGGCGATAAGCAATTCATCGTAGTAAACCGGCATAGTTTTGGCGGACAGCGCCACACAGATCCCCTACGAAGGCAAAATGATCCGTTTTCCTCCGTCCCCAAGGGATCAGTTGAACAGATTGCCGATGGGGTCGGGGGCGGAACTGGGGAGATAGCGGATTTCTAGTTCTATGCCGAGCTTTTGCAGCTCTCTGAGAACAGCGACGTCTGTGTCGTCTACGGCAACTGCGGGCGTTGCGGGACGCTTGCCCTCCCCTGCCTGCATATGACCAATGCTGATCTTGGTGATCGGCACACCGCCCTTAACCAGCGCGAGCGCATCGGAGGGTGAGGCCACCATGATCAGAATCAATTGGCGAGGCGTTGCGGTATGAATGACGTCGATGGTCCTTTGCACCGAGAAAAACCGCGTCCAAACGCCTTCTGGCGCCGCCACCCTCATGGGTGCCCATTGGCGCGAATCTGCCGCGATCTCATCGTTGACGATTAGGACAAGGTTGGAACCCACGGCTTCGTTCCACAGCTCAACGTCTTGTCCGTAAATGAAACGGTCGTCGATGCGTGCGAGAAGAATCTTGGGTTGAGTCATCGCTGCCCCATTCTGTTTGAGACCCGTAAGAGCAAGACATCGCGTCTCCAATATTAGTGCATTTAAAGTGAGAAAAGCCGTCAGAACACTTGCGCGGATTTGCGATGTCCCGTATCATAGACAGCCGTTGACGCCTCAGTTGCGCCATCACATGGCCGCCAGCGTAGCTCAGTTGGTAGAGCACCGCTCTCGTAAAGCGGGGGTCACCGGTTCGAGCCCGGTCGCTGGCTCCATTGCATTAGTGCAGCTCAGAAGCGTAATTGCTTTTGAGCTTTTTTGTTTTCGCGTCTCTTTCCTCCTTCTCCGAGGAGTGAAAAAGGGGTGAAAAACTTTTTTAACTGTTTTCCATAAATAGTTAGCATCATCCAACGTTCACATTAGATCGAACAACAATCCTGTTACGCATAGCCTAATTCCGCTGAGTATCAGAGAAGAACGTCCGGATTATATGCATCCAGCTTCGCTTCTCTAGTCGCCAGTGACTCCTCCAGCCGGTCAGCATATTCAACAATAGAGCCGTAGAATATGGGAGTAAAATCCGAACTTTTCGATAAAGAGGGGTTCCGCTACGTCAATCCTCTTCTTGGCAACCGCGGCCTCATCCTTTTCATAGTACCCAGTGCCAGGAATCCGCTCGTTTGCCTGCGGCAAGCACTTAAGCTGCCTACACAAGCGCGCCGACCCCTTTGAAAGACCCATAAAGGTGATAGCACCAGAGATTACGCCACCGACGCCCACAACAACCTTGCCAGCGGCATCCCCCACCGTCTGCTTTGTTATCTTGATACCCATGAAGCTCAAGAGCTTCTTCAGGATCGGATACCAACTGGTCTTGGTTAGCGACTGGCGAGCGACCTTTTTCGCGACCGCCTCTTGGGCGTTTTTGGCGATTACGGTTAGCATCGAATTCGCGCTGCCTACACCCATCATCACACCGAGCAACACTGCCATTTCGTAGAGAGTCTCGTCATCAACGTCGTCACATTCTTCAAAAAAGGTCTGCCAGCCATACAGGTATGCCAGTTTCTGCATAATCCTGAATGCGTGCACGTAGTATTACGTAATATCGGCAGGAATGGTGCCCACCATCGCGACACCTCCGGGAAGACCCGCTGCAAAGGAAAAGGCGGTTGACTTCTTTGCCTCATAATCAATTACTTCTCTAGCAATTCTATCGATCAGGCCCACATCGATTCCGGCGGTAACGGGGGTCGTTTCCACGGCAAACTCGCCGACATCTTTATGGACACCCTTCCTCCTCAGCTCCGAGCGGAGGAAATGGGGCCGATCAATTCTCACTCCCTTTAGCCGAGCAACTTTTTTCATAAAGTCAATCAAAAATCTCTGGGCCTCCGCCAACTGCTCATCGCTCTTGTCTTTTAACTCTGCAAAAGCCGAATCAACGAGAACAGCGACCCCAAGGCCCTCGCCCTCGTTTTTCTTTCCAAGCAGCCTGACGTCCATACAGCCTTCCAATCAATGCGCCGCGCGGGCTATCGCGTTCTGCGACAGGCCGGACGCACGGAGCCTGAGGGCCTCCCTGGCCCTTATCCTTCTCGCCATGCTGTACCTCCTTGGTCTCGGCTGCATGGACAGCCGGAACGTACCAGGGGGACGGTGCCGACGGGAATATCGGCGGTGCCGAACGGCAATATTCGGGATGTGAGCGGACGGTGTGTAAGCGCAATATCGCCGGTGTCAAAGAGGACAATTACTCAAACAGGTGAAGGAGGGCATCGAGGAGGATAAGGAGATTTACGGTGGCAATTAAGAAGCCAACTCGCCGCGTCATGCCCGTTGGAGAGGCGAGCATGACCCTCATGGGTAATCAAGACACACGAAACAAAGGGGATTCGACAAGTCGCAAGAAAGGGGAGTGCATCACCTTTTGGGTTACGGAAGAGCAGAAGCAAGAGATGAGCACCTACGCGGCGGAACACAACACCACGGTATCAAGGATCATCATCGAAGGCCTTGAGATACGCATGGGTAAAGGGCAATCATTATAGCTTAGCCTTCTGCAATTGCTGCGACTCGATGCGGTCCTATCGATTTGCGCAACGGTGTGACGCGTTATCTAGACTGACGATCGTTTCCGCTGCATTTGCCAGCTCATTATCATGTGAAACAATGATAATGAGCTGTTTCAATTTGTTGTTTCTGACATACGAAGCGAGTTCGGCTCGGCTTGTTTCATCCAATCCAGTTGTAGGCTCATCGAGCACCAAGACTGATGGATTACGGGAAATTGCCGACCACAAGTATACACGGCGCAGCTCACCACCCGAAAGTTCAGGACAACGTTTCTCAAGCAAGCCCTCTATGCTGGTTGTCAACGACGGTAGCTCATTCATATGCTGGTGCTTTGTAAAAAATGGGGTGTTGAAATAATCCAACAGGTCCCGAACCGTCTCATCTGGAGCGAAGCACGGTTGGGGGCAGCACGATATCGTGTCTGAACGTATGTAATCCAAATTGCATTTTTCAATCGGCATGTCGTTGTATGTTACTTTGCCTGCCGATGGATACAGCCCAAGGAGCAGGTAAAGGAGCGACGTTTTTCCTCTTCCATTTTCTCCGGTTATGCAGTATGTTCCAGGGCCGGAGAAATCGAAGGAAAATCCGTCAAGAACCTTTCGGGGAGATCCGTCTGGAAGGGGTACCGTAAAATCCAACTTGGAAACAGAAATGCGATTTATTGTGTCAATCTTGACTAAACCTGTCTGATCTTGCTCTGGTTCCGGTCCTACCTTTCCCATGGCGCTCATCCTGTCCCACGAAGCCTTGGCATCCTGATAGGACTTGAACAGGTTCATCGTGTTTTTCAAGGTTTTAAATAGGACGGCAAAATATGCACCGACGATGGTGTATTCGCCTATCGTCATGGTTCCATTGATGATTCGCACTCCGGATACGATGAGTATTATCGCTTGAAACACGGCAGCAAAAAGGCTGTCAATCGATGTTAGTGAGAATGAGAGCTTTCCCGAGTGCAAGACCTTTGGAAAATACTTTTCAAATCCGGTGTCAAGTGCTAGCTCGCTTTTATTGTATGAAGACGTTAACTGAATGTTGAGAATCTGATTCAACTGCGATGCTATTACGGCATAGAAAGCGCTATCTGCCTCCTTCTTCTCGTACATGACTTTATATAGAAGCTTTCGCAATCCGGTAATAACGAAGAGATATGCCACAAGAAGGAGGATGGAGAATAGTGCGAGGAGTGGATCAACCGACCATATGACGAGCAACACGAAAGGAATGGCGACAACAGACAGGGGAGCGCTGATAAAGTTTGTTAGAACGAAAGAAGAAACAACACCTGAGTCAGTGAAAATCCTTTGCGTCGTATAGGCTGAGTCGGTTGTTCGGTTCGTCAGAAAATTAACTCGCTCAAAGCGCAAGACGGTTTCCCTGAGTAGGTCAAAAGAAAGCTTTGTGGATATACGGATAGATAACGTTCCTGCAAAATATGAAAATAAGGCAGAAAAGACCCCTATTGAAGCTACGAAGAGCGCAAAAAGCACAGCATCCTTCTCGCTGCGATTGGCAAGAAGGAAATCTAAGAACTTTCCGTTCACATATGGTGCGGCATAGGAAAGGGCGATTCCAATCGTCGTGATGGCAATGAACGTGAAAGCACCCTTTGTTTTACTAAACTTCGATAAGACGTACCGAATCAAGAATGGCCCCAATCTATCAGGTATGAAATACCAACTGATGACACCTTACACCGCGGTTCGGTGGAAACGAAGCGGCGACTAATCGGCACGAGCGCTTCCATAGAGAGTCTTTGCGAGCTGGATCCTCATAGAAACGGGAATTTTATGTTCGATCAATAGGCCGCGCACGGCAGTCGGACGGCTGAAAAATAAAACAGCCGTCCGACTAAAGCTGTAAATTTTTTCATTGTTTGTTGGGCATGCGCCTGAAGTTTCATGCAATAGGAAATCCATTATGACCATGGTCGAAATGTGAACACTACGATCGTTAGCAAGGAGACGCCAAGACCGGCAAAGATTATGATGAGCGGCAGAATGAAAGCCGCCGATGCCGATAATGGGATTTGGGACGCAAAGGCAATGATGCCCGCGAGAACGAGACCGGCTCCCGTCAACGCTATTCCGAGTCCGACCAATCTGGCAACAAGAGGAATCTTCTCGCTTGGAATATGAGCGATATGGTAACTGTGAATCAGGCCGGGATTGCCGGTCTTTACCATTAACACCCCGACAACGAGAAAGCAGATTCCTCCTACCATGCCGCCAATGGATGATCTTAGCGCTTCAGGACTCATTGCTCGTCTTGGCCACCTTGCTCGCTGAGGGGAAGTGCTGCGGCAAAAGTGATGAGGACCAGTTCATAGGCTCCAACTGCGGTGACTCCGACCGCCACATTTGCTCCCCACACGATGTAATACATGTCGAACCAAGTTTCCGTTCCAAGAGTCGATGCTCTGGTCGGATTCATGTTGTCTACTACGGGCTTCTCGTACATTTAACCCAACATCTCCTTCAACGATGAGTTCAACAGTTCATCCGCGGTATCATCAATCAGGTCAACGTGTAGATCACCTCCCATATCTATATCGCAAATTGTGTCGGACATACGCTCCATGTCGTCAATGGTCCACATGTGGTTACAGAGGTCTTGAACCAGTTTTGTGGACCAAATTGAGCTAAGTCCGTTGTTCCAGTAATCCTCAAGAGGGTGGTTTCTGATGTTGCCAACCACTAACGGGATATACGGAGAAACGACGATGTCGCCGTTTGCGTGCACTGAAACCTGATCTAATAGATATCGGTTATCAGAGAAGCGAATTAGATGGTCGACGGGGTCGCCCCATTGCGGTCGGACATTCGGGTGCTTCCGAAGGAAGTCGTCCTCTTGAATGGCGTGAATCAACGTACGGTATTGGGAATAGTCCGGTCTAATAAATGTGTTCTTTCGCGCACGGCCCAAAACCATGAGGGGTTGGACACGTAGTTCGATAAAGTCACCCGGCGTCCTCTTCGGCCTGTTAGATTTGGTGAAAATCTCATCTAATAGTGAGATGACATCGGGAAACTGTTCGGTGTTGAACGACGTGGGCGTAAATGCGATAGCAAGGTGCAAATCGGAATGGTTGAGTACGGTGGCAACTGCTTCTTCGACGATTTCGAAGGCTCCCTCATGTCCCCTCAGCCTATCGTGAGCTGACCCAATGCCGTCTAGGCTAAATTGGATGCTTTTGAGTCCGGAATCTTCTAAATCTCGGAGAAGGGATTCCGTGAGGAGAAGCCCGTTGGTTACCAGGCTCGCTGCAACATTCCCATCTCGCAATATGGGAAGGCAGCGCAAGATATCTTTACTGCGCAACAAGGTTTCTCCTCCACAGAAACACATGCTGTAAAGCGACATGTCTGCCATTTCCTTTGCGAAAACAAAAAGTTCATCTGAGGTCAACTCGTCGTGCATGACCTCATTCTCGCCGCTGCTGTTATAGCAGTGCAGACATCTCAAGTTGCACTTGTTTGTTATGTCAAGGGCGACGTGATGTGGCGCTCTGAGAACGTTGGTGTACTTGTTTTCCGAAACTCGTCCCATGGTTCCTCTTAACAGACTTCTGAAAAACAGTATACATTCATGCAGTCGCCGTCGCTGCACTCACCTGGAAAAGTGCCAGCGCAAGTGAATTCTGGCTCATTGATAAGATTTCGAATTCCTTCGTTTGATGCAATTTCCTTGCTGGTTAGGTTCAGGTGGAAAAAATTGGGAACATCGCAAAATTCTTGACGATAGAAGCTGGCCGCAGCGGCAATACATTGAACGGCGATGCTTGCGGGGCACAAAAGAAGACAGATGTCTGCGTATCTGAGTAAGGGATTGCTGGAGGGGGCGAGGCCGAGTAGACCGGTTGGTCTCCCTGACTCATATACAATGAAAAATTCCTTGCTCAGATTGAACAATCCGTTTCGCACCTCTAGCGGTCGTTCATACTGCTCGACGGAAAGAGGCCAACCGTAGACAATTGTGGGACTTTCTGGTTCTGATGAGCTCGCCTGGCTTGCCAGGGAGCAAATCAGGCGAATATCGTTTTCTTGGGCAAGCCGTATATGGGTCCCATTGTCCACGCAAATCTCATCGGCAATGGGTGTGCCATTTTCGGTCGGAGTTTTGACCCATCCTATTAGTCTCGATACGCTGAAACCTCTCATTGCCGAGGCTAAGTCAGATTTGAGCATGTCCGGATTGGCGTCTGGAAACTTGTCGCACATCCGATTAAGGATTGTTTCGACGGTGTTTTTACCATCGCACAGAGAGACGATGTAGCTCCCGCTTCCGTTCAACATGATATAGTTCAGCTCATCGCGTCCGGTTAGAACAGAGCGGTACCCGTTCTTTTCCTCTCTTGAGTATGGGAGAGAAATCGATTTCGGGATAAATCCCCTTATTTCGTCAAAGCTCCATTCCATAATTAATCCCTCCTTGTGTCTGTTTGAATATGAGCCGATTTTAGGCTCTTCGGTAGTTTCTGTGGACGAGACATCAATTTTTCCGCAGGTGGATGCAAAAAAGTTCCGCATATAAGGGAAACGGCGCCGAGAGGGGGCCGTTTCCGCGCCGGGCAGGGTAGGATTTCGCTTGCTACATCAACCTACCGGAAAGGCCCTGACGCATGAACAGGATACTAAGCCGCGCGCTCGCGCTGGTCCACACCGTGATCGAGTACGCCAGCATCGACGGCGGCAGGATAATCGTCGGCGTCAGGCCGTGGACGAGTTTCGGGCTGCGGTGCCCCGTCTGCGGGAGGGCAGCGAATGCTACGACAGGTCGCCAAGGCCGCGGCTGTGGCGCGCGATGGACCTGGCGAGGTCGACCTCTCCGCGCTCGGGCTGCACGAGATGGCGGCGTCCCTGCCCGACTACGTGAGGATGGTCGCCGCGGGCGAGCGGGGCTTCGCCTCCGCCTTCGAGGAGATGACGCGCGTCGAGGTCGCCGCCCGGGAGGTCAGGATCACCAACCAGCGCATTCGGTCGTCGGGGTTCCCCTACGTCAAGGGCTGGCGGACTTCGACTGGGACTTCCAGCCGTCGGTCCCGCGCGCAGAGATCGAGGAGCTCGCGACCCTGAGGTTCGTCGAGCGGGCCGAGAACGTCCTGCTCGTGGGGAGCCCCGGCGTGGGCAAGACGCACCTCGCCGTCGCGCTGGGCATTGAGGCCGTCAGGGCGGGGCGCGAGGTCAGGTTCGTGGACTGCGCCCGGCTCGTCGAGGACCTGGAGGACGCCTCGTCGCGCGGCATCCTCAAGAAGAGGCTCAAGTACTACGCCCACTCGAGGCTGCTGATCATCGACGAGCTCGGCTACCTCGACGTCGGCAGCGTGGGCGCGGACCTGTTGTTCCAGCTGATATTGACGCGCTACGAGCAGCGCTCGACGATCATCACCGCCGACGTGGGGATCGGCGGCTGGGGCAGGGTGTTCGGGGACGACGTGACGGCGAGCGCGATCGCGGACAGGGTGTGCCACCACTGCCACCACTGCCACCTGGTCAAGATAGCCGGCAGGTCCTACAGGCTGAAGGACCTGCCGAGGGACGGACCCGTCAAGGCGTGACCGGAATCGGTGAAAATACGTTAGCGCAAGCGGTGAAGCCGCCTTTGCGCGAACGGCGCGTTTGATTAGTGAAACTGGTGAAAATTAGATTGACGCTAACAGGGGCGTGCCCGTCGCGGCGTTTCACGGGGATGTCTCGCGCCATCCCCGGACCCCTTCGCGCCAAAGGGACGAGTCCCCTTGGAACCCCGGGCCGCCGCCGGCGGGCCGTGAACGGCGGGACAATCACTCGGCTTCAACTCGCGATCGCCCCGCCGGCTCTCGCTCCGGCTCCGTTCGATGGCTCCCCTGGGTCGCCATCACTGCGCCTCCGCTCACCTGTCCCGTTGCACTCCGGTCGATTCGGCCTACGCTTCTCGGGGCATGCAAGATATGTATTCCGTGCAACGGAATATCTTGCCCGGCCGAAGCCGGGATGTGCGAACCGCTCCAAAGTCGCTCCCGCAGAACCGTGCAACAGG
The DNA here is from genome assembly GCF_042851345.1 of Collinsella sp. i05-0019-G5. Taxonomy (NCBI): domain Bacteria; kingdom Bacillati; phylum Actinomycetota; class Coriobacteriia; order Coriobacteriales; family Coriobacteriaceae; genus Collinsella; species Collinsella sp. i05-0019-G5. The sequence continues at coordinate 2,189,504 of NZ_AP031421.1, forward strand.
CTTACCGGCTGTTGCACGGACCTCAGATATGAAAGTCAGTCCCGGCCTCTTTCGTCATCCACACCCTCGCGAGCCAGCTCCCACGCGGCCCGTATGGCAAGGTCGATTCCCCTTGCCGTGAACCTCATAATCCGCCCGGTCGAGCGGTTGACGGCGTAGCCGAGCCTCGCGCCGTTGATCTTCCTCGTCTTGCCGAGGGACTCCGAGTGATAGCGGTATTGCAGCGCCCCCCGCTTGGATCGGGCGATCTCGATCCCATCCGATTCCAACCGCCTTGCAAACTCTCCGAAGCGGTCGGGGCAGCTCTTGAGCCTCCCGACCTCCTCTGCCCTCTGGGCGACAATCGCTCGGACCCTTGCGTTCTCGGATTTGTCGGATCTCCCCTTCTTTGCCATCTCGCGCTCCTCGCGACCGGGCTGGCGCGCGTGCACCTTCGAGTTCGAGAGGCCCCTTTCGAGCTGGCTCAGGCCGTACTTCGTATCGAGCTCCTTCACCGTTCTCACGCGGGATTTCGCCGCCGCCCTCGCCGGCCCGTCGTTCAGACGCCGCCCAGTCTCGAGGTCCGTCCTATTGATGGCGAGGTGAGCGGCGAATCGGGCCGATCCATCCGACCTGCACCTCTCCTCATGCAGCACAATCACGATCTCCTGGTTGGGATAGCGCTTGGCGATGTAGTCCCTCGCGTACTCCATGCAACGCGAGGGCGTCATCGGCCCGCCGTTGCAGGAGCACTCGTCCGGGTTGAAGCCGATCACCTGATGCTGCATGTACGTGCACCTTGCGCCCTGCTTCCCGGGCCGGTTGTGCCCGGCCGCCTCCCGGGTGGCGTCCATTTCCTCGAACCATCGATCCTCATCGATGATGTGCTGGGTATCGTGGTCCAGGACTTTCTCCCTGTCCCAATCGAAATACCGCTTGAGGTTTTGGAGGTGCTCCCCGCTCATGACGCTCGCCTGCTTGATTGCGGTCATTTTCCAACTCCCTTCAAAAACCGCCGTCAGTCGACGAAGAGGCCGGACCATCCGTCGGCAACAGGCGGCTCCGCGGCCTCTTCCTCGAATTCGGGAGTCCAGAGATCGACGCCGTCCTCACGACCCATTTGCCTTGATATCAGCCTGGCCTGGTATTCCATCCTCTTGGCCGCCTCGTGCTCGCGCGTCCCCAGATCGAAGTGCTCCTTCGTCGGCATCCGCGTGCAATCGCAGACAGGGGCCCGGAAGCACCCCGCATGTTCCCTGCCCACGCCGTTCTCCGCGGTCTTCACCACGATGACGCCGTCCTTGTCGGGGGACATCTCCGTCCACTCCCAAGGATGAATCAGGTCGTCGGCGTGCTCGCTGTAGGATGTCGACCCCGTACCGCCCGAAGGCCCCCTGCTCGAGCTGGTTCCCATGGTGTGCCGCGTCGTCTTCCCGACTAGCTCGGTGAAATACTGGCGGTCCTCGGCCTCGCCCAGTTTCATGGCGACCTTGACGCCGCAGTTTGCCAGGATCTTCTTCCGTCCGTCGCGCTCGCCGTACTTGTTCAGCTGAGAGATGTTCTGGACTGCGCCCATCCAGAACAGGTCGTACGAGCGCCCAAGGCTGAGAAGGCTAGGCAGGCACTCGACCTTCGGCAGGTTCCCCCATTCGTCGCCGAGGATGGACACCGGCCGCGGCAGCTTTCCACCAGCTGCGTCCGCGATGGAATACACGGCAGCGTAGAGCTGCTCGAACAGGACCGCCGCGATCGCGTTGTAGGGGGAGCCCTCGTCCATCACGTGGAGGAACAGCGCGGTCTTCTCGCTCAGGATTCTACTCGGATCGATATCATCGCCCGAGACCATTCGCGCAATCGGCGCCGAAGCGTAGATCCTCAGGTTGACCTTTAGCGTGGAAACGATGCTCCTCAGCTCGTTGCCGCCGCTCGAGATGAACTGTGAGGCACGCGAGCGGGCCGGATGCCCCTGCGGCAGGGAACGGAACAGGCCCTTCAGCGGCTCACACGGATCCTCGCCGGCCCCCTCCGTCCCCAGGCACATGATGTGGTAGACCGTCGCGAGGTGCTTGCAGCCCCGCGGGCAGCCCTCGTCCAGCACGACCAGAAGGATCGTCGCGGCGAGCAGCGACCGCGCGGATTCCGTCCAGTGGCTCGCCTTCGCATCGCCCTCCCCGGCGATGAGCATACGGGCGACGGCATCCGCGGCCTGCTCAGCCCCCGGCAGATTCCCCCCGTTCGCGAGCCTATCGACCATTTCCAGTGGATTGAACGTGTCGCTCTTCTCGGGATGCTGGGCGTCCAGCAGAAGCACCCGGTACCCGCGACGCTCCAGCTCGTCGCCCGTCAACTCGATGAGCTCACTCTTCACATCGGACACGATAATGGTCTGCGGCCTCGATTCCCCGTCATCCGCCCCATACGTCAGCAGATCAATTGTCGGGATCAGCAGCGATCTTGATTTTCCGGCACCCGTTGAGCCGTCGAGGAACATGTGCCGCCTCGGTTCGAACAGATACTTGGAGCCGAACAGCGTCTTCTCAAACCCGTACACGAATCCTCTGCTTTTCGGCTGTCCGTGCCCGTCCCAAATCTCCGAGCCCCGGATGGTCTCCGGCCCCGTTTTCACCCGCGCCTCCCCAAGTACACCTCCGTCGGCGGCTCGCTCCTTCGAGGAAGCCGATAGCTGCATGAGCACGAATACCGACAGGAACAGCGCGAACGAGGCGAGACAGCCAGGGACGCAATGAGGCCCCACGTTAATCCACCACCAAATGGTGTTATCCACGCTCAGGGTGAATCCGATCGAGCTCAGCTCGATTGGAAATCCGAGGATCATGCAATCGAGGGGAATGGCGATAAGTGGCGCAAACCCCGCGGTAAGCAGCGCTGCGAAAACCAGCGCCATGACCACCTTCTCCTTCACGAGAACCACCTACTCTCTCGCACGGGCGAGTAGGTCGTTGACCCAGCCCACCGCCGTCGAGACGATTGATGTCGCCCGGTTGAGATTATTGAGGACGACCGGATCGGACCCGTAGGTGTTGAGGGCGCGGACCGCCTGGTTGAGGTTCGTGCCGATCTTCTTCAACTCAGTCCTGATACCGGCAAGTTCCCCCGCGTCGGCGACCCTGACCGGCTTCTCGCCGCAGAGCAGGGCGGCATCGCGCATGAAGGAGGACGCCGGCATGTTCATGGCCGCCGCCTTCTCCTCGATAGCCTTACGCTGCGACTCACTCATCCGTACATTGATATGCGTATTCATGGAAGTCATAACCATCCAATCCGAGCGGGGCCGACGCATCGGCCCCGCCCCTTTTATTAAGTTGAAATTGTTTGGAGCATCTGACCGATGCGCCCAATCCTCACCCTCGCCCAGACATCGAAGGGGACTCCCGGCAAGCTGCCGAGATATATACGGTATGGTCGCCATTGTTCTCTATAGATATCGAGAGCATCGAGCAGGCGCTTCCATTCCCAAATGAGCTCATCGGCCGAGAGCAGAGGAAGATCCCTGTTCTCGGCGCGCGCGAGCTCATCGGACGACAAGCATGGATTGGGAGCCCGGTATCCACCAATGTAGGGTCCGGGCTCCATAATTAGCCGATTTCGGTAAACATCGCTGCTGGTGCGTTGAACTCAAACTCGACAATACCGCAGGAACCGTAACGGTTCTTTGTGATTGAAGCAATGACGGGCCGTTTTTTAAGCAACATATTGGCATTACGCTCTTCGGGCTTATCGCCCTTAATAGAAAGCGACATAACGAGATCTGCCGAATACTCGAACATGTTGCACCCGCCTATCGCCTGAAGCCCGGTGGTCTGCTTGTCGTAATTAACGCGGTTAATTGATGAGATAGCGAAGAGCGGACAATGGGCCTCATCCACGATTCGGCGGAGCTCGGAAGCGACGAGCTTGAGACCGATACGCTCGTCGGCAATGCGCAGTTCCTGCGGCAAAGAGACGATTTGCGCGTAATCAACAATAACCAGTGGCGGTTCGCCATGTTTATCGGCAACCTCTTCGATTGCCTTTCGCATCCCGGCATATTTAATTTCACCAGGAATGATATACATTCGCTCGGCGATGCTGCGGGCGTAAATGTCGAGAACCTTCTCGAAGAGCCCGCGTTTGTCCTCAGACATGCCATCGCCGTTCATATCATCGTGCGTGAGCTCGCCGCCCGAGATGCGGGTGAGGCTCTTCGCGAGCATGCTGTCTCGCCCGAGCTCGCCCTCAAAGATGACCACCGGATGGCCAGCAATGGCCCATCCGTCGGCGATTTGCTGCATAAACGTTGTTTTACCCGTACCGGGTCCGCCGGGGACGATGCACAGGTATTGACGAAGACCTCCGAGGATAGTATCCAGCGCACCGTGTTCGATATGCCCAAGCGGCCTATTCTTTAAGATACGCAAGGCGGTCTCGTCGAGGCCGACGCTCATGGGATTTAAAGCCGGCACGGTTCGCTCGCCTCCAATTCATGGAGGTATGCAAAGAAGCTCGATTCAAGGATGTAAATGCGGCGGTGCAACGCAATCGCGCGCCCGCTCTCCTTCATCATCTTCGAGGCCGTAACCGGACTCAAGCCGGTTATCTTGCACACTTCAGCGATGCCAAGAAGGCGCTCGTGGCCCAAGTTGGAATCAGAAGAAACCGCAGTTGATGCTTGTACGGCAGCGTACGGTTCAGGCTCTACAATCATGGTAGAATCCTTTCAGGCTAGCTCGCCCCTCCCCCTTCGTCGCCAAACTTAGATAGGGAAGGGCGGGCGGCTTTTTAATCAATGACCGAAAATAAAATAACTCCTTTCAAACAAGCTGGTCAGGCGCTTACTGTTTATATTGTAACACTGTCTGTTGCACAATCATATCTAGTTACAGTTCTAATTTCTAATTCACTTTCTGACTGTATAGACTTTATTGTCTGACTGATTTAATATATATACAACGATGATTGGAGTGGTTATGGGACGTTTACCATTATCCGGAAGTAAGATGCGGAAAATTAAGTTCGGAACAACTGTTCAGGCGACGACCCCGGAGAAAATCGAAGAGCTACGCCTCAAGAACCCCGAATCAGTCAGAAGCACCGGCGAGGCTATCGACTATCTATGCAACCTGCTCACGGGGTTGCAGCCGAGGGTCGCCAGGGCCCTCGATGAGGCGTGCCTCAGGGAAGCTCGGCAAATCACCAATGAAATGAAGGCCCTTCCCGTTGACGGATCAGAAGAAATGAGTTTTAGTCAATTGGAACTTTATCGAGAGCAATTCCAGAGGCTCCACGACCATTTCTCTTTATATTGCGAGAAAGAGGAGAGGCCCCAGGGAATGAGACGGGTCGATCTCCTCGGCGGCGATTACGCTGTCCTCCCCTCCTCTTGGACTTTATTGGAAACAGAGGAATGCGCGAAGTCTTGCAGCCAGGTCGGAATTATCGAAATTCGCGGCGGCGCAAAATACGATGCGCCTCATTTTGCCTTCTTCCATAACGGAGAGTACAGTCAAAAGGACAAATTGCAGCGCGCAACCAAACTCTGGCCCCGCATGACCGACGTGATGCGCGACGAGGTCAAACTGGTCACAGATGATGAGGGACATTACCTAAATATGGACGAGCACCTAGCCGCCCCCATCATTTGTTATTTCAACCTTCTAGATGCCAGCTACTATCAGTCTATGGAGCTGGAGCCGCCATATGGCGCAATGATCTACCGAAACAATGTCGCTTAAAAAAGAGGCCCCTTTGGGGCCTCTTTTTTAGCCCTTTTTAGCCCTTCAGCAGATCATCCAGCACTGATGCTGCCTTCTGGTCATTTGCCTCGATAAAGTGGCTATAGATAGACAGCGTCGTCGATGGGCTAGCATGGCCCAAACGCGCCTGGATCGTCTTAATGTCCGCATTGGCACCAACGAGCAAAGTCGCTTGCGTATGTCTAAGCTCATGAGGCTTCAGCCCGCTATAACCCGTATAGCGGGTACGTTTGACGCCGTCACTCCCAATGACTTCCCTGCTCTCCTTAAAAGTACCGAAGCCGTTTTTCGCCGCAAACAGCCTAAACGCCCTTGAATAGTTATGTCCATCCATCCGGGTCACAAGAGCCCGTTTGCCGTTGGCGGCGTCAACGATCCCAATGGAATGGACAATGGGCGTTTCTCCAGTCTGCCCCACTGCAAAGGAATCGAACTCACTCCGCTGAATGGCTTTCCACCTGTCCAGATAGTCGGCAAGTTCATTTCCAACCGAAATCTTACGCCTGCTCATCTTTGATTTAGGCGGCCTCAATGTCCTGTCGTTCGTATATTGCTTTACTATCCTCAGAGTCTTGGCGTCGGGGTCATAATCCTCCCATGAGAGACCAAGGGCCTCCCCCTTCCTCAAACCGCAGAGAAGTAGAAGCATTGTGCATGTGATAAAGGAAGATGGCTTCTCCTCCAAAAGGACCGCAAGAAGCCTTGCCGCCTCATCGGCGCTCAGCGCCTTACGAGCCTCGACATTCTGCTTGGGCAGTTTCACTCCCCTACAAGGGTTTTTGCCCACGAGGTCGTTATCGACGGCATCCTCCATTACCTGTTTGAGCTTGATGTGGATGCGGCGAATTTCACTTTCGCTGAATCGGCCTTCTTTTCTAGCCTTGGCATAAGCAGTGCGAACGTCATCCGATTTAAGCCGAGTGAGATCGGGATTGCCGAACAGCTCGCGTATGTGACGAATGTCCAAACCTTCACGCTCATAAGCAAGAGGTGATCCCATGGTCGACTCCCTGTTCGCGTGAAACCTGTCCGCATAATCTGATAGGCCCAGAGGACCATTGCCACGGTTGGAAGCGCCCTCAAGTTCAGCTCTATAGGCCTCCAGCGCCTTGGCGACTTCACTCGGCCAGTTTTTCGGGTTCTTGCTTCTGCAGTGAACCCTGCGTGACGGACTACGGCGGTACCGTCCTGTCTCCGGATCTTTTCCCAGGGAAAAATAAATCCGATAGACGCCTTTGCTCTTATCGATGCATTCCGATGTGCCGCGAGCGGTCTTTTTTATCAATCCCTGCAATCATATCCCTCGTTAGATTTTCGATTAGGCTTGCTGGCAAAGCCTTTAAAGCTTTGCCAGCAAGCCTAATCGAAACTTTTCACACTTTCAAGTCTCTCTAAGTGTGAAAATAGTGGGAAATATGATTCTAATAGCTAGCTCAATAATTGTTAATTACCTATTTCTACCTGCGCTTCCTTTTAATTCAGTGAAATTGGCCTCATCTCGTCAAATGCCGAATTCACGTACTCGTAAAGCGGGGGTCACCGGTTCGAGCCCGGTCGCTGGCTCCATTGCACAAGATAGCCGCCTTCGGGCGGCTTTTTTGTTGCTGATTTCGGGCGCGCTTCCGCCAATCCAAGCACAACGCCGCCGGAAACTCTCCTACTCAACAAAAGCCCCGCCAACCGCAATCCCCAAAGGAACCGCGTTCAGCGGGGCCCAAGCGAGCTCCCCCAAGGGATAACGCTCGCAACACGAACAGCTCAGCCGAGCAGCGCGCTACTCCTCCCAGTAAGCATCTGCAAGCAGCTTAAAGCAAATCTTCTTGACCGGCTGCGCGCCATCGCCCTGGAACTCGAGCGTGGGCATGTGAGGCTCGCCGGCAACAAACAGCGCAAACTTGTCGTCAGCAAGATCGCCGGCGATCGAGGCGTCGGAATCGACCAGATCGTAGTCGTCCTTCTCGTCAAACTCCTGAACCAGCGTCAGGCTGCCCGTGGCAACCTTAAAGGCCTCGCGACCCTCGACGTCGATCTGCAGGTCGTGATAGCGCTGATGCGTCTCATAGTGAGCCTCGGCTTCGGGACGCGTCGTGGGAGCCATGACGTTCGCAAAGACCTTGTCGCCCAGAATCGGATGGCTGCCGACCTCGAGCTTCGCCGGATCGTTCTCCTCGAGCCAGTCGATCAGCACGTCGAGGCCCTTGAGCATTCCACGGTACTCCTCGATATCGCCCAATGCACCGTAAATCATCTAAATCCCCTCTCGGATCGTTTCTTTGGCGGCTACTCGGCAAACGCATTACCGACGCTGTTGCCACCCACATGCGTCTCGACCAGGGTAAGGTCGGGATTGAACACGACAGTGTCGGCGTCGCGCCCCGGCATAATGCTACTGCACTTGTCGTCGACATGAGCTGGCAACCGATGCCGGGGCCGCAGCACAAGCTCCTACAGCTCGGTCACGACAACGCCGTTGTAAACCTCGTCCCAACGATCCATAACCAAGTGGCCAGTCATGGGATCCATGGCATTGAGTTTGCCGCAGGTGTTGGCGGTACGCAGCACCGTCTCGTCGTCGGCTCCGGCAGCAATCGCATGTGCGAAGCCGGCAATGGTCGAATCGCCAGAGCCCGTAGCGTTAACGGCGGGGATATCGGGGGTCTTGGCGCGGAACGCACGGCCGTTATGGAAACCAACGGAGCCGGCAGCGCCCATAGATACGACGACCCAGGGGATATCGGAGAAGCGGGCGTCAGAGGCGAGCGCGGAACGGAGCTCGTCCACATCGTCGGTGGTAAAGCTCGTGCCCAGAAGGCCGTTAATTTCGGTCAGGTTAGGCTTAACCAGCTCAGGCTTGACCTCGGACTTGAGCGCAGCCTCGAGCGAGGCGCCCGAGGTATCGAGCAGCACCTTGGCGCCGGCGTTCTCTGCAATGCCCGTGATCTTAGCGTAGTAGTCCGCCTCGACGCCGCGGGGCAGCGAACCCGAGATGGTAACGACATCGGCCTTGCTCGCAAGCTCGGCGAACTTGGCGGTAAAGGCATCGAGCTCCTCGGGGGCAATCGTCGGGCCGCTCTCGAGCAGCTCGGTCTGGTTGCCGGCGTGGAGGATGTTGAGACAAATGCGAGTCTCGCCCTTGATGGGCACAAAATCATTCTTAATGCCGTTAGCATCCATGAGCTCGGCCATATAGGCGCCCATATGACCACCAAGCAAGCCGGTTGCCACGACATCGTCGCCCAGCTGGCCCAGGACGCGGGCCACGTTGAGGCCCTTACCGCCGGCGGTCTTTTCGGGCGTCACGCGGTTGACGTCGTCGATAATGAGCTCATCGAGCTGATAGCGCGTATCGACGGACGGGTTCATCGTAACGGTGAGGATCATTTCTAGCTCCTTATCTCGCAGGCTCCTTATGCCTTGCAAAACGAATTGGCTACATGCGACTACAGAATCTCGATTGTGAACGAGCGCACGATGGTTTCTTTGGGCTTGGCGATAAGGCAGCCGCGCTTGTGCTCAAGCACGTCGTCCTCATCGGAGCAGGTCGAAAGACCGCCCCAGGGCTCAACTGCCACAAAATCACCCTCGGGCTTGCTCCACACAATGAGGTACGGGAAGCCCTCAAAGCTCAGGCGAACACCCTTGTCCTCGCCCTTTTTGGAAAGCGTGACCTGACGGCTCTCGAGCACGTCAAAGATGGTCTCCGCAAAATCGAAGAGCTCATGTGACAGAGGCAGCGTCTTTCCCACCATGGGGTTCTTGGAGCGGTTGGTCACGTCAATCAAGCCAGTCGAGGGGACGGCAGCGCAAAGCTCAGCAGCCTCGTCTTTCTCAAAACGCAACTCGTAGTCCGTATAGGCCTCGCCCTCATCGAGCGGGCACCTAAAGCCGGGGTGTCCACCGATAAAGAAAGGCATGTCCTCGGTGCCCTCGTTGGTAACCTCATAGGAGACGCGCACGGCGGCGTCCTCGAGCGTATAGCGGGCGACAAGCTTAAACGGATACGGATAATCGCTCAGCAGCGCGGCGTTATCCTCCGAAGCCAGGCACATCGCCAGCTCGTTCTCGCTCTGGCTCAGCAGCTTCCACTCCTGTTTGCGCGCAAACCCATGGCGGGCGAGCTTCACATGATGTCCGGCAAACGTCATGGCGCTGTTATCGCGCAAACCTCCGCAAATCGGGAAGCAAATCGGTGCCTGGCCGGACCACACGGCGGGATCGCCCTGCCACAAGTACTCGCGACCTCCAGCCTCAATCGAGGTAAACGAACCACCGGCCGTGGAGACCTTGATAGAAATCGAATCGTTGGAGAGAGCGTATTCCATTGTCCATCCTTTCGAACAACTGCTTTTTGCTCGCAAGAACCCGTCTCGGCCCTGACCAAAGGACAAACCCGCACGTTCATCGATGCGTCCGGTTTCCCAGCCATGCAACGGGGTACCATACAGACATTGATGCAATTACAGCTGAAAGGCCTTCTTATGCGAACCATCATCCTTTATGCCTCACACCACCACGGCAATACGAAAAAGCTCGTGGACGCCATCGTCGAGGCGCACCCCGAGATCGATACCCTCGACGTGAAGTCACTCGGTAAAAACGAGTACCCCGACCTGCACGAATACCATCTGATCGGTGTCGCCACGGGCATCTATTACTCCGAGATCGACAAGGACATGGCACGCGTGCTCACGAACGTGCTGCAGCCGCAGGACAAGGTGTTTGGCCTTATGACCTACGGTGGCAAAAACAAGTGGTACGGCAAGGATATCGATGGCATCTGCCGCATGAGGCAGGCCATCTTTATGGGCGTCTACGGCTGTCCCGGCTTTGATACGTGGGGGCCGTTCAAACTCACCGGCGGCGTCCAGAAGGGACACCCGACCGCTGAGGAAATTAAGGGCGCCGTCGACTTCTTCGACAAGATCGAAGACGAGTATGGCGACATCATCGTCGAAGAGTACGCCAAGCGCGAGAAGCGTCTAGCATACGAAAAGGAGCATCCCGCGGGGGGTCTTGTGGCCGGCGTCAAGCGCACGGCAAAGAAGATCGTTAACAAGCTGTAACTGTTAAGGTGCTTTTGAGCGTTTAACCCATACGGCGGGTCCGAGCAGATTCGGGCCCGCCGTCTTTTTCTATCGTTAATCGGTAAAGGCGTTGCCGACGCTCTGGCCGCCAACATACGTCTCGACGAGGGTGAGCTCATGGTCGAACACGACAAAGTCGGCGTCGCGACCCGGCATGATGCTGCCGCACTTATCCTCGATGTGCGCAGAGCGAGCCGGCACCTCGGTTGCCATGCGAATGGCGATATCAGCGCTGGCGATGCCCCAATCGACAATGTTCTTGACGCCCTGGGCAAGCGTGAGCACCGAGCCGGCAATGCTTTTGCCGTCGGCGAGCCAGCACAGGTTGTCCTTCATGATGACGTCCATGCCACCACTGGTGTAGCTGCCCTCGGGCATGCCGCCGCAGCCCAGGCAGTCGGTGATGAGCACCGTGTGCTGCCAGCCCTTTGCCTGCAGCAGTGCCTTGATGGCGGCAGGGTTTACGTGCTTGCCGTCACAGATGATCTCGGCGTAGGTCTCGGGCGTGGACATGGCAGCACCCACGACACCGGGCTCACGGTGATGCAGACCGCGCTGGCCGTTATAGGTATGCGTAAAGCAGCTGGCACCGGCATTGATAGCGGCGATGCACTCATCGTAGGTGGCGTCGGAGTGACCGATGCTGGTCACCACGCCCTTGGCGTTCAGAGCAGCCGCATAAGCAGCGGCACCGTCGCGCTCGGCGGCCATGGCGCTCTTAACGATGCGACCGCCCGCAGCCTCCTGCCACTGGTCGAAAACCTCCTCGGAGGGGTCAATCAGGTAAGCGGGGTTCTGCGCGCCCACGTGCTTCATGGTAAAGAAGGGGCCCTCCAGGTAGATGCCCTGAATGCGGGCACCGCAGAAGTCGGGGCCGCGGCCCTCGTCCGCCTTGGCGATAGCAGCGCAGGCGTCCTTGATCTGTTCGACGCCATCGGTGAACGTCGTGGGCAGCCAGCTGGTGGTACCGCGACGGGCGAGCTCGGTTGAGCTGATATCGATGCCCTCGGGATCGTTATCGGTAGTTGAGTGGTTGTAGAAGCCATGGATGTGAGTATCGACCATACCCGGTGCGATCCACGATCCCGTGTAGTCCTTAATCTCGCAAGAGGGCTCGTCGGCCTGCCAGGCGCCAAAAACGCCATCCTCGACCATAAGATAGCCGCCCAGTTGCGGGCCTGCCGGCAAGAAGAACTTGTCAGCCTTAATTGCGTACGTGCTCATATGCACTCCTCGCTTCTAAAGCAGTTGACTGTGGTAATGCTTATACCCAGCTCACGTAAAACAAAAAGCGCCCGCCCGCCGTTATGAGCGGACGGGCGCCCTTACAGGGGGACGCGATTAAGCGGTGAAGGGGTGAATCGTCACGCCCTTAACCACGCGGTTGACCGTGCCGGTGGGGCTCGGCGTATCGGGCGTGTTGCCCACGCGGACGGAGTTGAGCAGGCTGATAGCCTGGGCAAACATCACGAACGGCAGAGCAAGGTAACCCTCGGGAAGTGCCTCGTAGCCCTTAAAGGTGAAGGACTCACCCTCATAGACGGTGGCACCTTCCTGCTGAACGGCGATGGTGTGCTGAGCGATCTCGTCGCCACCGATCTCGTTGAGGATGTCGATGTCGTACTGACGGGTGTAGGCGTCGTTGTTGACGAACACGAAGACGAGCGTCTTATCGTCGACGAAGGACTTAGGTCCGTGACGATAGCCCATGGAGGTGTCGTAGGAAGTAGCGACCAGACCGTGAGCGAGCTCGAGGATCTTGAGCTGGCTCTCCTGAGCAAGGCCACCGAAGGAGCCAGAACCCAAGTAGGTCACGCGGTTGAAATCGCCAGCCAGGTAATCGGCGATCTCGGGCTCACGGGAGATGACCTCCTCGCCCATCTTGGCAATCGTCTCGACCCACTCGGCCTTCTGCTCGTCAGAGGCAGTGTCGAAAATAAGGGTGGAGAGCAGGGTCATGCAGGAATAAGAACCGGTCATGGCGAAGCCCTTGTCGTTGGCGCGCGGAATGAGCAGCGTCAGCGCATTGGGATCATCGGCAGACTCGACGGCAAGCTTGCCCTCGGGAGCGCAGGTGATGTTGAGGAACTTGACGTTGTGGACGAGCTCCTTGGCAACGGCAACGGCGGCAAGGCTCTCGGGGCTGTTGCCAGAGCGGGCAAAGGAAACCACGAGCGTGGGATCCTCGGCGCGCAGGAAGTCGCGCGGGGCGCTCACGATGTCGGTCGTGGCGATGGGCTTAAAGTCGTAGAGATCAGTGTTGCCAGCGTGACGCAGGTACGGGGCGCAGGTATCGCCAACGTAGTCGGACGTACCGGCACCGGTGAAGACAACGGACAGACGACCCTCGCCCATAGCGCGAGCCTCGGCCAGGAAGGCCTCGATGGCCTCCTTGTTCTCGCGATAGATGTTGAGCGTATCACGCCAAAGCTCGGGCTGCTGAGCAATCTCGGCCGTGGTGATCTGGGCGCCGAGCTCGGTGAGCTCCTCGACACTCTTCTCGAACATTTCTAATACCTCTCTCTAGAAGTAATCCTCTGACGTGCAATTATACACTTCGGTTGGTTATCTGGTAGTAACCAGTTAAATGCAAAGAATCACCCTATGGAAACGATGCGAGCACTAGTTACTGCGCTGGTGGTAAACCTTGTATTTAAACTGATCGGCACGAGCAACCGAAAGTGTGTACTCCACTACCTCGTTTGACTCGTTATACGTAGTCCTGACCAAATCGAGCACAGGCGAGCCCTCGACAATTCCCAAAAGGTGGGCATCGGTGGGACGGGCTATGCTCGCATAGAACTCCTCTTCGGCCACGCGAATCTTTTGCTGAAAGTCCTGCTCAATCACATCGTAAAGCGGCTTACGCTCCAGCAGCGGTCGCTTTAGGGACAGAAATTGACGAACCGGTAGATAGCTGCGTTCGACCATCATGGGCATGTTGTCGGCAGAGCGAAGACGCTTGAGCTTAAAAATGCGATCACCGATGCGCAATCCCATATGCTCGGCCAGATTCTTATCGGCCTCCATCTCGCAAAACTCGAGAATCGTGGTCTCGGGTTCTCGACCCATCGCGCGCATCTGCTCGGTAAAGCTGTAGGACTGCATAAGATTGGTTGCTTTTGCCGAACGGTCGGTCACAAAGGTACCGCGACCGTGCTGCCGAACCACCAGTCCTAAACGCTCCAGTTCCTGCAGAGCCAGGCGTACCGTAGTGCGCGAGAGACCATAGCGCTCCGAAAGTTCGCGCTCGGAAGGAATCATGTCACCGGCGCGATATTCATGGTCAATCTTTTCGGTCAGAATATCGACCAGCTGATCGTACAGCGGTTGCTTACGCGCTCCGATCGCCATCCTATCCTCCCTTTTGCTCGAATTCGGCTAACTACCTAGGGTGTTATGCATTATCTGTCTGCCACACCCGAATCATTAAGAAAACAAAAGCCGCGCGCTCTTTCGAGCACGCGGCTTTTAACATACACATGGCTTAAGGGGTCGGGGTGTGAGCCGCGTAGGGACACACCCCTCAAGCTAGAGCCTTACCAGATGCTCGGCCAGAGACCAAGCGGGCCAGCGCCCAGGATGCCAAGGACGAAGAGCAGGAGAATGCCCTTGGTCGGGGTCCAGCTGTGCTTAGCGAACATGTAGTAAAGCAGCAGCGTAAGCATAAGCGGGACGAGCTTCGGGACGATGGTGTTGAGGGTGTCGGCAACAGAGAAGTTGACCGGATCCTCGGTAACGGTGCCGTAGGTCACGGACTCCATGCCGTTACCCAGATCGGTGACGCCGCACTCGACAGCGTTGCCGTCGGCATCGGAAGCGGTAAGGGCGTTGCCGTCCTTATCGGTCATGGCGATGGTACCGGCCTCAGCGGTCTCGGTATCGATGCCCTCCATACCGGTGAAGTTCTCGGCCTCCTTCTCGGAGACGATCACGGTAGTAGCGGAGAGACCACGGGTGGTGCCGTTGGGGATCTGGAGGTTGATCTGGGTGCCACCCATGGTGACGACCAGGCAACCGACGACGAAGACGCCCATGATGGAAGCGGCACGCGTGAAGGCCTGCATGTTGGCGGTCAGAGCGTCAATAGCGCTGGTGCCAAGCTTGTAGGACCAGTTCATGAGCCAGAAGCGCAGAGCGAACTGGACGACGTTGAAGATCACCAGGAAGATGATCGGTGCAGCGGCGTTGCCGTTGATGGCCATGTTGGAGGTGATGCCGGCCGTGATAGGCACGAGCGTCAGCCAGAACAGGGCGTCACCGATACCACCGAGCGGGCCCATTGCGGCGACGCGGACGGCGCGGATCGTGGGGATGTCAACCTTGTTCTGCTCGAGCGAAAGCACGATGCCCATAACAAAGGTGACAAGGAACGGGTGGGTGTTGAAGAACTCCAGGTTGTGGCTCATGGAAGCCGCGAGGTCGTTCTTGTTGGTGTGGATCTTCTCCAGACCGGGGATGATGGAGTAAAGCCAGCCAGCGGCCTGCATGCGCTCGTAGTTGAACGATGCCTGCAGGAAGCAGGAGCGCCAAGCCATCTTGTTGAGGGTCTTCTGGTCGAGCTGCGGAGCAGGAGTGAGATCCTCGTAGTGCTCCGGGATCACATACTCATTAGATGCCATCTTCGAAGTCACCTCCGTCAGAAACAGCTGCACCCTTCAGCTCGGTCTGCTGCTGGAAGTCCCAGAAAGCGATGCCGAAGCCGATGAGAGCGAGGATGAGCAGAGCAGGGGTTGCCAGCGAATCGTTGGCAACGGTGATGAGCGCGAGGCCAAAGCCCATGAGGAAGAAGCCCCACATATCGCGGTTCATCATAACCTTGAGCAGGACGGCGAAGCCGACGAAGCGCATCATGCCGCCTGCAGCGGAGAGACCGGTCTGCAGCCAAGTCGGGATGGCAGAAGCGATGGTCTGACCGATGGTAGCGCCAGCGATGAAGAACAGGGTGACGACGACAGCGAAGATCAGGCCGAGCAGAGCCATGGCGAAGTAGTTCAGGCGCTCGATGCCCTTGGTGTCCGCGTTGTGAGCCATGTTATCGGCCGTGGACATAAGCGGGGACATAAGCGTGAAGACCAGGGTAACGCCAAGCTGGCCAAGCAGAGCGAACGGAATGGCGAGGCCGACTGCCGCGTTGGGCTCGAGGCCCGTGGCGATAGCGAGAATGGCTGCCATGATGCCGCCGATGACGGCGTTAGGCGGCTGAGCACCTCCGATCGGCATGTTGCCGATCGTCATGAGCTGATAGGTACCACCCACGAGAAGACCGGTGTTAAGGTCGCCAAGGATAAGACCGATGACGGCGCCGGTGACGATGGGCTGATAGAGAGACTCGAGGAAGTCAAACTGGTCGATTGCCGCGATGAACGTGACGACGAAGACCAGAGCGATCTGGATGATCGAGTATTCCATCTTGCTCCTCCTTTCAAAATGTATGTACGCACTTTGGATTTCACGTACAGAACGTCAGGGTTTCACTCCTGACAACGTGGATCACGAGGATTACGAGAAGAGCTTGCTCGTGTCCTCAACAGGCGTGCTCGGAACGCGCCTGATCTCCAACTCCACCCCCAATTCCTGCAGCTCTTTAAACGCAGCGACATCCTCGTCGTTAACTGCGACGGAGGTGGCGACTTGGCGCTTTCCTTCCGACATGTGCATGTTGCCGATGTTTACCTTCTTTATAGGCACACCGCCCTTGACGAGCGTAAGCACGTCTTCCGGTGTTTCGGCCACGATGAAGATCTTCTGGCGCGGGCTCGCCTTGCCAATGACGTCGATGGTCTTCTGCAGAGAGAAGAAACGCGTAGCGACGCCGGCGGGAGCGGCCATCTTCATGAGGTTCTGGCGCATGGTGTTGGACGCCACGTCGTCGTTGGCGACGAGGATGAGGTTGGAGCCCAGGGTGGAGTTCCACTGGGTGGCAACCTGACCATGAACCAGTCGGTTATCGATGCGGGTAAGAAGAATGTTGGGTTCTGCCATGTTGATCAGCTTCCTTTCGTTATTTGCTGACGACAGTTACTTGATCTCCTGAATCGCGTAACGCGAAACATCTACGACGGCTCCGGATCGGACTTTGATCTGGACCTTCTCGCCTTCGATGCCTTTGACGGTTCCGTAGATACCGCCGGCGAAAAGAACCTCTTGACCCGGCTTGAGCTCGGTGTGCAGCTCCTTGAAGTACTTCTGCTTCTTCTTCATGTTGATTTGCGACCAGATGGTGTAAATCAAGCCCATGATGACAAGCAGGCCTAAAAGGGCGACCGAGGAGCTCAGGACGTTGGCTCCGAAATCGGCCATTAGATGCCGTCCTCGTCGCCGAAGATATCCTCTTCCTCGGAGCCGGCAACGGATGCGACCGTCTGGGCGGTGACGCCCGTCTGTCCAACGGTCACGGCCTGCTCGCCAAGCTCGGCGAGCGTGGCATTGCCTCGGAGGAACAGAAGCTCAATAACCATGGGAAGGTTGGTGCCAGTCAGAACCTCGACGTTGTCGACATCCTGGGCAATCATCATCGACTGGTTGAACGGGGTGCCGCCAAGCAGGTCGGTAAAGACGAGCACGCCATCGCACTCCTCGCGCATGGCGGTAATAGCGGCGCGGAGATCCTCACCGTAGGATGCGGCCTGGTCGCCCTCAAAAGGAACGACGGTAAAAGCAGGCTGGTCGCCGGCAACCATCGCGATAGCGCTTGCAAGGCCGGGTGCGAACTGTCCATGACCGGTAAGAATAAAGCCAACCATTCAAATTTCCCTTCCGAAGGTGTGTACAATCTGAGTCCGATGATTTTCGGAAGCCAGCGGGCGCTCGCCCTTAAAGCTTCTTGGAAAGCGTTCTTTGAAGACCAGTGGTTTCTAAACTGGTAGTAACCACGTGACGTGTTGTTGTCACTATATCACCCCAGAAGAGGTCGCTTTCCTTGATTCATACGGTAAAACGTTTTTGCACCGCTCACGGTGATAAATCGACCGTTTACCGGTCGTTAACACTTCTACCTGCGGTTTTGAAACCGTTTCGAAATGCTATGGCAAAAGATCGGATCTTTTCCTGTGTCTAAACAACGCAGGGCGGCTAAAAATAGCGTGAAGAAAAATTGCAGGTCATTGTGGAGATATGTGAATTGGTCTTTTTGACTTAATACCAGTTAGAACCAGTTTTGAGATTATCGGTGAACGGTAGTTTTCGACCGTTCACCGGTTACTTGCAATCGTTTGCAGTTGTTTTCCCAGATGAATTAGGGAAGCGCGATGGAGCGCTTGCGCGATCACGGGAAGTTTTTGGCATTTGTCCTCATCCCCCGAACGCCAAACTCCGGCATCCAAAATGAGCTAATAGCTCACGCTAATCGTTTTCAATCATTACTTACTCAGTATACGTAATTATTTATCGTTTATCGTTAATTATGATATGATACAAGTATCATCCAAAACGCCGATTGGAGAGGTTATGGTCCACCGAAACGCATCTATATCGAATGAAACCATCAGCCGCGAACAGACGATAGCCAAACTGAGGAAGCTCGCTCGCATCTGCAAATGGGCCACAATCTGCATTACCACAGCGCTCGCTCTGGGACTCCTCGCAGTCATTGCGATTGACCTTCTACTTATATTGCCCGGCCTCTCCCAAGGGTCGTGCCTCCAATCCGTAGAACTTCAAGCCGGCGAAGGGCCGTGCCTGGCTATTGTCGGTACCGATGCGCAGGCCCCACTTATGCTCGTCGCACACGATGGCCACACTGCCATAGGGAGCCTCTTGATAACATGCCTCGCGCTTACCATCGCGATAAGCGTGCGCAGGCTTTTCTTCAACATTGAAAAGGAAGGCAGGCCCTTTGACCTTGAATGTAACCAGACACTTCGTCGAGTAGGACATTTATTCCTTATCGTCGGCGTTGCCGTGAGGCTTCTTGGTGCCGTAATCACGGGAATGATACTCTTAGGATTTGGCGGCAGCTTTACGGATGCGTTCGCCGGCCAGTTATTCGAGCCCTCCATGCTCTTTGCAGGCCTGATTATTTGCCTGATTGCCAGCATCTTCCGCTACGGGTATATCCTGCAAAAACAAGATGACGAGTTGCTCTAGGAGGAATCCATGATTATTCTGCGGCTTGACCGCATGCTCGCCGAACGCAAGATCTCATCCAAAGAGCTTGCGGAACGCGTGGGCATCTCCCAGGTCAATATGTCACGCATTAAGACGGGCAAGGTTTCTGCCATACGTTTTTCAACTCTTGACGCGATATGTCGGGCACTCGACTGCCAACCGGGCGATGTACTGGAATATATGCCTGACGATGAAGCCGATAACCTTTTTGGACGTAAAGATTGATAGGCATAATTTAGCCACCAGCGCCTAAACGCAAATAGCCCGCTAGAACAACATCCGTTCTAGCGGGCTTATTCAGATATTTCGGTTACGCGCTCGGCGGCTCAGACAGATCTTTATGCAAACAGACCATAGATGCTGATGTTGGCCTTGGCATACAGGCCGTTAGCATACTCGGTCCACTTGGAGCTGGCGCTCGAAGCCTGCGAAGAGTACTGCTGGTAGGCGGTGTAATAGGCGGTCATGGCCTGCTTGTAGGTAGCGCTATCAGCCGTAAAGGCATCGTCAGCGAAGGCCTTAGCGTAGGTGCTATCGGCGTCCTTCCAGGTGCCCTTTTCGCTATCCCACTCGTCGCCGGCAAGTTTGATGATGTAATCGGCGTAGTCCTTGCTCGCGGTCTCCTCGTTGCCGTCAGCAGGCTCGGTCGGGGCGGTCGGCATGCTTGCGGAGCTATCGCCCACCTTCTTCTTGTAGAGCTTCTGCAGCGTCGCGGACTGGCGGACGATCTGCTTGGCCTGGTCCTTGGACACGCCATACTGCGTGGCCATGGTCTTGTAGTCCGAAGTGCCGATGGATTCCTCGGCGTACTGCTTCATCTCCTTAGAGGAGACGGTAATGCCCTCGTCCTCGGCAGCGTCGAGCAGGATCTTGTTGCGCACGTAGGACAGGATGACGTCGGCAGAAGGAGCGGTGTAGTTGCCATCGCTATCCTTGACGGTGTCGAGGCTGTACTGGCTCTCGATGGCCTCGCGCGCGGTGATGTCGCTCTTCTTGCCGTTGTAGCTATAGCTTGCCACGGTCGAATCGAGCTGGTCCTCGGTCAGGGTCGACGAGCCGACACCCTTGCCGCCAAAGCCGCCATTGCCAATAAAGAAGCCGACCACGGCGGCGATCACGACGGCAACCACAAAGGCGGCAATCATCGTCTTCTTGTGCCTGGATGCATGGTCGTCTTCATCGGAACCCAGAATATCATCGTCCTCATCCTGGGCCTCGGGCATCAGATTCTCGTCAGCGGCATCCGCGGCAATCTGAGCCTCCAGTCGGGCGTCCTCCTCCTCGGCCGTCGTGCCGGCGGCAATGTGCTCGGCAGACGTACCGGCGACCAGATCGATCTTCTCGTCCTCGTCACCGTCGGGGCCTTCGCCGCGCTCGATGATCTGGATGCCGTCGATCTCGTCCTTCTCGTCCTTCTTTTGAATCAGACCCATATCAGTTACTCCTTGTTAGGAAACATAGTCTTCAATAGAATACGCCCGACAGAGTGCCGGGCGTATTGATTCTTAGGTTATACGCAAACACTTAAGTACTATTTAGGCGTTTGCAGCCTGCATGTCTTAGGCCAGGTGCGCGATAACGGCATCGGCAAAGGCCTGCGTGCCCACGGCGCCCTCGACGGAGCCGGTCTGGGCACGACGCACGTCGCCGGTAACCTGCTTACCCTCGTCGAGCGTGGCGGACACGGCGGCGCGGATACGATTGGCCGCATCGTTCTCGCCCAGATGATCGAGCATCATAGCCGCAGACAGAATCTCGGCCGTGGGGTTGGCGATATCCTGGCCAGCGATATCGGGCGCGGAGCCATGCGTTGCCTCGAAGATGGCGCAGTCGGCACCGATGTTGGAGCCGGGGGCCATACCCAGGCCACCTACCAGGCCGGCGCACAGGTCGCTGACGATATCGCCGTACAGGTTGGGCAGCACCAGGACATCGAAGTCGTTGGGGTTCTGGACCAGGCCCATGCAGGTGGCGTCGACGATCTTGTCGTTGAACTCAATATCGGGATAGTTGGCGGCCACCTCGCGCGCAACGCGCAGGAACAGGCCATCGGTCGCCTTCATAATGTTGGCCTTGTGCACGGCCGTCACCTTTTTACGGCCGCAGCGGCGGGCGTACTCAAAGGCGTACTCCACAATGCGGCGGCTCTTGGCGATGGAGATGGGCTTAATTGAGATGGCGGAATCGGCGGCGAAGGTCTTCTGACCCGAGCGCTCGACAAGCTGTGAGAGCTCCTCGACCTCGGCAGCGCCCTCATCGAACTCGATCCCGGCGTAGAGGTCCTCGGTGTTCTCACGCACGATGACCAGGTCGACGTCGCGGAAGCGCGAGCCGTCGCCCGGCTGCGACAGGCAGGGGCGCACGCAGGCGTACAGGTCGAAGTGCTTGCGCAGGGCCACGTTAACGCTGCGGAAACCCGTGCCGACCGGCGTGGTGATGGGGCCCTTGATGGCAACCTTGGTCTCGGCGACCGCATCGAGCACGTGCTGGGGCAGCGGCGTGCCAAACTCGTCCATGACGCCGGCACCGGCCTCCTGGACGTTCCAGTTGATCTGGACACCGGTGGCCTCGACCACGCGGCGCATGGCCTGCGTAATCTCGGGACCGATACCGTCACCGGGAATCAGGACTACATCGTGCGCCATAATCTGTTACTCCTCGTCTTCGGCGTCGTCAGATTTTTTTACGCTAGCACGCTTCTTCTTTTTGGAGAGATCCAGGCCAAAACGTTTAACAAGCATTTCGCAAATCTCGCTCGAACGGGCCTTAAGATAGCTGCCCTTACCGTTCTCGGCATCGAACTTAAGGCGCAGCGCAAGCTTCTCGGCAACCTCGGCGTCGATCTCGCCCTGGCAAAACTCGTACAGGCAACCGAGCATGTCGCGATACTCAAGGTCGCCGTGGTAGCACTGGATGGCCTCGTCCAGGATGGGCCAAGCCTCGCGCGAACGCTCGACGCTCGTGGCACCCCACACGCACAGCAGGCGGAAGGCGGCATAGCGCAGCGTGGAGGAGATCTCGTCGAACAGTGCGGTCTCGGCGCCCTCAAAGGCATCGCCCAGCTGCTCGGGGCAGGTGGTGGCGAGCGCCGTCAGGGCATCGAGGGCCTCCCAGCGGGTCTGCGCCTCGGGGCGGTCGAGCGCCTCGATCAACGCGGGCACGCAGGGCACGACGCGCTGGGGATCGCGCTCGGCAAGCAGATGCAGCACGCGGGCGGCAAACTGGCGGATGCGGCGCGTGGGGCAGCCGAGCTCCTGAACCAGGCGGTCGACGGCGTTCTCGTTCTCCTCTGCCAGCTGAAGCTGTGCCAGCTCCTCGTCGGTGAGCTGTTCGTCTTTGTTTTCTGCCATAGTTACCTCTTCTTACTATTACTTAGCGTGCTTGCCAGCACCCTTGCTGTCATCGGTGACCGAGATGAGCTGTCGGTCGGCCGCGCCATTGCGACGCGCACGGCGGCGTTCCTCAGCGTCGCCCGCGTCGGCGGCGGCGCGATGAGCCTTGTTGACGTTAAAGACCTCGTCGTGTTTGCGCCACGGACCGACGGACTCGCCAAAGCTCATCTTAAGACCGGCGATAAAGCCGCCGAGCCAGCCGATCGGCGCAAACTGCACCAGCGGGAACAGTGAGAACACCCAGGTCAGCAGGACGACTGCCGCCGCGCCTGCAAAGTTGGCAATCCAGTAGTCGCGCTTGGTGATGACGCGCTTTTCGCACGCCCACTGGCCGCACAAAAAGCCAATGTAGATCGCGAAGAGAAAGAGCACCAGCGCAAGCACCACGAACGTCCAGCTCATGGGCGCTACTCCCCGTGATGGTGGCCGCAGCAGCACTCGTGGCCATCATCATGGCCGTGGCCGCCGCAGCACTCGTGGTCCTCGCCATGGTGGTGGCCGCAACCGCACTCATGGTCGTCGCCGTGCTCGCCGCAACCGCAGCCGTCCTCGTGAGCACCGTGCTCTTCGGGACGATACTGCGACCAGTCCAGACCGGCGGCGATGGCGTCGGCCTCCTCCTTATAGAGGACCGTGATGGCCTGGGTGCCCAGCTTGGCACCACCGATGGCATCGAGCATGTCGTAGAGCGTAAAGGCCACGTCGGCGCCGGGCAGCGCAAGCTCGCGATCGTCGGCATAGGCGAGCGCCAAGCGCAGGTCCTTGATGAAGTGCTCGACCATAAAGCCGGGCTTGTAGTCGCCGTCGAGCGCCTTGGTAGCCAGGCTCTCCATGGCGCCGGACTTGCCGGTACCGCCCAGGATCATCTGGCGGGTCTTCTCCAGATCAAGGCCGCTCAGCTCGGCAAATGCCATGGCGTCTGCCATGCCGACCATGCAGGCGCCCAGCGACACCTGGTTGGCGAGCTTGGCAGCCTGGCCCTTGCCGGCGCCGTCGAAGCAGCAGATGTTGGCCGCAAAGGTGGCAAGGATGTCGCGGACCGGCGCAATGTCGTTCTCGGTAGCGCCCACGATAGCCGTGAGCGTACCGGCGATAGCGCCCGACTCGCCGCCGGTGACGGGGCAGTCAAACGCCATGCGACCAGAAACCTGGGCGGCCTCGGCAATGTCACGGGCAAGCTCGGGCGAGCTCGTGGTGAGGTCGATCAAGACCGCGCCGGGCTTAGTGCACGCGAGCAGGCCGTCGCCCGCCAGGTAGAGTTCCTCGACCTCGGAGGGATAGCCCACCATGGTAAAGACGACATCGGCGTTCGCCGCGGCATCGGCCGGCGTATCTGCCCAGACGGCGCCGCGCTGGATAAGCGCCGCCGCCTTGGACTTGGTGCGGTTGTTGACCGTGACGGGATAGCCGGCGTCCAGAATGTGGCCGGCGATGGGGGCACCCATGATTCCGGTGCCGATGAATGCGACGGAGAGCTTGTTTGCCATGAAACCTTTCCTTTTGGGTTGGGTGTTGTTACCAGGTTGAATACTCGGTGCCAGCGTTTGGGCTGGGAGTCGAGGGCGATTACGGACGCAGCGCTTGCCTACTGACCGCGCACGCGGCGGGCGATACGGTCGGAAAGCGAGGCCTTGTCGGCGCGGTTCTTACCCCAAAACGCGCAGCCCACCATGCCGGGGCCCACGTGCGAGCCGATGGTGGGACCCACGGAGCCGCGAATGATCGTGACGTCGGCGCAACCCTCCTCCTTGCGGATGGCGGCTTCGAGCCAGTCACCATCCTTTTCGGCATCGGCCGTCATGATGGCGATGGGCATGGTGCGATCGGGCACGTAGTTCTCGCGGAACGACTTGAGGATGGACTTGAGCGCCTTCTTGCGGCCGCGGTTGACGCCGATCAGCGACAGCGAGCCGGCCAGGTCGTAGGAGAGCTCGGGCTTGACGTCGAGCTTTGCCGTGAGCTGCGCCGCCGCGGGAGGAATGCGGCCGCCGGCAGCCAGTGCGTCGAAGCTCTCGAGCGTAAAGTAGCCGTGCACGTAGGTCTTTGCCTCGTTTGCCCAATCGGCCAGCTGCTTGGCGGTCAGTCCCGCCGAACGCTGGCGCACGGCCTCGAGCGCCAAGAGCGCGCCGGTCGCGCAGGGCAGAGCGTTGTCGACCACGTACAGCTCAAAATCGGGATACTCGGCGCGCACGGCATCTGCCGCCTGGCACGCGGAGTTGTAGCTCGACGACAGCGCCGAGGTAAAGCACAGGTAGACCGTGGGCGTGCCCTCTTTGGCGCACTCGGTAAAGAACTCGATATAGCGACCGAGCGACACAGCCGAGGTGGACACGCGGGCACCAGCGCGCATGCGGTCGTAAAACTCCTTGGGTGTGATGCTCGACCAGATGTCATCCGTGCGCTCTTCGCCATCGATAATGAAGGGGAAACCCAGGATATCGACATCGAGGTTCGCGGCGACCTCGGGGCTAAAGTCGCAGCAGGTATCGACGACGATGCGGCAACGGTCCGAATGACCGGCGGATGCGGCCTTGTCCATCAAAGCGACTCCTTACGTAAAAAGGCGGCCACCCGCATGGGATTGCCGCCAACCGTTAACTCATGCAAGTTAACGTATTTTACTCGTCAAGTGTTTCGATGCGGGGCTTGATGATGCCATATCCACCATTCTTACGGTGATACACCACATTGATGAGACCGGTCGTCGCGTTCTCGAACACGTAGAAGTCGTGGCCCAGCAAATCGGTCTGCACCAGCGCCTGCTCCTCAGTCATCGGGGTGACGTCGATAACCTTCTCGCGGACGAGCAGGTCGTCCTCCTCCTCGGGCAGCAGCAGGTCGGCCAGATCCTCGACGCGCTCGACCGGCGCGACATCCGCGGCGCTGGCACCGCCCTGGCGGTTGTCCACGACCTTGGTCTTGAACTTGCGCAGCTGGCGGGTGACCTTATCGGCGGAGAGGTCGATGGCGGCGTACATATCTGCACCGTGCTCGGCAACGCGAATCACCGAACCGCGGGCACGAACCGTGACCTCGACGATTGCCGGGTTGGGGTTCGAGGGGTTCTTCTCATAGCGAAGTACAACGTCGACCGTCATGGGCTCGATATCGAAAACCTTGAGCGCCTCGCCGATTTTCTCATCCACATGCGCACGCAGAGCATCGGTTACCGTCGTCTTGCGTCCAGAAACCTTGATATCCATACGTGGCTCCAATCTGCCTCGGGGACTTACTGTACTGGCTATGTACCCATTGCCGTGCATTTAATCACGCGGATTCCGAAAGACCCGAATAACGGTTGCTTGATACCGCATACCGAAGTCTCGCACTTTTCTGTGGCAAAGTGCGCTATAGGAGGGAGCCGGCGACTTTGTATTTGGTCCCGAAAATTGGCTTTGACCTGCTGGTTTTATAGAGATGAAAAAGCCGGGCTCCCCTATTGGGGAAACCCGGCAGTGCGTGTTGAAACCGTGAAGGGGCATCTCTCCTAGCGCATAGGAGACACCACCCCTAGCAATAACTAGCTATTAAGCTTGTTAATGTCGTCGTCGGTGATGGTGTCTTCCTGGCTGGACGATTTGTCTTCGGAGGATGCGGTCTCATTGTTGGAATCGGAGGACTCGCTGCCGGAGGATGTGGTCTCGCTGGACTCAGAGTCGCCCGGCTGCACGTTAGCGCCCGAAACCGTCTTAGTGGTGAGGTCGTAGGGCATCGTGCCGTACCAGACGCAGTGGACCGCCTCGAGCGTGCCGTCGGCCGTAATACCGTCGAGGGCATCGCTCACGGCACGACACAGTTCGTCATTGGACGAAAGGCCTGCAACACCAAGCGTCGAGGGCGCCTCGAGCGCACCGACATAGGAGATCTCGCTCATCAGTCGCGCAAGGTAACCGCCAGCCGTGGAGTCGCAGATCACATAGTCGACCTCGCCGGACTCGAGCGCCTCAAAGCACTCGTTGATGTTGGAGTAAGTCTTTTGGTTGGAGGTGATGCTCTGCTTAGCAAGCGCCTCCTGCGAGGCCGAGGACATCTGGATACCCAGAGTAGACGTGTTAAGGGTATCGGTGGAAACGCTCAGCGACCCACCATCGCTGGTTTTACCGAACACGGAAGCGGCATCGTACAGGCACGTGCCGAGCGAGCTAACGTCCCCATCCGTGGAGTTGATCTCGCCGATAAAGATATCAGCCTTTTTGTCACCGAGCGCGGAACCCGCCGAGGACGCATCGACAAAGGCGACCTTAAGGCCCATGCGGCTTGCGAGGGCGCGGGCAGCGTCGACTGCATACCCCGTGAGCTCGCCGTCAGCGCCCTGCATGGCCTGCGGCGCATCGGAGGTATCGAGGGCAACCGTCAGGGTACCGGGGGTGACCAGGGCATCATCCGACACCGCGGGCGTGACGGTCTCGTACTCGATCTGGTCGATCGTGGGAGTCGTGAACGTAGACAGCGGGTTGAACGCGCATCCGCTCAGGCCCAAAACGGCGATGACCGCTGCGGTCCCAGCACCTAACCGAGCCGCGTGCATCAAGCTGCCCCTCACCATGTCCACTACCCTGCCTTCTGTGTCGTATACGATCCGTGCGTTGCGCGGAATATCAGATTGTTCCCACCAGCTGACCTGGTATTTGACCCCACACTTGCGCACCGGGGTGTTTGCTCGGGAGGCCGCAGCCACCTTCACGACTGGCCCGCTCGCCCGCGAGGCGGTATTGCCCCAAAGAAAGTAGAACGGACGGTGCGGCTTACATCTAGGACGCGCCATGATCGCGCCGCGCGCACGCGGTCGCTTACGTGGATCCCTTTGACCGCGTCTGTCTTGGACTAGGACGGGCATTTCGTCCGTCCGCAACCACAGCCTGGTAGGAACGTAGCGCATTATAGCTAAGTTCAAGCTAAAGTTTAAGGTTAGGGGCGTCATTCGCATCGCGAGCACAGATTTCGCAGGTCGGGGCGGACCATTCGTGCCCCCATGAAGCCCGGAGCTCCCCCACGGGGAGCCCCGGGGCACCCGTCTCAGGGTGCCGTGTGCAAAAAACGGCAAATATGAGTACTGCTACCAATTTAGTAGCAGCGTATTTCCGCCCCACGAGCCCTTTTTGAGTTCCGCACAGCCCGCTTGGCGCCAAGATATTCCACATTCGTTTATTATCTCTTCGCTGAATCCAGTTTTTCGGCCCAAGTTTCTTTATTTTTGCTGTCACTAATCTAGTAACAGTACTCATATTTGCCGTTTTTTGCACATGGCATATAAACAGACCCCCTATAAAGCCATAGTTTTACGCCGGCTTGAGCCCAAAGCACGCTCGGAGCGTATTCAGCAGAGCATCTTGCCTCTTTCGACGAGCCTCTACACGATTCTGATATCGTTTACCCATACGCTGGTGGATGCGCCATGCGAGCGCTTCCATCGCTTCCATGTCGCAGAGCATCTCGTTGTTGACCGTCGCGACCTCGATTCCCATGGACGCCAAACCCGTATTGCGTTTTTCATCGTGAATGCGCCCGCCGCGAGACGAATGGCCCTGCTCACCGTTGTATTCCAGGTCAAACCGAGCTGCTTCCTGATAGGCATCGCAAACCGCAT
Source organism: Collinsella sp. i05-0019-G5 (assembly GCF_042851345.1). Taxonomy (NCBI): domain Bacteria; kingdom Bacillati; phylum Actinomycetota; class Coriobacteriia; order Coriobacteriales; family Coriobacteriaceae; genus Collinsella; species Collinsella sp. i05-0019-G5. The sequence continues at coordinate 2,217,408 of NZ_AP031421.1, forward strand.
ACGGCATCCCCGAGATCGCCTGCGCACGGTCGTTGAACTCGATCTTGTGGTCGGTCTTAAAGGGACCGCAGGCAAATCCGCCATAAGAAAACGGAAGCGAAAACATGGCAAGCATGATGCATTCCATGGGTGAGCGCAGGTTTTCCGACAGAAAGGGGCACAGCCGCCGCAGCTGCTTGGCCGCGCTCCCCTTGCATGCCGCAAGGTAATCTGCCAGGCGATCGGGCGTCAGCACTGGCTCGACCTCAAAGTAGCCCACATCTGACGGCTGGTCCTTATCCTTTGCAAGCCTGTTCACGGTAGGCGAGCTGTAAGGGGGCAGATACTGCCCGCGATCGCTCAGCGAAATCTTGGAGCACAGCTCCTGGGCCAGGGCAAATGCCTGGATACAGCCGACTTCGCGCGCAACGGCGGCACAGAGGGCCTCGGGAGACAAGCTGTACACTCCCGGCTCCACCTCCAAAATCGAGGCGTCCGGCAGGTCTGTAGAACAAACGGACCAGCTTGCACCAGGCATGCGGCGACGCTGCTTCGCCGACCCCACCAGCAGGCACAAGTCTTCTTGGACCTCGCCACTCACGGCCCCGATCCGCACCAAATCGGGAAGATAAATGTCCTCGGCCGAGGGAGACGATGTATGCAGCACACGGCGCTCTTCATCGGGATCGAGGTCTCTCCAGCTGATGTAACCCATTTGTCGGCGCTCGGCGCGCATCATGCGCAGCGCCGAGGCACCGGTCAGGACTACGGAGGCCGCCAGTTGCTCGCTTGTCGGCTCGATGCGCCGCGCTATCTTCACTGCCACAAAACCACCCCCTACCAAACGCGTGCGATAGCGAGGCCATCGACTGCTGCGGCGCCGGCACGCTTGAGCTCCGCCGAGGCTGCTGCCATGGTCGCGCCCGTGGTAATGACATCATCGATGAGCAGCAGACGGCGGCCGCGCACATCCTCGACCGTCTCGTACATGCCCCGGGCATGCTCCCGGCGCTCATCGCGGCCGAGCTCTCGCTGGTCACCATGACCGTATTTGACCAGGGCGTCCAGCAACGGGACACCCGAAAGATCGCAAAACGAGCGCGCGATTGCTTCCATATGGTCGAATCCACGCCGCCGAAACGCCGCCGCAGTCGCGGGCACAAACACCACCGCGTCCGCACCGGACAACACACCGCCGTAGCGATCGGATGCTGCCACCTGGGCATGCAAGGCAGTGTCGTAGAGCAACTCCGCCAGATACGGTGCCAGACGGCGCTCGCCCGCATCCTTGTACGCCTTGATGATGCGCGGCAGCGGATGTGCATAGACGGCACACGCCAGGCAGCGATCGAGCGCCTCGGCCATTGCCGAAGACGTGCCCTCGACCGAGCACTCGGTACACAGCAAATCCCCAAACGGGGCGCCGCATCGGATGCAACTATGACACGGATCGATGAGCGCGAGCGATGCCAGACAATCCTGGCAGATCAGCGCACCGGAACGCTCGCAGCCAGCGCATCGCGTGGGCGACAACGCCTCGAGCGCCTCATACGTCGCGCGCTCGGCAAGCGGTAGCAATTCGTCCGCAAACGGTAGGACGCCTGCGCCCTGCAAGCGAGTCAATACGTTCAGATGTCTCTTCATGACACAACCCTCCCTACGCGAAGGCGAAGGGAGGGTTGTCGGTGTAGAGCCATGATACCCAGAGGTGCTGGGGTCAGGCGGGTTACATCCGCTTACGGACGTTATTCGCCGGCAGGCGGTTGCGGTACGGACGAGGTGCGGGTCGAGCCTTCGCCACCGTCCTGGCGCGGCTTGCGGGAGCGACGGCGACGGCGACGCTTTTGACCCTGGTCGGTCGAGCCCTCGCCGCCGCGATCCTCACGCGGTTCGCACTCGTCGCGAGCGCCGCCGTGCGAAGCCTTGGCGGCAGCTCCTCCGCCATCGCCGGGGCGACGGCGCGTGACCTTGACTTCGCCATCCGAAACCTGATCGGCCACAGAAGGAATCGAGGGTTTCTGCTGCGCGCCCGAGGAATGGCGACGACGCGGACGTGACGCGCGCTCCTCCTCGCCACGCGGCTTGCCAGCCTTGTCGGCAGGCGCGTCGGAGGCCGAGGCGCCCTTGGGAGCGGCACCGGCCTCGCGAGCAGCTGCGGCGCGGAAGGCGTCCTCGCGCTCCTCGCTCGACAGGTGACGGCGACGACGGCGCGTGGGGTTCATGCCACCGCCGCGATTTTGCTGCTGGGGCTGCTGAGCCTCGCGCTCGCGGGAAGCGTTCTTACCCGCGGCCTCGCCATTGTCGACGGACGCCGTGCGCTTGCGGCGGCGACGGCCATCGGCTGCTCCCTCGGTCTCGGGCGCCTCGGCCTTGCCGCGGCCCTTTCCACGGCCACGGCCCTCGCCCTGGCCCTGAGCGGTGCGAGCATCGGATTCGGCATCGCGACGACGGCGCTTGGGCATCGATGTGCCGGCCAGACGATCGGCGCTCGACAGGCCATCGCCCACGTCGACGCCGTTTTCGCGATCGAGTTCCATGAGCGCCAGACGCATCTCGGGCGACTCGATGCGCTCGAGCACGTCGCGCGTCACGCAGTCGGGGCGGCAGTTGCAGCCCTGCTCGGCGGCCTTCTTTTTGCAACCCTCCGAGCACGTCATATCGGCCAGGTTGACCTTAAAGACTTTGCCGTTCTCCAGGCGCAGCACCAGCTGCTCACGCGGCGTGTCATATTCCTGGATGCGCGCCTTGCCAAGCGGCGTATCGATAAGCGTCTTCTTTTTGGGCGCGCGGCTCTTAAAGTCCTTGTACGCCTCGAACTCGTAGCGCAGGCAGCACATCAGGCGGCCGCAGACGCCACTAATCTTGGACGAGTTGAGCGGCAGGTCCTGCTCCTTTGCCATGCGGATCGAAACCGGCTCAAACTGTCCGCCAAAGCGCGTGCAGCAGAGCTCCTGGCCGCACTGGGCATAGCCGCCCACCAGGCGGGTCTCGTCGCGCACGCCGATCTGGCGCATGTCGACGCGAATGTGCAGCGTCGAGGACAGGTCCTTGACGAGCTGACGGAAATCGACGCGCTCCTCGGCCGCGAAGTAGAACACAGCCTTCTCGCCGCCAAACAGGTACTCGACGCCGACCGGCTTCATCTCGAGGTCGAGCTCTTTGACCAGACGACGGAAATCGACCATGGCCTCGTCGCCCTGGATGGCCAGGTCGTCGGCAAGCTGCAGGTCGATGTCGCTCGCCACGCGCAGCACGGGCTTGAGCGGCTGGCCGATCTCATCTTGCGGCACCTCGAAGGGATCGGCCGTGACCAGGCCGATCTCGGTTCCGCGCTCGGTGGAGCAAATGGCATAATCGGCCTCGAGGATATCCAGATCCTGCGGATCAAACCACAGGTCGCGCGAGGCGTAGGTAAACTTAACGGGTACGACTAACGGCATTTCAGTGCCTTCCTGATATCGAACAGCATGACCTCGATGGCCAGCTGGGGAGTAACGTTTCTGGCGATGTTGCGCTCGGCGGTCGCGACCGCCTCGAGCGCCCGGGTGGCACCCGCAACATTCGTCGCGGCGGCAAGCCGCCCGATCGTGTCGCGCACGTCTTCGTTCACGACGTCGGCCGCCTCGTCCTGAAGTGTCAGCAGCACGTCGCGCATGAGCGTCCGCGCGCTCGCCAGCGCTTCCATGATACCCGAACGCTCGCGCGCGTTGAGTTCGCGCTTGTTGCGGTCCTCAAGCTGCTTCAATGCTCCACGCGACAGGTAGTCGGCGTTTTGCTCGAGCACCTTTTCCTGTGTGGACTTGACCTCGGCGAGCGGCGCCTTAACGGCGACGATGAGCGACTTGGCGCGGCTGAGCACATCAGCCTCGTCGGCAGCGATGAGCGAATCGATGGCGCGGACCATTTGGCGGCGAGCATCCTGGCGCTCGGCACTCTTAAGGAACTCGATGCCGCGTGTGGGGCTTCCCGCCACGGCGACCGCCATGCGGCAACGCGCGAGATCCTGACCCGTCGCGCGGCTCACGGCCTGCGCGGCCACGGTGGGCGACACCAGCCGAAACGGCACGCACTGACAGCGGCTCACGATGGTGGGCAACATCACGTCTGCCGAGGTGCCCAACAAGATGAACATAACGCCCTCGGGCGGCTCCTCGAGTGTCTTGAGCAGCGCGTTGGCGGTGTTAGCGCGCAGTTGCTCGGCACGATCGATGATGTAGACCTTGGCCTTGGCGCGAATGGGTGCCAGCGGCACGTCATCGAGCAGCTCGCGGGTCTGGGCAATAAGGTAGCCCGTGGCGCTCTCGGGCGTGTAATAGTGCACGTCGGGATGCGTATGCCGAGCAACGCGCACGCAACTGTCGCATGCGCCGCAGCCGTCCTGCTCGCACAGGAAGGCTTGGGCGAGCGCCCACGCGGCATCGAGCTTGCCCGCGCCGGGGGCGCCCAAAAACAGGTAGGCGTGCGATGCACGGCCGCTGGCGACGGCATTGGTCAAAAAGTCGCGCACGCGCTCTTGGGTGTCGAGCTTGGCCAGCAGGCTTGCCTGAGCGGGGGCCATGTTACTCGGCCTCCTTGGCAAGCGCGGCGGCGACAGCATCCTGGGAAATATCGAGGCCGTAGGCGCGAACCTGCTCGACCGTCTTCTCGAAGACTTCCTCGATGGTCGCGGTGGCGTCGATGAGCTTTACGCGGTTTGGCTCCTCGGCGGCAATTGCGCAAAAACCCTGGTAGACACGCTCTTGGAAGGCCATGCCCTTAGCCTCCATGCGATCTGCCGCGCCACGGGCTGCCATGCGCAGCGCCGCCTGCTCGGGCGTGATGTGATAGACGAGCGTGAGCGCCGGGTGCGTACCCGCGACGGCCAGGTTGTTGGCATCGCGCACCATCTGACGATCGAGGCCATCGGCAAACGCCTGGTAGCAGGTCGTGGAATCGTAGAAGCGATCGCACAGGACCACCTTGCCGGCAGCAAGGGCGGGCGCGATGACCTCGTGCACCAACTGAGCGCGTGCCGCCTCGTAGAGCAGCAACTCGCAGGTGTCGCCCATCGCCGTATTGGCAGGGTCGAGCAGCAGAGCACGGATCTTTTCGCTGATGGCGGTACCGCCCGGCTCGCGCAGGCTCACAACCTGGTAGCCAGCGAGCTCGAGCGCACGGGCAAGCAGGCGCGCCTGCGTAGATTTACCGGCGCCATCGACACCCTCGAGCGTAATGAAGCTATGTTGAGCGGGCTCAAAAGCCATGGGCGCAGCCCCTTCCTACAAGGCGCGTAAATGCAGATATATATCAACCAAGCCATGATACCCCAGTGCTCGGTGCGTCCCAAATCGGGCCTAGTCATTGGGTAGTCATTGGGGACGCTCTTAAATGACTAGGCGACAGCTAGGGACGTTCCTAAAGTGCCGGCAGAAAAGGAACGTCCCTAACTGCCGACTTTTTTGAGCGCTGGGTATAATCGTCGTATTGATTTGAAATGTGGCGAAAGGAGTGGCAATGTCTCGGTATTGCGCCTCGTGCGGCAAACTTCTTGCAGATGATGCCAAGTTCTGCACCTCATGCGGTGCACCCGTTGAGCAGACAACCGCAAGCAATGGCCAACCCGCGTTTGAGCAGACCGGCTTCCTCGATACGCCGCAAGCTAAGCCGGACGACTCCCTCGCCTATCGCCCCGACCCCGCCGCCAGCCCCGCAGCGGTCGAAACGACGCAGCGCATACCCGTCGCGGACACCCCGCCCCAACAGCAACCGGCATCTACGTACGCGCCTGATTCACCACAGGCCCCCGCCGCCAAAAAGAGCAGCACCAAGGCGCTTATCGCCGTTATCGTTGTGCTCGTGGCAATTATCATCGCCTTGGTCATCTTTTTTGTGATCAAGCCTTTCGACAACGCCGCCACGCAAACGACTGCCGAGATTACTAAGCTGCACCATGATGTTGACGATGATGACCTCAAGCCTCTCGACGACCCCAATAGCCTCTACGATGATGACGACGAGGACGACGAGGACGACGGCGAAGCAACCCTCTCCGAGCAGAACCTCTACCGTCGCCTGAGCGAATACTACGATCTGCTCGAAGATCTCGATAGCCAGGTCCGCGCCTGCGCGCAGGCCTTCAATGGCAGCTATCTGGAAGAAGATCGCACCGCCCGTCAAAATCTCGCCGACGTCGCCGAGCGCACGGAGGACACCATCGAGCAGTATTACGACATCGTCGAGGACCTGGACGTCCCGACGAGCTCCAAGAACTACAGCTCCTGGAAAGACATCGTTGCCCTGTATGACGACCTGGACCACCGCATTGACGCGATCTGCGATGCCTGGGAGATCAGCCTGAAGTACGCAAAGCCCGCGGACCACAAGAATGAGATCGTGGCGCCGCTGTCACGCGACAACGTGGCGGGCACCAATGACAATAAGTACCGCCTAGACTTTGAGGACCGTTATCCCGGCGCCAAGCCCGTCGAGGTGAACTAATCCCAACAACTGATCAAAACTTGCGGTGAAATAGAGATTAGTTAGGCCTTTTGCCAGCAAAAACAGTCCCTATTTCACCGCAACTTAGAAGTGGGGCTTATAGGACAAAATGTGTGTCCACGTTGGGGGCATCGGCGCAGGTCGATGCCCCTTTTTCAGCCGTTTAAATTCCGTGCCCGCTTTTAACCGCTCGGACAGAATGTGTGTCCGGTTGCCTATCGTTCCCGCAGGTAGATAACCTTTTCCGGAACCGTTAAATATCCTTTCGGAAGAGGTGCCCATGAAGGCCGTTTATTGCCCCTACTGCGGCGGTCGGACCAAGCGCAACGGCAGGACCTCATCGGGGTCCCAGCGGTGGAGGTGCACGGCCTGCGGCGCGTCGACGACGGTGAGGTACGACGACACGGCGACGAGGCTGGACGAGTTCCTCGGGTGGCTCCTCTCCAAGGACTCCCAGGCGGCGATGCCGGGCGGCGGGCGGTCCTTCAGGCGCAGGACGGCCGAGTTCTGGGAGGTCTGGCCGATGCCCGTCCCCGACGGCGAGCTGCACCGCGTGCTCCACGTCGACGGGATCTGGGTCGCGCGCGACCTCGTCGTGCTCATATGCTGCAGCGGCGAGAGGGTGGTCTCCTGGTACATGGCGAGGTCGGAGAACTCGAGGGCGTGGTCGGCCCTCATGTCGCCGATCCCGGCGCCCGAGGTGGTCGTCACCGACGGCGGGAGCGGGTTCGCCAAAGCCGTGCGCGAGACCTGGCCGCGCACCAGGGTCCAGAGGTGCACCTTCCACGCCTTCTCGCAGGTCAAGCGCTACACGACGACGCGGCCGAAGCTCCAGGCGGGGCGCGAGCTCTACCTCATCGCGCGCGACCTCATGGGCATCGAGACGCTGCACCAGGCCGAGCTCTGGGTCGAGCGCTACCTCGACTGGTGCGGGTTCTGGGCCGACTTCCTGGAGGACAGGACCGTGGTGGACGGCAGGAGGGTCTACACCCACGAGAGGCTGAGGCGGGCGCGCTCGTCGCTGTCGTCGCTGGTGTCGGCGGGGACGCTGTTCACCTACCTCGACCCCGCCCTGGCCAAGGCCGGCCCGCTGCCGTCGACCAACAACATGATCGAGGGAGGGGTGAACTCGCAGCTGAGGGCCGTCCTGCGCAACCACCGGGGGCTGACGTCGGTCAAGCGCGTGAAGGCGGTGTTCTGGTGGTGCCACGCGCACTCGGGGGACGCGAGGACGGCGCGCGAGAAGCTCGCCGCGATGCCGACCGACGCGGACATCGACTTCCTGTTCAGCGTCTACTCCGCCTCGCCGTCGCGCGAGGACGGAGGGCCGGAGTGGGGCGACAGGGCCGTGTGGGAGGACCTCCACCACAGGGACCCGTACCCGTTCTGGCTTGATTAATGGATAGAAACGGATGTTCTATCGGGACACACATTTTGTCCTATAAGCCGAAGTGGGGCCGGGCGCGCATTTGCATTTGCGCGCCCGGCCCCGCCGTGTCTATATGTGCTCGGATATGTGCTCGGTTACTTGCCGGCAGCGGTCTTTTTGGTAGTCGTCTTCTTGGCGGCAGCCTTCTTGGCAGTCGACTTCTTGGCGGTCGAAGTCTTCTTTGCCGCCGTCGTCTTCTTGGCCGTGCTCGCCTTAGTCGTGGTCTTGCGACCGCGGGCGGGCTTCTTCTCCTTGGTCGGGCAGTCCATGTTGACGCAGATACGCCACGGACCGCGCGCCGTGTTGACCACCACGATGGGGGCGCCGCACTCGGGGCAGGTCTCGCCCGTCGCCTCGAGCTTGCCGCGCGCCGGCAGCGGATAGCTCACGCCGCAGTCATCGTAGTTGGTGCAGCGGATAAAGCGCTTGCCGCTCTTCTCGCTCTTGTGCGCGATCAGGTCGCCGTGACGTCCGGCCTCGGCACACACCTTGCACTCGCCCACCTTAAGATCGGGCTCGTAGTTGGTGGGGCACGTGGGGTTCACGCAGATCTCGAAGGCCTTCTGGCGGAATGGCTGGCACTTGATGCGCGGCGCGCCGCACTCGGGGCACACGGCGGCCTCGCCCTCGAGCGGGCTCACCTTGACGCCACTCGGCACCGGATAGGTCACGTCGCAGTCGGGCCAACCCATGCAGCCGATAAAGCTGCCGCGGGTCTTGGCGCTCGTCTTCATAACCAGGTCCTTGCCGCACTTGGGGCAGGCGCCCACGCGCGCATCGGCCGTGACGGCGTCGCTGATGGCGTCGCCCAGCTCCTGCGTATGCTTGAGCAGCTCGTCGAGCACGCCGGCCAACAGCGCGCGCGAGTGCGTCACGACATGCTCTTCGGTATCCTCGCCGCGCTCCACGCGGGTCATGTCGCCGTCGAGCTCGCTGGTCATATCGGGGCTCGTGATGCGCGGGGCAAACTGCGACAGCGCGTCGATGATGGCGATGCCCAGCTGGCTCGGCTCAACGGGATCATTTTTGAGATAGCGCACGGCATACAGGCGCTCGATGATGCTCGCGCGCGTGGACTTGGTGCCCAGGCCGCGCTTTTCCATCTCCTGCACGAGCTTGCCCTGGCTGTAGCGCGCGGGCGGCTCGGTCTGCTTGGCCTCGAGCTTAATGTCGAGCACGTCGACCGTGTCGCCCTGCTCAAGCGGCGGCATCTGCTCGTCGCGCTTGAGGCCGTACGGATATGCCTCGCGGAAGCCCGGGGTCACGAGCACGTCGCCCGAAGCCACGAACGGCTCGCCGTTGACGTCGAGCTCGAGCTTGGTGTTCTCGATGGTCGCGGGCCCCATGAGCGTTGCCAGGAAGCGACGGGCGACGAGGTCATAGAGTTTGCGCTGGCCGCCGTCGAGCGTGGACGGGTCGCCCTCGCCCGTGGGGTAGATAGGCGGGTGGTCGGTGGTCTCGACCTTGCCGCGCGTGGGCTTCATGGGGCCGGCGAGCACCTTTTTGCACACGGGCGCCAGCGCCGGGTTGATCTTTGCCAGGTCGCTCACCACGGCGCCCAGATCGAGCGTCGCGGGATACACGGTGTTATCGACACGCGGGTAGCTGATGAGACCGGCCATGTAGAGGGACTCGGCGATGCGCATGGTACGCGCAGGTGAGATGCCCTCGGCCGCGGCGGCAGCCTGCAGCGAGGTCGTCGCAAACGGCGTGGGCGGCTGCTGCTTACGCGAGCGCTTGGTCACCGCGGCGACGGTTGCCGTCGTAGCGCCGTCAACGTGACCGTACGCCGTCTCAGCAGCATCCTTGTCGGTAAAGCGCGCCGTCTTGTGCGCGATCTTAAAGCGATCGTCCTCGGCAGCGCCTTGCGCGGCGCCCATGCCGCGGATCTGCCAATAGTCCTCGGGCACAAACGCCATGCGCTCGCGCTCGCGCTCGACCACCAGGGCAAGCGTCGGCGTCTGCACGCGGCCGGCAGAGCGCACGTTGCCAAAGCCGCCAAACTTGGCGAGCGTCAGGTAGCGCGTGAGCACCGCACCCCAAATGAGGTCGATGTGCTGACGGCTCTCGCCCGCGTCGGCCAGGTTCTGGTCGAGCGAGACGAGATTATCGAAGGCCTGCGTGATCTCGGCCTTGGTAAACGAAGAATACTGGGCGCGGGCGACCGGCAGGTCGGGCGCAACCTCGCGCACCTTGTTGAGGGCGTCCGAACCGATCAGCTCGCCCTCGCGATCGAAGTCCGTGGCGATGATGACGCTGTCGGACTTCTTGGCAAGGTTCTTGAGCGAGCGAATGAGCTCTTTCTCGGCCGGCAACTTAATGACGGGCGCCCAGGTGAGATAGGGCAGGCTCTCGAGCTTCCAGCCCTTGATGGAGATGCCATCGGCAAGAAACGGCTTGCGCTTGGTATCGTAGGGCGGACGCGCCAGGCCATCGGGTATGTCGGCCGGCAGCATCTCGCCGTCCTCGGTGACCGAATACCAGCCCAGCTTTTTATCGAACAGCACACTGTCGCAAAAATCGGGCGCAAGGATGTGACCGGCAAGGCCGATCGTCACGCACTCCTCGCCCTTCCACTCAAAACGGTAGATGGCGGTGTTGTACACCTTGTCCTTTTTGGGCTTGCCCGTGGACAGACGCTCGGCGATCTGACGCGCGGCGTCGTTTTTCTCGGCGATGATGAGCTTCAAAAGAGGCTCCTATCTCGTATCTCTGCGGCTACGCCCGCCCGTATGGCGGCCGACTTACGCCCTTGCTTGCTCAATCTGCCCGATGAGCCAATCGCACCAGGCATCCATGCCCTCGCCCTTGCGCGCGCTCACGGCAAACCGCGGCGCCTGCGGATTGAGGTCATCGAGTGTCTTAGTATACCTATCCATGTCAAAATCGAAAGCCGGGGCCACGTCAACCTTGTTGAGCAGCTGCGCGCCGGCGTGTTGGAAGATGCCCGGGTACTTGATGGGCTTGTCGTCGCCCTCGGGCACCGAGAGGATCATGATGGACAGGTTCTCGCCCAGGTCAAAGTCGACTGGGCAGACCAGGTTGCCCACATTTTCGATAAAGATGACGTCGATGTTATCGAGCCCAACGGCCTGGTCGAACGCGTCAACGGCTTCCATGATCATGTTGCCCTCGAGGTGGCACAGGCCGCCCGTGTTGATCTGGATGGCAGGCATGCCGGCTTCCTTCATGGTGATGGCGTCGACGTCCGAGGCGATATCGCCTTCGATGACGGCGCAGCGCAAGCCGGCCTTGTCGCGCAGGCGCTCGTTGGTGCCCAGAATCGTTGTTGTCTTACCCGAGCCGGGGCTCGACAAGACGTTGATCACGTAGGTGTTTGTCTCATTAAATCGCTGACGCAGCTGATCTGCCAGGCGCTCGTTGCGCGACAGGATCGGCGACGCGATATCAATCGTTTTCTCGGCCATACTCGGCGCTCCTTACTTCTACCATTTATACCCCGTCCCCAGGTTGCTGGCGGGCTAATCGTCGGGGGTCTCGATCTCGATACTTGCGATGTCGAGTTCGCGGCCGTGCAGCAGACGCACGTTGGCGCCGCCACACTGGGGACAGCGGCAATGGAAGCGGTCGTGCTCGAAGACCTCGCCGCAGTCCAGACACTCGCTTTGTGGATGGACCTCCTCCACGGCAAGCTCGCAGCCGCGCGTGAGCGGGTCCTCGTCGCGAAATGTCTCCCACGCAAAGTCGAGTGCTTCGCGCACGACCTCGGTCATATCCCCGATACGCAGCGTTACCAAAACGGCGCGCGAGGCCCCCGCCCCACGCGCCGCGCGAATCACTGTATCGAGTATGCCGTTGACAATGCCAACCTCGTGCATACCGATTTACTCCTCGTCGTCCTCTTCGTCGTCCGAAAACAGGTCCAGACGGCTCACAAACAAGCCCTCCTTGCCCTCGCGCGCGGTAATGACCACGCGAGCGATGGCGAGCGAAATCTCGTAGAGCGAGAGCAGGGCGCCATACATGAGCCCCAGCGTAACGGGCGAGCCGTCGGGCGTAATCACAGCCGAGCCCACAAGCAGGCCAACGTATACATAACGCCAGGCACTGCGGAAGGCCGCGTAGGACACGATGTGGAAGACGGACAGGTAGAAGATGATGAGCGGCAGCTCAAACGCCACGCCAAAGCCAATCATAAAGAGCAGCTCCATGTTGACGTAGTTCTCCAGATCGGGCAGCGCCGTAGCGACGGCCGAGGTCTCGCCGATGAGCCACTCAAAGCCTGCAGGGATGATGATGAAGTAGCAAAAGATTGCGCCCAGGAAGAACAGCACCGTCGAGGCGAGCACCGTGGGCACGACCCACTTGCGCTCGTTGGGGCGAAGCGCCGGCAGGAAAAACGCCAAGATCTGCCAGATGATCATGGGCGTGCACATGACAACGGCCATTTTGATGGCCAGCGAGAAGCGCAAGCCAAAGCCGCCGAGCGTGGTAGTGATGTAGAACTTACCGTCCGGCACAAAGGAGCGGATGGGATCTTCCAGGATGTCGAGCACAACAGGCGTGGCGAAATACAGCACGATAGCGGCGGCAAACACCGACACGACCACGATGGTCAGGCGGCGACGGAGCTCTCCCAGGTGATCGAAGAGCGGCATACGCGCAGGTCCGATAGGCATTACTCATCGCCTCCCTTCGGGGCGTCGGCGGCAGCAGCGTCGTCTTCGGCCTCGAGCTCGCGAGCGAGCTGGTCGACGACGGCCTTGCGCTTACGGGGACGACGGGCGTAGAGGTCAGCCGTCGTGGGCTCTGCAGGCTCAGGCTCGGGCTCCGGCTCTGCAGCAGTCTCGGGCTCGGCAGCGGCATCGGCGGACCCGGCGTCGGTGCCCTCGGTCGCAGGCTCCTCGGCAGCATTCTCGCCCCCAGCAGCACCCTCGCTTGCGGCCTTCTCGGCGGCAAGGCGGGCGCGGCGCTCCGCAAAGGTCTCCTTCTTTGCGGGCGCGGCCGTCTCGACGGCATCCTCGTCCGCATCGGAATCGTCATCGACGGCAGCCTTCTTGGGCTTGACCGGAGCCGAAGCAGCCTCGCTTACCGGATCGATGATCTCGGACTGAACAACGGCCGTCATCTTTTCCTGCGTCTCGCGGAACTGACGAATGGCACGGCCGATCGTGCGGCCCATCTGTGGGAGCTTATCCGGGCCAAACAGCAAAAAGCCGAAGACCACGATGATCGCGAGCTCACCCTCTCCAATACCAAACACACATACCTCCAAGGCTCGATGTGAGTCGAGCCCGCACCGCGCCATTCGGCCGGAACTCGTCTATTCATTCGGTCAAGTATAGCGCCCGGACGCCAAAACGTCCGAGCGCATCACAAACATATGCCAAACGGCACGCCCTTTTGGGGGCAAAGATTATGCCGCCGTGATCGAAATCTCCTGGTCGACGCCCAGCAGCTGAACCACGCGCATCACCTGGGGCTGCACATTAGTGCAGCTAAAGCGCTTACCGTGGTCGACCGCGTGGTGCGCGGCGCCCACGAGCACGCCAATGCCCGTCGAATCGATGTAGCTCACCTGGGCAAAATCGAGCTCAACGGCCTCAGTGGGCTGCTCGAGCGCCAGGTCGATAGCATTGCGCAGGCTATCGGCGTTAGAGATATCGATCTCGCCGGTTACCTTAATGGTGTAGATCTCCGGCGTGGGGTTGGTGGAAATACCCAAATCCATGTATACGCTCCTTTACGTATCGAAAGTGCGGATAGTACTAGGCGCGGACTTGCGGGGCCCTACGCGTTAGGCGCGCTCGGCACGCGCAAGCTCGGCAGCGACAAGCTTAACGGCCAGCACCAGCACATCGAGCGCGGCCTCCAGGTCCTCGACCGTGGGATAGCTCGGCGCGATGCGGATGTTGGTGTCGCGCGGGTCCTTGCCATAAGGCCAGGTGGCACCAGCCGGCGTGAGCTTGACGCCCAGGTCGGCACAAAGCGCTGCGACCTTTTGGGCCGAGCCCTCGGGACCATCAAAGCTCACAAAGTAGCCGCCGCGGGGATGTGTCCAAGTGGCGCAACCCGTATCGCCCAGGCCCTCGGTGAGTTTGCGCTCAACGGCCTCAAAGCGCGGGCGCAAAAACTCGGCATGCTTTTTCATGTGCTCCTTGACCGCCTCGATGGTGGGAAGGAAGCGCACGTGACGCAGCTGGTTGAGCTTATCGGCGCTGATAAGGCCGGCCTTCAGGCGCTTGGAGAACTCGGCGATGACCGCGGGGCTCGCACCGATGAAGCCGATGCCGGCGCCCGGGAAGGTGATCTTGGACGTCGAGGCAAAAGCCACCACGCGGTCCTCGGTGCCCGCCGCGCGAGCGAGGTCGAAGATATTGGCGAGCTCGTCGGTCTCGTCGTACAGGTCGTGCACGCAGTAGGCGTTGTCCCAAAAGATGCGGAAATCGGGCGCGGCCGTGGGCATCTCGACCAGGCGACGCACGGTGTCCTCGCTAAAGGTGATGCCCGTGGGGTTGGAATACTTGGGCACGCACCAGATGCCCTTGATGGAGTCGTCGGCGGCAACCAGACGCTCGACCTCGTCCATGTCGGGGCCGTTGTCGGTCATCGCGACGGGGACATTCTCGATACCCAGGTCGGCGGTGATGCCAAAGTGACGGTCGTAGCCGGGAACAGGGCACAGGAACTTGACTTTCTTGCCGTCGTGCGCGGCCTCGTAAGCCTCCCAGGGCTCGCTGCCGCACGAACCGCAGCGCCAAAACATGCCGGCGATATCGTGCTCGATCAGAAGGCTCGACGAACCCAGTACGAGCGTCTGCTCGGCAGGGCAACCCAGGAACTCCCCCGCCAGCTTGCGCGCCGAGGGAATGCCCTCAAAGCAACCGTAGTTTGAGCAGTCGACGTTGCCGTCGTGCAGATCGGCATCGGCATTGAGGATATCGAGCATGGGTCGAGAGATGTCCACCTGGGAGGGCGACGGCTTGCCGCGGGCCATGTCGAGCGCCAGGCCCTTGGCCTTGACCTCGGCGACCTCGGCTTTGAGCGCCTCGATGGCGGCATCGAGTTCGGTGGTTTCCATCTTCTGGTAGATCGTCTGCATGGGTGCGACCTTTCGCGAAGCGGGACGTTGCAGTTCGTCTAAGTATAGACCGCCACCGCCGCAACGGCATGAAGCCGTGATAGATTAAGTTCATCGCAATGATTTACGAATCGCCGCGCATGCCGGCGTGGGGCGCCCAAGGAGGCACTATGGAGTACGGATCGTTCCAGGCCGAGGAATTCGGCGACCTGCAGCGCCTGGTCGACGGACTATTTTACGACCGGCACGCCATCGACCGCCTGGATCTCATCGTGCAGGCCGAGATCTTGGACCTCGCGCCCGACCTCATGGAAATCGTGAACCTATTGCCGCCCGGCTACTACGACCGCCAATCGCTTTGCGACCAGCTCAACTCCGCCCTTGCCGCCCACGGCTGGGGCGCCGTCTACGGAACGGTGGAATAAACCTAGTCATTTAAGAACGTCCCCATTGACTAAAACGCCGCTTGTGATGGTGTCCACAGGCGGCGTTTTCAAACTTGTATATGCTTTTACTTGTCTTTGGGCGCGGGGTGTTTGCAGACCACGCTCATGTAGATCATACCGAGCACGGCGGCGGTGACCGAACCGGCAAGGATGGCGGCCTTGGCAGCCAGAACCTCAAACTGGGCCGTCGGGAAGGCAAGACCGCTGATGAGAATCGACATGGTAAAGCCGATGCCGCCCAGAATGCCCACACCGGCAATCATGTGCCAGTTGACATTGTGCGGCAGCTCGCAGACCTTGAGCTTGACCAAGGCGAACGTCATGCCAAAGATGCCGATCGGCTTGCCCAGCAGCATGCCAAAGTACACGCCGAGCGTCACCGGGTCGGTGAGCAGCGTGCTCATGTCCACGCCCACTAGGCGAACCTGTGCGTTCACGAACGCAAAGATCGGCAGAATCACAAAGTTGACCGGCGTGGAGATCAGACGCTCCATGCGGATGAGCGGCGGGGTGACGCGGTGCATGACGCGCTCGACCTTAGTGGTCGAGACGGTAAAGTCATGCTGGCCCAGGATGTGTGCCTCGTCATCGTAGCGGTCATCGAGCAACGGCAGGCACTCGCCCAACCAATCGGTAAGGCTATCGAGCTTGACGCCGCACTTGGCCGGGATGGTAAAAGCCAAGATGACGCCGGCAAGCGTGGCGTGTACGCCGCTCTTGAACATGCAGAACCACAACAGCAAACCCAGTACCGAATACGGGGCAAGGCGGTAATGCTGCGTCTTGTTGAGCCACACGAGCGCGCAGGTCACAAGCGCGGCGGCGCCCAACCAAAACGGATTGGGGCTCTGACCGTAGAAGATGGCGATGGCGGCGATAGAGATGAGGTCGTCGGCGATGGCGAGCGTCGAGAAGAACACGCGCACGCCGTTGGGCACGCGATTGCCCAAAAGCGACAGCACGCCCAGTGCGAAGGCAATATCGGTTGCCATGGGGATGGCCCAACCGTTGTGAGCGCCGGCATGGTTAAAGATCAGGTAGATGCAGGCGGGAACGACGACGCCACCCACGGCCGCCAGCATGGGAAGCATGGCCTGACGCGGATTCTTGAGCTCGCCGACCGTCATCTCGTACTTAAGCTCAATACCCACCAACAAAAAGAAAATCGCCATGAGAAAGTCGTTGACGAAAAGCTCAACGGTGAGACCGGCCGTAAGGTTGCCCAGACCCACATACAGCGGGGTCTCCAAAAAGTGATGGATGGCCTCGTAGGCATCGGTATTGGCGCAAATGACGGCGGCGATGGCGGCGAAGACCATGACGGCGGCGGAAATCGTGCCGTTCTCGGCGATGCGCTCCCAGATGTCGTGACGCTCAAAACGCTTGCGCTCACGGACGTTGAACAGCTGCTCGGGTGCTGCCATGGGCGGCTCCTTTCACGGGAAGGCTCCCGTCTTAAAAAAGCACGGCCCGCCCAAGTGGCGGCGCCGCGCTCTAACGTATTACGCTTGCATCTAGCCTACCCTGCACGACAAGCACGCAGGCGTGGCCGAAAAGCGGAACCACAGGTTGAACATTATTTGCCCAACGGCACGGGCACGCCTGTCCAAGAGACGACGCGGCGCCATGCACAAAAAACGACCGGAGCGCGGGGCGTCCGCGATCCGGTCGTGGCGTTTAGTGAACTAAACCTAGCAGGCGGCCATGATGGGGGCAGCGACCTGCTTCTTACGGGAGAGGACGCCCGGCATCCAGACGCCGTCGTGCTCGTCGGCAATGCCCAGGCCCTTCTGAGCGGCCTCGGTCTCGCCCTCGAGCAGGACCTGCGAGCCCTCCTCCATGATGTCGGTGATGCACAGGACAATGCCGTCAGCGCCCTTCTCGGCAGCGTAGGCGCGCATGGCCTCGCGAATCTCGTCGATCATGCCGAGTGCGCGGGTCTTGTCGACAGTCTCGTACTGGCCGATGAGCAGCTTCTTGCCGGCGGGCTCGAACATCTTGATGTCGTTGCCGACCATCTCGGCAGCGGTAAAGGAGCCGGACGGACGGGTGAGGAAGACCTCCATGCCAAACTTGACCGGGTCGACGCCCACCTGCTCGCCGAGCTTGGCGGCGACGGCGCGGTCGACATCGGTGGTGGTGGGGCTCTTGAGCATGAGCGTGTCGGTCATCATGGCCGAGAGCAGCAGCTTAGCCTGGACGTCGGAAAGCTCAACGCCGAGCACGCCGGCGAGCTTGGTGACGATGGTGCAGCTGGAGCCCCAGGGCAGGCAGATGTAGTGCAGCGGGCCGGCGGTCTCGAAGTCGCCGATGCGGTGATGATCGACGACGCCAAAGACCGTGGCGTCCTTAAGGCCGGCGACGGACTGGGCAGACTCGTTGTGGTCGGTGAGGACGACGAGCTGACCGGCCTCGACGGACTCGATCACGCGGGGCTCGGCGATGCCGGCGTCGGCGAGCAGCTTGGCGGACTCGGCCGGAAGCTGACCAAGGGCGCAGGCCTCGTAGGTGTTGCCGGCATACTCAACCTGGTTGAGCAGCTGGGACAGGACGACGGCGCTCATGATGGCGTCGTTATCGGGGTTCTGGTGACCAAAGACAAGAACGTTTGCCATGGATATCCTCCACTTGATATGTGTACTTGGACGTAGCTATGGTAGCACGCCGATGCCGAGCCTTCGCAGACGGAAGGGTCACGGCATATTTTGGGGCAGGCATGGGGGCCAAGACTGTCCCTTTTGCACCGTGTTGGTGCAAAGTAACCTGACCCCCTTGCACCAGCTATTTACCGGCGGCGCGCAGGGCTACGTAGGCGGCACCGATGATGCCGGCGTCGTTTCCGAGCGAAGCGACCTTAATGGGCGTCTCGCGCGAGGCAGAGAGCGCGTACTGCTTAAAGTGCTCGCGAACCTTGTCGAGATAAACATCGGCCGAAGCGGACGCGCCGCCACCGATCAGGAACATCTCGGGGTCGACCACGTTGGCGATAAGCGCCAGGGCGCGGCCAAGGTAGTCGGCCATGGTGTCGGCTGCGGCCAGCGCGAGCTTGTCGCCCTCGCGGCAGGCCTGGAACACGTCCTTGGAATCGGAGGGGCCGGTGAGCTCAATGGGCTCGACGCCCGCCTTCTTGCACTCGGCAAGGTAGTTGCTCACCACGCCGGTGGCGCTGGAATACTGCTCCAGATGGCCATGGCCGCCACAGCCGCAGGTGCGCTCCTCGGCCGGGTTCAGGCACATGTGGCCAATCTCGCCGCCGGCGCCCACAACGCCCGATACCACGTCGCCGTTAACGATAACGCCGCCGCCCACGCCGGTACCGATGGTGACCATCACCACGTTCTGCACGCCCTTGGCAGAACCGAGCCAGGCCTCGCCCATGGCAGCGGCGTTGGCATCGTTCTCATACTTAACGACCGCATCGGGGCAGTGCTTCTGAATGGCGACCCTCAGCTCGGGCAGGTTAATGGCAATGTTGGCCTTGACCTTGGCATCGCCCGACGCCGGGATGGGACACGGAACGGCCAGGCCAATGCCCGCCACAAAGGCACGCGGAATCTGTGCCTTGGCGACCACCTGGTCGATAGCCTCGGTCACCGCGGCAAAGCCCGCGGCGTCAACGATAGGAGGCGTGGGCACGCTGGCCTTGGCAAGCAGGTTGCCGTCCTCGTCGAACAGGCCCTCCTTAACCGAAGTGCCGCCGACGTCGATGCCGATGTAGTACTGCTTAGGTTCCATGGGAGCCCACCTTTCTCGTTTAAACATTGCCTGTATGGTACCGCTCTCAAGGCAAAAACCTACCAAAAAGGGACAGGTTTGTTTTGGCAGGTTTTATCTGGGGTAACGCAATTGGCTGCCCAACAGGCCGCGCAAGACCATCCCCAAAAATAAAGGCGCCGGGAGGCGGAGGCTCCCGGCGCCCGTCAAAGGGACTATGTTGTCTGTTGGACCGCACGGTCCGTCGCGGCGATAACGCCGACTAGGCCTGAAGTGCCTGCAGCTGCTTGTGAACCTCGATGAGCTCCGTCGCCATGACGCGCATGGTCTCGGTGCCGGCCATCTGGTCCTCGGCATGCAGCAAAATCAACGGGGCCTCGCCGTTACGTTCGCCGTTGGCCTCCTTCTTCAGAAGCCCCATGTGAACATCGTGGCCACCGTTATAGGCCTCGTCGCCCTGCTTGATAAGCTCCTCGGCGGCGTCAAAATCGCCCTCCTTGGCCTTTTGCACGGCATTGATGTACATGCTCTTGGCGGTACCGACGTAGCTGATGATCTCAAAGCAGGTCATCTGCAGTTCGTTCATATCCTCCATGCAGAGCACCTAGCCCATCACGCTGACGCAGTGGTCGATGATGCCGGCAGCGTTCATGCGGCCGTAGTCGACCATGTTGATGACCTCGACCGGAAAACGACCGGCGGCCTCCTTCTCAAAATCGCCCTTGGTGTAGCCGATCTGCGGACCAAGCAGCAACATGTCGCACTCGTCCAGGTGATCGTGGGCCTCGTTCATGGGACGAGCCTCGACCTCAATATCCAGACCACGGTTTGCAACCTCGGCCTGCATCTTCTGGACCAGCAGGCTCGTGGACATACCGGCATTGCAGCAGAGCATGATCTTCTTCATGGTTTCCTCCTTATAACTGCGCGGCGCGCAGACGACAACTGGTTTTATTCCTTGCGGCTATTGTGCCCACCCCCCTGCATCTTTACACAAGGGAGAGAGCTGCGGGCACCGGCGCCGCGTACCGGCGCCCGCAAAGGTGAAAGGGACGAACGTTAGGCGTTCTACTCGGCGAGAGCCTCCTGCTTGGCGATTGCCTTCTCGGAAATCTTCATAAAGGGCAGGTAGACGGCCATGCCAATGACAATCTCGATAGCCTGCCACACGCCAGCGCGCCAGTCAAAGCCCGTAGCGAGCAGGGCATTGATGACGGGAGGCATGGTCCAGGGCACCTGGGCGATGCAGGGGCTGATGATGCCTGCGCAGGTAAGGCCATAGGTGATGCCGATGAACAGGTCGGGAAGGAGGACAAACGGGATCATGAGCGGCAGGTTGTACACGATGGGGTAACCGTAGATAACCGGCTCGTTGATGTTGAACAGACCAGGCAGGATAGCCATCTTGGAAACGGTCTCGGAAGCCTTGTTTTTGGAGAACAGGAGCGTGTCGAGCAGGAGCATGAGGGTGCAGCCCGAGCCGCCGATGAGGGCGAAGCTGTTAACGATCTGCATGTTCATGTAGTGATCGGGCTGGATGGTGCCACCGGCGGCAAAGGTAGCCATGTTGTCGACGATGAGCATGGTCAGGATCGGCTCGACGGTAGCGCCAGAGATGGTGGACTGGTGAATACCGACGCAGAACAGCAGGTTAGCAAGGGTGTAGATGAGGATAACAGCCCACGGACCAGCGTTCATGATGCTCTTGAGCGGGTTGGAGATGCACGTGGAGATGATGGTGCACAGATCGGTGCCGGCGCACACGGCGAGCAGGGCTGCGGCAAGAGCGAAGACCGCGAGGTTAAGCAGCATCGGAATCATGACGTTGAAGGAGTTGGAGACCGCGGGAGGCACGCCCTCGCCCAGCTTAACCTTGAGCTTCTCGACGCCAGAAATCTTGATGAAGAGCGAGACGGAAAGCAGGGCGATGATAATAGCCGAGAACAGACCGTTGGTGCCGGTGTTGGCAGTCGAAAGGGCGCCCGTGACCTCGGCGGAGGTGATCTTGTCGGTGAGCAGTGGGCTCGTGGCGGCAAGCGTGGCGGTGATCTGCTGCGGCATCATGATGACGAAGGCAGAGATAGCGACGACCATGCAAGCAAGCGGATTATCGAAGCGCTTGTTCTTAGCGAGGCTGTAGCCAATCAATCCGGCCAAGATAATGGCAGAGACGTTGAGGGTGCCCAGCGTAATCGCCGAACCCCACGTCTGAAGGTTGGCAAGGCCCGCCGCATCGAGCGGGAACAGAGGGAACACGACGTTGTTAATAAGAACCGCGATACCCGCAAGGATATAGAGCGGCGTGATGGTCGCGAAGGCGTCACGCAGGGAACGCAGGTGAACCTGGTTTCCCACCTTCGCAGAGACCTCGGCAAACTTGTCGAGGAAGCTCTTTCCGTTGTCACTGGCCATGATTGCTCCTAACTTTCAAATCCGGCCTTTTCCTATGCGCACGGTGGTCTGTCGCCCTCTGCCACCAGATGTGCCATGCGTTGCGCGCAGCGGCGCGCGGTCTGGGCGTTCGCCCGTTCGCTAATCAACCACGTGAGTCGTGGCGACCTGCTTGAGCCAAGCTGCCGACTTCTTAAGGCGGCGCTTGTAGCCGTCCATAAGGTCGACCTCGACAAAACCGTAACGGTTCTTAAAGGCATTCGCCCAAGACCAGTTATCGATGACGGCCCAATAATGGTATCCACGGCACTTGGCGCCCTCGGCAATTGCCTTGGCAACCCACTCCAGGTGCTGGCGTACAAAGTCGACGCGGTAGTCATCCTGGATGGTTCCTTCGGCGTCTCGGTTCTTGTATTCGTCCATGATGCCGATGCCGTTCTCGGAAACGAACCACTCAAGATCGGGGTAGTTCTTAGCGCAGTCCATGCCAAAGTCGTAGAGGCCCTGCGGGTAGATCTCCCAGCCGCGGCTCTCGTTCATAACGGCGTCGGGCCACACGTACTCGTCGGCAAAGTGCGGCAGACCGTACTGGTCGATCTTGCTCGCCGGCGCCTGAACGCGCGTGGGGTGGTAGTAGTTGCAACCGAGCCAGTCGACAACACCCTGCTTAAGAATCTCTTGGTCGCCGGCACGGAACGGAAGCTTAACGCCGCCCTCGGCCAGGCTGTCGAGCACGTCGGCGGGAAGCTCGCCCTTGGTAATGAGGTCGAGCCACCAGCGGTTGTTGACGCCGCTGGTCATACGCACGGCCTCGAGGTCCGCCTCGCTGGGGTTCTCCTTGGTGTAGACCGGGGTAAAGCAGTTGATCATGCCGATCTTGGCATCGCTGCGAACGGCGCCCTCGTCATAGGCGCGACGGTAGTTGGCCACGGCCAGCGCATGTGCCAGCGAGATGTGATACTGCACGGTGCGAGCGCGGCTAAAGTCGTGGAGCTGCGGGAACCACACGCCCTCCTGATAGCGCTGCTCGGGCTCGACGATGGGCTCGTTAAAGGTGAACCAGTACTTGATCTCCTGGCCAAACTCGTGGAAGGCGACGTCGGCGTAATGTGCGTAAGCCTCGACAACCTCACGGCTCTCCCAGCCGCCACGGTTAAAAAGGTAGGTGGGCATGTCAAAGTGGTACAAGTTGACAAACGGCTCCAGGCCGGCTTCGCGAGAGGCGCGGAACAACTCGTGATACCACGCGGCGCCTTCCTCGTTGAGGTTGCCGTCGGCATCGAGCAGACGGCTCCACTGGATGGAAGTGCGATAGGTATCCAGGCCCAAGTCCTTCAAAATGCGAAGGTCTTCCTGGTACTTGGCCATAAAGTCATTGCCGGCGTAAGAGCCAACGCAGTTGTAGAACGAGCCCAGATCCTGGATGGACCAGGTGTCCCACAGGTTCTCGAGCTTGCCGCCCTGGTTCCACTGACCCTCAGTCTGCGGGCCGGACATAGCAGCGCCAAAGAAGAAGTCGTTGGGCAGCTGATACTGTGCCATCAAAGTCCTCGCTTTCGTGTTCTAGAGCTTCCGGTTGGAGACGGGTTTGCTTTGGCAGGTTATCCGGCGCGGGCGCGCACCGGTCATACCGATATCCAACCCGCCAAAACAAAACCGTCCCCAAACGGTCGATCCTGTTCTGCGGAAAGATTCCGTTCGTTGCTTAAACTATAGCGCTCTAATTCTAAAAGTAAAGCGTCTTTTTCTTTTTTCTTTCTCGAGCTTCTTAGATAAAGGTTATATGGGTGCCTTGTTAAGGGTTATACTTACTTGCGTATTGATATATGTCGGAAAGGAGGTTCAATGATTCCCAAATACGAGGCGATAGCTGCAGATATTCGTCGAAGCATCGAGGATGGCACTCTTAAACCGGGCGACAAGCTTCCCACCGTCGTTGAGTTCTGCGAGCTCTATAGCGTTTCCAAAATCACCGTCAAACGAGCTATCGAGCAAATCACCGAGGAAGGTCTTATTACCAGCCGACGCGGATCGGGTACCTACGTTAAGGACACGGCGGGACTTCCCGGTCAGGCGTTTTTCCAGGGCAAAAACGACCGTGCCCAGGGCTTTTCGTATGAGCACCGCGGGGAGAAGGTGACCTCGGTGGTCTACGATTTCTCGATTGTTAATCCACCAGCGGACATCGCAGCCCAGCTGGGAATTGCCGAGGATGACTTTGCCTATCACATCGTGCGCGTGCGTCAGGCCGATGAGAAGCCCATCGTTATCGAGTACACCTACATGCCCCTCGAGCTGATTCCAGGCCTTAAAAAGAAGGACCTGTACGGATCGGTCTACCACTTCATCCGCGAGCAATGTGGGCTGAAGATTTCGAGCTTCCACCGTACCATTCGCGCCGTGGCAGCAACCGAGGAAGAAGCCGAGCGCTTGGACACCAAGCCTGGCTCTCCCCTGCTCGAGCTCACCCAGATTGGCTTTTTGGACAGCGGCGCCGCCTTTGAGTATTCGGTCTCGCGCAACGTTGGCGACCGCTTTGAGTTGCACAACGTAACGTTGGCATAGGTTTTTGTAGTCATCCGGGCGCTCGCTTTGAGCTGTTTTGTGCAGCGCCCGCGCAACACAATGGGGGTATGAACATGTCCGATTTGATTAAGCTGACGCCGATCTTCCACGAGAAGATCTGGGGCGGTCGCCAGCTCGAAACCGTATTTGGCTACGACATTCCCGATGGCCCCATCGGTGAGTGCTGGGCCATCTCGGCCCACCCCAACGGCGACTGCCAGATTGCGGAGGGCCCGTATGCCGGCCACACGCTGTCGTGGCTGTGGGCCGAGCATCGCGAGCTCTTTGGCAACTGCGAGGGCAAGGAGTTCCCGCTGCTCATTAAGATTCTGGACGCCAAGGACGACCTTTCGATCCAGATTCATCCCAACGACGAGTACGCTGCCGAGCACGAGAACGGTAGCCTGGGCAAAACCGAGTGCTGGTATGTGCTGGACTGCGAGCCCGGCTCCACGATTATCGTCGGCCAGCGCGCGCATGACCGCGCCGAGGCCGCACAGATGATCGAGGACGGCCGCTGGGACGACATGCTCAACGTGCTGCCGATCCACAAGGGCGACTTTTTCCAGATTGATTCCGGTACCGTGCACGCCATCAAGACCGGCACGCTCATTTTGGAGACGCAGCAGTCGAGCGACGTGACGTATCGCCTGTACGACTACGACCGTCCCGGCACCGACGGCAAGCTGCGCCCACTGCACATTGAGCAGAGCCTCGACTGCATCGACTTTGATGCCCAGGCTCCGACCGACGGCACGGTGACCGCGCCCGAGGTAAACGGCGTGACCGAGCTCGAGTCTAACTCCTGCTACACCGTCGATCGTGTGCGCGTCGACGGCAGCAAAACCCTCGACCAGCGCTGGCCCTTCATGTGCCTGTCGGTCATCGACGGCGAAGGCACCGTCTGCGGCGACCCCGTCCACAAGGGAAGCCACCTGTTGGCCCCGAGCACCGTCAGCTCCATCGACCTCGAAGGCAAGATGGAACTGATCATCAGCCACCTGTAGGTCGCACCAACAACCCAAACGCAACAAGGGGCTCTCCCGTCCATGTGCGGGAGAGCCCCTTGCCATATCTATTTATCAGCCCACCCGGCTCTCCAGATCAAAAAGCGAACGAGCAGAGCGACGTTCGCAAGCACCGTTACCCAAGGACCTGGGCGGGCGTATAGGGCAACATCGATCGCGAGTTCCGCACGCAAAGGAGAGCACTTAATGTGCTCTCCGTCTTGCGCAGGACTGCCCGAGCAGGCGATGTTGCCCTATACGCCCGCCCAGGTCCGCCAGGATCACGACAGCTTGACGATCGGCGCAAAGCCCTTCATCAGCTTTTTGGTCTGGCCGGTCTTTTCGAACTGGACCTCGATCATGTCTCCGGCGACCGAGATCACGGTACCCGTGCCAAAGGTCTTATGGCTCACGGTATCGCCCGCGGCAAAGTCCTGTGATGCACTGGCGCGATCGACCTTGCGCTCCACCGTCGGGGACACCTTAGACGACGGCTTTTTGGCTCGCGGCGCGCCCGAGCCAAAGGTCGAGGCAACACGGCCGGCGTCTGGCGAGACCCCACGATGGCGTTCGGTCCCGTAACTGCTGCCGCCAAAGAAGTCGTCAAAGCTCGATCCGCCACGCGAACCGGAACCGCCGGTCGAGCGCGTATGCGAACCGAACACCTTGCCGCCATACATATCCGAGCCCATGCCCGAGCCAAAGGTGCCGTGACGGTCGCCGCGCTTCTCCCAGCCCGTCCCCTCAAAACCGGCAGAACCGATACCGCTAAACTCGATGTCCTCAAACGGAATCTCGTTGAGAAAGCGCGAGCGCGGATTGGCAGAGGTCGAGCCGTAGGTGCGACGCGTGGCGGCATACGTCAAGAACAGGCGCTTACGGGCACGCGTGATGGCGACGTAGGCCAGGCGACGCTCCTCCTCGAGCTTACCCGGGTCATCGCTGCCGCCAAAGTCGTGCACGTGCGGGAAGATGCCCTCCTCCATGCCGGCCACGAACACCGCCGGGAACTCCAGGCCCTTGGCGGAGTGGATGGTCATCATGGTAATGGCATGCGTCTCGCCGGCCAGGGAATCCAAGTCGGAGCGCAGGGCCAGCCACTCCATGAGCGCCGGCAGCGCCTTACAGGTGAGCGGACCGTAGGTGCGCTCGATCTCGTCGGCATGCACGGCACCCGCCGGCATCTCCGTCGGCGCGGCATACGCGTTGCCCGCGATGGCGGCGGCCAGGGCATCCTGCGGAGACAGCGCCGGAGCGGCCAAGCTATCGAGCGGATTGGAGCCCGCGGCGTCACGCGCGCCAACGAGCGCCTCAAACGAGGATACCGGGGCAGATGGCCCCGGTTCGGGCGCAGGCGCGCTCACCACGACAGGCTCGGGCTCGGCGCTAGCAGGCACATCGGCAACACCGGCAGCGCGCAGCTCTTCCAAGCTCTCGAGCGTACCTTCGATATCCTCGTGCGTCTCCTCAAATTCGGCGGCGACGCCCAGGAATTCCTGGATGTTCTCGGCGCGGCTCTCGGACTCCATGGTGCCCTCGGCGCGGAAAGCCTGCAGCAGGCCCGTCTTATCGACGATCATCTCGACGACGTCCTTGAGCTCGCCGTCCATGCGGCGACCCTCGCGCACCAGCGCCACAAAGCTCGACAGGCCGTTGCGCACCTTGGCGCTAAACATGCCCGTCTCGGCTGTTGCGATCTCACAAGCCTGGAAGAACGAACAACGGTTGTCGCGCGCCAGCTGCTCGATCTTTTGGATCGAGGTGGAGCCGATACCGCGGCGCGGCGTGTTGATGACGCGCTTGACGCTCATCTCGTCGGCCGGGTTCACGATCATCTTAAGGTAGGCCATGACGTCGCGGATCTCGGCACGGTCGAAGAATCGCGTGCCGCCCACGATCTTGTAGGGCACGCCCGCGCGCAGGAACATATCTTCGAGAATACGCGACTGGGCGTTGGTGCGGTAGAACACGGCGATATCGTCGTAGCTCGTGCCTTTGGCATGCAGTTTTTCGATCTCGCCGGCAATCCAGCGGCCCTCGTCGCGCTCGTCGCTTGCCTGGAAGGCCTGAATCTTCTCGCCATCGCCCTCGGCCGTAAACAGACGCTTGTCCTTGCGCTGCGAGTTGTGGCGAACAACGGCATTAGCGGCGCTCAGGATGTGACCCGTGGAGCGATAGTTCTGCTCCAGCTTGACGGTCTTGCAGTTTTTAAAGTCCTTCTCAAAGTCCAGGATGTTGGTGATGTCGGCGCCACGCCAGCTATAAATGGACTGATCGTCGTCGCCCACGACCATGAGGTTTTGGTACTTGGCGGCCAGCAGGTTGGCGATCTCGTACTGGACGTGGTTGGTGTCCTGATACTCGTCGACGCTAATGTAGCGGAAGCGCTCCTGGTACTTGTCGAGCACCTCGGGGCGGGTGCGCAGCAACTCGAGCGTGCGCACGAGCAGATCGTCGAAGTCCATCGCGTTGGCGGCGCGCAGACGGCGTTCCAGCTCCAGATAGACCTGCGCGGCCTTTTTGTCGTTGGGGCTGTCGGCGGATTTGAGCATGTCCTCGGGGCCGATCATGGCGTTTTTAGCCGAGCTGATCTTGCTGCGGATCATGTTGATGGGGAACTGCTTTTGCTCGATGCCGAGCGTCTGCATAATGTCGCGCACCATGCGCTTTGAGTCATCGTCATCGTAGATGGTGAACTGACCGGTGTAGCCCAGCAGGTCGGCGTCCTCACGCAGCATGCGCACGCACATGGCATGGAACGTGCACACCCACATGCCACGGGTGCCGCTGGGAATGAGTGCCGCCAGACGCTCACGCATCTCGGCCGCAGCCTTGTTGGTAAACGTGATGGCAAGGATCTGCCAGGGCTTAACGCCCAGGTCGCCGAGCATATGTGCGATTCGGAAGGTCAAGACGCGGGTCTTGCCCGAGCCGGCGCCGGCGAGCACCAGCAGCGGGCCCTCAGTGGTCAGGACCGCCTCGCGCTGGGCGGGATTCAGGCTGTCGATGTCGACGATCGGCTTGGCAGGCTTGGGTGCCGGCGCGGGAGCGTCGTAGATGTCGAGCGGAACGAGCTCGGGCTCCGGCGCAGCAGGGGCGGTGTATGCATCGAGCGGCACGGGTTCCGGCGCGGGCGGCACGGATACCGCGACGTTCTTTTCCCAGGGCAAGGGCTGGGTCATGGGCGACTCCTCATCTGACGGACGGCGCGCCTGCGGGCGGCGCCATAGTTTGAGCCGTACCAGTATACCGAGCCGCGCGGACACCGACGCAAATCACACCACGACTCCGTGCGTCACCGTCAGGCCCACCCCATTGCGCCAATCACAGAGCCAGCGATGTCACGGCAGCAGCAGCGAGCGACGGTCAGGGCGAACAAATTGGCATGAAAAGGAGGCGGCATAGACCTTTTGGTCATGCCACCCCCTTTGAATGACAAGTTGTCGCCCTGGCCGCCGCGCAGCGTCGACTAAGTTAGAGGCCGAGCATCGGCTCCAAGACGAAGAAGTACGCAAGCACCACGATGCCCAGAATGATGCGGTAGACGCCGAAGCACTTGAAGTCGTGACGGCGGACGAAGCCCATAAGCCACTTGATAGCGATGAGCGAAACCACAAAGGCCACAACGCAGCCCACGCCCAGGATGGCGACCTCGTTGGCACCGAACGTACCGCCCTTGATGAAATACTTGACGAGCTTGAGCGCACTCGCGCCAAACATGACAGGAATGGCCAGGAAGAACGTAAACTTGGACGCCACCGAACGCGTGCAGCCCAAAAGCAGGCCGCCGATGATGGTGGAACCGGAGCGCGACGTGCCCGGCACCAGCGAGAGGATCTGGAAGCAGCCAATGCCCAGTGCAGTCTTCCAGCTCAGGTCCTCGAGCGTGGCGATGGAGCCAAAGTCCAGATTCTCGTCATCGTCCTCATCCTCAGCGGTAGCCGCGGCGGGCGCCGCAAAGTGCGCACCGGCGGGACGTCCACCCGACACCACAGCACGCGAACCAAACGAACCGGCAACGGCCATTTCCTCGCGCTTGCTCGCGCGCCAGTTCTCGATCACGATAAACAACACGCCGTACACAATGAGCGCCAGCGCCACGACGGGAGCATTGTAGAAATGCTCCTCCATCCAGTCGTTAAGCGGCAGACCGATCGCCGCGGCGGGAATGCAGCCGAGCACAATCTTGCCCCACAGCACCCAGGTGTCGCGACGGCCCTCCTTGCCCTTGCTGGGCGAGAACGGATTGAGCTCATGGAAGAACAGCACACAGACGGCCAGAATGGCGCCGAGCTGAATCACGACCAGGAACATATTCCAGAACGTCTCGCTCACGTTCATCTTGACGAACTCGTCCACCAAGATCATGTGACCGGTCGACGAAACAGGCAGCCATTCGGTGATGCCCTCGACCAGGCCCATGAAGGCAGATTTTAGAAGCTCGATAATATCCAAAGGGACCCCCTCGTTAGACACCCGCCGATATTGTTCTGCGGACGGTGCGGGCGATGTCCCATTATCAACCGTTCGGGCGCGTCTACGCCTACCCTTACCAAAAAACTCGCCCGTTCACAGAATTGCGAGCGGTCAAACCCAAATCCTTGGGTATAACTGCAACAAGATAAAGTGTCCGGCGGCCAACGCGCCCGCGCCCGCCCGATGCACGAGCCCCGCGCCCGTGCGATAGACCAAGGAGGAAACCATGAACGAGGGCTACACCAAGGTATTTGTTTCACTCGACGGTACTGAGCAGCAGGATTTTGTGCTCGCACGCGCCATCAAGGTCGCCGCGAACAACGGCGCCAAGCTAATCATCGGCCACGTTATCGATTCCACGGCGCTCGAGAGCGCCGGTTCCTATCCGGTCGATCTGGTCAACGGCCTAGAGGAGGCATTTAAGAACTCCATCGCCAAGCAGCTCGAAGAGGCCAAGGCCAATCCCGATATTCCCGAGGT
The DNA here is from genome assembly GCF_042851345.1 of Collinsella sp. i05-0019-G5. Taxonomy (NCBI): domain Bacteria; kingdom Bacillati; phylum Actinomycetota; class Coriobacteriia; order Coriobacteriales; family Coriobacteriaceae; genus Collinsella; species Collinsella sp. i05-0019-G5. Next base: position 2,247,414 of record NZ_AP031421.1, read on the forward strand.
CGAGGTCATGATTCGCGCCGGCCGTATTCGCGAGACGCTCAAGGACGAGATGCTCGACGTGGTTAAGCCCGACCTGGTGCTCTGCGGCGCCCGCGGCCTGTCCTCGATCAAGTATGCGCTGCTGGGTTCGATTTCGACGTTCCTGCTGCGCAACACGGACTGCGACATCTTGGTCGTGAAGTAGGTTCCTTCCCGTCGGCGCAAGGCCTGCGGGGTTATCACGCCGACGTCCTCGCCGCTTCGCGGCTGCGGGATGTCGGCTTTGATAACCCCTCCCGGCCTTGCGCCTTCGTCACCGCACTTCAGCGAGTTGTCTGATTGAAAAATAGCGTGCCGCCCCGTTTGGGGCGGCACGCTTTGTTTGAGGCGGACATCTGCCGTGTGCGTTACTCGAAGTATTGAAACTTGTTGGTTGAGAAGGCAAACGTGACGACGAAGCCTTCGCCGGGCTCGGATGCCGCGGTGACGTCGATGCCCATCTTGGAGCACAGGCGCGCCACCAGGTAGAGGCCGATGCCCGTTGCGCGCTTGGTGGTGCGGCCGTTGTCGCCGGTAAAGCCCTTCTCGAACACGCGAGGCAGGTCTGCCGCACACACGCCACAGCCGTTGTCCGCGACGGTAAGCTCGATGCGCTCGCTTGCCAGACCCTCGTCCAGCAACGCACCCGAAAACACGATCTTTGCGCCGTCCTCACGCGCATATTTAATGCTGTTCTGAATGAGCTGGCCCAGAATAAACTCGAGCCACTTCTCGTCGGTAAAGACCTCAAAGTCGAGGTTCTCGCACACCGGCGCCACGTGTGCCGCGATGAGCTCGCGCGCATTGGCCTTGATTGCGCCCGTCACCAGAGCCTTGAGGTTCCAACGTCGAATCAGATAATCGCGCTCCACAACCTCCGAGCGCGCATAGTAGAGCGCCTGGTCGATATAGCGCTCCACGCGGGCAAGCTCGCGACCGAGATCATCTACGCGCGACAGATCATCTTCGCTGCCGTCCAGGTTTTCCAAAATCAGATGGGCTGCCGCCAGAGGCAGCTTGGCCTCGTGGACCCAGCTCTCGATATAGTCGCGATAGTCATCGGTCTGGCGCCTGCCTTCGGCAACCTCGTCACAAGCGGCTTTGCCCACCCGGCGCAAGACCTCGTACTCGAGCTCGCCCTCGGCATAGGTCGGACATTGCACCATCTCCTGCACCCATGCGGGACTCTCGAGCTCCTCTGCCGCGCGCTCCAACTGACGCAGAAAACGGCGACGGCGAGCGTACTCGATCACGATGCCGAGCATACCAAAGATAAAGGACACGCCAACCGCCACGACCACGATAGAAACGGGTGCACCGGCGACCGTCAGCACAAAGCAGCTCAGCAGCACGCCGCACGTCCACACGGCGACGGGAAGCAGCGCGTCTTTAAAGAACTTGGCAAACGACATAGCCGGCCCCTAGACCGAATAGCCTTGGCCGCGGTGCGTCGTCAAATACCCCTTGATGCCGATTTTTTCGAGCGTGGTGCGCAGGCGGTTGATGTTGACGGTAAGCGTATTGTCGTCCACGAAGGCGTCGGAGTCCCACAGATCCTGCATGATGGCCGAGCGCGAAACAATCTTGCCCGCGCGGCTCAGAAGCAGCGAGAGAATACGCAGCTCGTTTTTTGTGAGCTCGGTGCTGGTGCCCGTTTGCGTGTTGGTGACCATGGAGCGTGCGAGGTCGAGCTCCAGTCCCTTGTGGACGAGCGTGCTGCGCTCGCCCGCCGCCGCGGTGCGACGCAGCAAGGCATTGATGCGCGCCACGAGCACACGGGCGCTGTAGGGCTTGGGAACAAAGTCGTCCGCGCCAAGCGTCATGGCCATGACCTCGTCGATCTCGGTCGCGCGCGACGTGAGGACGATGATGGGAACCTCGGATTCGCGGCGAACCTCATGGCAGATATGCTGGCCGTCCTTGACGGGAAGCGTGAGGTCGAGCAGCACCAGGTCGGGCGCGGCGGCGAGAATATCGCGCGAGACATGCTCAAACGATTCGCAGGCCTCGACCTCAAAACCGGCACGGGCAAGGATGTCGGCAAGCTCACGACGAATGGGCTCGTCGTCCTCAACGATATAGATTAGCGCCATGGATTCCGCCCCCCTCTTGGTTGTCTTGCCCCATTATGACCGCGGATCCGCAGATACGCGCCTCACGCGGCACCAAAGTGACAGAACTGTTCGCGAGTGGCAGAGGCTTGCCTCTCGCTCGCGACGAGCACGGGAATTAAATGAGTTTTTAATCCCCGTCCCAGAAACATCATTTAGCGGCGGGCACGGAGCTTTTCGTAGCCTTCGGCGAAGAAGGCGACCGTGGCGGCGTCGGAGTCGGCGGCGTCGGAGTCGGCGGCGGCAACCACACCGTGCTCGTCGCTCACCAGAAACAGCGCACCCTTGAGCTGCGCGGGAATGTCTACGCGCGTGACCGGGATGCCCTTGGTCTGGGCCAGCTGCTCGATGAGCGTCGCCGTGCCGCACAGGCACTCGTCCGCCGGCGCCACAAAGGCCAGCTCGCCGTTATCGACGGCGGCGAGCAGCTCGGGCGCCACGCCGGTTTCGTCGGCCTCGGAGCGGGCCTCGGCGGAGCGGGCACGTAGCGCCTTAGCCGACGTATCGGCCAGCGGCTCGTACTCGCCCACCGTCATGGCGGCGTTGCCATTGACGTCGATCACCAGCATGAGTACGCCGTCGTGCGCAGTGTAATCGCCCTCGGCAAGCGACCACTCAACGTGCTGTTTAGCCCAGCTGAGCATGTTATGGGTAAGCGGCTCGCCCTGCACCAGGCGCTCGGACAGTGCGCGAATGTGGCGGTTGAGCATGGGCACCTTTTTGTTGGACATGCGCCAACGGCAGACAAGCGCGGGCTTGTCGAGCGTGAACTTCTCGACCGCCTCCTGATTGGCGCAAAAGTCCTCGTACGCACGCTGATCCTCGGCATTGCCAAACAGCTCGGCATCATCAATCTGGGGCATGGTTGTACCTTTCGTGTTAGTCATTCCGTCCTCTTATACCAAAAAGACGGCCCTCCAAACGGAGCGACCGTCTTTTGCAGAGATTATTTTGGCGATATGGTCAGGCGACCAATCAGCTTTATGGGATAGAGCAACATCCCATAAAGGGTTTTCCAAGTGCCCGAGATTGCCCCGAAAGAGGAGCGCCGCGTACTAAATGTACGCAAGCGACGGTTTGAGGGGCAAGGTCGGGTGCTTGGGAAAGCCTCTAGTGCCTAAAATGTCTGGCCCCCGTGAAGACCATTGCGATGCCATGCTCATTGCAGGCCTGGATGCTCTCGTCGTCGCGCTTGGAGCCGCCGGGCTGAATGATGCAGGTCACGCCGTGCGCGGCAAGCACGTCGACGTTGTCGCGGAACGGGAAGAACGCGTCGCTTGCACAGGCAAAGCCGCCCTTCTCCACGCCCTCGCGCTCGCAAAAGTCCTCGGCGCGCTCGCAGGCCAGCAGTGCGGAGTCAACGCGGTTGGGCTGACCCGGACCCATGCCAATGCCGGCCTTGCCCTTGGAGATCAGGATGGCGTTGGACTTGACGCCCTTGCAGACCTTCCAGGCAAACTCGAGCTCGGCCATCTCGGCGTCGGTGGGCTTGCGGTCGGTGGGGAACGTAAAGGTCGCGGGGTCCTCGGTCACGTGGTCGACTTCCTGCACCAGCATGCCGCCGTCGACGGAGCGCAGCTCCACCTGGGCGCCGTGGTCCACGCCGCCGGTAGCCAACACGCGCAGGTTGGGGCGCTTGGCCATGCGCTCGAGCGCCTCGTCGGTGTAGCTCGGGGCGATGATGACCTCGACGAACTGCTTGTTCTGATCGGCAAAGTGCTCAACCAGCTCAAAGGGAACCTCGCGGTTGCAGGCGATGATGCCGCCAAAGGCGCTCTTGGGATCGCAGGCGAAGGCGCGATCGTAGGCGGCCGTGATGTCCTCGGCAACGGCGGAACCGCAGGGGTTCTGGTGCTTGAGGATCACGCAGGCCGGCTCGTCGAACTCGCGGACCAGGTTCCAGGCGGCGTCGGCATCCAGATAGTTGTTGTAGCTGAGCGGCTTGCCCTGGATCTGCTCGGAGCCCACGAGCGGGAACTGCGAGCTCGCGGTGTTCTCGCAGCCCTCGGCAAAGCGATAGACCGTGGCCTTCTGCTGCGGGTTCTCGCCATAGCGCAGGTCGTCGACCTTCTCCAGCGAAATCTCGAGCTTGGCAGAGGTGTCCGCCACGTCGCTTGCCTGGGCGGCAAGCCAACGGGAGATAGCCGTGTCGTAGGCGGCGGTGGTCTGGTAGACCTTCACCTGCAGGCGACGACGGGTGGAAAGCGTGGTGCAGCCACCGGTCTCGTGCATCTCGGCCAGGACGGCATCATAGTCGGCCGGGTCGGAGATGACGGTAACGCTCGTGGCGTTCTTGGCGGCAGAGCGCAGCATGGAGGGACCGCCGATGTCGATGTGCTCGATGGCATCCGCGAAGGTGACCTCGGGATTAGCGACGGTCTTCTCGAACTCGTACAGGTTGACGACGACCAGATCGATCAGCTTAATACCGTGCTGAGCGGCCTCCTGCATGTGCTGCTCGGAATCGCGGCGGGCCAGCAGTGCGCCGTGAACCTTGGGGTGCAGGGTCTTAACGCGGCCGTCCATCATCTCGGGATAGCCCGTGAACTCCTCGATGGGGGTTACGGGAACGCCCGCATCCTCGATGGCACGAGCCGTGCCGCCCGTAGAGATGATCTCGACGCCAAAGTCATCGACCAGCGTCCGTGCGAAATCGACGACGCCCGTCTTATCGGTAACCGAGATCAACGCGCGTGCGATCTTCACATCAGATCCCATGCAGTCCTCCTGTCTGGTACGCCGCCGTGCTCTGTGAGCCGGTGATACGTCGATCTGCAGCGCTCGCGCAGCGGCATTGAAAATACTGATTCAATGTAGCGCATCGAGCGCGACGTTGCACCCCGCAACGGGCGCATGTGCAGAAAAAGTTTGCGAGCGGAGGGGATGGGCACGGCACCGGGCACGGTGAGTTCATGGAACACAGGGGCACCATAATTCGATGCCAATGGCGTGGTAGAACTGTGCTCGATATGCATCCGCAAAAGAAAGAGGCACCATGGTCTCGCGGGTTCTCTACCGACCGTTTGATACCGAAGACTTCGACGCCATCGCGCTGATTCTGCAGCAGCTTTGGCATAACAATTCGGATAACGATGAGTACAACCGCCTTGAGGCCGCGTGCGACCTCGCCTATTGTCTTTCGTCGTCGACGTTTTCGCAGGTTGCCGTAATCGACGGTCAGGCGCGCGGCATTTCGCTCGCGCGTGCGGGACAAAGCTCCGGCGCCACCGTTAAGGAGCATTGGATGGATACCGAACGCGCGCTGCTATCGCAAATGCGCGAGCTGGAGCCCGATGCTTGCGCCGAGTATCTATCGTTTGTGCGCGCAACCATCCGAACCAACAACCGCCTGCTCGAGAGCAGCCCGTTGCCGCACGACAACGAGGTCACGCTGCTTGCCGTGGATCGCGATGTCCATGGTCTGGGCGTTGGCACGGTTCTGCTCGATGCCGCCGTCTCGCACCTGTCCTCGCTTGGAGCGACGAGGGCGCACCTGTACACCGACTCCAACTGCTCGTGGAAGTTCTACGAGCTGCACGGCTTTAAGCGCACGGCCACGCACCGCGCCAACCGCGAAGAGCGCCGTCACGACATGCCGCGCGAAAGCTTTCTCTACGAACTCGATCTAACAGCCTAAACCCAGCAGCCATACCTAGTCATTTAGGGATGTTCCCAGTGATTAGTCGTTGGGGACAGCCTTCGTAGGTAGCGCATAAAAATGGGATGGATCCGTCGGCAGTCGCCGGAGAAGATCCATCCCAAAAATCAGAGCGCGCTAGAACGTTCCGCCGCCGCCTCCGCCGACGCCGCCGCCTCCGCCGCCAGAGAAGCCGCCGCCTCCGCCGCCGCCCGAGCTGTCGGAGCTCGACGCCAGCTCACGGATGCTCTCGTGATACACGTCATCGAACGAATCGAGCGGAGACTCGATACCGTAATGATGGTAGTACCACCAGTAGCAGGGATAATTGTCATAGAAGCCGTCGGCCTCGCGCACCTCGGGCGGCACGGCCTCGGCAAGCTGACGCAGCACTTCCTTGGAAACACCCAGCGCCACGCCCATCACCAGCAGCTTGTTCCACAGCACCAGATCGCCGGGGACGGCTTCCTTTAGACGCGTGAAGTCCTCGAGCCAATGCTTGAGCGCCTTGCAGCGAGCCGCCACCTCGGCGCCCTCCGGCGTAAAGCGGCGGAACGTAAGGCCCACGCCGATACCCACCAGCACAATCGGCACCGAGATAACCGCGGCGGTAATGTTCGTCTGTGCGCCATCGGTAAAGAAGATAGATCCCACGGGAACAAAGGCAATCAGGATACCAAGAACCAGGCAAGACACCATTGCAACAATGCCGTCCGAGGCAACGTACTCGCTATCGGCCAACTTGCCCTTAACGGTGTTCTGATAGTCCTCGAGCTTATCGCCCACGGGCGTAGCGTGCTGCTTGACGTAGTGCTGCAGCTCGTCAAACGTGCGCGAGCGATCGCCGTTCTCGTCAGGCTTAGCACCGGCAAAGAAGACCTTGAGCACCATGTGGTCAATGCCCTTGGCCGACTTCCAGCCCGCATCGCTCACCGTCACGCGATACGTCTGCTCTTCTTTTTCACGCCCCAACAGACCCTTCTTGGCCTTGGTCACGGTCGCCTGCTCCAGCTTGATCACACGGTCGTCAGTGAGCTTCATGAGCGTGGCGATATATGCCTGGTCGGGCACCTCGTTCCAGCTCATGAGGGCCGAAAGCACGGCGGGATGGTCGGCCGAAGGCACATCGCGGAAATATTCGTCCTGGAAAAGCGGCTTGGGCTTGCGCTTGCGCAGCTTGAGCATAACGATTGTGCCGGTAAAGACCACCGCCGCAACAACACTTAGCACGGCAAGTGCATTGGCAATCATGCGAGCGTGAGCGCGGCGGGCGTTAGCTTCGTCGGCCCATTCCTTCTCTTCGCTCAGGATCGTTGACATGCGCTCTTCGCCCGAAGCGGCAAGCTGCGGCACCCAGTCGCTAGGGAAGGCGATGCGTGCCTCGGCGAATTCGCCCTGATGCACGCAGGGAATGGTATAGGTGACCATGGGTTCGTCCGCATCGAGCGATACATCGCCCGTCAGCGGGCCGTGGCCCCATGCGCGGAAGTTATCGCCCTTGACGGCCGCCGTCCCGGCAGCGGCATTCGCGAAGTACACTTCCATCTCAACGTCATCGGAGTCCGCGGACCAGCCGTCGCCCACAAACTTCCAGTAGAGCTCGGCGGTATCGGCCCAGTTCATGACCGCACCGGTCATGGTGTAGCTCACGTAATAGATCGCGCTGTCGCCGCTCTCGTGGGGGCTGAACACCTTAATCCTTACGCCGTCACCGGTCTGCTCGACCGTGTAGACGCCAGAATCGCCCTTTTTCGCGCTATCGACTTTGTTAAACGCGGTGTCCTCTTCCTCGACACTCAGCACGTCAACGCCCGCCGTGCCGCCCTGCTGGTTGGTGCCCGTATTGATCTCCCAAAACACGCCGTTGATGTCGTCGTCGAAATCAAACTGGCGTCCCTCGACAACGGTCAGCGATCCATCGGCCTCGACCGTGGCACTGATATAGGTCTGGGTCATGGAGTAGCCGTCGGCGTGCGCGGCGACAGGCAGCAGCAACAACGCAAGCGCGACGAGCACGCAGACGGAAGCGAATCGCGCAAACAGGTGGCGCTGCCGGCTGACTTTGGCGGCGAGGGTGTTCATAGGCACATCCTTTGTCTGTAAAACCAACAGCGCCATTGTCCCACGTTTGCGGGTACGCATGACGAACATCTAGGCGACCGGAGCGCCAAACGGGATGAAAGTCACACCCGCACCCCAACAGCCAGTCATTGGGGACGTTCTTAAATGACCAGTCATTAGGGACACCCTTGGCATGGCCTGCGCCAGCAATAGATACCACTTCACAGCTCCGTCACAGGTGTAGCGGCTTTGTGTGGGCGCGGCATGCGCTGACTGAGCCGCCAGCCGAGGGGCATAAAGCAGTTGAGCGAAAACGGTTTGCCCCTTTGCCGTTCGCTCGAGGATCATGTCCCCCTTTTCCGCGGAAACCCCGGCAGTTGCGAAGAGCTGCCGGGGTTTCTGTCGTTTGTGAGGCTAAGTCGGTACGCAGCGATCGAGACCTTGAGCCGCAAACCCACCGTGCGCAATGCGCACCGCCGCCAACTTGTGAGCGCGGCAACGCCTTCCCTGCCAAGCCCCGCGCTATACTCATCCGCATGGATATCAAAACACGCAACATAGCAACGCCCGCCGCGGACGCACCAGCAACGGCAGTGCCCACCCCCGTCGTGGGCCGCTTTGCCCCGTCGCCCTCGGGCCGCATGCACTTGGGCAACGTGTTCAGCTGCCTGTGCGCATGGCTTTCGGCCCGCAGCCAGGGCGGCAGCATCGTGTTGCGTATCGAGGACCTGGACGATCGCTGCAAGCGCCCGGAACTTGCCGCTCAACTGATTGACGATCTGACCTGGCTGGGGCTCGAGTGGGACGAAGGCCCCTACTACCAGCACGATCGCCTGGATCTGTACGAGGACGCCCTGCGCCAGCTGCAAGACGCCGGCCTCACCTATCCCTGTTTTTGCACGCGTGCCGAACTCCACGCCGCGAGCGCGCCGCACGCCAGCGACGGCACGCCCATCTACCGCGGCGCCTGCAGAGGTCTTTCTGCTGATGAAATCACCCGCCGCAGTGCCCTGCGTGCTCCGGCCACGCGCCTGCGCGTGCCCACCGTCGACGACCTCGCCAGCGACGTGATCGAATTCGTGGACCGCACGTACGGAGCCCAATGCGAAGCACTCGCCACCGAGTGCGGTGACTTTTTGGTGCGCCGCAGCGACGGCGTGTTTGCCTATCAGCTGGCCGTGGTGGTCGACGACGCTGCCATGGGCGTCACCGAGATCGTACGCGGATGCGACCTGCTTGGTTCCACGCCGCGCCAGATCTATCTGCAACATCTGCTGGGACTGCCCACGCCGCACTACGCGCACATTCCGCTGCTCATGTCACCGGACGGCCGCCGCCTTTCCAAGCGCGATCGCGATCTGGACCTGGGCGAGCTCCGCACCCGCTTTGGCACACCCGAGGCACTGTTGGGATGGCTCGCCGGGCAAACAGGCATCGCGCCGGACACCACGCCGCGTACCGCCGAGCAGCTGGTCGAGCACTTTAGCTGGGACGTCATCCGCGCGCATCGGGAGAACATCACTGTAACGGTCGAGTAGCCAGCCACCCCGCCTCTACGCAACATCCCAGGGCTGGAGTTCGTCGCCCAAGCGAACGATGCAGTCGTAGAGCACGGTGTGACGCTCGGCCGGGTTGGTATCCCGATGAAAATGCCCGTAGTACCAGCGCTTGTAGTCCAAGCGGTCTTCCAGCTCATCGAAAAATGCCGTAAGCCGATCAACGGAGGGGCAATTCCAGCCGGACGCTGGATAAAGCGTGGACGAAAGCATGCGCGTAGAGCAGGTGTGGGTGATCACGTAGTCGACCGTCCAGCCCACGCTGTCGAGCTTTGCCCGCGCCTCCTCAAAGTTGCGCTCGTCCGGCAGCTCCTGCGGCCACCAGCTGGAATACGGAATGCGGTATTCCTTGTCCACGCTCGTGGCGCCGCCCATGGTAAAGACCGTTGAGCCGTCGAGCTCAAAAACCTCGCCGCGCGTCAGGCGCCGTATGGGCGAGGTATCCGACAGGCGCTGCGTCAGCCCACCGTGCCACAACTCCATGGGGCGTTCCGCCCAGTGATCGAAACGCTCGTGGTTGCCGTCGACAAACAGCACGGTGTAGGGGCGCGACTCCAGCCAAGCAATATCGGCACATTCCTCGGTAGAAAAGTCCCAGGGAAAGCCAAAGTCGCCCGCGATGATGAGATAGTCGTCGCTCGCCAGGCTATCCCCAAGCTCCCAATCGCGGAGCTTTTGCATGTCAGCGCCGCCATGAATATCGCCTGTTACATAGACCGTCATCGGATTACCACTTCCCTGTAAGTCGCTAGCCCACATTCTGCACGATCACTAAGCCAACCGTTCCAGCCCTTCCATCCCTTAGGGCTTACCCTTCGTTCTTCCATCCAAACGGGTCAAGCACCCAAAAAACCAGATCGAGCACGCCGCCGGTCATCATGGCGCCGGCAAGGGCCATGCAAACGTGCAGAGAACTGGCACTTCGGAGCACGTCGAATGGCCCCAGAACAGCCAGCAGCGCGACCGCTGCGCCGGCAAGGCACAACGCGAGGCACGGCCCCGCGTCCTTGACGCACTTCTTTGCGAGATGCTTGGTGTTATCGCTCATCGGTATCGAACTCCTTAGAGGGTCGTTGTTCAGACGCATGCCGCCGCGGCAGAGCGGGGCGGCAGGGTAAGTGTCCCATGCCGTGCGGACATCAATGGAGAAACCGCCTGCTCGACCAACCTTTGACGCCGTTTTGCACCGGCACCACATCCCCCGCTATCGAGGTCTAATACTTTTCCCACCGCTACCCAAAAACTCATCCAACATTAATCTTGGCTCAAGAATCGCTTAATCTATAACCTGCACTATAGAGTTCGAACAAGGGGCAGGGCGGCGCCGCGCAACGCAGGCCGCCGAACGCAACGCTCGCGCCCATCGAACGAAAGGACAGGTCATGGACGACCTCGAAAAAGTTGAAACCATCCGCACCAAGTGCAACGTGAGCTACACCGATGCCAAGGCCGCGCTCGACGCCGCCGACGGCAACGTTTTGGACGCCATCATTTGGCTCGAGTCGCAGGGCAAGACGCAGACCACATCGGCGCACGCCGCCACCGAGTCCGCGCCGGTCGATGAGCCCTCGGCCGAGATGGTCGCCGCGCAGGCAGCCTACGAGAAGTCGAGCGAAAAGACCGACTTCTCCAAGAAGATGGACAGCGTGTGGGAGTACCTCAAAAAGCTCTTCCGCCTGAGCCTGGACACCAAGTTTATCGCCACGCGCCGCGATGCAATCATCCTCAACATCCCCATCCTGATCCCCATCATCGCCCTGTTTGCCTGGGGCGCCACGATATGGCTGATGCTGATCGGCCTGTTCTTTGGCATGCGTTACCGCATCGATAGCGACGGCGACGTGCCCGGCAGCATCAACAATCTTATGAATCACGCCGCCGACGCCGCGGACGACATCAAGCAAAATCTCAACGACGACAAGTAATCGCAGACGGGGGCACGCATGGCACGAATCCTGATCGTAGAGGACGAGGAGAAAATCGCCCGCTTTGTGACGCTCGAGCTGGAGCACGAGGGCTACCAGGTAGAGCACGCCGCCGACGGGCGCACCGCCGTGGACCTGGCGCTGGAGCGCGACTACGATCTGATTCTGCTCGATGTGCTGTTGCCGCAGCTCAACGGCATGGAGGTGCTGCGGCGTGTCCGCAAGCACAAGGATGTGCCGGTGATTATGGTCACCGCGCGAGATGCCGTGATGGACAAGGTGGCCGGGCTCGATGCCGGTGCTGACGATTACCTAACCAAGCCGTTTGCCATTGAGGAACTGTTCGCACGGATCCGCGTTGCGCTGAAGCGCTCGGAGGCCGTGCGGACGGCTTCGGGCGTTGGCGGCGCCGGGGCCAGAGCGGGTATGGCGGGCGGCGCGGGTGTCGGCGCCGCTGCTGAGCCCCCAGCTGGCGGCTCAGCCCAAGCCGCCGTGCCCTCCCCCGCCGCGCTCACCGTGGGTTCGGTCGCGCTCGATCCCGACCGCCGCGAAGTCACGGTCGGCGGCTCGCCCATTGCGCTCACGGCCCGCGAGTTCGATGTCCTCGCCCTGCTTATGGCGCATGCCGAGACCGTGCTCACGCGCGAACGCATCGCGCACGAAGCGCTGGGCTACGAATACATGGGCGACACCAACAACGTCGACGTGCACATCGCGCATCTACGCGCCAAGATCGAGGACGCCGGCGGCGCCCGCATCATCCAGACCGTGCGCGGGGTGGGCTATGTCTGCCGCGCGTAACGCCGAGGCCAAGCGCGTCACCTCCATCGCCCGCGCCATCAACTGGAGCTATATGTGGCGCCGCCTGATGAGCTACGTCTGGCTCGATCTGTTGCTGGTGGTGATTGCGGCGGCGATCCTCGTCTATGGATACAACCAGACACTGCCCGACAGCGCGTTTACCGCAGGATGGATCCCCGGCGCCACCGTTCGCGGCATGTCGCTGAAGCCCGCGCGCGGCTGGGACCTGACAACGCTCACCTATACCGTCGAGCTTGCGCGTACCACCAAGACCTTCCCCCTCGCGCAGGACCTCATCGCACTTTGGCCCCTCTATATCGTTGTTGTAGGTTGGCAGGTCATCAGCATGCTCGATATGCTCGGCGGCGCTCGCCGTGTGCGCCGCACCATGGCGCCGCTCAACGACCTGGCCCTGCGCGTGGACGAGCTCGGCCGCATGCAGCTCTCCGGCGGCAAGATGGAAACGCTGGAGCAAGCCATCGAGCGCGCGAGCGTCGACTCGCCGAGCGTCACCACCGGCGACGCCGACCTGGCAAGCATCGAGGTCGCACTCAACCGCCTGCTGCGCCAGATGCAAGAGGCCAAGCTGCAGCAGATGCGCTTTGTCAACGATGCAAGCCACGAGCTGCGCACGCCCATCGCGGTGATTCAGGGCTACGTGAACATGCTCGACCGCTGGGGCAAAGACGACCCGGACGTGCTGGCGGAATCCATCGCGTCCCTCAAGGCCGAAAGCGAGCACATGCAGGAGCTCGTGGAGCAGCTGCTGTTTTTGGCGCGCGGCGATGCCGGGCGCACGGTCCTGCGGCGTGCGCATACCAACCTGGCTGCACTGGTCGGCGAGGTTTGCGAAGAATCGCAGATGATCGATGCCGGGCACACGTATCGGCTGGCCTTTGACGCTGCGCTTATCAGCGACCCGCGCTGCGACGCGTCCGTCGATGTCGCGCTCGTGAAGCAGGCTCTGCGCGTGATCGTGCAAAACGCCGCCAAGTATTCGGACGCGGGCACGCCCATCTCGTTTGGCGTAGCGCCGGATGCGGGCGCGGGCACGATCGACATAAGCGTTGAGGACGAGGGCATCGGCATGAACCAGGAATCCGCAGCTCACGCGTTCGAGCGGTTCTACCGCGCCGACAACGCGCGCGATGCCGGAGCGCAGGGCTCGGGCCTGGGGCTCGCCATCGCCAAGTGGATCGTCGATAGCCACGGCGGCGTCATCGGCGTGACCTCGGTCGAGGGCGTCGGCAGCCGCTTTACGATTCGCCTGCCGCGGTAGGAAGCCCCTCGGCATAAATAAAGGGATAGGGCCACGCAGCCCTATCCCTTTTTGCTAGCTATGACAGCTTGTGCGCTACTCGCGGCACAGGTGCACGGCGAAGCCGGCGAACTCGCGCTTAAAGTACACGAGCTTGGTACCACCGTCGGGTAGCAGCGCGCGCGACTCCTCGTTGACCTCGAGCCCGCGCTCGGCAAACCACTTCTCAGCTGCATCGATGTCGTTAACGGCAAAGCCGATGTGGCCTTTGGTGCCACGACCGTTCTGCTTCATGACCTCGACCAGCGAATCGTTGAAGTACGAAACCGGGGTCTCGATAACAGGCAGGCCCATCATCGTCGAGAACAGCTCCGCGATCTCCAGGGCGTCTGCCGGGTCGGCGGCGTTAATGCCCACATGGGCAACGCGCATGCCAAAGAGCTCGACCGGGTTGACGTTCTGCTCACTCATACAGGCAGTGCCTACTGAGCCATGACGTCGAGAACGGCCTTCTCGGCAGCGACGCGGTTCATGCCGGTCATGAAGGGCACGCCGCTCACGTACGGGCAGGTGAGGCCTTCGGGGGCAACGGTGGTGGCGATCAGCAGGTCGGCGCCCTCGTCGCAGTAGTCCTTGGCCTCGGAGATGGCGCACTGCACGATCTCGTACTTGTCGGCGTAACCGTTGGCGTCGAGCAAGGTGGCGACCTTCTGGGCAACGAGTGTGGAAGTAGCAGCGCCAGCACCGCAAGCCAAAACGATCTTCTTCATAGGTAATGTCTCCCTTCATGGTTTACTTTAGGTAAGTGTACCGCAGCGAGCGATGGCACTCAGCCTCGATGAGCTTTTATGCCAGTTTGCTTGCACGCTGCGTATAATACATCTAGTACGTGTTGTCATACCGCTCGCTTTAAGAGCGACTAAGGACTCTGAAATGCCCGATTCCCGCACCCTCTGGACCGCCGTCGTTATCATCTGCATCGCCGTGTCGGTGTTCTTTAGCGTCAAAAAACGCACCACGTTCAAGCGTCTGCAGCAGTTGATGGCCGCCAAGCAGTGGGACGAGTTCGATCGTTTGCTCGACGGCAAACTCACCAGCATGCTGTACCCACGCTACAACCGCGACTACCTGCGCCTGAACTCCTATCTGCTGCGCGAGGACCACGAGCGTGCCAGCGAGATGTTCGACCTGCTGCTGGGGCTCAACCTCCCCAAGATGCAGCGCGTCGACCTGGTGATCAAAGCCTTTAACTACTATGTTGGCCAGGAGGACCGCAAAAAGTCCAAGGAGTTGCTGCACGAGATCAAGGGCTTTGAGGGCGGTCAGGCCGAGGCAGTTGCGCACGAGTGCCAGCTGATGTACGACACGATGATCCTCAAGCGCCACAACGACATTCCCGAGCTGGAGCGCATGCTCGAGGATGTCGGCGACGACCCGGTCAAGCGCTGCCGCTTGGAGTACCTGCTGGCCCTGCAGTACCAGAACAAGGGCGACGAAGCCAAGTTCCAGGAGTTCCTGGAGAAGTCGGGCCAACACTCGATGGCCGTCAACGCGTAACGGACGGCTTGTGCTAGACTTCTAGTCTCACGGGGGCGTGGCGGAATTGGCATACGCAGGAGACTTAAAATCTCTCGCCGCAAGGATTGTGGGTTCGAGTCCCACCGCCCCTACCATATGATTGCTTGCGAGCCCGTGTTCCCCAGGGATGCGGGCTCGTTTCTTTTGGACGCCGTCAACTGCAGAGCAGCTCATTTGGGACGGGGCTTTTTTGACTACTTTTTCCGCCCACCCAATGAGTTTCCTACCACATTTTCCGATGGAAAAACGTGGTTGTCTCGCACATTTTCCGATGGAAAAACGTGGTTGTCTCGCACATTTTCCGATGGAAACACCCAAATGGCCTTATACTAACCGAGAGGGTTGGGAGGCAATATGCAGCGACAGCTTATGAGCGAACTTATCGCTTGGAAATCAAGGACGAATCGCAAACCTCTCTTTCTTAAGGGAGCCCGCCAGACAGGAAAGACTTGGCTTCTTAACGAATTCGCAAGCCAGCAGTATCGAAACGTCATTCGTTTTGACTTTATGCTCGAGCCGAGCACACGCTCGCTGTTCGATGGGGACCTCGACCCCAAGCGCATCATCTCCCAGATAGAACTCCTACGTGGCCAAACTGTAACGCCAGCAGACACGCTCATCATCTTCGACGAGATCCAAGAGGCCCCGCGCGGGATCACCTCGCTCAAGTACTTCAACGAGCTTGCACCCGAATACCACATCGTAGCAGCCGGTTCCTATATGGGCCTCGCGCTCCGACGCGAAAACGAGTCATTTCCCGTCGGCAAAATCGACCAGCTCACTATGCGTCCCATGGGGTTCGCCGAGTTCGTTCGTGCCGTCGACGGCGACCCGCTCGCCGACGCCATCCTTGCCGCAGACATGAACCTTCTAGCAAACGTTACCGAAAAGCTCGAACACTTGCTCAAGGAATACCTTGTTGTCGGCGGTATGCCCGAAGTTGTCTCCGCTTTCGCCGAGACACGCGACTTCATCGAAGCCCGAAGGCTTCAGCAGCAAATCATCGAGGCTTACGAATCCGATTTTGGCAAACATGCACCCGCCCGCATCATCGAGCGCATGAGGTTGGTTTGGAAATCCCTTCCCGGCCAGCTTGCCAAAGAGAACAAGAAGTTTGTCTATGGCGCCCTTCGCCCCGGAGCGCGCGCACGCGATTTCGAGGAAAGCCTCCAGTGGCTCACGGACTACGGAATCGTTCATAAGGTGCCACGTGTTTCCGCTCTAAAGGCGCCGCTCTCGAGCTACGAAGACCTCTCGGGCTTCAAACTGTTCTGCATCGACACCGGCATCCTCGGAGCGCTCTCCGGTCTCTCTCCGGCCATCGTTCTTAACGGATCCGCTGTTTTTACCGAGTTCAAAGGTTCGCTGACCGAACAATACGTCGCGCAGGAGCTTTTGCTCCAGGACAAAACTCCCGCGTATTGGTCCTCTACCTCTGGCAATGCCGAAACCGACTTTGCCATCGACCATGCGGGAACCGTGCTTCCGCTTGAGGTCAAGGCGGCAGAGAACCTTAAAGCGAAGAGTCTGAAAATAGCCTGCGAAAAATTCAAGCTCGAGCGTTGCGTGAGGAGCTCCCTGGCGGCATATAGAGACGAGGGCATGCTCGTCAATATTCCGCTTTGGGAGATTGGGCAAATCGACAAGCTGGCATAGGCGCTGTGGGGACGCCCCGCAAGGACTGTCCCCAGGTGCCGGCTGTTGAGTTGCGGTGGAATAGGGACTGTTTGGCGCCCGAAAGGGCGATTTTAGTCCGTATTTCACCGCAAATTATTTAGAGGGTGCTGAGAGTGGGGGTCCAGGCGATGGTGGGAGTCGCGCCGTCGAGAACCTCGTTGATGGTGGCGGCCATACCGGCGAGTAGGCTATTCTCGCTTACGGTGAGCGTCTTATAGCCGCTGGCACGCATGAGCTCGCGAATCACCACGGCGCCAGCCAAGATCACGCCCGCGCGTTTGGGCTGCACACCCGGTAGCGCGGCGATGCCGTCCGCGTCCAACACAGACATGTGCTCGATAGCAGCCGAAATCTGTTCCATCGAAAGCTCGCGCAGGTGCACGAAGCTCGAATCATACGGCTCCAGCTCGTGGACCAGAGCCACCAGCGTAGTCACCGTGCCGCCCACTGCGACCAAGCGTTCGGCGCGCTCAAAGTCGACAGGCAGACTCTCAAAGTAGCCCGCAAACTGCTCGTTTGCCCATGCGGCAGCGGCAGCAAGCTCGCCGTCCGCAGGCGGCAGCGCCGAGAAAAACCGCTCCGTCACACGGCGGCAGCCAATGTCCAGCGAGCGCGTCCCTTCTAGCGCAAAGACGCCACGCTCCGGCGCATAGACGCCCGTCGCGAGCTCCGTGGATCCGCCACCCGAATCGGCAACAATAATGCGCTCGCCGGCAAAGTCGTGCGCCACGCCAAAAAACGTCAGGCGTGCCTCGACCTCGCCCGGAATCACCTGCGGTTCGAGCCCCAGCTCACGCAGGCCGTCCAGCAGCAGGGCGGCATTGGACGCATCGCGCGCGGCGCTCGTGCACGTGGTGCAGATGCACACGGCCCCAAAGGCACGGGCCTCGTCCACAAACATCCGGCACGCAGCGAGCACGCGCTCGACAGCCGCCTCGCAAAAGCGACCTGTCGCGTCGACGCCCTCGCCCAGATCGGTAATCTCGGTATGCTTGGACGATTCCACGATCGCCCCGCCCTCGACCTGGGCCAACACCAGTCGCGACGACACCGTTCCCAGGTCGATCGCGGCTACCTTATAGCGTTTGCAATCTGCCATTGCAGGCTCCCCTCCGGGCGCTATTTGCCGTTGGACACGACCGTCTGGCCCTCGACACCGTTAAACCCAAACAGCATGTCGAGCGCCTGGATGTACCACGGGGCGTCCTTACCGACTTCTTCGATTTCCTTGGCAACTTCGCTGGCCTTCTTGGCGTTCGACGACTTCTTGCTCGAAGACGAATCCGAATCGTCGTCCAGGCCCTGCACTTCAATCCTCTTCTCGCCGGGCATCACCAGGCCCAAGTCCTCGGATGCCGCGTCCTTGATACCCTCCTCCGAGAGCAGCTTGTCGACGCTTTTTTGCAGCTCATCATTGTATTGCTGACGAATCTCGACCTGCTTGGCCAAGATATCGCTCGAACGCTTTGCCACATACAGGTCGCGCACGGGGAAATACAGGCTCACGAGCACCAGGGCAACGACAATGCCGATGAATAGCCCTCGCTGGGGACCGTGGGTAAAGTCGTAGATTGCCTTGATCACCGCGTTGTCGTTGGCGTAGTGCATAAAGTCCGAACCCGAAAGACGGCTTGAGGGACGGCGCGGCTTGTCGGACGCCTGGGTCGAAGGGCGCGACGCATGCGCGGAACGCGATGGGCGCACCGGACTATCCGAGGAACTATTTGGCTGAACATTGGGATGCGAAGTCGCCGGCGAGCTATACCTGGAGCGATCAGCACCAGCATAACCAGACCCGCCAAGCTGCGCGGTACGCGCACGACGAGGCGACGGCTCACGCGAACCGGCGGAATAGTACCTGTTATCGTAAATCTGATCCATGTGCGCCTTGTGCGGTTGAGGTTTGTTTGCGCTAAGTCCTTTAGTTATAGCACGAGCGCGCGCAACGCCTTCGGCGGCCCTTGCTCGACATAAAAAAGGCGCTGAGTCATATGGCCCAGCGCCCAATGGCGGCCATCAGAAGTGGAACGGAGCCGAGTCAGCCCCGCCCCCCGCGAGCGCCACTTGTTTAGCGAATGTTGTAGAACGCGGCCTTGCCGGCGTAGCGCGCACTGCCCTCGAGCTCGTCCTCGATGCGGATGAGCTGGTTGTACTTGGCGATGCGATCGCTGCGGCACGGGGCGCCCGACTTGATCTGGCCGGCGTTGACGCCCACGACCAGGTCGGCGATCGTGGAGTCCTCGGTCTCGCCGGAGCGGTGACTCACGATGCAGGCGTAGCCGGCCTCCTTGGCGGTCTCGATGGCCTCGAGCGACTCGGTGAGCGTACCGATCTGGTTGACCTTGACCAGGATCGCGTTGGCGGCACCAAGCTCGATGCCCTTCTTGAGGCGCTCGGTGTTGGTGACGAACAGGTCGTCGCCCACCAGCTGCACCTTGTTGCCAATGCGGCGGGTAAGCTCGACCCAGCCGTCCCAGTCCTCCTCGGCCATGCCGTCCTCGATGGAGATGATGGGATAGGTGTCGACGAGCTTCTCCCAGTAATCGACCATCTGGGCGCTCGTGTACTCCACGCCCTCGCCCTTGAGCTCGTACATGCCGGTCTCGGCGTTGTAGAACTCGGTGGACGCCGGGTCCATGGCGTACATGAAGTCGACGCCGGGCTTAAAGCCAGCCTTCTCGACGGCCTTGGTGATGTACTCGAACGGCTCGGCATTGGTCTTAAGGTTGGGGGCAAAGCCGCCCTCGTCGCCCACGCCGCCGCCCAGGCCGGCCTCGTGCAGCACGCCCTTGAGGGTGTGGTAGACCTCGGCGCACCAACGCAGGCCCTCGGCAAAACTCGGGGCGCCCACCGGCATGATCATGAACTCCTGGAAGTCAACGTTATTGTCGGCATGCACGCCGCCGTTGAGAATGTTCATCATGGGCGTGGGCAGCAGATGGGCGTTGACGCCGCCCAGGTACTGGTACAGCGACAGGCCCGCCGACTCGGCAGCGGCGCGGGCGACGGCCAGCGACACGCCCAGGATGGCGTTGGCACCGAGCTTGGTCTTGTTGGGGGTACCGTCCGCGGCAATCAGCGCGGCATCGACGGCGCGCTGGTCGAAGGCGTCGAGACCCACGACGGCGTTAGTGCACTCGTTGTTGACGTGCTCGACGGCCTGCGAAACGCCCTTGCCCAGGTAGCGACCCTTGTCGCCGTCGCGCAGCTCGCAGGCCTCAAAGGCGCCGGTCGAAGCACCCGAAGGCACCATTGCGCGGCCAAAGCTGCCGTCCTCGAGCACGACCTCGACCTCGACGGTGGGATTGCCGCGGCTGTCGAGCACCTCGCGACCGTAGACATCCAAAATATCGCTCATGTTGTCTCCCTCTCACTTGGAAACGTAGTTGATGCAAGCGACTGGCCGACCGTGCACCATCGGTGCGCCTCCGTAAGTTAGCCATGTCGCACTTTTTGCATTATGCCCTAAGTTAGCCGAGGGATACAATTGTTTTTCGAAAAATTTAGCGGGAACGATGAGGCATGTCAGCCCGTCGTTCCCGCAGTCTTACTCCTCCGCCTTTGCGGCATCCCAGAGGTCGTTGAGGCCGTGGGTCGAAAGCTCAGCCAGATCTACATGAGCGTTGGCCGCCATCTGCTCCATCGCGGCCCAACGGCGGCGGAACTTTGCCGTGCTGGCACGAAGGGCACTCTCGGCGTCGATTCCCTCCTTGCGCGCAACGTTGACCAGGGCAAAGAGCAGGTCGCCAAACTCCATCTCGCGCTCGGGCGAGCCGGGAGCCTCGGCCTCAAACTCGGCACGCTCCTCGGCGACCTCGTCCCACACGTCCTGGACCGTCTCCCACTCAAAGCCCACGGCCGCTGCCTTGCGCGACACCTTCTGCGCCTGCATCAGCGCCGGCAGATGCGTGGGCACGCCGTCGAGCAGGCCCTCGGGCGCAGCCTCGCCTGCTGCCACGGCCTTGTCCTTGGCAGCCTTCTCGGCAAGCTTAACCTCGTCCCAGATCTTGAGCACCTCGTCGGAGTTATCGGCGTCCGCATCGCCAAACACGTGTGGGTGGCGGCGAATGAGCTTGGCGTCGATATCGCGCGCCACATCGGCCAGCGTAAACTCACCGGCGTCCGCCGCAATCTGCGCATGCAGCACCACCTGCATGAGCACGTCGCCCAGCTCCTCGCGCAGATGCGCGGCATCATCGGCCTCGATGCAATCGAGCGCCTCGTAGGCTTCCTCAATCATGTTCTTGCCGATGCTCTGATGCGTCTGTTCGCGGTCCCACGGGCAGCCGTCGGGCTGACGCAGGCGCCAAATGGTCTGCACCAGATGCTGCAGCTCGGCCGATGCATCCACCAGCGTGGACAGATCGCGCGAGCCCTCGGCATTTTGCTGAGCCATGTGCTGCGCCATGGTTAGTCCTCCTCCATGATCACGTGGCGGAACGCGCCGCCCTCGTAGATGCCGTAGCTGTGCGAGCCGTCCTTGGGAATGCTCACGCTGCCGGGGTTGAAGAGCCGCAGGCCCGGGTGCGCGGCGCTCTCCTCGTTGACCTTGATGTGCGTGTGGCCGTAGACGAGCGCGGAGCCCTCGGGCAGCGCGGGCGCGTGGTCGACGCTGTTGTGCATGCCGGCGCCAAAGACGTGGCCGTGCGTCAGGAACAGCTCGCGACCGGTCTCGTCGAACAGCGTGGCGTAGTCGGCCATGAGGGGGAAGTCGAGGACCATCTGGTCGACCTCGGCATCGCAGTTGCCGCGGACGGCGATGATGCGGTCGGCCAGGGCGTTGAGCAGCGGGATTACGCGCTTGGGGGCGTAGTCGCGCGGCAGGTCGTTGCGCGGACCGTGATAGAGCAGGTCGCCCAGCAGGACGATGCGGTCGGGCTGCTCGGACTCGATGGCGGCGACCAGGCGCTCAGTCCAATATGCCGAACCGTGGATGTCGGAAGCGATGAGGTATTTCATGGTGGTCCTTTCGGGTGGGGTTGATGGAGCTGGGCGTGGCGTGCCGCCAGCCGCGTTACTCAAATCGCAGTGCCACGGCTTGTGCCGCCTGCATCACGCGCTGGAGCGGCACGTTATGCTCGCGAGCGAGGCGGGAGCAGTCTTCGTACTCGGGCGCCGCACGCTCACTACCGTCGGGCAGGGTCGCCACCTTGACGGACACCTCGCCCCATGGCGTTGTTACGCGCTCAAAGCGGCGTGGTAGGCAAACGCGCTCCATAACCTGGCGGCGGATGCCATTGGTCGTGGTTTCCAAAAAGATAATCGTCTGTAGGCGCTCGATATCCTCGTGGGTACAGATTACCTGCAGCTGCCAGCCGGGACGGCCCTTCTTGCAATAGAGGGGCAGCCAGTGCACCTCGCGCGCACCGGCCTCGCGCAGGCGGTCGGCGGCGTAGGCGAGCACCTCGGGCGACGCGTCGTCGATATCGCATTCCAGCTTGACGATGGTCTCGGGCGCATCGGTCTCGCGGGACAGCGGAGATTTGCTATCGCATGGCATACGGTCCGGCTCCTTTCCGCACGGGCTCGTTTTGTTCATTCAAACGCTAGCACATCGCGGGCGGCGTGGATGTGGCGGAGCGCGATGAGCGCGATTTTCCCTGTCCGCAAGAAACCGGCACCCCGGCGCGCTCGTCGCATCGAGGGCCGCGCCGTTACAATGGAGCGGATTCGCTTGACGCAAAGGAGCCGCCATGCCTGCTTGCCCGCTGGTCGATTGCCATACCCACACCTCGTTCTCGGACGGACACGCCTCGTTTGAGGACAACGTTCGCGCCGCTGCTGCAGCCGGTTGCCGTGCCATGGTCTCGACCGATCACCTTACCCTGCCTGCCAGCATGGATTCCAATTGCGAAGTGCAGGTTGTCGAGGGCAACCTGCCGGCACATCGTCTGGCTTTTGAGGATGCCCGCAAGCTTACCGCGCAGATCGCGCCGGAGCTCGAGCTTATCTATGGCTTTGAGTGCGATTGGTACGAAGGCTGCGAGCCTTTGGTTGAGCGCTGGTCCGAAGGCGCCGTCGTGCGCCTGGGCAGCGTACATTGGATTGGCAACCCCGGCGATATCATGGCCGGCGCCGCGGGTACGGCGGGGACAGAGGACGTCGTTCGTCCCGATGCGCCCGATTCGCGCTGCGGTTGGATCGACGATGACACCAACCTGCACGTTTGGGAAAACCTGGGCGTGCGCGGCGTGTGGGAGCGCTACGTCGACGACTGGTGTCGCGCCTGCGAAAGCCCGCTCAACTTTGACGTGATGGCCCACCCCGACCTGGTCATGCGCTTTTCGAAGGAGGGCTTTGCGCCCGATTTTGACCCCGCGCCGTTCTGGGGGCAGATGGCAGAATGCGCACACGACACGAATCGGCGCGTTGAGGTCTCGACTGCCGCGCCGCGCAAGGGGCTCGACGACTACTACCCCGCGACCGGCCTCTTGCGCTGCTTTGCCCATGCCGAGGTGCCCATTACCTTTGGCTCGGACGCACACCGCGCCTGCGACATCTGCTGGAACATCCGCGAGGCCCAGGCCCACGCCTACGACTGCGGTTATCGAACCTTCGACATCCCCCACCTCACCGGCGAATGGGAATCCACGCCCCTCGCCTAAGACTAGTCATTGGGGACACTCTTCACAAATGACCCCTTGGGGACGGAGGAAAACAGGTCGTTTTGCTCACCACCGACGCCCGAGCAACACCGCCCGCCAAAAAGAACGCCCGTTTACTACGATGAACCGCAAACCTCCGACCATCGGCTTAATGCGGAAAATAAAACCGACGCTCCTATAAGTTGTCAAGAGGCAGTTTGCGGGAGCGCTCTCTCCAATTCGCACAGGAGCTCGTAATACCTCCTCTCCAGTTTCGTCGACCGCCGTTTCCCCCGTTCCAAGTGCCCGAGTGTGGCTGCGGACAGGCCGAGCTCCGCGGCGGCTTTCTTCTGAGTCACCCGCATCGCCTTGCGCATCTTCGCGAGCTCGGGGCCTTCCGGCGCGGCGCCGTCGGGGTTCGGGTCCATGAGCACGTGGTACACCTCCCGCGCTATGTAGCGCTTCAGGCAGCGGACCGCCTCCCGCCGGGACTTCCCCTCGGAGGTCCGCCTCGCCACGTACCTCCTCGTCCTCTCGTCGTACGCCATGCGCTTGATCGCGATCTCGTAGAGCGCCCAGTTCGCCTGCCGGTTGCCGCCGCGGTTGAGCCTGTGCCGGTCCGTCTTCCCGCTCGACGCGGGGATCGGGGAGGCGCCGCACATCATCGAGAACGCCGCCTCGCCCTTCAGCCTGCCGGGGTTGTCGCCGGCGGCCACGACCAGGGCGGCGGCGGTCGTGGTGCCGCAGCCCTCGACGCCGAGCAGCGCGGGCGCGTTCGCCTCCAGCAGCGCGCGGATGCGCTCGTCGAGGGACTCGACCTGGCTGCGGGCCTCCTTCCAGACCGCCGCGACGGACCGCAGCGAGGCCAGCACGCTCTCCTCGAGCGCGTCGCCCGCCTTCCTCCCGCGCGCGAGCAGCGGCATGAGGTCCTTCGGCCGCTCGCGGCCCCTGAACCGCTCCCTCAGGGCGCTCGGGGCCGTCGTGAGCATCGACTTCGCGCAGGCCACGCAGGACGTGGACGTCGCGACGGCCAGCCTGCGCGCGACGTAGAGCTGGCGCACCGCCTCGACCCAGCCGTCCTGCGACTTCGGCACGGAGCAGCCCTTCCCGGACGCCGCCTTGCGCGCCGCGCGCTCGGCGTCCAGCGGGTCGCTCTTCCCCTCGCCGGGCCTCACCTTGTCCCTCTTGGGCCTGAGCACCTCGACGACGTTGTACCCGAGCTCCACGAGCCTCCTTGTCAGCCCGGCCCCGTACGATGCCGTGCCCTCGACGCCGACGACCATGCAGCTCCCCGGGTCGCCTATCGCCTCCGCCAGCCTGTCGTAGCCCTCGGGGTCGGCCCCGAAGCTCCCGCTCCAGATCTTCCTCCCGAGGCCGTCGAGCAGGCACAGAACATGCACGTCCTTGTGCGTGTCGACGCCCGCGATGACCGTTTCGCCTTCCATTTTCGCTCCCCTCGGTCTGCCGCCTGCTCCGCGCCCGGGTCTCCCAGACATTGCACTGACGGGAGCGCTACAATCCAATTGGCTTGTCCGATTGTCCGCGCTCATGCTCCTATTAGGTCATGGCAGGACTCCGGGACGCGGATGCCGGGGCGAGACAGGTCGGATTTGAGGACGGCCGAAGAGGCGTCAGCAGGTCAGTGGGTCATCGTCCCGGCATTCAGCATCAGGGTAGCGCTGCGACGCGGAAATCGCGCGCCGTTGCCGCGCCCCGCAGTGCCCGCTTCCCCCGAGAACAATTATCAGTGCAGGTAGAAGTGTTGACGATTTGCTCAAAACCGACGCGTGGTAAGCAGATCCAGTTTCATCGTAGTAATTGGGCATGTTATTTGGCAGCGCCGGCAAAGACTGTCCCAAACGACTAGTCGTTTAAGAACGTCCCCAATGACTACCCAATGACTAGTGGCGGCGGGCGTTGAGTTCGCCGGCCAGCTCGTCGAGGGTGATGCCGTAGCGCTCGAGCGTCACGAGCAGGTGGTAGACCAGGTCGCCGGCCTCGTAGCGAATGTGATCGTGGTCGTTATCCTTACAGGCCATGATGACCTCGCTCGCCTCCTCGGCAAGCTTCTTGAGCAGCTCATCCTCGACGTCGGTCAGCAGACGAGCGGTATAGCTCTCCTGCGGCGACGCGTCGCGACGACCATGAATCACCTCGGCCAGCCCCGTCAGCGTCTCGCCGATATTTCCATCCTGAACATTCGCGGTGCGCACACCCATGGTTCAATCCTTTCTGGTTGGCCAAGCGCTTAGCCGAGCGCCCGCCCTACGCGAGTTTCTTAAAGAAGCAGGTGCGGTTGCCGGTATGGCAGGCCGGACCCGGCGAGTCGACCTTGACCAGCAGCGTATCGCTATCGCAGTCGGCCCAGAGCTCCTTGACCTCTTGCATGTTGCCACTCGTCGCGCCCTTGTTCCAGAGCTCCTGACGGCTACGGCTCCAAAACCACGTGGTACCGGTCTTGAGCGTCAGCCCCACCGACTCCTCGTTCATCCAGGCAACCATAAGCACCTCGCCGGTGTCATATTGCTGAACCACACAAGGAATCAGCCCCCTGGCGTCGTATGTAAGCTTTGAAGGATCGGTTATCTCTTCCATTTCTCTTCCCAAATTCAAACTTCGCAGGTCGGCGAGGGTTGTCCAGGTGTCCGAGATTACGAGCGACAAGCCCGACGACGCGTACTTAAGTACGCGAGGAGGGTTGGAGCCGAAAGGTCGGGTGCCTGGGCAAGCCGCAGCATTAGAAGTCCAGCCTCACAGGAATGCCTTGGCTGGCCATATACTCTTTGACTTCGCGAATGCTGAAGGTCCCAAAGTGAAAGACGCTGGCCGCCAGCACGGCATCGGCTTCGCCCTCGATCACGCCCTCGGCAAAATGCTCGAGCGTGCCCACGCCGCCGCTCGCAATAACGGGAATCGGCACCGCGCGCGCCACGGCACGGGTGAGTGCCAGGTCAAAGCCGGCCTTGGTGCCGTCGCGATCCATACTGGTCAGCAAGATCTCGCCGGCGCCGCGACGAGCCGCTTCCTCGGCCCACGCCACCGCGTCGCTACCCGTGGCGTTGCGGCCGCCCGCCGTGAAGACCTCCCACTTGTCGGCACCCGGCTCTCCGGGCAAACCGACGCGCTTGGCATCGATCGCCACGACCACGGCCTGACTGCCAAAAGCCGCGGCAGCCTGGCTAATCAGCGACGGGTCACGCACGGCCGCCGAGTTGAGCGACACCTTGTCGGCACCGGTGGCAACCATGGTCCGCATGCCCGCCAAGTCGCGAAAGCCGCCGCCCACGGTATAGGGAATAGCGAGCTCCTCGGCTGCGTGCGCCGCCATCTCGATGGTCGTCGCACGGTTGTCACTCGTCGCGGTAATGTCCAAAAATACGACCTCGTCCGCACCTTCGCGGTCGTAGGCGCGGGCCAGCTCCACCGGGTCGCCCGCATCGCGCAGGCTCACAAAGTTGACGCCCTTGACCACGCGACCGTCCTTAACATCCAGACAGGGAATCACGCGTTTGGTAAGCATAGGCTACTCTTCCCCTCGGACGGCGGCCAGCGCCTGGACCAGCGTAAAGTTGCCCTCGTAGAGCGCGCGACCGGTAATGGCACCTTCAATCGCGCCCTCACCCACCGCGGCCAGCGCACGGATGTCGTCGAGCGTCGAGATGCCGCCCGAAGCCACAACGGGAAAGCCCGCGACCTCGGCCACATGGCGATACGCCGCCACATCGATGCCCGCCTGCATGCCATCGCGCGCGATGTCGGTGTACACCAGATGTTTAAAGCCCAGCTCGGAAAGCTGCGCCACGGCATCGTCGAGCGCCACGCCCGCGCCGTCGCGCCAGCCGTTCACCCTGACCTGGCCGTCGCGCGCGGCAATGTCAGCCACCAGCAGCTCGCCAAAGCCTTGGGCTGCCACCTCGGCAAAACCCGGCTCGGTCACCAGCACGGTGCCCAGCGCGATGCGGCGCGCACCGTAGCCGGCCAACTCGTCGATGCGCGCGAGCGAGCGGACGCCGCCGCCCACGTCCACGGACAGACCGTCGACGCCGCAGATGGCCTTAATCGCCGCCGAGT
Source organism: Collinsella sp. i05-0019-G5 (assembly GCF_042851345.1). Lineage (NCBI taxonomy): Bacteria > Bacillati > Actinomycetota > Coriobacteriia > Coriobacteriales > Coriobacteriaceae > Collinsella > Collinsella sp. i05-0019-G5. The sequence goes on from NZ_AP031421.1 coordinate 2,274,691, forward strand.
TGGCGGCGCATGCGTCCTCGTCCTCGCCAAAGGCAGCGGACAGGTCGACGACGTGCACCCAGCTTGCACCCTGCTCGGCAAACGAGCGGGCAACGGCCACGGGGTCGTCGGAATACACCTTGCAGCGGCTGCGGTCACCGCGCTCCAGGCGCACGACCTTGCCGCCGATCAGATCGATTGCGGGAAACAGGATCATCGGCCACCCTCCTCGACGATGCTCACGAAGTTCTTAAGGATGCGCTGACCCAGCGCGGAGGATTTCTCGGGATGGAACTGGCAGCCCCACACGTTGCCATGGCGCACGATGCACGGGAAGCTCCGCGTATAGTGCGTGAGCGCCAGCACATCGGCGGCATCGGCGTCGTCGGCCACCGCATAGCTGTGGGTGAAATACATGTTGGCACCCTCAGCAAAACCGGCAAGCAGCGGATCTGCCGCACCGGCGGACGTCATGTGCACCTGGTCCCAGCCCACGTGCGGCACCTTCAGGCGGCTCGACTCCAAGCGCGTGCACGAACCGCGCATAATACCCAGGCCATCGACCCATGGACCACCATCCTGCTCGGAGGCGCTGCCGTCGGCGACCACGCCCTCGTCCGCAGGCACGCCCTCGTTGCCGCGCTCAAAAAACAGCTGAAGCCCCAGGCAGATGCCGAGCAGCGGAATCCCGGCGGCGACGGCATCGAGCACGGCCGCCTCCTCGCCGCTCCGACGCATAAAGGCAATCGCGTCATAGAACGCGCCCACGCCCGGGATGACCAGGCCGTCGGCGTTGCAGATCTGCTCCGGATCGTCCGAGGTGCAGGCGGCGGCACCGGCGCGCGCAAGCCCGCGCACGACGCTCGACAAGTTGCCCTTGTGGTAGTCGACCACCATGATCTTCGGTCCGCCCACGCGACCCTCCTTTTCCCATTCAAAACCTGTCCCTTTTTGGCAGGTTACAGCGAGCCCTTGGTGCTGGGGATGCCCTGCACGCGGGGATCGAGCTCGCAGGCGTGGCGCATCGTGCGACCCACGGCCTTAAAGGCGGCCTCGATAATGTGATGCGAGTTGCCACCCGCCAGTTCGCGCACGTGCAGCGTGAGCTTGGCATCGCGTGCGAAGGCATAGAAGAACTCAACGGCCAGCTCGGTATCGAAGCTGCCCACGCGCTCGGTCGGCACGGGCAGCTCGCAATAGGCCTGCCCGCGGCCCGAGATATCCACGGCGGCCATCACGAGCGTCTCGTCCATGGCAATCGCCGCGTCGGCAAAGCGCGTAATGCCCGCCTTGTCGCCCAGCGCTTGGCAAAACGCCTCGCCCAGCACAATGCCCGTGTCCTCGACGGTGTGATGCGCATCGACCTCAACGTCGCCTACCGCATGTACCGTCAAATCGAACAGACCATGGCGGCCAAAGGCGTTGAGCATGTGGTCGAAAAACGGCACGCCGGTCGAGATGTCGCACACGCCAGATCCGTCCAGGTCGAGCTTTACGACAATGTCGGTCTCGCCCGTCTTGCGGGTCACCTCGGCATAACGGCCCATCTACATCTCCTCCTTCACCAGCGCGGCAAACGCGGCCAGCACCTCGTCATTTTCCTGCGGGGTGCCCACGGTAATGCGTAGGCAGTCCGCGAGCCCCGGCGCGTAGCTAAAGTCGCGCACCAAAAGTGAATACTCGTCGCGCAGGCGCTCGCGCACGCGCGTGGCATGCGGCGTGCGCACGAGCACAAAGTTCGCCGCGCTCGGCCACGCCTCCACGGGCAGACCCTCGGCAGCCATTGCGTGCAGGGCACACAGTTCGCGCTCGCGCTCGGATGCAACCTGTGCTACCACGGGTGCGTACGCATCGCGGGCACGCACGCAGGCAAGCGCGGCGGCCTGGCTCAGCACGTTAACCGAGTAGATCTGGCGAATTGCCGCAAACACATCGATGGCCTCGGGCGCCGCGATCACATAGCCCAGACGCGTGCCGGCGGCGCCGAACGCCTTGGACAGCGTATGCAGAATCACCAGGTTGGGATGCTCGGCGATAAGCCCCTGCGCCGTAGTAGCCGCGCCAAACGAATCGTCGGCAAACTCAACGTAGGCCTCGTCGACCATGACCATGCCGGGGCACGCATCGCACAGGGCCGCGACAAAGTCGAGCGGCGTCACATCGCCCGTGGGGTTATTGGGCGAGGTCACGATCGCCAGATTGCACTCGGGCGCCGCTGCGAGCACAGCCGCTTGGTCGAGCTCAAAGGTCGCCGGGTCGCGCCACACATCGCGCACCTCGGTCTGACAAAGCGACGCAAAGAACGCATACTCACTAAAGCACGGCGGGCAGTTGAGCAGGGTCCGTCCCGCGCCGCCAAACGCCAGCAGGTAGTTATAGAGCAGCTCGTCGCCGCCGTTGCCCACGCAGATGTTCTCGCGCGCCACACCATGCCAAGCGGCAAGCTCGTCGCGCAGATCGTTGGACATGGGATCGGGATAGCGGTTGAGCGGTGTAGCAGCCAGGGCGGCGTCGACCGCCTCGCGCACGCCAGCCGGCACGGGATAGGTGTTCTCGTTGGCCGAAAGGTTGATGCGCGTGGGCGTAAAATTGGGGTCGTAGGGCTCAATGCCGGCCAAGTAGGGCTGGACGAGCTCCTTCATACGGGGCGTCAGCTCGGCCATATTAGGCCCCCTCGACGACCGCGCCAGTGGCACCGCCCGCAGCTGCCGCCAGGTCCACGCCCTCGGCGACCGTCGCGGTCGTATCACCCGGCCAGGCGACCTTGGTCAGGTCGGCCGCGGCCAGCGACTCGGCGCTCACGGCATCCTCGCCCTGCTCCAACACGCGACGGCGCAGTGCGGCAGAAAGCGCGTGTGCCCACAGGCCCTCGGCCTCGGCCAGACGCTGCGTAGCGGGAGCGTCGGAGAGCAGGCCCTCGGGCGTATAGCAAATGACACTCGAGCGCTTGACGAACTCCTCCACCGAAAGCGGGTTGGAGAACATGGCGGTGCCGCCGGTCGGCAGCGTGTGGTTGGGGCCGGCAACGTAATCGCCGAGCGGCTCGGAACTCCAAGCGCCCACAAAGATGGCGCCGGCGTTGCGAATGCCGCCGAGCAGGCCCATCGCATCCTTGCAGTGCAGCTCCAGGTGCTCGGGCGCCACGGTGTTCACCGCCTCGACGGCGGCAGCCATGTCGGCTGCCACCACGACGGTGCCCTCATTGTCGAGCGAGGCACGCGTGATCTCGGCACGCGGCGACTGCGCTACCAGAATGTCGATACCCGCCTCGACCTCACGCGCAAACTGCTCGTCGCAGGTCACCAGATAGCAGGCCGCCAGCGGATCATGCTCGGCCTGGGCCATCAGGTCGGCCGCGACCACCATGGGCTTGGCCGTGGCGTCGGCCAGCACGCAGACCTCGGAGGGACCGGCGACCATATCGATACCCACGTCACCCGAGACAATCTGTTTGGCAGCGGCAACAAAAGCGTTACCCGGACCGGTGATTTTATCGACACGCGGAATGGTCTCGGTACCGTACGCCATCGCGGCCACGGCCTGGGCGCCGCCCACCATATAGATCTCGTCCACGCCGCCGAGTTTAGCGGCCGCGAGCGTATACGGGCTAATCAGTCCATCCTTTTGCGGCGGGGTCACCATAACCACGCGTTTGACGCCGGCCACCTTGGCGGGAATGGCGTTCATAAGCACGGTGGAAGGGTACTGCGCGCGACCGCCCGGCACATAGATGCCGGCCGCCGCAAGCGGGGTCACCTTAACGCCGAGCATCGTGCCGTCCGGGCGCGTGGTAAACCAGCTCTGCTCGACCTCGCGCTGGTGGAACTCGCGAATCTGGCGTGCAGCCTTCTCGAGCGCCGCGACAAAGGCGGGATCAAGGCCTTCGAGCGCGGCATCGATCTGCTCTTGCGGCAAACGGAAGCTCTGCAGTTCAACGCCGTCAAAACGCTGACAGTAGTCGCGCACCGCGGCATCGCCATTGGCGCGCACGTTGGCCACGATATCGCGGGCGGCGTCGACGATGTTTTGCGGCAGCACGCCCTTACGGTTGAGCTGGTTGGTAACGAGGCGCTCACCGGGAGCAAGCTTGATGGTCTTCATATCGGTATCCCCTATCGGTCGAGGTTTTGTTCGAGAAACGAGAGACCGGGCGGCGGTGCCAATCAGCCCGCAGCCCGGACGTTGGGGCGCCCGTACGTGCTCGCGCTATTGCGCCGAGCCCGCAACGGGCTCAAAATGCTTGTCCTTCACGGCTGCCGCCAAGCGATCGGCCAGATTGCGTACGCGCGGATCCAGACGCGCGGCACCCGGGTTGACAAAGAAACGGGCCGTGCAGTCCATGATGCGGCCGGTGATGACCAGGTCGTTGTCGCGCAGCGTGGCGCCCGTGGCGGTAATATCCACGATGCGATCGGTCATGCCGACAATGGGGCCCAGCTCGATGTTACCGTGCAGCGAAACGATGTCGGCGTTCACGCCGCGCTCGGCATACCAGGCACTCGCGATGCGCGGGTACTTGGTTGCCACGCGAAGCGAACCGCGGCGGGCATAGTTGCGCTCGGCCTGACCGGCGCGCCACGCGGGCTCCGCCTCGATAAAGGTGCACAGGCCATAGTCCAGGTCTACCAGCTGCAGCAGGTTGAGGTCCGCCTCGATGAGCGAGTCCCAACCGCAGATGCCGCAGTCGGCACCACCGCAGCCCACAAAGGCAGGCGCATCGCTGGGACGCACGATGACAAACTCGATATCGCCGACCGCGCCCTCGCCGACACGCGTGTCGCGGCCGCGCACGATCAGGTGACGGCCGGGGTCACGCAGCTCGGAGACGTCCAGGCCCGCGGTCTCGAGCACGTCGAGCGTGTCGGCCTTAAGCGAGCCCTTGGGCACGGCGATACGCAGCGGCCCCTCGGCGCCACGGCCCACGGCGTGGTCGCCATCGGAAGCGGCGTCCTCGGCCGAGGTGCGCACGGCCTCCAGACGCTCGAGCGAAAAGGCAAAGCCCGCCGCCGGTACCTCGATACCGTCGCCAAACGCACCGGTAAAGATGGAGTCGTAGCGTCCGCCCGAACCGACCGGATCGGGCAGGCCGCCGGCATAGGCCTTAAAGACCAGACCCGTGTAGTAATCAAAAGAATTCATGATGGAGAAGTCGAAGGACAGCACCTGGGCGTCCTCGGGAGCCAGGCCCTCGACCAGAGCACGCAGCTCGCGCGTCAGCGGCGCGACGATGCCGGCAGCCTCCAGCAGCGCATCCACGCGGTCGAGCACCTCGGCACCACCGTGCAGGCGCGGCAGCTCGCTAATGGCGGCCTTGACGGCATCGGACTCGGCGCTGGCAGCCACGCGGGCATCGAGGCCCACAAAGTCGTTGGCATGCACGCAGCGCAGGGCCTCGGCAGCCAGCTCACGATCCTCGCATACCGCGAGCAATTCCTTAAAAGGACGCACGCTGCCTGCGATAATGCGCGCATCGGGAAGTGCCAGCTCGCGCACGGCCTCGACGACCAGCGAGACAATCTCGACATCGCCCGAGGTATCGCCCGCGCCGATAAGCTCAAAGCCCAACTGCGTAAACTGGCGCGAACCACCGGCATTGCGCTGACACTCGCGAACCACCGGCGCCTCGTAACGTAAGCGCAGAGGCAAGTCGGCAGCGCGCATACGGGTCGAAACCAAGCGCACGATCGGCAGCGTGTTGTCGGGACGGACCACCAACAGGCGGCCGTCGTCATCAAAGAGCTTAAACGGCGTGTCCGCAATGCGGCCGCCTTCCTCGAGCGAACCCTTGTCCTCGAGCAGCGGTGTCTCGACCGGAAGGTAATGGTGCTCCCTGAAGCAGCCCTTCACCGTACATGCGATCTCCTCGCGCGCCTGAGCCTCCTCGGGCAATATGTCCCGGAATCCCCACGGTGTGGCCGTCATCTGGTGAGCCTCCTCATGCTGTGTTTCATATAGAGCAGAAGACCGGCATAGCTCCGCCGGTCTTCTGGGTACTTTAGCATACTAGAGTGTTTGCGGGGAGAATCCTTGCCCGCAGCTCACACCGTATTCATTTGGAAACATAGGGGGCAGATTGCCCGCAGCTCACCTCTACAGCGAAGGGCATCGCCAGCTCTTCTGGAAACAAGGGACCTCAGACAAAAAGTTGGACCATCAGGTCCGGTTTGGAGTCCGCATGACATACTGACCTGCATCGTTCTTTCGGAAACGCATGTTAGAGACTTAGATGCTTTAGAACTCATTCAACGACGACCGAGGGGACGGTATGCCATGCCAAACCCAGCCGCCAGGTACACTAACGAGTTCAGGCGATAGACCGCCGACTACATCATCTCGACGGGCAGGCCGATAACGAAATGCTGCGCAGAGCTCGGCCTGAATTCCAAGACCGTGAACAAATGGGTGCAGAACCACCGGCGCGAGCTTGCCGGCGAACCCGGCCCGAAGGCCGAGGGCTGCGAGCTTCGCGAGGCGAAAAGGCGCATACGCGAGCTCGAGATGGAGAACGCCTTCCTGAAAAAAGCCGCGGCCTTCTTCGTCAAAATCCAAGCGTAGCCGCGCACTACCGGCTGATGCTGGCAGAGAAGGCTGAATTCCCGGTGAAGCCGATGGCCCGCGTGCTCGGCGTGAGCCGGTCCGGTGCGTGCGGCTGGAGTCGGGCCGTAGGTTCGGCTTCCGATTCGTGAAGTACTTCCCGCCCGACGAGTTCTCCGGCCCCACCCTGTACAGGGCGTGCAAATTGATGCGCGAGCCGGGGATACGCGGATGCACGCCCAACGCGCAGAAGCACACCGCGATCCCGAATTCCAAGGCGAAGCCCCGCCCGACCTGGTGCGGCGCGACTTCACCGGCCCCGCGCCCACCTACAGGCCCGTGGACGACATCACGTACCTGCGCACCGGCGGGGGTGGCTGTACCTCTCGACGGCCATCGACCTGAACGCCCGTATTGTGGTGGGCTGGTCGTTCTCCGGGCGAACGACGGCGGACATCGTTATATCGGCGCCGGCGTCGGCCAAATCGCGCTGCTACGTGCCGGGAAACGCGCTATTCCACGCCGACCGCGGCGCCCAGTACACCAGCAGGCTTATGGCCGAGTGGGCGCGCGGCAACGACGTGCGCCTGTTCTGCAGCCGCACCGGCAGCCGCCGCGACAGCGCGGTGGCGGAATCGTTCTTCGCGGCGCCGAAGAACGAGATGTACTGCAGGCGGAACTTCCCGACCGGGGATTCCGCCAGGCACGCGGTGATAGAGTCCATCGATCGAGGCTTGCTACAACCGCCGCAGGCCCCACTCAACGATAGGCTACAAGGTTCCGGGCGAGGCTATGGCGGCCTTCTTCGAGGGAATCGAGCCCAAGCCCGAGGCAATGCCTATGGCCTCCTGATTCCTCGAGCTTCCGTTTCCGAAATCTTGACACGGGTCACGAACGCATCGGGCACCGTAACATACAGACGCTCGAACTTATCGAGATAGCACGACGGAGTAAAGACGTCGACCCAAACGCCCAGGACGCGCTCGGCAAAGGACCGCGCAGCCACACAGGAGTTGTACGAAGAGCCGGACGCAACAAAGCGCACGGCACGCAGGCCGACTCGCCCACAGCGCTCAACCAGATCGCCCACTAGGGCATCTGCACGAGTGAGGTTCTCCTCAAATACCAACGGAGACATCTCGATATAGGTTTCCATGGTCGGTTTGGCGTTGCCCATGACACGCATCCCCCATGTCCTGCGCGCACGGCGCACGCAAATGAACCCATATGCTCGACTATACGAGCCATGCGGGTTCTCCGAGCTGGTTAATCCTTGAATGCTATTAAATTGTCCGTAGACGTATATTAAGAGTCCAAGCCGTACGTCACATGGAGAACGTGTAGCGCGAAGCGATAATGAGCTGCTTGCCCGCGTACAGCGGATTGCCGTCCTGATCGCGATACAGGCCCTCCAGGCTGAAGAGCGGCTCCCCCACCGGGACGGAGAGTGTATGGGCGGCCTGCTCGTCGGCGAGCTGGATGCTGAGCATCTGGGCGCTGTCGCGATGGGGACACTGACCGGTCGCATTGCGAATAAGATCAAAGAGCGAGGCGTTCTCGAGTTCGGCGGTCTCGAGGAACTCGTGCCCCTCCCGTGCGAACAGGCAGTGGTCGATCATGATGGGCGTTTCATCCGCCGTACACACGCGATCGATGGCGATCAGCCGTGCGTTCTCGCCGAAAAACTCGCGCGCGGCGGGCGGAACGTCGACCACCTCACGGCGCAGCAGCGTCGAACCGGGCTCCAAGCCGTTTTGCCGGCAAGACGCCGAGAAGCCGTTGAGCGCGGTGCGGCGGTCGTCGAGAACCATCGGGGCGCGATGGGACTCCTGAACGAACGTGCCCTTCCCCCGCCGCTTGGCGAGAAGCCCCTCCTCGACCAGCATCTCGATGGCCTTGCGGATGGTGATGCGGCTCACGTCATACAGACGGCTCAACTCGGTCTCCGTGGGAACGCGTGCGCCGACGTGGTACACGTCGTTCACAATCGCCTCGTGCAGGTCGTTTGCGACCTGCTGGTACAACGGTGTCGCGGAATCGCCCACCAGCTTTCTGGCCATCTTTATCCTTTCAACAGCAAGTATATGACTATGCTTTAGCGTACACCATATACTCTAAAAATGCGGAGCATCCATTAAAGAGAAATGCTAAGCGAGCGAACCCATCCGAAACATAAAGTACCTGGACAATAAATCGAAGCAGCACGATAGTCATCGTTGACTCTGACCGCTCCGAAACGTTTAAAAAAGAAGGAGTTTCAAATTCTATCCATGGCATCGTATCTACCAAGAGCCTGCCTATACAACGCCATGCTTCGTTCATCGGCTTCGTAAGGGTGCGTAAAATACGAACGTGATGTCACCTCAACGGAAAGAGAACCCTTGTATCCATAATTAATGAAATCAGCCACGTCTTCGGACATATCGCGCGTGCCGTCCCCCCATGAAAGGTGCGTCACCATCTGACTGCAATCAACGTCCACAAAATGGGCATGTATCACAGACTTACCCAGTATCGTGAAATAATCTTCAATGGTGTCTCCCGCGCGCGTCATCGCGCCGGTGTCCAAGCACACACCGAGAGCGGGGCAGGCAACCTCATCTACATAGCGCTTGAGATCGTCGGCCGAGTTGACCAAAAGTGATTCGCGTGGCTGCAGGGCTTCAATTGCAAGCATCACTTGCTGTTCTCCCGCATATTCCGCAATCCGACGCATCATTCTGATACTTCGAGAATATGCCTCGTCTGGACACTCATCTAGAAACGCCCAGCCACTCGTCACAACAACCTGTTTTGCCCCAATGGCTCTTGCAACATCAATCGCCCTTTTGAAATAAGAAAAAACACGTTTTTGAGCAGCTTGGCCGTTCACCGCAATATTGTTTGGCTTCGGATTTGTCTGCTCAGGACAAATACCGACGACTTTAATGTGATATCTGTCTTCAAGACGGCGAAGTTTATCAACGGATTCATTTTGGCTATAGTCCATATAAAAATGTTGAGGTGAGGTCCAGATTTCCACCCCACCGAAGCCAATGCGAGCAGACGACGAGAAAAACTCTTCCAGCGTGAAAAACCTATGATGGCAATTCATGGCCGTGAGCGACGGAGCAATCCACTCTTCCATTCTCTCTTTCATGCGATTATTCACCATTTTCTTTTTACAAGTACGCAAGCGTCTCTTAGAAGCGGCGTAACTGTCACTACCATAAACGCCGCGCATCACAAGCGAATCATCGCTTTGCAACGCGCGGCGCCATATGCAAAACACGCAGCCGTTCAATTGGACTTAACCCAAAACCCCAAAATATGCACCAGCAACACCAATTGCCATGGTAAAAACAATGAGCAGCATAGGGCTTACTTTCTTAGAAAGCGCGATATAGTAAGCGATAAGGGCGACAAGCGCGAGCATTCCAGGCATAATTCCGTCAAGCACGCTTTGAATGGCCGTAACACTCTCGCCGGATCCAAATGAAATTGGAATGGATACAGACGTCATACTCACCGTCATGGATCCAATGACCATAATGCCGACGATGCCCGCCGCGGTCACGATTTTGCTCATCATGCCGCTTTCCTGCGCCTTAGACAAAAACGAAACACCCAAGTGATAGCCAGCGCGAGCCCCAAAAATACGACATGCGAAAGCCGGAATGTTAAAAGCAAGCAGGAAGACAATCGGTCCGAGAATACTTCCCGAAAGTGACAGGCTAACACCAATACCGGCACAAACAACACGAAGCGTGTTCAAAAAGAACGCATCGCCTATGCCAGAAATGGGTCCCATCAAAGCAGTTTTAACTTGACTCACCGCTTCGGGCTTAATCTCATCCTTAGCGACAAGCTCCTCCATCGACAGAACGACTCCGCCCACAAACGGGGCAAGATAGTGCGTCACGTTAAAAAACTCGAGATGACGCGCGAGAGAATCTGAGTACCCCTTTGGATCATCCATGTAAATCTTTTTGAGCATGGGGGCAAGCATCAGACAGAACGGAACACTCATCTGTTTCTGATAGTTCCAGGAATATTCCATGCCCAAAGCGCCAGGACTCAACGCCATACGCGCCAAATCTTTATCGGAAAACATTCCTACAGTTTTTTCATCACTTTTGAGGGAAGGATTAGAAGTCGTCATCGTCGTCTCCTCCAGCACTTGCTACCGCCAAGTTGTTGCCATTGTTCAGATTAAGCAGATCGAGCTTTTCAATCGCGAGAACAATCGAAAGAATCGCCACTCCGAGCACGGGAAGATTCAAGTAGGCAGTTAGAGCGAATCCAAGTATGAAGTACGGCACCAATTGCTTGTTCAGGATCATGCGCATAAGCATTGCGAAGCCCATGGCGGGCAAAATGCCGGCAGCGATTCCCATGCCATCGAAAATGAACTGTGGAACCACTTCAAGGGCGGCGGTAACCGCCGCAGACCCAAAATAATACGCAAAAAACGTCAGCGTAAACGTCCATATGGTTTTACCGAACAAGCCGAGCAGCACATAGGTAAGCCCGATCTTGCCGACATCTCCTTCTTCGGCGCCCTTGTCGGCAATTGAAAGAAACATGGGAATGAATGCATAGAATACGTTCTTGATGCCCAATGCAGCCAGCCCAATTGGCATAGCCAACGCATAAGCAGTTTCCAGACCAGATCCTGTGCTAATCGCAAAGGCAGTCGCCAAAGTGCCAGCAGTAACAACGTCAGGCGGAATATACGCCCCTACAGAAATAGCGCCCATAAACAACAACTCGAGATTTGCTCCGATTATCAAACCGGTCTGAAGATCTCCTAGAACGATACCGACGAGCGGACCCAGCACAATAGGACGCTGAAGCATAGACGTACCCAGCGCGGTATCCAATGAACCGAATGCCGCAACCAGGGCAACGAGAAGCGCCTGGATGAACATAGTCTCCTCCATTCTCTATTTTTAACCTCAAATTGCCATCCCTGCATCGATCTTTGAGCCAACAGCCATCAGGCAGATATCTCAATCCCTTCCATCCGTAACCGACCACCAGCCATGGGGCACTTGCTTCAAAGACAGAATCGGTTCTCGATCTGTTCGCCCAGAAAACGCAACTTGACCGTGAAATGGGCGGTGGCCAACACGAGAAAGCCCGATCACATTCCACCACCATTGATGTCTAAGCTGGCTTTAACATTGATGCCTAAGCTGGCTTTAATCAAGTGATTCAGGGACAGAGCATCTAATAGGCGAACTGACGGTAGTAACGACGATAGGCCAAGTTGTGCTTGGTGATGCGCTCGTAGTGCTTGGAAAGGCGCTCGTGCAGCGTAGCGGCGGCGATCATCGGGGAGACGAGCGGACGGAACTCCTCGTCCAGGCCGGAGACGGCGTACTCGGCGGTGTCGATGACGGCGAGCTTGTCAGTGTACTGCTTGCAGAAGACCTCAGCGCGGTTGTCGAGTTCGCGGCACTCGTCCTCGCCCTTGGTAATGATCACGGGCACGCCGGGCTCGACGAGCTCGAGGGTGCCGTGGAAGAACTCGGCCGAGGTGACGGCGCGCGTGCGAATCCACTGCATCTCCTCCAAGACGCACATGGAGAACAGCACGTTCTCGCCCCACAGGGCACCGGACGCGATGAAGATGGTGTAGGGCTCCTCGGCGAACTGCTTGGCGATCTGCTCGGCCTTGGGCTCGAACTTGATGCGGATGTCGACCAGATCCTGGAAGAGATTCTTGGTCTGGGCCATGTAGTCGTCATAACGGTCGAAGTCGCCGCGCAGGTTGAGCAGGCGCAGGGCGAAGGCCTGGAAGAGCAGGTAGGTGAAATCACAGCGACCGGTGGCCACGGGAGCGGAGACCACCGTGGTGGCGAGCTTGCCGAGCGGCGTGTCCTCGCGCGTGAAGGCGACTACGCGGATGCCCTGGGCGGTGATGTTCTCGACGGCCTTGACGACCTCCTTCGTGTCACCGGAAGCGGAAGCGGTCACGACGACGGAGTCCTTCTTGAGGCGGTTGTCGCCCATGACGTTGAGCTCGGCGGCGTTCACCAGGTGAACCTCGACCTCGGAGTACTTCTTCATGAAGTAGCGAACCATCTCGAGCTCATCGTAGGTACCGCCGATGCCCAGCAGGAAGACGTTCTCGTACCCCTGCTCGTGGATCTCGTCGGCGACCGCCTTGGCATGGGCGCAAGCCGCCACGGTTGCGTCACCATCCTTCAAGTACTGGTCGATATCGAAGTTAAGAAGCTGGACCTTCTCGAGTTCCGCCATGGTGTTACCCCTCTCACTAGCAGAACGTTACATGACGCTATGAGCTATAACGTTATGTGATGTTATGTGCTCAAGAAAATCGGGGCTTATCTGTAAACGGTCGAAATTCATCGGTAGACGTTATATAAGGTCATATATTCGATGTCCCTTGCCTCCTGCCTTGTTTGAAAAAATGCCTTGCGCGGCCGACGTGGAGCAAGTACAGCTGGCCTGCACCCGAAGTGGCACCGCCACTGTTTTAGCGTAAGAGATGTTTGAGCCTGACAGTCACGAGTAGCACGAGAGAAGTTTGAGCGTATGAGTCGTTTCTCCAACACCATCACAATCAAATTGGGGGATCTGCTATAGGCCATCGGCATTGCCATGTCGATGGCCTACTTGTCGCTCGCCGCACGACGGCCCACCGCTGTGCGCAACGTTGACCTAGCACCTGCGCGGCGCTGAAAAGGAAGCAGCATGTTCAGCCCGACCGAACACGAGCTCCACGAGCGGACGCTCGCAGATTTCCTGCAAGAGAATGGCGAGTTGCCCCTCGATAGGCGCCTCGCCGCCATCGCCGACCATCGATGCAGCCCCGCCCCCGCCAAGCGCTCCGTCCTCGATTTCTGCCGTCTCAAAATCGGCTTTTTCCTACAAAACGACCCACACGCCGCAGAGGTGATGCAGCGCGTCGCGATTCTCGACGACGGCCGGACCCCCAGCCCCCCGGCACGGAGGGAGTGCGCGACCCCAGCATCGCGTCGGCCTGCTGGAGGCTCGAACGGGCCTGGCGGCTGGTAGGAGCGGATGGGGACGACTGCGCGGAGCTCCACCGTGCACCCAGGCAAACGGCCGAGCAGCTGTACGCCCCAATCGAGTAAATCGGGGAGTCCGCACGTCACAGCGCGGAGGGACAATTCCCCTTCTCGTGGATCCCCCGCTACTCAACGGACACCTGCGCATTCAAGCACTTCGACTCCGCGCGACTCAATGCCAGCAGCCTGAGCTATTCGGGTCCGAGAGCGTCCGTGGACGTGCTCTACCGATTCGCCACGCACGACATCGACGATTTCTACACCGTCTGTGCGGCGCGGCTCATGGAAAACGGCAGAAAGGCGGCGCCGATGCAAGACGCCTATACGGCCGTGGACACGTAGCAGCCCTCGGCCCAGAACTTCCTGTTGCCGAACCTGCACTTCATGTTCGCGTGCCTGTCGAATATCATCAGCGGGCCCTTCCCCTTCAGGTGGCCCATCACGCTCGATACGCCGCACTTCGGCGGTATCGCCAGCAGCATGTGGACGTGGTCGGGCATCAGGCGCCCCTCGATGGCCTCTATCCCCTTGTGCTGGCAGAGCTTCCTGAAGATCTCACCAAGGTCGGACCTTATTTGGCCGCAGATGGCTTTGTGCCTATGCTTTGGCGTGAACGCGACGTGGCACTTGCACGTCCGCTTCGCGTGCGACAGGCTGTAGGCCTTCTGGGCTATACGCCGCCACCGCCCTCTCGACTCGGATTCCCTGCGGCCTGAACAATCGCAAGTGTCCGGCGAGGGGGCGGCTTTGTAAAGCCGTTTGGCCCCACCCGCATAGCGGGTGGTTTCTGATGCGGCGCGCTACGCGCCCCGCACAGGCTAAAGCCCGTAATAAAACGCGCAAGCGAGCAAAGACGTCGCCTGCGCGTTTCTCATGACCGATTGAGCTTCATGGAGTCAACGGGCAGGGGCGCTCGCAACGCCTGCCCGGCACCATGTTAGAACTCGTCGTCGTCCTCAGCATCCTCGATCAGGTCATTGACGAACTTGACACGAGTGTCGTCCGCGGCGCAGATCTCACGGATGACCTCGGCGGTATCGCGCCCCTCCTCGGCGAAGAGCAGCTGGATGAGCAGCGGGAGGTTCATGTTGGTAACCAGATAGGTGTTGGGCCGGCGCTGGACGATGGAAGTAAACTCGTTGTTCACGCTACCGCCGAACAGGTCGGTGCACACGACCAGGTCATCGCCCTCGGGGGTTTCGTCGAGCATCTTGGCCGCGACGGCGGCGAGGTCGTTGTTGCCATCGACGTACATGGAAAGCGTGCGGACGTTGTCGCGCTCCCCAGACAGCAGCGAGATGCTCTCGTTGATGCCGGCTGCGAAATGCGCGTGGGAAGCGATGATGAACTGTCTCATGATGAGCTGCTCCTTACATTTGGAACTGAAATGACGTCTCAGTAGTCGAACTGGTGATAATAGCGGGCACTTTTCCACTGCATCTCCTCGAGGATACACATGGAGAACAGGATTGTCTCACCCTACAGCGCACCGGAGCCGATGAACATGGCGTAGGGCGCCAGACCGTACTTGCGCGCGAACTCCTCGGCCTTGGGCTCGAAGCGCTTGCGCATGTCCAAAAGCTCCGCCCAAACGTTCTTGGTCTGCTCGATGAACAGATTGAACTTGGAGGGGGTGATGCCGGACTAGGAGGCGGTGGGCACGACGGAGCGCTCGGTCATGCGCTTGTGGCCCATCACGTTCCATTCGGCGGCGTGAACAAGATACACTTCCAGGTCCTTGTCGCCGAACTTGTTCATGAGGTACTCGAGCTGCATGAGCTCGTCCCAGGTTCGGGCGATGCCCATCAGGAACACGACGTCGTCGGCCACGCGGTCGGCGATCTGGGCCATCTTCTTGCCCGCTTCGACGGCCGCCTTGCCGCCGGCGAGGTAGCCCTCTTGGTCGAAGTTTGTATTCTCGATCTTCTAGGTCTCCCGCATTGACGCCCCCCTTTCGGACCGATGGCCATTCATATCAACTTAAGAGTTTTTAATACCACTTACTACAATATATCTTACTTTTTTTAATACCGCTGATGCCATAATCAAATGCTTTCCGTGAACGGTCAAATCGACCCCATAAACGGTGCGAGGCGACGGCCACATGGGCCGCTGCCTCGTATCAGGCCAAAAGCGAGGGAATGTTGGGGGACTCGCCGTTAAGCTAGGACGCCCAGGTACACGCCGGCCACGTCCACGACCATGGCGCCGAGGATCAACAGGGACGGGTGAATCTTCTTACCGAGCAGCCAGTAGTAGATGCCCATGCAGCCCAGGCCGGGCATGCCGGGCATGATGCCGTCGAGCACGTCCTGAAGCACGGTGACCTCTTCACCGGAGCCGAAGGGCACGGCGAGGGTGGCCCAGAACATGGAGCAGGTCATTGAGCCAACGACCATCATGCCCACGATACCGGTGTCCTTGATGAGCTTGTCCATGATGCCGGACTCGGAGGCCGCATCGAACAGTCCGACACCCAGCTCATAGCCCTCGACGATACCCCACACACGCAGGATGTACTGCGGGACGTTGAAGATGAGCGGGAACAGGATCGGGCCGAGCGGATTGCCCTCGGCGGCCATGGAGACGGCGATGCAGGCGGCGACCACGCGGATGGTGGTCAGAAAGATGGTGTCACCCACACCGGACAGCTGGCCCATAAGGACGGCCTTGACGTCGTTGACGAACTCGGGCGGAAGCTCGCCGGCCTTGATGCGCTCCTCCATGGACATCGCAATGCCGCCGACGAACGAGGCGAGCATGACCGTGATGTTGACGAACGCAGCGTGCCGCTCGAGGGCGGCGGTATAGCCGGCCGGATCGTCATGCCAGATCTTCTTGAGCATCTTCTTGACCATGAGGCCGAAGACGAGGCCCATCTGGTTCACGTAAGTCTAGGAGAACTCCATGCCCAGGGCGCCGATGTTCAGCACGGACTTGACGAGGTCGTCTTTGGTGATGGCGTTCTCACCGCTCTTGTAGACGCTCTTGGTCTCATTAGAAGTCATCGTCGTCAGCCCCCTCGACCCGCGCAGCCGCAGGCTTGTTGTCAAAGATACCCAGCACAAGAACAGCGATGATGATGGCAATCAGGGAGACGCCGAGCGCCGGCACGCCCATGTAAGAGGTCATCAAGAAGCCCGGGGACAGGAAAGACAGAAGCTCCTTGCGGTAGATGAGGCGCAGCAGCATCGCAAAACCCATGACCGGCAGGATGTTGGCCGCGACGACAAAACCGTTCAGCACGAACTCGTGAACCGTGCTGGCAATCCAGACAACAGCGTCGGAGCCGAGGTGGACGGCGAAGAAGATGACCGAGAAGTAGACGGGAACCACGTAGAGGGCGATGAAGAGGTGCAGACCGGTGAGCTTGGTACCGCTGCCCTCGGCGGCGAACTTAGGTACGGAGGAGAGCAGCCAGTTGGTGATGGGTTGGAACAGGTTGCTCAGGGCGAGGGCCAGCGAGCCGATGGGCATGGCTAGGCCACGGCGACCTCGGTGTCCAGACCGTGCAAGATCACGTAGGCGGTGCACAGGACACCGGCGGAAGTGGCATCCGGCGGAATGTAGGCGCCGATGGAGACGGAACCCATGAAGAGCGCCTCGATGCTCGCGCCCAAGGCCAAGCCGGTCTGCAAGTCACCGAGAATGAGACCGAGCAGCGGGCAGACCACGATGGGGCGGAAGGCGCACAGCGTGCCGAGCTGGCAGTCGAAGAACTTGACGAACACGTAGAACAATGCACAGATCAGTGATTGGACAAGCGTGTCGTACCTTCTGTCAGGGTAGACAATTCGGGCTTCTTACAGAAGCGCGAGGGCGTTTTCCTTCTTGTCGTCAGCCAGAGCGCGAATTTCGACCTCGACACCGCGCTCGCCGAGCTCCTTGAGCATCTCGACCTCTTCTGGCTCGAGGAAGATTTGGCGGGAGATCTGCTTAGTGGTGGGGGACTCGAGCGTGTTGCCGAGATTCAGGCTCTTGATCTGAGGACAACCCTCGACGAGCTGCTTGGCTTCCTCGATCGAGCACAGGCAGATGATCATACGGTACTTGTCGGTCACGCCGCTGTTGATTGCCTCGATGGCGTGCGCCATGTCCTTGATCACCAGTTTGCAGCCGGTCGGCTTGCCCATCTTGAGGGTGGTCTTCCACACTGGGTCGTTGGCGACCTTGTCACCGACGCAGAAGATGCAGTCGGATCCCAGGCCGTTGACCCAAGACGTCGCGACCTGCCCATGCAGCAGTCGATGATCGACGCGCGTTAGCAGAATCATGTTCTTCCTCCTAAATTGAACGGACCTTTGCTCTATATGTTTTGGATGAATTTCATACCAAAAACAATATCAAGATAGCATGTTATTTAATATCTATTGTCTTCGTTCGACGCTTGTCGGCCAAGTGGTATGAATATCTCGCCGAGCGGTTTACATGCATGGCAAATCAGCCGAACACCGGGCGCGGGTACCCGAAGCCGCTTGCGCACGAGGCGGCTCGCGCTCCCCCCAACCGAGACGGAGCGGACGAACTCCTGCGAGTGCCCGTCGACGTCGTAACTCACGCAGGTGAGGCCGGGCGCCGGATCGAGCGCGCCCACGCGCAGCAGGCGCGCGTCGCGCGCCTTGAGCTCCTGGGGCTCAAGCTCCTCGACCGCCCAGGTGACCGGATGTCCGCGCAGCTCATACAGGGCATAGAGGCTGAAGACCGAGATGTCGACGTCCTCGATACCCGGGAAGAGCTCACAGGGGATGAGCGCGCGCTCGATAGCGAACGGAACGCCGTCGATACAATTCAGGCGGTGGACGCAGAGCAGGTCACTGCCGGGGGACGTCGAAGAAGCTCCCGTAAAACGAACCCGTCTCGCGCACCGTCGCCTCGAGCGCGCGACCGCTCGGCGTGCGCCTGTAATGGCGATGCGCGTCGCAGAAGCCGCGCGGATGATGCATGACCGAGCCCTCGAGCCCATGCGTGGCGAACGTGCCCTCGCCCTAGACGATGAATCCCTCGTCCTCGAGCCCATCGAGGGCGTTGCGCACGGTGAGCTTCGTGGTACGATGCTGCTCGGCGAGCTTCGCCTCGGAGGGAATGGCCGCACCTGTGGCATACTCCCCGGCCACGAGCCGCAGATGCAAATCGCGGCGAATATCGAGGTACAGGGGCAGGCCGAGGTCCTCGATGCCTCAAGGCGAAGTCCCGCGAAGGTCATCGCCCCCGACGCCGTTCAGGGTCTGCCCCACCTCAGCCGACCGGCCGTCGACAGGCACGTGATACCGTGCGCCCTTCATCTGTCGTCTCCTATCCAAAAACCGATCCTCGAGCAGATCGGCCTACATGACCGTCTTGCACGAGACCCTGAAATGGCTGGGGCTGCAGCGCGTGCGCTAGTACTCGATGGGATTGATGTCCGACCCCATCCGCGTACCGCACTCCAAAAAGATCAAATCATTCGACTCGACCCGCATCAGACCCGCCTCGCGCTCGGTCGCGCGGGCGACGGTCACGCGAAGCGTCACATGGACCGCTTCGACGTCGTACTCATCGTCGAGCACACGCAAGAGCGAATCCTCCTCGAAGTCGAATGCATCGATGCCGGGGAAACGCACCAGCGGGAGATAGGATGTCTCTAGCATGGCGGAAACGCCGCCGATCAGGCGCAGGCGTTCCAGGTGCAAGACGGGCCCGTCCTCGGGAAGGTACAATCGGCTGGCGGTCTCAGCCCCAGCGGGAGCGACCTCGTAGGCGAGCATGCGTGAGGACGGCTCTCCCCAATCGACCACACGATCTGGGAGAAGCCGGACAGGTCGTCCAGCTGAACCGTCGGACGGCGTTGGCGCGGGTAATTGTCTGAACCCTGGCGCCTCTCGATGACGTGGGTCGAGGTAAGGTGCGTGAGGGCGCTGCGCAGCATCGTGCGCGACACCCCGATTTCGTCGCACAGCTCCCGCTCGGGCGGAAAGGCATCCCCACACCGCATGTCGCAGATGTCGATATGGTTTAAGATCCCCTCGACGGCCTTATCGTAAGACGAGACCTCGACGCGCTTAGCCACGACGAGCACCTTCGATCATCTCGTCGAATGCCGCCTTCACCGTCCCGGCGCTCTCCATCACCTGCCGATACGCTATCAAACCGCGTTTGAGCTCACGGCCCCACAGGGGGAATGATCAGCTTCTCGGCGGAGAGATCGCGCAGAGTCACCTCGAGGTAGACTCCCGCACAGCATGCGCCGCTCTTGTACCTGTTCGCACGGGCGACCTTGCCCGGGTTCTTGAGAACCTCACCCAGCATGGCCATGCCCTGGGCCCCCTCGCACTCGAGCTCCTTCACCGCACAACCCGCCACGTCGGCCATGGCGTACACGTCCGGCTGGGGATTGCCGACATATTCATAAAATCTGTAAAAGAGCAACCGAGCAGCCTCGGCCGCCCCCTATACCTTATCGCATCGCGCCCACCCGGGCGCATCTCGCGCCTTAGTAGTCGAACTGGTGATAGTAACGACGGTACTTCCGATTGTGCTTGGTGACGGTCTCGTAGTGACGGGCCATACGGTCCGTGGCGAGAACCGTGAGGATCCAGGGCAACACGATGACGCGGAAGTCATCGTCCAGGCCGGGGATGGCGTACTCGGCGGTGTCGATGAAGACGTAGTCCTCATCGCCGGTCACACCAGAGCGCAGGAAGGCCTCGACGCGGTTGTCCAGCGCGCGGCACTCGTCCTCGCCCTTGAACAGGGACACGGGGACGCCGGGCTCGAGGAGCTCGAGCGTGCCGTGGAAGAAGCATCGTACCGCTTAACCTTGTGGTCATCTTGGCCCCAGGCTCAATAATTCAAAGGTTCTTAATACCAGTGAACGATTACAGGTTAGTCATTTTTAATACCGCTTTTTCGATTTCATTCTCCCCACTCGGTAGACGGTCAGTTTTTGCCGCTCATCGGTCAAGCGGCATATGTCCATAAAAGACGAGCGCCCCGCTGTGCGTAAGGACGCCCAGAACACTAATAGCTGTAGGTATATCCGCCGGCATCGCCGCGGGTAAAAGACTTGGCATACTCGATAACCTGCCCACTCGAGTCGTAGGTCAGACATTCCAGCACGAGGGCCAGGTCACCCGGCTCAAGATCAAGCAAACTCGCATCGCGGGCGCCAAGTGCCTCGATATCGAGCTTCTCAATCGATTTATCTGGCTTTCGGCCCAGCATGTCATAAGTCTCGAACAGGCTGAAGACCGAAATGTCCACGCCTTCGATGCCCGGGAACAGCAGACACGGGATCAGCGTCATCTCGATCGACACAGGCTCACCATCAATGCAGTTAAGACGGCGCACCGAGTAAAGCAGATCGTCCTCGCCGATACCAAACAAGTCGGCATAATACGGATCGGCATAGCGTTTGGAGCGCGCCAAAATGCGCACCGACGGCGTCGCACCCGTGGCCAAAACCATCTGGCGGAAACCGCCCTTGCGATCGTGCTCGTCAAACCACTTGTGAGCCACAAAGGCACCCTTGCCCTGCACTCGACGAATCTGGCCACTTTTGACCAGCTCGTCCATAGCGCTGCGAATCGTCAGGCGCGTCGTGCCAAACTCCTCGGCCAGCTCATTTTCGGACGGAATCATCGAGCCCGTCGGATAGCCACCGCGCTCGATTCGCTCTGCGATGCAGCGGCGAATCCGCTTGTAGACCGGCAGGTTCTCTACTCCTTCAGCCATTCGACACCTACCTTCGTCGCAACGCCATCCGCCTCGCCGTTATCGGCAAATCGATATTTGGTCGGCAGGATCACGGACTTGCAATACTCGACAAAGCCATCGCTCTCGTCGCGCTCGTGCGAAGCCTTGTAAAACACCGGCGTGCCCTCCTGGGCATCCAGCAACTTAGCCTCGTCAGCGTTCAGACGACTGATGGAAATATGCTCCTTACCGTGCGACACACGGACGTTCCCCTCTTTAAGCAATACGTCGTAGAGGCTCTCCTGCTCAAAATCGTGATCGGGAAGCGAGGGGCACAAAGACAGATTGACGTAAGCCGTCTCGATCGACGCCGGGGAGCCATTGACCACGCGCACACGCCGAATGCAGAAGAGCGGCATGCCCAGGTCGATCTGGGCCTTTTGGGCCAGATCGACCTCGGCGTACACGACCTTGGACCATATCAGGCGTACGGTTGACTTTGAGCCGACCCTCTCCACCGCCTGCGTATAGTTCCACGTTTCCTGAAAGACGTTCAGCGGCTTGGGCGGGCACACATAGGTACCCGAGCCGCGGCGGCTTTCCAAGGTTCCGCACGAAATGAGGCGCGCGATCGCAGCGCGCAACGCCGTGCGCGACACGCCCAGCTCTTCGCAGAGCACGCGCTCGGCGGGCAGCCGGTCGCCACCCTGCAGGTCATAATGTTTGATATACCAGAGAATGCCCTCAAAGGCGCGATCTTTGGGCGGAATCGCATATGGCTCACTCGACATGGGCAAGGCTCCTCAACCGCTTGATGCTGCGGGCATCATTGCTCTGGACGCCCCATGGCGTCGAAGGCTTCTTTAATCGTATCCGTGATGGTAAACACATCGGGATCAAAGGCATCCTGCGGGTTTTTCTTCTTGAACAGCCCCATATCAGCCTCCCGTACTAGCATTAAACAACTCAAGCTGAATATAACACCAATTTCAAGCTGTTACTTTAGCACATCGGCGCATGGCACCTAAAACTCGCCCAGCGGAAGAGTTTACGGACGAGGGCCGGGGCGGCATGCTTGGTTTTGAGAAGTGTGCTCCGCAGAACTTCTCAAAACCAAGCACCCCGCCCCGGCCCCGACAATGTAATCTTGGCTGACCAAAGTTGGATACACGGCATCCAAGGCAGCATCAGCAAAGTCCCCATTACTTAAAAATAATCAGACCCCGCATATCGAAACGGCCGAGAGGGCCCCGCCCGGGCAGAGGGCTTTGCTCGGGAAAGTTCCGCGAAGCGCACTTTCCAGAGCAAAGCCCTCTGCCCGGGCGGGGCCCCAGCGCGAGACCGTCCAGCACACGCACCCCGAGCCGCCACTCGCCGCTGGTTGAGCACAAGTCAGCGAGCGGGTTCCAAGTGCCCCAGGTCGCCGTGAAAGAGGAGCGACGCGTACTTCTGTACGCGAGCGACGGTTTGAACGGCAAGATGGGGTACTTGGAACCCGCGCAGCGTCGAGCCTTTACGCGGTTTGGTAAAACCGCGTAACAGAGTTATTCGTTGTCGCCGGCAGTTAGCTGCGTTGCGGAGAGCGCGCCGTCGGCAGCAGTTGCGGCTGCGGCGTCGGGCCAGACCCAGTCGGTAAAGGCCGGGTGATCGAAGCCCTCGTCGCACGCGAACTCAAAGGCCTCGGTGCGGAAAGCCTCCCACTCATCAATCTGCTCGGCAAACTTATCGGCGTCGACCATGCGCAGCACGTCGGCGGCCAGGGCCCAGCGGTCCATGTTATTCAGGCGCAGCATGTCGAACGGTGTGGTCGTGGAGCCCTTCTCCTCGTAGCCGTGGACGCGGAAGGCGTCGTGGCCGGGGCGGTTCCAAATCAGGCGGCGAATCGTGCCGGCATAAGCGTGGAATGCAAAGAGCACGGGCTTCTCACCGCAGCCAAACAGCTCGGCCCAGCGCTCATCGCTGATGGCTTGGTCGTTCTCGCAGACGTTCTGGATCTTGAGCAAGTCGACCACGTTGACGAACCACACCTTAATGCCCAGCTCGCGCAGCATGTCGGTTGCAGCCAGAGCCTCGAGCGTCGGCACGTCACCGCACGTGGCGACCACGACGTCGGCCTCGGCGAGCGAGTCGGCAGTCGATGCCCACTCCCAGGTCGCGACGCCCTCGGCGAGCTCGGACTTGGCCTCGTCGACCGTCTGGAAGGTGGGGTCGGGTTGCTTGCCACAGAAGATGGCGTTGACGCAGTCGGTGGACTGGTAGACGCGCTCGGCAACGGCAAGCGCCATGTTGGCGTCGGCCGGATAGTAGGCATTCACGATATGCGTGTCGCTGGCCTTGTTGAGCAGCAGGTCGATAAAGCCGGGGTCCTGGTGCGAGAAGCCGTTGTGGTCCTGGCGCCAGACATGGCTCGACAGCAAAATGTTGAGACCACTAATGGGGGCACGCCACGGAATCTCGCGCTTGGTGGCCTCGAGCCATTTGCAGTGCTGGTTGACCATAGAATCGACCACGTGGACAAAGCTCTCGTAGGAACTCCACACACCCGAGCGGCCGGTGAGCACGTAGGCCTCGAGGAAGCCCTCGCACTGGTGCTCAGACAGCTGCTCGACGACCTTACCGGAACCGGCCAGCAGCTCGTCGTTGGCATCGTCCTCGTAAAAGCCAGCATCCCACTGCTTCTTGGTCACCTTGTAGGCAGCCTGCAGGCGGTTGGACGCGGTCTCATCGGGACCGAAGATACGGAAATCGTCCATGTTCTTGGCCAGAACGTCGGCGGTGTACTCACCAAAGACGCGGGCGGCCTCGGTGGAGCCCCAGCCGTGGCCCTTGCTTGCAACGGGAATCTCGTGGGCATGAATATCGGGGAGTTCGAGCTCGCGGCGCACCTTGCCGCCGTTCGCATTGGGGTTGGCGCCGATGCGCAGCTCGCCGGTCGGCATAAAGGCCGTTACCTCGGGGCGCACCTGGCCCTCGGGCGTAAAGAGTTCCTCGGGCTTGTAGGAGCGCAGCCACTCGCGCAGCACGCGGAAGTGCTCGTGGGTGTCCTTGGCACTCGCCAGCGGCACCTGATGGGCGCGCCAGGAGCCCTCGGTCTTCTTGCCATCGATCTGCTTGGGGCAGGTCCAACCCTTGGGCGTACGGAACACAATCATGGGGTAGGCCGGACGGACCACGGTCTCACCCGCGGCGGCCTGGGCCTGCGCGGTGGCCTTGATGTCGCAGATCTCATCGAAGACCTGCTCGAACAGCGCGGCAAAACGCGCGTGAATGCTTGCGTGGCTCTCGTCGTCAAAGCCGGCGACAAAGAAGTGCGGCTTATAGCCCATTCCCTCAAAGAACTTGGTGAGCTCTTCGTCGGACACGCGGGCAAGGATGGTGGGGTTGGCGATCTTGTAGCCGTTGAGGTGCAGGATCGGCAGGACGATACCGTCGGTTGCCGGGTTCACGAGCTTGTTGGACTGCCAAGAAGTCGCAAGCGGACCGGTCTCGGACTCGCCGTCGCCCACCACGGCCACGGCCAGCAGGCTCGGGTTGTCCATGACGGCACCGTAGGCGTGGCTGAGCGTGTAGCCGAGCTCGCCGCCCTCGTGGATGGAGCCAGGCGTCTCGGGCGCAAAGTGGCTCGGGATGCCACCGGGGTAGGAGAACTGGCGGAAGAACTTCTGCAGGCCGGCCTCGTCATTGGTGATGTCGGGGCGGATCTCACGGTAGGTGCCATCGAGCAGCGACTGGGCGGTGCCGGCGGGGCCACCGTGGCCCGGGCCCATCAAGAAAATGGCGTTCTGGTTGTGGTCGGCAATAAGGCGGTTGACGTGGCCGAACAGGAAGTTGATGCCGGGCGTGGTGCCCCAGTGACCGACCAGGCGGTGCTTAACGTCCGGGCGACCAAAGTCGCGCACCTCACCGGTTTTCTCGTCGACAAAGTCGCTGCGCATCAACGGGTTAGAGCGAAGGTAGATCTGACCGACGGACAGATAGTTCGATGCGCGCCAATACAGGTCAACGCCCTCGAGCTCGGAAGCCGGCACCTCGTGGCCCAGCTTTTGCCACGGCGTCCCCAGTGTTTTAGCCATTGTATTTGTCCCTTCGCTGTGCGGTCGCCCTCCGATACGGCAGCCTTTCGTTGGGACTAGTATATTTGCTAAAACGTTTTATCATGGTGAAAAAACGTTTTATTGTCTTGATTTGCAGCGCGCAGCAGCGAAACCTGGCATTCACCTGCGACGTTGCCTGTCACAGCTGCCCAACATTCAGTCTCTGCAAATTGATAAACGTGTTTAGTTGTGTTTAGTAAGCTCGAGCACGCTGCCCTTAACGATAAGCGCCGGCTCCAGGACGACCTCTTCGGCACGCCTACCGCCCCTACCGGCAAGACGCTTGGACATGCAGCCAAAAGCATGCTCCGCGAGGACACCAGGATCCTGCTCGATCGCGGTCAGCGCCGGCTCAAAGAGAACGTCGGCCGCCGAGTTGTCATAGCTTACGACCGAGATATCGCCCGGGATGCTCTTACCCATCTCGTGCAAGCGCTTGAGCAGACCGAGGGCAATGTTATCCGAGCTTGCGAACACGGCGGTGGCGTCAGTTGCGAGCACCGCCTCCGACGCCTCGTATGCGCTCGGAATGTAGTACTCGCTCTCAAACTCCAAACGTGCGTCGATCGGCAGGCCAACCTCGCGCAGCGCACGCTCGTAGCCGGCAAGACGTTTACGACCCGTATTGGAACGGCGAGCATTAACCAAGCAGGCAATGCGACGGTGACCCTGCTCGATCAGATAGCGGGTAGCCATGTAGCCACCCATCTCGTGGTCGAACATCACCTTGTCGCACTCGAGCCCCTCAATGGCACGGTCGACCATTACCGCCGGTATGGGCAGATGGCTGACTTCTTCGCGCAGGGCGCGGTCGTCGGAGAACTCGTCACCCACCACCAGAAAGACGCCGTCGACGCCGCGCGTCACCAGCTGGCGCAGCAGCTCAAGATCGTCGTCGGCACTTCCACCCGAGCTGGTAATAAAGAGCGCGTAACCGTCCTCGCGGCAGCGCTTTTCCAAGCTGCCGGCGAGCGAGGCAAAAAAGCGGCTCTCGATATTGGGAACGATAAGGCCCAGCGTGCGTGACTCGCGCATGACCAGGCTGCGCGCGATCTGGTTAGGGACATAGTGGTTGCGCGCCGCGACCTCCTTGATGAGCTTGCGGTTTTCTTCCGAGATGCGGCAGGGCCGATTATTGAGAACAAGCGAGACCGACGAGGGGGAAAGCCCCACCTCCTGGGCAATCTGCTTGAGAGTAACTTTGTTGCCCATCTCGCTCCTTCCGAGTATTCGCGCAATCTCTTGAAAGTATAGCGACCGTCCCTCTACCTCGATGATAAACACTTTACCAATCCGGTAGACGGCTGTTTTATCGCCGCCAGCGCACCAAATCCGTCCGGGTGGGGTATATTGCAATCGATTGATGACAACGACCACCAAAAGGCGGATATTCGTATGCACGAGAACGACTTTTTTAACGAGGACCTGCTGTGCGCGCTTGCTGGCGTTGCCGGCGAGGACAACGTGCTGATGAGCGAGCCCATGCGCGAGCACACCACGTTTAAAATCGGCGGCCCGGCCGACGTCTTTGTCACGCCCGATACCGAGCAGGGCCTCGTCGCCACGCTCGATACCTGCTATCGCTGCGATCTGCCCCTCACCATCGTGGGCAACGGCTCCGACTTGCTCGTCGGTGACAAGGGCATCCGCGGCATCGTCGTGGCACTGGGCGAGGGCCTCTCCGACATTACGGTCAACGGCACGCACGTTACGGCAGCAGCCGGCGCCTTGCTTTCCGATGTCGCCGCGGCGGCAGCCGAGGCCGGTCTCACTGGCATGGAGCCCATCTCGGGTATCCCCGGATCGGTCGGCGGCGCCTGCTACATGAACGCCGGCGCCTATGGCGCCTGCATGGCCGATGTACTGGAGTCTGTGCGCGTCTACAAGCCCGCCCGCATGCTCGACGACGGCACCCGCGGCAGCGGCAGCATCATCGAGTTCGATGTCGACGAGCTTAACCTGGGCTATCGCAAGAGCCGCATCGCCGACGACGGCTTTACCGTGCTTTCGGCCACCTTCAATCTCGCCCCGGGCAACGCCGCGATGATCAAGGCCGACATGGACGACTACCGTCAGCGTCGCGAAGACAAACAGCCGCTCGATATGCCGAGTGCCGGCTCCACTTTCAAACGCCCCGAGGGCTACTTTGCCGGCAAGCTCATCATGGATGCCGGCCTGCGCGGCCATGCTGTCGGCGGCGCGCAGGTGAGCGAAAAACACTGCGGCTTTATCGTCAACGCCGACCACGCCACCGCCGCCGACGTCGACGAACTCATCCACGACATCCAAGCCAAAGTCAGAGAGCAGTTCGGCGTAGACCTAGAACCCGAAGTCCACCGAGTCGGCGAATTTTTATAAAAAGAAGGCCCCGAAAGGGGCCTTCACTTTCTTTAATTCAGACAACCAGTCCGGTGTGCCGCGCCCCGAACCCAAGAGGGCCGCGTGCCCGCCCGCAATATATTTGATTGATCGCGAGTTCCGCACGCAAAGAAGGCCACTTAATGTGGCCTTCGTCTTGCGCAGGACTGCCCGAGCAGGCAATCAAATATATTGCGGGCGGGCACGCGGCCCCGTCGGCTTTACGACAGCGCCACGCCGCCGAGCCAGCCCCAACGCACGCCAGAGCCAGTGCCATAGAAGCTAATAAACGAATCAAGCGACTTAGACGTAATGGCACCCTCGTTGCTCATAACGATGCCGCCGCCAACGTAGATACCCACATGACCGTAGATAAGGCCCGGAGCACCCGTGCCGCTGTGCGAGGAATCGGCCACGATCATGCCCACCTGCAGCGCCGAGCGGTCGGAGCTATAGCACCATGCGTTAAACATGTCGCACGCATTGCCGCCAAAGTAGCCAACGCCGGCGTTACGGAAGACATTGGTGACCCACGCCGCGCACCAGTTCTGACCCGGCGAAGGCGTGGAGTAGCACGCGTTGACGACAGCCTGCTGCTTGCCCGAGCCGGCATTCTGCTGCGGAGTTCCGGGCGCGTACGATCCACCACCCGAGCTCGAACCACCCGAGTAGGAATTGTTCTTGTTCGCGGCAGCCGCGGCAGCGGCAGCCTTCCTAGCGGCCTCCTCAGCCTGGGCGGCAGCGAGGATCTCGGAATCGCGCTGAGCCATGAGCTCCTTGACGTCGTCGGAAAGACCGTTCAGCACGGTCTGGACTTCTTGCTGCTTGGCCTGCATGTCCTGCATCTGGGCAGTCTGCTGGTCCTTGAGCTTCTCTAAGTCGGCCTTCTGCGACTCGAGCTCGGTCTTTTGCGCATCGAGCTCTTCCTGGATGGTCTGAATGTCCTCGATGGCGTCGCGGTCGCTCTTGTTGATCTTCTCAACGTAATGCGCGTTGGCGACGAGTTCCTCAAACGAGCCAGAGGCCAGCAGCAGCGACAGGATGTTCGTGCCGCCGGACTTGTAGCTGGCGGCCACGCGATCGGAAAGGTCGTTGCGCTTCTTCTTGAGCTCGGCCTTCTTTTCATCGATCTGGGCCTGCGTGTCGTCAATCTTGCCCTGGACATTCTCGATGTCGTTGAGGGTCTGGGCATTCTTGTTGGCCAGCGCCGCATACTCATTTGCGATGCTGTCGAGCTGGGCCTGAACCTCGTCGAGCTGGGCCTGGGCGGCATTCAGTTTATCGGTGGTTTCTTTGGAAGCCTCCGCCGCATGGGCGCGAGCGGGCAGGCCAAAAAGAACTGCCGCAGAAGCGGCGCCGAACAGGGCCTTGAGGGCAGTGCGGCGCGAGAGCTCCTGGGAAAGGATAGAATCGCTGTTTGGTGACATATGTACTCCGTTACATGCTTATTTATATGTCGCTCAACTCATACATATTAGCGTACATATGGCGCGTCCCAACGATTTCCACGAACGGCAGGAAACTACAAGGTCAGCGGCTCGTAAGCAAATGTCAAAGATCAGGTTATGCGTACGCAAGCTCTTCTATGAGTACGTTAGCACAATCCTCTGCTTTTCCTACAGCGCACGATTTGGGCGTCCCTGCCTGCGCTATACTCCCCTGAAGAAGTGTTCCTGATTCGATAGGAGACTACATGTCCAAAGCACTCGACCCCAAAGACACCTGCGTCCTCGTTACCGGTGGCGCCGGCTTTATCGGCTCGCACACCGTCGTTCAGCTGCTCGAGGGTGGCTACCAGGTCGTCATCGTCGATGATCTCTCCAACTCCAGCGCCGTCGCCGTCGACCGCGTCAAGACCATCGTGGGCGACGAGGCCGCCAAGAACCTCACCTTCTACGAGGCCAACGTGCTCGACCGCGATGCAATGAACAAGATCTTCGATACCCATCAGATCGACCGCGTCATCCACTTCGCCGGTTTTAAGGCCGTCGGCGAGTCGGTGAGCAAGCCCGTCGAGTACTACCACAACAACATCGAGAACACCCTGGTGCTCATCGACGTCATGCGCAGCCATGGCTGCAAGTCCATCATCTTCTCGAGCTCCTCGACCGTCTACGGCGACCCGGACAACCCGCCTGTCACCGAGGAAGACCCCAAGAAGCCCGCAACCAACCCCTATGGCTGGACCAAGTGGATGATCGAGCAGATCCTTATGGACGTTCACACCGCCGACCCCGAGTGGGACGTCGTGCTGCTCCGCTACTTCAACCCCATCGGCGCCCATCCGTCGGGCCTGATCGGCGAGGACCCCAAGGGCATCCCCAACAACCTGGTGCCCTATGTCGCGCAGGTTGCCGTGGGCAAGCTCGAGGCCGTTCAGGTCTTTGGCAACGACTACCCCACACCCGACGGCACCGGTGTGCGCGACTACATCCACGTGTGCGATCTGGCCTCTGGTCACGTTGCCGCCCTTAACTGGATGAACGGCAAGACCGGCGTCGAGATCTTTAACCTGGGCACCGGCACCGGTACCTCGGTACTCGAGGTCGTCGCCGCCTTCTCCAAGGCTTGTGGCAAGGAGCTGCCCTACGTGATCCGCGAGCGCCGCGCCGGCGATATCGCCGCCAACTGGTGCGATGCCTCCAAGGCCGAGCGCATGATGGGCTGGAAGGCTCAGTACGACATCGCGGATATGTGCCGCGATAGCTGGAACTGGCAGAGCCACAACCCCAACGGCTTCGCCGACGCCGAGTAGCAAAAACCTACATACCGCTCTTGCCCCGATCTCACGTTGTGAGGTCGGGGCTTTTTCATGGCATGTAACCATTCGCCGAAAATCGACCAACTTTTTTATCTTGCCTGTACATGTTTAAACAACATGTTTTACAATAGGCATATCGAATCAGAACATCGGGGGCGGACTGCACATCCATCGGCAGGCCGACCCCACAACAAGAAGGTTGGTGAGCGCATTCATGGAGCGTGCAAGCGGCGTCCTCATGCCCGTCTCATCTCTGCCCGGACCATACGGAATCGGCGGCTTTGGCTGGAATGCCTACGACTTCGTCGATTTTCTCGCCTCGTGCAAACAACATTACTGGCAGATTCTGCCCCTTACGACGACCAGCTATGGCGATTCGCCCTATCAGTCGTTCTCGGCCCGCGCGGGCAACCCCAACTTTATCGACTTTGCCGAGCTTATCGAGGCAGGGTATCTGGAGCAGCGCGATATCGATGACGTGTATCTGGGATCCGACCCCAGCAATGTCGACTACGGCGCTATCTTTGGCGGCCGCCGTCAGATTCTCGACCGCGCCGCTGAGCGCTTTGCTGCCGACAAGCCGGCCGATTTCGACGACTTTATCCAGGCAAACGAGGACTGGCTCATTCCCTATTGTGAGTTCATGACCGTGAAGGAGGAGTGCGGGCTCAAGGCCTTTTGGGAGTGGCCCGAGGAGCTCCGCCGCCGCGGCGAGGCATCCAGCAAGGTCTGCGCCGCCCATCCCGAGCGCATGCTCTACCACCAGATGACGCAGTACTTCTTCGATCGCCAGTGGAGCCGCCTCAAGGCCTATGCCAACGAGCGCGACATCCTGATCATCGGCGACCTGCCCATCTATGTCTCGCGTGACTCCGTCGAGATGTGGGCGACACCTGAGCTCTTTAAGATCGACGCCGCCGGCAATCCCGTCAGCGTCGCGGGAACGCCGCCCGACCAGTTCTCGGCCACCGGCCAGTACTGGGGCAACCCCATCTATGACTGGGATGCCATGGAAGCAGACGGTTTCTCCTGGTGGGAAGGCCGCATCCGAGCCGCCCTCGACATGTACAACATCATCCGTCTGGACCACTTCCGCGGTTTCGAGGCATTTTGGGAGGTGCCGTTCTCCTCTCCCGATTCGTCATATGGTTCGTGGACGCAGGGACCCGGCCTCAAGCTCTTCAAGGTGCTCGAGGAAAAGCTCGGCACGCTTCCCATCATTGCCGAAGACCTGGGCTTTCTTACCCCTGGTGTCATCGACATGCGCGACACCACGGGCTTCCCTGGCATGAAGATCCTGCAGTTTGCCTTTGAGGGCACCAACTCGTACTACCTGCCGCACAACTACATTGCCAACACCGTCGCCTACGTCGGAACGCATGACAACGAAACGGCACGCGGCTGGTATGAGGGAACGGCCACCCCGCGTCAGCGCGAGCAGGCGGCCCTGTATACCCACCAGCAGGCAGGCGAGTCCATGGCCGACGCGCTCAACCGCACCATCGCCGCCAGCGTGAGCGATACCTGCATCTACACCATGCAGGACCTGCTCAATCTGGGCAACGAGGCGCGCATCAACACCCCCGCCACTCTGGGCGGCAACTGGACCTGGCGCATGCTTGATGGCGCCATCACCCGCGAACTCGAGCATAAACTCACCGACTGGACCGAGACCTACTTCCGCATCCCGTCGAAAGCCGAAATCGAGCTTCCCCAATAGGAGCCACCGCGCCCGACCTCACCCCACCGTGCGGACGCGACCGCTTTTCCCGCGCGAGGCCACCCCAATCCCCTCGCGCGGGCTTCTTTTGAATTACTGACATGTAGACAACTCACCACAGGAGGAAACATGCCCCGTATCGATCTTGCGGATCTTACCGAGCAGTCCTTTGGAACTTCGCTCGAGCAACTCGATGACCGCCGCATTTACAAACTGCTGGTCAAGCTCGTACAGGAGCGCTCCGCCGCCTGCCCGCTCAACAATGGCAAGAAAAAGCTCTACTACATCTCTGCTGAGTTTTTGATTGGCAAACTGCTCATCAACAACATGATCGACCTTGGCATCTATGCCGAGGTTAAAGACCAGCTCACCGCTGCCGGCCACGACCTCAACAAGATTGAGGAGTTTGAGGTCGAGCCCTCGCTGGGCAACGGCGGCCTGGGCCGTCTGGCCGCGTGCTTCCTGGATTCCATTGCCACGCTGGGCCTTACCGGTGACGGTGTGGGCCTCAATTACCATTACGGCCTGTTCCGTCAGCGCTTTGCCGACAACCAGCAAAAGGCCGTCCCCGACGAGTGGCTTAGCGAGCAGGACATCCTGATCGATGACGACCGCTCCTACACCGTCGAGTTTGGCGATTTTGCCGTCACCTCCAAGCTCGTCAACATCGATGTGCCCGGTTACGGCCAGCCCACCAAGAACCGCCTGCGTCTGTTCGACCTGGCAAGTGTCGACGACGGCCTGGTCCCCAGCAGCTCCATCGACTTCGACAAGACGAAGATCGCCAAGAACCTCACCTTGTTCCTCTATCCGGATGATTCCGATGAGCAGGGCCGCCTGCTTCGCATCTACCAGGAGTACTTCATGGTGAGCAACGCCGCCCAGCTCCTGATCGCCGAGGCCGTCGAGCGCGGCAGCAACCTGCACGATCTGGCCGACTACGCCGTGGTCCAGATCAACGACACGCACCCCACCATGATTATTCCCGAGCTCATCCGCCTGCTCACCACCGAGCACGACATCGAGTTTGACGAG
The DNA here is from genome assembly GCF_042851345.1 of Collinsella sp. i05-0019-G5. NCBI lineage: Bacteria > Bacillati > Actinomycetota > Coriobacteriia > Coriobacteriales > Coriobacteriaceae > Collinsella > Collinsella sp. i05-0019-G5. The sequence goes on from NZ_AP031421.1 coordinate 2,307,883, forward strand.
GCCGTGACCATCGTACGCTCCATGGTCGCCTACACCAACCACACGATCCTTGCCGAGGCGCTCGAGAAGTGGCCGCTCGCCAGCCTGCAGAAGGTCTCGCCCGCCATCGCCGACATCATCGTCAAGCTCGACGAGGTTGCCAAGGCCGAGCACGACGACCCGCGCGTCGCCATCATCGACGAGCACGACACCGTCCACATGGCCCACATGGACATCCACTTTGGCTTCTCCATCAATGGCGTCGCCGCACTCCACACCAAGATTCTGGAGGACACCGAGCTTCACCCGTTCTACGAGATCTATCCCGAGAAGTTCTCCAACAAGACCAACGGCATCACCTTCCGCCGTTGGATCCATGGCGCCAACCCCGCGCTCGCCAGCCTGCTCGACGATGTGATCGGCACCGATTGGCGCAGCACCGGCGACCTGAGCAAGCTCGCCGAATTCGCTAACGACAAGGATGTTCTTGAGCGCCTGGCCGCCACCAAGGCCGAGGCCAAGACCATCATGCGCCAGTTCATGGCGCTCGAGCAGGGCGTGACGATCCCATCCAACGCCATCATCGACGTCCAGGTCAAGCGCATCCACGAGTACAAGCGCCAGCAGATGCTCGCGCTCTACATCATCTGGAAGTACCTCGACATCAAGAACGGTAACAAGCCCGAGCACCCCGTCACTGTCATCTTTGGCGGCAAGGCGGCACCTGCCTATACCATCGCCCAGGATATCATCCACCTAATCCTGACGCTTTCCCAGTGGATCGCCAACGACCCCGACGTGGCCCCCTACCTGCAGGTCGTCATGATCGAGAACTACAACGTCACCGCTGCTGAGCGTGTGATTCCCGCTGCCGACATCTCCGAGCAGATCAGCCTGGCCTCCAAGGAGGCGAGCGGCACCTCTAACATGAAGTTCATGCTCAACGGCGCTTTGACCCTGTGCACACTCGACGGCGCCAACGTGGAGATTGCCGAGCTCGTGGGCGACGAGAACATCTACACCTTTGGTGCCTCTTCCAAGCAGGTCGAGCAGCTCTACGCCGACGGCAGCTATAACGCCGGCGCGCTCTACCGCAAGCCCGGCATTAAACTGCTGGTGGACTTCATCACCAACCCGGCCTTTATGGCGACCGGCAACGCCGAGCGCCTGCAGCGCCTGCACGACGACATCAAGGGCAAGGACTGGTTTATGGCCCTGCTCGACATTGAGGAGTACATCCAGACCAAGGAGCGCGTGCTGGCAGACTACGAGGACCAGGACGCTTGGATGCGCAAGGCGCTGATCAACATCGCCAACGCCGGCACCTTCTCGTCTGACCGCACGATCTCCCAGTACAACGACGAGATTTGGCACCTGAGCTAATTTCGTTTCCTTTACCCATCCTCTTGAAAGCGGAGTCGCGGCAACGCGGCTCCGCTTTTTGTGCCGATACGTCGGCCCGTGATTTGTCTCGACCAAACAATCTCGTTCTGTAACAGGTGGCTGCCGAAATCAGCCTCCCGTGTTACAGATCGAGATGAAAGGATAGGCAGCTCGATGCTGTCTCAATCTGTAACATCTAGACCCAATTTGGCCCTCCTCCTGTTACAGATTGAGACAAACTGACAGACGAACGGTCCCAACACAAAGAAAGGCTCCCCTCTCGCCCAGTGGACGGGAGGGGAGTCTTATATGTGACCGCGGCAAAAGGATGGCAATACCGCAGTCGCCCAAAGGGAGGGCCTGGATGCACCGGGCCTAGATAAGGTTCTTGCCAGACACCTTATCGAAGAGATGGGTCGCGTTCTTCTCGAACTTGAACCAGATGGAGTCGCCCGCCTTGAGCGCACCCTTGGCCTCAAGGTCGACAACGGGAATGATCAGGACGAACTGGCCATCGGGAGCGGTCACGTGGACATGCTCGGTCGAACCCATGAGCTCGGTCACCTCGACGGTACCCTGGAGCGCACCCTCCTCGCCCTTGTCGGCAAGCAGAATCTGCTCGGGGCGCACGCCGGCCGTAATCTCCTTCACGTCGCCGCCGTCCCAGTTGAGAGCAAGCTGAGAGCAGGTCTCGGGGGCGAGCGCCACGTTCATATCCTCGGTCTTGACGGTGAAGCCGTTGCCCGAGCGCGCCAGCTGGGCATCGAAGAAGTTCATCTGCGGCACGCCGATAAAGCCGGCAACGAAGATGTTCGCGGGATGGTTGAAGACCTCCTGCGGGGTGGCGATCTGCTGGACGACGCCGTCCTTCATGACCACAATGCGATCGCCGAGGGTCATGGCCTCGGTCTGGTCGTGGGTGACGTAGATGAACGTGCCCTTGATCTCGTGGCGCAGCTTGATGAGTTCGGCACGCATCTGGTTACGAAGCTTAGCGTCCAGGTTGGACAGCGGCTCGTCCATCAGGAAGACCTTAGGATCACGCACGATGGCGCGGCCGATAGCGACACGCTGGCGCTGGCCGCCCGAAAGCGCCTTGGGCTTGCGGTCGAGGTACTCGGTGATACCCAAGATCTCGGCAGCGGAGCGAACCTTGCGGTCGATCTCGTCTTTGGGGACCTTCTTGAGCTCAAGCGTAAACGCCATGTTCTCGTACACCGTCATGTTGGGGTACAGAGCGTAGCTCTGGAACACCATGGCGATGTCGCGGTCCTTGGGCGCCACGTCGTTGACGCGCTTGCCGTCGATGAGCACATCGCCCGAGGTAATGTCCTCCAGGCCGGCAACCATGCGCATCGTCGTGGACTTACCGCAGCCAGAGGGACCAACGAGAACGACGAACTCCTGGTCGTGAACGGTGAGGTTGAAGTCCTCTACAGCGAGCACGCCATCCTCGGTAACCTTAAGGTTATGCTTCTTCTCCTCGGTCTTCTTCTTTTTGCCAAAGAAGCCCTTCTTTTTGGACTCGGTGTTGGGATACACCTTCTGAACATGTTTGAGAACGATCTCGGCCATGTCTTTACCTTTCGATGTGCGGCGCCGCGCTGAGGGGCGCCGCAGAAACTTGCAAAACAGTTACGGCATCAGCCCTTGACGGCACCTGCCACCACGCCGTCGATGATGTACTTCTGGCAGAGGATGTACATGATGACGATGGGGATAACGACCATCATGATGCAGGCCATCATGGGGCCGAGCTCGACGTGGCCATAGCCGCCGCGGAAGTACTGGATCAAGATAGGAATGGTCTTGTACTTGGTGGAGTCGAGGGTGAGGTAGGGCAGCAGGTAGTCGTTCCAGACCCACATGGTCTCGAGAATGCCGACCGAAAGATAGGTGGGCTTCATGATGGGAAGGACGATTTTAAAGAACACCTGGACCGGGTTGCAGCCGTCGATCATGGCCGCCTCCTCGATCTCGAGCGGGATGTTCTTTACAAAGCCGGCGAACATAAAGACCGCCAGGCCTGCGCCAAAGCCAAGGTAGATAAAGCAGATGTTGAACGGCGTGTTGAAGCCGATGCGGTCCGCCAAATTGGACAGCGTGAACATGAGCATCTGGAACGGCACGACCATCGAGAACACGAACAGGTAATAGAAGAAGTTCGAGATCTTGTTGTTGACGCGCACCACGTACCAAGCGCACATGGAGCAGCACACCAAAATCAGCACGACCGACGTGACCGTGATAATGAGCGAGTACATAAACGCCGAGGCAAAGCCCTGCTCGTTAAGGGCGTGCACGTAGTTTGCAAGGCCGTTGAACGTCTCGGGCGTGAGCAAATCGAATGCCGTGGTGGTGCTGATTGCAGTTCCCTTTTTAAAGGAATTGAGCGCAATCATGAACACGGGGTAGATCCACGCGAGCGACAGGATCGTAAAGAAAATCGAGAGCGCGCGGTTGATAACCTTATCGCGTTTCATTACTGCTGCACCTCCTTGGACCTCGTGGCCTTAAGCTGAATCATGGAGATGGCTACGACCAGGATGCAGAAGATAACCGCCTTGGCCTGACCGATGCCCTGCCATGCGATGCCGGCACGCGAGTAGAACGTGTTGTAGATGTTCAGGGCGAGCATCTCGGTGGAGTGCGCGGGGGCGCCGCCGGTAAGGGCGAGGTTCTGGTCGAACAGCTTAAAGCCGTTGGTGATGGACAGAAACAGGCAGATGGTGATGGTCGGCATCAGGTTAGGGATCTTAACCTTCCAAAACGTCTGCCATGCCGTGGCGCCGTCGACCTTGGCGGCCTCGATGTAGTCGGACGGAATGGACTGCAGACCAGCGATGTAGATAATCATCATGTAGCCGACCTGCTGCCACAGGGTCAGGATGATAAGGCCCCAGAAGCCAGCAGCAGAGTTAAGGGCGATGAGCTGGGCGCCCACGTTGGAGAGCAGGCAGTTGATCAGAATCTGCCAAATGTAGCCCAGCACGATGCCGCCGATCAGGTTAGGCATAAAGAAGATCGTACGGAAGATGTTGGTGCCCTTGAGCGCCTTGCGGGTGAGCGCCTGCGCGATGGCGAGGGCAATCACGTTGATAAGCACCGTCGACAGGAAGGCAAACGCCACCGTAAAGAAGAACGACGTAGCAAACTGCGAATCGGACAGCGCGCGCACGTAATTCTTGATACCGACAAAATGCGTGTTGTTAATGGTAATAAACTGGCAGAACGAGAGATAGAAGCCCTGGATAAAAGGGATCACGAACCCGATCATAAACGCCAGGCACGTGGGCAGCATAAAGAGCGGCCACCAGCGCTTGAGTGCTTTGCCCATAAAAGGGTCCTTTCAATATGCAGGGGGCGGGCAAACCAACGTCTGCCCGCCCCCTGTCGCTAATCAGATAGCTTGGGCAGCAACTGCTTACTCGGAAGCGGCCTTCTCGGTCTTCCAGCCATCGACGAAGGCGTTCTTGACGCCGTCCCACTTGCTGTTGTCGGCAGCGTAGGCGATCAGAGCCTGCTTGAGGTTCTTCTTCCACTCCTCAGAGGGGATGTAGACGAAGTCCCAAGCAACGGTCTTCTTGCCGTCTTTGGCCATGGCAACGGCCTGCTGCGAGAAGACGTTGGTGGTTTCCTTGGCGCTCTTGAACGGAGCGGTCAGACCCATCTTGTCAGCGATGATGCTGGTGGCGGTGTCAGAAGTGACGCACCAATACATGAAGTCCTCGGTGGCCTTCTGGGCATCCTCGGAAGCCTGGGAGCTGACGCACCAGTAGTTCTCGCCGCCGGAGCACAGACCCTGGTTCTCCTCGCCGTCGACACCGATGTAGATGGGCATCATGCCAATCTGATCGTCGGTCATGCCGGCCTTGGTGAGGTCAGCGTAGGCCCAAGAACCGTTCTGATAGAAGACGGCCTTGCCGGTTGCGAACTCGTTGGTGGCGTCGTCGCCGGTCTTGGAGGCAAGCTGCGAAGGATCGCAGGTGGAGTCGGTGATGTACAGGTCGAAGATCTGCTTGAAGTTGTCGAGATACTCGCCCTTAATCTCGTCGTCCTCCTGGTTGTGCTCCTTCTCGAACTCGTAGTAGAGCGGGAGGTTGGCGAGGTGGGTGGTGTAGCGCCAGCTGGAGGAGTCGTCCATGCCGGCGGAAGTGAAGGCACCCTCAACACCAAGCTCGTCCTTGCGGGCCTGGATGTCGTCGGCACAAGCCTTCAGCTTGTCGAAGGAGTTGATGTCCTCGGCCTTGTAGCCAGCCTTCTCGAGCAGCTGCTTGTTGTAGATGATGCCGTAGCTCTCCTGGACCCAGTCGATACCCAGATCCTTGCCATCGGACTGCAGAGCCAGGGAGTCGTCAATGAGCTCACCGCGGAGCTTGGTATCGGACAGGTCGGCGCAGTAATCCTTCCAGTTCTTAAGACCGGTGGGGCCGTTGACCTGGAACAGGGTCGGAGCGGAGCTCTTGGACATCTCGGACTTGAGCTTCTCCTCGTAGGTGTTGGAGGCGGCGGTCACGATCTTGACCTCGACGCCCTTCTCCTTCTTGTACGCCTTGGCGATCTCCTTCCACTCCTTGTCGACCTCGGGCTTGAATTGGAGGAAGTAGACCTCGGCAGCGTCACCAGAAGCAGAGGAGCCGGAGCCGGCAGAACCGCCGCAACCCACGAGACCCAGACCAAGAACCGCAGCCGCGGAACCAGCAAAGCCCAGGAACTGCCTTCTGCTCATTTCGTTCTTCATTACAATCCACCCTTTCACACCGTGGCGGCACCCTTTGCCGCCGCCTTCGGAGATTGGCTCGGGGACTTTGCCCCTTTTGCTGATTTGTACGATACGCTATTTGGCTAGTTGTTTGAACAAGTATTACTAGAGCGGTAGAAAAACTTCGGTGAACGGTAATTTCAACTTGATACTTGACAAGTTTTGTATAAACAATTATTTGTTATCGAATGCAGAGAAAAACGCCCGGTCAAGCCGATGCATCGTCGGTTTGACCGGGCGTTTTCTCTTTGAGGGCACGGGTCTCGTCAGGCTGCGAGCTAGCCGACTATCGCTTGGAGTTGACACGGTAGTGGAAGATCTCAGGATGCGTGCGGGCATGCGTCACCTCAAACAAGATGCCATCCGAGGTGTACGACTGACTCTCCATGACGGCAACGCAGTTGTATTTGCCGAGGTCAAGATAGCTGCAATCCTCATCGTTGGCGAGCTCGACACTCACCGTACGGCGGCTCGCCATCACTTTGATGCCACGCTTGTGCTCCAGATAGTCATAGATAGATTCTGCCGCGATCTCGGGGGTCAGACCCTTGGCGATCGACGCCAAAAAGTAGCCATGGTCCACTTGGCGCGCACTGCCGTTGAGACTTCGGACACGTACCACGCGAATCAGCTCCTCGCCCACCTTAAAGCCCAGGCGACGAGAGAGTTGCTCAGTGCAGATCAAATGTTCAAAAGACTTAACGTCCGTCGATGCGACGGCATTGTTGCGCTTTGCAAATTCGCCAAACGACTCGACTTCCTCGAGTGCACCCAACATGTCGGTTTCGCCCTTAAGCCAAATAACGCGCACGCCCTTGCCGTGTATGGGCTGCACAAACATCCCGTCGGCCAGCATGCCCAAGGCGCGACGGACGGTATTGCGAGTACATCCGAACTCCGCGGTCAACTCAGCTTCGGTTGGCAGCATCTCCTGAAACGCATAGGTCCCATTAATGATGCGCGAGCGTATTTCTCGGTAGATTCCTTCGTATATCGCTTTTGGCATTGTTCCACCTCTACATTATTCATTTCCGGCTAGGCACGATAGCATTTCTTAAAGTTGTTTAAACCGAATATCGGTGAAGCGACAGGATTTAGCCGTTGACGGTTTCTGTCATGCCCAAATCGGTTTCGCTCAAAACTGCCGGTACGACACTCGTCTGGTCCTCTACAATGAATCCATTGTTTAAACGTTTCCCCACGCGCAACGCGCCTCGATATTCGGAAGGCAGAACATGCTGCAAAAAATCCAACGCTTTGGCGGGGCAATGTTCGCGCCCGCCATGCTGTTTTCTATATCAGGCCTCATGGTCGGCGTCTCCGCTCTCGCAACGACTGCGGACATCGTCGGCGATCTCGCCGTATACGGAACCCCTTGGTACGTTTTCTGGGCTATCATCCAGCGCGGCTCGTGGACGGTCTTTAAACGCCTCCCGCTCCTTTTTGCCGTAGCGCTGCCCATCGGTCTTGCCCAAAAACAACCGGCTCGTTGCTGCCTCGAGGCTCTCGTCGCCTATTTTGCCTACTGCTTCTTTTTGAGCGAGATCATTAAGCTGAGCGGAGACAACCTTGGACTTGAGTACCCGTCATCTTTGACCTCCGCCAGCGGTATCACCGTCATCGACGGCATCAAGACGCTCGACACCGGCATTATCGGCCCGCTGGCGGTATCGGCAACCGTCGTTGCCATCCATGACCGCTTCTACGATGCCAAGGTTCCCGATTGGCTCGGCACCTTCTCGGGCTCCTCGCTGGTCTACCTCATCAGCTTTTTTGCCGTGTTTGCCCTTGCTGCTATCTCGGCCGCCATCGTGCCCTACGTATACGATGTAACCGATACGCTGCGTCACGCGCTTGCAGGCGTCGGTCCCTTTGGCGTGGGCATCTTTGTCTTTTTAGAACGAGCACTCGAGCCCTTTGGCCTGCACCACCTGCTCTACATGCCGATCTACTACGACAACCTGGTCATTAACGACGGCATCTACGCCACGTGGAGCAGTTTGCTCCCCATCCTCTCCCATAGCACGCGCCCCCTTAATGAGCTTGCGCCGTGGGCCGGTTTTACCGCCACCGGCTGGGTCAAGCTCTTTGGCCTTCCTGCCATCGCAGCTGCGTTCTACTCCACCGCAAAACCCGAGCGCCGCGCCGGCCTCAGGGTCATCCTTGTTCCCGCCATCATCGCCTCGGTGGTTTGCGGCGTTACCGAGCCACTCGAGTTTCTCTTTATGTTCACCCACCCCGGGCTCTTTTTGCTCTACGCCGTCTTATCGTCTTGCCTTGCCACAGCCATGAATCTCTTTGGCATCGTCGGCATCTTCTCGGGCGGCCTCATGGAGATGGCAGCCTTCAACTTTATTCCGCTCATGCGCACGCATGCCGGTGCCTATCTTTTGGCGCTCGGTATCGGCCTTGCCTTTAGCCTCATCTTTTTTGTTAGTTTTCGAGCACTCATCTTGGTCTATGACCTTAAGACTCCGGGCCGCGAGGATCATGTCGTCAATCGCGCGGCAATCGATTGTTTAACGGGAAGCGACTTTGCCAAAGAGCAATCTCCCAATGACGAGGTCAATAGTCGATCCGATCAAGATCACGTCCTCGCTGAGCGGGTAATTCAGCTTTTAGGTGGCGTTGGCAATATCGTGGGCGCAACCAACTGCGCCACGCGCCTGCGCGTCGAGGTCGCAGACCCTTCCATCGTTGCAGATAACGCGTCGTTTGTCGCAGTGGGCGCCAAGGGCCTCATCATTACGGGCAAGACCGCCCAGGTGATTATCGGCATCTCCGTTCCCCGCGTTAAAGAGCATTTTGACCAGATCATGGGCCTCGAGCCGGAATTTGTGCCCACCACCTCGGCCTCCCCTGCCGCCAGCGCGGCCCATAAGCGCGGCAATATTTGCTTCTTCGATATCGACGGAACGCTCGCCTGGCAAGACCCCAGGCTCGCCCAAGACCTTCCCGAAGACGAGCGGGACCTCTCCCCCTATCCCAACGAGGCGGTTTCGCAGGCAATCCGCGAGTTTGTCGCCAACGGCAACATGGCCTTTATCTGCACGGGACGTACCCTGAGCTGCATCCACCCCAAACTTCTTGAGCTGCCCTGGACCGGCATCGTCTGTCTTGCGGGCGGTTACGCCGAGATCAACGGACACACAATTCGCGATCTGTCGATGACGCCCAGTATGCTGCAGCGTCTTGCCCCCTACCTTGAGCAATCGGGCGAGGTCATCCGCTTTGAGGGCCTCAACGGCGTCGTGCGCATGAGTGCCGATGCGCCCGATGCTCCCGGATACGCGCGCACCCTGGGCGACGCAGTCACGCAGCTGCAACATTACAGTGTCTACAAGATCTTGATGTCTACATCGCTCGCCAACCACATCGCTCAAGATAAGGCACTTGAGCCGCTGCTGTGCTTTAACGAGCTCGAACTCGAGGTAACCGAAATCTCGCCCCGCGAATGCACGAAGCGCGGGGGCATCCAGTCTGTACTCGACGCCCTCGATCCCCACCACGGAACCGTATACGGCATCGGCGACGCCAGCAATGACGTCTCGCTGATGAACGCCGTCGATGTCGGTATCGCCATGGGCAATGCACCGGACTATCTCAAGGATAAGGCCGATTACGTGACCGACACCGTCGATCACGACGGTGTCGTTGCGGCGCTCGAGCATTTTAGGCTGATTTAGGCGCGCTCCATCAAACGCACGCCCGTTGTCCTAAATCGCCAAAACTGCCGCGCCAAACGCCCTAATGTGGCAATATGTTGTCTGCATATTGCATCAACGCAACCTCAGAAAGAATGCGAGAACCCGTGTCCAGTCCGTTTACCAGCTTTTTAGCCCAGCACTTTGACCAGATTAACGCCTATCTGGCCACGTTCTTTGACGGACAGGCGACCTCTGCCGATATCGAGCGCTACCTGTATGCGCCGCTCTCGGCTTTTACGGCCAACGCCGGCAAGCGCCACCGCCCGCTTATCTGCATGCTCGCCGCAACCGCAGTGGGCGGTAGCTTTGAGAGCGCCCGCAGCGCCGCGGCAGCCATCGAGCATTTCCAGTCGGGCGCGCTGATCCACGACGACATCGCCGACAACGGACAGCTTCGTCGAGGCAAGCCCTGCATGCACCTTACCGAGGGCACGGGCCTTGCCATCAATTGTGGCGACCTGGCGCTCACCATGGTCACCAAGACGGTTCTCGACGACCCCACGCTGGAGTCCGACGTGAAGCTGCGCGTGCTCCACGAGCTTACCGAGATGATCGTCCGCACCATTGAGGGTCAAGCACTCGACCTGGGTTGGGTCCGTGACGGGCGCTTTGATATCTCGGTTGATGACTACCTGGACATGGCGACGCACAAGACCGCGTTTTACAGCGGAGCCACGCCGCTTGCCGCCGGAGCCATTATCGGCGGCGGCAACGATGAGCAAATCGAAGCGCTGCGCGCCTTTGGCCTGCACACGGGCCTTGCCTTTCAGATTCAGGACGACCTGCTCAACCTTGTCGGCACTAAGGAAGCCGCCAACAAGGACTTCCGCACCGACATCACCGAGGGCAAGCGCACGCTTGTCGCCGTACACGCCCTCTCTGATGAGCGCCACCACGACGAGGTCGAGGCGATTCTTTCCTCGGGCACCGATGATCCCGCGCAGCTCGCACGCGCCGTGGAGATCTTCCAGGAGACCGGCTCCATCGATTACGCCCACACTTACGCGCTCGACCTGACCGCTAAGGCCAAAGCGGCCATCGAGAACGTTGAGCTTGATCCGCACGCACGCGAGCTGTTCCTCTCCATGGCAGATTTCTTTGTGGAGCGCCTTAACTAACGGGGGTTATAAAATCTGTCAGCAGCGTATTTAGGCACAACTTGCTACACTGTTGAGTGCATGTTTATGCATCCCTTTGCGTTGTCTATCCGACAGACGCTCAAATAGTACGAATGGTACGCCGAAAGGGGTTCGTTCATGGAACCTATTACAACGGGCATGCAAGGAGCAGCCGTCGAGGACGTGCAGTCTCGTCTCCTGCAGCTCGGCTACACGATTGATGCCGCCGAAGTCACCGACAAGTACTTTGGAGCCACCACTGAGCAGGCCGTCAGCACCTTCAGGCTCGACAGCGGCCTTGCTGCCGGTCATGCCGTCGATATCCCCTGTTGGAGCGCCCTTGTAGACGCTTCGTATAAGCTGGGCGACCGCACCCTCTATCTGCGCATGCCCAATTTCCATGGCGCCGATGTGCAGGCCCTGCAGCGCGCTCTCAACGTTTTGGGCTTTGCCTGTGGCGAAGACGACGGCTACTTTGGTCCGCATACCGAGGCCGCCCTGCAGCAGTTCCAGGAAAATGTCGGCCTGTTTGCCGACGGCATGGCCTTCCAGGACACCTACGCCTACATCAACCGCCTGCACCATGTGTGGGAGGGCAAGCCCTCGGTCACCGAAGCCGAGTCCCGCATCGGTTTTGCTCGCGCCGCCAACGTGCTCGAGCGCTTCCAGATTGCCGTTATCGGCGAGGACCCCATCGCACGCAGCGTTGCGTCGCGCATGTGGAATATCGCCACGGCAACGACCGACAACAGCGGCATGATGCTCTGTGACTCCGAGGTCCCAACCGACGTTGACCTGGTGCTCGAAATCGCAAGCGACGAGCTGCCCGCCGACGCCGCACCGCGCGCCACGATTGCCCTCGCCGAGTGCCACAACCTGGCCCAGCGCATCCGCACCGCCAATGTCGCCGCGCAGCAGAAGCCGGCTCGCATTCGCATTGAGCTCACGGGCATGACGCGCTACAACGGCACTTTCACGGCCAGCGACGCGCAGACACTCGCCGTACGCCTGCTCGATGGCGTTTGCGATGCCCTCGCAGATTAGGTAAACTAAACGAGTTGCTTTTGGGCAACACCACACATTGGGACGTAGTTCAACGGTAGAACTCCGGTTTTTGGTGCCGGCTGTTGGGGGTTCGAATCCCTCCGTCCCAGCCAAAGAAACAAGCCTCTCGAACGCATAGCCGATCGGGAGGCTTTTCTTGTGGGCAAGCGGAGGGATTCGAACCCGCAAGGGTGCGGAGCTGAGGAAACGCGAAGGCGCCCCAAGCCCATTAGGACCAAGAGCGTCTTACATCTTGAAATATCAGCCCAATTCCGAAAAGCGAGCCGCCTTCTACAACGTGCCGTGTGGTCCCGACGGGCCGGGCATTAAGTTTGTCGCGAGTTCCGCACGCAAAGAAGGCCACTTAATGTGGCCTTCGTCTTGCGCAGGACTGTAGAGCAGCAAACTTAATGCCCGGCCCGTCGGGGCCACACGTCCCTAGTTGTTCAGCATGCGGTCGAAGCTTCCCGAGTCGCCATCCCGATAGTCTGCGGTCATCAGAATCTCCTGCGGAATGCGCCCGCCCTCGCGCAGCACGTTGCGGAACTGCACGCGCGTAACCATGGGCAGATCCTTGATCGTCGCCGCCAGGTTCTGCGGCACGCCCTGGTTGGCAGCCGCGGGCTCGCACTCGCCGCCGGCCTTCACGCGACGCTTATGCTCGGCGAGCATGGCACGGTACATGCCGGCATGCAGGCGAATCTCAACCACATTGGCATTGCGAGCCTGCTCGACAATGCGCGCGCCCTCGCGATCGATGTCGCCTACGTAGTAGACGTAGTTAAAGCGATAGCCAATCTCAGCCAGATAATCGTCCAGGGCATGCGAGACGCTCGCCTTGCATCCGCCGCCAAAAATCACGCCGCCCACCTTGATGCCAAAGAGCTTGGCGTGCTTGCGGCCACGCAGCAGCTTGACGATCTCGTCGTAGGTGTCCAGGTTCTCGACCATAATGAACGGCTTGTCGGCGCCCAGCGTAAAGAAGCCCGTAAAGTGCACGGGGCGATTGGGGGCGACCTTGATCGCCTGCATGCTGATGCCCTTTTCGGTCATACGCCTGATTAGGCGCTCACCGTGCTTGCCGTCAAAAGCCTTCTCGTCGTTAAAGATCTGGTAGGCACGCTGGCGGCGCGAGGCAACCGGCGTATCGGCACCTCGGTTCTGCTCGATCCAAGCCTGGATGATTGCGATTTCCTCGGCAATCTTGCGGTTGGACATCTCGTTGTGCTGAGTGCGCTGCGGAGCCTTTTTGCCGTCCTTGCCCTCGACCTTTACGATCTGTGTCTGCTGCTCCTTGATCTTGGAGAGCGCCATAGGCGTGGGGACAACCTTGAGCAGCTGCCTGCCTAAAACGCGGGCAAGGGCAAACGCCGAGACCTCGCCGTGGACGGACGACTTGGGCTGCTGGGCAGCAGTATCTGCTGCGGCAGACTCCGGCTTCTTCTGAGACTTGCGCTTAGAATCGCCCTGGGAATTGCGCTCGTGCTTCGGCATAGACGCCTGCTTCTGCGGACGAACGGACTTGCTCTCCTTCGCCGGCTGGCGCTTAGGCTGCCCCGAAGAAACCTCGGCCTTCGCATCCTCGTTCTGCGGCGTGGTCTTCTCGGCCGCAGTCTCGGCATGGGAACTGCGGCCCCCACGATGGCGACGGCGGCGAGGCTTGCTCGACGCGCCCTGCTCCGTCTGCTCATCAGTAGGCTGCTGGCCCTTGGCCTCGGCATCAACCTCAAGCTGCGGCTCAACAGGCTTTTGCTCGCGAGCCACCGGCTCAACGGCCTTCTCGTCCTTCTCGCCCTGAGTGGTCGAAGCCGGTTCGCTCTTCTCCTGACGCCTTACGGGATACGCGCGCCCCGCAAAACCACGTCCGGGACGGCATGAACCCGGAGCCTTCTTGGCAGACTCCTCAACATCGTCTGCAACCTCAGAAGACTCTTCAACCTCACGCGCGGCATCCTGCTGTGCAGCCTTAAAGTGAGCACCGCGACGGCGCTTGGGCTCTTGGGCCTCCACGGGCTTTTGCTCCTTCGTGGGCTTCTGCGACTCGGCAGCAACCTCGGTCTCAACAGCCTCGGCATCCGTCTCGCCCTTTTGAGCAACGGCGCGACGGAAGCGCTCCTGCTGGGCGCGGCGCTGCGCATCGCGCTTGCCACCCCCGCCAAAACCGCCGCGTCCTGCCTTGGCCGTAAAGGCACGCACGACGTTCTCATCGAGCAACTCATCGGTATCGACATGCCCACGCGGAGCAACTTCTTCCACAGCAGGCACGTCAGCGAAATCGTCGACGACAAAATCTTCGACGGACTCGGCAGGCTGCTCCTGGGCATCGCGGATCTCGGCATTGATGGTATAGAACGCCGGGCGCCCGTTAATGCCGCTACCCTCGATCTTGGTCACGATATTTGCCGCGATAAGCTCATCGCGCATCGCCTTGGTGTCGCACTCTTTATCGACGGAGCGGAAAATCTGCGCCAGCGCACTCGACTTAATCTTGAGCGCCTTGCGGCAAAGCAGGTCGTAGGCAACCAGCTTGGCACGCTCAGCAGAAAGCGACGTCTGGCTGCTCAGACGTTCAGCCAGGGCATCGACATTATTTTGGTTATCGGAATATACCGTCTTGGCCACGGGGCCCCTTTCATATGTACACATATACGTCTATATGGTACAACGCGCGCCCTTATCCACGCAAAACATCTGCGAGAACACTCGAGCGTCACCCGCTTTCGCATGAAAAAAAGACCGAGCCCGCGAAGTCGCGGACCCGATCTTTCCGAGTCATATGGATGGAACGGTTAGTCCATCAAGCTGACTAGGCCTTGGCGGCCTCGGCGTCAGCGGGAGCCTCGGCGGCAGCGGCGCGACCGTACTCGGCCTTGCCCATCTCGGACCACTCGGGCTCCTCATCAGGCATGGAGCCAGCCTCCTTGCCGAAGAACTCCTTGAGGCAGTTGACGGCGACGATGAGGCCCAGGACCATCAGCAGGACGGCAAAGACGAGCTGCAGGCCCTTGGTGGCGGCGACGGAGACGGCGGCCGTGGTGGCGGTAGCCGGGATGGTGCCGAAGAAGCCGTAAGCCTGGACGGCGGCCATGCAGCCCATGGCGCTCTGGACCAGCGAGGTGAAGGTGCAGCAGAGCAGGAAGGCGACGGGCACGTAGAGCATCCAGCCCTTGCGGCCGGTGCACTTGCAGAACACGGCGAGGGTGATCATGGTCATGCCGCCGAGCAGCTGGTTGGAAGCGCCAAAGAGCGGCCAGATGTTGGCATAGCCACCAAAAGCGAGGGCGAGACCAGGAAGCAGGGTAACGACCGTGGCGAACCAGGGGTTGCCGAGGACCTTCATGTAGCCGGCCTTGGACTCGATGGCCAGAGCATCGTTGGTCTGGGCAAAGAACTCGGAGAACGAGGTGCGGGCGATGCGGGCGACGGCGTCGAGCGAGGTCAGGGCCAGAGCGGAGACGTTCATGGTCATGAAGACGGTAGCGAGCGTGCCGTCAACACCGAAGGCCTGCATACCGCGGGAGATGCCAGCGGCGAAGATCTGGAACGGGGTGGAAGCGACACCGGCGTTGAGGGCGCCCGTACCGGCGGTGTTCATATCGGAGAACATGATGCCGGCAACGATGATGGCAAGGATGCCGACGAAGGACTCGACGATCATGGCGCCGTAACCGACCTTGACGGCGTCCTGCTCCTTCTCGACCTGCTTGGAAGAGGTGCCGGAAGAAACGAGGCTGTGGAAACCGGAGAGAGCACCGCAAGCGACGGAGACGAACAGGACCGGGAACATCATGCCGGAGGCAGTGGAGAAGCCGGTGAAGACCGGAGCGGTGATAGTGGCCTGACCGTTGACGCCCAGGACGACGATGCCGAGAACAGCACAGACGATCATGACGATCATCATGATCGAAGTGAGGTAGTCACGCGGGGTCTTGAGCATCTGGATGGGCATAGCGCCAGCGAAGACTAGGTAGACCATGACGACGGCGAACCACTGGAACTTATCCAGGTAGACCGGGAACTGCATACCGACGGCGAACATGAGAACCATGAGGACCACGCCGGTGACGAACTCGGCAGCACCGGTAAGGTTGAACTTCTTCTGGGCCCAACCAAAGGCGATAGCGACGAAGGTGAACAGGATGGAGATGGTACCAGCGCAGCCGGCGGCATAGGACTTGGTGAAGTCGATGGCACCGGTAGCAGCACCAGAAGCGTCAACGGCCGGGGTGAACATGAACGTCTTGCAAACCATGTCGGTGAAGGCGGCGATGACGATGATGCAGAACAGCCAGCAGAACAGCAGGAACAGGCGACGGCCGGTCTTGCCGATGTACTTCTCGATGAGCTGAGCGAGTGACTTGCCGTTGTTCTTCATCGAAGCGTACAGGGCACCAAAGTCGTGGACGGCGCCAAAGAAGATGCCGCCGACGAGGACCCAGAGCACGACGGGCAGCCAGCCAAAGGCCATGGCGACGATCGTACCCGTGACAGGACCAGCACCGCAGATCGAGCTGAACTGGTGCGAAAACGCGGTGAAGGCGGAGACGGGCGAGAAGCTGTTGCCGTCCTTCATGCGCTTGGCCGGCGTGAGGGCCTCTTTGTCAACGCCCCACTTGTTGGCCAGCCAGCGGCCGTAGCCCAGATAGCCGCAGGCGAGCACCGCCGCGGCCACAACCATGAGCAAAACTCCGTTCATTACATTTCCTCCTCTAAAAAGAACTTCCTAGACATAAAAAATGAGGGCCGTCGGTTGCGCTCGACGGCCCTCATCTTCATCAGCCGCCCGTTATCGTACGGGCTAGCTGTATGTGCTAACCCGCATCAGATAATTACTACGCTGATAATGTTTAGCTGATGCGTGAACATGTCTAAGAAATCCTCTTCAATCATGATGCGAACGATCCGTGCGTGTTCACATCCCCCAGTGGTTGAAAAGGAGTATGAAACTTTAGTTACCTAAAGTCAACGCAAATTTGTAATGAATTTTCAACTTTTTTGGATTTCTCGGTATAAAACGCCACTGACCTCGGACTTTACCCCACGACAGTTTTTGCATGAGAGATGCCCCTGAGAGCCGCGGGAGCCGGGCGGCGCATATGAACTTTCCTGCTCTACAGTCCTGCGCAAGACGGAAAGCACATTAAGTGCTTTCCTTTGCGTGCGGAACTCGCGATAAAGTTCATATGCGCCGCCCGGCTCCCGCGGCTCTCAGGGGCTCCCATCCCAAATGCGGAGCAAAGCTCCGCACACCATCTTTTTCTTTCAGCTAAAGCACGCCGGAAATTCGACGCAGCTGGCTAACCTTGCCGGACATTGTCGACGCCGAACCAACTCAGAAGCTATATCGATACAGAAAGGTCCCCGGACGGAGGGGCCGGATATAAGGTTTATCGCGAGTTCCGCACGCAAAGAAGGCCACTTAATGTGGCCTTCGTCTTGCGCAGGACTGTAGAGCAGGAAACCTTATATCCGGCCCCTCCGTCCGGGGACCGCGCCGTACCAGCTACAGCGTCATGTTCGGATCGGCGTCGACGTCGAACGGCGAGATTTCACCTCGGTCGAATTTACGGCGGGCGACCTCCGCGATCATGGCTGCGTTATCGGTACAGGCAGACAAGGGCGGCACCGTTACGCGAATCCCCTGACGCCCAAGCTTCTTGATCATCATCTCGCGCAGATGCGGGTTGGCCGAGACGCCGCCGCCGATGCAGTATTCCTTGCATCCGGTAGCGTGCAATGCGTTTTTGGCCTTCTTGTACTGCACGTCAAAGACAGCTGCCTCAAACGAAGCTGCCAGATCGGGCAGGTGAATCGTGCGCCCGGCCTTGGTCTCCTGCTCGATGTAGAGCGTCACGGCCGTTTTAAGGCCCGAAAGCGAGAAACGATAGTCTCCCCTGCTGTTGAGCGCACGGGGGAAATCAATCGCGCGGGGATTGCCTGTCTCGGCCAGCTTGGAAATGATGGGGCCACCGGGATAGCCCAGGCCCAACGCCTTGGCCACCTTGTCGAAGGCCTCGCCCACGGCGTCGTCGAGCGTCTCACCGAGCACCTCGTAGTCGCCCCACGCCTTCACGTGCACGAGCATGGTGTGCCCACCCGAGACAAGCGTGAAGATAAACGGCGGTTTGAGGTCGGGTTGCGCCAGCAGGTTGGCAAACAGGTGCCCCTCCAGATGGTTGACGCATACGAGCGGCTTACCGGCAGCGTAGGCAAAGCCTTTGGCAAAGGCAACGCCCACCACGAGGGCGCCCACCAGGCCCGGACCCTGTGTCACGCCCACGGCGGCAAGCTCGCTGGGGGCAATGGCTCCACCCTCAAGACCAAGCGATGCTGCGGCATCCTCGAGCGCCGCATCCACGACACTCACAATCACCTCAACGTGTTTGCGCGAGGCGATCTCGGGCACCACGCCGCCAAAGCGGGCATGAAAATCAATCTGTGTCGACACCTGGTTGGCCAGCATATTGCCATCCGCATCGATAATCGCCACGGCCGTCTCGTCGCAGGAACTCTCGATAGCGAGCACTAGGCGGCGGCGCTCAATTTCGGCACGCTCCCCCTCGGAGCGCCCAGGCGCAGGCAGCGGCCATACGCGCTGCTCTGCCGCCGTCGGCTCGGGCGAAGCATTGTCGACCGGAAGCACCAGGGGCAGCGGCGCCGTCATGACGATGGCATCCTTGCCGACACCGTAGTAGCCGCGGCGACGGCCAGCCTCGGTAAAGCCCAGAGCGTTATAAAGCGCGATCGCCCCCTCGTTACCGTCCTCGACCTCGAGCGAAGCCGTGGTGCAGCCGAGCATCTGGGCATCATAGCTCACGTGCGACAGCAGCTTGCGGGCAATGCCCTCGCGGCGATGTGCCGGGTCGACGGCGACATCCAGAATCTGCACATCACCGTCCACGACCATACCGCCGGCAAGGCCCAGCAGCTTGCCGTCGTCGTGTGCCACCCACCAACTACGCGGCGCAGCGACGTCCTCGCCCAGTTCGGACAGGAACATGCCCGGCGTCCACGCCTTGTGTCCGGCACCTTCAAAGCAGGCAGCCTCTAGCGCGCTCGCGCCCTCGGCATCCGCCGCGCCCATGGGACGGAACTGCAGATGACGACCGGCGAGCTCATCGGCAACGCCCGTAATTTCGCTTTGCGCACTCTCGGCAAGACCAAGACGCTTGCGCTCGTTTTCCTCGGCATCAGAAAGGCGCGTGTAAATCGGCAGGACGCGAGCCGGATCGCCGTCACCCGCAGCGTGCGCGAGCAGCAAGCCCTCGCCCGAAGGCCACCACAGGTCGCGCTCCACGCAGCGGGCGGTCTCGTCCTCACCCAGCAGCTTGCCATAGCGCACGAGACCGTCACCGGTCAGCTGAACCTGGTCCCAGTCCGCTGCTTGGCGCCACTCATCGAGCGCCACGGCGGCCTTGACCACGTGTTCGCGCTCAAATTGACGCTCGGGACCCTCATCGACCAGCATATACAGCGCCGGATATACCTCACCGCGCATAGCATCGGCCAAGATACCAAGCTTGCCGCGCACGCCAGCCTTCCACGCCGTCCAAGCGCAAGCGTCGAGCGTCGACACGCCCAGCAGCGGAACATTGGCACCGCGCGCGAGGCCCTTGGCAGTGGAGATGCCGATGCGCACACCCGTAAACGACCCCGGGCCGCGGCCGACCACGTAGTAACCAACATCGCTGCGATCCAGACCGGCTTGAGCCAGCACGCCATCAACGGTATTCACGAGCTCAACGTTGGCGTGACGGCGACACATGTGGTCGCCACTCACGAGCTTCGTCTCGCCCGTCTGCCCATCAATCCAGCTTGCCGCGCAGGCAAGCATGTCGGTCGAAGTATCGAGCGCCACCACCAGCGCGTTGTCGTTATGCAAGCTCATCTTGTACAGCCTTATCAATCAAATGGGAAAGCTCCATTGCGCGGTCACCGTGCGCCTCGAGCGTTATCGTTCGCACATCGCTGTCGCCCTCATCACGCTTGAGCGTCACCGAAAGATACTCATCCGTCAGCTCGTCTTGGAATTGTTCGCCCCATTCCAGCAGGCAAGCACCCTCATAGCCCAGCACATCGAAAATGCCCGTATCCTCGAGCTCGTAGGCATGCTCCAGGCGGTATAGATCAAAGTGAAACAGCGGAATACGGCCTTGATCGTGAACGGCCATGAGCGCAAACGTAGGGCTCGTAACCATATGCCCATCGCCCAGCCCGCGCGAGACGCCCTTGGTAAAGTGAGTTTTGCCCACTCCCAGGCCACCGGTCAGGATGAGCACATCGCCGTCCTCAAGGCACGGTGCAATTAGCTCGCCAAAGTACTCCGTATCGGCAGCGCAAGTCGTTTTGTAAGTACCTACCCCCAGGCGCTCCAGGGACATATATGCTCCTTATTATTCCGAGGCGTCCTCTGGTGCGGGATGTCGCTCCAGATAATCGCCCAGCATCTTAAAGTCTTCCTCCAGCAGCTCCTGCCACGCCGGATTGCGTAGCGCTGCTGCCGGATGGAAAGTGGGCATTACTACAAAATGCCCCATCTGGTGGAACCTGCCGCGCAGCTTAGTAATGCCAATCTCGGTCTTAAGCACAAAGTGCGTCGCGGGGTTGCCGAGCGTCACGATAATATCGGGCCAGATGCTTCGAATCTGCTCACGCAAAAACGGCGAGCAAGCCAGCACTTCCTCGGGACGTGGATTGCGGTTTCCCGGCGGGCGGCACTTAAGCACGTTGGCAATGTAGACGTCTTCGCGTTTGAGCCCCGCCAGCGACAAAATGCCGTTGAGGTCCTCGCCTGCCGCCCCCACAAAGGGCTCGCCCTGCAAATCCTCATTGCGGCCCGGCGCCTCGCCAATAAACATCACACGAGCGCGGGGGTTTCCCACGCCAAACACGATATTGTGACGCGACTGGTAGAGCTGGCAGAGGTGACAATCGCCCAGAACGGCCTCAATTTCCTCGAGTGCGACCTCACGTGGTGCCTGATGGGTATGGCCGGGGATGTGCATGACGCCCATAGCGGCTCCTACACGTAGACCTTGTCGAGACGCATGCCAAAGCCGCAGGCGACCTCGTAGTTAATCGTTCCGCGCAGTCGGGCCATCTCGTCCATAGTGATCTCGGCATCGCCATCGCGGCCGACAATGATCATCTCGTCACCATACTCGGCCTCGGGAATCTCGTGTGCCGGGTTGGACTGAATGGCGACCATAAACTGGTCCATGCAGATATTGCCAACCTGATGCACGCGCTCGCCGCGATACAGCACATCCATACGATTGGAAAGCGTACGCGATAGGCCATCGGCATAACCGATCGGCAGCGTGCAGATCTGAACGCGCGTACGCGGTACGCGGTAGGTAAAACCGTAGCCCACGCCCTCACCCATCGCAGGGTGCGCCACGCGCGTCACACGCGCATGGACGCTCATAACGGGATCAAGCTGCATCACGCGGCCACTCAGCTCGCACGGCTGCATGCCATACAAGCCAACGCCGGCGCGGATCATATCAAAATGCATCGAGGGGTCGAGCATCGAGGACGGCGTGTTGGCGCAGTGCACGATACCGCACTCAAAACCCGCATCCTTAATGGCCTGAACGGCCTCGGTAAAGCGCTGGCACTGCAGCTTGTAATCCCAGCCCGAAGGTTCATCGGCCGTGGCGAAGTGCGTAAATACGCCGTCGCACTGAATACCGCGATGAAAATTTATACCGCGGACAAAGTCGACAACCTGCGTGTAGTGAACGCCGATACGATTCATGCCCGTCTCGATGGCGAGATGATACTTGCCCACTTTGCCCGCTGCGACGGCACATTCGCCATACGCAAGAGCAAAGTCAGACGTATAGACCGAGGGCATGATATCAAACTCGAGCAACGTCGGAATGGCCTCGATAGGCGGCTCGCTTAGGATGAGGATGGGTTTCGTAATCCCGCCCTGTCGGAGCTCAACGCCCTCGTTAACCGTCGCCACGGCAAACATGTCGGCACCGGCCGAATACATGATCTTGGCGCACTCAACAGCTCCATGACCATAAGCATCGGCCTTGACCACGCAGCACAGGCGCTGACGTGGATTCAGCAAGTTCTTATAGGCCCTCGTGTTGCGACGGAGCGCCCCGCGGTCGATCTCGACCCAGGACCAGCGCGTCAAATCGGCTTTATTCATGATTAGTCATCCGACCCTTCGTCCATGATTCCCAGATCTTCGAGCGCATCCTTTGCCGCCAGCTCCATGGCAGGACCGATCAAGTCGATAAGATCGGTCGCGATGACGCTCTTCTCACCATACTCCGTCGCCGCGGCAAAACCGGCGTAGCTGTGAAGTGCGACGGCGTACGAATACAGCAACTCCCAACGATCCATCTCGTCGCGCATGGTGGCAAGCGTGCCGGCCAAAATACCCGCGAGAACATCACCCGAACCGGCAGTTGCCAGAGAAGCCGGACCCGAGAGCGGCAGCAGCACACGCTCAACGCCACAGATAGCCGTCGTCGGCCCCTTGGCAATGACCACCAGATTGTCGGAGCCTGCAGCCCAGACAACCTTCTGCGCGGCCGCAATCGCGGTACCAAGGTCGTTCACCTCGTCACCGGCAACCAGACGCGAAAGCTCACGATAGTGCGGCGTCATAACCAACGGCTGCTCGCGACGATACATCTCGGGATTACTATCAATACCGTCAATGGCAATCTTAGCAAGGCAGTTGAGTGCATCGGCGTCCAAGATAAGCGGCACATCAAGCTCGAGCAAGCCCGAAACCACCTGCATAGCGCCGGCAGATGTCGTCATACCGGGACCGCACAGTACACAGCTGTACTTCTTTGCAATCTCGCACACAGTCATGCGCGCAGCGGCGCCAAAGGAGCCGCGGGAATCAGACGGAATAGCAAAGACGGGAATCGAAGGAAGTGCCATGCGAATAAGATTGGCGCAGGCGTCAGGAGCCGCAACTGCCACGTAACCAGCACCCGCGCGAGCTGCAGACTTGGCCGCCATAATGGCAGCACCAGGATATTGCGCAGATCCGGCGACAATAAGCACAGAGCCACGGGAATACTTATCGATATTCGTAGGTAGTGGAGCAAAGTAATCAACTAAGTCACCGGGCTCGACAATCTCGGCGGCGTGGTCGACATCATCGATGACCTCGTCAAGACGGTCGTAAAGATTGCCGCAGATCAAATCGCCAGCATACTCAGGGCCATCAGCGCTATACAGACCAATCTTGGGCGCAATCATCGTCACCGTATGCTCGGCACGAATGCAGTCGTCATCAACAACGCCCGTCTCGGCATTCAGGCCCGAGGGGACATCAATGGATACGACACAATCGGCGCATTCATTGACCGTAGGAATCCAGATGGAGAACGGCGCACGCAGATTCCCGTGGAAACCGGTACCAAAAATGGCATCAACAACAACATCGGCCTTATCGATCAAAACCTCGAGTTCGTCACGCGAGGGGCCGACACAAACGTGCACATCGCGGCCGGCAGTACGACGAGCAACATGACGCGCCAGAGCAGCAGGAATCTCATCCGGCTCAACCGGAGAAACGATATCGACGTCCACACCCTTATGGCTCAGAATATCGGCGGCAACCCAACCGTCGCCGCCATTATTACCAAAACCGACCAGAACGAGAACCCGATCGGGATTGAGCTTCAAGACCTCGTTGGCGGCAAACTCACCCGCTAGCTCCATAAGCTCGGCCTTCGAAGTCCCTTCGCGTTCGATGATGTCCTCGAGACGAACGACTTCTTCGGTACTCAAAACCGGTTTCATCTATGCTCCTAGCGTATCTTGCGAAGCATCGCCCAGGTGCTCCGTCAATGCTGAATTCTGCAGCTGCTCAAGCTCATCTAAAACAGAGCGAGCCTCTTTAAATGTCTGCGCTACGCGTTTCTTGGTACTCACCTTTTCCTCTTTTGGCTTAGGCCGAGCATCTTCGGTAATCGCGATGGCATTCGCAACGGCTAAGTCTCCTGTAAGCGTAATGGAAAGAGCGACCTCAACAACACCCAGCTCTTGAGCGATCTCGAGAGCACGGCCCGAAAGCAGCGCCTTCGGTTTGCCGAGTTTATCACGCGTAACCGAAACATCCTTGCGACCAACGCCTTGACTAAAACCCGTGCCGAGAGCTTTAAGTACCGCCTCGCGCGAAGCAAAGCGGCTGGCATAGTGAGCAGCGGGACGCGATGATGCATCACAATACGCACGCTCTTCTTCGGTAAACACGCGCCGAGCAAACGACGGCGTCTTTTCAAGAATTGATTTCATACGGGAAATCTCGACGATATCAACGCCGATACCAGCTTCAGCCATGTTCACCTCCATATCGCACAGACTAAGTTATTGTAGCCCGTTCACAGAAGATGCGACAAACGAGGGTTATAAAACACAGCTACTATGTGAGACAAAAGCCCGTAAACGCAAAAAAAGGGGGAGGCCGCGAGGCCTCCCCCTTCTTCAGTTCAAGCGTACGGCTCGGTGCCGTCCACCGGTCAGCGGCGCCCTGGCCTCCCACGGGCTGACCCCGCAGTACTCTCGGCGCGATGGGGCTTAGCTTCCGGGTTCGGAACGGGACCGGGCGTGCCCCCCATGCTCTGGCCGCTGACCGGTGGGCGGCGCCCACCGTTACGGTGTCCTGGGTCTCACTCTACACGTGCCCTGGGGGCCGCATGGCGCATAGGGGAGTGACTCGGGGGCATCCTCGTGCCCGGACCGCGCCTATGAGCGCTGGGTCCCGCGGGCCGCGAGGTGCGGTTCCGGAAGAGCTCGGGCGATTAGTGCGGCTCGGCTGAGGACGTCGCCGTCCTTGCACCTGCCGTCTATCGACCAGGTAGTCTACCTGGGCCCTTACCGGAAGGAGAACTAATCCCTGGAACGGCTTCCCGCTTAGATGCCTTCAGCGGTTATCCGCGCCGCACGCGGCTACCCGGCCGTGCCGTTGGTCGACAACCGGTTCACCGGAGGTGCGTCCACCCCGGTCCTCTCGTACTGGGGGCAGCCTCCATCGATTCTCCTGCGCCCACGGAGGATAGGGACCGAACTGTCTCACGACGTTCTGAACCCAGCTCGCGTACCGCTTTAAACGGCGAACAGCCGTACCCTTGGGACCTGCTCCAGCCCCAGGATGCGATGAGCCGACATCGAGGTGCCAAACCTTGCCGTCGATGTGGACTCTTGGGCAAGATCAGCCTGTTATCCCCGGAGTACCTTTTATCCGTTGAGCGACGGCCCACCCACTCGGGGCCGCCGGATCACTAGAGCCTGCTTTCGCACCTGCTCGGCTTGTGGGCCTCGCAGTCAAGCCCGCTTGTACTCTTGCATTCAAAAGGACGGTTGCCGACCGTCCCGAGCGGACCTTCGCGCGCCTCCGTTACCCTTTAGGAGGCGACCGCCCCAGTCAAACTGCCCGCCTGGCACGGTCCCCGAGCCGGTTGACGGCCTCGGGTTAGGACGCCGGTCGCGCGAGGGCAGTATTCCAAGGGCGGCTCCCCGGGGGCTGGCGCCTCCGGATCTTAGCCTCCTGCCTATCCTCTACACGCGGGACCAGCGGCCAATGCCAAGCTGCAGTGAAGGTTCACGGGGTCTTTCCGTCCTTCCGCGGGTAAGTCGCATCTTCACGACCAGTGCAATTTCACCGGGTCCATGGTCGAGACAGCGCCCAAGTCGTTGCGCCTTTCGTGCAGGTCGGAACTTACCCGACAAGGAATTTCGCTACCTTAGGACCGTTATAGTTACGGCCGCCGTTTACCGGGGCTTGGCTTCGGGGCTTCGCGCGATGCGCTAACTCCTCCGCGTGACCTTCCGGCACCGGGCAGGCGTCAGACCCTATACGTCGCCTTGCGGCTTCTGCAGAGTCCTGTGTTTTTGGTAAACAGTCGCTTGGGCCTCTCCACTGCGGCCCGCCTCCGCTCCCCGGGCAAGCCGGTTCACGTACGCGCGGGCACCCCTTCTCCCGAAGTTACGGGGCCATTGTGCCGAGTTCCTTGACCATGGTTGACCCGATCGCCTCGGTATGTTCTACCCACCCACCTGTGTCGGTTTGCGGTACGGGCGCGCACGCGCCTGCCTAGGGGTTTTTCTAGGGACCTCGGGCTCACTCGCTTCGCTCAGTCGCTTCGTCCGGAGCCTCGCCCTCAATGCGGACCGGATTTCCCTGGTCCGCGGGCCGCGCTCCATCACGGGGACGTCCAGAACCCCGCCGAGCCACCCCCATCCGTCGCCCCGTCGGTCGTAGCGCCGCGTGCGCGGTGCAGGAATGTCTGCCTGCTGCGCGTCGGCTACGCCTACCGGCCTCGCCTTAGCCCCCGACTGACCCTGGGAGGATTAGCCTTGCCCAGGAAACCTCGGGTTCACGGCGGACGAGTTACTCTCTCGTCTCTCGCTACTCATGCCAGCATTCTCACTCCCATGCGCTCCACCGTCGGTCGCCCTCCGGCTTCTCCGCCCATGGGAAGCTCCCCTACCGATTCTAATGAATTAAAATCCCGCCGCTTCGGTGTCCAGCTTAGCCCCGTGTATTGTCGGCGCATGTCCACTCGACCAGTGAGCTGTTACGCACTCTTTGAATGGATGGCTGCTTCTAAGCCAACATCCTGGTTGTCTGGGCGGACGCACATCCTTTGCCACTCGGCTGGAACTTGGGGACCTTAGCGGGCGGTCCGGGCTGTTTCCCTCTCGAGCACACAGCTTAGCCCACATGCTCTGACTGCCGCGCTCTGGGCCGCCGGCATTCGGAGTTCGGTTGGATTCGGTAGGCGGCGAAGCCCCCTCGTCCATCCGGTGCTCTACCTCCGGCGGTGAACGCGCGACGCTAGCCCTAAAGCTATTTCGGGGAGAACGAGATATCTCCGGGTTTGATTGGCCTTTCACCCCTATCCGCAGGTCATCGCCGCCGTTTTCAACCGACGTGCGTTCGGCCCTCCACGGGGTCTTACCCCCGCTTCAGCCTGCCCACGGATAGCTCACCCGGCTTCGCGTCCGCGGCGCGGGACTCAAGTCGCCCTGTTAAGGCTCGCTTTCGCTCCGGCTCCCTTTCGGTTAACCTCGCCCCGCGCCAGCGACTCGCTGGCTCATTCTACAAAAGGCACGCCGTCACAACTGAAAGTTGCTCCGACTGCTCGTGGGCGCACGGTTTCAGGTACTGTTTCACTCCCCTCCCGGGGTGCTTTTCACCTTTCCCTCACGGTACTGGTGCGCTATCGGTCACAGGGTAGTACTCAGGCTTGGATGGTGGTCCACCCAGGTTCGGACCGGGTTTCACGTGCCCGGCCCTACTCAGGGACCGCGTCGCGCCGTCCGGTCTGGGTTCGCGTACGGGGCTGTCACCCGCTGCGGCCGGCCCTCCCATGCCGTTCCGCTCCCCAGCCGGACCTGCGCCCGGGGGCGGCAGCCCCCGGATGCGCGGCCCTGCAACCCCGTCGGCGGAACCCCTGCCGGGTATGCCCGCTCGACGGTTTGGCCATCGGTCCCCTTTCGCTCGCCGCTACTCGGGGAGTCTCGAGATTGATTTCCTCTCCTCCGGGTACTTAGATGTTTCAGTTCCCCGGGTTGTCCTCCCCGCCCCTATGTGTTCGGGGTGGGGATATGCACACTGCTGTGCATGGGTTCGCCCATTCGGAGACCCCCGGGTCGAAGGATGTGTGCTCCTCGCCGGGGATTATCGCAGCTTGCCGCGTCCTTCATCGGCTCCCTGTGCCAAGGCATCCGCCGTGCGCCCGTGGTATCTTGCGGGACCGCATCGGGCCCGCGGGATATCCACGTGTCGCTAATTAATCTAATTAATCGATATCATGAATAGCGCTCGTATGTCGCAATTCGGGTATCTCATACCGCGGCACAGTAGTTGAACTGTGCTCGCGATCAGATGCTCCTCACTCATTAATAAGTGAATTCTTCTTGTTTGGATCGGATGAATGATTGCTATCATTCTGTCTGATAAATCGCAGAAAAGAATCGAGTCTGGAAGAGAATCTCTTCCATCTCTCTCCTATCGCTATGCGGCTCTCAAGGTACGCGGGTGCGACCCCGGGGACCGGGTGCTGCGGGGAATCATCCAGGCGACATCTACCGGACGGGCTCCTGCCCTCCATTCGAGTTAAAGTATGTCTCTCTAAGAACGTATCTCCCTAGAAAGGAGGTGATCCAGCCGCACCTTCCGGTACGGCTACCTTGTTACGACTTCACCCCCCTCACCCTCCACACCTTCGGCGCCTCCCCCCTTGCGGTTGGGCCGGCGACTTCGGGTGCAGACGACTCGGGTGGTGTGACGGGCGGTGTGTACAAGGCCCGGGAACGCATTCACCGCGGCATGCTGATCCGCGATTACTAGCAACTCCGACTTCATGGGGGCGGGTTGCAGCCCCCAATCCGAACTGGGGCCGGCTTTCCGGGATCCGCTCCCCCTCGCGGGGTGGCATCCCTCTGTACCGGCCATTGTAGCACGTGTGCAGCCCAGGGCATAAGGGGCATGATGACTTGACGTCGTCCCCGCCCTCCTCCGCCTTGACGGCGGCGGTCCCGCGTGGGTTCCCGGCATCACCCGATGGCAACACGCGGCGGGGGTTGCGCTCGTTGCGGGACTTAACCCAACATCTCACGACACGAGCTGACGACAGCCATGCACCACCTGTATGGGCTCCTCTCGGCCACGGGGTCTCCCCCGCTTCACCCATATGTCAAGCCCTGGTAAGGTTCTTCGCGTTGCTTCGAATTAAGCCACATGCTCCGCTGCTTGTGCGGGCCCCCGTCAATTCCTTTGAGTTTTAGCCTTGCGGCCGTACTCCCCAGGCGGGACGCTTAATGCGTTGGCTGCGGCACGGGGGGATCGTCCCCCCACACCTAGCGTCCATCGTTTACGGCTGGGACTACCAGGGTATCTAATCCTGTTCGCTCCCCCAGCTTTCGCGCCTCAGCGTCGGTCTCGGCCCAGAGGGCCGCCTTCGCCACCGGTGTTCCACCCGATATCTGCGCATTCCACCGCTACACCGGGTGTTCCACCCTCCCCTACCGGACCCAAGCCGCGGAGGTTCCGGGGGCTTCGGGGGGTTGAGCCCCCCGCTTCGACCCCCGGCCTGCCGGGCCGCCTACGCGCGCTTTACGCCCAATGAATCCGGATAACGCTCGCCCCCTACGTATTACCGCGGCTGCTGGCACGTAGTTAGCCGGGGCTTCTTCTGCAGGTACAGTCTTGACTCTTCCCTGCTGAAAGCGGTTTACGACCCGAAGGCCTCCGTCCCGCACGCGGCGTCGCTGCGTCAGGGTTCCCCCCATTGCGCAAGATTCCCCACTGCTGCCTCCCGTAGGAGTCTGGGCCGTGTCTCAGTCCCAATCTGGCCGGTCGGTCTCTCAACCCGGCTACCCGTTGTCGGCACGGTGGGCCGTCACCCCGCCGTCTACCTGATGGGCC
The DNA here is from genome assembly GCF_042851345.1 of Collinsella sp. i05-0019-G5. Classification (NCBI taxonomy): domain Bacteria; kingdom Bacillati; phylum Actinomycetota; class Coriobacteriia; order Coriobacteriales; family Coriobacteriaceae; genus Collinsella; species Collinsella sp. i05-0019-G5. The sequence goes on from NZ_AP031421.1 coordinate 2,337,295, forward strand.
GCGGAGCCATCCCCTCCCGTCGGGGCTTTAGCCGGGGTGCCATGCGGCACCCCGGGGTATCCGGTATTACCCGTCCTTTCGGGCGGCTATCCCGGGGGAGGGGGCAGGTTCTCCACGTGTTACTCAGCCGTTCGCCACTCGCTTCTATCCGAAGATAGGTGCCGTTCGACTTGCATGTGTTAGGCGCGCCGCCAGCGTTCATCCTGAGCCAGGATCGAACTCTCCGTCCAAAATAAATGGGCTTCGAGCCCGTCCGGTCCTCACAACTATTAGCTGATCGGTTCCGTTCGATTCATATGGTTCTAGTATAGGAAAAGGAATTTCTCGGGGCCGCCTCTCGGCGGCCTTGCGAAAAACAAATCCAAGTTAGACCATTTCAAATGGTTCGATGTCTGCCCGGATGCGACACTCGGAAGTGTCCATCCTCGCAGTATCCGGTTCTCAAGGTGCACGCTTTGCGGCTCATCCGGTCCGACCGGGCCGCGCGGCAAGGAGATATATTGCCAGACCGGAGGGGCCCCGGGGGCGGGAATCGCGCACTCCATATTTTGTTCACAAATGAATTAACTGGGCTCCGAGTTGATCAGAGTCACAAATATGGTCATAAACCTTGGACAGACCGTATGACCTCGGGAATCTTGCTGTCCACTGTAGACATAGCATCTTTATACCCTCGTCGGTCTCCGCTAGTAAGCCCGTAATAAATTGAAGGACAACGTTAACAAACCTATAAAACGCCAGCGGGGCTCTATCACCAATTAGATAGAGCCCCCGCTGGCGGAGTGTATTTGATTGAAACAACGTTCCTGAATTGATTTGCTGGAAATAAGGAGCAAAAGATCCGTCCGGATATACGTGGCGACAGAACCCTGTAGCTGACTGAGCGCCACCAGAAAGCGGCATAAGCACAAAGATCGGCTCTACCTCACCGCGGACGACAAAGATGCCCTCGACTAAAGCCAATCCGGACACCCCTAAAGCAGATAGAGCAAATGTCGGTTTATACAACGCAAAAAGGGGGAGGCCGCGCGGCCTCCCCCTTCTCAGTTCAAGCGTACGGCTCGGTGCCGTCCACCGGTCAGCGGCGCCCTGGCCTCCCACGGGCTGACCCCGCAGTACTCTCGGCGCGATGGGGCTTAGCTTCCGGGTTCGGAACGGGACCGGGCGTGCCCCCCATGCTCTGGCCGCTGACCGGTGGGCGGCGCCCACCGTTACGGTGTCCTGGGTCTCACTCTACACGTGCCCTGGGGGCCGCATGGCGCATAGGGGAGTGACTCGGGGGCATCCTCGTGCCCGGACCGCGCCTATGAGCGCTGGGTCCCGCGGGCCGCGAGGTGCGGTTCCGGAAGAGCTCGGGCGATTAGTGCGGCTCGGCTGAGGACGTCGCCGTCCTTGCACCTGCCGTCTATCGACCAGGTAGTCTACCTGGGCCCTTACCGGAAGGAGAACTAATCCCTGGAACGGCTTCCCGCTTAGATGCCTTCAGCGGTTATCCGCGCCGCACGCGGCTACCCGGCCGTGCCGTTGGTCGACAACCGGTTCACCGGAGGTGCGTCCACCCCGGTCCTCTCGTACTGGGGGCAGCCTCCATCGATTCTCCTGCGCCCACGGAGGATAGGGACCGAACTGTCTCACGACGTTCTGAACCCAGCTCGCGTACCGCTTTAAACGGCGAACAGCCGTACCCTTGGGACCTGCTCCAGCCCCAGGATGCGATGAGCCGACATCGAGGTGCCAAACCTTGCCGTCGATGTGGACTCTTGGGCAAGATCAGCCTGTTATCCCCGGAGTACCTTTTATCCGTTGAGCGACGGCCCACCCACTCGGGGCCGCCGGATCACTAGAGCCTGCTTTCGCACCTGCTCGGCTTGTGGGCCTCGCAGTCAAGCCCGCTTGTACTCTTGCATTCAAAAGGACGGTTGCCGACCGTCCCGAGCGGACCTTCGCGCGCCTCCGTTACCCTTTAGGAGGCGACCGCCCCAGTCAAACTGCCCGCCTGGCACGGTCCCCGAGCCGGTTGACGGCCTCGGGTTAGGACGCCGGTCGCGCGAGGGCAGTATTCCAAGGGCGGCTCCCCGGGGGCTGGCGCCTCCGGATCTTAGCCTCCTGCCTATCCTCTACACGCGGGACCAGCGGCCAATGCCAAGCTGCAGTGAAGGTTCACGGGGTCTTTCCGTCCTTCCGCGGGTAAGTCGCATCTTCACGACCAGTGCAATTTCACCGGGTCCATGGTCGAGACAGCGCCCAAGTCGTTGCGCCTTTCGTGCAGGTCGGAACTTACCCGACAAGGAATTTCGCTACCTTAGGACCGTTATAGTTACGGCCGCCGTTTACCGGGGCTTGGCTTCGGGGCTTCGCGCGATGCGCTAACTCCTCCGCGTGACCTTCCGGCACCGGGCAGGCGTCAGACCCTATACGTCGCCTTGCGGCTTCTGCAGAGTCCTGTGTTTTTGGTAAACAGTCGCTTGGGCCTCTCCACTGCGGCCCGCCTCCGCTCCCCGGGCAAGCCGGTTCACGTACGCGCGGGCACCCCTTCTCCCGAAGTTACGGGGCCATTGTGCCGAGTTCCTTGACCATGGTTGACCCGATCGCCTCGGTATGTTCTACCCACCCACCTGTGTCGGTTTGCGGTACGGGCGCGCACGCGCCTGCCTAGGGGTTTTTCTAGGGACCTCGGGCTCACTCGCTTCGCTCAGTCGCTTCGTCCGGAGCCTCGCCCTCAATGCGGACCGGATTTCCCTGGTCCGCGGGCCGCGCTCCATCACGGGGACGTCCAGAACCCCGCCGAGCCACCCCCATCCGTCGCCCCGTCGGTCGTAGCGCCGCGTGCGCGGTGCAGGAATGTCTGCCTGCTGCGCGTCGGCTACGCCTACCGGCCTCGCCTTAGCCCCCGACTGACCCTGGGAGGATTAGCCTTGCCCAGGAAACCTCGGGTTCACGGCGGACGAGTTACTCTCTCGTCTCTCGCTACTCATGCCAGCATTCTCACTCCCATGCGCTCCACCGTCGGTCGCCCTCCGGCTTCTCCGCCCATGGGAAGCTCCCCTACCGATTCTAATGAATTAAAATCCCGCCGCTTCGGTGTCCAGCTTAGCCCCGTGTATTGTCGGCGCATGTCCACTCGACCAGTGAGCTGTTACGCACTCTTTGAATGGATGGCTGCTTCTAAGCCAACATCCTGGTTGTCTGGGCGGACGCACATCCTTTGCCACTCGGCTGGAACTTGGGGACCTTAGCGGGCGGTCCGGGCTGTTTCCCTCTCGAGCACACAGCTTAGCCCACATGCTCTGACTGCCGCGCTCTGGGCCGCCGGCATTCGGAGTTCGGTTGGATTCGGTAGGCGGCGAAGCCCCCTCGTCCATCCGGTGCTCTACCTCCGGCGGTGAACGCGCGACGCTAGCCCTAAAGCTATTTCGGGGAGAACGAGATATCTCCGGGTTTGATTGGCCTTTCACCCCTATCCGCAGGTCATCGCCGCCGTTTTCAACCGACGTGCGTTCGGCCCTCCACGGGGTCTTACCCCCGCTTCAGCCTGCCCACGGATAGCTCACCCGGCTTCGCGTCCGCGGCGCGGGACTCAAGTCGCCCTGTTAAGGCTCGCTTTCGCTCCGGCTCCCTTTCGGTTAACCTCGCCCCGCGCCAGCGACTCGCTGGCTCATTCTACAAAAGGCACGCCGTCACAACTGAAAGTTGCTCCGACTGCTCGTGGGCGCACGGTTTCAGGTACTGTTTCACTCCCCTCCCGGGGTGCTTTTCACCTTTCCCTCACGGTACTGGTGCGCTATCGGTCACAGGGTAGTACTCAGGCTTGGATGGTGGTCCACCCAGGTTCGGACCGGGTTTCACGTGCCCGGCCCTACTCAGGGACCGCGTCGCGCCGTCCGGTCTGGGTTCGCGTACGGGGCTGTCACCCGCTGCGGCCGGCCCTCCCATGCCGTTCCGCTCCCCAGCCGGACCTGCGCCCGGGGGCGGCAGCCCCCGGATGCGCGGCCCTGCAACCCCGTCGGCGGAACCCCTGCCGGGTATGCCCGCTCGACGGTTTGGCCATCGGTCCCCTTTCGCTCGCCGCTACTCGGGGAGTCTCGAGATTGATTTCCTCTCCTCCGGGTACTTAGATGTTTCAGTTCCCCGGGTTGTCCTCCCCGCCCCTATGTGTTCGGGGTGGGGATATGCACACTGCTGTGCATGGGTTCGCCCATTCGGAGACCCCCGGGTCGAAGGATGTGTGCTCCTCGCCGGGGATTATCGCAGCTTGCCGCGTCCTTCATCGGCTCCCTGTGCCAAGGCATCCGCCGTGCGCCCGTGGTATCTTGCGGGACCGCATCGGGCCCGCGGGATATCCACGTGTCGCTAATTAATCTAATTAATCGATATCATGAATAGCGCTCGTATGTCGCAATTCGGGTATCTCATACCGCGGCACAGTAGTTGAACTGTGCTCGCGATCAGATGCTCCTCACTCATTAATAAGTGAATTCTTCTTGTTTGGATCGGATGAATGATTGCTATCATTCTGTCTGATAAATCGCAGAAAAGAATCGAGTCTGGAAGAGAATCTCTTCCATCTCTCTCCTATCGCTATGCGGCTCTCAAGGTACGCGGGTGCGACCCCGGGGACCGGGTGCTGCGGGGAATCATCCAGGCGACATCTACCGGACGGGCTCCTGCCCTCCATTCGAGTTAAAGTATGTCTCTCTAAGAACGTATCTCCCTAGAAAGGAGGTGATCCAGCCGCACCTTCCGGTACGGCTACCTTGTTACGACTTCACCCCCCTCACCCTCCACACCTTCGGCGCCTCCCCCCTTGCGGTTGGGCCGGCGACTTCGGGTGCAGACGACTCGGGTGGTGTGACGGGCGGTGTGTACAAGGCCCGGGAACGCATTCACCGCGGCATGCTGATCCGCGATTACTAGCAACTCCGACTTCATGGGGGCGGGTTGCAGCCCCCAATCCGAACTGGGGCCGGCTTTCCGGGATCCGCTCCCCCTCGCGGGGTGGCATCCCTCTGTACCGGCCATTGTAGCACGTGTGCAGCCCAGGGCATAAGGGGCATGATGACTTGACGTCGTCCCCGCCCTCCTCCGCCTTGACGGCGGCGGTCCCGCGTGGGTTCCCGGCATCACCCGATGGCAACACGCGGCGGGGGTTGCGCTCGTTGCGGGACTTAACCCAACATCTCACGACACGAGCTGACGACAGCCATGCACCACCTGTATGGGCTCCTCTCGGCCACGGGGTCTCCCCCGCTTCACCCATATGTCAAGCCCTGGTAAGGTTCTTCGCGTTGCTTCGAATTAAGCCACATGCTCCGCTGCTTGTGCGGGCCCCCGTCAATTCCTTTGAGTTTTAGCCTTGCGGCCGTACTCCCCAGGCGGGACGCTTAATGCGTTGGCTGCGGCACGGGGGGATCGTCCCCCCACACCTAGCGTCCATCGTTTACGGCTGGGACTACCAGGGTATCTAATCCTGTTCGCTCCCCCAGCTTTCGCGCCTCAGCGTCGGTCTCGGCCCAGAGGGCCGCCTTCGCCACCGGTGTTCCACCCGATATCTGCGCATTCCACCGCTACACCGGGTGTTCCACCCTCCCCTACCGGACCCAAGCCGCGGAGGTTCCGGGGGCTTCGGGGGGTTGAGCCCCCCGCTTCGACCCCCGGCCTGCCGGGCCGCCTACGCGCGCTTTACGCCCAATGAATCCGGATAACGCTCGCCCCCTACGTATTACCGCGGCTGCTGGCACGTAGTTAGCCGGGGCTTCTTCTGCAGGTACAGTCTTGACTCTTCCCTGCTGAAAGCGGTTTACGACCCGAAGGCCTCCGTCCCGCACGCGGCGTCGCTGCGTCAGGGTTCCCCCCATTGCGCAAGATTCCCCACTGCTGCCTCCCGTAGGAGTCTGGGCCGTGTCTCAGTCCCAATCTGGCCGGTCGGTCTCTCAACCCGGCTACCCGTTGTCGGCACGGTGGGCCGTCACCCCGCCGTCTACCTGATGGGCCGCGGAGCCATCCCCTCCCGTCGGGGCTTTAGCCGGGGTGCCATGCGGCACCCCGGGGTATCCGGTATTACCCGTCCTTTCGGGCGGCTATCCCGGGGGAGGGGGCAGGTTCTCCACGTGTTACTCAGCCGTTCGCCACTCGCTTCTATCCGAAGATAGGTGCCGTTCGACTTGCATGTGTTAGGCGCGCCGCCAGCGTTCATCCTGAGCCAGGATCGAACTCTCCGTCCAAAATAAATGGGCTTCGAGCCCGTCCGGTCCTCACAACTATTAGCTGATCGGTTCCGTTCGATTCATATGGTTCTATTAGATAGGAAAAGGAATTTCTCGGGGCCGCCTCTCGGCGGCCTTGCGAAAAACAAATCCAAGTTAGACCATTTCAAATGGTTCGATGTCTGCCCGGATGCGACACTCGGAAGTGTCCATCCTCGCAGTATCCGGTTCTCAAGGTGCACGCCCCGCGGCTCATCCGGTCCGACCGGGCCGCGCGGCAAGGAGATATATTGCCAGACCGGAGGGGCCCCGGGGGCGGGAATCTGGGCGTACACATTTCCTACACATCTTGTGATCCGACTAACGTTTGCCAGCCGTTAACTACCGCTCGCCGAGCATCTCTTTATATAAGGCAGTCTCATGGTTAAAGCGGATACGTCCCCCTAGCTAAAGCACAGCCAGCATCGAGCAACTCATCACGTTCTTCCACCGAGAACCCCTCGGCGTAGACGCGCACCACTGGTTCGGTCCCGCTAGGACGGACCAGCAGCCACGTGTCATCCTCGAATGACAGACGCAAGCCGTCCATATGACTAACGTTTTGCGGCACCTTGCCACAAAACGACTTGGGGTTTACGCCCGGCAGCAGGGTTCGTAACGTTTCGGCATCTTCGGCCTCAAGGCGCAAATCGCGTCGACCGTAACTCGTCTTACCAAAACTGTCCTCGAGTTGGTCGACCAGAACGCCCAAAGGCGCGTCCGTCTTTGCCATAAGCTCACACAGAATCAGACAGGCGAGGATTCCATCGCGCTCGGGCATATGCGCGGCGATGCCGATACCACCGGCTTCTTCGCCGCCTATGAGGACGCCGCCCTTCTTCATCTCCGCCGCTATATATTTGAAACCGACTGGTTTGACGGTCACGCGGCAGCCAAGCGCCTCGGCAATGCGACGTACGAGCGTCGAGCATGAAAGATTGACGACGACGCGCCCCTCCAAATTACGAAATTGAACCAAGTCGCCCAAAACGAGCGCCATGATCTGATGCGGATGTATATATCTGCCGCGCTCGTCAACCGCGCCGATACGGTCGGCGTCGCCGTCGGTCACCAGGCCAGCGCAAGCTCCGTCCTCGATAACCGTGCGCTCGCAAGCGTCCACCCAAGGTTCAACGGGGTCGGGGCAGATATCTTCTTGGTCAGACGCCTGCCCGGCGTGAATCTCGTGCGCCTCAACGCCAAGCTCGCGCAGCAAGTCGGCTAGATAGCCCTGGGCTGCGCCGCCCATGGGATCGACAACCACGCGCAGGTGCGCGGCGCGGATGGCTTCGGCATCGACAAATGATGCCACCGCCTGCATATAGTCAGGAATGATATCCGCGGTGCGATATTGCCCCTCGATCCCCATTGGCTCGGGAGCCATGGTCTCTTCGAGCTCTTCGATGACATCCTGGTTGGCGGTTGAGCCGTCACCCATGCGAATCTTGAGGCACAGATAACCCTGCGGATGATGGGACCCCGTCACCATGAGCGCGCCGCACGCCTCACCGTCATAAGCCGCCGCCCACGTAAGGGCAGGGGTCGGAACAGGTCGCGAAGCGAGCACGGCGTCCAGCCCGTGCGCTGCTAGCACGCCCGCCGCAAGTTCAGCGAACTCGCTCGCCAGGGGCCGGGTGTCGAACCCTATATATACTGTTTTGCCCGGATTGGTCTTTTGCCACAACTCGCCGACGGCATCGGCGATACGAGCAACGTTATCGGCAGTGAAGTCCTCATCGACGCGAGCGCGCCAACCGTCAGTTCCAAAATGAATTATCGCGCACACGCGCAGACACCTCACAGTGTTTGGATCATGGTACGCATGGGGTATACCCGCAACATGCACTCGGCAACCTGCCGGCACCAGCATTCACCATTTGGGCAAATGCTGCCGAGGACATGCAAGCAATAAAAAAAACCGCCCCGTATGGAGCGGTTTTGCCCTTTATATATCGAGCGCCTCGGCCATCGCGGCCGTAGTGATTGCCGTGGTTCCACAGCAACTGCCCACCATTGCGGCACCGGCATGTCTCCATTCGATGCATGCGCGCGCGAAAGCTTCGGGGTTCTCGTGCCATACGGGGCCATCCTGAGTCTGGACCGGATCGCCTACGTTGGGACGCACCGTGACGGGAGTAGTCGCCGATGCAACCATCCTGGGCACCGCCGCGTTCGCGGCCGCAAGCGAACAGCAATTAACACCAACCGAGTTTGCGCCGTGTTTTTCGGCGTACAAAACGGCCGCCTCGATGTTGAGGCCATCGCCCAACAGGTCGCCTTTATCGTCAACGACAAAACTCACCAGAACAGGCATGCCGTCGGCGGCATCTCGGGCGCCGGCAAGCATGGGCTGCAAATTACGGATAGACGTCACCGTCTCGATCAGCAGACCGTCAACGCCGGCATTGAGCAAGGCGTGCGCCTGTTCGCGCGCAATGCCTCGGATTTCACGATACTCGGCAGAGTCCTCGGCAAACCACTCAATACCGATCGGGCCCATCGAGCCCAGCAGCAGTTGCGGGTGCGCCTGGCGGGCATCGTCGACGGCCCCGCGATTGACCTCCGCCACGGACGGCGCAATCTGATCGTGCTTGAGGGCATAGCTCGATGCCTGAAAGGTGTTGGTAATGAGCACCTGCGCGCCGGCGGCGACATACAAGCGATGAATACGAGAAACGGTCTGCGGCTCTGCCAGATTCCAAAACGCCGGTGGAATGTCGGCGGCATCGTACTCACTCAATAGAACACTGCCCATGGGGCCCTGCGCCAACAAGGTCTCGCTCGACAAGCGGCGCGTAAGTTCCTCGGCACCAAAGCGGTTGTAATAACTCGTATCCATATATATCCCGCTATTCCTCGACGCTGATTCCCTGCTTTTCGAGATAGGCGAGCCAGCGGTTCATCGTGTCCTCGGATAGCGCATGCTCCATCATGCAGGCCTCGGAATCGGCTCGCTCAAATTCGACACCGAGCTCCTGAACCAAAAACGTGCGGATGAGGCGATGACGGTACCAGATAGCCGTACCAACCTCGCGGCCGCGATCGGTCAGGACTACCTTGCCGTAGTGCGATTGCTCGACAAGTTCGGATGCTTTGAGCGCCGAAACCGCTTTATTGACCGATGCCTTGGAGACGCCAAGGCGCTGCGCGATGTCGACCGATCGCACGCCGTTGGTTTCCCCCTCTTCGCTTTCAATGCGAACCATGCACTCCAAGTAGTCTTCGTTCGCCACCGTCAGATGTAGTTCGCGCGAGCTATTTGTCGTATCCATGATCTTCCGTCCCTTCTGCATTCATTGGCTGATTCTACCCCATCCAAGCGTCGCGGTATGCCGTGGCATACCGTGCTAGAGTTCTTGTTGCACACGACGACCAAGATTGGAGCGGTCTTTATGGAAAACACCACCACGAACCCCGATGTCCTCGAGCGCTTTTTGCGCTACGTCCAGATCAACACGCAGTCCGAGGATGCAAACTGCGACCAGGTACCCTCGAGCGCCGTTCAGTTTGACCTTGCCAACGTGCTGGCTGAAGAGCTGCGCGAGCTTGGTGCGGAAGATGCCCACGTGACCGAGCATGCCTATGTCTGCGCGCATATCCCCGCAAGTGTGGGCGCTGAGGACAAGCCCGCCCTGGGCCTGATCGCCCATCTCGACACCACCGAAGTTGCACCGGGCGCCGGCGTGAAGCCGCACATCGTGCACTACGAAGGCGGCGACCTGGTCTGCGGCACGGTTGACGGTAAGCCCGTTGCCATGAGTACCGCCAAGCTTCCCGCCCTGAACGACCTCGCGGGTGAGGACCTGGTCTGCAGCGATGGCACCACGCTGCTGGGCGCGGACGACAAGGCAGGCGTCGCCGAGATCATGTCGCTTGTCGCGCGTATCGCTCAGGACCCTTCTCTGCCCCATCCCGCACTCGGCATTTGCTTCTGCCCTGACGAGGAGATCGGCCACGGAGCCGAGCTGTTGGATATCGATACCTTTGGCTGCAAGTATGCCTACACGGTCGACGGTGGCCCCATCGGCGAGCTGGAGTGGGAGTGCTTTAATGCCGCTGAGGCGACCGTCTGCTTTGAGGGCCAGTCCATCCACCCGGGCGACGCCAAAGGCCGTATGGTTAACGCAGGCAATCTGTTCTGCGACTTCAACGCGTTGCTCCCCTACGTGCAGCGCCCGGAGTATACGGAAAGCTACGAGGGCTTTTATCACCTTGAGGGTGTATCTGCAACCGTCGATCACGCCACAGCGCGCTATATCGTCCGCGACCATGACGCAGCCAAGTTCCAGCAGAAACTCGACCTTATTGATGCCGCCGCCTCGATGCTCAACCAGCGCTTGGGTGACAAGCGCGTGACGGTCGAGATTAAGCAGCAGTATCGAAATATGGCCGAGATCGTTCGTGACTATCCCGAGCTTATTGATGTTGCCAAGGAAGCCTACCTTGCCTGCGGCGTTGAGCCCCAAGTGCTGCCGATTCGCGGCGGCACCGACGGCGCGCAGCTGTCGTTCCGCGGTCTGCCCTGCCCCAACCTTTCCACCGGCGGCTATTGCTACCACGGCGTCAACGAGTTTGTCCCGGTCAGTTCGCTCGTCAAGATGACCGACGTCCTGCAGGAGCTCGTCGCCCGTTTCGCATAAGCCTGGCTGCATAAGCCCAAAAGACGAATCGCCCCGTCCTCTACAGAGAACGGGGCGGTTTTTGATACAAGGGGAGTAGTCAACATCGCAGGTTGAGCCAACGTCAGCGAGCGACGTCCAAGGCGAACAAGTTGGCATGAAAAAGGCAGGGCATTGACCTTCTGGTCATGCCCTGCCTTTTGAATGACAAATTGTCGCCTTGGGCGGCGCGCAGCGTCGAGTCGTTACGGCGTTTGGTAAAACGCCGTAACTTAGTAGTTGGCCTCGTAACCGTTGCCGTCGCCGGTGGGCTGTTCGTAGTAGTCCGAATCGCTCGAATCGCTTGAGCCATCGGAATCGTCAGAGCTGACCGATGAGGTTGCGGTGCCGTTTGCGTAGTCGTCAGACGTGTTGTTGCTGAGGTCGCCGATCGTAGAGCTGGAGCCGTCGGAAAGACCCATGGTGTTGGGACCCTTGGGATCCTTGCCGGCATCGACGCGCTCCATCATTTCCTTGAGCTCGTCCTCGTAGACAAAGACGTAGCTCACACCGTCAATCATGGTGCTGTCGTCGGCGTACGAAGGCAGGTTGGCCGAGTAGATACCGTCGACATCCATACCGCGCATGGCGTTGACCGTAGAGACGATATCCTGAACGCTCATATCGGTCACGAGCATATCGGACAGCGAATTAACCAGGCCAAAGATCTTCGTGGCATCGAAGTTATTGAGAATCTGGTTGGCAAGGGCGCCAAGCACCTGACGCTGGTGGCGCATGCGCGTGTAATCGCCGTCGGCATAGGTGTAGCGGCAGCGGGCATAGGTAAGGGCGGTGGCACCGTCCATATGCTGCTGGCCAGCGGTAATCTTAATATCCAGGTGCTCGGGGTCGTCAACATCATCGGTTGCGTTAATGTCGATACCGCCAACCGAATCAATCAGCGCCTGCATACCGTCGAAGCTGACCTCGGCATAGTGGGAAATCTGAACACCGCACAGCTCGTTGACCGCCTCGACCATGGCCTCGGCGCCGCCAACGGTATGGCAGGCGTTGATCTTCATGGTCTCGCCCTTGTACACGACCTTGGTGTCGCGCGGAACGGAAATGAGCGTCGCCTGCTTTTGCGTGGGGTCGATGCGTGCCAGGATAATCGAGTCGGCACGATACGTATCCTCGCCCGGACGGCCGTCGGTGCCAAGAAGCAGCACGTAGAACGGATCCTTTGCTTCATCGGTGTCAACCAGAACCCGACGCAGATTGTCGGTAATGACATTAGAATCGCCGAGCTTGCCCATAATGGTGGCAAACCACAGGCCGGCAGCGGTAGTGGCGCTCAGTAGCACGCCAAGCACGACAATGAGCGCGACGTGGCGAATCGTGTGGCTACGACGACGTTGGCGAGCTCGCTCGGAATAACGAGCCACGTTATCGCGACTGTAGATCTTGGCCTGCGCACCAGTTGAGGGTCTTCGGGTGGTGGTATCCGCGAGGGGCTTTTTATTAAACATAGGCAACCTGTATTAGTAGATGACGGGATCGGGGACGGTAGCATGCTCGACATGCGCGCCAAGCGCCTGCAGCTTTTCGACAAACTGCTCGTAGCCGCGCTTGATGTGATGGATAGCCGAAACCTCGGTCGTCCCGTCGGCGATCAAGCCCGCTACGACGAGGGCCGCTCCGCCGCGCAGATCGGGCGAGGTAACCTGTGCACCCGAGAAGCCCTTGACGCCATGAATCATGGCATGATGGCTCTCGATACGAATGTCGGCACCCATGCGCACCAGCTCAGAGGCAAACATAAAGCGATTCTCGAAGATGTTTTCGGTAATAACGGAACTGCCGTCGGCAAGGGCGGAGAGCACCATAATCTGCGCCTGCATGTCGGTCGGGAAACCGGGGAACGGAAGCGTCTGGATGTCGACCGGCTTGATACGCTCGGCACGGTTCACATGGACGCCATCCTCGACGCGCTCGCAGTCGATACCCATGAGCTCCATCTTCTTGAGCACCATGCCCAAGTGAATGGGGCAAAAGCCCGTGACATCGACACCGCGATCGTCGGCCATCAACGCACCGGCAACGATAAAGGTACCGGCCTCGATGCGGTCGCCCACCACGCGATGGGTAACGGGATGGAGCTCTTCCACGCCTTCGATAGTCACGACGGGCGTACCGGCGCCAACAATCTTGGCGCCCATCTCGTTGAGCATGTTAGCGAGATCGACGATCTCGGGCTCGCGGGCGGCATTGTCGATAACCGTGGTGCCCTGTGCGCGCACAGAGGCCATGATGAGGTTCTCGGTCGCACCGACGCTGGCGAACTCGAGCGTGACGGTGGTACCGCGCAGACCTTGGGGCGCATTAGCGTTGATGTAGCCGTGGGCGGTGTCGAACTCGACGCCCAGAGCCTCGAGACCCAAGATATGCATATCGATCTTGCGAGCACCCAGGTTGCAGCCGCCCGGCATGGCGATCTTGGCGCGATGGAAACGACCCAGCAGGGGACCCATCACAGCCGTGGAGGCGCGCATCTTGGCGACAAGCTCGTAGGGCGCCTCCCAAGAATCGACCTGGGAGGTATCGATCTCGAGCGTGTGCTCGTCGAGAACATCGATCGTAGCGCCCATGCCCTTGAGCACCTTGCCCATCACGTGGACATCGGAAATATCGGGCACGTTCCGCAGCGTCGTCTTGCCCGGCGCCAGAAGCGTTGCCGCCATAAGTTTGAGCGCGGAGTTCTTAGCACCCGAGACAGGCACGGAACCTCCGATGGCGTGGCCACCCTCAACGCGGATAATATCCAAGGTCTACCCTTTCAAAAAGCATGCCCGGGGTGGCTGGGCCATCCCGGGCATGATGTGTTCGCAAATGGTCGAACGCTAAAACGTTTGACTATTGGGCAAGCTTGAGCTTACACCATGCGATTTCATTATAGAGGTAGGCGCGGCGTGCATCATCCTCCGACAAATTACCCAGCTTCTCTTCAAAACCTTGAATATCAGCTTTAACCTTGTCGGCGTCGACGGTCGCCAAATCGCAAGCGCGCTCGGCGAGGACGGTCACGACATCTTCCGCAACCTGGGCATAGCCGCCGGCCACGGCAAACGTGTGGTCGACAGTGCCCATGGCCTTATCGGAAACGCGAACGTAACCGCGGTCGATCGTGCAGATTTCGCTGGAGTGAGCAGGTAAAACGCCAAACTCGCCATCCGTAGACGGAATCGACACAAACGCAGCGTCACCCTCATAGGCGAGGCTCACGGGGCACACGATGCGGATACGCATAACCTACTTCTCCTCCATCTTGCGGGCGCGCTCGCGCACGTCCTCAATCGTGGAGGCATAGCGGAATGCCTGCTCGGGCAGGTCATCGGCCTTGCCGTCGACAATCTCGGCGAAGGAGCGGACGGTATCCTCGACACGGACGTAGACGCCGGGGTTGCCGGTGAACTTCTCGGCAACGTGGAAGGACTGCGAGAGGAACTGCTGGATCTTACGAGCACGGTTGACCGTAAGGCGCTGCTCCTCGGACAGCTCGTCCATACCCAGAATGGCGATGATGTCCTGAAGGTCGGAGTACTCCTGCAGGAGCTCCTGGACCTTGACGGCAACACGGTAGTGCTCCTCGCCGACGATCGAGGGATCGAGAGCGTCCGAAGAAGACGCGAGCGGGTCGATAGCCGGGAACAGGCCGAGCGACGAAATGCTACGCGAAAGAACCGTGGTGGCGTCGAGGTGCGTAAACGTCGTGGCAGGCGCCGGGTCGGTCAGGTCGTCTGCAGGGACATAGACAGCCTGGACGGAGGTAATGGAGCCCGTCTTGGTCGAGGTAATGCGCTCCTGGAGGTCACCCATCTCGGTAGCCAGCGTGGGCTGGTAACCGACGGCGGACGGCATACGGCCCAGCAGTGCGGAAACCTCGGAACCTGCCTGGGAGAAGCGGAAAATGTTGTCGATGAACAGCAGAACGTCCTGGCCGCGATCGCGGAAGTACTCAGCGGTGGTAAGGCCGGCCAGACCGATGCGCAGACGCGCTCCGGGCGGCTCGTTCATCTGACCATAGACCAAGCAGGTCTTGTCGATAACGCCCGACTCGCTCATCTCGAGATAAAGGTCGGTACCCTCACGGGTACGCTCGCCGACACCGGTGAACACCGAGGTGCCGCCATGCTCCTGGGCGAGGTTGTTAATGAGTTCCTGAATCAGAACGGTCTTGCCGACGCCGGCGCCGCCGAACAGACCCGTCTTGCCGCCACGGATGTAGGGCTCGAGCAGGTCAACGGCCTTGATGCCGGTTTCGAAGATCTCGGTCTTGGTGGTGAGCTCGTCGAAGCGGGGCGCTGCGTGGTGGATGGGATAGAACTCCTCCACCTCGGGCATAGGCTTGCCGTCGACGGGCTTGCCCATGACGTTCCAAATGCGGCCGAGTGTCTTGGGACCAACGGGCATCTTCATGGGCTCACCGGTATCGGTGGCAATGAGACCACGCTGCAGACCGTCGGTCGAGGACATGGCGACCGTGCGGACGACGCCGCCCGGAAGCTGGCTCTCAACCTCGAGGATCGTGCTCAGGTGACCGATCGGGGTCTCGGCCTCGACCGTGAGCGCGTTGTAGATCGGGGGCACCGCACCGTCAAACTTGACGTCGACGACAGGGCCGATGATACGCACGATGCGACCATCACCGGCAGTCGTCTTCTTGGTGGCTTCCTCGACCGCAAGCTTTACGGTGTTATTAGCCATTACTGTTCCTCCAATGCTGAGGCTCCGCCGACGATCTCGTTAATCTCGGTCGTGATCGAAGCCTGGCGCACGCGACTATACGTGCGGGTAAGGGTCGAGATGATCGCGGTGGCGTTTTCCGTCGCGGAGTGCATGGCCTTGCGACGTGCACCCTGCTCGGCAGCCGCCGAATCGATCAGGGCCTGGTAGATGACCGTCAGGATATACGACGGTACAAGCTTGCCGAGAACATGCTCGGGAGAGGGCACGAACTCGAACGTGGACGAGATGCGCTTAGGGGCGTCGGTCTCGTTCTTACGCGGACCGTGGGCCATAGCGATCATCTCGGGATCGAGCGGCAGCAAGTGCTCGACGCGAAGCTCCTGATCCACGCGGTTCTTGGCGTGGTGGTAGACAAGCTCGACGCGGTCAAGCTCGCCGGCACGATACGCATCGCAGATATGAGAGGAAATCATGCGAGCCTGATTAAAATCGGGCTCGGAGGAATTGCCCTCAAAGTGCATGACGACGTTTGCGCGGTCGCGGAAATACGTGGCCGGCTTACGTCCACACGCAATGATCTCGCACTCGATGCCATCGTTCGCCCAAGAAGCGGCGAGCTTTTCGGCCGTGCGCTCCACCGTCGTATTGAAACCGCCGGCAAGGCCGCGGTCCGAGGCAATAACGACAATCAGGCCATGCTTGACGCTCTCATGCTTCTGTAGCATGGGATCGGTGCCCGAGCAGGAGGCGTCGCCGGCGACCGTCAACATGACGTCGGTCAGCGCCTCCTTATAGGGCTCGGCCTGCTTGGAGCGATCGAGGGCACGACGGATCTTGGCCGTAGAGACCATCTCCATCGTGCGCGTGATCTGCTTGGTCGTGGTAACCGAGGAGATTCGCTTCTTAATGTCGCGAAGGTTGGCCATAGGGCTTAGTTCTCCTCTGATCCAGTCGTATCGGCATGGTGCTTGGCCATGAACTGCTGCTTGAAGTCACCGATAACGCGCAGAAGCTCAGCCTTGGTGTCATCGTCGATCTTCTTGGCGCGAACCTTATCGAGCAGCGAGCCAAAGCCGTTGTCCAGGTACTCGATAAGCTCAGCGCGGAAAGGCAGCACGTCGGCGATCTCCAGGTCGTCCAGGAAGCCCTCGTTGCCTGCAAACAGAACTGCAATCTGCTCGCCAACCTCAAACGGCTTGTAGCGCGGCTGCTTAAGGAGCTCAGTCATGCGAGCGCCGTGGGTAAGCTGCTTTTGCGTGGCCTCGTCGAGGTCGGAGCCGAACTGCGTAAAGCCGGCGAGCTCCTGGTACGAAGCGAGGTCAAGACGAAGATTGCCGGCAACCTGCTTCATGGCCTTGGTCTGTGCGTCGCCACCGACGCGGGACACGGAGATACCCACGTCGACTGCCGGGCGCTGGCCCTGGAAGAAGAGCTCGGACTGCAGGTAGATCTGACCATCGGTAATGGAAATGACGTTGGTCGGAATGTAGGCCGAGACGTCGCCGTCCTGGGTCTCGATGATCGGCAGAGCCGTCATGGAGCCGTAACCGTTCTTCTTGGACATCTTGACGGCACGCTCGAGCAGACGAGAGTGCAGGTAGAAGATGTCGCCAGGATAGGCCTCGCGTCCGGGCGGACGATGCAGCGTCAGCGACATCTGACGGTAGGCCACAGCCTGCTTGGACAGGTCGTCGTAGATGACGAGCACGTGGCCGCCGGGGTTGGTCTCGCTGGCGGGCTTGCCGTCCTCGCCGTTGTACATGAAGAACTCGCCGATAGCGGCACCGGCCATAGGCGCGATGTACTGCATAGGGGCGGAATCGGCAGCGGTTGCCGAAACGATGATGGTGTACTCGAGCGCACCGTGCTGAGCGAGGGTCTCGCGGATGTTGGCAACCGTGGAGGCCTTCTGGCCGATGGCGACATAGATGCAGACCATGCCCTTGCCGCGCTGATTGAGGATAGCGTCGATGGCAATGGCGGTCTTACCGGTCTTACGGTCGCCGATGATGAGCTCACGCTGACCACGGCCGATAGGCACCATGGAGTCGATGGCCAACAGACCGGTCTGAACCGGCTCGCACACCGGGGTACGGTCGATGACGCCGGGGGCCTTAAACTCGATAGGACGACGGTGCGTGGCGACAATGTCACCCAAACCGTCGATAGGCTGGCCGAGCGGATTGACGACGCGGCCGAGCATGGCACGGCTCACGGGGATATCCATAATGCGGCCAGTGGTGCGGCACTCGTCGCCTTCCTTGATGGAGTCGACGGCACCAAACAGAACGGCGCCGACCTCGTCACGGTCAAGGTTCTGGGCAAGGCCGAAGACGGTCTCACCGGTATCGGAGCTCTTGAACTCCAGAAGCTCGCCTGCCATGGCGCTCTTGAGGCCGGTGACGCGCGCGATGCCGTCGCCTACCTCGTCGACCGTTGAAACCTCATGCGTATCGACCGTCGCGGAGAGGCTCGTGAGCTGCTCCTGCAGTTTCTTGGCGATATCCTGGGCATTGAGGGTTTCGGACATTAGGCTTCACCTCCGTACGAATTAGCAGAGTTTGCGAGGGTCTCCTGCGCAACGCGCAGCTGCGTCTTGACGGAAATGTCACGACGCTCGCCGCGGGCCTCGAGCACCAGGCCGCCCACGATAGACGGGTCGACCTGCTCGATAAGGAATACCTTGCGGCCGAAGTCCTGCTCGCATTTCTTAGTGATGGTTTGACGCAGCTCGTCGTCGAGCGGGATCGCCGTGGTGACGGTCACGCCCACTACATCCTCGTCTTCCTCGGCAACATACTTAAAGGCAGCTGCCACCTTGGGAAGAAGGTCGAGCTGGTCGCGCTTGGACATGGTGTCGAGCACGGCGATGATCTCGGGGCTGGCAGAAGCCAAGCGCTCGACCATCTCGAGGTCCTCGAACACATGGTTCTCGGCCTTGGCGGCTTCCAAAAGGGAACGCGCGTAGGTCTCGAGCACCTTGTCCTGATAGCGGCTAGTCGGCATTCAGGCTACCTGCTTCCTGGATGTAGCGCTCGATGAGCTTCTTCTGCTCGGCATCGTCCTCGAGTGCCTCGCCCACGATCTTGGTGGCGACGGCAACGGACAGGTCGGCGATGGAGCTCGCGGCACCGGCGTAGATGGACTTGCGCTCGTCCTCGACGGTCGTATGGGCCTTGGCGATGATCTCCTCGGCCTCCTTGTGAGCAGCCTCGATGATACGGGCGCGCTCGGACTCGGCGTCCTTACGGGCCTCGAGAACGATGTCGGCAGCCTGACGACGGGCGTCGGTGACGATCGAGTCGGACTCAGCGCGCTTGGCGATAGCCTCCTGCTTGGTCTTCTCGGCCTCGTCGAGGCTCTCCTCGATCTTCTTGCCGCGCTCCTCCATGGTTTTCATGATGCCCGGCAGGGCGACCTTGGCCAGCACGATCCAGATGATCAGGAAGGCGATAAGTGCCGGGATGAACTCCGCCATCTTAGGGATGAGGATGTCCGCACCGGCAGCGCCGTCCTCGGCGAACGCGGAAACCGGCATGAGCAGCGCGGCCGCGGACGCGGAGAGTGCGATCGCGCTCTTCTGGGATGAAAGATTCATACTTGACGCTCCGTGCTATTTAACGATCAGCGCGACAACGAAGCCGATCAGAGCCAGAGCCTCGCCGAAGGCGGAGCCCATGATGAAGACGGTGAACACGCGGCCCTGGACCTCAGGCTGACGGGCCATAGCACCCGTAGCACCCAGAGCAGACAGGCCGATAGCAAGACCAGCGCCGATAACACCGAGACCGTAACCGATAACTCCCACGATTCCTCCTTTGTCGTGCGTGTCTTATTTCACGCAGGATAACCTTATTTATAACTGCCGGGCTCCATGGGTACGGGCACCAGCGGTTTAACGAATTGCCTTACCTTTAAGGCGCGAACGGAAGACTACTCCTCCTCCGCAACCTCCTCTGCCTCGGAGACATACACGGCGGTAAGGACCGTGAAGACATAAGCCTGGATGGCGCCGACTACAAGCTCGATCGCATAGATCAGGATGAGGATGGCAAGCCAGGCCAGCGAAGGCAGGGCGCCGACGGCGTGAGCCGCGGAAACCTGCTGAAGCAGCGGCTGCATGAACATGCTCGCCATGATGGCGAACGAGCCCATGACCACGTGTCCTGCGAACATGTTGCAGAACAGACGGACGGCAAGCGTGATGAGGCGCAGGAAGGTCGAGAAAAGCTCGACGACCCACACAAGCACGTTCATCGGGAAGCTCACGCCCTGCGGGGCGAGGCTCTTGATGTAGCCGATCACGCCGTGAGCCTTGCATCCGTAGTAGATGAAGTACACGAAGGCGAAGATGGCGAGCGCGGCGGTGGAGCCGATTGCGCCGGTGCCGGGCTTCATTCCCGGAATCAGGCCAATCATGTTATTGATCAGGATGAACAGGAAAAGCGAGCACAGGAACGGGAAGTGCTTCTTCCAGTTCTCACCCACGACGCCCTTGCCGATATCGTTCTCGACGTACTCGATGATGTACTCGAAACCGTTGACGAAGAAGCCCTTGGGAACCAGGGTCTGCTTCTTCTTGAACACGGCCAGGACGATCAGGAGCACGATCGTGGAGACGATCAGCCAAAACGAGTACTGCGTGATGCCGCAGCTCAGATCGCCCACGACAGGGGTGGAGCTGAACTCGCTGACCAGATGATTAATCTCATCAGGCAGCTTTTCAAAAATTTCCACGACTTACCTTTCGACCTCATGAGGATCTCGCAGCACCTTGGCGACGCGAACCGCGCAGGCGGCCATAAAGGCCACGAAGCCGATCGCCTCGCCCAGGAGGAACATGCGAAACGCCTCTCCGAACAACGCAAACACAACCAAGGTAAAGACGAGCAGGGCGATTGCCGAGACCGCCAGGCTCACCATACCCTTGAGCATGTCCGCATTCTGTTTATCGTCAAGAACCGGCTTGAGCGTAAAAACAAAGGGAAGAAAGGCGACCGCGCCCGCGATGGCGCCTGCAACGATAGCGAGCAGATCGGCTATCTGAAACACTGGCGTCCTCACTTTCTTTTTTTAACGCTTCCCAGAACAGTTCCCGCCAAACATTGGTGACTATTGTACGAGCCAATCGCTAAAGTACAACCGAAAAAGCATCGGTTAATACGCACCTGTTCGTTTTCTTAAGACCTTCTTTATGCCGCAGGTAGGTAATACGTTTTTCTCGAACCCCTCTGGGCTAAACGTCCGTTAACAGGAGTGCGCGCGGTCGCCTTTTGTTCGACCGCGCGCACCGTTTCTTCGTATTTGCAGCCGCGGCCGTCTTAGCCCAGCGACTAGAGCGTGCCGAAGATGCGGTCGCCGGCGTCGCCGAGGCCGGGAACGATGTAGGCGGCCTCGTTGAGATGGTCGTCGATAGCGCAGGTATAGATATGCACGTCGGGATCCTTCTCGGTCAGTGACTTGAGGCCCTCGGGGGCCGCGACGATGCACAGCATGCGAATGTCCTTGACGCCGCGCTCGCGCAGATAGCTGATGGCCATCTCGGCCGAGCCGCCCGTGGCGAGCATAGGGTCGACGACCAGACAGATACGCTGGTCGATATCCTTGGGCATCTTGCAGTAATACTCGTGAGGTTCATGGGTAACCTCGTCGCGCTCCATGCCGATGTGGCCCACGCGAGCGGAGGGCACCAGGTCGAGGATACCGTCGACCATGCCAAGGCCCGCACGCAGGATGGGCACGATGGCGAGTTTCTTGCCGGCAAGCTGTTTGAACGTGGCAGTAGTGATGGGGGTCTCGACCTCGACGTCTTCCATAGGCAGGTCGCGCATGGCCTCGTAGCCGTCAAAAAGCGCGAGTTCGCGCACGAGCTGACGGAACTGGTTGGTGCCGGTGTTTTTGTCGCGCAGGATCGACAGCTTGTGCTGGACGAGCGGATGATCGACAAGCGTCACACGGGACGCATCGTAGGTGACGGTCATGGGTTGATTGCCCCTTTCGTTGCAGCCGCAAAACGGCCTTGCTGACAAGGCGCGCAGCAATGTTGCCGCCGCACGCCATGCATAAGTTTAGCGGTTTGTTGTATCGAGCAGCCCATCGCAGCCCTACTGTGCGGTACTGAGCGAGCGCTTGACTGCATCACGCCAGCCCGCAAGGTTTTGCTCGCGACGCTCGGCGGACATATGGGGAAGGAAGGTCCTAACGATCTGGGCATTTTGCTCCAGCTCTTCAAGGTCTTCCCAATAGCCGACGGCAAGACCCGCCAAGTACGCGGCACCGATTGCCGTGGTCTCCACCGTCTCGCATTGCAGCACGGGGATATCCAGCAGGTCGGCCTGGAATTGCATGATGAACTCGTTGCGCGAGGCACCGCCATCGACAGACAGGCGCTCAATCGAAAGCCCCACGTCCTGCTCCATGGCGCGCAGCACGTCGTAGCTCTGATATGCCATGGATTCGCAGGCGGCACGTACGATGGTCGCACGGCTCGAGGCGCCGGTCAGACCGCACACGATACCGCGGGCATGCGGGTCCCACCAGGGAGCACCCAAACCTGCAAAGGCGGGAACGAAGTAGCAGCCCTCGTTGTCGCTAATCGAAGCGGCGAGTTGTGCCGACTCGCTCACACTCGAGATGATGCCCATGTTGTTGCGAAGCCAGTTCATCGTTGAACCGGCGGCAAAAATAGAGCCCTCGAGCGCATAGCTGACTTTGCCGTCCGCAGCGATACCGATGGTGGAGACCAGGCCATTCTTGGATTCGACGATCTCGTCACCGGTGTTCATGAGCATAAAGCAGCCCGTGCCATAGGTGTTTTTGGTCTGGCCGGGATAGAAGCAGCAGTGGCCGAACAGCGACGCCTGTTGGTCACCCGCCACGCCCATGATGGGCGGCATGTTGGTCATGATGTCGCTCGCGACGCGGCCGTAGTCGCCCGAGCTCCAGCGAACCTCGGGCATCATGGAACGTGGAACGTCAAAGAGCGCCAGCAGGTCGTCGTCCCAATCGAGCGTATGGATATTAAAGAGTGCCGTGCGGCTGGCATTGGTGTAGTCGGTGGCAAAGACCTGGCCGCCGGTGAGGTTGTAGATGAGCCAGGTGTCGATGGTGCCAAACATGAGGTCGCCCGCCGCCGCGCTCTCGCGTGCGCCGTCGACGTTGTCGAGAATCCACTGCACCTTGGAGGCCGAGAAATACGGGTCAAGCGTGAGTCCCGTGCGGGAGCGCACCAGCTCCTCGCAACCCTGTTCAACCAACGCGTCGATCGCCGGCGCGGTACGACGGCACTGCCATACGATGGCGTTATAGATGGGCTGGCCGCTCACGCGGTCCCAGACCACCGTGGTCTCGCGCTGGTTGGAGATGCCGATGGCGGCGATGCGATCGGAATGGATGCCGCTCTTAAACTGAACCTCCATCATGACGGCAATCTGGCTGGCAAGGACCGTCATGGGGTCTTGCTCTACCCAACCGGGACGCGGAAAACTCGTTTTGACGCTGCGACGTGCCTGCGCGACGATGCATCCATACTCGTCGACGATGGTCGCAAGTACCGAGGTGGTGCCGCAGTCGAGCGCCATGATGTAGGAACCGCCAAAGTTAAACGAGGCATCTTCCATGCCCAGGCTGCCCAGATTCAACGACATCGCTTACACCTTTCTATTGCATCGGGTCGGACAGGACCCGTTCGATCTCTGATGCGGGAAGTGCGCCTTGGCGCAGGATCTGGAGCCCGCCGCGCTGGAACGACACGATGGTCGAGGCGTCGCGACACGGGGTCTCGCCGGCGTCGACGGCAACATCGACCCCCTCCAGGATGCGACCTTCGACGGCGGCAAAGCTTGCCGGCGAGGGCGCGCCGTGTGTGTTGGCGCTCGTGCAGGCAAGGGGACTGCCGCAGGCGCGGATGAGCGCTTGGACCACGGGAGAGGCCGAAGCGCGCAGGGCCACGGTGTCGTCGGCAGCACGCATAAAGGTCGGCACGCAGGGAGCCGCCTTGACCACGATAGTCAGGGCTCCCGGCCAGCATCGTCGCGCAAGTACGCGGGCATCTTCCGGGATATCCACGCCATAGCGGTCGAGCGCCTCGACGCCATCGACCAGCCAGGCGACCGTTTGGGTGAGTTCACGTTGCTTGAGAGTGAAGATGCGTCGATAGCCGGTGCCGAGCGCAGGGACTGCGGCACCGTTGACGGCAGCCTGCGGATCGCGCGGCCACGATGGGAATTCGCTTGTATCTTGGGGCACGGCGTCCGAGAAGGCGTTGACTGCCACGGCGACACCGTAGACGGTCTCGGTCGGAATCAAGGCCAGGCCGCCGCGGCCGAGCACCTCGGCTGTGCGCTCGACGGCAAGCCGATGCGGCTCGCGCGTTCCCTCGTATACCCGATAGACCGTCTGCATGTGTATGCCAGCCCCTTACGCTCTGGTGAAAGTTTGTTTACTGAGGGGCATTCTCGCACGAAACGTTCAACCTATTTGGCCAGAGTGCATGTTGGTTTGGTGAGCGGCTCTAGTAGTCGGTGAAAGTGAGGGGGTTAATTGAAGATTTTTAGCGCGCAAGCGTAACGGTACGATCGGGAAACTCGATGCTTGCAACCAGTTTTCCGCCGAGGCTCTCTGCGTACCTGCTCAGCGTGTCGAGCCTCATCGAACCCAACTCCCCACGCTCGAGCTCGGATACACGTTTTTGAGAAACGCCCATCGACTGGGCGACCGACGCCTGTGTTAGATCTTTTAACCTGCGAATCTGAGCAAGCTTATAGGCTTCGATACGATCGCGAGTCCTCTCCTGCTCGGCGGTAATGGAGTCGCGTGTTATCCCGCGAGATTCCATATACTCATGCAGTTCCATCTCGATCGAGCCTCCTTACGTGGCGACGGTATATTTGCTCGGCCCTTGGAATGTTGATCGCATACCAACCGTTCCATTTTGCCCTTGACGATCCCGCTCGCGACTTATCACCCGCCAATAGCAATACCGCCTGGCGCTTGGGGTCAAAGGCGAAGAGGATGCGAATCACCTGCCCACCACACGACGTCACTCTCAGCTCCTTTAAATGATGAAGCTTCGAGCCCTTTACGCGGTCAACCAGCGGACGACCAAGGCTGGGACCTTCCTTCTCGAGCACCAAAAGGTCTGCATAAATCTGCTTCAGCGTAGCTTCATCCTGCTCATCAAGCCAAGGTTCAATGTAATCAAGCACGATACGGTACCGATGCAGCTGATTTGACATACCTTTCTCCTTCTATAGTAGAAGTTTTACGGTATATTGCAAGGACAAACTTGCGCAAATGTCTATTAATTCAGCTTAAATACGCTGTTTGGGCTCGGTGACGATGGCTCGGACGATGCGGGGGCGATCGGTGAGGTCATGGACGATACGCACGTCCGAAAGGCCTGCCTGGCGACAGAGCTCGGCCGCGGCATCGAGGGCACCCTCGTAGAGCTCGCAGGCAAACAGGCCGCCGGCGCGCAGCATGTAAGGCGCCGCATTGAGCAGGCGGCGGAAAATATCGAGGCCGTCGGCGCCGCCCTCGAGCGCCAGGTCGGGCTCAAAGTCCTTGACCTCGTGCGGCAGCGAGCGCATGACGTCGGTCGGGATGTAAGGCGGGTTGGAGACGAGCACATCAAAGGTGCCCCACTCTTCGCGGGGAATGGAACTCACCAGGTTGGTGAGGCTAAAGGCAACCTCATCTGCCGTGAGGCCGAGGGCGTCGCGGTTTTTGGTGGCCAGATCGATGGCGCGCGGCTCGATATCGGTGGCGGTGCAGGTAACGTGGCCGCGGCGCTCCCAGGCAAGGGAGAGCGAAATGCAGCCCGTGCCGCAGCCGACCTCGAGAACGCGGGCAGTGCAGGGCTCGGTTGGGGCAGATACGTTAGCCTCGGCGGCATCTTGCGCGGGAGTCGCCTGTTGGTCGTTGTCCTCAATGGCGATGCCGTATTCGTCGAGCTCGGGCTCGGGGGTTTCCATGGCCTCTGCTTCTGCCGCTTCGGCTTCTGCTGCCTGCGCGGCGGCTTCCTCGGCCTCGCGGTCGGCCAGTTCCTCGGCATAGGCGCGGCTACCGAGCACGTCGCTACCCAGCGCAGCCTCATCGGCGGCCGTCAGGTTGGCGGCACGGCGCTCGGCGGCCGCGCGTTCGTCAGCCAGCGCCGCCTCGGCTTTGCGGGCCTGCTCGACCTCATCGTTCCAAGGCAGCTCAACACGCTGACGGGCAGCAGCCTCGGGGCTCAGCACCTCGGCATCCAGATAATTGAGGACTTCCTCGACGAGCATCTCGGTCTCGGGGCGCGGAATGAGCACACCGGGGGCGCACGCGACGTCGATCATGCGAAACTGCGTGCTGCCGGTGATGTACTGCAGCGGCTCGCCCTTCGCGCGACGGACGACCGCCGCGTGCATGGTCTCGAGCTGCGATGCGTCGAGCGTCTCGTCCATGCGCATATACAAGTCGATACGCGCCAGGCCCGTGGCCGCGCACAGCAGCCACTCGGCAGAAAGACGGGGATGCTCCTCACCGCGCTCGGCCAGGTACTCCTTGGTCCACTCGAGACAACGCTTGATGGTCCAGATCTCGTTTGCCATGGGGTCCTCCCCTCTTAAGCGCCGGGCGGCGCGCGAATGTCGGAGCAGATTGTACGCGAGGGTGGCACGCGGCAAGGGACGATTGGAAGCGATTATCGAGAATCAGCCCAGAATTTTGCACCGAGCTCGCTCAAAGTGTTCATTCGCCGACGTCCAGATTTGCATTCGTCAAGCTTTTGGCAAGGTTGCCCCAAAACTAACCAATATCTAACCAAACGCTTGCCACATCACTTGACGCGCAACGCGTCAAAAATCACCCCGCGACTTCTTGGACGATTTTTCAAGCAATATTTTCAATTGCAGATGCATACCGTTAATTGCTTTCAGCAGGTAGACAGCTTGAAGTCTATCAAAGACGATTGAATAACATCTCAAAGCAATAAGCCCAACCTAGTCGTTTAAGAACGTCCCCAATGACCACCTCTAAGGCGCCGCAGGTTGAGCATAAGTCAGCGAAAACGCCCCTAAGCGAGCAAGGTGACGTGAAAGAGGAGGGAAGCGTACTTCGGTACGCGACCGACGATTGAACGTCAGATTGCCGCTTAGGGGCGTTTGCAGCGTCGAGCCGTTACGCGGTTTGGTAAAACCGCGTAACCTAAACAGCCTGTGCCAGCTTCTCGGCTCGCTCGGCGGCGGCGAGCGCCTCGATGACGGTGCCGAGCTGATCGCCCAGAAGGACGCCGTTGTAGGTGGAGTTGAAACCGATGCGGTGATCGGTCACGCGGTCCTGGGGCTGGTTGTAGGTACGGATCTTCTCGGAACGGTTGCCGTGGCCGATCTGGCTCTGGCGCTCAGCACCAAGCTCTGCCTGCTGCTTCTCGAGCTCCATCTCGTACAGACGAGCACGCAGCATCTGCATGCAGACCTCGCGGTTCTGAATCTGGGAGCGCTGCTCCTGCGACTGCACCACGGTGTTGGTGGGCAAGTGGGTGATGCGCACGGCGGAGTAGGTAGTGTTAACGCACTGACCGCCAGGGCCGGAGGCGCAGTAGGTGTCGATGCGCAGGTCGGACTGGTTGATCTGGACGTCAATTTCCTCGGCCTCGGGAAGTACGGCGACGGTAGCCGTGGAGGTCTGAATGCGGCCCTGGGACTCGGTCTTGGGAACGCGCTGGACGCGATGCACGCCGGACTCGAACTTCATGACGGAGTAGACGCGGTCGCCCTCGACCTTGAACTCGATGGACTTAAAGCCGCCGGCCTCGCTGGGGCTGGAATCGAGCACGGTGGTCTTCCAGCCGCGCGATTCGCAGAAGCGCTGGTACATCTTGTACAAGTCGCCGGCGAAGATGGCTGCCTCGTCGCCACCGGCGGCGGAGCGAATCTCGACGATGGTGTTCTTGTCGTCGTTGGGGTCGCTCGGGATGAGCATGTACTTGATGTCTTCCTCGAGCTGGGGAAGCTTTTCCTCGTTCTCGGAGATGTCCATCTGGAGCATCTCCTTCTCGTCCGCATCGCTGGTGTCGCGGAGCATCTCCTTGGCGGCCTCGATGTCATCGAGCGCGCCGATGTACTCGCGCGAGGCAGCGATGAGGTCGGACTGGTGTGCGTACTCCTTGTTGAGACGCGTGAACTCCTTGATGTCGGAGGCGACGGCCGGGTCGGAAAGCTTCTTCTCGAGCTCCTCGTAGGCCTTAATGATCTTTTCGAGCTTGTCGCGCATGGCGGGACTCCTTTATGTGCGTGAAGGCGAAAATCGGCAGAGTTGATGGGGCGCGCGGCGCCACTGCGGGGGTAAGCCCAGCTAGAACATGTCGATCTTCAGATACATGCGCATCCCTTCGCGTATGAGGTACATAGTTGCGGTCTAACCCATACATGATAGCGTGCGCAGGCATACCTGCATATAACCCGCACGGAATGCGACAAAGGGTCAGTCTCTTTCCTTGAATACAACTTCATCCGAACGCCTCCCGCATTCATCCGCACATATACGGATAAATTTGGGAATCCGATACCCTGAGGGCCGGATCGGCCGGCCCCGGGAGATCGGAGGACGCCATGTCCGGAAAGGGCGGGAAGGGCGCCGCGAGGGCGGTCCCGAGGACCCACGGCAGGCTCACCGGGTACGAGCGGGACACGGTCCAGAGGATGCTGAAGCGCAGGGTTCGCTCGGCCACTTTCTCGAGAGGTTCAAGGGCGTATCGACCCGCAGGCTCCACAGCTGCCTGATGTGGTTCAGATGGCTGCGCGAGGCCGCACGCGTCGGGGACAGGACGTCGCTCATGCGCGAGCAGCTCGACGACGGGCGCTACGAAAAGATCCGGAAGAAGATGATGGAGCCGGAGTACGAGTTCCATCTGGAGCCGGACGTGCAAACGGCGGGTTAACATAGCCTTTCACCAAAAAGGGCGAGCGGCCGCGCCCTGCGACCACCCGCCCTCAATCAAAGCCCTTCTCGGCCGCCGTAGCTACCGGTTCCGGCGCCGCAGGATAACGCCTGCGGCGATCAGCACCACCGCGCCGCCCGCGATGCCACCCAGGGCCATCGGCGACAAGCTGGTATCGCCCGTATACGGCAGACCCGGCTTCTCCTCCTTCGGCACCGGTGACTTGCTCGGCGGATTGGTGGGCGGCTCCGTCGGCGGGGTGGTCGGCGGCGTGTACGTGTTCTTGAACACCGGCGCCACGGCGCCGTCATAGGTTACCGTCGCCACCAGATGGCCCGCACCGTCGTCCGTCACCGTCACCGTTACCCGGTGCTCGGCCGCGTCGTACGTCACGTTCTTCTGACCGTCGTCCACCTCGGAGATGCTGTAGGCGTACGTTCCGGGCTTGTCGTACGAGATCGCCTCGAAGCCCACCGTGCCGTCCGCCGCGTTCTTTGCGGTCTGCAGCACCTTGCCGTCGGCATCCTTCAGCTGGAAGGAGAACTGCCCTTCCTTCAGGTCCTCGCCGCTCAGCACCTTGGAGGCCCCCAGCTTCACCTCAGTCGCGGCCGGCGCGTAACTGTTGCTGAACGCCACCGCATCCGCAGCCTTGCCGCCCTTGCTGTAGGCAACCTGCGCCTCCAGCGCGTGCGTCTCCGCATTCTCCGTCACCGTCACCGTCGCGGTAAAGACCGTCGTGTCGTAGGTGACGCCGTTCGCCGTCGCCCCTGCCCGCTCGGACACGGTGTAGACGTACGTCCCCACCTTGTCCAGCTGCAGCGGCGCGAAGCCGAACGTGCCGTCGGCGCCGTTCTGCACCGTCTGCACCACGTTACCGTCGGCGTCCTTCAGGTCGAAGAAGAACTCACCCTCGGCCAGGTCGCGGCCGGTCAGGGCCTTCGTTCCGGTAATCGTCGCCGTCGTTGCCGTCGGCGTGTAGGTGTTGGTGAAGGTCAGATCCGCGGCCGTCTTGTTCGCCGTCGCGGTCAGCTGGCCGCTGCCGTCGTCGGTCGCACTCACCGTCACATCCAACACCGCATCGCTGTAAGTGATGGTGCCATCTTGGCCCGCAACCTCCTTCACCTGGTACGCATGCGAACCAGTCGCGGTGTACGAGATGGCCTTGAAGGTAAACGCGTTACCCACGTTCGTGGTCCGGTCGATCTCCTGCCCGGTGGCCACGTCAATCAGCGCGAACGTGAACTCGCCATCGGCGGGCGTCCGCATGGTGGCCGAATCGGTATTCTCAAGCACCTTGGTGCCGGAGATCTGGTAGGAGGTCGCGCCCGGCTGGTAGCTGTTCGCAAACGTCATGGTGTTGGGGGTGACGCCGTTCTCGGTGCCCTCGCTCGGCTTCACCGTGGAGTTCTCTACCACCAGCTTGCCGTCGTTGTTGTCCTTCACCACGTAGGTCAGGGTGTACGTCTTGCCGGTGTAGGTCACGCCCGGCACGCCCGGCGCGTCCCCCGTCGGCTGCACCTCGCGGACCGTGTAGGTAAAGGTGCCCGCATGGTCGAAGGTCAGCTTGTCGAAGGCAACCTTGCCGTGCGCATCGTTCTTCTGGGTCTGGATCACCGAGCCGTCAGACCCCACCAGCTCGAAGGCGAAGTCTCCCGCCTTTAGCTGATAGCTGCCGTCGTGCACGTCAACGCTCTTGGTGAGGGCGATCGCGCCGGAGTCCGTCGCCTGTGCCTCATAGGTGTTGGTGAAGCTGGGCTTCGTGACATTCGTGCCGTCGTAGGCGACGCTCGCCTGCAGCGTGCCGGCATTGTCCGCAACCGTCACCACGGCATGGTGCACCGCGGCGTCGTAGGTCACGTAGGCCAGATCACCCTTCCGCTCCACGATGGTGTACTCGTGCGTGCCCGGCTTCGCGTAGGAGAAGGCGTCGAAGTTAACACTTCCGTCCGCGCCGTTGGTCGCGGTCCGGACGGGCTTGGCCCCGGCAAGCTGCTCAGCCGTCAGGTTGCCCTCGTACACATCGAAGGTGAACTCGCCGCACTTGGGGACGATCGGCGTGTTGTCGTCCTTCTTCACATAGCTCTTCTGCGCACCGAGGGCCAGGCCGGTCGCGGCCGGCTGGTAGGTGTTGGTGAAGGTATCCGAGCCGGATGCGCTCGTCACGATCGCCTTCGCATTCAGTGCTCCGTTCCCGCCGTCCGCGACCGTCACCGTATAGGTGAGGGGATGGCTGTCATAGACCATGCCCGGCTCCGCGCCCGGCTGCTCCACGATGGTGTAGGTGAAGTCCTTGCTCGCGGCGCCGTCCAAGTCGGAGAGCTGGAACTCGCGCGTGAAGCTGACCTTGCCGTTTGCATCGTTCTTCGCGGTGTCGAGCACGTTGCCGGCAGCGTCCTTCAGGTCGAAGGTGAACTCGCCGTCCGCGGGCTTCGTCGTGTGGTCGAAGCCGTCCGCAACCTTGATGGTCTTGGTCGCCGTCAGGGTTACGGAACCCTTTGCGTCGTAGGTGTTGTTGAAGGTGGGAGCCGTAGCGGCACCGTCATAGGTGACGGTCACCTTCGTCTTGTTGTTGTCGCCCTGGTTCTGCTCTACCTTGACGTGGACCTTGACTTCCTTGGCGTCGTAGGCCACGCCGTCGACGGTCTGGCCGGCTTTCTCCTCCTTGAGCGTGTAGTCGTACTCGCCCAGGTTCAGGTTCTTGACGGCCAGCTCGACCTTGCCGCCCCGGTCGTTGGTGCCCTTGGCGACCTCGTTGCCGGCCTGGTCGTACAGGCCGAAGGTGAACGCGTCGGCCGTCAGGTCCTTGCCCGTGAGGATCTTCGTCGCCTCGACGGTAACGTCCGTCGTCGGCTTCGAGTTGGTGAAGGTCGGAACGTCGGCCTCGCCGTCGTAGGTGGCGGTCGCCTTTAGCTCGCCCTTCTCATCGGAGACCTTGATGTGGACCTTCACGTCCTTCGTGTCGTACACGACGGTCGGGTCGTTGCCGGCAACCTCCTTGATGGTGTAGTCGTGATCGCCCGGCGTGTCGTAGCTGATTGCCTGGAAGGCGACCTTGCCGTCCTTGTCATTCTGGACGGTCTGGATCACGTTGCCATCCTTGTCGAGCAGCTGAAACGTGAAGTCGCCCCCTGCGAGCTCGCCACCCGTGAAGCGCTTCGTCGCCTTGAGCGTTACCGAGGTCTCCTTCGGGTGGTACGTGTTCGTGAAGGTCTTGTCTCCACTCGTTACCTGCGGTGTGGCCGTCAGCGAGCCGGTGCCATCGTCCGCGACCGTCACCTTGTAGATGAGCGCATGGGTGTCGTAGACCATGCCCGGCTCCGTGCCCGGCTTCTCCGCGATGGTGTAGGTGAAGTCCTTGCTCGCAGCGCCGCCCAGGTTGGAGAGCGTGAACTTGCGCGTGAACTTCACCGTGCCATCGGCCTTGTTCGTCGTGGTGCCGAGCACCTTGCCGTCGGCGTCCTTCAGCTCGAACGTGTATTCGCCGCCCTTCAGCTTGGTGTCGTGCGTGAAGCCCGGCGCGACCGCAACGATCTTGGTCGCCGTCAGCTCCACGGATCCCTTTGCGGTGTAGGTGTTCGTGAAGGTGGGGGCGACCGTCTTGCCGTCATCGTAGGTGACGCTCGCCTCCAACTGGCCGGCGTTGTCCACGACCTTCACCACGGCGTGGTGAACCGCATCGTCGTAGACCACGTGGGACAGGTCGCCCTTCTGCTCCACGATAGTGTATTTGTACTCGCCGGCCTTGGTGTAGTTGATGGCCGGGAAGGTAACGGTGCCGTCCTCGCCGTTCTTAGCGGTCTGGATGGGCTGCTTGCCCTTCAGCTGCTCAGCCGTCAGATCACCCTCGTACAGGTCGAAGGTGAACTCGCCGCCCCTGAGCGTGGCCTGCGTGTTGTCGGACTTCACGTACGATTTCTTCGCCGTGAGTGTAGCCAAGGTCTCGGCAGGCTGATACTTGTTAGTGAAGGTCGGGGCATCATTCTTGTCGTCATAGGTGACAGTCGCCTTTGCCTTGTCACCGTCCGCCTTCACCGAGACGTGGACCTTCACCGCCGTGAAATCGTAGGTGATGGTCGAATCGCTGTCAGCGACCTCCTTGAGCGTGTAGTCGTACTCGCCTATGGTCAGACCGGTGAGGATGAGCTTAATCTTGCCGTCCTTGTCGTTCTGGACAGTCTGGATGGGATCAACCGTAGTCGTGTCGCCTTGATATAGGCCGAAAGTGAACGCACCAGCCGTCAGGTCCTTGCCCTTGAGGATCTTCGTCGCCTCGATAGTGGCGTCGGCCGTCGGCTTCGAGTTGGTGAAGGTCGGCACGGCCTTCTCGCCGTCGTAGGTGGCGGCCGCGCTCAGCGTGCCGTTCTTGTTATCGGTGACGCTAACGTGCACTTTCACCGTCTTGCCATCGTAAACGATAGTCGGGTCGGCGCCTTCGACCTCCTTGATGGTGTAGTCGTGCTCACCGGCCTCGGTGTAATAAATGGCCGGGAAGGTGATGTTGCCATTGGCATCGTTCTTTTCTTCGGCGACAACCTTATTGCCTTCCTTCACCTGGAATGAGAACTGCTGGTTCTCAAGGGTGCCGCCTGTAAAGTGCTTCTTCGCCGCCAGGGTTACGGAACCCTTTGCGTCGTAGGTGTTGTTGAAGGTGGCGAGGTTCACCTTGCCGTTCTTGACCTCAAGCGTCTCGCTCTTGTCATCGCCGCCCTTCTCTACCGTCACGCCTGTGACAGTCAGCTTGGCATTCTTGTCCTCAACCTTCACCGTGACGGTGTAGGTGGAATCGTCCATCGTCCAGCCGGCGTTCTGCACGCCGTCCGCCGCGGGATCATCATCAGCGTTGTGCACCTCGGTGAGCGTGAACGTGTACTCGCCCGCCTTGTTGAACGCCATATTCGAGAAGTCGACCGTCTGGCCCTTGTCCTTGATGATCTTGCCACTCGTGACCTTTGACTCAGCATGCTCATTGCTCGCCAGAGCATCCGAGACTGTGAGGGCGCCGTCATCGATCTGCTTCTGCGTCTCCGGCGTGGCGGTCAGCGTGAACGAGAACGCCTTCTCCGTGCTCTCAACACCGGAGATCTTCTTCGTCACCTGCGGGGCCAGCTTATCGCTGGCAGTCGTCTTGTAGCTGTTCTTGAACGGGATGGTTGCCGTGTTGCCCTCGAGCGTTCCGTTGGGCGCAAACTCACGATAATCGACCTTCTCGCCATCACTGTTCAGAACTGTCGTCTCGATTTTCAGCGTACCGTCGCCGTTGTCGAACACCGCGATCTCGATGGTGTAGGCCGCCTTGTCGTAGGTGTAGCCGGCGGGAACGGACTTCGGCACGTTCTCTTCCACCCTGTATTGGTAGACGTTGGCGCCGTATTCATTGTTCACGTCGTCATGTGTGAACTGCAAGCCCTTCGGCAGCAGGCTCACGGTCTTGGTGTCCCCAAGCTTCATCTCGGGAATCTTGACTGTCTTCGTCCCACCCGTGATGCCGAGCTTCTTCGCCGCGGCGTCGGCGGAGGTCAGGATGAACTTCGTGCCATCCAGACCCTCGGCCTGATAGTCCTCGGGCGTCACCGTAAAGCTGAATGTGCTGCTCACATCACCGGTGCCGGTGAATTTCTTCTCAATCTGCAGACCGGCCTTCGCACCGTACTCAACCGTCTCGACCTTGTACTCGTTCTTAAACGGGACGATAGGCGTAGCGGGCTTCGCATCGCGACTCGAGACCGTCTGCACGTAGTTGGTCGTGGTATCGAGGCCCTTAATCGCCTCGGCCGTCAGCGCATCAACGTTGTCGTTCTCGCCAACGAGCGCCGTCACGTCCGGGCCCTTCACGATGGTCGTCTCGGTGTAGAGCTGGCCTTTGTTGTCCGGATTCGGCTTCACCGCAATGAGCACGTAGGCGTCACCGGGGTACTCGGTGTCATACGTGTATCCACCAGCGTTGGCGCCATGCGCCTCAGACACCTTGTACACATACACCTTGTTGTAGCTCAGCTGCGTGAAGTTCATCTTCAGCTTGCCGGACATCGTGGCGGTCTGCGTATCGTCACCGTCATCCTTGCCCACGGTGTTCTTGAACGACTTATCGGTATCAGCCGGCTCCGGGGCCGTCGTACCGTTATACGTCATCGCCTCGATGGTGAACGGGAACATGCCATTCTTCAGCGGGGTACCAACCAGAGTCTTGGTCACATCGATGCCCGCATAGGTACCGGAGGCCGTATAGGTGTTGGTAAACGCGGCAGCGCCCGTCACCTGTCGGTCGACATCCGTCATCGCCTGCTTGTTGTCGTACGCAACCGTCGCGGTCAGCTTACCGGTATGCGTGCCGTTCTCGATATCGGTCACTGTGTAGGTCACCGTGGACGTATGGCCGTCATAGCTGATGCCGGTCTTGTCCACGTTCTCCGACGCCTTCTCGTTCACCTTGAATTTGTACGTGCCAGGCTTGGTAAACACCAGGTCGCCCACACCAAAGGCTGCGGTACGGGTCACGGAAGAACCATCGCCGGAGATCGAAATCTTAGCAGCAATATCCCCAACGTCCTCGCCCGTGCCCGTCTTTTGGATAACGACCTTGTTTTTAACCGCTTTCGTCGTGGCGTCATCCGCCGGCGTCAGTGTGAAATCAAACGTATCGCTCGTCTCCCACGCGCGCCCGGTGAACGTCTTCTGCACCCTGATTGGCGCCGACGTCGCCTGGGTCACCGTGTAGGTGTTCTTGAACGGAATGTATCCGTTGGCGTCCGTCAGCTGCGTGCCGTCGGCCTTCCAATACGTGACCGTGGAGGACAGGCACCTACCCGTCCCAGACTCGTTATCAACCTGCTGGTTCTTCACCAGCACGTAGTACACCGCGTCATCGTAGCCCATGCCACTGGACGTCGATGTATCGGAATCCTTGACCTCGGTCACCCTGTACACGTAAGTGAGGTTCTCGCTGCCCATCGTATAGGTGATCTGCGGGAACGCGGCGATACCGCCGTCATCGTTCTTCGCCGTGGTCGTGGTGGACGTGCACCCCATAGGCATGGGGACCTTGCTGGCATCGACGCTGTAGGCAAGATCGCCGAACTTAAGGGTGCCACTCGGCACGGCATCATTCTTCATCCCGCCGAGTGCCTCGAGCTGGAACGTGAACTTATCCTTCACAAGCGGATTTGCACCGGACTGGTCGACATACGTCTTCTGCACGTGGAAGGAGATGGTCTTCTCATCGGTGTTATAGGTGTTCGTTATCTTGGCGATTTTGTCAGCAACCTCGATCGGGCTGTCCTCATGGCTCACGCCGTCGTCGGTGTAGGTCTGCTCCATCTTGACTGCCGGCTGCGACAGCGTGCCGTCGCCGCTATCCTTCACCGTCACCGTGACGCGGTAGGAAGCGCTTGAATACCCGAACCCGGGCAGCCAGCTAGCGTCGTTTTGAGACGGCGTGGCCTCGGCGATGAGATAGGTGTAGGTGCCGGGCTTGGTGTACTCAATCTCGCCGAAGTCGAACTTGTCCCCGTTCTCAACAGTCTTCACAACCTGCTTCATACCACTCACGGGTGCATTCTCGGCACCGTCGGGCATCGGCGTGCCCTTGTCCGCGCGCAGGTAAATCTTGAAGCTATCGCCATCTTTCCAGTCACGGCCCTGGAGCACCTTCTGCGCCCAGAACGCATTGGTGAGCGTCACCGGCGACTTTACGCTGTAGGTGTTTGTGAACACCAGCTTGTTGGCTTCGGCCAACGTGCCGTCGGCATTCTGTTTCGCGATCGTGCCGGAGATGCTGTCGCCCTCGCCGCCCAGGGCGTTGCCGCCCTGCTCGCGCTTGGTCAGCGTGAAGCCGGCCGGCATCTTGCCCGCGCGGGTCAGCTCCTGAACCGTATACTTGTCACCCTCGGCGAGACCGTACACGCGGATCGTCTGGCCGGCCGTGATGGTCTGCTCGCGTCCGTTCGTCAGGTCGAACATATCGCCGACCTGCTTCTCATCGGCCGCGCCCGCCTTCTCGAAGACTGCAGCCTTATACGTCTTCCCCTTGGGCACGGTGAACTTGAAGGTGAACTCCGCATCCTTATTGCCCGTCAGTCCATCGGGCACGTCAACCTTCTTCGTCACCTCGAGGCTCGCCTCGCGCTTGTTAGCCACGCGCACGCAGGTGGCGCCCGTAAACAGGGCATTCAGGTTGTTCATGTCGCGCAGATCGGCACGGGCACCTTTCGACTTGGTCCCCTTGGGCTGCTCGTCCTGGGTGATACCCATACGTATCCAGCCCGTCTCGGTCTCCAGGCGGTAGGGTTTGCCCTCCTCGGTGGGCCCATACTGGTAGACACGTCCGTTGGCACC
Organism: Collinsella sp. i05-0019-G5; assembly: GCF_042851345.1. Taxonomy (NCBI): domain Bacteria; kingdom Bacillati; phylum Actinomycetota; class Coriobacteriia; order Coriobacteriales; family Coriobacteriaceae; genus Collinsella; species Collinsella sp. i05-0019-G5. Next base: position 2,374,128 of record NZ_AP031421.1, read on the forward strand.
GTACTTGAGGTGCACCGTGTCGCCGGCACCGGCGGGATCGACATTGCTCCACGACAGATTACCGTCAGTATCGGTCACACCATTCGAGGTCTGCCGCACACCCTTGATCCACGTGAGCGTGTTGTCGATGTCGCCCTCTGCGCCAAACTGGCCCAGGCTCTTCATCAGCGCGCCCGGGCCCACAAACGTCGAAACGCCGTCATCGCGCGTACCGGCATCGGCATGGACGCCGTAATCGTCCACAATCACTTTGGTGAGCGTGTCGTTGAGCAGGAAACCGCTCGGCGCTGAGATTTCCTTCAGGTAGTAGGTGCGTTTCGTAAGCGGCTTGTGCTCCTTGCTCGTATTCGGGAATATGCCCGCACCTTCGAGCGGGACCGGGTTGCCGACCGACCCCGTCGTCAGGGTGTCGTAGGGGGTCTGCTCGCCCTTGAGCACGACCTTGCCGTTTGCGTCTGTTGTCACCTGATCGGCCGTGTACAGGCCGAACTTCGCCCCCTCAACGGGCTTACCCGCGGTATCGGTCTTCTGCACGAACAGGCGGTTCTGGATGTTCGTGACGAGCAGGCGCGTGGCGAACTGTCGCTGGAAATTCTTCTCGCCGCTGGGGAGGTCATCGCTGAACACGTGGACCGTGTTGTCCGTATTCGCGTTGGCGATGGAACTCGCCGTTGTGTGGTAGATGGCCACCGTGTACTCGGCATCCTTGCGGGCATCACCGCTCAGCAGGTAGTAGTACTTGGAGATGTCACCGGGCAGATTTTGAATCTCTACCTGGTACTGGCCGCTCGTGTTGAGCGTGAAGGCGTGCAGGTCCTTCTTCGCCGCCTCGATAGCGCCGGCCTTGCTCGGCTTCTCGGCGAGGGTGTACCCCATTCCCGTCGATGGGTCGCCCGACACGGCGTACCAATTGTTCTGATTTTTGATATCTGCGTTTGCGCTTTTATCGCGCTTGAGCACCACAGCGAACAGTATGCCAGACTTCAGGTTGACGGTCTCGTCGGACTTCGTCAGGTCATCATTCGCCTTGTACACGTTCACCGGTGCGGTGATGGTCTCCTTCGCGCCGGCAAACGCACCAGTCTTCCACACGACGCTGTCCGCATCCATACCGCCGCGGTTGATGATGACGCCGCCCGCGCCGTTCTCAGCGCTCGCGGGCACGTACTCGAGCTGCATGCTGCCACCTGTCGCCGTGAGACTCGAGCGGTATCCCTCCGGCACGCGCGTCTCCTTCAGGAGGTAGTACTTGTTACCGTGATTCTTGTTGTAGAGATCGTCGAAGTTGATGACGCCGTTGTCATCGTCGTTCGTGAGCGTTAGGTGGCCGGCCTCGTCCGTGGTGCCGGAGCCGAGGAGCGCGTTCTTGTCATTGGTCGTATCTGTAAAGTTCTCGTCTGTTTTGTACAGCGCGAACTCGGCGCTCTGTACGAACTTGCCGTCCTGGTCGAACTTTATGATGTCGGACTCGGGCACCGTCACGAGGTTGAACTTGAGCTCCATGTTGGAGTCGGTGGCGCCGCGCTCCAGGTAGAAGAACTTGAGGGTGTGGTTGGTGTCGTCGGCGAAGGTGTTGCCTTCCCAGCTCGTGTCGCCGGCCTTGCCCGCCTTCTGGTACTTGCTCTTCAGCGTGCCGTTGTAATTGTCGTTTACCTTAATGTTGCCCGTATGAAAGTTGATGCTCAGACTCGCGCGGTTGTGAATACCGCCGATATCACCCACGAGGACATCATCGATGAACACCCAGACGTCATCATCGCCGGCGAACTCGAAGGTCATGTCATTATTATTGTTCGTCAGGCCGCCCTTGGGCTGCACGAATCGCGTGGACATTGAGAGACCGAAGTGGTGGTTGACGGGTTTGCCGCCGTTGTAGTGCGAATCACCGGTGTTGTCTGCCTTGATGCCGGTTTGGACGAGCTGGCCGTTTTCCTCTTTGAACACCTTGTCTGCCGCGTCGAACGGGAAGAACTGACCCTGGTGGGACGAATCGCCCACTTTGTCAATGCCCCAGGTGCCATAGATGTCGAAGGCATTCTTGTCAGCGTTGTAGGCTGCGTAGTTTTCGGAGCTGTCATAGACGTAGTAGCCGCCCTGAACCTTGAGGAGGCCCGTCACGCCAAAATGGGACGTCTTGCCGGTCTGGGCAGAGGAATCGAACAGGTAGCGGAGGGACTCGTCGCCCAAGGCTTCGGAAAGCTTCGGGTAGCCGTCTGAAAGCGTGTTGTTGACGATGCCGGGCCGCGGGCTCGTGCCGCCCGTCCATTGGTTGAGCGGCCCATCACCCTTGCCGTCGTTAAACTGGAACTTGTGGCCTGCGTTGACGCCGCCGCTGCCGGAAACCGACAGATGGTCATCGGGATTCACCCAGTAATCAAACAGGTTGATCGTCGTCCCCGAGGGCGAGGTCGTCGGAACCGTGTGGTCGGAGATCGCCGCCTCGGCACGAAGCGGCAGGAAGAAACTCGCCGTCAGCGCGACGGCGAGGGCCAGAACAATCGCATATGGCGAAACCGGGCGCAGCCCACGACGGCGGCCATAAGACATGACGGACCACCGCTCGCGCGGCCGATGTTCACCAGGAAGTTCCCTGCTTAGACACCCCCCCCCGGTAGCAATATTCACGAGTCGAGACGTCATCTCTCTGAGCTCCTGCATAATTTCCTCCCCAGTCACACGGCGACCTGCCCGGGCACTCCCCGGGGGGCCGAGGCAGTCTGGCACATGCCCGCAGTCGTTCAAGGAATACCAACCCCAGCATATGTCTCTTAAGATATCTTAGTCTTTTTCTATGACAGTTTTTGTCTCATTACCGATGAAATCGGCTCAGTCCCTTTGTCACATTCTAGAGCGTTTGAAGCAGAGCGATGAGGAAGCGTACGCCCTGGAGGTAGGCGCGGCGGGTGATGCGCTCGTTGGTGCCGTGGACACCGCGCTCGCACTCGTCATCGTCTACCACAAAGGCCGAGAAGCGAATGCACTCGGGGCAAATGCGCTGGTAGTTGGCAGCATCGGTCGCGCCAATCACGGTCGAGGGAACGATGCCGATAGGAGCTCCGCCCGCCGCCGATGATCCGTTTTCCTCCGTCCCCTTTGGATCGCGGAAATAGCGGGCGGCGATGGCACGGACGGCCTCGAGTCCCGGTCCGCCGATGCGCGGAGACGGCGAGGGTTCGGAGCTGCCAGGGCCGAGCTCGATCTCGACGCGGTCGGCGAGCCCCGCCTCGGCGACGGCGACGCAACAGCGGGCCACGACATCGGCCACACTCGTGCCCTCGAGCATGCGGAAATTGATATTGGCCCACATATCCTGCGGCATCACGTTAGCACCGGTGCTACCGCCCTCGATTTGGGTCGGTGCACAGGTGGAGGTCACGAGCGGATAGAGCTTCTTGCTGGCGAGGCACTCGCGCACGATGGCGTCCTTGTTGGAGGCGATCTCGTCGGCCGTGTAGAGCCCCAGCTCGACGAGCTGTGCGGCAAGCAGGTCCGTGACGCGCGTCGGCCATTCGATATCGCAGATTGCGGCGATGGCGCGGCTCAGCACCTCGAGCGAAGTGCCACCGTAGGGGTTGGAGGAATGCCCGCCCTCGCTACGCGTCCTCAACACGATATCGGCGTAGCCCTTCTCCGCGAGATCGGCATGCATAAGCCAGCCCTCGCCCGCGCTGTACTCGGCAGTCGGAACGATGCGGTAGTCGCCCTCGTCGATCAGGAACTCGAGCTCAACACCGCGCTCCTCGAGCACGCGGCCGATGGCACCCGCACCGAACTGCGTGGTTTCCTCGTCTTGGCCAAAAGCCAGCAGCAGGGTGCGCTCGTGCTCCCAGCCGTGGGCCAGCGCATACTCAACCGCCTCGAGAATACCTGCAACTTGATCTTTCATGTCGACGGCGCCGCGACCCCAAATGTAGGCGTCGTCCACCTGTCCGCTAAAGGGGGCGTGCGTCCAATCGTCCTCGGTGCCCGGCACCACGGGGACCACGTCCATGTGACCCATGAGCATAACGGGCTTGAGTGCGGGGTCGGAGCCGGAAAACGTCACCAGCAGCGAGTGGTCGATGAGTTCGACCTCGCCCGCCGCAAATACGTGCGGCCAGGCCTGCTGCATATAGGCGCGCAGGTCGTCGAACGGCTGCCAGTCCACCGCCTCGGCATCCATGCTCGAAATGGTCGGAAACGACAGCACGCGGCTCAGGCGCTCGCATGCGCCGGCCTTGTCCAAATCGGCAAAATCATCCTCATGCGCAAAGAAGCGCCAAACCTCGGCCATAACGTCCTTTCGATCGTGATGACGAGGGCCGCCCCACCGGAGCGGCCCTGCCACATAAGCGTTTGCGGTCGGTTATTTGTCCTCGAGATAACGCGAGAGAAACTCGCGGGTGCGCTGGTGCTTGGGGTTGCCGAAGAGCTCGGCCGGAGCGGCGTCCTCGAGCACCACGCCCTTGTCCATAAAGACCACGCGGTCGGACACCGTGCGGGCAAAGGCCATCTCGTGCGTGACGACGACCATGGTCATGCCGTCGGCAGCGAGCTTGCGCATGACCTCGAGCACCTCTCCCACGATCTCGGGGTCGAGTGCGGAGGTCGGCTCGTCGAACAGCATAATCTGCGGGTTCATGCACAGGGCGCGGGCGATGGCCACGCGCTGCTTTTGGCCGCCGGACAGGCGACCCACGGCGGCGTGCGCGAACTTTTCGAGTCCCACGCTCGTCAGATGCTCCATCGCAATTTTTTCAGCCTCGACCTTGCCCATCTTTTTGAGCGTGACGGGCGCGAGCGTACAGTTGTCGAGCACGTCCATGTTGTTGAACAGGTTAAAGCCCTGGAACACCATGCCGATGTCCTCACGCAGCTTGTTAATGTTGCAGCGCTCGGCCGTGAGGTCCTGGCCATGGAACCAGATATGGCCCGCGTCCGGGGTCTCGAGCAGATTGAGGCAGCGCAGAAAGGTCGATTTACCCGAACCCGAAGCGCCGATAATGGTGACGACCTCGCCAGGATTGACGGACAAGTCGATACCCTTGAGTACCTCGAGCGAGCCGAAGCTCTTGCGCAGGCCCTCGACGCGGATGAGCGACTCTTTAGTTTGTGCGGCGGCCACAGCGCCGGTGGTAGTGGTATCTGCCATGATGATTCTCCTCGTCTTGAGCCTAGTTGGAGCTGGGCAGCGTGACCGGAGCCTCGGCGCCGAGCTTTTTGCCAAAGGCCTCGAGCAGGCGGCTCGCCACGAGCGTCAAGATCAGGTAGACCACGAGTGCCACGCAGTAGACCTCCATCTGGCGGTAGTACACGCCGGCGACGGTGGTGGTAGCGTACATGAGGTCAAACACGCCGATGACCGAGAGCACCGACGAATCCTTGATGTTGATGATGAGCTCGTTGGTGAGCGCCGGAATCGCGTTTTTAATGCCCTGGGGGAACACGACCTTGCGCATAGCCTGCCACTGCGAAAGACCCAGCGAGCGCGCCGCCTCGGCCTGGCCGGGATCGATGGACTCGATGCCGCCGCGCAGGACCTCCATCATGTAGGCGGTGGAGTTGAGCGAGATGGTGACGAGGCCGGCGGTGAAGGTACTCCAGATCTGGTTGGCCTGGGCGGTCTCGAAGCCCATGCCGCGCAAAACGGTGAAGCCCGCGTAATAGATGAGTAGGCCCTGGACCATCATGGGCGTACCGCGCACGATGGTGGAATAGATGGTCGCAAAGCCGCGGCCGATACTCTTAAAGAAGCGCACCAGGTCGTTGTCCACGCGGTCGAAGGTCTGAATACGCAGGAACACAAAGAGCAGCGCCAGGAAGAATGCGATGACGGTGCCGAAGGTGGCAAGCGCGATGGTGATCTCGATGCCGCGGATGAAGAAGTCGCCGCTCTTGTAGGTCATGTAGACCAGGCTCGACAAAAAGTCGCTGGGGTTGGAATCCGAGACAATGCTCACCTGCACCAGGTCGATAAACGACATGACGCAGCGGTCGACAAAGAAGATCGCCGCAATAGCAACGACAACATAACTGCCCAGGCGCGCGCCGCGACGGAAGCGCTCGGAAGCAAACGGCGACTTTTCGCGATAGTCGTTCCAGTGCATAAGCTTGGTGACCAGCGCCGCCGCCGACACGACGAGCCACGCCCACAGGATCGCCCAAAGGCAATCTTGGAACACGCCCGTGGGGGCCAAGAAGCTCAGCGGCGTGGGGTTGCGCTGGCTAAACGCCAGGCCGAGCGCCGCGATAACGCTCGTGCCCAGGTATACATAACGGTGGTCGGCCCTGATAAAGGAGGCCAGGCGATTAATGGTTTTCATGCTGCCTCCCTATGCCGGCTGACGGTCGAGGCACGCGTCCCACATTTGGTCGCGCTCCTCTTGGCTAATGCCCTTGAGTGTCTTGTCGATGAGCTTAAGCAGCTTGTCCGAGCCCTTGCGGCAGCCGACGTTTGCCGTGACCTCCTGCTTAAAGCCCTCGCCCTCGGCAAATTGAATCGGCACGATACCCGGGTTTTGGGCCATATAGCCCTTCTCGTTCTCAGTGTTGTAGGTCACGGCGTCGCACGTGCCCTGCAGCAGATTCGAAAACACCGTGGGGACCGAGTCGACCGGGTTTTTGTGGACAACGCCCGGGATCTCGTCGATGACGGTATCGAGCATGGTGTCCTTTTGGCCGAGGACCGTTGCGCCGCTAAAGTCGCTGAGCTTGGTCGCATTCTGATAGGGCGAGCCCTCTTTTACGAACAGGCCAAAGTAACCGATAAAGTACGGGTCGGAAAAGCCGACGGACTCCTCGCGCTCGGGCGTGGCGCTCATGCCGGCGATGATGAGGTCGATCTGGCCGTTGTTGAGCGAATCGATAAGGCCCGAGAAGCTCTGCTTGACGGCAACGGGCTCGCCGCCGAGGGCCTTGCAGACGATCTTGGCGATCTGCACGTCGTAACCGTCGGCATAGGCGCCCTGCACGTTGTCGATGGGGATGGTGTACTCGCTGGCCTCGGAGACCTGCCAGTTGTACGGGGCGTAGGCCGCCTCCATGCCAATGCGGATCTTATCCTTGCCGATAACGGAATCGGACAGGTCGTCGCGACCGCCACCCGTCGTGGGCTGAACTACTTCCAGCGTGGAGGGGCGCTGGCAACCGGCAAGTGCGCCGGCGACGACAGAAGCGCTCGCAGCGAGAGCACTACCCAAAAAGATGCGACGGCTGCATACCGGCTGTGGATGCGCGTCGCGTTGATGGGGAGAATGCATAATCTGCCTTCCCTGTTGAATCGTATGCTGACGACTTAACAGGATATACGCCCGCAACCAGCAGCGCGGCATGTGCGCGAAAAATTAATAGACACGCGGTAGTCATTGGGAACGTCGATGTTTTGGCAATGCCAGCGAGCGCCGCCCAAAGCGAACAAGTTGGCATGAAAAAGGCACGGCATAGACCTTCTGGTCATGCCGTGCCTTTTGAATGACAAATTATCGCTCTGGACGGCGCGCAGCATCGACCGGCCCGCCGTTCATTAGAACGGCGGAACCTCTAGAGCAGGGTGACGCTAAAGCTACGTTTATCGGTAGCGCCGGGAGCCAAGGTGATGGTGTTGACCTTGTGCTCAAAGACGTCGTCCTCGGTGTCCATGGTGGTGTGACCGGTCCAGGGCTCGAGCGCCACAAACGGAGCGTCGTTGGCGGCAGACCACACGCCGATGTACTTAAAGCCCTCAAAGTCGATCTTGACGCCATGGCCCGACTTGCGGCCGCGCAGTGTGAGCGTGGAGCCCGGGGTATCGGTGAACATGATGGCATCGTTATCGAAGCTGCGGTGCGTGATGGGCAGCACGTCCGAGTTATCGGGAGCCTTGTAGCTACCCTCGAACGTCATAAGACCGTCGGGCGTGATGATGGGAGCCTCATTGGTCCAAGCCTCGGTAAACGCCAGCTCGTAATCCTCGAATGCCTCGTCCTCGGCGCCGGGAGCCGGTACGTTAAACGCGGGGTGGCCGCCCACCGAGAACGGCAGGTCCACGTCGCCGGTGTTGGTGACGGCAAAGGTCTGCGTGAGGGTGGCGTCGCCGGTCAAGGCATAGGTCATGTTGAGCTTAAAGTGGAACGGGAACGCCTTGAGCGACTCGGGCGTATCGGTGATCTCGTACGTTACCGAGGAGCCGTCCTCCGAAACCTCGACCAGCTTGTGCTCGACGATGCGCGCGAGGCCGTGGCGCGGCATCTCGCAGGTGCCAGCCGCAGACGTCGCCGTGTTGTTGCGCAGCGAGCCCACAATGGGGAACAGGATGGGCGCATGCTTGCCCCAAAAGGCGGGGTCGCCCTGCCACAGATACTCGTTGCCGTTGAGGGCAAGGCTCGTGAGCTGGGCGCCCATGGAATCGATGGCCGCGGTGAGACCGCCGCGCTTGATGGTAGTGACGGTAGACATGCTACTTCCTCCAAAAGTAAACAATAGTGTCGAGGGTTATTGTCCCACTCTTGGCGGCGGGACGGGGCGGCAGGCGATTATTGAGTAGCCATAGCGGAATGAGCGGCGAGCTCCTACTGGGTATCCACGTAAAGGTCAAACCCGCCCTGCGGAGTGCTATCGACCGTATCGGGCGCCTGCGAGTTAAAGCTCACGGGAACCATGCGCTTTGAGGCGCGGAAGCGCGTGCCGTCGGTGGCGACGGGCGGTTCGTCGACGGTGAGCTCGTAGTCGCCGGGCTTGAGCTCGATGCCGTCACCAGCGGAATTGACGTATTGATACTCGTCAATCGTCTGCCCTTTGAGCGTACGCCCCACGATGTGGATGAGCATTTGGCTGTCGCCACGCGCGGTGTCCCACATCGCGCCGTCCTTGACCTCGACCGACACATGTACCGAGCGCGTGCGGCTGAGCGATTGCTCGACAGACATCTCGGCCTTGGCGGCGTCTTTTCGCTGTTGTTCAACATGGCTCCAGACGTTTCCAATTGCCGAGCAGGCGATAACGCCGGCCATGAAGGCGATGAGGATGGGGCCGAGCGGAGAACGGCGGCCCGCGTCTTCCTCACGAGCCAGGTCGGGGCGATGTGTGGGCGCAGGCGCCTGGGCGCCTTGCGCGGGCACGTCGAGAATGCTGAAGGATGCCGTGCTGTCGGGGTCGATGGTGTGACGCGGCTGCGGGATCTTTGCCGGCGAGATGGACATGTCCGCCGGCTCACCGAGTGTGGCCGTGGCATCGGCCTTAGCCTCATCGGCCTCGGCTTGGGCCCAAGCCTGCTCAAAGGTCAGGGGCTCGGCGGCATCGGAGGCGGCATCAGGCTCGACAGCGGCATCGTTGCCGGTCTCGTCCTCGTCGCTCGACACGTCACGCGACGCGGGCTCGTCCCACTCCTCGTCCGGAGCCTCGCCCTCGCTATACCACCATTCAAAGTTATCGATATCCATACGGGGCGCCCCCTTGGCCTCGCAAATAAACACTTGCTAGCCTTATACCCCCAGACGGCACGGCGGCTCGCCGGCACAGATAGGAAAACCATCACAACATTCGACGCTTTTCCTCGTTTTCGAGATTTTCATCGAATGTTGTGACGGTTTGGGCGGCAGCCATGCCGCGAATGTGACAAAGGGACTGTCCCTTTGTCACATCTGAAGGGCGACGGGGATTTGGATGCAGCAGAAGTCCTCTTGGTGGGACTCGTCGTAGCTGGTGGTATCGAGGTAGCAAAAATCGAAGGCATCGCCGATGGGCTGGAGTGCGTGCTCGTCCATGCATGCCACAATGGCACGAATGCCCTCGGGTTCGTACGGCATGCCCCAGCGGCTCATGCACAGGTATGTGCCCTCGGGCAACACCTCGACGCCAATCTCTGCCAGCTCGGCAGGATCGCTCGGCAGCAGCTCCTCGGCACCGCGCGGCAGCACGGCAAAGGAGCCGGCACCGGCGATGGGGTCGTCGGAATGCAGCGCCTCGCGACGCAGCATGGCGCCCCAGCCGCGCATGGGGCGCGTGCCCGTGAGCGCACGCATGCGCAGAATCGCGCGCATGAGCGTGGGGTGCAGCATCGAACGGCCGCGCTCGATATCGGCCGGGAACTCCTCAAAGACCACGAAGCGGCGCTCGAACTGCTTGAGCTCCGGTTTGCCCTCGCGCTCGCGCCAATAAACCGCCTCGTCGTAAAAGCTCAGCCGCTCCTGCACGCTCGCACGCTCGGCTTTGAGCCCGGCAATCTGCCCATCGAGCGCCTGAACCCGCGAGCGCAGGTGATCGGTCATCTCGCCAATGTCGAACGTCGAGGTCAGGCGGTCAATCTCGTCGAGCTCGAGCCCTAGGTCGCGCAGCATGCAGATCAGACGCATAAGCGGGATCTGCGTGGGCGAATAGAAACGGTAGCCTTTTTCGTTAACCACGGCGGGCTTAAACAGGCCGATCTTGTCGTAGTAGATGAGCGTTTGGCGCGAAACGTTAAACAAGCTCGCCATCTCGCTAATCGCATACATACCCGTCTGCATAGGTCCTCCCGACACATCCTTTGACGCGAAAAGCCCGCCGCCCACAGGGGCAGCGGGCTCAAACACTCCTCGTATCCTACCCTAAATGCGCCTATGACCAGCGCTTATAGTTTGCACATGACACGCCGACGGCCTCGAGCGCCTTGGCGGCGATGTGATGCACCGCATCGTCGAGCGTGGCGGGGCCGTTGTAAAACGTGAGCATGGGCGGCATGAGCATGACGCCCGGTACGCGCGCCAAGCGCGCCATGTTATCGACATGGATCGCACTGAAGGGCGTCTCGCGCACCATGAGTACCAGGCGGCGTTGCTCTTTCATCTGCACGTCGGCCGCACGCAGCAACAGGTTTTCGCTGTAACCACTCGCGATGCCGGCAAGCGTCTTCATGGAGCAGGGCGCCACGATCATGCCATCGACCGGATAGGTGCCGCTTGCAATGGCGGCGCCGATGTTCTTGTTGTCGTAGACCACATCGGCATGCGTGGCAAACTCGTCGAGCGTCATGCCGAGCTCCTGCTCGATGGTGATCTCTCCCCCGCGCGTGACGACAAGCGCCGATTCGGCGCCGGCCTGGCGCAGGCATTTGAGACACTCGAGGCCCAGCGCAGCGCCGCTGGCACCAGATACGCCAACGACAATGCGACGGGGACGGACAGAAGGCTCAGGCATGACAACTCCTTACTTAGTTACTCGGTAGGGTTACTTACTAGAAAGCAATCTCCTTGGCCCACTTGTCCGTGTCGATCTCCATGAACTGCGAGCGGATGAAGTTCTTCTTAAGGTTGAACGGGACCGTGCAGTCGAAGATGGCCTTGCAGGCGATGCCGTGCTCGCGGATCGAAGGATCGAACGCGGGGTCGTTGGACGGGTCGAGCACGTGACAGTGGCAGCCGGGGATGGTGATGAGGTCCACGTCGGCCTGGAAGCGCGTGGTCATGGCCCACATCACGTCGCTCATGTCGAAGATGTCAACGTCTTCGTCAACCAGGATCACATGCTTGAGCTCGGAGAATGCCGAGAAGGCGAGCATGGCGGCGTTGCGCTGACGGCCCTCGTCATTTTTGCTCGACTTCTTGAACTGCATGATGGCAACGAACTTGCCGCCGCCGCAGGGGGCGGCGTGAACGTTGAGCAGGCGGCCCGGGATAGCGGTCTCGACCATCTTGTAGATGGAAGCCTCGGTGGGGATGCCCGCCATGGACACGTGCTCGTGCGAAGGGCCGATGCAGCTCTCCATGATGGGATTGACGCGTGTGGTGACGGCGGTGATCTTGATCACCGGGCAGACCTTGGCGCCACCGGTGTAGCCGGGGAACTCGGGCATGGCATAGCCGTGGCCGTTGACGTCCTCGTTGATGGTCTCGTCGTGCATGAGGTAGCCCTCGAGCACGTACTCGGCATTGGCGATGCACTTCTGCGGAACGGTAACGCAGTCGGCGAGCTCGACGGCATGGCCGCGCAGGGCGCCGGCGATCTGCAGCTCGTTGAAGCCGAGCGGCGTGGTGGGAGCCTCGAAGCCGCAGCACATGTACACGGCGGGGTCCAAGCCGATGGAGATGGAGATGGGCATGTCCTCGCCGCGCTGGCAGTACTCGTCAAAAAAGGCGCCAAGGTGACGGCTGCCCGGGGTGATCCACATGGCGAGCTTGTCCTTGTCGACACAGGAGAAGCGGTGGATGGTCACGTCGGACTGGGAGCCGTCGGGGCTCGTGCCGTAGGCGAGGCCCATGGTGATGTAGGGGCCGCCGTCGACGGGCGTGTTGGTGGGAGCGGGGACGATCTTGCGCAGGTCAAAGCCCTCGTCGGTCGCCTTGTACACAACCTCCTGGCAGTCGATGTGCGCGCCCTCGGCGATCTGCTTGGGCGCGATCAGGTTCTCGAAGCGCTTGCCGATCTCGAGGCCCAGGTGCTCCTCGTCAAGGTCGAGCAGGGCGGCAACGCGCTTGCGGCTGGCAAGCATACCGATGCAGACCTTGGCGTCGTCAAAGCCCTTGACGTTGTTGAAGACCATCGCCGGACCCTCTTTGGTCGGGCGCATGACGGTGCCGCCAGCACCGACGTGACGGTAGACGCCCGAGACCTCGGCATCGGGATCGACCTGGGTGTCGGTCTCGAGCAGCTGGCCCGGCATCTCACGCAAAAAGTCGAGCGCGGAACGCAGGTCGTGGATCTGGGAAGCATCGGTAGTGGACATGGCGTACTCCTTTCGGGAGAGTGTCCGGCGACGGGGTGCCGCCGGACGGGGTAACGTAATGGGGCCGCGGCGCTCACAAATGGAGCGCTCGACCACTCGAAGTTCAAGCGCTTGGCTGCTTACAGCCGGGGCGCTCGACCGCTTACATCAGGCCAAAGAGGTGGAACCAGGCGGCCTCGACCAGCACGACGACAAAGACGACCGCGGTGAGGGGGATGCCCATGCGCATAGCCTCTTTGGAGGTGTAGCCGCCGGCGTCCTTGCCTTCGCCGATAAGGATCGGCAGGTTATGGAACGGCAGGATGTAGTGGATGTTGATGGACGTGAAGACGATGAGCGCCACGGCGAGTGGGCTCACGCTGGAGCCGGCGGCAAAGCTGATAAATGCCGGCACGCACACGCCGAGCACGGCCATGACCGAGCCCATGAACATGTGGATGATCATGGAAAGCGCGGCGACGAGCAGGGCGAACAGGAAGATGTTCTCAGGCACGGAGCTGGGGAGCACGACGTCGGCGATCCAGGCGTTCATGCCGGTGGCACCGCCCACGGAGCCCACGGCCATGGCGGCCGTCAGGAACATGAGGGACTTGATGTCGACAGCGTTCCAGCTGGCGGGAGTGAGAACTTCGCCGATGATGGGCATGGCGAGAGCAACGCCAATGGCCAGGGTGACCCAGCCGATATAGTCGCCCGAGACGGTGAGCCACAGCGCGATGGCGATGACAAGCCACACGATGGTGCGGATCTCCTTGACGGAGAGCTTGCCGAGCGCGGCCTGCTTGGCCACGATCTGCTCGCGATCGTAGACGAGCTCCTTGCTGGGCTTAAAGAGGAAAAGGCCCAGGAACAGGGTGCACAGCAGCGCAACCAGCATAGGCACGCTCATGTACAGGAACCAGTCGACGAAGGACGGGCTCATGCCGCCGGCCTCGGCACTGTACTGCGCAACGAGCGGGTTAAGCGTGGAGTCGCCCGTCAGGAAGAACATGGAACCCGGGGCGGCAGCGGCAAACACGAGGAAGCCGAGCTTGCCCTTGTCGTCGTCACCGTAGCCGGCGGACTCGGCGATGACCGAGACGACGGCGAGGATGAGGAAGGCGCGGGGGAACGGATGCGGGATCAGCAGCGACAGCACAAAGGTGAGCGCGAAGATCGAGATGATGAGCGACTTGGCGTCGCGCACGAACTTGAGCATGAACGCGTAGGCGATGCGCTCGCCCAGGCCCGACTCCTTGACCGCGCTGGCGATGAGGTAGGCGCCGATGACGAGCCACATGGTGGCCTTGGTCCACGAGCTAAACGTGGAGGCGACCGTCGCCGAGATGCTCGCGGCGCCCGTGTCGTCCACGCACACCTTGAACAGGACGAGCAGTGCGCAGTAGAGCAGGCCCACAAAGCCCGGCTGTGCCACGCCGCATGCCCAGAACACCACCGTGGCGAGCGTCAGTGCCAGACAGGTCTGACCGCCGACCGTGAGCTCGACCGTCGAGCTCAGCTCCGCCAAAGGAAGAAACTTCACCAGCAAAAAGACAACGATACCCAGCACAAAGCCAATTTCGCGCTTGGTGATCTTAAACGCCTTCTTTTCCGCTTCCATCTCCCCACCTTTCTTGTTGGGGGCGCTCCGAATTCGCAGCCATGTTGCCGCTTAAAAAGGGGCGCCCGTTATCGGACACCCCTTACGTTGCGCTGTGTTGCGGCAATACAGTCAAGCGGATTTTTTGGATGAGAAGCGATTCCCTAGACAAAAACCGTCACAACATTCGACGCTTTTCCTCGTTTTCGAGATTTTCGCCGAATGTTGTGACGGTTTGGATGTGGCAAAGGGACTGTCTTTTTTACATAGCGAGGGCCGTGCGGATGAATGGGTCGCCGAGGGCCTCGCGGAGCCAGGGGGCCAGCTGCTCGGGGTGACCCTGCAGGTAGCCTTTGAGCTCGGACGGAGCCACGCGACGCACTTCCGAGATCTCCTCTTGGTTGATATGCAGCTCGCCCGGCTCAACATGGGCAAGGTAGACCTCGCACCATTCGCACTCGCAGCGACCGTCGCCGTGGTCCTCGCGGTACACCACGTGTCCGAGGTGCTTGAGCTGATCGGGCTCGCGCGTAATGCCGAGCTCTTCGTTGATGCGGCGCGCCGTGGCGGCCGCGACGTCTTCCCCGGGGAGCGGATGGCCGGCGCAGCTATCGGCCAGCACCCCGCCCCACAGGCGCTTGAGCGGACTGCGGCGACAGAGCAGCAGGCGCGCGTCTTCGCCCCGGCCCTCGACCAAAAGCGTCAGAAATGCCTGATGCAGGATGCCCTCACCAGCATGGGCCTCGATGCGGTCGACGGGGCCAAGCGCCTCGCCGGTCGCAGCATCGACCGCCACGACCTCGGCGCCCGCACCGCCCTCATCCCAGCCGGCGCGCAGAATGCGGGCTGCGGCTTCCTCGAGCGCGGCGATGAGCTCCTTGGTGGTGTCGAGCACGCGCTGCAGGTCGTCACCGCTCGCTTGTTCAACATGAAAACCCGTGCTTGCAACTACCGGCACGCCAAAGCGCGTGGCCAGCGCCGCCGCGATATCGTGCGCCGGGATCTCGTCTCGATGGCACGGAACGGCCAGGATGCTCACCGTTGCCGTACGGCCGGGCTCGGGGCGCGGAATGGCCTGCGCCGTGGCGCCCAGGTGCGCAAACTCCGGCGAGCAGGCGTACACCGCCATGCCTCGCGGCGTCACCGTCAGCTGGGCCTCGAGCGCAAACTTGCCCTCGCCCACTGCAACCTTTGTCGTGTGCATACCCATGGGATCTCCTGCCGCCCGCGATGTACCTGAGACCATCTTCGCCTGTATTGCGACTATACAGGCAAGCCCTCCATGTGACAAAGGGACTGTCCTTTGTCGCATTCTGTTAGAGTTGCAGGGATTGAATCCCGCTTATTCATGCGACATTGGAGTGACAACCTTGACCGCTGCAACCACGCCTAAAAGTAAGTCAACCGCTGCCGCGCTCTCCCCCGCGCGCACCAAGCTCTGCCTGGCACTGCTCGTGCTGTTGGGATTCTCGCTCGGCTGCTCCGAGTTCGTGGTCATCGGCATCGAAAGCGACTTGGCGACGGAGCTCGGCATCTCGCTTGCCACCGCGGGCCAGCTTATCAGCGTGTTCGCGCTTGTCTACGCTATCGCCACGCCGGTGCTTGCGCTCAGCACGGGGCGTTTTCGCCGCTACCAGCTGCTCGTGTGCTACAGCATCGTCTTTGTGCTCGGCAACCTGGTCATGGCGTTGGCGCCCAACTTCCAGGTGCTGTTTATCTCACGCATTGTCCTGGGCTCCGTCTCGGGCGCACTGCTCGCCGTGGGTGTGACGTACATCCCCGAGCTGCTGTCCCCGCAGCAAACTTCGCTTGCCATCTCGGTGGTATATGGTGCGTTTTCCGTAGCAATGGTCTTTGTGACCTCGATTGGCAAGTTTGTGGCCGACACACTCGATTGGCACGTGGCCATGTACGGCACGCTGACCTTTGCCGTTTTGATCTGTAGCGCGCTCGTGGCGTTTATGCCTCGCGCCGGGCAGACCGATGAGCCCGCCACCTTCCGCGAGCAGGCGGGGCTACTACGCGAGCCGAGTATCATCACCGGCATGCTCATCTTCTTGTTTGGCGTGGGCTCGGTCTACGTATTCTACGGCTACGTGACGCCTTATCTGGAGCAGATGCTGGGCATGGATACCGTTCAGGCGAGCACCACACTTATGGCCTATGGCGTGTTCTGCCTGATCTCGAACATCCTGGGCGGATGGATCGATGCGCGTTTTGGCATGAAGGCGCTGCTGGTTACGTTTGTGCTGCAGGCGGCGGCACTGCTCGGGCTGTTTGCCGTGGGCGCCGCCATGCCGCTCGCGCTGGTCTTTGTCTTTAGCCTGGCGATGCTCATGTACCTGTTCTCGGTCTCATGCATCACGCACTTTATGGACGTGGCTCGCAGCCGCCATCCCAAGTCGATGGTACTCGCAAGTTCGGTTGAGCCCATGGCGTTTAACGTCGGCATCTCGTTTGGCACCGCAGTGGGCGGCGCCGTGGTAAGCAGCATTGGCATTGCGTACGTGGGTGCAGTGGGCGCCGCGTTCTCGCTTGTGGCCTGGGCGCTCACGCTGGTGACGATTAAGTTGGCTCGCTGGGAGCGCCGTCGTCAATCTGCACAGCCCCGGATGCAGGCATAGGGGCGAACATAGCCCAAGGTGGCGAGCAACCGGTGAAAACCGTCCCATACGAGTAGTGTTTATCCGCCTGCAAGCTCCAGCAGTGCAATTTCGTGTACTTCAGATACACACTTTTCTACTATTTCGTGTATTCCAAGTACATGAAATCGTACTAAACTATGTATCTGAAGTACACGAAATTGGAAAGGCGGCCCCATGCGCAGATCAATCGAATCCGTTATCGAATCATGGGCGACAAAGGACGCGTCGCGCCCCCTCCTCATCCGTGGTGCGCGACGCGTAGGCAAAACGTACGTTGCCGAGGAAATCGGCAGACGAATCGCCGGCGATGCGTTTGTCAAACTCGACTTTCAGACCGATCTTGAGCTGATCGCTCCGCTGTTCGACTGTCCCACCGACGACGTTAACGCCATCGTGGCGCGAATCTCAGACTATAAACGCACCCCCATTCGCAAAGAAACCGCCTTCATCCTGTTTGACGAGGTGCAGCTCTGCGAACGGGCGCTCAACTCGCTTCGCTTTTTTTCGGGTTCGGGCTGGCGCATATGCGCGACCGGCAGTCAGCTCGGCGTCGCCACGCGCAAGCGCAAGTTGCCTTTTCCCAGCGGCGTTCGTCAAGAGACCATGCATCCTATGTCGTTCGAGGAGTTTCTCTGGGCGCTCGACGAGGAGCAGATGGCCAATGCCATTCGTACCCACGCCGGCACGCTCGATACCTACGCCGCGCACCAAGCCGCGCTCAGCCTGTTTCATCGATACCAGATCGTGGGCGGCATGCCCGCCGCCGTCAACGCATATCGCAAGACGTTATCCATCGAGGATGCGCGCGTCGAGCAGCGCGAAATCGACGAGACCTATACCGCCGATATGACCGACCCCGAAAACGGGATCAGCGGCGTGGCGGCGCGCAAGGTCTGGCGCTCCATTCCGTCCCAGCTGCTGAGATCGTCCACAAAAAAATTCAAGTACTCCGAGGTCGAACGCGGAGGCCGTCGCGCCAAGCTTATCGAGCCGCTCGACTGGCTCGAAGGCGCCGGCATCATATCGGTCAACAACCTGACCGAAGGCATCGAGCCTCCCCTCGTTCCCTTCGACGACGAAGATGGAAGTTTCTTTAAGGTCTATCTTCTCGATACCGGCCTCATGTTCTACAAACTCGGCATCAACCCGCGGCTCTGGCTCGACCTCAAAGAGGATTCCGCCATAGCGCTATCTTCCGACTTCCGAGGCGCCCTGGCGGAAAACTCGGTCATGCAAGCATTTTCGGGCAATAGCTTGCAGACGTATTACTGGGTGCCGCCGTCGTCTTGGAAGACGACCGGCGAGCTCGATTTTTTACTTCAGACCGACCGTATGGAAATTGTGCCCGTCGAAGTAAAGTCCGCACGTAACGTGCGCGCGAGAACCCTCGGGTCGTTTATGGACAAAGCCCGATCGCCATATGCCTACATTTTGTCCGAGAACAATTTTTCCCGCAGCGAAACCGATGACGGGCGCGAGCTGCGCCACCTCCCCTTGTACGCAGCGGGCTTTATTGGAGCAAACTGCCTCAAGAGCAGTCTGTAAGCCCTGCGCGACCGCCTAGAAAGGAAGCCGCTCATGCAACGCATTCTTTTTATCTGCTATGGAAATATCTGTCGCTCGACGATGGCTGAGTCCGTGTTTACCGAGCTGGTGCGGCGCGCCGGGCGCGCGGGCGAGTTTGTCATTGACTCCGCTGCGACCTCAACTGAGGAGATCGGCAACCCGCCGCATCATGGCACGGTCGCCAAGCTGCGCGAAGTCGGGATTCCCGTCGTTGCGCACCGTGCCCGCCAGGTGCGTCGCGCGGAGTATGGCGACTGGGATCACATTGTCTATATGGATGCTGAGAACGCGCGGGGCCTGCGTCGCATCTTTGGCGACGCAGGCCCCGACGGAAAGATTACGCGCTTGCTCGATTGGACCGAGTGTCCCGGCGACGTGGCCGACCCCTGGTACACCGGCAATTTCGATGCCACCTACCGCGATGTGCTCGCCGGTTGCACCGCTATGCTCGAGCAGCTGTAGGTTCGTGGGCGCACGAACCGCGCCCACGGCATAAATCGAGCGTAGATTTTCTCCCACTTTGAGCGTTCAAGTGCGCTCTATACGGGAGAAAATCAACGCTCATGAATGTGACAAAGGGACTGCCCCTTTGTCACATCCGGGACCGGCCCTAGACCGGCTTGACCTCCAGCTTAATCCCCTTGGCACAGAAGTCGCCCAAAACATCCGAAAGGGCCCAGGTCGCATATAGCGGCAAATAGAGAACCGCTCCGTTGCGCTCAACGTTGCCTTTCGAGAAAACAATCCCGAGCCTTACGCCATATTCAGCCGTATCAAGCACATGACCGAGCGCAGCGTGCGCGTGGTAATAGGAGCCCGATTTAACCTCGATCGGAACAGCCGTCCCATCCGGTCCATCGACCACAAAGTCCACTTCACCGCGCTTTTTTGTCTGATAGTAGTAAAGCTGGCGATTTTGGGCAGCCAGCTGCTGGGCCACCACGTTTTCGTAAATGCCGCCCAGATTGGGCTCCTTGCTATCAAGATACGCCGCTTGGGCGACTCCAACGGGGTAGCGCGCCATCAACATGCCCGTATCCGATTGGTATAGCTTGAACTGCGATGGCCGTGCCGTCTTGAGCAGGGGCGACTTTGGCTCGGTTACGATATCGGCTTTGAGAGCAACGCCGGCATCGACAAGCCAGACAAAATCTCGCTGGTACTTCTCATAATGCGCCTTGGGGTCAATGGAATTGAGCACGAAACGCTTGTGTTCGCCCTCAAGCATAATGGGGAGCTGATCGTAGATGCTCTGCACCTGAAGGGCACGCCCGCTTGCATACTTGGAAATATCCCGTCGGTACTGTTCGTTGAGCTCGGACTGTAGCTGACGAACAGAGGCAAGGTCGCCCTGCGTGTCAAGGAAACGCTGCACGACCTCCGGCATTCCGCCGACAACGGTATAGGTCCTGAAGTTTGCCATCATCGCGTCATGAATGTAATCAGGAATGGGCCTCTCGCTGATACACGCGTCACGTATCGTTTGGCGAGCCCCCTCGCTCACCCCGATTGCCCAGCAAAACTCCTCAAAATCGAGCGGGAACATCCTAAGCTCGTGAACATACCCCACGGGATAGGACCTGACGCCCTTGAACTGAGTCCCGAGCATTGACCCCGAAAACACCCAGCGGCACCTCCCGTCCTCAACAAGGAACTTTGCCATCGTCATGATGTCGGGGGCCTCTTGGACCTCATCGATAAACACGAGCGTTTTGCCTGGTGCAATCGACTTTCCCGAAAGAAGCGTCACCCTGCTGATGAAATCATCGGCATCCCGCGCCTCGAGAAGAGCATCTTTTGCCTGGCGATTTTCCATGAGGTTAAACTCGATGTAGGTTGCATGGTTGGCTTTGCCAAATGCGCGAATCGAATAGCTTTTGCCAATCTGGCGAGAACCCGTAATGAATAAGGCCTTTTGCTCGGCAGACTTCAGCCAACGCTCCAGCTCTGCCGCTATTTTCCTGCGCAGCATAGGCTCTCCCCTCAGCGTCATCGAATGAAATGCAAAGTTTTATACGCTTGATTATCGATGAAACGCAGAATTTATAGAACTTAAAATCAAATGAAATGCAGAGATTTGAGATTATAAGCAAAAGAAGGGGCGCCACCGGCGAATGTGGCAAAGGGGCTGTCCCTTTGCCACATTGCGCTCGACTACTCGTCAACGATCTCGGCAAGCCAGACGTTCAGTGTATCGACCTCGGGGCAGCAGAACTTTGCCGTGCCGGGCTCGTTGCCAGGCACGGTTCCGCCATAGCGCAGGATATCGATATAGGGCAAGCCCACATGGCAGGCCATGGCGCACATCTTGCCGCGGTCTCGGTCGAAGTCAAAAACGTCGCCCGGCTTGTGACCATGGTGGCAGCGGCACGCACCCAGCTGGTCCACGCAGCTCACGCGGATACGCGGACGCTTGCCACGCGGCGCGCCGAGCGGCTTGTTATCGCCCGCAGGCTTGATGCCGCCCTCGCCAGCATTACTCATGGTCGATCACATCCAGGCAGGCCTCGATGGGAAGGCCGGCCGATTTGTCCTCTTGGTCGGCATTGCGCTCGATAAGCTCAGCCACCACACGCATGGCATCGGCCGTCGCGCGCTGCAGACTCCAACCGCTCATCACGCGACCCATCAACACGGCCGAGAACGTATCGCCCGTGCCCGGGAAGTACACCGGGATCAGCTCAAACGGAATCTCAAAGTACTCCCCCGCCACATGATCGTAACCGACGACGGCACTCGCCCCATCGACCTTTGCACTCGTAATGACAACCGACTTGGTGCCCAACGCGAGCATAGCGTCCACGAGCGCGCGGGCCTCATCGGCCGTAATCTCTTCGGCGATAGGCGTATCGGTGAGCAGGCACGCCTCGGTATAGTTGGGCACCGCGTAGTCGGCGCACTCGACCAGGCTGCGCATGAGTCCGATGGTCGACTCGGGCACGCCCGCATAGAGCTTGCCGTTGTCGCCCATGATGGGATCGACGAACACCTTGGTGCCCTTTTGCGCGCGGCGGTGGCAAAAGTCCGAGATGATACGCGTCTCTTCCTCGGTCACGATAAAGCCGGTCGAGATGGCGTCGAACTCAAAGCCGAGCTCCTCCCAGATAGCGAGGCTTTGACGCACGTACTCGGTGGTGTCGTGGATGTAGAACTTGGGGTAGTTGAGCGTATCGGAAACGAGCGCCGTCGGCAGGTTATGGATACGGTAGCCCATGTGCGACAGCACCGGCAGCATGGCGGAAAGCGCGACCTTGCCGTAGCCGCACATATCGTTGATCAGCAGCAGCTGAGTATTCTTCATGAGTGTCCCCCTTGGATCGGGCGCGGCGCAACGGCGCCACAGTGCAACTAAGTGTAGCGCAGGGGACGTTGCGAGCGGAGTCGAGCAGTGCGAAGGGCAAATTGTTGCGGAAAGGTTACGGAAAATGATCCCTTTTCCTCCGTCCCCAAGGGATTGCATGCACCGAAACGGACCGTGGCGGAATCACAGGTTGAGGACGGACAGCGAAAACGTTCCTAAGCGAGCAAGGTGGCGTGAAAGAGGAGGGCATAGGCCTTGTGGCCATGCCCGACGATTGAACGCCAGATTGCCGCTTAGGAACGTTTGCAGCGTCGAGCGGTTACGGCGTTTGGCAAAACTCCGTAACTTAATAAGTTTGGTACCTTGACATTGATTTCTTATGCTCCTAGATTAGTTAGGCACAAAACAATTCCACTACCTAACTAAAGAAAGGAGCGAAGCTTAGATATGTGTGTTGAACCACTCGTCCTTCCACATGAGCCCGGCGGTGACCCGTCGCAACCGGTAGACATACCCGAAGCGGTCAGCGCCGAAGACAAACTCGCCAAGCGCATCCTGAGCGGTCTGGGCTTTTGCGGCCATTACATGCACTTTCATGGCGGAGGCGTATCCGGCAAGGCGCCCATCATCTGCCTGCTGGCCAAGCAGCCCGGCAGCGAGATGTCGCAGCAGGAACTCGGCATGCACTTTGACCTCAAGCCGGGGTCGCTTTCCGAGATCCTGTCCAAGCTCGAGGTCAACGGCCTCATTGAGCGCAGCCGTAACCCCAAGGATCGACGGCAACTCACCATTCGCCTGACCGAAACCGGCCGGGAAAACGCCCGCATCGACCAGGCCGCCCGCATTCGCTTTAGAGAGCAGGCCTTTAGCGCCCTCACCCACGACGAGCGTGAGCAGCTCGCCGAAATGCTCGAGAAAATCCGCAAAACTTGGGAGGAACTGGATGATTAAAACCCTCATGGGCAGCATCCGCGACTATATGAAAGTCACCGTTGCCACGCCGTTGCTCGTACTTGGCGAGGTGCTCTGCGAGATGCTGATTCCATTTATCACCGCCAACCTGATCGACGCCATCAAAGACGGCGCCACCGTAGCCGAGATGCTTCCCACCGCAGGCTTTTTGGTGCTCATCGCGCTGACGTCGCTTGCTTTCGGTGCCGCTGCCGGCGTCACCTGCAGCCATGCGAGTTGCGGCTTCGCCAAGAACCTGCGTCACGACCTGTTCTACAAGATCCAGACGTTCAGCTTTGCCAACATCGATGAGTTCTCGAGCTCCTCGCTCGTCACGCGCCTGACCACCGACATCAACAACGTGCAGCAGGCCTTTATGATGATCATCCGCATCGCCGTGCGCGCGCCGCTGGTATTGATCTTCGCCTTTACCATGGCATTTATCATGGGCGGCAGCGTTGCCATGGTCTACCTGGTCATCATTCCGCTGCTGGGCTTTGGACTGTTCTTTATCATCTTTAAGGTGCGCCCCATCTTCTCGCGCGTGTTCCACAAGTACGATGCCCTTAACGAGTCCGTCGAGGAAAACGTCACCGGCATGCGCGTG
Source organism: Collinsella sp. i05-0019-G5 (assembly GCF_042851345.1). Taxonomy (NCBI): domain Bacteria; kingdom Bacillati; phylum Actinomycetota; class Coriobacteriia; order Coriobacteriales; family Coriobacteriaceae; genus Collinsella; species Collinsella sp. i05-0019-G5. Next base: position 2,397,432 of record NZ_AP031421.1, read on the forward strand.
GTTAAGAGCTACGTGCGCGAAGACTTTGAGAAGGAGAAGTTCGCGACCGCCGCGCGCGACGTCCAGATGGACTTCACCCGCGCCGAGAAGCTACTCGCCTTTAACAACCCCATGATGAATATCTGCGTCAACGGCGCATTTGTCGTCATCATCTACCTGGGATCCAAGCTCATCATCACGAGCCAGGGCACGCTGTTCGACGTGGGCCAGCTCTCCTCGATCTTTACCTATGGCTTCGCGATCCTCATGAGCCTGATGCAGCTGTCGATGATCTTTGTCATGGTGACCATGGCCGACGAATCGGCGCACCGCATTACCGAGGTGCTGGCCGCCGAGCCCACGATCGCCGATCCCGCCGAGCCCGTGCTCGAGGTTGCCGACGGTTCCATCGACTTTGACCACGTGAGCTTTAAGTATTCCGCGCATGCGAAGCGCCAGGCGCTCGACGATATCGACCTGCACATTAAGAGCGGCGAGACCATCGGCATCATCGGCGGTACCGGCTCGGCCAAGTCCACGCTTGTAAACCTCATCGCCCGTCTGTACGACGCCACCGAAGGCACCGTGCGCGTGGGCGGCATGGACGTACGCGACTACGACCTGGACGCGCTGCGCCACCAAGTGGCCATGGTGCTACAGAAAAACGTGCTGTTTAGCGGCACCATTGCCGAGAACCTGCGCTGGGGCGACCCGAACGCCACCGACGAGGAAGTCCGCGAGGCGGCACATCTGGCCTGCGCCGATGAGTTTGTCGATGGCTTCCCCAAGGGCTATGACACCTGGATCGAACAGGGCGGCTCCAATGTTTCCGGCGGTCAGAAGCAGCGCCTGTGCATTGCGCGTGCCCTGCTGCGTCGCCCCAAGATCTTAATCCTGGACGACTCCACCAGCGCCGTCGACACCAAGACCGACGCCAAGATTCGCGCAGGGTTGGCAAGCTATCTGCCCAACACGACCAAGCTCATCATCGCCCAGCGCATCAGCTCCGTGCAGGACGCAGACCGCATCATCGTCATGGAGGGTGGCCGTATCGCGCAGATCGGCAACCATGACGAGCTGCTCAAGACGAGCGAGATCTACCGCGAGACCTTCACCTCGCAGAACAAGATGTCTGCCGAGGGCGAAGAGGCCGTCGAAGCCGACACCGAGGCATCCGCAACACAAGCTCAGACCCAGGAAGGAGGCGAGGCACATGAGTAAGGCAACGACCGCCGAGCGCGCGCTCAACCGCAAGGGTGGCACCATGTCGCGCCTCATCAAGACGCTCTTTGGCTTCTACCCCGTGCTTTTGCCCCTCGTCGTCGTCGGCGTGGTGCTCTGCGCCATCATCAACTCCATCGGCGCGACCTTCCTTCAGAGCGCCCTGCAGATTATTAGCGAATCGTGGCAGTCGGGCGATTGGGAAGCTGCACAGCCCAAGATCGCACAGCTCGTGACCACCCTCGCCTGCATCTACGGCGTCGGCATCCTGTCCTCGCTGTTCTGGAACCGCGTCATGGCCATCGTCACGCAGGGCTCGCTCGAGAAGCTGCGCGAGAAGATGTTCAACCGCATGCAGGATCTGCCGATCCGCTACTTCGACACGCACCAGCGCGGCGACATCATGAGCCACTACACCAACGACATCGACACGCTGCGCCAGATGATCAGCCAGTCGCTGCCCAACCTGCTCATGACGACCATCGTCATCGTCACGGTGTTCTTTATCATGCTGTACTACAGCGTGTGGATGTGCCTGGTCATTGTGGCCGGCGTCGCCTTTATGACCTTTATGACCAAGCTGCTCGGCTCCAACTCCGCGCGCTTCTTCATTGCGCAACAGACCGAACTCGGCGTGGTCGAGGGCCATATCGAGGAAGTCATGAACGGCCAGAAGGTCGTCAAGGCATTCTGCCACGAGTCTGCCGCCGAGGCCGATTTTGACGAGCGCAACGAAAAGCTCTTCGAGGTCTCGCAGAAGGCCAACATGTACGCCAACATCCTCATGCCTATCCTTATGAACCTGGGCAACCTGCTCTACGTGCTGGTCGCACTGGCAGGCGGCATTTTCCTGGCGCTGGGCGTGCCCAATCTGAGCATCTCGGGCATGACGCTGTCCATCGCCGTCGTAGTGCCGTTCCTCAACATGACCAAGCAGTTCTGCGGACAGATCGGTCAGATCTCGCAGCAGATCAACGCCGTGGTCATGGGCCTCGCCGGCGCCGACCGCATCTTTGAGCTCATCGACGAGGAGCCCGAAGCCGACGAAGGCTATGTGACGCTCGTCAACGCGCAGGTCAACCCCGACACCTGGCAGCTCGAGGAGGCCGACCACCACACCGGCATGTGGGCGTGGAAACATCCGCACCGCGCAACCGGCGAGATCGAGTACGTGCCGCTGCGTGGCGACCTGGTCATGGACAACGTCGACTTTGGCTACACGCCCGACCACGAGGTGCTGCACGGCGTGTCCGTGTTTGCCAAGCCGGGCCAGAAGGTCGCGTTTGTCGGCGCCACCGGTGCCGGTAAGACGACCATCACCAACCTCATCAACCGCTTCTATGACATCGCCGACGGCAAGATTCGCTACGACGGCATCAACGTCAACAAGATCCGCAAGGCAGACCTGCGCCGCTCGCTGGGCGTGGTGCTGCAGGACGTAAACCTGTTCACCGGCACCGTGATGGATAACATCCGCTACGGCAATCTGGATGCCACCGACGAGGAGTGCATCGCGGCAGCAAAGCTCGCCGGCGCGGACGACTTTATCACCCGCCTGCCCGACGGCTACGACACGATGCTCACCGGCAACGGCGCCCAGCTGTCGCAGGGCCAGCGCCAGCTGATCTCGATCGCACGCGCCGCCGTCGCCGATCCGCCGGCGATGATCCTGGACGAGGCCACGTCGAGCATCGATACCCGCACCGAGGCCATCGTGCAAGCCGGCATGGACAAGCTCATGGAAGGCCGCACGACGTTTGTCATCGCGCACCGCCTGTCCACCGTGCGCAACTCCGACGCGATCATCTGTCTGGATCACGGCCGCATCATCGAGCGCGGCAACCACGACGAGCTGATTGCCAAGCGCGGGTATTACTACCAGCTCTATACCGGAGCGTTTGAGCTGGAGTAGTTCGGCTCGCCGAGATGGCCGATTTGCCGCTCATTCGTCGGGCATGACCCTAAGGTCAATGCCCTCCTCTTTCGGGGCAAATCGACTCATCTCAACGACCCAAACACAATGCACCGCAACGAATAAAGCCTCCGCAGCCACACGAGCTGCGGAGGCTTTATTCATGCCGGCCGGAAACCGTATCCCACTTTTCGGGCCCAAAATGGGATGCCGTTTCCCGCTGGACCCCCTCCGGGAAACGGCATCCCATTTCAAGGGAGTAAACCGGGATGTGATTTCCCCTAACGGCACCTTTGGGAAGCCGCATCCCACTCTAGACGCACAAAACGGGATGAGCTTTCCCATGGTGATCCAAGACCAGAAGCATGTCCGATAGCGCGGCCAGGTCAAGAACAACAAGGCAAGCGTCACGCCAATTTGGACGAGCGTCTGCTGCAGTTTGAGGCTGCTGGCCCATATGGTAGAGTTAACCACCCATGAATTTCAGCACACTGCGTGCTACCTATTCTTTTGCCATTTGGGGGATTGAACTTGTGAATACTTCTGTCGCCAAGAAGGCCAGCCAGGCGGTGCGCCTGCTCATGATGGTACTCACGGCAGTTCTCATCTTCTTCTTCATCAATGTTATGCTGCTCGTCTCCGATATCCAGGGCACGGCGCGCGTGGTCAACTACGCCGGTCTGGTGCGCGGTACCACGCAGCGAATCGTTAAGCTCGAGGACGCGGGCCAGCCTCAAGATGACCTGCTCAAAGCCGTGGATTCATACATCAACGGTTTGCGTTACGGAAGTGACGACCTCAACCTCGTCCGTCTCGACGACGACGAGTATCAGGCAAAAATGACCGAGCTTGCTAATTATTTTGATGAGCTTTGCACCGAGATCATCCGCGTGCGCGAAGTCGGCTATGAGAACACCGACATCATCTCTATGAGCGAGGAGTTCTTTGGCATTTGCGACGATACTACGCGACTCGCAGAGGACTACTCTCAGGAGAAGGCGTCGGCGCTCAACTATCTCGAGGGCTTGGTGATCATCGACATCATGGGATTGGTGGCGGCCTTTGCGGTCGAACTTGTTCGCGCGGTGCGAACTGCCGCGCTCAATCGCGAACTGCAGAACAAAGTCTATCTCGACGAAGCCACAGGACTGCCCAACAAGAACAAGTGCGAGGAGGTCTTGGGGCAGGAGCAGCCTGTCTCCGCGGAGGCGCCCGTTGCGGTGTGCGTCTTCGACCTTAACAATCTGCATACGGTCAATAACAACTTCGGTCATGAGAAGGGCGATGAATACATTCGCTCTTTTGCCCAACAACTGGGAAGTGTGGCATCCGAGACGTGCTTTGTGGGCCGCGACGGCGGCGATGAGTTTATCGCGGTGCTGCGGGATTCCGATCGGGCTGCCGTGGAGTCCTGTCTCGCTCGGGTCCGTGCGAACGTGAACGAGTATTCCGAGGCTCACCCCGACATGCCCATCAGCTATGCGGTGGGCTTCGCGCTTTCCAGTGATTTTGATGAACCGCCTACGATGCGCGAGCTCTTTTCCCAGGCCGACAAAAACATGTACATCGACAAGAACCGCGTAAAGACAGCCGAGGCAGCCGGGCCGCAACGCGAGGACCGCTAAACCCGTAGCAAAGGGTAGCTAATTTGGGACGGGACTCTTTTGGCTACTTGAGGAGTTGGGCCATGGCGTTGACGAATTTTTGGACTTGGAGGGTGGGCTCGAGCGGGTAGTGCAGAAAGACCGGCACCTCTCGCCCGCACAGGAACGGCACGCCCACAAAGGCCGGGTGCACCCCCGACCATGCGCCGCAGGTGAGCACCGCGTCGCCCTTTTCCTCTGCCTCGTTAAAGAGCGCAAAGTCAAAGCTGTCCACGTCGATCACGTCAACGCCGCCGTCGGCCAGAAGGTCGATGCGCAGACTGTCCATTGCGTCGTTGCCGTGACGGAGCACGCGCAGGCGCATGCCCTCCAGGTCGGCAACCGTAATGCGTGTCTTGCGCGCCAGCGGGCTCGTGCGTGGCACGTCGATATAAAACGGCACGTTAACGATGCGGAGCTTTTGGCAGACGTCACCCCAGCGCGGGGTCGAAAAACTCGACTGCACCACATCCACCTCGCGACCGAGGCTGCGCATGACTGTCTCGCGCTCGTCGTAGAGGTCGCTTACCGGCACGATCTCAAATCGCAGCGACGGCTCCAGATCGTGGATGCCCGTCCACATCGACAGCGTTTGGCGCCCCGGGCACATCATCGACACGCCCAGGCGTACGGCACCGCCATCGCCCGCCGCACGTCGGGCACGGCGCAGGGCGTCCTCGGACTGGCGCATGATCGAGCGCGCGTCGTCCACCAGCAGAGCACCCGCCGGCGTCACCTTGACGCCCGAATGCGAGCGCTCGAACAGCGTAATACCGAACTCCGCCTCAAAACCCGATACCTGCTTGACGAGCGCCGGCGTCGACACGCGCAGCTTTGCCGCCGCACGCGAGAAGCTTCCCAGCTCCGCGGCGGCCGATATGGCCTCAAGTCGTCGATCGTACACGTCAATCTCCCGTTTTCGCGCCCGTGACCGCATGGTGCCACAGGGGGTTGTTTTCGCAGGTCACGCGCTCAATTGAGAATAAACTGCATCGCACGGTGTAAACCTACGGTTAACGACATTCTAACAAATATGCAATTCACCTGCGCAAATGCAAAGCATACGATAACCAGCGAAAACCACGTGGGTCGGTTAATGGGAGCGACCCACCGGGAGGCACAAGAAGGGAAGTTCCTATGAGCAATTGGCTTAAGCTCGAGGGCGATGTCTGCGCCGTGACTGGCGCGCTCGGCGGTATGGGCGCCGAGATCTGCCGCGAGTTCGCCCGCAATGGCGCCAACGTCGTCATGCTCGACCTGGACGAGGAGAAGGTCAAGGCCGCTGCCGCCGACCTCGCTGCCGAGTTTGGCATCCACGCCGAGGGCTACAAGATGAACGCCACCGACGAGGCCGAGGTTCAGGCTGCTGTCGACGCCACCATCGCCAACTTCGGCCGCGTCGACGTCCTCGTCAACACCGCCGGCATCCTGCGCTTTGCCGCTATGGAGGACCTGCCGCTGAGCGACTGGGAGCAGGTGCTCAACGTCAACCTCACCGGCTACTTCATCACCTCGCAGCGCTTTGGTCGCGAGATGATCAAGGCCGGCCAGGGTCGCCTGGTGCACATCTCGACCGTCGCCAGCCACTCCCCCGAGACGTTCTCGGGCGTGTACAGCTCCACCAAGGCCGGCGTCAACATGATGTCCAAGATGCTCGCCGCCGAGTGGGGCCCCTACGGCGTCCGCTCCAACTGCGTCGAGCCTTGCTTCGTTAAGACCCCGATGTCGGCCAACTTCTACGCCGACCCCGAGGTCGAAAAGAGCCGCAGCCGTCTGATCGCCACGCGCCGCATCGGCGAGGTCAGCGATATCGCCAACGCCGTCATGTTCCTGGCGTCCACGCGCTCGGACTTTACCACCGGCGACGCCATCAAGGTCGACGGCGGCTTCTCCAACATGATGGGCGACCTCACCGCCAAGCCCGGCGGCCGTCGCGCCTATGCCGACAACTACCTTAAGAACAAGGGTGTCGAGCTTTGGTCCGATGAGTCCGGTGTCGCCAAGCCGACCGACCAGTAAACCAACCTGGCAGGGAGGTCCCGCGGACACGCCCGCTCCTCCCCCGTATCGATTAGAAAGAGTCCAATGGCTTCCACCAACTCCAACAAGGGTCGCGCCGTCGTGCTTTCCGCCGCGTGCGTCACCATGTTCTTCATCAGCTCCATCGCGCTGTATTCCGTCGTGAGCAAGAACCTGCTCGCCGTCTACCCCGAGTGGTCGAGCGCCCTTACCTGGGCTTTCCCCGTCTTCCAGACCATCATGGCCGTGACGGGCATCTTCGCCGGCCGCATCTCCGATAAGATCGGCCCGCGCAACGTCGTGATCGCTGCCGCCGTGTGCTACGGCCTGGGCTGGTTCATGTCCGGCACCGTCACCGAGCCGTGGCAGTTCTACCTGTGGTTCTCGCTCGTCGCCGCTGTCGGCAACGGCCTGGGCTACAACCCGGCGCTCACCACCGGCCAAAAGTGGTTCATCGACAAGAAGGGTCTCGCCTCCGGCATCACCCTGGCCGCTTCGACCGCCGGTCCCGCCGTGCTGTCCCCGGTACTCGCCTCGCTGCTCATCCCGAGCCTGGGCATCTTTGGCGCCCTCAAGGCACTCGGCGTCATCTTCTTTGTGACGATCGCCGCCTCCGCCCTGTTCCTGAAGGCCCCCGAGGCCGGCTGGCTGCCCGAGGGCTTCGAGGCCCCCAAGGGTGGCGCGCATGCCGGCACCTTCGGTGACCTCACTCCGGGCGAGATGGTCAAGACCCCGCGCTTCTGGGTTCTCATCGTCACCTTCGCCTTTGCCGCCACCGCGGGCACCCTGCTCGTCGGCAAGGTTGCCTCCATCGCCGCCGTCCAGCTCTTCGCCGACCCCACGAGCGCCGCGGCCGTCGCCCTCGGCGGTGTGGTCGTCTCCGTCAACACCTGCGCCAACCTGGTCGGTCGTCTGTCCTTTGGCCAGATCATCGACAAGCTCGGCGCCTATAAGTCGCTGCTCATCAGCCTTGTCGTCACCATCGTCGCGCTCGTCATCATGTCGATGAGCTTTACGCAGAGCATGTTCTTTGTGGCGCTCGCCCTGCTCGGCTTTAGCTTTGGCGCCCTGCTCGTCATCTACCCGCCGCTCACCGGTGGCGCCTTCGGCACCAGCAACATCGGCGTCAACTACGGCATCATGTTTTTGGGTTACGCCGCCTCCACCTGGATCAGCCAGCCCATCACCGCCGTGCTGTATCACGCCGAGGCCGGCAGCGCCGCCTACCAGCAGTCCTTCTACGGTGCCATCGTAATCGCCGCAATCGCCGTCGTGCTCACCGTCTACATGATGGTCTCCGACAGCAAGAAGAAGTCCGCCTAGTTTTGCTTGATGCGGCAAGGACCGCCCCCTTGCCGCATTCCACCGCCACCAGTATTAAGGAGTCGAAATGTCTGAGCTCAACCCCGTCCGCATTGCCGTTATCGGCGCCGGCGCCATGGGCCGCAACCACATCCGCTTTGTCACCGAGGAGCCCGAGGCCGAGCTCGTCGCCATCGCCGACGCCTTTGAGGGCGCCCGCGCCACGGCCGAGGCCGCCGGCGTGCCGTTTTATACCGATCCCGCCCAGATGATGGACGAGGTCAAGCCCGAGGCCGTCATCATCGCCACGCCCAACGACCTACACCTGGGCGTTGCCCGCGAGGCTGTGAAACGCAACATCGTGCCGTTGGTCGAAAAGCCGATCTCCAACGACCTGGAGGATGCCCAGGCCTTCGCCGCCGAGGCCGAGACCGCTGGCGTGCCCGTGCTCGTGGGTCAGCACCGTCGCCACAATCCCTTCGTCAACAAGGCCAAGGAGATCATCGAGGCCGGCGAGCTGGGCAAGCTCACCGTGTCGAGCTTCCACTACATGATCTATAAGAATGACGAGTACTTCGATGTCGAGTGGCGCCGCAAGAAGGGTGCCGGCCCGATCCTGGTCAACCTGGTGCACGACGTCGACCTGCTCCGCTACCTGCTGGGCGAGCCCGTTGCCGTCCAGGGCATGCAGTCCAGCGCCGCCCGCGGTTTTGAGACCGAGGACTCCGCCGTGGTCAACGTCCGTTTTGCCGATGGCGCGCTTGCGAGCATGACCATCTCCGACGCCACCGCCAGCCCCTGGAACTGGGAGGCCACCGCTCGCGAGGATCCGCAGTACCGCCCCTTCGACGCCGACGCCTACTTTATTGGCGGAACCTTGGGTGCCCTTTCGCTGCCCCGCCTGCACCAGTTCTCCTACGACGGAGCCTCCAACTGGCACAAGCCGCTGCAGATGGAGATTCCGGCCGTCGACCCGGCGCTGCCGCACAAGATGCAGCTCAAGCACTTTGTGAAGGTCGTTCGCCGCGAGGTCGAGCCCGTCGTGACCCCCGCCGACAACGTTAAGACGCTCACGCTGCTTAACGCCATCAAGGAGGCCGCCGAGACCGGCCAGCTCGTCGAGCTGTAATGCCTTAAGAGCGGCCGCGGCAGAAACCCCATGCCGAACCCCTCGGTCCGCCACAAATATGCCCCTCTTCTTTGCCCCGCGAGCAGCCTCCTGCCCGCGGGGCTTTTTGCTACCTTAACGACGATTTTTCTGGGGCGGGGGCTATTTTGCACCTCGGCTTGATTCGTTCGCCACCAAATGGGCCTATCTACTACGTTTAACCGATTACCCTCAACCATGCCGAATTTCGCGAAATTAAAACCGACGCTCCTATAAGTTGTCAAGAGGCAGTTTGCGGGAGCGCTCTCTCCAATTCGCACAGGAGCTCGTAATACCTCCTCTCCAGTTTCGTCGACCGCCGTTTCCCCCGTTCCAAGTGCCCGAGTGTGGCTGCGGACAGGCCGAGCTCCGCGGCGGCTTTCTTCTGAGTCACCCGCATCGCCTTGCGCATCTTCGCGAGCTCGGGGCCTTCCGGCGCGGCGCCGTCGGGGTTCGGGTCCATGAGCACGTGGTACACCTCCCGCGCTATGTAGCGCTTCAGGCAGCGGACCGCCTCCCGCCGGGACTTCCCCTCGGAGGTCCGCCTCGCCACGTACCTCCTCGTCCTCTCGTCGTACGCCATGCGCTTGATCGCGATCTCGTAGAGCGCCCAGTTCGCCTGCCGGTTGCCGCCGCGGTTGAGCCTGTGCCGGTCCGTCTTCCCGCTCGACGCGGGGATCGGGGAGGCGCCGCACATCATCGAGAACGCCGCCTCGCCCTTCAGCCTGCCGGGGTTGTCGCCGGCGGCCACGACCAGGGCGGCGGCGGTCGTGGTGCCGCAGCCCTCGACGCCGAGCAGCGCGGGCGCGTTCGCCTCCAGCAGCGCGCGGATGCGCTCGTCGAGGGACTCGACCTGGCTGCGGGCCTCCTTCCAGACCGCCGCGACGGACCGCAGCGAGGCCAGCACGCTCTCCTCGAGCGCGTCGCCCGCCTTCCTCCCGCGCGCGAGCAGCGGCATGAGGTCCTTCGGCCGCTCGCGGCCCCTGAACCGCTCCCTCAGGGCGCTCGGGGCCGTCGTGAGCATCGACTTCGCGCAGGCCACGCAGGACGTGGACGTCGCGACGGCCAGCCTGCGCGCGACGTAGAGCTGGCGCACCGCCTCGACCCAGCCGTCCTGCGACTTCGGCACGGAGCAGCCCTTCCCGGACGCCGCCTTGCGCGCCGCGCGCTCGGCGTCCAGCGGGTCGCTCTTCCCCTCGCCGGGCCTCACCTTGTCCCTCTTGGGCCTGAGCACCTCGACGACGTTGTACCCGAGCTCCACGAGCCTCCTTGTCAGCCCGGCCCCGTACGATGCCGTGCCCTCGACGCCGACGACCATGCAGCTCCCCGGGTCGCCTATCGCCTCCGCCAGCCTGTCGTAGCCCTCGGGGTCGGCCCCGAAGCTCCCGCTCCAGATCTTCCTCCCGAGGCCGTCGAGCAGGCACAGAACATGCACGTCCTTGTGCGTGTCGACGCCCGCGATGACCGTTTCGCCTTCCATTTTCGCTCCCCTCGGTCTGCCGCCTGCTCCGCGCCCGGGTCTCCCAGACATTGCACTGACGGGAGCGCTACAATCCAATTGGCTTGTCCGATTGTCCGCGCTCATGCTCCTATTAGGTCATGGCAGGACTCCGGGACGCGGATGCCGGGGCGAGACAGGTCGGATTTGAGGACGGCCGAAGAGGCGTCAGCAGGTCAGTGGGTCATCGTCCCGGCATTCAGCATCAGGGTAGCGCTGCGACGCGGAAATCGCGCGCCGTTGCCGCGCCCCGCAGTGCCCGCTTCCCCCGAGAACAATTATCAGTGCAGGTAGACGGCTTGCCGATTTTCGGAAAACCGGGGGATGGTCGACCCATACGGTTCAAACGTAGTAGATAGGCCCCTTTCGTGGCGCAACCCCAAAACAGTCTTTTGGGACGGGTGGTATCCTTGGTAGCCCTGTGCTGCAAACGCACCTTAAACGCAAGGAGTCCCATGGATCTTATCGCCCAGCTCGCCCGCGAGCTCAACCTTAAGGCCGCCAACGTCGAGGCTGCCGTCAAGCTCATCGATGAGGGCAACACCATCCCCTTTATCTCGCGCTACCGCAAGGAAGCAACGGGCGGCATGGACGACGTCGCCCTGCGCGCGCTCGACGAGCGCCTGTCCTACCTGCGCAATCTTGAGCAGCGCAAAGAGGACGTCATTCTGCTCATCGACGCCCAGGGCAAGCTCACGCCCGAACTCGAACAGCAGATTCGCGAGGCCACGCAGCTCCAGCGTGTCGAGGACCTCTACAAGCCCTACCGCAAAAAGCGCATGACCCGCGCGCAGAAGGCCCGCGAGGCAGGTCTAGAGCCGCTCGCCAACATGATCATCATGCAGGCCTCGGCCAAGGGCAGCGCGCTCGACGCCGCCGCGGAATACGTCAACGAGGAAGCCGGCTTCGACACGCCCGAGAAGGCGCTCGCCGGCGCGGCGGACATCGTGGCTGAGACGGTGGCCGAAGACCCCGAGAACGTCGCCGACCTGCGCGCCTTTACGCAAAACACCGCCGACATCGTCGTCGAGGCCACCGACCCCGCCGAAAAGACTCCCTACGAGCCCTACTACAACTATGATGAGCCGCTGCGCCGTATACCCAACCACCGCGTGCTGGCTATCGACCGCGGCGAGCGCGAGGGCAAGCTCCGCGTGCGCGTGAACGTCGACGGCGCTGCCGCCACAGCGCGCCTCAGCAGCCGTTGGCCCCGACGCCAGGGCGTCTTCGCGCCCATCTTCGATGCCGCCATCGCTGACGGTTACAAGCGCCTCATGGCCCCCTCGCTGGAGCGCGAGGCCCGCGCCAAACTCACCGTTCGCGCCCAGACCGAGGCCATCAACGTCTTTGCCAAGAATCTCGAAGGCTTGCTCTCGGCACGCCCCGTGCGCGGCGCCCGCGTGCTCGCGCTCGACCCGGGCTACCGCACGGGCTGCAAGGTCGCCGTCATGGACGAGACCGGCAAGCTGCTCGACCACGGCGTGGTCTACCCCACCAAGCCGCGCCACGACGTCGCCGGCACCAAGCGCGAGCTCGCCCGCCTCGTCAAGAAGGACAGCGTCAACACCATCGTCATCGGCAACGGCACCGCCAGCCGCGAGACCGAGGAAGTCGTCTCGGAGTTCATTGCCGAGCAGGCGCCCAACTTGCGATACACCATCGTCAACGAGGCCGGCGCATCGGTGTACTCGGCTTCCGAGCTCGCCAGCCAGGAATACCCCGACCTGGACGTCACCGTGCGTGGCGCCATGAGCCTGGGCCGCCGCCTGCAGGACCCGCTGGCAGAGCTCGTCAAGATTCCGCCCCAGTCCATCGGCGTTGGCCAATACCAGCACGACCTTGACCAGGCCGAGCTTTCGCGCACCCTGGGCCACGTGGTGGAAGACGTCGTTAACCGCGTGGGCGTCGACGTCAACACCGCGAGCGCAAGCCTGCTGGGATACGTATCGGGCATCACGCCGAGCGTGGCCAAAAACATCGTGGCCTACCGCGAGGAAAACGGCGCCTTTACCGATCGCCGCCAGCTTAAGAAGGTCCCCAAGCTGGGACCCAAGGCATATCTCAACGCCGCGGGCTTTTTGCGCATTAGCGGCGGCAGGAACCCACTCGACGCGACAAGCGTCCACCCCGAGAGCTACGAGGTGGCCACGTCCGTCCTGGAACGCGCCGGCGTTAAAGCCAGCGAGCTCAGCCGCGGCGGCGTGCCCGACATCGAGCGCCGTCTGGGCAGCATCTCAACGCTGGCTAGCGATCTGAACTGCGGCACCCTCACGCTCATCGACATTGTCAACGAGCTCAAGAAGCCCGGCCGCGACCCGCGCGATGACGCGCCCGAGGTGGTCTTTAGCCGCTCGGCGCTTTCCATCGACGACCTGGAGCCCGGCATGGAGCTCAAGGGCACGGTGCGCAACGTCGTCGACTTTGGCGCCTTCGTCGACGTGGGAGTGCACCAGGACGGCCTCGTACACATCTCCAAGCTGGCCAACCGCTTTGTCAAGCACCCGAGCGACGTGGTGCGCGTCGGTGACACGGTCAAGGTGTGGGTCGAAAAGGTCGATCGCGACCGCAAGAAGATCTCGCTCACCATGGTACAGGGGAAGTAAACCGCCAAAGCAGGGGTACCCCCTGTAGTGACGTGCAAAATCGCGAGTATTCTGCAAATTCCACCGTTCCGGATGCCCCTCAGAGGCGAAAAAGCAAAAAAACAGCCCCCGTTTTAGCGTCGTCAGAGCCAAAACGGGGGCCGTTCCATGCTTCGGTTAACTGATAAAGACCTTTACCTTGCTGAATACTCGCAATTTTGCACGTCGCTACAGGGGGTACCCTTGCTTACGGCAGAATATGAAAGCCGAGCGAGGCGATATCCTTGGCAAAGCCGCGCACGGTGTCGAGCGAGACCTCGTACGGGTCGCGACCGATGTTCTTGCGCTTGGCCAGGATGCTGTTGGGCACCGTGATGATCTGGCAACCGCAGGCCTCGGCCTGGTAAATGTTGATGAGCTCGCGCGTGGACGCCCACAGGACCTCACAGTTGGGCTTGGCGGCGGCCTTCTTGACCGACTCCGTCATAAACGGAATGGGGTCGACGCCGGTGTCGGCGATGCGGCCGGCAAAGAGCGAGATGATGGACGGCATCTCGGCGTCAACGGCCTCGACCATCTCATCGACCTGCTTAGGCGTAAAGATTGTGGTGACGTTGACCTTGATGCCGTCGGCGGAAAGCTTGCGGACAAGCTCGGCGGTTGACTCGCCCTTGGTGGTCACGCACGGAATCTTGACGTAGACGTTCTCGGCCCAGGTAGCGATCTCGCGCGCCTCGACCTCCATGGTCTCGACGTCGTCGGCAAAGACCTCAAACGAGACGGATACATCGGTGATGTGGGCCAGGACCTCCTTGGCAAACGCGCGGTAATCCGTCACGCCGCCCTTCTTCATAAGGGACGGGTTGGTCGTGAAACCCTGAACGTTGCCGTTCTCGTACATGTCGAGCATGCCCTCGAGGTTTGCACCGTCAGCGAACACCTTGATTGCCATCTGCCTGATTCCTTTCGTTAGCATACGGCCGATAAACTGCTAAACACTTTACCTACGTTTATCAAGGCGTGAGCTGCGGTTTTTTATCTTCTCGGCGAACGGTATAAACACCTCAGTGTTTGGATTGATAAATCGATTGAGCATGCAAAAGCAAAGAGTCGCAGTTTGGGCAAACGTCAGAACGCGGGATTCATTAGATGAGGCCGAAATGCTGCATCGCTGTGACGGTACCGTCGCGTGCGACATCGTCGGTCACGTAGTCGGCGAGCGCCTTGACCTCGGGCATAGCGTTGCCCATGGCCACGGCCGTCTCGACAGCGGCGAGCATACCCAGATCGTTGCCGGAATCGCCAAAGCCAAAGGTGCGCGCGTTGCCGGTGCGACCCAGGTATTCCAGCGCTCGCGCCACGCCCACGCCCTTGTCAATGCCCTTGGGGCTCAGCTCGCGATTCTGGCCACCGGTGTTGCACAGCTCAAACTCGCGATCGATAAAGCCGTCATCGTTGGCCACGCGAGCCAAACTGGGCACACTGAGGCATACCTTGCCCACGCGCAGACTGCCGTCGACGCGCATTTCCTCGGTGCTGTGCACCACAGAAGTGCCGATCAGAGACGACTGCTCAACACCCGCGGGTTCCAGGGCAAAAGTAGCAACGTTGGTCTCGAAAAAGGCCTCAATCCCTGCCGCGGCCATACGGCGCGCAAGCTCCTCGATAACGTCCTCGTCAAAGCAGTCCTCATGCACCACGCGGCCCTCGACCTCGAGCGTCGCTCCCGCCATGGCAACGACACCCGCCGGGTTCAGCGCGCGCAGGCCATCGGCAATCAGCCACAAGGGACGACCCGTGCAGATAAATGCCTGGTGACCCGCATTGCGCAGGCGACCAAATGCATCGACAACAGCCTTCGACGGATGGACTGCATTGAAGTCCTTATCGGTCATATCGTCGGGATCGAACGACGTCAGCGTGCCGTCCACGTCAAAAAAGAGCACGGCGGAATCGGGGCACGCATCAATCATATGGGTTCCTTTCGGGGGCGAGAGTAAACGAAGTATCCATCATATAATGGAGCGACGCAACCAGAGAGGTCACCCATGGAATTTTACGCAAGCTGCCCCGAGGGCTTTGAGTCCGCACTCGCCGATGAGCTTAAACGCCTCGGGCTTTCGCATGTCCGCCGCTTGAAGGGCCGCGCTACGTTTGAGGGCGAGCTCGAAGAAGGCTACCGCGCCTGTCTGTGGTCGCGCCTGGCGAGCCGCGTGTTTGCGGTGCTCGGGCGCTTTGAGGCGCAGGATGCCGATGAGCTGTACGATAGCGTTTACGACATCGCCTGGGAGAACATCGTCCGCCCCGGCGCCACCATTGCCATCACCGCCCGCGGCGTGACCGAGCAGCTGCGCAACACGCGCTTCTCGGCCCTGCGCGCCAAGGACGCGCTGTGCGACCGTCTGGCCGAGGCCACGGGCCGTCGTGCCGATGTCGACGCCGCCGACCCAGATGTTCACCTGCTGCTTTCGCTGCGTCAGCGCCGCGCTAGCATCAGCCTGGACCTTTCGGGCGACCCGCTGTTCAAGCGCCTACCGCCCGCGGCGACCCGTGCCGGCGAGGGCGCGCACGTGCTGCGCCCCGACTACGCCGCCCTGGTGTTGGCGCAGGTCGGCTGGACCGCACTGTGCGAGCGCGAGTTAACGGCTGACGATTACGAGAATGAAGCCCTTCCCACGCTAATCGATGCCTCGTGCGCCGGCGGCGGCCTGTTGCTGGAAGCCGTGAACATTCTGACCGACCGCGCCCCGGGCGCCGCACGCGAGCACTGGGGTTTTGAGGGCTGGCAGCTGCATGATGCCGCCCTGTGGGAGCAGCTGCTTGCCGAGGCGCGCGAGCGCGAGGCGGCAGCACGCGAGCGCCAGGCGCGCATCGTGGCCGCAGATATCGACCCCGCCGCCCGCAAGACTGCCGAGCGCATGGTCAAGTGCGCCGGCTACAAGCGTTTTATCGACTTTTGCGCCGCCAAGCCCGCCACCGCGCTGGACCATGCGGGCGCCGTCGCTGGCGCCGCCGTGGTCGCAGACACCACCGAAACCCCGCTTTCGCTCATGCACGACGCCATGACGTTGGTCGGCGAGCTGCGCCGCGCGCCCGAGCTCGCCTCGGCACCGGTCGCCGCGCTCACCCGCGATGGCCTTATGGCCCGCGCGCTCCATGCCGAGCCCACGCGCTCCATCGCCGTCATGCCCAATAACGAGGAGGCGGCTATTGAGGTTTGGCCCTCGTTCGACCACGCCGCCGCGGCATTTGAAGCTGCGACCAGCGCAGATGCCGAGGAGCAGACCGCAGACGCTCAAGACGAAGCCGCCAACACCCCCATGCCCGAACCTGCTGCCACGCTCGACCTGGGCGACGGCAAGCCGCTGCCCGTGCTCATCCCCGAGTCCGAGCAGTTCGCCAACCGCCTGCGCAAGAACGCACGCCTGCGTCGCAAGTGGGCAAAGCGCGAGGGCGTGAGCTGCTACCGCGTCTACGATGCCGACCTGCCCGACTACTCCGCCGCCATCGACCTGTACGAGGGTTGCCCGCAGACGCCGGGCCGCTGGCTCGTCATCGCCGAATACGCCGCGCCCAAGACCATCGACCCCGCGCTAGCCCAGGCCCGCATGCTCGACATTCTGGCCATCGCGCCGCGCATCCTTGATGTTCCGGCCGAGCATGTGCACGCCAAGGCCCGCATGCGTTCGCGCGGCGGCTCGCAGTACGGCAAGCAGGGCGCCGGCAAGGGCGGCTCGGGCGAGCGCGCCAATATCGCACGCCGTCGTCTGCCACTCATCGAAGAGGGCGGCCTTACCTTTGCCGTCAACTTTGACGACTATCTGGATGTGGGCATCTTCCTGGATCACCGCGTCACCCGCAACCTAGTGCGCGAGCACGCCAAGCAGGCGCGCCGCTTCCTCAACCTGTTTGCCTACACTGGCACTGCCACCTGCTACGCGGCCGATGGCGGCGTCGAGGAGACCGTGACGGTCGACCTTTCCAACACCTACCTGGACTGGGCCGAGCGCAATATGCGCCAGAACGGCTTTGTTGGTCCGCAGCATCATTTTGTGCGCGACGACGTGCTCGCCTGGATTCGCGACCAGCGCCAGACGCGCAACCGCTGGGACCTGATCTTTGTCGACCCGCCCACGTTTTCGAACTCGTCCAAGATGGGCCGCCGCACCTGGGATGTCCAGCGCGACCATGTTGAGCTTTTGGCCGGCGTATCGCGCCTGCTCGCACAGGGCGGCCACGCCATCTTTAGCTGCAACCTGCGCGGCTTCCGCCCCGAGGCGCGCAAGCTCGCGCGCGCGGGCGTGGTGCTGGAGGACATTACGGCACAGACCATCCCCGAGGACTTCGCGCGCAACCAGAAGGTGCACCACTGCTATATCGTGCGCCGCCTGCCCATCGAGGACGCCATGGCCGAGGTCGGCTTTAGCGCCGAGGAAATTGCCGAGCGAACCGAGGAGCTGCGTAACCCCGAGGCCCGCAAGCCTCGCGCGGCAGCACCCGCGCACGCGCAGGCCGGCAACGGCAAGCCCAACTTTGTCGGCAAGCCCTCCCCCGCCGGCAAGCCCAAAAAGAAAAAGTTCTACGCCAGCAAGCCCAAGGGCAAATAACGAAGTTGCGGTGGAATACGGACTGTTTTGCCTGGAATTAGGCAAATTTAGACCGTATTTCACCGCAACTCATAGTGGGATGGCGGACGCCGTCCTACCCTTGGGTGACCAGGCGATAGCCGATACCCACGTGCGTCTGGATATAGCGCGGATGCGCGGGGTCGGACTCAATCTTCTTGCGCAGCGTGCCCATAAAGACACGCAGGCTCGCCAGGTCGCTCTTAGTTGCCGTGCCCCAAATCTCGTGCAAGATAGACTGGTGCGTGAGCACCTTGTCGGCGTTATGCGCCAGCAGGCACAGGAGCTTGTACTCGATCGGCGTCAAATGCAGTTCCTCGCCATCCATCGTGGCGATGCCGGCATCAAAATCGATATGCAGCTCACCGGTATCGAACGAACCCTCAGAGACAACGCCGCCCGTCTGCGCATACGAAAGACGCCTGAGCGTCGTGCGAATGCGCGCGAGCAGCTCCTCGACCGAAAACGGCTTGGTCAGGTAGTCGTCGGCGCCGGCATCGAGCGCGCGGATCTTGTCCGCATCCTCGCTGCGCGCCGAGACCACGATGATCGGCATGCCCGACCATGCGCGCACCGACTCAACCACCTTGACGCCGTCCATATCGGGCAGGCCCAGATCGAGCAGCACAATGCTCGGTGCCTGCGATGAGGCGGCGGCGATGGCGGCATGGGCGGTCTCCACGGCCATATGGCGCAAGCCGTGCGCCTCGAGCGCGGCAACGATTAAGTTGCGAACGGCGGGGTCGTCCTCAACGACCAAGATGAGCGGTTTTACGGCAGAGTTCGGCACGACGCTACTCCTTATCAAACGAAACATCGGCGACGGGAAGCTCAATCGTAAAGACCGAGCCGTGCGGGTCCGCCGCGGCAACCTCTATGCTACCGCCATGCGCCAACGCAATGGAGCGGCAGAGCGAAAGACCCAGGCCCACGCTGCGATGACTGTCAGCCAGACCGTGGTTGGCGGTGTAGAACGACTCAAAGATCCGCTCGCGGTCCTCGGGTGCGATGCCCGGACCATCATCGGCCACCGAGCACGCCACGCGTCCATCGTCGACGCTAATCGAAATCATGATATGCGAGCCTGCGGGCGTATAGGTGATGGCGTTGTTCACCAGATTGACCACCAGCTGCACCATCAGGCGCGCATCGACGTTGACGAGCGCCGGCTCATCGCACGCCACCACCTTAAGGTCGTGCTCGCGCACGGCAGGGTTCACGTGGCGCAGCGCCTCCTCGACGATATCGTCCATGAGCTCGAGCGTAGTCGACAGACGCATGCCGCCGCCCTCGAGCTTGGTGATGGCGAGCAGATTCTCGACGGTGGCGTTGAGCCACAGCGCATCCGAGCGAATGGATAGAAGCAGGCCGCGGCGCGTCTGGGCATCGAGCACGGCGGTGCCGGTCGAGCCCTGGTCGAGCAGCACGTCGGCATTACCCGAAATACTGGTAAGCGGTGTGCGCAGATCGTGCGAGATGGAGCGCAGCAGGTTGGCGCGCAGCTGTTCGTTTTTGGCGAGCACCGCCGCCTCCTCGCGGGCCTCCATGGCGCGGGCGCGGTCGAGCGCCAGCTCGCCTTCGCTCACGATGGCATCGGCAAGCGTCCGCTCCTCGTGCGTCAGCACGTCGGGCTCGGCAACGATAGCCAGCACGCCCACCACCGAGGCGGGGTCGCCCGAACGGACGAAGCCGTCGCCCGTGCGAACCGTCAGGTAGATGCCATAAAACGCCGAGCCGCCAAACGTGGCGTCGAGCGGCGTTCCCACATAGGCGGACGCCGAGAGCCGCGGCGGCATCTGCGGCGCCAGTTCGTGCACCGGTGCAGCATCGCCCACGGCCGTGTATGTCGAACGCGGCAGCAGGTCATCGCCCTCGGCGTCGGCGCTGTACCACACGACCGGACAGCCCGAAAGACGCGCCAGCTGCGTTGCCATGGCATGGACAATCTGCTGCTGATCGGCGCACCGCTGCAGCATGCGGTTGGTCTCGAGCACCATATGCGTTCGGCGGTCACTAGCGGCAGCCTGTGCCAAGGCGCGGCGCAGGGCCAACGCAATCGAGCTCGACACGAGCGAGACCACAAACATGATGAAGAACATGCCGGGATAGACGCGGTCGATAAGCGACAGCGAGTAGCGCGGGTCGACAAACAAGAAGTTGTAGAGCGCCACGGCGGCAGCCGAGCTCAGCAAGCAATACAGGCGACTCCAGGTAAAGAATGCGCACAGCTGAACGGCGAACACATAGACAATCATGATGCTCGGCGCGAGACCCGGATGGTCGAGCAGCGCGCCCACAATCGTCGCCGCGACCAACAGCCCCACCGACACGCAGGCGTCATACAGAGGAGTGCGGCGCGTCAGCGTTGTGCGCCGCCACCAAAAGCTATCGGCAATATCACCGTCCGTACGGACGTCCATCAGCGCCCCGCCCCTCTCTCAAAAACAAAAACCACCACAGGGGACAGGCACCTTTGTGGTGGTTTCCCTTGTGGTGGTTCCAAGTGTATAGCCTTTGCAACCGGCGGTCGCTAGACAAACAGCACGTGCGCGAGCAGGGCACACACGCACACCGCTCCAAATACCAGTGCCACGATCGAGATCACGCGGTCGGCCATGTCCATGTTGGCACGATTCGTAAAGAACCGATCTTCGGCGGCGTCGACACGCGCCTCACGTACCAGCTCGGCAACCACCTCGCGGCCATCAAGCATCTTTGCATCCATGTTTGCCTCCCCGGTCTCAATCTTGTCCATCGAAAACCAACTCCGTGCAACCCGTCGGCGCCTACGGGCGTTCGTTGGGAGCCAGGCGCTGCATCTTGTTCACGGCCTTAAACTTGGTGAACAGCGGCACGTACTCAAAGCTCACGTTGGAGTTCTCCAGGCCGTACCAGCGTGCGGGCGTGCCGGCGGCGCGGCGGATGATGTACTTGAGCGTGATGGCCGTACGCTCGCTGGGCTCCACATCGCTTTCGGGCGCCAGAAGCTTACGGATCAGGACGAACTTGAACGTACCGATGTTACCCGGATCCTTGTAGACCGAGTAGTCATGCGTCTGCGGCGGCAGCTCGCCGGTGGCAGCCAGGTCCTGAACGACCTGACGCAGATAGGCATTGACGCGCTGGTTAATCTTGTAGCCCAGGTACAGATGCACGCGGAACACGTAGTCAGTGCCGAACGTCTCGACCGAATAGGCAAAGGTATGCGGCTCGTCCATGGTCTCGACATTCACGAACCACCAGGCGCGAGCGCGCTTGGGATGCTTGTCCAGAATCGAGTAGACGATATCACGGTCGATGTAGTCGGTATGGGTGTCCTTGGTCAGGTACACGATGTTGTCGCTCAGGCGCTCGTAGCGATCGTCATCGCGCAGGCGCTTGAGCTGCGGCAGGTAGCTGCGCAGCGGCAGCAGCGTAAACTGGCGCTGCTCAACAGCCGTACCGTTGTACCAGCACACCATAATGCCCATGATGAGTGCAGCCATGAGGATGGTGAAGTAGCCGCCGTGGAAGAACTTGGTGAGCGAGCTCACGAAGAAGAAGCCTTCGAGCAAAAGGAAGAAGGCTGCGAAGATCCACGGAGCAACCTTGAGCTTACGCTCCTCGTGCAGGTAGAAGAAGAGCAGCAGTGTGGTGCACATCATAGTCAGCGTAATGGCAAGGCCGTAGGCGGCTTCCATATGCGCCGAGTTCTGGAACAGCAGCACCACAATGACGCAGCCGACAAGCATGACATTGTTGACCATGGGGATGTAGAGCTGGCCCTTGGTCTCGGCAGGGTAGAAGACCTGCATGTGCGGCATGAGGTCCAGACGGCTGGCCTCGGACACCAGCGAGAATGCACCGGTGATGAGCGCCTGCGAGGCAATGATGGCCGCGACGGTGGAAAGGCCGACGGCAAACGGGCGCAGGCCCGGGGCGAGCATCTGGTAGAACGGGTTGAGATCGGCAATGCCCATGAGCTCGGGGTTGGCAGCGTTGTTCATAAGCCAAGCGCCCTGGCCCATATAGGACAGCAGCAGGCAGCACTTAACGAACGGCCAGGTAGCGTAGATATTGCCGCGGCCGACGTGGCCCATGTCGGAGTAGAGCGCCTCGGCACCGGTGGTGGCGAGGAAGCAGCTGCCCAGAATCATGATACCCGCGTGGTTGTTGGGGCTCAACAAAAAGGCGATGCCGCGGAGCGGGTTGAGGCACAGCAGCACGGCGGGGTGCTGTAAGACAAAGAACAGACCCGTGCCGCCCAGGAATAGGAACCACAGCGTCATGATGGGGCCAAAGGCGTGACCGATCTTGGCCGTACCGATGCGTTGCACCAAAAAGAGCGCGATGATGATGGCGAGCGTAATGGCGACGACGCGGCCCTGGTCATCGCCCAGCACGGCATGGACCGCCGGGATGGTGCGCAGGCCCTCGATGGCCGTGGTAACGGTAACGGCCGGCGTCAGGATGCCGTCGGCGAGCAGCGCGGCGCCACCCAGCATGGCGGGGATGATGAGCCATTTACCGCAGCGCTTAACCAGGCTGTACAGGGCAAAGATGCCGCCCTCACCATGGTTATCGGCGCGCAGCGAGATGAGCACATACTTGATGGTGGTCAGCAGCGTGACCGTCCACACGACAAGGGAGAGCGCGCCAAGCACGAACTCCTCCGTCACGCTCCCGATGCCGCCGTTGCCGGCAACGAGCGCCTTGGTTACATACATAGGGCTGGTGCCGATATCGCCGTACACCACGCCCAGCGTGACGAGCATCGCCGAGATGCTCACAGGAATCGCAGCGTGCGAGGCTGCCTCCTTGGCCTTTTGTTCCATAAGCCGGTTTCCTCCCAACTTTAACGTTCGAGGGGATTATAGGTAATCGGCCCATGTTTTAATGCACTGTTTTCCCAGCTAGATAAACATTTATACGGCCTTTAGGCCACCACGGCGATATGGAATGTGCCAAAGGGACTGTCCCTTTGGCACATCGCCGCATTCGTTACTTGCCGAGCCAGTTTTTGAACCACCACTCCATGGAACGGCTCATCTCGGCCATAAAGGGGCTCGTGTGCTTGCGGGTGTAGATATCCACCACGCGCTCGCCTACCTCGCGGGCATGCGGACGGAACATCGCGTCCATCTCGGCCACCTGCGCGTCCATGGTCGCAGCATCGGCGCGGCAGTAGCGCTCCTCGTGCACCAGGTTCACCACGGGATGCGCAATAGCCGGGCGCTCCTTACGGGGCGTGCCGATGATGAGCATCGACAGCGGCATGGTATAGGGCGGCAGATCGAGCAGCTCGGCCACTTCCTCGGCATTCTCGACGATGTCGCCGATATAGCAGCTCCCCAGGCCCAGGGCCTCGGCGGCAACCACGGCGTTTTGGGCGGCGATCACGGCGTCCTGGGCCGCGATGGCAAAGTCGCCCAAACCCGGCGCGCGGCGGGGCGCCTTGCCCGTGCGCTCGACAAACTCGGGCTCAAAGCAGCCCACGTGCTCAAACAGATCGATCCACTTGGCATAATCGACCACAAATATTAGTGCCCAGGGCGCCTTGGCAATCATGGGTTGATGGTCGCACAGGTCGGCCAGGCGGTCCAGCGTAGCCTGCTCGCGGATGCTCACGATGGAATACATCATCATGGCGCCCGCCGACGGTGCGCGACTCGCCGCATGCAAGATCGCCGCCCGCTGCTCGTCGGTCACCGCTACGGGACGGCCGTCGTCATCACGCGCGAAGGCACGCGTGGAGGAACGGTGCTCCAAGATGTCCAGCGCCGCGTTGCCCGTAGTCTCGACCGGATAGCCGTACGTATCCACGCCCGCAGCTCCGCCGCAGTACTCGGCGCCCGTCATACAAACCTGCTCGCTCATCGCCCTACCCTCGCCATTTCTTTAAGAAGCCTTTACGTTTCCGTGTAATTCCCGTCCATTATCGCGCAGGTCGCCACTACATTGCGCCACACCGCCGCACGTGCGCGTTAATATGGCTGGTTGTTGTGCGCAGCCACCAATTGCAGCGCATATCTTGGTAACAATCGGGTAAACCCCCGCTTTCGTACGTTTTAGTTTGTGAGGAGTCTCAGCATGTTCGCTGCCGCCATCTCGCTCGTCGGTCTTGCGGCGACCGTCTACCTTGTCTTGCGCGAGGCCAAGGCCATTTGCACTCAGTCGGGCACCGTTGCCAAAAGCGCTCTTGGGTGGAGCGTCGCCTTCGGCCTGTTCCAGCTCTTTTTGACCATTTGGGGCGCCATTGGCCTCGTCGCCCAAAACGAGCCGCTCGCCTTTGTGATGCTCATCCTGACCAACGCCATCCTCACCGGCTGCGCTTGGGCCAGCATCGCACGCGACCGCATCGCCCCGCGCGTCTTTGCGTTCGCCAAGCCCGACGCCCCCGCCCCCACCGGCAAGCTCGCCCGCCTGCGCGGCGCCTTTGTGGGCAAACCACTCGTCGCCGCCGTCCTGTGCCTGCTGCTCGCCGGCGTCTTTGCGCTGCTGGGCATGGAGGTCTCGTCCAACCACGACTTTACCTGGGTCTACCCCCTGTGCATCCTGCTCGAGTGGGCCATCATCACCACGCTCATGACCGGTCTGTTCTTCCTGTTCCAACGCCACGGCGCAGCTCCCGCGGTCCTGGCCTTTGCCCTCTTTGTCCTGGGCATTGCCGAGTTCTTCGTCATCACGTTTAAATCCATGCCCATCCAGCCGGGCGACCTTTCGGCCATCTCCACCGCCGCCGCGGTCGCCGGCACCGGCTACACCTTCTCGATCTCACTGTTCTGCGTGCTGTCCATGGGCTTTACCGCCATCGCCATGCTGCTGTGCGAGTACGCCGGCCTGGTGGCACCGCACCGTCAGAAGGGCGCCGCCAACGCCAAGCGCATGCTGCTCACCAACCTGCTCGTCGCCGTGCTGTGCCTGGGCGGTGTGACCGCACACGTCACGCTCATCGACTACTACAACACCCTCGGCATCACCGTCTACACCTGGCGCCCGCTCGAGAGCTACTGGCGCGAGGGCTACCTGCCTGCCTTTATTAGTGCGGCGCAGTCCATCAAGCCGCCCAAACCCGCCGACTACTCCGTCGACGATGCCAAGGCCACGCTCAAAAAGTACGCCAAGGCCTACGACAAGTCCGACGCCGCCAAGAGTGACGAGCGCACCGCCGCAAAGGAGCAATTCGATAGCGAGAAGCCCACGGTCATCGCCATCATGAACGAGACGTTCTCGGACCTATCCATCTACCAGAACATGCGCGCTGGCTACGAGGGTCCGCAGTACTTTAAGAGCCTGTCCAACTGCCTCAGCCGCGGCAAGCTCTACGTGAGCGCCTACGGCGGCGGTACCGCCAATACCGAGTTTGAGTTTATGACCGGCAACTCCATGGCCAACCTGGGCTCGGGCGTGTACCCCTACACCATCTACAACATGGAAACGACCGGGAACCTGGCAGAGCAG
This sequence comes from Collinsella sp. i05-0019-G5, assembly GCF_042851345.1. Lineage (NCBI taxonomy): Bacteria > Bacillati > Actinomycetota > Coriobacteriia > Coriobacteriales > Coriobacteriaceae > Collinsella > Collinsella sp. i05-0019-G5. Next base: position 2,422,800 of record NZ_AP031421.1, read on the forward strand.
TTCAAGTCGCTCGGATATTCCACCACGGCCATGCATCCCAACCACGCGACCAACTGGAACCGTGAGAACGTCTACAAGGACTTTGGCTTTGACCAGTTCCTGTCCATCAACGATTTCCAGGGCGCCGATACCCTGCGCGGCATGGTGACCGACCAGGCTACCTACGACAAGATTCTTGAGCTGCTCGACCAGAACGCCGATCCGCAGTTTATCTTCGACGTGACCATGCAGAACCACTCGGGCTACGATACGGGCCTGCTGCCGGTCGACAAGCAGATGCACCTGAACATCGACACGACCGACCTGGACGCCAAGACCGTCGAGGACGGCACGCTATCCGATGTCGATGAGTACGTCTCGTGCATCGAGCAGTCCGACCAGGCGCTGCGCTACTTCCTCAACGCCCTGAGCAAGCTCGACCGTAAGGTGGTCGTGGTGTTCTGGGGCGATCACCAGCCGTTCTTCCCGTCCAAGTTCAATGACAAGTGGTTTACCAACGAGGATGACGCCACCCACCAGGAGCGCCTGTGGCAGACCGACTACATCATCTGGGCCAACTACGACGTTGCCGGCTGCGACCAGACAAGCGAGGTCGACGACCTGTCCACCAACTACCTGTCCACGCAGCTGATGCAGCTGATCGGCGCACCGCTGACCGACTATCAGAAGGCGCACATGACGCTGCGCGAGTCGCTGCCCGCTATCAACTCCGTGGGCTACGAGGACGCCAGCCTGCGTTGGGCGCTCTCCTCCAACGTCACCGGCGACGACGCCGCCGCAGCAGCCGCCACCAAGGCGCGCGAGGATTACGCCAAGATGCAGTACTACGAGATGTTCCGCGACGGCAAGAACGTGTACACCGAGCACTTCCAGACCGAGGCCAACGAAACCGACCCCAACCTGGCACCGGGTACGACCAAGATCAAGTAGCGGCGCGTCTTAACTGGTTCGTCTGCCCGGCGGCGCGGAACGTAAGGTTCCCTGCTCGGACAGTCCTGCTCGCACGGAGAGCACATTAAGTGCTCTCCGGCTCGTGCGGAACTCGCGATGAACCTTACATTCCGCGTCGCCGGGCAGACGCCTCGGTGTTGAAGCGCGGCTTGTCATGGAGACACCTTCTGAACATATATAAGTTGAAGGCCACGTCATGTGGCCTTTTTTGCATCCGGAAACCGTGTCCCAGAATTCTTGTCTGGAATGGGATGCAGTTTCCGCTTGGGACCCGATTGGGAAAGTGTGTCCCACTATTCAGCTGGATTCCGGGATGTATTTTCCGGTTGAGGCTCGTTGGGAAAATGCGTCCCACTTTGGGGGCTGATTCTGGGACGTGGTTTCCGGTTGGCTCTCATTGGGAAAGTTCATCCCATTTCTCGGCCTAATTATGGGACGCAGTTTCCCGTTGAGGACCCTTTGGGAAAGTGCGTCCCGGTCTGGGCGCTCAAACTGGGATGGATTTTCCGGATGAGGGCTTGACGGAAAATGTGTCCCGTTCCGGGCGCTAATTGTGGGGTGCAGTTTCCACTTGCGGAGTCTCCACTCAACAGAAAACCCGGGTGGCCTGTTTTTTGGCTACCCGGGTTTTTGGGTTGTCGATATGTTCGACTGGCTACTAGTGGGTCTTGCGGCGCTTGATCAGCATGATGAGGGCTATCACTACGAGCGTTGCTCCCGCTGCTGCTGCGGTGGCGACTAGGGCGAATGTTTGGTCGCCGGTGTTTGCGAGGTTCTTCGCTGTGGTCGTAGTCTTGACCTTGGTGTCGGTCTTAGCTCCGTTGTCGGACTTGGGCTTGTCCGGGTTCGTCGGGGTCTCAGGAGTCTCGGGGTCCTTTGAGCCTTCGGAATCGGTTGGGCCGGCGGTGTTTACCAGCGTATGGTCCAGGAACTTCTTGGCGCCCGCACTTGCCTGTGAGAACAGGCGGCGCGTGCGGATCGGGGTGGCGTTCACCGTTGTGGGCGCCGTCTCCTCGGCCTCGATATTCACGAGCGTCGTGCCGGTGTCGAGGCCCACGTCGTTGTATCCCACGTGGCAGTAATACTGCGCACCGTCATCGTCTGCGGTCAGGTCAATCTCGAGCTTTGAGGCCGTTCCAGCCGCGAGGTTGCCATCGGCACCCACGAGCTTAAACTCTGTCTCGCCGCGGCCCTTGCGGTACCACATATAGGTCGGTGCCAGCCCTGTTTCGCTATCGTCGACACCGAGTTGCTTCACATGGCCAATCGCCGAGAGCGTCAGGTGGCTTCCCGCCGCGCGCTCAACCGAAGAGTCGTATCCAAGATCCGACCCCTCCGCAGCATCCGCCGCAGGTCCGCTCACGGTCATCGTCATGCCATCGGGCATGGTCTTGGCCGTGATGATTGCCGAGCGAATACCTGTTTCGGTCGTGGATCCATTCTTAACGGCGGCGATGGCGAATCGATACTCCGTATTGGGCTGCAGCCCATCCCACTTGAGCGAGGTCTGCGTGTTGTCGGCAATCTTCCAGCTATTGACGACCGCATCCGCCGCATTGCTCTGCAGCATGCCCACGCCGTAGCTAAAGCCACTCTTGTTTGCGAGTACATCGTCCCAGCTAAACGTAACGCTGGTCGAATCGACGGCGTTTGCCGTAAAGCCCGTCACGGCCGGCGCGTCGGGCATCTCGACGTCCTTAACGTCATAGCCCACGATCCAGAACTGGTCGGTGTCCTTGGTGCCGAGCTTGTCGCCCGAGTCTGCCTCGAACTTGTCGACATCCACCGCGTTGACGCCCAGACGCCACACAAAACCGTACTTGCCCTGCGCGGCCTCGGGCAGGTTGTCGACGGTGCCGCCGTATTCGGTCGATTCACTCGAGGAGTTACCCGTAGTAAAGCCGGCGTTGGCACCAAAGCACAGGCCGCCAAACAACTCGTGCTTTGCGAGCTTCGCGCCCATGACAACGCTGCCGTTCAGCGTCAAGCCGAGCTCGAGCTCCTGCTCCTTGCCCTCCTCGACTTCGATGGTCTGCTCAATGCTCGCCCCCGACTGCGCGGCGGCGCCGTTAAACCCATCGTGCGTGTAGGCGCGCGTTACGCCAGGCTTGCCCAGGCCAAAGGAATCCCCAACGGGAGTCTCGCCGTTGAGCGTCGTTTGATAGGTTCCGGGTTCTCCCGACCGGTTGGTCAAAAAGTAGCTGAGCGGCGTCATATTGTGCTGTTTGGCAATGCGGTCATAGGCCTCGACATTAACGACCGAGGTCTGCGCGCCGAGCGACACGGGCGCCGCCATCACGCCCTTGCCACCAGTTTCCTCATTTTCGATCTCATACTCGTAATAGACCATCGGAATCGTGTAGAGCACGGCCTTGTCACCCTCGCCGGCATGCGACTCATAGCTTACGCTTGCGCTGACCGTGCGCTCGCTCCGGTAGTCATAGCATCCCTCGGCGGCAAAATCGACTGAAGCATTCATCGCGACCAGGGGCGGACCGGTCTGCACCTCGACGGCAACGCCCAACTCGGCGCCAATGGTATAGCCCTGGGATGTCCCCGTGCCCTTTTCCTCTCCGTATGACGTGCCGCCCAACACCAGATAGCCGTATGCCTGCTCCAGATCCTCAACATAGGGCGCATCCTGCAGCACGGCAAGCACGCGCGGGTTGGTATAGACCTTGTAGCGGTCCTTGTACGTGATCTTGACGCTGTCGTTGTCGACATCGGGCAGCGCGAGCGAGATAAATGTGCCGTAGGTAGTGCCGCGACGGTTGCTCTCGCTAATCACCTGCTCCTCGCCGCGGCGCACCTTTCCGTTCTCGTCGAGCGAAAAATGCGAGGCGGTCATCCAATAGTAGTCATCGTTCTTGCGCAGGTCCTCGTCGCGGTGCTTGCCCACCACGGCGATAAAGCTCTCGTTATAGCGGTCCGAACCCGAGACGCTGCCCGCCTTGACGTCGCTGATCCACACCTGTTCTATACCCTTGTGGTCATGCTTGTTGCTGCTGTTGTATTGCTGACCGCTCATGCTCATGGTTCCGACCATGGACCCCAAGCCCTGAGCCCCGCTCTGCGCCGTGTTGCAGGCAAAGTCGCGGAACACATCGCCGCCCACGAGCACCTCGTCAACCGCCAGCTGCTCGGACAGGCCGTCAAGGTTGGCAGTGGCAAGGGCAATAGGCGCCAAGGTGCACGGATAGCGCTTATCCTGAGCGCTATCCTTCCATGCGCTGTTGGGCACATGCATCAGCCCATAGGAGGCGAGGAGCCCGTCTCTGTATTCCTTACAATCGGAAAGCTTGAACTCGCCAGACTCCGAGTCAAAATACGCGTAGCGGTACAGCGCGCCGTACAGCCCCTTGCTGCCGTCAGAAGCGCCGTAATCAAAAGCGCTGCGTTGCCAGTCATAGCCCGCAAGAATAAGGCCCGTGACGGTTTCACCCGTCTTCTTTCCTTCTTCATCGTAGGCGGCAAACGTGCCGAACGTCGCATTCGCAGCGACCATGGTCTTGCCGTTCGCGGAGAGGGAGATTGCGCCCGCGTCGCCCAGAGCATCGACATGGACGAGCGCACCCTTGGATGCATCCCACGAAAACAGCTCGCAATGCGTCGACTTATCAATATTCTTCTTGCCGTAGGGTGCCGAGACCACGATGGCGAGGTCATCGCAAAAATCGCGATCGAGGTCGCCGGCCGCTAGCGAAACGACAGGAGCTGACTGAAGCTGCGTCCAGGAGTCGTTCTCGCCCTTGTTGTGCGTGGTGTAGTCCGCGGCGTTACCGGCATCGATCTTGACGACGCTTTGCTTCCAGTTGCCGCCCTCCAAGTCATACATGTCGACTACAGCCTTGCGCACGCCGTTCTCGTCGACATAGCAGCCCGCGTAGACAAAAAGCTCGTCGACGCCGTCGCCATCGACATCGCCCGCCTCGACATCAAAGACGGCGTCGTGCTCTTGCAGGTAACCGGCATCCAGGTACTTAAAACGGCCTTCGTGCATCATATTAGTGTTGACCGTCACCGGCAGGTGTGTGTCGAGAGTGCGCGTACGCCCGTTGCTAAACGAGTAGAGGACCAGCTCAACCTTTCCGGCGTATGACTTGCCGTCAATCGTCGTGGAGGAACTGTCGCCGTAGGCACGGAGCTCGGCAACGCGGCTCTTTTTGCCCGTGCTGGCGTCGCTGCAGAACTCAACACTCGTGGCGTGAATGCCCGAGAAACCGTTGTTGTCGTTGGCGAGTACTGTTGAGGACTCATTGTTGCTTAGGTACGACCAGGTGCCGCCACCGTAGTCGCTATGCTTGTAGAGATCGCTGTTCGTATCGAAGTTGTTGACGTTTTGCCAGAACTTTGCGGCGCCCCACACACTTCCATAGCCATCGGTGAGTTTGCTGCTGCCGCCAATGTCACCGCGCTCGACGTTCTCGAGCTTGTCGCGCAGAGTGTAGCGATTGCCATGGCTACCGTTAGCTGCCATATAGACCTCGCTGCGCGTGGCAAACGTCGTGGGGGTATCAGTGGAATAGGGGCCAACGGTATCGGCCGGAATGTCCTCGCTCGTGCCCAGACCCAGGGCTTGATAATCCTGCTCGGTCATATCGGTGATTGCGGGCGCGTCTGCCGCCTGGGCAACCTGGGGCGTGGCCGTGAAGCAGGCGACGCTCGTGGCGATCAACGCAGCAAGCGCCGCCGTCCCAACAAGCGGGATTTTCGACAGCCTACGGATACGGGGGTGTGGAACGTACATGAGGGACCTCGCTTTATTCGAGTGGAGTGGACTCATTTTTGCAAATGATACATCCGATGCCCGATATCACGTGTCTCATCTTCGCCAACGGCGTGTCTCATTTTTGAGAATCCGAGATGCCGCGGAAATCTTATCCCAGCTCAAAGGCCATTTCTGGGATGTATTTTCCGTCGAGTGCCTCATCGGGAAACTGCATCCTATTTCAAGCGTCGATTCTGGGACGCATTTTCCCCTTAGACCCTCAACCGGAAACCGCATCCCACTTTGAGCGCAAATTCCGGGATGCATTTTCCGCTTGAGCCTCATTGGGAAACGGCGTCCCACTTTGAGGGCTGATTGTGGGATGCATTTTCCGGTTTTGCTCTCATTGGGAAAATGCATCCCGTTTCTTGACCGAATAATGGGACGCAATTTCCCGTTGGAGCGCCTTTGGGAAAGTGTGTCCCACTTCGACCGCCCAGAGTGGGATGCACTTTCCGCAAAGCACCTCAACGGGAAACTACGTCCCATTCCAAAGGCAAATTCCGGGACGCATTTTTCGAAAGCCTGCCCATCCGGAAAGCCCGTCCCACTTTGGACGCATCCGGGCACGGAACCATCGACCTATCAGGCCTCCCATCAATAAAGAGGCGTCCTCCCGGACGGCGGGGCACGAAGTTCATCGCGAGTTCCGCACGCAAAGAAGGCCACTTAATGTGGCCTTCGTCTTGCGCAGGACTGTAGAGCAGGGAACTTCGTGCCCCGACGCCCGGGAGGACGTTTCATTTAGAAAGATGGACCGACCGCCGTCAGCGATGGGAGCTACTCCCCCAGCACGGCCTTCTTGGCGGCTGCGGCCATGTTGTCCAGGTCCTCCTTGGTGGGATGGTCCTTTGCGGCAAACCAGTTGTCGAGCAGCATCTTATAGCGCGCGTTTTCGGGTTCTTGCTCAAGCATTGCCTCGTAGCGCTGCTTTACGGCAGGGCCCATCTTGCCCTGGCACATCGCCCAGCCCGCAAGCTCGGCATCCCCAGCCAAATTGGAAGTTACGCGGTCGATAATCTGCTGATAATAGCTCTGGTCGGCCCCAAAGCCGCAGGTGCCAAACAGGAACACGCGCTTGCCGTGCAAGGCGGAGAGCAACGCCGCAACTGAAGGCGTGCACGCGCCCTTGTCGCACCAAAAACCGACGAGCACCGTGTCGGCCGCGCAGGCGCCCTGCGCCTCGAGCGCAACCTGATCTGCATCCGCATCGTCGCTCAACGCCGCGGCATGGACAAAATCAACACCCGCAGCCTGCAGAGCGCGCTTGATCGCGCCCGAAACCATCCTGGTATTACCGCTCTTGCTGTTAACCACCAAAGAGCACGTCATAGTCACGTTGCCTCGTTTCCCCCAAAACTAAAGCCACTAATGCAATTTATTAGATGAATATCTTAGTACTTACGTGACAGATGTAAACCACCGTCTGTCGATTGATTAATTTGCCCCACGGGCTTGCTTACTGGGCGAATTGGCTGCGGTAGAGTTCGGCGTAGAAGCCGCCTGCCGCTAGCAGCTCGTCGTGCGTGCCGCGCTCGATAATCTGGCCGTCGCGCATCACCAAAATGCAGTCGGCGTTGCGGATGGTGCTCAGGCGATGCGCCACGACAAAGCTTGTGCGGCCAGCCATGAGCTCGTCGAATGCCGCCTGCACCTGCAGCTCGGTGCGGGTATCGATGCTCGAAGTCGCCTCGTCCAGCAGCAAGATAGCCGGATCGGTGAGCATGACGCGTGCGATGCACAGCAGCTGTTTTTGACCCTGGCTAAACGTGCCGCCGTCCTCGCCGATGACCGTATCGTAGCCGCCTGGCAGCTGCACGATAAACTTGTGCGCGTGCGCGCGCTTGGCCGCCTCGACAACCTGTTCGCGCGTGCCATCGGGACAACCGTAGGCGATGTTTTCCGCCACCGTGCCCTCGAACAGCCAAGTGTCCTGCAGCACCATGCCAAAGGCGCGGCGCAGGCTTGCGCGCGTGTAGTCACGCGAGGAACGGCCATCGACCGCAATGCGACCGGCATCGATATCGTAAAAACGCAGTAGCAAATTGATGAGCGTCGTCTTGCCACAGCCCGTAGGACCGACCAGGGCAAAGCGCATGCCGGGCTTAGCCTCGATGCAGATATCCTGCAGTAGCTTGCGGTCGGGCACGTAGCTAAAGTCCACATGCTCAAAGGCGACCTCGCCCTGCGGCGCCGCGAGCTCAACGGCATCTGCGGCGTCGGGCTCCTGTTCGCGTGCATCGAGCAGCGCGAACATGCGGCGCGCCGAGGCATAGGCCGTCTGGATCTGCGTGATGACGTTGGTGACCTCGTTGAACGGCTTGGTGTACTGGTTGGCGTAGGACAGGAAGATCTGCACGCCGCCCACCGTGAGCGCCGCGGGCACGCCCGTGATCACGCCCACGCAGCCGATCACGGCGACCACAGCGTAGATGATGTTGTTGATAAAGCGCGTGCCGGGGTTGGAAAGCGAACCCATAAACTGCGCGCGCTCGCCCGCCGTGTAGAGCTCGGCGTTGAGGGCGTCGAAGCGCGCTTGGGCGTGCGGGCCGTAGGCAAAGGCATCCACCAGCTTTTGCTCGCCCACGTACTCCTCGATATGACCGCCCAGCTGACCTTGGATGCGCTGCTGAGCGGTAAAGCTCTTGTTGGAAAGCTTGGCGATAGCACCGGCCGCAAAGATGGAGAGCGGCGTGACGAGCACCACCACGAGTGTCATGGTCAAGTTGATGGAGAGCATAAACGCGAGCGTGCCCACGATGGTGATGACGCCGGTAAAGAGCTGCGTGAAGCCTTGCAGCAGGCCATCGCCCACCTGATCGACATCGTTGACCACGCGGCTCATAAGGTCGCCATGGGCGTGGCCGTCGATAAAGCTGAGCGGCATGCGACTGAGCTTGTCGCTCGCCTCCACGCGCATATCGCGCACCGTCTCGTAGGACAAGCGGTTGACGCAATAGCCCTGCAGCCACTGGAAGGCCGCGGCGCCCACCACAACAATCGCGAGCTTGGTGACGAGCGGTAGCAGCGCGTCAAAGTCCACCCGTCCGGCGGCAACGATAAGGTCGATGCCCTCGCCGATGAGGATGGGCGTGTAGAGCTGCAAGATCACCGAGACGGCGGCACTCACAAACGACGCCGCAAACGAAATGCGATGCGGACGCACGTAGCCCATCAGGCGACGGGTCACCGCGCCCACGGGATAGCGCTCGGGATCGCCGGGCTGGCGCGGGCCGTCGCCCAGGTCGTTGAGGTTATCGTTGCCGGACACATTGGCCGTCATCGTGGCGACGGAACCGGAAGAAGTATACGGATTCATTTAGCAGCCCTCCTTTGCGCAGGTGGATGCCGGGGCGGTTGAGGCGGACGCGGGGCTCGGGGCGGACGCGGGCACCGCGCTCCCCTGCTGGCCCTCGAGCTCCTCGCGGCGGAGCTGCGACTGGCAGATCTCGCGGTAGAGTTGGCAGTTTGCATACAGCTCGTCGTGCGTGCCCAGACCCGCAACCGAGCCGTGGTCGAGCACGCAGATCATGTCGGCATCGCGCACGGTCGAGACGCGCTGGCTCACGATGACGGTCGTCAGCGGCAACCCGCCCTCGGCAGCGCCGCGCATGCTGCGCTCGCGAATGGCATGGCGAAGCGCCGCGTCGGTCTTAAAGTCGAGCGCCGAGGCAGAATCGTCCATGATCAATATCTGAGGCGAGCCCACCAGGGCGCGCGCGATGGTCAGGCGCTGGCGTTGGCCACCGCTGAAGTTCTTACCGCCCGCCTCGACCGGGGCATCGAGCCCCTGCGGCTTGTTGCGCACGAACTCGCTCGCCTGCGCCATGTCGAGCGCCGCCCAGAGCTCCTCGTCGGTTGCCGACTCGTCACGCCAGGTCAGGTTGCTGCGGATCGTACCGCTCACGAGCGACGCGCGCTGCGGGACGGTCGCGACCACATGGCGCAGCTGGTCGAGCGGCCAAGTGCGCACGTCGGTACCCATTACGCTTACGCTGCCGACGCCCGCGTCGTACAGGCGCGGAATGAGCGAGACGAGCGTCGACTTACCGCTGCCCGTACCGCCGATGATGCCGAGTGTTTTGCCCAGCGGCAGCTCCAGGGTCACATCGTCGACGGCGTTGGCCGCGCCCGCGCCAAAGGAGAAGCTCGCATGGCTCAAGCTCAGCGCGGGAACCGAAGCGGCATCGTCCGCCGCGCTCGGCTCGGGAAGCGCGACCGGCTGGTTGTCCTCGTCGGTGATGCTCGGCACGCAATTGAGCACCTCGTTGATACGCGACGCACTGGCGCTCGCCTTGGTAAAGACCACGACCAGGTTGGCGACGTACACGATGGAGGTGAGGGTCTGCGTCATGTAGTTCACAAACGCCATGACCTGGCCCTGCGTAAGCTCGCCCACGTTGACCTGAACGCCGCCCACCCACAGGATGGCGCACACGCCCAGGTTCATCACCAAAAACGTGACGGGATTAAGGATTGACGAGAGCTTGCCCACCGCGATGGCGGTATTGGCCTGGTCATCGGCGGCTTGGGCAAAGCGCTCGCGCTCATGACCTTCGCGTACAAAGGCGCGAACCACGCGGGCGCCCGAAAGGCCCTCGCGGCAGATAAGCGCGATGCGGTCGAGCTTTGCCTGCAGCTGCCTGTAGTACGGAATGCAGCGCGCCATGACAAACCAAAACACCAAGCCGATGGCGGGCGTACAGATCAAGAAGATCACGCCGAGCTTAAGGTCGATGGCGAGGGCCGCGCACATGGAGCCCACCGCCAAGAAGGGCCAGCGGATGAGCATGCGCACGCCCAGTGCCACAGCGAGCTGCACTTGGTTGACGTCGTTGGTGATGCGCGTGATGAGCGACGGCGTGCCAAAGCGATCGAGTTCGGCATAGCTCAGCTTGTTGATGTGCTCGTAGAGCGCGCCGTGAATGTCGGTGCCCATGCCCTGCGAGGTCAGTGCCGCCATCTTTTGGCAGACAAGCGTAAACGAGATGCCGATCACGGCCATGGCGGCAAGCACCATGCCGTAGTGGATAACGGCGTTCACGTCGTGCGCCCCAATGCCCTTGTCGATCATCTGGGCAATCACCAGCGGCGTCAGCAGGTCAAAGATCACTTCGATCAGCTTGCACGCTGGGCCGATCACCATATACCGGCGAAACTTGCCACCAAAACGCCTGAACAGCTCAATCATGTATAGGCGCTCCCTATCATCATTCACACTCAATTCGAACCATGATAGTACCGCCACCCCAAAAGAAGCGTAAACAACTCGTCATTTCTAATGGGGTTCGGTTTCCAAAGAAGCGGAGGGGCACGCGCACGCCCAGCCAGTGTCGGGTCGACCACTTGGTATACTTACCTTAGTGCTACCAAGTTAGTCGCCGACCCTTGAAATGAGGTGCCGAGATGAACGACATTCTCGCAAGAAGAGCAAGACGAGCAACCGTGGGCATCGCCCTTTCCGCGGCACTTGTCGCGGGAATCGCCCCCGCAACGGCGATCGCGGCGGAAACCAGCTCCCCCACCGGTGCAGTTGCCTTGCAGACGGAAGATGCGGCCGCCGCAAAAGAAAGAGCGTATGCAGCCATGCAGGAAGCGCTCAAAAACCTCGAGGCCGCGAAAGACGCCGCAAGTCCCGAGAAACTTGCGGAAATCGATGATGACATTGCCGCATTTCAAGAACTCTACGACATGGTGGTGGCGGAAGCCGCCAAACGGAGGGAACCCCTTCCCGCCATGCAAGCGAACGTCGATGCAGCCCAAGCCAAATACGATGAGGCCCGCAACCGGACAAGCGGCCTTCAGGCAGAATTAGATAAGGTACTCAAGGAGCTCGGCGACGAGGCGCCCAGCACAGCTATTAAGGAGCATATTAAGCAGTTGCGCAGTGAGATCATGTCGGCAGAAAGGCGAGAAGAATCTTGTGAAGATGATCTTCACCGCTACCAACGCTGGCTCGAAAGCCAGGAAAAACAGGTTCAGTATTTCGAAAGTGAGGCAGAGGAAGCTAAAGCCCAGATCGACGAGGACATTGCCAAGCGAAATGCGCTCCTCGGCGATTTGGAAAAGGCGCAAGCGGCCTATGACGACGCCTGCAAGGCATACGAAGAGGCAAAGGCCGCGGCAGATAAGACCACCTCGCCCGAGATAACGAAACCCGCCGAGACAGTGCCTCCCTCCGGCTCAACGCAACCCGCCGAGGCGACACCGCCCGTTGCCTCACCTGCAACCGGCAAAGACGCCCTACCAAGCTCCACCAAGCAGGCGAACTCGAGCAGCGGCAAGCAAGCAGATACGACCGCCGGCAAGCTCGCAAACACGGGCGACACAGCACCGAGCGCAATCGCACTCGCAGGAATCGCCACCGCAGGCCTCGGAATAACCGCCACAGCCACACGCCGCATCAAGAACTCAAAATAGCCGACAGAGCATTCTGCCTTCACCAATCCACAAACCCAGAGACAAAAAGAGGCCCGTTTCCCCACCAGGGAAACGGGCCTCTTTACTTGTAAAAACAAATGGCAATGCCGCCGTCTCTTGAACCACATAGCCACCGATGCCCAGGCAACACCAGCAAACAGCATAACGACAGGGATAGATTTAATTCAGATTAATGCGCCTTTACGAGTGATTTTTGGACGAAGTGGCCCGGCACCAAAATAGCGCCCGTGCGCTCGATGGATTCGGATGCCCGACAGAGGCTCCTTATGGCTGCTTCCTTCCGGACCTGACCAGATTCGGAACATGTCGTCATCCGAACCCATCGAACGCGCTAGGCGCTCGGTATATCTTACCTGCTCCCGCCCAGCAGGGCAAGTGGGGCGAACCCATCGGATGGATTCGCCCCACTCGTCCATATCGCTAGCGGCGCCTACGGTACAGGACCGCGCCGCCCGCTGCGGTCAGCGCGCCGATGCCGGCCATGGCCGCGAGCGCCTCGACCGGCAGGCTGCGGTCGCCGGTGTCGGGCATACCGCCCTTGGAGCCGTCACCGGAGCTGCCGCCGGAGCCGTTATCTGAACCGCCGTCCGAGCCGCCGCCCGGCGTGCCGGGGTTCTCGGGGGTGCCGGGGGTCCCGGGATTCTCGGCGTAGCTGTTGGTGAAGACCGGCGGCACGTTGGCGTCGCCCTCGTAGGAGACCTTCGCCGACAGGTAGCCCGTCTTGGTGCCGTCTGCCGCCTCGTCGCCCACCGTGACGACGATCTTGTGCACCGCCTTGTCGTAGGTCACGTGCGCCTGGCCGTCGTCGACCTCGCTCACCGTGAAGGTGTAGGTGCCGGCCTGCTTGAAGGTCAGCGCATCGAACGTGACGCTGCCGTCCGCGGCATTCTTGGCGGTCGACATGACCTTGCCGTCCCGGCTCTTGAGCTCAAAGCTAAACTGGCCCGCCTTGAGCTCGGCGCCCTTGAGCACCTTGGCGGCGCCCAGCTTGAGGGTGACGGGCGCGGCCTCGTAGCCGTTGGTGAACGTCACCGAGTCGTCGCCCGTGGGATTGCCCTCGGCATCCGCCAGCTCGTGCTTGACGGCGAGCGTGCCGTTTTTGGCATCGGTGACCGTCGTGCGCACGCGGTACGTCGCCCTGTCGTACGTCACGCCGCCCGCCGTGCCGGCGACCTCGCGCAGCTCATAGCTGTGCGTGCCGGGCGCGGTGTAGGTGACGGGGCTGAGAGCGACCGTGCCGTCGGCGGCGTTCCTGCCCGTTGCCGCGACGCTCTCACTGCCGTCGGCGGCAATCTCGACCAGCTGGAACTCGAACTCGCCCTCGACCAGGTCACGGCCCTTAAGCTTCTTGCTCACCGCGATCCGGTCGGTGACGGAGCTCGGCGTCGGGTTCACGACGCAGGTGTTGGTGAACTCGAACGCGCCCTTGCCCTCGGGCGTGCCCTCTGCGGGCAGGACCTCCGCGGCGAGCGTGCCCGCGTTGGTGTCCTCGACCACCTTGACCGTGAAGGTCCTTGTCGCCGTCGCGTCGTTGACCACGCCGTCGACCGAACCGGACTCGCTCACCCGGTAGGCGAACGTCTTGGTGCGCAGACCTTGGCCGTCGATCTCGGCGTCGTCGAGGTCGCTCGGCTGCCTGAACGTGACGTGGCCCAGCTCGACGTTGCCGGCGGCGTCGTTGGTCGCCTCGGCCACCGTCTTGCCGGAGGCGTCGACCGGCGCGGGCGCGCCGTCCAGCGGCGCGATCTTAAAGGTGTACTTGCCCGCGATGTCGGCCTGCGCCAGGCCGAGCCCGGCCTGGCCGAGCGCCAGCGTCTTGGTGCCCGCGAGGTCAACTGTCGCCTCGTTGGTGCCATAGCCGTTCACGAACGACAGCGTGTCGCCGGAGCCCTCGGGATAGACCACGGCAGTGTCCAGCCCGCCCTTGCCGTTATCGGTCACCTTGACCGTGATGTCGAAGCTCGAGGCGGTCGCCGTCACGCCCGCGGGCAGCCGGTCCGTGCCGTCCTCGGATACGGTATAGGAAATGACCCAGGAGCCGTCGACAGCCCTGGTGGCGATGCCGTCCGCCACCATCCGCTCGAGAGCGTCGGTAGTGTAGGCAATGGGCGAGAACGCAAGTCCCGCGGCCTCGCCGTCGCCGGAGGCCTGGTTGGTCGCAGTCGCGACCACGTTACCCTGGGCATCGCGGACGGAGAACGAGAACTCGCCCGCCGCCGCGGCGCGGCCCGTCAACATCTTGGTGGCGTTAATTGCCACGTTGCCCTCGCCGCCGAGCACGCCGGTGGCCTCGTAGGAGTTCTGGAACGCGACCGTCACGGGCGCGGGCGCCGCCGCGGCGTCATCCGCTGTGGAGACCTCGCTGCGGGCGACTTCGACACCGTCCTTGGCAACCGTGGTCGTGACCGTGAGCCTGCCCGTCGCGGCGTCGTAGCCGGGCGCGATGGTCACCGTGCGCGGCGCGGTGTCGTTGGTGTAGCTCTCGCCGCCGAGCTTGGTCTCGGTGACGGTGAAGCTGTAGGTCTTGCCCGCGTCGACGTCGGTGAACTTCACGTCGCTGCCCGCAGCACCGCCGACGAGGTCGATCAGGTCGGCCTCTCCGCCATCGGCAGCGGCCACGGCGTAGGCATCCTTGTCGGTCTTGAGGCCGAGCTTGGCGGCCGTCTCGGCGTCCGCGGTCACGGTAAAGGCGAACTGCCCCGCCTCCATGGCGCGGCCGGAGAGCGTCTTGGACAGGCGCACGCCCGCGCGGGCCGAGTAGTCGAGCTCGGTCGTGTAGGTGTTGACGAAGTCGCCGCCGCTCGCCTGCGCGATCGCGGGCGTCGTGGCCGTGAGGTTGCCGGAGCCGTCGTCGGTCACGGTCAGCGTCATCGTGGCGACGTGGCCGTCGTAGGCCACACCGGCGATGGCGGAGCCGTCATCGGGCCTGGCCTCGCGCACCGTGTAGGTGAAGGTCTTGGCGCGCACGCGCTTGCCGCCGACCTCGGCGAACCCGGCGTCCTTGATGTCGTTAAGCGTGTAGCGGATAGGGCCGAAGTCGAAGGCGACCCTATCGCCCGCCTTGGTGCCGGCGGCGGCCGTCACGCTGACGGTCTTGGAGCCGTCGGCAGACCCCTCGGGCATGGGGGCGCCGCCCTCGCCCGTAAGCGTGAACTGGAAGCTATCGCCCTCAGCCCAGTCGCGGCCCTTGAGCGTCTTGGTGAAGAGCCCCGCGGTGGAGACGTCTCTGCCCTCGGTGGCCGTTCCGTACGTGTTGGTGAATGCGACGATCGCGCCGTCCTCGGTCACGGCGTCTTCGGCCTTGGAGCCATCGGCCCCGTTGACCGTGGTCGTGTAGCCCTCGGCGGCGTCCTCGGTCACGGTGCAGCGCGCGCCCACGGGCAGGCCGGCGATGGTCTTCTCCCCGCCGTCCTTAAGCGTGAAGGTCATCTTGCCGTCCGTGAACGTCACGGCGTGCTCGCCCTTGCCGAAGGTGCCGGAGACGGGTTCGCCGTCCCCGTCGGTCAGCGCGACCGTAAAGCCGAACTCGCGCTGGCTGTCGCCGCCGACGACCGTCTTCTTGACGATGAGGCTGCCGGTCTTGGCGGTGTTAGTAAAGACTGCCGCCTCGACCGTGCGCTCAGCAGCGTCGCCCGCATCGTCGGTCAGCTGTGCAATCTTGGTCTTGGCAAGCAGCTTACCGGCGCCGTTGTCGGTCACCGTGACGGTGGCACGATAGGTGGCCTTCGAAAACGTGAGTGACGCCTCGTCACCCGATTGCTCGGTAATCACATAGGTATAGGTGCCGGGCTTGGTGTACTCGATGGTACCGAAGTTGCCGACCTGGGCATCCTTGTTCAGCGCAATCGTCGACACGCCCTCCTTGGCGCCCTTGGGCATGGGTGCCTCACCCTGGGCAGTCAGCGTCATGGTAA
This sequence comes from Collinsella sp. i05-0019-G5, assembly GCF_042851345.1. Taxonomy (NCBI): domain Bacteria; kingdom Bacillati; phylum Actinomycetota; class Coriobacteriia; order Coriobacteriales; family Coriobacteriaceae; genus Collinsella; species Collinsella sp. i05-0019-G5. Next base: position 2,438,874 of record NZ_AP031421.1, read on the forward strand.
AGGCATCCGATGTTATCCAGTTGCGTCCGGAGATCTTCTTTTGCACCTTAAAAGCGTTTTCCACCTTCGTGGACTCCACGCTATAGACATTGGTGAAGCCTGCCTGCGTTGTCTGTCCGACGGTGCCCTTCTTGGTGTTCGCCTTGTCGGCAATTGCAAATCCGTCCTCACTCGTCATGAGATCGCCCTTGGAGTCAAGCTCCTGCACCTCGTAGCGAGCGCCCACGGGCACGGTAACCGTCACGGAGCCGCCGGCCTTAAGCGCGATGGTGTCACCGCTCTTGATCTGTCCACTTACATAGGTGCCGTTGGTGCCGCTGGGACGGCCAGCATACGCAAAGGTACCGGTCAGAGGCGTTACGCAATCGGCCTGGTAGAGCGGCACCTTAAAGGTGAATGCCTTGTTGGGCGCGACAATGCCTTCGGCGGCCGTGACCGTCTTGCTCAGCGTCAGGCGGCCGTCAGACACCTCGTCGGTAGTGGTGTTGGTCTTAACGGCAGGGTTGTTGCCGACCGCCACCGACGCCTGGTTGGAGATGTCGCCCGAAGCGCCACCGCTCTTAAACGCGTCCTCGGTCACGCGGACCTTAAACTGAACCGTGCCCTCCTTGCCGGCGGGAACGTCCTTCAATGCCCAGGTGAGGTTGCCGTCATTGTCCTTGGAGCCGGCATCCTTATGGTCGCCGGCGAACCCCACGAACTCGGTTCCCGCTGGAACGGCATCGGTGATCGTCACCGTGGCAGACGCGCCCTCGGTGTTCTTGTAGCCGATGGTGTAGGTGAGCTCATCGCCCAGCGCCACACCCGACCCCGTTGAATCCTGAGCATCGCTCTCAGACTTCTTGGGCACGTAATTGGTCGTGGTGCCGGTATAGCTCTTGTTGCCGATCGTAACGGTGGCAGCATTGTTGATGGCGCCGACCGCACCCTGGGCGTCCTTCACAGCATCCTCGGTAATCTTGACGCGCACGCGCACCGAGCCATGGCTGCCCGCAGGCTGCTCGCCCAGGTTCCAAGTGAGCGACTGGCCACTCGCGATGCCCTTATCGGCGTTCTTACCCTCAAAGGCCTCGAACACGACGCCCGTGGGAAGCTCGTCGGTCACGGTCACCTTGGCCGGAACCAGGTTGCCATTGTCATCGGCCTCGGTGTTGACCCAGTTAATGGTGTAGACGTAGGAGTCGCCCACGGAGAGCAGCTGCCCGTCGATGTCCACATCGGGCTTCGCGACCGTGCCGATCGTCTTGACCTTATCGCGTGTGTTGTGGAAGACGATCTTGCCCTTCTCGGTACCGTCGCGATAGGTCACCTTGGACGTAAGCTTGCCGTTGTTGTTATCGGTCACCTCGAGCAGCACGCGGCACGTCGCGGACGAGTCCACGGGACGCACACCCTCGGGCAGGTTGGCCAAGCGCTCCTTTGCCACCAGGTTAAAGCTCTAGGTAGTGGTGTGGTCGGCATTGTGCAGCTTGGTGGCAATACCATCGTTGACGGCACCGGCAAGGTCGATCGTCTGCTCTTGAGTTCCACTGGTAGCATTGCCAAGCTTAAAGTGAACCTTACCAAAGTCGACCGTAGCGGTGCCGTTCTCACCCGTCTTGGTCTTACCCTCATCCATCTTTTCGAGCGAGCCGTCGGCCCTCTCCGCATACAGGTCAAACGTATACTGGCCAGACTCGATCTTGTCGCCGGAGTCCATTACCTTCTCGGCAGCAAGACCGTCGAATGTTCCGGTCGCGACATAGCTGTTGGTGAAGAACACCTGGGGCTTGGCGGTACCGTCCTTGGAGCTATAAGTCTTTGCATCATCGGTATCTTCGACATTGTTGGCGTCAAAATGCTTGACGGTAGTCTCGGTATAGAGCGAGCCGTTGCCGCGATTCTTAACCGCAATCTCTACCGTCCAATAGGTGGAGTCGTATTGATAGCCGGACTTGCCGCCGCCATTCTCGACAACCTTGTAGGTAAACGTCTTACCCGCATCTTTCGTCGCAAAGGTCAGACCGCCCAAAATACCGGTATGGGACATGCCGTCGGTTTGCGGCTCATCGTTTCTCACGGTGAGCTTGCCCTCATCTGCGCGCAGCAGCTTGTTGAGTTTATCGGTTGAGGCGGGGTCTTCGCCCGTCACCGTAAAGCCAAACATGCCGGCATGCAGATCGTGGCCGCTGAGCGTCTTGACGAGCTCTAGACCGCCCTGGAGCTCGTAGCTCGTTGAAGTTTGGTAACTATTGGTGAAGATGAAGCCTTCCGAGCCGGTCGTGCCATCGCCACGGGCCACAAGCTTGCCGCCCTCATCGGTTACGGTAATGGTCAGGACATAAGTGTGCGTGTCATACTTCCACTCGCCGAGATCATTCGGAACCTGTTCGTTAATAGCGAACTTATACGTGCCCGGCTTGTTGAAGGTGAGCTTCGAAAAGTCAATCTTTTCGTGCTCCCCGTCCTTGAGGGCCGCCGTCGTTTGCTTCTCCTCAGCGTAGCCGTTGTCCACGCTCATCGAAGAGCCGGTGATGAGCTTGCCATCGATGGCAGTCTTGGTAGCATCGTCAGCCGCAGTCATAGCAAAGGTGAACTTGCCCGGAGCATCGGCACCGGCAATCACCTTCGTCACGGACGGGGTGTAGGTTGCCGCCTCGGTGACCGTATAGGTGTTCTTGAATTTGACCGTCGCGACACCGGTGGACGTTGCACCAGACGGATAGATCCACTGGCCCTCGAGCTCGTCCTTGCCATCGACCTGCTTGCTTACCGCTGTCGTGACTCTAAGCGTACCGTCGCCGTTATCCGCCACGACAGCCTTAACCGCATGGACCGTCTTGTCGTACGTATAGTCCGTCGCCTTGTCGTCAATCTCACTCACCGTATAGGTGAACGTCTTGCCGGCATCATCCTGAGTGAAGGTCAACCCACCCGCAGGTATCAAACTCACGGTCTTGGGGGCGTCGGCCTCGACGTTTGCGGTCTCAAAGACCTTGCCATTCGTGGAAATGCCAACCTTGCTGGCAGATGTCTCGTCGGCAGGCTTGACGATATAACGGAACGTGCTCTTAGGCGAGCCAAAAACGGTCGCGTCCTTGGGATACGTCAACGTCTTCTCGATCTGCAGACCGCCAGCGGCGCCATAGTCGAGACTTGCCTCATAGCGATTCACAAACGAGACGGCAGGCGTTGTGGCGCCGACCTCACTTGCATCGTACTGCTGCACGTAAGTATGCGAATCTTGCTTGAGCTGGACGATCTTTTCGTCCGTCAGCGCGCTCGCGTCGGCGCCGTCGCCCAGCAGCTCCGTCACACCCGCACCCTTGAGCACGGTCGTCACGGTGTAGAGCTTAGCGGGGTCATCCTTGTGTGCAAGAACCTTGACGAGCACGATGACATCGCCGGTGTAGCCGGTGTCATAGGTGTAGCCGGCGGCAGCAGGCTGGTTCTCGTGAATGCGATAGGCAAACGTACGCCCCAGATCCTGTTCCGTGAGCTCACGGGCAAAGAGCTTCTCCGCCCCACTCGCGCTCACCACGGTGCCGGGCACGCCGGCCCCCGCAGCCGTATTAGACAGGCTGGCCTCGGAGCCATCGACCGATGTCTGAACGCCGTTGTGCCAAAGGCCTGTCGCGGTAAAGGTAAACTGTCCCGCGACAGAGGCGCGACCCTCGAGGGTCTTGCTGACCGTCACGCCACCAAAGGTGCCCGATGCATGGTACGCGTTGGTAAAGGCAGCCTTGTCGGTTACGGCCTTGTCCGCATCGGAGGCACCGGTGTTGGCGTAGGTCACGCTCGACACGCGCAGCTTGCCCGTGTGGTTGCCCGACTCATCCAGATCGGCCACCACGACGGTCGCGCGTGCAGTGTGCTTGTCCATGGACATGCCCGCCTGGCCATCCCGCGCAGTATCCTCGGTGATGTTGAAGCTAAAGGTACCCGCGCGGTTGAACGTCACGGTCGGGGCGGCTTCGGCGCCAAAGGCGAACGATGCCACGCGTCCCGACGCGGGCGCGCTGGCGACAGCTTGGTTAATGCCGATAGCAACGGCCCCATCCGTCACTGCCTTTGCGGTGGTCTTACCCAGACCAGTTGCACTGGCATCGTCCGTAGCGGCGGCAAGGTTAAAGGTATAGCTCTCGTCCTGGTTCCAGTCACGACCGCTCACGGTCTTTTGGCCCTGCAGGGTCGCGCTCGTGGGATCCACGCTATATATATTGGTAAAGGAAGGCGTAACGTTCGTGTCCAGCTGCTTTACCGAACCGTCTTCTGTAATCTTGTAGTACTCGATCGAAGTCTGGATGCCAGCACCCTTCTCGGCGTTGCGCACCACGGCGTAATAGACCGATCCATCGTAGGTCATGCTCGTAACGCTGCCGGGATTCTCGGCGAACTTGTAAACGTAGGCACGTCCCGCATCCGCCTTGGCGGTATAGGAGATCGCCGGCCACGTCACCGTACCGTCGGCGTTATTGCCCACGGTCGCGGTGTTGCCCTCGGTACCCTGAGGCATGGGGGCCGCCATGTTCTTATCGACCGTATCGAGGCTGAATACCGCGCTGGCATCTGCATAGCCACCCACGCCCTCGAGCTTAAAGTCAAAGGTATTCTGGGCAAGCGGGAACGTCCCGGCGTTGTCGGTCAGGTTCTTTTGGGCATGGATGATGATGCTATGTTCGTGCGTATCGTAGCGGTTGGTGAAGGTTGCGCCCTTACCGACAACATCCGTCTTGGTGTCGACACCCGCGTCGTCGCACTCCTGCACCATCTTCACGCTCTTAACGACCAGAGCACCGGCATGGTTATCCTCCACCACGACCGTCGCGGTATAGACAGCAGCGGAGTAGCTTATGCCGTCTGCCCTGGCGTCGGATCCGGGGATAACCTCCGAGATGGTATAGGTGTAGGTACCCGGCTTCCTATAGGTAATATCGCCAAACGTCGCCGGCTGGTCGTTGGTGAGCTCAACCGTAGCCACCTTGCTCTTGGCACCGCCGGGCATGGGAACGCCGTCGTCGGCCGTAAGCTGCACGGTAAAGGAATCGCCATCGGCCCAATTGCGGCCCTCGAGCACCTTCTTGGCGCTTAGGCCATTCTTTACGGGGCTGACACTGTATTTGTTGATGAACTCTAGCTTGTTGCTCGCGGGAATCTTTCCGTCCTCGAGCGCGACGATCTTGCCCGTGATGGTGCTGCCGGTTCCAGACTGCTCCTCACCGCCGGCCTTGCGGCTCACGAGGCTAAAGCCAGCCGGAAGCACCGACTCGTCGGCAGAGCCGGTCACAGTGCTAACGATGCTCGCCAGCACATTACCACTGGACTCCTCGCCCTTAGTGGTGAGCTCGCTCACGCTATAGCTGTCGCCCTTCTTAAGGTCGTATACGCGAATCGTCTCGCCTGCCTTGATGGAATGGGTGTCGCCGTTCTTGAGCGTAAAGGAGTTGCCCACGGACTTGCCATTCGCATCGAATACGCGTGCCTCATAGCCCTCCTCGGAATCCGGCAGGGTGAACTTAAACGTAAACGTCAGATCGTTGCCGTTCGCATCCTTGGTGGGCGCGGTAAGGCCACTGTCCGCCGTCACGGTCTTAGTCACTTGTAGGCGTGCCACGCGACGATCGGCATACTGCACACCCGTTGCCGTGGTAAAGAGATGGTTGAGCTGGAGCGTGCCCAAATCGGTGCCATTGGTGGCATCATCGTCTTGATAAAGGGCCATGCGGTTGATGCCCGTATCGGCAAAGATCGTCGCCAGCTTACCGTTGCGCCCACCACCGTCCTCGACATAGCGCAAGACGGTCTTGGTGCCCTGCGCCGTCTTGTCATAGCGCATGTGCATCAAGTCGTTTTCGAGCGAAGGCGTCACGCCCTCGGCGGTACTCTTCTGGCCCCATGTCAGGTTTCCGTCGGCGTCAACGACTGCACTCTGCAGCTTGCCTTTGATGTGCGTAAGCGTGTTGTCAATGGAGTCAGGAGAGCCAAACTGTGCCAGGGAGGCGATCAGCGAACCCGGGCCGCTCACGCTGAGCACGCCGTCGCCTTTCTCACCGGCATCCACATACACGCCCGAATCATCCACAATCACCTTGGTGATAGTGTTGTTAATCTCATAGCCGTCCGGGCTTACAGACTCACGCAGGTAGTACGTACCCTTGGTAAGGGGTTTGTGGTTTACCGAATCGAGTGGAAAGCATGCCGTACCCTTAATCTCATACGGATAGGTCGCGTCGTTCGCCTTCACGGTGTCATACGGCTCGGCACCGGGCTTGATGGCATACGTGCTGGGGCTATTGCCAGTAACGTCCTTGGCCTGGTACAGCTGAAACGTCGCGTCGTTCACGGGCTTGCCCAGGTCGTCAACCTTCTGCACAAACAGACGGTTCTGAACGTTGGTGAGGTGGATCACCGTAGAGAACTGCCTGTTTATCGTTTGATATTGGACCATAGAGGTGTTGTCGATGGTTGCCCCCGCCAGAGACGATGCCGTGGTGTGATACACCGCCACGGTATATTCCGCCTTCGACTTGTCCGTCATCATGGCGGCGTACTTCTCGATATCTCCGGGCAGCGACCTGACCGTCACCACGTAGTCGCCCTTGGTATCAACATCAAAGACACTCGTGTCCGCCGATTTGGCAGCCTCGACCGCACCGGCAATGCCGTGCGCGGAGCACAGCTTATAGCCATTGAGCGGGTTGCCCGTGACCGCCGTCCATGCGTCTTCGCTTGTGTGGTCCTCGCTCGCACCGGTGAGCTTGAGCACGACGGCGAAGGTCGTACCCGAGCTAATGGCGTTGCCCTTATTGTCTTGCGTATCTTTATCTAGGGAAATAGTCTCCTTGGCAGCCAGATAGCCGCCGTTCAGCCACATGCGGCTGCCCGTCCATGACTTGCCGTCGGCCGTGGTGACCGTCGTCTGCGGTGCAACCACCACACCACCCGAGCCACTCGCCGCAGCCTGCTTATACTGCAGGTGCAGCTCACCTGGCGTTGCAGTGGTCGACGAGGTCAGGCTCGAGCGGTATCCCTCGGGCAGGTCTGTCTCTTTGAGTACAAAGTAGTCGCAATGATTGGTGTTGTGCTCTTCGTCAAACGAGAGGACGGAGCCGTTCGACTTTTGAAGTATCAGCTGACCCCTGTCTTTCGTCGTGCCCTGAGCGACGAGCTCACCCTTATTCCAGTCGGCATCTGGTCCATCGGACCGGTACAGCTTGAAGGTTGCGCCATTGACTGCCTCGCCGTTTTGGTCGACCTTCGCGACCTCGGACGACGGCAGGGTGGTGAGGTTGAACTTAAGCGACATGTTCGATGCACCCGCGCCGCGCTCCAGGTAGAAGAAGCTCAGCGTATGCTTGGTGCTGTCGCGGAAGGTGTTGCCGAAGAAGTTGGTAGTATCTGCGCCGGCGTCTTCGAACTTTGCCTTGATGTTGGTTTTTTCGATTTCCTTCTTGGTTCCATTCGCACCGTCGACATGACCGACTTTTACTTCACCGTTAGCGAAGTTGATCTCGAGCGTTGCCTTCTCATGAATGCCACCCAGATCGCCCACGAGTACGCCATCGATGTACACCCATACGTCGTCGTCACCCGAGAACTTAAAGACCATGTCTTTGAGATCGGTGGTCTTGCCTTCCTTAGGCTGGACAAACTCCGTGGTCATGGACATGCCAAAGTGGTGGTTGAGCCTATCGTTCGTTCCGTCCGTTATCCCTATAGGAGAAAGCTGGCCGTTCCTCTCTTCAAAAACCTTGTCAGCCGAGTCAAAGGGGAAGAACTGACCCCGATTCGCATCTGACACGCTGTCCTTATATACGCCAGCCTTATCGTAGACGTCAAAGGAGTTAGTCGTGGAGTTATACACAGCATAGTTGCCGTCAGAGCCGTCAGAGCCGTCAGAGCCGTACGAGTCGTAAACGTAATAGCCATCCTTGAGCTGGAAAAGGCCTTGCACTTTGTTGTAAACGGCCTTGCCGTTGACCTGGCTGTCGTTATTAAAGAGATAAGCCAGCGACTCGTCGGTGTACGTACCACTCGTGTTATAGGAGGTGTAGGTGCCGGCTTTGATTGACGGATAGCCATCTACCAGCGTGTTCTTCACAAATTGAAGACGTCCAAAGCCGCCAATGCCGCTTCTTCCCGTCCATTTATTAATGCCCGATCCGGCACCGCCATTGAACTTGAGCTGGTGACCTTTGTTGATGCCGGTGTTGTCATTGCCATTCTTGTTGTTTATGTTGACGGACTTATCGTTGTCGCCGTTCACGACCCAATAGTCGAACAAATTGACCGTAGTGCCGGTGGGATTCACCGTCTTCACGATGTGGTTGCTAAAGGGAACTGTTTGGTCGGCCGACGCACTCGTCGCACCAAACAAGAGTGCACACGCCGCCAGCGGGACGGCCAAAACCCTCAGGACACGCTTGGCGGTATTGGTTTTCTTGCCAAAAGGCTTTAGCATTTCTCGAGCTCTCGCACACACGCGATTCATGAAGGTCCTCCCCAATCCATGAGGACGGCAAGAAACGGCTCATTGTATGTGTGTCGTCGTCCCCATCGATGCAAATATACGCCCCCCCCGCGCAGAAACGCAAGGCAGGACATCGCTATATGCTTAAAATTGTAGCGATTTGGGTGACCCGAAATTTCGCCTCGGGTTGCCACTCAAGCTCAAAATCGAACCACTCGCGCCATCGACATACCCCAGTAGGACAAATCGACCGGCAATCTTTATCCCCCACAACCCACAAAGTAGCTAATTTGGGACGGGGCTATTTTGACTACTTGGGCAATCAGATCGGCATGTAGTCAAAATAACCCCGCCCCAAAAAGACTGGTCTGACGCTGCGCCACGAAAAGGACCTATCTACTACGTTTAGGCCGCAAGGGTCAACCATAGCCGGCTTTTTCGAAAATCGGCAAGCTTTCTACCTGCACTGATAATTGTTCTCGGGGGAAGCGGGCACTGCGGGGCGCGGCAACGGCGCGCGATTTCCGCGTCGCAGCGCTACCCTGATGCTGAATGCCGGGACGATGACCCACTGACCTGCTGACGCCTCTTCGGCCGTCCTCAAATCCGACCTGTCTCGCCCCGGCATCCGCGTCCCGGAGTCCTGCCATGACCTAATAGGAGCATGAGCGCGGACAATCGGACAAGCCAATTGGATTGTAGCGCTCCCGTCAGTGCAATGTCTGGGAGACCCGGGCGCGGAGCAGGCGGCAGACCGAGGGGAGCGAAAATGGAAGGCGAAACGGTCATCGCGGGCGTCGACACGCACAAGGACGTGCATGTTCTGTGCCTGCTCGACGGCCTCGGGAGGAAGATCTGGAGCGGGAGCTTCGGGGCCGACCCCGAGGGCTACGACAGGCTGGCGGAGGCGATAGGCGACCCGGGGAGCTGCATGGTCGTCGGCGTCGAGGGCACGGCATCGTACGGGGCCGGGCTGACAAGGAGGCTCGTGGAGCTCGGGTACAACGTCGTCGAGGTGCTCAGGCCCAAGAGGGACAAGGTGAGGCCCGGCGAGGGGAAGAGCGACCCGCTGGACGCCGAGCGCGCGGCGCGCAAGGCGGCGTCCGGGAAGGGCTGCTCCGTGCCGAAGTCGCAGGACGGCTGGGTCGAGGCGGTGCGCCAGCTCTACGTCGCGCGCAGGCTGGCCGTCGCGACGTCCACGTCCTGCGTGGCCTGCGCGAAGTCGATGCTCACGACGGCCCCGAGCGCCCTGAGGGAGCGGTTCAGGGGCCGCGAGCGGCCGAAGGACCTCATGCCGCTGCTCGCGCGCGGGAGGAAGGCGGGCGACGCGCTCGAGGAGAGCGTGCTGGCCTCGCTGCGGTCCGTCGCGGCGGTCTGGAAGGAGGCCCGCAGCCAGGTCGAGTCCCTCGACGAGCGCATCCGCGCGCTGCTGGAGGCGAACGCGCCCGCGCTGCTCGGCGTCGAGGGCTGCGGCACCACGACCGCCGCCGCCCTGGTCGTGGCCGCCGGCGACAACCCCGGCAGGCTGAAGGGCGAGGCGGCGTTCTCGATGATGTGCGGCGCCTGTTAGCGTCAATATATTTTTCACCATTTTCACCAACGTATTTTCGCCAATCGCGCCAACGCGGATGCGCCGGATTCGCCAACGCGGATGCGCCGCTTTCGGCGCCTAGGCTCCCTCCTCCTTCCCGTCCTCGCCGCCGATGGATACGTCCTTCAGGCGGTACGACCGTCCCGTTATCTTGATCATCGCGCAATGGTGGCAAAGCCTGTCGGCCACCGCCGAGGCCGTGACGTTGCTGCCGAACACGTCGCCCCACCTGCCCACCGGCACGTTGGTCGTGACGACGGTCGACCGCTTTAGCGCGTAGCGCCTGTTGACCAGCTGGAACAGCAGGTCGGCGCCCTCCTTGCCGATGTCGAGGTAGCCGAGCTCGTCTATTATCAGCAGGCTGCAGTGCTCGTAGAACCGCATCCTGCGCGCCAGCGCCTCCTTCGCCGAGGCGTGCTTGAGGTCCTCGACCAGCCTCGAGCAGTCGGCGAAGTACACCTGCTTGCGGGCCATCACCGCCTCGTGGCCTATGGCTATCGACAGGTGGGTCTTGCCGACGCCCGGGCTGCCGACGAGCACGACGTTGTCGCCGCGGTCGACGAACTCGAGCGTGGCCAGCTGCTCGACCAGCCCGCGGGGCACGCTCGGCTGGAAGCCCCAGTCGAAGTCGGCCAGCGTCTTTATGTAGGGGAAGTTGGCCATCCTCAAGCGGCGCTCGTCGTCGGCGCGCCGCTTGAGGGCTATCTGGGCGTCGGTGAGCTCGAGCATGGCGTCGACCAGGCCCTTCCTCCCGTCGGCGACGAGCCTGACGTACTCGGGCACCGACGACGCCATGCCCTCGAGCCCCAGCTCCTCGAGGTTGGCCGCCAGGCGGTTGAGGGGGCTGGCCTGCACGGCGGCGCTCACAGCGAGCCCCCTATCGAGTCGAGCAGGCCGAGGTTGGCCGCGGCGGCCGCCTCGATGTCGCCGGCGGCGTCGCCGAACCACCGCTTCCCGGCCATGGCCTCGGCGTAGTGCGCCGGGTCGTAGGCCGGCCCGCCCGCCACGTGCGTGGCCACCAGCTCGCCGCCGACGTAGCAGTCCATCGCGCCGCCGGGCATGCAGACGATGCGGGCGGGCCTGCCGATGCAGCGCCTGGGCACCGACATGGGCTCGCCGTGCGCGCTCACCAGCATCGTGGCCGGCACCCTGGCCACGCGCACCACGTCGCCCATCGCCTCCTCGAGGGCGCGCAGGTTGCCGACGGGCAGCAGCGCGTCCTTCTCCTCCATGAACAGCGCGGAGGGCGGCAGCCCCGTGGTCTCGTTGGGCTCGGAGTTGCTGGCGTCCTCGATCCGCGCGACGATCTCGTCGATGTCGTCCCAGCCGTCGAAGTCGCCCTGGTAGGCCGCGAGCCGCGACAGGAAGCGGTTCGACGACTCGACCTTGCCCTTCGTCTGGGGGCTGCGCGGGCGGCACAGCTTCAGCTCGAAGCCGGCGGCCTTGGCGAACTCGTATGCGCGCTGGACCTTGAGGCGCCTGCCGCCCTTGACCGTCACCAGGGCGGACATGTTGTCCGTGACCCACTCGCGCGGCACGCCGCCGAGCCTCGCGATCGTGGCGTACATGCACCTGACCAGGTCGTCGGTCGTCCTGGTCCCCGACCGGATGAATATGTGCCTGCGGGAATGGCCCAGCGTCGCCGCGAACACGTTGAACTCGAACAGCTCGCCGTCGCGGTTCGCCATCTTGACGGACTCCTTCCAGTCGAACTGCAGCTGCAGTCCGGGCGGCGTCTCGAAGCGCGGGTGCGGCTCCGGGCCGCCGGAGGCCCCGACGGCGATGCCGTTCTTGCGCATGAACTGGGTGAAGGCGTTGTAGCCGGCCAGGTCCTCGCCGGGATACCTGTGCAGCAGCCACTCGTGGATGCCCTTCTTGGTGACTCCCGGCAGCTGCGCCTTGGCGGCCACCTCCTCGATGTGCGCGTCGAACGAGCCCGCCCTGTCGCCGCGCCCGTCGCGGGGCCGCCCGCCCTCGGCCCTCCAGTACGACGCCACGGTGTGCCTGTCCTTGCCGTAGCGCTTCGCTATGTCGCTGAAGTTGGGCTTTATGCCCGCTTCCCTGTACATGTCCAACTCTCCGATCAGGCTCTTCTCCGCCACGGCCCGCTCCTCCCGAAAGCATCGTTCGCTCGTCGATCGAAGCGTAAGCCCCGGCGTTGGTGGAAATGGTGAAAATGCGTTGGCGCAAATGGCGGGATTGCGTTGGCATGATTGGTTGTTGAGCGTTGGTCAAAATGGTTGTTTTTACAGTAGCGCCAACAGCGCCTCCCCGATCCCCGCGTCGAGCGGGAAGACGGACCGGCACAGGCTCAACCGCGGCGGCAACCGGCAGGCGAACTGGGCGCTCTACGAGATCGCGATCAAGCGCATGGCGTACGACGAGAGGACGAGGAGGTACGTGGCGAGGCGGACCTCCGAGGGGAAGTCCCGGCGGGAGGCGGTCCGCTGCCTGAAGCGCTACATAGCGCGGGAGGTGTACCACGTGCTCATGGACCCGAACCCCGACGGCGCCGCGCCGGAAGGCCCCGAGCTCGCGAAGATGCGCAAGGCGATGCGGGTGACTCAGAAGAAAGCCGCCGCGGAGCTCGGCCTGTCCGCAGCCACACTCGGGCACTTGGAACGGGGGAAACGGCGGTCGACGAAACTGGAGAGGAGGTATTACGAGCTCCTGTGCGAATTGGAGAGAGCGCTCCCGCAAACTGCCTCTTGACAACTTATAGGAGCGTCGGTTTTGTTTTTGCAAATTCCGGGATGGTCGAAGGTGGCCGGTTTAACGTAGTAGATGGCCGCATTTCGTGGCAAACGGTCCGACCCAAGGCACAAGGCGGTCAACCTCGAATGGCCATTCTCGAAGTTGCGGTGGAATACGGACTGAATTGGCCCCTTAAAGGCAAAAACGCTCCGTATTTCACCGCGACTTATCGAGGGGATGGGTTTTAGATACGGCCAAGGTCGTAGGATCGAGCGGCCGCTTCGCCGGCGCAGATGAGGTTGGTTGTGGCTTCTTGCGGATCGAGTGCCTGTTCCAGGCCCATGGGTTTGCGGCAAATCGGCAGTACAAGGTCGATGCCTTGCCCATACACCGCATCCAGGTTATCAGCGCGACCGCCCACGACAGCAATCACCGGCTTGCCATATCGCTTCGCACGACGGGCCACACCCACCGGCGCCTTACCGGCGGCGGACTGCTCATCCATATTGCCCTCGCCCGTTATGACCAGGTCGACATCGCGCACGCGCTCGTCAAACCCCACGAGATCGAGCACCGTCTCCACGCCCGAACGCAGCTCCGCCCCGAGCGCCAGCAGCGCGGCACCCAGGCCGCCTGCGGCACCGGCACCGGGCACTCCGAGCACCGAGCCAAATGTCCGAGCACCCTCGGGTGTGCGCAACAACCCCTGGGCTCGAGCTCTGGCAATCGCCGCATCGAGCAAGCGACCGTAGCCGACCATCCAGCCGTCGTATCTGCGCAGCACCTCGACATCATCCGCCGGCAGGCCCTTCTGCCCGCCGAACACCGCCAGTGCGCCTCGACGCCCCACGAGCGGATTCTCGACATCGGAAAGCACAACGATACGAGCATCATCCAAAGCCTGCAGCGCGGGCGCCAGATCAACGCTCGCCACCTGCTCAAGGCCGGCAAGACCGGGGGCGACATCGCATCCCTGATCATCGACCACACGCGCGCCCAGCGCCTGCAGCATGCCGGCGCCACCATCGTTGGTGGCACTGCCGCCCAAACCAATATAGATAGTCTTTGCGCCCGTGCGAACCGCGCGAAGCATGAGCTCGCCCACGCCATAGGTCGAAGCCGCAAGCGCCGCCGATTCTGTACAGGGCGAGTACCCAATACCCGCCGCCTCGGCCATCTCGATGACCGCGGACTCGCGCTCGCCGTCCACCAGCATCCGGGCAGACGCGCGGTCGCCCAAGGGGCCTGCAACCTCGCAGGTCACAAGCTCGCCACCGCAGGCGGCAACGGCATCGAGCGTTCCCTCACCGCCATCTGCCAGCGGCAACGTAGCCACCTGGGCATCGGACCACACACGGCGCATGCCCTCGGCAACCGCCGCCTCCGCCTGCGCGCTCGAAACGCTGCCCTTAAAGGAGTCGATCGCCAGCAGCACACGGCGGGGCCGCCGCTGCACGGGGCCAAAGTCGGCCGCCTCAACGGCAATATCTTCGGCACACGCGAGTGCCTCGGCATGAGCGGCGTGCGCCTCAAGATCGGCCCCACAACCGCAGCCAGCACCATCGGTGCCACGCAGCCCACTAAAATAGTCGCTCAACACCTCACGACACTCATCCGCCAGCACGCCGGCATCTACGTTAAACCGATGGTTCAGGCGCGAATCGGCATTGAGGTCATACAGCGAGCCCAGCGCGCCCGCCTTGGCATCGGCCGCGCCATACACGCAACGCCCCACACGCGCGTTAACCATAAGCCCCGCGCACATACAGCAGGGTTCGAGCGTTACGTAGACCGTGCAATCGGAAAGACGCCAGCGTCCAAGCGCCTGAGCGGCGGCACACAGGGCCGAAAACTCGGCATGAGCCGAAGGGTCTTGGTCGAGCTCGCGGCGATTATGCGCCCTCGCGACAACCTCGCCCGAGCGCACTACTACGGCTCCGATGGGCACCTCGCCCACCGCAGCGGCGTCGCGCGCCTCGGCCAGCGCCTCGCGCATGAACTTCTCGTCGATTTCGGTGATCGTCATCGTTCGCCTTCCCTGTTGCAAATTCAAAACGATGCTATCATTACGACTCACGGAGAGATGGCAGAGCGGTTGAATGCGGCGGTCTTGAAAACCGTTGAGCGCGAGAGCGTTCCGGGGGTTCGAATCCCCCTCTCTCCGCCACTTCTAGTGATGCACCGGCGTCATGGTTCGCTCGAACAGTGCATCGACCACGTCGGCCATCTCGAGTCGGCGCTCGAGGTCGTGACCCGACTCCCACCAATTTGTGAACAGTCGAATAATGCCACCGGCGATAAACTCAGACGTCGTCTCGAGTGACACGGGGGCCAGGGCATCCTCGGCAAGCACGTTCATCACACGCTCGCGGATGGAGCGGGCAATGCGGTCGCAAATAACGTTGGTCAACATGCCCGACATGCTGCTTGCCAATATGTTATCCATGAGCTGCTCGTGCGCCAGAATCAAATCCATGGCATCGTCCAAAATCGCGTGCCGAAGCGCGCGCACGTCCTCGGCAGATACCGCGCCGGCCTCATCGGGCTGTTTTTGCGGCAAGCCCGACATGAGCTCATCGATATAAAAGGCAAAGTAATCGTTCTTGTCGCGAAAGTGCTTGTAGAACGTCGTGCGGCGAATCATGGCGCGGTCGCACAGCATGGCAACCGTCAGGTCCTCAAAACGATGCTCCTCGAGAAGCTCGGTGAAGGCATCGAACAGGGCGCGGTAGGTTTTCTTGATGCGAAGGTCCACTGGTATCGCCATCCTCAGGGCAAAGACAACACTCGTCAATCTGTCGCATATCTTACACCTGTACCTCGCGCGCTTTGCCCCGGTGCCAACCCCGCCGAAAACACAACGCTTACCGGAAAGTTCGGCACGGCAAAACGTTGCGGGTATACTAGTAGCGTTATACCAACGGCAGCTGGCGCATGCCGCCGCGGCCATTCGAAACGGAGACATCATGATTACCGTCATCATCGGCATCGTTGTTGTCATTGTGATTGTCTGCGCCATCGCCGGCATCTACAACAACATGGTCACCAAGCGTAACCGCATCGATAACGCCTGGCAGAACATCGATACGCAGCTGCAGCGCCGTAACGACCTGATCCCCAACCTGGTCGAGACCGTCAAGGGCTACGCCAAGCACGAGCAGGAGACGCTCTCCGCCGTGATCAGCGCGCGTAACACCGCCGTCAAGGCCACCACGCCCGAGGCCAAGATGGAAGCCGACAACGTGCTGACCGGCGCACTGCGCCAGCTCTTCGCTGTGGCCGAGGCCTATCCCGATCTTAAGGCAAACACCAACTTTACGCAGCTGCAGGCATCGCTCGAGGATACCGAGAACAAGATTAGCTATGCACGCCAGAGCTACAACGACTGCGTGCTCAGCTACAACAACGCCATTCAAACGTTCCCGGCTGTCATCTTTGCCGGCATCTTCCAGTTTAAGGAGCGCCAGGGCTTCGAGGCCGCCGAAGCAGCCCGCCAGGCCCCGACCGTCAAGTTCTAGTAGTTTGGCAGCGCATCCTTAATCGGCCAAATGCATAAACCGCCCCGTCGAATGCATACTTCGACGGGGCGGTTTCCTTTTTCGCGAAGGTCCCCCTCAAGGCGCCGTGCATTTTTGGGAGTATTCAGCATAACCAAGAGTTTCGGGCGCCACGATAAATGCCAAAGACCGCGAATATCCCTACAAATCAAACGCTGTCAGCCCATAACCCCGCCCATCATTCGTAGAAAACATCGAGAAATCCCGATTTTTTGCCCGAGGCCGGTATGCAGGGGTCTTCGATTGCAGAATACTCGCAAAAATGCACGTCGCCACCACCCCCACATGGCGCGAACCAAAACAAAAGCGCGGCCTAAAAGGCCGCGCATCATTTTTAATTCAGATTAATTATTGTTCGTTGTGACATCGCCGAGCCCGCAGGGCGGAGAGTAAGTTCCCTCCCGGCGCATTCCGCAGGACGCAAGAAGCCCTCGCCGCACGAAGTGCGCAGCGAGGGCTTCTTGCATGTCCGAGGACGCGCCGGGAGGGAACTTACTCTCCGCCCGGGCAGGTAAGACGAATTACGCGACGGTGTAAACCCAGTTGTGCTTATCCTCAACAGCACCAGACTGGATGCCCGTCAGGGTCTCGCGGAGCTTCTTCATCACAGGACCGATCTCGGTGTAGCCGGCCGGGAAGGTCACAGTCTCGTCGGCACCGTAGACCTTGTTGTCGATCTCGCCCACCGGGGAGATAACGGCAGCGGTGCCGCACAGACCGCACTCAACAAAGGTGCCGGCCTTGACCTCGGCCCACTCGACGGGGCGCTGGTCGACGGTCATGCCCAGGTCCTGAGCAACCTGAACGAGCGAACGGCGGGTGATGGAAGGCAGGATGGAGTCGGTGTGCGACTGCGGAACGACGAGCGTGCCGTCCTCCTTCACGAACAGAACGTTGGCGCCGCCGGTCTCCTCGACATAGGTGCGGGACTCGGAGTCGAGATACAGGTTCTCGGCATAGCCCTCGCGATGGGCCTCCATCGTGGGCTTAAGGGACATGGCGTAGTTCAGGCCGGCCTTGATGTTGCCGGTGCCGTGCGGTGCGGCGCGGTCGTACTCGGAAACGCGCAGCTTGACGGGCTTGAGGCCACCCTTAAAGTACGGACCGACCGGGGTCACGAGAATGCGGAACGTGTACTCAGGAGCGGGAGCCACGCCAATCACGTCACCGGAACCGATCATAAACGGACGCACGTACAGGGTCGCGCCGGAACCGAAGGGCGGAACCCAGGCGGCGTTGGCAGAAACGACCTGCTTGACGGCCTCAACGAACTTGTCCTTGGGGAACGGGGGCATCTCGAGGCGCTGCGCAGAGTTGTACATGCGCTCGGCGTTCATGTCGGGACGGAAGCAGACGATGCTGCCGTCCTCGGCGGTGTAGGCCTTCAGGCCCTCAAAGACCTCCTGGCAGTAATGGAAGATGCCGCCGCACTCGGAGACATGCAGGGTGTGGTCGGTGGTCAGGCCGCCCTCGTCCCACTCGCCGTCCTTCCAATGGGCCTCGTAGCTGTAATCGGTCTTCATGTAGCCAAAGCCGAGGCTACCCCAATCGATATCCTTCTTCTCGACAGTCATATGTCGCTCCTTACATACACAGTTGCATACTCGCGAACCCGCACGCAAGGACCGAGGCCGACCGCGTCGCAACGTCGCACGCCCGGAGCGTAGAGCCGGACGGGACACGCGAGCAGCATCAAAGCCGATGGCACGTCGATTCGCATGCACGAGATTGTACTCCCCGCACGCGTCTGATAAAACGCTTTTCTTTAACTAAGTAAAGTATTTTCATTTGACCGAAGCAAAAAGGCCCGCCACCGTAAGCGGTGACGGGCCTCAACTGTACGGTCTGCGCGCTGGCTCGAGCTAGGCGTTCTATTTACCCAGCTTGGCCTTAACCAGACCGACCACGGTCGGGATGATCGACACGGCAACGATGCCGATAATCAGCAGCTCAAAGTGCTCCTGCACAAAGGGAATGCCGCCAAAGAAGTAGCCCAGCAGCGTAAAGACCGTCGACCAGGTAATGCCGCCCAGCACGTTAAAGACGACAAAGTTGCGCCAGTGCATGCCGCCCATGCCAGCGATAAAAGGCACAAAGGTGCGGATAAACGGGAAGAAGCGACCCAGGAAGATGGCCAGGTGACCCCACTTGTCCAAGAAGTCCTCGGACTTTTTGATGCGCTCGGGCGTCATGGCCTTGACCTTGCCCGAAGCGATGATCTTGCGGCCAAAGAAGTGACCGATCATAAAGTTGCACTGATCGCCCAAAATGGCCGCGGCCCATGCGGTGGCCAGAAGCGCCACGATGTTAAAGCCGCCGTTGTGGGCGAAGAACCCCGAGGCGAACAGCAGCGAATCGCCGGGAAGGAACGGGAAGAACACCACGCCCGTCTCGATAAAGATGATCAGGAACACGCAGCCGTAGGCCATAAGCGGGCCGGCGGCGATCCAGCTGGCGATCGCGGTGCGCGGATCCTTAAGCAGCTCGGCGATAAAATTGATGAAACCCATGAAGTAAAACCTCTCAGTTGTGGGCGCGGATACGTCCAAGTTGACCAGTATACGGTTGCGGCGCCCCCTCGTGCGCAACCCCACAAAAGCATGACTCCATTACCAGCAAGTTTGCATAACTGACACTTGTAGCGCAAAGCCGCCAAGATTGTCCTTTTTAATCCCTAGCGAATCGCTATACTTTATTGAATCGCATTGCCATGGCGCTAAGGGAGGGCGGCCGGTGAGCTTTATCAATACCATTCGCGAGGACATCAAGACCGTCCAAGCGCAGGACCCCGCCGCGCAAAACGGTCTGGTCATCTTCCTTTCCTATCCTGGCCTGCACGCCAAGTGGAACCACGTGCCCGAGCACTGGCTCTGGGAGCACGGACATCGCTCGCTCGCCCGCGTGCTCTCGCAGCTCACCCGCCACATCACCGGCGTCGAGATTCACCCTGCCGCGCAGATTGGTAAGCACTTCTTTATCGACCACGCCATGGGCGTCGTCATCGGCGAGACTACCATTGTGGGCGACAACTGCGTGCTCTACCAGGGCGTCACGCTTGGCGGCACCGGCAACGAGACCGGCAAACGCCACCCAACGCTCGGCAATAATGTCACCGTGGGCACGGGTGCCAAGGTGCTCGGCAACATCCGCATCGGCAACAACGTCAAAATCGGCGGCAACTCGGTCGTCGTTAAGGACGTCCCCGACAACTGCACCGTCGTGGGCGTGCCGGGACGCATCATCAAGCGCAACGGCTGCCGCGTGTTTGAGGAGAGTTTCGACGCCAAGCAGCATCGCGAGTACATGCCCGACGACGCCGCCGAGCAGAGTGCCCTCAACCGCCAGGGCATCACCGAGAACGCCCGCCGCGTCAAGGAACTCGAGCGAGAGGTGGCCGAGCTCAAGGCCCTCGTCGCCAAGCTCGTGGACGAACGCTAGAGGCGGACGACCACCGACAACATTGACGCCAACGCAAAGGCGCGCCAGAGGATTCACCCCCGGCGCGCCTTATTTGTGATGTGGCAAAGAGACTGTCCCTTTGTCACATTATGCGAACTGGCTCAGATAGAGGTCGGCGTAGGCACCCTCGGCAGCCAGCAGCTCCTTATGCGTGCCCTGCTCGATAATGTTGCCGTGATCCATGACCAAGATCAGGTCGGCATCCACAATCGTCGACAGGCGGTGTGCGATCACAAAGCTCGTGCGCCCGCGCATAAGCGCATCCATGGCACGGCCGATGGCAAGCTCGGTACGCGTGTCCACGCTTGAGGTCGCCTCGTCCAGGATGAGAATCGCCGGGTTGTTGAGCAGCACGCGTGCGATGGTCAGCAGCTGACGCTGGCCCTGGCTGATGCTCTCGGCATCGTTGGCCACGCGCGTGTCGTAGCCCTGCGGCATGGTGCGCACAAAGAAGTCGACCTGCGCGGCACGAGCGGCGGCCACAATTTCGTCGCGCGTTGCCTCGGGGCAGCCGTAGGCGATGTTCTCGGCAATCGTGCCATCGAACAGCCAGGCGTCCTGCAGCACCATGCCAAACTGCTGCCGTAGCTCGCCGCGGTCCATGCGGCCCGTATCCACGCCATCGAGCGTAATACGCCCGCCGTCAATCTCGTAGAAGCGCATGAGCAGGTTGATGAGCGTCGTCTTGCCTGCGCCCGTGGTTCCCACCACGGCAATCTTCTGGCCCGGCTCGGCGGTAAACGACACGTCGCGCATAAGCGGCTTGTCGGGCGAATAACCAAAGCGCACGTGCTCAAAGGAGACGCGGCCCTCCACGCGACCCGGCAGCTTGGCGGCCTCGTCCGGCAGCGGATCGGCCTCCATCTCGGGCTCATCGAGCAGGTCGAACACGCGCTCTGCACTCGCCAGCGCGCTCTGCAGCGAGTTGAAGGTAAACGACAACTGCGTCATGGGCTCGGACGCCTCGTAGATAAACTGGAAGAACGCCTGGAACACGCCGACGGTCATGTGACCGGCAACCAGCATGCTGCAGCCCACAAGCGCAATAACGATCTGCGCCAAACGGCCGATAAAGCGCACTGCGGGGCCGACAGCATTGATCATAAAGTCGGCCTTGGCACTCACGCGTGCCAGCTCGCCCGAGGCCTGGTGCACCTCGGCAGAACTTTGGCGTTCGCGGTTAAACGCGCGGATCACCAGACGGCCCGAATAGCCTTCCTCGACCGCACTCGTAATCTTGGACACCCACTCCTGGCGCTCGCCCGTCACATCGTGTGTGCGGCGCGAGACGACCTTCGTCACCAGCAGCGACAGTGCCGTAAAGAACAGAAAGACGAGCGTAAGCTGCACGCTGAACACGAACATCACGCTCACAGCACCAACAACCGTGCCGATCGACACGAGCAGCTGCAGCAATCCGCGCTGCATGCTCTCGGACATCTTGTCCAGGTCGTTGGTCGCGCGGCTGACGACCTCGCCGGGACGATGCGCGTCAAAATAGGCGAGCGGCAGACGGTTGAGCTTTTGCGCGATGCGGTTGCGCAGGCGCAGATTGAGACGCTCAGCGACGCTCGACATCAAAAAGCTCTGGAGCGCATAGAACGAGGCAGCGGCAGTCCAGATCATAAAGTAGACGAAAATGGTCTTGCCGCAGTTCTCCCAGGTGATGTTGAAGGTGGTGTCGTTGGCAAACGCCACCTGAATGTGGCCCCACAGCTCATCGATCACGCGGGCGCTATATGCCGGCGCGGCGGTGTTAAAGATGACATAGAACACAATGCTCGCGAACACGATATAGAAGCGCCAATGGTCGCCGGCAGCCTCACTCCACAGGCGGCGCACCGTCGCCCAGGTATCCCGAGGCGTCTCGTCCTCGTCTTCGTCGTCCACGTCGCGCATACGCTCTGCCTCGGCGCGGGCGCGCTCGTCCTCGGCACGTTCGTTTTCCTCGTAGAGCGCTTGGCGGCGAGCCTCGCGCTTGGCGGCGTCATCCAGCTCGGTCGACGCGGCAGCCGTTTCCTCGACCAGTCCCGCGGCAGCGGCGTCATCAACGCCGCCCTGCTTCTTGAGCTCCCCGGTCATGCTACTCACCTCCCTTCATTTGCGATTCCGCGATGGCGCGGTACACCTCGCAGGTTTCCATAAGCTCGCCATGCGTGCCCAAGCCCACGACCTCGCCGTCCTTGAGCACAACGATCTGGTCGGCATGCAAAATAGTCGAGATGCGCTGCGCGATGATGAGCACCGCGGCGTCGCGCGTCTCGTCCTGCAGCGCATGGCGCAGGGCCGCATCGGTCTTAAAGTCCAGGGCCGAAAAACTATCGTCGAAGATATACAGGTCGGCGCGCTTCATGAGCGCGCGAGCAATGGCCAGGCGCTGGCGCTGGCCGCCCGAAAAGTTCGTACCGCCCTGGGCAACCGGGGTATCGAGCCCCTGCGGTTGGTCGAGTACAAAGGTGCTCTGGGCAACCTCAAGCGCGTGAAGCATGTCGCCCTCGGTCGCGCCTTCGTTACCAAAGCGAAGGTTGCTCGCCACCGTGCCCGAGAACAGCCACGCCTTCTGCGGCACGTAAGCGATATGCCCGCGAATCTCACCTTGCGAAAGGTCGCGCAGGTCAACGCCGTTCAGGCGAATGGCGCCCTTCGTGGCATCGTGGAAGCGAAGCAAAAGCTTGGCCACCGTTGACTTGCCCGAGCCCGTTGAGCCCACGATCGCGGTCGTCTGTCCGCGGCGGCAGGCAAAACTCAGGTCGCACAGGGTGTCCTCGTCGGCATCGTCAAAACGGAACGACATATGGTCGAACACGGCAACCGCGTCGGCACCATCTGCGGACTCAGGCGCCCCGTCGCCCAGCGTTGCCTTGCCGTCCACGATGCTCGGCTCGATTTCGAGCACCTGTTGCGCGCGGTTGAGGCACGCCGCAGCGCGCGGAAGCGTCAGAATCACCATCTGCGCCATCATCACAAAGAACAGGATCAAGATCGCGTATTCCAACACGGCCGAGATGCTGCCGATTTGCATGGCGTGGACGCCCGCGCGGTTGCCGCCCACCCACAGCACCGCCACCTCGGCGATATTCATCAAAAAGAAGCTGGAACTGTCGAGACCCACAAACAGGTGGTTGACCTTGATGGCGTTGGCCGCGTAATCGCTAAACACCTCGTCCAGGCGCTGCTCCTCGTGGCGCTCCTTGTTAAATGCGCGGATGACGCGCACGCCCACGATGTTCTCGCGCAGCACCACGTTCATGCGGTCGATAAAGCTCTGCAGGCGCATAAAGATCGGCGCGGCGTTAGCCACCGTAAAGACCGCCGCCACCAGCACGATCGCAACGACCACACCCAGCAGCGTGCCCATGGCGGGATCGATGAACCAAGCAAAAATGATGCCTGCCACGGCCAAGAACGGCACCGGCAGCACCAACTGAATCGTCTGAAGGACAGCTTGCTGAATCACGTTGATGTCGTTGAGCGAGCGTGTGATCATCGAACCCGTGCCAAAGCGCTCAAAGTCGCTAGCCGCGAGTTCGAGCGACTTGTCGTACACGGCATTGCGGATATCGCAGGCCACGTTGGCGGCCAGGCGCGCCGAAAGATAGCAGCCCAGCACCGTGCCGCCGCTGGCCATGCCGGTCGCGATAAGCATGTACAGGCCGTTGCGTAAAATATAGTCGATATCGCCCGTGGTAATACCGGTGTTGACCATGTTCGCCAGCATCGTGGGAACCAACAGCGTACCGACGTTATCTATCAGCACCGCAAACAGCGTCACCGCAATCAGCCCGCGATACGGCCTCATAAACCTCATTAAGAGTCGCATGTCTCCCCTTCGCTCTTATCGTCAGCCTCGTTCTCAGCGGCCACTTGCCGTTTAAATGCCTCGCACTCTTCGTTAAGAACATGGGAGAACTTACCGACCAAGCGCATGATCTCGCGCTGTTCCCACGGCTCGAGCGCCTCGAATGCCTGTTGCTCGGCTTTTTGCGCTGGCAACGCGTAGCGCTTGGCAAACCGCACGCCTTCTTCGGTCAGTCGCACAACCTTGTTCTTACGACTACCTTCGGCAAACTCCAACGTCGCAAGCCCTCGCGCCCTAAGCGTCTTGATCGCCGAATTGATGGTCTGTTTGCTGTAGAACCATTCACTCGTCAGCCGACTCACGGCAACGCTTCCGCCCGCCGCACTCGTGTCGACGAGCATCCAGTAGGCGCAGTCCGAAAGACCGCAGGCGCGCGCGAACTCCGAATAGATACGGTCAAGCCCGTTGAGCATCCGGTCGAAATCGACCGGGCTAACTGCACTATTCATCTCTCCCACCATTCGATAGTCCGAGTTTTGACCAATTAATATCTCTACATTAGTCCGAGTTTTGACTATCGTCAACAAGCTCGTTGTTTATGGTCGGCTCTACATAAGCATATCGACAAAAAAGACCGCCGGCGCGGGGGCGGCGCCGGCGGTTGCGAGAGAATATCGAGTGTTGGCTGTTAAGCAGCGACGGCCTCATAGACCGTAGCACCCGAGAAGCTGTCATGCAGGCTCTTGCCGGCAATCCACGGCAGCTCGACGACCTCGCAGACCGTGTTGACCAGCTCGGAGCAGTCAGTAAAGTGGCCCTTGTCGTTGAGGGCCTCGCAATCCTGAACACGCCAATAGCCATCGGTGTGCGTGATGTAGTACTCGTGATCGTTGATCGACACGAAAGCGCGCGTCTTGGAACGCAGCAGCTTCAGAAATCCTTCGAAATCGGTCTCGACGACATCTCCAGCCTGGAACATGATGTTACCTCCTGGCCCGGCGCCACCACGGCGCATTGATAAACGTTGGTACTCCTTTAGTAAAACCTTTATCAAAGGTTATGCGTTCGTCATTTAGGCAAGTGGTAAAAAACCGCAGGGTAGACGGGATAAAACGTTTAACCATCCCATTTGTTTGTCACATTCTGAAGGTACTTTTATGCAAACCTACTTTCCCAATTGGAATCTATCCTTTTGGCCGGGCAATTGACCGTCTATCGTTTAAGCCCGACGGGTATGAACGGGGCATCTGCAACGCCACCGCAAGGAGACACCATGGAGACTATCGAAGCACTCATTCACCGCCGCAGCTGCCGCAACTACAGCGATCGTCCCGTCGAGGCTGAAAAGCTTGCACGTATTATCGAAGCCGGCCAATATGCACCGAGCGGCATGGGCCGCCAGCCGGTGACGTTTGTCGCCGTCACCGACCCCGCGACCGTCGAGCATCTCTCACAGCTCAACGCCCAGGTCATGGACAGCAACAGCGACCCCTTCTATGGCGCCAAGACCGTTGTGGTGGTGCTGGTTGACCGCAGCGTGCCCACACATCTGGAAGACGGCTCGCTCGCCATGGGCAACTTGCTCAACGCCGCCTATGCACTGGGTGTCGATTCGTGCTGGATTCACCGCGCGCATGAGGTCTTTGACTCGCCCGAGGGCCTGGAGCTGCTGGCCAGCTGGGGCCTGCCCGCCGACGGCAGCCTGCGCGGCGTCGGTAACTGCATTCTTGGCTACGCCGAGGACACGCTACCCGAGGCAAAGCCGCGCCGCAACAACGTGGTGTACGTGAAATAGTACAGGAACGTCAGCAGGGGTAGCTAATTTGGGACGGGGCTATTTTAGCTACCCCACTCGCAACTTATATTGACGTCGCCGTTGTCGTCGTTTCGTTCGTCTGGGCCGTTTCGGCGCCATCGCCCTGTTCGTCCTCGTCCTTTTGCGCATCGGCGATGGTAGAGGCCGCCGCAACGATACCGCGCTGGGGCGCGACGCTCGTCTGGGCCTGAGCGCCCTCGACAACTTCTGTACCTACATGCGCGAGCTCGGGCGATTTAAACATTGCGTCCAAGTTGGCGCCACCGCCGGCATATCCGAGCGCAGCGAGCGCGATGACGATCACTGCAACGGCGGCCACGATCGGCACGTAGCGATGCCAGCCGGCGGGATTGAGCCCGCTGCGGCGAGCCGCCCCGCGGCTGATGTAGCCGAGCGTTCCGTCGTGCTTGAGCTTTGAGCCCACCACGCGTTTGCGGCCCCACAGCGAGGACTCTGCCTGCATTGCCAAGCGGGCGCTTGCCGAAGGATAGCCGTATTTAGTGCGCTTGAACGAGCCATCAAACCCCGAGGCGTGTTTGCCCCACGTCACCGATGTTGTGCGTCGGTTGACCGGCGCGGCACTCCGCCTTCTGCGGCTCGGTTTTGAAGTCTCAGCCATATGCCCTCGCACGCCGTAACCAAATCGAAACAATAACGCTTTGGACTGTAGCACACGTGTCGCGTGCGGTCACGGGCGCCTCGCTCAACGGTCATCGTCCTTCAGCAAGCGCCACAGCGTTGTACGGCTTATGCCCAGCACCTCCGCCGCACGGGTTCGGTTGCCGTGGAGATGGTCTACAACCAGATGCGCGATATCTCGCTCGGTATCGGCCAGCGGTCGCAGGATATACAGGTCACTTTCAAGCGTCGGGGCGCCAAAGGTTGCGGTCTTAATCACGTCCTCTTGGGCGAGCACTTCCTCCGCCACAGCGCGGTCCACCGTGCCCGTCCCCACCAATATATACAGTCGTTCCGAGACCTCGCGGAGCTGCAGATAGTTGCGCGGCCAGCGGTAAGCATCGAGCGTCTTCGTCGCCGCGGCAGACAGCGTGGGCGCTGCCGTCCCAAATGCATCAGCGAGATATTCCAAATAGCGCGCGACCTTCGTCGACGCGGCTCCCTGCTCGGCGATTGCCGGCGCGACGCTCACCGCACAGGCGAAGCGCTCGGTCACAAAGGCGGCTTGATCACTTTCGCCGCCGCCCGGCATGTCATTCGCCGTCAGCACCACATGGCAGCGCGTCGCCAACGCGGTGTCGGTCATCGTGGAGACCAGCTCGCGGAGGCGCTGGGGGCCAACCGCATTCCAGCCCTCAATGCAAAGGGTCAGCCCCGTTTGGAACAGCGGCGATTCGGCGCTTTTGAGCACATGGCGCCAACCGCGCTCGGTGAGCTCATCGAGCGCAACGGAAACAAAGGGCTGACCGGCAAAAGGACCGTCCAGATAGAGGCGCTTGGCGATCTCGACCTGGCCCGCTCCCAGCTCACCCTCGAGCATAAGGGGCACACCGCGCGCGTAACTCTCTGCAACCGGCGCAGCCACCGAGGTCGCCCCCTCAACGATGCCGTACGCACTCGATTCGTAGCGGGCCTCAACCTCGTCGGCGTTGAGCCACTCGATACCCGCATGCGCCGCGGCGCCGCGCACCTTGCGGACCACGACGACCCAAAGGCCCCCGCCCTCTTTGTCGGTGGGGCGAACGGTCAGGCTCAGGCGCGCACCCGCACGCCCCATAACCAGACGCGCACCGTCTCCTATACGGTCGAGGCGCTCAGCGACAAAAACCGCCACATCCCGCTCAAGCGCCGCGTCATTCATGGTCGAGATCGCGACGTCCCCACGCGCATCGATTGCCAATGCCGATGCCCCGGCAGCAGCCAGGGCATCGGTCAAGATGTTCAGCTTGGCATCGCTATCCATGATTTGCCCCTGTCCGCGGCGACGTGCAACCGCCGACGGTCGCACGACCGAATGTTTCAAAATTGAACGATATTACTCACCAAACACTATAGGGCAAAAGTCGCCGTCCTGCGAGTATATGAATTGCCCCGCATCGCCATCCTGGCGGGGCGATAAGAGCTCTTCGGGACCTATCAACCTGCGGACAAGCCATACCCGCAAGAGCTCCTATCGCTCCACCGTGAGAATGCGCTCGCCAGCACGCAACACGCAAATCAGCTACTTCTCTACCAGATTCCCAGCACGTGCTGCATTCCCAAACTCATGCATGCAATGCCAATCCAGCAGCAAAAGCCCAACGCGATGGGTTTGCCGCCCTTTTTGACCAGCTCGACGATATCGGTATTAAAGCCAATAGCCGCCATGGCCATCACGATAAAGAACTTCGACAGCTCCTTGATGGGCGCCGTAATGGACGCAGGAAGCTGAAGCACCGTGGTGATCACGCTCGCCAGCACAAAGAACAACACAAACATGGGAAACGCACGTTTAAGCGAGAACGTGCTTTTGGCGTCGCCGCCGGCCTTGCGCGCCAGATGCATCTGCCAGCAAGCAAGCGCCAGCGTGATGGGAATGATAGCCAGCGTCCTGGTGAGCTTGACCACCGTGGCGCTCTCGAGCACATTGGCGCCGGGATGCATGCTGTCCCAAGCGCTCGCCGCAGCCGTTACGGACGAGGTGTCGTTGATGGCGGTACCGGCAAACAGGCCAAAGCCCTCGTTGGTCAGCCCGAGCATGCCGCCGAGCGTCGGGAACACGAGCGCCGCGATAACGTTAAACAGGAAGATGACCGAAATAGCCTGGGCAATCTCGCGATCGTCGGCATCGATGACGGGTGCGGTCGCGGCGATGGCAGAACCGCCGCAAATCGACGAACCCACACCTACAAGCGTCGCGATCTTACCCGGCACATTCATAACGCGGCAGAGCACAAAGGCGATGACAAGCGAGGTCGAGATCGTTGCCACGATAATCGGTAGCGACTGGGCGCCCTTGGACAGAATCTGGGAGAGGTTCATGCCAAAGCCAAGCAGGATAACCGCGTACTGCAAGACTTTTTTGGACGTATAGGTAACGCCGGCGGTGAGCTGTTCGCGACGATTCTTGGGAAAGACGAGCGCCAGGACCATGCCAAAGAGGATGGCAAATACCGGACCGCCGACCACCTCAATTTGTTTGCCGAGCAACGTCGCGGGAATGGCGATGATCAGGCAGAACAAGACGCCTTTCCAGCGCTCGCGTACGATGTTTGCCAGTTGCATATGGGATTCCTTCTTTCTATTTCACGTTTGCGACGGCTTATGATACGGCAACATTGAGCGCAGCCTTGCGCAAACACAGACTAAGATGCCGCAATAGTTCTCAGGCAACAGCCGAATTACCCACCGCGGAGAGCTGATTCGCGGCATAATTAACAACTGACATATGAGTTTGATAGAACAGTTGCGAGGCGCTATGGAAGAATCGATGCACGTCGGCGAGCAGGAAACGAGCCTACAGGACCAGTCCTATCACACCATTCGACGCAAAATCGTCTACCTGGACTACAAGCCGGGCGAAAAGCTGGGCGTCAAGCAGCTTTGCGACGACCTAGATATGGGTCGCACGCCCGTGCGCGAGGCTTTGGTTCGCTTGGCGCAGGAAGGCCTGGTGCGCACCGTGCCCCAGAGCGGCACCTACGTCTCACCCATCAACCTCACCCTTGCCGAGAGTGCCTGTTACATCCGCGAGCATCTGGAAAAGCAGGTGATTGTGGAGTGCTGTGCGCGCGCCACGTCGGCCGGCATCGAGCAGCTCGACCGCGCCATCGTGCTGCAGGAAAAGGCCATGGCCGAGGAGGATCGCATCGGCTTCTTTTTGAGCGACAACCTCATGCATCACATGATTTTTAGCATCGCATGTCGCAGCACCGTGTGGTCGTGGCTCGAAGAGACCAATGCCGACCTGGAGCGCTTCCGCTGGCTGCGCGCCGCCACGCAGGTTCTCGACAATCAGGACATCGTGAACGAGCACAAGCAGATTCGCCGCGCTATCGCCGGTCGCGACCCCATCGAAGCGAGCTTTTTGGTCAGCAAGCACCTGCACATGATGTTCCGCAACCAAACCGAGGTTCTGGACCAGTTCCCCGAGTACTTCGAGACCAGTAAGCTCCGCTAACCTACCAAAAAGGGACAGGTTCATTTTGGCAGGTTTTATCTGGTCAAATGCAACAAGGCCCGGCTCCGCTGCAACGGAGCCGGGCCTTAGTTGTTAGGATGACGGAACTCGATTACTCGACAGTAACGCTTTTCGCCAGGTTACGGGGCTGGTCGACGTCGCAGCCGCGCAGGATGGCGACCTCGCGTGCGAGCAGCTGCAGAGGAACGCTCGCCGTGATGGGGCTGAACACGTCGCGGACTGCCGGCACGCGGATGATGCAGTCGGCGATCTTGTTGATCTCCTCGTCGCCCTCGGTGGCAACGACGATGACCTTGGCGCCGCGCGCCTTGCACTCCATAAGGTTCGACACGGTCTTGTCGTAGGTGGCGCTCTTGGTGGCCACAGCGATGACAGGGAAGCCCGGGTCGATCAGGGCAATGGGGCCATGCTTCATCTCACCGGCGGCATATGCCTCGGCGTGCAGGTAGCTGACTTCCTTGAGCTTGAGCGCACCCTCGTAGGAAATAGCGGCACCCATGCCACGGCCCACGAACAGCGCCGACTGCGCGTCCTTGCACAGCAGGGCAGCCTCATGAACGGCCTCGGTTTGGGTATCCAAAATCCACTGGATCTGCTCGGCCGTATCGGAAAGCTCGCGGAACAGCATGCGCGCCTGCTTGGTGGTCAAGCGGTACTTGACCTGCGCCAGCAGCAGAGCCAAAAGCGTAAGGCTCACGACCTGGCCGATGAAGCTCTTGGTCGAGGCGACCGCGATCTCCTTGTTGGCCTTGGTGTAGATGACGCCGTCGCTCTCACGCGCCACGGGGCTGCCCACCACGTTGGTGATGCCGAAGACCTTGGCACCCTTGATGCGCGCGTCGCGAATGGCGGCAAGGGTATCGGCCGTCTCGCCCGACTGGGACACGGCCACGACGAGCGTCGTCGGCGTGATGATGGGGTTGCGATAGCGGAACTCGCTGGCCGCCTCCACCTCGGTGGGGATGCGAGCCCAGCCCTCAATGAGATTCTTGGCAATGAGGCCAGCGTGATAGCTGGTGCCGCAAGCGATCACGTAGACGCGGTCGATGTCGTTGAGTTCCTCGAGCGAAAGGCCCAGCTCGTCGATGTCGAGCTCGCCGCCCGGCGTCATACGACCAACCAGCGTGTCGCGCACGACGCGCGGCTGCTCGTGAATCTCCTTGAGCATAAAGTCGGGATAACCGCCCTTTTCTGCCATGTCCAGGTCCCAGTCGATGTGGGTGACCTTGGGCTCGATAACGTTGCCGGCCTCGTCGGTGTACTCGACGCCTGCGGGCGTGAGCTTGGCAAACTGACCGTCCTCGAGCACCACGACATCGCGGGTGGCGTCGATGAGCGCGATGACATCGGAAGCAACATAGGAGCCGGTTTCGCCCACGCCGACTACGATCGGGGAATCCTTGCGGGCCACGGCGATCACGCCGGGCTCGTCAGCGCACACGGCGGCCAGACCATAGGCACCGACCACGTGGGTGCAAGCCTCGCGCACGGAGGCCATCAGGTCGTGCGCCTCGGCATAAGCCTCTTCGATCAGATGCGCGAAGACCTCGGTATCGGTCTCGCTCTTAAAGTGGTGGCCGCGACCCTCCAGCTCTTCGCGCAGCTCGGCGAAGTTCTCGATGATGCCGTTGTGGACGATGGCGATACGGCCGTCGCAGCTGGTGTGGGGGTGAGCGTTAACGACGGAGGGCTTGCCGTGGGTGGCCCAACGGGTGTGGCCGATACCGCAGGTAGCGTCGCTGTCAATGTTGGAAAGCTCGCTCTCCAAGCCCGCGACCTTGCCCACGCGACGGATGACGTCGAGGTGCGCCGCGGCGCCCTCGCCCACCTCGAGCGCGACGCCCGAGGAGTCATAGCCGCGATACTCCATACGCTTGAGGCCCGTGACCAGGATGTTCTTTGCAATATCAGAGCCGGTGTAGCCGACGATTCCGCACATAGGATAAATCCCTTCGTTCGCGTGACTGCAAGACGTCCACGCACAGGGGGCGCTGAGACGTATAACGTTCGAGTATTGTACTCACGCAAACGCAAGCTGATATACCAGAAGTGGTATCTCAACTTAGATACCACCCGATGCACACACGTCCAGCCGGTCCAAACCACCACAAAAGCACCTGTCCCCTTCGTGGTGGTTTGAGCTGGCAACAGCGTTTCCCCAGATAAAACCTGCCAAAATAAACCTATCCCTCTTTGGTAGGTTTGGGATGCTACAATCTGGCTTGTACTTGAAACGCATCAAAGGGGCCGCTATGGCAAAGGTAAAAATCAGCGACGTCGCGCGCGAGGCCGGGGTTTCGCTGGGCACGGTTTCCAACGCGCTCAACCATCCCGAAAAGTTGCGCCCCGAGACCCTCAAGCTCATCAACGAGACCATCAGTCGCCTTGGCTACCTGCCCAACCAAAGCGCCCGTCAGCTCGCGGGCGGCGCCACCAAGTCCTTTGGCCTGGTGCTCCCCCGTCTCGATCACGGCTTTTCGCTCCAAATCGCCAGCGGCGCCCACAACGAGGCCCGCAAGCACGGCTACGACTTGCTCATCGCCAACGCCGATAACGACGATATTCTCGAGGACCATTACCTGCGCTACTTTATGGGCACCCAGATGTCCGGCGTCATGGTTCAGCCCATGGCATCCCCCGACTGGCACCCCGCCATGACCAAGATGCCCGTGCCGATCGTCCATCTGGACATCCATTGCTCCGAGTCCGGCTACTACGTAGCGGCCGACAATGAGGCCCAGGGTCGCATCATTGCCGAACTTGCCATCGCCCGCGGCGCGCACCATATTGTCGTCGTCGGCCGAGCAGCATTTATGCAACTCACCCTGCGCGTCCTTGGCATTCATAAGGCGCTCGCCCTGCACCCCGATATCAAGATCGAAGTCATCGACGCCGGCGAATGGAATACCGCTGCCGACGGCTACGGCATCGGTGCCCAAATCGCCGAGCGCCCCGCGGACGAACGTCCCGATTTTGTCGTCGGCCTGACCGATGTGTTGGCCTCGGGTGTCGTTTCGGCACTGGTCGACAAGGGCATCTCTGTCCCCGGGCAAGTACGCGTGGCCGGATGCGACGGCAACCCGCTCGCTTGGAGCGGATCGGTCCCGCTCACTACGGTAGCGCCCCCGGGCTACGAGATTGGCCGCAAGGGTGTCCAACTGCTGATGGAGCAAATCGAGAACAAGGCCCCGGCAAAGATCAAGCATATCCGTGTCGGCTCCGCAGTGCGTACCGTCACCGCAGTCGCCGCCGAGGATATCAACCGCCAAGAACTGGTACGTCCGTTCCTACTGGAACGCGCCAGCACCCAGGCAAGCAGCCAGACCGACGCCACGGCCATCAACCTCGGTGCGTATCTATAGCACGCCCGCGAGTATGCTAAGTCGTCGCTTAAGCAAAAGGGGCCCGACCATTGCCGGACCCCTTTTGCTTAAGCGCAAACGTGAGCAATCGCTCGTTTCAACGCCGCAATTTTCTAGCGCACAGTCTTGATTGCCGCCGCCAGGTCGAACAACGTATCGAGCACGGCCTCGCAGCCATCCACCACGTCCTGCGGCAGCGGCACAATATCGGGGACGGCAAAGACGTGGCAGCCGGCCGTGATGCCCGAGACGCAACCATTGCGCGAATCCTCGACCACGGCGCACTCCTCGGGGGCAAAGCCCGCACGCTCGCAGGCGAGCAGATACATCTCGGGGTCGGGCTTGCCGTGCACGACGTCCTCGCCACACGTTACCGTTTCAAACTTGTCAAAAAGACCGACCATCTTAAGGTTGCGCTCGGCCGTAACGAGGCGCGACGACGTCGCTAGGCCCACGTGATAGCCCGCAGCTAGCAGCTCGTCTAGGCACTCGGCGGCGCCGGCCTTAAGTTCCAGTTCGGTCTTGACCATCTCGTCGCGAATCTCCTTGTGGCGACGATAGATCGCCTCGGTGGTTTCGTGGCTGCCATAATGCTTATCGAGGATGTCCATAACATCGGGCAGCGTGCGGCCGATAAACTGATGGATCAGCGCTTCATCAATCGCGAGCCCCAGCTCAGCGGCGCCTGCCTTCCAGGCCTTAATCCCCAAACGCTCGGTATCGACCAGCGTTCCATCCATGTCAAAAATAACAGCCTTGATCATATCGGTCCCCCATCGACTCTCGCTGTCGCGTTGCTGCAACTCTACCGCATTTGGCAACTTGTATATAACGTATATACCATATTGCACTTTCGTTACACAGATAGAAGTCTTATGGCAAGTAACGCATTAGGATTATAGTTTTCGATCGAGTACTCAACGATAAGGAACGTTTCATGATTTTAGACACCACGGCACCCGCAGAGGAGCTTCAAGACAAGCTATCGGCGCTCGAGCAGCTGCTTTTGGCATACGGGCGCGTGGCTATCGGGTTTTCCGGCGGCGTTGACAGCAGCTTTTTGGCCGCCGTATGCGCCCGCGTCATGCCTACCAATACTCTTCTCGTCCATCTCACCACGCCGCTCATCGGCACGCCCGAGCAGGCTTCGTTTGAGCAGTCCGTTGATGGGCAGGCCAATGAGGGGCCGCATTTTAAGCTCCCCGTGCTCAATCTTTCGGTGGATCAGCTGCAGCTCCCCCAAGTAGCCTGCAACGATGCTAATCGCTGCTACCACTGCAAGCACGCCGGCTTTACCGCCATCGTCAACCACGCCAAGTCGCTCGGCTTTCCCACCGTCATCGATGGCAGCAATGCAAGCGATCGCGGTGACTACCGCCCCGGCATGCGCGCGGCAGAAGAGCTCGGCGTACGCTCACCCCTTATGGAGGTCGGCTTTACCAAGGACGAAGAGCGCGAGCTGCTGCGCGCATGGGGCTATCCCGTTTGGAACCTACCGGCGGGAGCATGTCTTGCCACCCGCGTCCCCACGGGCGAGGAGCTTACGCGCGAGAAAGTCGATTTAATCCGCGCCTGCGAGGATTACCTGCACGATCTTGATCTGGCACAGGTACGCGCGCGCTTGGTCGGCGGCTGCATGCATATCGAGGCCGCACCCGCAGATGTCGCCAAGATTGCCACCCTCGGCGGTGCCGCCGTCGACGACAAGGGCAAGACCCTGCTGCCCGCCGCCATCGAGTCCGCGCTGCGCGAGCTGGGCTGCGACCATATCTCCCCCGAGGTCACCCCCTACATTCACGGCAACATGAACCTTTAGGTTACGCCGTTTTACAAACGGCGTAACTGCTCGGCGCTGCGCGGGCTCCGGACACGGCAATCTGACGTTCAACTTCACGGGCGCGACCAAAAGGTCAGCGCCCGCTTGTTTCACGTCACCTTACCGCACCCGGAGACCGCTCGCTCGCATATGCTCAACCTGCACTGCGTTAACTGACCCGCCAATAAGGGACAGGTTTATTTTGGCGGGTTTTATCTGGGGAAACGCCGAATGGCCCCACATTCACAACCGCCGCAGCTCCATATGAGGCAAATGAATCCGTAGCGTTTGTCCCAAATCTTGAGTATTTGTTCGGTGGAGCGGCCCCTGTCGGCTCCTGCTAGACTGGTAGATTCCCAACCGTCCATCCAGGAGCCGCAATGTCGCGCAAGTCCGCCTACAAGCAAGTACTTTCCATCGGCGCCGCCGTGGTGCTGGGGTTTGCGCTGTTCACAGGGTCGCTCGACGGAGCGCCCAAGTTGTTGTCGCCGCAAAGTGATGAACAGGCGGCAGCTCTGGCCGAAAAACAAAACGAAAGTCCCAGCCGCACCGACGACGAGGCGGACCTGGTCGATCGGCTCGAATCAGGAACGGCGAGCTCCCCGGACCCTCAAAACAGCCAGGACTCTGGCGATGGCTCCGATTCCGCCGCAACCGACACCGGCGACGGCGCTTCCGCGGACAGCGCCGCCACCCCCATCGACGAGGTCGAAAACCCCGACCTCAACCGCGCCCGCGGTGTTTATCTCAGCAGCATTCCCGACTACGCCGGCAACCCCTACGTTGCCCTGCGCGCCGACAGCACGCACCCGCTCGGCACACCATCATTCACGCTCGATGAATACGAGCGCGCTACAGAAGAGGGTTGCTTTAAGAAGTTCTCCAAGCTTGACAGCCTGGGCCGCACCCGCAAAGCGCTCGCCTGCGTGGGCCCCGAATCACTCGGTCAAGGCGAGCGCGGCGATATCTCGCGTATCCATCCCGCTGGATGGCGCCAGCAGCGCTACGACTTTATTCCGGGCCAGAGCCTCTACAACCGCTGCCATCTCATCGCCTGGTCGCTCTGCGGCGAAAACGCCAACCGCAAGAATCTCCTCACCGGCACGCGTTATCTCAACGAGACAGGCATGCTGCCGTTTGAGGAGCAGATTCTCGGCTACATCCGCGAGACGGGCAACCACGTGCTCTATCGCGTCACACCCATGTATAACGAAGAGGAACTTGTCTGCCGCGGCGTGCGCCTTGAGGCGCAATCGGTCGAGGACCACGGCAAGACCCTCTGCTTCCACGTGTACTGCTACAACCTGCAGCCGCACGTGCAGATCGACTACGCCACCGGCCGCAACCAGGCATCCGGAGACTAGTGCCGACCGCACCGCCCGTAACCCAAAAATGATTCGTTTTCCTCCGTCCCCATGGGATCAAAAAAGGCCGCCCTGGATTACCCAGGGCGGCCTTTTCGTCAGCGTCCACATTGCAGGCAAAACCACACGCTACTTGGCGCGGCCCTCCTCATAGCGCTCGACCAGCTTGGCCTGAACATCGTAGGGAACCTGCTCGTAGCCAGCGGGCTTCATGGTAAAGTCACCCGTGCCGCGCGTGATAGAGCGCAGGCGCGTCGAGTAATCCGTCAGCTCGGCGAGAGGTGCCTGGGCGATGACCACGGTGTCGCCGCGCTCATCGGTCTCCATGCCCGTCACGCGACCGCGCGATGCCGAGATGTCGCCCATCACGGCGCCGGCGTAGCTCTCGGGGATAGTCACCGTGATTTCCTCGATGGGCTCCAGCACCACCGGGTCGGCATCGGCGCATGCCTTGCGCAGGCCGATGCGAGCCGCCGCGCGGAACGCCATCTCGTTGGAGTCGACGCTGTGATACGAGCCGTCGTACACAGCCACACGAATGCCCGTAAGCGGGTAGCCGGCAATAATGCCGTCCTTCATGGTCTCCTGGACGCCCTTGTCCACGGCGGGAATCAGCGAGCGCGGAATACGGCCGCCTACGACCTCGTCCACAAACTCATAGCCATCGCTCGTGCCGTCGGGCCCAATGAGTGGCTCAACGCGCAGCCAGCAGTCGCCATACTGACCGGCACCGCCAGTCTGCTTCTTATGGCGACCCTGGGCACTTGCCGTGCGGCGAATGGTCTCGCGATACGGAATGCGGATCGGCACGCTTTTGGCCACGACCTTGGTGCGGTCCTCAAGGCGATTGAGCAGGACCGAAACCTGTGCCTCGCCCACCGCCGAAATGATGGTCTGGCCGGTCTCCTCGTCGCGATCGATGCTCATGGTCGGATCGGCCTTGCAGGCCTTCTCGATAAACGTGTAGAGCTTCTCTTCGTCGCCGCGATTCTCGGCCTCAATGGCGATGCGGTACTGCGAGTTGGGGAACTTAAACGCCGCAGCCTCGACCTTGCCGGTAATCGAGAGTGTATCGCCCGTCTCGGCCGCCAGCTTGGGCGCCACGATAATGTCGCCGGCATAAGCGTGGCCGACCTCGGTCATGTCACGGCCGCACATCACATACAGGTGGGCCAGACGCTCACCCTTGCGCGTGCGCGCATTGACCAGCTCAAGGCCAGGCTCAAGCGTACCCGTCAGCACCTTGATAAAGCTGATGCGACCCTGTTGCGGATCGGCCAAGGTCTTAAACACAAACGCCACCGGGCGGTCATCGTCACTCGAGATCTTAAGCGAATCGCCGTCGATGAGCGGCATCTCGCCGTAGTCCGTCGGCGCCGGGAAGTACGTGGCGATATCGTCCATCAGCGAGTTGACGCCCTGCTCCTTAATGCAATCGCCCGCAAAGACCGGCACAAAGATACGCTCGGCGATCGCCTTCGACAGCAGGCCTTCAAGCTCCTCCTGCGTCAGCGTCTCCTCGCCTTCCAAGTACTTCATCATCAGTTCGTCGTCAGCCTCGGCCACCAGCTCGCACAGACGGTCATGGGCCTCCTCGGCCTGGGCACGATACTCCTCGGGAATCTCCGACTCAACGGCCTCGGCGCCGTTGCAGTGGCGCGCCTTCATGCGCACCAGGTCGATGATGCCGTCAAAGTCCTCGCCCTCGCCCCAGGGAAGGGTCACGGCGCCCAGGCGCGTACCAAAGCGCTCCTGCAGCAGGTCCATGGTGGTCGCAAAGCTGGCCTCGGAGCGCGACAGGCGGTTTACGAACACCGCACGCGCCAGGCGCAGGTCCTCGGCGGCATACCAGAGCTTAACCGTCGTAGGCTGCGGGCCGGCCTCGGCGTCGACCACAAACAGAGCCGTCTCGCAGACGCTCATCGCGGCAAAGGCGTCGCCGATAAAATCGGGGTAGCACGGGGCATCGAGCACATTGATGCGCGCGCCCTTCCAGTCGATTGGCGCAATGGTCGTCGAGATGGAGAATGAACGCTTGACCTCTTCAGGGTCATAGTCGAGCGTAGGCTTGGTGCCGTCGTGGCCGCCCAGGCGGGCGGTCTTGCCGGAAAGGTGGAGCATGGCTTCGGCGAGTGAAGTCTTGCCCACCCCGCCTTGGCCTACGAGCACCACGTTCCTTACGTTACCGGTCTTGGGAGCACCCATGATGACCTCCTTGCAGGGCCGCGCGCAATGCGCGACGCCAACGGGGAGAGTTCGCGGTCGGTGCCATCCCGGGAGCAGCATGGTCGGCAACCGAGCCGACTCACCCTCCAAATGTCCTATGCCACCACCCTACCCTCACGGGCGGCTGTCCATGCACACCTTTCGGCGCACGTATGAATACAGGCGGCGAGAGGAAGAGACAAACTTGTGAGGCGATTATTGAACTCCGTCGATGCAAACAAAAAGCCGCCACAGACCGTAAGACCTGCGGCGGCTTCGCCTCAATTAATAGTTGAGTAAATACCTGAGCCTACCCCTCGATACGGCTCAAGAACTCACGCGTGCGCTGCTCGCGCGGATGGTCGATGACCTGCTCGGCAGGCCCCTCCTCGACAATGCGGCCGCCATCCATAAAGACCACGCGGTCGGCAACATCGCGCGCAAACTGCATTGCGTGGGTCACAATCACCATCGTCATATTCTGCGCGGCAAGGTCTTTAATGACACGCAGCACCTCGGCCGTCAGCTCGGGATCGAGTGCCGAGGTCGGCTCGTCAAAGAACAGGATCTCCGGATCGAGCGCCAAGGCGCGGGCGATACTCACACGCTGTTGCTGGCCACCCGAAAGCTCACACGGCACCTTGTTCTCGTTGCCCGTCAGCCCCATTTGCGCAATCAGCTCGTGAGCGCGGGCTTCCGCCTGCTCGCGCGGGCGCTTAAGCACGCGGATCGGCGCGTCGATGATGTTTTTCATCACGGTATAGTGCGGGAACAGGTTGTAATTTTGGAACACCAGACCGAATCGCGAGCGCGCCTGCTTGGGCACATCGCCCTTCGCATAGACCGCGCCCGAACCCGCATCCGTCGCAACGGTAAGGTCGCCAAACGAGAGCGAGCCTCCGTCGAGTGTCTCGAGCAGCGTGGCACACCGCAGCAGCGTGGACTTGCCGCCGCCCGAAGGCCCGATAATCGCCACGACCTCGCCACGCTTCACCTCAAGCGAGATATCCTTGAGCACCTCATTGCCGCCAAACGCCTTGCGCGCGTTTTCGATTTTCATCACTGAGTTAGTCATGATAATAGTCCAGCTTCTTTTCGGCGGCGCCCAGCAGCATCTCGACCACAAAGTTAAAGACCCAGTAGATCAGCGCCGCGATCGCAAACGGCACCATGCTCACCTGCGAGGCGACCAGCGCCTTGGCCGTCGAGAACATCTCACCCACGCCAATGGCAAACGCCAGCGACGTGTCCTTGACCAGCGTGATAATCTCGTTGCCCATCGCCGGCAGAATACGCTTGGCGACCTGCGGCATCACGATATACAGAAACGTCTGCACGCGCGAATAGCCCAGCACCTCGGCAGCCTCGTATTGACCGCGCGGAATGGACTG
Source organism: Collinsella sp. i05-0019-G5 (assembly GCF_042851345.1). Classification (NCBI taxonomy): domain Bacteria; kingdom Bacillati; phylum Actinomycetota; class Coriobacteriia; order Coriobacteriales; family Coriobacteriaceae; genus Collinsella; species Collinsella sp. i05-0019-G5. The sequence continues at coordinate 2,478,515 of NZ_AP031421.1, forward strand.
CAAGCCCGAGCGATAGATCTCGGCAAAGTAACCGGCGTAGTTGATGATGAACGCCACGACGCACGCCGTCCACTTGGAATCGGGCGTGAGCGAAATGCCAAACACGTAGTACGGGGCAAAGTAGATGGCAAACATCTGCAGCATGAGCGGCGTACCGCGCATGACCGAAATGTAGATGCGCGCAATCCAGCGAAGCGGCGCGATTTTGCTCATGCGCATAAACGCCACGGGAATTCCCAGCGGAATCGACCCCAACAGCGTCAGCACAAACAACTGCAAACTGACCAAGAAACCCTGGCTAAGCATCTGCATCATGACCTGAATAGACATTACTTGAGCACCCAATTATCGAAAGATAGACCATAGCTTGAATACTTGTCGCAGAGATCCTTAACCGTACCGTCATCGTAGAGTGCCTTGAGCGACTCGGTCACGGCGTCGGCCGACTTGGTGTCGCCCTTCTTAAAGCCGACGGCGTAGTGCTCGCTGGACAGCGGCTCATCAAGCTGCGTATAAGCATCGGGCTTGGCGGCAAGCTGATACTGGGCAATCGAAAGGTCGCAAGCCACGGCATCGACCGCGCCGCTCTCGAGCTGCATAAAGGCCGTGTTGTACTCGCCGATCGTGTCAAGCGTGGCAAACGTCGCCGCCAGATCCTTCTGGTCACCCTCGAGCACATCCTGCGCAGCGGAATCGGTCTGGGTAATCACGGTCTTGCCGGCAAGATCGTCCCAGCTCTTGATGTCTGCATCCTTCTTTACCACCAGCACCTGCTCGTTGAGCATGTACGGCTCGGAGAACGTGTAGTCGTCCTCGCGACCCTCCATGGTAAAGCCGTTCCAGATGCAGTTGATGGCACCAGAGTTGAGCAGCGTATCCTTGGCATCCCAGTCGATGGCCTCGTATTTGACCTCCCAGCCCTGCTTGTCGGCAACAGCCTTGGCCAGATCGAGATCAAAGCCGGTGTACTCGCCGTCGTCGCCCACAAAGCCGTACGGAGGATAGGACTTATCAAAGCCCACCACGAGCTTCTTGGACTCCGCAGCGCCCTTCACGTCCTTGGCCGCGGCAGAGCCAGCAGCGGAGCCCTTGCCGGCGCCACCGCCGCAGCCGACAAGACCAAGGCCAAGCACCGTGGCGAGCGAACCGGCTAGACCAACAAACTGACGACGAGACATATCGGTATTCATGGTATTCCCCCTTGGTGGCACTTTAGTTAAGTAAAGTGATTCGTGTAACGTCCAGAATCATACACTTTAGTGAGATGGAGTACAAGGGAGGGTTTGCCCGGCGTGGGCGGGGAGCGGCGCGTAATTAAGTTTCCTGCTCTACAGTCCTGCGCAAGACGGAAAGCACATTAAGTGCTTTCCTTTGCGTGCGGAACTCGCGATAAACTTAATTACGCGCCGCTTCCCGCCCACGCCGGGCAAACATCGTTGGACTTATCACTGACATGAAATAGGCGCTTGTATATCGTCCGCTAGCTTGGCACGGTACAATGCTTTCAGCTTTCAATTTGTAAATTAGTGGGGTTAATTCATGGCAGAATCTCGTGCGGAGCGTAAGGCTCGTCGTGCTTTGATCGAGGCGGCTGAGGGGTCAGAGGAGAAAAAATCTTCTCAGAAATCCAAGTCGTCTCAGGACGCGAAGGGTAAGTCGGCCAAGGGCAAGGCTAAGGCCAAGCGTCCCGGCTCTCGTCGGAGCGAGGATAAGGCATCTCAGACTCGCTCCAAGCGCCCGTATAAGAATCCGGTTCCGTCTGCGCGCAAGGCCGTTGATCCCAAGTCTCCTTGTTCGATCATGAAAGCTTGCGGTGGGTGTACGGCGCTCAATCGTCCTTATAAGAAGCAGTTGGCGACCAAGCAGGCTGCTATGGAGGAGCTTTTTGCTGCTCTTTGCGAGCACGAGGGTATTAGCGTCGACCCCATTCGTGGTATGGGCGTCACCCTGGGCGACCCGGGTAAATATCCCGCGCCGCGTGGCTTTCGTCATAAGGCTGCCACTCCCTTTGCTCCCGGCAAGGAGGGTGCTGTCCGTTGCGGTTTCTTTGAGCGCGGCACGCACAAGATCGTTGCCGTACCCGAGTGTCCTGTCGAGGCACCGGGTGCCCGTCAGATTCTCAACGGCATCGCACGCGAAGCTGAGCGGCTGCATATTCCCGCCTTTAATGAGGACAAGCATCTTGGTTTACTTCGCTATGCCGTCGTCCGCTGCGGTTGGCGTACCGACCAGGTCATGGTCACGCTCGTGACCGCTCAGCGCGACTTGCCGCATGCGCAGGAGTTCTTTGAGGCTGTCGCCGCACTCAATCCGCACATCGTCACCGTCGCCCAAAACATCAACGGACGTCCCGGCAACGCCATCCTCGGCGAGGAAACCCGCATTGTATATGGCGCCGAGTGCATGCGCGACCAGCTGCTCGGCTGCGAATTCGACATCTCCCCCACCGCGTTTTATCAGACCAACCCGCAACAGACCGAGCTGCTCTATCAGCTCGCTATCGACGGCATGGATTTGCACCAGGGCGATGTGCTCATGGATGCCTACTGTGGCAGCGGTACCATCGGTCTTTGCGCAGCTAAAGATGCCCAGAACAAGGGTATCGGCATTATGCTGCTTGGCGTGGAGCGCAACCCGGCGGGCATTGCCGACGCACGTCGCAATGCCAAGCTCAACGGCCTCACCCGCAGCGCTTGGTTTATGGCCGACGACGCCACCGATTACATCCTGGACGCCGCCGATAACAACGAGCGGATCGATGTCCTTTCCATCGATCCGCCGCGCGCCGGCTCTACCCCCGAGTTCCTCGAAGCTGCCTGCGCGCTTAAGCCGCGCCGCATCACCTATATCAGCTGCAACCCCGTAACTCAAGAGCGCGACCTGCATCAGCTCCTCGACGGAGGCTACCGACTGCTCAAGATCACGCCCGTCGACATGTTCCCTCACACCGACCACACCGAAACCGTAGCGGTCCTCGAACGCCGCTAACCAACCTCAGTAGATTTTTGGGACAAGAAGGGGGGCGACCCGTCTGGGCCGCCCCCCTTCGCTTGGTTTATAAATTCCGCTACATCCCATTGCGCAGATCACACACGCCGGCTGCCGCCATCTCGCGCAGCAGCGTCTCGCGATCGCGCGTCACGATCAGATCCAACGGGAAGTGAATCTCGTCGAGCATCTTGCGAGCGTAATCGAGCTTACCAATTGCCATGCCAATGTGCGCATCGGTCGAAACGCCAATGCCCACGCCCAGCTCGGCGCAGCGCTCGGCAATCTTGCGGCATACGGCCCAATGCTCAGTGTCGACACCGTGTTCAAGACTATGGTTGTTGATCTCAATAATCTTGTGCTTGGCCTTAGCTGCCAACAGCACCTCGTCGATATCGAACGGCACGCCCGAACGCCCCGTGTGACCCAGCATGAACACCTTGGGGTGCTCCAGGGCATTGATATACATCTCGGTCGTCTGGGCCAGCGTCGCGCCCTCAGCAATCTGCGGATTATGCACGCTTGCAACCAAATAATCCAAATTACGCGTAACCAAATCGAACAGTGAATGCTGACGGCTGTACGAATCGCCGGCGATATCGAGCGTGACAGGGGTGTCCTCGCCAAACAGGCTTCCGTCCAGCGAAACGATATCGGCCTCGGCACCACGCAGCACCAGCACGCCGCTCCAAATGCGCGGCCAGATATCCTGGTTGATAAAGAACTGGTAACTGCGCAGGTCATTGGGGCAAGCCGTAACCATAGAGCTCAAATGGTCGGCAGATCCGAGCACCTGCAGACCACGCTCTGCCGCCCAGTACACATTCTCCTCAATGGTCGAATATGCATGCGCAGAGAACATCGTATGGGTATGAATGTCACAAGAAAGCAGGTAGGGCATCAGGTCTCCTTATCTGGCACGGCCGTCGCTTATATTCATTGTACGCATAGCCTTCGATAGTCGTAAAACCACTCCATCCCAAAGACACAACGTCCATGACAACGGGGTCCGGCTTAACACCAAACCCCGTTTCACGTAAAACATTGTAGGCAGAGCGCTTTACTTTTAACGATACTCGTCCGCCAACTGTTTCCAAGCGGGTAGCGAATTGACAATCGTTTCGTAGCTCACGCAATAGCCCAGGCGGAACCAACCCGGCATACCAAAGCTGTCCGAGGGAACCGCAAGCAACTCATACTTCTTTGCGCGCTCGCAAAACGCATTCGCATCGGGCTCGAGTGCCTTCACCCACAGGTAGAAAGCACCGTCCGGCTCAACATAGGTATAGCCGTAGTCCGTCAAAGCATCGGTGAGCGCCGTGCGGTTGCGTGCATAGGCCTCAACGTCACTCGGCTCATCGATGCAATCGATGATCACGCGCTGGAAGAGTGCCGGTGCGCATACAAAACCCAGCGTACGGGCAGCACCCGCAACAGCCGGCATCAGACGGGCAGCCTGCGGATTGGTGTTGGGAACCAAGATCCAGCCCACGCGCTCGCCCGGTAGCGACAGCGACTTGGAATACGAGTAGCACACGACGGTGTGCTCGTAGATCGAAGGAACCCAAGGCACCTCGGCACCGTACACGATCTCGCGGTACGGCTCATCCGAGATGAGCATGATCGGATTCTCGGGATCGCGCTGAGCGTTGGCCTCGCGCAGAGCATTGGCCAGTCGCGTCAGCGTGTCGCGTGTATATACGGCACCAGTCGGATTGTTGGGCGAGTCGATGATAACGGCAGTCGTCTTATCGGTAATCGCCTTGAGCACGTTGTCCACGCTCAGCTGGAACGTATCTTCATCGGCGAGCGCCTCAACACACGTACAGCCGGCCTTCTCAATCCAAACGCGATACTCCGGAAAGTACGGGGCGATAACAATAACCTCGTCGCCCGGATTCGTAACGGCGTTGAGCGCGCAGGTGAGCGAAGCCGCGGCACCCACCGTCATAAAGACGTCTTTGCCCTCATAGCTCGTGCCAAAGCGGCGGTTGAGCGATTCGGCCACAGCGGCACGACATTGCGGCAGGCCCGGTGCGGGCGTGTAGCCGTGCAGCTGGTCGCTCGGCAGCTCCAGGGCCTTCTTAATGGACTCCGCCACAGCAGCGGGTGCCGGAACGCTCGGATTGCCCAGCGAAAAATCGAATACGTTTTCCGCACCGATCTGCGCCTTGCGCTCAAGGCCATAGCTAAAAATCTCACGGATGATGGAGCTTTCCGCACCGCGAGCATACATAGTTTCGTTGATCATCTGTTCCCCTTTCGCATAGGCGCTATTGTACGCTTTAGCCGAGCAAAGTGTCGCAGCAATGTTGATTGGGGACAGACTTAAATGCGTGAAAACGCTCATTTAAGTCTGTCCCCAATCAACAGACGGCCCCATATCGCTCAAAAGAAAAGGCTCTGTTAGACCAAATTTGACACGATCGGCTGTTCGTCGAACCGGAAAATAATCGGGCTACCCCCGTCCATCGCGGTCCCCGCCCTCCCCGTCAGCCTTCCCCTCAGATCCCAGCCTGACGTCGAAGGGCAGGCCGCCCTCGCGGATCACCGCCCTGAGGAATATGTTCATGGCGCCCGACATGGAGAGCCCGAGCTCGTCGAGCACGGCTGCGGCCTCCCTTTTGACCTCGGGATCGATTCTTATCGTGGTGGCCGGGACGTTCGATGTCATTGCCGCTCCTTCCGCGGTCGCTGCTCCGTGGCCACCATTTTAATTCGCTAGGCCGCCCGCCCGTCCCAGTAGTCCATGAGGGGAGGCTCGAGGCCGAACATGTCGCGGACGCGGGTCGAGCAGGAGCCGTTGGCGAGCTGGCGGGCGACCGTGGACTCCGCCGCGCGCGAACCCGCCGCCATGAAGGTGCGGCACCAGCGGAACCAGTCGAGGTAGGCTCCCAAGTGCTTGGTGGACACTCCCTTGAAGCGGGCCATGAACGAGCCGAGGAGCGAATGGACGGCGTTGATGCGGTTGATGGTGCCCTCCGAGCGGTCCTTGGAATCATAGGATTCATGCGAGGCGACCTTCAGGTCGCGCAGCACGTCGATGTACGCGGTCGCCTTGTCCGTGGCGACGACCGCGCCCGCGCCGATGCGGTCGCGAAGGGCCTCCGCCGCACGCTTGCGCGAGACAACGCCGCGGCCCGAGACCTCGAAGAAGGTGGCGTCCGTGTCGCTAACGCCCGTCATGACGCAGATCTGCTCGCGGGAGAGGCCGCGCCTGTGGACCTGCTTGCCGCGGTGGCGAGCCTTTCTCGGCAGGGTGAAGGAGCCTTTTGAATGGTTGCCCTTGAAGGACTCGGGGAAGTACGTCTCGTCGAGCTCGCAAGCCTGCCCCTGCCCCACATGGAACGTGGGCGAGTATTCCTTCAGGCACTCAATGAGCCTGTGGCGCATGGTGTAGGCGGTCTTGAGGCAGACACCGCAGCGGCCGGCGCACTCGCGGAGAGGGAGCATGAGGGCGAAGCACTCGGCATAGGCCATCCAGGTCTCGCGGGGCAACTTGCTCGTGCCGAGGATCCGGTCGGTGGAGCCGGAGAACGTCCTGCCGCAGTCGCGGCAGAGGTAGCGCTGCTCGCCGTTCCTGGACTTGCCCTTCTTGACGATAGCGACCGAGCCGCAACGGGGGCAGCGCTCTACCTCATAGCCATCTCCCGCCGCATCGTCGAACATGGCGGCGCGGACGACGTCCCCGACCAACTCGACGGCTTTACGGCGCTCGGTCCTGCTGAGCTTCGCCAGGCTCTTCTTGAGGGTGATGACCAGGTCGTCTGCATCCATGGGCGCTCCTTCGACGTTAATTGAAGGGTACCGCCTCGCGGTGACATCGTTTTTATGTCAACCTTGGTCTAACAGAGCCAAAGAAAAAGCCTCCGCAGGTTTCCCCGCGGAGGCTTTCGCCACAAAGACTATTTGTCGGCGTCGGTGTCGGCATCGACGACGGCATGGTCATCGTCAGCATCATCGGATGCGGCTTCGGCATCCTCCTGCATGGCCGCCTGCGCAAAGGCCGCGGCATCAGCCGCCAGCTCCTCCTCGCTCATTCGAGGCGCGCGCTTCTTGGTCGGCATGCCGGCCGCCTTGGCATTGCGCTCCTCCTTGGCCGCCAGGATATCGCCCTCGCGCTCAAGGTAGGCATTCCACTCGTTGTCGAGCAGGGCGTTCACGGCGTCGCCTTCGACGGTCTCGCGCTCAAGCAGCACCTTCGCCATCAGATCGAGCTGATCGCGACGGGCATCCAAAATCTCGACCGCACGACGATGGGCTTCGCGCATGATGCGCTGAACCTCGATATCGATGCGGCGCGCCGTCTCCTCGGAGTAATCCTGATGATCGGCATAGTCGCGGCCCAGGAATACCTGATGCTGTGCCTCGCCAAAGACCTGAGTGCCCAGCTCCTCGCTCATGCCCAGGCGCGTGACCATCTCGCGCGCCATCTTGGTTGCGCGCTCCAGATCGTTGCTCGCGCCCGACGTAATATCATCGCACATGAGCTCCTCGGCAACGCGACCGCCCAAGAACACGGCAAGCTCGTCGAGCATCTCGTTCTTGGTCTTGAGGAAGTGGTCCTCCTGCGGAAGCTGCAGTGTGTAGCCCAGAGCCTGACCTCGGCTGACGATCGAAATCTTGTGAACCGGATCGGAGTGCTCCAGGATGTGGCCCACCAGGGCGTGACCGCTCTCGTGATAGGCAATCGTGGTGCGCTCGGCCTCGGTCATCACGCGACCCTTGCGTTGCGGTCCGGCAATCACGCGCTCCATCGACTCCTCGACCTCGTCCATCGAGATCACGGAACGATGACGGCGAGCGGCCAGCAGCGCAGACTCGTTGAGCAGGTTCGCTAAATCGGCACCAGTAAAGCCAACGGTCATCTGGGCGAGCTTCTCAAACTTAACGTCCTCGTCCATCGGCTTGTTCTCGGCATGCACGCGCAAAATCTGCTCGCGGCCCTTCACGTCCGGACGGTCGACCGTAACCTGACGGTCAAAACGGCCGGGACGCAGCAGCGCCGGATCCAGAATGTCGGGGCGGTTGGTGGCGGCGATCAGGATGACCGACTCGCTCTCCTCAAAACCGTCCATCTCGACCAGCAGCTGGTTGAGCGTCTGCTCGCGCTCGTCGTGGCCGCCGCCCAAGCCGGCTCCGCGCTGACGTCCCACGGCATCGATCTCATCGATGAAGATGATCGACGGGGCCTGGGACTTGGCCTCCTTAAAGAGGTCACGCACACGGCTGGCGCCGACACCTACGAACATCTCGACAAAGTCGGAACCCGAGATGCTAAAGAACGGCACGCCCGCCTCGCCGGCAACGGCCTTGGCCAGCAGCGTTTTACCGGTGCCCGGAGGGCCAACCAGCAACACGCCACGCGGGATCTTGGCGCCCAGCTTGCGATAGCGATCCGGATCGCTCAAAAAGTCACGGATCTCCTCGAGCTCCTCGACTGCCTCGTCCACGCCGGCAACGTCTTCAAACTTGACCTTGGGGCGTGTGGCCTCGTTGGTCTTGGCGTTGGTCTTGCCAAACTGCATGTTCCTGTTGTTGGCGCCCATCATCTGGCGCATAAAGTAGAACATGATGGCGATAAGGGCGATCGTCGGAAGCACACTCATCGCCAAGTCGCCCCAAAAATCGGGATCGTTGGTGTTGACGATGTACTTGGTATCGGGGTGCTCCGCCATGAGCTCGGCAAGCGAATCGGAGCCGACATAGGTCGAAGAGAAGCTCTTGAGCTCGCTCGTATCGCCCTTGTCCTTTTTTGTCTTCCAGTAATGACCCGTCACGCTTCCATCTTGAACCGTATAGGTCAGATCTTCGACGCGATCCTGCTTGATGGCGCTGACCATCTCGCTCGTCGCGAGCTTAACGGTATTGCTGGAATTGGCAAAGCCGGAGCCCATGTTAAAGAAGGCGTAGCCCAGAAGCGCGCAAGCCAAAATAAAATACAGCCAGCCCGTACGCGTGGGCTTCTTGCCTCCGGGCATCCCCGGGATCTTTGGGTCCCGGGGAGTCTGGGAATTGTTGTCGTTACGGTCGTCGGGCATCTTACGAATAAACCTCCGGTTTCAAAATGCCCAGATACGGAAGGTTGCGATAGCGCTCGGCATAGTCGAGGCCGTAGCCCACCACAAAGGCATCGGGGCAATGGGTTCCAACATACTTGGGCGTGATGGCCGAGACGCGGTCCTCAACGTCCTTCCACAGGAAGGCGGCGACCTCCAGAGAAGCGGGCTTGCGGCTCTCGAGGTTCTTCATCAGATACTTGAGCGTCAGGCCCGAGTCCAGAATGTCCTCGACGATCAGCACGTCGCGACCGCGGATGTCGATATCCAGGTCCTTAATGATACGCACGATACCCGAGGACTTCACACCGTCGCCGTAGCTCGAAACAGCCATGAAATCGATGTTGGTCGGCAGCTCGATCTTACGCATCAGGTCGCCCATAAAGACCACGGCGCCGCGCAGGACCGCAATCAGCACCAGATCCTTACCCGCGTAGTCGCGCGTAATCTCCTCGCCCAGGCGAGAGACGATACCGTCGATATCCTCCTGCGTGAACAGAACCTTCTCGATATCCGGATGTTGAGAAGCCATGACAACCCTTTCTTGTGCTTATCGCCCACACACCGCCGTATGGACGCGAACTACACATTCTAGCAGCGCACGGGGTAAATTTACCAGCCCGTGCGCCATCAGCGCGGGAATACCGTCAACGTCGCACAGAATAGCAGGCGTGGGACGCTATTCCGCATCGACCACGCGGAGCAGATATGCCACGCGCGTTGCGGCCGTGCACTTAAAACGCTCGTCCGCGCGAACTCCGGCGACCCACACCACGGCACCCCCCGGCGCCGTCCTCACCATGGGCACGCCGGCGCGCTCGGAAACGGGAATGCGAGCCTCACCTAGCAAATCGGATACTTTCTTGCTTCGGCCACTCATCCCTAACGGGCACATCACGTCTCCCGGTGCGGGACCGTCCACCCACAGGCGCGCCAATCGCGCCTCTGCAGGGATCTCGCCACGTGAGCCCGCCAGGATCCGCTCACTATCGCTGTCGGCAAAACCCAGGGCAGCCGCGTCTACCAAAGCTGTCACTTCCCCGGCAGCCGCAAGCTCACGGGCGCGGCGCACGATGTCGCATCCCGGCTCAACGACCATCGGCTCTGCGACCAGCATACATCCCCCGCCCAACGGCAAACGACCGGGTACGGTAACCCAGTCCGCGACCAGGCCCTCGCGAGCCACCGGCGCCTTAAACGCCAGCATGCCAAACTCAATGCGTGCGTCAATCCCCGCCGGAAGCGTGACCGAGCCGGTGCCCTCGGCAACGCAGGAAAGGACTCGCTCCACATGTCGCATCTCGGGACGAGCGTCCGGATCGATGCGTTTGATCGCCAGTCGCACGATGCGCCGCGCGATTACCACCTCGGCCGCAGCAAGGCGCCTGGCATCGAGCACCAGCGCGCCCGCTGCCTCTTTGCGCAAACAGCTTCGAAACGCCTGTGCCGAAAGCTGAGACAAAAACGCGTCCTCATCGCCTAAGATCTCGCAGGCGGCGCCAATCGTCTTGCACACGCTCGCGTTGCGCTGCGCCACCACCGGCATCACTCGATGGCGCACGTAGTTTCGCAGATACGAGATATCCTCATTGCTCTCGTCTTCACGCCACGGCTGACCATGTACCTGTAGATAGCCCACGAGCTCGCCATGAGTTAGGTCGAGCAAGGGACGCACCACGATATTCCTCCGGCGAGGAATGCTCGATAGACCAGCGGGCCCCGAACCCTTAATCGCGTTCATCAAAAACGTTTCCGCGCGATCCGAAGACGTGTGCGCGGTGCAGATACGAGCCGCCGTTCGCGGTGCCCCCGTCTGGGCGCAGAGCTCGCGAACATACCTTCGCGCCGCGGCATAGCGCACCTCGCGGGCAGCCGCCTCGATATTGCCCGATTCATCATCAAAATAGGCATGCTCAACACACAGCGGTAGACCATATTGTGCGCAGAGCTCACGCACAAAGGCCTCGTCGCCATCGGACGCCTTGCCGCGCAGATGATGGTTCACATGCAGCACGTGCAGTCGCTCGCGCGCGATGGGGGCAACACCGCGTCCGTCTTGGATATCCAGCTTTGATGTGCACGCCATAAGAAGCAGTGCCGTCGAGTCCGCGCCGCCTGATACCATGAGCACGACAGGAGCAGCCTGCTGTCTCGTCCGGGTCTCATCGACTGCCCCAGGCACGGCATGGTGTCCATAATGCTGAGATACCGTAGGCATTTGCTTCCTCCTCTATTCGTCCGCACCCATTGTATCCTTTGGAATCTTATGTCTCGTCTGCACCTTCATATCCTCGGCAGTGGCTCTAAAGGCAACTGCGCGCTCATCGAGGGCCCGCAGGGGCTCATTATGGTCGATGACGGACTGTCTCGCCGCGAGACATTAAAGCGCATGGCAGAACTGGGGCTCTCGGCTGACAACGTCTCGGCTCTTCTCATTACTCATGAGCATAGCGATCACATCAAGGGCCTCGATATCTGGTGCAAGCACTGGCACGGCCCCCTCTTTGCCAGCAGGGGCACTCTTTCGAACAAAGAAAATCTTTCGCATCTGCCTGTCGAGGAATTCGATCCCGGTGACACCCTTTCCATTGCCGGCATCCACGTGCAAACCTACTCAACATCACACGATGTCATCAATCCAGTCGGCTATCGATTCAATGCTCTCGATGATTCCATCGGCTTTGCCACCGACACCGGAGAGCTATCGAGCCAAGCCATGAACACCCTCAAAGATTGTCGAGTCCTCGCGCTCGAAAGCAACCACGATGCGACCATGCTGCGCGAGGGAGAATATCCCCGCTTTCTTCAGGAGCGCATCCTGTCTGCAAGGGGACACCTCTCCAACGGCCAAGCCGCCGAAGCCGCGCGCGAACTTGTTACCGATCGCACCGAACAGCTCATTGCCATGCATATCAGCCAAGATAACAATCGTCCGAGCCTTACCGTCAAAAGCTATGCCAAAGCTCTGGCCGCAACCCTGGATGACGAGCTCGGCAGCTCCGCCACCCTTCTCCAAGGATCGCGAAAACTCTCGATACGCCCCGCAAGCCAGTATCGGCCAGCAACCATTCAATAGACTGTCCTAAACAGCAAAAGGGGCCGGGAATCGCTTCCCAGCCCCTTTTGTTGTCTTTTAATAGCGAAGAACACCAACGAAGTTATTCGATGGAGATCTTCGTAACGTTCTTCTTCTCGACAATCTTAGGAACCGTAACGGTAAGGATGCCGTCGGCGTACTTTGCAGAAAGGCCCTCGCTCGAAGCATCCTTCAGGTACACACCGCGCGTCGCACTGTACGAGCTAAACTCCTTCTGCAGGAAGTTCTTGCCCTCGTTCTCTTCGCTCTCCTCGACATTCACGCTAATGGAAAGACGACCCTCATTGAGCTCAACGTCGATGTCATCCTTGGCGACGCCAGTCAAATAAGCCTTGACCTCGTAACCGTCGCCCTTGTCCTCAACATCGACGGGAAACGCCTTAGAGGCGATAGAGTTATTTGCCAGGTCGGTCATATCATCAAAGAGATCAAACAACGAGCTAGCAGAGGGACGAACTCCAAAAACCGAACGATAAGGAACCATGCTTGCCATGACTACCACTCCTTTAAAGGACTGCCGAGCCATCTTCTAGGTGGCAGGGACTTCTTTTGACGCTCTAATATATGCCCACCCAATTCGTATATATACACTTTGATATAAAGTTTTTTAAGTCTCTTTCTATAAGCATATCTAAGTCTTAGTGACTAAGGTTTTAACGAGGTTAAGGTTCTTTGAACAGAGCCTTGAATACCGAATACGCGCCTGTCAAAACGAAGCAGGGGGCTTACAATGAGCGCATACTCATTGCTAATGACAACCTAAGGGCATCATGGACGATCAGACCTCCGACAATTCGTATGAGCCGCTACAGAATGATAGTTCTGCCTATTCACAGCCCATACGCTACCATCGTCCCCATATTTCCCAAGAGCCCATTAACGATGCAGAGCCTGAGTATGTAACTCGCAATCGATATCAAACCCTTGAAGAATCTCAATCAGCTCGTAGACACATGGGTGTCGCCTCGAGCGATCCGGTGTATCTAAAAGATGCCCCCTTATCCAAAAACAGCGTATGCAGCCAGGAGCAATCACAAACACCCACCAAGCAGCATCGCAGAGGACCCCGTCCCAAGCAAACTCTAACGCATTCCGCACGCTATCTTGAGACGCCTAAGCAGGGGAAATCGATATTTACATCGTCAAACAGACGGCGCAAACAGCACCGCCTCCAAATCGCGCTCTTGATCATTGCCGTCGTGGCAATCGCGCTGGTCATTCATTTTATTTTCTTCAAATAGAGAAAGCTATTAAAGCATAGAGGCGTTTAGCCCATATCGACCAAACGCAAAATAGGGGGAGGCCGCAAGGCCTCCCCCTTCTTCAGTCCAAGCGTACGGCTCGGTGCCGTCCACCGGTCAGCGGCGCCCTGGCCTCCCACGGGCTGACCCCGCAGTACTCTCGGCGCGATGGGGCTTAGCTTCCGGGTTCGGAACGGGACCGGGCGTGCCCCCCATGCTCTGGCCGCTGACCGGTGGGCGGCGCCCACCGTTACGGTGTCCTGGGTCTCACTCTACACGTGCCCTGGGGGCCGCATGGCGCATAGGGGAGTGACTCGGGGGCATCCTCGTGCCCGGACCGCGCCTATGAGCGCTGGGTCCCGCGGGCCGCGAGGTGCGGTTCCGGAAGAGCTCGGGCGATTAGTGCGGCTCGGCTGAGGACGTCGCCGTCCTTGCACCTGCCGTCTATCGACCAGGTAGTCTACCTGGGCCCTTACCGGAAGGAGAACTAATCCCTGGAACGGCTTCCCGCTTAGATGCCTTCAGCGGTTATCCGCGCCGCACGCGGCTACCCGGCCGTGCCGTTGGTCGACAACCGGTTCACCGGAGGTGCGTCCACCCCGGTCCTCTCGTACTGGGGGCAGCCTCCATCGATTCTCCTGCGCCCACGGAGGATAGGGACCGAACTGTCTCACGACGTTCTGAACCCAGCTCGCGTACCGCTTTAAACGGCGAACAGCCGTACCCTTGGGACCTGCTCCAGCCCCAGGATGCGATGAGCCGACATCGAGGTGCCAAACCTTGCCGTCGATGTGGACTCTTGGGCAAGATCAGCCTGTTATCCCCGGAGTACCTTTTATCCGTTGAGCGACGGCCCACCCACTCGGGGCCGCCGGATCACTAGAGCCTGCTTTCGCACCTGCTCGGCTTGTGGGCCTCGCAGTCAAGCCCGCTTGTACTCTTGCATTCAAAAGGACGGTTGCCGACCGTCCCGAGCGGACCTTCGCGCGCCTCCGTTACCCTTTAGGAGGCGACCGCCCCAGTCAAACTGCCCGCCTGGCACGGTCCCCGAGCCGGTTGACGGCCTCGGGTTAGGACGCCGGTCGCGCGAGGGCAGTATTCCAAGGGCGGCTCCCCGGGGGCTGGCGCCTCCGGATCTTAGCCTCCTGCCTATCCTCTACACGCGGGACCAGCGGCCAATGCCAAGCTGCAGTGAAGGTTCACGGGGTCTTTCCGTCCTTCCGCGGGTAAGTCGCATCTTCACGACCAGTGCAATTTCACCGGGTCCATGGTCGAGACAGCGCCCAAGTCGTTGCGCCTTTCGTGCAGGTCGGAACTTACCCGACAAGGAATTTCGCTACCTTAGGACCGTTATAGTTACGGCCGCCGTTTACCGGGGCTTGGCTTCGGGGCTTCGCGCGATGCGCTAACTCCTCCGCGTGACCTTCCGGCACCGGGCAGGCGTCAGACCCTATACGTCGCCTTGCGGCTTCTGCAGAGTCCTGTGTTTTTGGTAAACAGTCGCTTGGGCCTCTCCACTGCGGCCCGCCTCCGCTCCCCGGGCAAGCCGGTTCACGTACGCGCGGGCACCCCTTCTCCCGAAGTTACGGGGCCATTGTGCCGAGTTCCTTGACCATGGTTGACCCGATCGCCTCGGTATGTTCTACCCACCCACCTGTGTCGGTTTGCGGTACGGGCGCGCACGCGCCTGCCTAGGGGTTTTTCTAGGGACCTCGGGCTCACTCGCTTCGCTCAGTCGCTTCGTCCGGAGCCTCGCCCTCAATGCGGACCGGATTTCCCTGGTCCGCGGGCCGCGCTCCATCACGGGGACGTCCAGAACCCCGCCGAGCCACCCCCATCCGTCGCCCCGTCGGTCGTAGCGCCGCGTGCGCGGTGCAGGAATGTCTGCCTGCTGCGCGTCGGCTACGCCTACCGGCCTCGCCTTAGCCCCCGACTGACCCTGGGAGGATTAGCCTTGCCCAGGAAACCTCGGGTTCACGGCGGACGAGTTACTCTCTCGTCTCTCGCTACTCATGCCAGCATTCTCACTCCCATGCGCTCCACCGTCGGTCGCCCTCCGGCTTCTCCGCCCATGGGAAGCTCCCCTACCGATTCTAATGAATTAAAATCCCGCCGCTTCGGTGTCCAGCTTAGCCCCGTGTATTGTCGGCGCATGTCCACTCGACCAGTGAGCTGTTACGCACTCTTTGAATGGATGGCTGCTTCTAAGCCAACATCCTGGTTGTCTGGGCGGACGCACATCCTTTGCCACTCGGCTGGAACTTGGGGACCTTAGCGGGCGGTCCGGGCTGTTTCCCTCTCGAGCACACAGCTTAGCCCACATGCTCTGACTGCCGCGCTCTGGGCCGCCGGCATTCGGAGTTCGGTTGGATTCGGTAGGCGGCGAAGCCCCCTCGTCCATCCGGTGCTCTACCTCCGGCGGTGAACGCGCGACGCTAGCCCTAAAGCTATTTCGGGGAGAACGAGATATCTCCGGGTTTGATTGGCCTTTCACCCCTATCCGCAGGTCATCGCCGCCGTTTTCAACCGACGTGCGTTCGGCCCTCCACGGGGTCTTACCCCCGCTTCAGCCTGCCCACGGATAGCTCACCCGGCTTCGCGTCCGCGGCGCGGGACTCAAGTCGCCCTGTTAAGGCTCGCTTTCGCTCCGGCTCCCTTTCGGTTAACCTCGCCCCGCGCCAGCGACTCGCTGGCTCATTCTACAAAAGGCACGCCGTCACAACTGAAAGTTGCTCCGACTGCTCGTGGGCGCACGGTTTCAGGTACTGTTTCACTCCCCTCCCGGGGTGCTTTTCACCTTTCCCTCACGGTACTGGTGCGCTATCGGTCACAGGGTAGTACTCAGGCTTGGATGGTGGTCCACCCAGGTTCGGACCGGGTTTCACGTGCCCGGCCCTACTCAGGGACCGCGTCGCGCCGTCCGGTCTGGGTTCGCGTACGGGGCTGTCACCCGCTGCGGCCGGCCCTCCCATGCCGTTCCGCTCCCCAGCCGGACCTGCGCCCGGGGGCGGCAGCCCCCGGATGCGCGGCCCTGCAACCCCGTCGGCGGAACCCCTGCCGGGTATGCCCGCTCGACGGTTTGGCCATCGGTCCCCTTTCGCTCGCCGCTACTCGGGGAGTCTCGAGATTGATTTCCTCTCCTCCGGGTACTTAGATGTTTCAGTTCCCCGGGTTGTCCTCCCCGCCCCTATGTGTTCGGGGTGGGGATATGCACACTGCTGTGCATGGGTTCGCCCATTCGGAGACCCCCGGGTCGAAGGATGTGTGCTCCTCGCCGGGGATTATCGCAGCTTGCCGCGTCCTTCATCGGCTCCCTGTGCCAAGGCATCCGCCGTGCGCCCGTGGTATCTTGCGGGACCGCATCGGGCCCGCGGGATATCCACGTGTCGCTAATTAATCTAATTAATCGATATCATGAATAGCGCTCGTATGTCGCAATTCGGGTATCTCATACCGCGGCACAGTAGTTGAACTGTGCTCGCGATCAGATGCTCCTCACTCATTAATAAGTGAATTCTTCTTGTTTGGATCGGATGAATGATTGCTATCATTCTGTCTGATAAATCGCAGAAAAGAATCGAGTCTGGAAGAGAATCTCTTCCATCTCTCTCCTATCGCTATGCGGCTCTCAAGGTACGCGGGTGCGACCCCGGGGACCGGGTGCTGCGGGGAATCATCCAGGCGACATCTACCGGACGGGCTCCTGCCCTCCATTCGAGTTAAAGTATGTCTCTCTAAGAACGTATCTCCCTAGAAAGGAGGTGATCCAGCCGCACCTTCCGGTACGGCTACCTTGTTACGACTTCACCCCCCTCACCCTCCACACCTTCGGCGCCTCCCCCCTTGCGGTTGGGCCGGCGACTTCGGGTGCAGACGACTCGGGTGGTGTGACGGGCGGTGTGTACAAGGCCCGGGAACGCATTCACCGCGGCATGCTGATCCGCGATTACTAGCAACTCCGACTTCATGGGGGCGGGTTGCAGCCCCCAATCCGAACTGGGGCCGGCTTTCCGGGATCCGCTCCCCCTCGCGGGGTGGCATCCCTCTGTACCGGCCATTGTAGCACGTGTGCAGCCCAGGGCATAAGGGGCATGATGACTTGACGTCGTCCCCGCCCTCCTCCGCCTTGACGGCGGCGGTCCCGCGTGGGTTCCCGGCATCACCCGATGGCAACACGCGGCGGGGGTTGCGCTCGTTGCGGGACTTAACCCAACATCTCACGACACGAGCTGACGACAGCCATGCACCACCTGTATGGGCTCCTCTCGGCCACGGGGTCTCCCCCGCTTCACCCATATGTCAAGCCCTGGTAAGGTTCTTCGCGTTGCTTCGAATTAAGCCACATGCTCCGCTGCTTGTGCGGGCCCCCGTCAATTCCTTTGAGTTTTAGCCTTGCGGCCGTACTCCCCAGGCGGGACGCTTAATGCGTTGGCTGCGGCACGGGGGGATCGTCCCCCCACACCTAGCGTCCATCGTTTACGGCTGGGACTACCAGGGTATCTAATCCTGTTCGCTCCCCCAGCTTTCGCGCCTCAGCGTCGGTCTCGGCCCAGAGGGCCGCCTTCGCCACCGGTGTTCCACCCGATATCTGCGCATTCCACCGCTACACCGGGTGTTCCACCCTCCCCTACCGGACCCAAGCCGCGGAGGTTCCGGGGGCTTCGGGGGGTTGAGCCCCCCGCTTCGACCCCCGGCCTGCCGGGCCGCCTACGCGCGCTTTACGCCCAATGAATCCGGATAACGCTCGCCCCCTACGTATTACCGCGGCTGCTGGCACGTAGTTAGCCGGGGCTTCTTCTGCAGGTACAGTCTTGACTCTTCCCTGCTGAAAGCGGTTTACGACCCGAAGGCCTCCGTCCCGCACGCGGCGTCGCTGCGTCAGGGTTCCCCCCATTGCGCAAGATTCCCCACTGCTGCCTCCCGTAGGAGTCTGGGCCGTGTCTCAGTCCCAATCTGGCCGGTCGGTCTCTCAACCCGGCTACCCGTTGTCGGCACGGTGGGCCGTCACCCCGCCGTCTACCTGATGGGCCGCGGAGCCATCCCCTCCCGTCGGGGCTTTAGCCGGGGTGCCATGCGGCACCCCGGGGTATCCGGTATTACCCGTCCTTTCGGGCGGCTATCCCGGGGGAGGGGGCAGGTTCTCCACGTGTTACTCAGCCGTTCGCCACTCGCTTCTATCCGAAGATAGGTGCCGTTCGACTTGCATGTGTTAGGCGCGCCGCCAGCGTTCATCCTGAGCCAGGATCGAACTCTCCGTCCAAAATAAATGGGCTTCGAGCCCGTCCGGTCCTCACAACTATTAGCTGATCGGTTCCGTTCGATTCATATGGTTCTATTAGATAGGAAAAGGAATTTCTCGGGGCCGCCTCTCGGCGGCCTTGCGAAAAACAAATCCAAGTTAGACCATTTCAAATGGTTCGATGTCTGCCCGGATGCGACACTCGGAAGTGTCCATCCTCGCAGTATCCGGTTCTCAAGGTGCACGCTTTGCGGCTCATCCGGTCCGACCGGGCCGCGCGGCAAGGAGATATATTGCCAGACCGGAGGGGCCCCGGGGGCGGGAATCTGGGCGTACACATTTCCTACACATATAAGTACTCTCGGCTGGCTGGTTAAAAACAGGAGGGGACCTCGCTTCCGAGATCCCCTCTTTCGCCTATCTATAGCAATAGACTCTTAAATACCTTATGCCAGCAGCTTGCGACCGGACTCCTCGATCGCGTCAAGTGCTGCATCTGCCTCGGCGGCATCCGCGCCCTTAGCGAAGATGTACAGCTTGATCTTGGGCTCGGTGCCGGAAGGACGAACAATACCCTTGTTGCCACCCTCAAGATCGAACTCAATGACGTTAGCCTTCGGCAGGCCGTTCACGCAGGTGTTGTAATCCACGACGGCCTCAATCTTGGAACCGGCGAGCTCCGCGGGCGGGTTCTCGCGCAGACCGGCCATGATGCCGGCCATCTTTGCCGCACCCTCAGCGCCCGGATAGCTCAGCGAAATCGTCTTGTTGTGATAGTAGCCATGCTTCTCGTACAGCTCGTGCATCGCATCGGCAAGGTTCTTGCCCTGGAGCTTGTAATACTGTGCCATCTGGCAAATCAGAAGCGAAGTGCTCACGGCGTCCTTGTCGCGCACGTGGTCGCCGGCCAGATAGCCGTAGCTCTCCTCGAAACCGAAGATAAAGCGATCGACCTCGCCAGCATCGGAAAGCGAGGTAATGATGTCACCGATGTACTTGAAGCCCGTCAGGCAGCGACGGAGCTCAAAGCCGTACTCGTCGGCCAGTGCGTCAACCATGGCGGAAGAAACGATAGTAGTGACAGCAACCTTCTTAGTGAGGTCCTCACCGCGAGCAGCGCGGGTCTTGCAGATATAGTCGAGCAGCAGAACGCCCATCTCATTGCCGGTCAGCAGCAGATAGTCATCGCTATTCTTAACGGCAACGCCAACGCGATCGGCGTCAGGATCGGTTGCAAGCAGCAGATCAGGGTGAACCTGCTCGCACAGGTCAATGCCCTTCTGCATGGCCTGGCGAATCTCGGGGTTAGGATACGGGCAGGTCGGGAAATCGCCGTTAGGCTCCTTCTGCTCGGGAACAACCGTGACATCGGTGATGCCAGCGCGCTCGAGCACCGTCGTGACGGGAATGAGGCCGGTGCCGTTGAGCGGAGTGTAGACGAGCTTAAGCGGAGCGCCAGCGATCTCCTCGGCAGAAAGGTTGGTCACGCCGCGGGCGAGAACGGCGTCATAATAACGCTCGAGGCACGAGTCATCGATCCATTTGACCAGACCCTGCTCAAGAGCCTCATCGAAGTCCATGGACTTCACGCCGGTAAACGTATCGGTCTCGGCGATAGCCTTAGAAATTGCATCGGCAGCCTCGCTGGTAATCTGGCAGCCGTCGGGGCCATAGGCCTTATAGCCGTTATAAGGCGCTGGATTATGACTAGCGGTCATGCAAATGCCACCGGAGCACTTAAGGTCACGGACGGCCCAGGAAAGCGTCGGCACGGGAGAAATCTTAGGATACACGAGAGCAGTCACGCCGTTTGCCGCAAGAATGGCAGCCGTCGTCTTAACGAACAGTTCACCCTTATTGCGGCTATCGCGAGCGATGGCAACCATCGGATGCTCGAAGGTCGCATTGAGGTAGTCAGCGAATCCCTGCGTCGCGCGACCGACCGTATAAATATTCATACGGTTAGTGCCTGCACCGATAGTGCCACGTAGACCGGCGGTACCGAAGGCGAGATCTTGGAAGAAAGCGTCGGTGATGGCGTCTTCGTCACCCTGCTCCTTCATTGTGTTGAGCTCAGCGAGGAGCTCCTCGTCCTTGACATTGGCAATCCAAGTATCAAGCAGCTCATGAACATCTGCCATGTGAGTCCTTCCGTCACAAACAATAAAACAACCCGTATAAAACAGGACAAGCGCATCAGCGCGCTAAAGCAAATATTAGTCCATTGAGAACAGAGAACCGGCCACAGAACGGTGAACGTTTATATTCACCGGTGGATGATTGGATTGATTAAATTGCTTAGAGAATGTCATCTGTAACGCAAAAAAAGGGGGAGGCCGCGAGGCCTCCCCCTTCTTCAGTTCAAGCGTACGGCTCGGTGCCGTCCACCGGTCAGCGGCGCCCTGGCCTCCCACGGGCTGACCCCGCAGTACTCTCGGCGCGATGGGGCTTAGCTTCCGGGTTCGGAACGGGACCGGGCGTGCCCCCCATGCTCTGGCCGCTGACCGGTGGGCGGCGCCCACCGTTACGGTGTCCTGGGTCTCACTCTACACGTGCCCTGGGGGCCGCATGGCGCATAGGGGAGTGACTCGGGGGCATCCTCGTGCCCGGACCGCGCCTATGAGCGCTGGGTCCCGCGGGCCGCGAGGTGCGGTTCCGGAAGAGCTCGGGCGATTAGTGCGGCTCGGCTGAGGACGTCGCCGTCCTTGCACCTGCCGTCTATCGACCAGGTAGTCTACCTGGGCCCTTACCGGAAGGAGAACTAATCCCTGGAACGGCTTCCCGCTTAGATGCCTTCAGCGGTTATCCGCGCCGCACGCGGCTACCCGGCCGTGCCGTTGGTCGACAACCGGTTCACCGGAGGTGCGTCCACCCCGGTCCTCTCGTACTGGGGGCAGCCTCCATCGATTCTCCTGCGCCCACGGAGGATAGGGACCGAACTGTCTCACGACGTTCTGAACCCAGCTCGCGTACCGCTTTAAACGGCGAACAGCCGTACCCTTGGGACCTGCTCCAGCCCCAGGATGCGATGAGCCGACATCGAGGTGCCAAACCTTGCCGTCGATGTGGACTCTTGGGCAAGATCAGCCTGTTATCCCCGGAGTACCTTTTATCCGTTGAGCGACGGCCCACCCACTCGGGGCCGCCGGATCACTAGAGCCTGCTTTCGCACCTGCTCGGCTTGTGGGCCTCGCAGTCAAGCCCGCTTGTACTCTTGCATTCAAAAGGACGGTTGCCGACCGTCCCGAGCGGACCTTCGCGCGCCTCCGTTACCCTTTAGGAGGCGACCGCCCCAGTCAAACTGCCCGCCTGGCACGGTCCCCGAGCCGGTTGACGGCCTCGGGTTAGGACGCCGGTCGCGCGAGGGCAGTATTCCAAGGGCGGCTCCCCGGGGGCTGGCGCCTCCGGATCTTAGCCTCCTGCCTATCCTCTACACGCGGGACCAGCGGCCAATGCCAAGCTGCAGTGAAGGTTCACGGGGTCTTTCCGTCCTTCCGCGGGTAAGTCGCATCTTCACGACCAGTGCAATTTCACCGGGTCCATGGTCGAGACAGCGCCCAAGTCGTTGCGCCTTTCGTGCAGGTCGGAACTTACCCGACAAGGAATTTCGCTACCTTAGGACCGTTATAGTTACGGCCGCCGTTTACCGGGGCTTGGCTTCGGGGCTTCGCGCGATGCGCTAACTCCTCCGCGTGACCTTCCGGCACCGGGCAGGCGTCAGACCCTATACGTCGCCTTGCGGCTTCTGCAGAGTCCTGTGTTTTTGGTAAACAGTCGCTTGGGCCTCTCCACTGCGGCCCGCCTCCGCTCCCCGGGCAAGCCGGTTCACGTACGCGCGGGCACCCCTTCTCCCGAAGTTACGGGGCCATTGTGCCGAGTTCCTTGACCATGGTTGACCCGATCGCCTCGGTATGTTCTACCCACCCACCTGTGTCGGTTTGCGGTACGGGCGCGCACGCGCCTGCCTAGGGGTTTTTCTAGGGACCTCGGGCTCACTCGCTTCGCTCAGTCGCTTCGTCCGGAGCCTCGCCCTCAATGCGGACCGGATTTCCCTGGTCCGCGGGCCGCGCTCCATCACGGGGACGTCCAGAACCCCGCCGAGCCACCCCCATCCGTCGCCCCGTCGGTCGTAGCGCCGCGTGCGCGGTGCAGGAATGTCTGCCTGCTGCGCGTCGGCTACGCCTACCGGCCTCGCCTTAGCCCCCGACTGACCCTGGGAGGATTAGCCTTGCCCAGGAAACCTCGGGTTCACGGCGGACGAGTTACTCTCTCGTCTCTCGCTACTCATGCCAGCATTCTCACTCCCATGCGCTCCACCGTCGGTCGCCCTCCGGCTTCTCCGCCCATGGGAAGCTCCCCTACCGATTCTAATGAATTAAAATCCCGCCGCTTCGGTGTCCAGCTTAGCCCCGTGTATTGTCGGCGCATGTCCACTCGACCAGTGAGCTGTTACGCACTCTTTGAATGGATGGCTGCTTCTAAGCCAACATCCTGGTTGTCTGGGCGGACGCACATCCTTTGCCACTCGGCTGGAACTTGGGGACCTTAGCGGGCGGTCCGGGCTGTTTCCCTCTCGAGCACACAGCTTAGCCCACATGCTCTGACTGCCGCGCTCTGGGCCGCCGGCATTCGGAGTTCGGTTGGATTCGGTAGGCGGCGAAGCCCCCTCGTCCATCCGGTGCTCTACCTCCGGCGGTGAACGCGCGACGCTAGCCCTAAAGCTATTTCGGGGAGAACGAGATATCTCCGGGTTTGATTGGCCTTTCACCCCTATCCGCAGGTCATCGCCGCCGTTTTCAACCGACGTGCGTTCGGCCCTCCACGGGGTCTTACCCCCGCTTCAGCCTGCCCACGGATAGCTCACCCGGCTTCGCGTCCGCGGCGCGGGACTCAAGTCGCCCTGTTAAGGCTCGCTTTCGCTCCGGCTCCCTTTCGGTTAACCTCGCCCCGCGCCAGCGACTCGCTGGCTCATTCTACAAAAGGCACGCCGTCACAACTGAAAGTTGCTCCGACTGCTCGTGGGCGCACGGTTTCAGGTACTGTTTCACTCCCCTCCCGGGGTGCTTTTCACCTTTCCCTCACGGTACTGGTGCGCTATCGGTCACAGGGTAGTACTCAGGCTTGGATGGTGGTCCACCCAGGTTCGGACCGGGTTTCACGTGCCCGGCCCTACTCAGGGACCGCGTCGCGCCGTCCGGTCTGGGTTCGCGTACGGGGCTGTCACCCGCTGCGGCCGGCCCTCCCATGCCGTTCCGCTCCCCAGCCGGACCTGCGCCCGGGGGCGGCAGCCCCCGGATGCGCGGCCCTGCAACCCCGTCGGCGGAACCCCTGCCGGGTATGCCCGCTCGACGGTTTGGCCATCGGTCCCCTTTCGCTCGCCGCTACTCGGGGAGTCTCGAGATTGATTTCCTCTCCTCCGGGTACTTAGATGTTTCAGTTCCCCGGGTTGTCCTCCCCGCCCCTATGTGTTCGGGGTGGGGATATGCACACTGCTGTGCATGGGTTCGCCCATTCGGAGACCCCCGGGTCGAAGGATGTGTGCTCCTCGCCGGGGATTATCGCAGCTTGCCGCGTCCTTCATCGGCTCCCTGTGCCAAGGCATCCGCCGTGCGCCCGTGGTATCTTGCGGGACCGCATCGGGCCCGCGGGATATCCACGTGTCGCTAAAATTAATTAATCGATATCATGAATAGCGCTCGTATGTCGCAATTCGGGTATCTCATACCGCGGCACAGTAGTTGAACTGTGCTCGCGATCAGATGCTCCTCACTCATATATAAGTGAATTCTTCTTGTTTGGATCGGATGAATGATTGCTATCATTCTGTCTGATAAATCGCAGAAAAGAATCGAGTCTGGAAGAAATTGATCTTCCATCTCTCTCCTATCGCTATGCGGCTCTCAAGGTACGCGGGTGCGACCCCGGGGACCGGGTGCTGCGGGGACTTACTCCGGGCGACATCAACCGGACGGGCTCCTGCCCTCCATTCGAGTTAAGTTGATCTCTCTAAGAATGTATCTCCCTAGAAAGGAGGTGATCCAGCCGCACCTTCCGGTACGGCTACCTTGTTACGACTTCACCCCCCTCACCCTCCACACCTTCGGCGCCTCCCCCCTTGCGGTTGGGCCGGCGACTTCGGGTGCAGACGACTCGGGTGGTGTGACGGGCGGTGTGTACAAGGCCCGGGAACGCATTCACCGCGGCATGCTGATCCGCGATTACTAGCAACTCCGACTTCATGGGGGCGGGTTGCAGCCCCCAATCCGAACTGGGGCCGGCTTTCCGGGATCCGCTCCCCCTCGCGGGGTGGCATCCCTCTGTACCGGCCATTGTAGCACGTGTGCAGCCCAGGGCATAAGGGGCATGATGACTTGACGTCGTCCCCGCCCTCCTCCGCCTTGACGGCGGCGGTCCCGCGTGGGTTCCCGGCATCACCCGATGGCAACACGCGGCGGGGGTTGCGCTCGTTGCGGGACTTAACCCAACATCTCACGACACGAGCTGACGACAGCCATGCACCACCTGTATGGGCTCCTCTCGGCCACGGGGTCTCCCCCGCTTCACCCATATGTCAAGCCCTGGTAAGGTTCTTCGCGTTGCTTCGAATTAAGCCACATGCTCCGCTGCTTGTGCGGGCCCCCGTCAATTCCTTTGAGTTTTAGCCTTGCGGCCGTACTCCCCAGGCGGGACGCTTAATGCGTTGGCTGCGGCACGGGGGGATCGTCCCCCCACACCTAGCGTCCATCGTTTACGGCTGGGACTACCAGGGTATCTAATCCTGTTCGCTCCCCCAGCTTTCGCGCCTCAGCGTCGGTCTCGGCCCAGAGGGCCGCCTTCGCCACCGGTGTTCCACCCGATATCTGCGCATTCCACCGCTACACCGGGTGTTCCACCCTCCCCTACCGGACCCAAGCCGCGGAGGTTCCGGGGGCTTCGGGGGGTTGAGCCCCCCGCTTCGACCCCCGGCCTGCCGGGCCGCCTACGCGCGCTTTACGCCCAATGAATCCGGATAACGCTCGCCCCCTACGTATTACCGCGGCTGCTGGCACGTAGTTAGCCGGGGCTTCTTCTGCAGGTACAGTCTTGACTCTTCCCTGCTGAAAGCGGTTTACGACCCGAAGGCCTCCGTCCCGCACGCGGCGTCGCTGCGTCAGGGTTCCCCCCATTGCGCAAGATTCCCCACTGCTGCCTCCCGTAGGAGTCTGGGCCGTGTCTCAGTCCCAATCTGGCCGGTCGGTCTCTCAACCCGGCTACCCGTTGTCGGCACGGTGGGCCGTCACCCCGCCGTCTACCTGATGGGCCGCGGAGCCATCCCCTCCCGTCGGGGCTTTAGCCGGGGTGCCATGCGGCACCCCGGGGTATCCGGTATTACCCGTCCTTTCGGGCGGCTATCCCGGGGGAGGGGGCAGGTTCTCCACGTGTTACTCAGCCGTTCGCCACTCGCTTCTATCCGAAGATAGGTGCCGTTCGACTTGCATGTGTTAGGCGCGCCGCCAGCGTTCATCCTGAGCCAGGATCGAACTCTCCGTCCAAAATAAATGGGCTTCGAGCCCGTCCGGTCCTCACAACTATTAGCTGATCGGTTCCGTTCGATTCATATGGTTCTAGTATAGGAAAAGGAATTTCTCGGGGCCGCCTCTCGGCGGCCTTGCGAAAAACAAATCCAAGTTAGACCATTTCAAATGGTTCGATGTCTGCCCGGATGCGACACTCGGAAGTGTCCATCCTCGCAGTATCCGGTTCTCAAGGTGCACGCTTTGCGGCTCATCCGGTCCGACCGGGCCGCGCGGCAAGAAGATATATTGCCAGACCGGAGGGGCGCCGCGGGCGGGAATCTGGCACTCCATATTTTGTTCACAAACGAATATGTCCCTCAGTCGCGTCCCTGAGGTTATAACTGAAGCATTGGCTTCTGATATTGGCGATGACCAGCTGGTTTATAGGTGTTAAGGCATCGGTCATCTCTGGAGCGCCACTTTACTCCAAAAGCATCAGCTATTTGTTTCCCGTCGGTAAAAGGCAGGTTTTGTTCGCCAAGCGTTCTTATATATAGAGAAGTTCGGGTTCGAACCCATGCACCGGCAACAAAAAAGCGATCAACCGGAGTCGATCGCTTTCTGTTCTATGGTGGAGCATCCAAAGGATGTTTCCGAACTCACTTTCTCGCTGCCATTCATGCTGTCGAAGCATCGTTCGACCTCCGCAGTCCCATGTTTTGAGGATCTGCCGTGTTTATCACTGCTATTAATGAGTGTGCGGAAGTGATCCTCATACAGATACGTGCGATCCGCCAGAGAACTGAGAAGCATCTTTCTGCAGCCCTCGTTGTCTATCCTCGCATCTCTCAGGTCTTCCGGAAATTCACAAGCAGTCTTAGGGTCAGTTTGTTTCTGCTTTCAGAGACTTGTTTGAGAGTTATTAAAGACAGTTCAAAACAATAAGTGAGACACCATAAAGCAGAGCAAGATGTGCCGGATAGAAAACGTAGAAGAAGTATTTCAGCTTCAGCCCTCGCTTGCCATTATAAAGATTGATAAGCAGCAACGAAACGACCGCGGCAGCAACATCAGGATTAAATACATTAGCTGTAGCAAACTCAAATCCGCCGCCAACTATATGGCATGACGAAAGGAGCACTACGCATACTGCAGCAAAGAACATCTTGGCCTTGCTGTCGTGGAATAAATAGAATGCAGCCACAAGCAGAATGCCATACACGCCGCCATCTAGTTTAGTGTATTCAGCTGCCAGTGCTATCAAAACAATCAGAGCAAATTCTGCGATGTGCCTCTTCCATTTTGAAAGACTTTGTATCTTTTCCAGAATAATCAAAAAGACCAAGGAAAGCAGGAGCTCACACATAACATTTTGTTGCCGAAGGTCGAATAGTTGCCCGGTTTGAACGAAATCGTATATGGGCTCCGCAATGATTGCGAAGACAAGCATATTTCGCAGGTACTTCTTTATGTCATGAGTATGCAAAAATCCCTCAACTATCAAAAAGCAAAATAAGGGAAATGCAATTCTGCCAAGAACATGAAGCACATCCGAAGCCTCGCTTAGAATCGCCCACTGCTCGTCTGATATCTGATTGTACGATGCGTGAGTCATGATTCCATTGGTCAGGACGATCCTGCTTACATGATCGAGAACCATCGAAATGGCCGCTATTATCTTTAATGTGCTGCCGCTAATTCCGTATCTGTCTGTTTTCATTTCGTTTTCCTTTCTTTGGGTGGGCCGTCGGGGGTTCAGCCTGCTTCGCAGGCGGCCGCTGCGGCGCTTTCGCGCCTTGCGCGCTGCGCTGGCAAACGCTCACGCGTTTACTCAGCTCCGCGCCCCGACGGGTTCGAACCCGTGCACCGGCAACAAAAAAGACGGCCAACCGAAGTTGACCGTCTCAACAATCTTTGGGTGGGCCGTCAGGGGTTCGAACCCTGGACCTTGGGATTAAAAGTCCCCTGCTCTGCCAGCTGAGCTAACGGCCCGCGGGTGGCATTGTACCACGGTCTGGGACTATTCCCAACTCCATTGGCCGTTCTGGAAAATCACAACTTCACGTCCATCAGGCGTAATGCCCGTAATATCGATGTCGTCCGTGCCGATCATAAAATCGACGTGCGTGCTCGAGACGTTAACACCATGCTCCAGGAGCTCCTCCTTGGACATGTCGTACCCACCCTCGATGCATTCGGGGAAACCGACACCTAGCGCGAGATGGCAGCTAGCGTTCTCGTCATAGAGCGTATCGTAGAACAGAACACCACTTTCGCGGATCGGCGTGTTCTTGGAAATGAGCGCGACCTCTCCCAGGTGAGCAGCGCCCTCGTCAGTATCGATGATACTTGCGAGCGTTGCCTTGCCCACGCGGGCGTCGTAGTCCACCACGCGGCCGCCCTCGAACTTAATCCAAAAATCGTCGACTTTATTGCCGTGGTGGATGAGCGGCATGGCCGAGTACACGATACCGTCGGCGCGCATGCGATCGGGCGAAGTGAAGACTTCCTCGGTGGGAATGTTGGGGAAGAAGGGGTGCCCATCGGGCGTCTTGCCCTTGCCGCCGGCCCACTCGTGACCCTTCGTCATGCCAATCGTCAGATCGGTTCCATTTGCCGCGGTGTAATGCAGGCAGTCGAAACGATTGCCGTTCAGGAAACGCAGGTTCTTTTCGAATGCGGCGTCATGGAGCTCCCAGTCGCTCTCTGGGTCCTGGCCATCGGCGCGAGCGGTGTGCAGAATCGCATTCCACAGCTTATAGATTGCAACCTCATCGGCGTCTCCCGGGAACACCTCGCGCGCCCAAGCCACGACCGGAGCGCCGGCGATGCACCACGGATTGATGTTGTAATCCAGTCCACGGCGGAAAACTTTGCACTGCGTGTTCTTTGCCTTAGAAGCTGCAGCGGGCTTAGCGGGATCGATGCCCTTAAGGGCGGCGGGGTCCGCACCCTCGATAAAGATAAAGCAGGCACCGTCCTGGGCCAGGGAATCCAGCTGCAGGCGCTTCCACTCGGGCGTCTGCTCAAAATAGCTTTTCTCGACATGCTCGTACGTGAGCCTCGTCACGGCATCATCGGCCCAGATGACCGTCACGTGGCCGGCGCCGGCAGCATAGGCCTCCGCGACCACCACGCGCGCAAACGGCACGCACTCAACCGGAGACTGAACGACGACTTCCTGGCCGGGCTTAACGTTTACGCCCTTGCGGACAACCAGGCGCGCATAGTTTTTAATCTTGGGCTCCAGGGACTTCATACCCTCCAGGGCCTCTTCGACCGTCAGGGCAGCTCGAATCATGTGCCACTCCATCTATCTATAGAACAGTAAAAAGGCGCGCCGCAAAAACGACGCACCTTATATCTTAGCGATAAGTATGTATGCAAACGCTACTTCTTCTTGGAGTCCTTCTTGTCCTCCTCGGCAGCTGCGCGCTCGATAAGAGCGTTGAGCTTGTTCTCGGACATGCCCTCGGCCTGCGCGCGGTACATGTTGCGCAAGGGACGAATACGAGCGAAGTCGTAGATAAAGTCACCTAGGATGATGACATAGGACAAAACGATGCCGACCATCTGGACAGGGCTGGACACCATGCCAGCGGGAGCGAAGTACAGCGAGGCCCAAATTGCCACGACGAGCACCATGCCAATGGCGAGCACAATCCACCAGATGCGACGGCGCTTGGTGTAGTCCTCGTCCTGCTTGAGGAGGATATTCGACACCGTATAGATGCGGTCCTCCTTGGCGCGCTGCTTAGCCTTGCGGGCGCGCTTCTCCTCTTTAGAGAGGCCCTCGAGGTTCTCGCCCTTCTCGAGCTCTTTGCGGCGTGCCTTAGACGAAGCCGGCACGACGCGAACGGAGCTCGCTGCTTGGCGGGCGGGCTTAGCAGATGCGGCAGACTTGCGCGCAACCCCGGTAACTTCGTGGGATTGCGTGCGCTTGTTCGTGGCGCTACGGGTACTCACTTATGCGTTCTCCTTCATGCTTGTGAACTGGGAGCCCGTGATGATCTGGAAGGCCTCGCGATAGCGCTCGGACGTGCCATCGATGACCTCGGCGGGCAGGTGCGGGGTCTCCCCCGTCATATCCCAGTTGGCCTTGAGCCAATTGCGGACGAATTGCTTGTCGTAGCTAGGCTGGATCTTGCCCTCCTCGTAGCTGGCAGCAGGCCAGAAACGGCTGGAGTCGGGCGTGAGGCACTCGTCGATCAGCGTGACCTTGCCATCGATGACACCAAACTCGAACTTGGTGTCGGCAATGATGATGCCACGGGTCGCGGCGTACTCGGCAGCGGCCTTGTAGATCTTGAGGGAAAGGTCACGAATCTGCGTGGCGATGTCCTCGCCCACGATCTCGCAGCAACGCTCGAACGAGATGTTCTCGTCGTGGTCACCGATCTCGGCCTTCGTGGACGGCGTGAACAACGGCTCGGGAAGCTTGGAAGCCTCGGTCAGGCCCTCAGGCAGCTGGATGCCGCAGACGGTGCCGTTCTCGTCGTAGGTCTTCTTGCCCGAACCGGTCAGATAGCCGCGGACGATGCACTCGATAGGAATCGTCTGGGCCTTCTTAACCAGCATGGCGCGGCCAGCGAGGTAGTCACGATACTCAGCAAACTCCTCGGGGAAATCCGCCGGGTCGATGGAAACGAGATGGTTGGGAACGATGTCGGCAAACTTATCGAACCAGAATGCCGAGATGCGATTGAGCACCTCTCCCTTAAACGGAATCTCGTCGGGAAGAATGAAGTCGAACGCAGAAATGCGGTCGGTGGCGACCATCAGCAGGTTTTCACCGGCATCGTAAATATCACGAACCTTGCCACGGGAATCCGGACGACGCTCCATCGTTGTCACGTGAGTCACTCCTTACCTAAATACGACAGAAATGCGGGTTCTTTCCCGCATGTTTTCGCAAACTCGGAGCGGCAGGGACGCGGCCCCTCCTTCACCGAATAGCGAAAAGCTAGTGCTCCATTGTAGTAGATGCCGCGTCCGCCGTGTGCTCGCGGGGCAGATGAATTGTAAAAGTCGTACCCTTTCCAAGCTCCGACTCCACGGATATGTAGCCATGGTGACGCTCGACGATCTGCTTGGTCACGGCGAGGCCGACGCCCAGGCCGCCAGCTTCGCGGGCGCGGCTGGCATCGGCGCGCCAAAACCGCCCGAAAATGCGCGACAGATCGTCCTTGGCAATACCGATGCCGGTATCAGAAACGGCAATGCTGACGTGCCTGCGGTCACTGAGCACCGACACCACGACCCAACCGCCCTCGGGGGTGTAGCGCATGGCGTTGCTCATGAGGTTGATAACACATTGCGTGATCATGTCGGGATCGGCCTCGACGACATCGTCGTGCCCTTGGGTTTCATCTGCAAAGCGAAGACGAAGGTCACGGTCGGCAAACAGACGCTCCTGGCCGTTCACAATCGATCGCACGAACGGAACTATGTCCACCGGTTCTAGATTGAGCGGAGCCGTGCTGTTTTCCATACGCGATAGGTCGAGCATCTGCTGCACCAGACGAGCCAGGCGACGCGTCTCGGAAGCAACGGTCTCCAAATGCTCATCGTCGGTGGGATACACGCCATCCTGCATGGCCTCGACCGTTGCGAGCATGGCCATAAGCGGCGTGCGAAGCTCGTGTGCAACGTCTGAGGTCAGGCGCTTCTCGTGTTTCATATCCTTCTCGAGCGAGGTGGCCATCTCATCGAAGGTCTCACCCAGCTGATCGATCTCGTCATCACCGCGCAGCCCCGTGCGAGCCGACAGGTCGCCGTCACGGATTTGCTTTGCGGTACTGGTGATGCGATGAATCGGTTTGGTGAGCATGCGCGACACGAGCGATCCGATAACGACCGAAATGCAGATTGCAACAACCGCGGCGAGAGCCATGGCGTTAAAGGTCTTCTCCCTAAACGCAGAGTCCGCCTTGGTGAGCAGAGCGTCGGAGCCGATGGCCCACAGCTTTACCTGTCCGACATGCTCGCCGGAAGACGTTACAATCTCGACGTTAGCAACGCTATCGGAGTCGGTTGGAGCAGACGAGACCGGGCTATGCGATGCCCTCTTGCCGCTCGTGTCGTCGGTCGTAGCCTGGTTTTCGCGTACATCGGCGGTGGCGCTTGCCGAGGGCCAGGAATCGTCATAAACGATCACACCCTTTTTATTGACGACCTGCATGCCCAGATCGTCGGAAACCAAACTCGACGTTGCGACCGTGCGCAGTTCTCCCGCGGTCCAAGAGCCGTTTTCCTCATATGAGGTCGCCAACTTCTCGGCAGCGGAATTTGCGATTTCGACGATATTGGAGCGTGTGTAATCCGAAAAGACCGTGCCCCACACAACAGAGACAACGCCCACCAGCACCAATACCGTCATGAGCGATGTCAGAGCAAAAGCAAGTGCCATGCGCGAGGGATAGCTCATCGTTGGCCGTGAATCGGAACGAGGCGTGTTCCAACTAGCCTTGGAACCCGCCTCGCTCTCCTGCTTGTGCTTTTGTCCGATTTCAAAGCGCGCAGGTGTCATATGTGATTTCCCTATTTCTCGTCCGACTTATCGGTCTTGGCCGGAGCCTCGAAGCGATAGCCGACACCATGGACGGTGTAGAGCCACTTGGGCTTCTTGGGATCATCGCCCAGCTTGGCGCGAAGATTCTTCACGTGGCTATCGATGGTGCGCTCATAGCCCTCAAAGTCATACCCGAGCACTTTCTCGACCAGCTCCATGCGGTTATACACACGGCCGGGATGGCGGGCAAGCGTGGTGAGCAGCTTGAACTCGGAAGCCGTCAGATCGACTTCCTTGCCCTCGACCAAGATCTTGTGGCCCGAGATATCGATGACCAGATCGCCGAAGTCGAGTACCTCGACGGCGGGCTCGTCGGCCTGATGGGCACGGCGGAACAGAGCGCGAACGCGGGCGACGAGCTCGCGCGGCGAGAACGGCTTAATCAGATAGTCGTCGGCGCCGAGCTCAAGACCGATAATACGGTCCTCGATCTCGCCCTTAGCCGTCAGCATGATGATGGGGACATCCGAGGTATCGCGAATGGTGCGGCAAACGCGCTCGCCGGGGATCTTGGGGAGCATAAGGTCGAGCACGACCAGGTCGAACTGATGCTTCTCGAACTCCTCGATCGCGGACTGGCCATCGCCGACGCCCACAACCCAGTAGCCTTCGCGCTCGAGATAGGCAGCGACGGCGTCACGGATTGCCTTCTCATCCTCGACCAGCAGAATCTTTTTTGCATCTGAAGCCATAACACGGCCCCCCTGTCTCAATTAGCTAAGAACAAGCCCATTTTAACGCACCTGAGCCCGCCAGATGCCGCTATGACGCGGCAGCTCGGCGGGCGGTACTCACAATTACAACGCGTTTATTCCCCTGTTGGCGCCTTTTTAACCCCTCTAAGCTTAAAGAGAGAATAGGCGTGCAGTGACCGTCTCTGGTATACCCTGGCTGTTGCGCACCGTGGCGTACGTAAGGAATGAGTCCGATTTTCCCGCCGTAGCTGGATAATCGCCATACTCCAAAGCGCGGTCGGGCGACAGCAGCGAGCCATAGGTCTTGGCAGAGGTGTCGATCAGGAAATGCGACGCCTGTACCTTAACAAGGTATTTATTCTTCTTGCCAGCCGCACATGCGAGCGGCTCGCGTGACAGGAAGAGGTACGGCCCTCCCTCATTACCGATATACGTGCCCATATTGCCCAGGCTGCCCACGCCACTATAGGCCGCCTCGATAGAAAACACGAAGGTATCGCCCATATATACGGCCTCGAAAGGCGAAACTGACGAAGGGAGGACCAACTGGGCACGCTTGGTGTTGTTGCCGTCGGTCAGATCGATTGCCGTTATGCCGTAGTAGACGCCCTCGTCGTTGCGGACACGCGGCGAGATGGTCAAAATGCCGTCGCTCGCGCGCGGGGCCGATGCAAAGCGGCCCGTCGATTTCCAAATTACCTCGGCCTTGGATTCATCAAGCGAGCGACGATAGCAAAACGAATCACTACTCGTTTTATTGCCGCCTGCCGAAGGCATTTTATACCAGATGACCGATGACCCGAACGCCGTAAACAGGGGCGGATCATAGTCCTTGCCACCTCGATCGAGCTCAACCACGTCGCCAGAGAGCGAAGCGCCCGACAGATTTTGAGCGTAGAGCTTCCACGATGAATTGGCAAAGTTCATCTCAACCCACGCGAATACGCCGTCGCCGGCACGGACATCGTAGAATGCATATCCCGTGCCCTCGATAGGATCCTCGATTAATGTGGTAAGCGAGCCATCACCCAGGTTGAGCACACCGAGTGTGTTGGCGTGCAGCGCCGATGCGGGCGCCATCATCGCCGCGGCGTAATCGCCGTCGCAGTAGTACAGCAGCGTACCCAGAGGCAGCGTCCACGACGCCGCCGGCTCAAGATCGATGTCGACTGCCTCGTACTCATCCGTAATCGAGATGATCTTGGAATCGTCCTTGATAACCTGCGGCTCGCCGGCGGCATCATCGCTGGTGCCCGTTTTTTTCGAGCATCCGGCAAGCACCGTGGCAGCGCCCGCGGCAGCCCCACCGAGTACAAAGCCGCGACGCGATATTCCGTTCTTGATGTGATCGGCGATACCCATTAGGCGATCTCGGTGCGAGCGGCCTCGATAGCGCGTGTAAGCTGGTCGGCGCAGGAGGTCTTTTTCATACCGCAGGTATTACCGGCGAGAACCTCGATTACGCGATCGGCAGGAGCGCCCTCGACCAGCTTGGAGATAGCCTTGAGATTGCCGTCGCAGCCGCCGGTAAACTCAACGCCCATCACCTTGTTGCCGTCATCGGAAAGATCAAGGTGAATATTGCGAGCACACACGCCCTGAGGCTTGTAATCAAACGAAATCATGCGATCCCCTCTCAGAATGTTATTCGAGACGACTATTATCCCCGTCTTTCCCTAAATGCAACGAGGCGCTTTGCCGGCAACACACATTACCAGCAAAGCGCCCTAAAAAGCTAACGTTATGCCCGAACCTACTCGAAGCTCAGCTGCTCCAGACGATCAAAGACCGTGTCGATACGGGTGAGGAAGTCCCACGGATCAAAGATCTCGTCGAGCTTCTCCTGACTGACGGTGCAGCGCGGGTCGGCCTCGAGACGCTCCTTAAAGGTGGGGCCGGAGACACAATCCTGTACCTCGTGCCAAGTTGCCATGGCGTTCTCCTGCACAATGGCGTACGCGTCCTCGCGGGTGATGCCCGTGTCGACGAGGGCGAGCAGCACCTTGGAGGAGAAGATGAGGCCGCGGGTCTTATTGAGGTTGGCCATCATGCGGGCAGGGTACAGCTGCAGGCCGTCGATAACGCGGATGAGGCACTGGAACATGTGGTCGAGGGCGATGAAGCTATCGGCCTGGGCGACGCGCTCGGCAGAGGAGTGCGAAATGTCACGCTCGTGCCACAGGGCGACGTTATCGAAGGCAACCTGGGCGTTGGACTTCACGACGCGCGACAGACCGCAGACTTTCTCCATGGTGATGGGGTTGCGCTTGTGCGGCATGGCTGAGCTGCCCTTTTGGCCCTTACGGAACGGCTCCTCGGCCTCGAGCGTATCAGTCTTCTGCAGATTGCGGACCTCGGTAGCGATGCGCTCGCAGGTGGCTGCGGTGGTGGCGAGAACGCCGGCGAGATAGGCGTGATGGTCGCGGCTGATAACCTGCGTGGACAGCGGGTCGTGAACCAGGCCCAGGTGCTCGCAGACATACTCCTCGACGAACGGCTCGATGGAGCTGTACGTGCCGACAGCGCCCGAGATGGCACCAAAGGCAACATTCTTGCGGGCGTCCTCAAGACGATCCAGATCGCGCTTGAGCTCCCAGGCCCAAGAGCCAAACTTCATGCCGAAGGTCATCGGCTCGGCGTGGATGCCATGAGTGCGGCCGGCACAGAGCGTGTTGCGCTCCTCAAAGGCGCGACGCTTGCAAATCTCGCCGAGCTTCTTGA
Organism: Collinsella sp. i05-0019-G5; assembly: GCF_042851345.1. NCBI lineage: Bacteria > Bacillati > Actinomycetota > Coriobacteriia > Coriobacteriales > Coriobacteriaceae > Collinsella > Collinsella sp. i05-0019-G5. The sequence continues at coordinate 2,514,622 of NZ_AP031421.1, forward strand.
CGTCCTCGATGATCAGGTCGCAGGCCTGGGTGAGCTGGTAGCACAGGGCCGTGTCGCCCAGATCCGAGCTGGTCATGCCATAGTGAACCCAGCGGCTGGGCTTGGGGTCGCCCTCGGGAACATCGGCATCGATGTATTCCTTCATGTTGGTCAGGAAGGCAATGACGTCGTGGCGCGTGACTTCCTCGATCTCATCGACCTTCGCCTTCTCAAAGTTGGCATGGTCGCGGATCCACTGGGCCTCGTCTTTGGAAATACCGATCTTGCCGAGCTCCGCCTGGGCCTCGCAGGCCAAGACCTCGATCTCCTGCCAAATGGCGTACTTGTTCTCGAGGGAGAAGATGTGTCCCATCTCCGGGCGGGTATAGCGATCGATCATAGCGGCTCCTTTTTGGTTATTGGCACGTTGGTCGTAACCCAACCATTATACCGTGCGCAGGTGCAAGTATGGGCAGCAGGCATTAACCTAACATTTTGGAATTGGAGCGGGCAACGGGACGTCCGCGCATTTGCTTCGCAAATCCGCACCGGCTGCGGTCGATCCCCTCGGATTCACGGTGACGATGGGGAAGACTTTGTTGAATTGGCCGTCCCGAGGTCTTCTGTGCTCCATGGAGCGGACAACGGGACGTCCGCGTATTTGCTTCGCAAATCCGCACCGGCTTCAGGCGCCTGTCGGCGCCTTCGCCTGCTCGCTACAAACGCTTCGCGTTCGCTTAACGCTCGCACCCTGGCGGGTTCGAGTCCCGGCGCTTGGTAGTAAAAAGCACGGCAACGTAACGCTGCCGTGCTTGTGCTTTTTACTGGAGCGGGCAACGGGACTCGAACCCGCGAGTGTCAGCTTGGGAAGCTGATGCCTTACCACTTGGCGATGCCCGCTTGTGCGTTGGCTAGTATAACGCGGTTGTCTTGTTCGATACAAGGGTGGTGATGCTTGTTTTAGCTGTGGAGAATCATTTGAAAACCGCGCCAATTGTGGAGATGAGGACCTTTGTCTTTCTTTTCTTACCATCTTTTACCTGCACTTTTATCTGATTGTTGTATTTGAGCTCGATTTGTCAGAAATCGGGCAAGCTTTTGGTCAGGCTCCGGTACTTACCCGCATGAACCTCGGGGGTAGCCTCATCCTACGCGTCGCAGCCTCCCCGTGCGGCGCACGAGGGATAAGGAGCAGCCATGTCCAACGCACCCACGCACTCTGTCCACAGCGCAATCGCAACAGGTCCGCTGCTCCTGCTCCTCTTCCTGCTTTTCGGCTGCCTGGCACCGGGAGCCGCATTTGCCGTCGATGGCTACGACCAGCTCGGCTTCCGCACTATTAGCGATGATTGTGGACCCTTCTTCATCGGCAAGTATGAAGCTCAAGACACCTCGATTGCCTACTGCATGAACCAGGAGCGCCCCGGCCCCACCAAACCGGGCGGCCCATGGCTCAACTTTGATCAAGGCTGGGTGTGGCTCGACGACGAGTTCGCGGCAATCGTTTGTCACGGATATCCTACCGCCACGTCGTTTGGCGGTTACCATCTTTCACCCGATCGCGCCCGCGCCGCCACCCAGCTTGCCGTATGGATGCTCAACGGCACTACCCATGTCGACGGCACCTACTCCTACACGACCGCTCAGGGCAAAACCAAGAGCGGACACTTTACCGCCGACAATGAAGTCGTGGCGGCTGCGCGGTGGCTCCACGACAGCGCAAAATCAGGAAGCATCAAAGCCGCTCCGCACCGCGCGCGACGCTATCTAGGAGCCGTATCGGGCGGCAGCAAACGTCAAGACATGCTCTATGTACTGCCGGCGGTCTCTGTTTCCTTCCAAAAGCAGTCTGCTAACACCGTTATTACCAGCGGAAACAATACCTATCAGTGTACCGGGGCAACATTCGATATTTTTGAGAGCGCCAGCGGCGCGCGTGTCGGCACCATCAAGATGGACAGCAACGGTCGAGCGCAAGCAACACTTCTGCCCAACACGGCATACTACCTAGTTGAAACGAAGGCGCCGGCCGGCTATGTCCCCCGCCACGATCGTATTGCCTTTACCACGGGGAATGACGGCGGGCGGGTCGCCATTGATGAACAGCCCGGCACCATCAATCTGCGTATCGTAAAACTCGATGCCGCGACGAATGCCGGCCCCCAGGTGGGATCTTCACTCGCAGGAGCAGAGTTCACGTGTGTGTCGCAATCAACCCCTGGATGGGCACAAATCCTCACGACCGACGAAAGCGGTCGGGCCACCCTCGCCGATGTCCCCTTAGGAACCTTTACCATCTACGAATCAAAAACCCCCGAGGGCTACCTGCCATCCAACGACAGCTGGACCTATACCGTTGGAGCCGACCAGCTCGGCGATTCAGGCGTGGTCGAGATCGAATCTCGCGTTTCCGATATCCCCATTGCGTTTAACCTTGAGATTTCCAAATTCAAGGATTACGGCAATAGCGACCAATCCGGCCTGGAGCAGCCGGCGGGTGGTGTTGTCTTTGAGGTTGTCAGCAACAGCTCTCAGCAGGTTGTTGGCACACTGACCACAAACGTCTATGGCTTTGCCTCCACCAAAGATCAGCCCGAAGCATGGTTCGGCGCAGGCAAGCGACCCGCCGGTGTCCACGGAGCCGTCCCATACGACCGTGCCGGCTACACGGTTCGCGAGGTTCCGGAAACCGTCCCCGAGGGTTTTAAACGTGCAGGGGAATGGACCGTCGGGGCCAATCAGATTTCCAACGGCGCCGAGCTTCAATATATCGTGGACAACCATGCTCTGTCGACGCATCTCCAGATTGTAAAACGCGATGCCCAAACAGGCGCTTCTGTTCCACTAGCCGGATTCACCTTCCAACTACTCGACAGCAATCACGAATCTGTCTCACAAACTTGCTGGTATCCAACACATAACGTAATGGACACCTTTACGACTGACGCGACCGGGACCGTCACACTGCCCGAATCGCTCGTGCCGGGCACCTATTATGTACGCGAAACCTCGGCCAAAGAGCCCTATCTTGTCGGCGAGGAGATCGAGGTAAACATACCCGCCGACATGAACCTAACGCCCGTTGCAATCGCCTCGTATTATGACCACGCCGCGACCGGAAACATCAGGATCGTTAAAACCGATGCCATAGACGGCAGCAGCCTCGCGGGCGCCGTCTTTGAGATCCGTGCCTCGAGTGATATCGTGCGCCCCGACGGTAGCATTGCCGCGCTCGACGGTGAGACTGTCGCTACCATCACGACGGATGAAACTGGAGAAGCACGCGCGGACAACCTCCCGCTGGGACTTGGCACCGCACGCTACGAGGTTGTCGAGACTCAAGCGCCGGCAGGCTTCTTGCTCGATCGGACAACCCATATTGTCGACCTTACTTATGCCGACCAGAAAACACCCGTTGTAGAAGCACGGCTTAACGTATCCGACGATTACACCAAGGTTGATATCTCCAAGGTCGATGCAAGCGGTGAGCAGGAAGTGGAAGGCGCACAACTCACCTTATATGGTCCCGATAAAACCGAAATAGACTCCTGGACCTCATCCGACAAGCCACACCGCGTCGAACATCTTGCACCCGGCACCTACTCGTTGCGCGAAATGATGTCTCCGCGGACCTATGACCTTGCCGAGGAAATAACGTTTGAAATAAAGGATACGGGAGAAGTCCAATCCGTCGCGATGAAGGATGCGCCCATCGAGATCAAGGGACAGGTCGACAAGCGTCAGGAACTTGTCCAACCTATCGAAAAGGGCCTGTTGGCTAACGGCGATGGTAAAAATCGCGCCGCGACGCAAACTAATACGGATGGACTTTTCTCCTATACCATCGACGCTCGAAACGATTCCGCTACTTGGGTTGATGAGTTTACGATTACCGATGATCTTGAGTGCGCCAAAGACGGCACGGCGAGATTCATCTCAATCGAAACCCCCGTCGCCATCGGCGACCTCAACGGTCTGTGCAACGTGTGGTATCGCACGACGCCGTTGGACTCGACAGACGTCGATGAGCCGGCGAACGCGACACTTGACGATGGACACGAAAATCCTTGGCTTGAGTCCGACGAAGTAAAAGAGAGCCTTGGTGAGGACTGCCGCCTCGTCGATTACGACGGCTGGCGCCTCTGGAAGGCGGATGTCTCGACCACGGAATCCACCACACTCGAGGCGGAAGAGCTCGACCTTGCATCCAATACCGTCGTAACAGGCATTCGAATTGAATACGGTGCGGTAGCCGCCGACTTTACGACTCGAAGCGATGCGGATTCTTGGACCCGCGATGATCTCAAAGATGAGCACGACGACCTTGACGATGCCAAAGCAATCCTTGGCACAGACGCTCGGGGCGCAGTCGTACACATGCAGGCAACGTCGGCTTATACGCCCCAAACCGCACTCACCAACAGCGCGCGCGTCGATCTTTGCCGCAACGGTGGCGGCGATAAACTTGAGTCACATGACGAGGACAGCGTCATTCAACGCTGTACCCTACCGCAGGACCTACCGGCAACAGGATCAGTTCCCATCGCCGCTTGCATCACCGCGCTCCTGACCTCGGGTGCCGCAGCCCTATGGTTCGCTCGCCTTAGGTCGATCCCAAAGAAGCGCTAGCGCGATGAAAAAGCGGGCGAGCCAGTCCCCTGGCTCGCCCGCTTTCAATCATTTAAATCGCCGCATCTACTCTGCAGACGAAGATCCACCATCAACGATTGCCTGCTCGGACTCAGGAATCCCATCGGCACCCGTACTCTGTTCTTGCTCCACCTCTTCGCTGATTGCGGAGGCGGGGGTCGAGCCCTTTGCACCCACGATGTAGGCAGCCCCAAATCCTAACGCAATGGCAATCAAGGTCAAAATCACGTAGACAGGCCAATGGCGCTTAATATACGAAAACACGTTGACTCCTTAGAGCTCCGTCTACGAACGGCGGATAACCTCGGTCACGACCTCGGATACCGTAGCAATGTTCGTCGGGTTGACATTGTGGGGCAGGTCGTCCTCGGTACGAGCGCAAGCCAGACGCGCGCCGTCCACGCCGGCGATGGTAAGGGCTCGGCGGCTCGCCTCGAGCGCAGCATAGGCATCGGTCTTGGCATAGGGCATCTCGAGCGCGCCACAATCGACATGGAACGACTTGCAGACCTTGCTGACCAGGTTCATGATGCGGCGATCGCCCTTGAGCAGTTGTTGTTCGCCCTCGACCGTCACCACCGAAAGCCTACCGGCGCCGACGGATTCAAGATTGATAAAGAATACGCCGCGGAGCTTATCGCGATGCGAAGCCAAGAAGGCCTTCATGCCAGCGCCATCACAATCCGAGGCGCCCGTTGCCACAAACCAGATATCGTGACCGAGCAGCTCATCATCGCCCATAGAGGCGACAGCCGAGAGCATATCTTCGGAAGAAGCGCCATCGGAAGACGTAGCGCCACCCTTCCAGCCATCGTTATCGTCCTCGAAGTTATCCCACGAACCGATACCGCGACCGGACTTCTTGGCATCGTAATCGTCTTCGACGCCCAGCCAGTCACTCATGCTGTCCTGCTCGTTTTTCTTTTTACGGCCGAACAGACCACCCAGGCCGCGCTTACGAGACTTGGGTGCCGCCGGGGCGGGAGCCGAAATGGTCTCGATCGGCTGTGCGCCCGACGCAACGGGCATAGGAGGCGCAACGGGTGCCGATGTGGGTTCGGGGCCCTGGGCAGTAGCAAAGGGATCATTGACCTGTGCGGAGGGGTCGGGAAGGTCGAACAGCGACGTGCGAGACGCAACGTTTGCCTGCTTCATAGACGGCAGCGACGGATCGGGGACCGAAGCCAGCGGAGACGAGGAAGGTGCAGGCGACGGTGCCGACGCCGGATCGGGAACATTCATCTGCGGGCGCGGCGATGCCTGGGAGGAAATCTGGGCCATAAGGGAATCGACCGTTTCGTCCTGGGTGGGAGCGACATTGGCAACCGTGGCACCGGAACCACTCGGGGTCGGCATGGTGAAAATCTGCGTGGAATAAGGCCTCGACTCATCCGTCTCGGGAGTCTCGGAAACCGCAGGCACTTCCTCCTGCTCGACCTCGGTCGAATCATCTTGCTCGGCTGCCGCGTATTGCTCTTCGTCAGAGTTGGCCTCGACGGGCTCGTCCTCGGCGGCATCTTGGATTTCGGCAGCATCAACAGGCTCGTCATCGTCTGCCGCGTCGCCCTGCTCATCGGAAACAGGAAGGGGCTCGGCAATCGCGGTGCCCTGTTTTTCAAACGTTATCGTGGAATCGAACTGCGCGGCATCAAACGACATGGTGCTATCGACGTGCTGCTGAGCCTCGAAAGACGTCGTCGCTTCAACAACATCCGCGGACGCCGGTTGCTGGGACTCAAAGGACGTTGTAGCTTCGGCGGCTTCGACGGGCGCGGACTGCATAGCCTCGTTCTGCTCGAACTCTTGCGCCGCGAGCTCACGTGCCGCCTCGGCTGCCTGCTGCTGAGCGATAGCCTCCTGCTCGGCAGCCTCGCGTGCGGCAGCGCGCTTCTCCTCGAAATCGTCGACAAATTTCTTGCCCTTTGCAAACGCACCCTTAAAGAAGTTGGAAGCGCTGGCGCCAATCGACGAGAACGCGGATGCAATGTCGGCATGCGGCGTTGCCGCGGGAATCTCGGCCGAGAAATCAGTATCGCTCTCGTAAGACACGCGCCTCGGTTGTTCAACGTAATCGTCGTCAGACTCGTCCGCAACGTCTTGCGCCGGCGCGGCGGGAGCCAAAATGTCCAGTCCTGCCGCGGGATCGATCGCGGACACTGCCTCGGGCTCGGCAACGGCAGCGGTAACCGCGGCAGACTCATCATCCACGGTGGCAACAGGCGCAGGCGCAGTCACGACGGGGGCAGGCTCGGGCTCAAACGTCGGCTCCTCGCCCTCCTCGTAATCGAGCGTGCAGGACTCGGGAAGCATTCCGAGCGCACGGATGGCATCCGAACCAAAGCGGATGTTGCCGGCGGCATTGCGATAGAGCTTGGGCTCGGGCTCGGCCGCGACAGGCTCCTCCGCCGGCTCGGCAGCGGGAACCTCGTCATTGAACTCTTCGGCCTGGACAGCCTGATTCTGATCCTCGGGCACAATGGCGCCAATCAGCGTCTCGTCGGCAGACGCACCCTCAAAGCCCTCGATCTGCTCGTCGAAAGCCTCACCCTGTTCGGGCTCGGTCTGAGCGTCGGGAGCAGTCGGCTGACCGAACTCGTCCTCGGCGTAGGTAGGCTCTTCGTACTCGATGGTGTTGCCGTAGTCGTTTTGCTGCTGGGCCGCGGCATACTCCGCCGCTGCGCGCGCCATTTCTTCGGCACGACGCTTCTGCTCCCCAAAATAGGTATCGAACGGAACATCGTCGGGAAACTCGTTTTCGCCCTGAAAGGGAGCAACGTTGTCCATGACGCCGAGCATGGCGGCGACAGAAGACTTGTTGCACACCGCGCCGGACGTATAGGGAAGAATGTGGCGGTTAGAGATGATGTTTGCCGCGTTGACAAGTGCAACGAGGGAAGCGAGGATCGCGACAATCCACAGCAGAACCTTGAGCGCGCCGGGGAGCGGCAGGATACGCAGGATGGCAACGGCAGCAGGGGCAACCGTGGCAACGGGCAACAGCTTGGCGATGAGTGCACGATACGAAGCATAGGGCTCGCGGGCGAGCAGCTCAGCACGGGGAGAGTCGTAGTGTGCGACAACGACCACCGGGCGGTTGCGCGGAGACGCGAGCGGGCCCGAGGCCTTGTGGTAGGCGATGACATTTTGGCTCACGCCCGTCTTGCCCAGGCGCGAAACCACGGGGTGGCCCGTGCGCTCGAGCACGTAAAGAACGGCGCCGACAATGGACAGCAAGGTGCCGACCAAGCCGATACCGCCACCGATGCCCATCAGCAGGGCGCCGGCAAACGCAAGAATACCGGTAACGGCAAATGCCAACCTACTGGGCGCCGGGGCATTGAACTCCTGAACCTCGGGATCAAAGCCGTGGTTGCGGAAGATCTGAGCGATATCCTCGGCAGCCAAGCGCTCTTCTTCGCTGCATGCCGGCGTAATGCCGGTGTTCTGCAGCAGGTGGTTAATATAGTTCTGGGTGTTCGCCATGTGCGCTCCACATCCATAATCCGACAAATAGGCCCAATGCATGCACATTAGAACCGTATATAGTCGAAAGTATACCCCGAGCGAGCGCAAACGACCGAATTCGGGCCATCTTAACGCCCCGAGCGGACAAGGATATAGCCTAATCTCCATATCGGACTAAAATCATGGCAGCAAACCACCTTCTCATGCGAGGACTCTATGACGGCAAGCGACACGACCGCGACAATTAAAAAGGGGAATTCGGAGCCCAGTTTCGATAAAACGGCCCAGCGCATCCTCAATCTTTTCTTTGTGCTCAATAGCTCCCCCGAACCGCTGACGACCGAGCAGATCGTCTTGGATTCTGACCTGGGATATGGCTCGGGCAACATTGACTCGGATAAGCGCAAGTTTCGGCGCGATCGTGACAAACTGCTCGAGCGTGGCATCTTAATCAAGGAGGTTCGCCCCGCCGGTGCGCAGGAGACCGAGGAAAGCTCGTGGACAATCGACCGCGAGCACACGTTTGCTGCAGGCGGCCTCATCACCGCAGACGACGCCGATATCCTGCTCAACGCCATCGACCAGACGTTAGCGGCCGGCTCATCCACCTTTGCCGCGCCGCTTGCCGATATTCGCTCCAAGATTGCCTACCTCACCGGCATGTCGGCGGTGGACGATGCACCGATCCGCCGCTCTCCCACCGTCGATGCGGTATGGAGCGCCTTTGCCGAGCGGTGCGCGCTGCGATTTTTATATCAGAACGGACGCGGTGAGCAGAAAGAGCGTACCGTCTGCGTCTACGGCATGTTCGAGCGCGAGGGCGTTGCGTACTTCTGCGGCCTCGACAATGCCACCGACGACATCAGGACATTCCGCTGCGACCGTATCGTTCGCGCTTGGCGTCCTTCGAAGGCCTACGCCATCCCTGCAGACTTCAATCTCAACGACTACCTGTTCTTTGAATTCGATTTTGCCGACCGCCCGCCCGTTGCGGCTACGTTCTCGTTCGCCCCGCAGACGCAGATCGATATGATCAACGGCCTCACGCGCGGGCGAGGTGAGCTCGCACACACCGATTCGGGATGGACTTGGACCGTTGACGTGCGCGATCTTGAAGCCGCCGCCTCATTTTGCATGGCCCACGCCATGGACGGCATGAGGCCCATGGCCCCCAAATCGCTCAAGCAGGCGTGGAACCGCCTCATTGAAAGGACGGTGCACGAGCATGCCCGTGCGTAAACTCACCAGCGAGCAGAGACTCTCGCGCGCTATCGACATCATGGAGGCCCTCTACGCCGCCGACGAGAGCGGCATGACACGAACCGAGATTTGCAGTCGCTTTGACATCACGGGGGTGTCGCTCGACGAGATTCTCGAGATCGTCTCGACGCTCGCGGACCGAGAATCGGGCGCGCGCATCATCTGCGAATGCCGCAGCGAGCGTGTGGTCCTCACCGGTGACGCCGGGCGTGTGTTACCGCTGCGCCTGAGTGCCGCCGAGGGCGCTGTGCTCAACCATGAACTTGAATCGTTGGGGATCGAGCGCCAGGCGGCGGCTCGGATTCGACATGCTCTTCTACCCGAAGAGCTCGGCTATAACCAGCGCGTCTTTGACACCGTCAACCGCGGGTCGCACTGGCAGCAGCTGAGCTGCGCCATTCAGGACGGCGTTCGCTGTCGTATCTCATATCGCTCGATGGACGATGCACGGCCACGCGAGCGTCTGGTCGACCCCTTGCGCATTACGGCAAACGGCGACCAAACATACCTAATTGCCTGGGACATCGCGGTCGATGAGCAGCGCACCTATCGCATGGATAAAATCGAGGGACTCACCTTGACGGAAGACTCCGTCGTGCCTCATGTACAGGACGTTGCATCCCTCCACGATTCCCTTGCCCGGACGCAGCGTAGCGCAAAGCTCTTGATGCCACTCGATATGGCGGAGCATCTGGACTGGGCCGGCATCACCCTCATCGAGCGCAGCGGGGCAGACAAGGCAACGGTAACCGTGCATTACGGCTCCGAGCGTTGGCTACTGAGCCAGATAATCGCAGCGGGCGGAGCCATCCGCATCTTGGATGACCCCGCCTTGTCAAAGCGTCTGTGCGAAATGGCAAAAACCCTCGTCTGTCCGCTTTAGCGCCGCCGCTCGTGGCGTGCGCGCCACAGTTGCAGATAGTGACCGATCTGCGCCGATTCGATGCGCTGATAGGAGCTCGTGGGCAGCGACGTTAAGAACTTCTTTCCGTAGCCCTTCGTCACCAGGCGCGGGTCGGCCAGAATCAGCACGCCGCAATCGGTCGACGAGCGGATAAGGCGGCCGGCCGCCTGCTTGACCTCGAGCACCGCCTCGGGCAGCGAATAGCGCGCCCAAGCGCGGTCTTCGCGCAGGTTGCGCTCGCACGAGAGCGGGTCCGTGGGGCTCGAGAACGGCAGCTTGGGAATGATGACGCAGCGCAGCGTCTCGCCGCTGGCGTCGAATCCCTCCCAGAAGGCCTTAAGCGCAAAAAGCGACGAGGTCGGCTCGTTGATAAACCGGTCGCGCAGACGACGAGGAGATGAGTTGCGCTGCTGGCAGTTGAGCTCAAGACCCGCACGGGCCATCTTGGGCTCAACGCGGGCATACAGGTCTTCCATGTCGCGCCGATTGGTGAACAGCGTGAGCACCGATCCGCCCATGGCAAGATGGGCGTCGACCAGCACGCGCTCGAGCGCCGTAAGATAGCTCTCACGATCGCGCGGATCGGGGATATCGCCCGCAACGACTACAGCCATGTTCGAATCAAAGTCGTAGCTCGAGTCCAAGTGCAGCGATGAGGATGTTGAAGCACCGATGCGATCGAGGCCAACCGCATGGTTAAAGTGCTCAAAGCTTTTGGACACCGTCATGGTCGCCGAGGCAAAGATAGCCGTGTGAACCTCGGGTAGCCACTCGGTTGCCAAAGCCTCGCCAATGTCGATGCGCTCTGCGGTCATCGACTCTCCGCCGGCACGAAGTCTGCGATTGACCTGCAGCGAATACACGTAGTGTTCATCGGTGCCATCAATGATGAGTTTGAGGTTCTCGGCCAGCTCGTGCAGGCGGCGCGAGATATCACCCAGGTCGACAACAACCTCGGGCTTGTCGGCGGCGACGGCTTGCACCAGCGCGTCGACGCTCTTGTCAGCTTGTTCCAATGCGTCGATGCCAGTGTAGGCCGACTGTAAGAAATCATGCCAGTCGTCAGATTCGCGCAGCTCGGGGCCAATCCACAGATTGGCGTTGTCATAACTCCCACGGGCACGGCGGCCGAGCTCGCGTACTCCATCGAACACGTCGGCGATCGCCATGCTCGCGCGCGCAACCGTCGACGTCGCCTTGGCAGTAAGGCCCAGATAGAGCGTAGAGCCCTCGGAGGTTGCCAAATCACGGGAAACCTGGCTTAGCGCGCCGGCGCTCGAGCCACCCAGGCGCTCAAACAGAACGCGTGATTCGTCCGCCGACACCACGCTCGCCCACTGGCGGCGTGCCTCGCGCTCGATGGAATGGGCCTCGTCGATTACCCAATGACGAATCGGAGGTAAAATCCTGCCCTCGGCCGCGACATTGCGGAACAGCAGGGAATGGTTGGTGACCACCACATCGGCATGCGCCGCACGACGGCGAGCGCCGTGGACCAAACATTTATCAGGGAAAAACGGGCAGAGGCGGCGAGCACACTCGCGCGAGGCCGTCGTAAAGTCGGGGCGGTTGACGCTGCGCCACCGAATGCCAAGCGAGTCGAGGTCGCCATCGGCCGATTGGCAGACGTACGCCATAATGACCGCGACCGCCGTGAGCGTATCCGCCGGATCGCGCTTGGTGGTAATCTCGACCTGGCCGCGGCTCATGCGCTCAAGCTTGCGCAGGCACGGATAGTGGTCATACCCCTTGAGAGCGCAAAACGACAGACCACCGTCCAGTTGCTCGGCAAGTTTTGGCAGCTCATGGTACATGAGCTGGTCGGCAAGATTGTTCGATTTGGTCGCAATACCAACCGTGATGTTGTTACGGCGTGCTGCCTCGGCAAAAGGCACCAGATAGGCCATCGATTTGCCGACGCCTGTGCCTGCCTCAATTACTCGATGAGTGCCCGTGACCAGCGCATCGCGGACCTCGAGCGCCATCGCGATCTGCTCATCACGCGGCTCGTAGGTGGGATACATGCGATTGACCAGACCACCTGGCGCATAGTCTGCCTCAATCTCCTCACGACTCGGCATCTTGAGTACCGGCAGTTCATCGGCGTCCACCCGATCGTCGGCGCGATCGGCCTTGAGAACGTCAGCACGAGCGGCGCTGAGAGAGAAGATAGAACCAGGGTTCTGCCCTGCCAAGAACGAGAAGATAGGACGATAGGACCAAGGCACGTCCGGATGCATGTCGGCTAGGCGCGCCATGAGGCCCTGGGGCAAGTCGGTGAGCGCCACGAGCAACACGCGCCATACGCCACACAGGGCGTCGACGTCGGCATTGGCACGGTGTGATACCGAGTCGCAGCCAAACAGATCGGCCATAAAAGACAGCTTGTGAGAGGCCAGGCGCGGAAGCGCGATGCGCGACAGCGCCAGCGAATCGATCCAAATATCGCTCACGTTGACGCCGCCTTTGACCGACTCGATAAACGAGCGGTCGAACGTGGCGTTGTGTGCGATCACCGGACAGCCACCGACAAAATCGGCGAGAGCGGCAACAGCCTCAACGGCCGACGGGGCATCTGCCACATCGGCATTTGTAATGCTCGTGAGCTCGGTAATCTCGGCGGGAATCAGCTGCTTGGGATGCACGAAGGTATCGAAGCGGTCGATGACCTCGCGGCCCGAAAGGCGGGCCGCCGAGATCTCGATCAGCTCGTTGTCCTGCACCGAAAGACCCGTTGTCTCGGTATCGAGGACGATCACATCTTCCTCAATAAGGCCGAAGGACTGTGTTTTGGCGCGCTCGGCAAGCGTGGCATAGGAGTCGATGACAAACTGCGGCGTTCCTGACAAAACCGCGTCCTCGATTAGCATGCAATGCCCGCTCGACGAAGGCCCATACGGATCAGGCTGTCACAGACCTGCGGGAACGTCATGTCGTCGGTGTGGCGAATCTCATCCGGATACAGCGACGTATCGGTCATTCCGGGAATGGTATTGGTCTCGAGGATGACGGGGCCGTCCTCGCTCACGATAAAATCGCTGCGCGAGATGCCCAGGCAACCGAGGGCCTTGTGAGCAGCACAGGCAAGCTCCTGAGCGCGAGCGTAATTCTCGGGTGAAATCTGCGCCGGAATACGATGGATGTCCGTAGGGTCGACATACTTCACGTCCAGATCGTAGAACTCGCAGTCCTCGGGCTTACGAATCTCGACAATCGGCAGAGCGCGCACGTCATCTTCGCCGTATACGCCGACGGTGATCTCGGTACCCTCGATGCACTTCTCGACCAGTACTTTGTCGCCGTACTCAAACGCCTTGGCGATTGCCGCGGGCAGCTCGGAGGGCTCATGGACCAGGGAAATGCCATAGCTGGAACCGTTGACGGCCGGCTTCACAAAGCAGCGCTCGCCACAAACCTCGACGATACGATCGATATCGACTTCATCGCCCACCTCGAGCGCAAGGCCGGGGGCAATGGGAATGCCCGCCTTGGCGTACAGGAGCTTAGAGACCTCCTTGTCGGCACCGCAGGCGCTGGCAAGCACGCCCGAAGCCGTGTAGGGGATACCCAGGGTCTCCATGGCGCCTTGCATGGCGCCATCCTCGCCGCCGGCACCGTGCATGGCGATAAACGCCACCTCAAAGCCGCCGGTTGCCATGGTTACCATAAAGTCATCAGCAGCCGTGTCGAGCAGCTCCACCGAAGTGTAGCCGGCCTCCTTCAAGGCAACCACGACGTTCTTTCCCGAATTGAGCGAGATCTCGCGCTCAGCGGAATGACCGCCCGCCAAGACCGCTACGTGCATGTTCTCTAGGCTTTTACCCGGCATGGGCAGACTCCTCCTCTATAATTTCTGCAGCTGATACCATATTGTAGCGATACCCTCTACGTTTCCCCAAAATCGAAAGGCTTCCATGAATCCCAGGACTAAATCTCAGGACATTCGCGACTTGAGCCAAAACGATATTCGCGAGCTCGTGGCCGAACTTGGCCAGCCAGCCTTCCGCGCGAAGCAGCTCATCGAATGGGTCTTTGAGAAGAACGTTTGTTCGTTTGACGATATGACAAACCTTCCTAAGGCTTTCCGCGAGCAGCTTAAAGAGGCTTTTGCCTTTGACACGCCGACTGAACTAACCAAGCAGGTTTCCAAAGATGGCTCTCGCAAGTATTTGCTCGAGTACCACGACGGCGTTTCCGTCGAGACTGTCGGCATGCCCCGTCGTAACAAGCTTTCCGTCTGCGTTTCCACCCAAGCTGGCTGTGGCATGGGCTGCGCCTTTTGCGCTACCGGTCTCAACGGCCTCAAGCGCTCTCTGACCGCTCAAGAGATCGTCGACCAGGTACTTCATGTATCCAACGACTTTGGCGAGCGCGCCACGAGCGTTGTCTTCATGGGCCAGGGCGAGCCGTTTGCCAACTACGACGAGGTTCTCAAGGCGCTGCGAATCCTCAACGACCCCGATGGCATCGGTATCGGCGCTCGTCACCTCACCGTCTCTACCAGTGGCGTTATTCCCGGTATTCGCAAATTTGCCGACATCCCCGAGCAGTTCACGCTTGCTGTTTCACTGCATTCCGCCATCCAGTCGACGCGCAATAAGCTCATGCCCGGTGTTAAGAAGTACACGCTGCTTCGCCTTCACGAAGCGCTTCAGCTCTACACCGAGAAGACCGGCCGCCGCCCAACCTATGAGTATGCCATGATCGAAGGCGTCAACGATACGAATCCGGAAATGCAGGCGCTTTGCGACTTCTGCGAGGGAACGCTGTGCCACGTTAACCTCATTCAGCTTAACGACATCGAGGGTAGCCCGCTCAAGCCGTCGCCGATTCATAAGGTTGAGGATCTTCAGCGTCGCCTTGAGTCCCGTGGCATCGAGACAACGATTCGTAACTCCCGTGGTAACGATATTGACGCCGCTTGCGGACAGCTGAAGCAGCGCTTCAAAGTTCAGAAGAACGCATAGGGGAGTCGCACCCCAAAACGTTTCATGTGAAACATCGAACGACCCCGGTTGCAGGATATGCAACCGGGGTCGTTTCATTTATTGACCTTAATTTTGAATCAGCTGCTACTGGTCCCATTTTTACGGCCAAAATAAGGGGTCCTTGTCTCGTGAATCAGACAAGGACCCATCACAATATGCTAAGTAATTGTTAGGTACCTAATAGCCTACATTTTCCCATTGGTTGCCGACCCAACCCTGATTAATCTTGGGATTCTTCGTTACCTGAGCTGTACGCATGGCAACATCTTCTGTCATAACATCCATTTTCTTCTTGGATGTATCGACAATATCTTGCGCACTACGAAGCAAACGACCTCGAAGTTCATCGTCTGTCGCGATCTTATAGCCAGCAAAGGCACCAGCCGCGACAGTCGTCGCCAATGCAATCGCAGTTAAAATTCTATTCCTCATCTTGGCCTCCTTGATCAAACTGAATCATTTCGCCAAGAATACGAGAGAGCTCTTCCTCGTCTTTAAACTCAATCTCAATCTTATTCTTTCCACGCGAGCTCTTCACACGCACGTTGGTATTAAAAACCTGACGAAGCACGCGGGCTGCCTTTTTAAAAGACTGAGGGGTTGCAGGCCTCGGCGTCTTAGGTGTCTCTCCGGCAGAAAACAACGGAGCAAGATTTTCTGTCGCTCTTACGGAAAGGCCCTCTGCAACAACCTTCTCTGCAAGTCGAATTCGAGCATCCTCATAGGGAACTGCAAGAATCGCACGTGCATGACCAGCAGTAAGTTTACCCTCAAATATCATCTGCTGAACTACTTCGGGGAGATCGAGAAGACGCAGCGAGTTTGTAATTGCAGAGCGTGACTTGCTTACTGCCTTCGACAATGCCTCCTGGGTCATACCGCTGGCATCGATGAGCTGTCGATAGCCCTTAGCCTCTTCGACGGGATTCAGATCTGAACGTTGAAGGTTTTCGATAAGAGCAAGAGCCAGCATCTCTTCATCATTTACCTCTTTAATGATGACTGGCAATTCTTCAAGGCCAGCAAGCTTTGACGCCTGGTAACGACGCTCACCAGCGATGATCTCATAGCCGTTTCCATGCTTGCGAACCAAAAGCGGCTGCAAAACGCCATGTTCTTGGATTGACTCGCTCAACTCGCGAAGTTCAGTTTCGTTAAAGTGAATTCGCGGCTGATTAGGGTTGGGAACGATATCCTCAATAGGTAGTTTTGTTTCAGATGCAGCATTTGAAGCCGATGCAGCCGAACCGCCGGTCTCATACTCGGCCTCTGAGACCAAAGCATTCAGTCCACGTCCCAATCCGCCACGTTTCTTTACACTAGGCACGCTTGATCACCTCTTTTGCAAGGTTCATATATGCTTTTGCACCCTTATTTTGAGGTGCATAGGTAATTACTGGTTCTCCAAAAGACGGAGCTTCGGAGATTTTAACCGTACGGGGGATTAGCGTCTTAAACGCCTTATCACCAAAGTACGATTGAACCTCCTCAACAACCTGATTCGATAGTGAAGTACGCGAGTCATACATGGTCATAAGCACACCGTAGGTGTCTAAGCCCTTGTTCAGACGAGATTTGACCATCTTCATTGACTCAAGCAGCTTCGTAACGCCCTCGAGTGCGTAATACTCGCACTGGATCGGAATCAAAACGCTGTCTGCTGCGGTCAAAGCGTTGATAGTAAGCAGGCCGAGCGAAGGAGGGCAGTCAATGAAAATAAAATCGAACTCGTCCTGAATCGGCTCAAGCAAATCTTTGAGACGGGTTTCACGAGCAATTGCGCTTACGAGTTCAATTTCCGCGCCTGCAAGCTGAATTGTAGCCGGAATTACGAATACCTTTTTGCAATTTGTATCAAGAACAAGCGATTCTGCCGGCACATCATTCAGCAATGCATCATAGATGCAGTGATCAAGGTCTTCTTTTTCAATTCCGAATCCACTGGTGCTGTTTCCCTGCGGATCAAAATCAACAATCAGTGTCTTACGACCCTGCTCACCCAGTGCTGCTGCAAGGTTTACAGCCGTCGTTGACTTACCGACGCCGCCTTTTTGATTGATGATTGCAATGATACGCGTGTCTTTTGCGCTCTTAGAACGCTTAACGTCGCGAAATCCCACGGTCCCTCCTGGTGTGTATTAAAGCTGTCAAACGGAGGATGTTTCACGTGAAACATTCCGAATCGATAGCAACTGCTATGTTTCACGTGAAACACTGCAAGCTGTTAGTAACCATTATGTTTCACGTGAAACATCTAGGCAAGCGGATTCTTCTTTGCCATGCCATTTGCACGAGGCAATGAAACGGATGCTGAATGACTCTTCTTAAGAACAATGAACTCCCTGTGACCCAAGCCTTCAGGCAAATCAATTGCGTCATTCAGAAGCAAAGTGAAGCCGCAAATCTTAGCTGCTGACATGCCGGAAGCAAGCTCCTCATCCGAAGGATTGCCCTTGGTGATAACAAATAGCCCTCCATCCTTCAGGTACGGAGCCGCATACTCAACAAGAATCGGTAGAGGGGCCAGTGCGCGGGCGGTTACAACGGAGAACTGCTTCTTATGGCTTCGAGCATATTCTTCAAGACGATCATGAACCGCATGAGCATGTTTCAATCCAAGAGCATGGACAAAGGAATTAACCGCATCAACCTTCTTGCCAACAGAGTCAATATAAGTAGCTTTACGATGCGTGGTTATGGTTAATGGAATACCAGGGAAGCCCGCACCTGTTCCCATATCGAGCAAAGCTCCCTCAGGAGCCTTATTGATATAGGGGAGCAAAACAAGTGAGTCGAGGATATGAAGTACGGCAGCATCTTCTACGTTAAGAATACGGGTGAGATTGGTTGTCTTATTTGTTTCTAGAACCAAATCCAAATGCTGGATACATTTCCTCAGCTCAATATCAGTTACGCTCAAGGAATATTCTTTGCAATAGGAAGTTAGGCGACTCAACATCTCGTCAGCCTGCTGATCGGTAAGTACAAACAACTGAAGCTCCTTTCTGACAAAAATCAGCGTATCGAGAACTTTTGACAAAAAAAGGGGACGTGGAAACCACGTCCCCCTAGCATAAGCTCGAGTAGATTATCGAGCAACAATCACCACATGGCGATCAGGGTCAGAACCCTCAGAATGAGTATCGACTGCATCGTTGCCACGAAGTGCAATGTGAACCAGTCGGCGCTCGTAGGCATTCATGGGCGGAAGCGAAACACTCTTATGAGTGCGGATGGCACGCTCGGCAGCAGACTGAGCCATGGAGGCGACCTTATCCTGACGGCGACTCTTGTATCCCTCGACGTCCACTACAACCGGATACCTAAAGCCAAGCTTGCGGCTCACCAGCAAAGAGAACATAACCTGAAGAGCATCAAGAGTGCGACCATGACGGCCAATGAGAACAGCAAGGTCGGGAGCCGTTACATCCAAAATCAGCTCACCCTCGTCGCCCTCATACTCATCGATAGGAGAGTTGGCGGCATCGAAGTGCGAAAGGATGGAACGCAGGATGGAAATCGCAACATCGGCAATGGTGTCGAGCTCCTCATCGGTCAGCTCTTCACCAGCCTTGTAGCGCTGTGCAATCTCGGGATAATCGCCCGCGACCTGCGGGGCAACCTCCTCAAGCATATCCTCGATGATCTCTTCAGACATAACGTACTCCAAAAGTTAGGTACCTAAATAAGATTGATATCCCACTACTTCTTCTTGTGCGGGCGCGGCTTCTTCTCGCGACGAGTGACCTCAACCTGCAGCGGAGCGTTCTTAAGACGCTCCTCCTCATCGGCCTTCGCCTTGTCGATGACCTTCTGCGTCACAAAAATCTGCTGGATAACCTGCCAAGCAGACGAGACGTCGTAGTACAGCAGAACACCAACGGGAAGGCTCCAGCCCATCCAAAGCATCATGACCGTCATGACAACGGCCATCATACGCATGCTCTGAGCCTGCTGGCCGGTCTGGTTGCGCGACATATAGAGCTGCGGAATCAGGGTCAGGACGGCAAACAGGATCAGGCAAACCAGCGCAGGCAGTGCAACCATAAAGCCATCGGCAAAGGAAGCGCTCGGCGTGGTGGTCAGGTCGGGCAGGATGTTGAAGAACGAGAACGTGCCGTTGTTAAAGTACTGCGGCAGGTTGCGCAGCAATGTAAACAGGGCGAACATGATAGGCATCTGAATCAGCAGCGGCAGACAGCCAGCCATGGGGTTGAACTTGTTCTCGCTGTAGAACTTCTGCATCTCCTCGGCCTGACGCTGGGGATCGTCGGCATAGCGCTCCTGGATCTCGAGCATCTTGGGCTGCAGCACCTGCATGCGAGCCGTCGACTTGGTCGACTTGAGCATAAGCGGCGTCAGCAGCAGACGGATGATGACCACCAGGATGATGATGGACAGGCCCCAGTCGACCGCAAAGGTCTGGATGAGCTTGAGCAGCTCGAAAAGGATGTTAACGATCCAATCCCACATGTAAGTTTTCCTCCGATAGCGAGTGCCCGCTAGGGCACAGGGTCATAACCGCCGACGTGCAGGGGATTGCAGCGAGCGATGCGCCTCACGGCAAGCCAGCAGCCTCTCAAAACACCGTGCTTCTCAATCGCCTGGATGGCGTATTGCGAGCACGTTGGGTAATAAATGCAGGCGTCAGGCAATAAGGGCGAAATAACCTGTTGATATATGCGAATAGGAGCGATGGCAACACGTCGCAAAACGTGATTGCTCATCGCTCCTCCCCGGCAACGCCGGCGCGCTTCATAAGCGAACGCAACGCCTTGTCCATCTCCTGCGGCGAGGAAACCCTCGTCTTGGGAGTTGCAAACAAGATGATGTCATAACCCGCAACGGGAAATCCGCAGCTGTGGGCGGCCTCGCGCATCACACGCTTAGATCGGTTGCGCACGACGGCACAACCGAGTCGCTTAGCACCAACGAAGGCGACCCTTCCGGAGTCGCCTTCGCCAACCGATTCACATATGGTCATTCGAATCAGAGGGTGATTGAAACGACGCCCCTGACTGAACACATGCTCGAAATCTTGCCGAGACTTAATAGTCTTCATGCGAGATGTGTGTATCGCTGCTAGACAGTGAGACGCTTGCGGCCCTTGGCGCGACGACGGGCGAGCACGGCACGACCACCCTTAGTGGCCATACGGGCACGGAAGCCATGGGTCTTGGCACGCTTACGCTTATTAGGCTGATACGTACGCTTCATCTTAAGTTCCTCCTGCTGCATTTCGAGTGTCCGCGGGGACGCGGACGCAGATATAGACACGTGAGCTTGAAGATTGTAGGGAAATCAATGTTCAAATGTCAAGAAATCAAAGGTAAAAGGTTGCGCAGTTCACACGGTTCCCCCATAAGCCAAGCTCGATTTAGCGGTGCATGGCAACTTTTCATGATATTTCATCGAGTTTTCAACAGGTCATGTTGGCAATGTTGAGAACTTTTCGTCCGTTTTCCAAAGTTTTCAACAGGTTTTGAAAGTTTGTCGAAAGATGAGAAACATTGCACGGTGAGCTACTATTTGTTCGAAACCTTTTGGAAGATTGCGAGCGGCATGTCTGACGACTTTTACACCATGGTCGATTCCGGAGACCCGGCACCCGACAACGAGCACATCACCGGCGTGCGCGAAGAGCGTGACGAAGGTGAAGAGACGACAACGCAGGCGCCAAAAGCCATGTACGCCGCGCGCATCGCCGTCTATGACGACATGCTGTCGACACCGCGTGTGATCGTCATCGATCCGCAAGATGTCCGCACGTATTTGGAAGAGACGACCAACACCGTCTACCAGTGCATGAAAGAACAAGGTGGCCATATCTCGCTCATGGTCATCCGCGAGATTGTCGAAAACTTTATCCACGCACACTTTGCAGAGCCCATCATCTCGATTCTGGACGGCGGAGACACCATCCGCTTTGCTGACCAAGGACCCGGCATCGACGACAAGGAACGCGCTTTCGACTTTGGCGTTACCAGCGCAAACAGCAAGATGAAGCGCTATATCCGTGGAACCGGAGCAGGGTTTCCCATGGTGCAGGAGTATTTGGAAAACGCCGGCGGTGCCGTATCCATCGAGGACAACATGGGCAACGGCACCGTGGTTACGGTAAGCCTGAACCCTAAACGCGTGCAGGAAATCGAGCGTGCCGGCGGACGCGGTGCTGCCGTGCGGCCCGAGACGGAGCAGCCCACATATCCCCTGCCGGGAGCTTTTGCGCAGCAGCCCATGGCAACGCAGCAGATGCAGCCCCCCGTGGGGCAGATGCAGCAGCCCGGAATGCTTCCCACACAAGAGCCCCAGGCGGCATCTATGTCGATGACGCCAAACATGCCAGAGGCCATGCCGCTGGCAGATCAGGATGCAGCAGCAATGCAGCAGGCGACGGGGGCACCGGGTGGCCAGCAAATGGGCTATCAGCCGTACCAATGGGGATATCCATATCAGCAGATGCCGCCACTGGGGTATGGCCAGCAGTTCCCGCAGCAGTACCAGCAGGGATATCAGCAGCCGTACCAGCAGATGCCGCAGCAGCAGTACAACCCCTGGGCCCAACAGATGCCTCTGCAGCCTTACCAACAGTGGCCTCAAAGTTTTCAACAGCAAATGCCGCCGATGCAAAGTTCTCAACAACCAGCAGCTCAAATGATGTATCCTAATGCAGCAAATCAGTATGTGCAGCCACAACCGGACGTGTTCGTAAGCGATCGCGGCAACGCCGCGCTGGGCTATCTGGCGCAAAATCAAGCGTGCGGTGCAACCGATCTGGCGAGGGCGTTTGGAAACTCGGCCCCCACTTGGTCACGCACGCTCAATGACTT